>NZ_CP139000.1:7500-2405000 GCF_044597075.1 Zobellia russellii | reverse complement strand
GAGGGGTAACAAGTCTAGCTTGCTAGATGTTGACGACCGGCGCACGGGTGCGCAACGCGTATACAATCTGCCCCCTACTGTGGGATAGCCCAGAGAAATTTGGATTAATACCACATGGTACCATATTACGGCATCGTATTTATGGTTAAAGGTTACGGTAGGGGATGAGTATGCGTCCCATTAGTTAGTTGGCGAGGTAACGGCTCACCAAGACCGCGATGGGTAGGGGCCCTGAGAGGGGGATCCCCCACACTGGTACTGAGACACGGACCAGACTCCTACGGGAGGCAGCAGTGAGGAATATTGGACAATGGGCGGGAGCCTGATCCAGCCATGCCGCGTGCAGGAAGAATGCCCTATGGGTAGTAAACTGCTTTTATACGGGAAGAAAAAGGGCTACGTGTAGCCCACTGACGGTACCGTAAGAATAAGGACCGGCTAACTCCGTGCCAGCAGCCGCGGTAATACGGAGGGTCCGAGCGTTATCCGGAATTATTGGGTTTAAAGGGTCCGTAGGCGGGCCGATAAGTCAGGGGTGAAAGTCTGCCGCTCAACGGTAGAATTGCCTTTGATACTGTCGGTCTTGAGTTATGGTGAAGTTGGCGGAATATGTAGTGTAGCGGTGAAATGCATAGATATTACATAGAACACCGATTGCGAAGGCAGCTGACTAACCATCGACTGACGCTGATGGACGAAAGCGTGGGGAGCGAACAGGATTAGATACCCTGGTAGTCCACGCCGTAAACGATGGATACTAGCTGTCCGGGTCCTTGAGACCTGGGCGGCCAAGCGAAAGTGATAAGTATCCCACCTGGGGAGTACGTTCGCAAGAATGAAACTCAAAGGAATTGACGGGGGCCCGCACAAGCGGTGGAGCATGTGGTTTAATTCGATGATACGCGAGGAACCTTACCAGGGCTTAAATGCATATTGACAGGGTCAGAGATGACTTTTCCTTCGGGCAATTTGCAAGGTGCTGCATGGTTGTCGTCAGCTCGTGCCGTGAGGTGTCAGGTTAAGTCCTATAACGAGCGCAACCCCTACCGTTAGTTGCCAGCGAGTCATGTCGGGGACTCTAACGGGACTGCCGGTGCAAACCGTGAGGAAGGTGGGGACGACGTCAAATCATCACGGCCCTTACGTCCTGGGCCACACACGTGCTACAATGGCCGGTACAGCGGGAAGCCATGCGGTAACGCAGAGCGGATCCACAAAACCGGTCACAGTTCGGATCGGGGTCTGCAACTCGACCCCGTGAAGCTGGAATCGCTAGTAATCGGATATCAGCCATGATCCGGTGAATACGTTCCCGGGCCTTGTACACACCGCCCGTCAAGCCATGGAAGCCGGGAGTGCCTGAAGTCCGTCACCGCAAGGAGCGGCCTAGGGCAAGATCGGTAACTAGGGCTAAGTCGTAACAAGGTAGCCGTACCGGAAGGTGCGGCTGGAACACCTCCTTTCTAGAGCTTCGGCCTTCGGAATTGTCAAGGGCCCCGACGCCTCGTTCTAAATATTCAAGTCGTACAAGATCTGTAAGTATAGGATAGAGTCTCCACATTAATAATATAAGATACCTCTTTTGGTACGGAGTACAAAGAGTGGTAGGGACAGTCCCATAGCTCAGCTGGTTAGAGCGCTACACTGATAATGTAGAGGTCGGCAGTTCGAGTCTGCCTGGGACTACAAAGGGCACCTTTTGTTAGGTGCGCACGTTCATTGAGAATAATATTGAATAGGAAATTCTAGAAGTTGAGTAGTAGTTGGAAGTACTGACTACTGACTACTATATGCTAACTACTAGTATATGGGGGATTAGCTCAGCTGGCTAGAGCGCCTGCCTTGCACGCAGGAGGTCATCGGTTCGACTCCGATATTCTCCACCAGGCGGTGCCTGGAGATAATTGATTTGTCTTCAAGTATTGCATGAGTGGCCACAAGGGTAATTTTTAATTGTCCGTGGCGACTCGCCACAAGTTCATTGACATATTGGGACAGGACGTATATCTTTCGGGATATATGTACTGAAGAAAAAGAAAACACGAATTTTTTAAGTAAAGAGTACGAAATACGAATAGAACAAAAGGTCTGGCGACAAGCTAGATAAGGGCGTATGGGGAATGCCTAGGCTCTCAGAGGCGATGAAGGACGCGATAAGCTGCGAAAAGCTGCGGGGATCGGCACATACGATATGATCCGCAGGTATCCGAATGGGGCAACCCAGCATGTTGAAGACATGTTATCCGCAAGGAGGCAAACCCGGTGAACTGAAACATCTAAGTAGCCGGAGGAGGAGAAAACAAAAGTGATTCCGGGAGTAGCGGCGAGCGAAACCGGATTAGTCCAAACCGTACATGTTCCGGCATGTGCGGGGTTGTAGGACCGCGATATTCGAACAGCAATGAACTAGAACAGGTTGGAAAGCCTGGCCATAGACGGTGATAGCCCGGTATAGGTAAAGACCTGCAAGATAGCGGTATCCTGAGTAGCGCGGGGCACGTGAAACCCTGTGTGAAACCGGCGGGACCATCCGCCAAGACTAAATACTCCTGAGAGACCGATAGTGAACCAGTACCGTGAGGGAAAGGTGAAAAGAACCGTGAACAACGGAGTGAAAAAGATCCTGAAACCATACGCTTACAAGCGGTCGGAGCCCTTCGGGGTGACGGCGTGCCTTTTGCATAATGAGCCTACGAGTTACTTTTACTAGCAAGGTTAAGGACTTCAGGTCCGGAGCCGTAGCGAAAGCGAGTCTTAACAGGGCGCCATAGTTAGTAGTAGTAGACGCGAAACCGTGCGATCTACCCATGGGCAGGTTGAAGCTGTGGTAACACATAGTGGAGGACCGAACCCGTTGACGTTGAAAAGTCTTGGGATGACCTGTGGGTAGGGGTGAAAGGCCAATCAAGCTCGGAAATAGCTCGTACTCCCCGAAATGCATTTAGGTGCAGCGTGTAGATAGTTTTATAGAGGTAGAGCTACTGATTGGATGCGGGGGCTTCACCGCCTACCAATTCCTGACAAACTCCGAATGCTATAAAACGTTTCTGCGCAGTGAGGGCATGGGTGCTAAGGTCCATGTCCGAGAGGGAAAGAACCCAGACCATCGGCTAAGGTCCCAAAATATATGCTAAGTTGAAAAAACGCGGTGGAACTGCATTGACAGCCAGGATGTTGGCTTGGAAGCAGCCATTCATTTAAAGAGTGCGTAACAGCTCACTGGTCGAGCGGTTCCGCATGGATAATGATCGGGCATAAGCATATTACCGAAGCCATGGCTTTGTATTCATACAAGGGGTAGGGGAGCATTGTAGTGCCGTTGAAGGTGTACCTGCGAGGGATGCTGGAGGAGCTACAAACGAAAATGTAGGCATAAGTAACGATAATGCGGGCGAGAAACCCGCACGCCGAAAGACCAAGGTTTCCCCAGCTATGCTAATCAGCTGGGGGTCAGTCGGGACCTAACGCGGACCCGAAGGGGGAAGTGGATGGACAAGCAGTTAATATTCTGCTACCCGCACATCATTGAAAGCGACGGAGGCGAGAAGTTGGTGCGTGCAGACGGAATTGCACGTTGAAGCGAGTGGTAACACCGCGATAGTACACCGAGGCTACGGCCAAGGTGATAATCCAGCGTATCGACTTCCAAGAAAAGCGAGATGTGCGGCCCGTACCGTAAACCGACACAGGTGGTTGGGATGAGTATTCTAAGGCGCTCGAGAGATTCATGGCTAAGGAACTAGGCAAAATAGACCCGTAACTTCGGGAGAAGGGTCGCCCATCTTTTAGATGGGCCGCAGTGAAGAGGTCCAGGCGACTGTTTATCAAAAACACAGGGCTCTGCAAAATCGAGAGATGAAGTATAGGGCCTGACACCTGCCCGGTGCTGGAAGGTTAAGGGGAGATGTGAATCCTTCGGGAGGAAGCATTGAACTGAAGCCCCAGTAAACGGCGGCCGTAACTATAACGGTCCTAAGGTAGCGAAATTCCTTGTCGGGTAAGTTCCGACCTGCACGAATGGTGCAACGATCTGGACACTGTCTCGGCCATGAGCTCGGTGAAATTGTAGTATCGGTGAAGATGCCGGTTACCCGCAGTGGGACGAAAAGACCCCGTGCACCTTTACTATAGCTTCGTATTGACCTTGGTCAAGCAATGTGTAGGATAGCTGGGAGACTTTGAAGGCGCACCGCCAGGTGTGTTGGAGTCACCGTTGAAATACCAGCCTTTGCTTGTCCGGGGCCTAACCCTCCAAGAGGGAACAGTGCGTGGTGGGTAGTTTGACTGGGGTGGTCGCCTCCAAAAGAGTAACGGAGGCTTCTAAAGGTGCCCTCAGTACGGTCGGCAATCGTACGTAGAGTGCAATGGCACAAGGGCGCTTGACTGTGAGACATACAGGTCGAACAGGTTGGAAACAAGAGCATAGTGATCCGGTGGTTCCGCATGGAAGGGCCATCGCTCAAAGGATAAAAGGTACGCCGGGGATAACAGGCTGATCTCCCCCAAGAGCTCATATCGACGGGGGGGTTTGGCACCTCGATGTCGGCTCGTCACATCCTGGGGCTGGAGAAGGTCCCAAGGGTTGGGCTGTTCGCCCATTAAAGTGGCACGCGAGCTGGGTTCAGAACGTCGTGAGACAGTTCGGTCTCTATCTACTGCGGGCGTTAGAAATTCGAGCGGACCTGGCCCTAGTACGAGAGGACCGGGCCGGACCGACCGCTGGTGCACCGGTTGTCCCGCCAGGGGCATTGCCGGGTAGCTATGTCGGGATTGGATAAGCGCTGAAAGCATATAAGCGCGAAACCAACCGCAAGATGAGATTTCTTTAAAGGACCGTGGGAGACGACCACGTCGATAGGCCATAGGTGCAAGGGCAGTAATGTCCGTAGCCGAGTGGTACTAATTGTCCGTACGGCTTGCGCAACATAAGTCCCTTTCCCGCCCTGTGCGGGAAAGGGCGACAACCTTTTCTCTATAACTTTCGACCTTTTTACTTAAAGGGAACGCTGTTTTCCCCTCTTCATACCTGTCCCATTATTATGTCATACTTCGGCCGCTGCGATAGCGAAAGGGCCAAGTATCAAAATATCCAAAATTTAGGTGGCCATGGCGGCGGGGCCCACCCCTTTCCATTCCGAACAGGGAAGTTAAGCCCGCCAGCGCCGATGGTACTGCCAATAGGTGGGAGAGTAGGAAGCCGCCTTGCTTCGAGGTCCCGATCAGTTTTACTGGTCGGGACCTTTTTTTTGTCCCGTCCCGAACGGTGGGAGTTGGTTTAATTTGTGATTAGCGTGATTGTATATGACTATCCACTATGTGCAAACACGGTTAAGCTAATTGTATTCGAGATAAGGATATCCGTCTCCAAACAATCTATAGAGTGTTTTTAATTACCTTAGAGAGTGTCTTCTTCTTATGAAAGGTGCCACAAAAAATAACCCTTGGTAAAACCAAGGGCTATCTTCACTATCAACTAACTATCAAAAAAAAGAAATTCTTAAAAGTATCTTATGTATTAGTAACCTGTGTTTTGCGATAGGCTAGGGTTGTTTTGCATTTCTGATGTTGGAATTGGGAACAGGAGTTCTCTTTCTGTTAATGCTTTATTGGGGAGGTAGGAAAAGTTGTGCCCTACAAAATCTTCTAGTTGATTGGTTTCTGGGTTATAAGCTTTTCTCCATCTAGCCATGTCAAACCAAGTTTTGTTCTCAAAGCTTAGTTCATGAATTCTTTCTATTCGTACTGCATTTCTAAATGCTTCTTGTGATAGACCGGATAAATCCGCAATTTCAGCACGTTGTCTAATTTCATTAATGGCTGCATACGCATCTGCGGAGGGTGTTCCTTCTGCTTCATTAGCAGCTTCGGCATACATTAATAACACATCAGAATAACGATAGATGCACCAATTTAAATCGGATTGTGCGCTTTCTTCATTGGCCTGAACATCAAAATGCTTAAATATATATGGAGCGCCCAAATTAACACTGTCACTTCTATCCGCTTCCAAAGAGTAGCTTGTAAAATAGAATTGCTTTTCTTCGGCACGTTTATCTCCCGCTTCATAGGAATTTGCAAATTCATTGGTTGAAAATATACCTCCAGTCTGTGCTGAGTAGGCTGAGATTCCTAAATTGTACGGTAGAATTGCCGGTTGCCAGTTTGCCGATTGTATGTTGGCGGCAAATTGCGTCATAAAGATGTACTCCCCTGTATTTTTAGTAGCGGGGTTATGTAAATCATCATAAGAATCGAATATAGTATACTGGCCAGAGTCTATTACTTCTTTGGCTTTATTGGCAGCTAGTTGAAAATTTTCCGTTTTTTGAAGAGGGTATCCGCCCATAGTCAAATAAACATCTGCCAACAATGTTTTAATCGCTCCTAATGTTACTCTACCTGATTCATCTCTCCACGGTAGGGAGGAATTTTCGGCTTCAGTTAAATCTGATACAATAAGGTCGTAAACCGCTTCTGGTGAAGCTTGTTCAGGGTATAGCTGTTCTGAAGTTAAGTCTACGGATTCTGTAATAATTGGAATGTTACCGAACATTCTTACTAGTCCAAAATAATAATAAGCCCTAAAAAACTTAGCTTCCGCCAAATAGTTCTGTTTAGCGGTCTCATCCATGTTTATTTCCGGAATTTTTTCAATGGCTAAATTTGCTCTTGATATACCTGTATAGTATTCATTCCAAAAGCTACTTCCGTATCCGTTGTCCGAATTATTAATCAAATCTTTGACTAAATAAATGTTGGTGGCTTGTCCTAAAGAAGTATTTGCTAAACCAGTTGCAAATTCTAGCATGAGCCAAGTTCCTCCTCCGAACCCACTGTTTGTAATAGGAACTAGAGGTTCATATATACCATTTACTGCACTTTCGGCATGTTCTGCTTTGGTGAAATAGGTATCAGTAGTAAAATTGGACTCGTCTTCTTCATCTAAAAAGTCACTACATGAAGTTGTAAGCGATATAGCGGTCAGGGCCACTATAGTTCTTATGATGTTTTTATAGGTTTTCATTTTTTATCGTTTTATATTATTATAATCCAACATTAAGCCCAATCATAAATGTGCGGGGTCTTGGGTAATCATATAAGGAGTAACCTTGGTCAAACGTGCCTCCTCCATTGGAGCTTTCTGGATCGTACCCGGGAAATTTTGTGGATACAAAGAAGTTCTGAACAGACGTATAGAGTCTTAGGCGGTTTAAATGTAAGCGCTTTGTAAGTTCAGGGTTAAAGACATAGGAAAGCATTAAGTTTCTTCCTCTTAAGAAAGAGGCATCCTTTAATTTTCCAGAATCATTATTGGTGTCATATCCAGCGGCTATAGGTCTAATTTGAGCTATATCTGTATCTTGATTGTCAGGTGTCCAAGCATTCAATACAGTAGAAAAGCTGTTGGCAATGGTCTGACGGTCTTCGGCCGAATGCTCATCACGGTACATGAGACTGTTACCATATTGAAATTGAAGATCAACCAATAGCTCAAGATTGCCGTATCTAAATGTGTTGGAGAAAGTTCCAAAACCATCTGGAATTCCTTTTCCTATGATAGCTCTATCATCACTATTTATGGCTCCATCATCGTTTAGGTCTTTGTATTTAATGTCGCCGGGAAGTCTGTCATAAATGGCTGCTTCGGCGGCCTCATCTGTATTCCATGTACCTTCATCAATATAACCAAAGAAAGTTCCTACCGGTTCTCCTTCTCGTATTAGCGTGGACCCAAGGAAAATATCAGAACCTCCCGTTAATGCTACAACCTTGTTCTTATTTATGGAAATATTAAAATTTGAATCCCATCCAAATACCTCGTTATCAATGTTGGTAGTATTTAAGGTAAACTCAACCCCTTTATTTTCCATACTGCCCACATTTTGGAAAACGCTTGTAAAACCACTGGTAGAAGGAACAGGAGCATCCAAGAGCATGTCTGTAGTTAATTTACGGTATACATCAAGTTCTATTGCTATGCGGTTGTTTAGCAGGCCAAGCTCAATTCCTGCATCTACCTGCTCTGTTTTTTCCCATTTTAAATCTGGATTGGCCATTCGTTCCGGTATATTAAAGGAAGCGCGGTCTCCTGCAAAGATTACGGACCCACTTTCAAGACCTGCTAAAGCTCTATAAGCTTTAATTTCTGAGTTTCCTGTGGCTCCATAGCTAGCCCTTATTTTTAGGTTGGAAATGGTTTCGCTTTGGGACAGAAAATCTTCGTTGGATACTCTCCATGCCAAAGCCGCCGAAGGGAAGAATGCAAATTGATTTTCTGGACCAAATTTGGAAGACCCATCCGCTCTTCCTGTTAAGGTTAGCAAATATTTGTTTTGATGGTTATAGTTTACACGGCCAAAATAAGAGTTAAGTCCGTATGCTATTTTACTTGACGTTGGCGTTTGCGGATTGGACCCGGCTCCAAGATTGTTGAAACCGTAAAAATCATCTGCAAAACCCCTAGTTTCCGCTTTGGACTCAAATTCATCTATGTGCTGCCAAGAAAGTCCCAGCATGGCTGTTAACGAATTTTCGTTTTCAAAATCCTTGTTATAGGTCAAATAATTTTCAAACTGCCAAGAGTTATATCTTCCGTTTGAAACATAGGCCGCTCCATCAGGTCTGGCAATATATCTTAAGTCGCGACCTCCGTAGTAGTCATTCCTTTGATTTATGACGTTTGCCCCAACTGTAGTTCTCAATTGTAAATTTTTATTGAAGGCAATGTTGCTATAGAAATTACCTAAAACGGTTTGAGTCTTGAGGAAGTACCTTCTATCATTGGCCACAGCAACAGGACTTCCGCCACCTTCCATGCCGGGATAATCTATGTTAGAGCCCCATGTGCCATCTTCATAAGTGACGGGTATAATAGGAAGCGCTTCAAAAACTTGACGCATTGTGGTGATACCGCCACCACCTAATTGGTCTACTTGTTTTTCATTTTGGTCATTATAACCTAAGCTACCACCAACTCTTAACCAATCCGTGATATCGGAATCCATTGTGAATCTAGCCGAATAACGCTTTAACCATGATTCTATAATAAGTCCTTGTTCATCTCGAAAGCCCATAAAAAGTCCGTAGTTGCCCTTTTGGGTTCCTCCGGTAAAAGAAAGTTGATGGTTTTGTGTAAACGAAGTTCTAATAGCTTCATCTTGCCAATCCGTATCGTATAGAGGGTTTCCTTCAGAATCAAACAACCTTGGGTCGGTTCTTTTGAGTCTAGGATCTGTATACCTACCTCCTGCCCAACCTTCAGGGTCAAACTTTTCTGCATTGGCGTACGCCGTTTCTTCTACTTGAAGAAATTCTTCTGAGTTTAATAAATTAAGCTTTTTGGGGAGTGTTCCTATGCTAAAATCTACATCATAGTTAAGACGGCCACCACCACTTGTTGTGCCTCTTTTTGTAGTAACCAGAATTACACCGTTTGCACCTCTAGCCCCATAAATAGCTGTTGCCGACGCATCTTTAAGTACTTCAATAGATTCAATATCGTTAGGGTTCATGTAATCTATGGGCGTGCTTCCGTTGGGTAGACTAGCGGCGCTAAGGATTACGCCGTCAATAACATATAGTGGTGTGTTGGCAATACTTACCGAGGTGTTTCCACGAATTCTAACAACAGTTCTACCTCCGGGCCTACCTGATCCTGAAGTAATGTTAACCCCTGAAACCTTACCGGCAATGGCTTGGTTCATAGACGCGGCTGGTCTTTCGGCTAGTTCCTCCGCTTTTACGGAGCCCACGGCACCAGTTAAATCACTCTTCTTTTGGGTGCCATAGCCAACCAGTACTACTTCGTCTAAAGCAGATGCATTTTCCTCAAGGCCGATTGTTATATTGTTTTGGCCATTAATGGGTACTTCTCTCGTAGCATATCCTATATAAGAGATAACCAGTACGGCATCTTGATTGCTAACTTCAATGGAGAAATTTCCATCAAAGTCTGTGGTTACGCCATTTGTTGTGCCTTTTTCAATAATACTTGCACCAGGTAAAGGTTGGTTGCCTTGGTCGTTAACGGTACCCGTAATTACGTTGTCCTGATCATTCTTGATGAGTAGCCGAACGGTGTCATTTCTTTCTGTAAACCTATCAATTGAATCGATAGATAAACTAGCCCCAAAGGAAGATTGGAGAGATACAATTTGAAGACCTAATAAGATGCAAAACTGTTTGATCTTAAAAGATGATAACATTGAAGTCATAGTCTAAAAGTTTAAGTTGATGAATTAGTTAGGGGGATTTCCTTCAAATGTAATTGTATGTAGTGTGCGAGTACACCTGTAATTTTACTAATAATGGTATTTTTTTGTCATTTTTTGATTATTTGATATTATTGGCTTTCTTGTTTTTTTAATATCGCATTTTTAGTCGCTATAATTTTTGATACAAAAAAATGAGGAGGAGGAAGACCTTTATTTTGGTTGCGGATTGTTTTTTGAAGTTTAGAAAGTGGTATTAAAAAACAGAGTTGGGAAGATTTTTTAAGAAATTATCAATGCTTGCTATTTTTGTTGAATGGTATGGGTTGAGGATTTTGTTTTTTTTGCTAAAGGGTTAAATGGAAGTTTAAGAGGCTTAGAAGAGTGGTATTTTTTTGTTTTAACAAAAGATAAAATAGTATCAGTTTTGTAATTGAAGAGAACGGCTGCTCATTCTGTAAAACAATATCAAAATTTTCTAACGTGAAGAAAAAACAAAGGAGACACTCATAAGAATGTCCCCTTTGCAAATGGTAGAATGGTATATGTTTAAATTATTTCATTGGGTGCTCCTGAAGTAATTCTTCGGGAGAATAGAACCCTTCTTTATCTTTAATCTGTTCCTGAACTTCTTTCACTTTTTCAGGTGAAATGGCTGAAGCTTTGTTGCCAAATGTATTTCTGACATAGGTAAGCACAGCGGCAGTCTCTTCTTCATTCAGTAATTTGCCAAATGGAGTCATGGGTACTTGACCAGGATATTTCTTGCCTTTTACCTCTATAGGGCCCATAATTCCGTTTGTGGTGAGTTTTATCAGTCTTTCCTCACTGCCGGTTACCCATTTTGAACCTGCTAGAGGAGGGAACCCTGAAGCGCTAAGGCCTTCGCCATCCGATTGGTGACAGGTAGCACAATAGCCATCCCTTTCATAAATTTCTTGTCCAGCCATTAACAGTTCTAAATCTTTTCCTTTTAAATCTGTTTCTATTACTTCTTTAGCTTCTTCTCCAGCTCTATGTCCGTTTAAATGGGCAAGAGCAGATTCGTAGGGTTTTTTCATCCATTTATCCAATCCTTTTTTTCCGGCTTCGGTAATAATAGGAATGCCAATATCTTTACCTAGTCTAGATGCGGCAACCAATGCTTCAAGGCGTACTCTAGGATTGTCATCTTTTGCTGCCTGCATCAACAACTCTGCTTGATCATTAATTTGGTGCCCGCCATATCTCAATACTTCAACTGCAGCTGCACGTGCCCTAAAATCTTTAGCTCCTAATAATTGGGTCAATAAATCATGATCAATATTGTTAAGCCCCCAACTAACCCAAAGAGCCTCTAAAAGGTTATGTTCGTAATTTTCATCTTTTTTATCAAGGTTGGAAACCCAGATATTCAATTTAGCCAAAACCTCATCGGCGTTACGAGCACGTAATTCTCTTTTGGTTCTGTAACGCGTTCTGTATTCCGGTAATTTTAAGTTGTCCAACAATTCATCTATTGTTGCACCTGCAACCTTAGCTGGTTTTACCAATGGTCTAGAGGGATAGGTAACCCTATAAATTCTACCATGTACGTGATCTCTTAGTGGGTCGCGTGCATTGTGTTGCATATGACCTATGAGTACGTTGCTCCAATCCAAAAAGTAAAGTGAACCGTCTGGGGCGAACTCCATATCTACGGGGCGGAAATTTTTATCATCGGAAAAAATAAGGTCTTGTCTATGTTTGCTGATATAGCCAGCAGTTTTAGGGTCATCTACCATTTTGTGTTGTTTGGTTCCCCTAAATCCAATCGTATTATTAATCAACATATCTCCTTGTACATTATCCGGGAAATGACGACTAGAAACAAATTCTAGGCCGGAAGTAGGACGCACTAAATGGTCTTTCTCAATAAGGTTTTCTGGGATAGGAGAGCTTACCCCGTAACGCGGAACAATAGTTCCCGGCATCATCCATGTAGCAGCTGGGCCAGAGGTATGTTCAAAAAATGGCTGCCCCCAATCGTCAAAAGCTATACCCCATGGATTTGGAATTGCCAATTGGGCGGTGCGTTCAAGATGATGACGTTGTGGACTATAACGGTAAAAACCTCCGTTAGACCCTCTAACACTTCCATAGGCCGTTTCTACATTGGAATGGAGAAAAGTACCTTCGCCCATATAAATAGCACCGGATGGATCGGTAGTAAAGGCGCTGATAGCATGGTGTGTATCATGATCATCAAACCCACTTAGAATTATTTCTTTTTTATCGGCTTTATCATCTCCATCGGTATCCTTTAATAAAATTAGGTTGGTTCCTTGGGACATGTACACGCCTTCCGGAGCAAATTCAAAACCAATGGTAAGGTGTAGACCGTCTGCAAAAACAGTTTGCTTATCCGCCTTGTTATCGCCATCCGTGTCTTCAAAAATGAGAAGTTTATCATTTGGTTTACTGTCTCCAGCTTTGTAATGAGGGTAACTTGGCATTACGGCCACCCATAAACGGCCCTTGTTATCAAAAGACATTTGAACAGGATTGGCCAAATCAGGAAACTGCTCTTCAGAGGCAAAAAGTTCTACTTTGTAGCCTGGAGCGGTTTTAATTTGAGCTAGAGCTTCTTGGCCATAGAGGTATTTAGGAGTCCCATTTTTTTCACTTTCTTTATAGTTGGTCTCTACCTTAGGCAATTTTTTTGTTTTTGCATCGGCAGCGACCAAGTCCATTTTTTTACCGGTAGCGGCCATCCAGATGGCAGTATCACGTATAGCCGTTATTTCCCGAATTTTGGCAATCTCAAAAGGGTAGTTGTCCGGTCCAAAAGGGTCGTACCGTCTTCCGTAAACATGAACGCTATTGGGTATTTTAAAATCGTTGAGCCAAAACCAGTTCTTTTCCATAACGGCCTCATGAACAAGTTGGCTGTTGGTTTCAGTAGTTTGCTTTTCTCCAAATACGGAGTTGGCCAATAATTTGGCGAATTTTTTATAGCCAGAATCCGTAAGCTGAAACCCATCTTGGGTAAGGTCTTCATCTTCGGTTTCGTACCATTTTTTTGTAGCATCGAACGCATCAACAAAAAGTACACCTTCTTCATTGGCCACCTCTTTCATAGCTTTGGTGTAAAGTGCCAAATTTGTGTTTTCCTGTATACCATCGGGTAAATCCATTTTGGCCGAAAGATTTTCAAAAGCAATAGGCGAAACAATGGCGAGCTGTGGAGGAGCAATGCCGTTATATTTGGTGGCCAAAGTATGTTTTATGAAAGCACGCAGTTCTTCCCTATAATTTTCAAGACCTTCTTGACCTTCAAAAGATTCTATATAACCAAAAAATGCAAGTATGATATCCGGTTTTAAGCTGGTAATCCATTCATCGGGAGTAGGAAAGTGACCTACACTTCCGGATTGGTGTCCGCCATCATCCTCAACAAAGTGTATTCTGCTTCCTGGGTCATGTTCAAACTTGTCGGCTCCAGGAAAGGCCCATGGAGATTTTCTAGCGGCGTGTGGTCTAAAGGCAGGAGTGTTTCCTCCATCGCACATATTTCTAATATATAAGGAATCGGTGGGATACCTTAGTTGCATTTCGGTCTCAAAATGCCCAAACTCCATCATTCTTGATCCTAAATTGTTTCCTACTAAAACAATGCGAGAGTTTTTATCTACGGTTAAGGTGTTGTTTTCTTTTTCGCTACATGCCAAAAATGAAAGTGCTACGACAAAGGTCATGATGAGCTTTGCTTTGTCGATCGTTTTAATAATTTTCATAATAGGTAGAATAATTTTGTTTTGAGTTAAGATGACGATGGTTTGGTCTTGGTTGAGTATTTATATCGCTCTTACAAGCTAAATAGGCTTAAAATTATTAATGTACTTTTTACACTTGTTAATATCGGAATTTGCATCCACATTAGCTTAACTATTTTTAAAAATTTGCCGATAAAATTAGATTGTTGTTGAGATTGTAGACAAAGCTATGATAGATTTTGATTTAAATTATCCTGTATCTTATTAAAAGTTGATACTTTTTTATCATATATTGGGGTCTAAACGTATTTATAGAGAAAATTTATGAGTGCTCCAAGTATAGAAAAGACGTTGACGCCAAAGGAAACTTTTATCTATAAAGACCTTATTGGTCCTTATTTTAATCCCAATTGGCATTTTCATCCTGAGTTTCAGATTTCATATATCGTAGAAGGAGAAGGAACGCGATTTATAGGTGATCATGTACAGAATTTCAAAGAAGGCGACCTTGTAATGACGGGGCCCAACCTTCCTCATTTATGGAGAAGTGACGATGTCTATTTTCAAAAGGACAGTAAACTTTCTACTAGAGGCTTGGTTATTTATTTTGATCATGTGCTCTTAAACGAACCACTTCTTGAGATGGAAGAGTTTTACAAGATAAATAAGCTTGTAGAACATTCTTTAAGGGGTATAGAATTTTATGGAGAAACAAGGGAAGCCATTATAGCACTTATTTTAGAGTTGGATAACCAACAGGGTTTTAAGAGAATTTTACATCTGTTGAAAATATTAGACACCTTATCCAATAGTAATGAGTATACGATGTTGGCCAGTCCTAACTATATGAATGCTTTTAAAGGTGGAGATGCGGAAAAAATGCGCAAAGTGTATGATTATGTGATGTCTAATTTTAAGACCAATATATCTCTGGACGAGGCCGCAGGTCTTTTAAGCATGACCACAACTTCATTTTGTAGGTATTTTAAGCCTAGGGCCAATAAGACCTTTACACGTTTTGTTAACGAGATACGAATTGGTCATGCCCGAAAATTGCTTTTAGAGGATAATTTTAATATTTCCCAAATTAGTTATGAATGCGGCTATAACGCACTATCAAATTTTAATAGACAATTTAAGTCTATTACAGACATGAGTCCCCTTGAGTATAGGAAGCTATTTTTAAAGATTCAAAAATCAGTTTAATTATGTATGACTGTGTGCTGTACTCCGTAGTAAATGGCAAAAAAGTATCAATCTTTAAGAAAATACAGGAATTTTAAAGTTTCATTTAGCGCTAGTTTTGTTCACTATATGGAATTCATAAGTCCCCCGGCCCGATTTTTAGAAGGAAATCAGAACTGAATTTCATGTTTTATTTATTTCACAACAAATTTTAAAGAAACCATTACGCAATGAAAATAGGGATGAATATGTTGCTTTGGACTAATCATGTCACTGAGCAGCATTTTGGTATTGTAGATACTCTAAAGGATACCGGATATGACGGTATTGAGCTTTTTTTTGGAGAGGGAACCGAAAAATATTATTCACAGCTGGGCAACCATTTTTCCGGAATGGATATGGGGGTTACCGGTGTAGCCTCTTTATCTGCTGAGCAAAATATTGCAAGTCCCGATAAAAAAGTAAGAGAAGCGGGTCTGGAACGTTTAAAGTGGTCAATTGATATGGGTGCGGCTGCCAATGCCCAGGTTTTATGCGGACCTTTTCATTCCACTTTTGCCTTATTTACTCGCAAACCACCCACTCAGGAAGAAAAGAAGTGGAGCAATGAAATGCTGTTAAAGGCGGCAGAATATGCCAAAGGGGCAAATATTATTCTAACGCCTGAAGCCGTAAATAGATTTGAGTGTTACCTATATAATACCATGGCCGATTTAGGTGATATGGTAAAAGAGGTAAATCACCCAAATTTGGGAGCTATGTTCGATACGCACCATGCCAATATAGAAGAGAAAAGTCAATCTGGTGCTATTAAAACTATAGCGCCCTATCTAAAGCATGTGCACATTAGTGAAAATGATAGGGGAACACCAGGTAGGGGACAAGTGAACTGGCCAGACGTTTTTTCAGGGCTCAAGGAAATAGACTATAAAGGCTGGGTAACCATTGAAGCCTTTAGTACAACTATACCCGAATTTGCCAATGCTATTAATGTATGGAGAAACTATTCACCGGTTGAGGAGGTGTATACTGAAGGATTTAAACTCATCTCAGAAGGATTGGGAATCAAAAAATAAAATATTTTAAACTAGAATAGAATGAAAAATATACTGCCAATTGTTATTTGTCTATTTTTATTTGCGTGTAAAGAGCAAAAGAAAACCATTGATACAGAACCCGAAATGGCTCAAGAAATAGACGCTCCAAAAAAATGGTTGACCTATGAGGGAGCCAATGACAATGCGAAGCATATCGTTATGATTTCGGGAGACGAGGAGTACCGTTCCGAAGAAGCGTTACCCCAATTGGCAAAAATTTTATCTAAACATCATGGGTTTAAATGTACCGTTCTATTTGCGCAGGAAGAAGATAAGCCAGGTATTGTAAATGCGAATTACGTTAAAAATATACCGGGATTGGAGGCATTGACTTCGGCGGATATGATGGTAATCTTTACCCGGTTTAGAGCACTGCCTGATAATCAAATGAAACATATTGACGATTATTTAAAATCTGGAAAACCGGTTATGGGATTAAGAACTGCGACCCATGGTTTTAATTTTCCTGAAGATTCCAATTCTCCATATGCGCACTATAGTTTCAATTACAAAGGAGACAAGACGGAATGGGACGGCGGTTTTGGTCGCTTGGTTCTTGGCGAAACCTGGATCAATCATCATGGCCACCATAAACACCAAAGTACAAAGGGAATGGTAGCTATAGGCGCTGGTACAACCGGTATAACCAACGGAATTTCTGATGGAGACGTATGGGGTGCTAGTGATGTGTACGGGGTTAGACTTCCCCTTCCTGGAGACTCGCAGCCTATAATCTTAGGGCAGGTTATGAATAGAAAAGGAGAGTATGATGAAAACGACGTGTTTTACGGAATGAGACCCTCGGATGATGAAATTGCAACTACCAACAAAGATGGAAAAAGCCTAGGTGAAGAGTTGATGCCCGTTACATGGATTAAGAGCTACCAATTACCTGATGGTAAAAAAGGAAAAGCGTTTACGTCTACAGTTGGTGCCGCAAATGACCTATTGGTAGAAGGTACCAGAAGATTACTGGTAAATGGCATATTTTGGGGACTTGATTTGCCCATTCCAGAAAGGGCAGATGTTACCTTGGTTGGTGATTACAAGCCCACCAAATTTGAGTTCCGTAAGGATGATTATTGGCCTTCAAAACAGGTGAGTATTGAGAGTTTTGAATAAGCCGAAAATATATTGCAAAATATAAAGGTTAGTTAGCGCATAAAAGAAAGCCACGCCAAGCAGTGATTTCTTTTGTGCGCTTTCTTGTCTTAGAAAGGCGTAAGTCCGTTTCATTTGAGTTTTTACAGTGTTGATTGGTCCTCTTTAACTAATATTTAGGTATACTTCTAAAAAGGATTAGTGATTGAGTTATCTTTATGCCAAATTTAAAATAGGGCATTATACTTACTTAATTTATAAATAGATTAAGTGTTACATCGTATATCTTTTGTCTCGGGCTTTGTAGGCAACGTTCATTACCAAACCGGCTATGATTAAAACAATACCCACTAAACTCCATAGCGTATAAACTTCGCCTAGCCACATAAAGCCAATTAGTCCAGTAAAGAGTACTTCAAGATATTTAAAGGGAGCAACTAGATTGTTGGAGGCTATTTGGAATGCTTTGGTCATGTAGAGTTGCCCTATAAATCCGAAAAAACCTAATGTTGAAAAGAAGAGCCAATCTATTCCTATGGGGTTCTGCCAGTAGGGTATGGCAAATATTCCGCCAAAAAAAGTTGCAGTAAGCATAAAGTAATTTACAATTACAATAGGGTGGTCGCTTTGTCCAATTTTACTGATGATAATATAAACTAGTCCGCTTAATACCGCCGCTCCAAAGATTAGAATAAGGCCTGTGTTATCTAGGTTAGAGTCCAGTCCTTTTAGAATTAGAACGCCAATAAACGAAACGATAAAAAACAGCCATTGCACTGGTTTTATTTTTTCCTTCAATAAAAATATCGCAAATATGGCGGAGAAAATAGGTGCTAGATAGCGAAGTGAAACCGCCGTTCCTGCCGTGAGATATTTCAATGACATAAAGAAAAGGGTCATAGAACTTGTACCAACAATTGCGCGTAACACCAGAAGCTTTTTATTATTTCCCAATACAGGAACTTTCAAGCGTTTTAGGATGGCCATTGTGAGTAGGAACGAGCCAAAACCCCTAAAAAATACAATTTGATAGACGTTATAGTGCTGTAGTTGTTTTACGGCGACATTCATTAGGGTAAATGCCAATGCACTAAGAATCATGTAAAAGAGAACTTTTTTAATGTTCATAACGGAAACCTAAAAGGCCTTTTGCTACGTGATGTAGTGGATAAAAAAAATCCAACCCAATTAATTGGGTTGGATCGTATAAATTCTAGTTATATAAAACTAACCCTGGTTACACCCTTGGCAAATCTCCTTCACCTTTTAACGGTAAAGCAGATTCTCCCATAAGATAGGTGTCTACATGATGGGCGGCTTGGCGACCTTCAGAAATGGCCCAAACAATTAAGGATTGACCTCGTCTTTGGTCACCTGCAGCAAAGATGCCGGGAACGTTGGTCTTATAGTTGCTTTCGCTGGCCTTAATATTGGTTCTTCCGTCGGCTTCGATACCCAATTGCTCGGCAATGGTCATTTCAGATCCCGTAAAACCTAATGCTAATAGGGCCAATTCGCACTTCCACTCTTTTTCGGTGCCTTCCACTTCTTTTAAGACCATAGCTTTTCCTGGTTCTCTAATCCACTCTACCTGAGTAGTGATAAGTCCAGTTAGGTTACCTTTATCGTCTCCAATGAATTTTTTAGTAGATATGCTAAAGAAACGTTCCGCACCTTCTTTGTGGGACGTACTTGTTTTTAGGCGCATTGGCCAAAAAGGCCAAGGTTGTCCTTCCGGTCTTTCGGTTGTGGACATTGGCATGATTTCAAAATTTGAAACAGAAGTTGCCCCGTGTCTTATAGATGTACCTATACAGTCAGACCCAGTATCACCACCACCAATAACGATAACGTCTTTGCCCGTGGCCATGATTTCGTTTTCAAATTCTTTAACGCCATCTACTCTTCTATTGTTCTGCGGTAAGAAATCCATCGCCTGAACCACACCATTTAAATCGGCTCCTTCTATTGGCAGGTTTCTGCGAACGGTTGCACCACCACAAAGTACTACAGCATCAAAATCATTCTGAAGGTCTTTACCTGAAATATCCTTGCCAACGTGAACACCACACTTAAACTCAATACCTTCTTCTTCTAAAACTTCTAGCCTGCGATCAATGATATGTTTTTCCATCTTAAAATCTGGAATACCATAACGTAGTAGTCCACCTGGTTTCTCATCTCTTTCAAAAACGGTAACGGTGTGTCCTGCACGGTTTAGTTGTTGTGCCGCAGCAAGCCCGGCAGGTCCGGAACCTACAATAGCTACCTTTTTACCGGTTCTTGTTGTTGGAGGTTTTGCAACTATCCATCCTTTTTTAAAGGCGGTTTCAACAATATTCTTTTCTATATTTTCTATAGTTACCGGGTCTTCGTTGATGCCTAAAACACATGCTTCTTCGCATGGGGCAGGGCAAAGTCTTCCGGTAAATTCCGGAAAGTTATTGGTGGCGTGTAGAATGGTTGCTGCCTTTTCCCATTTGCCACGATATACGGCATCGTTAAAATCAGGAATAAGGTTGCCTAACGGGCAACCACTGTGGCAAAACGGAATACCACAATCCATACATCTTGCACCTTGTTCCTTAAGCTCCGGCTCATTTAAGGCAACGGTAAACTCATTATAATTTTTAACGCGGTCTTCAACAGGCGCGTATGATTCTACTTTTCTATCGAATTCCAAAAATCCTGTAATCTTTCCCATGTCTCGACTTTAAATAGTTTCTAATTTTTCTCTTTCCATACGTAATAATGCCTGTTTGTATTCTTCAGGTAAGACCTTGATGAATTTAGGTAGACAATCTTCCCATTTCTCTAAAATTCTTTGTGCCAATGGGCTCAAGGTAGAGTTGTAGTGACTTTCTATTAAATCCTTCAATTGTTTAACATCATTATCTTCGGTAACCTCTAACAAATTAAGGTCCTCATTGTTACATTTTTTTCTGAAAGTTCCTTTCTGATCATATATGTAGGCGATACCACCACTCATACCAGCTCCAAAGTTTCTTCCTACTTCACCAAGTATTACGGCCACACCTCCGGTCATATACTCACAACCATGATCTCCAATACCTTCTACTACCGCTTTTGCTCCCGAGTTACGAACGCAGAAACGTTCTCCTGCTTTTCCGTTGATGTAAGCACGTCCCGCGGTTGCTCCGTAAAGCGTAACGTTACCCGTAATTACATTGTCTTCTGGTACAATGGTAGATTTCTCTGGAACTTTAATGACCAATTTGGCCCCTGATAGTCCTTTTCCAAGGTAATCATTGGTGTTTCCGTTTACTGTCATTGTAAGACCTCTGGTGGCAAATGCACCAAAACTTTGTCCCGCAGAACCAGTAAAGTTCAGTTTTAAAGTATTGATAGGAAGGCCTTGTGCCCCGTATACTTTAGAGATTTCATTACTGATGATTGCTCCAACGGCACGATCCGTATTTTTAATGGGGAAATCTAATGTTAGCTTTTCCTTTCTAAATAAAGACGGATTTGCTTTTGCTATAATATCAAACTCAATTGAGTTGTCAATGTCGTGCGTTTGTTTCTGAGTGTTGTAAAATTTGGTTCCTGCCGGTACATCAACCTCGTATAAAATAGGAGTTAAATCAATACCTGCCGATTTGTAATGATCAATAGCTTTCTTACGGTCTAGTTTTTGAACCTGACCCACCATTTCGTTTATAGTTCTGAAACCTAGTTGAGCCATTATTTCACGTAATTCCTGAGCTACAAAATACATGTAGTTTACAACGTGTTCCGGTTTTCCTGCAAATTTCTTACGTAATTCAGGATTTTGGGTTGCAATACCTACTGGGCATGTGTTTAGATGGCAAACACGCATCATAATACATCCTGAAGCAACAAGCGGAGCGGTCGCAAAACCAAACTCTTCTGCTCCAAGGAGACAAGCAACAGCAACATCACGTCCTGTTTTAAGCTGACCATCACACTCAAGAACAATCCTGTTTCTTAGGTCGTTCATGACCAATGTTTGTTGCGCTTCCGCTATACCAAGCTCCCATGGTAGACCAGCGTGTTTTAGGGAAGTCAATGGAGACGCTCCCGTACCTCCATCAAATCCGGAAATAAGAACAACATCTGCCTTGGCTTTAGAAACCCCTGCCGCAACGGTACCAACACCTACTTCGGAAACGAGCTTCACATTTATACGAGCTTCACGGTTAGCCGATTTTAAATCATAGATTAACTGTGATAAATCCTCGATTGAGTAGATATCGTGATGTGGTGGAGGCGAAATCAACCCTACGTAAGGAGTAGAGTTTCTTGTTTTGGCTATGGATGGGTTTACTTTTGGACCAGGTAGTTGGCCACCTTCACCAGGTTTGGCACCCTGTGCCATTTTAATCTGTATTTCTTGTGCATTGGTCAGGTAATCGGATGTTACTCCAAAACGTCCTGAAGCTACCTGCTTAATGGCACTGTTCTTCCAATCTCCAGTAGCATTTTTGTAGAAACGTTCTGCATCTTCACCACCTTCGCCGGAATTACTTTTACCACCAATACGGTTCATGGCTATTGCCAAGTTTTCGTGTGCTTCTTTACTAATAGAACCGTAAGACATAGCTCCTGTCTTAAAGCGCTTCACGATTTCTGTCCATGGTTCAACTTCGTCCAATGGAATAGGATCGTAATTGGAGAATTCAAATAGCCCACGAATGGTCATTAAGTTTTTAGACTGTTCATTCACCATTTCTGCGTACTCTTTGTACGTCTCATTTTCGTTACCACGTACGGCTTTTTGCAACTTGGCAACGGTTAATGGGTTGAACATATGTTTTTCGCCATCACGTCTCCAGCGGTAATCTCCGCCCATTTCCAAATCAAGGTTAGCGGCAACTTCTTTGGTGTTGAACGCTTTTTTATGACGTTTAGCTACTTCTTTTTCTATTTGGTACAAGCCTATACCTTGAATACGGGTAGGTGTGTTAGGGAAATATTTATCTACTACCTTGGTGTTTATTCCTATACACTCAAACAATTGTGAGCCTCGGTATGAGTTTAGCGTAGAGATTCCAATTTTGTTCATCACCTTAAGAATACCTTTACCAACTGCTTTGTTGTAGTTCTTAACGGCTTCTTCAAAAGTGAAATCGGTTATATCATGCTCCTCTATTTGCTCGCCAATAATTTCATTTACCAAGTATGGGTTAATTGCACTGGCTCCAAAACCGAACAATAAACAGAAATGGTGTACTTCTCTTGGTTCGGCAGATTCAATTATGATACTAAGCTTACTTCGCTTTCCTAAACGTTGCAAGCCACTGTTTACAAATGAACAGGCCAATAATGCAGGAATAGGTGCCATAGTCTGACTTACATTCCTATCCGAAAGGATAATAATATTAGTACCCTCATCTATAGCTTTTGATGCTTGTTGCAAAATAGCTTCTAAAGCATCTTCCAAACCGTTATGACCTCTTTCTATTTCATAAAGGACAGGGATGGAAACAACCTTGTAATCCGGACTGGCATCGTAATTTTTGATTTTATCCAAATCTTCTTTGGAAATAACCGGGTTCTGAATTTTTAATTTTCTACAATGTAATTCAGAGAAGTCAAATATATTATGGTCACTACCTAAGGTAAGGCTAATATCAGTAATCAATTCTTCACGAATACCATCTAATGGTGGGTTGGTTACCTGGGCGAACAACTGCTGAAAATAGTTGTAAATTAACTGTGGACGTTGAGATAGTACTGCAATAGGTGTATCCGAACCCATAGAACCAATCGGTTCTTTTGCCGTTTTTCCCATTGGAAGGATAATGGTATTAATATCCTCTAAGGTGTAGCCAAAAACAGATTTACGTTTTTCAAGCGAAGCTTCACCTAAAAATAGCGGACAATCATTATAAGGTATATTCTTTAAGTGAACCAAGTTGTTGTCCAACCACTCTTTATAAGGAAGTCGGCTGGCGATGTCTTCTTTAATTTCCTCATCGTTAATGATGCGGCCCTCCTCCATGTTTACCAAGAACATTTTACCTGGTTCCAGTCTTCCGTGGAATTCAACATTTTCAGGAGCAATTTGCACCACACCGGTTTCAGAAGACATGATAACGTAATCATCTTTTGTAACCGTGTATCTAGATGGGCGTAGACCGTTACGGTCAAGTACGGCACCAATATAGTTTCCGTCAGTAAAAGGTACGGATGCAGGACCGTCCCATGGTTCCATCATACAAGAATGGTACTCGTAGAAAGCTCTTTTTGCTTCGGACATGTCCGGGTTCTTTTCCCATGCTTCAGGAATAAGAATCATCATAACCTCTGGTAAAGACCTACCGGTCATCAACAAAAGTTCAACAACCATATCCATAGTTGCGGAATCTGATTTACCTGGAAGTATAGTAGGTAGGATGTTTTTTATATCCTCACCAAACCAATCACTTTTCAAAAGTTCTTCTCGAGAACGCATTCTGGATACGTTACCACGTAGCGTGTTTATTTCACCATTATGACACATGTAACGGAAGGGTTGTGCCAAATCCCAAGTAGGGAAGGTGTTGGTGGAAAAACGTTGGTGAACCAGAGATAAACGGGTTACCACACGAGGATCCATCAAGTCCTTATAGTATAGACTGATGTCCTTAGGCATCAAAAGCCCTTTAAATATGATAATTTTTGTTGAAAGGCTAGGTACGTAAAAGAACTTGCTTTCAGATAGTTTTGAGTTGATTACCGTATGCTCTGTAACTTTTCTGGCAACGAACAATTTAAGGTTAAAGTTAAAATAGTCCTGCTCATCACTTTCCTTGGCAACAAAAACTTGTTTAACAAAAGGCTCCGTTTCCATAGCAACACGGCCAGGAATAGATCGGTTAACAGGAACATCTCTCCAACCCAATAGTTTTAAGCCTTGTTTTTTTATGTTTTCCTCAAATGTAGAAATACAGAACTCACGTTGGTTCTCCTTTTGTGGCAAGAAGATGTTACCTACGGCATATTCACCTGGCTCAGGAAGTTCAAAATCACAAACCGCTTTAAAGAAGTCATGAGGTATATCTATAAGTATACCGGCACCATCACCAGTTTTTCCGTCTGAGCTAACAGCACCACGGTGCTCTAACTTATCTAATATCTCCAGTGCTTTGTGGATAATATCATTGGACTTTTTTCCTTTAAGGCTACAGATAAAACCTGCGCCACAGTTGTCATGTTCAAATTCCGGTAGGTACAACCCTTGCTTCTTCAACGTCATAGATTATGGTATTTATCCAAAAATAGCATTTCTGATGAATAATTAGCAGCTATTTTTGTCTAATCAAATAAAAATTCAACGTTTCAAATAAAACGTTGAAAAATATTCATATATGGTTTTTATGTGAGCTAAATTTATCAGAATGGTAAAATTAGCACATTCAATAGACCTGTGAAAGGTTTTTAGAGGGGGTATTTGTTATATTTCTTAATTTTTGAAGTTAACCCCCTCTGTTTTGTGTGGTGTTGTGGTATTTAGGTCTATTTTTTATTGTAAATGTGATAGAATTAACGGGGTAGGCAGTGCCTTAGATATTAATTTTTTAAAATACTCCTAGAGATTACTATTTTTTGAATCTCGCTAGTTCCCTCGTAAATCTGGGTTATTTTGGCATCCCTCATAAGTCTTTCTACGTGGTAGTCTTTAACAAAACCATTACCACCGTGTATTTGTACTGCTTCAACAGTCGTGTCCATAGCTGCTTGGGATGCATAAAGTTTGGCAATGGCACTAGATAGGTCGTAATTGTTACCTTGGTCTTTGTCCCATGCCGCTTTATATACTAGGTTTCGTGCCGCTTCTATTTGCACGTGCATGTCCGCCAGTTTAAAAGCTATGGCTTGGTGATTAGAAATTTCCGTGCCAAATGCTTTTCGTTCTTTAGAATATTTAAGTGCCAGCTCATATGCCCCAGCTGCAATACCTAGTGCTTGTGCGGCAATACCTATACGGCCTCCGGATAGGGTTTTCATGGCAAATTTAAAACCAAAACCATCTTCACCTATTCTGTTCTCCTTAGGAACCTTTACGTCATTAAAGTTAAGGGAGTGTGTATCGCTACCACGTATCCCTAATTTATTTTCTTTTGGGCCGATTTCAAAACCGGACATTCCCTTTTCCACAATAAGGGCGTTAATACCTTTATGTCCTTTTTCTCTATCCGTTTGGGCTATGACCAAATAAATGTCCGCAGTACCGCCGTTGGTAATCCAGTTTTTGGTTCCGTTCAGAATATAGTGGTCACCTTTGTCTATAGCCGTAGTTTTTTGGGAAGTAGCATCACTCCCTGCTTCGGGTTCGGAAAGGCAGAAAGCGCCAATTACTTCTCCAGAAGCCAATCGTGTCAGGTATTTTTGTTTTTGTTCTTCATTTCCAAAGGCTTCTAGGCCCCAGCAGACCAATGAATTGTTAACGGAAACCACTACAGATGCAGAAGCATCAACTTTAGATAGTTCTTCCATGGCAATAACATAAGATAGGGTATCCATGCCGCTTCCGCTATATTTAGGGTCGGTCATCATGCCTAAAAACCCAAGTTCGCCAAGCTTCTTAATTTGCTCGGAGGGGAATTTTTGAGCTTCATCCCTTTCGATTACTCCGGGTAGTAATTCGTTCTGAGCAAAATCGCGCGCAGCCTGTCTAATCATTAAATGTTCTTCTGATAATGAGAAATCCATAATTTATCTGTCTTTTTTTTGAGCTTCTACAAATATAAGCTTCTGAAATAAATTGTACACCTAGCAAAGTGAGCTAATTTTTTTTAAAAAATTAATGATTCATTAGTGGTCAAAAACTTTGTATCCCAAGCCAAATTTTTATATTTGTTGAATTCGTTTTTCGAATTGATTTAAACTGAAAGTTATGACACAGCAGTAACGCCGTTTTGGCGTAGAGAAAGAGAAATTTTTTAAATGGGGAATTAGAGTCATAATAGTATTTAAATCAATTTATAATGAAAGAGTTACTACAAGCATACGAAAATAAATCGCCTGAAATTGTCTTTAATTGGAAAGATAGTGAGACGGAAGCCGAGGGGTGGACGGTCATAAATTCACTTAGAGGTGGAGCTGCAGGAGGAGGAACCAGGATGCGTGAAGGATTGGATATGAACGAGGTGCTTTCTTTGGCAAAAACTATGGAGGTTAAATTTACCGTTTCTGGCCCACCAATTGGCGGGGCTAAGTCCGGAATTAACTTTAACCCCAATGATCCAAGAAAAAAAGGAGTGTTGGAACGTTGGTACCATGCGGTATCACCGTTATTAAAAAGCTACTACGGTACCGGAGGGGATCTTAACGTAGATGAGATTCATGAGGTCATTCCAATTACTGAAGATGCAGGAGTCTGGCATCCTCAAGAGGGCGTTTTTAATGGTCATTTTAAGCCTACCGAAGCAGATAAAATCAACAGAATTGGGCAATTGCGCCTTGGGGTAATCAAAGCTTTGGAGAACAAAAAGTATTCGCCTGAAGTTTCCAGGAAGTATACCGTTGCCGATATGATTACCGGATATGGTGTTGCCGAAGCAGTGAAACATTATTACGATATATACGGTGGGAACGTTGTTGGGAAAAAAGCTATAGTTCAAGGTTTTGGAAATGTAGGGAGCGCCGCGGCCTATTACTTGGCCCAAATGGGAGCTAAAATCGTTGGAATAATTGATCGCGCCGGAGGTGTAATTAATGAAGAAGGGTTTTCTTTTGAAGAAATCAAGACTTTTTTCCTTAATAAAAATGGGAACAATCTAATAGCTGGGGCTGATGAGATGATTCCTTTTGATGAAATAAATGAGCGTATCTGGTCTTTGCAAGCAGAAATATTTGCGCCGTGTGCCGCATCTCGTCTTGTAACAAGAGATCAGATAAATAGTTTGATTAACACAGGTTTAGAAGTAATTTCCTGCGGGGCTAACGTGCCTTTTGCGGATAAGGAAATATTTTTTGGGCCGATTATGGAGTATACGGACGGAAAGGTGAGTGTAATTCCAGATTTTATATCAAACTGTGGTATGGCACGAGTTTTTGCTTACTTCATGGAAAAAAGAGTAGGCATTGATGATGAGCTTATTTTTAAAGATACTTCGGATACCATCCGAAAAGCTATATTGAACACTTACAAACAAAATTCCTCTAAGGAGAATATCAGCCGAACGGCATTTGAAATTGCATTGAAACAACTAATATAAATAGATTGAGTATGGAGACCATTATTATTATCGTATTCCTCGCAGGTTATCTTGCGATTACCCTTGAGCATAACCTTAAAATAGATAAGCTAATTCCGGCTCTTGCCATGATGGCTATTCTCTGGGCTATAATTGCCTTGACCCATATGGATGTTTTTGAGGTCAACACACAACTTAGGGAGCTCGAGCCCACACATATAGATGAAATTCTACTGCATCACTTAGGTAAAACGGCAGAAATACTAGTCTTTCTATTAGGGGCGATGACCATTGTAGAAATTATTGATTATTTTGATGGTTTTGCGACTATTAAAGGGTTCATCCGAACTAAAAGTAAACGAAAGTTGTTATGGTTATTTTCAATATTGGCCTTTGTCCTTTCGGCTATCATAGATAACTTAACTGCTACAATTGTTTTGATTACCATATTGCAAAAAGTGGTTAATGATAGGGAAACACGTCTGTGGTTTGCGGGTATGATTATCATTACGGCAAATGCTGGTGGTGCGTGGTCTCCTATTGGAGATGTAACAACTACCATGCTATGGATCGCAAACAAAGTGTCTGCTTTGCAATTAGTGGAACACGTTCTTCTTCCTTCAATAGTTTGTATGGTAGTGCCAGTATTGATAGCTAGTAGATTTAAAGCCTTTAAGGGGAATCTTGATAGTAATATTGATGCTTTAGAAGAGCCAAAGTCTAAATATGGTGCAACAATGTTGTACTTAGGTTTGAGTGCTATCGTATTTGTTCCTTTCTTTAAAACGGTTACTCATTTACCTCCATACGTGGGTATGATGTTGTCATTGGCCGTTGTAGCAACATTTGCTGAAATTTATAGTAATTCAAAATTCAGTATTTCAAATGTAGAAGGAGAAGGAGATGATACTGCAGGTCACCATAGTCCTGTTCATCATTCACTTTCAAAAATTGAACTGCCAAGTATATTATTTTTCTTAGGTATATTATTGGCGGTTGCAGCTTTGGAATCTTTGGGTATGTTATTCCATTATGCCGAAAGTCTAAACGAAGCTATTCCTAATACGGATATTGTGGTAATGCTATTTGGTATTGGTTCCGCTGTAATTGATAATGTGCCTTTGGTGGCTGCTAGTTTGGGAATGTTCTCAGAACCAATGGATAATCCATTATGGCACTTCATTGCATATTCAGCTGGTACAGGAGGTAGTATGTTGATTATCGGTTCTGCTGCCGGTGTTGTTGCCATGGGTATGGAGAAGATAGATTTCTTCTGGTATTTAAAGAAAATAGCATGGTTGGCATTGGTTGGTTTTATATCCGGAGCCGTAACTTTTATTTTATTAAGAGATTTTGTATTAAACGTATAATTTAATCGATAAAATACCGTTATAGAGGCAACTCTAATACCTAAGAATTCTATGATGTTATTTCAAGATATGGCTCAAGATCCTGCAGCTGCGGATGTTATGTCAGAAGAGAAGACACTTTCCGTTATCGATTTGATATTTAATGGCGGTACAGGTAGTGTGCTTATTATAACGGTACTTTTTATCATGTTGTTCGTTGCTCTCTATATTTACTTTGAGCGTATTTTCGCTATCAAGGCGGCCTCAAAAATAGATAGTAATTTTATGAACCAGATTCGCGACCATGTTACCAATGGTAAGTTGGAAGCGGCAAAATTACTTTGTGCCCAGACCGATTCTCCTGTAGCGCGATTAACCGAAAAAGGGGTTTCTAGAATTGGAAAGCCGTTGGATGATATTAATACGGCCATAGAAAATGCAGGTACCTTAGAGGTTTATAAACTGGAGAAGAATGTTAGTATTCTTGCAACGGTTGCGGGTGCCGCACCAATGATCGGATTCTTAGGAACCGTAATTGGTATGATATTGGCGTTCCACGAAATGGCTACCAGTGGTGGTCAAGCAGAGATGGGCTCATTGGCTTCTGGTATATATACCGCAATGACAACTACCGTAGCGGGCTTGATCGTAGGTATTATAGCTTACATTGGGTACAATCATTTGGTGAACAGGACCGATAAAGTGGTTCATAAAATGGAGGCGAACGCCGTAGAGTTTCTAGACTTGTTGAACGAACCTTTATAATTCGCAAGACATGAAACTAAGAGGAAGAAACAAAGTTAGCCCGGATTTTAGTATGTCTTCAATGACAGATATCGTATTTCTGTTATTGATATTCTTTATGCTTACGGCAAACTCTCCCAATGCTTTAGATTTATTACTTCCAAAGGCAAAAGGAAAGTCTACGAACACACAAAACGTATCCGTTAGTATTGATAAGAATTTGCAGTACTACGTTAACAACGAGAGAATAAACGGAGAATACATAGAAATTGAATTAAAAAAGGCACTAGAAGGACAAGATAAACCCACAATTATTTTAAGGGCGGAAGAAAGCGTTGCCATCAAAGAAGCGGTGAACGTTATGGATATTGCCAATAGAAATAGTTATAAGGTGATCTTGGCCGTGCGACCCAATTAATGTCATTCCTAGACACGAGACACAAAAAGAAATCTTTTACACTTACTACTTTTCTACTAAGTGTATTGCTGCTTGTATTGTTCTATATAGGCCTTACCTATATGGACCCACCTATCGAAAACGGAATTTCCGTTAATTTCGGTACTACCAACTTTGGTAGTGGTAATGTACAACCTAAAGAGAAAATCCGATCAGAACCTTTGGATACACCACCTGTTGAACCTTCTAAACAAGAAGAGGTTGTTGAGGAAGTAGAAGAGGTTGCGGAAGATGTGCCTGAAGAAGTTGTGGCCGAAGAAGCCCCGGCTGAAAAAGTGTTGACTCAAGAGAACGAAGAATCCATCAAAATTAAAAAAGCTCAAGAGGCCAAAAAGAAAGCGGAAGAAGCAGAGAAGGCTGCTAAGAAAAGGGCCGAGGACGCTCAGAAAAAAGCAAAGGCGGAAGCGGCTAAAAAAGCTCAAGAGAAAAAAGCTGCTGAAGAAAAGGCCCGTAAGGAGCAAGAGGCTAAAAAGAAAAAGCTAGATGCGCTTATTGGCGGTATCAGTAAATCCGAAGGTAATGCTTCGGGAAGCGAAGGAGATGATAACAGAGCGGGTGATAAGGGACAGCCAGATGGTGACCCCTATGCTACGAGTTATTATGGAAGTCCCGGTTCTGGTAGCGGAACAGGTGGTTATGGCTTAAATGGTCGCTCCTTGGTGGGTAAAGGGCAGGTAAAACAGCAGTGTAACGAAGAAGGTAGGGTAGTAGTGAAGATTATTGTTGATCGCAACGGTAATGTAGTGAGTGCTACGCCTGGGGTTAAGGGAACTACCAATAATAGTCCTTGCTTATTGGAGCCTGCAAAGAAAACCGCATTTAAGCATAAATGGAATTTAGATTCCAATGCGCCTAGTCAGCAAGTTGGTTTTGTGGTCGTCAACTTTAAATTGGGAGAGTGACCTATCAGGAAACTTTGGATTGGATGTTTGCGCAACTTCCAATGTATCAACAAAAAGGAAAACAAGCCTATAATGCCAAACTAGATGGTATTCGCAACTTTGCAAATCATTTAAATCATCCGGAGAACAAGTTTAAGAGTATTCACGTGGCCGGGACCAATGGTAAGGGTTCCAGTAGTCATATGTTAGCATCAATACTTCAGGAGGCCGGGTACAGAGTAGGTTTGTACACGTCACCACATCTTAAGGACTTTCGTGAACGTATTCGTATAAATGGCGAATGTGTGGATGAAAACTTCGTGGTTGAATTTGTAGCGAATAATCAATCTTTTTTTGAAAATTATCATTTGTCTTTTTTTGAAATGACCGTAGGCATGGCCTTTGATTATTTTGCAAAGGAGAAGGTTGATATTGCCGTGGTTGAGGTAGGGCTGGGAGGTAGGTTGGATTCAACCAATATTATGCATCCTGAAGTAAGTCTGATTACGAATATAGGTTTTGACCACGTAGATATGTTGGGTGATACCTTACCTAAGATCGCTTTTGAGAAAGCGGGTATCATTAAAGAGGGTGTTCCTGTGGTGGTAAGTGAATTTCAGCCAGAAACGGACGAAACGTTTCGGAAGGTGGCCAAATCTAAGAAGGCAAAACTTATTTATGCGGAGCGTGAAATTGAAGAGGTGTATCCTACTTCGCTCTTAGGTGCATATCAAAAAAAGAATGTTAAAGGCGTATTGGCCGTTATAAGACAACTAAATGGTTTTAGTCTGGCAGATGAAAAAATACGTAAAGGGCTTTTGAATGTGGTCGAGAATACGGGTTTAATGGGGAGGTGGCATCAAATAAAAGTTGCTCCAACCGTTATTTGCGATACGGCACATAATAAGGAAGGTCTATCTATTGTGATAAATCAGGTATCTCAGCAAAAATTTAGAAAATTATTTTTCGTACTTGGTTTCGTGAAGGGTAAGGACCTTGATGGTATACTTCCGTTGTTCCCAAAAGATGCAAATTACTACTTGTCATCACCAAGTATTTCAAGAGGATTAGAGGTTAATGAGTTGATGGACAGGGTGAAAGATTTTGGTTTGAACGGGAGAAAATATACATCTATTGAAGCTGCGTATCATGCTGCTTTGACAGAGGCTGGACCGGAAGATTTTATCTTTGTTGGAGGTAGTACGTTTACTGTTTCAGAAGTAATTTAATTTTTTTTCTTTTTTTGTTTTGAGAAGTAAAAAAGAGTCTTATATTTGCACACCTTTTAGGGCAATTAGCTCAGTTGGTTCAGAGCACCTCGTTTACACCGAGGGGGTCGGGGGTTCGAATCCCTCATTGCCCACCAGAATCCTCAAGCATTAAAATGTTTGAGGATTTTTTATTTTTGAGACTTTTTACTTTCCACATTTTACTTCTTGTTTTGGTTAGGACAGCGTTAAATCATCCCTTCACAAAACATGTCCGCTCGTTATTAAGAACGTTAGAAAAGCTATTGGATTTTACTCAAAGATTAAAGCCAGGTTTTTATAGTGTGCGGCGAATTTTTCCACAAGTGTAGAAGCGTGGTATTGCTTGTGTCTAAATCAGAAATGGAACAGTTTTGCAAAGGTCACGAGTTGTTAGGCATTTATAGTTTGTCAACCACCAAATGTGCTCAGTCTTCATAAAAAAAAGCCACCTAAATAGTTTAGGTGGCTTTTAAAATTTTAAATGTAGATCGGTTATCCTTTTCCTATTACAATCTTTAGTTTTTCGTTGTTCTCCTGAATGTTTTTTGCTGTTTGGGCACTTACTCCTGTTTGCCATAAATAAACGCGCTTAAGGCTGCTTATTTTTTCTATACTTGGTAAACATGCGTCAGTTACTTTAGTACCGTATAGATTTAAGGCTTCTAAATGCTCTAGTCCTGCTAAGTGAGAAACACCTTTATCCGAAATTTCTGTTTTTTCTAATTGTAAACGAGTAAGGTTCACAAACTCTGAGATATTTGAAAGTTGTTCGTCACTAATATTTGTATTGGCCAGGTTTAACCAAGTCACATAGTCTTTTGCCTTATGGAGTTCTGCAAGTTTTTCTTGAGTAAGGTCCGAACCTGAATATTTAACGTCTAATAAGGAATTATCAGGACCTAAGATTTTAACTTCAAAACCTTGTTGTACCAGATTTGATAATTGAATGCTGTCCAGTTTTTGAAGCTGTACCGTCTCATACCATGGTTTTGGGTTGGTATCAATGCCATAGCGTCTTAGTAGAACTGGTTTGATGTTTTCGGTTACGTTCAGGCTAGTTAACGTGCCTTCAAAAGGAGCTCCTTGTTCAATCCACCATTCTACAGTTTTGATTTCATCATAGGTGAGGGCATTATTTGTAGGTGGCATGAACTTTACATTTTTTGGTGGAAGCGTAATTCTTCTAAAAAGTTCGCTGTCTTGGGTATTTCCGGCGGCAATAACATTTTCGCTCTCTCCGCCCATGCGTAATGAATCTGGGTGGCTCATGTTCAGTCCGCCTCGCTTTATTTCATCATTATGGCACCCTACACATTTTGCTTCAAAAATTGGAGCAACCAAATCGGCATAAACTTGAACTGAATCTGGAGTCATAAATGAAGGACCGGAGTCCTTTGTATCTTTTGCGCCCAATAGTTTTTGGATAGGGGCAGGAGCGTACTCGGTCAAGTAAGTTTCGCCATGGGTTAAATTTCCCCCTTTATGACCTTCTATAAAAAGCATGGCCAAAAGTAGGATGTTAAAACCGTGTTGTAATTTAATGGGGAAAGCTTTTGGTTTGCTTTTTAGGTACCATCCAATAAAGGCCACTATTACCAAGGCAATGCCCAGCCATCTATGGGCGAATAGGTGTTCTTCTTCGTATAGGCCGGTTTCTCCTAGGAACCATCCGGAAATTGCGGCACCTGCGGCACTAAGTGCACCTAATAACCATGCAAATGGAATTAGTTTGCTTTTGACTTCGGTTTTTTTGAAGCTTTCGTACCATTCTAAAACAATGGCTAAAAAAAGAAACCCAATAGGAAGATGTACAAATAGTGGGTGAAAGCGACCTAAAAAAGTTGAGAATTCTAATGCTATCATGACTCTTGGTTCTAAATTGTTGGTTTGAGTTGAACAATAAATTTATAATTAAAAAAAATACTCATGTTTAATATCAACTCAGTGTATGTGTTGCGCATACTGTATAATAATGAATCAATCTTTGAGCTATTGTAAATTTATTGTGATTGACGCAAAATACATATTTTAAATGATAGGATTAGTGCAATAAATGGTCAATCTATGCAATGTTGAGTATTTGTAGACTTTGTAAAGTGCGTAAACTTGTGTTAGGTTGGTTAATGGATAATAATTTAGCGTAAACTTTAGTGTTGTTAGGTGTAAGTTGTTGACTCTTTGTATTGAATGCGCGATGGAAGTTTTGTCTTACTAAAGACAATTAATTTATGTTTTCTTAATCCGAAATTAATTTTACCTTTGGCCCACTATTTATGGGTCATTAGCTCAGTTGGTTTAGAGCGCTGCCTTGACAGGGCAGAGGTCACTGGTTCGAATCCAGTATGACCCACATATTTCTCTCTTCTTCCCTGCTTGCAATTTTCACATTTTAACAATGTAGATCAGGTGTTTTTTTAAAATTCAATAATTACATCAGGGACAATTCTTTCTTTTTTGAGGAATAGGTAAATATTTATACTTTTTTATGTGACTTTTTTCGTTAAGTGGTTTCCTACTAAGTGTATAACCTGTTAATTACTAAGTGTGTTTAATCCGTTTGTTCTTCTTTTGGCAGTTAGTTTAATCATTTTTTTGGTGATTGTGGTATTTGTGATACCATCGGCCTTATCTTCTAAAGAGCATACTAGAAAAGGTAGGGGCTATTTAGATTTAAGAGGTAAAACAAAATGGAAAAAAAAGATGAAAGAAAAACCTGAGTAGAATCAAAGTAAAAACGAAAATTATATGATCTAAGATATTTGTGTTTAGGGGTAGATAAAGCTGTAATGTTGGTTTCAAAATAGAATTTTTGGTAAAAAGTGACTTTTTGTTAATTGCCGTGTCTAAAAGAATACACTAACTAACATTACTATATGATGAATGATCTTGTATTTGTATTCTTCAGTATAAGCATTGCCATATTCCTGTTGGGTATGGTAGTTATGCTTCCCAACATTTTGTTTTCTACAAATTCCAGTGCCAAAGAACAGAAACCTGAGGCGCTCAAGGATAAAGAGAAAAAAGAATAATTGACACCTTTTCGGTCAACTATTAAAACCAAGACATAGGTTTTAGGGTTGGAAAATGTTCTTTATTATTAAGATGGAAAAGCTCATTCTTGCTTTGTTTAAAAAGCAGATGTTGAGCTTTTTTTATTGATTACTTTTCTGTTTTGAAGGTGATTACTGGCGCTATATTTATACCTTTGCGTGTCGTTAATGAGTCTGTTAAAATATATTACGGTGACTTTTAGACATTTTTTGTGTCGCAATTAGTAACTAGCAACCAGAACCAAATATTGGAAACAGAAGTAGTACCGCAATTGATGTCGGATGAAGAGCTTGTGCGCAAGATAGCGAGGCATAATGATGCTTTGCTTTTTGCTGTACTCTACGATAGGTATGCACAAAGAGTATATAATAAATGTTACAGCTTTTCTAATTCGCAAGCAGAGGCCCAAGACCTTACGCAGGATGTTTTCCTGATGCTTTTTGTGAAGCTTTCCAGTTTTAAGGGAAAGTCAAAATTCTCTACTTGGGTATATGCGTTCACCTATAATTTTTGTGTGAACTATGTGAAAAGGAACAAGCAGAGGTTAATGAGTGATAAATCTGATTCTATTTCGCAAACAACTAAACCCATAACGGTGGTAGATGATGATGCGGAAATAGCCAATATGCGGTCGGAAAAACTTAAAAAGGCCTTAAATTTAGTAGACCCAGAGGACAAAAAAATATTGCTTTTAAAGTACCAAGACGATATATCGATAAAAGAACTGACCTCAATATTAGATATAGGGGAAAGTGCCGTGAAAATGCGACTCAAACGAGCAAAGTCTCGTATTGTGGAAGCTTATAACAAAATACCATAATGTCTATGGAAAAGAAAAATCCATTTAAGGAAATGGAAGACTCGTTGCACGAGGTTCCTCCTCATTTGAAAAAGAAGGTTATGGATGATATAGCTTCTGCCAAACTTGTTATGGACATGGCAAACTTGTTTACATGTAATTATAAGTCTGCAATTGAAGATATATTTAAAACCAAGCCCGATATTATTTAACGCATAACATTTAAGAAAATGGATAAAGTTTCAGAGTGGAAAGATTTGACTTTCAATACCTTAAGTACTATCGTAAGTGATATAGCATCTGCGTTACCCAATATTTTGGGAGCTATCGTTATTCTGATGTTGGGGTGGGGCATTAGTAAAGTAGTGCGTTTTGTTCTTAAAAAGGTGTTCAAGATAGCGCAGTTGAGTAAAGTCTCGGATAAAATTAATGAAGCAAGGTTATTTGGAGACAGTAACGTTAAAATAGATATAGAGAAAGTATTGCTTCAGTTTGTGAAGTATATACTATTGTTGGTATTTATTATAGTTGCGGCAGATATAGTAGAGCTTACCATCATCTCGCAAGAGATAGCCAACCTGCTCCGTTATCTTCCAATATTACTTAGTGCAATGGTCATTTTTATGATTGGACTATATGCGGCCAAGTTGATAAAATCCGCACTGAAAAGCGTTTTTGATTCTATGGGCTTTGGAGGCGGAAAGCTTGTTAGTAGTATAGTTTTCTATATCATGGTGATTTTTGTTACCATAACGGCTTTAAATCAAGCGGGGATTGATACTTCCATGTTTACAAGTAATTTCACGCTTATATTGGGTGCGTTTCTTTTAGCTTTTGCGTTAGGACTAGGTCTTGGGTCTAGAAATGTGGTTGAAAGCCTGTTGAAGACTTTTTATGCACGAAAAAATTATGCCGCAGGAGATAAGGTGAAGTTTGCGGATATAGAGGGCACAATTGAAGCGATAGATAATATTAGTGTAACCTTAAATACAAAAGAAGGAAAGCTAATTGTACCTATAAAAGAGATTGTAGAAAATAGGGTTAAGTTGGAATAGAAGCCAACAAGTAGTAATAGATGGTAAAGGCAGTACTTTAGGGGTGCTGCCTTTTTTGGTTTAAATGGAATCTAGAATGCGTTCCAAGGCCATGCCTCGTGACCCTTTTATAAGGATAAGGCTTTTGGGATTAGGTTGTTGGTCCTTTAAATAGTCCTTAAGTTTGGCAAAAGTGCTATATTTCTTAAAAGATGTGTTGGTCTTGTGAAAGTTTTCACCAACGAGTATAACCTCGCCAAAATTTAATTCTTTTGCTAAATCTGCTATATTTTGGTGCTCAACAGATGCAATTTCCCCAAGCTCGAACATATCGCCTAAAAAAGCAATTTTGTAGCCTCCTTCCATCTGAGAGAAATTTTCCAAGGCAGCTTTCATGCTTGTAGGGTTAGCATTGTAGGCATCAAGGATAATTTGGTGGCCGTTATGGTTAATGATTTGAGAGCGATTGTTGTTAGGGGAGTAGCCTTTTATGGCTTCTGCAATTTTACTAAGGGGAACGTTAAAGTATTTTCCTATAAGTATGGCCGCTGCACAATTGGTGAAGTTGTAACTGCCTATTAACTGTGATTCAACTTTTAGGTCTTCAAATGATGCTGTCACAAATGGATTTGCTCCTAAGAATTCTATTTTGTAAAATTCTTTTTGACTAGTGCTAAAGCCGTACTTCTTTATGTAGCTCCCTAGTTCTTGAAACTGAACCGGGTCATCACCGTTCATGAATATATGCTTATCGTTTTGTGTGAGATAATCATATAATTCGCTTTTACCTTTTATAACACCTTCTTCGCTTCCAAAACCTTCAATATGGGCTTTTCCAAAATTGGTGATATATCCAAAATCCGGCAGTGCCAAACTGCACAGGAATTCAATTTCTTTTTGGTGGTTTGCTCCCATTTCTATAATGGCAATTTCAGTTTCTGGTTTTATTGAGAGTAGGGTAAGGGGTACTCCAATATGGTTGTTGAGGTTGCCCTTGGTTGCAATAGTGCGGTACTTTTTTGATAGCACGGCATTAATCAACTCTTTGGTGGTGGTTTTGCCGTTACTTCCCGTTAACGCAATAACCTTAGCGTTGGAGTGATTTCTGTGGAAAGAAGCTAATTTTTGAAGGGCTTCCAAAACATTATCAACTAGGATAAACCTTTGGTCTGATTGTGCATGGTCTTCCTCATCAACCACGGCATAGGCAGCTCCGTTCTCCAATGCCTTGGCGGCGTATTCATTTCCATTAAAGTTGTCTCCTTTTAAAGCGAAGAAAATACAGTTTTCCTTTAGTTTTCTGGTATCCGTACAGATTTCGGGAAACTCCAAAAAGATGTCGTGCAATTGAGCTGTTTTCATAAAGTAAAAGTATAAAAAAAGTCCCGGCATATTATACCGAGACTTTTTAGAAAAATATTTTAAGGAGCTTATCTTACTTTTTTACCTCTTGGTGTTTTGTTCTTAGTTTTGGATTTAGATCCAACCCTAGACATAGCACATCTGAAACCTACGTAATCCGTAGCCATATATTGAGGCATGTATCTTCTTTGTGCAGGATCTAACCAGTAGGCACGATCTCTCCAAGAACCACCTTTGTAAACTCTAACTTCGTCATTGATCAATGTTGATCTGTTGTTAGACTTATCATACTGGCGAACCAATTTCCCGGTTGAGTCACGCTCAACACTATGCTTAGGAGAGTTGTACATTTTCTTTCTGTCATTCTGATCTTCCTCATCACTAAATTGATCAAAGAATCTAGAAGAACCTGGATCACCATCACGGTATCCTCTGTTGTCACTTGAAGAGAAGTTAGTTCTTAAATAAGTTTCTTCTTCATCAACAGGTACCATTTTAATTTCACCAGGAAGGTTAACGGCAACTATTTTTCCGTTTGGCATGGTATCGTACATTACAGAGTCTCTAAGAATGTTTACTTTACCATCTTCTCCTATTGCGGTTTTCATGTAAATGTTACCACGGTAGTAGTTAAAGTCACTTACTTCATCATCTACAATAGGTCTGTAAACATCAGCAACCCATTCGGCAACGTTACCCGCCATGTCATAAAGACCAAGGTCGTTAGGCTTGTAAGACATTACTTGAGCAGTAATATCGGCACCATCATCGGACCATCCGGCAATTCCGCCGTAATCACCTTTACCTTGCTTAAAGTTGGCTAACTGGTCACCTCTACCTACACGTTGTCCGTTTCTGGTATAATCCCCTTCCCAAGGATATTTTTTTCTACCTCTATAGTTATTGTACTCACGGTTACCTTGGTTGGCTTGTGCAGCGTATTCCCATTCGGTTTCCGTTGGTAGTCTATATTCTGGCATAATTACACCGCTACTTCTTTTGGCAAATGTATTTACACTGTCCTTTTTAGCTTTTCCTTGTAAAGAGTCTATTTGCCCGTTGTAAACAGATTCTGGTCTGTTCAAATAAGCTTCTGTACTAAAAGTACCTGCTACTTCGCCTTGGGCCGCTTGGTATTTGGCATCTTTTGCCAAGTAACCTTCTCTTTCCAACATTACTTCGTTAACACGATCTGTACGCCACTCGGCAAACTGTGTTGCTTGAACCCAGTTTACACCAACTACAGGATATTCAGCGTAAGCCGGATGTCTTAAATAGTTGTTGGTCATAGTTTCGTTAAAGCCTAATCTATTTCTCCAAACCAAAGTATCTGGCAAAGCACCTTTATAGATGTTTGCGTATTGTGGATTTTCTGGAGGATAAACACTTTTAAGATAATCAAGATACTCCAAGTACATGACATTGGTTACCTCTGTCTCGTCCATATAAAAAGACTGTACGTGTTGCGATGTAGGCGTGTTGTTCCAATCGTGCATAACGTCATCCTGTACTTTACCCTTGGTGAAAGTACCACCTTCAACAAACACAAGGCCTGGTGCCGTTTCTTGTTCTTTAAAATCCGTATTGTATTGAAAACCACCTTCTTTGGCGTTTATTTTCCAGCCTGTGGCTCTTGACACGTCTTTGGAAGAACCGGAATTTTTACAGCTGGTAACCGTAAAACCTCCCGCTAGTACTGCACAAGAAAGTACAACTTTGATAAACTGTTTTTTCATAATTAGGACTTGAGTTCAAATAGTACCACTGCTTAAAATGGTAGCGCAGTTGGTTATTTTATTTTGATTAATTTTTAGTGTCACTTTCGGCATATAAAACGATGATTTGCACAGAATATTTTATTTGTGAAAAATTATTTTGTCTGCCAAGGAGACATCGCGTTTGCAATTAACCGATGCCGCCTCAAAAATCATAACGGTGCAAATAACTTTATAGTATGGCTAGATGCATTTCTTTTGCCCAAAAAACAGTATGAAGGTCATAATATTTCTAAGCGAATGCGAAATTACAAAAGATGTGCGTACTTTATGCCCTGTTTTTGATTTGAAACGGAAATTTGAAAATTTTGTGTTTTCTATGCAAGATATTCCTTAAAAGGCCGTTTACATGTAATACAACTAATATATTTTTGGTTTGTAGCACTATATTGTAATATTTGACCGACTAAATTTAGCTATATTAAAAATGAAAAAAATTTCAATACTTATTTTGCTTGTGTTTGCATGCAAAGTATCGGCCCAAGAAGCAGGTGATCGTGTAATTACCACTGCAGTTCCCTTTTTGAACATAACAGCAGATGCCAGAGCGGCAGGTATGGGTGATTTGGGTGTGGCCACTTCAACCGACGCATATTCTCAGCAATGGAACCCTGCAAAGTTTGCATTTGCGGAGCGTAAAATGGGTATTGGTATGGGGTATACGCCTTATCTTAGCAATGCCATCTCCGGTATTGGTCTTTTGAACGCAAGTTATTTCAATAAAATTAATGATCAGAGCGCTTTTGCCGTTAGTCTTCGCTATTTTACCTTGGGAGATATTGAGCTTAGGCAAACTTTTGATGATGTAGGAACGGTTGTTAAGCCAAACGAACTGTCTTTTGATGGGTCTTATTCTTTAAAATTGAGCCCAACTTTTTCAATGGCTGTAGGGGGTAGATATATTAGGTCTAACCTCAAATTCCAAAATGATAATAATGTAGATTCTAAGCCGGGAAGTACTTTTGCGGTTGATGTAGCAGGTTTTTACCGTTCTAGGGAAATTGCCTATAACAGGTTTGACGGCCGCTGGAGAGGTGGCTTTAATATTTCAAACTTAGGAGGTAAAATTGCTTATGATGAAAATGGGCAAGATAACTTCATCCCAACAAATTTAAAGTTTGGTTTTGGTTTTGATTTTATTCTTGATCAAGACAATGTAATTGGCCTTACTACCGAATTCAATAAGTTGTTAGTGCCAACACCTCAGGATTATGATAATGATGGAGATATGGATGCCGCGGATAACGACGAGTACCAAAATATTGGATTTTTAAGTGGTGTGTTTAAATCTTTTGGAGATGCCCCTGATGGTTTTAGTGAGGAGCTAAAAGAAATGACATGGGCTTTAGGTGCAGAATATACATACCAAGATGCTTTTATGTTCCGTACAGGTTATTTCAATGAGAGTGATGTAAAAGGTTTTAGAAAATATTTTACGCTGGGTGCAGGTTTTAAATTTAATTCCGCTCAAATAGACTTATCGTATCTATTTTCTACATCTAAAATCACTAACCCTGTAGAGAATTCACTTCGTTTCTCTTTAACCTTTAATTTAGGAGATGAGTTCTATAACGATTAAGACTCGTATAAATATATAATAAGAAAACCTGCCATACGGTAGGTTTTCTTATTTTAGGCCCTTATTATATTAAACAAGTATGCAAAAACAGAATATATCTTTTGAATTGACCATTTTTGATTCAATTCAGGAGCTTTCGGAAGAGGATGGTAAACTTATGATAGATGCGATTGGAGCAAGAAAAAATGCCTATGCACCTTACTCGAGCTTTCAGGTTGGTGCTGCGGTGCTATTGGAAAATGGCGAAGTGGTTATTGGTAACAATCAAGAAAACGCTTCTTATCCGTCCGGGCTTTGTGCTGAGCGTGTGGCAATTTTCTACGCTGGAGCAAAATATCCGGGTGTGGGCATTACTGCTATAGCCATAACCGCTACCTCTGTCAATTATGAGTTAACCAATCCTGCGGCACCTTGTGGAAACTGTAGGCAAGCTATCTCGGAGTATGAAGTAAAGCAAAAAACGCCCATAGCACTTTTGATGATGGGGGAAAAAGGCAAAATTTTTAAATGTAATTCCATGGCGGATATTCTGCCATTGGGCTTTGATAGTTCGTTTTTGTAACAGTTCTGAACAACCTAAGGATAAATTCTAACAAACCTTTTACTTCAATTTTTTTCAACTATTGATTTAATATGTATTTTTGCCCTTCTGGTTGGTTCCGTGAATAAAAAAGGAACGGCCAGGGTGTTGTAACCACGAATCCAAATTATTAGCATCAATGAAAAAAATTACCAAAGAAGTATATCTGAAATGGTATGAAGATATGTTGTTCTGGCGCAAGTTCGAGGACAAGCTGGCACAGGTCTACATTCAACAAAAAGTTAGAGGTTTTTTACACTTGTATAATGGTCAAGAAGCTGTTTTGGCTGGCTCATTGCATGCAATGGACTTAACCAAAGACCGTATGATCACGGCCTACAGGAATCACGTTCAGCCAATTGGTATGGGTGTTGATCCTAAACAAGTAATGGCAGAATTGTATGGTAAGGTTACTGGTACTTCCAAAGGTATGGGAGGTTCAATGCATATATTCTCAAAAGAACACCGTTTTCATGGTGGTCATGGTATCGTGGGAGGACAAATTCCATTAGGTGCAGGTATGGCTTTTGGTGATAAGTACGCCGGTAGGGATAACGTTACCTTATGTTATATGGGTGATGGTGCCGTACGTCAAGGCTCCTTTCATGAAGCGTTGAACTTGGCAATGCTTTGGCAACTTCCGGTAGTATTTATTTGTGAAAACAATGGTTATGCTATGGGTACTTCTGTAGAGAGAACATCATATTCTACTGAAATTTGGAAACTAGGTTTGGGTTACGAGATGCCTTGTGGTCCCGTAGACGGTATGGATCCGGTAACGGTTGCTCAAGAGGTAAGTAAAGCCGTAGAAAGAGCACGCTCTGGAGGTGGACCAACTTTCCTTGAAATGAAAACATATAGATATAGAGGTCATTCTATGTCGGATGCACAGCATTATAGAACAAAGGAGGAAGTAAAGGAATATCAGAAAATAGACCCTATTACCCAAGTTCTTGATATTATTAAAGAGAACGATTACGCATCCGAAGAAGACATTAAGGCAATAGACAAAAAAGTTAAGGATTTGGTGTTGGAATGCGAAAAATTCGCAGACGAATCAGATTATCCGCCAGTACAGCAATTGTACGATATGGTCTATGAGCAAGAAGATTTTCCATTTGTACAACATAAATAATTTTAGGTAAATGGCAGAAGTAATAAACATGCCCCGCTTGAGCGATACCATGGAAGAAGGTACCGTAGCCAAATGGTTGAAAAACGTTGGTGACAAAGTTGAGGAAGGCGATATACTTGCAGAAATAGAAACTGACAAAGCCACAATGGAATTTGAGTCCTTTTATGAAGGTACTTTATTGCATATTGGTATTGCAGAAGGAGATGGTGCACCGGTAGATTCTCTTTTGGCCATTATAGGTGAAGAGGGAGAAGATATCTCATCATTGTTAAACGGTAGTGCGGATACTTCTGGCGAAGAAGAGGCGGAAGAAGCCAATGAACCTGCAGCTTCAAGTTCTGAAGGTTCTGAGGAAGTTGCTTCTGCAGATGTTCCAGAGGGCGTAGAAGTGGTAAAGATGCCTCGCCTTAGTGATACGATGGAAGAGGGTACTGTTGCTGCTTGGTTGAAAAAAGTGGGTGATACGGTAGAAGAAGGAGATATTTTAGCTGAAATCGAAACGGATAAAGCTACAATGGAATTTGAATCCTTCTACTCGGGTACCTTATTATATATCGGTATTCAAGAGGGTGAATCTTCTCCGGTTGATGCAGTGTTGGCGGTTATAGGACCTGCAGGTACAGATGTTGATGCCGTGCTTAATGCCAAGCCGTCTTCGGGTAAGAAAGAAAGTGCTTCTTCTGAAACTAAAAAAGAAGAGCCAAAAAAGGAAGCTTATAAAGATACTTCAACTCCAAAGGCTGTAAATGACGGCCAACGTATATTTGTATCGCCTTTGGCCAAGAAAATAGCAAAGGAAAAGGGTATTGATTTAGCAAATGTCAAAGGTTCTGGAGATAACGGACGAATTGTGAAGAAAGATGTAGAAGGGTATACTCCTGCTGCAGCTTCACAAGCTCCGCAAAAAGCGGCTAGTTCGCAAGCGGCGGCGCCTGCAAGTGCTCCTGTAATCCTGCCAGTAGGTGAAGAAGGTTCTGAGGAGGTCAAAAATTCGCAAATGCGAAAAACCATCGCAAAGCGTTTGTCCGAATCTAAATTTACCGCACCTCACTATTACTTGACTATAGAAGTAGACATGAGCAATGCCATGGCTTCTAGAAAACAGATAAATGATTTGCCTGATACAAAGGTTTCTTTTAACGATATGGTAGTTAAAGCATGTGCCATGGCCCTGAAGAAGCATCCGCAGGTAAATACTACTTGGAACGGAGATACTACACGTTACAACCATCATGTACATGTTGGTGTTGCCGTAGCTGTAGATGAAGGTCTTGTTGTTCCTGTGTTGAAATTTACTGAGCAATTGAGTTTAACTCAAATCGGTGCTGCCGTTAAGGATTTGGCCGGTCGTGCGAGAAACAAAAAACTGACTCCAGCCGAGATGGATGGTAGTACGTTTACAGTTTCTAACTTGGGTATGTTCGGTATTACCGAGTTTACTTCAATCATTAATCAACCTAACTCCGCAATTTTATCTGTTGGAGCCATTGTTCAAAAACCAGTGGTTAAAGATGGTCAGATTGTAGTTGGTAATACAATGAAGGTAACTTTGGCGTGTGACCATAGAACGGTTGATGGGGCTACTGGCGCTCAATTTTTATTAACACTACGTGCGTATTTGGAAAATCCGGTAACCATGCTGGCTTAAACAGATCGCTAACTATTATAATAAAGGCATCTTGGTTATTTCCAGATGCCTTTTTTTATTTCTAAATTGTACCATTAAAAATAACACCTATGAAAAAGAGTTTTCTGTTTGTTGCCAGTATATTGGCTTTGTCGTGCGGTTCTCAAAAGATTGATGAATCCGTAACATTAGAAAGTGAAGAAGCGGTGCAGTTTGATCGCAGCTTAATGGAGGTGCCTAAAAAGGCCGACGATTTAAATGGTATAGGAAGTATTGTAGGTGCGGGGCAAAATCAATTTTCAAACGCGGAAAAAGTGGCTTCAATCATGAATTTTCTGGCTTCGGACGAGCTACAAGGTAGGGATACTGGAAGTGAAGGAATTGAAAAAGCCGCTGAGTTCATTGAAGGCAGCTTCTCAAAAAATAACGTCAAACCTTATTTTGAAACGTATAGAGATGACCTTTCTAATTATGATGCGCCCGCTTTTAATGTTGTTGGTGTGGTTGAAGGCAGTGATCCTAAACTAAAAAATGAGTTTGTAATAATTGGTGCTCATTACGATCACATAGGACTTATAGCAGAGGAGAATGGAGATGCCATAGCCAACGGTGCAAATGATAACGCAACGGGAACTACAACCGTGATGGAGCTTGCCCGTTATTTTGGGAAATCAAGAACAAATAAACGAAGCATAATTTTTGCTCTTTTCAGTGCTGAAGAAAAGGGATTGTTAGGGTCAAAACACTTGGCGCAAAAGCTAAAGGAAGAGAATTTGAACCTATATGTAATGCTCAATTATGAAATGGTTGGTGTGCCCTTGGTAGGTAAGGATTACTTGGCTTACTTAACGGGGTATGAAGAATCCAATATGGCCAATGTAGCTAATAGTTACGCAGAACAGACCTACGCAGGCTTTCTTCCTAAAGCAAAGGAATTCAACCTTTTTAAGCGATCGGATAATTATCCGTTTCATGAAGCCTTTGGGGTGCCATCACAGACTTTCAGTACGTTTGATTTTACGAACTTTAACCATTACCACAAAGTGGGAGATGAACTTTCTGAAATGGACTTCAGTCACATGGCTAACTTAATAAATAAGAGTATTCCGGTTGTAGAGGGTATCGTTAACGCACCAACAAAAGAAATTAAGTACAACTAATGGCAAATATCGTAATAACGGGGTCTAGTAGGGGTATAGGTTTTGAACTGGCCAAATTGTTTGCTGATGAGGGGCACAAAGTTTTGGCATTATCCCGAAATGATAAGCCAATTTCCGATTTGGCTCATGAAAAAATTTTTAGTTTCTCCTTTGATTTGGGTAATCCATCCGATTTTAAAAAGATGGAGGATTCTTTAGCTGAAAACTTTGAAACGGTAGATGTACTTATAAATAATGCAGGAAAGCTGTTGAGCAAACCTTTTCTTGAAACCGAAGCCGAGGAGTTTGAGGCTGTTTACAAAGTAAATGTATTTGGAGTAGCGGAAATGACAAGGAAGATTCTACCAAGAATGCCTAAAGACGGCCATGTGCTTACCATTAGTTCTATGGGAGGTGTGCAGGGCAGTGTTAAGTTTCCGGGCTTATCTGCATATAGTTCCAGTAAGGGGGCGGTAATTACTCTAACCGAATTGTGGGCCGAAGAATTTAAGGAAACCGGTCCTTCCTTTAATGTGTTGGCGTTGGGCGCAGTCCAGACTGAAATGCTACAAGAGGCTTTTCCAGGGTATGAAGCGCCTACAACAGCTTTGCAAATGGCCAAATACATCAAGAACTTTGCTTTAGAAGGACATCAGCTGTATAACGGAAAACTACTTCAGGTCAGTAATAGTACGCCCTAAACTTTTGGTTTTTCCTTATATAGGGTCGTTCTTGTGTATAGGTGTTATTTTTTGACATAGGCTTAATAATGGATAACTTCATTTATTGGTTGAGTTAACTTATTTTTGTCCGCAGTGGATAATGTGCTACAAAAATATCTTCCCGAAAGGGCTATAGAATCCTGTTTGGAGTTGATTCAGAAGACAGGCGTTCACTTAAAGATTGTTAACGAACGGGTTACCCGCCATGGGGATTACCGGCGGATGCCCAATGGAAAGCATCAGATAACAGTAAATGCCAATCTCAATAAATATCGATTTTTGATTACGCTTATACATGAAATTGCCCACTTAGTGGCTTTTGAAAAATACGGCAGGACTATAAAACCACATGGTACGGAGTGGAAACGCATTTTTCAATATTTAATGTTACCGTTTATAAGGCCCGAAATTTTTCCTACCCAATTACTACCTCTTCTAGCAAATCATTTTAAAAATCCAAAGGCAAGTAGTAGTACGGACGCAAGGCTGTCCATAGCATTAAAACATTTTGACGAGCAAAAAACGGATAGGACCTACGTTTTTGAGGTGCCCTTAGGTAGTATTTTTCGCATACATAATGGTAAATTGTACAAAAAAGGGAATAGACGCGTTAAGCGATATGAATGTATAGAGGTGGCTACAGGGCGAATGTATCTTTTTCAACCTAATGCAGAAGTGGAATTGGTTTTTGATTAAAATTGTAAGAAATTACGTGAAAAATAACTAACTATTTATAAATAAGCGAAAGATTTTGTTACTTCCGCTTTCATAGCAATCAAGAAATGAAAAACAACAATTATTACGCAGTTCTAATGGCCGGTGGTGTCGGTTCAAGGTTTTGGCCAATCAGTACATCTTCTTACCCAAAGCAATTTCATGACATGTTGGGTACGGGAGACACCTTAATTCAAAAAACTTTTAAGCGTCTGAACAAGTTTGTTCCTACCGAAAATATTCTTATCCTGACCAATGAGCGCTATAATGATCTGGTTTTGGAGCAGCTACCTTTGGTTAAACCGGATCAAGTAGTGCTTGAACCTGCTATGAGAAATACAGCTCCTTGTATTCTGTACGCGGCATTAAAGATTCAAAAAATGAACGAGAACGGTGTAATGATCGTAGCGCCCAGTGATCATTGGATTGAAGATGAAGATGCCTTTGCCAAAGATGTAACCACCTGTTTTGATAAATGTGAGAAGGAAGACGTACTTTGTACTTTAGGTATTAAACCATCGTTTCCTAATACAGGCTTTGGTTATATAGAATTTGAAAAGGAAAGTCCGGAAGGCTTAAAGAAGGTAAATCAGTTCCGTGAAAAACCTGATTACGAAACGGCAAAGGAATTTTTGGCCCAAGGAAATTTTCTTTGGAATGCGGGAATTTTTATGTGGAGCGTGAAGACCATTGTAAATGCGTTCAAAAACTATCAACCTGAACAGTATTCACTTTTTGAATCCGGGATGTCTTGTTACAATACTGGCGAAGAAAAAGAGTTTATAAAAGAGAACTATCCAAAAGCAGAAAACATCTCTATAGATTACGCCATTTTGGAAAATTCAAAATCCATATTTGTACTACCGGCTACTTTTGACTGGAACGATTTGGGTACTTGGGGCTCTCTATATGATAAATTGGACAAGGATGATGATAATAACGCCATTGTAAACAGCAAGGTGGTAACTACTGATGCATCCGGCAATATGATCAGATCCCCAAAAGATAAAATTGTTGTGGTAGATGGTCTTAACGACTATATCATCGTAGACAAAAAAGAAGTACTTTTAATATACCCGAAAACTAAAGAACAGGATATTAAAAAGGTGTTGGGTGCCGTTAAGGATAAATATGGCGACGAATATGCCTAATTCTAATACATGAGCGATAAATTGAATCAAGATAATATCACGCCAACTGAGGCTCCAAAGGAGAGCGAAGAGGCCGTAAGGAAAGATGCAAAAGGTCTGTGGGAAAGCCTGCGGAGGTTTATGCGTGAATTATTGGATATTCGTGAAAATACGGATCAAGAAGCTACGAAGGAAGCTATTATTGCAGATATACCCTTTAAAGGGCATACTTCATGGATTTTGATCTGTTCTATCTTTATCGCTTCTATTGGTCTTAATGCAAACTCTACAGCAGTAGTTATTGGTGCCATGTTAATATCACCGCTTATGGGGCCTATTTTGGGTCTGGGTATGTCTTTGGCCATTAATGATATTGACACACTAAGGCGATCATTAAAGAACTTTGCCGTAATGGTGGTTCTTAGTGTGTTAACGGCTTATCTGTTTTTTGAATTCTTTCCAATTCAAGATGAGTCTTCTGAGTTGTTGGCACGTACGGCTCCGGATATTAGGGATGTTCTTATAGCCTTTTTTGGTGGTTTGGCATTGGTAATTGCAAGGGCTAAAAAAGGAACTATTGCCAGCGTTATTTTTGGTGTTGCCATTGCTACGGCTTTAATGCCGCCTTTGTGTACGGTAGGCTTTGGTCTGGCCATAGGTAATCCCGGTTACGCTTTTGGGGCCATGTATTTATTTATCATAAATACCATTTTCATAGCCTTGGCGACTTTCTTGACCATAAAACTTTTAAAGTTTCCTATGGTGCGTTATGTAAACTCCGCCAAAAGAAGGCGTATAGCGCGTATAGCTTCTATTGTGGCTTTATTGGTTATGATACCTGCGGGATGGACGTTCTATAAGGTGTTTCAGGAGTCCATGTTTAAAAAGCAGGCCAATGAATTTGTTAGTGAGACCATTGGAAAATACCAATTTACAAGTGGAGGAAGGTATCTGGATAATTTTACCAGTATTGAATATAATGAAGGTGAACAGCCGGTAATTGAGATCGTTTGTATGGGCAACGAGGTTATTCCGGCCAATATTATTTCCTCATGGAACACCATGCTAAAAGAAGATGAGGATTATAAGCGGCTTACGAATACTGAGCTTCATATTATTCAAGGGTCTCAAAATGATCAGGTAGATCAGTTGAAATATATTAACGAACTCTATGAGTCCCAGAAAAACCAATTGTCTAGTAAAGCGGAGAAAATTGCGTTTTTAGAGGCCGAGGTCACTCGTTTGCAAAAGGATGCATCTAGTAGAAAACAAATTCCTTTTCAAGATATAAGTGCCGAGGCAAAAGCCAACTATGAGAATTTGGTTTCTTTGCAGTATGATAATGCCGTTATTACGGATTTTAGTAAAACGGATACCCTATCAATCTTTGAAGTAAAATGGAAAGAAGGGCTGAGCAATACTAAAATTGCTTCGGAGAACAAAAGGGTTCATGAGTGGTTAAAAGTACGATTGAAGGATACCACCATACAGCTGCGAGGAACTGCTAAATAGGATTGTAGATTTAGTTACGCTCTTCTATATACATCTGGCGCACTTTCTTAAAGAGGTCGGAAGAATACACAAAATCGGTAACCGTTTCGTTATCGGTTTTAAATATTTCCTTGTTGGTGCCTTCCCAAGCCTTTAAGCCATCTTTAAGAAAAAGAATTTTTTCTCCTATTTCCATTACCGAGTTCATATCGTGGGTATTGATAATAGTGGTAATGTCATACTCCTCCGTAATTTCCTTGATCAAGTTGTCTATGACAATAGCGGTTTTTGGATCAAGTCCAGAATTGGGTTCGTCGCAGAAAAGATATTTAGGGTTCATAACAATAGCGCGGGCAATAGCTACCCTTTTCTGCATTCCCCCAGAAATTTCGGAAGGATATTTATGATGCGCATCTACTAGGTTAACTCTCTTTAGTACAAAATCCGCTCTGTCCTGCATTTCGGATTTGGACTGTTTTGTAAACATTTCCAACGGAAATTTCACATTGCCTTCTACGGTCATAGAATCAAACAGGGCGCTTCCTTGGAATACCATGCCCATTTCTTGGCGTAGGTCTCTCTTTTGTGCATCGGTAAGTTCCGTATAAATTTGACCGTTATAACTAATTGTGCCTTCCTCCGGAGTAAAAAGTCCTAACAAGCACTTTAAGAAAACGGTCTTACCGGAGCCACTTTGTCCAATTATTAAATTGGTCTTTCCTTTTTGAAAACTAGTGGTCACCCCTTTAAGAATATGGGTGCCATCAAAAGATTTGTGTATGTCGTTTACTTCTATCATTGGCCTAATAAGAGTTGGGTGAGTATATAGTTAGCAATGATTATTACCACACTCGTCCAAACAAACGAGGTGGTACTGGCCTTTCCTACTTCTAAAGCTCCACCGGTCATGTAAAAACCATGATAGGAAGGTACCGTAGCTAAAACAAAAGCAAATACCAATGTTTTGAGAAAGGCATAGGTTACGTGAAAAGGAATAAAATCTAATTGAACACCTTCTATAAAATCTGCACTGGTGCTAAATCCTCCAAATACGGCGGCCATCCAACCTCCAAAAATCCCAACATACATAGCAATTGAGATAATGAACGGGTAAAGGCAAAGTGCTATAATTTTTGGAAAAACCAGATAGTTAAGCGCGTTGACTCCCATGACCTCTAGCGCATCTATTTGCTCTGTTACTCGCATAGTACCAATGCTAGATGTGATATAGGACCCTACTTTTCCTGCCATGATAATTGAGCAAAAAGTAGGGGCAAACTCAAGAATAATAGATTGCCTAGTTGCAAAGCCTACCAGGTTTTTTGGTATAAGTTCACTGGTAATGTTCAATGCCGTTTGTATGGCAACAACAGCTCCCATGAAAAAAGAAATGAAAATTAAGATACCCAAAGAACCGAAGATCAATTCGTCTACTTCTTTCAAAATGAGCGACTTCATAATGCGCCATTTTGTAGGTTTCTTAAAGACCTCTTTTATCATAATGGCATATCTGCCAATCGATCTTAGGTAGTTCATGTGATGAAAATAGGTATATCCTAACAAAAATAACAATAAACGATTTCATTTAACCTCCATTTAAACTTTAAAAGGGGAATTTATTTACTTTTGCTATCTCAATAAAACAACTATGTCCAAGAATTTTACCGTCTTATTTTTTACCATTTGTACCATTACTTTTTTACCGCTTACGTCATTCGGTCAAAAAAAATCAAAAGAACAAACTGATGCTCAATTGAAAACCGACCCAAAGCTTGTGGTGGGTATTATTGTGGATCAAATGCGCTACGATTATATTACCCGTTTTTGGGACCATTATGGTGATGATGGATTTAAACGCTTGGTAAATGAAGGTTTCAATTGTAAGAACAATCATTATAACTATGCCCCCACGAGTACCGGACCTGGGCATACTTCTGTATATACAGGTACAACACCGGCTATGCATGGCATAATTGGCAATAACTGGTACGATAAAGAATCGGATACCGATGTATATTGTGCGGGTGATCCGGCCTATAATTCAGTTGGTACTACTTCTGATGCCGGAAAAATGTCTCCCCATAGAATGACCGTTACCACAATTACAGATGAACTTCGCTTGCATACGCAAATGCGAGGTAAGACTATAGCCATTGCTTTAAAAGATAGAGGTGCTGTTCTTCCAGGTGGGCATACGGCTAATGCGGCATATTGGTTTAGCGATGGCGCTTGGATTACAAGTTCTTTTTATATGGACAAACTACCTGTTTGGGTGGAGAAGTTTAATGCTGATAAATCCGTAGATGCTTACAAGAAGCCATGGAAAACGTTAAAGAAAATTTCGGAGTATGTTGAAAGCGGTACGGACTATAATGCTTACGAAGGATTGTTTAAAGGGGAGAAGACCTCGGTTTTCACTCATGACTTACCTGCACTATGGGATGAGAATGGTAAGTATGAGCTGCTTAAGGCAACACCTTTTGGTAATAGTATAACTACTGATTTTGCCGTAGCCGCCCTTGAGGAAGAGCAGCTGGGGAAAGATGATGTTACAGATTTCCTGGCCGTTAGTTTTTCAAGTACGGATTATGTAGGTCATAAGTTTGGTGTCAACTCAAAAGAAATACAGGATACGTATGTAAGACTTGATCAAGATTTAGAGCGTCTTTTTAAAGAATTAGATCGCAAAGTGGGAAAAGGAGAATATACCGTATTTCTAACCGCAGATCATGCCGCAATTGAAGTTCCGGCATATTTAAAGGATCAGAGAATACCGGCAGATTATGTTGTTTGGGACGAGATAAAAACAAATTTCAATCAATTTTTGGAGTTCAATTATGGAACAACTGATATTGTAAAGGACTTTTCTAACAACCAATACTTTTTAGACCATAGTATTATTAAGAATCTGGATTTGAGCGTACAGGAAGTTCAGGAAAATATAGCAAAAGAATTGTTGAATTATAAAGGGATTGATCGTACCTATACGGCCTACCAAATGTGGCAGAATGATTACACTCATGGTATACCTTATATTCTTCAAAATGGGTATAACCAAAAACGTTCTGGTGATGTTTTGGTCGTATTGTCTCCGGGTACAATTTCTTACCCAAAAACAGGTTCTACCCATGGTTCGCCGCAAATTTATGATACGCATGTGCCCTTACTTTTTTATGGTGCGGGAATTAAACATGGGAGTACGGTAGAGCGAACCGAAATAGATGATATTGCTCCAACAGTAGCTAGTTTATTAGGGATAGCGTTTCCTAACGGAGCTACAGGAAGCCCAATAGTAGAAGTGTTGGAATAATTAGAAAGCATATGAACAATAGGCCAATTGGTGTTTTTGATTCAGGGGTTGGAGGAACTTCCATTTGGAAAGAAATTCAGAAACTCCTACCTAATGAGAATACCCTGTATTTGGCAGATAGTAAAAATGCACCTTACGGTGAGAAATCACAGGAAGAGATTCTTCAGCTAAGTATAAAGAATACAGAGTTTCTTTTAGAGAAAGACTGTAAGATTATTGTGGTTGCCTGTAATACGGCCACTACCAATGCCATTTCGTATTTAAGGGCGCATTACAAAGTTCCTTTTATAGGTATAGAGCCGGCAATAAAGCCTGCGGCCTTACAATCAGAATCTAAGACTGTGGGTGTGTTGGCTACAAAAGGAACGCTATCCAGTAGTCTTTTTCATAGCACATCTATTAGCCATGCTGCCGGAATTAAGATTATTGAACAAGAAGGAACCGGTTTGGTGCCGTTAATAGAAAGCGGCAAAGTAGCAGCTAAGGAAACCAAGGAACTTTTAAATAAATATGTGGGCCCTATGCTTGAACAAGGCATGGACCATCTGGTTTTGGGCTGTACCCATTACCCATACCTAATCCCTGTTCTAAAAACTCTATTGCCCGCCCATGTAAAGATTATTGATTCCGGAGAAGCAGTAGCAAGACAGGTACGGGCCGTGCTCCAAAAGAACGATGCGCTCAATGCATCAAATGAGCCGGCAAGACATAGACTTTATACTAACGTAGCTCCTGACGTTCTAAAGCGTTTTGTGGAGGATGTTACGGCAGATTTTTTAGTTGAAAAATTAGATTTTTAAGTAGGTAAGATACGTAAATGCGTATTTGTGTTTCTCATCTGCCGAATGGTATTGCTCGGTTGCAAGTTCCCAAACGGACTCATCAATTTCCGGAAAAAAAGTGTCGGCATCTTCAAAAGTGCCATGTACGCGGGTAAGTTCAATTTTGTTAGCTTGTTCCATTCCAAGCTTGTAGATTTCCCCTCCTCCAATTATAAATGATAAGGGCTCGTCCTTTACAAGTTGCAATGCTTCGGTTAAAGAGTACACAACAACACAAGTATCATAGTTTACGGTATAGTTTTTATCCCTGGTTATGATGATATGCTTACGGTTGGGAAGGGGCTTGGGAAAGCTCTCGTACGTTTTTCTTCCCATAATAATGCTGTGCCCGGAAGTTAGTTTTTTAAACCTCTTAAAGTCGTCCGGTAAATGCCATAGGAGGTCATTGTCTTTTCCTAGAGCATTGTCCTCGGCCGCCGCCGCTATCATTGCTACAGTTTTCATGGTTCAATTTTTTTGTTGATTTTGGATAGCGGAAAATCGGTCTCTATTTCCTTTTGTATTTCGGCAATACGCTTTTTTTGTTTGGCTACTAGTTTTTCACGTTGGGTACGTTCCCAATCCTTGCCCATAAATTTTTGGGTAATAAAAACATTAAAAGCATGTATGACAAATAAAAAGGCCCAAAAGGTAATGCCCCAAATAAACCAGTCATAGGTCTCGCCGTATTTTAAAATCTTATTTATTAGAATTAAAAATACACTGCCAATTAGAAAAATGACAAAATGAACGTAGAGTCGTTTCTTTTGTTTTATGCGGGTCTGAGCGTTCTCAAGCATTTCGTGTTGCTCAAGATCTACTTCGGAGCGGTTTTTATTTTTAGAGAACATACGAATAGTTATCTTTAGATTACAAAGATAAGGCAATTGCCGACACAGCGAATACAAGATGAAAAATACCAGAAAACACTTTCCCGTTTTAAGTCAGTATATCTATGCTAACACCGCTTCTTCAGGATTACTTAATGATGATTTAATGGAGTGGCGCCAGGAACATGATCTGGATTATTTAATAGGCGGAAGCAATTTTAGAAATGAGGTAGCCGCTAAGTTAATTTCTGAAACGCGCGAAACGGTAGCCAATTTTTTTGGAGCTAAAAAGGAGAATACAGCATTGGTCCAAAATTTTACGCTAGGGTTGAATATGCTTTTGGAAGGACTGGACAGAAGCCATAAGATATTATTGGTTAAAGATGATTATCCATCGGTAAATTGGCCTTTTGAATACCGTGGTTTTGATGTATCCTATGTTCCTTTGAACGAAGATTTGGAAGCCACTATTTTGAATCTGATCGAGAAGGATAAAATTACCGTATTGGCTTTAAGCTTAGTGCAATGGACCAACGGAATTCATATAAATTTAGATTTTCTTACAAAAATTAAGCAGAAATTTCCTAAATTGAAAATAATTGCTGATGGCACGCAGTTCTGTGGCACGTCAAACTTTGATTTTGATAGTTCGCCATTGGATGTTCTAGGAGCAAGTGCATATAAATGGTTGTTGTCCGGTTATGGAAACGGTTTTATGCTGTTCAAGGATGGAATGGAAGAAACGTTTGCTGTACGAACAATAGGTTACAATGCTTCGGGGCATGATCTAGGTGCAAGGGATAGCATACCATTTGCCAATAGATTTGAGCCGGGACATTTAGATACGTTAAACTTTGGGAGTTTAAAGTTTTCCTTAGAGTATTTGAGTGCCTTGGGTAAGGATGCTATAGAAAATCAGTTAAAATTGCTTTCTAAAAAAGCAAAAAATGAATTTGGCGAACTAGGATTGTTGCCTAAGTCAATACTAGGTAGAGACAATCATAGTACTATATTTAATATAGAAGGAAATGATGCTCTTTTTCAAATATTAACGGACAAAGGTGTCATCTGTTCGCAACGCGGAGACGGTATTAGGCTTAGTTTTCATTTTTACAATAGTGAAGAAGATATCAATGAAGTTGTAAAAATCTTAAAAACAGCTATATAGACGATTACAATGTAGAGAAAAGGATGACAATATTTTGCATCCAATTACTATTTGTTATGTAAATATTGCGAAAATGATAAAAATGCGTTAATCATTGTATATGAGCATTTTAATATGTTAGTTTTGCTCTTGATTTAGAAACTAAAAAATCAATTTAAAATAATACATAATGGCAATTTCAAAACAGTATCTAAAAACAAAACCCGTTTGTAAAGTTACTTTTACGGTTCCTGCAGAGGAAGCATCAAAAGTGGCTGTTGTTGGTGATTTCAATAACTGGAAAGCAAACAAAGCAAGTTCATTGAAGAAGTTGAAAAACGGAAATTTCAAAGGTACTTTAGAACTTCCTAAAGAGACTTCTTTTGAGTTTAAATATATCATAGACGGTAACTATGTAAACGAAGCGGAAGCTGATCGTTACCAGTGGAATGATTATGCAGGTGGTGAAAACGCCGTTCTGGATTTATAATTCATTCGTTAGAAATATATAGAAAGCCGGAACATGTTTATGTCCCGGCTTTTTTTACTTTGAAGTAATTGCACAAGCTTCTGTAGAAGCGGTGTGCTAATTATCTATTTGTCTCTATGCTTCAACGGTAACTCCCTTCCAGAAAGCAACTCGGCCTTTGATACCTTTGGCCAATGGGCTAACTTCTGGGTAGTACCATGCTGCATAAGGATTTTCCTTGCCATCAACCATTAGGGTATAGTAATGTGCCTGACCTTTCCATGGGCAAGTAGTATGTGTTTCACTTGTTTTGAAGTATTCTTTTTTAATACTTTCCGCAGGAAAATAATGGTTGTTTTCTACAACAACTGTTTCATCACTTTCCGCTATTACGGTATTGTTCCAAATTGCTTTCATATCAAATGCATTTATGCCATTCCTTTAAACGGCAGATAAATAATTAAAGTTAGAAGGTGTTGAGCTTACTTTTTTCTTAGCACGAAATTTTTGTAATGGTTTTCAGCATCACAAAACTCTGTTTCTATTTTTAGACCCGCTTTTTCGGCTAGCCAAGCAACCACCTTATCGTCATACTTTTGGGAAATCTCGGTATGTATTGTTTCCCACTGTTCAAAATCAATTAGTACGTCTAACTTTTCAATACTTACAGATTGGGCTTCTTTGGCTACCAAGTAACTCTTTGCCGTTCCGGTTTCCGGGTCATATACTTCCCAGTGTAGAAACTTGTCCAAATCAAAATTGCCGCCAAGTTCTGTATTGATTCTGGCCAATACGTTTTTATTGAATGCTGCAGTTATTCCGGCTTGATCATTGTAAGCATCTAGAATGGTCTGTGGGTTTTTCTTCATGTCAAACCCAATAAAGAACAAATCATCCTTTTGCATAAGCTCTTGAACACTTTTTAGAAAGTCTATAGCTTGCTCGTGCAAGAGGTTTCCAATGTTAGAACCTAAGAAGAGAATTATTTTCTTAGTACCGTTTTTGGAGTTTATTTTTTTCAATGCCTCAAAATAGGTGCCTTGTTGGGGTTCTACAACCACATTTCGGAGCTCTTTTTTAAGGGATTGTTCCAAACCATTAAGTACGTTTTGACTGATGTCAATAGGTTGGTATTTGAAATCGTAGTTGTTTTCTGAAAGGTGTTTTAATAGGATTTTAGTCTTTTTGCCATCTCCGGCACCCAACTCTATAAGTTTGAATTTAGGGATTCCCGAAGCAAAAAGCTCGGCTATTTCTTGGGTGTGATTCGCAAGAATATCAAACTCTTTCTGAGTAAGGTAATACTCTGGCATATTCATGATATCCTGAAAAAGTTTGTCTCCCTTCTCGTCATAGAAATATTTGGACGATAAATGTTTGGGGAAATCCGTTAGCCCGGAATGGACATCTTCTTCAAATTGGGTCTCAAAAAGTATTTGGGTTGGTTTATGCATGCCTCTTAGGTCGGAAAAGTTCTAAATACTATACGTGTGTTGTCTAAAAAATTATTTGGCCAGCCTTAAACCGGTATATTGCCATCTTAGTTGGGTCTGAAAGAAGTTACGGTATGTGGGTCTGGTATGATGTGCGGGTGTGGCAACGGAACCACCACGCAGTACTTTCTGATTCACCATAAATTTACCGTTGTATTCACCTAGGGCGCCATCAGCTTTTTTATAATTGGGGTAGGGGAGATAAGCGCTTTCCGTCCATTCCCATCGCTTTCCCCAATTAAAGAGTGATTGGGCCGCTTCCCATTCAAATTCTGTAGCAAGACGGCAGCCTTTCCATTGTGCAAAGGCGAATGCCTCAAAATATGAAATGTGGGTAACGGGGGCATTGGGTGTAATTTCCTGAAGCCCGTTTAGCGTATAATTATGCCAAAGTTCGTCAATATTGTGCCAGTATAAAGGTGCGGAAATGTTGTTTTGGTTTATCCAATCCCAACCTTCCGCATGCCAAAGGTCAAATTTCTTATAACCTCCGGCTTCAATGAATGCCATATATTCTTGATTGGTAATAAGATTTTTTGATACCTGAAAGGGGTGTAGGTATACTTTATGCCTTCCCAATTCATTGTCATAGCAAAAAGTGCTAGAGTTATGGCCTATTTCGTAAATACCTTCATCCATAGAAATCCACTCTTGTGGTTCATTTTCATGTGGATGCTCTTTAAAGTTATTTGAATAAACGGGCAATAGCGGGTTGTTGCCCAGAATAAACTTAATATCCGTTAATAACAACTCTTGATGCTGCTTTTCATGATGTATACCTATTTCCAGCAGGTCATCTAATTCTTGACTTTGTGATGTGCTAAATAGGTTTTTTATTCCTTCCGTTACGTACGTGCGATAAGCATAGACACTGTCTACAGAGGGGCGCGATAGATTACCCCGATCGGAACGCACTACACGTTTGCCTACGGTTTCATAGTAACTATTGAATACAAAGGAAAAATCCTCATCAAAAACGGTATAGCCCTTAAAATGAGGTTTTAAAATAAACTCTTCAAAAAACCAAGTCGTGTGTCCAAGGTGCCATTTAGGAGGGGAAACATCTACAATGGGTTGAACCACGTAGTCTTCAATTTCTAGAGGCTTGCAAATGTTTTCTGTGTGCAGGCGCGTCTCTAAAAAAAAATCAACGAGGGAATCGGTTGAGGTCATAGCAATTTTCATATTCTATAAATATAAGGATTATAGAATGTACGCCATGAGCTCAATAATATTTTTGGTGAACGCTAAACGGCAACAGCACCCTTAATATGTGGGTGAGGGTTGTAATCCTCCAGGCTGAAATCTTCAAACTTAAAGTCGAAAATGTCTTTTATTTCCGGGTTGATAACCATTTTTGGTAGTGGCCTAGGTTCGCGACTCAATTGCAATTCTACCTGTTCCATATGGTTGTTGTAGATGTGGGCATCGCCAAAAGTGTGAATAAATTCACCTGCCTCATAGCCACACACTTGTGCCATCATCATTGTAAATAGTGCGTAAGATGCAATGTTAAACGGTACGCCTAGAAAGATGTCTGCACTACGTTGGTAAAGTTGACATGAAAGCTTGCCATCAGCAACATAAAACTGAAAAAAGGCATGACAGGGAGGAAGTGCCGCTTTGCCGTTGGCTATATTTTCAGAGAACGATTTTGAAGTGTCCGGAAGTACACTTGGGTTCCATGCGGAAACCAACATACGTCTGCTATTAGGATTGTTTTTTAAAGATTGAATAACATCTTTAATTTGATCAATCTCATCATTGTTCCAATTACGCCATTGATGACCATAAACAGGGCCTAAATCACCATTCTCGTCTGCCCATTCATTCCAGATACGCACGCCGTTTTCTTGAAGGTATTTAATATTTGTATCTCCTTTCAAGAACCAAAGCAACTCATAAACAATAGACTTCAGGTGTAGCTTTTTGGTCGTTACCATGGGAAAACCTTTGCAAAGGTCAAAACGCATTTGATATCCAAAAACGCTCAATGTTCCAGTTCCTGTACGGTCTCCTTTTTGGTTACCGTTTTCGAGTACGTGCTTTAGTAAATCGTGGTATTGTTTCATAGTAGCGTAAAGATAATGGGTAAAAGGAAAAGGAAAAGGAATTGCTATTTTGAGTTATCAGTAATTTATTAACCGAGATATTTTTGCTGAATATTCTAACTCTCGGTTACCCCAAAATCATACCCGCAATAGTAGCGGAGAGTAAAGATGCAATTGAACCACCAAGAACGGCCTTAAGACCAAATTCGGAAAGTGTCTTGCGTTGACCGGGAGCTAAAGAGCCGATGCCGCCAATCTGTATACCTATAGATGCAAAGTTTGCAAATCCGCAGAGCATATAAGTGGCCATAATAACAGATTTGTTGTAAGTAAGGTTGGCTCCTCTGCTTAAATCCTTAAGTTCCGCCAATTGTTTGTAGCCAATAAACTCGCTTGCGGCTAGCTTTATACCCAATAATTGCCCCATGAACATAACGTCTTCTTTTGCAACGCCTATTAGCCACATAAGAGGCGCAAAGATGGTTCCGAGAATAGCTTCTAAAGAGAATTTTTTATAAGCAGTATTCTCAACGATCCAATCATTCAAATGGGTCAGGTCTCCAGCATATCCTAAAATACCATTGATCATGGCAATCATAGCAACAAAAACCAAAAGCATGGCACCAACATTAACCGCTAATTTTAGCCCTTCAGTTGTTCCGTTAGCTATGGCGTCTAACATATTTGAACCGATTTTTTCCGTAGAAACTTCAATATCCGTATTAACGACTTCCGTTTGCGGATATAATATTTTTGAGATTACGATTGCCCCTGGTGCGGCCATAACTGATGCAGCCAATAAGTGCTTCGCAAAAACCAACTGCAGCAATTTATCCTCACCACCTAAAAAACCTATATAAGCAGCTAAAACAGCTCCGGCAACGGTAGCCATACCGCCAATCATTACCAATAGTATTTCCGAACGGTTCATTTTTTCCAAATACGCCTTTATCAATAAAGGTGCTTCGGTCTGACCTAAAAAAATATTTCCTGCAACAGAAAGACTTTCGGCTCCGGATATACCCAATGTTTTAGAAAGCATCCAGGCCAATGCCCTAACCACTTTCTGGATTACTCCTAAATAGAATAATAAAGAGGTAAGTGCTGAAAAGAAGATAATGGTAGGCAATACTTGAAATGCAAAAATGTAGCCGAATGTATTAGTGTCAACCACTAAACCTTCAAAAAGAAATTTACTTCCCGCACGGGTGAACCCTAAAATACTGATAAAAACTTCACCAACGGATTCAAATCCCTTTTGGATGAAAGGCACCTTTAGTACACCAACAGCAATGAATAGTTGTAGGGTAAGGCCAATGCCAACCGTTTTCCAATTGATGGCCTTTCGGTTAGAACTAAATAAAAATGAAATAAGTAAAAGCACCACCATTCCCAATACACCACGGCCTAAACTACTTAGAGTAAAGCCTTCGTTAGGTTTTATTTTGTTGGTGGTTTCTGAAATTACATCATTGATTACCGTTGTTTCAACATTGTGTACGGTAATACTATCTTGTGCTATGGATGGGAAAAAGATGAAAAGGGCAAGCAGAACAATCCAAGGGTTGATTTTCATAGGGTACTTGCTTGTTTATCAGTTTCTTTTTGAAATCTCGTCCCGTAATTTGGCCGCTTTTTCATAATCTTCATTGGCTACGGCTTGATCAAGCTCTTTGTGGAGCTCATCAACAGAAAGTTCCGTATAACCATCTGTTGCACCGGATTCGATTTCTACAGTTTCGCCCTCTTGTAAGATTTCGTCAACTACAATGCTGTCATCGGTTTCTTCTTTTTCCTTGTCTTTTGACGAGAACTTTAAAAAGATTCCTGCTTTGTCCAAAATAGTCTTGTAGGTAAAAATAGGGGCGTTAAACCGGAGTGCCAATGCAATGGCATCACTGGTTCTGGCATCTATAATCTCCTCAATTTTATCGCGCTCGCATATGATACTGGAGTAAAAAACACCGTCTACCAATTTGTGGATAATAACCTGTTTGATAACAATGTCAAAACGATCTGAAAAGTTTTTGAACAAATCGTGGGTTAAAGGTCTAGGCGGTTTTATTTCCTTTTCAAGTGCAATGGCAATGGACTGTGCTTCAAAAGCACCGATAACGATGGGTAATTTACGATCGCCTTCCACTTCGTTCAAAATAAGGGCATATGCCCCGTTTTGTGTTTGGCTATAGGAAATACCTTTTATTTTTAACCTTACTAAGCTCATAGAATCTTTAAAATACAAAAGACTGTTTAAATACGGGCGTACCATGCATTTAAACAGCCCTTTAATGAGCGCAAATTAACAAAAATTAAGCGTTTTGCGCTTTAAATTCCTTTAATTTTTCGATGAGCTTTGGTACCACTTCAAAGGCGTCGCCCACAATTCCGTAGTCGGCAGCTTTGAAAAATGGTGCTTCGGGGTCTGAGTTAATGACCACTTTGGTTTTTGAGGCACTTACTCCTGCCAAATGTTGTATAGCTCCTGAAATACCAATAGCTATGTATAAGTTGGATGCAACCGGCTTTCCGGTTTGGCCAACGTGCTCTCCGTGGGGTCTCCATCCCATATCGGAAACAGGTTTTGAGCAAGCCGTAGCGGCACCAAGAACTTGGGCAAGATCTTCGATCATTCCCCAGTTTTCAGGACCTTTAAGACCTCGTCCTCCGGAAACCACAATCTCTGCGTCCGCAATGGTTACCTGGCCAGCAACCTTGTCTATTTCAACGGACTTAACGGAGAAATCAGCATCGCTTAAATCTGCATTAAAAGTTTCAACTGCTGCAGTTGTGGGATTCTCTTTTATGCCAAATGCGTTATTGGAAACACCAATGATCTTGCTGTCCGTAGTAATTTCTGTATGAGCAAAGCCTTTATTACTAAATGCGGTACGCTTTACGCTAAATGGAGATGTGCTTTCCGGCGCGGCAACAACATTGGGTACGTATCCTGCTTTTAATTTCGCAGCTAGGATTGGCGCCAAGAATTTGCTGTTGGTGCTGGAGCTTACGATAACTACCTGTGCACCTTCACTATTGGCGGCCTGCATAATACTATTAGCGTATGCGGCGGCACTGAAAGTGGAAAGTTTGTCATTGGCTATGTTCAATACTTTGGAAACACCATAAGTTCCCAAGGCTTCGTTATCACTAGCGTTAAATGCAATTGCAGTAACTGATGAGCCTAACTGGTCTGCCACAGCTTTGGCATATGATGCCACTTCAAAGGCACTTTTTTTGAATTTTCCGTTTTCGGATTCTGTATATACTAATACTGACATGTGGTGTATTGTTTAATTTTTAGAGATAAAGTTAAGCTGAATAGGGTTTTGTGAGCATGTGGCCCGTGGTTGAGAACCTATCTAGCGTAATTAAATTACCTTAGCTTCGTTGTGCAATAAATCTACCAACTCATCTGCGGAATTCACCAATTTTACACTTCCTTTTGCGGTAGGCTTGTCAAATTTCGCATCTTTGGTCGCAACGGTAGCATCAATAGGCTCCACTACGGTAAGTGTCTTTTTTCGAGCCATCATAATACCTCTCATGTTAGGTATTTTTAGATCACTTTCCTGTACAAGGCCTTTTTGCCCACCAATAACTAGAGGTAGGGAAGCCTGTACGGTTTCTTTTCCGCCGTCTATTTCTCGTATAGCCGTTGCCGTATCGCCTTCTATTTCAAGACTTATACAGGTGTTTATAAAATTCATTCCCAAAAGAGTGGCCAGAATTCCGGGAACCATTCCTCCGTTGTAATCAATACTTTCCCTGCCTGCTATAACAAGGTCGTAGGCTCCGTCCTTAACAATGTTGGCCAGTTGTTCGGCAACGAAAAATCCGTCTACCGGAGCGGCGTTAACCCTAATGGCTTCATCAGCGCCAATGGCAAGTGCCTTACGCATAGTTGGTTCTACGCTGGCTTCGCCTACTGTAGCAATGTGTACGGTAGCTCCTTGCTTTTCCTTGAACCACATGGCACGGGTTAAACCAAACTCATCATTAGGGTTTATGACAAACTGTACGCCATTGGTGTCAAATTTTGTATCACCGTCCGTAAAGTTTATTTTTGAGGTCGTGTCAGGAACATTACTTATGCAAACTAATATTTTCATGTCTATAAAGCTATTTATAATCTAGACGAAGATATGGAAACTTTTTCGAAAATACTATGCATGCATAGTATTTTTTATAACTTTTTTTGATTCTGAGAGCCCTTTAATTGATATATATTTTCCTATTTTTGCTTGCGTTTTTAACGATCATAATAAAAAGATACTCCATATAATATGAAGACATTACAATTTAGGGAAGCCATTGTCGAGGCGATGTCGGAAGAAATGAGAAAAGACGAGTCAGTTTATCTGATGGGAGAAGAGGTTGCCGAATATAACGGTGCTTACAAAGCTTCTAAAGGAATGCTAGACGAGTTTGGTGCCAAACGAGTTATAGATACGCCAATTGCCGAACTAGGTTTTGCTGGTATAGGTGTAGGGTCTACAATGACTGGTTGCCGTCCTATAATAGAGTTCATGACGTTTAACTTTGCTTTGGTGGGTATCGATCAGATCATCAATAATGCGGCTAAAATCCGTCAGATGTCTGGTGGGCAATTTCCTTGTCCAATAGTTTTTAGAGGTCCTACGGGTTCTGCAGGTCAATTGGCCGCAACACATTCCCAGGCTTTTGAAAGCTGGTATGCTAACTGTCCTGGGTTAAAGGTTATAGTGCCTTCCAATCCTGCAGATGCAAAAGGGTTGTTGAAATCGGCTATTCGCGATAATGATCCTGTTATTTTTATGGAGTCTGAGCAGATGTACGGAGATAAGGGTGAGGTTCCTGAGGGGGAATACACAATTCCTTTAGGTGTTGCCGATATCCGAAGAGAGGGTAGCGATGTTACTATTGTATCCTTTGGTAAAATAATTAAAGAGGCCGATAAAGCTGCGGACGAACTTCAAAAAGAAGGTATTAGCTGTGAAATCATTGATTTACGTACCGTTAAACCATTGGATTACGAAGCTGTACTAAAGTCTGTAAAGAAAACAAATCGTTTGGTTATTCTTGAGGAGGCATGGCCGTTTGGCAATGTGGCAACGGAATTGACCTTTCACGTGCAGTCCAATGCTTTTGATTATTTGGATGCACCTATAGAGAAAATAAACACTGCCGATACACCGGCGCCATATTCTCCAGTATTGTTGGAAGAATGGTTGCCAAACCATGAAGATGTGGTTAAGGCTGTTAAGAAAGTGTTATACAAATAGATATAACTAATTTGTAAAGGTACTTTTGCTTCACCGACTTAGTGTCGGTGAAGCATTTTTTTTAGGATTTCAGTTTAGTGTTTTTTGGCTTGGATTTAGGTTTTTAGCTTGAAAACAGTAGCGGACTTTATTTTGAATGCAAAAAAAAACTAATCAACAATTGTACTATAATCTGTTCTGGTACATTATTTGTTTATAGAGTACAGAGAAAATTTCTTAGATGAAGAACCTCCTTTTATTTGTTTTACTGCTTTTTTCTTTGGTTGTCGGTGCACAAACAAAAGTAGGCGGTACAGTTGTAGACGAAGATAACCAGCCGGTAGCTTTCGCTAATATTCTTTTTAAGGGTTCATATGAGGGTACCATTACGGATGATAATGGTAATTTCTATATGGAGTCGGATGGGGACCATACCACGCTTGTAGTCTCCTTTATTGGTTATGAGAATGTAGAGATTCCGCTAGAGTCTAAAGTAACCTATAAAATGAAGGTTGTCATGAAAGAGGCCTCCCAACAATTAGATGAAGTTGTGCTTGTTGGAGGAAAACAACCTAAGAAAAACAATCCTGCGGTAGAAATACTGAAAAAAATATGGGCTAAAAAAAGAGAGAACGGCCTGCGTAAGTTTGATCAATATGCCTTTGAGAAATATGAAAAGGTAGAATTTGACCTGAATACGATAGACAGCGCCTTGATGAAGAAAAAAATATTCAAGGGGCTAGAATTTGTTTTTAAGGATTTGGACACTTCGCGTATTACCGGTAAGACTTACCTGCCTATCTTTTTGAACGAAACCTTCTCCAAAGTTTATGGAGACAATCGCTTAGATGAGGAAAAGGAAGATATATTGGGTAACAAAAACTCAGGTTTTGACAACAATCAGGCTATAATCGCCTTTGTGGCAGACCTCTATCAAGAATATGATATTTATGATAATTATTTAAAGTTCTTTGATAAAAGTTTTACCAGCCCACTGTCAAGAACGGGTGTGGATGTTTATAATTATGCACTTAGGGATAGTGCTTTCATAGAAAATAAATGGTGCTATAATATTGTCTATTATCCAAGACGAAAGAACGAACTTACGTTTAAGGGAGACTTTTGGGTAAATGATACTACCTATGCCGTAAAGAACATCAATTTAGAAGTTACCAAAAGTGCCAATATCAACTGGGTAAAGGAAATTTATATTGAACAGGATTTTGAGGTGGTCAATGACTCCGTATTTCTACTGAAGCGCGATTATATGATGAGCGATTTTAGTTTTCAGAAAAAGGAAGAGTCCAGAGGTATGTACGGAAAGCGTACTACCGTATTTGATAATTATGCCTTTGATCAAAAGAAACCCAAAGAATTTTATAAGACAGAGAGTAACCCGTATGACCCTGTGGTCTTAAACCGGGACAGTACGTTTTGGCAGAATAATAGGTTGGAGAGTTTAAACAAGGACGAAAAAGGAATTTACCAGCTATTGGATACCTTAAAGACGGTTCCTAAATTTAAGTCGTACTACAATCTAGTAAGTATTTTAGGTAGTGGGTATGTAGAGATTGATAAGTGGAATATGGACATCGGTTCGGTATATGATGTTTTTGGTTACAATCAAGCAGAAGGCCCACGTGTACGTATTGGGGCACGTTCCTATTTTGGTGAAAATGACCTTTGGCGTGTTGAAGGATATACCGCGTATGGTTTTACAGATAGAAAGTTTAAACATGGAGTGTCAGGAAAAATATTGCTTGACCAAAAGAGCAGGCTTATTGTTTCTGGGGGCAACCGGCGCGATATTGAGCAGCTGGGGGTAAGCCTAACGGCTACAAATGATGTTCTTGGCCGTAGCATTGCCTCGTCTTCGTTGGTTACCGTTGGTGCCAATAACAGGTTAACGAACATTAATCTCAGTAAATTCAGTGTAGAGATTGAGCCTATTACCAATGTAAGGTTTGGGGTTGGCGGAACGTTTAGAAAATTAAGCTCTGCTTTACCGGATGATTTTAGTTTGGATTATGTGGACCCCGATTCCCCAACGGGAATTTCATCTGAGATAAATCAGTTTGATTTTAATGCAATCATGATTTATACGCCTGGCAAGAGAACTATTGGCTATGGTGTGGAGCGTAAGGGTATGAATGATGATTACAGTACGCTCTTATTAAGTTATACCAAAGGTGTAGATGTAGTTTTTGATAGCGATTTTAGTTATAGCAAGCTTCAATTTTCATACAGTCAGCCATGGCAAATAGGTGGTTTTGGTAGACTTTTTTCTACCTTGGAGATGGGTAAGACCTTTAATACGGTACCACTTGGGTTGTTGAATGTGGTTCCTGGAAACCAGACATTCTTTTCAAATTACGGCACCTTTCCAAATTTGGATTTCTATGAATTTGTTACGGATACTTATGTGGCATTGCACCTGCAACATAATTTTAACGGGCGAATTTTTTCTCGTATTCCGTTGTTGCGAAAGCTGAATTTAAGGGAGATTATTGGCCTTAGAGGAGTTTGGGGAGATTTGTCAGATGAAAATATAGCTCTAAGTACGCCGGCAACCATAAATACCCCATTGCAGGCACCATCCGATAAAATTTATTACGAATATTCTTTTGGTATTGGTAACATATTTAAAATTCTTAGAATAGATTTTAACTTTAGAGGTAACTATTTGGATGCACCTGATGCACGTCCTTTTAGTATTACGGGAACATTTGGTTTTGATTTTTAATTGAAGTTTCTAGTCTAGTCGTATTTATGTAGTTCGTTCATTACGAATTATTTATAATTATGCATTTGTTGTTTCTTATTCAGGCCATGGAGCTTGTAAGAATTTCCAAATTCTAATAATTGTCAAAAAAGCCGATGTTTTTTCAATATTTGCGGGTAGACACGTATGCATTTTTGTACCTTCGCAGCTGTAAAATAAACCTAAAAAATGGGAAAAAAAGCTGACATAACTTTTGACGTTTTAATTGAGATTCCAAAAGGAAGTAGGAATAAATATGAATACGATTTTGCACTACATAAGATACGTTTTGACCGTATGCTTTTTTCATCAATGATGTACCCTGGAGATTATGGTTTCATTCCAGAGACTTTAGCATTGGATAAAGATCCGCTAGATGTTTTGGTAATGGGTGCAGAACCAACATATCCTATGGTCGTTATGGAAGTAAGGCCAATTGGTGTGTTTCATATGACCGATGAAAAAGGGCCGGATGAAAAAATTATCTGTGTACCTGTTTCGGATCCTATTTGGAGCAATAACCATGATATAAGTGACCTAAATCCACACCGTTTAAAAGAAATTGAGCATTTCTTTAAAGTGTACAAGGATTTGGAAAAGAAAAAAGTTGACACCGGTGGATGGGGCGATGCCGAAGAGGCCGTTAAAATTTACAAAGAATGTGTACAACGATATGATGAGAGCGATTTAAAAAAGAAGCGCACTTTTACGATATAAATAAAATTCACTCCTTAAAAAGCCTTTTTTAGCAATAAAAAAGGCTTTTTTTTATATGATCAATTTCATTACTTTAGTTGGCATTAGAAATCTTAAACAACAACTCGAATGGAATTAGTAGTGAAATTTCTGCCAGTATTTGGAATATTGGCTTTAGTATTCGTCTTTGCCAAAAACGTATGGGTGAGTAAACAAGACGAGGGTGATGCCAAAATGGCTCGTATTGCTAAGAATATTGCAGATGGTGCAATGTCCTTTTTAAAAGCAGAGTATAAAATCCTTGCAATCTTTGTGTTAGCTGTGGCGGTGCTGCTTTATTTTAAAGGTAGTAACGAGGTAGGCTCGCACGGAATGGTTGCCTTATCTTTTATTGTAGGTGCTATATGTTCTGCACTGGCCGGTTTTATTGGCATGAAAGTAGCTACTAAAGCTAATGTACGAACTACACAGGCTGCGCGTACCTCTTTAGGTAAGGCCTTGGAAGTTGCTTTTGCGGGTGGTGCCGTTATGGGGCTTGGTGTTGTTGGACTTGGTGTTTTGGGGCTTAGTGGTCTTTTTATGGTGTACCAAGGTGTTTGGCCTGGTGCGGATAATTTAGGTTTGGTCCTAAATGTACTTTCAGGATTTTCTTTAGGAGCATCTTCTATTGCACTTTTTGCTCGTGTGGGCGGTGGTATATATACAAAAGCCGCAGATGTAGGGGCAGATTTGGTAGGTAAGGTAGAGGCGGGTATTCCAGAGGATCATCCTTTAAATCCGGCTACGATTGCAGATAATGTTGGGGATAACGTTGGGGATGTTGCAGGTATGGGAGCGGATTTGTTCGAGTCTTATGTAGGGTCTATTATTGGAACCATGGTTTTGGGTGCTTTTATCATAACTCCGGAATTTGGAGGTATGGGAGCGGTCTACTTACCGTTAGTGCTTGCCGCTGTTGGTATTGTCATGTCTATTATAGGAACCTTTTTTGTTAAGGTAAAGGATGGTGGAAATCCACAGACTGCTTTAAATATTGGAGAGTTCGGTTCTGCCGGTCTAATGGTGGTTGCTTCTTATTTTATTATAAACGCTTTAATTCCTGAGACTATTGAAGGTCTGCCAATGGGGGCAATGGGAATTTTCATTGCTACCATTGCCGGTTTGGTTGCCGGTCTAGGTGTAGGAAAGATTACGGAATATTATACGGGAACCGGTACTAAGCCGGTTTCTTCTATTGTTGAGCAATCCGAAACAGGTGCTGCAACGAACATTATTGCTGGTTTGGGAGTGGGAATGATGTCTACAATGATTCCTATTTTATTGATTGCGGCCGCTATTTTAGTTTCCCATCATTTTGCAGGTTTATATGGTATAGCTATTGCCGCTGTTGGGATGTTGGCAAACACTGGAATTCAGTTGGCTGTTGATGCATACGGACCTATTTCCGATAATGCAGGTGGTATTGCGGAGATGGCGGAGTTGCCTTCTGAAGTTAGGGAGCGTACCGATAAATTAGATGCCGTTGGTAACACTACTGCGGCCATAGGAAAAGGTTTTGCTATCGCTTCTGCTGCTTTAACGGCTTTGGCTTTGTTTTCGGCTTTTATGAAAGTGGCGAACGTAACTTCAATTGATGTGTCCCAACCTAAAATTATGGCAGGTCTTTTGGTGGGTGGAATGCTTCCGTTTGTGTTTTCGGCCTTGTCTATGAATGCTGTTGGTCGTGCGGCCATGGCAATGATAGAGGAGGTAAGACGTCAATTCAGGGATATTCCCCAGTTAAAAGCGGCCTTGCAGGTCATGCGTGAAGTAGATTCTGATATGTCAAAAGCTACTTCGGAACAAAGGGCTATTTTTGATGCAGCAGATGGATATGCAGAGTATGATAAATGTGTTGATATTTCCACAAAGGCATCTATTAAAGAAATGGTACTGCCCGGATTGTTGGCTATTGCTGTTCCGGTGGCAGTTGGCTTCATTGGTGGAGCGGAAATGTTGGGCGGTCTTTTGGCGGGTGTAACAACCTGCGGGGTGCTAATGGCAATTTTCCAGTCCAATGCCGGTGGTGCATGGGATAACGCTAAGAAGATGATTGAATCCGATGGCCGCAAAGGTACGGATGCACATAAGGCTGCAGTTGTAGGAGATACTGTTGGTGATCCGTTTAAAGATACATCTGGACCTTCTTTAAATATTCTTTTGAAATTAATGTCCGTTGTGGCGTTGGTGATTGCGCCAAGTATCGCCATGAACGCAACGGGTATGGCCGATGTTGAAAACACGAAGGAAATCAAAATTGAGATGAATGCTATTGATACGAATATGGCTGAGGCAACAATTGCATATACTACAGTTGTAAACGGAGAAAAGTTTGTTCAAGAAAAAGTTTTTAAGGGTACGGAATCAACTGTAAAAAGCCAATTAATGGCTTTTGAAAAAGACGTTGAATCCAATAAAGGAACGGATGCTGAAATCACCATTGAAAAGGTGGATATTCGAAAATAATTTAAATATAGATTGAAATAAAAAGGGGGCTATTAAGCCCCTTTTTTGATTAGTGAAGTTTGAATGTAATGGGAATACTAAAAGGCACCCGTACCGGGGTTCCTCTTTGTTTGCCAGGTTTCATTTGGGGTAGCTTATCAATAATTCTTTTTGCTTCTTTTTCTAAGCTTTTGTCCGGACCTCGTAATTGTACATTGCCTATGCTTCCATCTTTTTGAATCACGAACATAATGTTCACTCGGCCTTGAATTCCCATTTCTTGGGCAGATTCAGGGTATCTGAAATTTTTAGCAATATGTCTGTTTATCATTTTCTGGAAACAATCACGTTTGTCTTTTTGGGTTTCACAACCGGGAAAAACAGGAACATCTTCAATGACCATAAAAGACATTTCTTCAGGTTCATCGGTTTCCAAAACTTCGATATCGGACACTTCTAAAATCTCTTCGTTTTGATTGGTCTCGGTAGATTCAAATACATCTTCAACGGCTTCTTCCTCATCGTCAATTATTTCAATTATAGGAGGTGCCGTAATTTGTTTTGGGGGAGGAGGGGTTTTGAACTCCACTAAAATGGGGAGTTCTTCGGTTAGTTGGTCCTCTATGTTCATGGAGACGACATAATCATAAGTTTTGTCATAGGTCTTCCATTCAAAGGCCGCAAGGGTTAACATAAGAACAAACAATAGCCCAAATAGAAAATAGATAGGACGGTTTCTGTTTAGGTCTTTTTGTGGGTTTTTCTTTGGTTTCATCTTTTCTGGGTTTAGAGTCGATTTTGAAAAATCGACAGGGTTAAACATGATTAAACTTAAAGCCAACTCTTTTAGTTTGAAACCGGTACTGAGGGAAACGTACCTTTGGGTGCGTGAACGCTACTTTTGATTAGTCATAGATTTTTATTGTAGTCGGTCTGAGCACTATATTTAAGTATATTTGATGTCATGGGTTTATTCGGAAAGAAAGACAAGTTGCAGATTATGGCTTTTCAGGGCTATGGGACCAATTCGCACTTTTACGCGCGTGGCAGGGCTTTGGAAGACGAGGAAATAGATTTGTCAAAAAAGGGTTTCTTCAATTTAATCTGGAACAGTTACAAGCGTTTTGAAACCGATGAAATACGCAATACCTGCGTTAGGATAAAACTTCCTGATGGGAGAACCCTTACCGGAAAAACAGATGGTAGAGGGTATTATACTTTTGATGAACCGCAAAATAATCTAGAGGAGCTTACCAATGGGGAAGGTTGGTTAAATTATGAGATTTCATACTCGGATGCCTCTCTCCGTAGGGAAGTTCTGCATCAGAATAAGTTTCCCGGAGAATTGTTAATACCTTCCGCTACTGCACAGTTTGGGGTCATAAGCGATATAGATGATACAATCTTGCATACGGGCGTGGTCTCTTCGTTAAAGTGGAAGGTAATCGTAAACACCATTTTTAAAAGGGTCAGTAACCGGAAACCCTTAAAAGGTACTGCGGAATTCTACAATTTACTGCACAGGGGGCAATCCGGAAAGGAGGCGAACCCTATTTTTTATGTGAGCCATAGCCCATGGAACATGTACAGGTATTTAGAACTTTTTCTACAAGAAAACGACTTTCCCAAAGGTCCCATATTGTTGCGAAATTTCCCAAGCCTTGGGCTGCGCAAAAGACCGGACGAAAAACCTCAAAAGCAAAAGGAGATACTCAATATTTTAAAAACATATCCCAATTTAAAATTTATTTTAATCGGGGATAGTGGGGAGCATGATGCAGATATCTATAAGGAAATAGCGGAGCTATATCCAAATCAGATAAGTGCCATTTACATAAGAAGTGTAGCCCATAAACGAAGAATGGAACGGGTTAGAAGTCTCTTTAGCGCATATAAAACAACTCCTGTGCTATTAGTGGAAACTAGTGAACAAGCTATAGAACATGCAAAAGCAAATGGTTTTATTGCTAATACTCCCTAAAATAATCCGTTGATTTCTGCGTCTATTTTATTGATGATAGTTCCCAAATCTTCAGGTTGATCTACAAAATCCAAATCGTCTACATCAATAATAAGGAGATTGCCCTTGGTGTACCCATGAATCCAAGCTTCGTAGCGTTCGTTAAGTCGGCTTAAGTAATCTATGGAAATACTGTTCTCGTATTCGCGCCCACGTTTATGGATTTGTTTTACCAGGTTGGGAATGGAACTTCTTAAATAGATAAGTAAATCCGGCGGTTGAACCAAACTCTCCATCAGTTCAAAAAGGCTCTTGTAGTTTTCAAAATCCCTATTGGTCAACAGGCCCATGGCATGAAGGTTGGGGGCAAAAATATATGCATCTTCATAAATGGTCCTATCCTGAATAATTTCCTTGCCGCTCTCCCTAATTTGTAGGATTTGACGGAACCTATGGTTTAAAAAGTAAATCTGAAGGTTGAAGCTCCAGCGCTCCATCTGATTGTAGAAATCATCTAAATAAGGGTTGTCTACTACATCTTCAAAGTTGGCTTCCCAGTTGTAATGTTTTGCTAATAACCTGGTTAAGGTTGTTTTTCCTGCACCGATGTTTCCGGCAACTGCTATGTGCATAGAGCTTTATAGATTAATGGTTGTGTGTTTTTATGCAAGGTAATTAGAAGGTACAAGATACGAGATAACTATAGGAAGTAAAAACATAATTTATTCACAATATGAAAAAAAATGCCAAGTTTCTTGATTTTCTTTTGGTTGTTCAATTAAACCAATTGGCATTATAACAGTCTTAAGGCCATATTAATTATCTGGTAGTATGAAAAGTAGACGGTTTATAGGGTTGGTATTTGTTTTGTTGTGTGGCAGCTTGTATGCCCAAGATTTTCAAGGAAAGGCAACTTATTTCAGTAAGACGCAGGTGAATATGGATTTTGGTAACAGGCAAATACCTGAGGACCGTAAGAAGGAGATGATGGAGCGTATAAAAAGGGCCAATGAAAAAACATTCGTTCTTAATTTTAACCAAACGGAATCTATCTATAAAGAGGAAGAACAGTTAGAGCAACCGGGAGGTAGGGATGGGGGCAGAGGACCTCGGTTTGGGGCTTTTTCTACATCAGGAGGCGATTTGTACAAGAATATTAAAGAAGGGAAATACTTAATCAAGAATGAGCTTTTGGGTAAGATATTCTTGATAGATGATGAATTGGAAAAACCGGATTGGGTGCTTGGTAGTGAAACTAGGCAAATAGGGAATTACACTGCTTTTAAGGCAACGGCTACAAAGACTATAAAACGCCCTAATATGCGGGCTATTTTTAGTAGACGAAATGATGATGATAAAAAAGAAGAGGCAAAAAGAGAAGAAGAATTTGAAATAAAAGAAGTGGAGATAGTAGCGTGGTATACACCAGAAATACCCGTTAACCAAGGTCCTTCTGAATACTGGGGGCTGCCGGGGCTTATCCTTGCCGTAAGCGATGATATAACAACTATAATCTGTTCCGAGATTACCTTGAATCCAAAAGAAAAGGTAGAAATAAAGGCGCCAAGTAAAGGGAAAAAAGTAACGCAGACAGAGTATGATAAAATCTCGCAGGAGAAAATGAAAGAGATGCGAGAAAACTTCAGAAACCGTGGTGGACGTGGGCGTGGAAATGGGCGTCCGCAATAACATTCCTATCTATTTTAAATTAAATACGTTTTCACTTCTAATACTAGAATAATGAGAAATGCATGGTTGCTTATTATGTTTCTTATGGTGGTCGCTATTGGCTTTTCCCAGGAAATTTCATTGACGGGTACGGTTAAGGACAGTTTGGGGACTGGTGTTGATATGGCCAATGTTATCGCCATAAATTCCGAAACCAAGGGCTTGGAATCTTATGTTATTACCAATCATGCAGGGCTATATAAATTAAAGCTGAAAACGGGCCATGAATATACCGTAAAAGTCAGTTACCTGGGATTTAAAACGGAATCATTCACCTTTACCGCTACCACCAATGATGCCGTTAAGGATATTGTTATGCAGGAGCAGGCGGCCCAGTTAGATGAGGTGGAGGTTACATATGAAATGCCGGTATCCGTAAAAGGGGACACCATTGTTTATGATACGGATGCTTTTGTTTCGGGTACTGAAAAAAAACTAAAGGATGTTCTTGAAAACCTTCCGGGCATTGAAATCAATGATGACGGGCAGATAGAAGTAGAAGGAAAGACCGTAAGCAAGGTTATGGTAGAGGGTAAGGATTTTTTTGATGGCGATTCTAAACTTGCCGTTGAAAATATTCCGGCCAACGCATTAAGTAAAGTTGAAGTACTACGGAACTTTAATGAGGTTTCCCAAATGAAAGGGCTTACCAATGATGATGATAATGTGGCTTTGAACATAAAATTAAAAGAAGGGAAAAAGAACTTTTGGTTTGGAGAGTTAACAGCGGGTTACGGTCCTGACGACAGGTATTTGGCACATCCTAAATTGTTTTATTATAGTCCAAAATACAGCATTAATATAATTACGGACCTCAACAATTTGGGAGAGGTTCCCTTTACTCGGAATGATTATAGAAATTTTACCGGTGGCTTCAGAAATATAAATTCTAGGGGCGGAAGTTCAATTGCAACAGGGGTAGATGGCCTTGGTCTTTCTACCGCTCAAAACAATAGGGCCAACGACATAGATACAAAATTTGCTGCGGCAAACTTCAGTTATGCACCAACCGAAAGTTTAGATTTAAGTGGCTTTGGAATTTACTCCTATACGGGAACCTTAATGAAATCTGAGCGAAATACCGCTTATATTGCTAGTAATGATGTGGAAAATGCAACCACTAATACAGATCAGACAGTACACCTTGGATTGGCAAAATTTAGTGCCAGGTATAAGCCCAATGCCAACTTTCAGTTAGATTATGATGCGCTATTGAAACAGTCCGATGATAATGAAGAGGTAGACGTACTTTCTATATCCAATATAACGGATGAAATATCCGAGGTGAAAAAACAAAAGCCTTTGGCGGTCAATCAAAACCTCAACCTCTACTATACACTTAACGAGAAGAACATCTTTGCTGTAGAGGCGCAGCATATGTATCAAGATGAAGACCCGTTCTATGAGGCAATCCGTAATGAATTTGCTTTCGTTGATATTTTTCCCGTTGATGAAACTCAGGATGTATACAATATAAACCAGACCAAAAATGTGGTCACCAATAAAGTGGATGCCAAGGTAGACTATTACCGTGTACTTGGAACAAAGAGCAACCTTAATTTAACCTTGGGAACCACCCAAAGCCACCAGAATTTTAATTCGGGAATTTTTCAGATTTTGGATAATGAGGAAACGTTGGATATGGATGGGAGCGACTTTGGCAATGAGGTTAGCTTTAATGTTTCGGACTTGTACTTAGGGCTACATTATAAGGTTATTTCTGGAATTTTCACTTTTAACCCGGGGCTTACTCTACATCAGTTTAATGTTACCAATGAACAATTGGGCACGGTGGTAGAGGATAACCTCACCGCTTTATTGCCAGATGTGTATATCAACGCTCAGTTGAAGAAATCGGAGAATTTGCGGTTCAACTATAGGGTAACCCGTTCCTTTACGGATGTGAGTAACTTTGCTCAAGGGTACGTGCTCAATAACTACAATTCGCTCTATAATGGTAATAGGGATTTAGAAAGTGCCCTCAACCACAATCTTTCGCTGAACTTCTTTAGTTTCAATATGTTCAATCTTACCAATATTTTTGCGAATGTGGCCTATACCAAAAGAATAGATGCATTAAAAAGTAGTGCGGATATCATTGGAATAAATAGGGTAAGTAGTACTATCAACTCTAATTTTGAAGATGAATCTTTATCCGCCAGCGGAAATTATGAGCGTACTTTTGGAAAGGTAAAAGCTTCCGTAAGGGGTAATGTGGGTTGGTCTACTACCAATAATTTAATAGACGGTCAGCAACGCATGTCTAATTCGTTTACGCAAAACTATACGGGTGCGCTTAGTACTAATTTTAAGAATGCACCCAATTTAGAGTTGGGATACAGGTATACGATAAACAATTACGAAAACGGAAATTTAGAAACTACATTTTATACCAGTAGACCGTATGCCCGTTTTGATGCCTCTTTTCTTAAAAACTTTATTTTTAATGTGGATTATGATTTTTATAATTACACGGATAAGGACAATACTATTGACAATACATATAGTTTCTTGGAATCTACCCTAACGTATCAGAAGCAGGGTAGCCGATGGGAATATGGAATTAAAGGCACCAATTTATTGAATACCACTACGCTTAACCGTGACAGTACCAATGATTTATTCTTTACTACGCAGGTTTACTATGTGCAGCCACGCTACCTGCTATTATCGTTAAAATATGATTTGTAAGGGTTGATAAAACCGTGCAAAGAGCATGGTATTTACAAAAGGAAATAATAAATAACACGATATTAATATTTTGATCTGAACATTTTTTATACTTTTGCGTCCTAATTAAATTAAAGAGGAGGGATTTGACTGATTGCAACCTCTGTTTTAAACCTGTTTGAATTGCCAATTTAAGATTGGTTTTTGCCAAGCGGGATTGTAGAACAAAAAAATGCTAAAGCAGTTGATGTTGAAAATTTTCACATCATACTTCTTCCGGCATTCTTTCAAATCCTTTTTAGAAAAAATAAAAGTTTGTTATGCCATATTTGTTTACCTCCGAATCTGTTAGTGAAGGACACCCTGATAAAGTTGCCGATCAAATAAGCGATGCCTTGCTGGACCACTTTTTGGCTTTTGATCCAGAAAGTAAAGTTGCTTGTGAAACCTTGGTAACTACGGGTCAGGTTGTTTTGGCCGGTGAGGTTAAGAGTGATACTTATCTAGATGTTCAGACCATTGCTAGAGATGTAATTAATGCTATTGGTTATACTAAGGGCGAATATCAGTTTAGTGGAGATTCTTGTGGAGTTATTTCGTTAATTCATGAGCAATCGCAAGATATTAGTCAAGGTGTAGATCGTGGCGAGAAAGAGCAACAAGGAGCTGGTGATCAAGGTATGATGTTCGGTTATGCTACCAAGGAAACGGAAAACTACATGCCGTTGGCTTTGGATATTTCGCATAAAATTCTTCAGAATTTGGCGGAGTTGCGTAGGGAAGGTAGAATCATAGATTATTTACGTCCCGATGCCAAATCGCAAGTTACTATTGAGTATTCAGATGATAATGTGCCGCAACGTATAGATACTATTGTTATATCTACACAACACGATGCTTTTCATAATGATGATGAGGTAATGTTGGCAAAAATCAAAGAAGACCTTGTAGAGATTTTAATCCCAAGAGTGGTAGAGCAATTGCCAAAAGCTATTCAGGATTTATTTGATGATAAAATAAAATACCACATCAATCCAACTGGGAAATTTGTAATCGGTGGTCCTCATGGGGATACCGGACTTACAGGAAGAAAAATTATAGTAGATACTTACGGAGGTAAAGGTGCTCACGGTGGTGGGGCTTTTAGTGGAAAAGACCCGAGTAAAGTAGATAGAAGTGCGGCCTATGCAGCGCGCCACATTGCTAAGAATTTAGTAGCGGCAGGTGTTGCGGACGAGATGTTGGTACAGGTAAGTTACGCCATTGGCGTGGTTGAGCCTACCTCTATTTATGTAGATACCTACGGAACGTCTAATGTAGACCTTACGGATGGTGAAATTGCCCAAAAGACCAAAGCCCTTTTTGATATGCGTCCGTTTGCTATTGAAGAGCGACTAAAGTTGCGAAATCCTATTTATTTGGAATCTGCGGCATATGGCCATATGGGTAAAGAACCAAGAATGATCAAGAAAGTTTTTGAATCGCCATATAACGGTCGTATCGAAAAAGAAGTGGAATTGTTCACTTGGGAGAAGTTGGATATGGTAGGTGAGGTGAAAAAAGCGTTTAATTTGTAAATTTTTCAAAAATGTTGGTGAATTTAAATTCACCAACTATATATTTGTAGTTCCAAAAGTTCAAACACGTATTGAATAGTTATCAAGAAAGGTGGAGGGAATAGACCCTTTGAAACCTTAGCAACCCTTTGCCACCTGTGCAGAGAAGGTGCTACATTCTATCTCTATAAAAATGAGACAGATAACAAATCAGATTACTCATACTAATCTTTTACTTTCTTATAACTTTTTTGATATTCTACCTAGCATCGGATTTTCGGTTCAAGGTATAGGGCTTTTAATTATTTTAAATAACAATTAAAAATCAAAGATTATGAGTGATCAAAAATTCTCAACCAACGCATTACATGCCGGACATGACCCCGCACAAACAGGTGGTACACGTGCCGTGCCTATTTATCAAACATCCTCGTATGTGTTTAACGATACGGACCATGCCGCCAATTTATTTTCATTGGCAGAACTTGGTTTTATCTATACACGATTGAACAACCCTACCAATCAAATTCTTCAAGAGCGTTTAGCAGCTGTTGAAGGCGGAGTAGGAGCGGTAGTTTTCGCTTCGGGAACTTCAGCTATTTCAACGGGTTTATTAACGTTATTGAAAGCGGGAGACCATATTGTAGCTTCCAGTAGTTTGTATGGCGGTACCTTTAACTTGTTGAATGTTACCTTGCCAAGGTTGGGAATCACCACTACTTTTGTTGATGCTTCCGATCCGGAAAATTTTGGTAAAGCAGTTCAGGATAACACCAGGGCTGTTTTTGTAGAATCTCTGGGTAACCCTAAATTAGATGTGCTTGATTTGAAAGCCATTTCAAAACAGGCCAAAGCTGCTCAGGTTCCTTTTATTGTTGATAACACAGTGGCTTCACCTGCACTTTTAAACCCTATTGAGCACGGTGCTAACTTGGTAATTCACTCACTTACTAAATATATTGGCGGTCAAGGTACTTCTTTGGGTGGCGCTATTATTGATGCCGGAACTTTTGATTGGACCAACGGGAAATTCCCGGAATTTACAGAACCTTCTGCTGGATACCACGGTTTAGTGTATAGCGAAGCTTTAGGTGCCGCGGCCTTTACTTTTAAATTGATTTTAGAAGGATTGCGTGATTTTGGTGGAGCTTTGAGTCCGTTTAATGCTTTCCAGATTATACAAGGTTTGGAAACTTTGAATGTACGTATAAAACAACACAGTGCAAATGCACTTGAATTGGCTACTTGGTTAGAAGGAAGAGAAGAAGTGGCATGGGTAAACTATCCAGGTCTTAAGAGTAGTAAATACTACGATCTTGCTCAAGAATATTTGCCAAAAGGTCAAAGCGGATTGGTAACATTTGGAATTAAAGGTGGTTTTGAGGCTGCTAAAAAAGTTACGGATGCTACAAAAGTTTTCTCTTTGTTGGCCAATATTGGCGATACTAAATCATTGATCATTCACCCGGCCAGTACCACGCACCAACAGTTAAATGAGGAGCAATTGGCAGGCGCAGGTGTAGGTCAGGATTTAATTCGTTTGTCCGTTGGTTTGGAAGATATTGAGGACTTAAAGGCCGATTTGGAAAACGCATTCGCAGCACTTTAATCAATATAAATTTTCTGTTAGAAATTAATAAGGCCTGACCTGTTTAAGTAGAGGTCAGGTCTAACATATATCGTATGCTTCATCATTTGAAATTAGCAAACTATACCACGATCAGTGGGGTAACTCAAGATATTGAGCTGTCTTATCAATTGTTCGGTCAAGAATTGCACACGGCGCCCATAGTTCAGGTAAACCATGCCTTAACCGGTAACAGTAATGTTACGGGAGATGAGGGCTGGTGGTCCGCACTTATTGGAGAGGGCAAGTGTATCGATACCAAAAAATATACAATCCTATCGTTCAATATTCCCGGCAACGGATATGATAAATTTGTGATCGATAATTACAAGGATTTCGTGGCAGGAGACATCGCAAGGATTTTTCTGTTAGGACTTCAAAAGCTTGAAATCAAGAAATTGTTCGCTCTTTTGGGCGGGTCTTTAGGAGGTGGTATTGCTTGGGAAATGGCAGCCATAAACCCAAAGATTATGGATCATCTTATTCCTGTGGCATCAGACTGGAAATCTACGGATTGGTTGATTGGTAATTGCCAAATTCAGGAGCAGTTTTTGGTGAATAGTAAGCAACCGGTTCACGATGCACGCATGCATGCCATGTTGTGTTACCGTACGCCGGAATCTTTCAAGGACCGTTTTAAAAGAAGTACCAATGAGGAACTTCAGGTTTTTAACGTAGAGAGTTGGTTAATGCACCATGGTGAAAAATTACAGGAACGTTTTCAGCTTTCGGCCTATAAATTAATGAACCAATTGCTCAAGACTATTGATGTCATGAGAAATGGGGAGCAGAATTTTATAGATCTGCAAAATAGTGACGCCAATATTCATATTATTGGGGTAGATTCTGATCTGTTCTTTACTGCAAAAGAGAACAAGGAAACTTTTAAACGTTTGGCACAGGCCAATGGAAATGTAACCTATGGCGAAGTGCATTCGCTTCACGGTCATGATGCCTTTTTGATAGAGTTTGATCAGATGGAGCGGTTATTGGAACCCGTTTTCAGTAGAAACGGAAAGTCAAAGAACGCAAAGGTTTTAAAGTTTGGAGGAAAATCTCTTTCCAACGGAGAAGGGTTGGAGCGTGTTTTGGATATTGTTTGCAACAAAGTAAATGAAGGCGAAAATATTGCCGTAGTTCTTTCTGCCCGTGCAAAGGCAACCGATCAATTGGAAGCCATTTTGGAAAAGGCGGCAAAGGGAGAAAATTACTATAAAGATTTTGAGGCTTTTGAAAAATACCAAAAGCATACCTTCAAGAATGTGAACCTTTCGGCGGAGTTCAAGGATTTAGCTAAATTGCTAGAGGGCGTTTCACTTTTAGGTGATTACAGCTTGAAAATTAAAGACCAATTACTTGCTTTTGGAGAATTGATCTCTGCCAAATTGGTAACTAAATTACTTATAGGAAAAGGGTTGAATGCTGTAATGCTGGACTCTAGGGAATTGATTAAAACCGATTCTAATTTTGGTGATGCTTCAGTAAACGAGGCGTTGTCTAAGGAAAATGTTATTCGCAGTTTTGCAAAACTAGATGCAGATGCTGTGCCCATTATTACAGGTTTTATCGCGTCCAATGAAAATGGGGAAACCACTACTTTGGGAAGGAACGGTAGTAACTATTCCGCGGCCTTGTTTGCCAATTTCTTGAATGCGGAGGAGCTTCAGAATTTTACGCACGTAGATGGTATTTATACTGCAAATCCTGATTTGGTTTCGGATGCTAAGCGTATTTCCCATCTTTCTTATGGTGAGGCAAACGAATTGGCCAACTTTGGGGCTACTATTTTACATGCTAAGACCATCATTCCTTTAATAGAAAAGAACATTCCGCTTCGTATTTTAAATACGTTCAATAATGATAATGAAGGTACGTTGATCAGTGCCAAAACCAAAGAAGGAGGTATAAAATCCCTATCCGTTATTGAGAATGTATCCATGATCAATGTAGAGGGAAGAGGACTTTTAGGAAAGGTAGGGGTAGATGCCCGTATTTTTAGTGCACTTCAGAAAAGCAATATTAGTGTAAGTATTATTTCTCAAGGGTCATCTGAACGGGGTATTGGCTTGGTAGTAAATGCTGACCGTGCTTTAGATGCTAAAAGAGCGTTGGACAGAGAGTTTGAGAGTGATTATGAGTCCAAGGATATTAATATGATTACGGTCTTGGACGAGGTTTCCGTGATCTCTATCGTGGGTCAGGATTTAAGTACCTTTCATAGACCTTATAATGCTTTGATAAAAAATCAGATTGCACCTTTGCTTTTCAATAATACCGTATCTGGTAAGAATGTGAGTCTGGTACTCAGAAAATCTGATTTGAACAAGGCATTGAACGTAATGCACGGACAGATTTTTGGCATAAGCCGAAAAGTAAATCTTGCAGTTTTCGGTCATGGAAATGTTGGTGGAACGCTAATCGACCAGATTCTAAAATCTACAAAGACCATTCAAAAACGAAAAGGAATTGATCTAAAGGTTTTTGCCGTAGCCAACTCAAGAAAGATACTATTAAATAAAAAAGGAATTCCAAAAAATTGGAAGGCTGCCATAGAAGACAAGGGTATTGCTTACAAGGTGGAGGATGTTATCACCTACGCCAAGGAAAATCATTTGGAAAACCTTATTGTAGTAGATAACACGGCAAATAGTGAGTTTGTGGCCCATTACTTTGAGTTTGTAGAAAACGGATTTGATATTGTTTCCTCCAATAAAATAGCGAATACACTTGGTTTTGATTATTACCAGTTGCTGCGTGAAGAATTGGATAAACATCAGAAGCAATATTTGTACGAAACCAATGTGGGCGCTGGTCTTCCTCTAATAGATACCATTCGTTTGTTGCACTTGTCCGGTGAAAACATTACGGGTATAAAAGGGGTGTTCTCAGGTTCGTTAAGCTATATTTTCAATACTTTTTCTGAGAGCGAAGAACCGTTTTCCAACATATTAAAGGCGGCAATGAAAAGTGGTTTTACGGAGCCGGACCCGCGTGAAGACCTTTCGGGGAATGACGTTGGTAGAAAATTATTGATTCTAGCCAGGGAATTGGATTTGAGCAATGAGTTTTCGGATATCAATATCGAAAATTTAATTCCGGAAGAATTAAGGGACGGAGACGTAAACCATTTTCTGGATAACCTAGATGTGGTAGATGCCAAATTCAACGAAATCAAAAAGAACCAAAAGCCGGGTCATGTCTTACGGTATGTGGGCGATTTACACGGAAACCTTCAGGAAGAAAAGGGAATTCTAGATGTAAAACTAGTATCCGTACCTAAGGAAAGTGCTTTGGGGCAGGTAAAAGGTTCTGATTCAATAATAGAAATATATACGGAATCCTATGGGGAGAACCCATTGGTGATTCAAGGAGCCGGTGCCGGAGCAGCGGTTACGGCAAGAGGGGTTTTCGGGGATATTCTCCGTATAGCCGAAAAAGGATAAATAAAGTAAAAGGGAAAGTTAGCTTTCATCAATTTATATGAACATGGAAAAGAAATTTGAGACAAACGCCATCCGAACGCAGTTGGAACGTACTAAAAACTTAGAGCACTCCGTACCTATGTACATGACCTCTAGTTTTGTGTTTGAAGATGCAGAAGATATGCGTGCGTCGTTTGCGGAGGAGAAAGAGCGGAATATTTACTCGCGCTATTCCAATCCCAATTCATTCTGAATTCATAGATAAGGTGTGCCAAATGGAAGGTGCCGAAAACGGTTTTGCCTTTGCATCGGGTATGGCCGCCGTATTTTCTACCTTGGCCGCACTTTTGGATAGTGGAGACCATGTGCTTTCTGCTCGTAGCATTTTTGGTTCGACTCATTCGCTGTTTACCAATTTCTTTCCAAAATGGAATATTGATCATACGTATTTTAAGATAGATGATTTAGATTCTGTTGAGGCTTTAATCACTCCAAAAACTAAAATTATTTATGCGGAAACACCTACGAATCCGGGTGTAGATGTTTTGGACTTGGAAGTATTGGGAAAGATTGCCAAAAAACATAAGTTGATTCTTGTAATCGATAACTGCTTTGCATCGCCTTATCTACAACAACCCATTAAGTTTGGCGCCGATTTGGTCATCCACTCGGGAACCAAATTAATGGACGGGCAAGGGCGTGTTCTTGCGGGTATTACGGTAGGTTCAAATGAATTGATAGATAAGGTATATCGTTTCTCTAGAATAACCGGTCCTGCATTATCGCCATTTAATGCGTGGGTACTTTCCAAAAGTTTGGAAACCTTGGCAGTTCGTGTGGACCGCCATTGCGAGAATGCGTTAAAATTGGCGGAGTTCTTAGAAGGACATGAAAAAGTGAATTGGGTAAGGTATCCGTTTTTAAAATCGCATCCCAAGCATGAAATTGCTAAAAAACAAATGAAAGCAGGTGGCTGTGTGGTTGCCTTTGAGGTAAAAGGTGGCGTAGAAGCTGGGCAGAAGTTTTTCGATTCTATTCAGATGTTATCCCTTTCCGCTAATTTGGGCGATGCACGTAGTATTGTTACGCATCCGGCATCAACCACTCATAGTAAGCTATCGGTAGAAGAACGTGCGGAAACGGGCGTTACGGACGGAATGGTACGCGTTTCCGTAGGGCTGGAGCACATAGATGATATCATTGCCGATATTTCTCAGGCGTTAGGGTAAAACGGATAATATAAGAATGCACAAAAAAACCAAAGTGTTCTACTTTGGTTTTTTTTATGCATTAGCATTAGTTCTATTTGGTCTTGAACTCAAAGACTGGCGATTGTGAACTGGAACCGTTTTCGTCGGTAGTGACCACTCTCCAATAGTAAGCAGTAGCAGGGCTAAGAGCAACATCGTCTATTTTTGAATCTGTTGTATTGGCGTGCAAGGTAACCGGTGGATTGGTAGTGTCTAAATACACTTCATAGGAAGCAATATCATTGTCAACATCACTTCCCTTCCAGCTTAGGGTAAGAGGTTGGTCTACATTGGCGCCCATGGTAGGTGTAAGAACTTCAGCGGGAAAAGGGGCATAGTTTTCATTACCTTCTCCGGCATTGTAAAACTTCCAAGTTTCGCTGGTTGCCGTATCAGTTGTTTCGTTTGATTTTGAGATAATGTTCCAAGAGTAGGGGGTGTTTCTAGAAATAGTCAAAGCAAGTGAATTGGTGGTTGCATCATTTTCGGTCGTTTCATTGGTCTCCAGATTTTTTAATGTCAAGGTGTAACTGTCCGTATGTGAAGAAGTATTCCATTTAAAGGTTACTTTGCTTTGGGCGGTAGAGATGATATCACCTTGGTTGCACTCTTCGTCTTTCTCGGGAAAAACCAGCACAGTGGCTTCGGGCGGTAGGCTCTCTGTGGGGGCCATGTTGTTTTTGTTCTCGTCATCACTACTGCTACAACTACAAAAGACGCTAAGAACAAGAAAAAGGGTGAATCGGAGGTGTGTATTGGATATCATTGTTTAACGATTTTAGCTTGGGAATTGATATTTTTTGCAGTGATGTTAAGGAAATAAATACCCGAACTTAGATTGGATGTGTCAACAGTGGCAGTTTGGTTACCTGCGGATTCGGTCTTGGTCAGTACAACTTTTCCCGTAGCCGAAATCAATTCAAGGGTAACTAAAGAATCCAGCGCATGGGAAAAAGCAACCGTTAGCTCATCTTTTACTTGATTGGGAAAGACGGTGACACCATCAAAAACACTAATAACCTCAGTATATTCACCTTGACAAAACTTATCCGCCTGAACGGAAAGTTTGTTTTGACCCTTGGAAAGGTCTAGCGTAATTTTATCTTGAGTAGTATGGGTGACGACCCCGTTTAGTTCAATGTTATAATTGTCACTGCCTTTCAAGCTTAGGGTAAGCTGGTTTGTACTGTTGTCTATCTTTGAGGATACGGACAAATCTTCCGGTTCGTCTATGGCTATAGCAAAACATTGTTCATAATTGGCATCGGCGGTAGTGGTAATACATAGCGTGTAAGTTCCCGCGCTTAAGTTGCTGAACAAGGCATCAGAAGTAAAATTCTTTTCTGTTCCGGTCTCCTTTATTTTTCCTTTAAATTGATATGAGGTAGCTGTGGAGCTTATAGAAATAGTTCCATCGTCACTATTGCTGCAAGATTCACCAGTTCCCTTTATCTTGAAATTATCGGCAGCTAAGCTAAAAACAGCACATCCCTTGGTGTCTACGCTGGTTCCTAACGGTGTTTCCGGACATTCATCATCGGCATTGTTTACACCGTCATTGTCTTTGTCATTAGGGTCAACTGCAATGCAGTCTTCACCAGGTAATCCGTAACAACCTAAGCCTGCGGCTCCATACAAAGGTTGCCAAGTAATGCCCGCTACCCATTGTTCACCTCCTTTTTCATACGCGCCAACATCAGGCTGATCGCCCGAAAATCCATCAGTTATTCCTGGAATATCCTTTCCTTGGTCAATGGCCGAAGTACCGTCGTTTAAAGTGAAATCACCATTGGCGACGTTCATGAATGCATCGGCTGGAACGACCAGATTATTTTGTTTGTCCGATTGTGGCTCCCAATTAGAATTGCTTCCAAGATTGTTCCATACCCGAACGTTAGAGAAGGCAGTTCCATCCTTGTGCCATGCACCCATCACTTCTGAACCGTTCCAAAGCGTATTGTTGAAAATATCAATGTCCGTTCCGTTCCAATTGATTTGTACGTTGGTCCATTCGGTATTCCAGACCACATTATGGTGAACTACAAAACCTGCGGCATCGTTATCCAAATAAATCCCGGCAGCTTTGTATTTCTTTCCACTGGAAGCCGTATCGTGAAACCAGTTATGGTGTATTTCCGTGGTGTACTGTGCTCCAACGGTATAGAAAAGGGCGCAATCATCCGCAATCAGGTTGCTTCGGGAGATATCATTATAGGCAAATTCATTGTTGGAACCATTGTACTGTACCGCATCTCTTCCTCCTCTAAAAACGGTATTATTTTTTACCAAACTGTTTTGGATGCCCCTAATGACCAAAGGACCATCGTACGAACCAAGAAAATTGCAGTCGTGAATATAATTGTCTAAAATTTGTTGGTTGTTGCCCCTAACGACCAATCCGGCTCCGGCATTAAATGCAATCTCACATTTTTCAACCCTATTGTTTGAACCTTGTACATGAATATTGGCATTGTTGGTGCGTGAGCTGTTGGTGATTCCTTGAGTATGATTGCCAAAAAAGGAGGTTACTCCATAGAGTAGGTTATTGGTAGTTTTGCTATTGGCATTGGATGCCCACCAAGTAGAGCTGTCTTCCATATTAATACTCCCCCCAAAAACGGCCAAGTTCTTTATTTCTATGTATTTTTTGTCCTTAAGGTTAATGGTTTCTAAACGGCGTCTCATCTTTACCTTGCCATCAATAGGAGCTTGACCTTTGGGAAGCTGAACGTACAGGGTGCTTGTGCTTTCATCAAAATACCACTCGTTTTCATAGTCTAAGGCACCTTTTACGCCCTCTAGATAAAAATCGCCTAAATCTGCTGGGGCATGAAAAGTTCTTACCCAAGTTTCATTGGTAGTGGTGGTATGGTCAAAATTTACCCGGCCGGAAGAACTGCCTGTAATCATTCTTTTCCATGCCAACCATCCGCTACCGGGCTTATCGCCATAGAACCAAAGTGCACCTCCGGTCCAGTCAATTCCCGGAATGGAAGCTTCTGCTAAATAAGCTCCGTTAATTACATCGCCGCTGCTTCCGCCCGTATTCCGGATGCTCCCCAGGGCAAAAGGGTCGGACTCTGTTTTGTTGGGCCATCGGGCCAAGTCCAGTGCGGTGGCATCGTTCATTACAAAGTTCTCTTGCCCTAAAGAAGTGAATGAGATGATGGTCTTGTAAATGGAGCCACTATCTTGATTCCAGCCAGATAATGCATCCATGGCCGTAATGATTACTTTTTCTCCGGGGAAGGATTGAAAAACAATAGGTTGGCCTGGACTCCCGGAATTAGCTGGAGTCAAGGTCTCTTGGTAGGTGCCCTCCCTAATGTATACAATATCTCCCGCCACAGCCTCACTTGCCGCTTTAGAAATGGTCAAATACGGGTTTTCCTGAGTGCCAGGATTTGAGTCGTCTCCATTTTTGGAAACATAGATGTCTCTTGAAAAAGTGGTTATACTTACAAGGAATACAATTAAAAAAAGGGAACGTTGTTTAGTTGACATTTGTTTGGATTTGAGCAGGTTAAACAATGGGTGTCTCACCAAATCTAATAGAATAGTGGTCTGCTTCAAATAGCAAATGATTAAATGGGTATAACAAATGAGTTTTTTTGGAGATAGTAAACTATTTGTCAAGTTTTTGATCAGTTGCCAATACTCTTATTTTAAGAAGGTATAGTTGCGATCTTAAAGTCTGAACCTAGGCTAAACTGATTAAAACTAAAAAAGCTTCCCGACTGGGAAGCTTTTTTGCCTTAACTCAACCGCGATTTTTATTTAGTCATGGCATCGGTAACCGTTTTACTGTCCACAATCTGTTCAAACTGGATTATTTTGCTATCGTTTAAAGTCCATAAGTGTGCTACTCGTGCTTCAAATCCTTTGCCTGTTTTTTTATAAACTCCGGTGTAATTACCAATAGCAATGACGGTATCCCCATCAGCTACATATTGTTTTGGGGTAAACTGGTAGTGAATCCATTCAGATCCTAATCTGGAAAATACACTTTTCGTAATCTCTTCTAGTCCTGTATAGGTACCTGCATATGGAAAGCCCTTGGCTTCTGTCCATTGAATATTTTTTGCAACATGCTTGGCTAAATTCTTTCCGTTTTCTTCGGAAGATTTGCCTTCGTAGGTGCTTTTTACGATTTCTAAATTTGTCATTTCATTTTTATTAAAAGAGCAACTTGACAATACCATAAGTATTGCCAAGTAGCCTATTCCTATTGATTTTACCATTTCATTTCGCCTGTATTCACTTTTGCTCCAATTTGAAGTGCGGTTTCAAAAGTAGCATTTGGGTATTCCTTTTTCATCGTGCTGATTAAGTCCTCTGAAGTGGTATTGGTTTTTAAAGCTTCTTCATAGAACGTAATGTAGTTTTTAGTGTGAGCCACAGAGGTTAAGTTAAGTTGCGTATCCTTATTTCCGTGGGCAGGTATAACTACTTTAGGGTTTAGACTTTCAATTTTGTTTAGTATGGAAATCCAATCTTTTCTCGCTTCTTCAGTTTGGGCGTCTGCCATCCATACATGAAAAGTATTGGAGAAAATATTGATGCCACCAATAACCGCTTCGCTAGAAGGGATGTAAACAAAAGTTCGTTTTGGGAATTCGTCTAAACCAATAATTTCTAATTTTTCACCTTCTAGTTCTAATGCATCTTCTTTAAGAACCTGAGGAAGGACAGCATTAGTGGTAATAGCGTTTCCTAATTTAGCACCCCAAACATCTAGTTTCTTTTGGGCGGTAGCTTTAATGTGCTCTACGGTTGCGGGAGTTGCAAATACGGTAACCTCTGGGAAATATTTTTTAAATACTTGTAATCCAAAATAGAAGTCAGTATCACCATGAGATACATAAATAGTTTTCAAGTTTTTGCCTGATTCTTTTATCTCTTGCGCTACAGTTTCGGCATCTGCCAAAGTAAACTGGGCATCAATTAAAATGGCATCCTGTTTTCCTGACACCAAAACCGATGCTACACCAAAGCTATTTTCTGATGCATTATAAACCTGTAGGTCAAAATCGTTGGTTTTAATTGTTCTTGTGTTCTGGGCTTGTACTTCCATATTAAATAAGATAATAGTTGTTAATACTAGTGTTGAAAAAATTGATTTCATTTTTACTTGTTTTAATTTGATGGTACAAAGGTGCGTGCCAATGCCATCCAAAACATTGAACTAGTTCAATAAATGAAACACTAGGATTATTTTGAAGCGGTCTTGCTTCTAATCTTGCTTAAAAATTCATGGGATATACCTAAGTAGGAAGCTAATTGCAGATTGGTGAGCTTTTGGGCAATTTCCGGGTATTTTTCAATAAAACCTAGATAACGGTTGTCCGCAGTCTGGCTAAGATTGGCAATCATTCTTCTTTGTAGCGATACTAATGTTTTCTGGGTCATAACCCGGAATAGTTTCTCTACCTGTGGTATTTGTTCATATAGATGTTCCTTATCAGCGTGATCTATGAGTAGTACCTCACTGTCTTCTAAAGCCTGTATGGTCAAGAACGAAGGGTTTTGGTTTGTAAAACTATCTATATCGGTTATCCACCAGTCCTTAGTAGCAAAATAAAGCACATGTTCTTTACCATCCTCATCTAAAGTAAATACCCTAAAACAGCCTTTAGTTACAAAACCTTCAAATTTGCAGACGTCACCTTGGTTTAATAGGTATTGTTTTTTGGCAATAATTTTAGGGTGAAAAGCATCACAAAAGGTTTGAAGCTCTTCGTTGTCCAATTTGACATTTTTTAGAATATTATCTTTTAGGAGTTTTATAGACATTTTTAGCGCTAACTGAATGTGGATTCCTATACTTTTTGAGGAGAAAAGTCCTATCAAGGATAAACATAAAGATAAAACTGCATTTTTAGAAATGAAACCCACAAAGAAAGGGTAGCGCCTTCTTTATATTGGGGGTTATAGTCTTTTTGTAGCCACGGTTTTGGGGTTGACCTTTCTCTTCCAATAAATAATGTAGATAGTTCCAAGAACGGTGGGAAGCGTCCATGCAATGAGATTTCCTATGCTGAGACCAGCAATTATAAATGCGGTAATTGATGCGATCAAAGCACCAATCATCTTACCGATGTGCGAGATTAACCACCTATTTTTGGTCTTCTGAGGGTTTTTGTAAAACTGAAAATCTTTAAAAGTTAGGAGAAGCCCAAACCCTCCAAAGAAAACATATAATATACCCATAGTATTCGTATTCAAAAGGGTATTCAAACCAATGCCCAGCATTAGTATCGAAAAGAAAAGCATACTCCCTGAAATTACTTTGTCTACTACATCCGCTTCAGTTTTTATTTTGAAAGCCAACGCACGATTACCGATTAAAACAAGATATACGGTGAACAAGCCTATAAGTAGCAAGAATAGATTTTCATGATTGGGCATCATGGCTATTGGCATAGAAATTACTGAGCTACCAACCATACCTATAGAAAATAACTTGCCAAATTTTTTATGCAAGGAGCTGCCTTTTTTTACAATGATGCTACCTATGCCGGTAATCAATCCCACTCCGCCTAAGAAAGCGTGCAGGTAAATAAAGAAAGTGATAGTTTGTTCCATGGTGTTTGTGTTGGTTGCTAGAGTAAAACTCGGACAAAACCATGGTTTTTAAAAGAGGATGTTTCTGAACTGTAGTTATTAGGGGTTGAATTGAAAAATGTTTAGTAATGTCATTTTTGGATATAAAATGAAATAATTAATCAATTTTCAGCTTATACTCTGTCTAAGGTGCTTTGAAAGACAATAAACTTTAAACTGCTTTCGCAAAGGGTGTGCTATCTGCCGGTAATTCTAATTGCTCCAAGACAGCATTTAAATCTATCAATGAATCTGGATCTATTATCTGCGTGTTTATAATCAGTTCTTTCTGACTTGTTTTTAGAATATAATCCCCAGCAAAGTTTTTCACTTGGATAATTTCATTCAAATTCGTCTTTTTAGTCTGAAATAAAAGATTTTCGGTAATAGTATCATCGGCGATAGTCAGGTATTGGTTTTTGTATTCATAAATAAAATTGATGGTGTAAAAAAAGAACAATACAATGTTGACATAATCCGTCCATCGTCTTTGGCTAATAAAAAAGGCGGTCAAAACAACTGGAATTCCCCAAGCAATAACAATCAAAAGGTTTATTCTTAACCGTTTCTTTTTGTACCGTATTTTCATTTTCTAGTTTGGTTCTAGTTAATTTTTTGTGAGACTAGAAACTAAAATAAGTAAAATCTTACAATGTTCAAATTGGCCAAATAAAGGAGAGTCTAATACTTTTTTCTATATACCAAGGTACAGATGGCATATTCATGTTCTGTTGTGGCTTGGGGCTCTTTTTTATTGGTTTAGTAGGCGGGATGAGTAAGAAAGTTGGAGTTGTGGAGCGTAATTTAGATTTTAATGGTACACCTTTTGGGACTACATTCCCGTTCCAAATTTTGCTATATTTACCCCATGCTCTCAAAAAAGACAAAATACGGTTTAAAAGCATTGGCGTACTTGGCTTCGCAAGAAGATATGCAGCCAGTTCAGATTTCTGAAATTGCCAAAGCGGAGAATATCTCTCAGAAGTTTTTAGAGAGTATCTTGCTTTCTCTTCGTAAGAGCGGATTTTTGGGCTCCAAGAAAGGTAAGGGCGGTGGCTATTACTTAATTAAAGACCCAAAAGAGGTTTTAATGACAGATGTCATGCGCATTCTTGAAGGCCCAATAGCCATGGTGCCCTGTGTGAGTCTTAACTTTTATGAAAAATGTGCGGACTGCCCAGATGAGGCCACTTGCTCCGTAAACAAACTTATGCTTATGGTACGCGATGCCAATCTTGAGGTGTACCGCAACCATACTTTAGCCGATTTAATAGCCTGATTTTCCGATCATCAGCTAAATACGGTGTAAAATCTTCAATATTTACAAGGATTTATTAAAAATCTACTAAATCTATAGGGTAAAAGTAAATTCTTCTGATTTTAGCCGTCTAACACAATAAAAATATACTACATTTGTTTACTCTATTAGATTGATAGGGTAATTAGATTAACACGAAAATGATTGTAGATCAATTGATTTTAGATAAAGCAGCTTCCAAGAAGAAGTATTCAGAAGATAAAAAATCCGAGAAGCCGATCCGTAGTATTGCAAAAGCGGTAAGCTGGAGGGTGATCGGTACTTTAGATACCTTGCTGGTTTCTTATTTTTTAACTAGTGAAGTGGCCATTGCTGCTTCTATAGCATCCATAGATTTTGTGACCAAGATGTTCTTATACTTCTTTCACGAGCGTTTATGGAATAAAATTAATTGGGGTAAATAAATAGGATATGAGTTTTTCAGAAAAAGAAATCCAAAAGCTTAACGAGCGTTTTAAAGAGGCAGACCCATCAGTTATTATTGATTGGGCTATAGAAAATGCAAAGAATGCCGTGGTGACTACCAATTTTAGACCTTATGAGGTTGCTATTTTGCATGCGGTTACCGATGTAAAAAATGATATTCCTGTTATTTGGTGCGATACAGGTTACAACACGCCAAATACCTATAAACATGCCGAGGAGTTAATAGAAAGATTGGGGCTGCAGATAGATTTATACGTACCCAAGCAAACTAGTGCGCACCGTGATAGTGTAATGGGTATACCTCAAATAGATGACCCAAAGCACGCCGTTTTTACGGAGCAGGTTAAATTAGAGCCTTTCAAAAGGGCAATGGAGGCGCATCAACCGGATGTTTGGTTTACAAACCTTAGAAAAGGACAGACTGCGTTAAGAGATTCATTGGATATTCTAAGTGTAAGCAAAGACGGTGTTCTTAAAGTGAGTCCGTTTTACCATTGGAGCGACGCGCAGTTGGATGCTTATTTGGAAAAAAGAGAATTGCCTAACGAGTATAAATATTTTGATCCAACAAAGGTTCTTGAGAACCGTGAGTGTGGGTTACATACTTAAAATACATTCCGCATTTAGCGAAAAAAATATAATAGAAGCATAGCAGTAGCGAAAAATATATATTCAAAAATTATGAGCCAAGATACATCACACATCAACGCCTTAGAAAACGAGGCCATCTACATCTTTAGAGAGGTAGCTGCTCAATTTGAGAGACCGGTACTTTTATTTTCCGGGGGAAAAGATTCCATTACTTTGGTGCGTTTGGCACAAAAAGCATTTTGGCCGGCAAAAATTCCTTTCCCTTTAATGCATATTGATACAGGTCATAACTTTCCTGAGACTATTGAGTTTAGAGATAGATTGGTAGAGGAGTTAGGTTTGGAGCTTATAGTGCGTAATGTTCAGGATTCTATTGATCAAGGTAAGGTTAAAGAAGAGTCCGGTAGATACTCAAGTAGAAACTCGTTGCAGACCACTACATTGTTGGATGCTATTGAGGAATTTAAGTTTGATGCCTGTATAGGTGGAGCTCGTAGAGATGAGGAAAAGGCAAGGGCAAAGGAGCGTATTTTTTCGGTACGTGATGATTTTGGCCAGTGGGATGAGCGTAACCAACGCCCAGAGCTTTTTGATATGTTGAACGGTCAGATAGAATTAGGGCAGAACGTACGTGTGTTCCCTATTTCAAACTGGACGGAGCTAGATGTTTGGTCATATATAAAAGATGAAGAAATTGAAATTCCTTCTATCTATTTTGCGCACAAACGTAAGGTGTTCTTGCGTGACGGTTTGATCTGGTCACACTCGGATTATGTGTACCAAGAAGAAGATGAAGAAGTTTTAGAGCGTATGGTTCGTTTCCGTACCGTAGGGGATATGAGCTGTACCGCAGCCGTTTTTTCCGATGCTACCGATATTGAATCTGTTGTGGAAGAGATTTGCGATTCCAGTATTTCTGAAAGAGGAGCCCGTATAGATGATAAAAGGTCTGAAGCGGCAATGGAGAAGAGAAAACAACAGGGATACTTTTAGGATTCTCGTTTAGGGAATTAGTTTAAAAAATTTGATTAAAAATTACAGCCAAAGAAGATGGACGTATTAAAGATAGCAACAGCAGGTAGTGTAGATGACGGAAAAAGTACCTTGATCGGTAGAATTCTGTACGATACAAAATCATTGACCAGCGATAAGTTGGAAGCCATAGAAAAGACCAGTAAGAGCAAAGGGTATGATTACCTAGATTTCTCATTGGCAACGGATGGTCTAGTGGCCGAGCGTGAGCAAGGTATTACCATAGATGTGGCACATATCTATTTTTCAACTGCAAAGAAAAGTTACATTATTGCCGATACTCCCGGTCACGTAGAATACACACGTAACATGGTTACCGGAGCTTCTACATCTCAAGCAGCGATTATTTTGATTGATGCGAGAAAAGGAGTTATAGAGCAGACCAACCGTCACTTTTTTATCAATAACCTATTGCGCATCAAAGATGTGGTGGTAGCTATTAATAAAATGGACTTGGTAGATTATTCTGAGGAAACTTATAATGCTATTAAAGCCGATTTTGAGGAATTGATGGCGAAGAGAGATTACCAAGATCAAAAGATTACTTTCATTCCCGTTAGTGCCCTTAAAGGTGATAACGTAGTGAACAAAACGGATAAGACGCCTTGGTATACCGGTCCTACTTTATTGGAGCATTTTGAAGCTTTAGATCGTAAGGATATTTTTAACGTGGGTACACCTCGTTTCCCGGTTCAATATGTAATCCGTCCTAAGACAGATGAGCACCATGATTTTAGAGGTTTTGCCGGTAAAGTTTACGGTGGTGAATTAAGTGTGGGTGATGAGGTTGTAGCACTTCCATCACAGACCAGATCTAAGATTAAGGATATTTACTTCTACGATAAAAAATTCCAGACGGCTTCAAGAAGATCTTCTGTAACGATTACGTTAGAGGATGAAATCAATATCAGTAGAGGAGATATGTTGGTACGCGCAGAGGACCTTCCTACAATAGATAAGCAGTTTACCGCTACTATTTCTTGGATGGATTCCAATAAATTGACTACAGGTAAAAAATATGTGGTACAACACGGTGTAAATAAAGTGTTGGCCAAAGTGGATAATATCCATCATAAAATCAACCCTGATTATTCAGGTATTGATACCAACGTAGATGGTTTGGGCATGAATGATATCGCTCAGGTAACTTTCAAGTTAAATAAACCAATTTTTTACGACAAATTTAAAGATCACCGTACCAATGGTTCGTTTATCTTAATAGATACGCAGACCAATAGTACGGTAGGGGCAGGCTTCATAAGCTAAGAAGTCCGTTTCTAACCCAAAGGGCAAGGATACTGGTTTAATTATCCCTATAAAGCCTATAGGAAAAATATACAATTATTAATCTACCTATAAACGGTAAGAAGCTAGAAGAAATATAGTATGCAAAGTTTCAGAACAGAGATAGAAAACCCGGTTGTTGAGAAGGATATTTTGGCGTTGGAGGCTAAAATACGCCAGTTCAAAGAAGGTAATTTAGATGAGGAAAAGTTCCGCAGTTTGCGTTTGGCCAGAGGTGTTTACGGTCAACGTCAGCCAGGTGTGCAGATGATTCGTATCAAGTTGCCATACGGTAAGGTTACTTCTAAGCAGTTAAAGCGTATAAGCGATGTTTCTGATGAATATTCTAGAGGTAGATTACATATTACTACGCGTCAGGATATTCAAATACATTATGTAGATCTTGACCGTACGCCGGAACTTTGGGCAGAGTTGGAGAAGGATGATGTTACTATTCGTGAAGCCTGTGGTAATACTGTACGTAACGTAACGGCTAGTGAAACTGCCGGTATAGATGTAGATGAGCCGTTTGATGTTTCGCCATATGCTCATGCACTTTTTGAGTATTTCTTGCGTAATCCGATCAGTCAGGAAATGGGCCGTAAGTTCAAGGTTTCCTTTTCTGCTAGTGATGCGGATACTGGTCTTTCGTACATGCACGATCTTGGTTTTATTGCTAAAATTCAGGATGGGGTAAGAGGTTTTAAAGTAATGTTGGCCGGTGGTCTGGGGTCACAACCACGCCATGCCGAGCTACTTTTTGAATTCCTTGTGGCAGATCAGATCATTCCTTTAATGGAAGGTGTGGTTCGTGTTTTTGACCGTTACGGTGAGAGAAAGAGTAGGGCCAAGGCAAGAATGAAGTTCTTGTTGAAGGACATAGGACTTGATGGTTTTAAGCAGTTATTGGCCGAAGAGCAAAAAGCAATTCCGGTACAGAGCTATCCTATTGATGCCGAAGCTTATCCAAAAGTTGAGGTTGCTAAAGTTGATGCGCCACAAGTGGAAATTGAAGATACGGAAGCTTTTGAAATCTGGAAATCTACAAACCTTATCCCTCAGAAACAGGAAGGGTATTCGGCTATTGGTATTAAAGTGCTTTTAGGTGATTTTTATACGGATAAAGCAAGGTTATTGGCAGATTTAGTGGAGCAATATGCTGCCGGTGAATTAAGATTAAGCTTGCGTCAGAACATATTGATTCCTTACGTTGCCAATGATTTGGTGCCGTTTTTCTACAATGAATTGAAGAAACTTGGTTTTGTAGAAGCGGGCTATAACAAGGCTATAGATATTACGGCCTGTCCGGGTACGGATACCTGTAACTTGGGTATTGCCAGTAGTACGGGTATTGCTGAGGAATTGGAAAGAATCATGAAGGTGGAATATCCACAGTATACAAGCAACCCAGATGTGGTTATCAAAATCAGTGGGTGTATGAACGCCTGTGGACAGCACAACATGGCCAATATTGGTTTTCAGGGTATGAGTGTAAGAACCAAGGATAAGTTGGTAGCACCTGCACTTCAAGTCTTGTTAGGTGGTGGTAACGATGGAAACGGTAACGGAAGATTTGCTGATAAGGTGGTGAAAATTCCTTCTAAAAGAGGTCCTGAAGCTTTACGATTGATTTTGGATGACTACGACCAAAACGGAAACGGAAAGTCGTATGCGGATTACTACGAAGAAAAAGGTCAGATGTATTTCTATGATTTCCTAACGCCATTATCGGACGTTGAAAATCTTACGGCGGAAGACTTTATTGACTGGGGTAATACGGAACGTTATGAAAAAGCAATCGGTATCGGTGAGTGTGCCGGTGTGGTAATTGACCTTATCGCTACTTTGCTTTTTGAAAGTGAAGAAAAAATACAGAATGCGCAAGAAGCATTTGAAGAAAAGAAATGGGCGGCTAGTATTTACCACTCGTATTCTTCTATGGTGAACTCTGCAAAAGCACTGTTAACTTCAGAAAAGGCTAAAGTAAACACACATGCAAGCATCATTAAGGATTTTGACGCCAAATTTGTTGCCTCTGGTAGAATAGATTTAGGACAAGGTTTTGAAGAACTTGCTTTGCAATTGAATAAAAATGAGCCAACTGAAGCTTTTGCAAAAAGCTATTTGGAAGATGCTAAAGCATTTTTAAAAGCAGTTGAGAAATTTAGACAACAAGAATTGGCAGAAGCCTAAACATGAAATATTCCAACGAAAATAATAACACTTCATCCAATGTAGGCGGTCGCTTTACGGTAATTGGTGCAGGCCCTGGTGATGTTGAGCTTATTACGCTCAAAGCCATCAAGGCATTGGCAAGTGCCAATGTGGTGTTGTACGATGCGTTGGTGTCCGTTGAGTTGCTGGAGTATGCACCCAAAGCCGAACACATTTTCGTGGGCAAAAGAAAAGGGTGTTATGCATACCAACAAGAGCAAATAAACGAGCTTATTGTTAGTAGGGCTAAAACCAATGCTCATGTAGTGCGTCTAAAAGGTGGAGATCCATTTGTATTTGGCCGTGGTGCCGAAGAAATGGAATACGCCGCAAGCCATGGACTAGACGTTGCTATGGTGCCGGGTATATCCTCATGTTTATCGGTTCCGGCATCCCAGAATATCCCGGTTACTAAAAGAGGTGCTGCAGAAAGTTTTTGGGTAATTACAGGAACGACCAAAGAGCACAAACTTTCGGGTGATGTTGCTTTGGCCGCTAAAAGTAACGCTACGGTGGTTATTCTTATGGGGATGAGCAAACTACCTCAAATAGCGGAATTGTTCAAAGCCGAGGGCAAAGCGGAAACACCAATTGCCATTGTGCAGAACGGGACCCGAAAAGATGAAAAAATTGCAATTGGTACCATCGCATCCATTGAAGGTGAAGTGGAGCGGCAACAGTTGACCAATCCGGCAATAATTATAATAGGTGAAGTAGTAAAACATAGGGCAACCATTTTATCAATTGCCCAGAATCAAGAATTACAGTTAAGTTAATAGTTATGATAAAAACAGATATTCTCATCATTGGCGCAGGCCCAACAGGTCTTTTTACAGTATTTGAAGCAGGCTTGTTAAAGCTAAAATGTCACTTAATAGACGCTTTACCTCAGACAGGTGGCCAATGTTCGGAAATTTATCCAAAGAAACCAATTTATGATATTCCGGCTTTCCCGGAAATTCTTGCAGGAGATTTGGTAACCAATCTTATGGAGCAAATCAAACCTTTTGAAGCGGGTTATACCTTAGGTGAGAGAGCGGAAACATTGGATAAGCAAGAAGACGGTTCTTTTATCGTAACCACTAGTAAAGGTACAAAGCACCATGCCCCGGTAGTTGTTATTGCAGGTGGTTTGGGTTCTTTTGAGCCTAGAAAGCCGCCTATTGAGAACATAGCCGATTTTGAGGACAAAGGTGTGGCTTATATCATTAAAGACCCTGAAGTATATAGGGATAAAAAAGTTGTTATCGCCGGAGGTGGTGATTCTGCTTTGGATTGGGCTATTTTCTTGGCCGATGTAGCTTCTGAAGTTTCTTTGGTACACCGTAGAAACGAATTTAGAGGAGCTTTGGATTCTGTTGAGAAAGCGGCAGAATTGGCAAAAGCAGGAAAAATAAAATTATTCACGGAAGCCGAAGTGAAAAAATTGTACGGAGATGACCATTTGGAAGCGGTTGTTATTAAGCATAACGATGCCGAAAAGGGAGAAACCTATGTTGAGGTAGATAACTTTATTCCATTGTTCGGTCTTTCTCCAAAATTAGGTCCAATAGGTGATTGGGGCTTGGAAATTGAGCGTAATGCCATTAAGGTGAACAACGCCAAAGATTACCAAACCAATATACCTGGTGTTTTTGCCATTGGAGATGTAAATACCTACGAAGGAAAACTAAAACTGATTCTGTCCGGTTTCCATGAGGCCGCCGTAATGTGTCAATATGCTTACCAATTAATCAATCCTGGTAAGAGATATGTTATGAAGTATACCACTGTAGGTGGGGTAGAAGGTTTTGACGGTAGTAAGAAAGAGGCCAAAAAAGAGGTCGTTCAAAGTATTTCTTAATTAGCTAGTAGTGTGCATATAATTCATAAAAACCTTCTGTTATCTCATTTTACGGAAGGTTTTTATCTAATGTAAAGTGCCAAAAACAGGCATGTTTCTTTGGTTTTGAAGGAGATGTGGTGTTACTTTGCAAATCGTTCATTAAAAATATAGGACTGTTATCAAGAAAGGTGGAGGGAATAGACCCTGTGAAACCTTGGCAACCCTTTTCTTATAAAGAAGGTGCTACATTCTATCCTGGTATGTTTTGGGACAGATAACAAAGAGAGGCAATTACAATTGTCCTTATTCTTTTGCTTGATAATTGTTGGTAGGAAGATTTTAGAGTAACATTTTCAATATAATATAAATTGAATTTGGTTGCGGTTGAACACTCAATTAGAGGAGGAAAAGAAATGAAAAACATTCAAGAGATATTAAAAGAACGCATTTTAGTGTTGGACGGTGCCATGGGTACTATGCTTCAACGCTATAAATTCACCGAAGAGGATTTTAGAGGTGAGCGTTTTAAGGATTGGAAAACCCCTGTTCAAGGCAATAATGATTTATTGTCACTAACACAGCCCGAAGCTATCGCGGAGGTGCATAGAAAATACTTTGCTGCCGGTGCGGACATTGTAGAAACCAATACGTTTTCCAGTACAACAATTGCCATGGCTGATTATGACATGGAAGAATTGGTGTACGATCTTAATTTTGAATCTGCACGTATTGCCAAACAAGTGGCGGATGAGTTTACCGCCAAAGAACCCAATAAGCCTAGGTTTGTAGTAGGCAGTTTGGGGCCAACGAACAAAACGGCCAGTATGTCCCCGGATGTTAATGACCCGGGTTATAGAGCGGTTTCGTTTGATGAATTACGTATAGCTTACAAACAGCAAGTAGAGGCGTTGTTAGATGGGGGCGTAGATATGCTAATGGTAGAGACCATTTTTGATACGTTGAACGCAAAAGCGGCCTTGTTCGCTATAGAAGAAGTAAAGGAAGAACGAAATATAGAGGTGCCCATTATGGTAAGTGGTACAATTACGGATGCTTCGGGCAGAACGCTTTCGGGCCAGACAGCAGAGGCTTTTTTAATTTCCGTTTCACACATTCCTATCTTGTCGGTTGGTTTTAATTGTGCTTTAGGTGCCGATCAATTGGTGCCGCACTTAGAAGTATTGTCCAATAAAACGGAGCATGCCGTTTCGGCGCATCCCAATGCAGGTTTGCCCAATGCCTTTGGAGAATATGATGAAACACCGGAACAGATGGCAGCACAAATCAAGGAATATGTAGAGAAAGGGCTGGTAAACATCGTTGGTGGATGCTGTGGCACTACTCCGGAACATATTGCGGCTATTGCAGAGTTGGTAAGGAAGTACGATCCACGTGCGGTAGCGGCAGTGTAATTAGGCTACGACAAAGAAAAAATTAAAGAAGTTCATCAAGTACTATGAGTAACGACTCAAATATACCAACAACCAATAACCAAAAGCCGGCCAGATTCCTTAAACTATCAGGTTTGGAGCCACTGGTCATCACCCCCGAAAGTAATTTCGTAAATGTGGGCGAGCGTACCAATGTGGCGGGGTCCAAACGATTTTTGCGTCTAATTAAAGAGCGAAAGTTTGAAGAGGCTTTGGATGTGGCCCGGGATCAAGTAGAAGGTGGGGCCCAAATCATCGATATTAATATGGATGATGGTTTGATCGATGGTAAGGAAGCTATGGTAAAGTACTTGAACCTTGTTATTGCTGAACCGGATATTGCTAGAGTACCCATTATGATCGATAGTTCTAAATGGGATATTATTGAGGCAGGTCTTCAGGTAGTGCAGGGTAAATGTGTGGTGAATTCTATCAGCTTAAAAGAAGGCGAAAAAGAATTTATCAATCATGCCAAATTGGTAAAACGGTACGGGGCTGCCGTAATCGTTATGGCTTTTGATGAAGTAGGCCAAGCGGATAATTATGAGAGGCGTATTGAGATTTCCAAACGGTCCTATGATATTCTGGTAGACCAAGTAGGTTTTCCTCCAGAGGATATCATTTTTGACTTAAATATATTTCCTGTAGCCACAGGTATGGATGAGCATAAACTTAATGCCATAGATTTTATTAGGGCTACTAAATGGGTTCGTGAAAACTTGCCGTACGCCAATGTTAGTGGTGGGGTAAGTAATGTTTCTTTTTCGTTTCGGGGCAATAATCCCGTGCGTGAGGCCATGCACTCGGTATTCTTGTACCACGCCATAAAAGCGGGTATGAATATGGGAATCGTAAACCCTACAATGTTGGAAATTTACGATGATATTCCCAAGGATTTACTGGAGCACGTAGAGGATGTTATACTTAACCGTAGGGACGATGCCACAGAGCGTCTTCTGGATTTTGCCGAATCTGTAGTAGGTAAGGCTAAAGAGAGCACGGTAGACCTGTCTTGGCGTGAAGAACCTTTGCAGAATAGAATTACAAGAGCCTTGGTAAAAGGTGTTGATCAATATATAGTTGAGGATGTAGAAGAAGCACGTCTTGCCGCCGATAAGCCCATAGAGGTAATTGAAGGCAATCTTATGATCGGAATGAACGTGGTGGGCGACCTTTTTGGAAGCGGTAAAATGTTCTTGCCACAGGTGGTAAAATCTGCCCGTGTAATGAAGAAGGCCGTAGCCTATTTGTTACCCTATATTGAAGAGGAAAAATTAAAGAATCCTCAAGTTGGTGACGATAAGGGTAATGGTAAAATATTGATGGCTACCGTAAAAGGAGATGTTCATGATATTGGTAAAAATATCGTAAGCGTTGTACTGGCCTGTAACAATTATGAAATTGTAGACTTAGGGGTTATGGTTCCGCCAGAAAAAATTATAGGGGAGGCCATTGCGCACAACGTAGATGTTATTGGTCTAAGCGGACTTATTACACCGTCTTTGGACGAGATGGTTCATTTGGCAAAAGAGATGGAGCGCAAGAATTTTAAAGTGCCCTTGCTCATAGGAGGTGCAACTACCAGTAAAGCCCATACTGCAGTAAAAATAGACCCACAATACAGTGAGGCCGTAGTGCATGTAAACGATGCCTCGCGAGCGGTTACCGTAGTAGGCGACCTGTTGCAAAAGGAAACATCGGCTAGTTATAAGAAGTCCATTAAAGAGGATTATGACGTCTTTAGGGAAAAATTCTTGAGCCGTACCAAGAAGAAAGAGTATAAAACAATAGGGGCCGCCCGGGAAAACCGGTTTAAGATTGATTGGGATGCTACTACTATTGTTAAACCAAATCAATTGGGTATTCAGGTCATTGAAGATGTAGACTTGGAGAAATTGGTGCCTTTTATAGATTGGACTCCATTCTTTAGAAGCTGGGAGCTACACGGCAAATATCCGGATATTTTAACGGATGAGGTGGTAGGTGTACAGGCTACGGAACTCTTTGCCGATGCCCAGAAAATGTTGAAGGATATCCTAAAGAATAAAAAGTTGACAGGGAAAGGTGTTTTTGGACTTTTTCCGGCCAATACGCTAGGGAACCATGATGATATTGAGGTTGATGTAGAGGATGGTGCTAACACCGAAAAATATATTTTTAGGACCCTGAGACAACAGCTAAAACGTCGTGAAGGTGTTCCGGATTATGCTTTGGCAGATTTTATTGCGCCAAAGGAAACGGGTAAGCAGGATTATGTAGGTTGCTTTTGTGTGACCACAGGTTTTGGAACCGATGAACTGGCGGATAAGTACCGCGAGAATTTAGATGATTATAATTCCATTTTGGTAAAGGCCCTGAGCGACCGTCTTGCAGAAGCTTTTGCGGAGTATCTGCATTTGGAGATACGAACAAATCATTGGGGTTATGCCGCTAACGAACACTTGGAGAATGACGAGTTGATAGACGAGAAATACAAGGGAATAAGGCCGGCACCGGGTTACCCTGCCTGTCCCGATCACTTGGAAAAACTTACCCTTTGGGATATGTTAAAGGTGGAAGAACGTATTGGTGTTAAGCTTACGGATAGTTTAGCCATGTGGCCGGCATCATCTGTTTCCGGGTATTATTTTGCTAACGAAGAAGCCCGGTATTTTGGATTGGGTAAAATAAAAGAGGACCAAGTGGAAGACTTTGCGGAGCGAAAGGGATTTCCGTTGGAGAAAGCAACAAAGTGGCTGGCACCTAATATTTCGGATGATTGATATGAAAAAATATGTTGAGGTAAGTTTGGGCAGTTTTATGATCAGCCATGGGTACGATCAAAATAACAAGGAGATTGAGGAAAGGGTTGTGGTAGATGGCTTTTCTAAAAAGCTTGTTGCCGTAGACCGCATCAAATCCGTTAGTGAAAAGTATATCCTTACGGATTACTTAGATGGCAGATGGATTTATTGGGAATATCTGGAAAGCTATGCGGAGGTAAAGCAAATGCTTACGGAGTTGTAATTTTTAAAAGTAAAACCAATGCGTTAGGGATAGCAGCGGTATCTTTTTAAGGCCGATAGGTCTTAAAAAATTTAGCGAATAGCCCGCCCGAACGCCAAAATATAGAATAAACATTAAAATTCCCTTTTTAGGGGCAGCATACATGAAAATAACGGACCACATTACAAATGCAAAGGGTAAAACTCTATTTTCCTTTGAAATTATACCACCGGTAAAAGGGCACCAGATTCAAGAACTTTATGATAATATAGACCCTTTAATGGAGTTTAAACCTCCGTTTATTGATGTGACCACTTCGCGTGAGGAGTACGTGTATATTGATCGTGACGGGCTGTTGGATAAAAAGTTGACGCGTATGCGCCCAGGTACGGTGGGTATTTGTGCATCCATTAAACATAAGTATGATGTAGATACGGTGCCGCATGTGCTTTGTGGAGGTTTTACCCGTGAAGAGACGGAGTACCTGTTGGTAGATTGCCATTATTTGGGCATTGATAATATAATGGCGCTGCGTGGCGATGCCATGAAGGATGAGAAGTATTTTCAGCCAACCAAGGGAGGGCATACGTATGCCGTAGATTTGGTAAAGCAAGTGCACGAGTTAAATTGTGGAAACTACTTGCATGATACGGTGGATACGGATAATTGTGCCGATTTCTGCATTGGTGTTGCAGGGTATCCTGAAAAACACTTGGAAGCCCCTTCTTTAAAATCCGATTTAAAAAGACTGAAGGAAAAAGTTGATGCCGGAGCGGATTATGTAGTGACCCAGATGTTTTTTGACAATCAGAAATATTTTGAGTTTGTTGATGAGGCCAAGAAAATGGGTATAAACATTCCTATTATTCCGGGTATTAAGCCCATTGCCGTAAAGAGACATTTGCAATTGTTACCGCAGGTTTTTAGGATAGATTTACCACAGGATTTAATTGATGCGGTAGATGATTGTAAGTCCAACAAAGAGGTGCGTAAGGTAGGTGTGGAATGGGCCATTCAGCAATCTAAGGAGTTAAAGGCGGCGGGGGTTCCCGTATTGCATTATTACTCAATGGGTAAGTCCGATAATATTAAGGCCATTGCCGAGCAGCTTTTTTAGAGAACTGATTTTTGTAAGAAAATAAGTCCAACCTTGGGTTTAAAATAACGAATAGTATTAGTTTTGCGCTCCATGAACCCAAGGGTGTTTTTATTTTTTCTAATGTGTGTAGGGACTTGTTTTTCTCAAGAGACCCGCAGAGTACACAGCTACACATTTGATGCGAACCAATTTTATGGTTCCATTATTTTGCACAATCCGGATATTTCGCATTTGATTACGAACCATCCTGCAGGAGTTATTTTGGCTTATAACCGAAAAACTTACGGCCTGGAAGATTGGCAGCAGGGCTACAATTATCCGGATTTGGGAGGTTCTTTTATCTACCAAAATACGAACAGTTCTACACTAGGAGAGGCTTATGGCCTATATGCCCATTTTAATTTTTACTTCTTAAAACGTAACCTTCAATTTCGTGTGGCTCAAGGTTTGGCCTATATGACCAACCCTTATGACCGGGAAACCAATTTTAGGAACAATGCCTATGGAACCAGAATACTGAGTTCTAACTATCTTATGCTTAATTATCACAAGGAAAACTTGTACAAAGGTTTAGGTTTTAAGGCGGGGTTTTCTATCATGCATTATTCCAATGCCAACGTTAAGGCTCCTAATACCTCTACCAATACCTTTGCCTTTAATGTGGGGTTGACGTATACGCTAGAAGGTGAGGAAACCGAATATATCCGTCGTGAAAAGGAAAAAGTTACGGAGCCTATCCGGTATAATTTAATATTTAGAACGGGAGTGAACGAGAGTGATAATATTGGTCATGGCCAATTTCCGTTTTATATTTTTTCCGGTTATGCAGATAAGCGTTTAGGTCGTAAAAGTGCTCTACAATTAGGGACAGATGTGTTTTTTAGTAACTTTTTAAAAGAACTGATAAGATACCAATCCATAGCATTTCCTGAAAACAATATTGCTGCAGATACTGATTTTAAACGGGTAGGTGTTTTTGTGGGGCATGAACTCTTTATCAATAAACTATCTATAGGAACCCAGTTAGGCTACTACGTGTATTATCCTTTTGATTTTGAGGGAAAGGTCTATAATAGGTTTAGTTTAAAGCGCTATTTTGGCGAGAAGGTTTTTGGAGTCGTAAGCCTTAAATCTCACGGTGCGGCGGCGGAAGCAGTAGAGTTTGGTATTGGCGTTCGTTTATAAAGAAACACGGAGTATGGTAAAAGAATTAAAAAATAAGGGAACCAAAATCACATGTTTAGACAATAGTGGGGTTTTGCCGATGTCTTATTTTTTTGGAATTCTTTTTTGTTTGGTAGTATTGGTGTCGTGCAATGGAGAAAATGCATCGGATTGTTTTCAGAGTACAGGTGATATCGTTCGCGAAGAAGTAACGGTGTCCGATTTTACTAAAATCACGGTATATGAAAATGTAACCTTGGTTTTAAAGCAGGGTAATACCCATAAAGTAGAAATTGAAACCGGTAGTGTGCTAAGAAATGAGGTTACCGCAGAAGTCGTAGAAGGGCGTTTACTTTTGCGAGACACCAATGATTGTAATTATTTTAGGGATTACGGGGTTACCAAAATTTATGTAACCGCACCCAATATTACCGAAATACGAAGCAGTACGGGCTGGACCGTCTCTAGTGATGGTGTACTGGCCTACCCGCGATTAACTCTTTTGTCCGAAAGTTTTGCGGATCCGGAAGCTCAAACCACAGATGGAGATTTTGACCTGGAATTGGATGTGCAGACCTTAAGTGTGGTGGTGAACGGTATTGCCTACTTTAAATTGAAAGGTTCTACTAACGATTTGAACTTAACCATTGCCGCCGGAGATTCCCGTATTGAAGCTTCGGGCTTAGTTGCGCAAAACGTAACTATAAATCACAGGGGCTCCAATGATATGTTCGTAAACCCACAATTGTCCATCAAAGGAGTAATCCGTGGGGTGGGCGATGTCTTTAGTGCTAATCAACCCGCAGAGGTTGATGTGGAAGAGTTGTATAAAGGCCGATTGGTTTTTGAGTAATCCTGCATTTGAGTTAAAAGTTCTGTTGGTGAAATTGGTACGGTCACAGATGCAATCTGTAACTTTGCACTGACCAACATTCTGATATGAATCCCATTCTAAAATATATTAAAAATGTATTCGCCAAAAAGCGTATTCTAGGAGATGCACCATCTTTGAATAATCTGGTTACGGCCGATATGCTACTCCAAAGTTTGGTCAAAGAAAATAAAGTTCCTGGGCTGGCAATTACCGTCTTAAAAGATGGGGAGCGTATTTTTCAAAAAGGATATGGTTTTGCCGATATGGAAAAGGAAACTCTAGTAAATCCGCAGTCTTCGGTATTTCGGATAGCAAGTGTCTCCAAGCCTATTGCTGCAACTGCTTTGGCTCATTTGGTTGCAGAAGGAACTATTGATTTAGACGCTTCTTTTTACACTTATGTGCCCTATTATCCAAAGAAAAAATATGACTTTACCATTAGGCAATTGGCTGGTCATACGGCCGGTATTAGAGGATATCGCGGTATTGAATATGGATTGAATCAACCTTATTCCATTAAGGAAAGTATTGAGATTTTTAAAGATGATGAACTCCTTTTTGAACCGGGAACGGATTACCTCTATAACAGTTTTGATTGGGTGTTGATTTCTTTGGCAATGCAGGAAGCCAGTGGGATACCTTTTGAGGAATACGTAGCACAGAAAGTATTGCAGCCCTTAGAAATGAACCATACGTTTTGGCCTGATTTAGATTTGACTCAGCTAAATAAAAACGAATCCAACACTGAATTGGGTACAGCTCTGCCGGGTAAAGATGAACCTGCTCCGGAGCTTATAGAGGAGTCAGGTCAAATACAGTTTGGGTTTGAAGAACCCGAGGAACCAATTCCTGTTGCTCAGTCAGATTTGGAAGAGGGCAAAGAAATATCCCCACGAACTCAGTCAAGATCAAACGATGTGGTAAAATTCTATTCCAAAAACAGATTAGGATTTAGGGAGGCCATTCCGGTAGACAACTTTTATAAACTGGCTGGCGGTGGTTTTCTATCAACTGCTGAGGATATTGCCAGGTTTGGTCAAGCCTATCTGGATGAAGAAGTATTGACTCCTAATCTTGAAGCCGAATTTCTTACAGTGCAAACGGTCAACAATGGTTCAACCTATTACGGTCTGGGTTGGCAAGTAAGCGAAGATGCTAAAGGAAGACCTTTTTATGGGCATGTTGGCAATGGCGTAGGCGGTTATTCCAACTTCTTTGTGTATCCGGAAGAGCAAATGGTGTTTTCCATCTTAACCAATTGTACAGACCCTAAAATTCAACCTGAGTTGGATGCGATTATAGATAAGTTGATTACTTCCAATAATGTAGTTTCATAGTATTTTTTTCGATTTTAATTCAAACGCATAAAAAATTAATACATCCCGTTTTCTGAGTGTTAGATTGTTGTTATCTAGACTTTAATGCCCTAGCTTTATAAAAAAAAAGCTATGAAAAATTTAAAATTAATGGTTTTAACCTTTGGGTTGGGCCTTTTAACTCTGACGATGACCGCTCAGGAAATCACTTCTTTTTCGGGCATGTGGGGCCCAGAATTTTATCAAGATAAAAACAAGCTGACTTGGAAAGAGATTGATAAGATTATGTCGGAGAGTCAAGTTGCTCAGTTAAACTGGGGAAAATCGAAAAAACAAATGGTAGGGGGAATGATTGCCGGAGCAGCTAACTTTGGAACTGCTATTTGGTTTTTGGTCAATGAGAACGACCATAAACCTGTTACGGGGCCTGCAATAGCCTTTGCGGGAACGGGAATAATAGGGTCAATTTTCTTTCATCATTCCATGAAAAACAAAAAGGAAGCAATTTTGAACTACAATGAAAGTGTAGGTAATGGAACTTCGTTCAGGATGGTGCCCGCTGTTAATGAAAACGGAGTTGGGCTAGCTCTGAAATTTTAAAAAAGTCTCACCAAAAAAAAATCCGGAGGTCAATTATTGATTTCCGGATTTTTTTGTTTTCAGGAAGAAGTGAGCTCAGTAAACAAACTCTCCAGGTTTTTGTTTTTACGGCTTAATTGTAGTGTTTTAAGTTCATTGTCATGGGCAAAGTCAAAAACGGCCGGGCGCATATCTTTTGAGGTATTAAAAGTAATTTCATAAACAAAACCGCCTGTATTCTTTACGTGTGTTACATTGGGTAATTTGTTCAGGAAAGCCTCTTCAACCCTATAATCAAACTCTACTTCAATAATTTGTTCCTCTGCATCACGTAGTTCGCTCAGTTTTTTATCGGCTACAAGAACCCCTTTGTTAATTACGAGCACTCGGTCACAGACGGCCTCAACCTCCTTCATGATATGGGTAGAGAGCAATATGGTTTTTTCTTTTCCAATTTCTTTAATGAGTTTCCGTATCTCCAGTAATTGGTTTGGGTCAAGTCCCGTAGTGGGCTCGTCCAAAATAAGTACTTCGGGGTCGTGCAAGAGGGCAGCGGCCAGTCCCACACGTTGGCGGTATCCTTTGGAAAGTTGGCCTATTTTTTTGTGGGCTTCCGGTGTAAGTCCGGTTTGTTCTATGACTTGGGCTATTCTAGACTTGCCCGTTTTGTACACATCGGCATTAAAGGCAAGGTATTCTTTAACGTACATGTCCAAATATAAAGGGTTGTGTTCCGGTAGGTAACCAATACTTTGCTGAACACTTTTTTTATCGTCTTTAATATCGTAGGAATTAACTTTTGCCTCACCTTCATCGGAGGTGTAATAGGTAGTCAATATCTTCATCATGGTTGATTTTCCGGCACCGTTAGGACCTAAAAAACCAACTATCTCTCCTTTTTTCAACTCAAAACTAACATTGTTCAATGCTTTTTGACTTCCAAAGTTTTTGGTGATATTACTAACGCTTATAGACATGGTGGGGTGTAGTATGTAATAATTAGAATGTTGCTTAATACCGTAGGCTGTTATGTGAAACGATATTGTTACTTCAAAAATAAGCAATAAAGTAATATTGTATTTTCTTTATAACAATATCTAAACTGTAGAATTCAAAAAAACATCAATGTCTGACTGCGAGATAAATATAAAATCGAAAAAAATGAGCGCTATCGGTTTTATTTTTAAATAAAATTATTACTTTAGCCCAAGTTTAAGTGTGTTATGACAAAGCAATTCTTTTTTAACGGTTTTTATTTTTACTTCTTTTTTAAGAGAGGTATGGGACTGTTGTAAGATATTGCATGATATAAACAAATTAGAGTCCCGTTATAAACGGGACTTTTTTTGTTCAATACCTATTGGAAATTTCAGGATAAAGTGTGTCAGCACAAGGAAGAAAAGTCAATTATGAAGCTAAAAGTAGCTATTCAAGGAATCAAGGGATCCAACCACCATCAGGTGTCTCGGGAGTATTTTGATGATAATGTGGATTTGGTAGAATGTATGTCATTTGATTTCTTGGTAGATCAGTTACTGCAAAAAAAAGCCGATGTTGGGGTAATGGCAATTGAGAACTCTATTGCGGGTTCGATCATACCCAATTATGCACTTGTGTACCACAAAAACCTGCATATTGTTGGGGAGCATTATTTAAACATCAGCCATAATTTGATGGTGCTGAAAGGGCAAAAAATTTCGGATATAGAAGAGGTAAGGTCACATCCCATGGCTTTACTGCAATGCAAGGAATTTTTTGGTGATCATCCGCATATAAAAATGGTGGAAGATGTAGATACGGCGGAAACGGCAAAGCGTATTCAAGACCAGCAGTTAAAGCATATTGCGGCAATTGCTCCAGAGGTAGCTGCCGGTTTATACGATTTGGACATCGTAGCAGACAACATACAGACTATACAAAACAATGCAACCCGTTTTATTATTGTAAAGACAAAAAATAAAGAGCTTCCAAAAGGCGAAATCAATAAGGCCTCGGTACGTTTTGTAACGGACCACAAACGCGGAAGTCTTGCGGCTGTGCTTAATGTTATGAGTGATTGCAGGTTGAATCTAACAAAAATACAATCATTGCCCATAATAGAGACACCATGGAAATATGCCTTTTTTGTGGATGTAACTTTTAACGATTATAACAATTTTGATAAGGCAAAATCACTGTTGAACATCATGTCGGAAGACTTTAAGGTGTTGGGTGAATATAAAAATGCGAGAATATGATACGTACGGCCAATCGTTTACATACAGTTGAGGAATATTACTTCTCAAAGAAGCTAAGGGAGGTTCGTGGTTTGATGGCCGAAGGAAGACCAATTATCAATATGGGTATTGGTAGTCCGGATTTGGCACCTTCGGAAGCTATAATAAAAAGCATTCAAGAGGCCGTTTTGGACGGTGGTGCGCATCAGTACCAGAGCTACCAAGGTTTGCCGGAATTGCGTGAGGCAGTAGCCGATTTTTATAGCTTAAAATTTGGTGTTACAGCAGATGCAGCTACTGAAATTTTGCCTTTAATGGGGTCAAAAGAAGGTATTATGCACATAAGTATGGCCTTTTTAAATGAAGGTGACATTGCATTGATTCCCAACCCTGGGTATCCAACCTATACATCGGTTACAAAATTGGTAGGAGCAGAGGCAAAATATTACAATCTAACGGCCGAAGGCGGATGGTTTCCTGATTTGGAGGAATTACAGGAGCATGATTTGAGCAAGGTAAAAATTATGTGGACGAGTTATCCTCATATGCCAACAGGTGCAACGGCCACAAAGGCACAGTTTGAGAAGCTGGTAGCTTTTGCCAAAAAGAATGATATTCTTTTGGTAAACGATAATCCGTATAGCTTTGTCCTTAACGATTCGCCTTCTAGTATTTTGGCTATAGACGGAGCCAAGGATGTTGCTTTGGAACTGAATTCGTTGAGCAAGACTTTTAATATGGCCGGTTGGCGCGTAGGCATGGTCTTGGGAAGTGCAGAGCATATTAATGCGGTACTAAAAGTGAAAAGTAATATGGATTCCGGTATGTTCTACGGAATTCAAAAAGGCGCCATTGAAGCCCTAAAAAGTGGGCAAGAGTGGTTTGATAAATTGAATGAAGTATACACTTCAAGAAGGGCATTAATGTATCAATTAGCGGATAAGTTGAACTGCACGTATGATACAAAGGCCGTGGGCATGTTCCTTTGGGCAAAATTACCGGAAGGAAGCAAGTCTGCAGAAGAATTTATAGACGAGGTGTTGTATGATAAAAATCTTTTTATAACACCTGGAACTATTTTCGGAAGCAATGGTGAAGGGTATATACGTTTCTCTTTATGTGTTACGGAAGATAAAATTAAAGAAGCAATTAGTCGGTTTTAAACGGACAAATTAGAGTTTATAAAATGAATGTTTTTATAGTAGGTGTTGGGTTAATAGGAGGTTCCTTTGCAAAGGATATTAAACGTCTACGTCCAGAATGTAAAATTTACGGAATAGATACCAACGAATCGCATTTGAGCGAGGCCTTAAGTTTGGGCTTTATAGATGTAGCCTCTAGTTATGCAGACTTGGCAATTGCGGATATGGTGATTGTGACTATTCCGGTAGGAGTAATGGTTACGGAGCTTCCAAAGATATTGGATGCAGTTAATGATGATTGTGTGGTTTTTGATGGCGGATCAACCAAAAGTTTAATTTGTAAAACATTGGATGCGCATCCAAAGCGAAGAAACTATTTGGCGGCACACCCCATTGCAGGTACTGAGTTTTCGGGCCCGTCTGCAGCAATAGAAAATTTGTATGCAGGAAAGACCAACATTATCTGTGAAGTTGAAAAAACGGCATTTAAGCTTCAGGAAAGGGCTTTAGAACTTTTTCAACAAATAGGAATGCGGATTCGGTATATGAATCCAGAGGCGCATGACAAACACATTGCTTACGTGTCGCATTTGTCACATATCAGCGCTTTTATGTTGGGAAAGACGGTAATCGATAAAGAGAAAAATGAACGTGATATTTTTGACATGGCGGGGAGTGGTTTTGAAAGTACCGTAAGGCTGGCAAAGAGTTCTCCGGCCATGTGGACGCCCATTTTTGAACAGAACAAAGAGAATGTGGTCGAAACTTTGACCGAATATATACAGAACCTTCAGGAGTTTAAACAACTTCTGGAAAAAGGAGATTACACGGGAATTTTTAACGAAATGAACGACACTAATAAAATAAAGGAAATTTTAAACGGAATACCACTAAACAAGAAGTAATGGAGAATTCAAAAGAAATGAGAACATGGTTGGATGATATGGGTTTAGACCATCCACTAGTAATAGCAGGGCCATGTAGTGCTGAAACCGAAGAACAAGTGTTGCGTATTGCTCACGAGTTAAAAGATACCGATGTAAATTACTACCGCGCGGGTATCTGGAAACCAAGAACACGACCAGGAAACTTTGAAGGTGTTGGCGCACTTGGTTTAAAGTGGTTACAAAAAGTTAAGGCGGAAACAGGATTGAAAACAGCCACAGAGGTAGCCAATCGTGCACACGTAGAATTGGCACTTGAACATGATGTAGATCTATTGTGGATCGGAGCACGTTCAACGGTTAGTCCTTTTATCATGCAAGAATTGGCAGATGCCTTGGAAGGTACGGATAAGATTGTATTGGTTAAAAACCCGGTAAACCCGGATTTGGCCTTGTGGTTAGGTGGTATTGAGCGTTTGCATACCGCTGGAATCAGAAAATTGGGAGCTATCCATAGAGGTTTCTCTACCTATGAAAAAACAAAATATAGAAACATTCCTGAGTGGCAATTGGCTATTGAGTTCCAGAACAAGTTTCCAGATTTGCCATTGATCAGCGATCCATCTCACATTACAGGTAAGCGAGATATGATTTTTGATGTATCTCAAACCGCACTTGATCTAAATTTTGATGGTTTAATGATTGAAACACATTTTGATCCAGACAATGCATGGAGTGATGCTGCACAGCAAGTAACGCCAGCTAAATTGGTACAGATCATGAAAGATTTGAAAATCAGAAAAGAATCGGATAGTGAAGCGGAATACAATGCTAAATTAAGCAACTTAAGAGCGCAGATAGATATTCTTGACAATCAGTTGATAGATACTATGGGCAAGCGTATGAAAGTTTCTGATGGTATTGGAGAACTTAAGAAAGAGAAGAACGTAGCGGTATTACAGTCTAACCGTTGGAACCAAATCTTAGGAGCTATGATCTTAGAGGGTGAAGCTCGTGGTTTAAGCGAAGAATTCGTTCTTAAAATGTTCAAGGCCATTCACCAAGAGTCTATCAATCATCAAGAGAAGATTGTAAACGGATAGTGCAGATTATATTGCATGTATAAAAAAACGGCTTGTTGAAAAACAAGCCGTTTTTTGTTTTTAATCTCTTTTGAAAACATATCGTGTAATGAAAATTCCTTGAGAATCGCTATCGCCGGCATCGGCCTCTACACCACTGGTCACGAAAATAAGTTCCCAGCCTTCTTTTAACATATCCGTAAGTTTTGATGAGATAACGGCATCGTTGGCAGCTATATTCTGAAAACGGATACCGGCAATATTATAAAAGTTAAGGAGCTTGGTTTCTTCAAAATTCTTTACTCTAATATTACCTCTTTTAGATTTGTTACGGGTATTGTCATCTTCGGTCTGCTCAGAAGTAAATTCCTCAAAATCCTTATCCTCTTGCGCATCAATAATTCTCGACCTGCCCAATCCACTAGGAACAATGGATTCAACACTGGTAATTATTTTTATCTCCTGCGCGTTTACGTTAAAAGTTGTGGCAATCAAAATAAGGGCTATTACTACTATTTTTTTCATCATATAAATTTTAAGTTATGCTAATAAGGACAACAGGAACTCATAAAAGGTTGCATTAAAGAGAAGTAAATTAGGAATGGGTCAAGTAATTTTTTGCGGCAATATCCTTTAAGACAGCCTGTTTTACACGGATAGTATGAAGTAAAGTTGTTTCTTTGTAATGAAATTGAGAATAATGAAGGGAACTGTATATAAATCTACCGGAAGTTGGTATACCGTAAAAACACCAGAAGGTGAGTTTTACGAATGCCGTATTAAAGGTAAATTTAGAATTCAGGGTATAAAAAGTACGAACCCTATTGCGGTTGGGGACCAAGTAGCGTTCAAAATAGAAAAGCTAGGGGATGATACCGTAGGTACCATTCACGGTATTGAAGATCGTAAGAATTACATTATTCGGAAATCTGTAAACCTTTCAAAACAAACCCATATTATAGCGGCCAATTTAGATCAGGTTTTCTTATTGGTCACCTTAAACAATCCTACTACCTATACCATTTTTATTGATCGTTTTCTGGCAACAGCAGAAGCCTATGATATTCCTGCTATTTTACTTTTTAATAAGGTAGATAGTTATTCTATTGAAGAATTGGCAGAGATTAAATACCTGGCGGAACTTTATAGGAATGTAGGGTATACGTGTATTGGAATTTCGGCAAAGTCCGGTAAAAATGTGGATAAGGTAAAAGAAATGATGGTGGGTAAGACCAGCATGTTCGCAGGTCATTCCGGTGCAGGCAAGTCAACCTTGGTAAACGCATTGGAGCCAAAGCTGGATTTAAAAACTACGGAAATCTCGGGTCAGCATCTTCAGGGCCAACATACCACTACTTTTGCGGAAATGTTTGATTTGGATTTTGGTGCTCGCATCATAGATACTCCGGGCATTAAGGGCTTTGGGATTGTAGATATGGAAAAAGAGGAAATTGGGGATTACTTTCCTGAATTCTTTGAATTGAAAGGGGAGTGTAAATTCAACAATTGTCTTCATCTAGACGAACCCAAATGTGCCGTAAAAGAGGCGCTAGAGGCAGAAGAGGTAGCATGGAGCCGTTATCGTAGCTATGTGCAAATGGTAACGGGAGAAGAAGAGAATTACAGAGTAGATATCCATGACGTAAAAAAATAGCGTCATTAGGAATATCAAATATTATATTAAGAGCAATGCGAGCTATTATTCAGAGAGTTTCTAGGGCCAGTGTAACGGTAGAGGGAAAAAAAATTTCAGAAATACAGAATGGACTTTTAATCTTGTTGGGCATTGAAGATGCCGATGGACAAGAGGATATTGAATGGCTGTCCCGAAAAATTGTCAACCTTAGAATTTTTAATGATGCCAATGGTGTTATGAACGAATCGCTAAAGGAAGTAAATGGCGATGCTATTGTTGTCAGCCAGTTTACCTTGCATGCCGCTACAAAAAAGGGTAATAGGCCGTCATATATAAGAGCTTCAAAACCGGATGTGGCCATTCCTCTTTATGAGAAGTTCATTGCGCAAATTGAACTGGATCTAGGTAAAAAGGTTGGTACCGGTATTTTTGGTGCCGATATGAAAGTGGATTTGCTAAACGATGGCCCGGTTACTATTGCCATAGATACGAAGAGCAAGGAATAGGTTCTCTTCATCGAATTTTTTCTTCAATTTGTAAGAAAAATATGTGTTTTGTTCTGAATTCTCACGACAATCACAGGCAATGCGACTTTCTCTAATAACATTTTTATTTTTTACGAGCATTATTTCTACAGCTCAAGAATTAAATTACAATGCCCTCTTATTAAAAAAAGAACTTACGGAGAATGCAAATGCAGTAGTCCGTTTAGATCAAGTTGAGATTGAGCTTCTTTCACAGCAAAAGATGACGGTTAAAACTAAGCAGGTAATTACTGTGTTAAATCGTCTTGGAGACCGCCATGCAAGAACCGGTATGGGGTATGACAGTGATAAAAAAATAAAGGATATTCAGGTTCGTGTCTATGACGCCATGGGCAATGAGATAGAGAAAATTAAAAAGAAGGATTTTAAGGATGTTAACGCTGCTGACGGGTTTTCTTTATATAATGATTATCGCCATTTATATTATGATTATACCCCTGTTAATTACCCGTATACCCTTGTTTTTGAAAGTGAATACGAGACACCGGATACGGGCACGATTCCATCATGGTTTTTCTTGAATGGCTTTTTGGTAAGTGTAGAAAAAAGTCGCTATAGCATAACCTATGCAAATGCGAATTTGAAGCCAACTATCATAGAGAAAAACTTAGTAAATATTGATTTTGATATAGAGGAAACAAACAACTCAATTACCTATACTGCAAATAGTATAAAAGCTATAAAACGGGAAAGCATGAGTCCCTCTTTTAAGAAAATCTGTCCCAGGTTAATGACCCGGATAAAGAATTTTCATTATAAAGGATTTGATGCTTCTGTAGATAGCTGGAAAGATCTAGGTGCTTGGGTAGATAAAAAATTGTTGTCCGGCAGAGATGAATTAAGTCCGCAAACTGTTGCAAAGGTCAAGTCATTGGTGGATGGCGTTCAAGATGATTTGGAAAAGGCGAAAATCATCTATAAATACGTTCAGGACAATACCAGATACATTAGTGTGCAAATAGGAATAGGGGGCCTTCAGCCTATAGCGGCTGTTGAGGTAGACCGCGTAAAGTATGGAGATTGCAAGGGGCTTTCAAACTATACCAAAGCATTGTTAAAAGAAGTAGGGGTTACCTCTTATTATGCAGTGGTCCAAGCTGGAGGTGATAAGGTAGATTTTGAAGATGATTTTGCTGATTTGGCGCAGGGCAATCATGTCATTCTTGCCATACCGTATAATGATAGGTACTATTGGGTAGACTGCACATCCCAGATTCTTCCATTTGGTTATGTTGGCAGTTTTACGGACGATAGAAAAGTAATGATCGTAAAACCAGAAGGTGGTGAAATTGTTACTACAACAGCCTACCTTAATGAGAACAATTATCAATCTATTACATCATCATATGAGCTAAAACCTAATGGCAGCATTGTTGGAGAAACGAATCTCATGACCAAAGGAAGTAGATACAATAGTCATTTTAGGTTAGAGGAAGAAACCGAAGAAGAAATTGTAAAAAAGATTAAAAGCAGATGGAGTTCCATAAACAACCTAACCGTTGCCAACTATAACTTTGATAATAATAAAAAAGAAGTTGTCTTTAATGAAAATGTTTCTTTGAGCGCATCTAACTATGCTTCTTTAAGTGGAAATAGAATTTTGTTTACGGCCAATGCCTTTAATAACCGTAATGTTGTCCCGGACCGTTACCGCAATAGAAAGCTGCCATTTGAAATTCAACGTGGGTACCTAGATGAGGATAATTCGGTTATCACGCTTCCTGAAGGATACATGGTAGAGGCGCTGCCTAGCGCTAAGAAAATCGACAATGAATTTGGCGTATACACTGTAGATTTTGATTATAACGAAGCGGAGAATACCGTGAGCTACAAACGAAGTTTTTTCCTGAAAAAGGGATTTTATCCCAAAGAAAAATATAATGCGTATCGCGACTTTAGAAAAGAAGTTGCCAGCACGGACAATGCACAGATTGTACTTCTAAAGAAATAAACAGCCACTTTTTACATAAAACCAATAACATGATGCAAATTAGAACAACCTTGCTAATGGTTCTTTTGACCATAGTATTTACGGCAAATGCCCAGAGTTATAAATTCGGAAAAGTTTCCGAGGCAGAATTAAGAGAAACCTTTAACCCCAGTGATTCCTCAGCAGCAGCTACGGTTTTATATAGAAGTAAGAATGTTAGGTTCAATTATGCTCAGGGAGCTGGTTTTACTATTATTACCGATGTTTTTGAACGTATAAAAATATATAATAAAGCGGGATTTGACTATGCTACTATTTCACAAATGTTGTATAAGAGTGATAGTAATGTGGAGTCTATTTCTGGGCTAAAGGCATGTACTTACAGTTTAGTTAACGGTAAGATTGAAAAGAGTAAAATGGAAAAATCTGCTGTATTTACTACTGAATTGAACAAGTATAGGAATGAAGAAAAATTTACTCTTCCGAATATAAAGGAAGGTTCTGTTATAGAATTTCAGTATAAAATCATTTCCCCCTTTTACTATTCTATAGACGAAATAGTATTGCAATATGATATTCCCATAAAAAAACAAGAAATAACCATTGCTACTCCGGAGTATTTCAATTTTAAGACAAGTATGAAAGGGTATTTGACCGTAACACCCAAGTACACGGCAAAATCAGGAAATATAAATTTAACAAGTAAAAATAGAACTACTGGTGGTGGGTTTGATGTGACATCTACAAAATATTCAAATCAAAATATTGATTTTAAGATTAATACTACTGACTACATTATGACCAATGTGCCAGCGTTAAAAGAAGAGCCGTTCGTAAACGATATGGACAATTACAGAAGTTCTGTAGATTATGAATTGCAGTATATTCAGTTTCCACATCAGATGATGGAAAATTATGCAACTACATGGGAAGCTGTAATCAAAAAAATATACGAGAGCGAAGGGTTTGGAGTGCAATTAAAAGCCAACAGGTATTTTAAGGACGACCTTGAAGCTATAAAAAGTAAAGCTTCCTCTCCGATTGAGTTATTGGCCGGTATATTTTTTCACGTTCAAAACCACATGAATTGGAACAATATATACGGTTATCATGTAGACAAAGGTGTAAAAACGGCTTATAAAGAGAGAACGGGCAATGTTGGGGATATCAACCTTATACTTACGGCTATGCTTCAGGAGGCAGGTCTAGATGCTAGTCCAGTGTTAGTAAGTACCAGGAGTCATGGTGTGCCAATGTTTCCAACTAGGGAAGGTTTTAATTATGTAATTGCTTCGGTAGAGATAGATGGTGAAATGGTGTTGCTAGATGCTACTAACAAATACACTAGGCCAAACCTTTTACCAACAAGGACATTAAATTGGTTTGGTAAGAAAATAGAAAAAGACGGGTCTTCGGTTTCCATAAATCTTTTTCCTAAACAACTTTCTGAAGATAATATACAAATGAGCGTTAAGCTCAACGATAATGGAAGCCTTAGTGGAAAATTAAGACAGACCAATCGTTATTACAATGCTTATTTGTTCAGAAATAAATATGCAAATAGTAATGAAGAAGATTATTTGGAAAAGTTGGAGAACCGTAACAGTGGTATGGAGATTTCAAACTATGAAATCAAGAATAAAATGAATATAAACAAGCCTGTTCAAGAGAGCTATGAGTTTGTTCTGGACAGGCAGGCAGATGTAATTGGCGATAAAATTTATTTTTCACCTTTGTTTCATCTGGTAGAGGCCGAGAACCCTTTTAAACTGGATGAGAGAAAATATCCCGTAGATTTTACATTTCCTAAGCGAAGTAAATATTTGGTGAGCATTTCTATTCCGGAGAATTATGAAGTTATCTCCAAGCCTGAAGATATGGCCATTGGCCTCATTGATGGTATAGGTACATTTCAGTACAAGATTATGGGTAGCGGGCAGAAATTGCAGCTTGTGGCCGACTTAAAATTGAACCAACCGATAATAGGGGCGGAACACTATTCCTATTTAAAAGAATTCTTCAAAAACTTAGTTGAAAAACAAACAGAAAAAGTAGTTTTATCAAAAATTACTTCCAATGGAACTACAGAAAGCACAGGAAAGGGTAGATAAATGGATTAAGGAGCACGGGGTGCGTTATTTTAATGAGCTTACTAACATGGCACAGCTTACGGAAGAGGTTGGTGAAGTAGCTCGTATTATAGCCCGCAGGTACGGTGAGCAAAGTGAAAAAGAATCAGATAAGAACAAAGACCTGGGAGAAGAACTGGCAGATGTGCTTTTTGTAACCCTTTGTTTGGCCAACCAGACCGGTGTAGATCTACAGACGGCTTTTGACAAAAAACTCGATTTAAAAACAAAACGAGATCATGACCGTCATCACAACAATGAAAAGCTCAAATAGTATTATCTTTGGCAACTTAAATTGTGCTCCATAACAGGTGGGGCTGCGGAATGGTTTAAAAACAAACCTGTTCCGTTTAAGAACCTTATAAAGAGAATTACTTTTGAAACTACACCTATCCGCGCCGTCCAATACCTTATTAAAAAATAGCATCCAGATTACGGGCTCAAAGAGTGAGTCTAATCGGTCATTGTTGCTACAAGCTTTATACCCGAACCTTAGTATTGAAAACCTTTCCAATTCAGAATGATGCGGAGGTGATGCAAAAAGGACTTAAAATTGAGAATGGAGTAGTGGATATTCACCATGCCGGTACGGCAATGCGCTTTTTAACGGGGTATTTTGCTTCTCAAGAAGGAAAAGAAGTAACCCTAACGGGATCACAACGTATGACCGAAAGGCCGGTAAAGGTTTTGGTGGAGGCGCTCCAGAGTTTAGGTGCGGAAATAAAATATGTGAAAAACGAAGGATATCCGCCAATACAAATAAAAGGGAAAAAACTAGTTGAAAGTAAAGTGAGCCTTCCTGCAAATATTAGTAGTCAATACATTTCTTCTTTGTTATTGATAGCTCCAAGCCTAAAAAATGGTTTGGAATTGGAACTGGTAGGAAAGATAACTTCGGTTCCTTATATAAAAATGACATTGGCCCTGTTGTCACAGATTGGGGTAGGAAATTCTTTTGAGGGCAATACCATAAAAGTTGCGCCAAAGGCTAGTGTAGAGAATGTAAACTTGGTCGTGGAGTCGGACTGGAGTTCTGCATCCTACTACTACAGTATTGTTGCCCTTTCTGATGTGGGAAGCGAAATTTCCTTATCGGCATATAAGAATAATAGCTTGCAGGGAGATAGTGTACTTCAAGAATTGTATACTGAGTTTGGTGTGGAAACCCATTTTGAAGGAAACAATGTAGTGCTACGTAAGGCTGAAAATCCTGCTGAGAAGAAAGTTCAATTTGATTTGAGTAATGCTCCAGATATAGCACAGACCATTGCCGTTACTTGTTTTGGTCTGAAAATGGAATGTCGTCTAACAGGACTACATACCCTTAAAATCAAAGAAACCGATCGTTTGGAAGCATTGCATACGGAGCTTTCTAAATTAGGGGCGAACATAGCGGTTACCGATAAAGAATTAACTCTAGGTTTGTCCGAAGCATTCAATACAGAGGTTGCAATTGATACCTATAATGATCACAGAATGGCCATGGCATTTGCTCCTTTAGCACTAAAAGTACCTTTGTATATAAACGATGCTGGTGTAGTTTCTAAATCCTACCCTGATTTTTGGAATGACCTTGAGAAATTGGGTTTTGTGTCTAAAGGTATTTAGAAGTCTATTAATCAATATTTTACGAGTTTGTTTTGCTGTTTGTGCTGTAAATTTCCATGTTAAAGGCTGATGATAAATGGGTAAGAACCAATATAATCAGCGTTTTACTTGACAACCCCTATCTGCACATCGTATATTTGCAACCGCAAAACTTTTAACAAAATTTCATAGATGAAACTATCGCACTTCAATTTTGAATTACCAGATAATCTATTGGCCGAGTATCCTGCTGAAAATAGGGATGAGTCTAAATTAATGGTCATTCACCGTGAGACCGGAAAAATAGAACATAAAATGTTCAAAGACCTTATCAATTATTTTGATGAAGGCGATGTAATGGTTTTGAACAATACTAAAGTTTTTCCTGCCCGTTTATACGGTAACAAAGAAAAAACAGGTGCAAGAATTGAAGTATTCTTATTACGTGAGCTAAACGAAGAACAACGCCTTTGGGATGTTTTGGTTGATCCAGCACGTAAAATACGTATTGGTAACAAATTGTACTTTGGAGAAGATGAAACATTAGTAGCGGAAGTTATTGATAACACTACTTCAAGAGGTAGAACGTTACGTTTTCTTTACGATGGTTCGTATATAGACTTTAGAAGAAAACTTCGTGATTTGGGTCAAACTCCTTTGCCTAAATACATTAAAAGAGATGTAGAGCCGGAAGATGAAGAGCGTTACCAGACCATCTATGCCAAGCATGAAGGAGCTGTGGCTGCGCCAACTGCAGGTCTTCATTTCTCAAAGCACTTGTTGAAGAGATTGGAAATTAAAGGTGTTGACTTTGCCGAAGTTACCCTTCACGTAGGTTTGGGAACTTTTAACCCGGTTGAGGTTGAGGATTTGTCCAAACACAAAATGGATAGTGAAGAGCTGGTAATTGACGAAAGGGCTACTGAGGTAGTGAACAATGCCAAGAAGAACAAAAAACGTATTTGCGCTGTTGGTACAACGGTAATGCGTGGCCTTGAAAGTGCTGTTTCTTCCGAGCATACTTTAAATACTTTTGATGGATGGACCAACAAGTTTATCTTCCCTCCGTACGATTTCAGTATAGCTAACTGTATGGTAACGAATTTTCACTTGCCAAAATCTACGTTGTTGATGATGGTATCTGCCTTTATTGGACATGATTTAATGAAAAAAGCGTACAAAGAAGCCATTTTAGAGCAGTACAAGTTCTATTCGTATGGTGATGCAATGCTAATAATCTAGTTTTACCCAAAAGGTAAAAACATAAATTTAAAGCCCTTCTTTATATTTTATTGAAAGTATAGAAGGGCTTTTTAGTTTTTAGAACGTGAAGACACAAAAAAAGGACATACGGGCACTTACCAAGGAGCAGTTACGAGACTTCTTTGTTACTAATGGAGATAAGGCTTTTAGAGGTAACCAAGTGTATGAATGGCTATGGCAAAAGGCAGCACATTCTTTTGAGGGAATGACCAATATCTCAAAAGAAACCAGAGATATGCTAGAGGCTAATTTTGTGATCAATCACATTAAGGTAGATCAAATGCAGCGCAGTAGTGATGGCACTATAAAAAATGCCGTTCGTTTGCATGATGATCTAGTGGTAGAATCGGTTCTGATTCCAACTAAAACACGAACTACGGCATGTGTTTCCAGTCAGGTGGGTTGTAGCTTGGATTGTAGGTTCTGTGCTACTTCTCGCTTAAAACGTATGCGTAATCTAAACCCTGATGAAATATATGATCAGGTAGTGGCTATAGATAATGAAAGTCGGTTGTATTTTGATAAACCTTTGAGCAATATTGTTTTTATGGGCATGGGCGAGCCGCTTATGAACTATAACAATGTGCTAAAAGCTATTGATAAGATTACATCACCGGAAGGTTTGGGTATGTCTCCCAAGCGCATTACGGTTTCTACATTCTGGTGTGCCCAAGATGATACGTAAAATGGCCGATGATGAGGTAAAGTTTAAACTTGCCGTTTCCCTGCATTCGGCAGTAGATGAAATACGTACGTCAATAATGCCTTTTAACGCAACCTTTACTTTAGAAGACCTTAGGGAGGCGTTGGAATATTGGTATGCAAAAACAAAGAGCAGAATTACTTATGAGTATGTGGTTTGGCAGGGTATTAACGATACCCAGAAGGATGTAGATGCTTTGGTGAACTTCTGTAAATTTGCGCCTTCCAAAGTTAACCTTATAGAGTATAACCCCATAGATGATGGTGAGTTTCAACAAGCGGCCAATAGCGCAATAGAAATGTATGTGGCAACTTTGGAACGTAATGGCATTGTGGTTACGGTTAGAAGATCTAGGGGCAAGGATATTGATGCGGCATGTGGTCAGTTGGCCAATAAACAATAGGACGCACAAGATATTTGCTTTTTTATTGGTCTTGTGTTATAGGTGTTTTCTTCCGTAAAATTCCCTAAAAGAATTATCTTTTGTACTTTTTACGAATAGTGGTTGAAGCATACAGGGTACTCGCTTGTTTTTTCCTAAATTTATACGCTAAAGCAAGTAGCGAACAAAACACAGGTTTTTGAAAATAGTATCGCAGATAAAGGAGCCGGTAAATCACGAAATGGAACTTTTCGAGGAAAAGTTTCGTGAGGCAATGTCCTCAAAAGTGGCGTTACTTAATCGTATTACTTACTACATCGTAAATCGTAAGGGAAAACAAATGCGGCCTATGTTCGTATTTCTTACGGCCAAAATGCTAAACAACGGAGAGGTAAACGAACGGACCTACCGTGGCGCTTCCGTTATAGAGTTAATTCATACCGCTACATTGGTACATGATGATGTGGTGGATGAAAGTAACAAGCGTAGGGGTTTTTTCTCCATAAATGCCCTATGGAAAAATAAGATTGCAGTGCTAGTTGGTGATTATCTATTGTCTAAGGGGCTGTTATTATCAATTGACAACGAAGATTTTGACCTTCTGAAAATCATATCCGTTGCCGTACGTGAGATGAGCGAAGGCGAATTGCTGCAAATTGAAAAGGCACGTAGACTGGATATTACAGAAGACGTCTATTATAACATCATCAGGCAAAAAACGGCAACTTTAATAGCGGCCTGCTGTAGTTTGGGAGCATGTTCTGTTCAGCCGGAATCCCCAAGTGTGGAGACTTTTAGAAGGTTTGGGGAGCTGTGTGGCATGGCTTTTCAAATTAAAGATGACCTTTTTGATTATGGAGAGGATAAAATAGGAAAGCCTACCGGAATTGACATTAAAGAACAAAAAATGACCTTGCCACTGATTCATACGCTAAATACCTGCTCAAAAGCGGATAAAAAATGGCTTATTAATTCGGTAAAAAACCATAATAAGGACAAAAAGCGCGTAAAAGAGGTAATTGCTTTTGTTCGGAATAATGGAGGCTTGGACTACGCTGTTCAAAAAATGCTTTATTTCAAAGAAGAGGCACTAAAAATACTGGCCACATATCCGGAATCTGCCTATAGGTATTCTCTTGAGTTAATGGTAAACTACGTGGTAGACCGAAAAAAATAATCCTCCGTAAAAGAGCCTTTCTTGACTGCTTTACGAAGGACTGTTTTTAAGAACGAGTTATTTTATAATAACTCAAAGGAAACGGATAAGTAATAGTTTCTTTTCTGCTCAGCATTTCCATAGTACATAGATTCGGCTATTTTTTTTACGTTCGTGTCGTTAATGTAAATAGCTTTTCCAATTTTCCTGCCAATTTTTTTAGCAATGGCAGTGGCTTTGATCTTAGCGTCATCAAAAGCTAATTTGGCATATTCGGCCATTTGAGCTTCACTAAGTTCGGCTTCTAAGTTGGTGTCCGAACGCGTAACACCAATAGCTTTCACACTAAGGAACTTCTGCATTTCCTCTAAAGATTTAGTTTTAAATTCATATACGGTACCTTCCTTCTCATATCCTAGAAGCGCATAATAAAGAGGAGCTTCTACAAGCTGAGATGTATCTATATTGGCCTTTTTAAGTTTCTCCATATATCCGGTCTTAACTTCATCAAGACTCACGGTCTGAGCATCATAGTATACGTTGTTAAGGCTAACAATCATTTTACTTGAGTATTCAGGTGTTATACTGTACTCATGTGAGCCATTTACATTAATGTTGTTTTGAAAAGTGCTCTGTGCGAAAGTCATAACTGTACAAGCTAGTAGTGTAATACCTGTTATTAATTTTTTCATGATATTATTTTTAGATTTTTTCTGTTAAGTGATTAACGACTTTTATAGGTGGAAACTTATACTGCCGAGTATAAAAATGAAGCAACGATCATCCAGCTGCCAACAACTATGCCCAGAATACCCAATTTTCCTTGTTTCGGGGCAATTTTGGCACGTAATTCTTCGGCTCGTACACGTGCGGCCTGGCTGTTGGACAAGAGCAATTTGTTTATTAGGCCTGATCCCAACATAAAGCCTAAAGCGGCAGATACCAGATTGCCGGCTAAAAACGTGGCCCACCAAATAGGGGAGGTGCTTAACCACCCTAAATTAAGAACGGCTGTGATAAGGCCCCAAACACCCCAGAAACAGAATATAATTCCGATCCATCCTTGGTAAGGCTCAATTTTTTCTAAAAGTTCTCCCGCATTCGGTTTTTTTGATAGCAATAAAGATGGTACGGCTACAATACTTAATAATACTAATGCAATTCCCCAGATCATAATTTTGTTTTTAGGTTTGTAATAGGGTTAAAAATCTATAGGACAAAGTTGCGGCTATATGAGTTGCGAAGTTTCACTTGTAGTAGTGAAAATACCATCCCTGAAAACAGGGATAAGCGAGATGTGGAGCTTTAAATTCAATAGCTATCGATTGAGCAATTACTAGGGTTGATAGTGTTCAGTTTTCTGAATTGTAAATTTTATTTTCAGGTAAAACTTACAATATGAGAAAAATACTTTTACTACTAATAGGTTGTGGGACGTTCCTATCTTGTAAAGAGACAGCTAAAATTTCGAAGGAAGAAAAAAAGGACTTGGCAGAAAGCGGAATCACTACGGTGCAGACAGCTATCGGTCCGCTGGAGTTGGTAGCGCCCTTTTCAACTGAATCGGTCACCAAGGAAAGCAAGGTTATCGGTTGGCCTGAAAATGTCAAACCAAAAGCACCGGAAGGTTTTTACGTCACCAAATTTGCAGATAGTTTAAAGCATCCCAGATGGACGTATATAGCACCTAATAACGATATATTCGTTGCGGAATCCAATACCAAGAACAGCGCTAATCAGATTACGTTGTTGAGAGATAAGGATCAAGACGGTGTAGTTGATGGTCGCTATGTTTTTAAAGAGGGATTGAATCAGAATTTTGGAATGTTAGTAATAGGTGATTATTTCTATATAGCTAATACAGGCGGACTTTTCAGATATCCGTATAAGGCGGGACAGACTAAACTGGAAGGTGAAGGAGAGAAAATCGTAGAATTATCCGCCAGTGGGTATAACAACCACTGGACGCGTAACATCATAACCAATAAAGAAGGTAATAAGATTTACATTTCTGTTGGATCGGCAAGTAATGTAGGGGAACAAGGTATGGAAAAAGAAGAACGCCGTGCAACTATCTTAGAGGTGAATCTAGATGGTTCTGGAGAAATTACATACGCTAGCGGATTAAGGAATCCGGTAGGTATGGATTGGAACCCTGTAACCGGTGAACTATGGACAGCAGTAAATGAAAGGGATAAAATTGGGGATAATTTGGTTCCGGATTATGTGACCAGTGTCCAAAAAGGAGGATGGTATGGTTGGCCATATAGTTATTATGGTCAGATCAAGGATCCACGTTGGCAAGATGATCCACATGAAGAAATGGTGGGTAAGGCAATTATTCCGGATGTTCCCGTTGGTAGTCACACCGCTTCTCTAGGATTCACTTTTTACACGGCTGATCAGTTTCCGGAGAAGTATAAAAATGGTGCTTTTGTAGGGCAGCACGGCTCTTGGAACAGAGCTATCTTTTCTGGGTACAAAGTTTTGTTTGTGCCTTTCGAAGAAGGCAAGCCACAACAACCGGAAGATTTTCTAACTGGTTTTATTGCTGATGAAGAGGCTGGAGAAGTGCATGGAAGGCCTGTTTGTGTAACGGTTGCAACAGATGGTTCTTTATTAGTGAATGATGACGATAGCGGAATCATATGGAGAGTTAAAGCGAATTAGATTAATGCTAAATATTATATGAAAAATAGTGTCTATCTTTAGACACTATTTTTATTTTTCTACTGATTTGATTTCAAAAACCACAATAGATAAAGTTTACGAAACTGCCCGTTTAGAAGAGGTTATAGGAGACTTTGTACAATTAAAAAAATCGGGCTCTAACTTTAAGGGGCTTAGTCCGTTTTCAGATGAGCGAACACCAAGTTTTATGGTGTCTCCGGTAAAACAGATATGGAAAGATTTTAGTAGTGGAAAAGGGGGTAATGTAGTGGCGTTTTTAATGGAACACGAACATTTTACCTATCCAGAGGCCATTAAATACCTTGCCAAAAAATACAATATTGAAGTAGAAGAGACAGAGCGTACGGATGAGCAAAAGCAAGAAGCCAATGAACGCGAAAGCATGTACCTGGTCTCGGAATTTGCGCAAAAGCATTTTTCTCATATGTTGTGGGATACGGAATTAGGTAAAGCCATTGGTCTTAGTTATTTTAAGGAAAGGGGATTTACCGAGGAGACTATAAAAAAATTCAATCTAGGCTATTGTTTGGATCAATGGGACGGTTTTACAAAAGCTGCATTTGATGAAGGGTATAAATTAAAGTACTTGGAGCAAACGGGACTGACCATTGTAAAACAGGATGCGCAAAACCCTAACAGCCCAAAAACTTTTGATCGCTTTAAAGGAAGGGTAATGTTTCCTATACATTCCATGAGCGGTAGGGTCTTAGGTTTTGGAGGTAGAATTTTAGGTAATGATAAAAAGGCGGCAAAATATCTAAACTCCCCAGAGAGCGATATTTATCATAAGAGCAAAGTGTTATATGGTATTTATCATGCTAAACAGGCTATTGCCAAAGAGGACAATTGCTATTTGGTTGAAGGTTATACGGATGTTATCCAGTTTTACCAACGTGGTATTCATAATGTGGTATCGTCAAGTGGAACGGCACTTACTCCAGAGCAAATACGTCTAATCAACAGGCTTACAAAAAATATAACGGTACTTTTTGATGGTGACGCAGCGGGCCTTAGGGCTTCTTTACGTGGTATTGATTTAATTTTGGAGCAGGGCATGAACGTAAAGGTCTGCACGTTTCCTGAAGGAGAAGACCCGGACAGTTTTTCTAAAAACAATGCCCTTGAGGATGTTCAACAGTATTTAGAAGAAAAATCTCAGGATTTTATACAATTTAAAGCGGGACTTTTGGCTCAAGAAGCGGCCAATGACCCTATAAAGCGGGCGGATACGGTCAGGGATATTATTCAGAGTATTTCCAAAATACCGGACGCTATAAAGCGGGAAATTTACATTCAAGAATGTGCTAATATCATGAAGGTTTCCGAGGGCGTACTCTTTAGTACGTTGGCACAAATGGGCAAAAAGGGAGCTTCAGCAGATTCTAAAAATCAAAAACCGGAACGAAAAGCTTTTGATGTAGTCAAGAACGAGGCTCCACAGGAGAAAGTAGATGTGCAGTATTTACTGGAACGCAAAATTATTGAACTGTTGCTGCTGTATGGGAATGAAAAAGAAGAGTTTGAGGATTTAGTGCTAAAAGAAAATGAATCTGGAGACCTGATACTGGAGCCTGAGTCGGTTGAAGCTAAGGTGTATGAAAAGATTTTCTTGGATCTACAGGATGATGAGATTGAATTGGCAAATGAACAATTCCGGCAGATTTACTATAAACTTATTGAGGCCTTGAACCAAGATTCCGATTTTACGATAAGTACATTTTTAAGCGGACTAGAGCAACAGTTGGTTTCTGAAGTGTCTTCTATTTTAATGGAAGAGGAAAAGTATACATTGCACAGTTGGGAAAGGAAAGATATTTATCCAAAGGAAAAGAAGGTAGGCGTGGCCCAATTAGTAAGCGAGACTATCCTGACCTTGCGGTGTTTTTTAATAAAAAAACGTATGACGGCCTTGCAAGACCATACTAAGGAAAGTCAACAAGATCACAGGGAAACGCTTGAAGAAATCATGAATTATCTTCAACTGAACAAATTGCTCAATAAAAAGTTGAATAGAGTATTCTCTTAAGAATACGTGGCGAAAGTTTGATTTTAGGGCATAAAAAAACCCTAACGAAATCATCAGGGTCTGTACACGTTACGAATGTTAACTTCTTAATAAAGTTCCAATGCTTTAGCTTGTTGCAAAAGATCTACCATGTTGTCTACGTTTAACTTTTTCATTAAACGAGCCTTGTAGGTACTCACTGTTTTTTCGTTTAAGTTCAAACCGATGGCTACATCTTTGTTACGCTTGCCGCTAGCCAATAATTTAAGTACTTCAACCTCACGGGTAGAAAGTTTTCTAAAGAACCTTCTGGGTTTTTGGGTACCTTCATCAAATGCTAAACGTTGTGCAAGTTCATTTGTAATGAACATGTTGCCTTCGCTTACTTTTTTAACTGCTGTTATGATGTAGTCTATGTCTGAGGCTTTTGAAAGATATCCAAAGGCACCTGCGCGAATAGTACTTAGTGCATAAACGTCTTCAGATTGACCGCTATACATTAATACCTTTACACTCGGGTGTTCTTTTTTGATTTTTCGCAGCGTGGCAATCCCGTTAATTTCCGGAATGTCCATCTCCAGCATTACTACATCAGGATTTGATTTCTCCAACTTATCGAAGAGCTCAGAAGTAGTGGATACCGCACCCACTATTTCAAATCCATTAGCAGATTCAAGAACATTAGTCACACCCATTCTAATAATGGGATGGTTGTCTGCAATTAATACTTTAATCATGTTGATAGTTTTAACCTAGATTATAAACGTTCTTCCGCCCGTCTAAAATACTGACATGCAATGTAAGGTTTAAAAATCTAATTACTTAAACAAAATTGGTGTTTTTTTCATAAAATTAGCCTCTTTTATGAATTTATTCGATTAGATTACCTTATTTACGGATATATCGCTAAAATAGAGCGTCAGGAATTTCGCAAACGGGTATCGGATTCATCTTGTGTTGGTTAGCTGAATTAAATTTCGTGTATATTAAGAATACTTCCTTCTCTCTGCCAGTAAAATCGCTCACTTTTTTTCCTTCATCTTGCATTTTCATAGCCCATTCTAGCTCAGGGTAGCTTGCTCCTATCTGGTCTTCATCGGTTCTGTCATCTCCCCAAAGTCCATCTGTTGGGGCTGCATTTTGGATATCTGTATTGATATTCAGGTGTTTGGCTATTTCGTATACTTCAGTCTTCAAAAGGTCTGCAATAGGGCTCAAATCTACACCTCCATCACCATATTTGGTGTAAAATCCTACACCAAAATCCTCTACCTTGTTTCCTGTGCCTGCAACCAAATAGCCTTCCAGTGCCGCAAAGTAGTAAAGGGTGGTCATACGTAATCTGGCTCTTGTATTGGCCAAAGACATAAAACGTTCTTCTTCATTATCTACTTTTGGAAGAGATGATACAAGACTGTCAAATACAGGGGTGAGGTTTACCGGTTGCCTTTTTACCTTGTTAAAATTAGCTTGCAGCCAGTCTATATGGCGTGATGCTCGGGTTACTTGGTTTTCAGCTTGGTGTATAGGCATTTCCAAACACATGAGTTCAAGACCGGTTTTGGCGCAGAGCGTGGAGGTCACTGCAGAGTCTATTCCGCCTGATATTCCAATAACAAAACCTTTCATGTTTGCATTTACCGCATATTCCTTTAACCAGTTTACTATATAATCTACTACCTTTTCTGTCTGCATAGGATGTTCATTATGTCTAGATCGACTAACTTTGTGAGCTTAAAAATAACGTCTTGCGGTTAAATATTGAAATGTATCGGAAATTACTTTGCAAACAAATGCCAGTTTTTGCCATTTTTATGATTTTATTCGCCTTTTTTGGGTGTAATGAGGGGTTAAAGGTCTCTGAAGATGTACAGAAAATAAAAGTTGATTTGCAGGTTAATAGGTTTGATACGCAGTTTGCGGAAACAACACCAGAAGATCTTCCCGTTTTAAAAAAACAATACCCATATCTGTTTCCCGCACAATATCCGGATAGTGTCTGGGTGGCCAAAATGAAAGATACCATACAGATGGAGCTGTTGTCCGAAGTGCAAAAGACATTTTCGGATTTTTCAGAAGAAGAACAATCTTTAGAACTCCTCTTTAAGCATATCAAATACTATTTTCCAAAGTTTGAGGCACCTAAAGTAGTGACCGTAACTTCGGATGTGGATTACAGTAACAGAATTATCTTAACGGACACCTTGCTGCTCATTGGTCTAGATAATTATTTGGGGCCAGAACATAGGTTTTACCGGGATATCCAAAGGTATATAAGCGCAGATTTGGATAGGAAGTATTTAGCTGTGGACGTTGCCAGTGCTTTTGCAAAAAAGGTGGTGCCCAAGCCACAGGAACGTAGTTTTCTTGCGCAACTTATCTACTATGGCAAGGAACTTTATTTAAAGGATAGGTTGCTTCCTTTGGCCACGGACGCTCAAAAGATAAATTTCTCAGAAGAGCAGTGGACTTGGTCGGAAGCCAATGAGCAACCCATTTGGAGGAATTTTATTGAGAGTGAATATCTATACAGTACAGATAATACCTTGGCGAGACGTTTTTTGGACCCGGCTCCGTTTTCCAAGTTTGGGTTGGAGTTGGATAATGAGTCTCCAGGGCGTATTGGTCGCTATATTGGTTGGCAGATCGTGCGTGCCTTTATGGATAAGAATGAGGTAACGTTACAACAGATGTTGAGCTTACCGGCAGATGAAATATTTAAAAAATCTAATTACAAACCTAAAAAATAACATGGCAAATCTTCATACTTCAGAAATAACATTAAAGGTAGGTTTAGATGAAAACCGCGTACCCGAAGAACTTACATGGTCCGCTCAAGACGGTGGAATAAACAATGAAAAGGCCAAGGCAATGCTATTGTCCGTTTGGGACAGCAAAAACCAAGAGTCGCTCAAAATAGACCTTTGGACCAAAGATATGCCTGTAGACGAGATGAAAATATTCTTTCACCAGACCCTAGTTTCATTGTCCGATACTTTCATGAAGGCTACCCAAGATGAAAAAATGACGGCTACCATGAAGGATTTCTGTGAATATTTTGCTGAAAAATTAGAGTTGAAAAAATAAAAATTCTAATTGGCCATAGGAACTTCCATTAAAAGGATTTTTGAATTTTCGCTATAGGTAAAGTCAATTGTCTCGGTGGCTTCAATTCCCAGTCCATCTCTTTTTTCCAATGCGATACCGTTTGCGGTACATTTACCTTCAAGTAGAAAAACATAAACACCGTTGTTCGTGTTTTTCAATGTATAGGTGTGGGTTTTTCCTTTGTGAAACTCTCCTAGATGAAACCAAGCGTTTTGATGAATCCAAATACCGTCATCATCGGGGTTGGGAGATACAATTTGCTGCAAGCGATTGCTTAAACTGCCCGAAGCTAGGGTTATCTGATCGTAACGTGGTGTAACATTAACCTTATTTGGAAGTATCCAGATTTGTAGAAACTTTACCTTGTTCTCTCGGCTTTTGTTCTTTTCGCTATGTTGTATTCCGGAACCTGCGCTCATAGCCTGTATGTCTCCTTGGCGAATAATGGTGGTATTTCCCATATCGTCTTTGTGCTCAAGGTCGCCTTCAAGTGGAATAGAGATGATTTCCATATTGCTATGGCCGTGGGTTCCAAAACCCATTCCCGCAGCAACTTCATCGTCGTTTAAGACACGTAAGACCCCAAAGTTCATACGGTCTGGATTGTGGTAATTGGCAAAGCTAAAAGTGTGATAGCTATTGAGCCAGCCATGATTGGCATGGCCTCGGGTATTGGCTTTGTGAAGTGTACTTTTCATGTCTTTAATTTTTTGGGTATTCCATAGGAATTGTGAAGGGCCATCCTTCAAACTGTTGGGCATCTGGCTGCGTTACATCTACATATCTGGGCCAGCATTCAAATGTGGTTGTTTTATCTTTTTTGTTAAACCGAACCAGGCCATAACCACCTCCTTTGGAATTGCTTTCCGGGTTTACATAGGCCATCATGCTAATTTTATTGTTAAATCCGTCTAGATAGTCGCCCGTCCACGGAAGTGATGTATTGGTATTAGGGTTTTTTCCAGCTTTCTCATCTTCTGGCCACCACCAACGACTATAGTAGTCGTTTACGATAGCAGGAACGATAAAGGACCATGGCCCGTCTCCAAATTCATGGATGCCTTGCTTGATTACGGTTGCCAAATGCTGGTCTCCGGCAATGTGAACCGCATTGGCGTTTTTTATAAGTTGTAGGGCTTTGTTTCTCCCTGTCTGCGGCCATCCGTTACTGTCCAAATCGGCATGAAGCCTGTTATCCAAAGAACCGTGAATATGTGCGCCACCGCAGAAACCTGTTTGTGATAAAACTACTTTAAGTGACTCTGTATTTGTTTTTCCCCAGTTGTCCAAAAATGTAAGCTGACGGTCGCCCAACAATTTAAGTTCGGGCAAATCTATAGATGCCGGGTTATAGTCGGGATTTCTAATATGGTCCGGTCGTGGGCCTTGCTGGGGTATTTTTCCATTAGGTCCCGACTTGAATTTTCGGTCTTCTAGAATGGCAAAATCTATACCGCCAAGAGGTAAATTGGTATAGTAAACACCAATTCCTTGTTGAATGGGAGTAGGGTCATAAGGGTCTGGTAAATGTGCCGTTTGGCAACGCTCTACCATTTTCACATATTCATGGTGGTAGGTGTAGCCGCCATCATTAGACCCTTTTACGAGTGATATTTTTCCGTTTTCTCCCCAAAGATTTCCTTGGCCAATATCATGGTCGTCCGGAATACTGATTGCGGGGCGGTTGCGGAAAATTTCCTTGAACTGAAAACCGAATTTTAACCAAGCCGCCGTATGTTCGGTATGGTCATAGGATTGGTCTCCGGCAAAAAATATCAGATCCGGATTTTGATGATTAATGTTACGGACATAGTTTTCTCTCATGCCCCGGTCTTGATTAGAGTTGCAGGAAAGGGCAGCAAGAACAATTTCGTCTTTCTCTTTTGGGTCTTTGCGAATCAATCCCTCATAAGTGGCTTTGTTACCATGCCGTATGCGATATTTTATGTCTTTAGTGTCGTCCCAGTTCTCAATACGAAAAAGAGCGGACCACCCTAAATCGTTTACGTTTTGTTTCTGAAGCTCTTTCCAAGAACCATTCTCTTTAATTTCCAATCGTACCACCCGTGTTTCGTCGGGGTAAAGAGGGTAGAGCTGTGCGCTAAGTTTCAATGTTTGTTGGGAAACGGTATAGATGCCAAAAGCAACTACACTATCGCGATTTACCTTTAGATTGATTATGGGGTTTTCATCGCGGTTCCACCAATCGTTTGTAGATAGTTGGTCTACATTGTCAAAAGGTGCAATTACAGGAGGTTTTAGCTCTTGTGCCGCTATAGGATTGGTGAAGAACCAGGTTAAAAACAGGATTAAAAGACTCTTTTTCATATTCGTTAAGGTTCTGTAAAGGTTGTTATTTGGTTTTGAATAGTGATATGGTATAGTCCAGCAGCTCCGTGCCACCATGGTCTCCATGCCCTGGAATGACTATTTTTAGGTCTGGATATGCTGTTTTGATTTTAGAGATAGTGCCGCTCCATTCATCGGTATTGGCATCGCCCAGATATCCTTTTGTGGCGTTCAAGGATTTAACGGGGCATCCACCAAAAAGGAGGTGTTCACTTGGAATGTAGCTAACGATATTGTCTCTGGTGTGGGCTTCCCCAAAATGCCGGTTAATTACTTTTTTATTTCCTAGGATGATTTCGTTTACTTGGTCAAAACCTATTTGTGGCAGCGGATTTCCTTCTTTCTTTGCTAGTTCAATGGTTTTATTGTTGGCATAGGATGGGATGTCCAATTGATGAAAGGCGTCAACTCCCCCAAGACAATCATCGTGAAAATGATTTACGACCACTGCTTTAATTTTATGTTCCTTCGTTTTTGTGATCCAATTAATAAGTTCGTTAGAAGTCTCCGTGTCTATTGGTGTGTCAAAAACTACGGCCTCACCGGCGTTCATGTAAACTAATCCGTTACAAGCTACTTTGCCATAATCTTCTGTTTGTAGATATGAAACATGAATGTAGCTATTTTGGGAAATAGGAATTATTTTTAGGGTTTCGCTGCTGTAAGTTATATTTCCGTTTTGGGACTTACAACTTAGTTGCAGAACAGAAAAGAGCAAAATTATAAGTGGTGATTTGTAGTTCATGAGGTTTTGTTCTTTAAGTTTCATAAATATATAGTTTTACCTTGCACTAATGAAAGATTCAGATATTCAAAAACTCGTTTTTATATATAATGCAGATTCAGGTTTAAAAAACTCTCTATTGGATAGTGCTCATAAAATCTTAAGCCCTAGTACGTATGATTGTAACCTGTGCGACATAACGTTCGGAGTTTTTACGGAGAACAAAGTTTGGAAGGGTTTTAGAGAGTCTACAAGTATGGAAATGGAGTTTCTGCACAGGGACGAATACAAAAAACAGTATGCCTCTAAGTTTGGTACCAAGTTTACGTTTCCGATTATTCTGGCCCGGACAAACAATGATTTGGAAGTATTTGTGGGTACTGAAGAGATGAATACGATTGAAAATGCGGAGTCGCTCGTAGATTTAATTACAAAGAGGATGGAAGCCTAGATTTTTTTGTCTTTGAAAAAATCTATGTTTATGTTTTCTATAAAGTCCAGAACATCATCACGGCCATATCCTTTAGAAGATGAGGTTATGAAGTACTTTGGGGCTTCTTCCCAAACACCGTTCAGTAATTCGGTAACGTAACTGTTTACATTTTTCTCAATGGCGTTAGGCTTCAGTTTATCGGCCTTGGTGAATATAATACAGAACGGAATGCCGTTTTCGCCAAGCCATTCCATGAATTCCATGTCAATTTTTTGCGGTTCATGACGAATATCGACTAAAACAAAAGCACAGACCAGTTGCTCTCGTTTAAGAAAGTAATCGGTTATATATTTCTGAAATGTCTTTTTGCTCTTTTTTGAAACACGGGCGTACCCATAACCCGGCAAATCTACAAGAAACCAATTTTCGTTGATTTTAAAATGATTGATCAATTGGGTTTTTCCGGGGCGGCCAGAGGTCTTTGCAAGACTTTTTCTTTCGGTAAGGCTATTTATCAAAGAAGACTTCCCCACATTAGATCGGCCTATAAAAGCATATTCGGGTAGGGGTTCTTTTGGGCATCTTGCCACATCAGTATTACTGATTATAAAATTAGCCGTTTTAATATTCACCTTCGGAAACTATTTAATTGGGTAGTGTGGTTGCTAAAATTTACGTTGGGTCAACCAGTTGTCCAGAACTTCGTTAAATTTATCAGGATGCTCCATCATTGGGGCATGACCACACTTTTCGATCCAATAAAGGTCGGAATCAGGTAGCAATTCATGAAAAAGATCGGCCACGTCCGGTGGGGTTACCCCATCGTTCTCGCCCCAAATGATACAGGTTGGTGTATTCATTTTGGGGAGGTCATTGGCCATGTTATGGCGTATGGCACTTTTGGCAATAGCCAATGTTTTTATAATTTTTTTTCGGTCGTTTACAGTTGCAAATACCTCGTCTACAATTTCTTTGGTGGCAATGGCGGGATCATAAAAAACGTCTTGGGCCTTTTTCTTTATAAATTCATAATCGCCACGTCTTGGATAGCCGTCTCCCATAGCACTTTCATATAAACCGGAACTGCCTGTAATTACGAGGGCTTTTACCAGTTTAGGGTACAGCTTGGTGTGGAGTAGACCTATGTGCCCTCCTAGAGAGTTTCCTAATAATATAACATCTTTAAGCTCTTTGAACTCAATGAATTTGGCTAGGAATTTAGCAAATTGCTTGACGTTCGTCTTAAGCATGGGCATATCGTAGATAGGTAATTCTGGAATAAGTACTTTATAACCCTTTTTCGGAAAGTATTCAGTAACACCTTGAAAGTTGCTAAGCCCTCCCATAAGACCGTGTAAAATAATGATAGGTGTACCTTCGCCTATCTCTATATACCGGAATTTTCCTTCCTTAATTAAATTTTCTTCCATTCAAGATACTTCTTGGTCTGTTCGTCAAAGATAGACATAATCCTACAATGACTATTATACAAGTATAGGCCAATAAAGCGAGAATTGCCCATTATTTTTTGATTACGACTAAAATTCGCTCTTTTTTCAGGGCACTAAATTGACCATAATTTATGCCCAAAAGCCACTAGTTATTAACAAAGTGGTAATTAGTGGTAAAATGTGGTAATAAAATTTGTAGTTTTGAGTTATAGTATTGTAAAACAGCTTTTTTAAGTGATAAATTTCATTGGGACATACGATTGTAAGGCCGATGCCAAAGGTAGGGTAATGATACCAGTTGCCCTAAAAAATCAGAATGTCTCCTATTTTAAATCAAAGTTTTGTCATCAAAAGATCTGTTTTTCAGCCTTGTTTGGAATTATATCCTATGGAAGAGTGGAATCTTCTTATGGAGAAGATGAACAAGAAAAACCGTTTCAAGAAAAAGAACAACGATTTTATCCGTCGTTTTTCGGCTGGGGTAAAGGTCATAGAGATCGATGCTACAGGTAGAATGCTAATTCCTAAGAACCTTGTGGAGATTGCCAATATCTCTAAAGAGGTGGTTTTGAGTTCGGCAATCAACATTATTGAAATTTGGGACAAGGATAGTTATGAGAAAGTATTGGAAGAAACTGCAGAGGATTTTGCCGAACTGGCAGAAGAGGTGATGGGGGATGACGGAGATGACGAAAGCTATGTATCATAACCCTGTTTTATTGGAAGAGTCCGTAAACGGTCTCAATATAAAGGAAGACGGCGTGTATGTTGATGTCACTTTTGGTGGCGGAGGGCATTCCAAGCACATATTGAAGCAATTGGGAAGCGAGGGTAAGTTGTTTGCCTTTGATCAAGATGAAGATGCGCTTGCAAATACGCTAGGGGACCCAAGGTTTACATTGATCAATGAGAACTTTAGGTTCATAAGGCAGTTTCTTAAGTTCTATGGCATTAGAAAGGTAGATGGAATTTTAGCCGATTTTGGTGTTTCATCACATCAGTTTGATAAAGCTGAACGCGGATTTTCTACCCGTTTTGAAGCGGATTTGGATATGCGCATGAGCAAAAGGAATCTTTTGTCCGCTTATGATGTGGTCAATACGTATGATTATGACGATTTAAGAAAAGTTCTTTTTCAGTATGGCGATTTAAGAAATGCGAATGCCATGGCAAAGACCATTTTGGCAAAGCGAGAAGAAGAGCCTATAAAGACAACAGACAGGTTGAAAGAGGTGTTGCGCTCATTTCTGCCCAATGCAAAAGAGCATAAAATATTGGCCCAAATTTATCAGGCCATTCGTATTGAAGTCAACCAGGAGATTGCTGTAATAGAGGAATTTTTGTTGCAAACTCCGGAGTTGCTAGATGTAGGAGGTAGGTTGAGTATAATAAGCTATCACTCATTGGAGGATCGTTTGGTAAAACGGTTCATTAGAGAAGGGCAGTTTCAGGGTGAGGCGCCAAAAGATTTTTATGGAAATATAGATGTTCCATTTAAAAAAGTGGGGCCGTTAATTGTTCCGTCCAAAGAGGAAATAGCACAGAATAATCGTGCGCGAAGTGCCAAATTGAGAATTGCGGAGCGCATAGAAAAAGTGAATCTTAAAAATTGAAAAGAGAGAAGAAAAACATGAAAAAAGGATTGTTGAACATACTTAAAGGTAGGTTTTTGGTGAGTGATGACGCGCCTAAGAACTGGTTGTTCATCATTTTCACTTCTTTTCTGGCTACGGTAATGATCGGTAGCTCGCATAGTGCGGATAAAAAAGTACATCAAATTGCCGCTTTGAACGAAGAGGTGAAAGAGCTTCGTAATGAATTTGTAGATGCGCGATCGGATGTTCAGCAATTAAAGTTGGAATCTACCGTAATGCAGATCGTTGCGGAGAAAGGGTTGTTTCCTTCACAGGTGCCGCCCAAACAGATTAGGGTAATATCAAACAAAGAGGAAGAATAGTGGCTGTAACCGAAAAAAGCATATTGACCCGGTTGTACGTTGTAACGGCGTTCATGTTCCTGTTTGCTGTAGCAGTACTTTTCAAATTGGTGAACATTCAGTTCGTGCAAGGAGAGAAGTATAAGGCTTTGGCTATGGAGCGTACGGAGAAAATGTTCACTATTGCGCCTAATAGAGGTAACCTGTACTCGGATGATGGTAGTTTGTTGGCTACTTCAGTATCGCGTTACACTATTCGTTTTGATGCGGTTACCGTAAGCGATGAGGATTTTAGAAAGAATATTGTGCCATTGTCCAATTCGCTTTCAAAAATGCTGGGTAAGCCTTCATCGCATTATCAAAAATTATTGCGCAAGGCTAAAGTGAATAAAAATAGGTATGCACTTATCGCTAGAAACCTGGATTATTCAGAATATATAACGGTTAAGGATTTTCCCTTGTTCAATAAAGGTCCGTACAAAGGAGGGTTGATCATTGAGCAGAAAACGGTTAGGGAGCATCCGTTAGGTAAGATTGCCGAGCGTAGCGTTGGGTACGAGAATGTAGATGAGGATGGGTACTATTCCGGTGTGGGGCTGGAAAGGGCCTATGGGGAATATTTGAGAGGTGTTGAAGGAAAAAGACTAAAACAAAAGATTGCCAAAGGCCAGTGGAAGCCAATAGGGTGGGAGAATATCGTAGAGCCTAAAGATGGGTATGATTTGGTGTCTACCATCGATATTAATATTCAAGATATCGCCCACCATGCTTTGCTGGGGCAGCTGGAGCATTACAAAGCGGACCATGGTTGTGTTATTGTAATGGAAACGGAAACCGGAGAGGTGAAGGCTATCTCAAATTTGGGTAGAACGGAGTCCGGTAAGTATTATGAGCGCTTAAATTATGCTATTGGGGAGTCTAGTGAGCCCGGATCTACTTTTAAGTTAATGTCGCTTGTGGCAGCGCTAGAAGATAAGGTAATTGATACCAATACCGTAATGGATACGGAAAAAGGACGCTGGAAAATCTATGATAGAATTGTAAAGGATTCCAAGTGGGGCGGTTACGGTAAGATTTCTGCAGGCCATGCTTTTGAGGTTTCTTCCAACACGGCTTTTGCAAAAATGATTCATAACAATTACAAGAACGATCCGGAAAAATACGTCAATCGTCTTATGAGTATGAATCTCAACAAAAAGCTTGATTTGCCTATAAAGGGTGAAGGAGAGCCGGTTATTAGATTTCCTGGGGATAAAGGTTGGTCCGGTATTTCGTTGGCTTGGATGTCCCATGGGTATGAGGTTTCAATGACGCCTTTACAAGTGTTGACATTTTATAACGCTATCGCCAATGATGGTGAAATGGTAAAGCCTAGGTTGATAAAAGAAGTGCGTGAGTGGGATCTTACCATTCAGAAATTTGATAAAGAGGTGATTAATCCTTCGGTTTGTTCTAAAGAAACGGCGGCTAAAGTTCAGCAGTTGTTAAAGAATGTAGTGGAGAAAAAATATGGAACGGGTCACGGTCTGTATTCACCTAATTTTTCAATGGCAGGGAAAACGGGAACGGCACAGAAAAACTATGTGTCCAAGGATCCGGACAAATTAAAATACATATCCTCGTTTGCAGGTTACTTTCCGGCGGAAAACCCAAAATACTCCTGTATAGTGGTTATTCATGAACCGGACAAGAGTGTGGGGTATTATGGGGCGGATGTTTCCGGACCGGTATTTAAATCTGTTGCTCAGAAGGTGTACGCTACATCGCCGTTGGTAGATGAGGTAGATATGGAAAAGATGAAAGACCAACGATTGGATAAATCGTACCAGAAATATTATGCGGAGGCCCAAAAGAGCTATAAGCAAGTGCCTAATGTTAAGGGTATGAGCGGTATGGATGCTATTTCCATTCTTGAAAATTTAGGGATTGAAGTAGAGGTAAGGGGCAATGGCAAAGTAAAAAGACAGTCCGTTTCACAAGGAGCGGATATTAAGGATATCAAAAAAATTACACTAGAATTATCGTGAAGTTGCTAAAAGACATATTGTTCGGCGCAAGCCTCACCAACGTAATCGGTTCTACCGATGTTTTGGTGAACGCTATCTGTTTTGACTCTAGAAAAGTTAAGATGGATGATGTTTTTGTGGCTATAAAAGGCACGGTAACAGATGGTCATTTATATATAGCTAAGGCTATAGATCTTGGTGCAAAAGCTATTGTGTGCGAGACGCTACCGCAGCAAACTATAGATGGGGTTACCTATGTAGAGGTAAAGGACGGCAATACTGCCTTGGCAATGATGGCTTCTAATTTTTATGGTAATCCTTCAAAGAATTTAAAATTAGTAGGGGTAACGGGTACCAATGGTAAGACCACTATTTCTAGCTTACTGTATCAATTGTTTAAAAAAGCGGGCTACAAAGTGGGGCTTTTGTCAACTATCAAAATTATGGTAGATGATGAGGTTTATGCAACAAGCCATACCACTCCGGATGCATTGACAATCAATGAGCACCTGTACCTTATGAACGAGGCTGGTGTGGAGTTTTGTTTTATGGAAGTCAGTTCGCACGGAATTCACCAAAAAAGAACACAAGGGTTGGTCTTTGAAGGGGCTATTTTCACGAACCTTTCCCATGACCATTTAGATTACCATAAGACATTTGCAGAGTATAGGGATACCAAAAAGATACTGTTTGATCAATTACCAAAAAGTGCTTTTGCCATTTCCAATATAGACGATAAGAATGGGGCTGTCATGCTTCAGAATACGAAAGCAAAAAAATATACCTACGCGCTAAGAACGTATGCGGATTATCGTGCGCAAGTATTGGAGAGTCAATTTAACGGTACACTGTTAAAAATAAACGAGCATGAACTGTGGTCTAGGTTAATAGGTCATTTTAATGCCTATAATATGTTGGCCATTTTCACTACCGCGGATTTGTTGGGTATGGAAACTCTGGAAACCTTAAGGTTGCTGAGTGAATTGGACAATGTAGACGGCCGCTTTCAATATTTTATATCTAGTAAAAAGATTACTGCCATAGTGGATTATGCCCATACGCCGGATGCGCTAAAAAATGTGTTGGAAACAATCAGCACTTTGAGAACTGGAAATGAAAACGTCATCACCGTTGTGGGGTGTGGTGGCGATAGAGACAGATCTAAGCGTCCGGTAATGGGTCATATTGCTTCGGCAATGAGCAACAAGGCCATCTTTACTTCGGATAATCCTAGAAGTGAGTCGCCGTCCTCCATAATTGAAGCTATGGAAGAAGGAGTGGAGCCACAGAACGTAAAGAAAATCCTATCCATAGAAAATAGGGAACAGGCTATAAAAACGGCGTGCCAATTGGCCAATGCCGAAGATATTATCCTCATTGCGGGTAAAGGTCATGAGACCTATCAGGAAACCAACGGAAAGCGTATTCACTTTGACGATTTTGAAATGGTCAAAGACGTTCTCAAAAGTTTGGATAAATAACAAGGACCAAATAAGAAAAAGACTAGAAGCTTAAAAGATGCTATACTACCTATTCGAATATTTAGAAAAACAATACCAGTTGCCGGGGGCGAGCTTGTTTCAGTTCACCACCTTTAGAGCAGCTATGGCTATTCTATTTTCATTGATAATCGCTACGGTATATGGTAAGCGTGTTATTCTTTTTCTTCAAAAGAAACAAATAGGCGAAAGTGTAAGAGACCTTGGTCTTGAAGGACAGAAACAAAAGGCGGGAACCCCTACCATGGGCGGACTCATCATTATCATGTCTACTTTAATACCGGTTCTTCTGTTCGCTAAGTTGGATAATATTTACATCATCTTGTTGATTGTCACGACACTTTGGATGGGTTTCATCGGTTTTACGGATGATTACATTAAAGTGTTCAAAAAGGACAAAGAAGGGCTTAAAGGCAGGTTTAAGGTTTTGGGTCAGGTAGTTTTAGGACTTGGTGTTGGAGCTACCCTATATTTTCACCCTGGAGTAACCATGAGAGAAGACTCTAGCACTATGATTACGGAGGAGCTTCAGGTGCGTGACGTTATGGGGAAGGAAATTCAATCCGTACGCACTACGGTTCCTTTTTTCAAGAACAATGAACTGGATTATAGTGATTTTATTGGTTGGGCCGGAGAAAGTGCTAGGGATTATGCGTGGTTGATATTCATTCCTATCGTAATACTTATTGTAACTGCGGTTTCCAATGGAGCTAACCTTACGGATGGTATAGATGGGCTAGCAGCAGGTACATCGGCAATTATTGTATTTACGCTCGGCATATTTGCGTGGGTATCCGGTAACGTCATATTTTCCAATTATTTAGATATCATGTTTATACCCAATTCAGGGGAATTGGTAGTTTTTATAACTGCTTTTGTAGGGGCTTTGGTAGGGTTTCTTTGGTACAATGCCTTTCCTGCACAGGTGTTTATGGGAGATACCGGTAGTTTAACAATTGGAGGGATCATTGCGGTAATCGCCATTATCATTAGAAAGGAATTATTGATTCCCATTTTATGCGGAATCTTCTTTGCCGAGTCTTTATCGGTTATGATACAGGTGGGTTACTTCAAGTATACCAAAAAGAAATTTGGAGAGGGAAAACGTGTTTTTCTTATGTCGCCCATTCATCATCATTATCAGGTAAAAGGGTATCATGAGAGTAAGATTGTAACCCGTTTTTGGATTGTAGGTATCCTATTGGCCATTATTACCATCGTTACCTTGAAAGTAAGATAAGATGAAAAGGTTGGTGATTTTAGGTGGAGGCGAAAGTGGAGTAGGCACGGCCATTTTGGGAAAGAAAAAGGGATACGAGGTTTTTGTGTCCGACAGAGGAAAAATTAAAGAAAAATATAGAAACGTTCTTGAACATTTTGATATTGATTGGGAAGCTGAAAAGCACACCGAGGCAAAAATCCTAAATGCGGATTTAATAATGAAGAGTCCGGGTATACCTGATACGGTACCATTGGTTCAGGCCTTGCAGGAAAAGGGTATTCCGGTTATTTCGGAAATCGAGTTTGCATCAAAATATACAGATGCTACTTTAATAGGAATTACCGGAAGCAATGGTAAGACCACCACAACTATGTTGGCAAATCACCTTTTAAAAGAAGGAGGTGCAAATGTAGGAATGGCGGGGAATATTGGTGATAGTTATGCCAAAATGGTAGCGGAGAACAATTTTGATTTCTATGTTTTGGAAATCAGCAGTTTTCAGTTGGATGGTATTGTAGATTTTAAACCGCATATCGCCATTCTAACAAATATTACTCCGGACCATTTGGACCGGTATGATTACAAATTTGAAAATTATGTCGCTTCAAAATTCCGCATAGCGGAGAACCAGACCGAAGACGACTTTTTTATATATGACGCAGATGATCCGGTGATTGTCGCGTGGCTTGAAAAGCACCCCATTAAATCAAAATTGCTCCCTTTTTCCATTATGCGAGAATTGGAAGAAGGAGCTTACTTAAAGAACAACAACATAATATTGAACTCAACTAACGAGACATTGGAAATGACAAAAGAGACATTAGCACTAGAAGGAAAACACAACTTAAAGAACAGCATGGCGGCAATGACTGCTGCAAAATTAGTAGGGATAAGAAAAGCATCGATCCGTGAGAGTATCGCTAATTTTCAGGGAGCGCCACATCGCCTTGAAAACGTATTGAAAATACATCACGTACAGTATATAAACGATTCTAAGGCAACCAACGTAAACTCTGTATTTTACGCATTGGATAGCGTTAAAACACCTATTGTTTGGATTGTTGGAGGACAGGACAAAGGCAATGATTATAAAGAATTGATGCCGTTAGTGCGTGAAAAAGTTAAGGCCATAGTTTGTTTAGGACTTGACAACGAAAAAATCAAAGATGCTTTTGGTAACGTGGTGGATTTGATGGTCGAGACCTTTGCAATGGAAGAAGCTGTCAAAGTAGCTTATAAGATTGCCGAACGTGGCGATACGGTGTTGTTGTCTCCCGCATGTGCCAGTTTTGATTTGTTTCAGAACTATGAAGATCGTGGCGACCAGTTTAAAGCAGCTGTAAAAGCATTGTAAAAAGTATATAGAGTGAACGAATTTTTTAAAAATATCAAAGGAGATAAAGCTATTTGGGCCATTGCGGCCCTCTTGGGCTTGTTTTCGTTTTTACCGGTGTACAGTGCCAGTAGTAACCTGGTGTATGTTGTGGGGAACGGAACCACTTTTGGGTATTTGGTAAAACATGCATTGTTGTTGTCATTGGGCTTTGGTATTATATATGGGGTACATCGTATTCCTTCGCATTTTTTTAAGGGACTTTCTCTTATTGCCATGCCTATTGTATTGGTTTTGTTGGTGTTTACTTTGGCTCAAGGAACTACTATAGGAGGTGCCAATGCTAGTAGATGGATCAGTGTGCCGCTAGTGGGTATTTCGTTTCAGACCTCTAATCTGGCTGCCGTGGTATTAATGATATATGTAGCTAGGTATCTCAGTAAGATCCGTCTTAAAGATGTGAAATTTAAGGAGAGCATTTTGCCGTTGTGGATTCCTGTTTTTCTAACGGTAGCCCTTATTTTACCAGCAAACTTTTCAACTGCGGCCATTATATTTTCTATGGTGCTTTTGTTGTGTTTTTTAGGAGGATATCCTATTAAATATCTTATCGGAATTATAGGTGCGAGTGTGTTGAGCCTTGCATTTTTTATACTAACGGCCAAGGCAATTCCTGGTTTGTTTCCCAATCGTGTAGATACTTGGATCAGTAGGGTGGAGAATTTTGCCGATGCAGAAGATACGGAAGCGGATTACCAAATTGAACGGGCCAAGATTGCTATTGCCACGGGCGGTATCGTGGGGAAGGGTGCTGGGAAAAGTATTCAGAAGAACTTTTTGCCACAGAGTTCCTCGGATTTTATTTATGCGATAATTGTTGAGGAATATGGACTTGTAGGTGGTTTTGCCCTTATGTTTTTTTATATGTTTCTGTTGTTTAGAATTGTGGTAGTGGCCAATGGTAGTGGTACTATTTTTGGAAAACTCGTAGCCCTTGGAGTAGGGCTTCCTATCGTTTTTCAGGCATTGATAAATATGGCCGTTGCGGTTGAGCTTTTTCCTGTAACAGGGCAAACCTTACCGCTGATCAGTAGTGGTGGTACCAGTAGTTGGATGACCTGCTTGGCCATTGGTATTATTTTAAGTGTAAGTAATAAAAATTCAAATGCGGAAAAACCATCCGCAGATATAGATGAAACTAATCCTTTAGAAGTACTAAGTGGGCAATTATAGATTCATACTCTCCGGTGGTGGTACAGGCGGGCATATTTACCCGGCAATTGCCATTGCCAACGAATTGAAAAGGAGGCATCCTGACGCACAATTTTTATTTGTGGGTGCAAAGGACCGTATGGAGATGGAGAAGGTGCCGCAAGCAGGTTACGAAATTGAAGGATTATGGATTAGCGGGTTACAACGGAAACTGACCCTTAAAAATTTAATGTTTCCATTTAAAGTAATAAGTAGTTTGTTGAAGTCAGGTAAAATAGTCCGAAAGTTCAAGCCCCATGCTGTAATAGGTACTGGGGGCTTTGCCAGTGGTCCTATGTTGCGCGTGGCCTCTGGTAAAGGCGTGCCTTGTGTATTGCAGGAACAGAATTCGTATGCCGGTATTACTAACAAATTACTAAAGGATAAAGTGGCCAAAATTTGTGTGGCCTATGATGAGATGGATCGGTTTTTTCCAATGGATAAAATTGTAAAGACCGGGAATCCGGTTCGTGGCGATTTAGTGGAAATGACAGCCGATAAAAATGAAGCGTTGGATTTCTTTGGATTGAAAACGGGAGTGCCTACACTCTTGGTTTTAGGCGGAAGTCTTGGTGCACGACGCATCAATCAATTGATAGCGGCTAACCTTGATTTCTTTGGGAAAACAGGTGTTCAATTAATATGGCAGTGTGGTAAACTTTACATAGATGAGTATGCCAAATACAACTCGGAAATGGTGAAGGTGTTGGATTTTATGAACCGGATGGATTATGCATACGCTGCTTCAGATATCATTATATCGCGCGCTGGTGCCGGTTCCGTATCGGAACTGTGCATTGTGGGCAAGCCGGTAATATTTATTCCTTCGCCCAACGTGGCAGAGGATCATCAGACAAAAAATGCACGCGCACTTGCTAATGAAGATGCGGCTATTTTATTGAAAGAAAGTGAACTGGACGCGAAATTTGAAAACGAGTTTACGCAGCTTTTTCAAGATAAAGCCAAGCAAGCAAGTCTGGCCGAAAATATTAAAAGGTTGGCCTTGCCTAATGCAACTAAGGATATTGTAGACGAAATAGAAAAATTAATTGGGAATGCCACCCGTAACTAGAGGCATGAAGATTGGTAGAAATGGACTTAAAACGCATACATAACGTATATTTTATTGGCATTGGAGGCATTGGTATGTCTGCATTGGCACGTTATTTTAAGTTTATAGGAAAGAATGTTGCCGGCTATGATAAAACCCAAACTCCGCTTACGGAAGAACTTTCCGGTCTGGATATGGATATCCATTATCAAGATGATATTAATGATATAGCGGATTTATTTAAAAATAACGAAAATACCCTTGTAGTATATACACCTGCGGTTTCTGTTGAGCATACGGAATATCAATATTTTCAGAACAATGGTTTTGAAATTAAAAAACGATCAGAAGTTTTAGGGTTGATAACCAAAGGCAGCTTCTGCTTGGCGGTTGCGGGTACACATGGTAAAACTACCACGACAAGTATTTTGGCGCACTTGCTAAAAGAAACAGGGGTTAATTTTACAGGTTTTTTAGGTGGAATTTCCGAAGATTTCAATAGTAATTTTGTTTTTGAAGGCACGGATTATTCCGTTGTGGAAGCAGAATGAGTTTGATAGGTCCTTTTTAAGGTTGTTTCCTAATGTGGCTTGTGTAACCTCTATGGATGCAGATCACTTGGATATTTATGGCAACCCAGAGGAATTACAGAAGTCGTTTGTTGAGTTTGCCAACAGAGTGGCGCCGGATGGAGCACTTTTCGTGAGAAAAGGGTTGTCGTTGGCCGGAATTACATATGGGATAGATGATAATGCGGATTACTGTATTACCAATCTAAAAATCGAGAATGGAAGCTATATTTTTGATTTGAAAACTCCGGATGCCACTTTAATAGATGTGAAGTTCAGTAAACCGGGAAGGCATAATCTGTTAAACGGACTGGTAGCTTTTGCTATGGCCTTGCGCACTGGTGTATCCGCAGATAAATTAGCTGGTGCATTGGCAACCTTTAAAGGGGTACAAAGACGGTTTTCCTATAAAATAAAAAACGAAGATTTTGTTTTTATAGATGATTATGCACATCATCCCACAGAAATAGATGCCGTTTATGATGCGGTAGCGGAAATGCACCCTAACAAGAGAACATTGGCTATTTTTCAACCCCATCTTTTTTCAAGGACTAGGGATTTTGGAGATGAATTTGCGAAAAGCCTTTCAAAGTTTGATAGTATTCTGTTATTGGATATCTATCCGGCTAGGGAAAAACCTATTGAAGGAATAACTTCGGAATGGTTGTTGGATAAGATGAAGGGAGCCCAAGTAAAAACAATTCAGAAAACCAAATTAATAAACGAAATAAAAGAACAAAATCCACAGGTTCTTATTACCATGGGTGCGGGAGATATAGGTTTGGAAGTTAGTAAGATCACAAAAGAGTTGCAACATGCGTATTAATTATAACTACATAAAGTTTTTAGCTTTAATCGTTGTAATAACGGGGCTTTACGCATTTTCTAACCAAAGAAGCGCGAAACGAAATGTAAAAGGAATAACGATTGAATTCGTTGAAAATCAAAATTTATTCATCACCGAAGGCTCGGTTAATAAATTGTTAATACAAAAATTCGGTAGCCTTGAAAACTTGCCCAAAGAAAAATTAGCTTTGAATAACCTGGAGAAGGCCATTGAGGCCAACAAAATGGTGAAAAGTGCCCAAGTTTATCTTACAGTAAGCGGTGAATTAGCGTCGAAAATCATTCAACGCACACCAATCGGACGTATAGAAGGGGATTCAAAATTTTATCTTGACGAGGACGGAAAGCAAATGCCATTGTCAAATAGCTATTCTGCACGGGTACCTATAATTACCGGGCGGATAACGGATGAAGGCTTAGCGGATGTCTATAAGGTTTTGACCTACATCAATACGGACGAGTTTCTTAGGAAAAACATCATTGGGTTACACATCGTAAGCGAGGAGAAATACCAGCTTCGCTTTCGAACCGAAGAGTTTATTGTCAATTTGGGAGATGTAGAAAGGTTGAAAGAAAAGTTTAGCAATTTCAAGGCATTTTACGCCAAAGCAAATAAAGACAAAACTCTGCAGAACTATGATGTTGTTAGTTTAGAGTTTGACAATCAAGTAGTGTGCACCAAAATTTAAGTTATGGAAGTAGGTAATTATTCGGTAGGATTGGACATTGGAACAACCAAAATCGTAGCCATAATCGGTAAGAAAAACGAGTATGGTAAGATTGAGGTTCTAGGCATCGGCAAATCTAAAAGTTTAGGTGTGCATCGCGGTGTTGTAAACAATATTACACAGACTATACAGTCCATACAACAAGCCGTAGAAGAAGCTGAGCTTAACTCAGGTCTTAAAATCGGTTCTGTTGTGGTGGGTATTGCCGGGCAGCATATAAGAAGTCTGCACCATAGCGATTATATCACAAGGGCAGATTCTGAAGAAGTTATCAATGATGACGATTTGGATAAGCTGTGTAATCAAGTTTACAAATTGGTGATGCTTCCGGGCGAAGAAATCATTCATGTGCTTCCACAAGAATACAAAGTGGACGGACAGGCAGAGATTAAGGAGCCTATTGGTATGTACGGTGGCCGTTTGGAAGCTAATTTTCATGTGGTTGTAGGACAGGTTTCCTCAATCAAAAATGTAGGCAGGTGTATTAAAAGCGCCGGTCTGGATTTAGGTAATATTACATTGGAGCCTTTGGCTTCTTCCGATGCCGTATTGAGCAAGGAAGAAAAAGAGGCCGGTGTGGCATTGATCGATATAGGAGGCGGTACAACGGATTTGGCCATTTTTAAAGATGGTATTATCCGGCATACGGCGGTAATTCCTTTTGGTGGTGGTGTAATAACCGAAGACATTAAAGAGGGATGTTCCATTATTGAAAAACAAGCAGAACTTTTAAAGGTAAGGTTCGGTTCCGCTTGGCCAGGAGAAAATAAGGATAATGAGATTGTTTCTATACCCGGTTTACGTGGTAGGGAGCCTAAAGAGATTACCCTTAAAAACCTATCCAAAATTATTCATGCACGTGTAGTTGAGATTATTGAGCAAGTTTATGCCGAGATCAAAAACTACGGTCATGATGAACAAAAAAAGAAACTGATTGCAGGTATTGTGCTTACAGGTGGTGGAAGCCAGTTGAAGCACTTAAAGCAGTTGGTGGAATACATTACGGGTATGGATACACGTATCGGTTACCCTAATGAACATTTGGCGGGCGATTCAGATGCCGAAATCGCAAGTCCTTTATACGCTACAGCAGTTGGTCTATTAATGAATGCCGTAGCGAATGAAAAAAAAGGTAAGGTTGTTGAAGTTAAAGAGGAGCCTGTAGACGAGGGAGAACTTGTTATGGCAGGCCATGAAGAAGAAGAACGTCAGCAACCGCAAGCAGTGGCAAAAGTTCAAAAAGAACGCAAATCGGTATTTGACAAATGGTCCGAGAAGTTGAAAGACTTTTTGGATAACGCCGAGTAAAGTATGACACACATTAACCAGTAATAAAAATACACTATGAACAACAACACGGAATTTGATGGAATATCCTTTGATCTTCCAAAGAATCAAAGCAATGTAATTAAAGTAATCGGCGTAGGGGGCGGTGGTAGCAATGCGATCAACCACATGTTTCAGTCGGGCATCAATGGCGTAGATTTCGTAATTTGTAATACGGATTCCCAAGCCTTGAACAATAGTTCTGTGCCAACAAAAATACAACTAGGTGTTTCACTAACAGAAGGATTGGGTGCTGGTGCCAACCCTGAGGTGGGTGAACAGGCCGCTTTGGAAAGTATGGAAGAAATCAAGCAGATGCTTGCCACTACTACCAAAATGATATTTATTACCGCTGGTATGGGTGGTGGTACCGGTACAGGTGCTGCTCCTGTAATAGCTAAACAAGCCAAAGAATTGGACGTGCTTACCGTGGGCATCGTTACCATGCCTTTTGAGTTTGAAGGTAAAATGCGTTGCGAACAAGCGCGTATAGGTATTGAAAAATTACGTGCCAATGTAGATTCATTGATCGTAATCAATAACAACAAACTTCGTGAAGTATATGGTAACCTAGGTTTTAAAGCCGGTTTCTCTAAAGCGGATGAAGTATTATCTACAGCTGCTAGAGGTATTGCAGAAGTAATTACGCATCACTATACACAGAATATTGACCTTAGGGATGCCAAGACCGTACTTTCCAATAGTGGTACGGCCATTATGGGGTCTGCTCAGGCAACAGGTTCTGCAAGGGCGCATGAGGCCATTACAAAAGCGTTGGATTCTCCATTGTTGAACGATAACAAAATCAGTGGGGCCAAGAACGTATTGTTGCTTATTGTTTCCGGTTCTCAAGAAATTACTATTGATGAAATTGGTGAAATTAATGACTACATTCAAGTAGAAGCAGGTCATGGCGCTAACATCATCATGGGTGTAGGTGAAGATGAAGATTTAGGAGAGGCTATTGCCGTAACCATTATTGCAACGGGTTTTGATGTAGATCAGCAAGATGAAATTGTAAATACCGAAACTAAAAAAATCATTCACACGTTGGAAGATGAGCAACGTGCCCAGCATGATTTAATGGCAAGAAAGAACGTAGTTCACCAATTGCCAATTGAAAAAGTAAAGGAAGAACCCCCGGTGATCAAGCACACTCTTGAAGAAGATGCGCCAGAGGAGCCGGGCATGGATTTAATAGAGACTACTAGTTATATTAAAAACTTCAACGTTTTTTATGAAGAAGTTTTAGAAGAAGTGGCAGAGGTAAACACTTCTGAAGACGATTTTGTAATCGTTAATGCCCAAGATGCTATCAATGATATTGAGGTCATAGACCCAATGACAGTATCTTATGATAAACTTAAGGAAGAGCAGATTACCATGAGTTTTGATATGCCTTTCACTCAAAAAGATGAAGTGGAAGACGAAGCACAAGATAATGTTATTACTTTTAGTCTGGATGATGATGTTAAGGATATAGACGTTAACAGTCACGTAGAAGTTATTCCTGTTCTTGAATATAACGAGGAAGGCGAAAAGCGTTATAGTTTGGACGACTATATGGAAATGGAGGAAAAGCTTACCAACGCCAAACCGGCACCAAAGCCTACTCCAAGACCGCAACAACCTAAACCAGTGGTTAGGGAAGAGCCTAAAATGGAAGTAAAGCGTGTTGAAACACCTCAAAGTGAAGCACCGGCAGAGGTAGACCCAATGAACAGCCCAATTGATGATCTTTTAAGGGAGAGAGCGGATGAGCGAAGAAGAAAGTTAAAGGACTTCAATTATAAGTTTCAAAACAGTGTAAGCAGCATTGACGAAATTGAAAAGGAGCCGGCTTACAAACGTCAGGGTATTGATTTAAGCGATGCTAGAAGAGAAGAGAGCAAGGTTTCAAGAACTACGTTGGGAGAGGATAGCAACGATGAAATTAGGTTACGTTCCAACAATTCTTTTTTACACGATAATGTAGATTAGATATTTTAAAATAAACTAACTAACTCAAGCTTAAACCCGAAAAAATTAATTTTTTTTCGGGTTTATTTTTTATCTTCGCAGTCCTAAATAAAAAAGGGATGGGCTTACAACAAAAGGTGATGGAGCAGATGAAAGCGGCAATGAAAGCAAAGGATAGTGTTGCTTTGGAATCACTTCGCGCTATAAAATCGGCCCTGCTTATGGCACAGACCAGTGGTACGGACAAGGAGATGACAGAGGAAGATGAAATTCAGCTGGTTCAAAAACTTGTAAAGCAACGTAAGGACAGTGCGGCTATTTTTACGGAACAGGGAAGAGCAGATCTTGCTGAACCGGAATTGGCACAGATTGCGGTAATCGAACAGTTTTTACCGGAACAGCTTACGGAAGAAGAAATTGAAAAAGTAGTAGTGCAGACCATAGATGCAACAGGAGCATCTGGCATGAAAGATATGGGCAAGGTTATGGGCATAGTGTCCAAAGAACTGGCCGGACAGGCAGATGGCAAAACCATATCTGCCATAGTAAAACAGAAATTAGCATAAAATTGGCCTCGTGGCGCAACTGAATAGCGCATCAGATTTCGGCTCTGAGGGTTGCAGGTTTGAATCCTGCCGGGGTCACAATTTTATTCAAAGCTCTTTAAACATTAGTTTTAAAGAGCTTTTTTATTAGGTGTATTTCGGTTCTTGTTCGGAGTTCCTAAGCTGTTGTCATTCTTTTTTGGGTAGCTATAATTTCCCCTACAGCTTGTTTGTATTTCATAGGGTTTCCTGCTTTTTTTATGGCCTTGTATACTTTTTGGGGGTTGTGTGTAGATTGTGAAAAGAATTCCCAGAAGCCAAGCATTTTCATTTTAATTGGGGTAGGTCCTGACAGCATAGCATCATACTGTTGGTAAATAGTGTCATGGAATTCTTTAAAGATGTCCCATCGTTTGGCAGGGTATTCCGTGGTGTCCGCTTTGATCATACTGGGCAGGAATGGGTCGGCTATAAGCCCGCGGCCTATCATAAAATGTTCAATTGAAGGAAAGCGCTCTCTCATGGCTTTGAATTGTGCTACCGTGGTAATATCGCCATTATAGTATAAAGTGTGCTTGGCAACGTCTATGCATTTCTGAAAAGCTTCTAGGTCTACACCGCCTTTGTACAATTGTTTTCCAAGACGTGCATGTATCGCTACGTTCTTTAGCGGGTATTTTTCAAGAATGGGGAAGGCATCTAGAATTTCGGTACTGTTTTCATACCCTAGACGCATTTTCATAGATATGGTTACATTGGTCTCACTATGTGCACGATCTAAAATATGATCTATTTTTTCGGTATTACAAATAAGTCCTGATCCCATGCCGCTGTTCGTAACCATAGGGTATGGACAGCCTAAATTCCAATTAAGCTCGGTATACCCTAAGGACTCAATGTACTTGATCACGAATAGGAAGTGCTCCACATCTGCGGTCATTACCTGGGGAATCAATTCTAAGCTGGTATTCACCTCCGGGTTTAAATCGCGTTGGTATGACCCTTTAATAATCATTTTTCTATTGAACCTAATGTAAGGGGCGTAAAAGGTATCTATACCGCCAAAGAACTTTTGCTGTGCATTACGGAACGTGGCATCTGTAAAACCTTGCAAAGGTGAGGAAAGAAGTGAATAGGACATGAATTGGTTTTGAGCCCGCAAAGATAAATGAATATGAGAAGTAACCCTAACGGTAAATAGGGAGTGTAATTTTTGGTGTTTTAAGGATTCATGGATTTCTAAAACGTATTGGATAATAGAAATCTATCCAAGAGTCTGTCGTAAATTACTGGGCGCGGACTAGATTACTGCCAAATTAACGGTTTTGAGTATCAGTCACCGATCAAAATCTTTCTATCTTTGTATTGTGAGATTATTCGCCATCATATTATCCGTTTACTTCTTGGCACTTAACGTTGTGCCTTGTAGTGATGAAGGTTCCGTTACTGAAGATCAGGTTACGGTATCTGTTGATAATGGTATGGATCACGGACATGAATCTGGTGATTTGTGTTCTCCTTTCTGCATGTGTCATTGTTGCCATACACATACGGTAAATTTTGAAATACGAACATTTGAGCCTTTTCAATCACTAATTTCCCAAGAGGAATTGGCGCATTTTGATAGTCTTGGTAAAGATGTTGTTCTAGACCTTCTGCAACCTCCCAGGGCATAATTTAGTTTTTTATAGGATACCTATATCCCGTTGTAATGAATCCGTTTCGGGTTTCATTACCCTAGTTTTTGTTGTGTTTATAGCATGGCTGAAAGAGACATTGTCTAACTGAATTATAGCAATCCATATGATCAATAGAATCATTGATTTTTCAATCCATAATAAATTTATTGTGGGTCTATTTACGCTCGCACTCATAGGTGCCGGTGTTTGGAGCATGACCCAAGTGCCCATAGATGCGGTACCTGATATTACCAATAATCAGGTGCAGGTCATTACGCAGTCGCCCAATTTGGGTACGGAAGATATAGAACAATTCGTGACCTATCCTGTAGAGGTGGCCATGAGTAATTTGCCCAATGTAGAGGAAATACGCTCCGTTTCCCGATTTGGACTTTCCGTAGTAACCATAGTTTTTAATGATAAAGTAGGAACCTATCTCCCTAGGCAGCTGGTAGCAGAAAAACTACCCGAAGTACAGGAACAAATTCCCGCAGGTTTTGGTAAACCTTTCATAGGGCCAATTTCCACAGGGCTTAGTGAAATTTATCAATATGTACTGGAAGTAGATGCCGCACATAAAGACAAGTATTCCATAACGGATCTGCGTACGTTTCAAGATTGGATCATCCGCAGACAAATGGCCATGGTACCCGGTGTGGTAGAGGTAAATGCCTTTGGCGGTAATCAAAAACAATATGAGGTAACAGTTGACCCGGATGAGCTTCGGGCCATAGGTATAAGTATTTCTGAGGTATTTAGAGCATTGGAAAGGAATAACCAGAATACAGGTGGTGCTTATATTGAGCGTAATCATCAGGCCAATTTCATTAGAGGCGAAGGTCTGGCCAGAAGCATTTCGGATATTGAGAATATGGTAGTTAAATCCGTTAACGGAGTGCCCATTAAAATAAAGGATATAGGAACGGTTCATATGGGTAGTGCCGTTCGTTATGGGGCACTAACCAAAGATGGTACCGGAGAAGCGGTAGGAGGCATGATTTTAATGTTAAAGGGAGCTAATTCTAATGAGGTAATCGAGAATGTTATCCAACGGATGGAACAGATTCAGCATTCCTTACCAGAAGGTGTCAAAATAAAACCATTTCTTGACCGTAGCGAGCTGATTGCGGAGACCACTGGAACGGTAAGGAACAACCTTTTAGAAGGTGGTTTAATCGTAATTTTTGTGTTAGTTCTTTTATTGGGCAATTGGCGTGGCGGTCTTATTGTGGCCTCTACCATTCCTTTATCGCTTTTATTCGCCTTTATTCTAATGAATTTTTTTGATGTCTGGGCAAACCTCATGAGTCTGGGTGCTATAGACTTTGGAATTATTGTGGATGGTGCAGTAATTATTGTTGAGGGAACGGTCTTTCTAATGTATTCCTACGTAGTAAAAAAGAAAACCGTTACTGCGGAAACGCGCGATGAAATTTCAGCCAATGCTTCAAAAAAGATGATGAATGCCGCATTTTTTGGACAGTTGATAATTCTCATTGTATTCCTGCCCATCTTGGCTTTGGAAGGGGTAGAAGGAAAAATGTTCCGGCCCATGGCATTCACCTTTATTTTTGCCATGATCGGGGCCATGATTTTGTGTCTCACATATGTGCCTATGATTTCGGCATGGTTCTTAAGAGCTCCTAAATCTCAAAAACCATCTTACGGAGACCGGTTTGTTCATGGGGTAGAAAGGGCTTACGAGCCTCTGTTGTTAAAATCGTTGACAAAGTCCAGATTGATTATTACTAGTGCGGTGGTACTCTTTCTTTTGGCGGTATTCACTTTTACCCGCATGGGCGGCGAATTTATTCCGCAACTGGATGAAGGTGATATTGCTTTTCATGCCATTTTAAAACCGGGTAGTTCCTTGTCCGAGAGTATTGAAACCACTACAAAAATAGAACAAATAGTAAAGGCTAAGTTTCCTGAGGTTGAACGTGTCATAAGCAGGATCGGTGTTGCAGATGTTCCCACAGACCCCATGCCTATGGACATTGCGGACATTTTTGCCATTTTGAAACCGCAAACTGAATGGGAGTCCGGCCGAAGCAAAGCAGAATTAATACAAGAAATCAAAGAAGCTATTAGTATTCTGCCAGGAGTGAATTATGAATTTACCCAACCCATAGAAATGCGTTTTAATGAACTGATTACGGGAGTTCGTGAAGATGTGGCCATTAAGATTTTTGGTGAGGATATGGAGGTGTTGGCCAGTAAGGCCGATGAAATGGGAAAACTTATTGCCAACATTCCCGGTGTGGCAGATATGAAGGTCGAAGCCACAAACGGGCTGCCACAAATTACAATTCATTATAACCGAAGCAAATTGGCCCAATACGGGGTTAGCGTCAATCAGCTAAATAGTTTAATCCAAGCGGCATTTGCAGGCGGCAAGGCAGGTGTGATTTTTGAAGGCGAAAAGCGGTTTGATTTAGTAGTGCGCATGCATGAAGAAAACCGGAACAGTATTGAAGATGTTCAAAATCTGTTCGTGAACTTGGATGATGGCTCTCAGATTCCCCTTCGTGAATTGGCGACCATCAGTTATGAACCGGGCCCAATGCAGATAAGTAGGGACAACACCAACCGCAGAACGTATGTGGGAATTAATATTAGGGATAGAGATGTGAAATCTGTTGTTGAGGATATACAAGCAAAGCTAGATGCGGAATTTAAATTGCCTGCGGGTTATTTTATACGGTACGGGGGCGCTTTTGAAAATTTGGAAAGGGCAAGTGCAAAATTGCAAGTGGTGGTCCCTATTGCGTTACTGCTCATTTTTATCCTGATTTATTTTGCTTTGCAATCGCTTCCTCAGACCATTATGATTTACTTGGCAATTCCTATGGCGACTATTGGCGGGGTTTTTGCCCTTTGGTTACGGGATATGCCCTTTAGTATTTCGGCCGGTGTGGGTTTTATTGTGCTTTTTGGAGTGGCAGTTCTAAACGGATTGGTCATGATATCCGGATTGAACGAGTTGAAGGAAGAAGGAGTTACTAATTTAAAAGACCGGATTGTTCAAGGCACAAAAAGACGTATTCGTCCTATCATGCTAACGGCCTTTACAGATATTTTAGGCTTCCTGCCCATGGCCATTTCAGCTTCGGCGGGTGCGGAAGTGCAGCGCCCTCTGGCAACAGTGGTTATTGGTGGTTTGTTGACGTCTACTTTATTAACGCTATTTATTCTTCCTGTTTTTTATCAATGGGTAGAAAATAGGGAAGAGCGAAAGTTAAGATTGAATCCATCGTTAAAACCGGCCGTTCTTGTTATTGGTTTTATGGCGATGACATTCAATGGATTGGCCCAAGAAACGGAAGCTTCTTTACCTGTTATCTCCTTGGATAAAGCGGTAGAGACCGCCAAACAAAATTTTCCATTACTGAAATCAGAACAATTGGAAATAGAAAGACAATCTGTGCAAAAGGCCGAAATCTATGATTTGGGAACTACACAGGTGTTTAGCGGAGGTGAGGAAATTTCCGATGACCGTGGGGTGTATACTTTGGTAGGTCTGGGCCAACAAAAGATAGACCTATTTGGGATTGGGGCGAAGAAAAAATTGTACCAACAACGGGTTGCTCTGGCAAAAGCGGCATATAACCTATCCCAACTTCAGGTTGAGCAGGAGGTCAAGAAAGCTTGGGCAAAGGCCTATAAGGCGAAGAAAGGATACTTCTTGTATAAAAAGTTGGATTCCGTCTATGTGCAGTTCAAAAAGGCAATTAAACTTAACTATGAAGTTGAGGCTATTTCCCAATTGGAATATACTTCGGCTATAAACCAGGCTTTACAGATTAGGAACAAATACCAGCAAGCACAGGCCGATTATGATATTGCCTTGCAAAGGTTTAACCTTTGGTTGGCTTCTGAAACTTTCTATTCTGTTCCTGATGATTTGGGTAATGAGATGGACATGGTATTTGAGGTTAAACCTAATTTGAAAAATCACCCTGAATATCAATTATCGCAAAAACGTATTGACGAAGCACAGGCGGATTATAAAGCGGCAAAGGCAGAATTGTTGCCTAAATTCAATTTGCAGGGTGGTCTTCAGAAAGTGAACGGAGCGGATGGTTTTTATAGTTATCAGGCCGGCGTGTCAGTTCCATTTTTTTCGGGAACGGCACGTAGCAGGAAAAAATCGGCTAAAATCCATAGCGAAATTGAAAAGACGAAATCTGATTTTGAGCAGAAACAGCTAAGGTCCGAATATCAACAAGCGTTAGTTTCTTATCAAAAATGGAAGACGTCTTGGTCCTTCTATAAGAACGAGGCACTTCCGCTTGCCGAGCAGCAACACAAGGGGGCGCTTTTAGCCTTTAAAGAGGGCGCAGTAGATTATTTGGGCTTCACTCAGATTATTAGGGATGCCATACAAACCGAAATGGACGCGCTGGACGCGCTGGACAATTACCTAGAATCTATATACGAATTACAATACTTCAATCAATAAAACATGAAACATCCATATACATATAAAGTTTTAGCCTTCTTCCTTTTGATGCTTGCAGTTACGTCATGTGGCGAGAGCAAGACAAAAGAAAACACAGAAGAAAATCACCGGCATGAGGAATCTGAAGGTCACAAAGAGGAAGAGCAGGAAGTCATGCTTAGCCAACAGCAGTTTGAAGCTTTGCAAATGCAGACCGATACTTTGCATATGCGAAATATGAGCGGTTATGTCGAGGCAAACGGGCAATTGGAGGTACCTCCGCAGAACGAAGCTACAATAACCTCGGTGGTAGGGGCAAATGTGGTGTCCATTGAGGTTATTGAGGGCGATAAAGTTGCCAAAGGTCAAGCGGTGGCCTACTTATCGCACCCCAATATTATTCAAAAACAGACCGATTATTTGGATGCTTTTAGTAATAGTCAGTTTTTGAAAGGGGAATATGAACGACAAAAAAAGTTGTATGATGCCGGTGTAGGCAGTGGGTTGAATTTTCAGAAAGCGCAAGCCCAATATCAAGCATCGCAAGGTAGGGCTAAAGGTTTGGCAGCTCAATTACGGCAGTTGAATATAAACGCAGGCGGAGTAGAAAAAGGGACTATCTACCAGCGTGTGGCATTGCGTAGCCCTATTGAAGGCCATGTGCAAAAGGTGGAGGTAAAAACGGGACAATATGTAGACCCCCAAACGGACCTGTTTCAAGTAGTGGACACTCATCATGTGCATGCCGATCTCATGGTTTTTGAGAAGGATGTTTTTAAGATACAGGAGGGGCAGAGCGTGAAGTTCTTTGTACAATCATTAGGAGAAAAAGAGTTTACGGCAGAGATTTATTCTATTGGGAAAACCTTTGAACAAAGTCCCAAGGCCTTACACGTACATGCCGAAATAGAAAATAAGGAAGGAAACCTAATTCCCGGAATGTATATAAAAGGGAGAATCCAGATAGCCGTTAATGAGGTAAAAGCTGTTCCCGAAAGTGCTAGCGCCAAAGACGGAGATAAAACCTTTGTTTTTACTGTAGAAAAAGAGGCAGATGCGTTTCGTTTTGTTCCACATGAAGTAACTTTAGGTACTGAAGATGATGGTTGGGTGGCAGTCAATTTTTTGGCTCCAATAGCCAATAGTTCCAAGTTTGCTTTCAATAATGCATACTATTTAATGGCGGAGTTGAAAAAAGGAGAAGCGGAACATAGCCACTAAGCCAATAACATTGTTAATGAACTCGTTTCGCTCAATAATTTTTGTGTTCGAGGTCCTTATTTTACGGGTAGTCGTGTTTATTTAGGGTACGTGCCGCTCGGGTGAAGGAGTGTATTTAAGAATTTACAATTTTGGAAAAATCATGAAAAAGAAGAAGGTCAACCTTCAGGATATAGATACTCATCAACATTCAGATGAAGCTGCTAATGGCGATTGTGATAGTTGTTGTGGAAGTGGTGAAAGTGAAAAGCCCACTAAGTTTTCTCCATATCTTCCAGCTGGTATTAGCTTTGTTTTATTGGTGTCAGGCATTGCTCTAGATGTTTTTAACGTGCCTTTCTTTACCGATTGGGTGCGTATAGTTTGGTACGGTATTGCTTATGTGCCCGTGGGGCTTCCAGTAATGAAACAGGGCTGGAAGAGTATTGTGAACGGAGATTTTTTTACCGAGTTTCTATTGATGACCATTGCAACGGTTGGTGCTTTCGCTATAGAGGAATATCCGGAAGGTGTGGCGGTGATGCTTTTTTATGCGGTGGGAGAACTGTTTCAACATTCCGCGGTAACAAAGGCTAGAGGAAATATTAAGGCGTTATTGGATGTGAGGCCTAAATCGGCTATGGTTCTTCGTGATGGTATTTTTGTTTCAGTAGCTCCGGAGGCTGTAGAAATTGGCGAGCATATTCAAGTTCTCGTGGGTGAAAAAGTTCCGTTAGACGGTAAATTGTTGTCGGCTAGGGCCAGTTTGAATACGGCGGCAATTTCCGGGGAAAGTAAACCATCAAGTATAGTTGAGACCGAGAAAGTATTTGCAGGAAGCATCAATCTGGATGGTGTTATTGAAGTTGAAGTTACTAAAGAATTTAAGGATAGTTCCATTGCCCGTATTTTGGATATGGTCCAGAATGCCACTGCCCGCAAATCAAAAACAGAACTTTTCATCCGGAAGTTTGCTAGAATTTATACTCCAATTGTGGTTTTCTTGGCTATTGGTGTAACCCTGCTACCTTACTTTTTTGTGGAGGAATATATCTTTAGGGATTGGCTGTACCGTGCTCTAATTTTCTTGGTAATTTCTTGTCCCTGTGCCTTGGTAATTTCTATTCCTTTAGGATATTTTGGGGGACTGGGGGCTGCTTCCCGCAACGGTATTTTGTTCAAAGGCGCTTCTTTTCTGGATACCATTACCAAAGTCAACACTTTGGCTATGGACAAAACGGGAACTGTAACTAAGGGCGTGTTCCAAATTAAGGAAATTGTTTTACAGGCTAATGCTCAGGAATCTGGTGCGTCCTTAACCGAAAAAGATTTTATGGAGTATCTCATGGCCATTGAAGCACAATCTACCCATCCCATAGCAAAGGCCATTCTGGAGTATAAGGAGGAAGGAGCAACCAGTAAAGCAAAAGATGTATTTGAAATTGCTGGTAAAGGCTTAGCAGGTACGGTAGCCGGTAAATCCGTTTTAGCTGGAAATAGGGCACTAATGGTTGCTAATGGAATATCAGTTCCAAAAGAGACGGAGGATGTTGTAGAAAGTGTAGTAATGGTTGCTGTTGATAGAAAGTTTGTGGGTTATGTTGTTATTTCCGATGCACTTAAAGAGGGTGCTAGGGCTGCTGTTGAGCGTATACGGAAAACTGGAGTGTCAAAAATTGTAATGTTGTCCGGAGATAAGGATGCCATTACGCAAAAAGTGGCAAACGAACTGCACGTAGATTGGGCAAAGGGCGGACTTCTACCAGAGGATAAACTCAACGAAGTTGAAAACCTAAAACGTGTCTCCGGAACAAAAGTGGCTTTTATTGGTGATGGAATAAACGATGCTCCGGTATTGGCCGCAAGCGATGTTGGTATTGCTATGGGCGGTTTGGGCAGTGATGTGGCCATTGAGACCGCAGATATTATCATTCAGACCGATGAGCCGGCCAAAGTAGCACAGGCCATAAAAATAGGGAAGTCTACCAGAAAAATAGTCTGGCAGAATATTGGTCTTGCATTTGGGGTCAAAGCCTTGGTTATGATTCTCGGTGCTGGTGGTATGGCTACCATGTGGGAAGCTGTTTTTGCAGATGTAGGGGTGGCATTATTGGCAATTTTAAATGCAGTTCGTTTACAGAACATGAAATGGGATTAGAGATATGGTTCAAATTCTTGATATTCATTGTGTTTATCAGGCTCATGCGATATTGTTAAAATTGTTAAATAGCAGTTTCTAAGTTTCGTTGGATGATTTTTTTGCGCATTTTTATGTTCCAAACAACTTAGACCATGAATTTGAAAATTACCCGCACATTTTTTGTGTTCGCTTGTATCGTAATGATTTCGGAATGGGGCTTGTCCCAAAACGGAGAAACGGAGATTACCGGTACGGTAGTGGAAACAGGAAGCAAACAACCGGTGGCATTTGCCACGATACTTATAGGGGAAAAGGCTACTCAAAAAGGAATTACCGGCACCACTACTTTAGATGATGGTAGTTTTAGTATAAAGACAGATGCTCAGGACTTTTTCGTAGAAATTAGTTTTATCGGCTTTGAGAAGAAGCGTTTTGATAATCTCGTGCCCGCCAACGGAAAAATTGAGCTAGGTGTGGTTCAATTAAATCAAGACGCCCAACAACTTTCCGAAGTGGTAGTAGAGGGCGAGGTTTCTAGAACACAGTTTAAGTTGGATAAACGTGTATTCAACGTAGGTAAGGATATTAGTAGTACCGGGGCAAGCGCTTTAGAAGTGCTGAATAACGTGCCTTCTGTAAACGTGAACATAGAAGGCCAAATTAGCTTGCGCGGTAGCCAAGGTGTGCAAGTTTTAATTAACGGTAAACCTTCAATTCTTACGGGAGAAGGCGGGAATGCCTTGGGTACGATTACTTCGGATATGATAGAAAGGGTAGAGGTCATTACCAACCCATCCGCAAAATATGATGCAGAGGGTACATCCGGAATTATCAACATCGTCATAAAGAAAGAAGAACGCGAGGGGCTTAATGGCTCTATTAGCTTAAATACAGGTTCGCCGGACAATCATAGTTTTGGATTAAGTCTCAATCGCCGCACGGAACGTTTTAATTTGTTCAGTCAGTTGGGTGCAGGATATAGGGAGTTGCCTAACGATGTAGAGAATATTAACCGGAATTTGGTTGACGGTACAGCTATTTCTTCAGTAGGTGAGGAGTTTAGAAACGAGGAATTTTATAATGTTATCCTTGGTACGGATTATTACATTAACGAGAATAATGTAGTAACGCTTTCGGGGAATTTTGCCTATGAAATAGAGGACCAGCCATCCAATACAAATTTTAAGTCATTTGATGCCGGCAACCAATTGGTCTCCGAATGGGAACGTACAGAAACCACCGAAGCTACCAACCCTAAGTATCAATATGAACTTCAATATAAAAGCGATTTTAAGGATCATGAAGACCATGACCTTTTATTCAGTGCTTTGGGTAATTTTTTCGGAAAAGACCAGTCTTCGGATTTTGAAGATGTTACTATTTCTGGAGAGGATAATGATGCCTTGCAGCGCACACGTACCGAGTTTAAAGAGGCCGAGTATACTTTTAAGTTAGATTACACACGTCCGTTCAGTGAAGAATGGACTATGGAAGCGGGTGGTCAATATGTTATGAACGATGTTAGCAATGATTATGAAGTAGATGATTTTGTGAACGGAGATTACCAATCCAATCCTGATTTGACCAACGTTTTTGAGTATGATCAAAAGGTGTTGGCAGCGTACGGTACTGCCGCATATGAGGGTGGAAAATGGGGTGTTAAAGCTGGTGTTAGGGCAGAGCAGACCAACCTGAATACGTTATTGAAAAACACCAACGAAAGAAACGAACAGAATTATACCAACCTTTTTCCAAGTGCACATACTTCTTACAAGTTTAACGATAAGATTTCTATGCAGGCGGGATACTCAAGAAGGGTGTATAGACCAGGCCTGTGGGATTTGAACCCTTTCTTTAATATCAGGAACAATTTTAATATCCGGCAAGGTAACCCGGATCTTCAACCGGAATTTACAGATTCGTATGAAGTGACCAGTATATATGTTTTAGGAAAAGCCTCGTTGAATTTTAGTATTTACCATCGCTACACTACAGAGGTGATAGAGAGCATTTTTACTTTTGAAGATGACGTAAAAATCAGTAAACCGGAGAACATAGGCACCAATAAAGCCACAGGTCTTGAGTTCAATGGAAAGTATAGTCCGGCTAAATGGTTTACCGTTACTACAGACTTAAACTATAACAAGTTTGTAAGGGACGGCAGTCTGGGTACACAGGTGTTCGATTTTGATGCGGATAGGTGGTCCGCTAAGCTTATGACCAAAATTAAACTGCCTGCAGATATTGATTTTGAGACAACGGGCAATTATCAAAGTAGTTATGAAACAGTGCAGGGAAAGACCAGCGAAAACGTATTCTTAGACCTTGGAGCACGTAAGAAAATTTTAAAGGGTAAGGGAGTCGTAAATTTAGGCATCAGGGATTTATTTGCTTCACGTATAGAAGAGTCCGAAACTTTTCAGGAAACTTTTTCAAGTTATAACCGGAGACAAAGAGGTAGGTTTATTACATTTGGCTTTAGCTATGGCTTTGGTAAAGGAGAGGCCATGGAATATTCTGGAAGACGAAGATAAATCAACTAACTACTTTTAAAAATGGGAAGAAAAACTGAAGAAAAAATGCGTACCTATCACAGATACCTAGGCTTTTTCCTAGCGGGTATAATGGCCATGTATGCAATTAGCGGTATTGTGTTAATTTATAGAAATACCGATTTTCTTAAGAAAGAAGTAGCTGTTGAGAAGACCATAAAGCCAAATATAAAGGCCAATGAAGTAGGTAAGGCTCTAAAAATAAAGCATTTTAAACTTCAAAAAGAAGAAGGTAATATGGTTCATTTTGAAGGAGGTACGTACGATAGTAAAACCGGGGTGGCCAATTATACCGAAAAAAAATTACCCTTCGTTTTAGACAAGATGACCAAAATACACAAGGCAACTTCTAGCCAGCCTTTATATTTTCTAAATATCTTCTTTGGGGCTGCGTTACTGTTTTTTGTGGTATCCGCTTTTTGGATGTTTCGCCCTAGTGCACCCATATTTAAGAAGGGCATTTACTTTGCTCTTGGCGGTTTGGTGCTTACCCTTATTTTGCTCTTTGTTTAATCAAGAATCCAGAAGCCCAATTTTAATGGCGTGTTTGGTGAGCCCGGCTAAATTTTTCACTTCTAATTTAGAAATGAGATTTTTGCGGTAGCTCTCTATGGTGTGTTTGCTCAGGAATAGTTCGTCCGCAATTTCTTGAGTGGTATATTCATTGGCAATGAGTTTTAACACTTCCTTTTCACGGTCCGTAAGGTGAACTTCCTCCTGTTTTTTGTTTTCGAACATAGCATCCGTGTAAGCGCGTTTAATTTCTTGTGAGAAATATTTTTCGCCCTTTACTATGGTTCGCATAGCGGTTAGGAGCTCATCTTTTTCGGCGTTTTTAGGAACATAACCGTCTACATTGTTTTGGATGAGTTTCTCGATCATACCACCATCAATATGCATACTTACGATCAATGTCTTTAAGGTGGGGTACTTTTCTTTAACGGTACGGTTAAGTTCAATACCGTCCATTTCGGGCATGCTGAGGTCTGTAATCAAAAGATGAAGGTCTTTTGTACCGTTAATATCCAGATATTTGATGACCTGTGCCCCGTTTTTGGCCGTTGTTGAAACCGAGAATTCCGGAGCGTCGTTCAATATGCTTAGTAGTCCGTCTATGAACATTTTATGATCATCGGCAATGATGAGGTTATATTTCATGAGATGAGTTTTTTAAAGGGATTTCTATAGAGATTACGCTACCCCTATTTTTAGAAGCGTCTATATGGAGCGAACCGTTCAGTTCCTTGATTCTACTGCGAATATTTTGAAACCCTATTCCTTCTTTTATTTCGGAAGCGTCAAATCCTTTTCCGTTGTCTTCAAAAAGTAAGGATAGCTCTGCGTTAAGTAGATTTAAATGTATATCTACGGTACTGGCCTGGGCATGTTTTAACGTATTGGTCATTAACTCCTGAATGACCTTATAGAGCTCCATTTGAATTTTTTCATCCAATCCGTTTACATCTACCTCCGGGTGTGGATGAAAACCTATTTTTAATTTTCCACTACGTGAAATTGATGCAATGTACTTTCTGATTAAATCCGTGAAAGCGTGTTGTTTAAATTTTTTGGGAATAAGGGTATGTGATATATCCCTTACCAGTTGATAGGTCTCGTCTAACTGACCGTTTATTTCTTTCCATTTGCCGGACTCCGATGTCATGGTAGATACCTGAAGCTTAATTCCTGCAAGATTTCCGCCAATACTATCGTGTAGCTCTTGGGCAATTCTTTTCCGTTCTTCATCTTGCCCTTCCATTGAGGCTTTGATCAAGTCCAGTTCTTGCTTTTGTTTTAAGGACGCTACTTTCTGAAGGTTTATTTCTTCTTGTTTTTTGGAAAGTTCGCTCTGGGTCTGAATTTTTTGGTAATACACATACAGCAAAGCTATTATGGGAATTAATATAATCAGGAAGCCAATTAGAAAGGCATTTTTAATGGTTTTCTGTCGTTCCAGTTCCGCGTTCTTCGCTATTTGTTCCTCCTCTAAAGAAGAAATAGCCTTTTCCTTTTCTAGGGTTTCGTATTGTATCTCCAGTTCTTTAATAATTTCTCGCTGTTGCTTGCTGTTGATTTGGTCGTTGACACCAAACAGTTGGGTCATTACGGCATAAGCATTTTTGTAGTCCTCTAATTTGGCAAAACTTCTGGCCTGTATTACTAGAGCCTCTTTTTGGAATTGTAAGTTCTCGCGGTCAATAGCGTTTATATAGGCAAAACTTAAGGCAATGTTGGCCATTTCATATTTTTCCTCTTTATAGCAGAGCTTTGCCAAGCGTAACGAGCCTTCAAAGTAAATGGCAGTAAATCCGTTTGTCAAGGCCTGGTTTCGGATGGATTCATAGTCCTGAAATGCCTTTTCATAATTTTCTTGTGCTTCCGCTAATTTGGCGAGTTCTAACTTTACGGTAAGTTCCTTTTCAAAATTTTTAAAATCCGTAGCCATGCGCAGGGCTTCATCAAACTGAGTTTTGGCCAATTCAAATTCCCCTTTTACCAAGTGTGCGTTACCCATATAGATAATTGCCTGCATGGTCAGGTCCGGAAACGTAGTTCCAAAATCTAAAATGGCTTTGGTGAGTACCTCAAGGGCTTTGTCACTTTCTGATTTTAGAATATAATTATGGGCAAGACCTATTTTGTTCTTGTACTGAAGCTCATCTGAATTGCCTGCTTCTGCATCTTGCAGGCCTTTAATATGCCATTCTATAGATTTGTCCAATAGACCGTTAAAATGGCTGCCAATGCCCAGAAAGTAATGGGCTTTGGCATAATGCAACTGTTTGTTGGTTTCCGGTTTGTCCCAGTTGCCCAATTCCTTTATATAGAGGTTGCCATAATGTAGGATAGAATCTGTATTTCCTTTTTGGATGTGTAATTCTGCTAGTTGTTCAAATACGGAGAACCGTTGACTCCCGAAATCGGCATTTTTTAAGGCTTTGTAGTAGGGTTCTAATGATGCCTCCCTGTTATTTGGAATGGTGGAAAACGTAATGCGCTGTTGCGTATTGACATTGCTAGAATCTACACTGTGTTTTTGGGCGTAGAGGTTTGGTGCACCACATAAGAGTAGTAGGCCCAATAGGTTTAAAAGGCTTAGGGCTTTTATGGTGTGAAATTTACGTTTTGTTTTCAGTAGTATGGTTTTATCCTGGTAGGTTGATCCGTTTTAAATCGTTTCCTTCCAATTCAACAACTTTTTTCTCTATATATTTTATGAGGTCAGGGCAATTGGTTTGGTAATCATCGCAAATTACGGTTTTTGATTTTCCGTTGGAGGTCAGGGTAACAATAAGTTGACTGTTACATGAAGTTTCTGAACCGTAATGGGTCTTTAGGTCCCAAAAGCCTTTTGCCTCTATTTTTTTGAAAAAACCTAAGGTTTGCAAGGTGTCTAAAAAGCTTTGACTGTTTTTGTTATAGGTAGCGGTTTCAAAATTGGACGAAATTCCCGGAATGTGGGAAATTTTATTTTTTACGATTTTGAACGAATCAAAATGAAACGCACCCCTTTGGACCAACAAAGAATAATGATTGGTATGCTCCAAGTTGGAAAGCTGGTCTCTTTTTTGGGATTTATTGTTGCAATAGATAGCTACGGATAGACAGACGAAAAGCAATTTTGGATAAATGTATTTCATTGTTCAGGTTCTTGGTTGATACAAATTTCGTGGTTTGTACTTCAGAGAACTATACCCGTAACAGTGAAATAATACCCCCTGAAAACGGGGGTATGTAAATTTTAAACTTTGCTTACCTCTATTTCTTTAAGAATGGATGTGATAATTATTTTAGCATGTATCCTTGAATTTTCTATGAACCATTTATGAGTTTCCATGCCACCACAGATTACACCGGCCAAATAAATTCCGGATACATTGGTTTCCATAGTTTCAGGGTCATATTGAGGCAATTTCTTATCATCGTCAGAGAGTGCAATTCCCATCTGGGTCAAGAAATTAAAATTGGGCATATAGCCGGTTAAAGCTAGAACAAAGTCATTATCTAGGGTTATGGCGCCTTCTGGGGTATCAATAACAATTTCATTCTGGCGCACTTCTTTTAGCGTAGAATTGTAATACGCTTTTATGCTGCCTTCTTCTATGCGGTTTATAATATCCGGTCTAACCCAATATTTTACCCGAGGCCCTACTTCATCTCCTCTTATCACCAAAGTTACTTCAGCACCTTTTCGCCAGCACTCCAAAGCAGCGTCAATAGCAGAATTACTGGCACCTACAACGGCCAGTTTTTGACTGGCGTAAAAATGTGGATCGTCATAGTAATGTGCTATTTTAGGAAGGTCCTCGCCAGGTATATTAAGCTTGTTGGGTAAATCATAAAAACCTGTGGCCACGATTACCTTGTCTGCGGTATAGCTATTCTTGCTAGATGCTATTGAAAAACCATTTTTAGTCTTTTCAACCTTATCTACCTTTTCAAAAAGCCTAATATTAAGATCGTTAGAAGTAACGATTCTCCTGTAGTATTCCAGGGCTTCGTTACGTTTGGGTTTAGCTTCGGTGCTTATAAAAGGAATGTTGTCTATTTCCAATTTTTCCGAAGAAGAAAAGAACTGCATGTTCTGCGGATAATTAAAAAGGGAATTTACAATAGGCCCCTTTTCCAAAATAACATAGCTCAATCCTCTTTTCTTGGCTTCAAGTCCGCATGCAATTCCTATAGGTCCTCCTCCTATAATTACAACTCGAAAATGCTCCATCTATCGGTAGATTTTTTAAGTTCTTGAATTGTTTTTATTGGGTCTTCGGTCTTAAAAATAAAGCTGCCCGCAACTAAAATATCGGCACCGGCCTTGATTAGGGCTTTGGCATTTTTAGAATTTACCCCGCCATCAACCTCTATTAAGGTAGAAGCATCGGACTCTTTTATCAATTCTTTAAGGTTGTAAACTTTCTCGTAAGTATTCTCAATAAAGCTTTGTCCGCCAAAACCAGGGTTTACACTCATGATAAGGGCAATGTCTATATCCTTGATAACATTTTTGAGCAGGTTAACATTGGTATGTGGGTTTAAGGCAACTCCGGCTTTCATGCCCTCGGCCTTGATGGCCTGTATAGTTCTGTGTAAATGTGTGCAGGCTTCATAATGAACGGTTAGATGTGTGGCACCCAACTCTGCAAAAGTTTTGATATAACGGTCAGGGTCAACAATCATTAAATGCACATCCAATGGTTTTGTAGCGTGCTCGGCAATAGTTTTAACCACAGGCATACCGTACGATATATTAGGTACAAAAACACCATCCATTACATCAATATGGTGCCAATCTGCATCACTATTGTTAACCATTTCTATATCACGCTGCAAGTTGCCAAAGTCGGCAGCCAAAAGGGACGGTGCAATTTTTGTTTTGCTCATTTTGTGTCAGTTAAATACAATTTATACAAAAGTAATGAATTGTGATTGTACGGGGTAACGCATATGTGCAAAAGACGTCTACTTATAAGAATAGCGGCTAATGGTTTTGTAAGTAGAGGTCAATTTCTTTAATGAACTCCTGTTTTTTCTGATCGGACAACCAACTAGCTTTAAATCCGTTTTTTGCCAATTCCGCGATTTGAGATTTAGAAAGGTTTAAGGCATTGGCTACGCCCCAGAAATTTTCGTTCATATATCCACCAAAATAGGCTGGGTCATCTGAGTGGATGGTAACCAATAGGTTGTGCTCCATCATTGTAAGCAGCGGATATTCCTTTAAATCTTGAATTACTTTAAGTTCCAAATTTGATAGAGGACAAAGGGTAAGGGGCATTTGTTCTTGGGCCAACCTCTGTAACAGCTTAGGGTCGTCCAGACAGCGATTGCCGTGGTCAATACGTGTAACCTTAAGCAAATCCAGTGCTTCCCATATATATTCGGATGGACCTTCTTCACCTGCATGGGCAACGGTTAAAAATCCTTCTTCAAGGGCCTTTTGAAAGACGTTTTTGAATTTTGAAGGCGGATTACCTACTTCAGAGGAATCTAGCCCAACCGCTACAATTTTGTCTTTATGGGGTAAAGCTTGTTCTAGAGTTTTAAAGGCCGATGCTTCATTTAGATGCCTTAAAAAACTCATAATTAACTTAAAGCTGATGCCCAGTTTTTCTTGACCATCTTCTAAAGCGTTGTAAATACCATTCAAAACGTAGTCAAAAGGAACATTACGATCAGTATGGGTCTGAGGGTCAAAAAATATTTCTACGTGCTTAACATTTTGCTCATGAACTTTTGTTAAATAGGCCCAAGTAAGATCGTAAAAATCTTCTTCTTTAAGCAATACCGATGCTCCTGCATAGTAGATATCCAAGAACTCTTGCAGGTTGTTGAAACTATATGCTTTTTTAACTTGATCTACGTTGGCATATTTGATCTTAAGGTTGTTTCTCTTTGCAATCTTAAACATGAGCTCCGGCTCAAAAGTACCCTCAATATGTAAGTGTAATTCTGTTTTGGGTAGACCTGAGATAAAGTTGTAAAGGACAGAATTTTTCATAGAGCGGTTATGTTATTATATAGAAATGAGCAGTTACCACCAATTTAAGCGTTTTTTTATAAAAATATAGGCTTTTAACAAGGTCTATTGGGGAATTATGTTTCGGTTCTCCAATGAATGTTGGTTTTACTGTAAGTGTTTCAACCCTTCATAAACTGCAATACCCACGGCATTGGCCAAATTTAGACTACGTACATGGTTGCTATAAAGCGGAATTTTATAGATATCATTTTCATACGAGGAGAGTAGGGAGGAGGGCAAACCTACCGACTCTTTGCCAAAAACAAGAAACTGCCCGTCTTCAAAAGGTATGGACCAATGATTTTCCGCGCCATGACTTGAAAATAGTGCCAAATTTTTGTTGCCGTGTTCGGATAAAAAATCTTCAAGACTTTCGTAAATACATAAATCTAAATATTGCCAATAGTCAAGACCGGCCCGTTTTACACGTTTGTCATCCAATTCAAATCCAAAAGGTTTTACAAGATGAAGTGTAGAGCCCGTTGCCAGCGCAAGTCTGCCAATATTTCCGGTATTGTTGGGTATTTCTGGTTCTACAAGAACAATATTGAAGGGCATAATCTAATCTATTTGTAAAAAGACTTCAAATATAGCTGTTCTACCTTGGTTCTTGCCCATGGTGTACGCCTTAAAAATTTAAGCGACGATTTAATGGTAGGATTACTTTTAAAACAATTAATATTTATACGGTCTGCCAATTCTTCCCAGGTATACCTTTCAGTCAACTGTTCCAAAATGTCCACTAATTTTACACCGTGTAACGGGTTGTTAGGTTGGGTGTTGGGTGTTTTTTTGTCAGGTTCCATAGGTGATTTGTTATTGTTTACTTCTGATTGTGAACTAATTACATGGGTTTTCTTTTTCCCATTGTATCCAAAATTTGTCCGTACTTCCTTTGTTTTCAAAAGTTTGATGGAAGTCTTCCAGATTTTCATATTCCGATGGTAACGGGTCAGGACAAAATCTGTAGCTAAAACTTCGTGTTCCATTGGGGTTAAATGTTCTGCAGTCGCAAGAATTAGTTTCTTCTTTATCATTAGAACAACTTAGAAGGAGAAAGGTAAAAACCCATATTAGTTTTTTCATAATTTTCATATTTAGATAATACCGCTATCAGCTTCAATATTATATATTTTCATGATTTTATAAATGAAAAAACTCCGGTAATCAGCCGGAGTTTATTCATCAATCAAAAAACGAACAGTCATGATAAACTGTTGTCAGTATTAAAATTACAATATATATGCCAAATTTCCAATTTAAGGATTATTTAACGTGTAATTTTAGGGCTCTTAGCCCAAATACGTTTTAAGGATTTTACTTCTAGAAGTGTGTTTTAATCTTCTAATAGCCTTTTCCTTAATCTGGCGAACTCTTTCTCTTGTAAGGTCAAAAGTCTCACCAATTTCTTCAAGGGTCATGGAGTGTTGTCCTGCCAAACCAAAGTACAAACGGATTACGTCTGCTTCTCTAGGTGTTAAGGTCTCCAATGCGCGCTCAATCTCGGTACGCAAAGATTCATGCAACAACTCTTTGTCCGGGTTTGGAGATTCTCCACTACGAAGTACATCATAAAGGTTAGAATCTTCACCATCGATCAATGGAGCATCCATAGATACATGACGACCGGAGTTCTTAAGTGATTGCTTTACATCCTCAACCGTCATATCCAATTCTTTTGCAATTTCCTCAGGAGAAGGCATACGTTCGTGTGCTTGCTCAAGAAAGGCAAAAGTCTTATTGATTTTATTGATCGAACCAATTTTGTTCAATGGCAAACGTACAATACGAGATTGTTCTGCCAAAGCTTGTAATATAGATTGACGAATCCACCACACGGCATAAGAAATGAACTTAAATCCTCTTGTTTCGTCAAAACGTTGTGCGGCCTTAATAAGGCCAAGGTTACCCTCGTTAATTAAATCGGGTAAAGTAAGTCCTTGGTTTTGGTACTGCTTGGCTACCGATACAACGAATCGAAGATTGGCCTTTGTGAGTTTTTCAAGAGCGACCTGATCGCCTGCCTTGATGCGTTGTGCCAATTCTACTTCTTCATCTGCTGTAATCAAGTCTACTTTGCCTATTTCTTGCAAGTACTTGTCCAAAGATGCGGTCTCCCTATTGGTGACCTGTTTTGTAATTTTAAGCTGTCTCATGTAAATAAATTAGGTTCAGTTTGCATAGACTGCATATACTTATACGTAAAAAAGCCAGAAATGTTACAAACGGGCTAAAAAAACTTTATTTTTTAGATGAGTCGCATAAAAAAGCCTCAACTTAACAAGTTGAGGCTTAAAATGTGTGTTAAACTTTAGAAGTATTAGTCTCTTCTAGGTTTACGGTCACGGTTATCTCTACCGCCACCTCGTCTATCATCTCTACCACGGCCACGATCTTTATCATTACGTGGTGGTCTTTCTACAAAACCTTCTGGCTTAGGTAATAATGCTTTTCTAGAAACTTTTTCCTTACGGGTTCTAGGGTCTATACCAAAGTATTTAACATCAAAAACATCGCCCATGTTTACTACATCGGAAACATTTTCAGTTCTTTCCCATGCCAGCTCGGATACGTGTAACAATACTTCGTTGCCTGGGGCATCAACATATTCTACAACAGCACCAAAATCTAGCATTTTGATAACTTTTACCTCGTAAGCACTACCTACTTCCGGTTTGAACATTAACGAATCGATTTTTGCCAATACAGCATCGATACCGTTTTGATCCGTACCCAAAATTTCAACGATACCTTCTTCGGTAACAGGGTCTTCATTGATGACAATGGTAGTATCCGTCTCTTTCTGAAGTTCCTGAATTACTTTTCCACCAGGTCCGATCAGGGCACCAATGAATTCGTTAGGAATAGTACGTGTAACCATTTTTGGAGAATGAGGCTTCACATCTGCATTTGGCGCAGCTATTGTGTCCGTCAATTTTCCAAGAATATGCAAACGCCCGTCTCTTGCTTGTTTCAAGGCATTCACCAAGATTTCGTAAGAAAGACCTTTTACTTTAATATCCATTTGGCAAGCGGTAATACCATCGGCAGTACCGGTTACTTTAAAGTCCATATCACCTAAGTGATCTTCATCACCTAAAATATCCGATAATACAGCGTACTTTCCAGATTCAGTATCCGTTATCAGTCCCATGGCAATACCTGAAACTGGTTTTTTTAGTTGAACACCGGCATCCATTAAAGCCATTGTACCGGAACAAACGGTAGCCATAGAAGAAGAACCGTTAGATTCCAATACTTCTGATACTACACGAACCGTATAAGGGCAATCTGCAGGAATCATTCCTTTCAATGCACGTTGTGCCAAGTTACCGTGCCCTACTTCTCTACGAGAGGTACCACGTATAGGTCTTGCCTCACCTGTTGAAAAAGGAGGGAAGTTATAATGTAAATAAAAATTCTCCTCACCTTCGTAAGATGGCATATCTATTTTATTCGAATCTCTAGATGTACCTAATGTTACGGTAGCTAATGCTTGAGTTTCCCCACGTGTAAATATGGCAGAACCGTGAGTAGATGGTAAGTAATCTACCTCACACCAGATAGGTCTGATTTCATCTGTCTTACGACCGTCTAAACGCAACCCTTCGTTTAAGGTAAGGTCACGAACGGCAGCTTTTTCAGCTTTGTTGTAGTATTTAGAAATCATACCACCAAAATCGGCTTGTTCTTCTTCGGAGAAAGAAGCTACAATTTCTTCTTTTATTTCGGAGAAGGCAGCGCTTCTTTCATGCTTGGCAGAACCTGCTTTGGCAACGGCGTACACCTTGTCGTATGCCATGTCATGAATTTTCTTGGCCAGATCTTCATCTTCTCTTTCTGGCTCATATTCACGTACGTCTTTCTTTCCGAAAGCTTCGGCCAACCTTAATTGAGCAGCACATTGTACTTTAATAGCTTCGTGTGCAAATTTGATGGCTTCGGTCATTTCTTCTTCAGAAATTTCGTCCATCTCACCTTCAACCATCATAACAGAATCAGCAGAAGCACCGATCATCATATCAATGTCAGATTCAGCTAACTGAGCTCTGGTTGGGTTTATAACGAATTCACCGTTTACACGGGCAACTCTTGCTTCCGAGATAGCACATTCAAACGGGAAATCCGACAATTGGATTGCCGCAGATGCAGCCAAACCGGCCATTGCATCTGGCATTACCTCATCATCATGAGACATTAATTGAATCATCACCTGAGTTTCAGAATGATAATCTTTTGGGAAAAGTGGACGTAAAACACGATCCACCAAACGCATAGTCAATACTTCACCATCACTAGGTCTTGCTTCTCTTTTGAAGAAACCACCTGGGTAACGTCCCGCAGCTGCAAATTTTTCGCGGTAATCTACCGTTAACGGAAGGAAGTCAACATCACTTTGTTTGTAGTTGGAAACAACGGTACACAGTAGCATACATTTTCCTGATTGAACAACAACAGAACCGTGGGCCTGTTTTGCCAATTTTCCGGTTTCGATAGAAATTTCCCTACCGTCACCAAGGTCTATGACCTCTTTAAATACTTTTGGAATCATAAATTTTAATTAAATACGCCAGCCGGCGAATTGTTAAACAATGGTCTTGTCGGCGTGTTATGGCCGAAGTTGTTGTGTTGTGTTGACCAATGAAAAACTGGGTGCAGCTTTTTGTAAAAAATCCTAATACTTAGGATGACTAATATATATAAAAAAGGGCTGAAAATTTCAGCCCTTTGTAAATACTTATTTTCTAATACCTAATTCTTTGATAAGCTCACGATACTTTACAATATCATTCTTTATCATATAATCTAGTAGGCTTCTTCTCTTACCTACGAGCTTTACCAATGAACGCTCTGTGTTAAAGTCTTTGTGGTTTTTCTTTAAGTGACCAGTTAGGTGATTGATACGGTGTGTAAACAATGCAATCTGACCTTCAGTAGAACCTGTGTTCTCTGCGCTACCGCCGTATTTCTTAAAGATTTCGGCTTTTACTTCTTTTGTTAAATACATTCCAATATTATTTTAAATGATTTTTATGTATATGACTGATTTTCAGTCAAGCGGCAAATATACAATTATTATTGATAATATTTAAGACAAGGTGCAATATGTTCTTTAAAAAGCACAACCGGTAGGAAGCGGTTCTACTTTTTCTAATTCTTTGGCAAATTCCGAGTCTAGTTGAGCTGGCATAAAGCCATTTTCAACAGAGCCTTTTTGTACGGCAGAAGCATAACCCAAGGTATTGATATGCACACGTACGTAAACCTGAGTGTTCTTTGTTAGGGGTATATTGGTTCCCGAGCGAGAAAAGGGCTGCTCGTCTACATGGCTATGCGCAAGGATTCTCCGGTAAACTAGGTTTCCTTCTAAATCAACAACTTCCCACCAGTCTGCGTATTGCTCGCAACCTGTATCCGGACTTTGTACCGTGGTGTTAAAAGTATAGGAGTTTTCGTTTCCGGTAACCTTAAGTGCAATTACTCCTGCTGTTTCAGATAAAATGCCTGCCGCGTCAGATTCTGCGGCAAGCATTTTTTCCTTATCTGTTGAACAACATAAAAACCAAAATGAAACTAGTGCGTAAACTAAAGGTTTCATGCGGAGGCTTTTTCCTTTCTAATAGGATTGTTCTGAATTAAATCTATATAAAGATTGATTTTCTTTTTCAAGTCCCTTCTATGTGAGATGAAATCTAGAAAGCCATGTTCTTTTACGAACTCTGCAGTCTGGAAACCGTCAGGAAGATCTTTTCCTGTAGCTTCTTTTACAACTCTAGGACCTGCAAAACCAATTAAAGCGCCAGGTTCGGAGATGTTTATGTCTCCTAGCATGGCATAAGATGCTGTTGTACCTCCCGTAGTTGGGTCCGTACAAAGTGATATATAAGGAAGTTTGGCTTCTGCCAATTGCGCTAACTTAGCCGATGTTTTGGCCAATTGCATTAAAGACAGGGCCGCTTCCATCATACGGGCACCACCGGATTTTGAGATCATTACAAAAGGTACCTTTCTTTTTATGGCATAATCTATACCTCGTGCAATTTTCTCACCTACCACACTACCCATAGAACCTCCAATAAAGTTAAAGTCCATACAGCAAATTACAACGTCCTTGCCTAAGGATTTACCAAAACCGGTTCTAACGGCATCGTTAAGTCCGGTTTTTTTCTGTGCGGCCTTCAAGCGTTCAGAATATTTTTTGGTATCCTCAAACTTTAAAGGGTCTTTAGACGTTAATTTGGCGTCCAGTTCCCTGAACTTGTTATCATCAAAAAGTATTTCAAAATACTCTTTACTGCCTATACGAACGTGATAATCGTCTTCAGGACTTACGTAAAAATTTTTGGCAAGTACTTCTGATTCAACAATTTTTCCCGTAGGAGATTTGTACCACAGCCCTTTTGGGGTGTCTTTTTTCTCTTCGGTAGCTGTCTGTATTCCCTTTTCCTTTCTTCTGAACCAAGCCGTCATATCTTCCATAATTAGTTTTGGGGATGCAATTTACTATAAGGTGTTTACATTGTTTAGGTCTTCAAAAGCCTTTTTTAGTCGCTCTATAAAAGATTTTTCACCTTCACGTAACCAAACTCTTGGGTCGTAAAACTTTTTATTTGGCTCGTCAGCTCCTTTTGGGTTACCAATTTGTGATTGAAGATAATCTTTATTGTCTTGAACGTAATCACGTACACCTGCTAAAAATGCATACTGTAAATCAGTATCAATATTCATTTTAATTACGCCGTAGCTAATACCTTCTCTAATTTCTTCAACAGTAGAACCTGAACCTCCGTGAAAAACAAAATCAATATGATTGTGCTCTACTCCATATTTTTCGGAAATGTATTCTTGAGAGTTTTTAAGAATTTTTGGAGTCAGTTTTACGTTACCTGGCTTGTAAACACCGTGAACGTTTCCAAAAGCTGCTGCAATGGTAAACTTTGGGCTTACTTTTGATAGCTCTTCATAAGCATAAGCTACTTCTTCTGGTTGTGTATATAATTTAGAATCATCAACATCTGAATTGTCAACACCATCTTCTTCTCCACCTGTAATACCAAGTTCTATTTCTAACGTCATGTTCATTTTGCTCATGCGCTCTAGGTATCCTTTACAGATTTCAATATTCTCTTCAAGAGGTTCTTCTGAAAGGTCTATCATGTGTGAGCTGAAAAGAGACTTACCGGTTTCGGCAAAGTGCTTTTCACTGGCATCTAAAAGTCCGTCTATCCAAGGCAACAATTTCTTTGCACAGTGGTCTGTGTGAAGAATTACGGTAGCACCATAGGCTTCGGCCAATTGATGAACGTGTTTTGCTCCTGCTACAGCACCAAGAATAGCTGCTTTTTGGCCGTCATTGGATAAGCCTTTACCTGCGTTAAACTGGGCACCTCCGTTTGAAAATTGAATGATTACGGGAGCATTTAGGCTTGCTGCTGTTTCTAGAACACCGTTAATCGTGTCAGAACCAATAACGTTTACTGCTGGAAGGGCAAACCCTTTTTCTTTGGCATAGTTAAAGATTGCTTGTACTTCGTCACCTGTTGCGACACCTGGTTTTATACTGTGAGCCATAATGTTTCTAGTCTATGTTATTTGTAAAAAATGAATAGGACAAATGTAATAAAATAAATAGGTCTAAAAAGATTGGTGTTTATAAGTTTCTCAATTTTACGGCGTAAAATTGTTATAAATTGAAGGGGCTATAACCATTGTTTACGTTAAATCTGACCAAGATGTGATCTTTTTTCTATAGAAGTACATACCGCATTGGTCTGCTCCTTTAGAAAGGATAGTTAATTCCAATTTGCAGTACGGAATTGGCTATATTGTAATCTCTGAACCATCTTTTTGAGATTACTTCCGCAGGATTATAGGTTTTAAATCCTAAGTCTGCACGTAATACAAAATAGGTAAAGTCATAACGAAGGCCAAAACCTGTGCCCAAGGCAATATCTTCTAATGATTTAAGACTTGTAAATGTGGCTTCGGGGTCTTCTACGTTGTCAAAAACATTCCAAATATTGCCGGCATCCGCAAAAAGTGCTCCTTTCAGGTTGCCAATAAGAGGAAATCGGTATTCTAGATTAAGGCCAATTTTCAGGTTAGCTTCATTAAAGTCGTTAATGGCATTGGTTCGCCCCGGTCCAAGAGAATAAGGAGACCATGCTCTAATATCGTTAGCGCCACCAGCAAAGTAACTCCGTACAAACGGAATGTTGTTGGAGTTGCCATACGGAATGGCAATACCAAAAAAGCTACGGAATGCTAAAACGTTGGTCCTAGAAGTGGCCCAATATTTTACATAATCGAATTCCGTTTTTACATATTGACTATAAGGAACGCCGAATACCAGTTGATCCTCATTGTCATTTTCGTTAAACGGAATTATATTGGAAAGTAAGGATAGGACATTGCCGGCACTTTCTAGTTTAAAACGAAACTGGAAGAAGTTGTTGTCCGTCAGGCCTTTTCTGTTGTTTAGGTTAAAACTGTAATTACTGGCAAAAATAAGGTTGTTTTCAGTAAGGCGTTGTCTTCTTTCTTCAATACGGCTTACGGTTTGGAATTCATCCGTAGTAGTTGGTACATCTCCATTAAGAACTGCTTCTGTAAACTCTGTAGTTCCGGAGGGAATACGTAGGCGTGGATTATCCGAGTTCTCTGAAGTTTCAAAATATCGTGTTAGTTCAGGGTAGTCTACCGCATCGTTATAGCTGTCAAAACTATCTGCAACATCATCAAGTTGGTTATATGAATTGCCGTAAACGTTGAAAAAACGGTCTGGGTTAACGTTTCTAACGAACTGTATGTTCAGGAGTTCAACATCATGTTTTATAAAATCCGAGGGAACCCAATTGTATCCTAATACGGTATTGAAAGCCTGCTTATCCAGACCTATATTTTTTTGAAAGCTTGTACCTATGGAAATACGTGTACGGGGCAGGGTGTAACTGGGTATAATTTTATTTGTGTTGATAAAAGGTAGCCAGATTCTAGGGATGTCCAGCGTTAGGTCTGCACCAAACTCTTGTATGTTAAAAAACCTACTATCAATAATGCTGGGGTCGTTTGAGGAGCCAATACTTAATCTACCTGCTAAATTTAGGTTTTCGGCTCCGCCAAAAAGATTTCTTGCCTGTAACGAGGGGCTTAGGGCTAATCCTACCTGCTGAATGTTGGATCTTGTTACTTCAAACGATGTTCCCAATGAGTATTTAGGGCGTGCCGCTAGATAGATGTTGGCATCTAATGTTGCGGAACTGTCTGTTGGGGTAGACGTTATAGTAGGGTACTTAAAAACACCTAGGTTGGTAATCTGTCTGTAGGTACGTGTACGGTCTATATCTTTATAAATACTGTCTTTTTCAAAAAAAACGGCATTGGCCAAGGTCTTAGGTTTAAACCTTAGCTTGTTCCTGTAAAATATAGTGTAGTCTCCGTAGCGTATAAATTTTTGTTCGCTGTCGCGTTCGTCATATAGAAAATCCGTATAAATATTGATTTTATCAAACTTATAAACCTTATACTCAGCACTGGTTACCGCACTGTCTCCTCGTCTTTTAAAATTGTCAATGTTGAGCTCAATGTTCATTTTTTGGTCATTGGCCAATTTGGTGGTATCTGTGGCTATATCATAGGAAATAGAGCTTTCTTGAAAATTATAGATACCGGAATTTCTAAAAATTGTACTTAAACGTTCTCTCTCATTGGCAAATTTAGAGAGGTCAAATTGGTCTCCATCCTTTACGAACGCATCGTCTTTGTTGAGCAGGTAGATAGAATCTATGGCTTTTGATTCTATTTTTCTTGATATGGAATCGATAATAAATGGTTCTCCTAAATCAATTTTATAGGATACGGAAGCTCTTCTTTTCTCTACTAGACTATCGATTTCAAAGCGCGTATTGTTGTTAAAATAGCCTTTACTACCATAATAAGCGCTTAATCTTTCTAAGGTGCGTTTTGTTTTTGTGGTGTCCAGTATAGATGGAGACTCGCCCACTTTTTTAAGCCATTCGCTAAGTCCGCTCACTAGAAAAGATTCCCCAAGGCGGTCAACTTGTTTTTTTGATAGAATGTTGTTTAGCCGTCGTTCTCTTTTTTCGTTTTTATCCAGCCAGGCCTGATATGAAGAATCAGGGTTCTTTTTTGCTAAATTATAAAGGTTAAGGCGCAGAGGGTAGCCAAGAAGGGTGGTGTTGGGCTCTTGAATGATAAGGCTTTCAATATCCTCATCTTTTACTTCTACGCTATCTGCAAAGATTGTATTTTTTTTGAGCAAGAATTCATCTTCGTCAACCCGTTTTAACGTGTTACAAGAGTTGATTACCAGAACTACAAATAATAGGCTTATTTTAGCAGCGGTATTAGTAAAGCGTAACATTTTGCCCATAGAGATCAAAAATACATTGATTTCATTTAAACTTTTTTATTTGAAGCTGAAAATATAAGTTTTTCTAAGGGATGAGTCATTTTAGGCAGTCTTGAGAACTTATTTTTCTAGTACAGCGTGAATATAAGGGGTAAAATAACATTTTTGCACAAATAAAAATCATCGGATAGAAGTATAGATTACTATGGTTTCAAAAAATCAAGTCAAACTTGTAAAAAGTCTACATCAAAAAAAGTACCGAAATCGTCATAATCTTTTCGTTGTCGAAGGTATAAAGGTTGTTCAGGAGTTAGTGCATTCCAGTTTTAAGGTTAATGCCCTCTTTAGTACGGATGTGCATATTGATTTGGGAACCGAGGATGTTATTGAGGTAGTTAGTGAGGCCGATTTAAAAAAAATGAGTGCGCTTACTACTCCCAACAAGATTTTGGGCGTGTTTGAAATACCCGAGACTCAAAGACCTAATTTTGACGACTGGGTGGTGGTTTTGGATGATATTCGTGATCCTGGAAATTTAGGAACTATAATTAGGTTGTGCGATTGGTTTGGAATAGAGCATTTAGTATGTTCTTCCCATACGGTAGATTGTTATAACCCCAAGACCTTACAGGCTACAATGGGTTCCATTTCTCGTGTAAATATTGGGTATACGGATATTTTAAGCTTTTTAAAGGATGCTCCGGTAGATGTCTTTGGTGCCTTTATGGAGGGTGAGAACGTATATGGGGAAGAGTTGCCTAGTTCCGGAATTTTGGTAATGGGTAATGAGGCCAACGGCATTTCCAAGGAAGTGGAAGCTATGGTGACTAAAAAAATTAGTATTCCCCAATTTGGAAGAAGTACTACCGAAAGCCTGAACGTGGCTACGGCTACCGCTATTTTATTGAATGAAATTAGACGGGGTTAGAGATGGTTATTCAAAAGTAAAGTTTATGAACAAGCCTCTGGTTTTCATAGATTCTATGTTTCCTGTCCATGGGCTATTGGGGTCGTTGTCTCTAATGATTTCATCCGTTAGCCCAAAAACACCACGTATGGAAGGGGTGAATTTAAAATATTCCAGATAAAAGTCAATTCCAAAACCGAGCTCGTAATTGTAGGTCCACTTTTTCATTCTAAATGTGCCGCTACTGTTGTCGTCAAGGCTCTTTTCATTACTTCCAAGGTTTAGGGAAGCAGAAGGCCCGGCTACTAAAAATGGTTTAAAATTGCCAAAACGGCGCATTCCTACTTTTAGCAGAACAGGAAAATTAATGTAGGTAGATTTTACTTCGGTAATGGCATCGCGTTCTCCTTCTTCCGTAGCGGTAAAGCCAGGAAAACCTAAAGTACGTGCGTTATAATACAGGCCTGGTTCAAAACGTACATCAAGAAATTCATTTAAACGCAGCTCGCCAATAAGACCTACATTAAAGCCCGTTGACTCCAAAACTTGGATATCCGTGCCTTGGTTGCCACGATCTTGTTTGTAATCAAATTTAAACCCATATCTATTAAAGCCCAGAAAATATCCGTAGTTCAGAAGTTTTTTATCCTTGTTCTCAATATTAAGAACGGGGTTGGAGTTAAATTGGGCATTCGCCGGTAGGGATAGGAATAAAATACCTCCCAAAAGCAAAAAAAATCTTTTCATTCAAAAAAATATTATCCGTTCGCTTTTCTGGTCAAAAAAGTAGAACCGCTATTTTTACTGGCCTTTCGGCTGCGAAATTATTTTGTAGCAACATATATAGATGCAACCCCAAATGTTTGGGGCTTGTTCTCTACCTCTATAAACCCGATTTTCCGTAAAATATTGTTGAAGGCATTTCCGTGGGGGAAAACAGAAGCAGATTCACTTAAATAGGTGTAGGCAGATTTATCCTTTGAAAACAATTTTCCAATAGCAGGTAACATATATTTTATATAGAGATTGTAACCCTGTTTAAAAGGTGTTTTGGTAGGAACGGAAGTCTCCAGAACAACAAAAGTACCGCCCGGAGCGAGCACTCTGTGTATTTCAGCAAGGCCTTTTTCCAATGTCTCAAAATTACGAACGCCAAAAGCTACGGTAATGGCATCAAAACTACCGGTTTCAAAAGGTAGGTTCTCACTATCGCCCACAACCATTTCAATGGTGTTGTCCAAACTTTTCTGTGCTACTTTCTTTTTGCCAACCTCTAGCATTCCCGGAGAAATGTCTAGCCCTACTATCTTTTTGGCCCCTGTTTCAACTAAATTTATGGCTAAATCGCCTGTTCCTGTGGCTATATCCAAGATGGAGTTGGGCTTTTTGGCCGTTAAAATGGCAACCACCCGTTTACGCCATTTAATATCTATTCCAAACGAAATTACACGGTTTAGGCCATCGTAGTTTTCCGATATATTATCGAACATTTGGGTAACTTGGTCTTTCTTGCCAAGTTCAGAATCTTTGTAGGGTGTAACCTTTTTGGCCATAATGGGCAATTTTTTGGGCAAAGATACAATATCGTTTCAAGTAAACCTTCAAGCCAACAAATGAATGAAAGTGCATTTTATCGCCATTTTAAATAGGCAACCAAAATATTATGTAATTTTGCGCAGCAAAATATAAACAGCCATGTAGTTTTTACATTCATAAAGGGTTTATAAACTGCAGACCCGAATTAAGTTGCTGATAAATGAAAATTATAATCGCAGGTGCTGGTGAAGTTGGTTTTCACTTGGCTAAACTGCTATCTTACGAATCCCAGGATATTACACTCATTGATACTAGAAAGGAGAGTTTGGCCTATGCCGATACTCACTTGGATATTCGCGTGTTGCGTGGTGATGCTACTTCTATTTCAGTTTTGAGGGATGCAGATGTGCAAAATTCCAGATTGGTAATTGGGGTTACGTCTTCAGAAACAACCAATATTACTTTGTGTATGTTGGCAAAGCAATTGGGATGTAAAAGAACCATTGCCAGGATTTCAAATACGGAATTCATAGAAAATCAAGAAGATATTAATTTTGCTAATCTTGGTATAGATGAATTGATATCTCCAGAAGAATTGGCTGCAACGGAAATACAACTTTTGTTAAATAAATCGGCCTTTAACGATACTTATGAATTTGAGGAGGGTAAACTAATTATGGTGGGTGTTTCCTTACCTGCTTCCGCGCCTTTTGTAGGGAAAATGGTAAAAGAAGCGGCAAGGGTCTTTCCGGAACTCAACTTTATGCCAATAGCCTTACAGCGAACCGGAACCCAGTATACGGTGGTGCCTAGGGGTGATACCGTTTTTAAACATGGTGATCAAGTCTATTTTATTACCACTAAGGAAGGGGTTGAGCAGTTGTACAAACTTACCGGCAAAAAGAAAGAATCCATTAGAAATGTAATGATTCTTGGTGGGAGTAAAGTAGGGTTTAAAGCGGCTCGTGACCTTTGTGTAAGCAAGTTTAACGTAAAGTTGATAGAGAAGGACAAAGAAAAAGCCTTTGACCTAGCAGATGACCTGCCCAATGCCCTTGTAATAAATGGCGATGGTAGAAACGTTGAATTGTTGGAGGAAGAAAGTCTGGAATCTATGGATGCCTTTATTGCAGTTACCGGAAATTCAGAAACTAATATCATGTCCTGCTTGGTGGCAAAGTCCAAGCATATCAAGAAAACCATTGCTATGGTTGAAAATATGGACTATTTTCAGTTATCGCATTCCATTGGTATAGATACCTTAATAAACAAAAAACTACTTGCCGCCAATAATATATTTAGACACATCCGTAAAGGTGAGGTAGTGGCGTTAATGCGTTTGAACAACCTGAACGCAGAAATCCTAGAGTTTGTGGTTAAGCCCAATTCAAGGGTGACGGGTAGTGTTATTCGTGAACTTAAGTTTCCCAGAGCGGCTACCATTGGCGGGGTCATTCGCGGAGAGGAAGGAATTATTGCCTTAGGGGGATTTGAAATTCAAGCGGGAGACCGCGTTGTAGTTTGTTGTTTGCCAGAGGCTATTCCTAAAATAGAACGATTGTTTCTTTAATGCAGTTAAACTCAAAAATAATATTTCATATCATGGGGCTGCTGTTGTTGTGCAACGGGGGCTTTATGTTATTGGCGGCTTTGGTAAGTGGCATCTATGATGATGGTGCAACTTTAAGTATTGCGCTTGCGGCTATTACAACCATGTTCGTAGGTACTTTTGCTATGTTCTATACTAGGGGGCATAAGAAAGAAGTAAAGCGAAGAGAAGGGTATATTATTGTTACTTTTGGCTGGTTGGTGATGTCTTTTTCCGGTATGCTGCCTTATTTGTTTTCAGGTGAAATACCTACCGTTACCAATGCCTTTTTTGAGACGGTTTCCGGCTATACCACCACCGGGGCTTCAATTTTAGATGATATAGAGGTTCTACCGGAAGGTTTGTTGTTCTGGCGTAGTCTTACCCATTGGATAGGAGGTATGGGGATTATAGTTTTGGCTATTGCAATCTTGCCTTTGTTGGGTATTGGAGGAATGCAGTTGTTTGCGGCTGAAGCACCTGGGCCCAGTGCCGATAAGTTACATCCCCGAATTACGGATACCGCAAAGCGACTTTGGTTAATCTATGTAGGGTATACTTTAGCGGAAACCGTGCTTTTGAAATTGGCCGGTATGAGCTTTTTTGATGCCATTAACCATTCTTTAGCTACTTTGTCTACAGGTGGTTTCTCTACTAAGAACTTAAGTGTGGCCTATTGGAATGACCAACCTCTTATACAGTATATTATAATCTTATTTATGTTTCTTGCTGGAAGTAACTTTGTACTTAGTTATTTTGCTTTTAAGGGTAAGGTACAGCGTGTGTTACAGGATGAGGAGTTTAGGTATTACGGTGGTTTTGTTATTGTGTTTACGATAATTGCGGCACTAGTGGTTTATTTGAAAGCCGAAGTGCCGGTAACCGAGTACCATCCTATGGTTCTGGGAAGTGGGGAAAGTGCTTTTAGACATACCTTGTTTCAGGTAATTTCCGTGATAACTACTACAGGTTTTGTCTCGGCCGATTTTACAAGTTGGACTCCTTTCTTAACCGTTTTCTTTTTTGGTTTGATGTTTCTGGGCGGTTCTGCCGGTTCTACTTCGGGAGGGATAAAAGTAATGCGCCATATTCTTATTATTAAGAACGGATTGTTGGAGTTTAAGCGAACATTGCATCCTAATGGAATAATTCCTGTACGGTACAATAATAAAACGGTAAAGGAGCAAATTGTATATAACATCATTGCTTTTTTCGTGCTCTATATGTTGTTGTTCATCATAGGAGCTTTAGTGTTGGGTGCTATGGGTATTGATTTTGTGACGGCCATTGGTGGTTCTGCATCTTCTCTGGGGAATGTGGGTCCAGCTTTTGGGGGATTATACCCGCTAAGTAATTTTAACGGTCTGCCGGATGCTGCAAAATGGTGGTGCGGCTTTCTTATGTTAGCAGGTAGGCTAGAGCTTTTTACGGTTCTTATTCTACTGACGCCTTATTTCTGGAAACGTACTTAGTTAAATGATAAGTCCTTTGTTACGGAAGCTATAGGTTAAATATCTTTCGGCTTAAAGGGTAAGACATAAAAAACCCCGTTAATAGTTGCTATTAACGGGGTTTTAAAATTATTTAAGTTACTTCTATTGAAGTGCTTTTTTAATTCTAGAAATAGCCTCTCTAATTTCGCTCTCCGCGGCAGCGTAAGAAATACGAATACAGTTGCCGTTTCCAAAGGCATCTCCGGTAACAGTAGCTACATTTGCATATTCCAAAAGGTACATGGCAAAATCCGAAGCGTTGTTAATGGTAACACCGTTTAAGGTTTTTCCAAAATAGGCGGTAACATCAGGGTAAACATAAAATGCTCCGTCAGGTTCGTTACATTTAAATCCTTCTATACCGTTCAATAGCTCTAGGATAATAGCCCTACGCTCCTTAAACTCGTCTACCATATATTTTATGCGGTCTGGAGACTCAACCAATGCGGTAATAACGGCACGCTGTGCAATACAGTTGGCACCACTAGTAACTTGGCCTTGTAGCTTGTTGCAGGCACGGGCTATGTAGGTAGGACCTCCAATGTAACCAATACGCCATCCGGTCATCGCAAATGCTTTTGCAACTCCGTTTACGGTAACCGTACGGTCAAACATATCTTCAAAAGCGGCCATAGAGGCATGCTTGGTTACTCCGTAGTTAATGTGTTCGTATATCTCATCACTAACGACTATGATTTGTGGGTGTTTCTGTAAAACATCCGCCAATGCGCGTAACTCTTCTTTGCTATAGATAGAACCGCTTGGGTTACAAGGAGAGCTGTACCAAAGCATTTTGGTCTTAGGTGTAATAGCAGCTTCTAATTGCTCGGGCGTCATTTTAAAGTCGCTCTCTATGCTTGTAGCAACTTCAACAGGAACACCGTCCGCTAATTTTACAATATCACTATAACTTACCCAGTAAGGACAAGGTAGAATAACTTCGTCACCTTCATTTAGAACCACCTGTGCAATGTTGTACAAAGCTTGCTTGGCTCCTGTAGATACTACAATTTGAGAAGGTTCGTAGCTAATACCGTTATCTCTCTTGAATTTGGTGATAATAGCATCTTTTAAGTCTACATATCCGTCTACAGGTGTATAGGAATTATAGTCTTGGTTTATGGCGTTTACGGCGGCTTCCTTGATGTAATCAGGAGTGTTAAAATCAGGCTCGCCCAAACTTAAACCGATTATATCTTTTCCCGCAGCACGTAATTCGCGCGCTTTAGCGGCCATTTCCAAAGTAGCCGAAGGTGTAAGGCTATTGATACGGTCAGAAAGTTGATTTTTTGTGGCAGTTGATGGTGTCATAATAAAACTAAGGTTTGTACACGAAGCAAATTAAATAACTCATAGACCGTTACTCTCTAAATTACTTGTGCTAATAAAGTTTCTTAAATTACGTTTATTGCAGGTTCAAGGCAGGTCTTTTACCCAGTTCCTTTAAATGTTTAAAGTGCGAAATTATAGCTTTTCGGGTAGTTTCATACTCGTGGTAAGGCAAATTAAACTCCTTTGCCGTTTCTTTCACAATTTCTGCAATTTTTGTGTAATGTACATGGCTAATATTTGGGAAAATGTGATGCTCTACTTGATGGTTCAATCCACCTGTAAACCAATTTACAATCCTATTTTTAGTGCCAAAATTTACCGTAGTGAATAACTGGTGTATGGCCCATGTGTTTTTCATCGTACCCGTTTCATCAGGTAATGGGGTGTCTGCATCATCAACTATATGTGCCAATTGAAATACTACACTTAAAATAACACCGGCAACGTAGTGCATGATAAAGAAGCCAATAAGTATTTTCCACCAAGCCATATCAACAAAAATAAGGGGTAGAACAATCCATATAGTTATGTAAAGTATTTTTGTAATTACCAAAGTACTCCAATTTACGACCGGATTAGGTAATTTACCGTATGAAAGCTTTCGTTTCATGTAGCGGTACATCTGTTGAAAATCTGTAGTTATGGCCCAGTTAAAAGTTAAAAGCCCATACAGGAAAACAGAATAAAAGTGTTGAAATTTATGATGCTTTTGCCATTCTGCATGTTTGGAGAAACGTAGAATACGTCCTGCTTCCATATCTTCATCATGCTCATGAATATTGGTATAGGTATGGTGCAGCACGTTATGTTGCACTTGCCAGTTATAGACATTTCCCGCTAGGATGTATATACTACTTCCCATAAGTTTGTTCACCCATTTTTTATTGGAATAGGCACCATGGTTTCCGTCATGCATTACGTTCATGCCAACACCGGCCATACCAACCCCCATAACAATAGTAAGGAGAAGATTGGCCCAAGTAGGCAAACCTAAGGTTAGTATCAGGAAATAGGGAGTTAGGAAAATGGCGAACATAATTACCGTTTTAAGGTGCAAGCGCCAGTTGCCTGTCTTTTTTATCTTGTTCTCCTTAAAATAATCGTTGACCCGCTTGTTCAAGGTTCTAAAGAACTGTGCGGAATCTTTTCTGGAGAATCGTACTGTTTTTTGGTCCATATGAATAATATTATTGATAGATATCGTAGAAATGTAAAGCTTTAATTATCGATAAAATATTATTTCATCGATGAATATAGTAGTTTTGCAACCATACAAATATACACATGACTGCCGAATTAGTTTTTAAATATTTTCCCAATTTATCAGATCTACAGCAAAAACGTTTCATCTTACTTGAAGAATTGTACAAAGATTGGAACCAAAAGATAAATGTTGTTTCCCGGAAAGATATAGATGAACTTTATCTAAGGCATGTTCTTCATTCCACCGGAATAGCTAAGGTTCAGCAATTTAAGGAAGGTTCTTCCATCATGGATGTTGGCACTGGGGGTGGTTTTCCCGGTATTCCTTTGGCTATTTTGTTTCCCGAAGTACAATTTACTTTGGTAGATTCTATCGGAAAAAAAATAAAAGTGGTCAATGAGGTTGTTGATGGGTTAGAGCTTGATAACGTCACTACAGTGAACTCTAGAGTAGAAGAGGTAAAAGGCCAGTACGATTTTATTGTGAGCAGGGCGGTTGCGGCGATGCCAACTTTTGTACATTGGGTAAAGGGCAAAATAAAGAAGGAGTCACAACATGAAAGACGAAACGGAATTCTTTATTTAAAAGGAGGAGATTTATCCGAAGAACTTAAAGAATATAAGGCCATAGAGATGTATGACCTTACGAGTTATTTTGATGAAGCTTTTTTTGAAACTAAAAAAGTGGTCTATTTACCTATGAAATTTAAGGGTTAGCCTATAAGCTCAATAGGTGATAATACGCCTTTCTGTATTTTCTAGCATAAATTTTTAAATGTCCCCATACGTGTATGATTAGACAGTCTGCTATCATTCGTGATCTACTGTATGTTTTCTGCATGTCCATAATCTTCATTTTTTACAGTTACTACAAAGTACGCAATTATTACGTTTAATTTACAATTACTTAACGTTAAATTTACACTAAAAGTATGTTTTGCTGATTTTTTACTCAATTTAGAACTGAAAATCAGCTTTATAGACTACTTTTTCACGTTGTGTTTGATATTAAAAACCAAATCTATGCTTAGAAGAATAGTGATTTAATAAATTGTAAATCAGTATTTTACTACTTAAAAGTTCTTCATTGTTGCAATTTTTGAATTGCGATATGTAGTGTGTTTGTTATTTTAATGTAAATATAACGTTAACTAGAGGGCTAAATTGTGCAGTTTGTCGGTAAAATTTAAAAACAGGACATAAAAAAGCCCCTGAAGTATAATTATACGGCAGGGGCTTTTAGTTCTTTTTCATGTTCTTATTTACTCCAAGGCGGAGTAACTCCGTTTGAGCGTGCGTAGGCTATTAACTGCCCTTTGTGTTCTCCATTATGTTCCATCATGGCAAGAAGTCCGCCAAGCATATTCATTTTAGCAAAGCCAAAATCTACTTCGTTGGCAAATTGATCATCTTCTACTAGAACGATTTTTTCAAGAACAAATTCATTGGACTTTTTAAGTGCCGCAATAATATTTTCTTTTCCTGTTATTTTGGACAGGTTCATCATGTCAACATCTTCTGGTGGGGCGAATCCCATTTTTGAAGCTAAGTAGTAGTTTGCCCCGGCAACATGTAATAGTGCTTCTGCAACGGAATTAACTCCTTCGGTAGGTCTCCAATCGTATTGTTCTTCGGAAAATGCTTCCGCTAGAGCAACTACTTGTCCTTGGTTACCTTGTAATACACCTTGAATGGTGTTCTGTGTCAATTTTTCTTGTGCATAGGTCATGGCGCCTACCATGAAAAATGCAATCACTGCCAATTTTTTCATTTTTTTAAGTTTTAGTGGTTATAAAAATTCCCCAATCCTTCTTTTTAAAAAATGGGATTGGGGAATTTAATTAAAATTGACCATAGTTTTCTTATGGTCAGAATTATTTAATGGTTTTTTATCCTAAAAAAGGATATCTGTAGTCCGTTGGGGTTACAAATGTTTCCTTTATAAGTCTAGGTGAAACCCATCTTAATAAGTTCTGTGCAGAACCGGCTTTGTCATTTGTTCCGGATGCTCTTGCTCCACCAAACGGTTGTTGGCCGACTACGGCGCCTGTAGGCTTATCGTTTATGTAGAAGTTACCCGCACAGTTCTGAAGTGCTTTTGTAGCTTCGTCAATTGCGTACCTATCTGTGGCTAATACGGCACCAGTAAGGGCATATTCAGAGGTTTCGTCAACTAGTTTTAAAGTTTTGGACCAATCTTTATCTTCATATACATATATAGTAACAACAGGGCCGAATAGTTCGGTTTCCATAGTTGTATACTTGGGGTCTGTAGTTAAAATAACAGTTGGTTCAATAAAGTAACCTTTGGATTTGTCATAGTTTCCACCGGCAATAATCTCTGCATTGTCATCCTTCTTGGCTTGGTCAATATATTTGGCCAATTTATTAAAAGAACCTTCATGAATAACCGCCGTTATAAAGTTGGACATGTCTTCTGGACTTCCCGGTTTGTTGAAAGATGCTATGTCTTTCTTTACTGATTCAAGAATCTCTTCTGAAAGGGATTTTGGCAAGTAAACGCGAGATGCGGCACTACATTTTTGACCTTGGAACTCAAAACTTCCACGAACAATAGCCGTAGCTACTTGTTGAGGTTTGGCTGAAGGATGTGCTATGATAAAATCTTTTCCGCCGGTCTCACCAACTATTTTTGGGTATGTTTTGTAGGTGTGAATATTGTTTCCAATCTGTTTCCAAAGTTCTTTGAACACGTGGGTTGAACCTGTAAAATGTATACCGGCAAAATCTGGGCTGGCCAAAACAGTCTCGGTAATCATTACGGGGTCACCGTAAACTACGTTTATAACCCCATCAGGAAGACCGGCTTCCTTAAAGATGTCAACAATAACCTTTGCAGAGAAAATTTGGCTATCGCTGGGCTTCCAAACCACAACGTTACCCATCATAGCCGCACTTGCAGGAAGGTTTCCGGCAATAGCGGTAAAGTTAAAAGGGGTAATGGCATATACAAAACCTTCAAGAGGTCTGTATTCTACACGGTTCCAAATACCTTCTGCGGAATCAGGTTGTTCCTCGTAGATTTGTGACATATATTCTACGTTAAAACGAAGGAAATCAATCAACTCACATGCCGAATCAATTTCTGCTTGGTGAATGTTCTTTGATTGTGCGATCATTGTTGCCGCGTTGATTTTTGCACGGTAAGGTCCGGCAATCAATTCGGCGGCTTTTAAGAAAATAGCGGCACGTTGCTCCCAAGTTAGGTCTGCCCATGCGGATCTTGATGCTAAACAGTTATCAATAGCTTTGGTTACATGTGTTTTTTCTGCAACATGATAGTGGCCAACAACGTGTTTATGGTCGTGTGGGGGAGACATTGGCTTGGTATTGCCTGTCTTAATTTCTTGGCTACCTATATATAATGGTATATCCTCGTTGCCGTTAAAATAAGAACGGTACTGTTCTAGGACTTCTTCTCTTTCTGGAGAGCCCGGCGCATAACTTTTTATGGGTTCGTTAATCGCTGTCGGTACATGAAAAAAACCTTTGCTCATAATACTATAATTAAGTTTTAATAGAGTCCAAAGGTAGGATTCTTAAAGCGAATAAAAAATTGCTGAAGCACTAATGAATCACATGAAAAGTGCTAAAAAAAACTTAATTAAATTAAAGGCAAATGTTTTTGTTCTTGTTGCGTAAGCAGTCTGCTAACAGATTGTTAGGCAAGAATCAAAATCACTATAAATATTGAAAGTAGAAGACCTAGTTTAATGCAAAAGGTGCATGGAATTTAAAAGTGGGGATGTATACCCTGAACTTTTCGGTAGAGCTAAAGTTGACCATATTGTAGTGGCCTTTCATGGCTCCTATAGGAGAAGTTAAAAGGCACCCAGAAGTATAGGTGTGCGATTCTCCAGGTTTAATAACCGGCTTCTTACCAATTACACCTTCGCCATCTAGAACTTCTAGCTCGTTTAACGCATCGTAAATTTTCCAATGACGGGAAGTAAGTTGAACCGAGTCCTTACTTTGGTTCTCTATGGTAATTGTGTAGCCAAAAGCAAAATGCATTTTATAGTTCTTGAAGAATGTACCTTCAAAACTAGTGTTTACCGAAATTTTGATGCCCTTGGTTACTTGTGTTGTCATATGTTTTCCTTCTAAAAGGTGATAATGTTACCGGTAAATAGTAGTACCGTTGATAATATAGCCAATATAAAAAAAATAGTGTTCAGAAATAGATATTTAACAATAGTTTTAAATATGCTCTGACCGTAAAAATTTCGCATAGCTGCAAAGAGGTATGTCGAAAAAATCATTAAGAAAATCCAATTGCTCTGAATTTTGAAAATAGAATCAATCAAATAGCTAATAATGAGCAAGATAAACAATAACGCTGTGTTGTGAAAACTAAAGATCAAATGATCGGTATAACTATATTTTTTTCTGATATACATCAGCCAAATGAACAGGGTAAACACGGGTAAAAAGAAAAATATGACAAATGGTAATTTAGATATTAACGTGCTTAGAAAAGTCCCGGGAGACCTCTGGAATTTTAAAAATCCGTTTGCGATGTTGAATATTGCTTTATTTTCAAAGGTGTCGGGAATTTGATATGTGTCCGTCACGTCTTGAAAGTCATATATAGTATCATTTTTTAAGAGCGTGGTAAAAAACTCCCGTTTCTTGTTATTGCGATCACTTAAAGAACCTTGGTCTATTTTTTTGAAATACACTATGGGGTCTAAAAGTATTATGGAATCTCGCTTCTGTTTTTGTTTTATATAATTGTCATAGTGCACTATCTTTCTAAGAGAGTCTATTGTTACGGAAAGTTCGGCAGTGTCTTCTTCGTTTATTTCATTGGCCCATTCATAGACCAAGTTTTCCGCTTTTGAAAAGTCTTGAGAACCGTACTTGTCGTATTTTGAGAAATTACTGCTAAAGTTTATGATTAAGAAATAGATTATGGCTAGACTTAATAAAAACCGAAAAGGGTTTGTGTACGAAATGCGTTTGCCGTCTATATAACTTTTGGTGATTTTTCCCGGTTTTATCAGTAAGGTAGACAGTGTGCGAAGCAATCGGGAGTCATAGGAAATTAACGTCCCAAAAAACTCGTCAAGGTAATCTTTAATGGTAATTTTCTTTGTACTGTTCGCCTGCGCACAATTAGGACAGTATTTATCGCTCAGGTCTAGAGGGTGTCCGCAGTTAAGGCATTCTGTGCCTCGGTAGTTTAAATTATATCTTCCTTTTCCGGAGACGGTGGGTTTGTTGGTCATTTATCCAAAGGGTATTCAAGGATAAATATAATCTAATTACTGATATTTCTTGAGTTTGCCGAACCAACGCCAATAATACTGTCGTATAAATCGCCAAAATTTCTATAGTAAACTAATATAAGGTAGTTGTTTTCGGTAAAATGAAAGTTTCCGCCAATTGTATTGGTTTCAATGGTGCCGTCTTCACGCTTAATAACATACTTGTAGTTGTAGAAGCCCTGCTTTAATTTTATTTGGGCCTCCATCATGCCGTTGTCCTCGTTGTAGGTCATCTTATTTTCATCGGACAAGTCGTAGTTATTGAATTTTCCGTAAATATAAACTTCGTCTAGCTCCAACCTTTCATCATAAGGTAGGGAAAAATGAACCATGGTGTATTCGGCTTCTCTAGAATTGTCTTCGCCCTGTAACGTGCGAATTACAAAGTCTCCGTTAATATCCGGATAATAGGTGTAGGGATGGTCCGATCGGTAGCTGTCCGCAAATAAATAGTGATTGTAAAGATCGTTGATTTCTATTCTTGAAATTTGAGAAGTTGGTGCCCTCAGGTCGCTGGTGTCAAAATTTAAAAATTCGTTGCCTCCATAAAAACTGGTTTCCTGATCATATTTGTATACCAGTTCTGTACCTATTGTGTACTGCGGGGCCACGTCATAAAGAGCGGTTTCCCATTGGTGATTCTGCACAATAGCTACTTTCACTTCTTTTTTAGGATTTACCAGTTGAAAGTTTCCGGCGTTAATGTTGAACTGAACAACTTGTTTTTCATTTATAAAATTGAAATCACGGGAACGTTTAATGCTTCCGCCTACGGTAACGATATCCTTAAACACAACAAAGCGTCTGGAAAATTGAAGCTCATAACTGTCATTATATATCTCTAGAACGTAATTTCCGCTAACTTTTAGGCCTACATTTTCGTTAGGAATGGATAATTTGTAGTTGGAGTAGGACTGTAGTGTTGAGTAGCTGTTCTCGTAATTAATGATCCGTTGGTTGTCTACACCATTCAGATATTGCGATTTTAAAAGTTGGGAGGGTTGCCAATCGTAATTACAATGTATGATTTTGTAATAGTAGTCGCTCTCGGAGGCTGTTGTGTCATCAAACTCCAGTTTTATGGTCTCTCCGAGCTCTACAACAGGAAATTGGTCTTCCGTAGGTCCGCCAAAAATAACTGTTTTAATATTTTCGGGCGGGTTAACTTCCGTTTGAACCTGAGCGTATAAAGATGAAGTTAGGGTAAGGAGAAAAACCAATATAATATTCAAGCGCATTACCTGCTATTTTTTGCTGTAAAGGTAAGCAAAAAGCGTACCTAAAAAATTTAGATCGGTGTGTTGTCCAAATTTCTAGGCATTTATTATGAAAACAATCCTTTTAGTATTATTTTTGCTCGAAATTTTGTTAACCTAAGGTCTAGAACAATATGTCTAAAGACATCAGGATTAAAAAGGGCTTGAACATAAAACTTGTTGGAGCTGCAGAGCAAACTACCTCAAAAGCCGTTTTAAGTAACGTTTATGCAATAGACTTAAACGATTTTCACGGAGTCACACCTAAAATGCTAATTAAGCAAGGTGCTGAAGTCAAAGCGGGAGAACCACTTTTTTACAATAAAAACAAGGAAAGCATGCTTTTCGTTTCGCCTGTTAGTGGCGAGCTGGTTGAGATTGTAAGAGGAGCGCGAAGACGCATTCTTTCATTGAAAATTTTAGCGGACAAAGAGCAAACGGGTATTGCGCATGATTTGTTGAACGTAGAAGGTGCTTCTAAAGAAGAAGTGAAAGCATACCTTTTAAAAGGAGGGTGTTGGCCTTTTATTAAGCAACGTCCGTACGATATTATCGCAGATCCGGATGCGAATCCAAAAGCGATTTTCGTTTCGGGTTATGTTACCGCTCCTTTGGCAGCCGACTTGAATTATGTTTTGCAAGGAAAAGAAAAGGAACTTCAGGCGGCCATTACCGCTTTGGGTAAATTAACGCCCGGTAAGGTTCATGTTTCCGTTGGAAAATCTGAAAACTCGCCATTGGCCGGTTTAAACGGTGTGGAACTGCATAAAGTTTCGGGTCCGCATCCCGCTGGTTTGGTAGGAACGCAAATCAATAAAATAGACCCGATCAATAAAGGGGAAACGGTTTGGACCGTAACACCTCAGGATTTGGTGATAATAGGAGAGTTGCTTTTGACCGGGAAATTTAATGCAGAGCGTATTGTTGCCTTGGCTGGTTCTTCGGTTAAAGCGCCAAAATATTACAAAACTAAAATTGGAACTGAGATTTCTACCTTTTTATATGGTAGCGGTGTAGAAGGTGATAACTTTAGGGTGATAAATGGTGATGTGCTTACGGGTTCAAAATCAGCTCCTGATGGTTATTTGGGGTATTATAACAATACAGTGACCGCTATTCCTGAAGGTGATGATTATGAGTTTTTTGGCTGGAATAAGCCAATCTTCAATAAAATATCGGCTACAAGAGCATTAACGTTCTCTTGGATGCAACCAAATAAAAAATACGACCTTACTACAAATACAAACGGAGAGCACCGTGCTTTTGTGGTTACCGGAATGTATGAAAAAGTATTTCCGTTGGATATTTTTCCTATGCAGTTGCTTAAAGCTTGTATGGTGAAGGATTTAGATGAGATGGAGCAACTGGGGCTTTATGAAGTAGCGCCGGAAGATTTCTCGTTGACTGAGTTTGTTTGTGTTTCCAAGCAACCACATCAACAGATTATTAGAGAAGGATTAGATCTATTGCATAAAGAAATAGGATAAAAGATGAGTGATAAAAAACTGACTTTCAAAAAAAGGTTGCACATTTTAAAGCACCATTATAGGGGCAAAAAAATGGCTCCTGCATTTAATGCGTTGCACACATTTTTGTTTGCTCCAGATGAAACCACACATTCGGGTTCTCATGTTAGGGCGGCAGATGATTTAAAGCGTACCATGAACACGGTTATTATGGCCTTGGTTCCGGTATTGCTTTTTTCAATGTTCAATGCAGGGTATCAGCATTATTCGGCTATTAACGGTTTTCCTGCGGAATTTTCGTTAATGAACGATTTTCTTACTTGGGACAATTTCTGGATCGGAATTATAAAAGTACTTCCGTTAGTAGTTGTATCCTACGGGGTAGGTCTGTTGATCGAATTTATTTTTGCCGTTATTAAAGGCCATGAGGTAGAGGAAGGTTACTTGGTTACTGGTATGTTGGTGCCGTTGATCGTTCCTATTGATACACCACTTTGGATGTTGGCTGTAGCCGTAGTCTTTGGTGTGGTAATCGGTAAAGAAGTATTTGGTGGTACGGGAATGAACATTCTTAACCCAGCGTTGACGATTAGGGCTTTCTTGTTCTTTGCTTATCCTACTTGGATGAGTGGAGATAAAGTTTGGGTCTATGAAGCTGTTGAGCGTGCTGGTGGCCCAGATGCTATTTCAGGTGAAACTATATTAGGATATTTAGCACAGAATAAAGGGGCGGAAATGTCGTATTCTATCTCTGATATGTTCTTTGGTTTTATTCCTGGTTCAGTAGGTGAAACTTCAACATTCTTGATTCTTTTAGGAGGGTTGTTCTTGATCTTTAGTAAAATTGCTAGCTGGCGTATTATGTTAAGTGCCGTTATAGGTTCTTTGGTAATGGGCTTGATATTTAACGGCGTAGTTGATGCAGGTTGGATTGGAGAAACCAGTAAATTTTACGGTTTAATGAGTTTTGATTTTTGGCAGCATCTTATTGTTGGTGGTTTGGCTTTTGGTATTGTCTATATGGCAACCGATCCGGTTACGGGTGCACAGACCAACCGTGGTAAGTGGTTCTACGGTTTCTTTATCGGTTTCCTTTCGGTAATGATCCGTGTATTTAACCCAGCGTATCCAGAAGGTGTTTTCTTAGCGATTCTCTTAATGAACGTATTTGCACCAACAATTGACCATTATGTGGTTCGTGGAAACGTAAAACGTAGAATGAAACGATTGAAAAATGCAACCATCTTGCCAAAAGATTCAGCTGGCAAGGCAAATGAACTTCACGCAGAAACCGTATAATCATGGCAATCAATACAGATAAAAATTCATACACCGTTATTTTTGCTGCCGTTATGGTAGTGATCGTAGGGTCTATTCTTGCTTTTATGTCTTCGAGCTTAAAAGATAGAATTACCGAGAACGAACGGTTCGAAAAACAACAGAACATTCTTTATGCCATGGGCGTAAACGATAATGTTGATGAGGGTAGTGTAAATTTTGTTTCAACCGATAAGGTAGAGGGAGAGTTTAAAAACTATATTAAAGAGCAGTTGGTTATTGAAGGTGATAAGATCACTGAAAATGATGAAGCCTATTTAATAGATATGAAAAAGCAAATGGCAATCGCTGGAAAAGGTGAGACCCCTAAGCTTCCTTTAATGATAGGAGAGAAGGATGGTAAAAAATACTACATCATTCCTATGTACGGAAAAGGGCTTTGGGATGCTATTTGGGGCTTTATTGCTTTGGATGATAAAATGGTTGTACAAGGTGTTTACTTTGATCACAAGGGGGAAACTCCAGGTTTGGGTGCAAACATCAAGCAACGTTATTTTATGGATGACTTCACAGGTGAAAGCATTCTTAAAGGAACCGAATATGCTGGTATTGCTGTTGCAAAGGGTAATAATGACCCGTTGAACAATACTAAGGATGATAATGAAGTAGATGCTTTAGCTGGAGCCACAATAACTGGTAACGGTGTTTCTGCTATGATCAAAGAGAGTCTAAATCTCTATAAAGACTATTTAAAAACCGTTAGCGCAAAATAATATGGCACTATTAACAAAAAAAGATACAAGTTTAATAACGGATCCGTTAGCGGATAATAACCCGATTACTATTCAGGTATTGGGTATCTGTTCCGCCTTGGCAATTACCGCCGAACTAAAGGCTTCGATTGTAATGGCTGTTGCTGTAATGTTCGTATTGGGCTTAGGTAACGTGGTCATCTCTTTAATGAGAAATGTTATTCCTTCAAAAATTAGGATTATCGTACAGTTAATTGTAGTTGCTACTTTGGTGATTGTGGTTGATCAAGTGCTTAAGGCTTTTGCTTACGAGCTTAGTAAAACCTTATCCGTATTTGTTGGTTTAATTATTACCAATTGTATTATTATGGGACGTTTTGAAGCTTTTGCTTTGGCTAACGGTCCATGGAGATCCTTTTTGGATGGTATAGGAAATTCACTGGGATACGGTGTTATTTTAATAATCGTAGGTTTTTTCAGGGAGCTTTTAGGTTCAGGAACTCTTTTAGGGTATAAAGTTTTAGGTGATCCAATTGCCAAAACCGGATTGTACGCAACAGGCTATGAGAACAACGGATTTATGATTATTCCACCGGCAGCACTTATTGTTGTGGGTATTATCATATGGGTACAGCGCTCAAGAAATCCTGCACTTGTAGAAGATAATTAATTAAGGTAAAAAGATAGAATTATGTTAGAGCATATAGAATTATTTTTTAAATCCATCTTTATAGATAACATGGTATTTGCCGTGTTCTTGGGGATGTGTTCTTACCTAGCGGTTTCCAAAAAAGTAGCTACTGCCGTAGGTTTAGGGGCGGCTGTAATCTTTGTACTTGCTGTTACCGTACCGTTGAACTGGTTATTAGATCAGTATCTATTAAGAGATGGTGCTTTAGTCTGGTTAGGGCCTGAATATGCGGATTACAATTTGAGCTTTCTTTCGTTTATTCTTTTTATCGCAACCATTGCAACAATGGTTCAATTGGTAGAAATTGTAGTAGAAAAGTTCTCTCCATCATTATATAACTCATTGGGTATTTTCTTGCCATTAATTGCGGTAAACTGCGCTATTTTGGGTGGTTCTCTATTCATGCAGGCAAGGGATATTCAAACTTTAGGTCTGGCACTTAATTATGGTGTTAGTTCTGGTATTGGTTGGTTCCTGGCTATTTTGGCCATAGCTGCTATTCGTGAGAAAATTAGATATTCAAATGTACCCGCTCCGTTAAGAGGCTTGGGTATTACTTTTATCATTACAGGTTTAATGGGTATCGGTTTTCAAAGTTTTGGAGGTATGTTAACTGGAGGTGACGATGCTGCTCCTGTGGAGGAACAACGTATGGATTACGATAAGGTATCCGAAAATAAAGAGAAAGAAAATAAAGAAGAGATCGATAGTAAAGAGGTCTCTTATAACGACGCCATAAACAAATAGATATGCTATTAGCTACAAGCACTGGAGGAACGATTTTAATTACCGTTGTCGCCTTTATGATACTATTGATGGTATTGGTGGCCCTTTTATTGTTCACCAAAGAAAAACTGTCTCCATCAGGACCGGTTACCATTACAATAAACGGAGAAAAGAAAATAGAAGTTGGTTCGGGAAGTTCGTTACTTTCTACTTTAGGTAACCAAAAAGTGTTTTTGCCGTCTGCCTGTGGTGGTGGTGGTACTTGTATTCAGTGTGAGTGTCATGTTCTTTCGGGAGGTGGAGAAGCGCTTCCTACGGAAACACCTCACTTCTCTAAAAGAGAATTGAACGCTGGTGCTCGTTTGGCCTGTCAGGTAAAAGTTAAGCAGGACATGGAAATTACCATACCAGAAGAGGTATTTGGTATTAAGAAATGGCCAGCTAAAGTAGTGCGTAATTATAACGTTGCTTCTTTTATTAAGGAATTTGTAGTAGAGATTCCAGAGGATATGGGTTACAAAGCTGGTGGTTACATCCAGATTGAAATTCCAGAATGTGAAGTGAAATATGCGGATATAGATATTACTGCACACCCAGAAGAACACGAGACTCCGGATAAATTCCAAGCCGAATGGGACAAGTTTAACCTTTGGCCATTGGTTATGAAAAACCCGGAAACGGTTGAAAGAGCCTATTCCATGGCTTCTTTTCCTGCAGAGGGTAGAGAGATTATGTTGAACGTACGTATTGCTACGCCACCATGGGATCGTGCTAAAAATGGATGGATGGATGTAAACCCAGGTATTGCTTCGTCATACATTTTTAACCTTAAACCTGGTGACGAATGTACCATTTCTGGACCTTATGGTGAGTTCTTTATCAATGAGTCTGATTCAGAAATGTTATATGTAGGTGGTGGTGCAGGTATGGCCCCAATGCGTTCTCATTTATATCACTTGTTCAAAACATTAAAGACCAATAGAAAAGTTACCTATTGGTACGGTGGTCGTTCAAAAAGAGAGTTGTTCTATTTGGATCACTTTTATAAGCTTGAAGAAGAATTTCCAAACTTTAAGTTCTACCTAGCATTGTCCGAACCGTTAGAAGAGGATAATTGGAAGGTTAAGGAGAACATAGATGCTCCTGGAGATGGTTTTGTAGGTTTTATTCATAACTGTGTTATTGATAACTACTTAAGCCACCATGAGTCACCAGAAGATATTGAATTATATTTCTGTGGTCCTCCATTGATGAACAAAGCTGTGCAAAAAATGGGTGAAGACTTTGGTATTCCCGATGAGCACATCCGCTTTGATGATTTCGGTGGATAATACGATTTTTATTGTCAAAGGAGTTCAGGTTGAATCTGGCTCCCGAGCAAAACGAATAAATAGAAAAACCGATGTTTACGCATCGGTTTTTTTTGATCTAATTTTTCTAGCGTTATGGGAAAACCATTAACTGAGCGTGAACTGCATAACCTAGCCATGAATATTGTAGGCAAGGAGCTTGAGGCAAAAGGGTATGATTTTATGGGGGTCAATAGCGAACCTAAAAGGAATCCGCAGTTTGTTTGTCTAAAGGATAAAATATTGCATTTTATTGTGGTGCGTCATGTACCATATCCACAAAATCCTCATGTGTATGATGAGGCTCTTATGTTAAAAATGAAGAACCATGCGAACAAGCACGAAGCCAGGACTTATTACGCTGGTGTGGGACTTTCTAACGCTGAAAATCCAGAATTACCGGTGTACTTGAATGAGCCTTATGCTGTGGATTATATCGGTTTAATTGAAATAAAGGATGAATAGATTTTTACTGTTTTCTGGCATGTTGTTGTTATGCTCCTGTGGAGGTAATCCATCCGGCATGGTGCGAAATGAAAGTTCCGGTGCTGCGCTAGGAACTTCCTATAACCTAATATACCTGTCCAAGGAAAATCTGGACCTTCAAAAGCAGGTAGACTCCGTTTTTGACGTTATTAATCATTCATTATCTACATATATTCCGGCTTCGGACATTTCTAAGATCAATAAAGGCGATTCTACTTTGGTTGTTGATCATATGTTCAAAGAGGTTTTTGAGCTCTCACAGGAAGTGTATGGTGCTACAAACGGGTATTTTGACCCTACTGTAGGCACACTGGTGAACGCTTGGGGTTTTGGGCCAGAAAAGCAAATTCAGATGGATAGCACCCGTGTGGATAGTTTGTTGCAATATGTGGGGTTTGATAAAGTGGAACTTACAGCAGAAAATAGAATAAAAAAATCCGACCCTAACATCTACTTTGATTTTAATGCAATTGCAAAAGGATATTCCATAGATCGATTGGCAAAGTTAATGGACGCAAATGGAATTGAGAATTATCTGTTAGAAGTAGGAGGGGAGCTGGTTGCAAAGGGTCAAAATCAAATAAAGCAAAAGCCTTGGATCGTTGGTATTGATGATCCAACGGTTGAAAATGAAAGAAAGTTAAAGGCAACCATCCGATTAGAGAATAGGGCCTTGGCGTCATCTGGGAATTACAGGCATTTTAGAAAAGACCCGGTCACCGGATTCAAGTATGTACATACTATTGATCCTATAACGGGTTTCACCAAAAATGCCAATACACTTGCGGCTACGGTTCTTGCGGATAATTGTGCTAAGGCAGATGCTTTTGCTACTTCGTTCATGGCTATGGATTTGGACCAGGTGTCCAAAGTATTGACCCTTAATCCCGAACTTGAGGCTTATCTTATTTTTACAAATGAAAAAGGGGAAACAGATGAGTTTATGAGTCCTGGCTTTAAAGAGTTGGTGACCAAGAATTAAAGTGGTTTTTTGACTAAGGGGATTATTTCGCCTTTGGCCAAACGATACCTATCAATGGTTTCGGGAGAAAGGGTGGCTGTGTAATCTACTTCCTCCACAATAAAACCAATACTTCTCAATTTTTCAAAATAATCCCAGCCGTAAATGCGTACGTGATCATATTGTCCAAATATTTTGGTGCGCTCTTTTTTATCGGTAATGGAATCGTCCTCAAACGTGGTTTTGCGTTCAAGATCCTGAGGGATTTGCAATATAGCCCATCCGTCTTTTTTTAATACACGGTATAGCTCTTGCATAGCTTTTGTATCGTCTGGAATGTGCTCAAGTACGTGGTTGCAAAGAATTACATCAAAGGAATTGTCCTCAAAAGGAAGGTTGCAAATATCCGCTTTTACATCTGCCAAAGGAGATAAAAGATCTGTAGTTATGTACTCTAAGTTTTTAAGTTTTCTGAAACGTTTATAAAAAGCCTGCTCAGGTGCAAAGTGAAGCACCTTTAGTCTCTTGGTAAAGAAATTAGTTTCGTTTTTTAGATAGAGCCATAACAGCCGATGTCTTTCTAAGGATAAAGTAAAAGGAGACAGTACATTCTCTCTAGGGCTTTCATATCCATAGGGTAGAAAACTCTTGAATTTTTTACCGTCAATAGGGTCCTCATAACGATTTCCGCGCATCCATAAACCCAATAAAGGCCTCACCAGGTAACTTAGTTTAATAAGTAAGGGCCTAGGAACGGCATTTAGAATAAACTTGAAAATTTTGGACACCTATTACATCAATTAGCACAAATTAGCTTTGTTCACCCTAACTTAAAGAACCAATTTTTCCTTTCGGAAATTGTCTTCTTCATCAGTTTCAATGCCTAAAGCATCGTAAATGTACTGATACGTAGAGAGCAATTCAGGTTTGCCATCAACAATAGCCACATTGTGCTCAAAGTGCGCGCTTGGTTTGCCATCTGCAGTTAAGATGGTCCAACCGTCCTTAAGCTGTTTTATACGTCTGGTTCCCATATTGATCATAGGTTCAATAGCTACTACCAGACCTTCCTTAAATTGCTTGCCGCGGCCTCGTTTACCGTAGTTGGGCATTTCCGGGCCTTCATGCAATGATTTGCCCAAACCATGTCCTACCAACTCACGAACAACACCGTACCCGTGGTTCTCACAGTAATTCTGAATGGCAAAAGCAACATCGCCAACGCGGTTACCAGCCTTAAATTCCGAAATACCAAGGTATAAGGATTCTTTGGTTACTTTTAAAAGTTTTGCGGTTTCCGGTACAATTTCACCAACCGGGAAGGTGTAGGCATGATCACCATAGTATCCGTTTTTTAGTGCACCACAATCCACAGAAATTATATCACCTTCTTTTAAAGGTTCTGCATTTGGTATACCGTGAACCACTTGAGCGTTAGGGCTCATGTTTAGTGTATTCGGAAAATCGTACATACCTAAGAAACCTGGTTCAGCGCCCTGTTCCCTGATAAAGTCTTCTGCTAGTTTATCAAGATATAGGGCGTTGACACCTGGTTTGATTTCCGATGCCAGCATGCCCAAAGTTTTTGATACGACTAAGGCGCTTTCGCGCATTAGTTCTATTTCCTCGGGTGTTTTTAATTTAATCATAGCGGCAAAGGTAAAAATAATTGATGTATTCTTTATACAAGAGCTTCTCTTGTCATTAATTCCGGTTGTGGTACGCCCAGTAATTTCAAAATGGTAGGGGCAATATCACCCAAAACACCATCTTTAATTTCTTTTATGTCCTTATCTACCAAGATTAATGGAACTGGATTAGTGGTGTGTGCGGTGTTAGGGCTACCATCTGGGTTGACCATAGTTTCGCAGTTACCGTGATCGGCAATTACAATGGATGTATAACCATTTTCGAGGCCTGCAGTTACCACCGCTTTGGCACATTCGTCTACTACTTCGCATGCTTTAATAGCGGCAGACATAACACCTGTATGCCCTACCATATCTGGATTGGCAAAGTTCAGGCAAACAAAATCTACCTCGCCTTTTTTCAGTTCGGGAATAATAGCATCCCTAATCTCATAAGCGCTCATTTCCGGTTTTAAATCGTATGTAGCAACCTTTGGAGAAGGACATAATAGGCGCTGTTCACCATTAAAAGGTTCCTCACGTCCACCATTAAAGAAAAAAGTAACGTGTGGGTATTTTTCAGTCTCTGCAATACGTATTTGCTTCTTATTGGCTCTTTCTAAGACTTCACCAAGAGTATCTTCAATATTTGCTTTGTCGTAAACCACATGAACACCGTTGTAAGAAGCATCATAGTTGGTTAAAGTAACGTAGTACAGTTTTAGTTTGTGCATGTTCTGTTCATGCATATCTGTTTGGCTCAATACCTCAGTAAGTTCTCGGCCACGATCTGTTCTGAAATTAAAGAAAATAACCACATCATCTTCCGTAATTTTAGCAATAGGGTTCCCATTACTATCGGTCATGACAATAGGCTCTATAAATTCATCGGTAATGTCGTTATCGTAGTTTTCTTGCATTTTAGCAGCAATGTCCGTAGTCTTTTCGCCTTCGGCATTTACCATAACATCGTATGCTTTTTTTACGCGTTCCCAACGTTTATCACGGTCCATAGCAAAATATCTTCCCACTACAGAGGCTAGTTGGGCATTATTATCGGCGCCAAATGAACTAAGTTCGGTCAAGAATTTTTTCCCACTCTTGGGGTCAACATCCCTACCATCCGTAAAGGCATGAACGTACATGTTTTTTACACCGGACTCATTACCGGCTTCAATAAGACCTTTTATGTGATTTATATGACTGTGAACACCGCCATCACTTAACAAACCTAAGAAATGTACGGGCTTGTTGTTTTCTTTTGCATAGGTGAAAGCATCCTTTAGGACCTTCTCATCTTTTAAAGTGTTTTCCTTTACGGCCAGGTTAATTTTTGCCAAATCTTGATATACGATACGGCCGGCACCTAGGTTCATATGACCTACTTCGCTATTTCCCATCTGACCTTCTGGAAGGCCAACGTTCATACCATCCGTAAGAAGGTTTGCGTTTGGATAGTCTTTATATAGGGAATCAACAAATGGAGTATTTGCATTATCTACGGCGGAGACTTCGGGATTGGGTGATTTGCCCCAACCATCAAGAATCATAAGTATTACTTTTTTGTTCATGGCTATGATAAATTAGATTTTCAAAAGTACAGTGATCTAAGAGGAAATGCCAATTATAAAAGGGCTTTTTTAAAGTGATTTTAGCTTTGTTAGAGATGCCACATTTTAGAGAAATTGGTGAGTATTTTTAATGGAAATAGGATATGCCCGTAATTTAACTAGATATAAAAAATGATTTTAGGGTTTAACTTAAGTTTCTAATTTTTAGTGTTTTACTTAGTTTTTTAGGCGTCCTAAATGTTAAAGTTAAGTTATCGTCTGTTTTTTCCTGTAACAAAATCTGAATTCTCCAGTCTACTTTATACAATCAAATACAATTCATCAATTTAAATCATTCATCATGAGAAAAACGTTTTTAACCTTCACAACGGCCTGTTTGGTCGGAACTTCCGCCATAATGGCAAATGACACTATTACGACCATGAACACTCCAACTTATGAAATGTTCAGAACCGTAGAACTAAGTTCTTTCTGTAAAGCAATTATGCAGGGAGATTTTGATACTGTAAAGAAATTTATAGAGCTCGGAGAGGATGTTAACAAAAAATCTATGGGCATGACACCAGCAATTTTTGCCGCACGTTACAACAAAGCAGAGATTTTAGAACTTTTGATTGCCAACGGGGCTAATCTTAAAATTAAAAGTGATAAAGGATACTCTGTTAAAAAATACGCAGAACTTTCCAATGCAACAGATGCCCTAAGGGTTATTGAAACAGCTATAGGGAGCTAAACATTTTGAATTAGCTAATTGCTCTTTAAAGCAAGAAACCCGATCATAAACATATGGTCGGGTTTTTTTCATATAGTATCTCGTAAAAGAGCGGTAAAGCGGTGCGAATTAAAATTCAAATCCGTTCAGGGCTCTGTGTACAAACGCGTAAACAGCCATAAACAACATTAATCCACAAAATACCGAGTAAACCTTTAAAAGTAATACTACTAATTCAGGCTTGCAGTTCTCGAATGCTTCGGTATACAAATTTTTAAGATGCAATAGTGTTCCCATATAGTTTTATTTTAGATGTCTTGTCTAGGGACATCGGTTAATTTAAAAGCTATAAGGAGTTAAATTGCTGCGTTAGCAACGGTAGTATTTGGGAGCCGTAAAGATAGTTAAATTAGCACACAAGCCCTTGCATTTCAACGAATTTAACAACCGTTCAAGGGATTTGTAAAATAAAAATAAAGGCTTTAGAAGACTTTCTAAGAAACTTATTGGTTCTTGTACTTTTCTATGGATTCCTGTATCTTTTCTATTCTATTTTCTGGGTCAGGGTGAGAGCTTTGAAATTCGGGAACCCGGTTTGGGCCTGCGGCCGCTTTTAGAATTTCCATTACTTTGATCATTTCTTCTGGCTGGTAGCCGGAATTCATCATGAGGAGAACCCCTAGATCATCACTTTCCAATTCATCGCCGCGACCATTTTTTAAAAGAATGTTCTGCCCAATACCACCAATAAGATTGCCTGCATCTGCACCCACGGAGGCACCGGTGGCAAGTAATTGCCAATGTTCACTTTCTGCAATACGTTCTGCGGAATGCCTACCAATAACATGGCCTATTTCATGACCAAGTACACCGGCTAATTGTGCTTCATTTAGTTGTTTGAATAGGGCATAGGTAATAAAAATAGGGCCGCCGGGCAATGCAAAGGCATTAATGGTTTGATCATCGGCCAATAAATGAAAATCATACTGATAGGGAGTTTCCCGCGCTATACTGTTTTGTACAAGTTTGTTGCCTACCTGGTCTACATAAGCCTGTAGTTTTTCGTCTGGATAAAGACCGCCATATTGTTGTGCGATTTCCGGAGTGCTTTGGAGACCGATAGCAATCTCTTGTTCGGCACTCATGTTTATGGTCTGTACCCTTCCTGTATATGGGTTTTCTTCTTTGCTGCTACAACGCTTAATAAAGGCGAATGCAACAATGGCCAAGCCAATGAATATCCTGATTTTCCAACTTCCTCTTCGCATGGTATAGTGTTCTTTTGTAGCTCAATATACAAAAGACCTACAGAAGTTCGGTATTGATATCCAAGATATTGTCTTGAATATAGCTGGTTAAGAAGCCTTCGGTAAAATGTTCGCTGCCGTAAAAATCCTCATCTTTTAGCAACTGCAAAATGTTCTTTCTGCGAAATTCGGTTAACATAGGTACGGAAATTGGGGCGTAGCTGTAATGCCATGGCTCATATTTAAACCCTCTTCGTCCGGGAACATCGGTGTAAACTAAATGAAAGTCAAAACTCTTTGCGTTTTCGTCCATCCATTTTTTAAAATCGGCATAAGGTTCGCCCTCGGCAAACTTGGAAGGCACGAGCATGTCTCCTTTTACATTTCTGTTCCCATCAACAATGTCAATATCCGTTCCCCAATGATGTCTGCTGGTGCCGGGTATAGTAGAGTATTCTATAATTTTGTCAATGGCCTCTAAAGGTTCCATATTATTGTCGTCTGTATATTTTAAATATTTACGTTCCCAAATAGAACGTTGACGCTCAAAATTACGGTAGCTGGAAACCACTTTTAAATCAATGCCATCACTGTACGCGGCTTTTTTCATTTCAATAAAAGCATCATGGGCCTCTTTGCGCAAGTTTATGCCTTTTCCGTAAAGCTTTATATCTGTTTTGCCCATTAATTCTAAGATGCTATACTCAAAATCTTTGGAGAATGCCAAATTGGGCAATGCTGCTAGAGTAATGCCTGCAATTCCACTTTTTTTTATGAATGCTCGTCGTTCCATCATACCATTTTTGAATTTAATCGTGTTCACAATCCAAACAAAGATACCCAAATTTGGTGCCAAGATTAGATTGTAGCTACATTGATAACGTTCATAGGTGCATTTATCGTGTAATGAACCTATTTACTATTTAAAAATTATTTTCTCCTGTACCATTTTTAAGAAAATGACTTCCGCTAGGCTACAGACTTTAGGTATCTTTACAATCTATATATTCCGTAACTGAAGAATGAAGATACGTTTGATGTTTTTAGTAGGTTGTCTATTCTTGACGATGTCTTGTAAGAAGATAGGTAAAAAGAAGAATCCAGCCGAAAAAAGTCAAGAGATTTCTGTTGTAACTGAACAAAAGGAGGCAGTATTCATGGATTTGGAGGGGAATGCCGTTTCGTTGTCCGATTTTAAAGGGAAACGCATTTTACTTAATTTTTGGGCTACATGGTGTAAACCCTGTATTCAAGAAATGCCCAGTTTAATGCAGGCTAAATCCGTTTTGGAAAAAGAGGGGTATGTTATTCTTTTGGCTTCGGAAGAATCTTTGAAAACAATTCGGAAGTTTAAACAGATCGTACCGTACAAATTTAAATATCTAAGGTATGCAGGAGGATTGGTCCAATTTAGTGTGCACGCACTTCCTACTACTTTTATTTTCAGTGAATCTGGGGAAAAGGTTCATGAAATTATAGGTGCCACTGCGTGGGATAGACCGGAAATAATCAAAAAATTAAAAACTATAGAGTAATGAAAAGTGTAGGGTATGCCGCAATGGGTATTATGGTCTTGCTGGTTTCTTGTAAAGAGGTTCCCAAACAAGAAGAGGTTAGTAATACGGAAAGCAAGAAGGAAATTGTAAACCCCCTGGTTTCGCCAGTAAAGAGCGGTAGTTCATTACCTAGTTTATTCACTGCCAATGATGGGGCTTTGTTGTCATGGGTTCATGAACTAAATGATTCTTTGGCCGAGTTTAAATATGCCCGATTATCTGCAGGCGAATGGTCGGAACCGGAAACCATTGTTCAGGGTTCCGATTGGTTTATTAATTGGGCCGATTTTCCAACAATTGGGGAAAACAACGGAAACTTATTATCGCATGTACTCAGGAAATCTTCCAAAGAAACTTTTTCGTATGACATTCAGTTACATCTAAAGTCTAATACGGATGTTTCTTGGCGTACGAATCTACCCTTGCATACGGACGGTACTAAAACGGAACACGGTTTTGTAACCATGTTGCCATATAACGAAGATGCATTTTTTGTTACGTGGTTAGATGGTAGAAACACCGGAGGTGGAGGCCATGGTCATGAAGGTAACATGAATATCCGCGCTGCGGAAGTAGCAGTAGATGGCACGGTCAGTAATGAGGTGCTTTTGGATGCCAAAACATGTAGTTGCTGCCAAACTACAGCGGCAATTACGGATAATGGCCCGGTTGTCTTGTATAGGGATAGAACGGATGCTGAAATAAGGGATATTGCCATTACTAGACAGGTAAATGGAAAATGGACGGAGCCTAAATTTATTTTTGATGACGGATGGGAGATAAACGGGTGTCCCGTTAATGGCCCCAAGGCCGATGCTATTAATAATAACCTAGCCGTTGCTTGGTTTACTGCGGTAAACAATGAACCAAAGGTTAAACTGGTTTTTTCTTTGGATGGAGGTGAAAATTTTGATGCTCCTATTCTAATTAGTGACAACACTACTATGGGTAGGGTAGACCTTATTTTACTTGATAAGGAAAATGCTATTGTTAGTTGGATGGAGACTGTTGGCCAAGAAGCTCAGATTAAGACGGCAAAGGTGAATCGTTCCGGTGAAATGTCAAAAGCGATTATTGTGAGTAAGCTTGGTGCTTCTAGGAAAACAGGATTTCCACAGATGACTTTAGTTGGGGATAAGGTTTATTTTGCATGGACAGATGTTACCGAAGACCTATCAACCATAAAAACTGCTTACATATTCTTGAACGATTTTTAGTTCCGGGTACATGGGGGTTTAAAAATTAAAATAGCGGAGCATTGCTCCGCTATTTTCAAAAGGTAATTATGGTATAGTGTTTAGTAACCTTTTGTCTGTTGCATTTGTGAAGCTTCTATCTCGCTTGCAGGAATAGGATAGATGGTTTTTGCCGATGTAGCTTCAATATTAAGATTGTTTACGTTTACGCCCGTGTTTATGTGGTCGGACTCAGGTCTGTTGATATTCTTACCTGTTCGTATATAATCGTACACTGCGTGGCCCTCCAACGCAAGTTCTCTTCTTCTTTCTTCTGCAATTCTTGCTTTTAAGGCTTCGCCGGTTTCTGTTGCTTTATAGGTGTCAAAATCTGTGGTACGTTTAGCTATCAGGGTGTTTAAATAAGCCAAAGCTTGGGTGTCACCACCGGTTGCCCCGTTGGCACATGCTTCCGCAGCTATCAAATAAATTTCGGATAGGCGTAGAATAGGAATGTTGTGAATACTTAATCCGCTACCACCACTTCGGTTAATGTATTTTACGAATGCGGCATTGGTACCTTCTTTATCCTCAAGTAACAAAGCGGCACGTGGGTCGCCTTCATATGCTTGTAAAAGGTCAACAAAAGTTTGGGTGGCAATGACATCTCCTTGGCCTCCATCCCTTAAATCAAATTGTGCTCCAAGGCCGTTACTTCCTACCGAGTTATCTGTAGTTATGCTCAGTTCAAAAAGAGATTCCGTAGTATAATCATCAAAAATATAGGTGGAAATATCCATTAAATCCGCTTCGGTTTTTACGCTAAGCACCTCTTTACAATAGGTGAGTGCGTTCTCCCAATCTTGTTTGTACAGGTGTACACGTGCCAAAAGGGCATGAACGCCACTTTTGGTCATATACTTTGTACTACCCTGTTCCCAAGTATTGTCTTCGATTTCATTTAGGGCCGCGTTAAGGTCTACAATGATTTGTTCGTATGTTTCTCCAAGTGAACTCCGTTCGGTAATAGTTTCGGTAGAGGATAAATTCAGCGGCATTCCTTGAGCAGTGGCACCTTCACGTATCCACGGGTAAGAAAAGGTACGGGTAAGATCAAAATAAATCATCCCTCTTAATGCTAGGGCTTGTGCTTTAATTTGTTGTCTTTCGTTATCGTTGCCTTCCGCAGTTTCAATGTTATCGAGAATTAGGTTGAGGTTGCCAATTGCCTTGAAGCATTGTAGCCACATACTTTCTGCGCTACCGTTGTTGTTACTGCTTTCTTCGTAACGATATTCGGTCTGCTCGTAATCTCTTGGGTTGAACGTAGTTTTTACAAATCTAAAATCCGTGCCTTTTACGGCCGCTCTTTTGTACAGGGTTCTTCCTAAATACGAACCATCCGAAATTTCACTGTACGAACCGTTCAATAAATCCTGAAGTTTTTCTACGGAATTAATCACTAATGATTCCGAAATAACGTGATCTGGTTCTTGGATCAAAACATCTTCATTACAACCTTGTTGGATTGTAAGGACGACTGCCAAAAGGCCTATTTTTATATATTGGATACTTTTCATCTGATTATAATTTTATTTGAAGACCTAATAAAATACTTGTGGCCGTTGGTACTTGAAAAAAGTTAACTCCATTGGAAACCGCCTCAGGGTCGTAGTCATCCAGCTCGGTTGCAAGGAATAAATTATCGCCCTGTACATATAGCGTTCCGCTTTTAATAAACTTCAGTTCCGGTAAATTGAAACTCAGTTTTAGATTTCTCAATTTTAAATAATCCCCACTGTACAAATGTCTAGTAGATACGTCATTGGAGAAACTTGTGTTTCCGTTTATACGGATAGGCACATTGGAGTCCGGGTTGTTCGGATTCCAAGGATTTAACTGTGCTACGGTGTTGGTAAACTGTGGGGCAAAACCGTCATCGTCCCTTTTAAATGCCGTACGATCATACGCGTTGCCACCTATACCAAAAGTGAAAAGAAAGTCAAGACTAAAGTCCTTATACGTAAATTGATTATAGAAACCGCCTTGAACATCTTGCAGCGCTTTTCCGAAAATACCAAAACCGGCCTCTTCTGCATTGGTAGTAATTGCGCCTGTTCGCTCACCGTTCTCAAGAACATAGTATTGGGCGCTACCATTGGTTTTGTCAACACCGGCATAGTCTCTTAGGTAAAAAGAGTTCAGGCTTTCGCCTACTTTTATAATGGTCGGGTCCTGCCCATATCGTGAACCGTAGCTGGGAATTAAATCGCTTTTTAGTTTAGTAATTTTATTGTCCAGAAGTGTTAGGTTTATTCTAGAATTCCATGAGAACCTATCGGTTGCAATAGGGGAGTAGCCCAGTTCAAATTCCCAGCCTTTATTGGTCATTTCCCCAAAATTCTGTAATTGGTCGCTAAAACCTGTTGTACCGGAAACAGGAATGTTCAATAATAGGTCTTTTGTGTTTTTGGAAAAGTACTCAACGGTCATATTCAACTTGTTGAAAAGCACCGCATCAAAACCAATATTAAAATTGTAACTCAACTCCCATGAAAGGTCTGGGTTGGCCAATTGTCCGTATGAAAGTCCGGAAGAACCGCCATAACCTTTGCCGCTGGTATCAAAGAAAGCCAAGGAAGCGTAAAATTCCGGAGGTAAGTTTCCGTTGGTTCCGTAGCTTCCTCTCAATTTAAAATAATCTAGACCATTAAGGTCAATGAACTTTTCTTCCGTGGCAATCCATCCTCCGGAAACGGACCAAAAATCGCCCCATCTAGAATCTTCACCAAAACGTGAAGAGCCGTCCCTTCTGTAACTAGCGGCTAAGTAATATTTCTGATCAAAATTATAATTGAACTGGGAAAAGTAGGATAAAAGCGAATAGTTTTCGCTGTACCCGTTCCATGACCAAAGCGTTCCAATAGAACTGGAAGAAAGTAAGTTGCTGTCTAGAACATCATACCCGGAATTGTTAATTGAACTCATTTCCGACTCTTGTAGTTCAAGACCTAGAAGCGCACCAAAGCCATGTCTGTTCAGTTGCTTGTTATAGGTGAGTAGATTGGAAGTTGTGTACTGCAAAACTTCACTTTTAACCACATAGAGAACACCGTTCCATACACCACCACCGGCACCAAATTCTTTGTTGTCATAGAAGGTTTCTGCGTTAGATTGATGGTCTACCCCAAAAGTTGATTTAAACTTAAGGTCTTTGGTCAGGTCTATAGCGGCAAAAATATCACCACGGGTGCGAAACTCGGTATTGGAGTATTTCCCTACTTCAAGAACACCCACGGGGTTGGCATTTTTTTCTATGGCGTTGGGTAGGTCTGCAATACCCTCATAGCCATTAGGGTCGTAAATTGGTGCAGCTGGAGGTAATACGCGCGCCATGTATAAGGGGTTCAGTCCGCCAGCATAACCGCTGTCATAGTTCCCGGCATTTCTTTCGGTTTTAGCAACGGATAAATTAATGCCAATGCGCAACCAATCTTTGGCTTGGTTTTCTAAATTAACCCTTCCCGAATACCGTTTTAAGCCTGTTGTGATAATAATTCCGTCTTGGTCAAAGTAATCTCCGGAGATATAAAAAGATGTTTTCTCACTTCCACCTCTAGCGGATAAATTATATTTTCTGAGAGTACCCGGCTGGTAAATGGCATCCAACCAATCAGAGTTGGCATCAGAGGTGCCATAAATACTCTCATAATCGCTTTGAGCTTGGTTTTGATACGAAGCATAAAGAGCATCATCGCCATACACTCTTAAAAACTCCCCATTTTCACTATTCTGAATGTACTGGTTTACCTGTCCTTCTTGCCACAGGCTTTTAAATTGCTCGTTATTTACGTTTTTCTCTTGGGTAAGGTTTCGGCTAGTACCTAGTTCCATACCAAACGTAATTTCCGTATCTCCATTTTTTCCTTTTTTAGTAGTGATAATAACCACACCGTTGGCCGCTCTGGAACCGTAAAGGGAAGCCGCTGCTGCATCTTTTAATATGGTGATATTGGCTATATCTTGGGAATTAATGGTGGACAACGGGTTGTAGGCTGTAGCTCCGGAACCGTTAGCTCTCAGTGTTTTATCCGTATTAATGACCACACCATCTAACACGTATAAAGGTTCTGTAAGTCCGTTTATGGACCCAACACCTCTAATTTGCACCGTTGATGCACCTCCGGGTTGGCCGGAAGTAAAAATATTAACGCCTGAAACATTACCCTGCAAGGCAGTTTCAAAACTTGCTGTTGAGGTTCGGGTTAAGGTTTCGGTGGCTACTTTTTTAGCGGATCCTGTAAAGCTCCTTTTGTTGGATGTTCCGTAGGCCGTAACAACAACTTCATCCAGGCCCGTGGCATCTTCATGCATTTGGACAGAAATAGAAGATTGTTGGTTTACGTCTATTTCTTGGGTGATATAACCCAAGTAGGAAACAACTAAAACAGCATCAGAAGGAACTTGGATAGAAAAATTTCCGTCAAAATCGGAAAGGGTTCCGTTAGAAGTGCCTTTTTCCAAAATATTGGCTCCAGGTAGGGGCGTGCCATTTTCATCTGTAATGGAGCCGTTAATAGTGTGGGTTTGAACAAAACTTGATGGGTGAACAGCTGTCTTAGCCTTTATTTCTTGAGAGGAAAGCTGTGCGAACAATAGCGCTAGGACTATTTTGGAATAGAGACTAAAAGGTGGTTTAAGTCTCCTGGATACGGTAAAAAATTTCATTGGTTTTACATTTTGAAAGCAATAGCGAGATGGAGAACTATTACAGGGCAATCTCTTCTTGCAATCAGGTTGAATAAAAATATGATTTGAATTCTATGCCGCAAGTGTCCTGTGAACAGTGTTCATGGGATAACAAGAACACCTTCGGAAATTACGAAAGTGAACGTTGCAGCAATAGCGGAGTGTTGCTAAATGAATTGGGGAGGTTGTCCGGTTTCGGAAATAAGTTCATACGGAACCAACGCAAGATATCGCTTGTAATTGGTTTGTACGGAATCTAATGGGAGGGACTGGGAGTGATAGGATTGGAACCAATCTATAATGGGTAACTTCAGTTTTGAAAGCTCGCTTTCAAACGGGCTTTTCTCTTTTTCTTCAGATTCTTGGGCCAGCTGTTTTGCTAAGAAACATTTACCATCACAACGAAGCATAGGTTGATTTCGATTCTCACAAAGGTTGGTAACAATGTAATCATAGTTAACGGCATAGTTGATTAAAGGCCATAAAGGCTTTAACAACATAGATACCGCTAAAATGAGTAATAGGTGCTTCATTAGTATGCCTCTCTGGGACCAAAGAGACAAAAATAGGGGCTATTTCATAGTTATCCCAAATTATGCGGGTTAAAATAATTCTTACAAATGGTTTTTTATAGTTATGTAAAAATTCCTACTAATAACACAGTTAAAGTTGCTACAAATCCCGATAACTACAACGATTTCGTCAATTTTAAAATAGGTATTTAAATAATTGATATAATGATATTTGTAATTTTTTTAAATAACAAAAATCGTTTGTTTACATCAATTTTAAGTAGGTTTTACAACATTCTATTTCATTAAATAATTAAGATGATACTTTTGTTTTGGTAATTATTAAATAGTAATAATCTTACAATTTTGTCGGATTATTAAGTATATTCAGAAAACCTTTTAAAATTAGTTGAACAACCTAACTTGTAAATCTTATATCAACATGAAATCAGTAGCCGTATTTAAACCTGAATTCCAATTATTCAAGAACTATTTCATAGTCATTCTTCTCATAGTTTTTTCATACTCCGCTAAAGCTCAATCCGTGGGTATAAATACTTTAACTCCCGACCCGGCTGCGGCATTGGATATTCAATCTACTACGGGTGGTCTTTTAATGCCTAGGATGACTACAGTAGAAATGGACGCATTGGTTAGTCCACCAGATGGCCTTATGGTCTATAATACGGATTTGAACAATAGCATGATGTTCGTGCAGGGTGTTCCATACGAGTTATATAACAAAACAGCAGGTACGGTTATCACAATTTTAAGTGGAATAGCTCCCACATTTTGGACTAGTATTGGTAATTTATCTCTAACAGAATTTTTAGGATTAGATGTTCATCGCATTCAAATGGATCTATCCGATGCAAGTGAAATTCGCATAGTTGCTAATGTTACAGGTTTAACACTTGGTTTGGGTGGCGAATTGTCTATAGCACTGCAATACTCTACTGATGGGGGGTCTAACTGGACCTATGTTAATAGCAGTAGTTTCGGGCCTGCATTGTCAATTTCTGTAGATGGTTTAATTGTAACTCCATGGACCGATATTGATACTGCAGCTAAAGGAGATGTACAGCTTAGATTGGTAGGTCGGGCAACCGGAGGAATCATTACGCAGGCAGGCCTAGGTCTAGTTATGCTAGAAATTAGATAGCAGTTTAGCTTACTATCTAAATTATTTTCCCTTTTCACAAATAACCACATTAGTATGAGAACCAACCATTTATTTGGATTGCTTTTAATCTTAAACTGTTTTGCTCTATCTGCGCAGGGCGGCTTAACTATTTCAGGAGCCAATATTTCAATAACCTCAGGAGCAAGCATTCGCGTAGATAAAGGAGATTTGCAAATTTCAGGAGATGCTGAAATAAAAAATGAATCTGCAATAAGTGTAGACGGCAACTGGTTGAATAACAATAGTACAAGTCAAGTTTTTACAACAGATTCCGAAGGAACGGTAACCCTTACCAAAACTACAGATGTTACTACCGTTGGCGGAACAACCACAACCCTTTTTTATAATTTAATTCTAGAAGTAAATAAGGCTTCATTAGAGGTGAACACCATTGTAGGAGGTTCGGTTTCAGGTACGAACTTAGGGGTTATAGATCTTAACAATTCGGGACTAGACTTAAATTCCAATACTTTACAGATTACAAATTCACTCATAGGGGCACTTATTTCAGATGAAGGATACATTATTAGTGAAGATGTATTGAACCAAAGTAAAGTACTTTGGCAAACTTCCGGTACCGGTGGCGCTTATACCATTCCTTTTGGTACTGCTGCTGGTGAACGTATTCCTTTAACCGTAGAAAGGGCCACAGGTAATTTAGGGGAAATTACGGTATCTACTTATCCTACGGGGCTGGATATGACTCCATATCCTACGCAACCCGAAAATGTAACAAGTATTGTAGATACTAATGATCAAAGTTTATCCGGGAATTCGGTTAATAGATTTTGGCAGTTAGATAAAACCGGAACCGGGGTTGCCAACCTTACTTTTTCTTATGCAGATGCAGAAGTACCTAGTAACGGAGAGAATAATCTTTCTTCCTATAGATATGATACTACAGTAAATAAGTGGGAACCTAAAGGCGCTAGTTCCTCTGATTTCGCCAGCAATAAAGTTAGTGTTTCTGGTGTTGCTGAGTTCTCACCGTGGACTATTGCAGGGGGAACTCCAGAAGATTTGGATGGGGATGGTATAGCCAATGCAGATGATTTGGACAATGACAATGATGGTATTTTAGATACGGATGAAGGTATTTGCACTCCAATTCAATCAGGTACATGGGGAGGCTTTATTGACAATGTTACCTATGATTATGGAAATGGGGTAATAGTTAGAATGACCACTGCGGCAACAAACGGTTTTGCTCTAGGAAATTTTAACCCTGGAGGAACTGGGTTTTGGTCGGAAGATTTAGCAGGGGATTCCTCTATTCAATGTGATTTTTTGTTCGGGGAAAGTGTTACTGTAAGTTTTGAGGATGCTTCTGGAAATCCTGTACAAGTGTCTAACCCAATTATACATTTTGATAGAATCGGTGGTTCGGCGGATAATGTTCAAAATTCGGCAAGAATTACTTTGCAAAACGGATTAACTTGGGTAGAATTGGCAGGTACCGATGATTTTTTGGCGACTTCTACAACAGCAAGTGATGGTGGTGCGGGATCAACTGCAGGTATTCAGGCTAATGGATATAGCCCGGAATCTACCCAGAATGATATAGACGGTACGGCTGCAGGTAGTATGGAAATTCAGGGAACGGTTAGCACTTTTACTTTAACCTTTCCATCCGCATCAACCACATCAGGTACCGCAGATGGCATTGAAATGATCGTATTTGCCTGTAAGCAGATTGACGATGATAATGACGGCATACCTAACTATTTAGATTTAGATAGTGATGATGACGGCTGTCCGGATGCAATTGAAGGTAACTCAAATTATGATTATAATGATTTAAATGAAGATTTTACTTTAAATGCCACATCGGATAGTAATGGCATTCCAGGAGGGTCTTCACAGGGTGTAGGTACATCTCAAGATGAATTGCAGCAATCTGCAGCATGTAGTGAGTGTGATAGTTCTAATCCTTTATATGTCGATAGCGATGGAGATTTGATTGGAGATTACTGTGATGAAGATGATGATAATGATGGTATTTTGGATACAGATGAGATGCAATCTCAGGTATGTAATGCTTACCCCGCCTTGTCATTTAGTTCACCATCATTAGAAAGTGGAACTGATTTGACCTCAGGGGCAGTATATAGATTTGCATCGGTTACTACGGGTGTAGACGCATTAGTTACCATTGTATCCTCAACACCAAATCCGGGAATAACTACTATTGATGATGATGCAACCAATACAGCCAATTTTCAGCCCATATTGGAAACTGAAAGTTCCTTGGTTGAATTCGATTTTCAATTTGTTTTAACGGGGTCATCTACCCCAACTAAAATATCCCAATTCTATTTGACAGCTATAGATGTTGATGGAGATGGAGTTGGAGGACGAGAATTTGTCGAGTTAGATGTTGATGGAGCTTCAGTTCAAACTGTAGAAAATCCCAGTGATCTTACTATTTATAATACTTCTTATGGTAAATTATTCAAGGGGTCTCTAGATGCGGCTACAGGCATAGACGTAAATGCAACCAATGTTATGGTTACTGCTAGGTATTTTGACAGAAGCCAGTTTAAATTGAGAATAGGAGCAAACCCTACCTCTAATGTAAATCGTCTTTTCTCAATTAATTTTGACCCATGTACCTACAATATTTACTCAAGCCCATCCAATCCCGATTTATTGCTTCAAGTCTTGGATACAGATTCTGATGGAACTCCTAATCATTTAGATAACGATAGTGATGGCGATGGATGTCCAGATGCCCTTGAAGGTGCGGCAAATTATGATTATGCAGATTTGGATGCTCAGTATAGATTAACGACTACTGTAGATGGCGCTGGTCTTCCAGGAGGTACTTCACAGGCTATTGGAACGGCAATAGACAACTCGCAACAAGCAGATGAGTGTAGTGAATGTGACCCTTCTCACCCTTCTTATATAGACAGTGATGGTGATCTAGTAGGTGATTTTTGTGATTTAGATGATGACAATGATGGTATTTTAGATGCTGATGAATGCGGGGTTCCTTTGTTGGCTACTGGTATATCTGGAGAAGGAACGAATACAATTTCCGGTTCATATGAAGCAGGAGTTATGAACACGAATTTTTCCCTAACATCCCCTTCCCAAGTAGAAATTTCATTAGGTTCGCCAGAACCTGTAGAACTTAATGTTTTTACTAGTGGAGTTACAGATGGTCTTTTAGTTATTTGGGACGAAGGGTCAATAAACCCAGGTAGTGTTTTTGATATGACACTCATCTTAAATGAAGCTCAAAATGGAGAACTACTCTCTCTGCGAATAGGAAACAACGCTCCAAGTTCTACATATGGCGCTCAAAATGCCACAAAAGAAATTACACTTACATGGCCAGGGGGAAATGTAGCCGTTCTTAATGACCCATTAAATGAAATCTTAAATTATGCCCACGGAGCAATCATTACTTCAGGCACTGTTTTAGATTATGACACAGGAGGTAGCGCTGTAAGAGATTCACAATGGTATATAGATTTAAATCTTGATGGAGCTACTTATCCTTTTAATGTTGATTATCATACGGTCTCTAGTGTTTTGACAAGAAATGAGGGATTTGCTTTTGTACCGGTCGGTTGTTTAGATACGGATGATGATGACCTTACGGACAATGTGGATATAGACAGCGATAACGATGGTTGTAATGATGCTATAGAAGCCGGTCATTTAGACGAGGATAAAGACGGTGAAGTAGATGGTTCTGGTTATGATACAAATGGTCAGGTAACTGGTGCTACAACGGCATACACAGGTACTACAAACGGAGTGACAACGGCATCAGAAACAACTATTGATACAGCACCAACAGACCAAGAAGAACGAGTTGGTGACGATGCTACATTTACAGTAGCAGCTTCAGTTTTAGATGCTTCGGCATATACTTCGGGAACACCAACCTATGATGTAAATGCTAGTCCAACGTACCAATGGCAGGTAAGCACCAATTCTGGATCTACGTTTTCTAACATTTCAGGAGCAACTAATTCTAGTTTAACTATTTCAGATGTTACCCTTATCATGGATGGGAATATCTATAAGGTTTTGGTTAGTAGTGCAAACAATTCTTGTCCAGAAGAGGCACAAGCTACGTTAACAATTATAAACAATGTAGATGCTATTGACGATTCGGCAGGTATAACTGCAGTTGAAGGATTTACTGGAGTAAACGACGTTTTAAATGTTTTAGATAACGATGAGTTTAATGGTGTAATTCTCACGCCTGCAAGTGTTACCATAACTCCGGTTACAAACGGACCTTTAACGGTAAATGGAGATGGTTCTGTAGATGTAGCGAATAACACGGGTACGGGATCATACACGGTAAACTATCAAATTTGTGATGCCGCAAATCCTTCAAATTGCGATATAGCAACAGTTACTGTAAATGTTGGCGTAAATAGTTTGCCAACCGCTCAAGATGATGCTATTTCAGTGGCACAAGATTCGAACAGCAATAGTTTAAATGTATTGGCAAATAATGGTAATGGCCCTGATGATTTTGGTGGAGATGGACCAAATGCTGGTGCAATTACACTTCCAAGCGCTTCATCAACAAATGGAGGAACGGTTTCTATTGATAATAATAGTACGCCATTAGACCCAACAGATGATACAGTATTGTATACACCTGCAGCTGGGTATAGTGGACCAGACTCCTTTACCTATACGATTACGGATGCCAACAATGATTCGGATACGGCAACGGTAAATGTTACAGTAGTGCCAACACCAACAATCGCAATTAATGTAGTGGCTGGAGATGATATCATCAATGCAACAGAAGATGATAGTCCGGTAACTATTAGCGGAACAAGCACCAATGTTGAAGATGGACAAACGGTAACAGTTATTTTAAATGGAGAAACGTATACCACTACGGTTTCCAGTAATACATGGACTTTGGATATTCCTGCTATAGATGCACAAGCATTAGGTGTTACGGAAACTATAACGGCAGATGTTACCAACAGTCTGGGGACTGCTGCTGTTCAAGCAATTAGAGATATTCAGCATATTGCTACACTTCCGGTCCCCGTACTGGCGATCGATGATATCACGGCCGATAATGTATTGAATGCTACCGAAGCAGGAGGAAACGTCAATGTAACCGGAACCGTAAGTGGTGACTTCACCACAGGAGATACGGTAACGCTAACGGTCAACGGTAACGATTACACGGGAACCGTAGATGGCGCAGGTGCATATAGTATTTCTATCCCAGGCAGTGAACTGGCTGCCGATGGTGATACGACGGTAGATGGAAGTGTAACGACAACGGATACCGCAGGTAATGTAGGAACTGCAACCGACACGCAAGTATATGCTGTAGATACGACCGCCCCGGTCCCTGTACTGGCAATCGATGATATCACCGCGGACAATGTATTGAACGCTACGGAAGCAGGAGGGAACGTTAATGTAACCGGAACGGTAAGTGGGGACTTCAACTCCGGAGATACGGTAACGCTAACAGTCAACGGTACCGATTATACGGGAACTGTAGATGGCGCAGGAGCTTACACGATAGCAATCCCAGGCAGTGAACTGGCTGCCGATGGCGATACGACTGTCGATGGAAGTGTGACTACCACAGATACCAATGGAAACATCGGTACCGCAACCGACACCCAAGTATATTCGGTAGATACCACGGCCCCGGTCCCTGTACTGGCAATCGATGATATCACCGCAGATAATGTATTGAATGCTACGGAAGCAGGAGGGAACGTCAACGTAACCGGAACGGTAAGTGGCGACTTCACCACAGGAGATACGGTAACCCTAACAGTAAACAGTACCGATTACACGGGAACCTTAGATGGCGCCGGCGCATATAGTATTTCTATCCCAGGCAGTGAATTGGCTGCCGATGGTGATACGACGGTAGATGGAAGTGTAACGACAACGGATACCGCAGGTAATGTAGGAACTGCAACCGACACGCAAGTATACTCGGTAGATACGACCGCCCCGGTCCCTGTACTGGCAATCGATGATATCACGGCCGATAATGTATTGAACGCTACGGAAGCTGGAGGAAACGTCAATGTAACGGGAACGGTAAGTGGCGACTTCAACTCCGGGGATACGGTAACCTTAACGGTCAACGGTACCGATTACACGGGAACCGTAGATGGCGCAGGCGCTTATACGATAGCAATCCCAGGCAGTGAACTGGCTGCCGATGGCGATACGACTGTTGATGGAAGTGTAAGCACTACGGATATCAATGGAAACATCGGTACCGCAACGGATACCCAAGTATATTCGGTAGATACCACAGCCCCGGTCCCTGTACTGGCGATCGATGATATCACCGCAGACAATGTGTTGAATGCAGCAGAAGCTGCTACCAATATAGATGTAACCGGAACGGTAAGTGGAGACTTCAACTCCGGGGATACGGTAACTCTAACAGTAAACGGCACCGATTATACCGGAACTGTAGATGGAGCAGGCGCATATAGTATAGCAATCCCAGGTAGTGAACTGGCTGCCGATGGCGATACGACTGTTGATGGAAGTGTAAGCACTACGGATATCAATGGAAACATCGGAACAGCAACGGACACCCAAGTATACTCGGTAGATACGACCGCCCCGGTCCCTGTACTGGCTATCGATGATATCACCGCAGATAATGTGTTGAACGCTACCGAAGCAGGAGGAAACGTTGACGTAACCGGAACGGTAAGTGGGGACTTCAACTCCGGGGATACGGTAACCTTAACAGTAAACGGAACCGATTACACCGGAACCGTAGATGGCGCAGGCGCATATAGTATATCGATTCCAGGTAGTGAATTGGCTGCCGATGGTGATACGACGGTAGATGGCAGTGTGAGTACTACCGATACCAATGGTAATGTAGGTACTGCAACAGATACCCAAGTATATTCGGTAGATACGACCGCCCCGGTCCCTGTACTGGCGATCGATGATATCACGGCCGATAATGTATTGAATGCTACGGAAGCAGGAGGAAACGTCAATGTAACTGGAACGGTAAGTGGAGACTTCAACTCCGGGGATACGGTAACTCTAACAGTAAACGGCACCGATTATACCGGAACTGTAGATGGAGCAGGCGCATATAGTATAGCAATCCCAGGTAGTGAACTGGCTGCCGATGGCGATACGACTGTTGATGGAAGTGTAAGCACTACGGATATCAATGGAAACATCGGAACAGCAACGGACACCCAAGTATACTCGGTAGATACGACCGCCCCGGTCCCTGTACTGGCTATCGATGATATCACCGCAGATAATGTGTTGAACGCTACCGAAGCAGGAGGAAACGTTGACGTAACCGGAACGGTAAGTGGGGACTTCAACTCCGGGGATACGGTAACCTTAACAGTAAACGGAACCGATTACACCGGAACCGTAGATGGCGCAGGCGCATATAGTATATCGATTCCAGGTAGTGAATTGGCTGCCGATGGTGATACGACGGTAGATGGCAGTGTGAGTACTACCGATACCAATGGTAATGTAGGTACTGCAACAGATACCCAAGTATATTCGGTAGATACGACCGCCCCGGTCCCTGTACTGGCGATCGATGATATCACGGCCGATAATGTATTGAATGCTACGGAAGCAGGAGGAAACGTCAATGTAACTGGAACGGTAAGTGGGGACTTCAACTCCGGGGATACGGTAACCTTAACAGTAAACGGCACTGATTACACCGGAACTGTAGATGGCGCAGGAGCTTACACGATAGCAATCCCAGGCAGTGAATTGGCTGCCGATGGCGATACGACTGTCGATGGCAGTGTAACGACAACGGATACCGCAGGTAATGTAGGAACTGCAACCGACACGCAAGTATACTCGGTAGATACGACCGCCCCGGTCCCTGTACTGGCGATCGATGATATCACCGCAGATAATGTATTGAACGCTACAGAAGCAGGAGGAAACGTTGACGTAACCGGAACGGTAAGTGGCGACTTCAACTCCGGGGATACGGTAACCTTAACAGTAAACGGCACTGATTACACCGGAACTGTAGATGGCGCAGGAGCTTACACGATAGCAATCCCAGGCAGTGAATTGGCTGCCGATGGCGATTCGACTGTCGATGGCAGTGTAACGACAACGGATACCGCAGGTAATGTAGGAACTGCAACCGACAGCAAAGTATACTCGGTAGATACGACCGCCCCGGTCCCTGTACTGGCGATCGATGATATCACCGCGGACAATGTATTGAACGCTACCGAAGCAGGAGGAAACGTTGACGTAACCGGAACGGTAAGTGGCGACTTCAACTCCGGAGACACGGTAACTCTAACAGTAAACGGCACTGATTACACCGGAACTGTAGATGGCGCAGGAGCTTACACGATAGCAATCCCAGGCAGTGAACTGGCTGCCGATGGCGATACGACGGTCGATGGAAGTGTCACAACCACCGATATCAATGGTAATGTAGGAACAGCAACGGATACGCAAGTATACTCGGTAGATACGACCGCCCCGGTCCCTGTACTGGCTATTGATGATATCACCGCAGACAATGTATTGAATGCTACGGAAGCAGGAGGAAACGTTGACGTAACCGGAACGGTAAGTGGCGACTTCAACTCCGGGGATACGGTAACGCTAACCGTAAACGGTACCGATTATACCGGAACAGTAGATGTAGCAGGCGCTTATACGATAGCAATCCCAGGCAGTGAACTGGCTGCCGATGGCGATACGACGGTAGATGGAAGTGTGAGTACTACGGATACCGCAGGTAATGTAGGTACCGCAACCGACACGCAAGTATACTCGGTAGATACCACGGCCCCGGTCCCTGTACTGGCGATCGATGATATCACGGCCGATAATGTATTGAATGCTACGGAAGCAGGAGGAAACGTTGATGTAACTGGAACCGTAAGTGGGGACTTCAACTCCGGAGATACGGTAACCTTAACGGTCAACGGTACCGATTACACGGGAACCGTAGATGGCGCAGGTGCATATAGTATAGCAATCCCAGGCAGTGAATTGGCCGCTGATGGTGATACGACGGTAGATGGAAGTGTGAGTACTACGGATACCGCAGGTAATGTAGGAACCGCAACGGACACCCAAACATACTCGGTAGATACGACCGCTCCGGTCCCTGTACTGGCGATCGATGATATCACGGCCGATAATGTATTGAATGCAGCAGAGGCTGCTACCAATATAGATGTAACCGGAACGGTAAGTGGCGACTTCACCACAGGAGATACGGTAACGCTAACAGTAAATGGTACCGATTACACGGGAACCGTAGATGGCGCAGGCGCATATAGTATAGCAATTCCAGGTAGTGAACTGGCTGCCGATGGCGATACGACGGTAGATGGAAGTGTAACGACAACGGATACTGCAGGTAATGTAGGAACCGCAACGGACACGCAAGTATACTTGGTAGATACGACCGCCCCGGTCCCTGTACTGGCGATCGATGATATCACGGCCGATAATGTATTGAATGCTACGGAAGCAGGAGGAAACGTCAACGTAACTGGAACCGTAAGTGGGGACTTCAACTCAGGAGATACGGTAACCTTAACCGTAAACGGTACCGATTATACGGGAACTGTAGATGGCGCAGGTGCATATAGTATAGCAATTCCAGGTAGTGAATTGGCTGCTGATGGTGATACGACGGTAGACGGAAGTGTGACTACCACAGATACTGCAGGTAATGTGGGAACCGCAACGGACACCCAAGTATATTCGGTAGATACGACCGCTCCAGTCCCTGTACTGGCGATCGATGATATCACCGCAGATAATGTATTGAATGCAGCAGAGGCTGCTACCAATATAGATGTAACCGGAACCGTAAGTGGCGATTTCAACTCGGGAGATACGGTAACCTTAACGGTCAACGGTACCGATTATACGGGAACCGTAGATGGCGCAGGCGCATATAGTATATCGATTCCAGGTAGTGAATTGGCTGCCGATGGTGATACGACGGTAGATGGCAGTGTGAGTACTACCGATACCAATGGTAATGTAGGAACTGCAACAGATACCCAAGTATATTCGGTAGATACGACCGCCCCGGTCCCTGTACTGGCGATCGATGATATCACGGCCGATAATGTATTGAATGCTACGGAAGCAGGAGGGAACGTCAACGTAACTGGAACCGTAAGTGGTGACTTCAACTCCGGAGATACGGTAACCTTAACCGTAAACGGTACCGATTATACGGGAACTGTAGATGGCGCAGGTGCATATAGTATAGCAATTCCAGGTAGTGAATTGGCTGCTGATGGTGATACGACGGTAGACGGAAGTGTGACTACCACAGATACTGCAGGTAATGTGGGAACCGCAACGGACACCCAAGTATATTCGGTAGATACGACCGCTCCAGTCCCTGTACTGGCGATCGATGATATCACCGCAGATAATGTATTGAATGCAGCAGAGGCTGCTACCAATATAGATGTAACCGGAACCGTAAGTGGCGATTTCAACTCGGGAGATACGGTAACCTTAACGGTCAACGGTACCGATTATACGGGAACCGTAGATGGCGCAGGCGCATATAGTATATCGATTCCAGGTAGTGAATTGGCTGCCGATGGTGATACGACGGTAGATGGCAGTGTGAGTACTACCGATACCAATGGTAATGTAGGAACTGCAACAGATACCCAAGTATATTCGGTAGATACGACCGCCCCGGTCCCTGTACTGGCGATCGATGATATCACGGCCGATAATGTATTGAATGCTACGGAAGCAGGAGGAAACGTCAACGTAACTGGAACCGTAAGTGGGGACTTCAACTCAGGAGATACGGTAACCTTAACGGTCAACGGTACCGATTATACGGGAACCGTAGATGGCGTAGGCGCTTATAGTATATCGATTCCAGGCAGTGAATTGGCCGCTGATGGTGATACGACGGTCGATGGAAGTGTCACAACCACCGATATCAATGGTAATGTAGGAACAGCAACGGATACGCAAGTATACTCGGTAGATACCACATCGCCTGTAATCTCCATAGATGTTGTGGCCGGGGATGATATTATAAATGATACGGAAGATGACAGTCCAGTAACTATATCAGGGACTACCTCGAATGTAGAAGACGGACAGATTGTAACGGTGACCTTGAATGGACAAAATTATACAGCTAGCGTTACAGGAAATGCATGGACTTTGGATATATCTGCATTGGATGCCCAAGCATTGGGAACTAATGAAACTATCACTGCAGATATAAGTGATTTAGGAGGTAATCCCGCAGTACAGGGAACCAGGGATATTCAACATGATGCTGTCGCTCCGGTACCAATGTTAGCTATCGATGATATTACAGCGGACAACATACTGAACGCCACCGAGGCGGGTGCAGATGTTGCGGTAACAGGAACTGTTACTGGGGATTTCAATACGGGCGATACGGTCACCTTAACGGTTGACGGTACGGACTATACGGGAACGGTGGATGCTTCAGGTGACTTTAGTATCAACATTCCTGGTAGTGCCTTGGCTGCGGATGGCGATACTACGGTTGACGGAAGTTTTGTAACAACGGATGTAGCGGGCAACAGTGCAACGGTAACCGATAACAAAACCTATACGGTTGATACGGTGAGTCCTGCTCCTGTACTTTCAATAGATGATATTACAGCGGACAACATACTGAACGCCACCGAGGCGGGTGCAGATGTTGCGGTAACAGGAACTGTTACTGGAGATTTCAATACGGGCGATACGGTCACCTTAACGGTTGACGGTACGGACTATACGGGAACGGTGGATGCTTCAGGTGACTTTAGTATCAACATTCCTGGTAGTGCCTTGGCTGCGGATGGTGATAGCACTGTAGACGGCAGTATTTCTACAACTGATATCAATGGAAATACAGGCACATCAACAGAAACAAAAACATACAGTGTAGATGTAACAGCACCTGTTGTAACGGTAATCGTTGATGATATTACAAGCGATAATAGTATTAACGCTGCTGAAGCAGGTTCTGATATTCCAATAACAGGAATGGTAAGTGGAGATTTTAATGAGAATGATCCGGTAACCATAGTTGTCAATGGGAACAGCTATTCAGGCACGGTAGATGCTCTTGGAAACTTTAGTATTGATGTTCCTGGAAGTGATTTGGTAGCAGATAATGATACTTCAATTGAAGTAAGCCTTACCTCTTTGGATACCGCAGGTAACAGTACTTCGGTAAACGAAACCAAGTCTTATATGGTTGATGTTGTAGATAATGATCCAGATAATGATGGACTTACCAATGATGAGGAAGATGATTTAGGAACGGATTCTAATAACCCGGATTCTGATGGTGACGGTATTAATGATGGTCAAGAAGTATTGGACGCAACTAATCCGTTGGATGATTGTGATTCAATTGATGGTACACCTCTAGATAGTTCGGATTGTGATAGCGATGGACTTACCAATGCCGAGGAAGAAATTAGAGGAACGGATCCTAATAGTGCTGATACCGATGAAGATACAATTTTGGATGGTCAGGAAGTTTCGGATAGTACGGACCCATTAAACGCATGTAGTTCTAAAGGGGGTACTCCGCCAGAGACTGCAGTCTGTGGTATTTCGGTAGAGAATGACTTGGTAACTCCAGAGCTCAATGAGGGTAGGTTCCTAATTGAAAACATAGAGAGTTATCCACAGAATACGGTCAAGATTTTTAACCGATGGGGTATTAAAGTGTTTGAGATAGACGGATACGACAATGAGGCCAATGTCTTTATGGGTAGGTCTACAGGCAGGATAACCATCAGGGCTAATGATGAGCTACCGGTAGGCGTGTACTTCTATATAATTGAATACGTAGCCGGTGATAATAATCAAAGTTTATCCGGATATCTATATATTAATCGATAAGAAAAACCACACTGAAATAAGAAACCCCTCTGGCTAAGCTTGAGGGGTTATTTATTACCTGAACGCAAGTGTGAATGCTTATAGGATGAAGCAGAAAATTGGAATTGTATAAAGGCTCTTAGTTTGTTATTTCAACTAGATTAGTATTTCTTAAAGAACAGGAAAGGGTATTAAACAATATACTTGCGCTGCAACTATTCCATGAGAAGAACTCATATGAAGCGAGAAGAATGGATAGCTCGGGTTCTGTTAATAGGGTAGGGGCAATGAATGGGAGAGTTCGTATAAATTTTCAAGCAGGTTATAGTTATCCCTCATATCATATAGGTATCCAATTACCCATACTAAGCTGAATTCTGATTTTATATGCCTAAGGAAAAGTTATTCTTGGTTTATGTATATAAAGCCTTGGTGCTTAAGTCCAATATCCTTTAAATCTATAGTATAAAAATAAACACCAGCAGGTAATTTTTTGGCAGTATTATAAACTCCATTAACATTAGCGGTGCCTTCAAAGGTATTGTCATAGTTGGTGGCCTCGTAGACGGCACGTCCCCACCTGTTAAAAATGGTAAGTTTATTATTAGGCGATATTGAAACAGCTTTTAGAACAAAAAAATCGGCCTTACCATCCCCATTAGGGGTCAATAGATAATTGCCCAAATCTACACTTTGCATGCTAAGACTGCCTCCAAAAGTAATAACGGTATAATCGTCCGGAGTAAACACATCCGAGGTTATTTTACCTTGGTCAAAATCACCGTCCAACCCCGTGTTTCCTAAATCCTCCCATATATTTCTTTCGGTATGCCAACCTACTACTCTCAGGTTTTCTATGGCATCAAGGAAACTAGGTAAATTACTGGCTGTATCCCATCCTAGGGTTACTTTAGATGGTGTATTCGTATCTAAATCCCAAAATTCATGATGGCTAATCGCTATAAGTATATCCGTCCTATTTTCAGTGTAAAGAGACGTGCGAAAGGTAGAGGGACTATTAGGGTCTTCATAAAAATAAGCCGACTTGGCATTTTCGTTAATTTGGTCCGAAGCTAGTTTTAGCGGCCTTAATTTGTCAAAATGGCCAATTGGAAAAATAAAATCCTTTTTATTTTTTACGGAAGCATACCCATCCACTTTTGTAAAGTCGGTTTCGCCATTGTAAAAGGAGTTGTTAATGTACTCTATATTTGTGTCTACCGAATATCTAGGGGTAACCAAATCTCCCGAAATAAAGTTGCTATTATTGGTAACACCAATACCAACTTCTAGAATAAGGTCATTGTCTACAACAATTTCTAAATCTTCAAAAACAGGCCTAAAAGCACCACTAATATAAGCTACGTCTTCATTGTAAAATCCGGCCAATCCCTTGTTTTCGTCAAAAGAACCATCATTTATCAAATCCTGATAGAAACCAATCTGCGCATTTTCATGCATTTTCATGTTTCCGAAATTATGAAATGAGTCCTGCGCAATCACTTGGAGACTGCACATACTAACGGCAAAGGTGCTAAAGAAGATTAGATGCTTTTTCATTGTTGTTCAGTTACTTTCTCCAAGCTATTTCAATTAATGTTTCTGGGTACTCTACGGCAATTCCGTTGCAATACGCCTGTAAAAACTCACCTTCGTTAAAATCAACGTTTAAAGTTGCATCTTGGTTGCCATCGGCAGCGGTAATTACAAGCGCCGTTATAGGAATGGCCCCATCATTTTTTCTAATTTCCAGAGTCCATGTGTTAGCGGCATTGGTTTGTGCCGAAATTCCGGTTATTGTACCATTTCTAAGCATACGCCAGCCAGTATTGTCAGAATCGGCGCCATTAAACTGTCTTAAGTACGTATTCGTGGTTGCAGCACTGTTCATACCCCATCCGATCATGGTTCGGTCAATACTCAGCCATTTCATTCTAGTAGCATCATAGGTGTAAAGGATACCATCATCACCCATAAAAATTTGACCGCTTTCGGTCCCGGTAGGGGTAGAGGCACTAGGCTGAATTCTAAGTGGCACTGCTGTACTTTCTATATCAAGCTGGGCACTGGGAGTAGTGTTGTTGATACCAATATTTCCCGTTGCTCCTATTCTTATTCTTTCTGAATTATCTGTTTTTATTAAAAAATCCTGAAGGTCCGTAGTACCCAAAAAGTGGGTTGCGGCATTTGAGCCCGTATTTCCGGTAGCACCCCAAAAATCAATAGAATTGGTGTCTATTGATGGTATTTTTTTAAACCCCGAAGCCGTGTTCAAATACATTTTCTCTTCATCGGTATTGTATAAAAGAGAGCCTACCACTGGGTTTATTCCAGCATTCATTTCTAATGTTGTTGCATTGGTAAGTCCCAATAAATAGTTGCCATCTACCTGTGCAATGGTTTCTGCCGAAGCAAGAGTAACGATTGCCGCGGTCATTACTATAATTTTGTTCATGTGCGGTTGTTTTTTGAATGATGGAAATGCTTGGGGGAAGAAACCAATGGCTGAAATTGCAGCCTTCGGGTAGCTAGGTTCCACTGCAGATAGGAAGCAATAGAAACTAGTAGATCGGTCTTTATGTAGGTTTTATTAATTTTCATAGGACTATAAATCTAAAACGGTAAACATAAATTCGGAATCAAATCGTGCTCGGTCCGTTCCTCCATTGTCATTATCACCAATGATTACTTCAAACGTCCGGACGGTCTGGTTGCTGTACGATATACCTGGGTCATCATTTCCAGCACCATCTCTTCCCGGTTGGCTCAATTGAATGATATAATCAGAATCTAAAGTGATACCTATAGGTAACGTAACAAGATAATGGCCTAACCCTGCAAGTTTTGTTACAATAATATTAGGAGTGGATTTAACAATGGCCCCCGCTGCAGAAACTTTTCCAAAAGCTTTGATAGGACTGGCGTAAAAAACACCGGAATCTGAACCTGCGGTTATGCTATTTCCGGCATCGGCGCTAATACTGGCATTTCCTGTTGAAGTTGCCGGGTCTACCCATTCCGTACCTGTTGCGGTTGCGGATAGAACTTGTCCAGCGGTTCCAGGAGAATCGTTTTCATCTAACACAGGACCATTTAGCTCTAAAGTTTCATTTATAGTTACGGTTGTACTGTTAGATGTTTCATCAATATTCATAGCCTCTATGCTCCCTACGGTAAACCCTATTTCATCTGCTGCGGGACTGTACATACCCGTATTTGAGTCATCCGAAAATCGGTAGGAAGGCTCATTGGCATTTCCATCTGAATTAAGTAGCCCCTGTGACCGGATGGCACCGGTAACCTGAAGTTTGTTGTCTGGATCATTTGTTCCAATACCCAATCGGTTGTTAGTATCATTCCAGAATAATTGGGAATTGTCTTCGGTAGGAGCTCCACTCGCATCTGCGAAAAATAGAGAACCTTCTGTCCCGGAAATAGAGGGTAGGGTTACGGTATTTCCGCCTGTTCCAGATATATTTAAATCATTTCCTGAAATGGATAAAGTTTGAATTTCGTTCGTTTCGCTCAAATCGTTATCGGCAGAATTGTGAGCAGTTATGGCAGCGGCATTCGCAGCTATTGCGGTATCTGCATCTGCCTCATTTTGATTTACATCGTTTTGAACTGCGAGTATTGCTGCGTCTGCGTCTGCCTCGTTTTGGTCGACATCGTTCTGTACTGCTGTTATATCGGCAGATTCCTCTAAAGCTGAAAGGTCTACGGTTACGGAAGAAGTGCCTTCGTCGATTTTCAAGACACTGGAAGCATCGATTGAAGCCCCTGTTATATCGTCATCTGCGGTAGCGGCGATCTGTCCGTCCACATAGGTCTTTACGGCGAGTTCCGTTGGGAACTTTGTATTTGTGGCATCGGCCAAGGTAACGTCATCCGATTTGTTCGCGGAATCTTCCTTTAAGGCGATTGCCGCATCGGCATCTGCTTCATTTTGATTGACATCGTTTTGCACGGCAAGTATTGCAGCGTCAGCATCAGCTTCGTTCTGGTGCACGTCATTTTGTACTGCAAGTATGGCCGCATCAGCGTCTGCCTCGTTTTGGTCAACATCGTTTTGTACTGCAGTGATATCTGCGGATTCTTCCAAAGCTGAAAGGTCTACGGTTACGGAAGAAGTCCCTTCGTCGATTTTCAAGACACTGGAAGCATCAATCGAAGCTCCTGTAATATCGTCATCTGCGGTGGCTGCGATTTGCCCATCCACATAGGTCTTCACGGCGAGTTCCGTAGGGAACTTGGTGTTTGTGTCATCGGCGAGTGTTACGTCATCGGATTTATTCGCGGAATCTTCTTTTAATGCGATTGCCGCATCAGCATCAGCTTCGTTTTGGTCAACGTCATTTTGTACAGCAAGAATAGCTGCATCAGCATCGGCTTCGTTTTGGTCTACATCGTTTTGTACGGCAAGAATAGCCGCATCGGCGTCTGCCTCGTTTTGGTCAACATCGTTCTGTACTGCTGTTATATCGGCAGATTCTTCTAAAGCGGAAAGGTCTACGGTTACGGAAGACGTCCCTTCGTCGATTTTCAAGACACTGGAAGCATCAATCGAAGCTCCTGTTATGTCGTCATCTGCGGTTGCGGCTATTTGTCCGTCCACATAGGTCTTTACGGCAAGTTCCGTAGGGAACTTGGTATTGGTGGCATCGGCCAAGGTTACGTCATCCGATTTGTTCGCGGTATCCTCTTTCAAGGCGATGGCAGCATCTGCATCGGCTTCGTTTTGGTCTACGTCGTTTTGAACGGCTAGAATAGCTGCATCGGCGTCCGTTTCGTTTTGGTCAACGTCGTTTTGAACTGCGAGTATTGCATTGTCAGCATCTGCCTCGTTTTGGTCCACGTCATTTTGTACGGCAAGTATGGCTGCATCTGCGTCCGCTTCGTTCTGGTCGACATCGTTTTGTACTGCGAGTATCGCTGCATCGGCATCCGCTTCGTTTTGGTCAACATCGTTTTGTACTTCAGTGATATCTGCGGATTCTTCCAAAGCGGAAAGGTCCACTGTTACGGAAGAAGTCCCTTCATCGATTTTCAAGACACTGGAAGCATCAATCGAAGCGCCTGTAATATCGTCATCTGCGGTAGCGGCGATTTGTCCGTCCACATAGGTCTTTACGGCAAGTTCCGTAGGGAACTTGGTGTTTGTGGCATCGGCAAGGGTAACGTCATCGGATTTGTTCGCGGTATCCTCTTTCAAGGCGATGGCAGCATCAGCGTCTGCCTCGTTTTGGTCAACATCGTTCTGCACTGCGGTGATATCTGCGGATTCTTCCAAAGCTGAAAGGTCCACTGTTACGGAAGAAGCGCCTTCATCGATTTTTAGTATGCTGGAAGCATCAATCGAAGCTCCTGTAATATCGTCATCTGCGGTAGCGGCAATTTGTCCGTCCACATAGGTCTTTACGGCGAGTTCTGTAGGGAACTTGGTGTTTGTGGCATCGGCAAGGGTAACGTCATCGGATTTGTTCGCGGAATCTTCTTTTAGGGCGATTGCTGCATCTGCGTCCGCTTCGTTCTGGTCCACATCGTTTTGCACGGCAAGAATCGCCGCATCTGCGTCCGCTTCGTTCTGGTCCACATCGTTTTGCACGGCAAGAATCGCCGCATCTGCGTCAGTTTCGTTCTGGTCCACGTCGTTTTGCACGGCAAGAATAGCTGCATCGGCATCCGATTCATTTTGGTTTACATCGTTTTGAACTGCGAGTATTGCTGCATCTGCGTCCGCTTCGTTTTGGTCAACATCGTTCTGTACTGCTGTGATATCTGCGGATTCTTCCAAAGCTGAAAGGTCTACGGTTACGGAAGAAGTCCCTTCGTCGATTTTCAAGACACTGGAAGCATCGATTGAAGCCCCTGTTATATCGTCATCTGCGGTAGCGGCGATCTGTCCGTCCACATAGGTCTTTACGGCGAGTTCCGTTGGGAACTTGGTGTTTGTGGCATCGGCCAAGGTAACGTCATCCGATTTGTTCGCGGAATCTTCCTTTAAGGCGATTGCCGCATCGGCATCTGCTTCATTTTGATTGACATCGTTTTGCACGGCAAGTATTGCAGCGTCAGCATCAGCTTCGTTCTGGTGCACGTCATTTTGTACTGCAAGTATGGCCGCATCAGCGTCTGCCTCGTTTTGGTCAACATCGTTTTGTACTGCAGTGATATCTGCGGATTCTTCCAAAGCTGAAAGGTCTACGGTTACGGAAGAAGTCCCTTCGTCGATTTTCAAGACACTGGAAGCATCAATCGAAGCTCCTGTAATATCGTCATCTGCGGTGGCTGCGATTTGCCCATCCACATAGGTCTTCACGGCGAGTTCCGTAGGGAACTTGGTGTTTGTGTCATCGGCGAGTGTTACGTCATCGGATTTATTCGCGGAATCTTCTTTTAATGCGATTGCCGCATCAGCATCAGCTTCGTTTTGGTCAACGTCATTTTGTACAGCAAGAATAGCTGCATCAGCATCGGCTTCGTTTTGGTCTACATCGTTTTGTACGGCAAGAATAGCCGCATCGGCGTCTGCCTCGTTTTGGTCAACATCGTTCTGTACTGCTGTTATATCGGCAGATTCTTCTAAAGCGGAAAGGTCTACGGTTACGGAAGACGTCCCTTCGTCGATTTTCAAGACACTGGAAGCATCAATCGAAGCTCCTGTTATGTCGTCATCTGCGGTTGCGGCTATTTGTCCGTCCACATAGGTCTTTACGGCAAGTTCCGTAGGGAACTTGGTATTGGTGGCATCGGCCAAGGTTACGTCATCCGATTTGTTCGCGGTATCCTCTTTCAAGGCGATGGCAGCATCTGCATCGGCTTCGTTTTGGTCTACGTCGTTTTGAACGGCTAGAATAGCTGCATCGGCGTCCGTTTCGTTTTGGTCAACGTCGTTTTGAACTGCGAGTATTGCATTGTCAGCATCTGCCTCGTTTTGGTCCACGTCATTTTGTACGGCAAGTATGGCTGCATCTGCGTCCGCTTCGTTCTGGTCGACATCGTTTTGTACGGCAAGTATGGCCGCATCTGCATCTGCTTCGTTCTGGTCCACATCATTTTGAACGGCAAGAATAGCCGCGTCTGCATCCGCTTCATTTTGATTTACATCGTTTTGTACAACAAGTATCGCTGCATCAGCGTCCGCTTCGTTCTGGTCCACGTCATTTTGTACGGCGGCAATATCAGCAGATTCCTCTAAAGCGGAAAGATCGGCACTGGTACTACTTCCACTTTCAATCTCAATTAATAAAGAGGAGGAAGTTTGGTCTAGTGTGGCACTCTCAAGGTTTTGATTGTCCGTACCTACAAAGTTTAGTGCACCGCTACCATTGGTAAAGGTGAAACTACCATCTAGATTGTCCGTTAAATTGGCTTTTGAAAATGTAACGGGCGTTCCGGCTTCGTTGGTGTAGGTTACTGTGCCATCATTATTGTCCAGTAAAGCGGTGACCGTTTCTCCTGCAGCCACATTAACGCACAGGCTGGTCCACGTATTATTTTTATACTGAAAAAGGCAGTTTTCGTCCGTATTGAAAACCAGTGCACCGTTTAAAGGTGTAATCGCACTCATTTGGGAATTCGTTACCCGGGTAACGACCAGGACGCGCGAGGCACTTTCCAGCTCCATAAGAGAGGCGGCATCAATTTGATTGATGTTGTCTCCAATCTTGACTTGTGAGTAGGCTAACTGCGTTAAAAAGAGGAGAACGACTAGGGGAACGTTTTTCATCTTTATTTAAGATTTGTTTAACATTTTATTTTTTTGAATAAAATGCTGGGCGGTTAATATTATATATTTTAATTATTCAATTCTAAAATCAATTATGATCAAACCCGTTGGTAGGTTGTAAAGGGAATTTCTTTATTTAGGTATTAACTAAATGTTAGAGGTAATAAGGGTTTAATCATTTTATTAAAAAAAGAATGCACTATGGAATCTGGCTTGTATTTGGTAAGACCAATTCATGAAACCGTTTTCTCTTATAGGCAGGGAAATTTCAATTTTTATGTAAAATTATACTCTGATCGACGAACTGCACAGAATTTGTTGTGAAGCCAAGGGAAAGTGTAGTGAAGAAAGAAGAATAAGTTGTAGGTATATTCTGTCACCCTAACTGGGTAGTATAAAAGATCGATGAACGGTAAAAAAAAGAGACCATTTTAGGTCTCTTTTTGTAATTAGTCGTTCGCCAAATATAAAAATCCTTGAAACTCAAGGTCCAAATCTTCTAGGGTAACAATGTAAAAATAGACACCTGAAGGAAGGCCTTTATCTCTTGTTACCACAAAATTATTTTGTGTGGAAAGTCCGTTAAACTCATTGGTGTAGTTTGCTTTTTCAAATACTTTGAGTCCCTCACGGTTAAAAATCTGCATAAAGTTGTTAGGGGAGAGGGCCAATTCCGGAATTTCCAAGAAATCGTTAATGCCATCTCCGTTGGGTGAAACAAAATAGTTTTCCAAGTCTAGATAATCTCTTGGTTCACCCATTGCGGCAAAAGTAAGTACTTCATACTCGTCCGGAATAAATGAACCGGAAGCTACCACACCTTCATTTAGGTTTCCGGCAGGTGCGGGACCGCCAAGACTTACCCATTGGTTGGCAGATTTGCTGTAACCTACAATTACAATTTCGTTCACGTCATTGGTCAAAAGGCCCATGTTGCTGCGTTCGTTCCAAGATAGTTGAATGGAAGAAGCTACGGAGCCTTCCAGATGCCAAAATTCAACCGTACTAATATCACCTATTTCTACGGCTTTATTGTTCGTGTTGAATGCGCGTGGCAGTACACTTGGGCTATTAGGGTCTTCTATATAGTAGGCACAACGTGCCACGTTATTAATACCTTCTGAATTTAAGATAAGCGGACGCAACTGTTGAAAATCACCAACGGGAAAAATAAAGTTCTGCTGGTTATTTACACTTACATAGCCGTCTACCTTACTAATATCGCTCTGGCCGTTGGGAAAGGCATCTGCCAAAAAGTTAAGGGTTATGGAAGGTTGTACGCGATCGGTAATAATATCTCCGGTAATGAAATTGGCATTGTTCAATACATTTAAGGAGGTCTGCACTACGGTACCACCGCCAGTTACGAACTCAACATCGTACAAGGTTGCGGGCAGGCTTCCGCTAATGGTACGGAGGTTGTCTCCATAAAAACCTACCAAACCCAAATTCTCGTCAAAACTACCGTCATTGACCAGGTTGGTGTGTAAACCCATGACGCCGCCATCGTGAATACGAAGGTTGCCGGTATTGTACAAAGCCGATTGTGCCTGTACGCCCGTTGCCAGAATAAGTGCCGCTATGTAAAGATGTTTCTTCATGTTCAATGCAGATTGCGCTTTATTGACCCGGTTTTATTTGTTTAGAAGTGCTTTAATTTCTTCTATATCATTTTTCATGGACTTTAATTCTTTGGCCATGGCTTCTTTTTCCGCTTTAAGTTTTTTGATTTCCTTTTCCTGTTCTATGGTGTGAAGGAAAAGTTCCTCTATTTTTTCAAGGTTTTGCAAGTTAGAAGCACTCAAGTTCCATTGTCCTTTTTCCTTAGCTTCTACAGCAGAGGTAACACCTGGTAGGTGATGGTTCTCTTTGATGAAAGCTTCCACTTCTTCAAGATTTGTAAAGTTGTAGGTGCCTTTTAATTCTGAGTTACCTAAGAAGTATTTTTGGAAAACGTAATCTGGTACATTGTCAGTGATATCTCCGTCATAAATAACATCTCCCGAGGTTATTAAATTTCCATCAGCAAGAATATTTCCGGCCACATGAAGTCTTTCTGCGGGAGTATCAGTTCCAATACCTACGTTTTGTACATCATCAATTCTTAGTGCTTCTGTACCGCCAGTAGAAAAGCCTATTTGATCAGGACTTGCCCTGAACATACCTGTATTTGTATCGCCAGCTGTGTAAAAACCGTAGCTAGGTTGATTTGCAGAGCCAGGACTAGCTGCGAAGCCACCTCTAGATCTCGTTTGACCATTTACATCTAATTTATCTGTAGACTGAACAGGTTCTGTGCCACCGAAAATTCCGATACCAACACTGCCCGAACCGGTAAAGTTTAATTTCTGACCATTTAAATTATATGTTCTGTCTTCTCCTGTGGTTTGAGTTAAGTTGGATTCTGCAATATTTTTGGCATCGGCCCAAACAACATCAGTACCGCTTGTTGTTAATATTTGACCGTCCGTTCCTTGTGAAATTTTATCAGGAGTAACATTGTCGTTGGCAATACTATTTGTAACCACAGCTCCTGCTGCAATATCTGCAGTTTTTACTTCACCATTTAGTATTTTTAAAGAAGTAATAGCATCAGTTGCTATAACCGTTGCCGTAGTTGAGCCAGTAACATCACCTGCTAAAGCGTTTACACTAAATTCATTAGTTCCGCTTAAAGTAAGTCCAGTACCCGCGGTATAGGCTGTAGATCCGCCATTGTCTGTTCCAATAGTCCATGTTGTATTATCATTATCCCATTTTAGAACTTGTCCGTTGGCCGTTGCGCCCATAGGACTTAAATCTTCTATAGCAATAGTTGCATTTGCAATTTTAGCCGATGTAACAGCATTAGCATTAATATTTTCTTCAAAGACAGCGTTGACAGCTAACTCATCGGTTCCAATTACATCATTGGCAATAACTGTAGCCGTAGTTGGTCCGGTTACTTCTCCAGCTAAATTGTCCACAGCAAAAGTTGTTCCTGTAAGCGTTATACCAGCTCCACCAGTATAGGTTGTAGAAGCGGCATCATCCGTTCCTATTTTCCATACTAGATTATCTTGGTCCCACTTTAACACCTCTCCGTTGGTTGTTGCACCCATGTTGCTTAAATCTTCTAATGCGATGGTGCCATTTGTAATTTTTGACGAGTTGATACTGGCATCTTTAACTTGCAATGCATCCGAAATTATTTCTATCGTAGTATCATCAACACCAATATTATAACCCTTACCATCAGTCTGAACTACTAAGGCATCATTTGCATCAGCATCAGTAATGGAAAGTTCACCTGCATCTTCCCAAGAAACGGCTCCAGCCCCATTAGAAGTCAATACCTGATTTGCATCTCCACGGTCTCCAGCAATTTCGATACCATTATAAAGGACGATGTCTTTGTTATTTTTTATGGTGAAGGCTTTGTCTGTTAATCTTTGAGGTGCTTCTCTTGCGGCATCATTCTGATTAAGAGTAAAATGAAAATCCCCTATACCATAATCTCCTGTTCGTTCAAAAATAAGAGCGCCCTTTCCGTCTTCAAATCGATCAACGGAGAACAAAACACCAACGCTCGATCCAGCTGATTCTAGGCCGTTATGAATTTCTAAGGGGTAGGAAACATCTCCATCCACATTATCAATAATATGAACTTTTACATTATTGTTAATATTCTTGCCGTCCAAACCAATTCCTAAAGCTCCATATGGTCTTCCAGCTACCACTCGACTTTCATAATCCCAAATTAAACTAGGATTCCCATTTGTGGGGTGAAACGCTTGAGCTGGATCACCATCTTCATTGGCGAAAAATATGGATTTTGACTGACCGGAATGGCTAGCAGCTGAAGCAATTTCCCATTCACTATTAGTTTCGCTCCATCTCATTATCTGACCATCTGCATCTGCTCCCATATTGCTCAAATCTTCAAGAGCAATGGTGCCATCCTGAATTTTTAGAGAAGTAATTGAATCATTTTCTATGATTAAAACCCCTGAATTATCTATAGTAGCATCACCGCTGATCGTTTGCGCTACCGGAGTATCAGTGGCATCACCGATAAGAATAGTGCCATCGGCTAGGCTACCACCGGCAGCTACTACATCATCCACATATTTTTTTGTAGCCGCATCCTGATCTAAAGTTGGGTCAGAAAGGTCTGCAATTTTAAGATTTCCAGCGCTAGCACCCGTTGTTAAAACTTGACTCAAATTTTGAGCAGTTCCTGCTGTACCCAAGGCTGTATTAATCCCGGCTAAATGAGCCTCAACATCTTGTGTAGCCGCAGTATAGTTAGTAGCTGTAAGTGCTACTGGTACTTCGCCCGCATTTTGGTCGTCCGTACTTCCTCCGGTTAAAGCAGCATCTATTCCGGCCAAATGAGCTTCTACATCTGCTGTAGCTGCCGTATAGTTTACTGGAATGGCTGCAACTGGCACCTGTGCGGCATTTTGAGTAGTACCGGTTCCACCACCATCTAAATCGTCTAGATTGATTACGCCGTTAAAACCTCCGCCAGTACCTGTAAATGTAAGATTGTTATCCGCTGGGGTATATACCACATTTGAGATAACCCCATCTGCTGTGCCACCTCCACCGGCCAAAGAACTTAAGTCTACGGTGGTGTTTGTTCCTGCTTCTGTAATAACCAATTCATTAGCGGCATTTAAAACAGCACCTGTTATCAATTCATTGGTTATGCTGCCATCAACTTCGTTTGCAGCATTTATAACATAAGGTGTTGCTGCCGTACCGTTACCGGTTATAGTTATGTTATTACCTTGGTTTATATTGGTGTCCGATCCATCTGCAGTAGGAATAGTAACCGCATTGCCGTTGGTTATGGACAATAGATTTCCAGAAATGGAAAGGGTCTGTATTTCGTTAGTATTGCTTTTATCACCATCTGCAGCAATAGCAGCCGTATTTGCGGCAATATTATCTTCTAAAGTGGTTGCATCGAAGAAAGCGCCACTATCACTACCTACACTAATGGAATTGTCCGCATCACCACTTACCACATTGGCACCCGTAATAAAACCGGCATCGTTATTGAAAAAGCTTAACGGAAGGCTATCGCGGTCTATGGCGTACGGACCAACCGCATTTTGTGCAATTCTAGCTTTATCTACGGCATTTGGCGCTAATTTTCCCCGTCCAATAGATCCGTTTTGTATATCTACCCCGTTAATTCCCCCGTTCAATATTTGATCGCTGGTAATACTATTTGGAGCTATTTCAAAATTGTTGCCACCCGCTGTTTGGGTAATAACAATAGTACTTTCTGAATTTACAATAGGCGTTGCCGTGAGGGCACCACCATCTGCGCCTTCGCACATACTGATCCATGCCGCACCATCATAATAATACACACAATCTGCAGTAGTATTGTAGACCAAAGCCCCACGATTGGGAACAATAGTTGTCATTTGCAAAGAGTCTACTCTTGTAATGACCAAAACCTTGTCCGAACTTTCTAGTTCCAGAATGGAAGCGGGATCAATTGTTTGAGGGTTATCACCTATTTTTACTTGTGCTTGTGCAAAACTGATGAGGAAAAAACCGACAAAAAATAACGGTATCGAGATGCGCTTTTGCATAAAGTTTAAAATTTAAGGTATTAGGGTGAACAAAAATAAAATTATCTTGGTACTTAACTAATTTAACAAGACAAACTACAGGTTCATCTGGCTAAAAGGATTGCACGTACTGGTTACCTGATAGTTATGATGTGAAAATTTCTGTACATACGAATTAACAAAAGTTTAGCCGCCATGGTTTTTTTAAGACCAAAACATGTACTTTCTTTATCCACATAATTTATCTTACGGGTAACTCTAGTATAGTACGAAAGTACTCCTTATAAAGTTGCCCTGAAATTGATTTAATAAAAAACCATATCCCTAACGAGGACATTTATAAAACAACCAAATGAAGATTATCCCTACTCTAATATGTGTACTTTTTTCTTTTATAGCAGTGAATGCGCAAGATGATGACCGTTCCTTGCTGCGCGGTACGGTGTTGTACCGGAATATAAGTGTACCTAACGAGAACATTATAAATATTACTACGGAAAGTGCGGTAATTTCCAATGAAAAGGGACAGTTTGCCATACGGGTAAAAGCGGGCGATGAATTGGCGTTTACGGCAGTAAACTACCAACTGGAAGTGGTTAAAATTACGGATGAAATTATAGAAAACGGTCGTTTGGTGGTTGAAGTAAACGAAAAGGTTACCGAATTGGATGAGGTTGTGGTAAGCCCTGAGAACGAGGAGAAGTTTATACAATTGCAAAATGAAGAATTTAAGAAGGTAGAGTATGATATTGATCGTTCTTCAGAAGTAGAAAATATAGCTTTAAGTCAGTCTGAAAGGGGTATGAAGGATGGTGCCAATTTTGTAAACATTTTTAAAGCCCTGGCCAAAGCCGGCAAAAAAGAGGATGCAGAGGTGCGCCCGCGTATGAAAATGAGCCAAGTGCTTCGTCAAGTGTATGATGATGAGTTTTTTGTGACCGATCTTAAACTGTCTCAAGATGCTATTGATGATTTTTTGCAATATGTAGACACGCATGAGCCAGAATACCAATTGTTGCTAAAGAAGAACGAGTTTGGATTAATCGATTTTCTGGTGAACAAAAGCAAGGCTTATCGAAAACAATTGAATGAAGAGAAGTAAATTTCTTTTTCTAATTTCTTTTTTACTCTTGACACGTTTATGTGCTCAAGATTTATTTTCTGATGAAATTCAAGGTCGTGTTTATAGTAAAGATGGGGATGTAGCTGCCACCCACGTTTTAAACTTCACTACAAAAAAGGCTACCATTACGGATATTGACGGGTTTTTTAATATTGCCGCAAAGCTTAACGATACGCTTGTATTCTCTGCGGTACAGTACAAACGCAAGGAAATTGTGGTAACTATAAGTCTCTTGGAGAGTAAACTTCTTATGATTCCTTTAGAAGAAGCTCTAACGGAGCTGGATGAGGTTATAGTTATGCCATATAGTCTTTCGGGAAATATAGCCAGTGATCTAAATACTTTAAAAACAGAGCCTGTAGTTACGGCTTCAACTTTAGGATTGCCAAATGCCTATGTAAAGCCCATAAGCAAGGCCGAACGTGAATTTCAGGCCGCAACGGCAAACCCGTATATGAGTTTGGACCCGCTGATCAATATGGTTACAGGCCGAAAAAAAATGTTGAAAGCCCGCGTTAAACGAAATGCGAAATATGAGAGAACGCAAAGAGTCAGGGGGTTTTATGCAGATTCACTCTATACAACAGAATTGAAAATCCCTCTGGAGAAGATTGATGAATTTATGTATTTCTGTGAGATAGACTCTTCTTTTCAGCAAATTGTAGACTCACATGACCGGCTGAGTATTTGGGCTTTCATGAAAAGGAAAAGTGTTGTGTACCGTGAGAATTATGAGGGTCAGGAATAAGTGATGTAGGTAATAAAAAGCAATTTTCAGTGTGGAAGATTGCTAAAAGCATATCCTATGAAACCATTGCAAAAATTAGTTTTTGTGAGTGTCATAACTGTGGTGGCAAACACATCATGTGCCCAAGAAACTATATCCTTAAACGGACGCGTTTTTAGCGAGAACGAAGAAGTTATGGCCACCCATGTGTTAAATACGTCTTCAAATAAGGCTACCATTACAGACGCCGATGGTTTTTTTGACATAGATGTTCAACTTAATGACACTTTGGTTTTTTCGGCAATCCAATTCAAACGAAAAGAAGTGGTGGTAACCAAATCTATTTTAGAGAGCAAGTTGCTGGTTGTACCGTTGCAACAGGTGTTGAATCAACTAGAGGAGGTGGTGGTAATGCCTTATAATTTAACGGGAGATATGAGTAGGGATTTAAATAGAATTCCTGTTGGTTCGGTCATAACATCTCAATCGTTGGGTTTGGAAAACAAGAAAGGAAGACTAAGACCAAAAGGTGTTGGTGAAAAACTTCGAATAAATAAATACTTAGATTTAGTTACGGGCTATGATACCGTCACTTTAAAGCCAAAGTTTCGGCTAGATTTAAAAATTGTTAGACTATCGGAAGATATATCTGGTAGAACCAAGGAGTTAAAGAGGTACGCAACTCTGGAAAATGAGAATAAGCAGTTAGAAGAGATACGATTGTTTTTTACGGACTTCGTTTTTATAGAGACCCTTAAAATTCCGGAACACCAAATACCTGACTTTTTGAACTATTGTATGGTTGATGTGGATTTTAAGGAATTGGCAAACGCAAATGAGATGGCCGCTCTGTATGAGTTGTTAGAAACCAAAGGCCAATTGTATAGAAAAAACAACAATCTAGACTAGTACTGTTTTGGCATAACATTTGCCTATTTTTGTAGTAGAAAATGAGATTATGAATTCTTTTAAACAACTATTAGTGGTATTGGTGCTACCTCTATTGGCCTTTACTGCTGCCCATAAGTTTTACGTTAGCGTAACCAATGTAAATTATTCGGAAAAGGACAAGGCACTACAGATTACGTCCCGTGTTTTTATTGATGATTTAGAGAAGTTGTTGTTAGAACGATATGACTTTAAGGCCCAATTGGCAACCGATGAAGAGTCTGCCCTGGCTGATGAATATTTAGAAAAATATTTGAGGTCCAAATTTGTGGTGCAGGTTAATGGTAGCCATGCTTCTTACACATATATTGGAAAAAAATATGATGCGGACGTGGTCATATTTTATCTGGAAGTCCCCAATGTGGATTTAGCCACCTTAAAATCCGTTCAAATAGAAAATGAAGTTTTGACAGATTTGTTCGAAGAACAGCAGAATGTTGTTCATTTAAAAATAGATGGAGATAAGAAAAGCTTTGTTTTAGTCAAATCTCGTACTAAAGGAATGTTAAAATTATAACATTTAGGTAACTATTCCTTAAAATATTATATTTTCCCACGCTTAAAACCACAGACACAAATGAATAGATTAAAGTACGGTCTAGCTACGTTACTTTTTGTATTTGCCAACATTTTAATGGCACAGAAAGGGGTTAATGCAGACAAAGAACCCGGTCATTACAATCAGAATAAGTTTAAACAGTTGTACGAGGAGTTTGCGACTCCCAACAACTATCGTTCCGCTTCGGGAGCTCCGGGCCCGGATTATTATCAGCAACAAGCCGATTACAAAATGGATATTGAGCTAGATGATAAAAATGCCAAAATCTACGGTACGGAAACCATCACCTACACCAATAATTCTCCAGACCATCTAGAATACCTTTGGTTACAGTTGGATCAAAACGTACGGGCAAAAACGTCAAAGTCGCCCTTACGGAATGGTGAAGGTGTACCTATAGCCGAACAAACCAGTGCTTTTGCACAAAAATATATGACAGAAACTTTTGACGGTGGGTTTAACATAGAGTATGTAAAGGACGCTAACGGAAAACCGTTAAAATATACCATCAACCAGACCATGATGCGTATAGATATTCCACAACCTTTAAAAAGTAAAGAACAAATTTCATTCTCTATCAAATGGGATTACAATATTCCAAACCATACTATAAACCGTGCTCGTTCTGGTTACGAATATTTTGAGAAGGACGGAAACCGAGCTTATGTTATAGCTCAATTCTTTCCTAGAATGGCCGTATATAGTGATGTAGAAGGATGGCAGAACCATCAGTTCTGGGGTAGTGGCGAGTTTGCCCTTACCTTTGGCGATTATGATGTGAACATTACAGTACCTGCCGATCACGTTTTGGATGCTACGGGAACACTTCAGAATAGAAAGGAAGTTTTTTCAAAGGAAATGATGAGGCGTTTTGAAAAGGCCAAAAAATCGTATGATAAACCGGTACTTATCGTAACCCAAGAAGAAGCAGAGGAAGCAGAAAAAGGGTTTTCGGAAAAGAAAAAGACCTGGAAGTTTAGAGCGGAGAACGTAAGGGATTATGGTTTTGCCACCTCTAGAAAGTTTATTTGGGACATGCAGGCCGTAAAGGTGGGCAACAAAGATGTTATGGCGGTTTCGTTATATCCAAAAGAAGGTAATCCATTGTGGGAAGAGTATTCTACCAAAGCAGTGGCGCATACCTTAAAATCGTACTCATCACATACGTTTGATTACCCTTATCCAAAAGCAATTTCGGTACATGCCAAGCAACAAGGTATGGAATACCCTATGATTTGCTGGAACTATGGGCGTCCCAATGAAGATGGTACATATTCGGACCGTGTGAAGTACGGGATGATCAGTGTAATTATTCATGAGGTGGGACACAACTTTTTTCCTATGATCGTAAATTCTGATGAACGCCAATGGGGTTGGATGGATGAAGGTCTAGATACGTTCATGCAGTTTATGGCCGAGCAAGAATTTGGGGAAAAATACCCTGAAGCCATAGCGCCTAATGACAAGTACCCGTCAAGAAGGGGAGATCCTTCTAAAATTGTTCCGTACATGGCAGGTGATCAGAGTACCATTGCACCTATCATGTCCAACCCGGAAAATGTGTATCAGTTAGGTCCAAATGCCTATGGAAAACCAGCTACCGCTTTAAATATTCTTCGCGAGACCGTAATGGGCAGAGAGCTTTTTGATCATGCTTTCAAGACATATTCCCACCGTTGGATGTTCAAGCACCCAACTCCGGAGGACTTTTTCAGAACTATGGAAGACGCTTCTGCCGTAGATTTGGATTGGTACTGGAGAGGATGGTTCTATACAACTGATTTTGTAGATATTGGGGTAAAGGGCATTAAGAAGTACTATGTTACGGATAAGCCTACCAAAAAAATGCAAGAGTACATGGCGGCAAGGGGTATCTCTGAGGCAGATTTACCACCTTTGGTTTACATGGCAGAGGAAGGTAGTGAAGAAATTGACCCTAACATAAAAGGAAAAATGCCATCGGAAAACTCAAAATCGCTTAAGGAGTTTATGATGGATAATTTAACTGCCGAAGAAAGAGCGGCTGTTAAAGAGCCTAAGTATTTTTATGAAGTTACTTATGATAAACCGGGCGGAATACCTATGCCTTTAATTGTTGAGTATACGTATGCGGACGGAACTACTAAGAATATTACCTACCCACCGGAAATCTGGCGCAAGAACGATAAAGAGGTGAGCGTAGTGATATCTTCGCAGTCAGAACTTACCGGTGTTGTTGTTGATCCAAAGGCAGAAACGGCAGATATAGATACCTCTAACAATGCATGGCCTAAGAGAGAAGAGAAATCTGATTTTGATAAGATGAAGGAAAACGCTGTTAAAGGCAAATAAATTTTTGTTAATATCACAAAAAGACCTGCTAGGTTTTCGTAACCTAGCAGGTCTTTCTATGTAAACTTCATTATATTTGTGATATGTATTCATTGCACTTTTTATTCATTAGCGGAGGCGAAATATTCTTTATCATGTTCATCGTTGTCATGGTTTTTGGCGCCGATAAGATTCCTGGCATAGCCAAAGGGCTGGGCAAGGGCATGCGTCAATTAAAGGACGCTACGGAAGATATTAAACAAGAAATTCAGAAAAGCGCCGATAAACAGGGGATAGACACCAGTTTTATAACCGACATCAAAAAGGATATTGATGAGGTTAAGGATAATATTACTTCAGGAATCGGTACCGACATCAAAAAAGGAGTAAGCGACGTTAAGAAGAGCGTTGATGATGTTACGGGAACTATCAAAAGAAGTTAGATTTGCTGGATCGTATTCTAGAATGGGACAGGGAAACTTTTATCTACCTGAACAATTTAGGCATTGAAGAGTACGATCAATTTTGGCTTATTGTAACCCAGTTTAGTACTTGGATTCCTTTATTTGCTTTATTCTTCATTCTTATTTTTATAAAATATCCAAAAAAGGAAGCAATTTATGTGGTGCTCACTATAGTTGCAATGATTTTTTTTGTGACCACCCTTACTGATTTAACCAAAGAAGTAGTAGCCAGATTACGGCCTAATAATGACGAAACTATGAATACATTGATCCGTATTCTTAAACCTTCCTCCAGTTATAGTTTCTTTTCCGGACATTCGTCTAGTTCTTTTTCGGCTACCACTATCGTGGTGCTGTTTCTAAGGAACCGCTTTAAATGGTGTTGGCTGTTTTATATTTGGCCGTTATTATTTGTATTCAGCCGTATTTTTGTAGGCGTACACTTTCCTACGGATATTATAGTGGGTTCTACCGTTGGTGTTCTTTCCGCACTGTTCTTTTATAATCTATATGTTAGGTTTATAGCACCCTACTTAGGGTTAAGCCATCCCTAATAGGAAGTAGAACGGTTTCTATGCGAGGGTCTTCTTTTAACTTTTTGTTGAAGTCCAACAGAATAGGGGTTACCTTATCTTTTTTGTCCACAGCTTCAACTACTTTTCCGGACCATAATACATTGTCGGATAGGATAACGCTGCCGGGTCGGGTCTTTTTCATGACCAGCTCAAAATAATCGGGATAATCCTTTTTTTCGGCATCAATAAAAACAAGGTCAAAGGTAGTATCTAATTGCGGTATAATGTTTTTGGCATCCCCAATATGTTGTATAATTTGGTCTTTGTAGGCACTCCGTGAAAAATAACGCTCTTGTATCTCCTGTAGCTCCTCGTTAATATCTATGGTGTGTAAATGGCCATCTTTCTGCATGCCCTCCGCCAGACATAACGCAGAATATCCCGTATAGGTGCCAATTTCTAGAATGTTTTTTGGGTAGATTATTTTGGATAATACGCTTAGAACCCTACCTTGAAAATGTCCGGTAAGCATACGTGGGCGAACTACTTTAAGATGTGTCTCCCTGGTGAGCTCTTGAAGTAATTGAGGTTCGTTTTCTGAATGGTTTTGAATATAATTCTCTAAATCCGCAGATAAGAAATGCATGCCTGAAATTTCTGCAAATATATAGTATTTTAGAACTTCATAACCGTAGCCTATAACCGTAAATACTATGAGTGAATTTATAACACGAAGTGCCTCATTGGAAGATTTGGAAACATTGCTTGAATTTGAGCAAGGAATCATTGCTTTTGAAAGACCGTATGACCCAACCTTAAAGAAGGACCCGATCAGTTATTATGATTTGGGGGAATTGATAAAAAGTAATGAAGCCCGGGTGGTAGTTATTGAATTCAACGGGCGTTTGGTAGCATCTGGCTATGCTAAAATCAGACCGGCCAAACCGTACCTTAATCATGAAATCTATAGTTATTTGGGGTTTATGTACACGCATCCGGATTTTAGGGGAAAAGGGCTCAATAAAAAGGTGGTGAAAGCCTTGCGGGATTGGTCCATTTCAAAAGGTATTACAGAAATACGCCTTACCGTTTATGATGAAAATGATGCAGCTATTAAAGCCTATGAAAAAGCAGGTTTTAAAAAGCATATTATTGAGATGCGAATTGTTGATTTAAAGTAGCCCTGCAATAGCTTTAATATCCCTTCTGAAATTGTATTTTTGAAAAAAAGACCTTTATGACATTCGAGAACACCTTAGCGTTTGCCCAAAAGTTGGATTCTGAAGATAAATTACGAAGCTATCGCGATGAATTTTATTTTCCTAAAGTAAATGGAAAACAGGTTATCTATTTTACGGGAAACTCCCTTGGATTACAGCCTAAGCGTACCCAAAAGTTTGTAGATGAGGTCATGACCGACTGGAAAGAGCTTGCCGTAGAAGGTCACTTTCACTCAGATAAACCATGGTGGGATTATCACGAGCAGTTATCGGCACCACTGGCCAAGGTAGTGGGGGCAAAAACAGAGGAAGTATCCGTAATGAACACCCTAACGGTAAACCTTCATCTTTTGATGGTTACTTTCTATAGACCTACGAGCAAACGTTATAAGATTCTTTGTGAGGAAAAAGCATTTCCGTCAGATCAGTATATGCTGCAAAGTCAGGTTAGAAATCATGGGTTAGACCCCAATGATGCTTTGGTAGAGGTAAAGAAAAGGGATGGTGAGCATTTCTGGCGTACCGAAGATGTTCTTCAAAAGATAGAAGAGTTGGGAGATGAGTTGGCATTGGTTCTTATTGGGGGCGTAAATTATTACAACGGTCAGGTTTTTGATATGGAAACCATTACCAAGGCCGGTAAGGCCGTAGGTGCCAATGTAGGTTGGGATTTGGCCCATGGTGCTGGAAATATAGAATTAAAACTACATGATTGGGATGCGGATTTTGCCGCGTGGTGTAGCTATAAATATATGAATAGCGGACCCGGAAATGCTTCCGGTGTATTTATCCATGAGCGTTATTTGAATAAAAAGGACATACCCAGGTTTGAGGGATGGTGGGGAACCAAAAAGGAAACCCGATTTTTAATGAAACCGGAATTTGAACCCATGGCTAATGCCGATGCTTGGCAGTTGAGCAATCCTCCGGTACTATCCGTAGCACCATATTTGGCTTCTTTGGAGATGTTCGAGGAAGTGGGCATGGATGCCTTACTAGAGAAAAGAGATTGCATTGTGGCCTATTTGGAGTTTGTTCTTCATGAAATAGATGCCGAAATAGACGGAACCACTTTTGAGATTATAACTCCAGAGGATAGAGGTACCCAATTATCCGTTTTTCTTCACGGACAGGGCAAACCACTTTTTGATTATTTAATGGATAACGGAGTCATTACGGATTGGCGGGAGCCTAATGTTATTCGCTTGGCACCAGCTCCTTTTTACTGTTCGTATGAAGATATGTACCGCTTTGGTCAGATTTTAAAAGAAGGCATCAAGACGTTATAATTTCCATATTCTTTCAATAGGCGTTTTATCCCATTATTAATGGGATAGGGGCGATTTTTGGGTATTTCAAACTTTTTAATTAGTGTATTTCATCGATAATATTGACCATTCATCGGCTATTATGGTGGTTCATCTCGTACGTATAAAGTAAGTTTTGGCCCCAAAATTTAAAATGAACACTAAATTGAAAAATATGAAAAACAAAACGTTTCCTACTCGTCTTATGCTTTTATTGGCAGTAAGTACATTGGTAATAGCCTCCTGTTCCGATGATACCACTGAGCTTGATGCCGAAACTTCTGTTGCTCCCAAAGCAGAAGTTCCGGTTGATCAAGATGCTGAATTTATTACAAAATACTTTATGGGCGATGCCGTACAGGTACAACTAGAAGAGGATGGCACCTATAGCTTGGCAGGTACGGACACACGCTTGTTCGAGGAGCAACTGGCAGATTCGCCTGACAGCTATAACCCTAATCCCGTTCCTGGAGAAGAATTGTCCGGATTGGCGTTGGCAGGCGGCATTAGAAAATGGCCGGAGAATACGGTGTATTATGTAATTAACGGTTTAAGTTCTAGCGTGCGCAGTGAGTTGCAAAAGTCGTTTGACGAATGGTCCAATAAAACCAACGTTAGGTTTAAAGAACGTACCAATCAATCTAATTACGTTACCATATCCTCTTCAGGTTCCAATAGTAATTCAGGGGTGGCAACTTTAGGAATGTACAATTCTCGTGGTTATATTAGATTAGGGACTCGTGCAACGGCCGTTGTCATCATACATGAACTGGGGCATACCTTGGGTTATATTCATGAACAGAACAGGGCAGATAGGGATGACCATATTATAATCCGTACGGAAAATATTCAATCCAATGCTCAGGACCAGTTCTACAAAAGTACTTCCGCAACCTTCCTTACCGGTTCTTTTGATGTAAACTCAATAATGATGTACGGTAGCTACACATTCAGTAAAAATGGACAGCCTACTATAACGGACCTGAACGGAAATACGCTGCCACAAAGACAAGCACGTTTGTCTACTTTGGATATTCAAGGAACCAATGCTGCTTACCCTTCTTCGGGCGGTGGTGGCGGTAATCCGCAACCGGAGGAAGACCTATGCGATACTACTGCTGATTACGCCTCAAGTAAAAGCTATAGGGTAGGGGATTATGTGCTTTATTACGGTCGTTTGTACCAACGGGACTATACACGCTGGAATTATATTAAACGATGTAGCTAAAACCAAATATGGGCCAGAAACGAACTCAAAGACCATCTATAGAAGATGGTCTTTTTTTGATTTATAGGTTGGCGTTTTTAAAGTACCTTAGATGTTAAATTCGTTTCATGAAATCATTACGCCTTATATTTACCAATTCCCGTTATTTTGGGGCGGCCTGGGTATTTGCCAGTATAAATATTCTTTTTGGTACTTGGGCAATTTATATACCAACTGTAAAGGAGCAGCTTCAAATAGACAAGTCCCAATTGGGTTTGGCTATATTTTTTCTTTCTCTAGGGGTATTTACGGTGTTTCCTATGGCTTCATCTATCATTAATAAAATAGGGGTAGGAAAAGCAACATGGTACGGGGTAGTGTTGAGCAGTATAGCGGCCCTTTTGCCTTTGTTGGCACCTAGTTATTATACCCTTATGGCAGCACTTTTTCTATTAGGGGCTTCCAATGGGTTTACGGATATTTCTATGAATACCTTGGTAACGGAGCTGGAAAAGGAGGATAAGAAAAATTTTATGAGTGCTTCTCATGGTTTTTTCAGTTTGGGAGGGGTTTTGGCCGGCCTTGGTAGTTTTCTTATCGGTCCTCTGGATAATCCACCTTTACATATGTTATTAGCGGTGATACTGGTTTTAGTCGTGAATTTTATTTTCCACGGAAAATATAAAAATGTAGTGGCAGCGGTTGAAGAAAAGGAAGCATTCAGTTTAAAATTATTTAAGCCGATGCTGTTTCTTGGGTTGATCTCATTTGTAGCGATGGGGAGTGAAGGCGCCATTGTAGACTGGAGCGGACTTTATTTAAAGGAAATAAGCCTGGCACCCGAGTTGCTCTGGGGCGCCGGATTTTTAGGTTTTCAGGTTACCATGACCTTGGGGAGATTTTTAGGTGATGGTATAAGCGAAAAAATGGGCTCAGTAAAAATGGTAACTTTTGCTACTATTTTGGTGTTGGTAGGATACCTAATGGTTTTAAGTACCGAAACCTATTTGGCCATTGCAGGGTTTGCTTTAAGCGGACTCGGTTTTTCCGTTATGGTACCCGAAGTTTTTCGTATTGGAGGCAAAGTAAAAGGTGTGGATTCCGCGCAAGGTGTTTCTTTTATTGCTGGCACGGGCTATACCGGATTTTTGGTAGCTCCGCCAATTTTAGGGTTTATTGCCGATAGCTCCTCGCTCAAGACCTGTTTTCTGGTATTGTTCGCTTGCGCTCTTTTGGTATTGGCCGCTACTTTTAAATTGAATAGAAATCGAAAAAAAACGTAATACTTAGTTTGTTTTTACTTCAATGTTGGTAAAATAGAGTTTAAAACTACCATCCTCGTTTTGATGCATTTTGGCAATTTTGAGTCCACCTGCTTCGGTGTAATCTTCCCAAGTGGTGGTCATAGAAGCTTCTTCTTGGTTACCTTTTCTAAACACCCATTCTTTAACTAGATAATCATCGCCAAAATAGAAATCATAAGCGTCTCCAGGGGTATAGCCACCTTCTTGCTTGTAAACTACCGTTAGTTTTTGCATGGGCTTTTTGCTGATAGGTGCCTCTACATTTGGCGTAAGCTCATTGGTGCTTCCATCTTTGTCCCATAAAATGTTTATAGGCGCTATGAGCCAATATTTATCATTTATGAATCCACCATTGGTTTTATAGGCGGTGCTATCCATGTCTTTTCGGTTGTAGACTAAAGTGTCTTTGGTAGATATGGCAGTAACTTGGTTAGTTTTTGGTTTCCAAATCCATGTACGTTCAAAGTGAGAAGTATCACGGTCTACATTAAAAGTGAATTTAAGCTCTTCTACCTTGTTCCAATTTTTGTAACCATTGGCATAGGCTATTTTTTCTAGAATGGATAGTTCTTTTTCAGGTTGTGGTGCTTCAGACTTTTTGGTCTCTTTACAACCTATAACTAAAAAGGTCAAAAGTATGCAGGCGGAAAAGTACTTTGTCATAACTAGAATTTTCCCCAAAGATAACCGCTTTTGTTTAAAGCAAAGACTGTAAAGTAAAATGGATGACGAGGTACTTTTATAAAAATGAAAATCTATTTAGAAATAACGAGGAGATTTCATGGCTTTTATACCTCGGTCAAAAAGTTCATAGATAAGAATGACCTCATGTGTGCCTCCGGAATAGGGTCTAAAAGTTGAGGTAGGTAAATCATAAGCATACCCAATTCTAAAAGAATCGGAAATAGCATAATCCATTAGTACCCCAAAACTGTCCGAGTCATTAAAACGATAGGAAGCACCGATCCAAAATTTCTCATAGAAAAGAAAATTGGCCGTTACATCGTATGATGCAGGTGCCCCGTTGGTGTATTTAAGTATTGCCGTGGGCTTGAATTTTGTGGTTTCGCCTATATCAAAAACATATCCACCAATGGCGTAATAACTATTACGTTCAAGAGCCACGAATTCACCATTGTTTAAATCGGTATTAAGAATACGAGGAGTTGAAACACCCAGATACCATTTATTGGAGCTTACATAAATTCCGGCTCCCATGTTGGGGTTCCATTTAGAAAAACCATCAAAGAAGAATGGGTCCGTTTCGTCCGGAGTATCTAATTTGTAGTTGGTAACACCACCTTTTAACCCTAAGGCCATATTAACGGTGCTACTTAAGGGAACGGTATATGAGATATCCGCATAAATGTAATTGGTTTTTTCATATCCCAATTGGTCGTTTATATAGGATAACCCAACACCTACATTACTGAACCGTATAGGCGTATGAACCGATAGGGTGCTTGTGGTAGGATTACCTTCTATACCTGCCCATTGGTTTCTGTGCAAGGCAGTAGCATTTAACGTTTGCCTGCTTCCGGCGTATGCCGGGTTTATTGACATGGTGTTGTATACGTATTGTGTAAATTGCGGTAGTTGTTGCGCATTTGAGAAAAAGGCACAGCTTATAGCTAGAACAGCTAGATATTTTTTTAACGTAGTCATGACTGCCTTTTTTAGTTAGAACCGATATAGATATATCCGTTAACAGGTTTTATTTCATTGTTTCCAAAGCCAATGATATAGTAATATGTTCCTGATGAAAGCATAGCTGAGTTGCCCAATGAACTTTTAGGTGCATAGCCGCTCCAATCATTAGTGTAATCGCTATTTTCATAGACAATATTGCCCCATCTGTTAAAAACTTTTAGATGATAGGTGTAATCACAACCTTCTAATCCTGAAATTTCAAACACATCATTTATGCCATCGCCATTGGCGGTCAGGGTTTTAGAAACTACTAGATTTTCAATATCACAAGGCATATCCGCTTCAACTATAATAAGCTGGGTATGTGTAGTTTCGTTACCGTTGTTATCTACGGCAATCCATGTTCTTGTAATTTCGTAACCTGTAGTACAGTCTTCGTTATTTGTTGCGGTTTCCGTGAAAGTTACTACGGGGTCCGTATCGCAATTATCTATAGCCGTTAGCACATCTGCCTCGGGAATAGAATCACAATCTACAATAAGGTCTTGCGGAAGTTCTTCCACAAATGTTGGTGCTTCCTCGTCCATCATACATTCATCGGATATTACAGTGATAATTTGTGTATGGGTGAAGGTATTGTTGGCATTATCCGTTGCTGTCCAAGTTCGGGTTATCTCGTAACCGGTTTCACAATTTCGGTCATTGGTTGCGGTCTCCGTAAAAGTTACGGTAGGGTCCGGGTCGCAATAATCTATAGCAGTTAGGATGGCCGCATCCGGTACTCCGTTACAAGGTACCGTAATATCTCCAGGAAGATTTTCAGCAAAGACCGGTGCTTCTACATCGGTAATGCTAATGATAATAGTAGTGGGGTCTCCGTTTCCAACGCCACATTCATCAAACGTAAACGAACTGTTAGAGGTTTGTTGGGTTGTGTTGATTTCGCCGGTGTACAAAGCCACGGTTTGAGAATCCGAATTAAACGTACAAGCGGGAATACTTGAAAAGTAAGCATCATCTTTAATACGTACCGCATATTGAATAGTATAGGGCGCACTGGTAACATCCGTATAACCATCCGCTACATTAAAAGTAAGTTCTCTTGTAACCGGGTCAAAATTATAGGTAATCTCACTTGGCAACGGTTCCACACTTATAAAGTCCATTTCTTCGGGTATGGTAGTAGAGAAAGATAAATTTCTAATATTGTCGTTCCCCGTATTGGCCACATCCAAATATATCTGAATGGTTTCTCCAGTTCGTGGGTTTTCATCCGAAGCGGTGGCGTAAAGGTCTAGTGAGTTTAGCGATGGTTCATAAACTTCTACGGCCATACCTAAAAGATAAAGTCCATAAACCTCTTGGTCTGAAGTCATACGAACCGTAGCCGATGTTTGATTGTTGGTAATTAGGGAGTTGCCCGTATTTTCCAAATGAAATAAGCTGGCATCATACCCTAATGTATTTGAACTTGCGGGCATTCTGTCCAAAAAGTCACTGCCATTTGTGGTAATGGAACTATTGAAGAAATTATTGGCCGGTCTCATTGGAGTGGACAAAGGTTCCCATGAGTTAGAGGTATCCAATATCAATAACTGATCGCGAGAAATTCCTCTATCTCCTTCAAAAGAACCAATGACCATATTTGCTTTTACCTCGCCGTTAGGTACAGTTTGGAAACCATCAAAAGTAACATCAAAATTATTCTGTGTGCTTGTAATATGGGCATACCCATCAAAAAGGGTAATGTGTTTCTGTGGCATAAGCGGACTCTGCCAAACAAAGACTATTTGCCATCCACCGGAAGTACCTGTTCTTCCGCCACCATGAGATAGTAATTGCCCTTCAGTGGCCTTAACATTGGCTACTTGGTAGGTGCCAAAAGGGTCGCTCAACCCTTGCACGTAACTCGTAATGTCTTTAACGCAGATATAGGGGTCGTTAACAAAATGGTCGTCCCTACCGCGGTAAATAACTTCGTCTGCGGTTAGGGTGGCCTCATAGTTACTAGACCCTGGCAGCATTAATTTAATATCATCAAAATTCCAAGAGGGCTCAACGCCTCCATTGCCCGCAATTGGTGTTCCGGAACCATCTACTTCATATTCTTTATCGGCTGCTGCCCAATACAGAAAAACACGTTCTATGGTCAAGCAAGAACTGCCGGGAGAGGGGTTTGATAAATTGGCGCTACTAGAATTAAATGTAGTAGGATCACTATCTATATCTACAAATACGTTATCCGAAAAATCATGGTTACTACCATTTCCGTTGTATGCATTTGTTGCATGCCGGGAAAGTACGTTGTTAGCAACCATAGTAAAGTCACCTGTTATGGTTTCCGAATACCGAGGAGAGAACCCTCTTTGAAGTTGCGCACTGACGGAGTTAAAAGCGAATATGAGAAAAACGAACCCAAGAGCTCGTGTAATTTTTTTTTGGTGTAATTTTTTCTTCATAATTATAAGTTTTGTAAACATATAATTAGAAGCTACATTAAGTCTTTACCTGTAAAGGGTGTGCAATGGTGTAATTAAGGTCAAGTTCAATCTGTAGCAACTAGGTTATTTGGGATAAAAAAGTGCCGTAATTTTATAGCATATGTTTTATTTGTTCCGTACAAAGGTCACCTATACCCTTGTTAATTAGTAGACTATACGATGAACGTAGGTTTTATTCGTTAGCGGCATATATCTATAGATGAGCGGTTTATTTCTATCGATGAGAATAAATGAACGGTCTGGGACGGGTTGTAAGAAAAAGCGATGAAGGGTAATTACATTGATAATCATGTAACACTATTTTGGTACAGATAAATTGTTTAATTTTGAGATGTATAAATAATAGCAAATGAGTTCTAAAAAAGGAAAAGTTCAAGAAGCGATAGACGAAAAATTGTTAGAAGAAAGAAAGGTCTTCTTATGGGGCATGGTAGATGATGATTCCGCCAAGCACGTTATAGATCGTTTATTGTATTTAGATATGCAGAATAATGAAGAAATACAGTTATATATAAATAGTCCGGGTGGTTACGTTACTTCTGGTTTTGCTATGTATGACATCATAAAATCTTTAAAAAGCCCTGTTTCTACAATCTGTACAGGTCTTGCGGCCTCTATGGGTTCTATATTGCTTTCTGTTGGAAAAAAAGGTAGAAGGTTTATTCAGCCCCATGCGCAGGTTATGATTCACCAGCCTAGTGGTGGTGCAAGAGGCCAAGCTTCAAATATTGAAATTCAGGCCAAAGAAATCATCAAGACCAAAGAATTGAGTGCGCGTATTTTAGCGGACAATTGTGGTCAGGACTATGAAAAGGTATTGAGAGATTTTGATAGGGATTATTGGATGAATGCCGAAGAATCTATTGGCTATGGCATTGTAGATGGTATTTTAGAATAGTAATTTTAATCTCCAAAAAAAAAGAAAAAGTCCTTCGTAATTAAATTATGAAGGACTTTTTTTGGGATATATAGACGCTCTCGCGAAACCATTATTGTATTTACAAAGCAAATTTTTGCGTAGGATGTTCCTTTTCCCCAAAAACTATATAACTTTAATATAAATCGGGCTTTTCAATAATAGCATTGGCTCTTTTTTTTAAGGCTTCTAGTTCTTCTGCAGATTTTTTGTTCAACAGGCTCATCATCATAGCCATTCGGTTATTATCCTTAAAATGTTCACGCTTTTCGTCTAGAAAGTTCCAGTACAGAGCATTGAACGGACACGCATTGTCTCCTATTTTTTTAGTGTGGGAATAATGGCAGCTACTACAATAATTGCTCATTTTGTTTATATAGTTGGCGCTACTAACATAAGGTTTGGTGGTTACAATACCACCATCTGCAAATTGGCTCATACCCCTTGTGTTGGTTATTTCTACCCATTCAATGGCATCAATATAGATGCCGAGGTACCAAGCATCTACTTGGTCGGGATCCGTCATGTTTAAAAGTGCAAAATTGCCAGTAATCATCAAGCGTTGTATATGGTGTGCATAGGCCTCGTCAAGACTTTGTTCAATGGCATGATGCAAACAATTCATTTTAGTTTTACCGGTCCAGAAGAAATCGGGTAGAGAGTTGGTGTTATTTAGTTCGTTGACCTTGGAATAGGTAGGCATCTCTTTCCAATAAATACCGCGCATATATTCTCGCCAACCTAGAATTTGACGAACAAAGCCCTCTACTTGAGAAATGTGAATGGTATCTGTATGATCATGGTAGTATGCTATGACCGAATCAATGACTTCTTTGGGTGAAATCATCTTACTGTTCATAGCAAACGATAACCTTGAATGAAACAAAAACTTTTCATTTGTGTGAAGGGCATCTTGAAAATCACCAAAATGTTCCAGCAGGTTCTCGCAGAAGTAATCCAAGACGGCCAATGCTTCTTTTCTTGAACAAGGCCAATTAAAATTAGTAGGGTCTATGCGCCCAAATGTTTGTGCTCCACTTTCATTAATTTCGGAAATAAGATGCTGCACATTATTATGAAAGTCCTTAGATGTTGGTATCGTAGGTTGACCTTTCCATTTTTTACGATTGCTATGGTCGTAATTCCATTTGCCACCTTCTGGTTGGTTTCCGGTGGTTAGAATATGGTGTTTTTTACGCATCATGCGGTAAAAACTTTCCATAATAAGTTGTTTTTTGCCTGAGAAAAAGTTTTTGAGCTCAAATCTAGTGGTATAAAAATGCTCGGTTTCTACGGCTTTATAGTTGCAATCCAGATTTTGGCAAATAGATTGTAATTGTTGGTCCAAACGATATTCATCCGGTAATTGGTATTCAAAATTTGTTGCGGTGGTCTCCTCAATGTAATGTTTTATTATTTCTTCCAAATTTTGAGGGTTGTTATTATCGGAAATTTTCAAATAAATACACTGATGGCCTTTGGACTTTATAGTTTCGGAGAAATTACGCATAGCTAAAAAGAATGCCACTACTTTTTGGATATGATGTTTAACATAGTCCGTTTCTTGGCGCATTTCGGCCATTAAGTAAATAACATTTTTATCTACAGCTTTAAACCAAGAATGGTTTTCGTTCAGTTGATCTCCTAAGATGAGTCGTAATGTCTTCATGAATATAATTTATATGGTGTAGTTATTTAGAAGAGGGTTTCTTGTAACCACAGATTTTGAAATTTTCCTTGAGGGTCATAAATACTTGCTTGGCGTTCTATGTTGAATTTTCTATTCCTAGGGTCGTTTCCTACACCACTTGTATACATCCAATTGCACCAATTGCTATGCACATCGTAATCTATGAGCATACTTTCAAAATAAGCGGCGCCAATACGCCAGTCTTGTTCTAGCTCTTTGGACCAAAAACTTGCTACGTTTTGGCGCCCGCGATTACTCATCCACCCTGTTGAAGACAATTCTTTCATATTGGCATTTATGAAAGGAGATTTGGTACGGCCTTCAATCCATTGTATTAATAATGTTTCAGAGCTATGCCAATTATATGGTCTTCCGGAAATACCTTTTAAGCAGAATATTTTATTTTGATGTTTTAAAGAAATGTATTTGAAATAGTCTCGCCATAACAGTTCAAAGATGAGCCAGTACGTACTCTCATTTTTGATAATTTCTTTTTCAAAATCTTTTACATGCCAGTAAATGGTTCGTGGAGATATACCACCATTTGCTAACCATGCGGAAAGTTTAGAACTATAATCCGAACCAATTAGTCCGTTACGAGTTTTTTTATAAACCGATAATTTCTGTTTTTTCCAGATATATTCTTCAATTCTTTTGATTGCTTGGTTTTCTCCGCCTTTAAAAGGAAAAGCAGTTCTGAAGTCTTCTTCAAAACTCAAAAGACCTAAATCCGAAAGTTCTAAACTTTTATGACGCTGTTTAATTAAGTTGTTTTTCGGCTGGGGTAGAGGTACAGGAATAACTGGGTTGACTTTAGTTTTAGCTTCGCATGTTTTTCTAAAAACTGTAAAGACCTCAGGTATATTTTGGTAGTCTTGAAATGGAATTGCGTCCGGGTGAATTAAAAACTGACCGTATGAACATTTAAATTTTATATAATCGGGAGATGCTAGAATTACGGATTCTGAAACACTCCTTTCCTCTGTAGTCCATTCTTCTTGAAAGTAAACCGCTTCAATACTATACTTCTCAATTAGGTGTGGAATCGTATGTTCCGGTTTATCGTAAACTATTATCAAAGAAATATTAAGTTCACTAAGGTTTCTTTCTAATTCGTATACGGATTCTATTAAAAATTGAGCGCGATAATTTGAAGTCTTTTGAAAACCAAAAATATCTTTTTCATAATGCCTTGGGTCAAAACAATATACCGCAATAACATTGTCTTTAGTATTGCAGGCTTGCGATAAAGACGGATTATCGGCGATTCTTAAATCGTTTCTAAACCAGACTAAATTCATAGGATATATTTAATTAATAAAAGATTAAAATTCAATTTGCCATTTGTCTACATTTTTTACTACAATATTTTACATTTTCCCAATCGCGTTCCCATTTCTTTCGCCACACAAAAGGTCTGAGGCAGACCACACAAACTTTAGTTGGTAGATGTATTTTTTTATGACTCATGCCAGAGAGAATTTGTCTTCTCATGAGGTTTGGCATAGGCCAACCTGTCAATAACTTTTGGTAAAGCATAGCCGTCCAAACCTACAGAGGAAATTGTATTTGCTTTGTCCAATTGTATCCAACCATCTTTTGATACGATTTCTTCATTGATGTATATATGCTTGATGGCGCCAATAATTAGGAGACATCCGTTTTCCTCTATAGTATATTCGTTTACAAATTCACAACCTATTTTAATAGAACTCTCAGCTACATAAGGAACCTTGAAATTATCCAAGAATTCTTCGGTCAAACCCGTTTTTTCAAATTCAGATGTAAGCGCATCATATTTTGCAGAGGTATGATGTGCATCTTTGTATATGGCCTCGTTAACTTGATTTACCGTGAAAAAACGATTCTTTTTGATGTTGTTGTAAGTGTCTCGGCGAACAGTTAATGGACGAGAAATAAAGCCTAACATTGCGGGATTACTCCCAATATGTACTACAGAATTAAATAAGGCCAAGTTTGTAAATTGAGGACCAGCTATTGAAGCTATAAGGTTTAGTGATTTATAACCAGTACAGCTATTTATGAGATTGGCGCGGTAACGAGAAGTTAGTTTACTTAAATCTTCGTCTTGATAGTGCAACATTGTTTGGCGTTTTGTTTAATAAAATTATGAAATATTAAAACAATATATCTTCTCTATGTGTAATTGCGTCAATTTTTAGGACTATAGGGGTACATTTAATTTTGATGTCTTATTTTAGTCCTTTATTAGCCTCTCAGCTTAAATATATGATACAATCTTCTAAGAATATAGCCATAATAGGCTCTGGCCTTGTTGGCTCTTTACTGGCCATATATCTCAAAAAAATGGGCCATACCATTACCGTTTTTGACAGGAGGCCGGATATTAGAAATATTAAATTTTCAGGACGCTCCATTAATTTGGCCATGAGCAATAGAGGCTGGCAATCTTTGGCCGAGGTAGGTATAGAGGATGAAATAAAAAAGATAGCTATCCCATTGGATAAGCGAGCCATGCATGTAATAGATAAGCCCATCTATTTTCAAAAGTATGGGAAAGAAGGAGAGGCTATTTGGTCTATTTCTAGAGGTGTGCTGAATAAAAAGATGATAGACTTGGCGGAAGATGCCGGTGTGGAGTTTCGTTTTGATGAGAAGGTCTGGAATGTAGACTTACCAGAAGCTACATTATATACAGGAGAGACCGAAAAAGGCGAGTGGAAAGAATACAACTATGATATAATTTTTGGTTGCGATGGCGCATTTTCTCGTGTACGGCATAAAATGCAACGGCGAAGCAGGTTTGATTATTCACAGGATTTTATTGACGTAGGCTACAAGGAACTTTCTATACCGGCCAACGAGGACGGCACTCACAAGCTGGATAAAAATTCGTTTCACATTTGGCCTAGAGGTAAATTTATGCTGATTGCCATGCCTAATATTGATGGTAGTTTTACCTGTACCTTATTTATGCCTTTTGAGGGAGAAGTATCCTTTGAAAGTGTTGAAACAAAAGAACAAGCAAAAGATTTTTTCAAAACCTACTTTCCTAATGTTAGAAAAGAGATAGAAAACCTAACACAAGACTTTTTCAAGAACCCTACAAGTGCCATGGTAACTATGAAATGTTATCCTTGGACCTATTGGGACAAAGTGGCTTTAGTGGGAGATTCTGCCCATGCAATCGTTCCTTTTTACGGTCAAGGTATGAATGCAGGTTTTGAAGATATTTTTATTCTAAAGCAGAAAATAGAGAAGTACGGAGATGATTGGGAAGCTATTTTTAAGGAGTATCAAGAAGAACGAAAACCAAATGCAGATGCCATAGCGGAACTCAGTTACCGCAATTTTGTTGAAATGAGCAGTAAGACGGCCGACCCTAAATTTCTGTTACAGAAAAAAATAGAGAAGCGTTTTGCAGCCCTTCACCCGGATAAATGGATTCCGGCCTACTCTAGGGTTACATTTTCTAACAGACCCTATTCAGAAGCCCTAGAAATGGGTGATGCTCAGGAAGCTATTATGCAAAAAGTATTGGAAATGCCCAATATTGAGGATAAGTGGGATAGTGAAGAAGTAGAGCAGAAGATATTGAGCTTGATTTAATTTTTTCTATTCCGTAACTCGGATTGGCGCATGGGCATAGCATCTATTGTGTTGTATATAGTTTCTGGATTAACCGGCAGCGGTTTTTTTAATTTGGCACCGCCGTCCTTACCTATGAGTAAAATACCATCATAATCGGTCAATAATTGGAATTGTTCATAGACGTGTTCAGCTTTTACATCCAATTTACTGCCATCCGTATTAAAAATATTTTTACGGTTCATTATTAGAATAATAAGATTACGGTCCTTTAATTCATTTTTATTCTCTGTAAATAGCTTTACATTTTTTTCAAGAGTAAGAGATTCATTATCAGCTATGAAAAATAATAAACGGTTCTCCCATTTGTAATCATCAAGGTTTTGACTCCATGAGTAGCACCAAGTCATAAAGAATAGGATTGGAAACAAAGGTTTAAGAATTTGCATAATTAGCTTTTCTATAGTTGTTAAGATACCAAAAAAAAGCCATCCACTTGAAAAGTAGATGGCTTTGGTTTTATTAGGGAAATGTAGAATTACATTTTAGTAAACATTTTTCCCATTTTTTCTTGCTCCTCTTCAGCTAGAACTGGATCAACCAATATTCTACCACTGTGCTCATCCGTAATTATTTTTTTACGGGAAGCAATTTCTACCTGTACCTGTGGCGGAATAGTAAAGAAAGAACCTCCTGAGGCGCCTCTTTCGATTGGCACAACAGCTAAACCGTTCTTAACGTTGTTACGGATACGTGTGTAAGCCTTAACAAGACGTTCTTCTATTTCGCTTTGGTATTTTTCAGACTGGGCAAGAAGTGCTTTTTCTTCTTTTTCGGTCTCGGCCAAAATAGCATCAAGCTCGCTTTTCTTATGCTTTAAGTGAGACTCGCGCTCAGATAAACGTTCTTTCGTTTCGGAAATAACTGCTTTTTTCTGCTCTATCTGTGCTTTGAACTCTTTAATGTTCTTTTCCGCTAATTGAATTTCAAGTTCTTGAAATTCAAGTTCTTTGCTAATAGAGTTAAATTCTCTACTGTTACGAACGTTCTTCTGTTGTTCCGTATATTTTTTTATAAGTGCTTTAGACTCATCTATAAGGTTCTTTTTTGCGCCAATCTCAAAATTGATGGTCTCAACATTCTGTTTTCAACTTGTCCAATCTTGTTTTAAGACCAAGAACGTCATCTTCTAAATCTTCTACTTCTAAAGGAAGTTCGCCTCGTACATTACGTATTTCATCTACTCTTGAATCAATCAATTGCAAGTCGTACAATGCCCTTAACTTTTCCTCTACCGTTGCTTCTGATTTTTTTGCCATATATTTTATAAATACTTGATGGGATTGGTTTTACTTTCCGATAAACGGATTGCAAAATTAGGGATTTTTTTTGTAAGATACTCAACTAAAAGGTTTTTTGTAAACTGCTCGCTTTCATAGTGTCCTATATCTGCAATAATCATTTTACCTTCCGCTTTGTAAAATTCATGGTATTTTATGTCCGCTGTAATCAAAACATCCGCACCTGCTGCCATTGCAGGCGAAATGGCAAAAGCACCACTGCCGCCCAGAACAGCTATTTTTTTGATTTTTCTTCCTAGCAACTTCGAATGGCGAATACCGCCTGCATTCATTTTTTCCTTTACTTTCTTTAAAAAAGAGAAGTCTTCCATAGGTTCTTCAAGTTCACCTATCATGCCCATACCTATGTTTTGATCCTTATTTTCCAAAGTCATCACTTCATACGCCACTTCTTCATAGGGGTGGGTAGTGAACAAAGCCTTCATTATTTTTGCTTGGTTTACCTTGGAAAAAGTAACGCTTAGTTGGGTCTCTTCTTCGTAATGGGTTTTTCCTATTTCGCCAAGGGTAGGGTTGGCCTGTTCACCGGCTTTGTAACTTCCTTGGCCGTTGGTGCTAAAACTACAATTGCTGTAATTGCCAATATTTCCTGCTCCTGCACTAAAAAGGGCATCTCTAAGGGTGTTGGCATCTTTAATTGGTACGTAGGTGGTCAGTTTTTTAATGGTCTCCTTCTGGGGGATTAAAATTTGTGGTTTTTTTATGCCAAGAACCTCACATATTTTGGCATTTACACCTTCTGGAACATTATCCAGAGCCGTATGCATACTGTAAATGGCAATGTCATTTTTAATGGCTTTGATAACCACCCGCTCTACATATGATTTTCCTGTCAACTTTTTCAGTCCCCCAAAAATTATGGGGTGAAAACTTACTATTAGATTACAGTTTTGTGAAATAGCCTCATCTACCACGTTTTCCAACGTGTCCAAGGTTACAAGTATGCCGGAAACCTTTGCTTTGCTATTTCCGACCAGAAGGCCAACGTTGTCAAAACCTTCGGCATAGGCTAGAGGTGCTAAATCTTCAAGTATTTGGGTGACTTCTTTTACGGTCATAGCTATTTTTATGAGGTCTAAAGATAAAATATTATAATTTCGCCTTGTGCAAGTACTCAGAAAAATATTATTTCCCGTATCGCTGATTTATGCGTTGGTAGTTTACCTCCGGAATTATTTCTATGATAAAGGAATTTTTAGTTCCCAAAGTTTTACAACACCCACTATTTGTATTGGAAATTTAAGTGCGGGCGGAACCGGGAAAACTCCTATGGTAGAACTTTTGGTAGCTATGCTAAAAGATAGCTATAAAGTGGCGGTGTTAAGTAGAGGGTATCGCAGGAAATCAAAAGGGTTTGTACTTGCCCGTGAAAATGCATCAGTAGACCTATTGGGTGATGAACCTTATCAGATATTTTCTAAGTTTCCCGATATAGCTCTGGCCGTAGATACAGATAGGAGGAATGGAATAAGAACTCTTGAAGAAAAAATACAACCAGAAGTAATCTTACTGGATGATGCATATCAACACCGAAAAGTGAATTGCGCGTTTTCTATTCTTTTAACCTCTTATGGTCATCTTTATGTTGATGAGTGGTATTTGCCAACCGGAAATTTAAGGGATAGTAAAAAAGAAGCGGGTAGGGCACAGGTGATAATCGTAACCAAATGTCCTAACGATTTGAGTACTGAAGCCCAGAAAAAAATAGTAGCGAAGTTAAAACCAAAACCACATCAAGAGGTTTGGTTTACTTATCTAACTTATGATAATGAATTCAAAACTATAGATACAACCGTTTCCTTTGATACTTTGAAAAAAAAGGAGGTAACCCTTGTAACAGGAATAGCCAACCCAGCACCTTTAGTGGATTATTTAAAAAGAAAAGAGCTAGACTTTGAACATTTGAAATTTAAGGACCACCACGATTTTAGTGAGTCTGAGTTGAATGCTTTGAGGCAAAAACAATGTATTTTAACCACTGAAAAAGATTTTGTAAGACTGAAGGGTAAAGTAGATAACCTTTATTACATTCCTGTAAAACATAAGTTTTTTGGAATGGGAGGAGATGCCTTAAGAGAACGATTACAACAATTTATGAAGTAGTATTTTTAAGCTCTTTTTTATTGAAAATGTTCTCACCTATTTTCTGGTAGAAGACTTCTGGTTTAAACGGTTTTGTAATTACATCATTACAGCCCGCGGCATAGAAGCTCTCTAAACTGTCGTCTAACGAAATTGCGGTAAGCGCTATAATTGGTGTGACGATATCAAATTTCCGAATTTCAATAGTAGCCTCTTCACCGCCAATGCCCGGCATATGTATATCCATTAGAATGGCATCGTAAAAATTTTCTCGGGCCATATCTATTGCTTCGCCGCCATTATTGGCAATGTCACTGGTGATTTCTTTTTTAGTGAGCATTTTCTTGGTGATAACCTGGTTAATTTTGTTGTCCTCAACAATTAGGATATTCAGGCCTTTAAAATCAAAGTCTTCCGGAGTTACTTCAAAAGGAATGTCATCAACCAGACTGTCTTTACCTTTTACGTCTAGCTCAAAGAAAAATGTACTCCCAACCCCCAGTTCACTCTCTAGTTCTATTCTACTTTCAAAAAGTCCCAATAGGCTTTTTACAATAGTAAGGCCAAGTCCTGTGCCCCCATATTCCCTGTTAATTTGTATAGAGCCTTGTTCAAAACCATCAAAGATATTTTGCTGTTGTTCTTTGGCTATACCTATTCCGTTATCTTTAACCTCAAAGTAAAGTTTAACGTCTTCATCTTCTTTCTTTATGAGTTTTGCGGTTACTTTAACCTCTCCGCCTTTAGTGAATTTTAAAGCATTGCCCACTAGGTTCAGGAAAATCTGAGACAGTTTTAACGGGTCGCTCATTAAGTGGTAGGGTATGTTGCGGTCGTAATCTAAAGTTAATTTGGTCTTGTTGCTCTGGGCACTTTGTTGAAGCGAATCAATAACTTCCTGTAGCACTTTTTTAAGGTTGAACTCAACGTTAAGAGGCTCTAATTTGTCAGCATCAATTTTATTGATTTGAAGAATATCGTTTATAAAGTTCAACAGGTAATCTCCTGAAAATTTTAATGCTTTTAGATGTTCTTTTTGACCTTTGCTTGGGTTTTCCTCTAGCAACAAATGCGTTAGCCCTGTTACGGCATAAAGTGGTGTTCTAAGCTCATGGCTAACCGTAGACAAGAAATTGGTCTTGGCTTCCATCGCCGTAACGGCCGCATCCCTAGCAGCTTTTAATTCATTGTTTTTGGTCTGTAATAAATCGTTGGTTTTAAGCTTAATCTGGTTGTTCCTGAATAAGGATACGGCCAAAAGTGTAATGATCGTTAATAGGGCAGAGGTAAGGATTGCCGTAATATCGGATTTGTTTTTGGACTCGTTCAGTTCTTCAATTTTTTGTTCTTGACGCTTTATTTCGTCGCTCATGAAATCAAACTGAATTTTCTCGGCAGTTTTGGCCTCGGTCTTCATTTTGGCAATGTTAAATAGCGAGTCGCGTATGTGCAATAGGTTTTTATTGCTTGATAAAGATAGATTGTAGCGACCAAGAGTTTCATAAACCGTGGTCAGCATTTCATTAGCTTCCCATATTTCTTTAAAAAACTTATTTTTTTTGGCAAGCTTAAGTGCTTGTTCTCCGTTTTCTGCACTTTCTTCAAGTTTTTCGGTCTCAAAATCCAGTTGAGCTAAGCCTAAATAAGCTTTGGTGGCTAGATAGTCGCTTTCATATATATCGGTATTGATGATAAGCGAGTTAAAGTTCTTAGCGGCACTATCATATTTTTGTAGTTTGAGGAAAATATTACCTTCCGCCAGTAAAATATTGTTGAAAAAATTACGGTCGTTATTCAGCTGCTTGGCTTCGTTCAGCATGAAAATGGCCTGAAAATTTTTATCGTCGTGAAAAAGTAAAATGGCTTCAATATACTTTTGCATAGCACTACCGTAAGGGTACTCTATGTCCTTAAGCAAAGCTTTTGCCCTATCCCAGTAGAAATAAGTAGTTTCTTCTTTTTTAAGTTTTAGGTAGACCAACGCAAATTTATGATAGCAGTCTATGAGCGCTTTTACATCAGCTTTTTCCTCGGCTACTTTTGCGGCTTTTTCCAGAGCCTCTAGGGCTAAATCGGTTTGATCTCTATTACGGTATGCCCGGGCTTCTTCAAAATAGATACGAACATCGTTATTTTCAAGGGCAAGGCTATCTTGGGCCTCTAAGTTTTGAGCAACCCAAATCAATACGAAAATCGAAAGTAGTTTTTTTATGCCGATATGTAGAAAATCAAGCTTCAAAAGTATTTATTTCTTGTCAATAGTAAAATTAAATCTATAAGTCTGCTACTATAACCGGTTTCGTTATCGTACCATCCAATTATTTTAACCATTTTTCCAATAACCGAAGTCATCATAGAGTCAAACGTACAAGAATAATAACTATTGTTTATATCAATAGATACTATTGGGTCTTCTGTGTATAAAAGTATGTTTTTGAGCTCTTTATCGGATTTTTTCTTAAAAACAGTGTTGATTTGGTCTATTGAAGTTTCTTTTTTAACATTAAAGGTAATATCTGTTAATGATCCATTTGGAACAGGAACCCTTATTCCGCATCCACCGATTACATCTGCCAAGTGCGGGAAAATTTTGGTAAGGGCTTTTGCCGCTCCTGTTGTAGTGGGAACAATAGACTGAGAAGCTGCGCGAGCTCTTCTTAAGTCATGATGTGGTTGGTCATGTAGACTTTGGTCTGAAGTATATGAATGTATTGTGGTAATATATGCCTGCTCTATACCGCACAGTTCATCAATAACCTTAATCATGGGGGCGGCATTGTTCGTGGTACATGAGGCATTGGAAATTATATCATCATCGGCATTTAGGGAAACCTCGTTAATTCCCATAACAATCATCTTTATATCCTCATCTGCGGGAGGTGCAGATAAAATCACCTTTTTTGCGCCGTTGGCCAAATGAGGTTGAAGACTCTCTTTGGTCTTGAATTTACCGGAACACTCCACTACAATATCCACATTATAATCGGACCAAATAATGTCATTTGGAGTTTTGTGGTTGGTTAAGGCCACAGACTCTCCGTCTACAATTATAGTGTTTTCTTTATAAGTGATATCATGGTTAAAAACACCATGAATACTATCATATTTTAGTAAATGAGAAAGCGTTCTTGCATCTGCCAAATCATTGATGGCAACTACATTTAGGCTAGGGTGGGCGTCTAAAAGCCTAAAAAGTGTTCGACCTATTCGGCCAAATCCGTTAATGCCAATAGTGGTCTTTTTCATAAGAAAATTAGGGCTAAAGAATACGACTAACTATAGCTGTTTTTATTGTTTATAGGTAGTTGTATTAGTAACTTATACTTGGATAAACGCTTAATGAATATGTTTATGAGCCTTGTAGGACGACCTTACCAAGGCACCACTTTCAACATGTCTAAAACCCATTTCCAGACCAATTTCCTCATATTTTTTAAATTGTTCCGGAAGGATGAACTCTTTTACGGGCAGGTGTTTTTTAGAGGGTTGTAAGTATTGTCCAATAGTAACTACGTCTACGTTGGCATCACGCAAATCTCTCATAGTTTCAATTACTTCTTCTTCAAGTTCCCCCAAGCCCAGCATAATACCGGATTTGGTGCGGTTTACACCGTTGGCACGTAAATAACGAAGTGCTTCAAGACTACGTTCATATTTGGCCTGTATCCGTACCTCTCGGGTAAGTCTTTTAACGGTTTCCATGTTATGGGATACCACTTCTGGTCCCACTTCAATTATACGGTCTAAATGTCTTTCTATGCCTTGAAAATCGGGAATTAAGGTTTCTAAAGTCGTATTTGGGTTCATTCTTCTAATGGCCTTTACCGTCTCGGCCCAAATTATAGATCCCATATCTTTTAGGTCATCTCTATCTACAGAAGTGATGACCGCATGTTTTATTCCCATTATTTTAATAGAACGAGCTACTTTTTCAGGTTCTGCCCAATCAACCGTATCAGGTCTGCCGGTCTGAACCCCGCAAAAGCCGCATGACCTGGTACAAACATTACCAAGAATCATAAATGTAGCCGTTCCTTCTCCCCAGCATTCCCCCATATTAGGGCAGCTGCCGGACGTACAGATAGTGTGAAGGTCATACTTATCCACTAGTCCTCTAAGTTGAGTATACTTTTTACCCGTGGGAAGCTTAACTCTTAGCCATTTCGGTTTTCCTTTAGGTGGGATAACGTTATTTATGGTATCTGTGCTCATAATTTGATGCAATTTTATACAAATATACGATTTAGCCGTGCAGCACCCATGTTAATGGGCTGTTTTTGCTTTGGTGTAAATTCTAATTATTTGGTAATTAATACAATATCTTCCTTAGTTGAAAGAATACAGCTTTTGGGATTAAAATAGATTAGGATAGGGGTGAGGAGATTATTTTTTTTGGATAATCTCGGCCAACAGCTTTTTGGCCCGTAGAAGCTTAACCTTAACATTGTTTACAGGTTCGTTAAGTTCTTGTGCAATATCCGCATAACTTAACTCTTTAAAATACCTAAGGTTAATAACCTCTTGGTAGTGCGGTTTAAGTTTTTTTATATGCAAAAGAAGGCTGGCCAGATTTTGTTCCCGTATTAACTGGTCCTCGCCAGATGGGGTGTCATCCAATACTTTCTTGACCGCATCCTGATTGCCATCCGTTTCCAAGCTTTTCTTGCGCTTTCGAATAAGGTCTACGTGTATATTTTTTGAAATGGTGATAAGCCAAGTTTTGAACTCATACTCGCTTTTATACGTGTTGAGTTTGTCAAAAGCTTTAGAAAAAGTTTGTACGGTAATATCTTCTGCGTCATTCTCGTTTTCTGTGCGTTTGAGCTGAAAGCCGTATACACTGTTCCAATAGGTGTCCAACAATGTACTGTAAGCTATTTGGCTGCCCGAAAGAGCTTTTTTTATTGTTACTTGTACGTTGTAATCGGCTTTGGCCAAAAGAAGATAATTTGAGAATGAAAGTTTTAAATTGAGGATTGAAGGTTTGTATTGTCTTCGTTTCTACAATCTTGTTCGCTAGGCAATTTGCCGCACATGCCGCATGCTTGGCCGTCTTGATTTAAATAAGGACTTTGACTTGCACAAGTGCCTGCAAATTTCCCATCTTTTTTAGCCCAGATTTTAATGGCTATTCCTGCAAATCCCAAAGCTAATAACCCGATGGTCAATAAAATGAGTTTCATAAAGATTATTTTGGGACAAAGATATAAAAATAAGCCCCGAAATGGAAGTTTCGAGGCTTAATGATATCTTAAATGAGCAATTGCTTAGTATGCAATATTCGCTACAATATTTTCAACGGTAGGGCTTTGGTTCCCTCCTTGAGGTTCAATGGTAATATAACTAATGGCATCCTCTGCATAGGGTAATGCCAATAGTTTTTCTTGACTATTAGCTTCCTTTATAATACCAAGGTTTACCATTTCGCCGTTAACCTCAGCCCACATTTGGTAGCACTGGTCTTTTGGCAAATGAGGCAGCTTACTTACATTAATATAAGAAAGTCTCTTTACAGGGTTTATATACGCAACGGCCTTTAATTCTTTAGCTTTTTTATTGCCCTTAACATTCACCTTTTTCGTTTCTGGGTTCTGAAGAACAATAAATTGGTTTCTTACATCTTCCAGTTGCGCACGCATTGTTTCTTCTAAATCGTCAATTTTATTATTAACGATAGAGTTCTCTTCTTCTAGGCTTTGATTTTTGTCCCAGAAGAAATAGGATGCGCCCGCAGAAACCAATACTGCAAAACTAGCGGCAACCGCCATACGGTAAAAGTTTCTTTTGAAATTGGATTCTTTGTTAATGCTCTTAAGAATTCTCTTCTTAAGGTCTTCTGGAGCTTTAACGGCATACAGTTTTGCATACGTTTCCAGGTTGTCTTGCAACTCTTCGTAGGTTTCCCGAACTTCTGGGTACATAGACAAGTAGCGTTCTACCTGCAATGTTTCTTCGGTTGTAGTAGTGCCTAAAAGATAGCTTTCCAATAAATCGGAATCTAAAAATGATTTTATCTTTTCTTTCATGGTATTAGGATATCAGGTTTAATGATAACACCAACAGTAACGTAGGGCCATATATTTTTTTGAGTTCCCTGAGCCCGATTTTAAGTCTAGATTTGATAGTTCCCAGCGGAATATTAAGCTCATCGCTCGCTTCCTGTTGTGTCATACCCTCAAAAAACAGGGCGTCTAACACAATTTGGTATTTGGTTTCTATCTTATCCAGATTCTCACGGACGTCCATAAACTCTGGTCTTGTACTGTTGACGCCTAAATTATATACGTCAGAAACATCAATTTGGATTTCCTTATCACTTTTTGTATTGACACTTCTTAATTTATCTATAGCCGTATTACGTGTTATACGAAATAACCACGTAAATAGTTTGGCTTTAGAGGAATCGTAAGAGTCTGATTTTTTCCAAATTTTTATGAAACTTTCCTGTAGGACATCCTGTGCCAATTCCTCATCGCGAACTACCTTATTGGCTACCCCCAAAAGCGTATCGCCGTAATGTTCGTACAACAGTGAAATAGCTTTTTCATCTCTTTCCTGAAGTAGTTCTACAATGTGCTTTTCAAGTAGTGTACTCATGTTTTATTTCCGGTCACGAAAAAAAATGAATGTTTGGGCATCCAATTTAGTTGGTAGTACCGTATATGTTTAAACGCTAATTTATAAAATTGATTTTTATATAGGCGTATTCAAAAATATTAATAATATAAATGTGCACTTGGTAACTGCACATTTAATTTTTGGTTAGTTTGGTTTGGTATAGCCCCCAAGATTTTCTTTGGGGGTTATTTATTTTATGATATTTACTTCCGGCGCTATTTCAATACCGAATTTTTTCTTTACTTCATCAATTATTCTGAAGGCTAAATCCAAAATTTCCTGACCTGTAGCTTTTTCATGATTAACTAGTACCAATGCTTGGTTTTTGTGTACCCCGGCATCACCAAACCTTTTTCCTTTAAAACCACACTGTTCAATAAGCCAACCGGCTGGTATCTTGTAACTGTTATCCGTTACTTTATAGGATGGAGCCTCTGGATTGGCAGCAATAAATTGGGTGTATTCTTCTAAATTAATCACCGGATTTTTGAAAAAGCTGCCGCTGTTGCCCAAAACTGCCGGATCGGGCAATTTACTTTGCCTAATAGCTATAACAGCATTTGAGATGTCTTTTATTGTTGGGGTTGAAATACCCATTTTTTCAAGTTCGGATTCAATGGCGCCATAAGAGGTGTTCTTCTTGTGGTTGGTTTTGCTCAATTGAAACGTAACCGAGGTGATAATATATTTTCCCTTTCCTTCATTTTTGAAAAAAGAGTCGCGGTAACCAAATTTACAGTCTTCTTTTGAAAAAGTCTTTAAGGTTTGAGTTTCAATATGCATGGCTTCGCAGGAAACAAAACAGTCTTTTAGTTCAACGCCGTAGGCACCAATATTCTGAATAGGTGCAGTACCCGTGTTACCGGGGATAAGAGACATGTTTTCTAATCCACCATAGCCATTGGCTAACGTCCATAACACCATCTGGTGCCAGTTTTCGCCCGCCATTACTTTAAGAAGAACATAATCGTCCTTTTCTTTTAGAATCTCTTTGCCTTTTAGATTTATATGTAATACCAATGCATCAATATCATTGGTGATTAACATATTACTTCCGCCGCTAAGAACAAATTTATTTGGGTATTCATCAAGTTGGAGCGCTTCTTTTAGGTCTTCTAAACTATTGATTTCAACAAAGAACCGCGCCTTGGCATCTATTCCAAAGGTATTGTAGGGCTTAAGGGATATATCTTTTTTAACCTCCATTACGCTATATAACTTTTTAGCGCCTCCTTTAGTATGTTAACCGCTCTCTTTAAGTTGTCTTTGTCCAGAACATAGGCAATTCTTATCTGGTTTTTGCCATAACCTTCGGATGCATAAAACCCTGCGGCAGGTGCAACCATTACCGTTTCATTGTTCAGTCTAAAATCTTCTAATAACCATTGGGCAAAATCATCTGCATCTGTAATGGGTAATTCCGCAATGCAATAGAAAGCCCCTTGAGGTTTGCCTACTTTTATACCTTCAATTTTTTCAAGTTCTTCAATAAGCAAGTTTCTACGGCCTACATATTCTTTTTTTACATCGTCAAAATAGCTTTGCGGAGTTTCCAATGCGGCTTCACTGGCAATTTGAGCGTAGGTAGGGGGCGATAATCTTGCTTGGGCAAATTTTATGGCTGTCTTAATAACGTTCTTGTTTTTGGTAACCAAGCAACCTATACGTGCGCCGCACATACTATATCTTTTACTTACGGAATCGACTATTATAGCATGCTCTTCCAGTCCTTCTTCCTGTAAAATGGAGTAATGTTCTGCTCCGTCATAGGTGAACTCTCTATAGACTTCGTCGGCAATTAAGAAAAGGTCGTGCTTTTTAACTATTGCCGCCAATTTTTTAATTTCTTCCCTTGTGTATAAATATCCGGTAGGATTGCCAGGGTTGCAGATAAGGATAGCTTTGGTCTTGGGGGTAATTAATTTCTCGAATTCTTCAATGGCCGGAAGGGCAAAATTAGAATCGATATGAGATATAACAGGAACCACTTTAACCCCTGTAGCGGTAGCAAACCCGTTGTAATTGGCATAAAAAGGTTCGGGAATAATAATCTCATCCCCATTATCGGCAATACTGCCCATTGTAAAGGCCAAAGCTTCTGAGCCACCTGTAGTTACAATAATATCATTTGCCCCTACATGAATATCGTTTTTGGCGTAATAGGCGGCAAGCTTTTCACGATATTCCTCAGACCCTTCGGTACGGCTGTATGCAATAACATCTAAGGTGTTGTTTTTTACGGCATCTAAAGCTACCTGAGGTGTTTTTATATCGGGTTGACCTATGTTAAGGTGAATTACATTAACGCCCTTCTTCTTAGCTTCTTCCGCATAAGGAACCAACTTTCTAATAGGCGATTCGGGCATGGAAAGCCCTTTTTGTGATACTACTGGCATATATAAGCAATTTTGCTGCAAAAATGAGGAAACCAAACGAGAAAACCATGCGCGTTGGGAAAACGTTTATTTGTCTTTTGTTAAAAAAGGGGAGGTGTATCTGAAAAAATCGTAAATTATAGAAGGAAATATGAAAAAAGTTGAACAAGCTGCGTCTACATATCATATTCTTTCTCATGTTGCTTTCTTCTTCGGTAGTGGCACAGGGCTTCAGTTTGCCTGAAGGTCAAAAGTCCGAAAAGATTAAGTTTCAACTCATCAACAATCTTATTGTAGTGCCTATTGAAGTTAACGGAACGGAACTTTCTTTTTTGCTGGATTCCGGTGTAAGTTCACCCATACTGTTCAATATCTCCGAAACGGATTCTGTGCAAATAAACCATGTTTCTGAAATTACGATTAAAGGTTTTGGTGATAATGTTCCCATTAAAGCGCTGGTGTCCGAAAAAAATCAATTTCGCTTAAAAAATATATCCAACGAGAATCAGAAACTCTTTGTGGTAATGGATAAGAGCATAAATTTTTCTACTTCCTTGGGGATTCCTGTTCATGGTATTATAGGTTATGACCTTTTTAGGGATTTTGTTGTAGACGTCAATTATATTAAAAAGCATATCCGTTTCAGTAACCCGGATACTTATGTGTACCGGGAAAAGAAAAATACTGAAGTCTTACCACTGTCCATTAGGGCTAAAAAGGCCTATTTGAATTCCGAACTTTATTTAGGGGAGGAAGATGAACTTTCTGTAAGGCTCCTTTTGGATACCGGTAGTAGTGATGCCCTATGGCTTTTTGAAAGCGATTCTATAAACGTACCTGACAAACATTATGACGATTTTTTAGGAAAAGGACTTAACGGTAATATTTATGGAAAACGAACCAAGGTTAATGGGTTAAGGATAGGCCGTTTTTTGTTGAATGATGCCAAGGCAGCTTTTCCCGATAAAAATTCTTTTAGAGAACTCACAAACTTGGTGGAGCGCAACGGTAGTTTGGGAGGTTCGGTTTTAAAAAGGTTTCATGTAGTTTTTGATTATCGCCGCAATCGAATAATTCTACGAAAGAACTCTAATTTTGATAAGCCGTTTAAATACAACTTATCCGGCCTAGATTTACAGCATAATGGTATACGTTATATTGCCGAAAGTATAGCAGATGACCGTGGTGTGGTTTATAGTGATAAAGCTGAATTTGGCAATGTGCAATTGCTTTTTGAAAACCAGACCAGACTTAGTGTTGCACCGGAAATAATAGTGAGTGCCATTAGGGCGGGCAGCCCGGCATATGAAGCCGGTTTAAAGGAAGGTGATGTTATTTTGGCGGTAAACGGCAAAAGAATTCACCGTTACAAGCTTCAGGATATCTTGGAGATGATCAACGAAAAGGAGGGTAAACGTATTAAGTTATTGATAGAGCGCTATAATTCCGATTTGCTTTTCACCTTTGTGCTTAAAAACATGCTAAAATAAAAAGACCCGGTCATAGCCGGGTCTTTTAGTTAATTTTCTAGGAAGTTTATTTGCCTTCGGAGGCCTTTACTTCACCTTTAATTTTTAGAACCTTTGTAGGTGTGTCCGCATTGGAAATAACCGTAATGGCCTTTCTAATAGGACCTACTCGGTTAGTATCATATTTTACGGAAATTTCGCCCGTTTTGCCTGGTAAAATAGGCTCTTCAGGTTTTTTAGGAATGGTGCAACCGCAGCTAGAGCTTACTTTGCTTATGATCAAAGGCGCCTGGCCGGTATTTGTAAATTCAAAAACACGAACACCATCGGATCCTTTTTGAATTTCACCGTAATCAACGGTCTCGGATTTAAACTCAATTTTTGCCGCTTTGTCCTGTGCGGTTAGGGATAATCCCATTAGGCCTACAAATAATACGAGTACTATTTTTTTCATTTTGTTAAATTTAGGGAATCTCAAAAATAAATCTTTTCAGATGAACCTCCAAAATTCTTTTGTTATCTGTTAACGTTACTTATTTTTGTTTCGTATTTAAAACTAGGCAAAATTGCCATAAACTATATATAACGTAACTTCTTATTTCGGTCTTTATTGTTATGACCGTCATTCCTTAGACAAAAACCGTTCCAAAATATGGATATCCCTTCTAAATATGAAGCCTTAAAAGCTGAAAGCCACTGGTATGACTACTGGATGGAGCACGACTACTTTTCATCTACGCCAGATGAAAGAGAGCCATATACTATTGTAATTCCTCCGCCAAACGTAACCGGGGTGTTGCATATGGGGCACATGCTCAATAATACCATACAAGATGTATTGATTAGGAGAGCGCGCTTAATGGGTAAAAATGCATGCTGGGTACCAGGAATGGACCATGCATCTATCGCTACCGAGGCTAAGGTGGTGGCCAAGTTAAAAGCAGAAGGTATAGACAAGGCAGATTTAAGCCGAGAAGAGTTCTTGAAGCACGCCTGGGAGTGGACAGATGAATATGGTGGGGTCATTCTTGAACAGCTCAAAAAACTAGGTGCTTCCTGTGATTGGAACCGTACCAAGTTTACTATGGATGATGACATGTATAAATCTGTCATTAAAGTGTTTGTTGATTTGTTCAATAAAGGGTTGATTTACAGGGGGCACCGTATGGTGAACTGGGACCCGGAGGCGCAAACAACCCTTTCTGATGAGGAAGTAATCTATGAGGAAAAACAAGGGTTACTTTATTATCTTTCGTACCCGATTGAAGGTTCCGAAGAAAGGGTAACCATTGCTACTACTAGGCCAGAGACTATTTTAGGAGATACCGCAATCTGTATAAACCCAAATGATGAGCGCTATCGTCATTTAAAAGGAAAAAAAGTGGTTGTGCCTATTTCTGGTAGGGTAATACCTATTATAGAGGATGAGTATGTAGATATTGAATTTGGTACCGGATGTTTAAAAATTACTCCGGCCCACGATATTAATGATAAAGCCTTAGGTGAAAAGCACAATCTTGAAACCATAGATATCTTCAATGCCAATGCCACCTTAAATTCTTTTGGACTGCATTACGAAGGTAAAGACCGTTTTGTGGTTCGTAAAGAAATTACCAAAGAGCTGGAAGAAAAAGGGTTTTTAGTAAAAAAGGAGAACTATGTAAACAAAGTAGGTACTTCTGAGCGTACCAAGGCTGTAATTGAACCACGTCTTAGCGATCAGTGGTTCTTGAAGATGGAAGAATTGGTTAAACCCGCTATTGATTCCGTGCTTAAAACGGAGGAAGTGAAGTTTTTTCCAAAGAAGTTTGAGAATACATACCGTCATTGGATGGAGAATATTCGCGACTGGAATATTTCGCGTCAATTGTGGTGGGGGCAACAAATACCCGCGTTTTACTTTGGTGACGGACAAGAAGATTTCGTTGTTGCGGAGACTAGAACGGATGCTCTTAAATTGGCACAAGAAAAGTCTGGAAATGCCAATTTGACAGAAGCAGACCTAAGACAGGATGAAGATGCCCTAGATACATGGTTTTCTTCTTGGTTATGGCCAATAAGTGTTTTTAACGGTATACTGGAGCCTGATAATAAAGAAGTCAATTATTATTATCCAACCAATGATTTGGTGACAGGTCCGGATATTATTTTCTTTTGGGTAGCCAGAATGATTATCTCCGGATATGAATATCGTGATGAGCGACCCTTCCAAAATGTATATTTTACAGGGTTGGTACGTGATAAGCAGCGTAGAAAAATGTCTAAGTCGCTTGGAAATTCACCCGATGCGCTTAAGTTAATAGAAGATTACGGGGCGGATGGTGTTCGTGTAGGACTTCTGTTGAGTTCCGCTGCGGGTAATGATTTGATGTTTGATGAAGATTTATGCCAGCAAGGAAAGAATTTTGCCAACAAAATATGGAACGGTTTCCGATTGTTGAAAGGCTGGGAAATTGCAGACTTGCCACAACCTGAAGCATCAAAATTGGGTATTGAATGGTACAAGGCCAAGTTCAATAAAACTTTAGCGGAGATTGAAGACCACTTTAGCAAATACCGTATTTCCGATGCTTTAATGGCCATTTATAAGTTGGTTTGGGACGATTATAGTTCTTGGTTGTTAGAAATCATTAAACCGGATTATCAAAAGCCAATAGATAGGATTACCTATGAGGCGGTAATAGATATTTTTGAACAAAACCTTAAGTTGTTGCACCCCTTTATGCCTTTCCTAACAGAAGAGGTTTGGCAGCACATTACGGAACGTACACCTGAGAATGCATTGGTAGTGGCGCAATGGCCAAAAATGCAAACAGTAGATGAGGCGTTAATAGAAAGTTTTGATATAGCTGCGGAAGTGGTATCCGGCGTTAGGAACATTAGGAAGGAAAAGAACATTCCAATGAAAGAGAGTTTGGAATTAATGGTTCTAAACGAAGGAAATTTAGCGAAAACTTGGGATGTGGTCATTGAAAAACTGACTAACGTAGCTGAGGTTTCTTATGTAGATGCTACGGTAGATGGAGCTTTGTCTTTCCGGGTAAAAAGTAACGAATATTTTGTTCCCATGAGCGGTGCAATTGATGTTGAGGCCGAAATCAAAAAGATTGAGGAAGAACTTAAATACACCAAAGGGTTCTTAAAATCTGTAGAAAAGAAGCTTTCCAACGAACGTTTTGTGAGCAACGCACCAGAAAAGGTTATTGCTATAGAACGGCAAAAGCAGGCAGATGCCGAAGCAAAGATTGAAACTTTAGAGAAAAGTTTGGCCAGTCTGGGTTAAGCTATGTAGTATCATAATTGCAGCCGGTTATTCTAGAAGTAGGGTATCCGGCTGTTTTGCTTTAGCTGGGCTAAGGCTGTCATTGCCATAGAAGGAAAGTAGTTTGTACTTGTCCGCAAAACGTCCTCCAATGTCTTCTTGGTTGGGAGTACGAACCAATACGGTATTCCATTTACCTTCAACCCCAATGTAAAGCTCGCTAAATTGCTGGCTTTTATCGATTTGAAAAATACAGTCTTCAACAATATCTAAGATGTCTTTCCTAAATTCGGCTTTCACTTTTTTTATATCCCTTATTTTTAAAAGTATTAAGAGTTTACTTTGGTTTTGTTTGGTAAAATAGGCAATGTTCTCGGTGTCTATTCCACTTACAATATCATAATCTACACAGGCTTTTAAAGAAGCGGAGATGGAGTCTCTTTCTTTGTGAACTAATTGGGACATCTTTTTTATATCGGCATCCAATAATTCTTTCCTAGGGTCTACTGGTGTCACTTTTGCGGATTCTCCAGAACGACTATAGACCCCATAAAGTGATATGGAAAATACAATTACGAAAAGTACGGTTATAACCAAGCACCCGCAGCCATGCCATAGTGGTCTTTTTACGGGATTCGTGCTGTTTTCTACTTCATAACTTTTTAGCATTTGCGGTGTAAATTCTGCAAATGAAAAGCTCTTTTTGCAATGGCTACATTCGGCAATATGTTTTTTGAATAGGGGGAAGAGTGGGATCCAGAATACATGAAAGTACGTGCCGTAAGTGCTAACGGTAAAAGAATCTTGGGATTGGCAATAAGAACAAGTAGTTCTTTTTAAATGGCGTTCTTTTATTTTACTGGAGCGTGTTCCGAAAAAGAAAATCATAGGTTTGTTTTAAAGGTGTAGCGTGTGGTTGTAATAACCTGTGGTTATCAATTAACGACAAAGTTATGAGGTAAATTGTAGTTTATTCTCCCTGTATTCAGTGATTTATAACCCCTTTTCAGGCATAGGTCTATATTTTTTAAAATGAACATATATTCATTTTAATTGCTATATTAGTAATGTGAGAGTTAAAGATGATACCAAGGTCAATACGATTTTTGAGGCAACTACGCAGTTGACTTCCGAATTGGGGTTGGGTAATCTCACCATGTCATCCATAGCTAAAAGGGCAAAGATGGCATGCGGAACACTCTACATCTATTTTGATAGTAAAGAGCAACTATTGAACGCGCTTTACAAGCACTTACTGTTAAGTGGGACATTTTCTATGCTTCCGTCTATTCAGCATTTTCCTTTAAAAAAACAGTTCTCTGTAATTTGGTCAAATGTTCTTCAGTTCCGTGTTTCCAATAGTTCTGAGGTTGTTTTTATGCATCAGTTTAGATATTCGTCATTTGTTTCAGAGGAAACGAGCAAGCTGGACGAGCAATTTTTAAACTTTATCAGGGGGTTGCTCGATAGAGGAAAACAAGAATTGATTATTAAAGATATAGATAATGGTTTGCTGGTTCCGCTGTTGTATGGCTATGCCAATACTCTAGCAAGGCAATTGGTGTTAGATAGGACGGAATTAACCCAAGAGAAAATAGAACAATCGTTTCAGGTGTGTTGGGACGCTATTAAATCTTAAATTTTTAACATTTATAAGTGAACTAATATTCATTTATAAAACGTATATTGTAATGTCTTAACAGTGTAATTGACATCAAAAATTAGATTATAATAGCTCCATAGTCTTACTTGGATACTTATTATTTGAGATTGTCTAATCTGCTTAAGTCATTGGAGGCCCCACTGGTCATGATTCTTTTTTGTTCCCCCACTTTATGGCTTCGGGGTCCTTCTTTTACAGTTGATAATTTTTAGCGCTTGTCCGTTAAAAATTCAGTTTTCATGTTTATATTTAGGTAAAACCAACATCACATGAAAAAACTAGCATTTGTAACAGCTCTTTTGTCTATTTCCTATGTGACTTCGCAAGAAACTAAGACTGAAATTTTATCGCCTGAAATTCAAATTAAAACAGCAGTTCTACCTGCTCCTAAGACAGATAAGGAGGCAGCCATGGTCTACGGGTACGACCCATCTGGAAATTTGGTGGTTTTGAGGGAAGGCACTAATAATTTAGTATGTATAGGAGATGACCCCACAAAAGAGGGTGTTAGTGTAGCCTGTTATTCCAAGACGTTGGAACCGTTCATGAAGAGAGGGCGGGAATTAACGGCGGAAGGAAAAAATACAAAAGAAAAAAGGGAAATTCAAGGCGCTGAAGTTGCAGCGGGTAAATGGCAAATGCCCATAGTGCCAAGTATGCTCTATATTTATTATGGCAGTGATGAGGCCTATGACAAGCAAACTGGAGAATTGGGTGATGGGCAGTATAGATATGTAATCTATACTCCATTTGCTACAACAGAATCTACGGGGTTACCTTCAAAACCTCATGAAAAAGGTATGCCATGGCTTATGGATCCAGGTACTTTTAGAGCCCATATCATGGTAGGGCCGTTCAATTAACAACATAGGGATGAAACCGTAAAGGGATTCATTTTATTTGCGATTGTACAACTTATGAAACTTAAATACTAAATAGGTGGAAACGTATGCCCAGGCACTTTTGTACGCTATTCCCTTTTTTGTGGTGCTTTTGGTAGTTGAAATAGCTTATGGTCATTTTGTAAAAGATCAGAAGCATAAAGTAATGGATTCCGTTTCTAGTATTAGCTCAGGTTTTACCAATATCATTAAAGATACTTTAGGACTAGGGTTTATTCTGGTCACCTACCCTTTTTTGTTGGAACATTTGGCCCTGTTCAAAATGGAAAGTACTTGGATTGTATGGTTGGTGGCTTTTATAGTTATTGACTTTGCGGGGTATTGGAACCATCGGCTTAATCATAAAATAAATTTTTTCTGGAATCAGCACGTTATTCATCATAGTAGTGAAGAGTTTAATTTGGCATGCGCTCTGCGTCAATCCATTTCTAATTTAATAGGTTATTTTCCTTTGCTTTTGATTCCTGCGGCTATTACAGGTGTTCCCAATGAGGTTATAGCAATTCTTGCACCCGTTCACCTCTTTGCGCAGTTTTGGTATCATACGCAACATATTGGTAAAATGGGGTGGGCCGAATACATTATTGTAACTCCCTCTCAGCATAGGGTGCACCATGCGATTAATCCGGAGTACATTGATAAAAACTTAGGACAAATACTTTGTGTTTGGGATCGTTGGTTTGGTACTTTCCAGGAAGAATTAGATGATGTTCCCCCTCAGTTTGGAGTGTTGAAACCGGCCGGGACATGGAACCCCATACCTATTAATTTTCAGCATCTATGGCGATTGATACAAGATGCTTGGCATACCCAAAGTTATTATGATAAAGTCCGCATTTGGTTTATGCCAACGGGTTGGAGACCTGAGGATGTCAAAAAGAAATTTCCCATAGAGGGTATTGTGGATGTTTACGGGTTTACACGTTATGAAACACCGGCATCTACAGGGTTAAAACTGTATGCCGTATTTCAATTGATTGCTACTACCTTATTTTTATGGTTTATGTTTTATAATTTTTCTGAGATAGGGGTAAGTGGTCTCTTGCTGTTTGGATTTATAGTGTTTACGGGTATTTATGGATATACGACATTAATGGACCGTAAAAAGTATGCGGTTTATATAGAATTGTTTAGAGGGGTATTTGGGTTGTTGTTCATTCTATTCACGAAGGATTGGTTTGGGTTGAACGGTTATTTGAATTTTGGAAGCTGGCTGGTGGCCCTCTATTTTGTTGTTACCATTATTTCTGGATTTTATTTTACTTACTTTGAATCCGTGGTTTCTGAACAAAACACAATCGCTTAAATTTTTTTGAGAGGAAGACATGTTAAAAGGAAGGGTTATAAAGTGAATCTTGCTAAGTTTGTTAATCAAGAATTACATTATGAGACCTTATATATTAGCAGAAACGAATTGGGAAGCCCTGAAGGGCGAAAAGTTTGATTTGGCCATATTACCTTGGGGCGCTACAGAAGCCCACAATTATCATTTACCGTATGCTACTGATAACATTCAGGCAGACCACATGACGGCGGAAGCTGCCCGTATTGCATGGGAGCAAGGGGTAAAGCCTATTGTATTGCCTACACTTCCGTTCGGGGTAAATACGGGGCAGTCCGATATTTATTTGGATATAAACTTAAACCCCAGTACGCAGCTTGCTATTTTAACGGATATTGTAGAAGTGCTCAACAGGCAAGGTGTACATAAATTATTGATTTTTAATGGTCACGGCGGAAACAACTTTAAGCCCTTGGTTAGAGAACTGGGGTACAAGTTTCCTGAAATGTTCATTAGCTTTTGCTTCTTTCCACAAGCGTTGAACAAGGATTTATATTTTGATGAAAAAGGTGACCATGCCGATGAAATGGAAACTAGTCTTATGCTTTATTTAAGACCCGATTTGGTTTCGTCTAAGGATAAATGGGGAGATGGCTCATCCAAACAATATAAGATTAAATCTTTCTCCGAAGGTTGGGCTTGGGCAGAGAGAAAATGGTCTAAAATTAGTGAGGATACCGGGGTGGGTAACCCGCATAGCGCTACTAAGGAAAAAGGCGAGCGTTTTTTTAAGGATGTAACCCAGAAAATAGGTGGTTTTATCTATGAGCTTTGTAAAGCTGATATTAATGATTTGTACAAGTAGAATAATAATCCCTATGAAAAGGAATAGGGGCGGATGATTACTTTTTTTTCCGTACCTCTGCCTTAACGAGTTTTATGTATGCTTTCATAGCATCATCTCGTTTGATGTTTTTGGCTTGAATAAGGGCATTTGCTTTAAATGCATTGATCAGTGGCGTACTGCTTCCGGGATTACTATAGTTCTTGTTAGCTATTTTGTAATAGGCGTAGAGCTTTAGCAGCAGGTCGGCAGGCAACGGATCGGTATAGTTGTTCATAAACTCTACCGCCTTATCGAAATCAGTATGTAATTTCTCCTTCTTCATTCTTCTTTAGAACAGCCGCAACACAAGTTTCAGCGCCAATAACTTTCTGGTTTAATTTAACGGTAATAGCACAATCCAAAGGTAGGAATAAATCAACCCTTGATCCAAATTTAATAAAACCAGCATCTTCGCCTTGCTGAACATTGTCTCCTTCTTCCGCATAATTTACAATACGTCTGGCTAGAGCGCCTGCAATCTGTCTATAGAGAATATCCCCGAATTTAGGGGTACGGATAACCACTGTGGTTCTTTCGTTCTCCGTACTGGATTTAGGGTGCCAGGCTACTAAATATTTACCTGGGTGATATTTTGAATATTTTACGGTTCCACTAGCGGGGTAACGGGTTACGTGTACATTGGTAGGGGACATGAAAATAGAAACTTGCATGCGTTTTTCCTTAAAGAATTCGGTTTCTTCAACTTCTTCAATAACCACTACTTTCCCATCTACGGGAGCTAATATTTCATCAAAGTTTTTTGCGGCCCTACGAGTCGGGTTTCTAAAAAACTGTAGTATCAAAATTAAAAATATAACAGCAATCAACTGAATTCCCATACGTAGCCAAGGTATTTCAATGGCGTATTGAGAACCTAGTATAACTACGGCAACTATAAAAAAGGTGGTCAGAATAATTTTTTGACCCTCTCTATGAAACATGGGCGAATATTTTTAAGGTTAAGAACGCAAACGGTGCTGCAAATATTAAACTATCTAGGCGATCTAGCATTCCGCCATGGCCGGGTAAAATAGCACCACTATCTTTTACGCCCGCCGTTCTCTTAAATTTTGACTCTATTAAATCACCTAAATTGCCCGCTACAACTATTACAACGGCTAGAATAACCCATTGTGTCGGATTTAATATAGGCTCATACTTAGCCATAAAATAAGCCGTTCCTACGGCAAAAATCAAACCGCCAAGAGCACCTTCAACAGTTTTCTTGGGGGAAACCGCAGAAAACAATTTAGTACGTCCAAAGCTACGACCAACTATGTAAGCAAACGAATCGTTTACCCAAATTAAGATAAAAATACCTATAATTAGAAACTTGGCAAAGTCATTATTGGTATAAGGAATCATTGTTAGGAAAATGCATCCGCCTCCAACATAAAAAAGCCCTATTAAAAACTTTTGGGCGGTATTAAAGAGTTTCGTTCTTTTTGAGAAGAGATAAAACAGTAACATAAAGTTTACTGCCAGAGTACACCCTAAAAGCACGTACACGAGTATCATGTCACTAACAAAATAGATAAACAACCACCATAGGATTAAGTATGCGGCATAAATGTGCAAGCCTTTTAAATCTACAAGTTTTTTGTATTCGTTGAGGCAGGCGAGCCCAAAAATCATGAATAAAAAATCAAAGGCATCTGAACTCAAAAAGACAGCGGACAACAATAAAAAGATGTAAACAGCTCCTGTAAGCGACCGTCTTAGAACTTCCTTCATGTTTTATAGGTCTTCCAAAAGTAAAAGATACAGGTTTTTAGAGCTGCTTCCGTAAGTTAGAAAATCATCTGAATTTCCTTCGTTGGCCTGAAAATGTTTTAATGTGGTAATGTTTGCAGGAATGTTATGGCCATACTTCTTTTTTATGGTCTTTAAGCCTTCCCCAATAGATTCAACTAGTTGGCTGGTAGTGGCAAAAACAATAACATTGTATGGTAATTCATTAAGCTTTTTGTCCATAAGTTGGTTGGAACACACCAAAATAGAACCGTTTTGGGCTATTAAGTGCTCACAGGTAGTAAAGAAAACTTCGCTATCCTTACTTTGGTCCGTAAAGCCAATATTATCTTTGGAGAATTTCTTTTTGAGCGTTTCATTAATCACAAAGAAGGGGTGGTCCTGCCAACTATTCTCGTTAACGATATTTTTTACCGCTTGAGAAATCTCGGAAAACGAATCGCAGTAAAGAAATTTACCACCGTTTTGTTTAAAATGTATGGTAAATTTCTCGTCCACAGGAATGTTCAGATCGGGCATGTGTGCACCTCTGGTTTCCGCTGTTTCTTTGGAAACCTTCTTTTGCTTGCCGCCACCGAATAATTTGTCAAATAGCCCCATTTGCTCTTGTAAAACTCAATACGCGTTCTCTCTGATAAAAGAAAACGTTAAATATTCTTATTTATTTTCTTCTCCTTCTTCAGCTACTGTACCTTCGGAAGATAATAGGTCGTTAGAAATCTTTTCTTGCCCTTTTTCATCAAACTCTTCCCCAAAGGATCTTTTGCCAAAAATTTTCTCTAAATCTTCTTTAAAAATAACTTCTTTTTCTAATAATCTTTCAGCAAGAATGGTAAGCTTATCCTTATTATCCGTCAATACCTGAATAGCTCTCTGGTATTGCTCTTCTATGATTTTAGAAATTTCTTCATCAATCTTTTTCGCAGTGTCTTCACTATAAGGTTTAGAAAAACCGTACGAATCCTGTCCTGAAGAATCATAATAGGTGATATTACCTATTTCATCATTAAGACCGTAGATGGTTACCATGGCTCTGGCTTGTTTGGTTACTTTTTCCAAATCGCTCAAAGCTCCGGTAGATATTTTGTTGAAGATAACTTTTTCAGCAGCTCTACCACCCATAGTAGCACACATTTCATCTAACATTTGTTCTGGCCGAACAATTAGACGTTCTTCCGGTAGATACCAGGCGGCACCTAAGGATTGTCCTCTTGGCACAATAGTAACTTTCACTAATGGAGCGGCATGCTCAAGCATCCAGCTTGTAGTAGCGTGTCCTGCTTCATGATAAGCAATAGTTTCTTTTTCTCCTGGAGTTATGATCTTGTTCTTTTTCTCTAATCCGCCAACAATTCTATCAACAGCATCTAAGAAATCTTGTTTTGAAACTGCCTTTTTCTCTTTTCTAGCTGCAATTAACGCCGCTTCGTTACAAACATTGGCAATGTCCGCACCTGAGAAACCGGGTGTTTGTCTGGCTAAAAATTCAAGGTCTAAGGCCTCGGAAGTTTTTATAGGTCTTAAGTGTACCTCAAAAATTTCTTTTCTTTCCCTGATGTCCGGTAGGTCTACATATATCTGTCTGTCAAAACGACCTGCACGCATTAAAGCTTTATCCAACACATCCGCACGGTTTGTGGCCGCTAAGACAATAACATTGGTGTTGGTTCCAAAACCGTCCATTTCGGTCAGTAATTGGTTAAGTGTGTTTTCGCGCTCATCGTTAGAGCCTGTGAAATTGTTTTTACCACGTGCACGACCAATAGCATCGATCTCATCAATAAATATAATGGCAGGCGATTTATCTTTGGCTTGTTTGAATAGGTCACGTACTCTAGATGCACCTACACCAACGAACATTTCAACAAAATCAGAACCGGATAGCGAGAAGAACGGTACTTTGGCTTCTCCTGCTACGGCTTTTGCCAAAAGGGTCTTACCTGTTCCCGGAGGGCCTACTAGCAAGGCTCCTTTAGGTATTTTACCACCCAATGAGGTGTATTTGTCCGGGTTTCTAAGGAATTCTACAATTTCTTCAACTTCCTCTTTAGCCCCTTCAAGACCAGCAACATCTTTAAACGAAGTTCTGGTGTCCGTTTTCTCATCAAAAAGTTTAGCTTTTGATTTGCCAATATTAAATATCTGACCTCCGGCACCGCCACCGCCACCGCCTGACATTCTGCGCATTAAATATATCCATATTCCAATAATTAGAACAAATGGTAATATGCCCAAAAGAAGGTCCATTAGATAGTTATTGTCTGTATCATAATCGACAATAGTATCTAAATTGTTTTCTTTTTTGATGTTCTTAATTTCGTTCTCAAAATTCTGCAAATCACCGTAATCTAATACGTATTGAGGCACAGCACCTGTAGAAGGAAGGAAAGGTTTTTCAGCTACATCTTTGTGGACATCCTTGGCCATAGCTTCTTCCGTAAGGAAAACTTTTGCTTGGCGTGTATTGGTAATGATCATTATTTCTTTGACATCACCGTTTCTAAGGTACTCCTGTAATTCCGAAGTTGTAGTTTTTCTGGTGTTGGCCAAATTGCCACTACCTATAAATTGAAAACCTATTAAAAGAATTGCTATCAATCCATAGATCCACCACGAGCTGAACTTCGGTTTCTTGTTATTTGTATTATTATCTTTAGCCATTATTATTTTTTACTGATTCAAACTGCTACTACTTTCTATTTTGGTTACTTTGGCATCTCCCCAAAGCCCTTCAATATCATAATATTCTCTAACTTGTCTTTGAAAAACGTGCACAACAACGTTAACGTAGTCCATTAATACCCATTCGGCATTGTCTTCGCCTTCTACATGCCAAGGTTTGTCCTGAATGGTTTTACTAACGATTTTACGAATTGAACCTACTATAGCGTTTACGTGCGTATTTGAAGTACCATTACATATTATAAAGTAGTCGCAAACGGTGTTTTCTATATCTCTAAGATCAAGGAGATTTATATCTTGTCCCTTAACCTCTTCTATCCCCTGTAATATCAATGCAATTAGTTCATCTGCACTGGCTTTGCTTTTTTGCATTCAAAAATTTTAGTTTCTACAAAGTTATTATTTTTTTGTTCTTTTAGACCTAGTTTTTTATAATAGATACAATATATTCAAAATGAGCCTAGCATGAATATAATCAAACTTGATGCCACGGACTCTACAAACGCATATTTAAAGCGTTTGTTGTCTGATAGTAAACCAGCCGATTTTACAGTTGTTAGTGCCAAAAAACAGCAGAACGGAAAGGGGCAGATGGGTGCTAAGTGGGAATCTGATTCTGGTAAAAACCTTACCTTTAGTGTGTTAAGAACGGATTTGGCACTCCATCCCAATGATTATTTTCTTTTGAACATTTGTGTGTCATTGGCTGTTTATGACACGTTAAAGGCTTATCGTGTACCTGATTTGGCCATAAAATGGCCCAACGACATTCTGTCAGGTACTTCAAAAATTTGCGGAATTCTCATTGAAAATATTCTTTCGGGAAAAGAGATAAATACTGCAATTATAGGAATAGGCCTAAATGTGAACCAAACCTTTTTTGGTGAGCTGGAGAATGCATCCTCATTGAAACTTATCTTAGGACGGAATTTTGATTTGGATGAATTGCTCTTAGAGGTAATCAAGAACCTTAAAGCTATTTTTTTAAGCTCAAGAACGGATAGCGCAACGAGCCTTTGGAAAACGTATGAGGCGGTCCTGTTTAGAAAAGACAAGCCTTCTACGTTCGAGAATAAAGAAAATGAGTTATTTATGGGTTTTATTCGCGGAGTTTCGCCCAAGGGGAAACTGCAAATAGCCCTAGAGGACAATGTGCTAAAAGAATTTGATATTAAAGAAGTAAAACTACGCTACTGATTAAATCTTGGTTAAGTTATCGGACAATGTTCCCATAAAGTTGGTAATGGGGTGCTTGATCATCATAGCCATCATTGCGTTAAACTGGCCTTCAAAACTTAAAGCTACTTTACTTTCGTTATCACTCACAGAAACAATATCTGCCGTTAGTGTAAAAGGTAACTTGTCACTTGCCGCTCCCAATACAATTTGGCTGTTAGGGTTTTGAGATTGGCGTTGTAGAACAATCTGCGGCATGCCTTTAAGGGCAAAAAGGAAACGATTCTCGTTAATAACCTCAAACTTATCAATGTTTTCGGGCATTAATTTTTCAAAGTTCTTGAGGTCTGTTAAGAATTCAAAAACTTCTTTATCTCCTTTTGCTATATCTTTTTGAGGGGTTTCTATGTGCATATCAATATTATTGTTGCCATTTAGATGGATTTTTTCTCCACTCTAATAAGGTATTTAATTGCTCTTCTTTAATGAAATGGGTCTCTGAGGCTTGCTCTATCAGGTGGTCGTAATCGCTAAGGGTGTTCAAAGAAATATTCTTTTCTTCAAAGTTGGTCTGGGCTACATCAAAACCATAGGTAAAGATAGCTAACATTCCTTTAACGTTAGCACCGGATTCAGTTAAAGCGTCTACAGCATTTAAGCTACTTTTTCCTGTACTGATCAAATCCTCGATTACCACTACCGTCTGGTTGGCTTCCAATTGCCCTTCAATCTGGTTTTTTCTACCGTGTGATTTGGGTTCAGGTCTTACGTAAATGAACGGAAGGCCAAGAAAATCAGCTACTAAGGCGCCTATTCCTATAGCTCCTGTGGCTACTCCGGCAATAATGTCCGGCTTGCCATAAAGCGCCTCTACCTGCTTTGCCATTTCTTCCCTAACAAAATTTCGGATGACAGGGTAGGAGAGGATTATTCTGTTGTCACAATATATTGGAGATTTCCAACCGGAAGCCCATGAGAAAGGATTTTCCGGTTTCAACTTAATTGCATTAATTTGCAATAGAAGTTCGGCCGTTTTTTTGGCGGTATTTTTGTCTAAAACCATGACGCAAATGTATAAAGTTTTTGTGAACGAATTGCCTTTGATCTTAACAAATAAGCTCTCAGAAACTGGCGGTGGCGAATATTTTTTGCTAAACGAAGATTCTATCCAAGAAGCCATAAAGGCATTGAGGAAGAAAAAATTGACCGAAGCTTACATCTATCATCCTAACCATGAGGATATTCTAAAGAAATTTACGCATAGAATTCCGTTGGTAGTTGCTGCTGGTGGTGTTGTTACAAATGATATAGGTGAGGTATTGTTTATCTATAGAAACGACAAATGGGATCTGCCAAAAGGCAAACTGGACAAGGGTGAATCTATAGAAGCTTGTGCGCTAAGAGAGGTTATGGAAGAGACCGGGGTAAAAGATCTTAGAATTGAGAACTTTTTGAGAACTACCTATCATATATTCAGTAATAATGGCGTGTACACTCTAAAAGAGGTGCATTGGTACGCTATGAGAACCAGTTATACAGGTAAGCTTAAGCCAGAAAAGAAAGAGGGTATTGTTAAGGTAAAATGGAAGGGGCCCAAAAAGATTCAGGAGGCACTACAAAATTCTTATAATAACATTAAAATTCTTTTTGGAGCATAATTTATTTCTTCAAAACTCTATACACGGGGTATTGTAAATGGGCCGCTTCGTAATGGTCAGAGTGTTTAAAGAGGTAGTCTAGTTGCGCATACCAATTAGTGTTGAAAACAGAATCGGTTGCTTTTTTGGACATGAAACTATCTTTTAAAACTTGATTTTCCTCTAATAACTTTATGGCTTCATCTTCAAAAACATAGGGTGAAAAGCCTTCTTTTTGCTGCAAAATAGAATCGAAAAAATTCCAATTAAAAAAAGAATCCTTTGTTTCAGGTTCCAAGGTTTCAATGATGTATCTAATACCTTCTTGGTCCGTAGGAATTAAAATATCGCCCTGTTGAAACTTTACTTTGCTTGTTGAGCTTGAAACCTTAGTGTCATAATGAGGGTAGTGACCTTCATAGGGGTAGTTCAGCGTTTTATAATTGTCTATTTTATAGGACTCCACGTCAAGCACGGTGTCTTTTTGTATGGTGTTGTAATGAATTTTGTTCAATTCTAAAAGTGAAAGGACTTTACGCCACCCTTTTTTTAGAATATAGGCCTCTGGAATTTCCACGGAATCAATAGGGGTATAAAAGTTTTGGTACTCAACTTTTTTGGTAAAAGGCTTTTCTCTGTTGTATTTTAATCGTGTGAGTCCGGTAACTTTACTGGTAAGGGTGTCCCCTTCATAACCCTTAAAATCTAGGGTTGTAGTCTTAGTAGTGTCTATTTGCCATTGGGTAGGGTAGTGCGTCCAATCTTTATGTCTGTGCTTAGCTTCTCCCCTTAGTTGTTTTATTTCTTTGTAATCGTTCTCTGCAAGATTTATCATTTGCGTCATGAGCTGGTAGGTGCCTTCAACTCTTTGTTTGTAGGGTTTTAGCATATGGGTTTCTACCATCATTCCAAAAGTGTTCCATAATGTAGTGTAACCTGTAGAGTATCTTGGGTAGTCCATGAATTGGGAAAAACCTTTTTCCGGAACTTGATTAAAAACATTAACATAAGGCGTAATGTCCCATTCTGAATCTCTAAGGGATTTTTCCAAGGAAGGCATCATTTTATTATGGATATAGTTGCCTAATTCACCGCCTAATTTGTTATGTTGTGTAAATAAGTGGGTTAAAGTATATTGATAATCAGCGCCATTGCTAACATGGTTGTCGATAAATATATCCGGATTGACCATGTGGAAGATTTCAAAAAAAGTTCGGGCATTTTTGGTGTCACCTTTAATAAAATCCCTGTTTAGGTCATAGTTTAACGTATTTCCGCGAAAACCATAGGATTTTGGTCCGTTTTGGTTGGCACGTGTGGTGCTGTTTCTGTTTAAGGCTCCTCCAATATTGTAAATGGGAATAGTTACCAATACCATGTTCTTTGGGGCCGGAAGTTTACCGGTGGCCAAATCTCTGTATAGTAACATGGTAGCGTCTATTCCATCACTTTCTCCGGGGTGTATACCGTTATTGATGAAAAGTAAGGTTTTGTTATTGCTTATTTTCTGAAAATTAAAATCGCCGTCTGGGTTATAGGTGATAATATGTAGCGGATAACCACTATCCGTATCACCAATGGTTTGCATATTTATTTCAGGAAACTCTTTGGCTAATCTAATGTAGAAGTCTATAGTTTCTAAATAGGTAGCCGTTTCGGAACCGTGACTGAGTTCAAAATGTGTTTTATAGTCGGCTGTTTTGTCCTGTTGTTCTGTTTCGCAAGAAAGACAAAGTAATCCCAATACCAAAAGGGTGGCAGGTAGAAGAAAATAAGTAGTTGTAATTTTCCGTTGCATGTATCAAAAATAAGCAAAAACGAGTAAGCTTTTACTATGCAATTTTGGTAATCTCGGCAACGTGTTCTTTACGGATAGGTTTGTTGTTAAAGGTAATGGTGTGGCAGGTTTTCTTTTTGAAATCTTCCCAGTTGTCCAAATCAAAGGTGTCTATTGAGGATGTAATGATATTTACCCTAACTTTTTCTGTAAGAGGTAAAGTTATAAATTCATCCAAGAACTGCCAACCGTCCATAATTGGCATATTTATATCCAAGAAAATTACTTGTGGTACCTTTTTGTTTTGCTGAAGCCTATTTTTAATACCTTCAATCGCCAACTTTCCATTACGGTATACTGTAATATCATTGCAATCAACTACAAGACTCAGCATCTTTTGAATGCCAAATACCGTAATTGGGTCATCATCAATAATACAAATACTCTCAATTTTGTTCATTAAAATATATTTTGAAGGTAGTTCCTGCACCTACCTTACTGGCAACCGTTACTTTGCCGTTCATTGCTTCTATTTGGTTTTTGGTTATGTATAGACCAATTCCTCTGGAATCACTATGGTCATGGAAGGTCTTGTACATTCCAAATAACTTGCTTCCGTATTTTTTAAGGTCAATACCTAACCCGTTATCTTCAATAGAAAGCACTATGTACCCATTTTCGCTTATTGCGCTTAATGTAATTAAAGGTGGTCTGTCCGGATGTCTATATTTAACGGCATTTGTAATGAAGTTCATTAAGATACTATCAATATATGCGGGAATGACTTTAATAGTGGTATGCTCGGATATGGCGTTTACTATTTTGGCATCGTGATTTATTAAAAATGCCTTTAAGTTCCGTTTTACGGAAACAATACGCTGGTTTAACCGAACTGGCTTTTTCTCAAGATTAATATTTGTATTTATTGCTACTACTTCATTTAGGTTTTCTAAAGTCTCAAGTAAATTGTCCGAAGCTTGGGTAAGCATTTTTATGATATTGGACTTTTCTTCTTCGTTCTTTTCGCTGGCAAGAAAATCCAATAGCATGGAGAAATTGGCGGTGTGCGAGCGTAAATTATGCGAAACGATATGAGCAAAATTCACCAATTTTTTGTTCTGTTGCGAGGTTACGTTGATTAGGTCTCGAAGCTCTTGTTCCTTTTGTTTAAGGTCAGAGATATCCATGCTAATACCTACGAGTCCTTGGGCCTTACCATTGTTACCTTTTAACGGTATTTTGGACGTAAGGAAAGTTGAGACCCTACCGTCTTTGGTTTCATTAATGGTCTCTCTGCCCAACATTGGAGTTAGGGTTTCCATAACTTGTAAATCCTCTGCTCTGGAAATTAAGGCTACCTCTTTACTAAAAAGCTCAAAATCATTTTTACCCAATAGTTCTTCGGCGCTCTGTACGCCCATATAGTCACATTCCGATTTGTTCACTAGAATTTTTCTAGATTCCGTATCCTTTATAAATACGTTCAGTGGCAAATTATCTATTAACGTGCGTAATAAGAGTTCGTTTTCTTTGGTCTTTGTTTCTGATTGAACTTGTTTTTCTATGTTTTGTAAAGTTCCTTTTATTCCTACAATTTTGCCGTCTGAGTAGGTTGGCATACCAGCTACCTGAACCCAGATTTCTTTTCCTTTAGAAGTTTTAAACTGTAATTTTTCGTTCCAACTAGTGCCTTTCGTCATGGTTTCATGAACCAGCATAGATACCGTGTTTCTGCTGTACCCGTCTTTATATGCGGATAAGGCGGAGTCAAAGGAAAATTCATAATCTTCCGGGACATCATGAATTTGGCGTATGACATCACAACAAATAAGTTTGTCATTTATTATATCATAATCCCAAACACCTATTTTGCTTATTTCGCACATGGCGTCAAGAAGCGATTGAAGTGTGTTTACTTGCTCCTCTTGAAGCTTTTTTTCTGTGATGTCTTCAAAATGAATGATGAGACCAACAATTTCATGGGTCTCGTTTTGCCATGCCGTGCAGGCCCACTTGTACCATTTTAAGCCAGTAGCACTGTTTAAATTATAGCTTACACTGGTGTCATTAGATTTGTCTGAAAGACATTGGTAAAGTGTGTTTTCCCAATTATCACTTAGAGTGGTGAAAAGTTCATTAATGGGTTTGCCAAATGTAGTTTCTGAATCAAATTCAAAATTGGAAAGGAACTTATCGGACGCGTAAATAACCTCGAACTTTTTGTTCGTGAAAACAGTGGCCGTGGGCAGCTGTTTTACTAGGGGGTTATTTAGTCTAATTTTCGTTCCGTTCAAGGTCATGGTGTAATTTCTGACTAAAATAGATGCATTTGACCTTATATCTAAACCTTTGTTGTGAATAGTATCAAACTCGTTGTGTTGTTCAAAAAAAAGGTTGTTTGGTCAAACAAAAAACTGCAATGTGTTGTATTTACCTACAAAATACAAATTTAATTTAATAAATCCTTATTTTAAAATAGATAATAGAAAGAAGAGTAAATGATTATGAGATACGTACAGTATCGGGTACAAGACTGGTATAGTCACCACCATTTCTAATTACATCTCGTACTATTGAAGAACTGATGTAAGATTTTCCTGAAGATGTTAATAAAAACACGGTTTCTATTTCTGACAATTTTCTGTTTGTATGCGCTATAGCCTTTTCAAATTCAAAATCTCCAGGGTTTCGTAAACCCCTTAAGATGAAGTCGGCATTTACTTTCTTACAAAAATCTACAGTGAGCCCTTCATAGGTGAGGACTTTTATTTTTGGTTCATCTTTAAAGGCTTCGGCTATAAACTTCATTCGCTCTTCTAAGGAAAACATATATTTTTTTTCGGCATTTACACCAATAGCGATAATGATTTCATCAAAAAGGGTAATGCCTCTTTGGATAATATCTGAATGCCCCAAAGTAAGGGGGTCAAAAGAACCAGGGAATATAGCGCGTCTCATGTATGAATGTTCTAGTTGGAGTTGTTCTCTTATAAAGTTAGCCTTTTTTATTTAAAGCTTCTTCCACGGCACTAGTGAATAATTCTTCTAGTGAAATCCCGGCTTTTTCCGCTTGCTGGGGTAGGATGCTTTCGGTAGTAAGACCAGGTGTTGTGTTCATCTCTAACATGAACGGCTCGTCTCGAATAAAAATGAATTCGCTTCTAGAGTACCCTTTCATTTTTAAAACCTCATAAGCGCGCTTTGCCAATTCTTCAACTTTAGCTTGTTGTACTTTTGAAATACGGGCAGGGGTAATTTCTTGAGATTTTCCTTCGTACTTGGCTTCATAATCAAAGAAGTCGTTTTCAGATACGATTTCGGTAATAGGTAATACTTTGGTTTCTCCCTTATAGGTAATAACGCCAACGGAAACTTCGGTGCCGTCTAAAAAAGCTTCTATAATAATTTCATCATCTTCTTTATAAGCTTTTTCTATAGCGCTCTTTAAATTCTTTTGTTCATGTACTTTAGATATACCAAAGCTACTTCCGGCTTTGTTCGCCTTTACAAAACAGGGCAATCCCACCTTATTTATAATAGCTTCCTCATCTATTTCGTCGCCCAAGTTTAAATAATAGGATGGGGCGGCGTTTATTCCGTAAGGTTTTAGCACGCTTAAAAGGTCGCGTTTATTAAAGGTAAGTGCAGATTGGTAATAATCACATGAGGTCTGCGGAATATCCAGTAGTTCAAAATAAGCCTGCATTAGTCCGTCTTCACCTGGTGTACCATGTATTGCGTTAAATACACAGTCAAAACGTAACGTTCCCGTTTCCAAACTAACGGTAAAGTCGTTTTTGTTTATAGGATGTTCGTTTTCATTATCATCTACATAAACCCATTTTTCTTTGAAAATGTGAATACGATAGGTGTTAAACTTATGTTTGTTGATGTAGTTATGTGCCACATTTCCACTCTTGAGCGAAATTTTATATTCGCTACTATAGCCACCCATAATAATGGCAATATTCTTCTTCATACGACCGTTTAAATTTTACTCGATAAAACGAAACCGAAATTAAACAAAAAAAGCAACACGAGTTCACTATATTTGTTGCGTTAAAAGGAACCCAATGCGTAATTTCTTCAATTTTTTAAAAAGTAAAGTATTTTTTATTCAGATAGGTTTGGCCCTGTTGGTCTTGATCTTATTTGTTTTTTTTATGCTACGTTGGTTAAATTCAACCACTAATCATGGGGAATTTGTAGAAGTGCCCGACTTTTCCAAAATGTCCGTGCCGGAAATGCGCAAATCTGTTGAAGAGGCCAAATTGAGATATGAGGTTTTGGATTCCGCAAATTTTAATCCGGATTACCCTAGATTTTCCATTATAGAACAAAACCCACCTGCGGGTAATAAGGTTAAGGAAAACAGAAAAATTTATTTTACGGTAAACCCTTCTGGTTATAAAAAAGTTTCTGTTCCTAATATTATACAGGTTACTCAGCGTAATGCAGAATCTATGTTACGTGCCGTTGGTCTAGATGTGCAACGTGTTACCTACATAGATCAATTGGGTAAGGACATGGTCTATTATATAAAGTATAAAGGAAAGCAGATCAAGCCGGGCGATAAATTACCCAAGACTTCTAAAATTGAGTTGGTTTGTGGCAATGGTTCCATAACCGAGGAGGCGAGGGTTCAAGCAGATTCAGAATAATTAGATGCAGACACCGGAAAATCAAGAATTGAACGATGATGAGCTTTTTGAGCACCATCGGGTAGTAGCCTCAAAAGGTCAAGTGCCATTAAGGGTAGATAAATTCTTAATGAACTTTATAGAGTATGCTACCAGAAATAAAATACAGCAATCCGCTAAAAATGGACATATTTGGGTAAACGGTACTATTGTAAAGCAAAATTACAAGGTAAAGCCCAACGATGAAGTCAAGGTTTTGTTTGAGCACCCGCCCCATGAGTTTCTGTTGGTTCCAGAAGATATTCCTATTGATGTTGTTTACGAAGATGATGTTCTTCTTGTAGTGAACAAACCTGCAGGTATGGTCGTGCATCCCGGCCATGGAAATTATTCCGGGACTCTTATTAATGCCCTTTTGCATCATACAAAGGATTTGCCCAATAACAGTAATGAGCGCCCAGGGTTGGTGCATCGTATAGATAAGGATACTTCAGGGCTTTTAGTGGTTGCCAAAACGGAAGCAGCCATGACTCATTTGGCAAAGCAATTTTTTGACAAGACTTCCGAAAGGGAATATGTTGCTCTGGTTTGGGGCAATGTTCAGGATGATGAGGGTACCATAGAAGGTAATATCGCAAGAAACCCAAAGAACCGTTTGCAAATGCAGGTCTTTCCTGATGGGGAAGAAGGCAAAGAAGCCGTAACCCACTATTCCGTTACGGAAAGATTGGGGTACGTAACACTGGTATCCTGTAAGTTGGAAACGGGCCGTACCCATCAAATTAGGGTGCATATGAAGTACATTGGCCATACCCTTTTTAATGATGAGCGCTACGGTGGGGATAAGATATTAAAGGGCACTACATTTACCAAATACAAGCAATTTGTAGACAATGCGTTTAAGATTTTACCGCGTCAGGCGCTGCACGCAAAAACCTTAGGATTTGTGCATCCTGTAACTGGTAAGATGATGCGTTTTGATTCTGAAATTCCTGAGGATATGGTAGATTGTATAGAAAAGTGGAGGCATTACGCACAGCACAGCAGTTAATCCATAGATAACATTGATAATCGTATCAAGAACTCTTTTCTGGAGCCATAGGTTATATTGATAATCATCAGTATTTTTGTCTTACGTTTTTGAAAATAGACATGAGTATGAAGATTGTTATCTCACCCGCAAAGTCACTGGATTTTGACAAAGAATACCCTAGATTTAAGGAAACACAGCCTCAATTTTTGGAAGAAGCTTTAAAACTGAACAAAGTTTTGGCAAAGAAAAACCCCAAAGCCTTATCTGAGCTTATGGGCATTTCGAATAATTTGGCGCAATTAAATTATGAAAGGAACCAGAATTTTGAGGTGCCTTTTACCTTAAAAAATGCGAGACCTGCCATATATGCTTTTAATGGTGATGTGTATCAAGGATTGGATGCTTATACCATGCCTTCGCATAAAATGGAAAAACTACAAGAAAGACTACGCATTCTTTCGGGTCTTTACGGTATTCTTCGTCCGTTAGATTTAATGCAGCCGTATCGTTTGGAAATGGGTACGCAATTAAAGGTGGGACGAAAAAAGAACCTTTATGAATTCTGGAAAAAGACACTGACCGATAAATTAAACGAAGAGCTGCAGGATGATGAACTTTTCATTAATCTAGCAAGTAATGAATACTTTAGTGCAATTGATAAAAAAACGTTGAAGGCACCGATCATTACTCCGCTCTTTAAGGATTGGAAGAATGATAAGCTCAAAATCATCAGTTTTTATGCGAAAAAAGCCCGTGGTTCTATGGTGCGTTACATCATAGATAAAGATGTGAACACTTTAGAGGAGCTTAAAGGCTTTAATTATGATGAGTATGAATACAGTGAGGCCCATACAGTAAAGGAGAACGAACCCGTTTTTATCAGGTAGTTAGTAAAATGACCTTATGAAAGAGCACTTTTCTGTTGAAGAAAACATCCTGTTTAATTTTTTCAACCAGGTATATCCTCTTACTGAAAAGGATTTTGAGCCTTTGGCTAAGGTTATAAGAAAGAAAGAAATCAAAAAAGGAGAGTTTCTCTTGAATATAGGGCAAGTGGAAACAAAAACCAGTTTAGTTTTAAAAGGGTTTATCCATCAATATACTATTATTGAAGATAATCTGTTTACAATCGATTTTTCTTTGGCAGGTATGAGTTTCAATAACTTTACAAGTTATATGGAGAACTCACCTTCAGATCAAGTACAGGAAGCATTAACTGATTCTGAAATTATCTATTTTGAAAAAGAAGATATAGATAAACTTCTATTACAAAGCCACCCGTTTTCTATTATTTACACGAAGTTATTTGAACAAGTTCACTTAGAGCGGGAAAAGAGGTCTTTAATACTACAGCATAAGAATGCCTACAAAAAATATGAGCTTTTTTTGAATACAATTTCTAAATCTAAAAGGTTTTTAGAGGAGGTACCTCAAAAGTTAATTGCTAATTATTTAGGTATGACCGCAGAAACCTATAGTAGGGTGAAAAAAACATACCTAAAAAACGTTTAGAAGGTAATTTCTTGATTTGGAATAAGTTTTAAGTTTTAAAGATTTTGGACTTTTGAAGCAAAGTCTAAGGCTATGAAACTTGTAACAATTCTTATACTCTCCATATTATTATTTAGCTGCTCTAATGATGATGATAGTTTTGAAGTCAATGGTAAAAAAGAACAATTTGTTGTAGCGTCTTCAATAATAAGTGAGAATTACCCTGTTTATGTATTTCTTCCGGAAAATTATAATGTCAATTCAAAACATCAATTGATTATTGCTTTGGACGGAGACACAAGGTTTAATACAATTACCGGTATTATATCGGATAAAGTACAAAGCGAAAGTATACCTTCTTGTATTTTGGTTGCTATTGGTAACAACAATCAGAGAAATAGAGATTATACCCCTACTGCTTATGCCCACGGTTCTGGTGGTGCTGAAAAATTCTATCAATTTATTAAAAATGAATTAATACCGGAATTAGAATCTAGGTACAGTATAGATCCATCCAATAACAAAACACTACTTGGCCATTCCTTTGGTGGACTATTTACACAATATGCAATGGCTCAAGAAAGAGCTTCAAACCCTTTCAATAAATTCATATCAAGCGGTACATCATATTGGTATGATGCTGGGGTTATATTTGAGTTTGAGGAGTCTTATGCTAATTCTCATAACGATTTGGACGTGAAATTTTACAATGGTATGGGCACCTTAGAAGGCGGGGTGATGTTGGCATCCTTTGCGGAAATGAATGAAAGGCTCAATTCTAGAAACTATCCAAATTTTAAGCATAGGAGTGAATTAATAGAAAAAAGTGGACACAGTGGTTCTGCTAGTGAAATATTTAAAAAAGGGTTGGACTATGTATTTATCGATTAAAGCAATAGTGATTATTTTATTTCTCTTTTTTGGGTCAGCTTTATGCGCGCAGAAAACAAATGGTAATTCAATAGAGATAGGAGTGCTCGCGGCTGGTGATGAAGCTCTGTATTACGGTGCTTACGGTAAATATACTGTACCACTTTCCCAAAATAAACATCACTTTACTTTGGGGTTTTCAATGGTTGCATATTTTGATTTTAAAGGAGAATCCGAGCCTGATGCATATTTAAAAAACGATGTAGATATGCGTTTAATACCAACGGCAAATTTTGGATACACTTTAAATTTTAATAAAATACAGTTAAGTGCTGAAGTACCTATTGGTGTAAGTTTTGCAAGTACAAAAGGAACCTTGGTCAATGAACGAATAGGCTTTGAAAAGGACTTTTCTAATAATGAAACTTTTTTTAACTACGGCTTGTCTTTTTCTCCAAAATATAAACTTAGTAGCACCAGTAGTCTTGGGCTTTACAGTTTTTTGCCCTTAGTTAGTGATAAAGCACAATCAGGATATCAAATCGGGATTGGCTGGACAATAACTTTTGGACATAAATAGATAAAAAAAACAATTCTAGTTTTATCTGCTATCTATAACCCTTTAAAATCAATGTAAAAACCAATCGCTTTACATCTAGAAATTATTACTTCTTTTTCTTAATATCAATTTTTTCTTCTACGGTGGGGCGTCTCTTGATTTTTCTTGGTCGCCTTGCTCCATAAGACCTATTAGCTATTTTACCTCTTCTTGATTTTTTGTCTCCTCTTCCCATAATATGTAGTTCTTTTCTTTAACATACAATATTAAGTCGGGAATGTCAAATGAAGGGTCTTAAAGTCACTATGTTTGTCAGAAGAAACTTCACAAAATTCCTATAATTTATAAGAATATCATATTGTTATCCTAAAGCAAAAAAGTTAAGTTTGTTTGAATCGGTTTTTTAGGTACGAATTTAAACAACGCAACACATGAAAATAGAAAAGGTTTTAGTAGCGAACAGAGGAGAGATAGCTATACGTATTTTTAGGGCCTGTGTTGAAATTGGTGTTCGTACCGTTGGAATATATACCTATGAAGACCGGTATTCCTTGCACCGTTATAAAGCCGATGAATCGTATCAGATAGGTGAAGATAATGAACCTTTAAAACCCTATTTGGATATTGATGCCATTATTAAAGTGGCCAAGGAAAATAACGTAGATGCCATTCATCCCGGGTATGGCTTTCTTTCTGAAAATTCCAAATTTGCCCAGAAATGTGCAGATAACGGTATTGTATTCGTAGGGCCTAAAGTTTCCGTGTTAAGGGCGTTGGGCGATAAAATTACGGCCAAAGAAGTGGCAGTTGCCAATAACATTCCTATTATACAAAGTAGTGATAAGGATTTAAAAGATATAAAAATTGCTCTTGCCGAAGCTAAGCGAATAGGTTATCCGCTTATGCTAAAGGCGGCTTCTGGTGGTGGAGGTCGTGGTATGCGGGTTATAAGAACTGAAGAGGAATTAAAAAAGGGATTTCCGGAAGCAAAAAGGGAATCGTTGAATGCTTTTGGTGATGACACCGTTTTCTTGGAAAAGTTTGTGGAGAATCCCAAGCATATTGAAATTCAGATTGTAGCGGATACCCATGGTAATATGGTTCACCTTTATGAGCGGGATTGTTCCGTGCAAAGACGGTATCAAAAAGTAATAGAATTTGCTCCGTCCATCGGGCTTCCCCAGGAAACGAAGGATAGTCTTTATAAATACGCCATTGCTATATGTAAGGCGGTAGATTATAATAATATTGGTACGGTAGAGTTTTTGGTAGATGATGATGGTAGTATCTATTTTATTGAAGTAAACCCACGCGTTCAGGTAGAGCATACGGTTACGGAAATGATTACCAATATTGATTTGATAAAGGCGCAGCTTTTTATCGCTGGAGGTTATAAACTATCGGACACGCAAATTAAAATACCCGATCAGGAGTCCGTTCAAGTTACGGGAATTGCCTTGCAGTGTAGAATTACAACAGAAGATCCTTCCAATGACTTTAAGCCAGATTATGGTGTAGTTACGACCTATAGAAGTGCTTCTGGTTTTGGTATCCGTTTAGATGCGGGTAGTATTTATCAAGGTGTGGTTATTTCGCCTTTCTTTGATTCTATGTTGGTAAAGGTTTCTGCACGCAGTCGTACGCTAGATGGGTGTTGCAGAAAAATGAGGAGAGCCTTGGCGGAGTTCCGTATTCGTGGTGTGAACACCAATATGGCTTTTCTGGATAATATATTGAAACATGATACTTTCCGTGAGGGTAAAGTAACGGTGAACTTTATAAAGAACGAGCCTAAACTTTTTGAGTTTGTAGAGCCAAGGAACAGGGCCAATAAACTAATTACATTTTTAGGGGAAACTATTGTAAACGGAAACCCGGACGTTAAGAATTACGACCCTAACCGTAAATTTACGAAGCCAAAAGTGCCGTCTTTTTCAAAAGCGGATACCTATCCCAAGGGTACAAAAGACCTGTTAACGGAAATGGGGCCTGAAAAATTCGCACAATGGTTGAAAGCGGAGAAAAAAGTGCATTTTACGGACACTACTATGCGTGATGCCCATCAAAGTTTGTTGGCCACACGTATGCGTACGGTAGATATGATGAAAGTAGCCGAAGGCTATGCCAAGAATCACCCTGAAATTTTTTCCATGGAGGTTTGGGGCGGTGCAACTTTTGATGTTTGTTTAAGGTTTTTACATGAAAATCCATGGGAGCGTTTGGCTCTTTTGAGAAAGGCAATGCCAAATGTGTTGTTGCAAATGCTAATCCGTGGTTCCAATGGAGTTGGTTATACTGCTTATCCTGATAACTTGATCGAGAAATTTGTAGAGGAGTCTTGGAACACGGGTGTGGATGTTTTTAGGATTTTTGATTCTTTAAACTGGATGAAGTCCCTTGCGCCCTGTATTGAACACGTCCGAAAACGAACAGGCGGTCTAGCGGAAGGATCCATCTGCTATACAGGCGATATTTTAAATCCGTCTAAAACAAAATATGACCTTAAGTATTATGTACAGTTGGCCAAGGATATAGAAAACGCCGGAGCGCATATTCTTGGGGTAAAGGATATGGCCGGACTTTTGAAACCTAATGCGGCTTTTGAGTTGATACAGGCACTAAAATCCGAAATAAATATCCCCATCCATCTACATACCCATGATACATCGTCGGTACAGACAGCTACTTATTTAAAGGCCATTGAGGCCGGTGTAGATGTTGTAGATGTAGCTTTGGGGGGGCTTTCCGGACTTACTTCCCAGCCTAATTTTAATTCGGTGGTAGAAATGCTTCGCTTTAACGAACGGGAGCATAAATTGAATACGGAAAAATTAAGCGAATATTCAGATTATTGGGAAGCTGTTCGTAATTACTATTACACTTTTGAGTCCGGGTTAAAATCGGGAACGGGAGATGTATATCAGCATGAAATACCCGGAGGACAATATTCCAATTTAAAAGGCCAAGCCATAGCTTTAGGTCTTGAGACCAAATTTACCGAGGTTACTAAAATGTATGCTGAGGTTAATCAAATGTTTGGAGATATTGTAAAGGTTACCCCTAGCTCTAAGGTAGTGGGAGATATGGCGCAGTATATGGTAAGCAATAACCTCACGGTAACGGATGTAATGGAAAAAGGACAGGATATTTCTTTTCCGGAATCTGTGAAAAGTTTTTTCCGCGGAGATTTGGGCCAGCCCGTTGGTGGATTTCCTAAAAAATTGCAAAAGATTGTTTTAAAAGACGAAAAACCGTATTCCAATAGGCCAAATGCCCATTTGGAACCTATAGATTTTGACAAGGAGTTCAAGGCTTTTAAAAGAAAGTTTAAAAAGGGTATGGGTAGGGAACTTGAAATGACGGATTTTTTATCCTTTAAATTATATCCAAAAGTTTTCACGGATGCCCATAACAATCATGTAAAGTATGGTAATGTAGTGAACATACCTACCAAGAACTTCTTTTACGGTATGGATGTGGGCGAGGAGATAATGGTAGAATTGGAAGGTGGTAAAAACGTACTTATTTCTTTAATGCTCAAGGGTGAGCCTGATGAGGCTGGCAACGTTAGTATTTTCTTTAAAATCAATGGGCAGTTGAGAAATGTGCTGATAAAGGATACCTCTGTAAAGGTAGAAAAACAGGAAAACTTAAAAGCGGATACGAGTGATCCAAAACAGATAGGAGCACCATTGCAAGGTTTACTATCCAATGTACTGGTAAAACCGGGGCAGGAAGTAAAACGCAACCAACCATTGTTCGTTATTGAAGCCATGAAAATGGAAACTACGGTAACAGCTACGGAAGAAGGTGTGGTGGCCAAGATTCAATTAAAGGGTGGTTCTTTGGTTAATTCGGAAGATTTGGTGCTGACGCTTAAATAGGTGTATTTTTGCACTTATGTTTTTACATGCACACCCTTACGAGCCTTTTATTTTTGAAGAAACGGAAAAGTTAATCGTTGGTACGCTTCCACCACCTAGGTTTACTACGGGAGAGTTAAAGCCTGATGATGTAGATTTTTGTTATGGAAGTAGAAATGGTATGCTTTGGCCTATACTTGATCGTATCTTTGAGTTGGGGTTGGTATATGAAAACACCCATTTTGCTATTGAGCAACGCAAGAATTTTTTACTTAAAAATAAAATTGGAGTTTGTGATATTGTAGAAAGTGCTGAGCGTGATAAAGTAGATGCGTCTGATTTAGGAATGCAAAATGTGCGCTTAAGAGACCTGCTTTTCTATTTGGATCAGTCCCCTAACCTTAAAACCGTGCTCTTTATGGGGGGTAATAGCAAAAACGGACCCGAATATTTTTTTAGGAGACTTCTAAAACCTTTAGGGCATAAATTAAAAACAATTTCCGAACACGTACCACGAGTCTACGAATTGCAGTTGCCCAAATCCAAACGTACGGTTCGTACGGTTTCTTTAACGGCACCATCAGGAGCAGCAAATAGGGCAGTAGGCAGTTTAGATGCGTATAAAAGAATGAAAGCTGCAGATGCCAGCTTTAACACACTGGATTTTAGGGTGATGCAGTATCGTGAGTTTTTTACCTCTTAAGAAGGTCTCTTCAGCCAGATTAAAATAGAATTCATATAGCCGTAAACTAAAAAGAGTCCTGTCAGTTAAGACAAGACTCTTTTACGAGAACACTATATGAAAATGAAAAAATTTAAATCCGTATTAATTACATGGTAAATGTACCTAGATATGAGGTTGCCGGGTAATTATTGTTGTCAAGGCTGTTGTTTTTGTGGTGTAGTGTGGTATTTTTGTTATATGATGTATTGGAGTGGTAATAGTCATGGATTATTGCCGATATTTACCAATCGAAATCGATATATAATTGTCTTTAAATTTTAAAATAACATATGCCGCATTCAGAAAGATTGGTTGAGTTTAAAAAATCGGTCAACAATAAGTTTAACGTTTACAACAGCCTGTTCTTAAATTTGCCTTATCGCAATATTGAGAACGTTGGTATGCTTATTCCATTATTGTTGGATCAGTGCCAAAAAGGATTGGGTTCAGGTCTTAATCCCGAGGAAATTCTAGAAGGTTTTTTTAAGAATTATGCAGATATCGATTCTGAGAAAGACCAAATCGATTTTATGTTCAAAATCATACAGTACGTAGAAAGACAGGTAGTGTTGTATGATAGTGTTGAAGATGCCGCTTTTCCTAAACTACAGGAACACACCCGTTCATTATCCATTAAGGATTATTTTGAATTGGTTGATAAGAACAAAAGCTGGGATAAGGTGTCCAAGAAATTATCATCTTTTAGTGCTCGCTTGGTTTTAACGGCGCACCCAACGCAGTTCTACACACCTGCAGTTTTGGATATTATTGAAAAATTGCGTTCTCTTATTCTTGAAGATAAAATAGATGATATAGATGTAGCCTTGCAGCAGTTAGGTTTAACCTCGTTGATCAACTCTAAAAAACCTACTCCTTTAGATGAGGCCAAGAACATTATTTACTTCTTGCGCCACGTGTATTATAACGCGGTAGGTGATTTATATGCCTATATCAAAGAGAACATCAACAAAGCCGATTTTGAGAACCATAACATAATGAAGTTAGGTTTTTGGCCTGGGGGCGACCGTGATGGAAATCCGTTCGTAACTGCAGATATTACTAAAGATGTGGCAGATGAACTACGTCTTAACCTAATGAAGTGCTATTATAATGATTTGAAGATCATTCAGAAAAAATTGACCTTCAAAGATGTTCAAGAGCCTATTCAAAAGCTTCGTAGCAACTTATATACTGCTATGTTCGATTCCAAGAAAACAGTAGGGTATGCAGATATTCTAGAGCCACTTCTTGAAATAAAAGAGCTATTGATCAGTAAATACCACAGCCTTTACTTAAAGGAGTTGGAGAACTTTATTGATAAGGTGAAAATTTTCAAAACGCACTTTGCAACCTTGGATGTAAGACAAGACCATAGTAAACATGTCTTGGCCATAGAAAGCATATTGAAGCAGAATAATTTGATTAAAGAAGATATCAGTGAGCTTTCGCAAGATGCCTTGGTAGACCTTTTGATCAATAAAGATTTGACGGTTAATGCAAGCGATTACTCAGAAGATATCGTAAAAGATACCATTACCAATATAAAACAATTAAAGAGTATTCAAGACACTAATGGTGAGGATGGCTGTAACCGTTACATTATTAGTAATTCGGAGGATATTTTTTCAGTATTGTTTGTTTTTGGGTTATTCAGATGGTGTGGTTGGAAGAAAGAGGATATTAGTTTTGATATCGTGCCTTTGTTTGAAACTATGAACGGTATGGATGGTGCAGAAAACACCATGCAAACGCTTTTTAACCTTCCTGAATACAAAGCACATTTAGAGAGAAGAAATAACAACCAGACCATAATGCTCGGTTTTTCCGATGGAACAAAAGATGGTGGGTATTTGAAGGCCAACTGGGCGATTTTTAAGACCAAAGAAACCCTCTCCAAAGTTTGTGATAAAAATGGATTTAACGCTATTTTCTTTGATGGTCGTGGAGGTCCACCGGCCCGTGGAGGAGGAAAGACGCACCGTTTCTATGCGGCACAGACCAAGAGTATTGCCAATCATGAAATTCAATTAACTATACAAGGACAGACCATTACAAGTACCTACGGTACCAAAGAACAATTTATTCACAACAGTGAACAATTGTTAACCGCAGGTCTTTCCAATAACCTTTTTGGTAAGGAAAATGTAATTTCCAAAGAACATAGAAAATTAATAGAACAACTTTCTGAACTTAGTTTTGAGAAGTACGATGCGCTTAAGCAACATGATAAGTTTATTTCTTACCTAGAGAACAGAAGTACTTTAAAATACTATCAAAAAGCTAACATTGGTAGTAGACCGGGTAAAAGAGGAAACAAGAAGAAACTGGAACTTACAGATTTAAGGGCTATTTCTTTTGTAGGTTCATGGAGCCAATTGAAGCAAAATGTACCAGGCTACTTTGGTTTGGGTACGGCAATCCAAACTATAAAGAACGAAGGCAGAATGTCTGAGCTTAAAAAACTGTACAAAGAAGTACCTTTCTTTAAGGCTTTGATGAGCAATAGCATGATGTCACTTTCCAAGTGTTATTTTGAGTTGACCTCATACATGAAGCAAGATGAGGAATACGGTGCATTCTGGAATATACTGCATGAAGAGTATCAGTTATCAAAGAAAATGTTATTGCAGATATCAGGCAGTAAAATTTTGATGGAAAACGAAGCAGTTTCTCGGGAATCCATTAAAATACGAGAGAATATTGTTCTTCCGTTGTTGGTTATTCAGCAATTTGCATTGCAAAAAATAGGAAAGGAAACGAGCTTTAAGGATGAGTATGAGAAAATCGTCACCCGTTCGCTCTATGGTAATATAAACGCCAGTAGAAACTCGGCATAATAAACGAAAAGCCCTTACGTGAGTAAGGGCTTTTTTATTTTAACAGTGCTGTGCACTATTGCTTGTTTTGTTGATCTTTAATAGTATCCTTTTCAATATCAAAGGTATTAGTGTCAATACCCGTATTCCCGTTTGGGTTTGTAGGATTACTTTGTTCTACTTTTCTTTTAAATTTTCTCTTATCATCAATCATTCCCATGTTGTTACATTTTTACTTCAGTCTTAAACTAAGAAATGTAATTGGCAATCAGGGTTAAAGGCTTTTTAAACCTTTGTTAGGGAGTGTTAAAGTCTGGGAATTATCTAATAGTTTTAGTAAAAGTTGAAATTCCGTCAACACCATGGCCGTTCAAATGCTTGATAAAAGCCGAACCGATAATTGCCCCTTTTGAGGATTTCGTAGCTTGCTCAAAAGTTTCGGAGTTACTTATTCCAAAACCAACAATTTGAGGGTTGTTCAATTTCATATCCGCAATGCGTTGGAAGTAAGCTTGCTGTTCATCGCCAAAGCCGGATTGTGCTCCTGTAACACTAGCGGAACTTACCATATAGATAAAACCGTTCGAAACCGAATCAATAAATCGAATACGTTCATCCGAAGTTTGTGGCGTAATCAAGAAAACATTTATAAGGCCGTATTTTTCAAAAGTCGCTTTGTACTCGTCATGATACACATCAACTGGTAAATCGGGTATAATAAGTCCGTCTATCCCAATTTCCTGACACTTTTTACAGAAGGCCTCAACTCCATATTGTAGCATAGGATTAAAATATCCCATGATAATTAATGGAATGGAAACAGATTCACGAATATCCTTTAATTGATCAAAAAGAATCTCGGTGGTCATACCGTTTTTAAGCGCTGCAGTGGAACTTTGTTGAATAGTGGGGCCATCTGCCAGTGGATCGCTGAAAGGAAGTCCTATTTCAATCATATCCACACCGTTTTTTTTCAACTGTTGAATAATTTTTACAGTATCACCTAATTTAGGGTAGCCTGCGGTAAAATAGATAGAAAGTAGTTTTCCGTCTTCGTTTAGTTTTTCTTTTATTCTATTAGCCATAGTTTAAAATGCTATTTCCTTTTGTAAGGATGGACAAGTTTAACCCGAATTACTTTGGATAACCTAGTCCAGATATTTTATAGATTAAAAAATTCAATGTAATTGTTGAGGTCCTTGTCACCACGACCGGACAGATTGATTACCACCACATCTTCGGGCTTGAATTTTCGGTGTTCAAGAACAGCCAATGCATGTGAAGATTCTATGGCCGGGATAATGCCTTCGGTCTTACACAACAGTAATCCTGCATTCATAGCATCCTCATCTGTAATCGATATAAATTCTCCACGGCCCGATGCAAACAAATTGGCGTGCATTGGTCCAACACCAGGGTAATCCAATCCTGCAGAAATGGAATAAGGTTCCGTAATCTGGCCATCATCGGTCTGCATCAATAAGGTTTTGCTTCCGTGAATTATGCCCACTTTTCCTAATGCCGATGTGGCGGCACTTTCACCAGTATCTATTCCTTTGCCAGCCGCTTCTACAGCTATGATACCCACTTCGGGAACATCCAGATAGTGGTAATATGCACCGGCGGCATTACTTCCTCCACCAACACAGGCCACAACGTAATCTGGATTTTCACGACCTTCTTTTTCTTTTAATTGCCATTTGATTTCTTCCGAAATAACGGATTGAAACCGGGCTACCATATCCGGGTAAGGATGTGGTCCCACAACACTACCAATAATGTAATGCGTATCTACCGGGTTGTTGATCCAATCCCGAATGGCTTCATTGGTGGCGTCTTTTAAAGTTCTGCTTCCGGAGAGTGCCGGCCTAACTTCTGCTCCTAGCATTTTCATACGGGCTACGTTGGGGGCTTGTCTGGCAATATCAATTTCGCCCATGTATACGATGCATTCAATGCCCATAAGCGCACAGACCGTTGCGGTTGCCACACCATGTTGTCCGGCACCAGTTTCGGCTATAATTCTGTTTTTGCCCAATTTCTTGGCCATAAGAATCTGACCAATAGTATTGTTGACTTTGTGTGCTCCGGTATGGCAAAGGTCTTCTCTCTTAAGGTATATTTTTGTGTTGTATTTCTTTGAAAGTCTATCCGCAAAATAAAGCGGAGTAGGGCGGCCTACATAATCTTTCAACAACTTATCAAACTCCTCCTTAAAGGAAGGTTCCTGCATAATGCGAATATAGTTCTGCCGTAGTTCTTCGGTATTAGGGTAAAGCATTTCTGGAATAAAAGCACCTCCAAACTCCCCATAATATCCTTTTTCGTCCGCTTGATACGTTTTCATATTCATTCGTATTAGGTAAATGGCATCAACAGATGTACTACTGTTTTAGGCCAAGTTCTTTTTTAAATTCTTTTACTTTCTCAACATCTTTAAGTCCCGGTTCTATCTCAAACTTACTGTTCACGTCAATAGCGTGGCAGTATTTTGCTTCGGGCCTTTTCATAAATTCCTTTAGGGAATCTATCTCGTTTGGTCCTATGCCACCACTTAGGAAATAAGGTTTGGTTGAGGGATATTCCTTAAGTACTCCCCAATCAAAAGCAAAACCGTTGCCACCCGGTAATTCTCCCTTGGTATCAAAAAGGTAGAAATCGCACACAGATTCGTACGGCTTCAAGATGTCAAAATCAAAGTTATTCTTGATCGAGAACACTTTTATAATTTGTACCTGCTTGGCTTTAGCCCTAAGTTGCGCACAGTACTCCGGACTCTCGGAACCGTGTAGTTGTACCAGTAAAAGTTCATAATCTTCAATACGGGCAACTACAGTTTCAATACTGGCGTCTACAAATACACCTACCTTTTTAACGGTATGGGGTATAGGTTTCATTGGGCCCGAAAAATGCCTTTTGGATCTGTCCCAAAAAATAAAACCAAGATAGTCCGGTTTTAGGTTGGCAATTTCAGATGTATTTTTCTTCATACCACACACCTTCAGTTTAATCGGGGCATTCTCTATGGTAGAAGGCCCGTCTTTTTTGGTCGTGTAATGATAGTCCATTTTAGTCATTGCTATTGGGTCGCAATTACGACAATTGTTTTATAAATTTCTTGGCGTGCTCACCAGGGTTGTCCGTTTTCATAAAGTTTTCACCGATTAAAAATCCTTGGTAACCGTAAGGTTTTAAATCCTTAATGGCCTCAATGGAACTGATGCCGCTTTCGGAAACCTTTACAAAATCATCCGGAATTAGTTGCGATAGTGATTTGCTGGTCTCCAAGCTTACTTCAAAGGTTTTTAGGTTTCGGTTGTTGACGCCAAGCATATCCAGGCTGGGCATAATACTTTTGTGCAATTCGGCTTCGTTGTGTACTTCCAATAACACATCTAGATCCAGACTTTTTGCCAATTCTGAAAACGTTTTTATTTCATCTTTGGACAAGATGGCCGCTATAAGAAGAATGACATCCGCTCCGTGGGCTTTGGCTTCTAAAATTTGATATTCGTTAATTATGAACTCTTTTCGCAATAAAGGCATTTGAACTGCTGCACGGGCCAATAATAAATCATCTAAAGAACCGCCAAAATATTTTCCATCTGTTAAAACGGACATGCCACAAACTCCGGCATTTTCGTATCCTGTAGCTACATCTTGAACGTTCAACCCTTGGTTGATTTCCGATTTTGACGGAGAGCGACGCTTATGTTCCGCAATGATACCGATATTGCTGTTCCGCAGTGCATTGCTCAAAGACACCGTACTGCGCGAGAACAAAACCGATTTTTCTAATTGTGAAACCGGAATAAGTGCGCTTTTAAGGTATACTTCCTTACGTTTGTCGGCTACTATTTTATCTAGAATGTTCATGCTTATGATTAGCTCTTGAATACTGTTTTAATTTTTACTCAACTCTTGCAACTTCCTTAAGGCATTTAGGCCTTTCCCGGCTAAAAGTGATTCTTTGGCTTTTTCAAAACCTTCTTTTGGAGTTAGGTTCTTTACCGTTGCAATGGCAATTCCAGCATTGGCACACACCACATTGTTCTGTGCTTCCGTACCACGGCCTTGTAGTACGTTCATAAATATCTGAGCAGAATCTTCAATGGAGTCGCCGCCCACAATCTGGGACTGCTGTATTTTTTGCACACCAAAATCTTCTGGCTTTAACATGCTTTCACTGTTGTTGGAAATGGTTTTTGTATTTCCGGTCAATGATATTTCGTCATACCCATCCAAGGCGTGGAGCACGGTAAATTTCTTATTAGTGTTTTGATAAAGGTAGCCGTACATACGGGCCAGTTCTAAATTAAAAACACCTACCATCTGATTTTTTGGGAATGCAGGATTAACCATTGGCCCTAACATGTTAAAAAACGTTTTTACTGCTAATTCCCTTCGGATAGGGCCAACATTTTTCATGGCAGGGTGAAAAAGAGGGGCGTGTAAAACACAGATACCTGCTTCTTCTATGGATTTTTTCAAGAAATCTGCCTCATTACTGAATTTTATACCAAGAAATTCCATCACATTGCTACTTCCACATTTTGATGAAACCCCGTAGTTGCCATGTTTGGTTACATGAACTCCAGCTCCTGCCGTTACAAAGGAGGCAAGGGTGGAAATGTTAAAGGTATCTTTTCCGTCTCCACCGGTTCCGCAAAGGTCAATAGGGTCGTATTCAGAAAGGTCTATTGCCATACACAGTTCCAGAAGTGCGTCACGAAACCCTTCCAGCTCATCTACCGTAATACTACGCATCATGTATACCGTTAGGAATGCGGCAATCTGACTTGTATTGTAATCTCCTTTAGCAATGTTTACCAATACTTGTTTTGCTTCTTCCTTGGGAAGAATATCGTGATTGATAAGTTTATTTAATGTTTCTTTCATGATACTGTTCTAACTACTGTTTAATAAGTTCTCAGGGAAACGGTTTTATTTAATTCTTGACCCAATTAGACAGGATTGTTTTGCCTTCTGGGGTTAAAACCGATTCTGGATGAAACTGCACTGCGGAAACGTCATAAACTTTATGACGTAAGGACATAACCTGACCGTTTCCATCAATAGAAGTGGCTTCTAGGCTTTCCGGTAAATTAGGGTCTACTACCCATGAATGGTAGCGGCCCACCAATAATTTTTTAGGAAGTCCCTTAAAATTAGGATCGTCTTTGGTCAATGTAATTTCCGTAGCAATACCGTGATACACTTCATCTAAATTAATAAGAGATCCGCCAAAAACTTCGCATATGGCCTGTTGCCCCAGACACACACCAAAAATACTCTTTGTAGGAGCGTACTTGGCAATTATCTCTTTTAAAAGCCCTGCCTCATCTGGAATACCAGGGCCTGGTGAAAGCACAATTTTATCAAAAGCTTCAACCTCCTCCAAAGTCAGTTGGTCGTTACGTTTTACAATAACCTGACAATCTAGGTCCTCTAAATAATGAACCAAATTATACGTAAAACTATCGTAGTTGTCTATTACTAAAATCTTCTTCATGGTTATATGGTTTCAGCAATTTTCAATGCCTTGGTCAATGCACCTAATTTGTTGTATGTTTCTTGAAGTTCGTCTTCCGGATCTGATGCGGCCACAAGACCTGCACCCGCCTGGTAATGCAATTGGTGATTTTTGCTTAAGAAAGTACGGATCATAATGGCATGGTTAAAATTGCCGTCAAAATCCATAAAACCAATGGCACCGCCATAGTAGCCCCTACTTGTTTTTTCATATTTTTCAATGAGTTGCATGGCCATGTGTTTTGGTGCACCGCTAAGCGTACCGGCAGGAAATGTATCTGCAACCACTTTCATGGTAGGAATGTCTTTTTTCTTTTGTCCCACTACTTTGGATACCAAATGGATTACGTGGGAAAAGAACTGAACTTCTCTATAATTGGCCACTTTTACCATGCTTCCGTTTCGGCTTAAATCATTACGGGCCAAATCTACAAGCATTACGTGTTCACTATTTTCCTTATCGTCTTCGGTAAGCTCTTTGGCCAGGATAGCATCTTGTTCATCATTACCGGTGCGTTTAAAAGTTCCCGCAATAGGGTGGATTTCAGCATTACCATCCTTTACAATAAGCTGTGCCTCCGGTGAGCTTCCAAAAATTTTAAAATCGCCATAATCAAAGTAGAATAAATAGGGAGAAGGGTTTACACTACGAAGTGCACGGTATACATTAAATTCATCTCCTTTAAAACCTTGGGAGAAACGGCGAGACAATACCAATTGAAAAACATCGCCCCGTTGGCAATGTTTCTTGGCCAACCGCACATGTTCCCTGTATTCTTCATCCTCTAGATTAGAAGTGGCTTCTCCATCCAAGGAAAAATCATAGGAGGCAAACGTACGTACGTTTAAAATGTGTGCAATTTCGGCCGTATTTTCCTCGGAGTTGTAGCAATGTGCAAAAATATAGGCCTCGTTCTTATGATGGTCTATAGCAATGATGTTTTGGTAGACCGCATAATAGATATCCGGGATGGTTACGGAGTTGTCTTTCTTATTAATTTTAACATCCTCATAATAACGTACCGCATCATAGGCCATGTAGCCAAAAATACCGTTGTTTATGAATTTGAAATCACTTTCTTCGGCCTCAAATTTTTTGCTGAAATCATGAAGTACCTTTACAACATCCGTATCCGGATTTATTTCCGTTTCGTTGGAAGTCTGATCGGGAAAACGTTCAACAATAGTTTCGTTCTCTATTTTTATAGAGGCAATAGGGTTGCAGCAGATATACGAAAAACTATTGTCCGTCGCATGATAGTCGCTACTTTCTAGCAAAATACTATTGGGAAAGCGGTCTCTAATTTTAAGATAGACGCTTACCGGCGTGATGGTATCTGCCAGAATTTTTTTGTGATAAGATTTTAATTTGTACTTCATGTTGATAGTATTCAAATGCAAAAGGCTTGTCGTGATGACAAGCCTTTATATAGTTTTACTACAATGGTGCTAGCTCACGATATCTGTCGAGAGTTGTTCCACCACCAAGTATTTGTGTTATTTCTGTTCATTGGCTCAAATATAGAAATCATTTTTAAAACCACAAACCTATTGTTTGAAAAAAACAAAACCCTGCAATCGTGTGAAAATGCAGGGCATGTATTTAAGCTTTTAAAGTAATTTAGAATTCCAAATCTACCACAAGATCAAACTCGTCATAAATAGTTTTGTCCCCTAAGTTTTCAAAGAAACTTCCAGAACCATATTTAATGTCATAAGCTGTTCTGTCTACTTTTACAGATGCAGTTGCTTTGCTACCGTAAACGGAAACGTCAAAAGTTACGGGCTTGGTGATACCTTTAATGGTCAAGTCACCAGTAACTTCATAAGCATTTTTGCCAGTAGCCTTTACATTGGTGAAAACCAATTTTGCAGCTGTGTGTTTCTCCGTAGCAAAGAAATCTGCGGATTTTAGATGTCCTTCCAATTTACCTTTGGATTCCCCTTCAAGATCAGTAGCCACAAGTGTGGTCATATCCGCTTCAAATTCACCACCGGTAAGTTTGTCGCCATCAAAAATCAAAGTTCCTGATTTAAGGTTAACGGTACCATAGTGAGACCCGGTTACCTTATAAGCTTTCCAGGTAATGGTACTGGCATTCTGTTTTTACTTCTTTTTTTTCTTCAGCTACAGGTTCTGTTGCTGTTGCTACCCCAAAGACCAAGGCAAGCGCCAAACTAAATACTCCTTTTTTCATAATTGATTTAAAATTTAATTAATAATTAGTGTTCCTATTCAAATTTATTAAGCAATGCGTTTAGTTGTTCCATTTCTTTATCCGAAATATTTTGAAGCACTTTGTCTTCCGCTCTGGACATTGAGGCGTCCATTTGTTTTAAAACCTCATGTCCCTCATCTGTTATACGTATTTCTACCTTTCTTCGGTTGGACGGGCAAACCTTTCTATCTACATATCCTTTTAGTAGTAGTTTGTCCACCAAACGTGTGGTGTTGCTCATCTTGGTTACCATACGTTCATTAAGTGTAGCCAAACTAGCGGGTTTGCCATTTTGACCTCTTAGTATCCGTAATACATTAAATTGTTGAAGTGATACACCGTAAGGTTTCAATGCCGTACTTAAGGCTTCGGTTATCATAGTATTGACCAAGAAAAGGTGAATCACCGTTCTACTTTTTAAAGGAATCTCTTTCTGGGTCTTTATAATATTTTCAACATTCATGTTATTACAACTATTGTATATACAAATGTATGTTTTGTATTTCATTTGCTGTTATATTAAATCGGTAATTTTTTGTTAAATATTTTGGGAATGCCTTTGCATCAAAATCCGTAATTTTGAATTTTAATTGATATCCGCGGTAGCGATAAAAAAAACGTTATGAATTTATCACAAGAAGAATGGGAAGAGCAACTAGAAAAGGATGATAACGCATTTGTCCTTGATGTTAGAACCCCTGAGGAAGTAGAAGAAGGGTATATACCCAACTCAACCAATATAGATTTTTATCTTGGACAGGATTTTTTGAACGAGATAGAAAAGCTGGACAAAAGCAAAAATTACTACGTGTATTGCCGTAGTGGTAATCGTAGCGGTCAGGCTTGTGCCATTATGAACAGTGTAGGTATAGAAAATGCCTATAATTTGGAAGGTGGCTTTATGAACTGGGACGGAGCTGTAGAAGGGGAATAATTTTTTTTATCCTCATAAAGTTTCAATAAAATAGAGTCCTCAATAGATGTCCGGTATGGGTGTCTTTGGGGACTTCTTGTTTCCCGTAATTTAGATTTTACATTTTTTGTCTTTACATTGTGCGTAGTAAAGCCAAACTTTTTGCCATGCGCGAAGATCTTCTTCATTTTATCTGGAAGCACAAAAAAGTACAGCCTGATCAATTGGTTACCGCCCAAGGGGAGTCTTTGACCATTTTGAATTTTGGTGCGCATAACCTATTGGCAGGGCCTGATTTCTTTAATGCCAAAATACGTATTGATGGTCAGGTTTGGGCGGGCAATGTTGAGATGCATTTAAAATCATCTGATTGGTACGCCCATGGTCATGAGGAAGATGATAACTATAATAATGTAATACTGCACGTAGTATGGGAAGATGATGCGGAGGTATTTAGAAAAGACAATAGCCTTATCCCTACCTTGGAACTCCGTAAATACATTCCGTTACAACTTTTACAATCGTATCAAAAGTTATTTGATAAAAATGAAGTCCGTTTTATTAATTGCGAGAAAGATATTGGCGATGTTGATGACTTCTTGCTGAAAAATTGGTTGGAGCGACTTTATTTTGAGCGCCTAGAGGTTAAGGCTGAATTTGTGTTTGACTTGCTAAAGAAATACAATAACGACTGGGAGCAAGTGCTGTTTACGCTGCTTTTAAAAACCTTTGGGCTTAAAATAAACGGAGCTTCATTTTTGAGTCTGGGCTCCGCGCTAGAGTTTTCTATTTTTAGAAAACAACAACAGAGTGTATTTCAGATGGAAAGTTTGTTGTTTGGTATGATGCATTTACTTGAGGATTCCAAGATTTTGGATGAACATTACATTCAACTGAAAAAGGAATATATCTATCAAAAGAAAAAGTATAATTTAAAGGATGAAAGCGTTCTAAAGCCGGAATTCTTTAAACTAAGGCCGCCTAACTTCCCTACCATTCGTTTATCGCAATTGGCCAATTTGTACGGGGCACATTCCTCATTGTTCCAAAAGGTAGTCTCGGCATCAAGTTTAGACGAGATGTATGGGTTGTTCGAAGTTTCGGCCAGTACGTATTGGAACAGTCATTATACTTTTGGAAAAGAATCAAAAAAGAAGACTAAAAAGCTTACACCTAAGTTTATAGATTTATTAGTGGTGAATGCTATTTTGCCGCTTCAATTTTGTTATGCCAAATACCAAGGCAAGGAGGTTCATGAGCGCATTATCAATATTATATCAAAAATTAAACAGGAAGAGAATACCGTAGTTCAAAATTACAGTTTACATGGGCTTGTTTCTACCAATGCACAGGAAAGTCAGGCTTTGCTTCAACTGTACAATACCTATTGCACTCAGAACAAATGTCTACAATGTGCCGTAGGTACTCATTTATTGCGCTGAAATGGTTAAATTTGAACCTGAAGGTTTTGAAAATATGCTTTGACCAGCCATACTATAAGTTTCAAACATCAATATGAACATCTTCTATAAATTACTTTATTACTTTCAAAAGCGTGGTTTTGAGGTATGCCGTAGAATAGCCGAAAGGTTGGGAATACGGGCCAGGGTAGTTCGTACATCGTTCATTTACCTAACGTTCGTAACCTTAGGTTTTGGCTTTGCTCTTTATTTGTTTCTGGCATTTTGGTTGCGCATTAAAGATTTGGTATATACCAAGCGTACTTCCGTTTTTGATTTATGAAACTGACACAATTCTTCCAGTCCAGAATGAATATTGCCTTGACGTTAATGTCAAGTGTGCTCATAGTAGGTGTTTTGGGCTATCGTTTTCTGTCTGATCTTACTTGGGTAGATGCGCTTTACATGACCATAATTACGGTTACTACAGTGGGTTTTTCCGAGGTTGGCCCAATGGATACCCCGGAAAAATTATTTACGGTAGTACTTATTATACTTAGCATTTTCATTTTTGCATTTGCCATTTCGGTCATTACCGAATATATTTTGAGCAGGAATTCGTTACAGGAATTAAAAAAGAAAAAAGTGAAGAATAAGATAGATAGTCTTTCTGACCACGTTATTGTTTGTGGTTTTGGTAGAAACGGAATGCAGGCCGTAGAGCGTTTAACGGCGTATAAGAAACCATTTGTGGTTATCGAAAGAGATAGAGAGGTTATTGAAAAGTATGATGAGGACCTCTTGTTTATAGAAGGCGATGCCAATGAAGACGAGATTTTGCAACTTGCCGGTATTGACCGTGCCCGTTATTTAATTACGGCGCTTCCGGATGATGCGGCCAACCTTTTTGTGGTGCTTTCCGCACGACAATTGAATAAATCCCTTTTTATAGTTACACGAGCATCATTGGTAACCTCACAGAAAAAATTGCTCTTGGCGGGTGCCGATAAGGTAATCATGCCGGATAAAATAGGGGGAGACCATATGGCTTCATTGATTGTAATGCCAGATTTGATAACTTTTATGGATAAGTTAGGGGTAGAAGGTGAGCATACCACTAATTTGGAAGAAGTAGCCATTGAGGATTTTAAAGGTCAGGTAGAGTGTAATTCCTTGCGGGATTTGGATCTTAGAAAACGAACGGGCTGTACTATAATAGGTTATATAGAGCCTAATGGAAATTATATCATTAACCCGGAGGCAGATTTGCAGTTACAACCTAAGAGCAAAGTTATAGTTCTAGGGAGACCTGAGCAGATACGAAAATTAAATGAAATGTTCCAAATTGGTTAGGATAGCTCTACGTTAATTGAACATTATTATTTGATTGTGTTAGTATTTTTTAAGATATTGCCGCAATTGTGTTAAAAACTAGATAAAGAACTGAACCCACAAAAATAAATATGAAGAAATTTACCTTATTGTTTTTCCTACTACTAGGTGTAGTAGCCTTTTCTCAGGAACTAGTTGTACAAGGAAAAGTTTACAATCCGTCACACCAAATAAATGACGGTGTTATAGAGGTAAATGCAACAGGAGGAACGCCTCCATATATCTACAAGTGGAGCAATCAATCTACGGCATTGTCCTCTAAGAGAGCCAGTGGATTGGTAGAAGGTATTCCGTATACAGTTACGGTTACGGATGCCGCCGGTACTTCCATTACCAAAGAATTTCAAGTTGAGACCAATGCAATAGCTGAAGTTTTTAACGGAACCATGACTCCCGCTGTAAGCGCGTTAGGTTCCGTTCTTTTTTGGGACCCTTTTGCTGCAATTGGTATTTACGACCCGGTTGTTTATGCAGATGTTAAATTGGTAGGTACGCCAGGATGGACAAATAATATTCAAAATAAGTTTGTTCTCAAAAAATGGCTAAAGGCCGAAGGGTCTAAAGTTAAAAAGGGTGATGAAATTGCTGTTGTTTCCAGTGATGATGCCCAGGATGAAATCGTTACGGCTTCGGCTAATGGCGAGTTGAAATATTTGGTGCAGGAGGGTAAAGTGATATATAATTCAGAAAATGCAAAGCATGTTATTGAGCAAGGTGCGCATTATTTGGCGGAAATAAAATATGATGAGCCATTAACTATGGTTCATCCAAACGGTGATCCTATCTCTAACGGTATACCGTTCATTGTAATTTGGTTGGTATTGGGAGCTACATTCTTTACCCTTAGAATGGGCTTTATCAATATTAAAGGCTTTAGACATTCTATTGACTTGGCCAAGGGAAAATATGATGATCCAGATGCTCCGGGTCAGGTAACACATTTTCAGGCTTTGGCAACAGCGGTTTCGGGTACGGTAGGTCTAGGTAATATTGCCGGTGTAGCCGTAGCGGTTTCACTTGGTGGTGCGGGAGCTACCTTTTGGATGATCGTATGTGGTTTGCTAGGAATGTCCTCCAAATTTGTGGAGTGTACTTTAGGCGTGAAATATAGAGATATATTACCTGATGGAAGGGTTTTTGGTGGTCCAATGAACTATTTGAGATACGGGCTGGAGAAACGTAATATGAAAGGGTTTGGTAAGATTTTAGCCGGTTTCTTTGCGGTTTTGGCCATTGGCGCTTCTTTTGGTGGTGGAAACATGTTTCAGGCCAACCAATCCTTTGAGCAATTAGCAGGTCAATTCCCTGCTTTGGTAGGCCATGGTTTTTGGTTTGGTGTATTAACGGCCATTCTTGTTGGAGTGGTGATTATTGGTGGTATAAATAGTATTGCAAAAGTTACCGGTAGGGTAGTGCCTATAATGGCTTCTATATATATCCTAGCCGCGCTTGCGGTTATAATAATGAACATACAGAATATTGGTCCTGCATTTTCGGCCATATTTGAAGGAGCGTTTAGTCCGTCTGCCTTAAAAGGTGGTATTGTAGGGGTTCTGGTCATAGGTTTCCAAAGAGCGGCTTTCTCAAATGAGGCAGGCGTTGGATCTGCTGCAATCGCGCATAGTACAGCTAAGACCAATCATCCTCCATCCGAAGGTTTCGTGGCACTTCTTGAGCCGTTTATAGATACGGTAGTGGTTTGTACGCTTACCGCTTTGGTACTTATTTTTACAGGTATGCATGAGGTGGAAGGAATGGCAGGTGCGCAATTGACCTCGGACGCTTTTGGTAGCCAAATATCTTGGTTTCCATATGTTCTGGCGTTGGCGGTATTCCTTTTCGCTTTTTCTACCATGATTTCATGGTCCTATTACGGTATGCGTGCGTGGACTTATCTTTTTGGGAAGAGTAAAAAGTCAGAGATGATTTATAAAATGCTTTTCTTGGTATTTGTGGTTATTGGTGCTTCGGTAAGTTTAGGTGCTGTACTTGATTTTTCGGATATGATGATTTTGGCAATGTCCTTTCCTAATATTATTGGTCTTTATATTATGTCCGGTGAAGTTAAGGGCGATTTGAATGCCTACTGGAAAAAATTGAAGACCAACGAGCTTTTTAAGAAACAAATGGCCGCTAAGGAATAATAGCTTTTTTGTTTCGCGGATGAAAAATTTTAAGTCCCACTTCAGGTTCAATAAACAAGAACGGAGTGGGATTTTTTATTTACTTTTTATTATTGTGGCACTTCAGGTGGCTTATTTTGTGCTTCGTTCTATAGAGCCTACCGTTAGCAATAATGCTTTTGAGGAAAATGAACAGATCCAAGATCAGATTGATAGTTTAAAGGCTCAGGAACAATTAAAGGATTCCGTTAAGATCTTTCCTTTCAACCCTAATTATATAACAGATTACAAGGGCTACGTTTTGGGATTGTCCGTAGAGGAAATAGATAGGTTGCTCCTTTTCAGGAAAGGGGGAAAGTTTGTGAACTCTGTGGAAGATTTTCAAAAGGTGACTAAAGTTTCGGATTCGGTACTGAATCTAATTTCCCCTTATTTCAAATTTCCGGAATGGACGAAAAATAAAAATAAACCTGCTTCGTCCTATACAACTAAAGATATTAGGAAGGAATCTACCCTGCAAATTTCCGATTTAAATTCAGCAACAACGGAAGAGCTTAAGAAAATCAATGGGATCGGAGAGAAACTATCCGCTAGAATCGTAAAATTTAGAGATAGGTTAGGCGGTTTTTTGGTAAATGAGCAGTTGTACGATGTTTATGGGCTAGAACCAGAAGTTGTGGAGCGTACTTTAGAGCGGTTTCAGGTGATTAAAAAACCGGTTATTGAGAAAATAAATATAAATACTGCTTCGGTAAAATCACTATCAAAATTAGTATATCTTCAAAAACACGTCGCTGAGAGTATAGTAAATTACAGAAATGTCAACGGAACTATACTTTCTTTTGATGAATTATCAAAAATAGAAGATTTTCCAATAGAGAAGATTGATAGAATTAAGTTATATTTGGCCCTATAAATTTTATGTCAATGCAAAGCATGTACTTTACGGAAGAGCATCAATTATTCAGAGAGAGTCTCCGAGATTTTTTAAAGAAAGAAGTAGTACCTCATATTGATAAGTGGGAGGCATCGGGAACCATAGAGCCTTTTATCTGGAAAAAGTTTGGTGAGATGGGCTATTTTGGTCTTGCAACGGCCGAAGCTTACGGAGGAATGGGCTTAGATCTGTTTTATACCGTTATTTTCTTGGAAGAACTACAAAGGGTGAATTCTGGCGGTTTTGCCGCTGCCATGTGGGCGCATGCATATTTGGCAATGACCCATTTGAATAAAAATGCAAATGACGACCAAAAGAAAAGATATTTGACACCCAGTGTAAATGGGGAGAAAATAGGATGCCTTGGTGTTACCGAGCCTTTTGGAGGTAGTGATGTGGCCGGTATGCGAACAACTGCCGTAAAAGAGGGTGATACTTATATCATTAATGGGTCCAAAACATTTATTACCAATGGCGTATATGGTGATTACTGTATTCTTGCGGCCAAAACAGACCCTGCTGCAGGTAATAAGGGAATAAGTATTTTTATTGTTGATTTAAAGAGTGAGGGTGTTTCCGCCAATAAACTGAATAAGCTTGGTTGGAGGGCGTCCGATACCGCCGAACTGGCTTTTGATAATGTAAAGGTGCCAGCAGAGAATCTTATGGGTGAGGAGGGAAAAGGCTTTACTTTTATAATGGAGGCTTTTGCTCTAGAGCGTTTGGTGATGGGGGTAAATGCTCATGCTAGGGCTGAGTATGCTTTGGAGTATGCCCTGCAATATATGTCTGAAAGGGAAACATTTGGAAAATCAATTAATCAATATCAAGCATTGCGCCACAGGTTTGTAGACCTTCATGCCGATATGGAATTGTGTAAACAATACAACTATGGGGTTGTTTATAAAATGGATAAGGGTGAATATGTGGTTAGGGAGGCTACTATATCTAAATTAAAATCTACTGAAATGGCCGATAAGGTGGCTTATGACTGTCTGCAGTTTTTGGGCGGTTATGGCTATATAGAAGATTATCCTATGGCACGTATGTTCAGGGACAGTCGTCTTGGGCCAATTGGTGGTGGAACGTCTGAAATACTCAAGGAGATAATTGCCAAAATCGTTATAGATAAAAAAGAATACAGAGCTCCAAAAGGGTAAGAAGCCCTTAAGTAGAAGGGTTTTCGTATTTTTCAGGGAATTGTTTCTTGGTATATTTGCAAATACGTAGTGCTCAATTGTAAATTAGTTTATATATTTGCCGCCTTAATCATAAAGAAAGGAGGTTGTAGCCAATGTTAATTATACCAGTAAAAGAAGGAGAAAACATCGATCGGGCTTTGAAACGTTTCAAGCGTAAATTCGATAAAACGGGTACGATGCGCAGATTGCGTAAGCGTCAACAATTCACAAAACCTTCCGTTGAGCGCAGAGCGCAGATACAGAAAGCAGAATACATTCAAGGTTTAAGAGATAAAGAAGAAATCTAAGAGACTTTGTTTAGTGTACAAATAGAAGAAGCCCATCATTTATGATGGGCTTTTTTTTGTTTCAATAATTTTGTCTGTCTGCGCAATCTCCTTTTTGCCGTAGCGTTGTTAGTCTTACTATTGTTAACTTCGTAATATGTCTCAGGAATCCTTTATATCATATTTAGCGTTAGAAAAGAACTATTCTGCTCATACGGTAACGGCGTATAAAAGAGATTTGGAAGCGTTTAGTGCTTTTTGTGATGAGCATTATCAAAATAAAAATATTGATGATATAGCTTACGGAATCATAAGAAGCTGGATTGTGGTTCTGGTAGATTCGGGTATTACCAATAGGTCTGTGAACCGAAAAATAGCCTCCCTAAAGGCATACTATAAATTCTTACAGAATATAGGGGAGTTGGATGTGAATCCGTTAGCTAGGCACAAAGCTTTAAAAACATCAAAAAAAATAGAAGTTCCTTTTTCTGAAACTGAAATGGATAAAATCCTTTCCCAGATTGATTTCCCGGATGATTTTGAAGGAGTTAGGAATCGTTTGATTATTGAGTTGTTCTATACTACCGGAATGCGTAGGGCGGAGCTTATCAACTTAAAGCTTGTGGATATTGATTTTTCTCAAAGGCTTTTAAAAGTTTTGGGTAAAAGAAACAAGGAGCGTATGGTGCCCCTGTTGCCTTCTGTGGTAACGCTTTTGGAAAGGTATTTAATTGAAAGGGAAACACTTGGTGAAATAACCGATAAAGCCTATGTTTTTTTGTTGAAGTCGGGCAATAAACTATATGAAAATCTTGTTTATCGATTAATAAATAAGTATTTTAGTGAGGTGTCCTCTAAGGTTAAAAAGAGTCCCCATATCTTAAGGCACACTTTCGCTACCCATCTGCTTAATAAAGGGGCAGATATGAATTCGGTAAAAGAGCTGTTGGGGCATGCAAGTTTAGCATCTACCCAAGTGTATACACACAATAGCATTGCTGAATTAAAAAAGGTACACGCAAATGCCCATCCAAGAAGTAAGGGGTAGCAGCACTATTTTACATTACATTGTTTAACTTAAAAATTATAACCTATGAAAGTAAATGCGCAATCAGTCAATTTTAATGCGGATAGAACGCTTATAGACTTTTTACAAAACAGATTGGATAAGCTTGAGACCTTTTATGATAAGGTAATTAGCGCAGACGTGTACTTGAAAGTCGAAAACACGAGTTCAAAGGAAAATAAAATAGTGGAGATTAAATTGAACATCCCCGGAGATAAATTCATGATAAAAAAGCAATGTAAGAAATTTGAGGAGGCAGTTGACTCCGCTTGTAACTCCTTGGAAAGGAAGCTGATAAAACACAAAGAAAAATCTCGTGTTCAAGCATGATAAAATTTTTTCGAATTTTGTTTTGAATAAACAAAAAAACGTATACATTTGCAGTCCGTTAGAAATAGCGGACTTTTTTATGCCGAAAATAGCATAGAAAGGCCGATGTAGCTCAGCTGGCTAGAGCAGCTGATTTGTAATCAGCAGGTCGTGGGTTCGAGTCCCTCCATCGGCTCTAAAAGTTCTTTAAAAAATTGGTTTGGGGAGATACTCAAGCGGCCAACGAGGGCAGACTGTAAATCTGCTGACTACGTCTTCGCAGGTTCGAATCCTGCTCTCCCCACTTTTTTTAGAAAACCCGTTTTTCGGGTATTGAAATATTGGATTATTATAATTGCGGGAGTAGCTCAGTTGGTAGAGCGTCAGCCTTCCAAGCTGAATGTCGCCGGTTCGAACCCGGTCTCCCGCTCTAATAGCCAAGGTAATGTTTGTGGTTTCAAAATCTACAGCGTTGAACCTTGAACCTTGAACCTAATAAGCCGACGTAGCTCAGGGGTAGAGCGTTTCCTTGGTAAGGAAGAGGTCACGGGTTCAATTCCCGTCGTTGGCTCAATAAAGGCATTATTTGTACACTAATATATAACTAAGATTAAAATTCATTAAAAATGGCAAAGGAAACTTTTGATCGTTCCAAACCGCACTTGAATATAGGTACTATTGGACACGTAGATCACGGTAAAACAACATTGACTGCTGCTATTACTACAGTATTGGCAAATGCAGGTTTGTCTGAGCTTAGAAGCTTTGACTCTATTGACAACGCTCCTGAGGAAAAAGAGAGAGGTATTACTATTAACACTTCTCACGTTGAGTATCAAACAGCTAACCGTCACTACGCTCACGTTGACTGTCCTGGTCACGCCGATTACGTAAAGAACATGGTTACTGGTGCTGCTCAAATGGACGGTGCTATTCTTGTTGTTGCTGCTACTGATGGTCCTATGCCACAAACACGTGAGCACATCCTTTTAGGACGTCAGGTTGGTATTCCAAGAATCGTTGTTTTCTTGAACAAAGTTGACATGGTTGATGATGAGGAGCTTTTAGAGCTTGTTGAGATGGAAGTAAGAGAATTGCTTTCTTTCTACGAGTATGATGGTGATAACGGTCCTGTAATTTCTGGTTCTGCCTTAGGTGCACTTAACGGTGAGCAAAAATGGGTTGATACTGTAATGGAATTGATGGAAGCTGTTGATAGCTGGATCGAATTGCCTGCTAGAGATGTTGATAAAGATTTCTTGATGCCTGTTGAAGATGTATTTACGATTACTGGTCGTGGTACTGTTGCTACTGGTCGTATTGAGACTGGTGTAGCTAATACTGGTGATCCAGTTGAGATTATTGGTATGGGAGCTGAGAAATTGACTTCTACTATCACTGGTGTTGAGATGTTCCGTAAGATATTGGATAGAGGTGAAGCTGGAGATAACGTAGGTATCTTGTTAAGAGGTATTGAAAAAGCTCAGATTAGCAGAGGTATGGTTATTTGTAAGCCAGGTTCTGTTAAACCACACGCTAAGTTTGAGGCTGAGGTTTATGTTCTTAAGAAAGAAGAAGGTGGTCGTCACACACCATTCCACAATAACTACCGTCCACAGTTCTACGTAAGAACTACTGATGTAACTGGTAACATTTCTTTGCCTTCAGGTGTTGAGATGGTTATGCCTGGTGATAACCTTACTATTACAGTAGAGCTTATTCAGCCTATTGCTCTTAGTGTAGGTCTACGTTTCGCTATCCGTGAGGGTGGTAGAACAGTAGGTGCCGGTCAGGTTACTAAGATTATAGACTAATTTAGTATTATAGGATAATGTATTTTAAGGGTGTTCTGCTTTAGTGGGACACCTTTAAATGCAATTATAAACGGGTGTAGCTCAGTTGGTAGAGCACTGGTCTCCAAAACCAGGTGTCGGGAGTTCGAGTCTCTCCTCCCGTGCGAATTTAAGTAAGAATCATTATGTTAACGTATATAAAAGAATCTATAGAGGAGCTTCGTAACAATGTTACTTTGCCTTCAAGAGCCGAATCATCCAATCTTATGGTTGTGGTTGCGGTATTTTCTATTTTGTTCGCCTTGGCAACTTGGGGGGTAGATAGTGCATTCAGCAAATTGGTTCGTTTGTATTTCGATAACATCTTAAACTAGTCGATCGCTATGTCAGAAGTATTGGAAAAGAAATGGTACGTAGTGAGAGCTGTCAGTGGGCAAGAGAATAAAATCAAAGGCTATATTGAAAGTGAGGTAGAGCGCCATGGTTTTTCTGATTATTTAGAAGATGTGCTTGTTCCTACGGAAAAAGTGATTCAGATTAGAAATGGAAAAAAAATCAATAAAGAAAGGGTTTATTTTCCGGGATATATAATGATTAAGGCCAATTTAGGTGGTGAAATGATTCACATTATACGTTCTATTACGAACGTAATCGGTTTCTTAGGGGAAACAAAAGGAGGTGATCCTGTTCCGTTAAGAAAGACCGAAGTGAACAGAATGTTAGGTAAGGTAGATGAGTTGGCTGTTAATACAGATACGGTAGCTATACCTTTCACGCATGGTGAAACGGTTAAGGTTATTGATGGTCCGTTTAACGGATTTAACGGTACAGTTGAAAAAATCAACGAAGAGAAGCGTAAGCTTGAGGTAATGGTTAAGATTTTCGGAAGAAAAACACCATTGGAATTAAGTTATATGCAAGTAGAGAAAGTATAAGTTAAGTGTTACATATTTAAAGTTGTGTTGCTTCCAATTTGATACAGCTTAAATTTAATTTTAAACAATGGCAAAAGAAATAGGTAAAGTAGTTAAACTACAAGTTAGGGGAGGTGCAGCGAATCCGTCGCCACCGGTTGGACCCGCCTTAGGTGCTGCCGGTGTTAACATCATGGAGTTCTGTAAGCAGTTCAATGCTCGTACGCAGGACAAACAGGGTAAGGTATTACCTGTTGTTATCACCGTATATAAGGACAAGTCTTTTGACTTCGTCGTTAAAACACCACCAGCGGCAGTTCAGCTATTGGAAGCGGCTAAGATTAAAAAAGGATCAGGTGAGCCTAATCGTGTAAAATCTGGTAATGTTACTTGGGATCAAGTTAAAGCAATTGCCGAGGACAAAATGGTAGACCTTAATGCGTTTACGGTAGAATCTGCAATGAGCATGATAGCCGGTACTGCAAGGTCTATGGGTCTTAAAGTTGCAGGTAAGCGACCTTTCTAAAATCTTAAAAGCAATTTGAAATGGCAAAATTAACTAAGAAACAAAAAGAGGCCCACGCCAAGATAGATAAAGATAAACTTTATTCTGTAGGTGAAGGTGCAGCTTTAATAAAAGAGATTACCAATACAAAATTTGATGCGTCTGTAGATTTGGCTGTGCGTTTGGGTGTAGATCCAAGAAAAGCGAACCAAATGGTACGTGGGGTTGTAACACTTCCTCATGGTACTGGTAAAGATGTTAAAGTTTTGGCTTTGGTAACACCAGATAAAGAAGCGGAGGCTACTGAGGCCGGTGCTGACTTTGTGGGATTAGATGAGTATTTGGATAAAATTAAAGGCGGTTGGACAGATGTTGATGTTATCATCACTATGCCAAGCGTTATGGGTAAATTAGGTCCTTTAGGTAGAGTTTTAGGTCCAAGAGGTCTTATGCCTAATCCAAAGACGGGAACAGTTACTATGGATGTTGCGAAAGCTGTATCTGATGTAAAGGCTGGTAAAATTGACTTTAAAGTTGATAAAACAGGTATCGTTCATGCTGCTGTAGGGAAAGCTTCTTTCTCTGCGGATAAATTGGAAGAAAACGCTAGAGAGTTGTTAGATACTCTAGTAAAGATGAAACCTGCAGCTGCTAAAGGTGTTTACATGAAAAGTATTTTCATGTCAAGTACCATGAGCCCAAGTGTTCAGTTAGATCCAAAGACCGTTTAATCGAACTGGGTAGTTCAAAATTTACAGTATGACAAGAGAAGAAAAAGCAAACGTAATACAGGATTTGACTTCACAGTTGGCCGAAAATTCAACTATTTATTTAGCTGATATATCAGGTTTGAACGCAACGCAAACTTCAGATTTGAGAAGAGCTTGTTTCAAAGCTGACGTAAAATTGGCAGTAGTCAAAAATACATTGCTTGCAAAAGCAATGGAAGCTTCCGAAAGAGAATTTGGTGAACTTCCCGGAGTGCTTAAGGGCAATACTTCGTTAATGTTCTCCGAAGTAGGTAACGTTCCAGCAAAACTTATAAAGACTTTTAGAAAGAAGTCAAACAAGCCTTTGTTGAAAGGAGCCTATGTTGAGGAATCAGTATATATTGGTGATGAGAATTTGGATGCGCTTGTAAGCATCAAGTCTAAAGAAGAAATGATCGGTGAGGTTATTGGATTGTTACAATCCCCAGCCAAAAACGTTATTTCTGGACTTAAATCTGGCGGTGGTAAACTGGCAGGTATCCTTAAAACATTATCAGAAAGATAAGAACGCACTAGTAAACTAAGTATATTTTAAAAATTTATTAAACGATAGTAAAAATGGCAGATTTAAAAGATTTCGCAGAACAGTTGGTTAACTTGACCGTAAAAGAGGTAAACGAGTTGGCTGATATATTGAAAGAAGAGTACGGTATTGAGCCTGCAGCTGCAGCTGTAGCTGTTGCCGCTGGTGGTGGTGGTGAAGCCGCTGAAGCCGCTGAAGAAAAGTCAGAATTTGACGTAATCTTGAAAGCAGCAGGTGGTTCTAAACTAGCTGTAGTTAAATTGGTTAAAGAATTAACTGGTCTTGGATTGAAAGATGCTAAAGACATCGTAGATAGCGCACCTAAAGCTGTAAAAGAAGGTGTTTCTAAAGACGAAGCTGAAGGAATCAAAAAATCTTTGGAAGAAGCAGGAGCAGAAGTTGAGCTTAAATAGTATCAGCAACCATAACAATTTGGTTTAGGTCTTTCTTCGCTTATGGCGGAGCTAGACCTAAGCCTTTTTATACAAGTAAGACCCACGTATATGAAGAAGTATACGACCCCTTTTTAGTATTCACGTTCAAAATACTGTCCATAGATGTTCACACAACAGACTGAGAGAATAAATTTTGCATCCGCTAAGAACACGCCGGAGTATCCGGATTTCTTGGACATCCAGATAAAATCGTTTCAAGACTTTTTTCAGTTAGAAACAAAATCTGATGAAAGAGGCAATGAAGGCTTGTACAATACCTTCATGGAAAACTTCCCTATTACGGACACCAGAAACCAGTTCGTACTTGAATTTTTAGATTACTTCATAGATCCGCCAAGATATTCTATCCAAGAATGTATAGAGCGTGGTCTTACATATAGTGTTCCGTTAAAAGCACGATTAAAATTATACTGTACCGATCCTGAGCACGAAGATTTTGAAACTATCGTGCAAGATGTGTATTTGGGTACTATACCTTATATGACACCTAGTGGTACATTTGTTATCAATGGAGCGGAAAGGGTTGTAGTTTCTCAGTTGCACCGTTCTCCAGGTGTTTTCTTTGGTCAGTCATTTCATGCAAACGGTACCAAATTATATTCTGCCAGGGTTATACCGTTTAAAGGTTCGTGGATAGAATTTGCAACAGATATTAACGGTGTAATGTATGCGTACATTGATCGTAAGAAGAAGTTGCCAGTAACTACTCTTTTCAGAGCTATTGGTTTTGAGAGAGATAAAGATATTCTTGAGATTTTTGACCTTTCTGAAGAGGTTAAAGTTTCAAACGCCGGTCTAAAGAAAGTATTAGGTCGCAAATTGGCTGCTAGGGTATTGAACACTTGGCACGAAGATTTTGTTGATGAGGATACCGGCGAAGTTGTTTCTATAGAAAGAAACGAAATTGTTATTGATCGTGATACGGTTTTGGAAAAGGACCATATTGCGGAGATTTTGGAAGCTGACGTAAAAACTATCCTTCTTCACAAGGAGAGTAATGCACAGTCAGATTATTCTATAATCCACAATACATTACAGAAGGATCCAACAAACTCAGAAAAAGAAGCTGTTGAGCACATTTATCGTCAATTACGTAATGCGGAGCCGCCCGATGAGGAGACTGCTCGTGGTATTATAGATAAATTATTTTTCTCTGATCAACGTTACAACTTAGGTGAAGTTGGTCGTTATAGAATGAACAAGAAATTACAGTTGGATATTGGAATGGACAAGCAGGTCTTGACTAAAGAAGATATCATAACTATTATTAAATACTTGATCGAGCTTATTAACTCTAAAGCAGAGATTGATGATATTGATCACCTTTCTAACCGTCGTGTTCGTACGGTTGGTGAGCAGTTGTCGTCTCAGTTTGGTGTTGGTCTTGCCCGTATGGCAAGAACTATTCGTGAGCGTATGAACGTACGTGATAACGAGGTGTTTACTCCCATAGATTTGATTAATGCAAAGACCTTGTCTTCTGTGATTAATTCATTCTTTGGAACTAACCAGTTATCTCAGTTTATGGATCAAACCAATCCGTTGGCAGAGATTACGCACAAACGTAGATTGTCGGCACTAGGGCCAGGTGGTCTTTCTAGAGAGCGTGCAGGTTTTGAGGTTCGTGATGTTCACTATACGCACTACGGTAGACTTTGTCCTATTGAAACTCCTGAAGGTCCAAACATTGGTTTGATATCTTCACTTGCAGTATTTTCTAAAGTAAACCCAATGGGCTTCTTGGAAACTCCTTACCGCAAGGTAGATAACGCTAAGGTGAATACAGAAGAGTTTGTATACCTGAGTGCTGAGGAAGAGGAAGGAATGAAAATAGCTCAGGCTAACATTCCTTTAAAAGAAGACGGTCAGATAAATACAGATAAGGTTATTGCACGTGAAGAGGGAGATTTTCCTGTTGTTGATCCAAGTGAAATCAACTATACGGATGTTGCTCCTAACCAGATTGCATCTATTTCCGCATCGCTTATTCCTTTCTTGGAACATGATGATGCCAACCGTGCATTGATGGGATCTAACATGATGCGCCAAGCCGTACCATTGTTAAGACCACAGGCACCAATTGTAGGTACCGGTCTTGAACGTCAGGTTGCTTCTGATTCTAGGGTATTGATCAATGCAGAAGGAGATGGTACTATAGAGTATGTAGATGCCAAGATGATTACTGTAAAATATGATCGCACCGATGCTGAGCGTTTGGTAAGTTTTGAAGAAGATTCTAAATCATACAACTTGGTTAAGTTCAGAAAAACTAACCAAGGAACCAGTATTAACTTGAAGCCAATTGTAAGAAGAGGTGATAAAGTTAAAAAAGGTCAGGTTCTGTGTGAAGGATATGCTACAGAAAAAGGCGAATTGGCACTAGGTCGTAACCTTACCGTGGCTTTCATGCCTTGGAAAGGGTATAACTTTGAGGATGCAATCGTAATTTCTGAAAAAGTAGTTCGTGAAGATATCTTTACATCTATTCACGTAGATGAGTATTCTTTGGAAGTTAGAGATACAAAATTAGGTGCAGAGGAGTTAACCCATGATATTCCTAACGTTTCTGAGGAAGCTACTAAGGATTTAGACGAAAACGGTATGATCCGTATTGGTGCGGAGGTTAAGCCTGGTGATATTCTAATTGGTAAGATTACTCCAAAAGGAGAGTCTGATCCAACTCCTGAAGAAAAATTATTGAGAGCAATTTTTGGAGATAAAGCGGGAGATGTCAAAGATGCATCTTTAAAAGCTTCGCCATCTCTAAGAGGTGTTGTTATTGATAAGAAGTTATTCTCTCGTTCTGTAAAGGATAAGCGTAAGCGTTCCGAAGATAAAGAAGAGCTTAATAAGTTAGAATTAGAGTACGAAGTAAAGTTTCAAGAGTTGAAAGACATCTTGATAGAGAAGCTTTTTACTTTGATCAATGGTAAGACGTCTCAAGGTGTATTGAATGATTTAGGTGAAGAAGTATTACCAAAAGGTAAGAAGTATACACTTAAAATGTTAAACTCCGTAGACGATTTTGCTCACTTGGTAGGTGGTAGCTGGACAATGGACAAGGATACCAACGAGTCTGTTGCAGATTTGCTTCACAACTATAAGATAAAGCTTAACGATCTTCAAGGAAACCTAAGAAGAGACAAGTTTACAATTTCTGTTGGTGATGAATTACCTGCAGGAATTATGAAGCTGGCTAAAGTTTATGTTGCCAAAAAGCGTAAGCTTAAAGTTGGGGATAAAATGGCGGGACGTCACGGTAACAAAGGTATTGTATCTCGTATCGTACGTCAAGAGGATATGCCTTTCTTGGCAGATGGAACACCGGTTGATATTGTATTGAACCCATTAGGTGTACCTTCTCGTATGAACATTGGTCAGATTTACGAAACCGTATTAGGTTGGGCCGGTCTTAAGTTGGGTAAAAAATATGCTACACCAATTTTTGATGGTGCTACATTAGATCAAATTAATGAATACACAGATGAAGCTGGTATTCCAAGATTTGGCCATACCTACCTTCATGATGGTGGAACAGGTAAGCGTTTTGATCAGCCGGCTACAGTTGGTGTGATTTATATGCTAAAACTTGGTCACATGGTAGATGATAAAATGCACGCACGTTCTATAGGACCTTACTCTTTAATTACACAACAGCCATTGGGTGGTAAAGCTCAGTTTGGTGGTCAGCGTTTTGGAGAGATGGAAGTTTGGGCTCTTGAGGCATATGGTGCTTCGGCAACTTTACGTGAAATATTGACCGTTAAGTCGGATGATGTTATCGGTAGGGCCAAGACCTATGAGTCAATAGTTAAGGGCGAGACCATGCCAGAACCCGGTTTACCGGAATCTTTTAACGTATTGATGCACGAACTTAAAGGTTTGGGCTTAGATATCCGTTTGGAAGAATAGAATCCGATTGTAGCGATTGAAGAACACACATTTTAATTAGTATCACCATTAGATTATGGCTAGAATAAAAGATAATAATCCAATAAAAAGGTTTGATAAAATTTCTATCGGATTGGCCTCTCCAGAAGCAATTTTGGCGGAGTCAAGAGGAGAAGTTCTCAAGCCTGAAACTATCAACTATAGAACGCACAAGCCAGAGCGTGACGGTCTTTTTTGCGAGCGTATTTTTGGTCCTGTTAAGGATTATGAATGTGCCTGTGGTAAATACAAAAGAATTCGTTACCGTGGTATTGTTTGTGACCGTTGTGGTGTTGAGGTTACGGAAAAGAAAGTACGTAGAGATAGAGTAGGGCACATTAACTTAGTGGTTCCTGTAGCTCATATCTGGTACTTCCGTTCGTTGCCAAATAAAATAGGTTACCTTTTGGGATTACCTTCCAAGAAATTGGATATGATCATTTACTACGAGCGTTATGTAGTAATTCAACCGGGTATTGCCAAAGGACCTGAAGGTGAAGAAATCAACAAGATGGATTTCTTGACCGAAGAAGAGTACTTGACTATTCTGGAATCTATTCCAGTTGAAAATCAATATTTAGAAGATACGGACCCTAATAAGTTTATTGCTAAAATGGGTGCGGAATGTCTTATAGATCTTTTAGCTCGTATAGACTTAAAAGAACTTTCGTACCAGTTACGTCATAAGGCGAACACTGAAACTTCTAAACAAAGAAAAACAGAGGCGTTAAAAAGACTTCAAGTAGTTGAGGCGCTTCGTGAATCTCAAGAAAATAGAGAAAACAGACCTGAGTGGATGATTATGAAGGTAATTCCGGTAATTCCGCCAGAATTACGTCCATTGGTGCCGCTAGATGGTGGTCGTTTCGCTACTTCGGATTTGAACGACCTTTACAGAAGGGTTATTATTCGTAACAACCGTTTAAAAAGGTTGGTAGAGATAAAAGCCCCTGAGGTAATTCTTAGAAATGAGAAACGTATGCTTCAAGAAGCGGTAGATTCTCTTTTTGATAATACCAGAAAAGCTTCAGCTGTAAAAACGGAATCTAACAGACCGTTAAAATCTCTTTCAGATTCATTAAAAGGTAAGCAAGGTCGTTTCCGTCAAAACTTACTTGGTAAGCGTGTTGATTATTCTGCACGTTCGGTAATTGTTGTTGGACCGGAAATGAAATTGTTTGAATGTGGTCTTCCTAAAGATATGGCTGCCGAACTTTATAAGCCTTTTGTTATCAGAAAACTGATAGAAAGAGGTATTGTAAAAACGGTGAAGTCCGCTAAGAAAATTATAGACAAGAAAGAACCAGTTGTTTGGGATATTCTTGAAAACGTACTAAAAGGGCATCCCGTACTATTGAACCGTGCTCCTACGTTGCACCGTTTGGGTATTCAAGCGTTCCAGCCAAAACTTATAGAAGGTAAGGCAATACGTCTTCACCCATTGGTTTGTACGGCATTTAACGCGGATTTTGATGGTGACCAGATGGCGGTTCACCTTCCATTAGGACCCGAAGCTATTTTGGAGGCTCAGCTATTGATGTTGGCATCGCATAACATCTTGAACCCTGCAAATGGATCACCAATTACCGTACCTTCTCAGGATATGGTATTGGGTCTGTACTATATGACCAAAGAAAGAAAGTCTACACCTGAAGTTCCTATTGCGGGAGAAGGTCTTACTTTTTATTCAGCGGAAGAAGTTGAAATTGCCTTTAATGAAGGTAAAGTAAACTTGAACGCAGGTATCAAGGTTAGAGCTAAGGACTTTAATGAAGATGGAGAGTTGGTTTACAAAATAATACCAACCACGGTAGGTAGAGTTTTGTTCAACATGGAAGTTCCGGAGGCAGCAGGGTACATTAACGACGTATTGAACAAAAAGTCTTTAAGAGATATTATTGGTGGAATTTTGGCTGTAACTGATGTTCCGACCACTGCCGATTTCTTGGATAAGATTAAGACAATGGGATATGAGTTCGCTTTTAAAGGTGGACTATCATTTAGCTTGGGTGATATTATTATTCCTCAAGAGAAGCATGAAATGATTGCCGATGCCAATGTTCAGGTAGAAGGTATTATGACCAACTATAACATGGGTCTTATTACTAACAATGAACGTTACAATCAGGTAATTGATGTTTGGACATCTACCAATGCCATGTTAACGGAACTTGCTATGAAGCGTATTCGTGAGGATCAGCAAGGATTCAATTCGGTGTACATGATGCTTGATTCTGGTGCAAGGGGTTCTAAAGAGCAGATTCGTCAGTTAACAGGTATGCGTGGTTTGATGGCCAAGCCTAAAAAATCTACTGCCGGAGGTGGTGAGATTATTGAAAACCCAATTCTTTCTAACTTTAAGGAAGGTCTTTCCATCCTTGAATACTTTATTTCTACTCACGGTGCTCGTAAAGGTCTTGCGGATACTGCCCTTAAAACGGCGGATGCAGGTTACTTAACACGTCGTTTGGTAGATGTTTCTCAAGATGTAATCATTAACATTACAGATTGTGAGACTTTAAGAGGGGTTGAAGTTTCTGCCCTTAAGAAGAATGAAGAAGTTGTGGAATCTCTTGGAGCTCGTATCTTAGGTAGGGTTTCATTACATGATGTATTTGATCCGTTAACTGAGGAGCAATTACTTGTTGCTGGTCAGGAAATAATGGAGGCCGATGCTAAGAGAATTGAAGAGTCTCCTGTTGAGAAAGTAGAAGTGCGTTCTGCATTAACATGTGAAGCGCCTAAAGGAATTTGTGCTCAATGTTACGGTAGAAACCTATCTACCAATAAAATGGTTCAAAGAGGTGAGGCAGTAGGTGTTGTAGCAGCACAATCCATTGGTGAGCCAGGTACACAGCTTACGTTACGTACATTCCACGTGGGTGGTATTGCAGGTAACATTTCTGAAGATAACAAGTTGATCGCTAAATTTAGCGGTGTAGCGGAAATAGAAGATTTAAGAACGGTTATAGGAACGGACAATGAGGGTAATCCTGCCACTATTGTTATTTCTAGAACCTCTGAAATTAAAGTTGTAGATAAGAAAACCGGTATTACTTTAAGTACTAACAATATACCTTACGGTTCGCAATTGTTCATAGAGAATGGCGCAACCATTACTAAAGGCGATGTTGTTTGTTCTTGGGATCCATATAACGGTGTAATTGTTTCTGAGTTCCCAGGTAAGATTGCTTACGAGAATATTGAGCAAGGTGTTACTTATCAAGTAGAGATTGATGAACAGACTGGTTTCCAGGAAAAAGTAATCTCTGAATCTCGTAACAAGAAATTGATACCAACTCTGTTGATCCAAGATAATAAAGGTGAAACATTACGTTCGTACAACCTTCCGGTTGGATCGCACATTATGGTAGATGATGGAGATAAGATTAAAGAAGGTAAGACACTTGTTAAGATACCACGTAAATCTGCTAAGGCAGGTGATATTACCGGTGGTCTTCCAAGGGTAACCGAACTTTTTGAAGCGCGTAACCCTTCTAACCCAGCGGTTGTTTCAGAAATTGATGGTGTTGTTTCTTTCGGGAAAATCAAAAGAGGTAACCGTGAGATCATTATTGAATCTAAGTTAGGTGAGGTCAAGAAATACTTGGTAAAGCTTTCCAATCAGATTTTGGTACAGGAGAACGATTATGTTCGTGCCGGTATGCCATTGTCAGATGGTTCTATAACTCCAGAGGATATCCTTAAGATCAAAGGCCCATCAGCAGTACAACAGTACTTAGTGAACGAAGTTCAAGAAGTATACCGTCTGCAGGGTGTGAAGATTAATGATAAGCACTTTGAGGTTGTTGTTAGACAGATGATGCGTAAAGTTCGTATTCAAGATCCGGGAGACACTATCTTCTTAGAAAACCAATTGGTTCATAAGGATGACTTTATTCAGGAAAACGATGAGATCTTTGGTAAGAAGGTTGTTGTAGATGCAGGTGATTCAGAAAACCTTAAACCTGGTCAGATTATTACTGCTCGTGAATTGAGAGATGAAAATTCTGTCTTGAAACGTTCGGATAAGAATCTAGTTACGGCCAACGATGCGGTTGCGGCTACGGCTACGCCAATTCTACAGGGTATTACACGTGCGTCTCTACAGACTAAATCGTTTATATCTGCAGCATCTTTCCAAGAAACTACTAAAGTATTGAACGAAGCTGCTGTAAGTGGTAAAGTAGATACATTGGAAGGCTTGAAGGAGAATGTTATTGTTGGACATAAGATTCCAGCAGGTACAGGTATGAGAGACTATGAGAACATCATAGTTGGCTCTAAAGAAGAGTATGATGAAATCATGGCGCGCAAAGAGGCCTTGAAATTTTAAACTCAAATAATTAAAACCCTCAATAGTTTCTATTGAGGGTTTATTTTTTTTTACATATGAGCGAAAAAGAACAAAAACAGAACCAAATCAATATTGAACTTGATGAAAAGACAGCTGAAGGAATCTATTCCAATCTAGCGATCATCAATCATTCAGTGTCAGAATTTGTAGTTGACTTTATAAGCATGATGCCAGGGGCTCCCAAAGCCAAGGTAAAGAGTAGAATTGTTCTGACTCCGCAGCATGCCAAAAAGTTTTTAAAGGCTTTGAATGATAATGTAAATAGGTTTGAAGCTGCTCACGGAACTATTAAGGACTACGAGCAACCTCCAATACCAATTAATTTTGGGCCAACAGGAGAAGCTTAAGAATAAAAAATGCCCTTTGTTACTACAAAGGGCATTTTTTATTTTATAAGTTTTTCCGGTTTCTAATCGAACTCAGAAACAAAATGAAGTTTTACGCTAGGGTATTTTTGTTGGGTCATTTGTAAAGAGAATTGAGAATCGGCCAAGAATACCAATTGATTTCGCTTGTCCTTGGCTAAAAATTTCTGTTTCACTCTTTTGAATTCTTTAAATTCTTCGTTTTTAGGGTCTGATGCTTCTACCCAACAAGCTTTGAAAACCGGAAAATTTTCATAGGTACATTTGGCACCATATTCATGTTCAAGACGGTATTGAATAACCTCAAACTGAAGTGCTCCTACAGTTCCTATAACCTTTCTGCCGTTCATTTCCAGCGTAAATAACTGCGCTACACCTTCATCCATAAGCTGGTCAATGCCCTTGTAAAGCTGTTTGGACTTCATTGGGTCTGCATTGTTGATGTACCTAAAGTGTTCAGGAGAGAAGCTTGGGATTCCTTTGTAGTGTAGTTCCTCTCCTTCGGTTAAGGTGTCGCCTATTTTAAAATTACCTGTATCATGAAGTCCGACAATATCTCCGGGATAGGATATATCCACGATTTCTTTTTTCTCGGCAAAAAACGCATTAGGACTTGAGAATTTTAGTTTTTTTCCATTTCTAACATGAAGGTAGGGTTTGTTTCGTTCAAACGTTCCGGACACAATTTTAATAAACGCTAAACGGTCACGATGTTTTGGGTCCATATTGGCATGTATCTTAAATACAAAACCGGACATTTCCTTTTCATTTGCCTCAACAACTCTTTCTTCAGCTTTTTTAGGGCGAGGAGATGGGGCAATTTCTATAAAACAATCCAATAGCTCCCGAACACCAAAATTATTAAGGGCAGAGCCAAAGAATACGGGCTGTTGCTCACCTTGCAAATAGCTTTCTTTATCAAAATCAGGATATACGCCTCTTACCAACTCTAAGTTATCACGAAGTTCTTCGGCGGCATTGTTTCCTATAATTTTCTCGAGTTCAGGGCTTTCAATAGAGTCAAAGGCTATAGTTTCCTCAATATTTTTTTTACTATCACCGCTAAAAAGATTAATGTTCTTTTCATAGATATTGTAAATACCTTTAAAATCATAACCCATACCAATTGGGAAACTTAAAGGGGTAACGGATAGGCCAAGTTTTTGCTCCAAATCGTCAAGAAGGTCAAAAGCATCGCGCCCCTCTCTATCCAATTTGTTTATAAAAACAATAATAGGAATGTTTCGCATTCTACAAACCTGTACCAATTTTTCGGTCTGCTCTTCCACACCTTTGGCAACATCAACCACAACTATAACACTATCTACAGCTGTAAGTGTTCTAAAGGTATCTTCGGCAAAATCTTTATGCCCAGGGGTATCAAGAATGTTTATTTTCTTATCCTTATATATAAAGGCAAGTACGGATGTAGCAACGGAGATACCTCTTTGGCGCTCTATTTCCATAAAGTCACTCGTGGCCGTTTTCTTGATTTTATTGTTTTTTACAGCACCCGCCTCCTGAATGGCACCACCAAATAACAGAAGTTTTTCGGTTAATGTGGTCTTACCGGCATTTGGGTGGGAAATTATTCCAAAGGTTCTACGCCTTTGGATCTCGTCTTTAAAACTCATGAAGAAAATTTGTGCAAAAATACATTAAATTCTAGTTATGACCTGATTTATGTTGAGTTAAAACCAAGCCTTGAGGCTAAGATTTAGGTGGTTTTTTGTGTTAAGTGATAGGGTTTGATATATATCGATGAACGGCAGAAAATCCCGATTTTCATTGGTTATAGTTTAGGTTTGTGCATGATAATAGGGAAATGAAAACTATGTAAATTGTATTGTTTTCAGCCCTTTACCGAATATATTTGTCTTTGGAGGATTATTCATAATTTATACTTTCAAAACAATTTGGTTAACGAAATATTAAATATATCTTGCACCTAGAATTGAAGTCTCCCAACTTCTTGCCAACCACATTTTTGACCTACACGCCATGGTGATTAGTTTAATAAAAGCTAAACATTTATGGAAAACTTTACTCTACTGAATTTTAAGAACAAAACGTTCAAGGCATTTACTTATGTACTTGCTGTAGTCCTTTTTGGGATAAATAGCTCCTTTGAAAATTTCTCCGATACGTTAAATTCGGAAAAAGAGACTAATGAAGAAGTGCAACCAGCTTACATGTTTGATGCTGATGGTTGTACCCGTTTGGACAATAAAGAGATTAGACCGGGAGATTTTGGTTTTCCTGATGGGGTTACGGATGGTAGCCTTTCAGCGGATAATGTAGATGTGAGTTCCAAGTGGGGACTTCCTGCAGGTTCTATTTTGGTAAGTGTAGAAGGAGCAAGTACAAAAAGTTCTTTGGGGCTTTTTGAGGTTAATAAAGATTTACCGGCCACTTTTACTTTCTCGGGAACCGTGCCGGTACAAATTATAGCAGAGCACTCGGCTCGTGTAGATTCTAACCATAGAGATGGTATTCTTTCTTTGGATAATGTAGAGTATGTCCAGACCACAGCTTTGCCTGCAGGAATTATTTCTGGTAATGAAACCAATGATTACTTTGTAGAAAACACAACGGCAGCTCCTATATATGGTCCTGACCGTTTTGTATGGTTATCACAAGGTTTGGCAAATGAAATTCAGTTCTATACTACTTCTAGTTTTCCTGTAAACGGTATTCGTTTAAGAGTTATACCTGTTATATGTCCGGATACGGATGGTGATGGTGTTAACGATAATGTAGATTTGGATGATGATAATGACGGTATTTTGGATACAGTTGAAGATCCTAATATTGACGGTGATGATAATCCGCTAACGGACCCCTATGATTTAGATGAAGATGGTATTCCAAATCATTTGGATATTGATTCGGATAACGATGGTATTCCTGATAATGTAGAAGCTCAGACTACAGATGGTTATATAGCACCAAATGATGACGATGCTGCTACTTATGATTCTAATGACGGACTTAATTCTGCGTATCCTGATGGGTTGACCCCCGTTAATACTGATAGTAGTGATGTTGAGGATTATCTAGATGCAGATAGTGATAATGATGATGTTCCGGATAATAACGAAGGAAACGATTTTAATTTTGACGGTATTCCTGATCAGACTTATACCGGAATGGATACAGATGGAGATGGTCTAGACGATGGTTATGAAGGTAGTAATGTTAATGACGGTTATGATGTTAATGATGAAATTGATGACCCTGCTAACGACTTGCCTGATACGGATGGTACAGAAGATGTAAACTATCGTGATTTGGATGATGATGGTGATGGAATAAACACACCGGATGAAGATGTAGATGAAGATGGGGATCCTACCGATGATGATTCAGATGAAGACGGTACACCAGATTACCTTGACTTTGATGAGGATACTACTACAGATACAGATGGTGATGGTGTTCCGGATATAACGGATTTGGATGATGATAACGATGGTATTTTAGATACGGTAGAAGATCCTAACACAGATGGAGATGATAATCCATTAACTAACCCACTGGATACGGATGAAGATGGTATTCCTAATCATTTGGATATAGATTCTGATGATGACGGTATTCCGGATAACGTTGAGGCACAAACTACGGATGGTTATATAGCGCCTAATGAAGATGATGAAGCAACATATGCCGCTAACGATGGTTTAAACTCAGCTTACCCAGATGGCCTTACTCCGGTGAATACAGATGGAGAAGACACGGAAGATTATATTGACTTGGATAGTGACAATGACACTGTTCCTGATAATAACGAAGGCAATGACTTCAATTTTGATGGCAAGCCAGATCAGACTTATACCGGAATAGATACGGATGGAGACGGTCTAGATGATGGTTATGAGGGCAGCGATGTTAATGATGGTTTTGATGTAAACGATGAAATTGATGACCCGGCCAATGACTTGCCTGATACAGATGGTACAGAAGATGTGAACTATCGCGATTTGGATGATGATGGTGATGGCATTGATACACCGGATGAAGATATTGATGGAGATGGAGACCCTACCAATGACGATACGGACGAAGACGGTACACCAGATTACCTGGATCCAGATTCTAATCCTAACGATAAGGATACGGATGGTGACGGTGTTCCGGATAGAGTAGATTTAGATGATGATAACGATGGTATTTTGGATACGGTTGAAGATCCTAACACAGATGGTGATAATGACCCATTGACCAATCCTATGGATTCTGATGGAGATACTATACCTAACCATTTAGATATTGACTCAGATGATGACGGTATTCCGGATAATGTTGAGGCACAAACTACGGATGGCTATATTGCTCCAAACGATGACGATGAAGCAACATATGAAGCCAATGATGGATTAAATTCCGCATACCCTGATGGATTGACGCCTGTTAATACAGATGGTACAGATGAAGAGGATTACTTGGATTCGGATAGTGATAATGATTTAGTGTTTGATCATAATGAAGGAAATGATTTTAATTTTGATGGAGCACCTGATCAATCCTTTACAGGCACGGATACGGATGGAGATGGTCTTGATGACGGTTACGAGGGTAGCGATGTTAATGATGGTTTTGATGTAAACGATGAAATTGATGATCCGGCAAATGATTTACCGGACACGGATGGTACCGAAGATGTAAACTATCGCGATTTGGATGATGATGGTGATGGAATTGATACGCCAGACGAAGACGGAAATAACAACGGAGACCCAACTGATGATGATTTGGATGGTGATGGTACGCCTTCATACCTAGATCCAGAAGAGGATACTGAAATTGTAGTAATGCAAATGGTAACCCCGAACGGAGATGGTAAAAATGAATTCTTGTGGATTGAAAATGTTGATAAAGCTTTAGATAATAATCTTAAGATTTTCAATAGATGGGGTGTTGCTGTATACGAAGGAGATGATTATAATAACCAGAACAATGTGTTCGATGGTAGATCAAAAGGAAGGTCTACAATAGCTGGTCAGGATTATTTACCGGCAGGGGTTTATTTTTATATCTTTAAGTACAACACTGTAAATAAAGCTAATATAACTGATAGTGGTTATATTTACATCAGCAAATAATCTATAAAGTAGGTATGATTATAAGAAATAAACTACTAGCAGGCCTATTCTTGGTATTGGTCTATTGTCAAACGGCTTCGGCCCAACAAGATGCCCAGTACACTCAGTATATGTTTAATACAATGAGCGTTAACCCTGCCTATGCAGGTTCTAGGGGGCAATTGAGTATTGCGGGCCTATACAGGTCTCAATGGGTAGGTTTAGATGGATCTCCAGAGACTTTTACCCTCAATTTACACTCTCCCATAAGGAACAGTAAAGTAGGTTATGGGTTGTCTATAGTAAACGACAAAATAGGAGAGGGCACTGTTCAAGAAACTTATATAGATGGGTTGATCTCATATTCAATTGACGTTTCCTTAAAAGGAAAACTATCTTTTGGATTAAAGTTGGGGGGTAATATTCTCAATTTGGATTTTGAACAATTAAGGCAGAGACCAGGTTTTGAAGAAGCTGTAGGTACCGATAATATTGAAAACCGATTCTCTCCTAACGTAGGACTGGGAATGTACTATCACACCGATAAATTTTATGCGGGACTTTCTGCTCCCAATTTGTTAGAGGTAGAACATTTTGATTCGGCCAACTCGGATGCTAACCAAATTGACTTTTTAGCTAAAGATCGTGTTAACTTTTACTTGATTACAGGATACGTTTTTGATTTAAATGATAACTTTAAATTTAAACCTGCTCTATTGACAAAGGTCGTAGGTGGTGCACCGCTTCAGGTAGATGTCTCAGCTAATTTTCTGTTTGCAGAGAAGTTTTCTTTTGGTGCAGCTTACAAATGGGATGCCGCTGTAAGTGCTCTTGCTGGTTTTCAGATATCTGACCAAATTATGTTAGGGTTGGCATATGATAAAGAAACAACAGACTTTGGTAGTACACAGTTCAACAGCGGATCTTTTGAAATTTTTCTAAGATGGGAATTAGTGAAATCATTTGAAAAACTGGTTTCTCCGCGTTTCTTCTAAACCTTGCCTTATGATGAAAAAAATACACATTCTTTATGTTTTGGTCTTTTTGATGGGCACGAGTTGTTTTGCCCAAGAAAAATTGATTACCAAGGCCAATGAAAAATATGACGAATACTCTTTTAGTCCGGCTATCGATATTTATAAAAAAGTACTGGATAGGGGATACGTTTCGGCAGACCTTCTCAAAAAATTAGGAAACTCTTACTATTACAATGCAGATTACGAGGATGCTTCAAAAACATACAAAAGATTGGTAGACGAGTATCCGGGAGAAATAGGTCCGGAGTATTACTTTAGATATGCACAGACCTTAAAAACTTTAGAGGAATATGATGCTTCCAAAGAAGTTATGGGCAAATTTTTGGAGGCCACTTCAGAATGATGCAAGGGCTACTGCATACAAAGACGAGAAAGACTATCTAAACGATATTAAAAGAAATTCGGGTAGATATAACGTATCGCCTTTTCAATATAATTCTCCGTACTCGGAGTTTGCACCTTCTTTCTATAAAGAGGGTCTTATTTTTTCTTCGGATAGGGACACCGGTAATTTTGCTCGCTATCGTCATACTTGGAATTCAAAGGATTTTTTGGATTTATATAAAGTAAACGCAGATAGCATTTCTCAAGGTACTGTTATTAAGTTTGGGGACCATGTAAATACAAGATTACACGAATCAACATCAACAGTAAACAAGGCCGGGGACGTTTTGTATTTCACTAGAAATAATTTTAAGTCCGGAAAATATGTAAAAGACGAAAAAGGAGTAATACGTCTTAAAATTTTCAAGGCTAAAATGGTAGAGGGTGTATGGTCTAATATAGAGGAACTACCCTTTAATAGCAATGATTACTCTGTAGCCCATCCCACATTAAGTGCAGATGAAAAGACCTTATATTTTGCATCGGATATGCCCGGTTCTTTAGGGGAGTCTGATATTTTTAGGGTTTCAATAAACGATGATGGAACTTACGGTACTCCTGAAAATCTAGGTCCGGTAATTAATACGGAAGCTAGGGAAACCTTTCCTTTTGTTTCTAGCGAAGATGTCCTTTATTTCTCTTCTGATGGCCATCCTGGTCTTGGAGGCTTGGATATTTTTGCTACTAAAGTAGCCAATGGAAGGTTGGATGGAAACGTTATGAACGTTGGTGAACCCGTTAACGGAAGAATGGATGATTTTACGTTTATCTTTAACGAAGAAACTAAAAAAGGGTATTTTGCCTCTAACCGCTCGGAAGGGCAGGGAGCAGATGATATTTACGCTTTCTTGGAAACCAAATCGTTGGTGATTGACTGTGAACAGGCTATTTCCGGGGTAGTGCGGGACAAAATATCCAATGAACCTTTAATTGGGGCATCGGTTAAGGTCATCAATGAAAATAATGACGAAATAATGTCGGCCATTACAGATGCTGAAGGTAAGTATAGCTTATTGGTAGATTGTACCCAAGGTAATTTTGTAAGAGCTATGACAGAGGGGTATATTCCATCTGAAGAGTATTTAGGAAAATCTGATGGGGAACCTAAAACCATAGACTTTTATCTAGAGAGAAATTCTATTAGTGCCGGCTTTGGCGATGATTTAGCCAAACTATTACAATTGAGTACCATTTACTTTGATTTTAATAAATACAACATTCGTAAAGATTCTGAAATAGAAGTTGAGAAGGTAATTGCTGCCATGGAAAAATACCCAAGTTTGAGGATTAAGGTAAACTCCCATACGGATAGTAGAGGTAAGGATTCCTATAATTTATGGCTCTCTCAGAAACGTGCGGAAGCTACAGTGAATTATATGATAAAAAGAGGGATAGCCAAAGAAAGATTGGATAGCGAAGGTTTTGGTGAAACTAAATTGATTAACCAATGTGCCAATGGTGTTAAATGTTCGGATAAAGACCATGAACTGAACAGACGATCGGAATTTATTATTTTGGAATAGTATACCTAAGGAATACAATACCAAAGGCAGCTACTTTAAAGTAGCTGCTTTTTTTGTTCACGGTACTGTGCAAAGTAGATAAGTATTTAATCGATAATGTATCTATTTTAAAGGCAATTCAACGTGCTTTAGAATACCTAAACATTGTAAAAACTATCGGTTACGCTCACTATTGGGGTCTTCACAACAAATTTTTCTTAAGTAGTTCTAGTACGGATATATTTGCTGGGTTAAGTGCTCGGTCCGTTCGGTCGGCATCTATTCAAAGCTTTAAAAAGTGCTAAAAATAGTGTATAACCATACTAGAATTCTTTATGTTTTTTTGGCGATGCTGTGTTCGTTACAGTTGGTCGCACAAGAAACCTATCGCGATAATTTTAGCAGTGTATCTTACTCAAATAATAATGGCAGTTCTAACTTTTCTACAAATTGGGTAGAAACTGGCGATACAAATAATGGTCCTGCCAGTCAATATATAAGAATAAGTAGTAATAGACTTGAATTTTATTGGATATATTCTGAGACCGTACGCAGATCGACTAATCTTAATGGGGCTGCAACAGCTGTGTTAAGTTTTAATTATACAACAATTAGTCTTACAAACGGTAGAGCGTTAGGTATCCAGGTTTCTAATAATGGAGGTGCGTCTTATACTACAGTGGGTACGATTAATGGTAATAATACAGGAATTTTTAGTCAAGATATATCTGGTTTTATTTCAGCAACTACAACCGTAAGATTAGCTAAATCGGGCAATAACTGGAATAATAATGATTACGCCTTTATAGATAATTTTCAGATTTCTGCAACTTTTCCCGCACCTATTCCTGTTCTGGAGGTAAATGATATAACAGTAGATGAAGACGGGGGGAATGCTACTTTTACCGTACGGCATACAGGTACGAACGCTACAGCTCCTTTTACGGTCAATTACAGAACGGTAGATGGGTCTGCAATTGATGGTAACGATTATACTTCTGCTTCTGGTATTTTAAACTTCAATGGTACGTCAGGTGATACGGAAACTGTTACCGTTCCCATTTTAGATGACGGTACTATTGAGAATCCGGAAAATTTCATATTGGAATTCACTCTAGCATCAGATCCTCAAGTAGACATTAGTGATACAGCTACAGCAACGATTATAGATGATGACGCCTTAATAATGACTAATGGCGGTAGTGCAACTACATGTAGCGATACCTTTTTTGATCCGGGCGGACTCTCTAATTATTCTAATAATCAAGATGTAACCTATACCATATGTCCGGATACAGCTGATACATATTTGAATGTCAACTTTACAAGTTTCGAAATTGTTTCTGGAGATATACTCTATATTTATGATGGTAATTCAACGGGAGCTACTTTAATAGGTCAGTATGATAGTGCCAATGTACCCACTTCAATAAATTCTTCGGCTGCTTCAGGCTGTCTAACGTTTAGGTTTGTTTCTAACGGAAGTAACACCGGAGCTGGTTGGGAGGCGGAAATTAATTGTTTTCCTGACGGTCCCATTATTATAATTGAAGATATTACAATTGATGAAGATGTGGGTAATGCCGTGTTTACCGTAAGGTCTACAAGAGCTGCGCACGGAAGAAATATATTTTTGTTTGGTTTTGTTGAAGCCCCATTTACGGTAGATTTTGAGACCGTAGACGGATTGGCCTTGGCAGGAAGCGACTATACCGCCACATCAGGAACGCTAACCTTTACAGGAGAGTTAAATAATGTTCAGACCATTTCTGTACCTATAGCCAATGATGGTATTCCGGAATTTGCAGAAGATTTTGATATTGTCTTTACTGGAGCAAATGCCCAGTATGCAGTTGTAAATTATAACGATGCGGGTAAGGGTACCATAAATTCTCAGATCTTAGCAAATGACCCATTAACACTGTTTCAAGAATTTGATGGGTATTATGATTACTCAACTACCGGAGGTACGTTACGTACAAGTCCCAATGGGGCTAGTCCTTGTGCGGTTACTACATCATCGTCCAATAGTTTGGTATCTCCTGTTCCGGCAACAGCTTCTGTTGAAAGGGCTTATCTGTATTGGTCTCATTCTAGTACGGTTCGTGATGCAGATGTAACTTTTGAAGGACAAAGTGTTTCTGCTAACTTTCTGTATCAGACATCTTTGGGCAATAGAAACTTTTTTGGTTATGTAAGTGATGTAACCACTATAGTTCAAGGCGTATCCAATTTATCAAGTAATGTTTTTGACTTTAGTGGTCTTACCATTAATAATACGGGAGAATATTGTACAACAAGTACGGTTCTTGGTGGCTGGGCGTTAATGGTTTTTTATGAAGACCGTTCTTTGCCAGCAGTAAATATAAACTTATACCAGGGTTTTGATGGTTTAAGTAATGATGGTAATTCGTTTACGCTAGATTCTTTTTATGCCATATCGGGAACAGGCGCCAAAGCTTCATTTTTATCGTGGGAAGGTGATCCAGATTTGAATGGATCTAGTTCTGGCTCTACCAATCCTGAAGAACTGTCCATTACCAATCAAAGAAATCAAAATTTTATTCTTACGGGAGATGGAGGTCAAACAGGTAATAACTCCTATAACTCTACAATTTATGACAATACAGTAGGTCCTCCGGTTTATAATAATGCTGCTACTTACGGTGTAGATTTAGATACTTATGATATTTCATCATTTATTCAACCGGCAGATAGTGAGGTCACAGCAAATGTTGATGTAGGTCAGGATTTTGTGATTTCTGCAGCGGTGGTATTGAAAGTACCGTCCAACTTAATTGCAGGTCGTGTTTTTGAAGATGTCAATTATCCGGGTGGCGCAGGCCGTGATCAATTGGCCTCTGGAGGAGTAGGAATTTCGGGTGCAATTGTAGAGCTTTTTGATTCTTCCGGTAATTTTATCCAAAGAAAAAATACAGAGGCGAACGGAAATTATTCGTTTGGAGGCATGGCAGATGGAGACTACTTTATAAAAGTAGTGAGCTCAACGGTCCGGTCTACTAGAGATAGTGGAGCAAACTGTTCTGCATGTTACCCCGTTCAGACATATAAAACCGAAATGATATCTGGTAGTATCGTAGATGTAACAGATGAAGTTGGGGGAACTGACCCAACAGCAACTCAGGATGTATCATTGGGTGTTTTCAATAATGCTCAAAGCATAGCTAGTGTTGAGGTGGCCGGTAACGGTGTTGTAGGTATTAATTTTGGATTTAATTTTAATACCATAGTAAATACAAACGAGAACGGACAAGGTTCACTTACTCAGTTTATATTGAATTCAAATGCAATAGGAGAAGTTGGTTTGGATATTGAAGCGAACGGTATATTTGATCCAGCGACAGGTGAGGACACTTCAATATTTATGATACCAACTATTAGTGATCCATTAGGGCGAACGGCCGATGCCAATTTTGCGAATGGATACTTTAATATTGCCATGTCCAATCCCAACGATTTTCCGGTAATAACTGGTTCCAATACTGTTATTGATGGGCGTACGCAAACTGCTTATTCGGGTAACACAAATACAGGAACTGTTGGTTCTGGAGGAACAGGGGTAGGAGTTTCAAATACGAATCTGCCAAACTTTGACCTACCGGAAATTGAATTATATAGTCCCTCAGGCGATGTATTGCAATTAAACGGTACAAATGTGGTAACTCGTAATATTGCTGTTCGTGCCAATAATAATGCAGGAATTATTATTCAGGGTGGGTCTGCATCTGTGTCGCACAGTTTACTGGGTGTGAATGCTCGTGGCAATGCATCGGGAAATATAGATTATGGCGTGGAAATTATTGGAGGAACATCTATTGTAGACAGCAATTATATAGCAAGAAATACGGATGAAGGTATTTTGGTGAACGGAGGAACGTCTACCCTAATACAAAACAATCATATTACGGACAATGGAAACAACGCTTGTTTTGATAATATAAAAATTAGTGGTGGGTCTGGAATTATAATTCAGCAAAACTTAATTGATAGAGCTGCTTCCCTAGGCGTAGATGCAGAAGGAATAAGCGGTTCTTTGACCATTACGGAGAATACAATTTCCAACTCGGGTCAAGATGGAGGTAAATGTTCGGGAGATGATGCAAATGTAGGTATTCGTTTGGATGGAAGTAATTCGTCTGTAACCAATAACATTATAACTTCCAGTGGCGGGGCGGGTATTGTTCTAAGTGGCGGGAATACATCAGGAAACTTAATCTCTAGGAACTCAATTTACGCAAACGGTACGGCAAGTCCTGCTCTAGGAATAGATATTGATTTATCTGATGGTTTTGGTGATGGGGTAACCATTAATGACTCCGGAGACTCGGATAGTGGTCCCAACGGTGTCCTAAACTTCCCTGTAATTACAGGGGCGTATGTTTCAGGGTCAAATCTGGTAGTAGAGGGTTGGTCAAGACCGGGAGCTACTATAGAGTTGTTTGCAACTGATATTAATGAAGGAACTGCCACTGCAGGAGATAATAGATTGGGCATGACCTATGATTATGGAGAGGGACAACGGTACCTAGGCACCATGGTAGAAGGTTCTGCTTCCGATTCGGAATCAAGGGTTACCGCTTATAGCGATGATGATAATAATACGGACAATACCAACAAGTTTAAATTCAGTATTCCACTTCCTTCAGGTATTGGTTTAGGTAACACGGTAACTACTACGGCTACATTGGCAAACTCTACTTCTGAGTTTTCTCCTTTAAGTATTGTTAAGTCGTATACTGTTATTACGAATAGGCGAATAACTTACAGAGTAAAGCCAAATTAACAATGTTATCTAATGGTTAAATATGAAATGTAAGTTTGTCCAAATTTAAACAGTTCTACGTTCGTTTTAGACACCATTTTTAGCCTTTACTTTTCTACATATTACACTATTCTCGTAAACATATGACCCTCTGTAGTATAGCGATATTATTGGACTTATCGACGATTAACACAGGAAAAAAATAAACCAAGACCTCATTTTTCAGTACGTATACAATAGGAATTCACACTTATACAACAATTATTTTCCATTGCAGGTACTAAGATTAATTTTGTAAAGTGTAATTGGATCATTCTCAATAGGATTGGTTCAACACAACCCGAAAAACTGAATAACTTAACCAAAGTTTGACATAGGTTTATTCTTTATAAACCAAGTGGCATTTAGGGTGTTCTTCATCCTCTTCGCCATACCAAAAGGCACTTCTAAGGTGCAATGTCCGGGGGCGGAATTCAGATAATTTTTTTGGAATAAAAAGTACACTGCGTCTAAAGCTAGTTCGCATGGTAAGGATAAAGATTTTGAACAATACGGTTTCAAGTAAAGTAATGGTCATGAAAAAAATAAGTATAATCTTAGTTTTCCTAATCTCCGGATTAGCATTTGCACAGACTACGGTCAGTTTAGAAGACCAATGTAACTGTGAGGTGCTAAGCGGTACCGATGTTACAGCCCCAGGATTAACTACTCCTGCAGGTGCTGACATAGGTGATATTTATGTAAATACGGATACAGGGACTATCTATTTTTGGGATGGTGATTCTTGGGAGTTGACCTCTTCCGATGATCAGCAGCTTCAAAACTTTACTTTTGATGGTTTAAGCGGAGAACTTACGCTTTCCCTTGAAAATGGGGGCACAGCATCAGTTATTTTACCGGTGGAGACCATTACTACCTTAACGGCAACGGCGCCTACAGGAAATGCTATTGGAGTTTATGAAAACGAGAACGGTGATTTAGTTACCATTAATGAAACAATAACGGATATAAGTGATGAAGGTGATGGTAATGTGACATTTACAAATGAATTAGGAGCCCAAGTAACGGTTTCCAAATCGGATATCACGGATTTAGGAGGCGGTCTTTATGAGTTCACTAATGGTGACGGAACAAATGTTACTATTGACACCAACGGAATGTCTATTGGCAATATCGTTCCGGGAAATCGCATTGCAACTGTAACCGAGGCAGATGGGTCAACAACAGATATCAACGAAACAATTACGGACATCACCGGAACTTCGACCAACGGAAACGAAATCGGTGTATACCAAAAGGAAGACGGGACTACGGTTTCCATCCAGGAGAGCATCGTACGAATAGAGGATAACAATGACGGGAACATCACTTTAGTGGATGAAGAAGGAAATACTGTAACGGTTTCCAAATCGGACATTACGGATTTGGGAGGCGGTCTTTATGAGTTCACTAATGGTGACGGAACAAATGTTACTATTGACACCAACGGAATGTCTATTGGCAATATCGTTCCGGGAAATCGCATTGCAACTGTAACCGAGGCAGATGGGTCAACAACAGATATTAACGAAACAATTACGGACATCACCGGAACTTCGACCAACGGAAACGAAATCGGTGTATACCAAAAGGAAGACGGGACAACGGTTTCCATCCAGGAGAGCATCGTACGTATAGAAGATAACAATGACGGGAACATCACTTTAGTGGATGAAGAAGGAAATACTGTAACGGTTTCCAAATCGGATATTACGGATTTAGGTGGCGGCCTTTACCGTTTCACCAATGGCGATGGAACGGACGTGGATATCAACACGAACGGAATCGATATTACTAATGTTATTGCGGGTAACCTTATTGCCACGGTAACGGAAGCGGACGGTACGGTAACGGAAATAGATGAGACGGTTACGGACATCACCGGAACTTCAAACTCCGGAAACGAAATCGGTGTATACCGTAAAGAGGACGGGACCACGGTTTCCATCCAGGAGAGCATCGTACGAATAGAGGATAACAATGACGGGAACATCACTTTGGTTGATGAAGCCGGAACAAGTGTAACGGTTTCCAAATCGGACATTACGGATTTGGGAGGCGGTCTTTACCGTTTCACCAATGGCGATGGAACGGACGTGGATATCAACACGAACGGAATCGATATTACTAATGTTATTGCGGGTAACCTTATTGCCACGGTAACGGAAGCGGACGGTACGGTAACGGAAATAGATGAGACGGTTACGGACATCACCGGAACTTCAAACTCCGGAAACGAAATCGGTGTATACCGTAAAGAGGACGGGACCACGGTTTCCATCCAGGAGAGCATCGTACGAATAGAGGATAACAATGACGGGAACATCACTTTGGTTGATGAGGCCGGAACAAGTGTAACGGTTTCCAAATCGGACATTACGGATTTGGGAGGCGGCCTTTACCGTTTTACCAATGGCGATGGCACGGATGTGGATATCAACACGAACGGAATCGATATTACTAATGTTATTGCGGGTAACCTGATTGCCACGGTAACGGAAGCGGATGGAACAATTACGGAAATAGACGAGACGGTTACAACATTGTCTACAGCAGATAATGTAACTTATACTTATGTTTCGGAAGATAATACTTCAACCAGTTTTGATGGTACGGATGATCAAGAAGCAATGGAGGTTAATTTAACAAATCCATTAGATGTTGATGGGGACAGTGTGGATGAAAATACGGTTGAAGAAGCAATTATTGATTTGGCAGCCAACGCTAGCGATAACCAGAATTTAACGGGTGCTACTTTAAGCGGAACAAATCAACTTCAAATAGATATAGAAAGAGGGAGTTCTGCAAATGTAGATTTATCATCTCTTGTAGAAACCGTAATTGCTGGTACAGGAGCTATTTCGGTAACTGATGACGGCAATGGAAACTACACGGTTAATTCAACAGATTCAGATGAAGACGAAACCAATGAGCTTACATTAATAGATAGTGGGGCACCAACAATAACACCGTCAAATGCTGGGGTAACTTATGTAGACGAGGTTGCTGGGCAGTTATATGTTTTTGACGGTACTAATTGGAACCAAGTGGGGGGCAATGCCAGTCCTGATTTAGATGGTGACCCGAACAATGAGATTCAAACTATATCCTCTACGGACGGTTCTGTAACTTTAAACCAAACAGGTAATGATTATGACCTTTCCGTAGCTGCTGCCGATGGTACGGAGACTATCGTACAATCTGGAAATGCGAACGTTACCGTAACGGGAGATGGTTCCGCAGGAAACCCATACCAAATCAGTAGTGTAGATCTAGACGAACAAAATGCTTCGGAAGTTCCGTTGGATGCTCCTTTTGATGTTGATGGTGATACGGTAAACGAAACTACGGTCCAGGAAGCATTGGAGGATTTGGCCAACAATGCCAGTGACGACCAACAGATAACAAGTGCAGTGGGTACCGCTAACGAAACGGTGGACATCGACTTAGAGCGAGGTGGTTCAACTACTATCAACATTCAGGATGCGGATGCCGACCCGACAAACGAGATTCAAGATGCTACGGAGGTAGATTTGAACACTCCTTTTGACGTGGATGGCGATACGGTAAACGAAACTACGGTTCAAGAGGCCTTAGAGGATTTGGCCAACAATGCCAGTGACGACCAACAGATAACAAGTGCAGTGGGTACCGCTAACGAAACGGTGGACATCGATTTAGAGCGAGGTGGTTCAACTACGATAAACATTCAGGATGCGGATGCCGACCCAACAAACGAGATTCAAGATGCTACGGAGGTAGCTTTGAACACTCCTTTTGATGTTGATGGCGATACGGTAAACGAAACTACGGTTCAGGAAGCTTTAGAAGATTTGGCCAACAATGCCAGTGACGACCAACAGATAACAAGTGCAGTAGGTACGGCTAACGAAACCGTGGATATCGACTTAGAGCGAGGTGGTTCTACAACGATAAATATTCAGGATGCGGATGCCGATCCAACCAATGAAAATCAAACTGTGTCAGCAGGAACCGGTATTACGGTAAACCAATCTGGTCAGAATTTTGAAGTCGTGAATGCGGCTCCAGATCAAACGGTTACAATTGCCGATGGTGGAAGCGGAAATGTTGTGGTAGGCGGTACATATCCTAATTTAACGGTAGATGTTCCTTCTTTAGATGATGCCGATGCCGACCCGACAAACGAACTTACGTTATTGGGTAATGGTTCTCCAACGGTTACACCAAGTAATAGCGGGGTAACTTATGTAGACGAGGTTGCGGGACAATTATATGTTTATGACGGTACCACATGGAATGCTGTAGGTGGAAATGCTACGCCAGATTTAGATGGTGACCCAAATAATGAGATTCAAACCATTACCTCTACGGACGGCTCTATAACGGTTACGCCTTCAGGCAACGATTATAATCTTTCTGTAGCTGCTGCCGATGGTACGGAGACTATCGTACAATCTGGAAATGCAAATGTTTCTGTAGCAGGAGATGGTTCAGCAGGAAATCCATATCAAATCAGTAGTGTAGATCTAGACGAGCAAAATGCTTCGGAAGTATCTTTGGATGCTCCTTTTGACGTGGATGGCGATACGATAAACGAAACAACGGTTCAGGAAGCATTGGAAGATTTGGCCAACAATGCCAGTGACGACCAACAGATAACAAGTGCAGTGGGTACCGCTAACGAAACGGTGGACATCGATTTAGAGCGAGGTGGTTCTACAACGATAAATATTCAGGATGCGGATGCCGACCCAACAAACGAGATTCAAGATGCTACGGAGGTAGCTTTGAACACTCCTTTTGATGTTGATGGCGATACGGTAAACGAAACTACGGTTCAAGAGGCTTTAGAAGATTTGGCCAACAATGCCAGTGACGACCAACAGATAACAAGTGCAGTGGGTACCGCTAACGAAACCGTGGACATCGACTTACAGCGAGGTGGTTCTACAACGATAAATATTCAGGATGCGGATGCCGACCCAACAAACGAGATTCAAGATGCTACGGAGGTAGCTTTGAACACTCCTTTTGATGTTGATGGAGATACGGTAAACGAAACTACGGTCCAGGAGGCTTTAGAGGATTTGGCCAACAACGCCAGTGACGACCAAACGCTAAGTACGGATGGTAATCCTGGAAATGTTAGTATATCCGAAGGAAATGCAATTAATTTAAATGTAGACGATGCCGATGCGGACGCTTCAAACGAAATACAAACCTTAACCTCAACAGACGGTTCTGTAACCTTAAATCAAACAGGTAATGATTATGACCTTTCCGTAAATTTCCCTGCTGGAAGTGATAATCAAAATATCGAAAGTTTAGCAATAAATACAAGTTCAAATGTACTTACTGTGGGTATTGAAGACGGGAATAGCCAAACAGTAGATTTATCACATTTAGATGATTCGGGTACGGACAACCAAAACATTCAGAATTTAACTTTTTCGGGAACTACTTTAACCGTTGGAATTGAAGGAGGAAGTTCTGACACTGTGAGTCTAGCCGATTTAGCGGATAATCAAAGTATTCAAGGGTCAGGTCTTTCGGGAAATACGTTAACAATAGGCATAGAAGATGGTAGTTCTGAAACGGTAGATTTATCAAGCTTAGCAAATACTGATAATCAGCAGATAAGTCTTACAGGAAATATCATCACTTTAGATAATGGTACAGGCCCGGATACAACCGTTGATCTTACAGATTTTAGAGATGATCAAAATCTTAGTAGTGCAGTTGTGGTGCCAAACCGATCCGTTGAAATACAAATTAACGATGGTACCAATACCACAATAGACATTAGGGATGAAGATTCGGACCCAACAAACGAAATAGAACTGCCTTCAGGTGGGAATAATGGACAAGTACTTTCTACGGACGGTACAGGAACTTATTCATGGATTAATCCGGATACAGGCCCACAAGGTCCGCAAGGTGAAGTAGGTCCTCAAGGTCCGCAAGGGGATACGGGAGCTACAGGAGCCCAAGGCCCACAGGGTGAAGTCGGTCCACAAGGTCCACAAGGCGATACCGGAGCCACTGGAGCAACGGGTCCTCAAGGTCCGCAAGGAGATACCGGTGCCACAGGAGCAACGGGTCCTCAAGGTCCACAAGGGGATACGGGAGCTACAGGAGCCCAAGGCCCACAGGGTGAAGTCGGTCCTCAAGGTCCACAAGGAGCTACAGGAGCAACAGGTCCTCAAGGAGAAGTTGGTCCTCAGGGTCCACAAGGAGATACAGGCGCTACAGGAGCCCAAGGCCTGCAAGGAGAAGTTGGTCCTCAGGGTCCACAAGGTGAAGTTGGCCCACAAGGTCCACAAGGGGATACGGGAGCCACAGGAGCGACAGGTCCACAAGGAGAAGTTGGTCCTCAGGGTCCACAAGGAGATACAGGAGCTACAGGAGCCCAAGGCCCGCAAGGAGAAGTTGGTCCTCAAGGTCCACAAGGGGATACGGGAGCCACAGGAGCGACAGGTCCACAAGGTGAAGTTGGTCCACAAGGTCCACAAGGGGATACAGGAGCTACAGGAGCCCAAGGCCCGCAAGGAGAAGTTGGTCCTCAAGGTCCACAAGGAGATACCGGAGCTACAGGAGCCCAAGGCCCGCAAGGAGAAGTCGGTCCACAGGGTCCACAAGGGGATACCGGAGCCACTGGAGCAACGGGTCCTCAAGGTCCGCAAGGAGATACGGGAGCCACAGGAGCCCAAGGCCCGCAAGGTGAAGTTGGCCCACAAGGTCCACAAGGAGAAGTTGGTCCTCAGGGTCCACAAGGAGATACCGGAGCCACAGGAGCAACGGGTCCTCAAGGTCCGCAAGGAGATACGGGAGCGACAGGTCCACAAGGTCCACAAGGAGAAGTTGGTCCACAAGGAGATACAGGAGCTACAGGAGCCCAAGGCCCGCAAGGTGAAGTTGGTCCTCAGGGTCCACAAGGGGATACGGGAGCCACAGGAGCAACAGGTCCACAGGGAGAAGTAGGCCCACAAGGCCCGCAAGGAGATACGGGAGCAACAGGTCCTCAAGGTCCACAAGGAGATACGGGAGCCACAGGAGCCCAAGGTCCACAAGGTGAAGTTGGTCCTCAGGGTCCACAAGGGGATACGGGAGCCACAGGAGCAACAGGTCCACAAGGTCCACAAGGAGATACGGGAGCTACAGGAGCCCAAGGCCCACAAGGAGAAGTTGGTCCTCAAGGCCCGCAAGGAGCTACAGGAGCCCAAGGTCCACAAGGTGAAGTTGGCCCACAAGGTCCGCAAGGAGATACTGGCGCTACAGGAGCCCAAGGCCCGCAAGGTGAAGTCGGTCCACAGGGTCCACAAGGAGATACGGGAGCAACAGGTCCTCAAGGTCCACAAGGAGATACAGGAGCAACAGGCCCACAAGGCCCGCAAGGGGATACCGGTGCCACAGGAGCCCAAGGTCCACAAGGTGAAGTTGGTCCTCAGGGTCCACAAGGGGATACAGGCGCTACAGGAGCCCAAGGTCCTCAGGGTCCACAAGGTGAAGTTGGCCCACAAGGTCCGCAAGGAGATACAGGCGCTACAGGAGCCCAAGGCCCGCAAGGTGAAGTTGGTCCTCAGGGTCCACAAGGAGATACCGGTGCCACAGGAGCAACGGGTCCACAAGGTCCTCAGGGAGATACAGGAGCCACAGGAGCTCGTGGTCCGCGGGGAATCCAAGGGGAAACAGGTCCTCAAGGCCCGGCCGGTCCGCAAGGAGCCCAAGGTCAACAAGGTCCACAGGGGCAACCAGGTCAAAACGGACAAAACGGACAAGACGGTCAGGATGGGGCTCAGGGACCTCAGGGACCTCAGGGACCTCAAGGTCCTCAGGGACAACCAGGTCAAGATGGTCAAGACGGTCAAACTGGAGCTACCGGCCCTCAAGGCCCAGCAGGTGATCCTGCCACAGACGATCAGACCCTTAGCCTATCAGGAAGTAATTTGGCAATCTCTGGAGGGAATAGTGTTGATTTATCCAGTTTATCAGATCATGATTGGTACGAGGTAGGTACATCAAATGCTCCGAACAATATAAACGATAATATTTTTACTCAAGGAAATGTTGCTATCGGTAGAACCTCTATTACGGCTAATAGGGCTTTAGATGTTGAAGGTAATGTTGAAATAAACGATTACCTATATATGAATGGTAAGAATACTTTGAGGGCAACTGACGATAATTATTTGCGTATTAATTGGAGCAACGACTATGCCTTAGGAACATTTTTTAATGGAAATGTAAGAATGTATGACGGTTTGGTAGTAAATGAAAGGGGAGCAAATAGTGATATGAGAGTTGAAGGAGACACTGAAACATTTTTACTATTTACAGATGCTTCTTCCGATGAAGTAGGTATTGGTACCAGTTCACCAGATGCCAGATTAGATGTAGAAGGTGGTACAGTACGTTTTTCTGATTATGGATCAAATGCCGTAACGGGTAATGCTACTACGTTAGTAGGTGTTGAGGCAGATGGCGATCTTGTTGAAGTAAACTCTTTAAAAGCTTCTAAGATTTTCTATCCACCTTCTATAGAAGTAGACGCTTCAACAAATGGAACCGGTAGAACTATAGACTTGCACGCTCAATATGTTGCACAATTCGGTTCGCCAATGGTAGCTAGTGCCTCGGCACCAGCAGCTATTCCAACATATGCCAATACGGAGTTGTATTACTATGTTACTTTTTACGATACGGCAGTTTTTGACAATGTATCCGTAAATGCTTCCGGAATAATGACCTATGATGTTATTGGACAACCAGCAAGTTATAACTCGTTGATCAATGTAGTTTTTGTAGTAAAATAATTTAAACGGTAACCAATCGATTTGAGAGCGATAACTACATATAAAAAACTGGTCCTCAGTTTGGTTTTTACCATTCTGGGGTTTGCCGTCTCCAATGCTCAGTATTTATTACGCGCTCCAGATGACACCCCAGAAGAAACCAGAACCAACTTTCGCTGGTATGAAGCGCAGGACACCAGTACTGTTTTAAGTACGGATTCCTTCTTGGAAGTAAATGATCAAGGGATTTATTTTGCAACGTACGATGGTACCTTATGTGGTAAGAATGCAACCAGTTATTTTATAGTAACCAATTGTAATTCGCCATATAATGAGGTCACTCTTGATATTAGTGATAATACGGATAACCTTTCTTCGGGAGCAACAGTGAGTTGGTACCCTCCTTTGCCAGGAGACCAGAGTGCCCCTATGGTTATTGCCACACAGAAGGTGGAGCGCTATATAGCTACTATTACTAAGGCTGGTAATGCAAAAAGTCTACCTAGTTTTACCGTAGTCTGTATTGATGAGTCGGCCATTCTGGTCGATGATCTCGTTACTGTAGACGAAGATGATTCAGTGGTAGTGGATATTTTTGACAATGATAGTGAGCTGCCTACACAAGGTACACTTACTGCAACCAATCCGGTAAACGGAACGGTAAATATTGATAATAACGGAACACCTAACGATCCTACAGATGATATTGTGACTTATATTCCGGATCCAGATTACAATGGTCAGGATACGTTCAATTATACGGTCTGTAATATTTTTGGGGACTGTAGTACGGCTACGGTTACAGTAGATGTGCTACCCATTTTGGATACTCTTGATGATAGCATAGCTACTACAGAAGATACGCCGGTAGAATTGGATATTCTTGGTAATGACAATGATATTCCAACAACAGGAACTTTAACGACCACGGACCCAACAAATGGAACGTTAGTATTGGATAACAATGGTACACCCAACGATCCATCCGATGATAGGGTTACATACACTCCTAATGAAAATTTTGATGGAAGCGACTCATTTACTTATACGCTTTGTGATACGGTAGGTAATTGTGATACGGCTACGGTAACTATTTTGGTAACGGATGCCATTGATTTGGATACAGATGATGATGGAATCTTAAATAGTTTTGAAGATTTGAATTTAGATGCCGATAATGATCCGTCTACACATCCAACGGATACGGACAATGATGGCATTCCGGATTATTTAGATATTGATAGTGACAATGATGGTATCCCGGATAACGTAGAAGCTCAAACCACTATTGATTATATCCCGCCTAGTGGATTGGATTTGAATGGAAACGGAGTGGATGATGCCTATGAAAATAATGGTGGATTAGGAATTATCCCAGAAGATACGGACGGAGACGATTTACCGGATTACGTTGATGATGATAGTGATAATGACAATGTTCCGGATAGAATAGAAGGGCATGATCATAATAGAGACGGTATTCCTGACGTTACTTTAATTGGTTCGGATAAAGATCGCGATGGTCTTGATGACGGGTACGAAGGCGAAACGGCAATTGATCTTGATGTTAATGATGAAATAAACGATCCATATAACGATTTACCAAATACGGATGGCGATGGAGAATCTGATTATAGGGATACGGATGATGATAATGATGGTATCCAGAGTAAAGACGAGGATATAAATATTGATGGGAATTATGCCAATGATGATACGGATGGCAATGGTATACCGGAATATTTAGAGCCTAACGCAGAGGAAGAACCTATTGAGGTATTTAACGTAGTGACGCCAAATAATGACGGAGCCCATGACGTACTGACCATAACTGGGCTGGAAAACTACCCGGATAACTCAATTAGGATTTATAATAGATGGGGTGTTCTTGTATATACTACACAGGCTTACAACACCGAAGGAAACGTGTTTGACGGAACCTCTCAAGGAAGGGTTACTGTTGATGCAGATAGAAAATTACCGGTTGGTACGTATTTCTATATTTTAGATTACAAAGATGCTCAAGGTGAACAAAAATCACTTTCAGGATATATATACATTAACAGATAGCAGTAATGATGATCCCAAATCTCAGAATAACCGCTTACAAACTAGGTGCGCTACTCGCCGTTCTTATTACGGTTGGTATACAGAATGTCGTTGCACAACAAGATTCTCAGTATACCCAATATATGTATAATACGGTGAGCGTCAACCCTGCTTATGCGGGTTCTCGAGGTCATATTAGTACAGCACTCTTGCACCGTTCCCAATGGGTAGGGTTGGATGGAGCTCCTACAACGCAGACCTTCAACATACATTCCCCTATTGGGTATAGAGGTGTGGGCCTAGGTGCTTCAATAGTTAATGATAAAATTGGCCCTACTTCCGAGACTTATATTGATATAGACTTTTCATATACGGTATACACATCCTCGGAAGGTAGATTAAGTTTTGGGCTAAAGGGAAGTGCCCATTTACTGGACGTTCGTTTTTCGGAACTCAATCAATTTACAACAGATACAAGTTTACAGAATGATATAGACAACAAGTTTTCGCCTAATGTTGGTGCAGGTATTTATTATCATAATGAGAGGTTCTATGCAGGTCTTTCTGTTCCACGTATATTACAGACCCTTCATTTTAAAGATGGTCCGGCACCGTCTACGGCCAAAGAACAAATGAACTTTTACTTTATAACAGGCTATGTTTGGGATTTAAACGATAATACAAAGTTTAAACCCGCTTTATTGACCAAACTGGTTACTGGAGCCCCATTGCAAGTTGATATTTCGGCAAACTTTATGTTTAGCGAAAAATTTATCCTTGGAGCGGCCTACCGTTGGGATGCGGCATTCAGTGGTATGCTAGGGTTCAATATTTCCAAGAAGTTCTTGATTGGTCTTGCTTATGATCGCGAAGTTACCGAGCTGGGTAAAGCGGTCTATAATTCGGGCTCTTTTGAAGCCATTTTAAGATATGACTTCATAAGCACAAAGGGTAACTTAAAATCACCTCGTTTCTTTTAGAAGTTTTTATAAAATTGACTCACTTTCCTTAATTTATCATCTTCTCTTCACACGATACTAACTTAAAGGTATTATTTTTGTCCGGAGGCGCTTTTTTTGTGCTTTATAAAAAAGGAGATATTTGAAAGAAGAAGAAGTAATCTTGGTAGACCAAGACAATAACCAAATAGGAACAATGCCTAAAATGGAGGCGCATGAAAAAGCTATGCTTCATCGCGCATTTTCTGTTTTTGTAATGAATGATAAAGGTGAGACTATGTTGCAGCAACGAGCTGCCCACAAGTACCACTCTCCCAATTTATGGACCAATACGTGTTGTAGCCATCAACGTGAAGGCGAGAGCAATATAGAGGCGGGAAAGAGAAGATTACAAGAAGAGATGGGTTTTGTTACCGAACTTAAAGAACTGTTTTCTTTCATCTATAAAGCGCCATTTGATAACGGGTTAACGGAACATGAGTTTGATCATGTTATGATGGGTAGTTATACCGGAGAACCAAAAATTAACCCGGACGAGGTAGCGGATTGGAAATGGATGAAGCCTTTTGATATTAAAAAAGATATGGTACAAAATCCGGATACGTATACGGCGTGGTTCAAAATTATTTTCGAGAAGTTTTATGACCACATAAGCCAAAATTCAATTGAGGATGAAAGTAAAGGTTAGTAGAAAGGCCCATTTTAATGCCGCCCATCGTTTGTATCGTAAAGATTGGAGCGATGATAGGAATGCTCAGGTCTTTGGCAAATGCAACAACCCCAATTACCACGGCCATAATTATGAATTGATTGTTAGCGTTACGGGAGAAATAGACCCCGAAACGGGCTTTGTCATGGATATGAAAGTTTTAAAGGATTTAATTGGCGATAAAGTAGAGGATGCTTTAGATCATAAAAATCTGAATGTTGAAGTTCCGGAATTTAAAGACATTAATCCAACTGCAGAAAATATTTCAATTGTTATTTGGAACAAACTAAGACCTCATATTAATGAAAGGCACGAGCTTGAGGTTGTATTATATGAAACCCCCCGAAATTTTGTCACCTTTTCAGGATAGAACGTAAACTAATAACTATAAAAAAAACGCTATGCATCCCTTAAAATTCAATCCTATTTTAAAAGAGCGCCTTTGGGGCGGCACTAAACTTAAAGACGTTTTGGGCAAGCCAATTGAAAACGATATCACTGGCGAAAGTTGGGAGCTTTCTACGGTTCCGGGAGATATTTCTGTAGTTTCCAACGGAGATTTGGCGGGTGCGTCATTACAAGACCTAATAGAAAAAGATCCAGAAAGTGTATTGGGAAAAAGTGTTTATGAACGTTTTGGAACTGATTTTCCAATATTGATCAAGTTTATAGATGCCAAACAAGATCTATCCATTCAGTTGCATCCCAATGATGAGTTGGCCAAGAAACGTCACAACTCTTTTGGGAAAACTGAAATGTGGTATGTTATGGATGCGGATGATGATGCTAGCTTAATTGTTGGTTTCAACAAAGATGTTAGTAAAGAGGAGTATGCAGAAAGTATGAAAAACGATACGCTTCTAGACCTTTTAAACTATGAAAAGGTAAAAGAAGGCGATACTTTCTTTATTAACACAGGAAAGATTCATGCCATTGGCGCAGGAGTTCTTTTAGCAGAAATCCAACAAACATCAGATGTTACATACCGTGTTTTTGATTTCAATAGAAGGGATAAAAATGGAAATCTTAGGGAGTTACACACAGAGCAGGCGCTGGATGCCATTGACTATAAGAAGAAAGATGATTTTAAGGTAGCTTATAAAAATGAGAAGAACACGGTAAACGAGATGGTAGATTGCCCATATTTCAAAACGGATTTTTTGGATTTGAATGCTGGAATGACACAAGATGTTTCTGATCGTGATTCGTTCACCATTTTTATGTGCGTAGGAGGTGCGGCTACTATTGCCAATGAAAATGGCAGTGTACAAATCCAAAAGGGAGAGACTACTCTTTTACCGGCATCGTCCAACACTATAAAAATAACAACAGAGGGAGCGAAACTTTTAGAGGTAACCATTTAACCTCTTAAATATTTCACTCTATATATTTTGTTCAAATTGAGTATAAATAGCGTATTTTTGCGTAAAATTTATTGATAATGGCAAGTGTAAAAGAATTAAAGAAGGATATTAATAATGTCTTGGGAGACATCATAGAAGCGGTATACATTGTAGAAGCTGCCAATGCTAACCAAGAATCTAAAGAAGGAGCAAAGGTTATTGATGAAGCTATTGAGACTTTTGATGACCTTATTCAGAAAGTGAACCAAAGAGGTGTTGAGAATAGAAAGAGGCACCTAAATGCTGTTCGCCAAGAATTGGAAACAAAGGCAACAGGCCTTGTTGAAAAAGTGAACAAACTAGGTTAGACCTAACAAGAATTAAATAAAAAGCCCGCTATTGCGGGCTTTTTTACTTTTTGATCTTTTCTAGATACGTTTTTAATTGTTTACCGTATTTAGATTCCGAGACTTCGGGCGTTAGTACATTATAAATAGAATCAAGATATTTTACGTTGGCATCGGGAACTTCGGTCAAAGCTATATAAGGCGCTATGTAAGAGTTCTTGTTGTTAAGCGCGTAGTTTAAGGAAAAAGCATAACCGCGCTGAAGATTACGGTCGCTAAGCTTCTGAACGGAATCCAATTGCAATGAATCCAAAACGTTTTTAGGGTCGTTGGCCAATTGAATGATCTCTAAGGTTTTCATGTTAAAGCGAGACATGGTCTTTCTGTACTCTTCCAGTTTTATCTGGCTTTCAGAACCTGTAATTTTAGCATTGGTATCAAAAGTGTTCCAAGATGTGTTGATTGTAACTGTACCTGGTTCTCCAAAAAAGGTGATACGGTCGTTTACTTCATTGGCGTCCTTTTTATTTAAATAGAGATAGAAAATCTCCGGACTTTCTAGCTCAGTTGTAAACGTAAAATTACCATCGCCTTCTATTTGTAAAGAATCTATAGTAGTCAGAACGCTATCCGGTACGTGTTGTAAGTAAAGCGTACCTTTTTTTAGTCCCTTTACGTTCCCGGTTACGGTCATGGTGTTTTTTGTGCTGCCTCCACATGATAGCAACAGTAAAGAAATTGCACTTAAAAGAAATATGTTTTTCATGTTCAGTTTTTGGTGGCGCAAATATCTATATTTTTTTTGGTTTACTCATTAATCGGTATTTAAATGCTTCCGGGTACGGGTTGTTCTTTTAAATAGGTCTACTGGTTTAGCCTTTGGGTGGTTTACTCAAGAAGCTATTTTTAAATTTGATGAGCAGTTCATAAATGTGCAGTATTTTTGTTTGGATTAGAAGAAAGAATATAGCTAAAATTACGACCAATAAGGGCCATGATTCTATAAATAATTCAATATCTTCTCAATCATTAATTTTTTAATACGGAAGAATATATGAATGCTGAAAATGAAAAATGGATTGCGGCCATTGCTTCCGCGGATTATGTAAAGAACGGAATGATCGTGGGCTTAGGGTCTGGATCTACGGCGGCTTTTATGATTGCGGAATTAGGGAAGCGGATTGCAGGCGGACTTATTATGAAAGGTGTGCCGTCATCCGATGCTACGGCCAGACTGGCCAAACAGGCAGGCATATCACTGCTTTCTTTGGATGAAGCGGGTACCATGGATATCAACATAGATGGTGCCGATGAGTTTGATCCCAAATTTCAGTTGATAAAAGGTGGGGGAGGTGCATTGCTCCGAGAAAAAATATTGGCCCATAATTCAAGATTCAACATCATCATAGCGGATTCGGGCAAACAAGTTGAACGTTTAGGAAAATTTAAGTTGCCCGTAGAGACCATTCCTTTTGCAACGGAAACTATCATTTCAGAATTGAGCACAATGGATTTGAACCCTCGGTTACGCATGAAAAATAATGAGGTGTACAAAACAGATGAAAATAACTGCATTTTAGATATCGATATTTTTCAGAAGGATGATTTAAAAGCGTTGAACGATGTGCTCATTCAAATTCCCGGGGTAGTGGAGACGGGACTTTTCCTTTCTTCTACGGATATAGTTCTTATGGGGCAGGGAAATAAGGTGGTCACTTTAAAGAAATAGCTTTTTGCCCTCTCGGAAGTTATGGGCAATGGAAAAATGTAACAGATGAAATTCAATATACAAGAGACGTTCAATAAGGAATTACCGGCTGATCCCATTATGGAGAATAGCAGAAGACAGGTAGAAAAAGCTTGTTTTTCATATGCTACTCCCAAGCAAACGACTAACCCGAGCCTGATTCATGTTTCACCGGAAATGGCGAACGAACTCGGTATTTCTTTAGAAGACACTCAAACCGAAGAATTCTTGAACATCTTTACCGGTAATAAAGTCCTTGAAGGAACTACACCCTATGCCATGTGCTATGGCGGGCACCAATTTGGTAATTGGGCCGGGCAATTGGGTGATGGTAGGGCCATTAATCTTACGGAAATAGAACATAACGGGAAGCATTGGGCACTGCAGCTAAAAGGAGCGGGTGAAACCCCTTATTCCAGAACGGCGGACGGGCTGGCGGTTTTGCGCTCGTCCATTCGTGAATACTTGTGCAGTGAGGCCATGTACCATCTGGGTGTACCTACTACACGAGCTTTGTCCTTGGCGTTGTCCGGAGACCAAGTGCTTCGGGATGTGCTTTACAATGGTAATGCCGCCTATGAAAAAGGTGCTATTGTTTGCCGTGTTGTCCCTTCTTTTCTTCGTTTTGGTAACTATCAGATTTTTGCCGCACGTGAAGATATCGCTACCATGAGAACATTGGTGGACTATACTATAAAACACTTTTTTCCGGAATTGGGAGCGTCTTCCAAGGCGGTTTATGTACAGTTTTTTCAGGCTGTGGCAGATGCTACTTTAGATATGTTGGTACATTGGCAAAGGGTAGGTTTTGTTCACGGCGTTATGAATACGGATAATCTTTCCATTCTTGGTTTGACCATAGATTATGGCCCTTATGGCTGGTTGGAAGGTTACGACCATGGTTGGACACCAAATACCACAGACCGCCAGCATAGTAGATACCGGTACGGGAATCAACCTAATATTGGGTTGTGGAATTTATACCAATTGGCCAATGCTATTTTTCCGTTGGTAGAAGAAGCGGAACCTTTGGAGAATGTTTTGGAAGGTTTCAAAACGAAGTTCGAGGAGAAGTATTTGGATATGATGAAGTCTAAAATCGGACTTTATGAAAAGGATGATTTGGACCAACAATTGCTGAACGATTTAGAAAAAAATCTACAGCTTACGGAAACCGATATGACGTTGTTCTTTCGGAATTTAGCCGATATTAAAAAGGATGCGGGTGATGTAGATTCTTTCTTGAAAACCATTGGTGAAGCCTTTTATATGCCTGATGAGGTAGAAGGTGAAATTCTGGAAAAATGGACACTTTGGTTTACGGCTTACCAAAATAGATTGAAAAAAGAAACTTTTTCAGATGCCGAAAGGAAAGAAAAAATGAATGCGGTAAACCCCAAATATGTGCTACGCAATTATATGGCACAATTGGCGATTGATGATGCGGATAAGGGAGATTATGCTTTAATTGATGAGCTGTTTGTTTTGTTGAAGAAGCCGTACGATGAGCAACCGGAGTATGAAAAATGGTTTGCCAAACGTCCGGATTGGGCACGTAACAAAGTAGGTTGTTCCATGTTATCCTGCAGTTCGTAAAACTAAATGTATGACAGACAATCCGTCTAAAACAAAAATTGGACTCGGTATGGCCGCTCTGGGTCGTCCGGAATATATAAATATTGATGAAGGCAATAGGGATAAGTCCTTAGTTGCTTTCAGAGCCAATGCTTTTAAGGTGTTGGATGCCGCTTATGAGAAAGGGGTGCGATATTTTGATACCGCCCCGTCTTATGGAAAAGGCGAGGAGTTTCTAAAAGATTGGCAGTATAATCGGGCACATACAGATGTAGTACTGGGTACCAAATGGGGCTATACCTATGTGGCCAATTGGCAATTGGGTTATGATGGTCCGCATGAAGTAAAAGAACACTCCCTTGAAAAGCTCACGGAGCAATGGGAGTTCTCTAATGGGCTTCTTCCTTTTTTGGAGTACTACCAAATTCATTCTGCAACATTTGAAAGCGGCGTGCTACAGAATAGACCTGTATTGGAAAAACTGCTGGAGATAAAAAGAACGACCGGACTTACCATTGGGATTTCTACAAGTGGGCCTAATCAAAAGGAGGTTATAGAAAATGCTCTCCAAATACGAATTGATGGCGAGGTGGTTTTTGATAGTTTTCAGGTTACTTTTAATATGTTGGAACAAGCCGTTTTGCCAGTTTTACGTGATATAAAATTACAGGATAAAAAATTGATAGTTAAAGAAGCCTTGGCCAATGGCCGCATATTTGAAAATGAAAAATATGCTCAGTATCAATCTTTGTATACCAAATTGAAGACTTTGGCTGAAAAGTACGAAGTAGGTATAGATGCTATTGCATTGCGGTATGTAATGGACAAGGTACAACCCGACTATGTATTGAGCGGTGCTGCGGATATACATCAGCTGGAACAAAATTTAAAGGCGAATTCCTTCACTTTGAATGAAGAAGAATTAGCAGAGCTTACCAAGGAAAAAGTAAACTCCAAAGCCTACTGGGAAGAGCGTAGCCGGTTGAGTTGGGATTGATTTTCCGTGGATATGTTTTGCCCCATTTAAAGTGCCGAAGCAACTTCCATTAAATAGGCGCATAGCAGTGCGCCGCCTGTACCCACTACATAACCAAAAACGGCTAGGAGTACCCCAACGGAAGTCAACGATGGGTGAAATTCCGCAGCTACAACCGGGGCCGAAGCTGCACCGCCTACATTGGCCTGACTTCCCACGGCCAAGAAAAAGAAGGGTGCTTTTATCAGTTTTGCTACAAGAATCAATAGTCCCGCATGAATAGAAATCCAGACAAGGCCAATAGCAATCAATCCCGGGTTTTCAAGTACTTTACCCAAATCCATTTTCATACCAATGGTGGCCACAAGTAGATAAATGAACATACCGCCTATTTTACTGGCACCGGTACCTTCATAGTTTTTAGCTTTGGTAAAAGATAAGGCTATACCTGCCGCTGTGGCAATGACCACCATCCAAAAGAAACTGGACCCCAAGAAAGAGAGAAAGCTTTTCTGATCACGAACACTTTCAAACGAACTGGTCAGTGTATCGCTAATATGATTGCCAAAGAAATGTGCAATGCCAGTTGCGGTAAACGCAAAGCAAAGCATCATTATGTAGTCTTTTAAGGTAGGTACACGGGTTATTTTTTCGGCGAAAGCGGTAACCTTGACCTTTAAGGTTTCAATAGCGGAAGTATCGGCTTTAAGCCATTTGTCAATTTGTTTGGTGCGGCCTACGCCTAGTAGAATAACAGCCATCCAGATATTGGCCACAACAATGTCTACGAGCACCATGGCGCCGTATTTTTCAGGATTGTATTTAAAGATTTCGTACATGGCCGCTTGGTTGGCACCGCCACCGATCCAACTACCGGCAATAGTAGAAAGCCCTCTCCAAATAGCATCAAAATCGTTTCCACCTACGGTATCGGGAGAAAAGATAGAAACAACTAAAATAGCAATAGGTCCGCCAATAATAATACCAACACTACCCGTTAGGAACATAATAAGTGCCTTGGACCCTAAACTCATAATCGCCTTTAAATCTATGCTTAATGTCATAAGCACCAGTGCTGCAGGCAGTAAATACCTACTGGCAACATAATAGAGACTGGAAGTATGAGTGATAACTTCACCGGTATCGCTCAAGGTCTGCCATTTTTCGGCAACAATACCTGTAGATGCCAATATACCTGGCAATAGGTAACACATAAGCACCCCTGGTACTATGCCGTAAAATTTACTCCAAAAACCGTTTTTTTGAGATGATCCATAAAAAATAAAGCCTAGACAGAGTGCTAATAGTCCAAAAACAACGGTATCATCGGTTATTAACGGGGCAGGTAATAAAGGTTCGGTCATATGATTTGTGGGTGCTTTTCCTCAAATATAATCAAATTACCAGATGCTTTTTAATATAGTCTGCTACGCCATTTTCTGTATTGGGTAGGGTAACGGCATTGGCAATGGCTTTTACTTCTTCTCTGGCATTACCCACAGCAACACCACAACCACTGCTTTCCAGCATTTCAATATCATTGTAATTGTCACCAAAAGAAATAACATGTTTTAATGATTCATCTTCTTGTAATAAAGATTTTATGGCAGATAATTTTGAAACGGATTTTGGCGCAACTTCAATGAGCGTATCATTTGAGCGGTACAGGTTTAGGTGTTCTCCCAGTTTTTTTTCAAGAACAGGGTAGAGGTTATCGGCATCCTCTTTTGTGCTCATTAGCATTATCTTATGGGCACCAATATTGCGTTTTTCCCAGTCCAAAAGCGTTTCGGTGGTAGGTCTAAAGACCGGAGTGGTCTTGGTATATTTTATTTCTTTTTGAACACGTTCAGAATCTTCTTCAACATACCACTCATTGTTGTAATATAAACCGAGTTTGGTATCGTTTACTTCGGCTAAATGATATATTTCATCAAGATGGTCCGTACTAATATGTACGGAGGAAAGTTCTTTATCGCCATCCAGCACCAAGGCGCCATTATAGCAGATGATAGGTTGCTCCTCAATGGCCAGGTCTTTTTGTAAATACGTCATAGCACTTGGCATACGCGCAGACACCAAAATTATTTTTACCTGTGATTTAATTCGATTGATTTCTGCTATCGTAAATTCGGAAACATCACTTTTTGTGGTCAATAAAGTACCATCTAAATCTGAACAGAGTATTTTGTAATTCAAGTCGTTTGGTTTTAAAGTTTGTTAGGTTTGGTCTTAATTTCCTTGTCTGAACTTTTTGGTTTTCTTTTTGTCCGGGTTTTTGAACAAACGCTTAAAGAACCCGTCTCGTTTTACCGGTTCACAGTCCAACATCTCTAAAGTTGCTGGGTTGGGCCGTTTAAACTGCGCCTTTGTAATTTCATTATAGTAAGGATGTTTGTTCATTTCCTGCATCCATTTGGCAAAGATAGGAAGAGCTGCGTTAGCGCCTTGCCCTAAACTGGTGCTTCTGAAGCCTATTTCATGATTGTCCAGTCCCACCCAAGTTACATGCACCAATTTTGGCATAATGGCTACGAACCATGCATCCTTATTATTTTGCGTGGTTCCGGTTTTTCCGGCAATGGCATTGTTCAATTTATAGGTGGAACGGATTCTAGAGGCCGTACCCTTATCAATTGTACCTTTCATCATTTCTACCATAATTTGCCTCGTTTCTTCTGAAAAAGCGGTTTCACGGGCTCTTTTTGGCTTAAATTCGGTTAAAAGGGAATCTTTTCTATCCGTAATTTTTTCAATGAGATAAGGTAAAACAGCTTTCCCATCGTTTACATAACTGGCATAAGCGCCCGCTAGTTCATTTAAATATATTTCTCCGGTACCTAAGGCCAAAGAGGGTTGAGCAGGTAGTTTGGAGAAAATACCCATATTTTTGGCCATAGTGAGCACATTGTTGATGCCCGCTTTTTCCAAAACTTTTACCGCTACCGTATTTACGGAATGACTTAAGGCTTCTTCCATGGAATAGTTGAGGTAAGCCTCATCTTTCTTTCCGGAATTACTGGGAGACCAACCTTTTAGATTTTCGTACGCTACTTCTTCCGCAGAAAAATAGGTGCAAGGCAAAGTGCCGGTTTCTAATGCCGTTGTGTAGACAATAGGTTTAAAGGTAGAACCCACTTGGCGTTTACTTTGGGCCACATGGTCATATTTAAAATGCTCAAAATCTACACCACCGATCCATGTTTTAACGGCACCCGTTTTAGGGTCTAATGCCAAAGAACCGGTGTTCAAGAATTTCATATAATGTGTAATACTATCAATAGAATTGCCCTGGACGGTCTTTTCTCCTTCCCAATCCGTTAGCACCAATTCCTTTTTTATGCTTAGGGAATCCATGATTTTGTCATGCTTCAACCCTTGTTTCTTCAGTTTCCGATAAACATCCGAGTTTTTAACGACCTTTTCTATCAGCTTCTTATTGGCGCTCCATGGGGCATTTTTTCCATAGCTTTTTTCAAAACTACTTTGTAATGCGGTCATATGCTCACGCATGGCTTCTTCCGCCCAGAACTGCATATTGTAATCTAAAGTGGTATACACTTTTAGGCCGGAAGTGTAGATATTATATTCATTACCTTCCTCTTTTTGCTTGTCATTCCATTTCAACAGTTGTTTTCTTACTTCTTCCCTAAAATAGGGAGCGAGTCCGGTATTACTATCATAATCGCGATAGTCCAGTTTTAAGGGAAGGTTGATAATACTGTCTTTTTGCTCCGCGGAAATATAATCGTTATTGGACATGGCCAGAAGTACCAGGTTTCTTCTGGTTAAACTTCTCTCGGGAAAAATACGAGGGTTATAGCCATAAGTGGCCTTGAGCATGCCCACTAAAACCGCTCCTTCTTCTACCGTTAAATCTTTTGCTTGTTTATTAAAAAATTTAAGGGAAGCACTTTCTATCCCAAAAGTATTGTCGCCAAAAGAAACGGTATTCAGGTAATGGGTAAGAATTTCATCTTTAGAGTAAATGTTCTCTAGCCGGGAAGCAATTAACATCTCCTTTATTTTATCCACTACGATATTAGCTCTTTTTCTATCCCTCCGGGGATATAAATTCTTAGCAAGCTGTTGGGATAGGGTACTGCCCCCACCGGCAGATTGGTCTTGCATAAGTATCGTCTTTAACGCTACACGCCCCAAACTTTTATAGTCTATGCCGTAATGCTCGTAAAAACGTTCATCTTCAATGGCCACCAATGCGTTAAGTACATTTTTGGGAATAGCCTCAAAAGCTATGGGCTGCCTGTCGTACAAATAAAATTTACCAATGAGAACACTATCTGCCGTATAAACTTCCGAGGCCCTTTGGTACTGAAAATCCGAAAGTTCTTCCTTGCCCGGTAATTTACCCCAAGCTCCCCAGTAAACACTTAGTATAAACAGAAAGGAGAAAACTATGAGTGCTATTAGGGCAAGCAGGGTATATCTTAATATTGGAGACTTTATTTTTTTTAAGATCAAATCCGTGAATTTTAGGTGTGCAATATCAAATTAAAAAATGAAACCCTAGGGTTTCTTAACAATAGATTTAACTTCAATTTTCTACTTTTGCGGCTAAATAAATTTCATGCGAAAAATAGTATTCTTTCTGTTCTTAATAACAACACTTTCTAACGCAAATGATGGTGAGTGGTCAAAAACCGGACACCGCACCGTGGGCGAAGTGGCTCAACATCACCTTTCAAAAAAAACCAGAAAGGCACTTAAAAAGTTGTTGAACGGAGAGAGTCTTGCTTATGTATCTACGTTTGCAGATGATATAAAAGCCGACAGGGCTTACAAAGAATTTAGCGCTTGGCACTATGTGAACATTCCTCAAGGAAAAAAATATGAAGATATAGAACCAAGTGAGCATGGAGACCTGATAGTGGGTATCCATAAATGTATTGAAATTATCAAAGACGATAACAGTAAAAAGGAGGACAAGGTTTTTTACCTTAAAATGCTGGTCCATCTAATAGGAGACCTGCACCAGCCCATGCATGTAGGACGTTATGAGGATAAGGGAGGTAACGGTATTCAGTTGCAATGGTTCAATACCGGAACTAACCTGCATAGAGTTTGGGACTCCAATATGATAAATGATTATGGTATGAGCTATACCGAGTTGGCTTCTAGTTTACCCCAACTTTCAAAAGAACAAGTAAAATACATTCAACAAGGTACAATTTATGATTGGGTAGAGGAATCTCAAGAAATTGCAGATAAACTCTATGATTCCGTTGAAGTAGGAGAGAAGCTATATTACCGTTACAGTTACGAATGGTGGGGCACGGTTGAAACCCAACTACAGAAAGGAGGGTTGCGTTTGGCCAAGGTTTTGAACGAACTATTTTAGATTTAAAAACGAAATAGTTTACCGTTTGGAAATTTTGTTCATAGATATATGGCGCTGCCGTGTACTCTTGAACCTATGGTCTTCCGTATTATTTAACTTGGCATGTTTGGTATTTCTGCCCTGAACTCGTTTACGCCACAACCTAAAACTTTTGGGTTTAAGGTGGTATCTCATAAGTTCAATAGTTTCCTGTTCCGATATGCCAAATTGGAAAGTTATAGCATCAAAAGGAGTGCGGTCTTCCCAGGCCATTTCAATAATTCGGTCTAATTCTCTTTCCGTAAATGTCTGTCTCATAGCATTACAAAAGTAATTAAGGACAAATTAATATTTGAACTCAATAGAACTAAAATTTTGGCTTCTTAACGACATAATACATTTTTAAGTAAATGTCTATGTTATATTAGAGTAGATGGTTGCGAGGACATTAGTTGGCACCCGGCGGCTAAAGGCAGTAATCTTCTCATAAGTAAAGGGTAAAAAAAATCGGCTATTTTTAATGGCCGATTTTTTTATGTAATAATTCTAAACGTCAGGTTTATGCGCTCATTAATAACTCTGGCCGTTTTTGGAACCTGATGCAGCCAATGTTCTTGTGTAGCACCTTTCATTAATAAAAGACTACCGTGTTGTAATAGAATTTTTTGTTTCAGGTTTTTATCCTTTCTATGTTTTAGGTGAAAGAAACGCTCTTGCCCTAAAGTTACCGATGCAATAATTGGGTTCTTGCCCAATTCCTTCTCATTATCTGCATGCCACCCGTTACTATCCTGACCGTTCCTGTAGAGGTTGAGTAAGCAAGTAGTAAACACTGCCCCAGTACAAGTTTCAACTTTGTTTTTTATTTCTAAAAGCATAGGTGTAAACTTATGGGGCGCCATTACCAACTTAGAATAGGAGTAAGGCTTACCATTATTACCATATAAAGCCGTTAGCCTTGGTTGGACATAGGTCTTACCAAATACCGTAATATTATCTTGTTGCCAAGGGGTTTCTTCTTTAAGCGACTGAAAATAAGAATCGGCCGTTGCCCGTTCTATAAAATTTGGATAATAGGTAATGTCACTATCCGGTAGGTTCAAATTTATTTCGTCCGGGAACAGACCGTCTATCATTTAAGAACTGTTTTTAACTCATTCCTGTATTCAGATGGGTTTTGACCTGTAAATGCCTTAAACTGTTTGTTAAAGTGAGAAAAGTTGTTGAAACCGCTTTCAAAACAAACCTCGGTAATACTTAAAGGTTGTTCTGCCAAAAGTTTGGAGGCATGCACTAAACGGTACTCATTTACAAACTGAACAAAAGTTTTATTGGTAATCTTTTTAAAGTAACGACAGAAAGAGGGTACGGTCATACTTACCATGTTACTTATTTCATCCAATGTTATTTCTTCCTTAAAGTTGTTCTTAACGTGGTTAAAGACTACGTTAATACGATCATTGTCCTTCACTTCGGTTTCCATAGAGAACCCTTCGGCATTAAGAATCTTAAACTCTTTGGAGTTGCCCAATTCGTTTAAAATATTCAATATAGAAAGTAAACGCTGAAAATGGGTCTGGTATTCCAGAATCTGCATTTTCTCTCCAATCTTTCTTTTGGTCTTTCCGGAAAAGGCTATACCACCTTTTGCCATTTCAAAAAGCGATTGAATTTTTTTCATTTCGGGAATATTAAAAAAATCGTTTCCCAAGAAATCCAATTTCATTTGAATGACCGTTTCGCTTTCATTACCGGTAAGGGTATTGGTAAAACCGCAATGGGGTAAATTACTACCTATTAATATAAGGTCTCCTTTTGAGTAATACGAAACATGGCTTCCGATCTGTCTTTTACCAGATCCACCATTTACGTGAACGAGCTCTATTTCCGGATGGTAATGCCATACGGTGTTTTTATTATTCTTTGTCGCATCAAACCTTTGATACGTATAAGAATGCCCAAAACTAGGTTCTATGGCCTCAAAAGCGGGCTTCTGATTTGTTAGCGGGGGTTTGCTCATAATACAAAATTAAACAAGGCTAATTCCTTCTTTCTTTGCAAAATTAACTAAAATATGTTCAATATTACCTTATGGGCAATATTGATGTATTTGGAATGGTAAAATAGCACATTTATTGGCGAATTGTGGAGTAGTGAGAGCAGGATAACGGCAGTATGTTTGTATCATATTATTAACCTACCCTGTGTAACAGCAGGATATAAAAAAAAACGATATGAGAAAAGTAGTAAGAACCGCCGCAATGATCGCTTTGTTATTGACTACAACTGCTAGTATCGCCAGCGAGCCCAAGCTTAGTGTTGTACCAAATGAAAATGTAAAAAGCTTTGTTTATGAACTAGATGCCCATGCGGGAAGAACAACCATCAAGTTTATGGATGCAGAGCAGAACGTTATATTCTTTGAAACTGTTGAAAAAGAAAACTATGCCAAGAAGTTTGACCTTTCTAAACTTAAAGATGGTCTATATTTCTTTAAATCAGAAGATGATTTAACTACAATTTCCTACACAATTAGTGTAAACGGAAGCAATGTAGAGGTAATAGACAAAAAAGAAAACAGTAAACCGGTCTTTAGACAAAAAGGTGGAATGGTTTATTTAAACCTTTTAAACCTAGATAGCAAAGACGTTGATATTCAAGTTTACGATAGTAGTAACAGACTAGTTTTCTCTGAAAAAAGAGAGAATGAAATGGTTATTGAAAAAGCATTTGATTTTACCAAAGCTTACGAAGGTGAGTATACCGTTGTAGTAAGAGATAGCAAAGAAACTTATTACAAGGAGATTTCGGTAAACTAAGATAGTTTAAGTTGAGTTGAGTTAATTGCCCCTAATGTTGTTGAGAGCGTTAGGGGCTTTTTTTATAGTGATAGGTAGCTATAAGCCCAATACATTAAGACCAGTTGTAAAGGCAATCTTGCTATTAAGAGCCACTTGGGAAATCCGGCCGAAGCTTTTTTGCTGGATAGCATATAAAAATGTACCAGTAAGAACACGGCTAGCATGAGTACAATTCCGTAGATAGCATAGTTCTTCACAGCAGGAATGCAAACACCTATACCTAATAAAATTTCTGCAATACCGCTAAGTTGCACCAATAGCTTGTGGTTGGGTAGATACCGGGGCATAATACGCATATAGGCTTTTGGTTTTACAAAATGCATAATACCTGCCATTACGTAAATGATACCCATTACGTATAAGTGCCATGGATAATTCATGATTTAGGAAGGAATTTCTTTAAACGTTCGCGTTTATACTCGGGCAAAGAAGTATTGGTCAAGGCTAACTGTAGTATTTGCGGGTCTTTTTGGCGGGTAAATAATAACTGATAAAAATCCTTAACGGTAAGCGCGTTTTGAGATTGCTCCACCAGCAGTAATTCGTCTCCTACCTTTACTTCACCCTCTTCTAGGATGCGTACATAAGTGCCTGGAAACCCATAATCTATATACTGTTTTAAAATACTTTGGTTTTGAAACCGTATACCCAACTTATAACAAGGCTCTCTAGGTTGTGATACTTGAACCAAGGCACTTCCTATTTTATAAATATCGCCTATACGTATAACGGATTCATCAAAATTACTAACGCTAAGATTTTCTCCGAACATACCCCAGTTCCAATCCAAACTTGGGTATAAGCTTTTCCAGTACTCATAATGTTCCGTGGAGAATAGAAAACAGGCCTTGTTCAAGCCTGCATGATGTTTACGGTCAATTACGGTATCATTAGCTACATCCGTTTTTCCTAAAAACAGGGGGGCTTCTACCGGGTATTTAAAAATGCCCGTTAGTTCTTCTTTACCGTTCCAGGTAATGGTAGTTGGGCTACCAATGTTAGTTGATATAATTTTCATGAATTAAAAATAAGTAAACCATCCGCAATTAACGAATGATAACTGCGGTTTAAAAAACAATTGTGATGGGTAATCTATTTGCGCTAGTACATTACTAGATTAGTCTATGTTTATGATCAGTGAGTGTATTCTGACTTAATATTTCGTTTGCGCACACGAAATGTTTGTGAATATGGTAATTTATTCGTTTTTTTTGTGTTTATTTGATATTTAACCGAGGTAATTTTTTGCAACTTAATCCCCCTGGGCACCTTCTTATGGCGTTATTGACCTTTTTACTCTTTACTGGTTTTGTTGCTTTCTATGCAACATACAAGCTTAGACGCGATAAATTGAACACCAAAGACGGCTATTTCTTGGGAGGTAGATCCTTAACCGGAATTGTAATAGCAGGTTCTTTACTCTTAACCAATATTTCTACTGAGCATTTGGTGGGAATGAACGGTTCCGCATATCGAAACGGAGCTATTATTGTAGCATGGGAAGTTACATCTGCCTTGGCTTTGGTCATTGCGGCCCTGTATTTTGCCCCTCGCTATTTAAAAATGGGATTGACTACCATTCCAGAATTTCTGGAAAAAAGATTTGACGGTCTCACCCGTACTTATGTGGCGCTCCTTTTGATTATTTCTTTTGTAGCCACTCTGCTGCCTATTGTGCTTTATACAGGTGCTTTAAACATAGAAGCTATTTTTGAAATTTCCGAATTATTGAATGTCACCCAAAGTGAAGGTATATGGATAACTATCTTGATCGTAGGTAGTATTGGTGCCGTATATGCCATTTTTGGCGGCTTAAAAATGGTGGCCTATACAGATACGATAAACGGGTTTGGCTTATTGGTAGCAGGGTTATTGGTGCCTATTTTGGCTTTGCTAAGCATTGGCGAAGGCAATTTGTTTGAAGGAATGGCAACAGTATTCAAGCACAGCCCAGAGAAATTCAATGTGGTAAGTAAGGAGTCGGGAATAGGGGAGGGAGCACGTTCCGCAATTTTACCTTTTGAAGTGCTGTTTACGGGGCTTATGATCAATCAGATATATTTCTGGACCATGCACCAATCCATTATTCAACGGGTTTTGGGAGCGGTAAGTCTAAAAGAAGCCCAAAAGGGATTACTTTATACGGGTTTGCTTAAGATATTGGTGCCTTTGGTAATTGTTTTGCCGGGCCTTATCGGCTTTTACTATTTTGGGGAAAGTCTTTATGACAATCCGGATAACGTTTATCCACTTTTGGTAAAAAAAGTTTTACCTCTGTGGCTCACTGGTTTTTTTGTCGCAGTAATGATGGGAGCTATCTTAAGTACTTTTAATAGTGCTTTGAACAGTGCTGCCACTGTATTTAGTTTGGACGTTTTTAAAAAATACATACAAAAAGATGCCAGTGAAAAAAAATTGGTGATTATTGGCAAGAGTACTTCTGCTATTTTGGCCGTTTTGGCAATAGGTATAGCGCCTTTTGTAGCTAATGCGCCAGATGGACTTTACCAGTTGTTACAACAGTTGAACGGAATATTCTTTATACCCATTGCCAGTGTAATTATTGCAGGTTTTCTATTTCCAAAGGTTAGTGCTATTGGGGCGAAAGCCGGACTTATGTTTGGATTGGTATTCTACGTGGCCATGTATTACATTTTTGAAGTGAATCTTCATTTTATTCATATTTGGGGAATAGAATTCGTGCTGAATATATTGATTATGCACCTAGTTTCCACATTAGGGAAAAAAGAAGAAAAATTTATAATGAAAGATGCGGGGGTATTAAACCTTCAACCTTGGAAGTATGCCAAGCCCTTTAGTCTCTTTCTAGTGGTATTTACTATTATTTTATATCTTGTTTTAGGTAATGTGTAAAGCATAACCAATGCCGTGGTGTAGATTAATAGTTGGAGTAAGTAGTTTAAAGCTAAATTGTTAAAGATGGAAAAAACGTTCAGGGATTATGAGGCTGTAGATGTGTCGGCGGCCGTTAAGGAGCATTATAGAAAAATGCGGTCAAAGCAAACGGTAGACTATGTTCAACGTATGCACAAGAAATATTTGACCTATGACAAACCAATGGACCTATGGGAGGCTATGGAACATTTGAATAGATTGATAGACGTTAGCGATCCCGATTTGGATTTGCCCAACGTACAGCATTTAATTCAAAGCGCGGAGGCTATTAGAGAAGACAATCGCCCAGATTGGATGCAGCTTACTGGTCTTATTCATGACCTAGGAAAGGTGATGTTCCTATGGGGAAGCGATGAGGACGGTACCAGCCAGGACGAGCAATGGGGAACCGTAGGTGATGTGTTCGTAGTAGGTTGCGAATTGCCGGATACTTGTGTATATCCTGAGTTTAATAAATTGAATCCGGATATGGCCGATTCCCGTTATAATACGCCTACCGGTATTTATGAAAAAGGTTGTGGTATGGACAATCTTAACCTAGCATGGGGGCATGATGAGTATCTGTTTCAAGTACTCTCTAATCATAAAGAGAACCAACTGCCCAAAGAAGCTATGGTAATGATACGTTACCATTCCTTTTACCCATGGCATACGGGAGGTAGTTACAAAGAGTTGTTGAACGAAGGTGACAAAGAATATTTAGAACTTATTAAAGATTTCAATAAGTACGATTTGTATACTAAGTCGCAAAAGATATATGATTTAGAAGATGTAAAGGATTATTACCAGCCTATTGCAGAAAAATATTTGGGTAAAGGTCCTATAAATTGGTAATAACCCTCTTAAAATTTACAAACGGCCCCTTACTATTAAGTATAGCGGCCGTTTATTTTTTTACCGCAAGAATTTTGATGTTTATAGTGTTTTCACCAATATTTTCTAAATCGTGAACCATTTCTTCCCCACTGCAGGCCCAATAAAAATGGTCACCTTCTTCCAAACGCAGCAAGGCTATTTGTCCGTTAATATTTCTTGAAATCATAAGACCGTCCGTAAAACAGGTGCAACTATAGTCATTAGTATGCCTTCTAAACGGAGTCCGTTCCTTAGGTTTCAATACTATTTCGGTTAGAATTAGTTCTTCATTTTCAAAAAGAGTATCACCAATATTTTCGCTAAATTTTTCTTCTTCTATTTCTTTTAGTTTCTTTTTATCCCAACTGTCAAAATTACCCTTGGGATTAAGTTCTGTAAATACCATACAAAATGTGCTTAGTTTCAATAAACGGAGCAATAACCTGGGCGGAATAGTGTGCTCTTCTTATATTTAGTGTAAATTAATTCTGTCTCCAAAGTTCCTTAACATTTAACAATTTAGAAAGATTAATAGTACAAAATGTGATTTATTTTTGTTTGATTTTGATATTTAGTGTTGGATTCCTAACATTATTTTGAATTAAAGAATTTATAGAGTAGGTGTAAATTTTGGAGATATCTGCAGTATTTCTAGCTATAATCTATTATAAATAATGAGCGTAGTTTACAAAAAAAAATCTATGCATAGGGGAAACTCATACTATTTCATGGTTTTTGAAATTTTTCGGGAAGATATGAATTTTAACAAGAAAAAACGCCCAATTGCAAAGTTATGCAACTGGGCGTTTTGTAAGTTTATTTATTAAGTGCTACTTCACCATCTCGTAGCTACGTTTTATAAAATTGGTTAATTCTTCCCCTTTCAACAGACCTTTTGAAAGACGGGCCAAGTCAATAGATTGACTAATTAATCGTTCACGTTTTTTTGCGGTTTTGGTGTTCAATATTTCACCTACCAGCTCGTGATTTGTATTTACGATAAGGTTATACATGTCAGGCATTGATCCCATACCAAACATACCGCCACCACCTCCAGTCTGTTGCATCTCTTTCATACGACGCATAAATTCAGGCTCGGTAATGATAAACGGAGAGGCATCACTATCCATGGCTTCTAGTTGAACGGTATAGCTCTTGTCCGTAATGGCTTCTTCAAGATTCTTTTTAAGGGTTTCCTTTTCCTCATCGGATAATTTAGAAATCTGAGTGTCCTCTTTTTTAATCAAGTTATCCAAATGATCTGCATCTACACGGGCAAAAGAAATCTTCTCTTTAGAGGTTTCCAGTTTTTGCATTAAGTGACCAATAATTGGCGAATCCATCAGCAGTACTTCATAACCTTTAGCTTTTGCAGCTTCAATATAACTATGCTGCGAAACTTTGTCGGAAGCATAAAGAATAACAAGTTTGTCATCCTTATCCGTTTGGTTTTTCTTTATTTTTTCTTGGAGTTCCTCAAAAGTAAAGTAGCTGCCGTCTACGGTAGGGTAGAGTGCAAATTTGTCTGCTTTGTCAAAGAATTTATCTTCGCTTAGCATTCCGTATTCAATAACGATTTTAATATCGTTCCACTTTTGCTCAAAATCCTCTCTACTGTTCTTGAACAGTGAGTTTAATTTATCTGCAACTTTTCTTGTGATGTACGAAGAAATTTTCTTTACGGCACCATCTGCCTGTAGGTATGATCTGGAAACATTCAAAGGAATATCCGGAGAATCAATTACACCACGCAACATGGTTAAAAATTCAGGAACAATACCTTCTACATTATCCGTTACAAAAACTTGGTTTTGGTACAGTTGAATGCGGTCTTTTTGAACGTTAAGATCATTGGTCAACTTTGGAAAATAAAGTATACCTGTAAGATTAAACGGGTAGTCTACGTTCAGGTGAATGTGGAACAAAGGTTCCTCAAACTGCATTGGATACAGTTCCCTGTAGAAATTCTTGTAATCTTGATCCTCTAAATCAGCCGGTTGTTTGGTCCAGGCAGGGGTAGGGTTGTTAATAATATTATCTACTTCTTGAGTAGGTGCTGGATCTTCTTCTTTGGCATCTTCTGGCTTAGGAAGCGTCTCTGTCTTCATTCCAAATTTAATTGGAATAGGCATGAACTTGTTATACTTGTTCAGAAGCTCGCTAATACGGTTGTCTTCTAGAAACTCAGTGGAGTCTTCGGCAATATGAAGAATAATCTCTGTACCGCGTTCTTGGCGGTCACCTGGTTCCAATGTAAAATTTGGAGAGCCGTCACAGCTCCATAATACCGGTTCTGCATCTTCCTTAAAGCTTCTGGTACTGATCTGTACTTTATCAGCAACCATAAAGGCAGAATAGAAACCAAGACCAAAATGACCTATAATGCCGGACTCTTTGGCTCCGTCCTCATACTTGTTCAAGAATTCTTCCGCACCGGAAAAGGCAAGTTCGTTAATATACTTTTTAACCTCGTCTTCGGTCATACCGATACCTTGGTCAATCACGTGAATTTTCTTTCCTTCTTTATCTACTTTTACCTCGATCATAGGGTCGCCATATTCAACTTTGGCTTCGCCTATGGAAGTAAGGTGCTTTAGCTTTAAAGTAGCATCCGTTGCATTGGAAATAAGCTCTCTTAAAAAGATTTCGTGGTCACTGTACAAAAATTTCTTAATCAGCGGAAAAATGTTCTCTACTGAAACATTGATTTTACCTGTAGCCATAAATTATAAATTTTAGAAATGTTCGCGCTAATGCTTGAACTTTGTTTAATACTATTTTTTCATTCTTCGGCATAGAAAAACATAGGTGATGTACACCTGTTTGCTGTTTGTCAAAAAAAATACCATACAGAGAGACTGTGACAAACTGACACGTTCGTATGACGGAATGGTTGCGGTTTGTAATTTTGTTTAATTAATTTTTATTTTAGTTAAACATTTATTATCTTTGAAGAAGATGTGATGAAGATTGCTGTGAAAGGGAAAATTTTCGATCAATATCACGTTTATAATCATTTATTGGTTAGGTTGTTTTTAAAACGTGCTTTCATCTGAAGGCACGTTTTTGTCTTTTGTGATAAAATTGGTATTCCCTTAACAACGAATGCGCGCTCTTAGGCGTAATTTTATATAACTAAATTGTTGGAAAATGGTGGCAAAATCTAAAGCAAGTAAGGTAACGGAAGATAGTATAATCTCTATGTATATGGATTATGTTCTAGAGCATGAGAGCGTACCTAAATCCATTTATAAATTTTGTAAACAAAATAAATTATCGGAGGCCGATTTTTATAGGTTTTTTGGTTCAGTAGAGAGTTTGCAAAAGGAAATATGGAACAAATTCTATACAAACACAGAAGCTCTTATTCTCAAAAATGAAGCGTATAATAACTTTTCCAATAAGGATAAGATGCTTACTTTTTTCTATACATTTTTTGAAATGCTCACCCTTAACCGTAGTTATGTTCTATTCGCTTTAAAAGAACATAATAGTCCTTTAAAAAATCTAGGACAACTAAAAGGGCTGCGCCAGCATGTTAAATCTTTTGCGGCAGAACTTATTAATGATGCCAATGCTAACAAGAATCTTAAAATTACCAAATATAATCCCCAAGTGTTTTCGGAAGGAGCATGGTTGCAGTTTTTATTCTTGCTAAAATTTTGGATGGACGATACTTCTCCCGGATTTGAAAAAACCGATGTAGCCATAGAGAAATCTATACATACCGTGTTTGATATTTTTGATAATACCCCACTTGAAAACATTCTTGACTTCGGTAAGTTTCTTTATAAGGAAACATTTGCTTAGCCAACTTATAACATACTCACTTTTCCAAAAGAGACGATATGAAAACAATTGATAGTATACCTACAGGTAAAATAGAAAGGGCAGGAAAACTGGTTAAAACAGGTGTTAAAATTGGGGGCAATTATGTTAAATATTACAGTAAAAAGTTGGTGAATCCTGAAATGGATAAAAACGAACTGAACGAAAACAATGCGGAGGATATTTATGACGGACTTAAGAGCTTAAAGGGTAGTGCCCTAAAAGTTGCTCAAATGCTTAGTATGGAGAAAAATATACTCCCAAAGGCGTATGTAGACAAGTTTTCGCTCTCACAGTTTTCCGTACCACCTCTTTCTGCTCCCTTGGTACGTAAAACATTTAAGAAATATTTGGGCAAATATCCAGAGGAGCTGTTCGATACTTTTGAAAAAGATAGTATAAATGCCGCTAGTATAGGCCAAGTGCATAAGGCAACAAAAGACGGTAAGGAATTGGCGGTAAAGATTCAATACCCGGGTGTTGCGGAAAGTATTTCCAGTGATTTGGCATTGGTGAAACCCATTGCCATAAAGATGTTTAATCTACAGGGAAAAGACTCTGATAAATATTTTAAAGAAGTAGAAAACAAACTCATAGAAGAGACCAATTATTTTTTAGAAATTGAGCAGAGCATTAGTATTACTAATAGTTGTTCCGGGATTAAAAATTTAGAATTCCCCAAGTATTATGAGGAGCTTTCAAGTGAGCGAATTATTACAATGGATTGGATGTATGGCCAACATCTGGGCGAATTCACCAATAAAAATTTTAGTCAGGAAATAGGTAATAAATTGGGGCAGACGCTTTGGGATTTTTATATGTTCCAAATTCATGGTCTAAGAAGGGTTCATGCTGATCCTCATCCAGGAAATTTTTTGGTAAGTGAGCAAAATACATTGATTGCCATAGATTTTGGCTGTATTAAAGAGGTACCCAACGAATTTTATGTGCCTTATTTTGAGTTGGCGAAAAAAGAAAACATTGAAAATGACGCAGTTTTTATGGCGAAACTGTATGAGTTGGAAATATTAACGGAAACCGACTCGCCCGAAGAGCTCAAATTCTTTAAAGCGCTATTCAAAGAAATGCTCACACTTTTTACTTCGCCTTTTCACGAAACTAGTTTTGACTTTGGTTCTAATGATTTCTGGGAGAAAATAGCAGATTTAAGTGAACGCTATTCCAAGGATAGTCAGATTCGTAAAATGAACGGAAACAGAGGGTCTAAGCACTTTCTGTATATGAACAGGACATTCTTTGGGCTCTACAATTTACTTCATGACCTTAGGGCAAAAATTGATGTAAATAGCTATAAGCAATACCTTCAATAAATAGCACAAGGTTAAATTCATCCTATTAATTTTGCTTATCTTAGAAATTTACGGGTTAATTTGCACCCTGGTTTAAAGCTTTAGCTTTTTAAATTAAAAAAAACCTTCTATGTATAATTCAAAAATTACGGGACTTGGATACTTTGTGCCCGAAAACGTAGTGACCAATGATGATTTGGCCAAGGTAATGGATACCAATGATGAATGGATCCAAGAACGAACGGGTATCAAAGAAAGAAGACATGTCGTAAAGGGTGGTGATACTACAACAACCATGGGCGTAAAGGCTGCAAAAATAGCTATAGAACGTGCAGGTATAGATAAGGATGATATAGATTTTATCGTCTTTGCTACGCTAAGTCCTGATTACTATTTTCCTGGGCCGGGCGTTTTGGTTCAAAGAGACCTTGGGATTAAAACGGTAGGGGCCTTGGATGTAAGAAACCAATGTTCCGGTTTTATATATGCGCTTAGTGTTGCTGATCAGTATATCAAAAGTGGTATGTACAAGAATATTCTTGTAATTGGTTCTGAGTTACATTCCCATGGCCTTGATATGACTACCAGAGGTAGATCTGTGTCCGTAATATTCGGAGATGGAGCTGGAGCAGCGGTTATAAGTAGGGAAGAAGATACCTCAAAAGGGATTCTTTCTACACATTTGCACAGTGAAGGTCAGCATGCAGAGGAGTTGTCCTTAATAGCTCCGGGTATGGGCAAACGTTGGGTTACGGATATTATTGATGAGAACGACCCTAATGATGAATCTTACTTTCCATACATGAACGGACAGTTTGTATTTAAAAATGCAGTAGTCCGTTTTAGTGAGGTAATTATGGAGGGTTTAAAGGCTAATGATTTAACACCTTCGGATATTAATATGTTGGTGCCGCACCAGGCCAACTTGAGAATTTCCCAGTTTATTCAGAAAAAGTTTGGTTTAGGAGATGATCAAGTTTTCAATAACATTATGAAATACGGGAATACCACAGCAGCGTCTATACCTATTGCGCTTACGGAAGCTTGGGAAAGCGGTAAGATAAAAGAAGGAGACCTTGTGGTTCTTGCCGCATTCGGTAGCGGTTTTACTTGGGGTAGTGCTATTATAAAATGGTAAGCTTATAAAACACAAAACCCCGATGTCTCCATCGGGGTTTCTGTCGTTGATTCTGCTATACTAAACACTAACCATTAACTATAAACATATAGCTTTATCACCGACCAATATTTTATGAAAGTTTACACTTTTTAGAACGACTTTTATAATAGACGTATATTTTACTAAAAAGTTACATCCTTAAAGAACTTTAACATCATATTTAACATATGAAAAATACCCTGGTATTCGGAGCTTCTCTAAAAACGAATCGATATAGCAATCTAGCGGTTAATCGGCTTTTAGACCATAGCATCAAAACTGAAGCATTCGGTTTACGCGAAGGTAAAATCAGGGATATACAAATAAAGACCAATTTAAATGAATTTCAAAACATTCATACCGTTACTTTGTATATAGGTCCAGCACGTCAGCCTGAATATATCGACAAAATCTTACAAATAAATCCGAAACGTGTAATATTTAATCCGGGCACTGAAAACCCTGAATTTTACAAATTACTGGAATCCAAAGGGATTGAAGCGGTCGTGGCTTGCACCTTGGTCTTATTGGCTACAGGGCAATATTAATTGATCGACGAAAAACATGTAGGTTTTTTCGTATAAAACTTTAACGTTTTAAAGTTTTCTTCTCAACTTGTTATTTCTTGACTGCTTTTATTACGAATAAAATAAAGTCCTATAAATGTTAATAGGCCATTTAAGGGGAGTAGCTCGTAACCTACTTTATACCCGCCCAAATATTCAACAGGAAGATTGGCCAGCGCTACAATACAAAGTACGGATAATAGCGCTATAATCCACACATAACCGTCTTTTACGGCGTATTTGGTGAATATACCAAAGGTAAAAAGACCTAGTAAAGGTCCATAGGTATAGGTGGCAACTGTCAATAGGCCATCAATAACATTTCTGTCCAGAATATATTTGAACGCAATAACTGTTACTATGAGCAAGATGCTCATGCCAATGTGAGTGGTTTTCCTAATTCTATTCTGGTCTTTTTCGGCCTTTTCATCAATGCTGAGAAAATCTACGCAAAAAGATGTGGTCAGAGAGGTTAGCGCACTGTCTGCACTACTGTAGGCCGCTGCTATTAAACCTAGCATAAAGGTAATGGCAACTACCATGCCCAGACCCCTGTTAAGTGCTATTTCTGGAAATAACAGGTCCGGTTTTGCTTGGCCGTCCATCAATGGCGTTGCAATATTGAACTTAGCGGCATATATGAACAAGAGCGCACCTAGTAAAAGAAAAACAAAATTTACGATTACTAATACCACGCTAAAGGAAACCATATTCTTTTGTGCATCCTTAAGAGATTTACAGGTAAGGTTCTTTTGCATCATATCCTGGTCTAACCCTGTCATACAAATAGTAATGAACATACCGCCAAGAAAAGACTTTAGAAAGTGGTTCTTGTCAAAAAAACTATCGGTAAATAGTACTTTGTTGTATTGTTTTAGTTCTTCGGACGCTAGGAACTCCGTAAAACTCCAGTCCAGTTTTTGGTTAATGAAGTAGATGCTCAATCCAACAGAAAGGAGCATAAAGGAGGTTTGTAACGTATCTGTCCAGACAATAGTTTTTATGCCACCTCTAAAAGTATAGATCCAGATTAGTAAAATAGAGAGAACCACTGTAATTTCAAAAGGAACACCTAATTCGTCAAAAACAAACTGCTGCAAAACAATGGCTACTAAGAAAAGTCTGAAAGCGGCGCCTAAAACCCTGGAAATAAAGAAAGATATGGCACCCACTTTATAACTTACGGTTCCAAATCGCTTTTTAAGATACTCGTATATAGAAGTTACGTTAAGCTGATAATAGATGGGAAGCAAGATAAAGGCGATTACAAAATAGCCCGCCAGATAACCAAAAACCACCTGCATGTAACTAAATTCCGAGGCCTCTACCCAACCCGGTACCGATATAAATGTTACACCGGAAAGGGAAGCGCCCACCATACCGAAAGCAACCAAGTACCAAGGCGATGATTTCCCTGCTTTAAAAAAATCAACGTTAGAGTCATTTTTTCCCGTAAAATAGGATATCAATAAAAGGAGGAGAAAATAAGCACCTATCAAGATTAGGATGTGGGTGGCGGTCATGGAATAAAATTTCAAACCAAAGTACAAAAAGTAAAAATAGTACGTAATTTTGTGTCTATGGATTTTTCATCTAAACTTCTAGAAAATGCCGTATACGAAATGTCGCAGTTGCCGGGAATCGGTAAACGAACGGCACTTCGTTTGGTACTTCATTTACTAAAGCAGCCTAAGGAACAGACAGACAGGCTCTCTAATGCGTTGTTGGATTTGCGTAGCGAGATAAAGTTTTGTGAGAACTGTCATAATATTTCGGATGTGGCTATATGCGAAATTTGCGCTAATCCCAAACGGGATAGAAGCTTGGTCTGCGTGGTTGAAGATATTAGAGATGTGATGGCCATTGAAAATACGAGCCAATATAAAGGGTTGTATCACGTTCTTGGAGGTAAAATATCGCCAATGGAAGGAATTGGCCCGCAGGATTTAACCATTGGATCTTTGATAGACAAGGCAAAAAAAGGAGAGGTCAAAGAGTTTATTTTTGCGTTGAGCTCCACCATGGAAGGCGATACCACCAATTTTTATATTTATAAGCAATTGAATGGCTTGGATATTAATACATCTACCATTGCCAGGGGAATAGCTGTGGGGGACGAGTTGGAATATGCAGATGAGGTTACTCTAGGGCGGAGTATTTTAAATCGAATTCCGTTTGAGGGCTCATTGAAAGCGAATTAAAATATAGTAAGTTTAATAAATAGGCGTTTTTTTTGGTATTTTTGCGACCAAATTAGCTTAAAAGCAGAATAAAATAAGAATATGTCAAAGTTTGAACTGAAATTGCCGAGAATGGGTGAAAGTGTTGCAGAAGCAACTCTAACCACTTGGTTAAAAGAAATTGGGGATACTATTGAGTTGGACGAGCCTGTTTTTGAAATAGCTACGGACAAAGTAGATTCTGAGGTTCCCAGTGAGGTTGAAGGTGTTTTGGTGGAGAAGCTTTATGATATAGACGATGTAATAAAAGTAGGTGATACCGTGGCTATCATTGAAACCGAACAATCTGTTGAAGTGGCCCAGCCCAAGACATCTACCGCTCCGGTTGAAGCATCTAAAGCCACCGAAGAGTCTGCTGCTTTGGTAGAGGAAACTGTAAAAGTGGCCAAAGAAACGGTAAGTGCTCCTGTGCATCAGGTCCAAAAATCGGATTCTGACCGTTTTTATTCGCCTTTGGTGAAAAATATTGCCAAGCAAGAAGGTATTTCTATTGCTGAGCTTGATACCATAGAAGGTACGGGCAATGAGGGGCGGGTTACCAAAAATGATATTCTGGCGTATCTTGAAAATGGCAAAAAAGCAAAGACCCAGCAACCTGTAGCTCCTGCTCCTGCTCCAAAACAAGCGGTGTCTTCCATTGCTGGTCAAATTACTTCGGATGTTGGCATGGCTAATGGTGCAGATGTAAAACAGATAGAAGATGGCGAGGTTGTTCCATTGTCCAGAATGGGCAAACTTATCGCTAAGCATATGGTCAGCAGTGTATCTACTTCTGCTCACGTTCAAAGCTTTATAGAGGTAGACGTTACAAAAATTGTGAATTGGAGGAATAAGGTAAAGAACGCTTTTGAAAAGAGAGAAGGAGAGAAGCTTACGTTTACCCCAATTTTCATGGAAGCCGTTGCAAAGGCACTTAAGAAATACCCTTTAATGAATATTTCTTTGGATGGTGATACGGTAATTAAAAAGAAAAATATAAACATAGGTATGGCTGCCGCCCTTCCGGATGGGAACCTTATTGTTCCCGTGATAAAAAATGCAGATCAATTGAATTTAGTTGGAATGGCCAAGGTGGTAAACGACTTGGCAGCTAGATCAAGGGAGAACAAACTAAAACCGGACGAAGTTCAAAACGGTACCTATACCGTTACCAACGTGGGTACGTTTGGCAGTGTTTTTGGCACCCCGATCATTAATCAGCCTCAAGTGGGTATATTGGCATTGGGTGCTATCCGAAAAATTCCATCCGTTATAGAAACTCCGGAAGGAGATTTTATAGGTATACGAAGCAAAATGTATCTTTCCCATAGTTATGATCACAGGGTGGTAAATGGAGCTTTAGGTAGTATGTTCGCAAAAGCGGTGGCAGATTATTTGGAAGCTTGGGATATGGATCGTGAAGTGTAAGATTTGGAGACAACACTATTTTGTTAAGGCATTCTCACTTAAAAAGCGTATTTGTTTTAAATCCATAATTTATTTCGGTTTTTCATTGGGCTTTCGCTATAAATAGATTAATAGTCTTATTTTCATGCGATAGATAAATAACCATCAGGTCGCCAAACCAACAATGCCAATAAGAGATTTCAAAACGTTCCCAATACGAATTTTAGATTCGTTCCTTTTCCTTTTATTTTTGACTCCTGTTCTTATGTTTGCGCAAGAAGCAAGTGTAGATCAAGAGGAAAAAGCACCCCTAAAACTTTATATAGATTGTAATTGCGAAAAGAATTATCTAAGGCAAGAAATAAACTATGTAAATCACGTTCGTGATCAGGCACAGGCCAATGTAAAACTCTTTATTTACGATATAGCCAATGGTAGCGGAGGGCGTACCTATATGTTAGAGTTTGAGGGTGTAGAGGATTATAAGGATATTTTTGGAAAACTTACTTACGATAGTACCGCCAGCATGACGGATGATGAGGTGCGCAAGGGACTTCTAAAGAAAGTACAATCAGGACTTCTTCAATATGTTTTGGAATCGGATTTAGCAGAGAATATTACGTACACGGTCAATAAAGAAGGGCTTGGTGAGATTCAAGAGGTAGATTTTAGGGATCCTTGGAACAATTGGATTTTTGAAGTTTATGGGGAAGCCAAGCTTAAAAGGGAATCTAGTCGTAAAGAATTTGAATATGAATTGGGCTTTCAAAGTGATCATGTAACGGAAAAATTACGGATTCGTACGGATGTTGAACTCAATCAGGCCAATAAAGAATTTGTTAGGAATGAGGAAACGTTTACCAGTGAACGTTTTAGGTATTCTGCAGATGGTAGTATCGTTGCCAGTCTATCGGACCATTGGTCTGCCGGTATTTTTGGAGGTGTGCAACATAACACCTTTACGAATCTTGACTTTAAATATTACGCAACCCCGGCCATAGAATACAATATCTACTCGTACAAAGAAGTGCTCCGTAGAGAAATCGTTTTTGCATATAAAATAGGCTACTTTCATAATGATTATATAGAACCGACCATTTTTAATAAAGAAACGGAAGGTGTTTTTAATCATTCGTTAGATGTACAGATAAGGTATCGTCAGCCTTGGGGTAACGTTTATGCACGGCTAAGGGGGTCTACTTTTTTGAATGATTTTGCCAAAAATAGAATTCAGTTGAACGGAAGTTTTTCAGTGCGATTGTTAAAAGGTTTAGCGGCACGGTTTTCGGGCAGGTTCGAGATTATAAGGGATCAGATCAACCTGCCGGGAGGAGATGCATCTCTAGAGGATGTATTGCTGCAGCAAAAACAGATTGCTACTGATTTTGAGACCAGCCTTAGTGTTGGTCTTAGCTATACTTTTGGTTCCGCGTTTAATAATGTTATAAATACTAGGTTGTAGTGCTATTTTTCTTTAATAAGAAAAGTATGGATATGTTTTCTTGAACCTTGTTAAAGGTTATCTTTGTTAAAAAAAAATTGCTAAAAACATGGAACTTAATCTTACGCGTCCCATTTGTTTTTTTGATTTGGAAACTACGGGAACTAACGTTGCCAAAGACCGGATCGTAGAAATATCTGTTTTAAAAGTATACCCTAACGGGAATAAGGAAAGTAAAACCTGGTTGGTAAATCCGGAAATGGAAATCCCGGAAGAGGTGGTTGCTATTCATGGTATTTCAAATGAAAAAGTTGCCAATGAGCCAACTTTTAAAGACCTTTCCCGGACCATCTACGCCATGATTAAAGACTGCGATTTAGGAGGGTTTAATTCAGATCGTTTTGATATTCCTCTGTTGGCCGAAGAAATGTTAAGGGCAGAGTTAGACTTTGATATGAAGAGTATGGTCTCCATAGATGTACAGACTATATTTCATAAGATGGAAAAGCGTACCCTAGCGGCAGCTTACAAGTTTTATTGTGATAAAGACCTTACCGATGCCCATAGTGCCGAAGCGGATACATTGGCTACCTATGAGGTGTTATTGTCCCAATTGGATAGATACCCGGAACTGGAGAACAATGTAAAGAAGCTGGCCGAATTTTCTACCCATAGGCAGTTTGCGGATTTTGCAGGCTTTTTAGGATATGATGAGGATGGTGTAGAAATTTTTGCCTTTGGTAAACACAAAGGAAGAAAGGTTCTGGATGTATTGGAAAAAGAACCTGGCTATTTCGGGTGGATTCTTAATGCAGATTTTCCGCTATATACAAAAAAGGTGCTGACACAAGTTAAATTAAGTCAGCTGAACAATAAGCTAAGTTAAAAACTAAGAGGGTTTCCATGAAAATTATCTGTATCGGTAGAAATTATACTGAACATATAGAGGAATTGGCCAATGAAAGACCAGATGAACCTGTAGTGTTTATTAAACCGGATTCCGCAATTCTACCCAAAGAACAGGATTTCTATATTCCTGAATTTTCCAATGACATACACTATGAAGTAGAGGTATTGGTCAAGATTAAAAAAGTAGGGAAGCACATTAATGAAAAATTTGCCCATACCTATTATGACGAAGTTGGTTTGGGAATAGATTTTACCGCTAGAGATTTACAATCAAAGCTCAAAGAGAAAGGTTTGCCGTGGGAAAAAGCAAAGGGTTTTGATGGTTCAGCGGTCATAGGAGAGTGGCTTTCGAAAACAAATTTTAAAGATTTAAACAATTTAAATTTCTCTTTGTTGAAGAACGAAGGTGAAGTCCAAAAAGGGAATACCGGTCTCATGCTCTGGAAGATAGATGAGCTGGTGTCGTATGTTTCCCGGTTTTTTATGTTAAAAAAAGGCGATGTAATTTTTACGGGTACACCGGCCGGTGTTGGTAGAATTGAAGCAAATGACTACCTTTCAGGTATTCTGGAGGGTCGTGAACTTTTTCATTTAAAAGTAAAATAATGATTTACAGTCTTGATAAAATCAATGAAATGGCAGAAGGAGATGAGGATTTCATCAACTCTGTTATCTCTGTATTTTTAGAAGAGGTGCCGCAGGATTTAGAAGATCTAGAAGCTGCCTTAAATGAGCAAAACCATGACCAGGTTTACAAATTAGCTCATAAAATTAAACCTAATGTAGATTTGTTGGGTATGGAACAGACGCGTGCCGCTGCCTTACAGATTGAAACTTTGGGAAAAGCAGAAGCCAATATGTCCGAGATACAAGTGGTTTTTCCTTTGTTGAAAAAAGACATAGACCAAGTAGTGGCCGAGCTTAAAAAAGATTTCAACATCTAATGCTTGCTGAAATCATTACCATTGGCGATGAGATTCTAATAGGTCAGATTGTTGATACCAATTCCGTTTTTATCTCCAAAGAACTTAATAAAATTGGGGTGTCTGTCTACCAGATTACTTCAATTCAAGATGATAGGGAGCATATTCTTCAAGCGTTGGAAGACGCCAAAAAGAGGGTTCAAGTTGTTATCATAACCGGAGGGCTTGGCCCTACCAAAGATGATATTACAAAGCACACGCTATGTGAGTTTTTTAATGACACCTTGGTAGAAAATGCAGGTGTTTTGGCACATGTAGAAGAACTTTTTAGGAAGTATATTACCACTACGCCCATATCGGATATCAACAGAAAACAAGCTTTGGTTCCTTCTAAGGCCACGGTTTTGCACAATGCCTTTGGTACGGCTCCTGGTATGTGGATCCAAGAAGATGGTGTAGCCTTTGTTTCGTTGCCGGGAGTGCCCTATGAGATGAAGAATTTAATAACGGATAAGGTAATTCCTAAGATCATTTCGGAATTTAAGCGTCCTTATATTTTGCATAGAACAGTGGTTACCTATGGTCTGGGCGAAAGTTCTATTGCGGATAAAATAGAAGATTGGGAAAATAACTTACCTGCTTCCATACGATTGGCATATCTACCCAGTTTGGGTAAAGTCAGGTTACGATTGACCGCTAAAGGTCCGGATAAGAAAGCGCTTGGGGATGCCGTTGATGCCGAGGTACAAAAATTAAATCCGTTGATCGGTGATATTATGTACGGCACTGAGGATGAGGAAACCTTGGAACAAGTTGTGGCCAAACTATGTACGGAAAAAGGATTGACCCTTTCTACGGCCGAAAGTTTTACCGGAGGAAAAATTGCGGAGCAACTAACGGCCTTGCCAGGAGCGTCAGCTTACTTTCAGGGTAGTGTGGTTAGTTATGCCACAGATGCGAAAATAAACGTGCTTAAAGTGCCAAGGGACGTTGTAACAACTTACTCTGTGGTGAGTGCAGAAGTAGCTAAGGAAATGGCAGAAAACGTTAGACACCTGTTCAAGACGCACTATGCTATAGCCACTACAGGTAATGCCGGTCCTACAAAAGGAGATTCGGATGCGGAGATCGGAACGGTCTTTATAGGCATTGCAACACCAAACGGAGTTTATGCCCATAAGTTTAATATGGGAAGCCATAGAGAACGCATTGTAGAGAAGTCCGTTAACAAGGCTTTGGAGCTGTTGCAAAAAGAAATTTCAAAAATCTGAAATATTGTTTTGTGCATCCATAAAAATGATATAAATTTGCACCCTGTTTAAAGAAAAATCAGCGCGATGTCAAAAGTTTGTGAAATTACGGGGAAGAGAGCGATGTTCGGTAACAACGTATCGTTTTCTATCAATAAGACCAAAAGAAGGTTCAATGTTAATCTTTCTAAGAAACGTTTTTATATTCCCGAAGAAGACCGTTGGGTAACCTTGAAGGTTTCTGCAAAGGCGTTGAAGATTATCAACAAAAAGGGTATTTCTGCTGTATTGAAAGATGCAAAAGCAGAAGGATTGGTAAAATAAGCTTAGAATACGATGGCAAAGAAAGGAAATAGAATACAAGTAATTTTGGAGTGTACCGAGCATAAAGAATCGGGACAGCCAGGTACTTCACGGTACATTACTACCAAGAATAAAAAGAATACTCCCGAAAGAATGGAGATTAAAAAGTTCAATCCTATTTTAAAAAGGATGACAATCCATAAGGAGATTAAATAAGTTTTCGTTTTAGCGAGAACATAAAAGCATATTAGTCATGGCAAAGAAGACGGTAGCAAGTTTACAGACAAGTTCAAAAAGATTGACAAAAGCCATTAAAATGGTGAAGTCTCCAAAAAGTGGTTCTTACACTTTTGTAGAATCTGTTATGGCCCCAGAAGCGGTCAACGAATGGTTGTCTAAAAAGTAAGATACTTTTTAAAGTATGATAAAGCCTCTTCATAAAGAAGGGGCTTTTTTTGTTGTTTACCGCACAGGTTGAAGAAGTTTCAGGGCATAGCCCGTGGGTTTGAATTCACAGTAGTGCTATTTATAGTAAAAACTTCCGCCTTACTTTATTATCTTTGAGCCTATTAATACAAAGAGCACATGAGTTTATTCAAAAATATATTTTCGTCAAAGAAAAAAGAAAGCCTTGATAAGGGCCTGGAGAAATCCAAAACTTCTTTCTTTTCAAAGCTTAGCAAAGCGGTTGCCGGTAAGTCTAAGGTAGATGATGATGTATTGGATAATCTTGAAGAGGTGCTAGTTTCTTCGGATGTAGGGGTAACAACGACCTTAAAAATTATTGAACGTATAGAAGCCCGCGTTTCCAAGGACAAATATATGGGCACGGATGAGCTTAACACCATTCTTCGTGAAGAAATTTCCGGTCTTCTCTCGGAAACCAATCTTGGCAACCAAACGGAATTTTCGATTCCAACAGATAAAAAACCGTATGTAATTATGGTGGTGGGCGTTAATGGCGTGGGTAAAACAACTACCATTGGTAAATTGGCCCATCAATTTAAAAAGCAAGGTCTAAAAGTAGTCTTGGGTGCTGCAGATACTTTCCGTGCTGCAGCCATTGACCAATTGCAGGTATGGGCAGATAGGGTAGATGTACCCATCATAAAACAGAAGATGGGCAGCGACCCGGCCTCAGTGGCTTTTGATACTTTAAGTTCCGCCGTAAAACAGGATGCCGATGTGGTTATTATTGATACCGCCGGACGTCTACACAACAAAGTGAACTTAATGAACGAGCTCACGAAAGTAAAGCGCGTAATGCAAAAAGTTGTGGATGATACCCCGCATGATGTTCTGCTCGTACTTGACGGATCTACAGGGCAAAATGCTTTTGAGCAGGCTAAGCAATTTACAAAGGCTACGGAAGTAACGTCACTGGCAGTTACTAAACTAGATGGTACTGCAAAAGGGGGAGTGGTTATCGGAATTTCTGATCAGTTTCAAATTCCTGTTAAATATATTGGCGTTGGCGAAGGTATAGAAGATTTACAGGTGTTTAATAAACATGAATTTGTAGATTCATTTTTCAACGTATAGTATCTAGGTTTTGGGTGGCCAAATATAAGGTTACACTAATTGATTACAGCATTTATTTTACCCCATAATTCGTTGTCAAAGCTAGAAAGACCCAATTGGGTTTCTTCCGCACTATCACCACAGCGTACCACCACTAAATTTCTACTGGGAACCACATATATTTTCTGGTCGTTAGCACCTAAAGCGGCAATCATATCTGTTGGAGCATTAGGTATTAGCGAACCTGAAACTACGGTTTGAGAAGTAGTGTTCATGTAGCTTTCTTTGCCATTTAGCCACCATAAATAGCCGTATGATTTATTAATGTCTTGGGAAGTGCTGGTCATTTCATCAAAGTAAGTTTTACTAATAATACGTTCTGCGTCCCAGATCCCTTCATTCTGGATCAATAGCCCCCAGCGCGCCATACTTCTAGTGTCGCTAGCGTACAAAGTCAATAAGGTCTGTTCGTTCCAAGAGCCTTTCATTCCAATCTTATCCCTGATTTTGGTGTAGAAATAATCATTAAAGTCTGTTCCGGTAGCGTTGGTTACGATGTCTTTTAACATGGTAAAAGCACCTTGGTGATAGGCCCATCTTTCACCGGCATCGGCTTCATAATTAAAACAGGAGGGTTGTGTACAGATTCATTTTAAGGTCTGTCCTACATAATCTTGCAACCCTGTGCTCATACTCAAATGATTTTTAACAGTTATTAAATCTTGTTTTTCGGTAGTTAAGGAAGACCAATTGGTTCCTAAATAGTCGGAAGATGTATCGTTTATAGATAAATAACCTTCGTCTTGAGCAATGCCCACGGTGCTGGAAACCAGCGTTTTTCCGGCCGAGTACCAAATCCAGTTGTCATTTTGGGAATGACCGTTAAAATACTTTTCTATTACGATGCGTCCGTTTTTTAGAACAATAAACCCTTTTGAGTTCTTGGTTTCTAGGTAATCGTATAAATTGGGTAGTTTGTCTTCTTTCCAATTTAGTTGTTGTGGGCTAACCGTTTCCCATGATGTACTTCCAGCCTCAGGAAAATACATGCCACTTGGTTCGGTTTCTATTTCCGGCTCAACTTGGGGAGTATCTTTTGAACAGCTACTGAGGAAGGCTAAGATTAAACCTATGATAATACAATTCTTATATTTCATGACCTTGGTTTCATGTTGGACATCAGATGTATATGAAAGTTTAACGTAATTCGGTAAGAAATCGTACCAAAACGGAGCTGTTCGTTCAGCTTGTTGTATTTTTGCGCTCAATTTCTAGTTATGAGAACAAAATCGCAGAAGCAGAATAAAATCAATGTAGTTACTTTGGGGTGCTCTAAAAACGTTTACGACTCCGAAGTACTCATGGGGCAATTGCGTGCCAACGACAAAGAAGTGGTACATGAAGAGGAAGGTAATGTTGTAGTAATCAATACCTGCGGATTTATCGCGAACGCAAAAGAAGAAAGTGTCAATACTATCTTGGAATATGTTCAAAAAAAGGAAGCTGGACAAGTAGATAAGGTGTTTGTGACCGGTTGTCTTAGTGAGCGCTATAAACCGGATTTGCAAAAAGAAATTCCAAATGTAGACGAGTATTTTGGAACCAGTGAATTGCCAAACTTGTTAAAGGCACTTGGGGCGGATTATAAGCACGAGCTTATAGGTGAAAGGTTGACTACTACGCCTAAGAATTATGCGTATTTAAAGATTGCTGAGGGTTGTGATAGACCTTGTTCATTCTGCGCTATTCCTATAATGAGGGGTAAACACCGTAGTACACCAATAGAAGATTTGGTGACCGAGGCCCAAAAATTGGCTGCAAAGGGTGTTAAAGAGTTGATTCTTATTGCGCAGGATTTGACTTATTACGGACTTGATCTTTATAAAAAGAGAAATTTAGCAGAGCTATTGCAGGCTTTGGTTAAAGTTGATGGTATTGAATGGATTAGGTTGCATTACGCTTTCCCAACAGGATTTCCTTTGGACGTGCTTGATGTAATGAAGGAAGAACCTAAAATCTGTAATTACCTAGATATTCCACTTCAACATATTTCCGATTCCATTTTAAAAAGTATGCGGCGTGGTACTACACAGGCCAAAACAACAAAATTGTTGAAGGAATTTAGGGCCGCCGTTCCAGAAATGACCATTCGTACTACCTTGATAGTTGGTTATCCCGGTGAAACCGAGGAAGATTTTCAAACCTTAAAAGACTGGGTTACCGAAATGCGTTTTGAGCGTTTGGGTTGCTTTACCTATAGTCATGAAGAAAATACGCATGCATATACTTTAGAAGATGATGTGCCGGAAGACGTAAAGCAGGAAAGAGCCAATGAGATTATGGAAATACAATCTCAAATTTCATGGGAGTTGAACCAAGAGAAAATTGGGGAGACTTTCCGTTGTATCATAGACCGTAAAGAAGGTCAGTATTTTGTAGGCCGTACGGAATTTGATTCGCCCGATGTTGATAATGAAGTGCTGATAGATGCGGCTCAATTCTATTTAAAACAAGGAGAATTTGTAGATATAAAGATTACCGAAGCGGCTGATTTTGATTTATATGGTGAGCCTGCGTAATGGCGTAAACTCTTTATAAAAAATTAGAACCTGTTCAGTAATGGACAGGTTTTTTTGTGGCAGATAGTTGCGTATTGGGGTTATTTTAAACGTAATAATTACACTTCAAAATTATTCATTACTTTAGGGGAGACTAATTTTAGCGGTGCGTACTGCTAATTGAACGTATTTAATCAACCTTAAGAATTGTAGTGGAGTATGGACGACTTACGAATTGAAAAAATAGAACTTTTTAAAGTGCCACCACGTTGGCTTTTTCTGAAAATAACAACTAAAAGTGGAATTATAGGTTGGGGTGAGCCTGTTGTAGAAGGTAAAGCGGCTACTGTGGAAGCTTGCGTACAAGAACTATCTCAATACATAATTGGGCGTTCTGCCAATGATATAGAAGATATTTGGCAGACTCTGTATGGTGGTGGCTTTTATCGTGGTGGACCTATTCTTATGAGTGCTATTTCAGGTATAGATCAAGCCCTTTGGGATATTAAAGGCAAACATCTTGGAGTACCGGTCTATGACCTTTTGGGTGGTGCTGTACGTAAGAAAATGAAAATGTACTGTTGGATTGGAGGGGACCATCCGGAAGTTGTTCTTGAGCAGGCTCGTGAAAAAGTGGAGCAAGGCTATAAAGCCGTAAAAATGAATGCTACCGGAGCTTTTGCCTGGATTGACTCCTTACAAAAGATAAAAACCGTGGCCGACAATATTAGGTTGCTTCGCGAAGAGTTTGGAGATATGTTGGATATAGGACTTGATTTTCATGGAAGAATCCATAAAGGCATGGTCAAGCGTTTAATTGATGAACTGGCACCATACAATCCTATGTTTATTGAGGAACCCGTACTGAGCGAGAACAAGGAGGCTTTTGATCATATTTATCCATATACCAGTATTCCTATTGCAACCGGAGAGCGTATGTTCTCTCGTTGGGATTTTAAAGAACTCTTACATAGTGGCACCGTAGATATTATTCAGCCAGATTTAAGTCACGCAGGGGGTATTTCCGAAGTACGTAGAATTGCCGCAATGGCAGAGGCTTATGATGTAGCATTGGCACCACACTGTCCATTGGGACCTGTAGCCCTTGCTTCATGTCTTCATGTAGATTTTAACTCCATAAATGCCGTTATTCAAGAAAGTAGTTTGGGCATACATTACAACAAAGGTTTTGATTTGTTAGATTATATGGATAATCCTGAAGTTTTTGATGTGAAAGATGGTTATATAGAGCTTCTAAAAAAACCGGGTCTTGGAGTAGATATCAATGAAGAAAAACTAAGGGAAGGCCAGAAAATTGGCCATAATTGGGCAAATCCTATCTGGAGAAATGAGGATGGAAGTTTTGCGGAGTGGTAAAAAATTCTGCATAATTAGCAGTATTTGAACGATTTACTTCTTAATTTAAGAGAAAATTAACCCACCCGCTATGCTTTATATCATTGCTTTAGTCTGCGCCCTGGCATTTATTATCCTGGGTATTGTTCGCTGGAAAATCCATCCGTTTTTTGTGTTGTTGTTGGCGGCCATAGGCTATGGTTTTATAACCGGAATGAGTGTTACGGCAATAATTGATTCTGTTAATAATGGCTTTGGAAGTATAATGGGTAAAATTGGTCTCATCATTTTCTTTGGTGTGGCCATCGGTACCGTTCTTGAAAAATCGGGAGGAGCTATGGTTATTGCAACCCGTATGATTCAACTTATTGGAGAGAAATCCATTCACCTGGCCATGATGTTAACAGGGTATCTTCTTTCTATACCCGTTTTTGCGGATAGTGCTTTTATTATTATGAATTCGCTTAATAAGGCACTTTCGGAAAAAGCAAAGGTTGCCTACGCTGGTACAACGGCAGCTTTAGCGTTGGGACTTACGGCCACGCATGTAATGGTGCCACCAACACCTGGCCCTATTGCCGCAGCGGGAATTTTAAATGCGGAATTGGGTAGTGTAATTTTGTGGGGATTGGTAGTAAGTTCACTGTCATTGGTCAGTTGTTATTTTTTTGCCACTAAGATTGCTTCTAAGGTAAATGTCCCTATTCGTATGGAAGTTGCGCCAGATGTGGTGCACAGACCAAAATTGTCACTTTCATTATTATGCATCATAGTACCTATTATTCTAATTGTGTTAAAATCGGTTTTTGATTATCCGGAACTAGATATGACAGGCTCCGCTATGTACCCCATCATAGCTTTTTTGGGAACACCGGTTATAGCGCTTTTAATAGGTGTTCTTTTGTCCTTGCTGCTTCCGGAGAAATTAGACCCACAGGTATACTCCGCAACCGGTTGGCTGGGAGATTCGTTGCGTATTGCCGCTCCTATTATCCTAATTACCGGTGCAGGTGGTATTTTTGGGGCAATGCTTCAAAATTCAGGTTTTGCAGAGTTGATTACGGAAAGCTTTTCGGGTATGTCCATCGGTTTGTTTTTCCCTTTTCTGTTAGCGGCCTGTTTAAAGACCACACAAGGTTCTTCTACGGTGGCCTTGATTACTACCGCTTCTATTGTGGCACCAATGATGCCTGCCCTTGGTCTAGATGAAACTTTTATGAAGACTATGACCGTTTTAGCTATTGGAGCAGGCTCTACAGTGGTCTCACATGCCAATGATAGTTTCTTTTGGGTATTTACACAATTAACGGGAATGGATGTCAAACAAGGAAACCAGATACAGACCGTAGGTACCTTAATATTAGGTACATCTGCAATGACTTTGATTTTCTGTATTTCTAAAATTATGGGGTGATGTTAAATCGGTATTTTACCTTAAACAAATAATTATGAGAAGATTTTTTTTGTTTGCTTTGGTGTTAGGACTTCATATTACCATCCGATCACAAGAAAAAATGAATGCCTTTTCGGTAGAAATACTTGATGACAGAGCATTACAGCTCATTGATAGTGATGCTGAAATAAAAGTGCTGGGAAGCGGGTTTACCTGGACAGAAGGGCCTTTATGGATTGCAGATGGTGATTATCTTTTATTTTCGGATATACCTAACAATACGGTTTTTAAGATTGATACTTTGGGAAACCAAAGTGTTTATCTAAAACCTTCCGGATATTTATGGGAAAGCGACTATGGGGCCGAACCTGGTTCCAACGGATTACTTTTAAGTCCCAAAGGGGAATTGGTGTTAATGCAACATGGAGAACGACGTGTGGCTAAAATGAAATGTGCATTGAACGCTCCAAAGGCCGAGTATGAGGCGTTGGCGGATTCTTTTGAAGGTAAACGTTTCAATAGCCCTAATGACGGGGTATATGATGCAGAGGGAAATCTCTATTTTACAGATCCTCCTTATGGATTGCCCCAACAAATGGATGATCCACAAAAAGAACTGGACTACCAAGGAGTGTATTGTTTGAAGACATCTGGTGAGATTGTTTTGGTTGATAAATTATCTCGCCCCAATGGTGTTGCGGTGAGTAACGATGGCACCAAACTTTATGTTGCGGTTTCCAATCCTGAGCATGCGGTATGGTACCAGTATGATGTTTTTGCACCCGGTAAGGTAGATAATAAAAAGCTATTTTATAATGTAACTAAACTGGTAGGTCAAAAAGGACAACAAGGTTTACCCGATGGTATGAAAATGCATAGCAAGGGGTATTTGTTCGCTACAGGACCAGGGGGTGTTTGGGTTTTTGATGATATGGGAAAACCTATCGCCAGAATCCTTACAGGAGAAAAGACGGCCAACTGTGTTTTTGGGAAGGATGAAAAAGTACTGTATTTAACTGCGGATGATTATATATTGAGTGTTTCGCTTAAATAGAATATGTGGCTAAAAAAACAAAATCCCCACGGTACGCTGTGGGGATTTTTGGTTTGTGACCTTGCTGTAAATTAAACTATGGTATTTACCTTTTGAGCCCATTTTTCGGCGGTTTGCAATTCTCCGTTAAGTTGTAGGTTGTTTTGGGTGTTGAACAACTCAAAAACCACATCACGACTTGCAGATGGGCTAGTGGTGAAAACAAGTTCTATACGTTCAATAATTTGTTCTATCTTTCCATTTTTCCGTACAGATTTTCCTATTTTGGAGACATTGCAATTTTTTACATCCTTCAGGTCAACAGATAGTTTCTCTAGAGTATCCTTCTCTTTCTTATAGAAGAAAACCACATTTTTAGTGGTGTCCATTCCTATTATAAAATCACCAATAAATTCATGTTCGTGTATTTTGCAGTTGTCAAGATTTGCAAAATCGTTCAAAGCGCGAAGCATTTCTTTTTCTTTTTTCTTTACACTTCTGGTAACCAAAACAAAAGGGGCTACACAAATTACTACTGATATGGTCCCAATAAGGGTTGTACCTAAATCTAAATTCATTTTTAAGTTTTTTAAATTGATAAATAGAGCTATGCGCGATGCAAGCCCAATGAAAAGTGTCAAATTCAGGATTCGACTACGAGTGACTTAAAAAGGATTTACCAGAAGTAATGAAAAGGAAATATAATATCCGTTTTACGTAAAGAAACCAGCAGGTTTTGTGAGAAACGGGTGTATTGCGCTAGCTTGCTTTCAAAGCTGCTTTCGCTAATTTTTTGCGTTCCCCATAAGTGGTTTGAACCTTCAAGTTGATTGGGAGCACTATTAGATGGGGCATCAACTAGGGTTTCGGATTCCGAGGTATGGCAATAAAGCTTGGCACTTACCGCAGCAACCGATTCTTTTTGGGAGTGATTGGAGCTTTCGGTCGTAAGGGTTTGGTCAGTATTTAATCCCATGCCAATGGCACAGCAATAAATTGCTGTTAGAATGAACAGACCAAATAACTGTTTAACCGATTTCATGAGAACAAAGGTAGAATTATATTTACCTGAAAATGCTAAAAAAATGTTATTGATTTAAACATTCCTGAACCTCGTTCAGCCCTTCCATATTATCGGAAAGCACTACTAATGTATCACCGTCTTCAATAACTGTAGAGCCCTTTGGGGTAATATAAACGTCTTCTCTTTTGATCATGGCAATAATGGCGTTCTTGGGGAAACTCAAATCCACTATTTTCTTATCTACCGCAAAACATTGGGGCGTAATTACAATTTCTTTCATGACCGCCTTGGGAACTTCTGCAAGGAACTTCTCTTTTTCATAAATACGTTTTGCTTTTTCGGGCAAACCTACATGAAGCCATTTGGCAACCAGTGCCAACGTGGTGCCCTGTATAAGCACCGAGGTAACCGAAATAAAGAAAACAATGTTAAAGATAATATGTGCCTTGTCTATACCGGCCAATAGGGGATAAGTGGCAAATACAATGGGTACGGCACCACGTAGGCCCACCCATGAAATATAGAAACGCCTGCGGAGTTTCATTTTTATAAACATAAGGCTGATAAATACGCCTACAGGCCGCGCTACAAAAATCAGGAACAATGAGATGGTAAGGCCAATTCCTATATACGGCACAACGTGACTGGGGAAAACCAGTAGTCCTAAAGTCAGGAAGAGTACAATTTGCATTAGCCAAGCCAGACCATCAAACATACGGAAGATGGTTTTTTTATGGATAAGGTCTTGGTTCCCTAAATAAACGGCACAAATGTAAATGGCCAAAAATCCGTTTCCACCAATAAAATCAGTAGCAGAAAAGGTGATGAACATCAAAGCAATAACCAATACGGGGTAAAGCCCTTCAAAATCTAACTTAATTTTGTTGATAACCAGTTTACTCACCTTTCCAAAGCCAAACCCAGCTGCTCCACCAAGTATCATTTGTTGTAGAAAAAGAGGAATAATGGATAGTAAACCTTGGTCTTGATTAATTACCAAAGAAAGAAAGGCAATGGTAAGCACATAGGCCATGGGGTCGTTACTACCACTTTCTAGCTCTAATGTGGGTCTAAGGTTGGTTTTTAAGGCTAGGCTTTTACCTCTTAAAATAGAAAAGACCGCTGCAGCATCTGTTGAAGAAACAATTGAGCCCAATAACAGGCTTTCGTAAATTGTAAAGTCGGTAACAAAATGCACGAACGTTCCCAATGAAACGGCGGTAAGCAATACACCAAGGGTAGAAAGTAGAATACCCTCTTTAAGAATGGGTTTTACCGCGGGCCAACTCGTGTCCAATCCACCGGAGAATAGAATAAAGTTTAGAGATACGACACCAATAAATTGAGCTATTTTGGGGTCGTCAAAAACAATTCCACCAATTCCTTCCGATCCGGCCAACATGCCAATACCCAAGAAAAGTAATAAGGTAGGAACACCAAATTTATAAGATGTTTTACCAACAACAATACTAATAAACAGTAATAGAGAGCCAATTAAAACAATATTTTCAATAGTAAGATTCATTCCCTTTGTATGCTTAAAAAGTATCTGTGCAAGATATTGTTTCTAAAGAAGGAAATCAATCAAAAACAAGGGCGAGTTGCCGTAAAGGCCAATAAAAATACAATTGGCGTAGTTACAGTGTTATATTTAGCGCAACCATTTTTAAGAAACATTATCTAAGTAAGAGAAATGAACGTTACAGTATGAAGAAAATACTAATTCTAATTATAATGGGGGTAGCCTTTTTAAGTTGTTCCGATAACGATGAAAGTTTAAGCAATTGTGATTTTGAAACTATAGTAAGTAATGAACAATACAAAAACTCACCGTCTGACCATATAAACATAAATAGTATGGAAATTAATGAAAACTGCTTGAAAATTAGTTTTAGTTCTAGTGGTTGTAGCGGAGACACTTGGGAATTGAAGCTTATAGATTCAGAAGATGTTTTAGAATCAAACCCGCCTCAAAGAAATTTGAGATTGTTATTGAAGAATGAGGAAATGTGTGAAGCATACATCACTAAAGAGCTGACATTTGATATTTCTAACCTGCAAGTAAACGGAGGCCAGGTCCAACTGAATTTAACAAACTCTGAGGAAAACATTTTATACAAGTATTAAAAGCTAAGATATAACGGTGGTTGAAGGGTGTTGCTTGTTTCGTCCACCTTTAAAACCCTCAAATATTTTAATTTACTGCTTGCAGTTTTGGTTAAGCGTTAAACAGATTAATTAGTACCTAAGATAGTTAAAATGCCAGTACCATTATAGCTTTGCGAAGAGCAAAGTTTATAATACTACTGGCAAAATCTAATTTTACACTATTACTTTTTCTGACTTTTTATAATACTTTTTCCGCAACCAGAAGGAAACCCTAACCAGTAAAATAAGAGCGGGTACTTCTACCAAGGGACCAATTACCCCGGCAAATGCCTGTCCTGAATTTAATCCAAAGACAGCAATGGCTACAGCTATGGCCAATTCAAAATTATTACCAGCAGCCGTAAAGGCTACAGAGGTAGTTTTATCATACGTGGCTCCAGTTGCTTTGGTAACAAAAAAACCAATGATGAACATTAGTAAAAAGTAGATGAGTAGGGGAACGGCTATAATGAGCACATCCATAGGTATTTCAACTATTAATTCACCTTTTAAAGAAAACATCACCACAATCGTAAAAAGAAGGGCTATAAGTGTCATAGGCGAAATGGTAGGGATAAACTTCTTTGAATACCATTCCTCGCCTTTTAACCGAACCAGAATAAAGCGGCTCAATATACCTAACACAAAGGGAATACCTAAGTATATAACGACACTTTCGGCAATTGTAGCAATTGAAATATCAACAATAGCACCTTCAAAACCAAAATAGGGAGGTAGTACGGTGATAAAAATGTATGCATAAAAACTATATGCGAACACTTGAAATATACTATTGAGAGCTACCAGTCCGGCACCATATTCACTACTTCCTTCAGCCAAATCGTTCCAGACCAAAACCATGGCTATACAGCGCGCCAGACCTATTAAAATTAACCCCACCATATACTCGGGATAGTCCTGAAGAAAGGTTATGGCCAATAGAAACATCAATACGGGACCTAAAACCCAATTTAATAATAAGGAAATCGATAGAATTTTTACATTCTTAAAAACCTTGGGTAGTAGTGCATAATTTACCTTGGCCAATGGCGGGTACATCATAAGAATAAGTCCTATGGCAATAGGTATATTGGTTGTACCACTACTTGCGGAATTTATTAGCTCAGGGAGCTGTGGAAATAAATTTCCAACGCCCACTCCTATAAGCATGGCCGCAAAAATCCATAGGGTCAGGTAACTGTCTAAAAAGCTTAATTTCTTAGCCATGGCTATGCGTTTATTTTTGAAAAGACAAAGTAGAGCTCAGTAGCTATCTGTATACTTCTTTCATGATACTTCTCTGCCTGTTGAGGAGTATTGTCAAAAGCTTTAGGGTCTTCAAACGTAATGGGAATACGCTTCTCTGCTCCAGCGATAAAAGGACAACCACCATCTGCCTGGCTACAGGTCATAATTGCGGCAAAATTGGATTGCGGATTAAAATCGTCGTCCAATGTTTTTGAAAAACAGATTACCGGATGTTCGTTCTCTGCATACTTAATACTGTAAACAGGGTTTTTGTCCTCTGAACGCTTTACCACATCAAAACCCGTATTTTTTAGGGTCTCGGCAGCCATTGGAAACAGTGCTGTTGCTTCAGTTCCTCCAGAATAGCAAAAGGCGTTTTTAATATTGAAATGATACGCCATAGCCTGGGCCCAAACTTGTGAAAGGTGACTTCTTCGTGAGTTGTGGGTACAAATAAAATTCAATCGTATTTCTTCGTTCGCATCTACCTTACTTTGTATAAAGTCTGTTAAGGGTTGCAATACTTCTCTACGCTCGTTAGATATAGAGTTCACTTCCAAAGAAGCAATGGTCTTTTCAATCTGTTCAAAAGTTTTCATTATGTTCTATTTAGTTGGATATTATAGAATAGTTAACAACAGCCGCTTTTTGGGTCGCAAGAACTACCCTGACCTAGATCTGAGAATTGTAGTTTAGGTTTTTCGGCAGGAATACCACAATTATCCTTTGCAAGACAATCTGTTTGTTTGGTGGTCAATAAAAAGTTAGTACCGTCAAAGTCTAATCCAAACTTACCTATAGTGTCCGCTTGGTATTCCACTTCTATTTCCAAGTCTTCAATTCCCAAAGTTTTTTCGGAAAGCTCTATTATGTGAACTAACTTTTCAGGATGTAGCCTGTGGTCGTAGTCATTGGCGTTCCAAAGTTGAAAGTTCACCACCTCTTCTTTACGAACCGTTCCTCCGCAGTCTATAAAGTGTTTGGTAATCTTACCTACTTCCGTTACATGAAAGTGGTTTGGTACCAATTCCCCGTTAGGTAATTGAAAAGCAATTTTGTCTAGTTTAGAAAGCTCCGTTTTAATTTCTGATAGTTTCATGTTAAATTTTTATTAATTGTATTTTTACGATAAAAGGATTTAAATTTTTTTAGCAACAATCGCTTTTAGGCAAGTCTTGGTCTAAAAATTTGAACATCACTTCTTTCATTTTTGTCCAATTTTCTTTGTGAATGCAATAGCAAACACTTGTACCTTCAACCGTGCCCTGTATAAGGCCTAAATTCTTTAGTTCCTTTAAATGTTGTGAAATGGTAGGTTGTGCCAAACCGATTTCATTTACCAAATCACCACAAACACAGGTGTCAATTTTAAACAAATGCTGTAAAATTGATACTCTGGCCGGATGTCCAAAGACCTTGGCATAAAGTGCAATTTCATTTTGTAGATCGGTGAATATTTCTGTTTTAGCTAATCCCATGTATTTATTTCATAAGTACATTGCAATATTACGATTAATATGTTTTATGCTACGAAGAAAAATGAATTTTAACAGAATTTTGAATAAAAGGTTTTACAGATTATAGTTTTAGAAGACAGTTCAATCGTAACGAGTTTCCTTTGTCATCATCCGTTACCAGGGCAATTCTGATTTTTCCATCGGGAGTTTTTTCGGCCACGGTAACCGATTCAACTTTAAGCGGAGTACCTGAAGATGGAACGGAGGCAACGCTGTATTTGTTCGAAAAGGTATTGTTCTTTATAGGAATGGCGCCTATAAAACTTCCGGCTATTTCTCCATCATTATATGCAGTACCTGTTTTTTCTACAGAAGCCGTGAATATGACCAGGTTTTCTTCCTCTAAAATAGTAGCTCCAGAAAAACCGGATTGGAACCCGTCTATTATAGGTAATTCGTAAAGAAGTGTCTCTGGTTCAGGAAATACAGGGTTAATCCCTTCAATATATCCGATTAAATCTGCATATTTAAAACTGAATATAACGTTTTTTCCTCGGTTAAAAAGGTAAATGATGTCATGATAGATTGCTACGCCTTCAATGTTCAAGTGTGCGCCACCAAGGGTTTTGTTACTTCTTAAATGATTGTATAATTCTGTAATTTGATAGGTTTTAAAAGAGGTGCTATCTTCTAGTGAGATATGAAGGAAAATGTCTCGCTCCGGAGATTTGGCACCTGACCCAAAAGCCAAGATTTCATTTCCGTTTATAGTTTCCAAAGCCTCGAAGTCGGGTTTCTTTGCTTTGTCCAGCCTATTACCATTTAAAAATTCCGTAGAATAAATAGAGGTTTGGTCTAGAACGGTTCCCTTATCATCAACCTTGAACAGATATGGAGAATCATCTCCTACCACATAAAAATTTTCACCAGCTTTGGTGATGCCGGAAGCGCTGGGAACGTTGTGTAGCAATTTGGTGTCTACTACCTCAATTTCTAATGCTTGCCTATTGCACGTAGCGGCAAGGGTTATCAGTAATGAAAAGAAGGCCATTTTCATATAAAACGGTAATTTGTATTTTGTGTTGACTGCTTATAGGGAGGAATTGTCCAATCAACCTTTAATTATTTTTTTGGAGTGCGAATTTAAAAGTATTATTGAAATATTTTGAGCCTTGGCATAGGTTTAACACCTTGTTTTTCAAAAATTAAACGGAAACGTTGGTTATGGAGTAGAGTAGAAGTTCTAAGGTGTCATTTGGTAGGGTAACAGTACCGATTTTAGATAGGCCAAGCTTGTTTAATAGCCTCTGAGAAGGAGTGTTATCCTTTCCGGTTATAGCAACTATCTCGTTTAAATGAAATTCTTTAAATGCTAGGTCCAATACTTTGGACGATGCTTCAAAAGCATAACCTTGGTTGGCATATTCGGGCAGAAAAGCAAATCCTATATCTATACCCTTTAAACCATCTCGATCATACAATCCGCATGAGCCCAGTTTTGCACCATCTTCTTTGCGAACTACAGTATAGTTGCCAAAGCCTAATCTATTGAACTGTGGTTTTATTTTAGTTTGAATATAGTTTTTGGCGGCATCTGTGGAATGTATATTTCTATCCCCTATATATTTAATCCAATCAGGAGTATTGAATAGTCTAAGTATGAATGCGGCGTCTTCCTCAGAAGTTGGTTTTATCTTTAATCTATTGGTGTAAAAACTTTTCATGTATGTTTTTGTAAGAGTAAATTTTCAACTTCTACAGAGGTTTCTATTTTTGAAAATCTATTTTCTTAAAGTTTAGATAGTTTCGTTAAAACAAAGGCCATTCTATGTCTAATATCAACTTTAATGCAGTTTTTTACGTATAATAAATAAGATTAGTCTTTTTTAGATCTGGTCTTGACCAAAACCAAATCAGTTTTAATACAGAACAATGTCTAAAAATAGTAAAATAGAAAATAGGGGAGGTGTAATAATTATAATACTCGTGGCCTTATTAGCTGTTATGAAAGTAGTTAACAGTAAGTTGGAGGAGAAGATAGCCAGGGCCAATTATAAGCATGTGAGTTATTCCAGTTGGTACAATGCCAAAAGTATCAAACAGATACTAAAAGAGAACCAACGCGATTATTTGGAGTCATTACGGGGTACGGGACTTGTTGCAGATGATAAACTGGAACAGTTAGATTTTAGAATAGAACTTACAGATGACCTTATCCGAAAATATGAAGAAGAAAAGACCGAGATTCTTTTAGGCTCGGATAATATACCAAGAGAAGCCTGGTCTCAAGATTTGGATGGTGAAATGGGTAAAATTGTAGGTCTGCGCGCATGGGAGGAAATAGGCCTTACAAACCGCAGCTTGGTGGCCCAAATAGACATAGGAATTTTGTTTCTTCAAATAAGTATCCTATTTGGGGTCTTAGGCCTAATCATTAATGAAAACCGTAGATTGCAAGAGGTTTTTACCGGTTTTATGATCGGTGTAGGTTTTATAGGTCTAGGGGTATGTTTTTACGGATACTACTCCATACTTTAATAATCGGTCTTTTGTAGCGGACTCTTTAAATTCCCTAAAAAAATTTACCACCATTTTTCTTCAGTACAATTATCAAGGGCGTATAACTCGCCTAACTTTGGAAAAGTTGCCTCTAGTTTTTGTTCCTTGGCAGCCTGTTTAAATCTATCTGCGGGCTCCTTCCAATCATGTTGGGCCAAAGCAAACCCGGCCCAGTGTACCGGCATTACTTTTTTAACTTTGGCATCTAAGGCCGCTTGTATGCTTTCTTCCGGGAACATATGTATCTGATGCCATTTTTGGTTGTACTGACCATTTTCCATAAAACCAAAATCAAACGGACCAAGTTTCTCACCTATCTCTTTAAAATGGGAACCATAGCCACTATCTCCGCTAAACCAGATGTTTTGATTCTTAGATGTAAATGTCCATCCGCCCCAGAGCGATTTGGACCTATCCGTTAATCCCCTGCCCGAAAAATGTCTGCTTGGAGTAAATGTTACTTTTATATCATGGAATATAGTATTGTCCCACCAATCGAATTCCGTAATCAACTCCGGGTCAATGCCCCAAGTGACCAGATGCCGTTTTACTCCCAAGGCTACATAGTACTTTTTAGTTTTGTTTTTTAGTTTTAAGATACTGTCATAGTCTAAATGGTCATAATGGTCATGACTCAGTACCATCAAGTCTATTTCTGGAAAATCATCGATCAAGCCCAGTGTGTTTTCAGAAAAGCGTTTGGTTTTGAACGGTGCTATGGGAGACGCATTGGGCCCTAACATGGGGTCTATTAGAATGTTCTTGGAATTCATTCTCATCAATACTACGGAGTGTCCGTACCATATGTATTTAAATGGTGCGTCATCCAACAGGAAAGATTCTTTATGGAACGAAGCAACAGGCAATGGAGCGGCAGGTTCTCTTTTCTCCGTATCCGTAAATTGTTTGTACAAAAGTTTTGGAATATCCCAAAAGTTAATGGACATACTGGTTTCTTCAAGATTAAGAAACTTGCCATCTTTCCAATTTTCCGATTGGCCGTAACGTTCGGTTAAGTCATTCGTTAATTTACCTCCGAACTGCTTTTTAAAATTTTTCATTTGACTGCTCTCCCTTAGATAAGCAAATATAGGAGTTTGTCAAAGGTGCGAGGTGTGTTGTGCCTTAAAAAGGAAGTGTAAAGTCGTTATATTTTAGCGAAAAGAAGTTTTGAAATTTAGTCTACCATAAAAAGTGCATTGGCAAAAAATAGTTTTCCGTTTTCCCAAAACCCACGAAATAGAGGATTGTCAACAAAATAGATCAATTTTCCCTTACCGTGGGATTCTATCCCAAACACCAAGCTTTCCCCAATCTTCTTCTGGGCATCACTTCCTGCAAAACCAGCAGCAGGTTTGGTGTCTTCTTCCTGCAGATAAACTACTGTGCCTTTGTCCAGGTACTTATAGGCGGCCCCACCTAATTTTAGGCTAAAGTAAGTGTCCTTGTAACCATAGGCCAAAGGGTGGGTTTGGTCTACTTTGGTCTTGAATATAGCTCCTGTAATTTCTTTTCTAATCTGTTCCCGCTGATTATGGTCGTAAACGGGGATGGCAGAGCTGGTGTCTTCTTCGGTTTCCTTTGGTTTCAGTTGAAATTTATCTTCCTTGGCCAGGGCCTTTAAGGCACCACCTAAAGCTAACAACTTTCCTCCATCGCTTATCCAATCTTTTAACTGGCTCATTCTGTTTTCGGTAAGGAAGCTACTGTAATGACTTCCGTCCGGAAGGATGAGAATATCGTATTGAGAAAGGTTTACATTTTTAAAATAATCTGTATCCAATATGGTAACAGGGTATTTTAACTGTTGTTCAAAAAAATGCCAGATTTCGCCAAAATTTAAAGTGTAAGTAGGTTCTCCCGAGAGGATGGCTACTTTAGGCCGCTTTATGATTTGTACGGAATTGGAACCGAAGTCTTTACCATCCTCAACAAACCCTGTTGTGGTGGCTTTTAGGGTCTTATTATGGTTGTTGGCAATGGCGGAAAGAGACTTTAAAAAATCAGGATTGTTTTTATTATCGGCTTTGGTAATTAAAAGTGTACCACGGTTGTATTCGGTACCCTCCATTGAAAAAGGATTCTTAGCATGTCTAGCTTTAATGCCGCTATTCAGAAGCTCAGCTAAAAATTGGGCGTCGCTAAAGCTGTTCCATTCTACTATAAATGCGTAAGCTTCCTTGGTGATTTTAGCTTTTTCCGGCACTGATAATTTCGGTTCACGGGTATCTGCGTTTACTCTGGTTTCCGAAGCTACGGCATCAAGTCCGTATGCATAGGGCAAAGACCAAGCGGTAATATCGTAAGTAAGGGAGTCCGTAAGTTTGGTGTTGGGTTCAAAAAGTACTTTTACAAGTGTAGCCTTTTTTTGTTCGGTGCTAATAACTAAGGTGTTTGTATTGGTTTTTATACTACTTACTTTACCTGTACTGTAATTGTAGCCTTTGGCGATTTTATCCGTGGCCCAACCATATTTTATTTCTTGTTGCTCCAATAAATGGGTAAGAGCCTTCAACTTATCCGTATTGCCGTTAAGAACATAACTCTTGTATTTATAGTCTTTAGGGCGATAGAATTTTTTGAATTCCTCGTTTAATCTTGACACGTTTTTAGAGGCAATCTCTAACGTAGACAATCCGGTGGTGTGATGATGTAGGATTCTGTCCTTTAAGGCAAGGGTGTCACCTGAACCTGTTATGACTCCTAATCCGGCGCTTCCGCTACCACCTTGTTCGTAGGTCATGCCAATACTTCCACTATACGTAGGGTAGGTATCTCCGTAACTAGGATAAAGGAGGTCAAAAATTTCTTTTGTAAAATAAAACCACCCGTTGGCATCAAAATACTTAGCATGGTTCTTCCCCATGGTGGTCTGGAATTCTCTCTGAAAATCCGTAATAACCTCATGAAACGGTTCTGCGGCAGGGGCAAAATAATAAGGGTTGTCTACACCCTGTTCATGAAAATCTACATGTACATGGGGCAGCCATTTATTGTAAGCTTTAATGCGCTGTTGGCTTTCAGTCTGTGTAAGCCATGCCCAATCCCTATTTAAATCAAACATATAATGGTTGGGTCTACCATTTAGCCAAGGTTCGTGATGCTCCTTACTATTAGGGTCTATGGTATTAGGTGTGTTTTTATATTGATAGTACCAATTTACATAACGTTCCCTACCATCCGGATTCATACAAGGGTCTACGATTACCATGGTATTCTTTAGATATTCCGTTTTCTTAGTCAGAAGTTCATAGACTGTTTTCATAGAGGCTTCAGTACTTACGCTCTCATTGCCGTGTACATTATAACTCATCCATACAATGGCCTTTGTGGGGTTCCCTTCACCATCTGTATTTTTTAAGTGTTCTTGGCGGATGTTTTCAATATTTTTTATGTTCTCCGGAGCGGATATGTATGCAAGTAACAAGGGTCTTCCTTCATTGGTTTCGCCATAATTCTCTAATTTCACTCTGGTCGGGTCAGTTTGGGCCAGATACTCGTAATAGTCCATTACACGGTAGTGTCTGGTAAACTGTGAGCCCAGTTCATAACCTAAAAAATCAGAGGGCGATTTTATTTCTTGAGACGAGAGTGTAAGGCAAATACAAAAGGCAAAAACAGATAAGAGAATTTTCATTTGTAAGGTGTTTCCAGAGAATACTACCAAAGCTAACGATTATGGTTAAATAAAGATGCGGTTTCTCCATTAGTGGTATGAAAATTAGGTTGAAGTAATTAACGTATTTTTAGGAAGTCGCATTAGCGAAGAGTTTTATATTTACACCCTTATGGATATTGACTGTTTACCCTTTTACCGGACCGGCTATTTTTCGGAATTTATATGTGATTATCTTGCCCAAGAACCGCAGGTGCGCAACTTTTACAACCGGTTTCCCAACCTAGAGAATTTTAAAGGTCAAATAGCTGAAAAGGCTACAAGTTTTCCCGATGCTCATAGGGAAGTGCTCTACGAAGCATTACAAAAGCAATACCAGGGGTTTGATGTAACGGAAGAAACCCAAACACACCTAAAAAAACTAAAGGAACCCATTACTTTTACTATTGTTACAGGGCACCAGTTAAACCTTTTTACGGGACCGTTATATTTCCTCTATAAGATAGTATCTACCATAAATCTAACAAAGGAGCTTAAAAAAGCATATCCAAAATACAATTTTGTACCTGTGTATTGGATGGCTACGGAAGACCATGATTTTGAGGAAATCAACTACTTTAACTTTCAAGGAAAAAAGTTAAAATGGAATAGAACGGCATCTGGGGCCGTAGGTCACTTGGATACGGAAGGTCTGGATGAAATTTTTGAAGCGTTTTCAAATCAAATAGGGAATAGTACCAATGCCATTGCGTTAAAAGAGCTTTTTAAGAAAGCTTATTTACAGCACGATAATTTAACCAATGCAACACGTTATTTGGCCAATGCACTTTTTGGAAATGAAGGTTTGGTTATTGTAGATGGTGATGATAAGAGTTTAAAAAGTCTTTTAGTGCCTTATGCCGAGAAGGATATTTTTGACCAATTGGCACACCGGAAGGTTTCCGAAACCATAGCTGAATTTGAAGCTTTGGAGAAGAAATATACCATTCAGGTGAACCCTCGTGAAATCAATTATTTTTACCTAAAGGAGGGGCTTAGGGAAAGGATTGTGGAGCAAAACGGGGAATATTTTATAAACGATACTGAAATTCGTTTTACGAAAGAAGAATTGCAAAAAGAATTAAAAGCTTACCCGGAACGGTTCTCTCCCAACGTAATCGCAAGACCGTTATACCAAGAAGTGATCCTGCCTAATCTATGTTATATAGGTGGAGGAGGGGAAATAGCTTATTGGTTGGAGCTGAAAGCCATGTTCGAGGCCATGCAAGTACCTTTTCCTATTTTGTTGCTGAGAAATTCGGCATTGGTGATAACTGAAAAGCAAACGGAAAAGTTGGCTAAAATGAACCTTGCCGTAAAAGACCTGTTTTTAAAACAAAGTAGCTTCATTAATAAAAAAATCAGGGAAATATCTAATATTGATATTGACTTTGCCCCTCAAAAACAACTGTTAGAGGAGCAATTTAAAGCTTTGTATGATTTAGCGGAACAGACCGATGCTTCTTTCTTGGGAGCCGTAAAGGCCCAAGAAGTAAAGCAAAAGAAAGGTTTGGACCATCTTGAAAAAAGGTTGCTGCAGGCTCAAAAACGAAAACTTAAAGACCACGTGCTTCGCATGACGGAAATTCAGAACGAACTTTTTCCGAATAAGTCTTTACAGGAGCGGAACGTAAATTTCTCCGAGCTTTATTTGGAGTTAGGAGAAAGTCTAGTGCCTATGCTTTTGGATACCTTAAAGCCACTTCAACAAGAGTTCACAGTAGTAAAAGTATAGTTGGCAGTACAAGTTAAGGGATCAAAAACTTCCCTTCCCAAGATGCATCGGTTTTGGAAAAAAGCACCCTAATATGGTTGGGTCGCTTTAATTTTAGGTACTCAATAGTGTCAGGTACTATTTCAATAGCGCAAAAATGGTTGCGGTCATCTAAATATGTAATGGTATCCGGTGCTTTTATAATACTCCCGGGGGCCACTTGGGTAGTGTAGTCTTTTTTATTGCTGTCCGGAACAGCACTCCAGTATTCTTTTAGTATTTCAGGTTTAGTAATTTTTGATGCTTTTCCTTTTATGACAATCTGCAAAAGATTTTCAGGATGATAGAATAATAAACTTACATCTGCTTTATTCTCAATATCCTTAACTTTTTGGGAACGCTTATCCGTATAGAATACAAGGCTTAGGTTGTCATTAAAATGTCTAAAGACCACTGTACGTTGACTTGGAGTCCCAGATTTGCCCATGGTGGCCAATGTAAAAAACCGAAAAGGATGTCCTCTTTCTGCAATTCCCTTTTTTATTTCGCTTAGGGTTTCATCCCAAAAAATAGAAGTCATTTATATGCTTTTAAATAAAAGTAGAAAAAACTTTTAAAAACGGGTAGGGTATTTGTCAAGTAGAGTGTTATTAGTAAAAATGCTATGAAAACGATTTTTAATTAAACCGTTTCATGTGTTTAGGTTGGTTTTTTTGATTTTGATGAAAAGTCCGGGTTTGGTATCCCGGACTTTTACTTTTTTAAGGATTTCCGTTCAATTCATATTCAATCACCTTTTCAGTAAGTTGATATCCAGCAAAGACGCCTACCCCGTTTTTTCCTTCAATATTGTTAGGCATGATGCTGTACTCAACAAAAGGATTACCATCATTATAATCGTTTAGATAAGTGGCTCGGCGGTTTAAATAAAGCGTTTCTTCAACGTTAGCCACTTGTAAGGTTATTTTCACGGTAGTTGAATTTTCAACGTCATAATTAGTAATAATGGAATTAGCACTGAGGGTTTCCCCATCTCCGATAACATCTGTTAAAAAACTGCTTAGTTCAAAATCTATTGTGTAAGGATAAGTCTCTCCTTCGTGCGTTTCTTCAGCTATTGCTCCTATTATGTAATAGTTTTTTGAGCCGCTAATATCTTGAAAAGCGATATCCAGATTATAATCTTGGTAGAATTCGTTTTTTTCTCCCGCGGTTATTTTTTCCGTAATGGGCTCAATCTTTTTGGGAATGCTACAGGATGAGGTAAATTCTTGGTTGTTAGCGGAAACCCTTAAAAAATAAGTTGCCTCTCCTTTAATATCAAATTCGGAAGCATCTACCTGATAATTTCTACTTTCCGGATTATAGATAAGTTGAATTTCATTGTCATCTTCATCACTAATGAGAACGGTTGCATCCTTTATGATGAATGGGTCTGTGTTTGACCCGTAGCCCATGTCGTCCACATGGTCATATATAGGGGTTCCTACAGCAGGAACCGCTGTTGAAACATGAACGGTAAGCACAGTATCGGTAGGGGATAGATATCCAATAATATAGGTGCCGTCGTCTACATTGAGCAACTCATCTGCATCTACAGGGTCTTGGCACGCGCTACACAGCAGAACTAACATTAAACTTATCTGAATGTATTTGCTCATGGTTAAAATTTAAAGGTGTAGTTAATAGAAGGTATCAATATGAGTACGGAGGTCCGGGTCAGTTGCTTTTCTTCCGGAGCATCTGGGTTGTAAAAATCGTAATCCTTATTCTCAATGGTGTATATAAACGGATTTTTACGGGCATAGGCGTTGTAGAGCGAAAGTCCCCAAGTGCGTTCTCTGTTCTTCTTTTTCTTTTTATGGAATTGAACGCCCAAATCTAACCTATGACTGGTTTCACCTCGAAAATTGTTTCGTTGTGTGGTGAAATTTTCCATTCCCGAATAGTTATAATACATTGGATAATTGGCAACCGGGAAATTTACCGGTTCCGCAATATGCTGTTGGTTGGGCAAGGTGTAATTGTTACCGGTAGAAAGTACCCAAGTACCCGATAAGGTTATTTTTTCACTTGGTTTGTAAATACCTACTAGTGATATATCGTGTCTGCGATCATAGCGATCATAGAACTTCTTACCCAGGTTCAATTCATCAAATTGTCTTTCGGACCATGCTAAAGTATAGCCTAGCCAACCCGTAAAAGGGCCTGTTTGCTTTCTAAAAAGTATTTCGGCACCGTAGGCCCACCCTTTTCCGGAGGTAATATTTTCTTCCCAATTGGTATTCTTTCCACTTTCAAAATCGTCAATTGCTAAAAAAGAGGCTCCTTCTTTATAGGCAATGACATCATCTAAGGTCTTGTAATAGCCTTCTAAGCTTATGGAGTAATCTTTGTCAAAGAAATCCTTTGCGACACCTACAGCGAACTGCTGGGAGGTTTGCGGTTTTATATTGTCCGTAGATGAGACCCATAAATCCGTTGGTAGGCCTATGCCGGAACTGGACAGTAGGTGAATATACTGGTTCATTCGCGAATAAGAGGCTTTAAAGGCCAGGTCGGTTTTCATGTTATAGGATAATGCCAGCCGGGGTTCAGGGTTTACATAGTGTTTATCCTTATAATTGAAATAGCTAAGTCTAAGGCCGGGAGACAGACTCAATTTATCCGTCAATTTCCAGTCGTCTTCGGCATAGATGGCACCTTCAAAGGAATTTAGTTCTTGTTCTTTATCTATATCCGGGTTAAATTCATCTTTTAGCAATAACCGCTGTGGTGTAAAGTTGTGCATGGTTGCGTTGGCACCAAACCGGATGGTATGCTGATTGTTCGGATAATAGTCAAAATCAGTCTTTAAGGTATAGTCATTAATACCCGAACTGCTTTTAAACAGGTATTGTTGGTCATCAAAATCTTCCTCAATTGATATTTTAAACTTGTAGTTACTGAAAATCAGTGAGGTGTTAGAGAAAAGTTTATTGTTAAACTGGTGGTTCCAACGAAGGGTAGAGGTGATATTTCCCCATTGCAACCTTGATTTGTCTCTGTTTCCATCATCATAAACACTATTGTCATAGAATTTGTCCTGGCCCAAGTAGTTGCTCCAGAACAATTTGTCCTTTGGACTAAAAATATGATGAATCTTAAAATTGAAATCGGTAAAGTAATACCCCGTTCTATTGCCTTTTTTACTATCTACAAAGGGTCGTGCCATAATATCTGCATAAGTACGGCGCCCGCTGGCAATGAAAGAAGTCTTCCCTTTGTTAATAGGGCCTTCAAGTAATGCGGATGAGGAGATAAGTCCAATGTTAACCTTGCCTGATAGCTTTTCTTTGTTCCCATCTTTCATATCCAATTTAATGACGGAGGAGAGTCGGCCACCAAAACGGGCGGGGAAACCACCTTTAAAAGCTTCTACGGATTTAATGGCATCACCGTTAAAGACCGAGAAAAATCCAAAAAGGTGATTGGAGTTGTAGACCACTGCGTCATCCAAGATAATAAGGTTTTGATCCGGTGTGCCCCCGCGAACAAAGAAACCGGAACTTCCTTCGGAACCTCCTTGAATTCCGGGCATGAGCTGCAAGGTCTTCATTACATCTTTTTCACCTAATAGTGCAGGTATATCCTGAATATCCGCAGGATTGATCTGTACTTTACTCATTTGGGTGACCTTGCTTTCCTTTATGCTCTCATCTGCCGTCACAACAACTTCATCCAGATTTTGGGTAGAAGGTTTTAGGGTAACGGATAGAATTTTGTCCTCCGTTAAATTAATTTGTCGTTTTTCATTTCCGTAACCAATGTATGAAATGATGACTTCATGGTTTCCTTCGGGTAGGGTCAATGAGAAAAAACCATAGTCATTTGTAGTGGTGCCCAATTTTAATTCAGGAATATAAACGGATACCCCCAATAGATGTTCCCCACTTCCACTTTCTGTAACATATCCGCTAACGATATATTTTTCATCCGCTTGATCGGGGGTAAAAAAGTTGTCTTTGAAAACAAAAGGTGTTCTGGAATTTTTTTGAATTCCCTTTTCTATCCTGCAAGGGAGTCTACTCATTTTTGAATGTCCTTGTTGAAATAGAGCAAGAAAAAATGAGGTGCAACAGATGGCTTTTTTCAAGATGTGTTCGTTTTTTGATTGATGTAATTACTGCTTTTGTGCACTGATGAAATGTTTTTATAGCAGTAAATTCTTACGCAAGAAAGTTATAATCTTTAAAGCATGCTGTTAACAAAAAGATAAATAAAATGAACATCAAGAGAGGTCAAAAATGGTTTTTGGTTTTTTCTGCGTCCGAAACCCAATCGGCCAAGATTACCGCGTAAAATAGCTAAAAAAGGTCAATTTTAACACAATTTAACATTTTGTAGGAATTAGTTTAATTCGTTTAAAACCAGTATTTTAAATAATTTGTAATGAAGTGTTGATTTCGATTTTTGCATTTTCTTCGAAATTGCTCTTTTCTGAGCGAAATCCTTGGTAATTTTCGTGAAAAAATTGAAAAATGAACGTTGAGATTGACTTTTGAGTATTGTGAAAAATTTAGCTTTTGATGAATCTTTGGGGTGGGTATTTTTTGAATTGTAAGAATTTTAGTTTTCAATTTGGCTTACTCCCTACTGTTGTAATTCTGTTATTTGGGGTGATTGTTAAAAACCCGATTATAAATATGTGAAAAGAGTCTTTTTGGGAGAATGGAATTTGCTATTTTTGGCCATGCAAAACAACGTCCTTATACTCGATTTCGGTTCTCAGTACACACAACTCATCGCTAGAAGGGTTAGAGAACTCAACATTTTTTGTGAAATAAAGCCGTATAACAAGCCTCCGGAGGACTTATCCTCTTATAAGGCGGTAATCCTGTCGGGTTCCCCGTTCTCGGTACGTGCCGATGATGCTCCGCATCCGGACCTGTCCGAAATCAAGGGTAAGAAACCTTTATTGGCGGTTTGTTATGGAGCGCAATACTTGGCTCACTTTGGTGGCGGCAATGTGGCGCCTTCCAATACTAGGGAATATGGTCGAGCAAATTTGTCCTATATTAAATCTGGCGAAGCGTTTTTTGAAGGTGTTTCGAAAGGTAGTCAAGTCTGGATGAGCCATAGTGATACGATACAGGAACTTCCTGAAAACGGAGTGGTTTTGGCAAGTACACATGATGTTGAACGTGCTGCGTATAAGATTGAAAACGAGGATACTTATGCTATTCAATTTCATCCAGAGGTTTATCACTCTACAGATGGAAAAAAAATACTGGAAAACTTCTTGGTAAACATCGCTGGAGTGGAACAAACTTGGACGCCAGATGCGTTTGTTGATTTGACCGTGGCGGAGCTAAAACAGAAAATAGGTAACGATAAAGTTGTGCTCGGTTTGTCAGGTGGAGTAGATTCCACGGTTGCAGCTGTGTTACTACATAAGGCTATTGGAAAGAATCTTTATTGCATTTTCGTGAATAACGGTCTTTTAAGAAAGAACGAGTTTCAGGACGTACTTGATCAGTACGAGCATATGGGGCTTAATGTAAAAGGAGTTGATGCTTCGGCACGCTTTTTGGATGCCCTTGCCGGAGAAAGTGACCCGGAGAAGAAAAGAAAGATAATAGGAAAGGTGTTTATAGATGTTTTTGATGATGAGGCGCACCTAGTGCAGGATGTAAAGTGGTTGGCACAAGGTACTATTTATCCAGATGTAATTGAGTCGGTTTCTGCTACTGGAGGTCCATCGGCAACTATTAAGAGTCACCATAATGTAGGTGGTTTGCCGGATTTTATGAAGTTAAAAGTGGTAGAGCCTTTAAAAATGTTGTTCAAGGATGAGGTTAGGCGTGTAGGTAAGAGTATGGCTATAGGTGATGAGCGCTTGGGAAGACATCCTTTTCCTGGTCCTGGACTAGCAATTCGTATTTTGGGTGACATTACGCCGGAAAAGGTGTCTATACTACAGGAGGTGGATCATATCTTTATACAGGGATTGCGTGATTGGGGCCTTTATGATAAGGTTTGGCAGGCCGGAGCAATGCTTTTGCCCGTAAATAGTGTAGGGGTTATGGGAGATGAGCGTACTTACGAAAAATGCGTAGCTTTGCGAGCTGTAGAAAGTACCGATGGTATGACCGCCGATTGGGTGAATTTACCCTACGAATTCTTGCAAAAGACATCAAACGATATTATCAACAAAGTGCCGGGCGTTAACAGGGTTGTGTACGACATAAGTTCTAAGCCGCCGGCAACCATTGAATGGGAATAAATATGAATCAGTTTTTTAAAGTAGGTCTAACATTATTATTGTTCGTTTTTGTGGGGTGCAAAGCTTCTGCACAGAAGTTTACCACGCATGCCGTAAAGAAGGGTGAGACCTTGGAGGGTATAGCAAAACAGTATAGGTTGGACACTGAAACCATACTTAAATTAAATAAAGAGGTAAAACGCGGCGATGAGCTGAGGGCTAATACAATATTGGTTATTCCTAAGGATAGTAAAGCCAAGGAAGTTGCCTCTCAATCTACAAGAAAAGTAGAGCCCGCATCCGTGAAAAAAGATGAGGGCGAAGCGCAAGAAGAACCTATTGGATTTACATCGTATCGAGTAAAGAAAAAGGAAACATTGTACAGTATTGCGAAACGGTTTCACATTACCGAAGAAGCAATTAAGAAATACAATCCAGAATTATACTCTTCGCAACTAAAAAGAAAAATGACATTGAAGATTCCGAAATACCGCAGGGTAAAACCGGAAGACGAGATTGTTGTTAACGAAGATGATTTTGAAATCTATGAGGTTGCTCCCAAAGAAACCAGATGGAGTATTGCTTATAAGTATGGCATTACTGTAGATAGTATGGTGGTCTTAAATCCTGAGTTGTCAAAATCCAATGACTACTTAGCCGTAGGGCAAGAGTTAAAATTGCCGAAGATTGCGGGAAGCACTGTAGATAACCAGCAAACAGAACTGTATACTTCGTACACGGTTCCTCCTAAAATGAATTTCTTTCAGTTAGAGCAGAAATTTGGAGTAAAATCGGATGAAATCGTTCGCTTGAATCCTGAAATTACAAAAAGAGGTGGCCTAAAAGAAGGTATGGTAATTCGTATTCCACAGAAAAAAGCGGATAGCGGAGCCATTAATACGGAGAACTTTAATTTTTATGAGGTAAAGCCAAAACAAACCGAATTCTCACTTACCCGTAAATTCGGTATAAGTTATAAAGAACTTTTAGCATTGAATCCGGATTTGTCCCAAGGATTAAAAGCGGGTATGATACTAAAATTGCCTAAAGAACAGGAAGGTAATTTTGAGGTTCGTAATTCATTGGTGTTGGATAAAATCAATCTTGTGGATAGTGTTAACACACAGAACAAGCCAAAGTTGATGTTTCTTTTGCCTTTCCGATTGGATAAGTTGGACCTAAGTGATAAAAACCGTGTAGCCAACATCATAGATAAAAGAAATAGTCTTAAGTATAGTTTGGGGCTTTACTCGGGCGCATTGGTAGCAATTGATTCTATTGCAGATTTAGGAATTTCAGTAGATGTCAAAACTTTTGATAATCAACTGAGCTTGGCAAGAACCAAAGAAATCCTTCAAGGAGAGAACCTTTCCGGGTACGGTGCAATTGTAGGTCCGTTGGATATGCCTTCCTTGAAAGAGACTGCGGTAAGAGCTAGTGGTAAACAAGTTCCTCTTGTAGCTCCTATTCCCGCTAAGAGCGATTTAAGTTTGTCCAATGTTTTCTTTTCGTATACTTCTGAGGAGGTGCTACGTGACCGTCTGATTAGTTATGTACAGGAAAAGCGTACTGCTGAGCAGCATATCATCATTATTGCAGATGACAAGAACAAAGCTGTGCAAAAACAACTGTTAGCAAGCTTTCCCGGTGCCGATACATTAAAAGTGGCCCAAGAGGAAAAGAACATCGGCATTAACATAGAAAAGTTAACGGAGCTTCTTTCTGAAGATTCGGATAACTGGGTTTTTGTGGAGACCGATAATTTCAAATTGGTTTCAAGTGTAAGTTCTATTTTGAACTCTAGAAATACAGAGGATATAAAAGTGCGCATGTTCACTACAAATAAAAACAATGCTTTTGATAACGAGGTAATCAGTAATGCCCACTTATCAAACTTACATTTCACCTACCCATCCGTGTATAAAACAGCTTCAAACGATTCATTTTCTAAACGATATGAAAAACGGTTTGGAAGTACTCCAGATAGATATGCCGTGCGTGGTTTTGATATTGCGTATGACCTTCTGTTGAAGCTGGCGTACAAGAATAACCTAATGGAAGCTTCCAAGGTTATTGGTGAAACGGAGTATTCCGGTAGTAAGTTTGATTATGAAAAGCATGGTGCTTCTGGCTACTTTAATCAATCATCTTATGTTTTAATGTTTGAGGACCTTCGGATAAAAGAGGCGGAGTAAGTTTAGAAATCAGTAAAATTTATTTCTTTTTTGAATCAGGTAGTACTAACTTAGGGTTTACGAATAGAACAATTAATTCTAAACCCAATTTAGTATGACTTCAAAAGTAACCTACAACGGAGAATTAAGAACCACTTGTGAACATGTGCGCTCCGGTAACACTTTCATTACGGACGCTCCCGTAGATAATAATGGTCTGGGACAGGCTTTTTCACCAACTGATACAGTAGCTACCGGGTTAGGGAGCTGCATGGTTACTATGATGGGGATAAAGGCCAAAGGACTAGGAGTAAAGTTGGATGGTTCTACGGTGGAAATCAAGAAGCACATGGCTGCCGGACCAAGACGTATCTCTAAAATTGAAGCCAAACTCATTTTACCTTCGGATGTTTCGGAGAAGGATAGAAAAATCTTGGAGCATACGGCAATGACGTGCCCCGTGCACTACAGTTTGCATCCGGATATAGAAAAGGTAATCACATTTCATTGGGAGCTCTAAAAAACAGCCTTTGGGCCTTTTGCTTGTTGGTGACCGGTATGGTTTTTTCCCAAGAGGAAGAAATCATGGTTTGGGATGCGGACAGAAAACTGCAATGGTCCGATTTTAAGGGCAGTTATTTTAAAACCGAATGGGCCGCAGCAACAACGGCCAGCGGTATTAGCTACTCGTTTTCATCTTTTAAGAAAGATGGGCAGCTCTATTTGGATTTTGTAGTGCAGAGCGAATTTTACCCCAATAAATCATGGTATCGCCCGGAATTATGCGATTCAATTATTTTAAGCCATGAGCAGTTACATTTTGATATATCCGAGCTCTATGCTAGGAAAATGCGGGAGCGGTTGGCCAAGACTCAATTTACAATGGATGCCAAGGCGGAAGTGAGGGCTATATATAAATCTATTTTAAAAGAGCTAAGCAACTTTCAGAACAAATACGATAGGGAGACCAATTTTTCCAGAGACTTGCAAAAGCAGTTGCTCTGGAACCAAGAAATTAAAGCTGCACTTAAAGAAGAAAAGCCTTCTCAGAATTAAATTCTAAGAAGGCTTTTAATATTTTATTTCTAGGCTGTTAGAACCTAAAAGAAGCTCCTAGTGTTAGGAAGGCAGCACCATAACCCGCTTCTGCAAAACCGGCAATACTGTCTGTAAAGTACCAACGACCACCAACAAAAGCGGTTGCGCCAGGTCTGCTGTTTAGGTCGTTAAAATCATCTCCGTTATAAATACGCATAGATATCATAGCTCCACCGTATACATCCAAGTTATCAATATCAAAACCGGTATAGTGATAGGCGCCACGAGCTCCTATGACCGTATAGGACCAGCTATAATCCGCATTGTTGAAGTTACTGTCATAGGTAAACTTTTTGTAACCAAGGTATCCACCAAGACTAACAACACCGGGGCCAGGAACATCCCAAACGCCTCTTTCGTAGCTAGCACTGAACACGGGACTTTGTGTAGAAGTGTCGTATCCGCCGTAATATCCTCCTAAGCCAAGACCTACGTTAATTACGTTTGAGCCTACTTCAAATTCCTGGGCGGATGCAAGCTGCACTACAAACGTAAAGGCAGCTAATAGTGTAAGTGTTTTTTTCATTGTAATAGTGTTTAGTGTAATGTTGTTATTTAGAATAAAATTCTCGGTAAAATTACGTACATATTTTTTAATTGGTTTCTTTTGGCTTGTGAATTCGGTATAGAACACCATTTTATTTAGAGGTTGCGAAAGCATGTTTTTTCTTTGTATAGGAGCTATTCCCATGTAATAGTGCCGTTCATGGTCAAAGTTACTTTCGTTTCGGTATTAACAACTGTGGTTTCATTAAAAACCATTTCCTTTTTATCAAAATCTATATTGTAGTCGGCGCCGCAATCAATAAAGTTTCCGCTGCTAGGTACGGAACATCCAAAGCGGTATTCTCCACCGTCAATAAATATGACCATAGAGATATCTTTTTCTGCGGAAGTAGTTCCACCGGCATTAAGGTCGTCTCCACCTATAAGAACAAAGCCTTTGTCAAGGTTTTTAGGTTCTGGTCCTTCTTCTGTAATTGGAGTGTTTTCGTCCGTTAAAATCACTGATTTTTCCGTGCCTGTCAAATCTGCACGACCAACGGCAATGTGTCCAACAACGAGCTCAGTGCCAACATCAGAGGTTTCATCACCGGACAATTCTATAGTACCAAAATTGTTAGTTGTTTCTTCTTCTTCTTCTTCTTCTTCTTCTTCTTGCGGACTTTCTTCCACTTCCACTTCTTCGTTGGTTTCCTCTTCTTGTTCCTCTTCGGTGGTGTTCTCGTTCTCTTCTTCTGTAACCGGGTCTTCTTCGCTTTGCTCTTTTGGAACGGGAGGGTCTATGGTTGAATTATCTTCGGAACAGGATATGGTGTTGCTCAGTAGGAGTATAAGTGTGTATATGGATATTATTTTCGGTAAATTCATTGTTCGCGATGTTTAGATATTTGCGTTTTTAGTTTTAGAGCTATGTCCAGGTTACTGTGCCATTCATGGTCAAGACCGAATTTGTTTTAGTATTGACAACTTTTGTTTCTAAAAATTGAATTTCCTTTTTTTTCAAGTCGATGAGGTAACTGGTCGTTTGCTGTAACTTGTTGTTGGAAATGGGTGGAGGAGTGGTGTATTTGTACGCTACCCCCTCCATTGTGATATTTACGGACAAGGAGCTGAAAGAACTGTTGACAGATGTTGTTCTTAGGTCTAGGCCAGTGATTAGAAAATAGTTTTGACAATCTTTGGGCTTAGGGCCGTATTCATTTATTTTGGTGTGGACATCTGTAAGTAAGATGGTTTTTCCAATAGCGGAGCTGCCTACGGCAAGGTTTCCGATTTTTAAGGACGTTCCCAAATTTGGGGTCTCTTTTCCGAACAATCGTATCACTCCTGAAATACTGCAGGTGTCCTTTTTGTTTTTTCTCTTGCTTAAGCACTTGCTTTTTGGGACCGATAGATTTAGACCCAGTAGCAGCAGATTAGTGCGGTAATGGTTCAGGTTTATTGCATTCATTTAGAAAAACAAAGTGAGGTTAAGTTTACTGTAATATCATTAATTGGCTGTGTCGCAATTTGCGGCATAGAATTCCAGTTGAGATTTTTGTTCTTCGCTTATAAAATCTTTACAAGTGTCCAGAATTTTTGCTACATCAGACTTTATATCATCACAATCTCTGTTGTCGTCGTCCCATTTTTCATCAATGTCTTCAATTAAACGGGCGCAATCAAGTGCTTTTTGTGTGTCGCTAAGGTCGTCTACAACATCTTTTACGGAGCAATTAATAAAAGTAGACAAGGCTAAAAGAAAAGCTGAAAAATAGATTATGGATTTTTTCATGGTTTTTAGAGGTTTGTGGGTGAGGTTGTTATTGTTCGTTATATTCAAAATAGTAATCGGTAAACTTGCCATCGGTTACGGTAATGGATGTGCCGTCTTCAGTTTTTCCCGCAAAATTGAACTCACCAGAAAATTTTTGATTTTCGAAATCAATTGCGGTAATTTTTAGATATATATTATCTACTTCTTCAAGGTTAGGGTCCTCGTCATCGTCTTCGTTCTCATTGTCATCTGTCACTTCACTTTCGTAATAATTTGCAATCACTCCTTCGTGAAGAAAATCTACTAGAGGGGAATCCCAGGTTTTGCCTGCTTTGAGAGTGGAAAAGTCTTCTCCTACGGCCCATAAAACAATTGTTTTAGCATTTACCAGCCCTAAGCTTATGTCGTAACCTGCGATGTATACCATATATAGCTCATCGCTCTTTGTAATGCTTGCATAAATGGTATTGAATTGTTTTAAATATTCAAATGATTGAAATTCATTGCTGTTAGCAATAGCAGTCATGGAGCCAGTATATAAGGCTTCTTCTTCTTCTTCTTCTTCTTCTTCTTCTTCCTCTTCTTTCTGTTCTTCTTGTTCTTTGTCTATTTCTTCAAATTCATCTGAAAGGTCTTCGGCTAATTCGTTTATGGGATGGTTGTCACATCCAACGGCAAAGCATAGGGTGAGTGCGATGAAGATAATTAGAAATTTGTGATGGGAGTGGTTCTTCATCATGGGAGTTGGATGTTTGGTTTGGTGCGATGAATGTAAGAAGAAGCGGCCTACTGTACCATGGGCATTTATTAACCGTGATGATCGTTGGGGTATGTGTTGGTTTTTTTGATATAATCGTAATTCCTGCATTTTTATATGTACAAACCTCAAAAAGAACAATTTATCACAATATTTCTTTTGCCTGTGTAGTGCTCACTTCTGCTAAACTGTTAAATTTGGAGAACCATATACCAACCGATCCAATGCATTTTTTTAGAAAAACCAGCCTTGTCATATTCCTTCTGTTATCAGTGTATACAGTAGAAGCGCAGCGGTCCAAAATTGATAGTTTAACTCTCCTTTTACGTAAAACCAAGAATCAGGATTCGGTTAGGTTAAAAACTTTAAACGAGCTAGCGTATACCTATTATTCCGTTGATCCCAAATCTGGGGTAGATACGTCTCAAGAGGCTATAGATTTGGGGCTTCAATTGCAAAATGATGAAGGCACGGCTACTGCGTACGCCTACAGGGGCCATAACTATAGCGCATTGGGTATGGACTCGCTGGCTTTGGAATCGTATGACTTAGCTATGAAAATACGAGAGGAGAACAATGACCTAAAGGGTGTTGCTAGGTTAATTTATAATAAGGGTTTGGTGTATTTTAATGAATCGGACTATGCCAGGGCCAACGATAACAACCGTAAGGCGTACGAGGTTTTTGAGCAAGCTAAGGATAGCTTTTTAATGGCTAAAATGTTAAATAGCATCGGTATTAATTATATGTACCTCTCTAAATATCCTGAGGCCATCAAAAGCTACTTGGATGCTAAGCGTATTTATGAGGATTTGGGGCTTACTGAGAATCGTCAATATGCATCTATTCTTAGCAATATAGGACTGTTGTATGCTAGATTGGAAAAGTTTAAAGAGTCGGAAAAATACCAAAAGCAAGCCCTCTTGTTTTTTGAAAAGAGTGATTTTCAGGAAGGTGTGGCCAATGCGCTAACCAATCTTGGGCGGGTTTATAATGACACCGGAAACTCGGAAAAGGCCATTGAGAGTTATAGGAAGGCCTATGATATCATGGAAAGTAATACCAATGAAAGAGGTATGGCCAGTGCGTTGACCAATATGGGAATCGCATATACTGAAATGGGAAAATACGCTAAGGCAGTGCCCTATTTTAAACAGACACAGAAAATATACGAGAAGTTAAAGAATACCAATAACCTGGCAATAGTACATCGTTCTTTGGGCGATTGTTATTTTTTAGGAGCGGATAAAAAAATGGCGCTTGCCGAAGAAAATTACAAGACTTCGTATAGATATGCCAAAGAAGCAGGTAGTATAAACTTACAGTTCAATGCTCTTGAACAGCTGGCAAGTTTGCAAAGTGCAACAGGAAATTATAAACAGGCATTTAAGAATAAAAGCGATGCCGTAGTGTTGCGAGATAGTTTTGCTTCCGTAGAGAAAAAAGAAGAAATAGCACTTCTTGAGGCAGATTACGAGTACGAAAAAGAAAAATCTGCCCTTTTGGCTACACATGAAAAGGAACAAGCTGTATCTAATGCAGAAATGGAACGTCAAAAACTAATGATAACGGGTTTGTCCCTCGGGGCACTTTTGATTGTTGTTTTTTCGATTATTGCCTTTCAACTGTATAAAAAAAGAGAACGGGTCTTGTCCGAAAAGAAAATTTCCGAATTCAAGACCAAGGTAGCGGAAACCGAACTAAAGGCACTTCGCTCACAGATGAATCCCCATTTTATTTTTAACGCCATGAACTCCATTAGTGATTATATGGCCAAGAACGATTTGCAGACCGCCAATACATTTTTGGTGAAGTTTTCTAAACTCATTAGGGCCATTTTGGAGAGTTCCGAGAAAAAATGGATTCCGCTGGAAGAAGACCTTGAACTTACGGAACTCTATATGCAAATTGAAGGATTACGTTTAAAGGACAAATTCGTGCATTCCTTTAAGGTGGGCGAAGATGTAGATGTTGAGAATACCATGGTGCCACCACTAATCTTGCAGCCTTTTATAGAAAATAGTATCTGGCATGGGATATCAAAAAAAGAGGCTATGGGGCATATAGATATTTCGGTGAAAACCGAGGGGCAGTTTTTAGTCTGTACGGTAGATGATGATGGGGTAGGGCGAAAAATGAATGGTGCAGCAAAAAAAGGAAAGACTTCAATGGGACTTAAAATAACCAAGAACAGGCTTGATATTATAAACCAGTTGAAAAAAGAAAAAGGAAGCATCCAAATGTTCGATAAGGAAGAAGGGCTTCGCGTGGAGTTAAAACTGCCATTGGAACTTCAATTTTAAAGAATTTATGTTGAAAGCGATTATAGTTGATGACGAAAAGCATTGTCAGGATAGGTTACTTTTATTATTGAAAACCTACGGTACGGTAGAAGTACAGGAAGTGGCCTCCTCATTTGAAGAAGGTCTGGACGCTATAAAAAGATATAGCCCACAAGTAGTTTTTTTGGATATACAGTTACACAATAAAACCGGGTTTGAATTGCTACAGGCGGTGCCGAGCATTAATTTTGAGGTTATTTTTACAACGGGTTATGATAATTATGCTCTAGAGGCTTTTAAGTTTTCGGCATTGGACTATCTCTTAAAACCAATTGCGGAGGATGACTTGCATACAGCCTTGGAAAAGCTAAAAAAGAAAATTTCGCTCCAAGAGATATCGCAGAAAATGGAAGTCTTGTTCCAAAATCTTGAGGGGCAAAAGACCAGTGATTTTCAGAAAATAGCGGTACCTACCGTAGATGGCCTTTCCATGATTGCCATAAAAGATATTGTTCGCTGCCAATCGGATATTAATTATACACATCTGTATTTAAAGGATGATAAGAAACTTACCGTAGCCAAAACATTAAAGTATTTTGAGGCATTGTTGGATAAGCATCATTTTTACAGGACACATCAATCGCATTTGATTAATTTAACTTGTGTGGATAAGTATGTAAAGGGTAAAGGTGGCTACGCACTTATGAACGATGGTTCGCATATAGAAGTGGCGGTGCGGAGAAAAGAAGATTTTTTAAAGAAATTAATGGGCTAAAAAAAAACCTCCCCGAAGGGAGGCTGGTAATTTTATACATCACAAATGGTAACGCCTTCTTTTAAGGCTGCAATTTGATCGTCCCATGTGGGTATGAATTCTTGGGCCACGTAGCCTTTAAAACCTGTAGCAAGAATTGCTTTCATGATTGCAGGGTAAAAAAGCTCTTGAGTATCGTTTATTTCGTTTCTTCCTGGATTTCCTCCGGTGTGGTAGTGTCCAAAATATTGATGGTAATCTTGAATATTTCTAATAATGTCACCTTCCATAATTTGCATGTGGTAGATGTCATATAATAGTTTAAAATGCTCTGAACCTATAGCTTTGCAAAGTTCTACGCCCCAAGCACTGGTATCGCACATGTAATCCGGGTGGTTTACTTTAGAGTTCAAAAGCTCCATTTGAAGAACTACGCCATGTTTCTCTGCAATAGGCATTATTTTTTTAAGTCCTTCAGCACAGTTTTTAAGTCCTTCAGCATCATCCATTCCGTTTCTGTTACCGCTAAAGCAAATAAGGTTGGTATAGCCTGCTTCAGCTACTTTTGGAATGTGTTGTGAGTAATCTGCAATAAGTTCTTCGTGCAAAGAAGGGTCGTTCCAACCTTTTTCAATGCCAAAACCGGCGCCCCAGCACATAGAAGCATGAATTCCGTATTTTTTCATTAAAGGCCAATCTTCAGGACCAGTAAGGTCCATTGCCTTAATGCCAAGTTCGTTTAAGCTTTTCAGGAAATCTTCCATAGGAATATCCTTGTAGCACCAACGGCAAACGCTATGGTGAATATTTTCTTTTAACTTTACACTTTCAGCAGTTGGAGATGCCATGGCATTTGTAGTTTTGCAGGCCACCAATCCAACCGATGCGGCTGCAAATGTACCAATAAATTTTCTTCGTTTCATAATTTTGGCTATTAGGCGAAAATAAAGATAAAATTTTTAGATTTAAAAATGAATATAGCTCCGGATAAAGAAAAGTTAATAGAATTGGCACACTATAGAATGCCATTTGGAAAATTCAAAGGTAGGTATCTGGTGCAACTTCCGGAACCCTATTTGGTTTGGTATCAACAAAAGGGGTTTCCTGACGGAAAATTAGGAATACTACTTAAATCTATGTTGGAAATTAAGATAAATGGATTAGAGCCGTTAATTCATAAGATTCAAAAAGATTTTCCTAGGTAATACCTATGATTTCACTAGGGGATTTATATCTTTGTGCCCCGTAACAAAGAACACCAATATGTCGCAGACAAAGTATATTTTCGTTACGGGAGGTGTTACTTCTTCTCTAGGGAAAGGTATTATAGCCGCATCGCTCGCCAAATTGCTACAGGCACGTGGCTATAAGACAACGATACAAAAATTAGACCCGTATATCAACGTAGATCCAGGTACGCTAAATCCGTACGAACATGGCGAATGCTATGTAACTGATGATGGAGCGGAGACCGATTTGGATTTAGGGCATTACGAGCGTTTTTTGAACGTTCGTACCTCACAGGCCAATAACGTAACTACAGGTCGTATCTACCAAAGTGTAATAGAAAAGGAACGCCGCGGCGAATTTTTAGGTAAGACCGTTCAGGTGGTACCTCATATTACCAACGAAATTAAACGACGTGTTCAGTTATTGGGCAATAGTGGCGAATATGATATTGTAATTACCGAAATAGGAGGTACCGTAGGTGATATTGAATCCTTACCTTATATAGAGTCCGTTAGACAATTACTTTGGGAGCTTGGTGAGAATAATGCCATTGTAATACATTTAACTCTTGTTCCGTTTTTATCCGCAGCCGGAGAGTTGAAGACAAAGCCTACTCAACATTCCGTTAAAACGTTAATGGAAAGTGGAATTAAGGCCGATGTTTTGGTGTGCCGTACAGAGCATGAGATTTCTGACGAGATAAAAAATAAATTGGCGCTTTTCTGTAACGTAAAGCGTGAAGCGGTCATTCAGTCTATTGATGCTTCTACAATTTATGATGTTCCCCTGTTAATGCAGGAAGAAGGTTTGGATACCGTGGTTCTAAAGAAATTGGCTTTGGCCGATGATGTAGAGCCGGATTTAAACCAATGGAAAGATTTCTTAGATCAGCACAAGAATCCACAGAACGAGGTAAATATTGGCTTGATCGGTAAATATGTTGAACTTCAGGATTCTTACAAATCTATTTTGGAGGCGTTTATCCATGCTGGAGCGGTAAATGAAGTTCGTGTAAATGTGAAGTCCATTCATTCCGAGCATTTATTGGGTAAAGAGCTTGAGAAAAAACTTAGTGACTTAAACGGTATACTCGTTGCGCCAGGTTTTGGTGAACGTGGAATTGAAGGAAAAATACAGGCCGTACAGTATGCACGAGAGAACAACATTCCGTTTTTAGGTATTTGTTTGGGCATGCAAATGTCTGTTATTGAATATTCCCGCAATGTTTTGGAGCTTGAAGATGCCAATTCAACCGAAATGGATGAGAAAACACCTTATCCGGTAATTAATTTAATGGAAGAACAGAAAACCATCACCAATAAAGGGGGGACCATGAGATTGGGTGCATGGGACTGTGAGCTTTTGGATGGTAGTCTGGTAAAAGAAATTTATAAAGGAGCCGATAATATATCGGAAAGACACCGTCACCGTTACGAGTTCAATAGTGATTTTAAAGAGCAACTGGAGGCAAGTGGGTTAAAAGCTACAGGTATAAACAAAGAAACAGGTCTTGTAGAGATTGTGGAAATACCTGAGCATCCTTGGTTTATTGGCGTTCAATACCACCCGGAATACAAAAGTACGGTAGCTAGCCCGCATCCGTTGTTCGTAGGGTTTGTAAAAGCGGCATTAAAACATAAAAAACAATAAACTAATGCCATTCTGGCATAATTTGAGCAATTGGGCATATATTTGCTAATTGACTGAACCAAACCCCTGTACATGATTGCTTTCTAAAATTGAAAGCGGTCTTTTAACAATTATTTAGATGGAAGAAAAGAAAGTAGATATAAATTCCATAATCGGTTTTGTGCTGATTTTCGGGATATTGATATTTATGTTTTATCAGAATCAGCCCACTCCCGAAGAGCTAGAGGCAGAAAAAGCACAACAGGAACAAGTTGTTAAAGAGGAAGGCAGTGAGGCTTTACCATCTGAAAATTTAGCACAGTCTCCTGCAATAAACCTTCAGGATTCTACGGCTGTAGCTAATTATCAAGGTAAAATAGGCGCCTTTGGGTACACGCAACCAACCGATAAAATTACCAAGTTAGAGAATGATTTGGTCTCTTTGGAAATAAGCAACAAAGGCGGGCAGATTGTAGAGGCGCGTATGAAACAATACCATACGTACGATTCTATTCCTGTATATTTAATACACGAGGGTAATGCTTCGTTTGGTCTGAACTTCACAACCTCGGACAACCGTGTGCTGAATACCCAAGACCTTTATTTTGAGCCATCCTTAACAGAGAGCAACGGTAACAAAGTGCTTTCTATGAAAGCCAAAGCGGGTCCTAATAACTTTTTAGAGTACCGCTATGAGATGAAAGAAGGAGATTACCTTGTAGATTTTACTATACGTTCTCAAGGACTTAACGGTATTATAGACAGTAGCAGACCTATAGATTTAGAATGGAACTTAAAGGGTATTCGTCATAATAAAAGCGTAGAGTACGAGAATAGATATACGGAACTTACGTACAATCATGATGATGGTAAAATAAGCTACCTGTCTCTTACTAATGATGATGAGGAAACGGAAGAAGATGTAAAATGGCTATCCTATAGACAACATTTCTTTAGTTCTATTTTGGCCGGTAAGACCAACTTTAAGAATGCCGTACTTACTTCTAAAAACTTGGTGGAAGAAGAAAGTAAGGAAACGAAGTTTACTAAACTGTTTGGTGCAAAAGTGCCTTTGGAATTAACAGGAGGTGAGCTAGCACAGAGTATGCATTGGTACTATGGGCCAACAGATGTAAAAGTGTTGAGTCAATACAAAGAATTAGGGTTGGATGATTCCATACCATTTGGATGGGGAATTTTTGGTTGGTTAAATAGATATTTGTTTACACCATTCTATTCTTTCTTAAGTTCTTTCTTACCGTTTGGTGTGGCCATTGTTGTGATGACCATTTTGGTAAGATTGGCAATGTCTCCCGTAACGTATAAATCCTATTTATCCCAAGCTAAAATGAAGGTGCTAAAACCTGAATTAGCCGAATTGGGGGAGAAGTACAAGGATAATGCCATGAAGAAGCAGCAAGAAACAATGAAGCTGTACGGAAAAGCTGGGGTTAGCCCAATGAGCGGATGTATACCGGCGCTATTACAAATGCCTATTTTCTATGCATTGTTTATGTTTTTCCCCACATCCTTCGCTTTGCGCCAGAAATCATTTTTATGGGCAGATGATTTATCATCCTATGATGTTGTGGCCAATCTACCTTTTGATATTCCATTTTATGGGGATCACGTTAGCTTGTTCCCAATATTGGCTTCTATTGCCATATTCTTTTATATGACCATGACAACCGGTCAGAATATGCCACAACAGCCAGGTATGCCTAACATGAAGTTTATCATGTACTTAATGCCGCTTATGATGTTGTTTTTCTTCAATAACTACGCGAGTGGATTGAGTTTGTACTATTTTGTATCTAACATGATTACTATTGGTATTATGTTGGTTATTAAAAACTTCATTCTTGATGATGAGAAAATTCATGCCCAGATTCAAGAGAACAAGAAAAAACCTAAGAAAGAGAACAAGTTCCAAAGAAGAATGCGTGAGATGATGGAGCAGGCCGAAGAGCAAAAGAAAACTGGCAAGAGGTAGTTCTAAAATTTACTTACCCTCTTTATTATAATAAAAAAACCCTGACGTTAAGTCGGGGTTTTTAGCATAAAGTTAGGTTGGTTTGATAAGATTTGGGACTGTAAAGATGCAGCTTAATCAAGCTTTTAAAAAAAGAGAGTTGTAAAGAGCCCTTTTTTGTATGCTAACACAGGCAGCGGTGTTGTTTGTAATTTCGGCGCTTGAATTAATTGTTGTTTAACTCAGTATCGTCTTCAAAAAATGTACGGGTCATATGCCATTTTAACGCTCTGTTAAATATTACATATCTTATATTAAATCAGTACGTTGTAGAAAATATCAATAAAAAAAAGGTCGCTAACTTAGCGACCTTTTTCAATAGTTGTAGTGGTTTGTATTAGTCTTCCGATGCGCTAGGAATAAGTACCATATCAACTGCGTGAATGACACCATTTATGGCCTGAACATCTGCTTTTACTATAGCAATTCCCATATTTCCGGCTCCATCGGTAATTTCAAAAGAGTCTCCAGACGCGGAAAAAGTCAAAGCATCACCTTGTAATGTTGCAGGAGAAACCAAACCGTCCGATAAATCGGAGGAAACAATGTTTGCTTCAGCAATTACATGATGCGTGAGTACAGCGGTTAAATCTTCACCTTCAGGAACTGCGGTAAGAGCAGCAAAAGCACTGTTCACCGGTGCAAAAATCGTAAATGGATTATTCTCGGTAGTAGAGCTTAGGATAGAAACAAAGTCAGGTTGTCCTTCAGAAGTAAGTGCACCCACTAAAGATGAAAAGTTTTCACTGTCAGCAGTAGCAAATGTTACTACAGTTGGTAAATCTATAACGGTATCTACGGCATGTATAATCCCGTTTGTAGTAACTACATCAGCTATAATTACCTTGCTGGAACCATTTAAGGTTACGCCATCATCTGTATTAACATAGATACTTAAATTATCACCATCTTCATTGGTAGCGGCAGTATTCGCATAGCTATTGCTCAAATCACCTGCGGCCAAAGCTGCTCCGGCTATCACGTGGTTAGATAGGATAGAATTTAATTCGTTTCCGTTAGGATTTTCAAATGCGTTAAAAGCATCATTGGTAGGAGCAAAAACAGTAAATTTTTGCTCGGTACCACTTAATAAATCCGTAAATACGGTATTTCCATCTGCGGTTAAAGCACCTACCAATTCCGTAAAAGCACTATTGTAGGTAGCGTGATTTACAATATTTGGTAAACCTATAACCTTGTCCACAACATGAATAGTTCCATTGGAAGCTTCAATATCTGCCGTAGCTACAGAAGAACCGTTAATAGTTACCCCATCCATAGTATTCACGTATAGACTTAGGTTTTTTCCATCTACACCGGCTGTAGAAGATGAACTATAATAAGCAGTTTCTAAATCTGCGGCCTTAACGTTACCTGAAACCACATGGTTCAAAAGTACTTGCTTTAAGGTTTCTTCGGGAATATCATCCAAAGATGAAAAATTGTTATCTGCTAAAAAGGCTTGAAAAGCCGAATTCGTAGGAGCAAATACGGTAAAAGGACCGTTACCTTTAAGGGTAGTTACTAAATCGGCTTCGTCAAGGGCTTCTACCAAAATGGACAAATTGGAATCGGAAATGGCGACATCTACAATTGTAGTTTCAGGCATTTCTTGTGGAATTTCGGGAGCGTTGTCATCATCACTACACGAAACAAATAAGATAGATGCTAGGGCAAGGGGTAAAAGACCCTTAAAGTTGTTGAGAATCATAATAAAAATGTTAATGGTTTATATTAAAGCGAATAGAATTAAAGATGGACTCAAAATCTAATCTGCTTTCTACGTTAAATCTGCGGCAATCTATGACAAAAATATTATTTTGTTTAACTCTTTTGATAAAAAGTTGAACACTTTTAAATTTAATGAAATGCTAAAATTGAATTAGAAAAGGTGGTATCCGTGTTTATTGATTAAATTTGTAGCCTTATTTATATTCATGAAAAAAGTAGTTGTAGGCCTCTCAGGAGGTGTGGATTCAAGCGTAACCGCATACCTTTTAAAAGAACAAGGGTATGAGGTAATAGGCTTGTTTATGAAGAATTGGCATGATGACTCGGTAACTATTTCGGAAGAATGTCCATGGTTAGAAGATAGTAACGATGCCTTGATCGTTGCTGAAAAACTGGGCATACCTTTCCAAACGGTAGATTTAAGTGTGCAATACAAAGAACGTATTGTAGATTATATGTTTGCGGAATATGAAAAAGGACGTACGCCTAATCCAGACGTGCTCTGTAATCGAGAAATTAAGTTTGATGTCTTTATGGATATCGCCTTGGGATTGGGAGCAGACTACGTAGCTACGGGCCATTATTGCAGAAAAGGAACTATTACAAATGATGATGGGTCCGAAACATATCAGCTTTTGGCAGGTGTAGACGGCAACAAAGATCAGTCCTATTTTCTATGTCAGCTTTCGCAAGAACAATTATCTAAAACCTTATTTCCAATAGGGCATTTGAATAAACCTGAAGTAAGACAAATTGCCGCAGATAACAATTTGATTACTGCCGATAAGAAAGACTCCCAAGGTCTTTGTTTTATAGGAAAAGTGCGTTTGCCAGAGTTTCTTCAGCAAAAACTGAAACCTAAAAAAGGGGTTATTGTAGAGGTGCCTTCAGATGTTATCCAGTATCAAAAAGAATTGCCTCAGTTCAAGAACAAATATGCAGAGCTGTCTTTTTTCTCTGAGAAACCGGTTTATCAGGTTCAAGACGGAAAAATTGTGGGCGAGCATCAAGGGGCACATTACTTTACCAAAGGGCAAAGAAAAGGTCTTGATGTTGGGGGGACTAAAGAGCCCCTGTTTGTAATTGAGACAGACGTAAACGAAAACGTAATTTACACAGGACAGGGCAAATCGCATCCTGGTCTATATAGAAGAACACTTTTTGTAACGGATGATGAACTTCATTGGGTACGAACAGATTTAGCGCTCAAGGAAGACGAAACTATGGAGGTAATGGCACGCATTAGATATCGTCAACCTTTACAAAAGGCTGTTTTGTATAAAATTGATGGTGGTCTATACGTAGATTTTGAAGAAAAACAGTCCGCTATTACCGAAGGACAATTTGTTGCCTGGTACTTAGATGACGAGCTTATTGGGTCGGGCGTAATTTCATAGACAGACTTTAATATATTTTCCATGGGGAACAGGATTACGGAACTTTTTGGTATTGAATATCCTATTGTTCAAGCGGGTATGGTTTGGACCAGTGGTTGGCGATTAGCTTCTGCGGTTTCCAACGCCGGTGGTTTGGGGCTAATAGGAGCTGGTAGTATGTATCCGCAAGTATTAAGGGAGCATATTCAAAAATGTCAACAAGCAACCAATAAGCCTTTTGGGGTAAATGTGCCCATGCTTTATCCTGATTTGGATAAGCTCATGGAAATTATAGTAGACCTAGGTGTAAAAATTGTATTTACTTCCGCAGGGAACCCCAAAACGTGGACCTCATATTTACAGGACAAAGGAATCACCGTAGTTCATGTGGTTAGCAGTTTAAAATTTGCGCTAAAATCTCAAGAAGCTGGGGTAGATGCCGTAGTTGCCGAAGGTTTTGAGGCTGGCGGGCACAATGGCCGGGATGAAACTACAACCCTTACTTTGATTCCCGCTGTAAAGGAAAAATTAGATATCCCCATAATTGCCGCAGGCGGAATTGCAACCGGAGCCGCAATGCTTGCTACAATGGTATTGGGTGCGGATGCAGTACAAGTGGGGAGTCGCTTTGTGGCGAGTGATGAGGCATCATCACACCTATTGTTCAAGCAAAAAGTAGTAGAAACAGGTGAAGGTGGTACACAGCTTACCTTAAAAGAATTGGCTCCCGTCAGGTTGATAAAAAACAAATTTTATAACGATGTTCAGAATGCCTATGCTAACGGAGCTTCTAAAGAAGATTTGATTTCTTTATTGGGCAGGGCCCGTGCCAAGCGAGGTATTTTTGAAGGTGATATGGAAGAGGGCGAACTCGAAATTGGGCAAGTAGCATCACTGATCCATGATATTAAACCTGCAGCAAGAATTGTAGAGGATATGATGGCCGAATTTAAAATGGCAAAAAAGGGTGTGGCATCTTTATAATAAGAATGGAATAAATGGAAACCCCATGATAAAAAAAATCCCTCCGGTTATGGAGGGATTTTTTTTCTAATTAGCCTTCTTTTAAATTGGCCAAGTATTCTATTAGGTCTCGTAATTCCCTTTTAGAAATTAAACGTCCCATTGGCGGCATCGCTGATGGCATATTTTCTCGTTTCTCTATTCGGGATATAGGAATGTCCAAAGGCTCTGCCTCAGAAGTTCTAAGTGTTAGTTCTTCATGGTTTTCGGCTTCAAGGATTCCGTTTACTTTTTGACCGTCTTTTAAAGTCAGCGAAACACTACCATATCCGGGCGCCAATCGTACGCTCGGTTCTATAAGTGCTTCCAAGAGTTGTTCTCTGGTTAAAATATTACCAATGTTCTCTAGAGAAGGTCCAACATCGCCTCCTGCGCTACCTATGGCATGGCAGCGGGTACATTGTGCTGTTGGGTTTTTGTTGAAAACGTTTCGCCCATTGCGGTAATTACCACCTACTAGAGTTTCCTTAAACGCGTCCATTGAATTTCCATTTTCTTTAAGGGGTTTCAACTGTGCAACTAAGTTTTCGTCTTCTGTGGCTTCCACAGCCTCAATAAGGTCTAGAATAACACTTTGTTTTAGGCGGTCTGCGCTAGCTTGTTTTATCAACCCTTCTAAAACTTCTCCACTTTTCTCAACGGGAAGTTCACCTAGAACACTCAATAATTGTTGTTGCTCCCGAACCGAACCTTTTTTGAAAATAGGGCCTATGATACTCGGTAGATTCTCTTTTGAAATTTCCATTTTGGACATCAGTCCTATAGCAGTAGTACGAACATCCTTGTCAGCATCCTTCATACCATATTGCATGGCTGTTTCAATTTTGTCAAAACCTAGTTTTCCTAAGGCATTTAGAATTTCGGACCTAACCATTGGCGACTTATGTTTTTTCATAATGGAAAAAAGAGCATCGTTATGAGAGTCGATTCCCAAATTGGCCAGTGTGTTGGTAATACCGATTAAAATATCTGTATTGGTGTCCTCGATAAAATCTGGAATATCCTTTTCAATTTTTTGCTTTACAACCTTAGGGTCTCTCTTAATTTCACCACGGTAGCGGCCATCAACTCTATCCAGGACGGAAGGTTCTGCCCAAGTGCCAATTGTAGCGAGAGCTTCACCTCTTAGAACATTAGACCTGTTTTTGTCCTTGGCAAAAGTAATGAGGTTCTCAAGGGCTTTATCGTCTCCTACACGAAGTGCTGCATTAATTGCTCTTCTCAACAAGGGCTCCGAGTTGAATTTTTGCACTGTTAACATATTCGCAAGTGCGGGAAGTGCGGCTTCAATGGAAAAATCATCATTGATTGCCCTTGCAGCCTCAGTAACAATGTATTCGTCTTCGTCATTTAAAAATTCAGCAACAGCAGGGTCTTGAAGTCTTCGTAAAACGAGTACGGCTGCTATTCTCAAGCTTCGGTTTGGATTGTGTGCCAGAGTAGTAATGGATTCGGTTTTACCAATTCTAGACAATGCCAAGACGGCCGCATGTCTCAGATACACATCCTCGTCATTGTTGGCTACAATAAGGTCCAATAGCGGTTGAATGGCGGCTTCGGTTTTAATTCTACCCAAAGCTTGTGCCGCAAAGAACTTCACTCTTGGATTGTTATGCTTTAAGAGCGGTATTAATTTTGAGCCTGCTTCAGTATATTTTACATCGCCTAAAACCTTAGCGGCCTGGGCAATGATCTCAGGGTCATTGTCGGCTAACAAGGCAACAAGTGGCTCGGCCTCCGATGCCTTTTTATCGGCCAATTGGCCTATTCCCCAAATCGCATGAATACGTGCAAACTGGTTGGAGTTTTTAGCGGCCGCTTCTTTAAGGGCCTTGTAGCCTTTTGAGCCATTTTTCACCAATTGAAACTGTGCTTTTTTTCTAATACGCATATCACCATAAGAAAGCAATTGAACCAACTCGTCCGTAGATTGCTCTTCATAGTCCAAGGTCATAAGACGTTCTGTTTCTTTTCGCTCTGCGGATAAATCGTTTTTGGCATCGCTAACATCAAGTTTCCAAACGCGTCCGTAGTTTTTAGTTTTCCATCCGTTTACCCAGTCGGCCACGTACATGGCACCATCCGGACCAAATTGAATCCCCGTTGGTAGAACGCCACTCAAGATACTTCTGTCCGTATTCAGTTCAAACGAAGCACCTTTTGGTTTTAAGTCAAAGGCCCAAATATTGGATCGGTCAGGGTTACCCACGAACTCTACTAAAAAGAATTTGTTGATCCAGTCCTTACCTAAAGCCGTACCCGGGTTAAAGGTCATACCGGTAGGGCCGTTATGGAAGTTTTTAATGGGCGGTACAATATATGCGGCCTGCCCTTCCCAACGTGGGGTAAACAGTTTTTCATCCATCCAAACCTTGTAGCCATTGTTTTTAGGGTCTGTGTATTTACCGTACTGCCAATTGGAGCGCCAACCGGAATCAGAACCTTCAACAAGGTGCACCAGTCTTTCGCTTTCTCCGGCATGGTCGCCATCGTTATCGGAAGAGATGATGTTTCCATAGGCATCAAAAACAAATTCATGGGTGTTTCGTAATCCTCTGGCAAAAACTTCAAAGCTGCTTCCGTCAGGATTGGAGCGTACAATAACCCCTTGGTTAGGGTATTTCAGGGTTTGGCCGTCTGCAGTGGTAAGGTTAGCCCCAATATCGCCAATACCCCAGTAAATCTTGCCGTCTGGGCCTTCTATGGCACCGGACATTCCGTGGGCGGCAAAACCAATGTGCACGGCAAAACCGTGTGCTAGTGATGTTTTTTCATCTAGGATTAAATCGTCATTGGTATCCGTTAAACGCCACATATCCGGGCCTACACCAACAAAAACGTCATCTTCTCTTACTAAAAGAGCTCCAGCAACGTCTGTAATTTCATCATTAAAATCTTCCAGTATTCGGGTAGACCTATCCGCAATGCCATTGTTGTTGGTATCTTCTAGCATCCAGATTTCATCCTTTTCTACGGTAAGGTCTTTCCAGTCATGGCTACCATCTTCATTAAGGTCCGGGAACCATTCATTTTCTTCGCTCTTTTCCGGGGCAAATGTTTCGTGAAGGAATTTGCGACGGTCCTCTACGGATTGCAGGGAAATAGAAGCGGTCATCCAATCTTGATGCCCTCTAATGTCAAATTCCGAGTTTTTCTGACGATTGGTACGTGTAAGGTACACTTTGCCTTTATCGTCAATTTGCATGGCAATTGGGTCTGGAGCCAAAGAGTCTGACGCCCAAAGCGTTAGTTCTAGTCCGTCTGCGATTTTAGGACTAATGCCTTCTCGCATTTCTTTTGCCCTACTGACTTCGGTAAGGGAATCTTCTACAATAACCAGAGGGGTTTCCTTTGGTTTTTTTGGCTTGGATTCACAAGCGCAGAACAGGGTGATTAGAAGCGATGTTGCAACTAATTGGGTGAGTTTGGTTTTGTTTGTCATTACTGTTTTGTATTCATTGGTAAGTAGCTGATAAAAATAGGCAATTATGAATACAGTAAACAACTAGCTTTTAATCTTTTTGCTGCGCATGTATGGCCCTTACGATGATCATAGCCTTGTCTTTTTCATCATCTCGCACATAAATGTCCAATTCGCCATTAATGTTAGCGGCAAAACCTGCTAAACGGGCAGATTCAGTAGCATCTTTAATGATAGGGTTAATGTCTACTTCGTTTAACTTCTCTTCAATACGTTGGGCGGTAAAACGGTTTCCCGAGTAAATTTTTACTTCTTTAGATTTCATAACTTTATTTTTATAACAATATGAAGTTAGTGTGTTATAGTAAAATTATGACCTCATAAAAAGTTAATTTTTGATGCTATGGCTTCTATTGATGAAAATGTTATTTGTTTTATGATTTCGTTAGAAAACTTATGGTCACCAAAAGTTGTCCCACATGGCGTTGGCTATGTTCAGCGGCATGAAAAAGAAGCCCTAAAGTGGTTGACGGTAATTTTTTGCGACCCACGGTACGCGGTTCTTTTAAGGTAGCCTCGTTCAATGTCTCGAAAAACAATAATGCTTCCTTAGTTTTATTTTGAAAGTTGAGAACTAAATCGGCGGCGTGTAGTTCTGCAGTCGGTTTTCCTTCATTGGCAAGGTAGGAAAATTGTGAATCCGTTAAACCCTTAGAATTGGCATAGGTAATCATACGGTCCAGAACTCCGGTAATATGTTTTAGGTGAAATCCTACAGAAGCCCTTCCGGCAATTTTAGTCCAGAGTTGGTCTTCGGGAAAATCCTGTAAATAACGTTCTATTTCTTCTGAAGATTGTAAGAGGGCATGAGCAGCGGGCTGCAAAAGCGAGGGAATTCCTGGAACCGGACCTCGTAGCCAAACTTCGGGCTGTGAATTTTGCATGAGTTATAGGTTTTAATTTTTAATGGTCTTCGTGGTAATGTTGTTTTAAAATATCGTTTCCAAAATCATTGGTCAGATCACGAACAACAGTGTGTACATGGTTGGCGTTGTTTTGGGTATTGTCATATTCAATTAAAATGGTAGGGCCTTGTAAACGGTAATAGTGGCCTTTACCAGGTTCTAAACTACCTGCCCAAGCAAAAGAAAGCTTGTTTATATCCGCTTTGTCTATTTTTGATGACATAGATTTAGAAAATTCCGGTTCATAGTTGTTCAAGTAGAGGTGTAGAAGTTTTTGAAAGATTGTTTTTTGTTCTTGTGACAGATTGGAATACCATACGCCATTGGGCTCTAACCTAGATGTGTTCCTGTTATTGCGGGTAAATATTTCGAAAGGTGCTTCATTAGAAAATACGGCTTGTGCCAATTGTTCCTTAGATAGGGAGTTGAGCAGTTCAAAACCTAGTTTGGTCTCTTCTTTGAGTACTTCTTTCCCTTTTAAATTTCCGCTTGGCACAACACCTGGATTGGAACCCATAAAAGAGGGTGTAGCGGATACAATAGCTCCTTTGGAGGCTACAAAGTTCAAGGATACATGATGACCTTCAAAGCGCCAACCCCAATATGCTCCTTCCGCAGGTTTTCCAAATATTGAAAAGTGATAGTTCAGGGCGTCTCGCATTGGAGTGCCGTCCGGCATGGTACGTTCGTTGTTTTCTAGCACGGCTAAAATATTTTCCAGCGCCATTATTTCTGAGGTCTTTCTAAACCCTTCTTGGCTCAAAGAAGCTTTTAATAGATGGGTGGCAGCCTCTTTTTGTTCTTCATTAAAGTCGTGAAAGGTTAGTCCTTTTCTGGCTATAGGTACATAGTTAAAATTGAAACGCTCTTCGTCGTTAATTTTAAATTGGGCCTTCTCTAGAAGGTCTGAATCTAAAGTGTACAAAAAAGTTTGGGCAATATCGTGAAGGTCTTGAGCCTGAGCCTTTACAAATAGGAATACACAACAGGCTAGGAGTACGAATGGTTTTGGTCTCATTTCTATGGTTTTTGGTAAGGAGGTGAGCGAAACTAGTTTAAATTTAATAAACTCTACCCCAATTTACGAACCACAGGATTTGTACTCAATTTTAGTAAACGCTGTAATTGAGGTGGTTTAGTGTAGGTTTGCGCAAGAGGTCTAGTTCCTTTGAGTACCCGGATTTTTTAAAACTACGTAACAGCGCCTCAAAGTTAGAGCCGTTGGTAATCAGTTTTAATTGGTACTCTGCGCATTTAATAATAATCTGGGTCTCGGAAATTTTATACTCGGAAGGGTAAACCTTAAAATATCTTGATATACGGCTAGGCACGCCCAATTTTGTTAAAATATGCATTGGCGATAGATAAAAGGTATCTATAGTTTCTTTGCCCCGAACCAAACTAATGGATTCTATCTCTTCCTTTAAAATGGGAATGATACTGTCATGATTATCAAAATTACCAACAACCATAACCCCCATTGGTAAAATGTCTAGATTGCACTTTGTCTGACTTAAAAGTAAATCCGTTTTGTAATCCTTGTTTTTAAAATCTACAAGACGAAACTTGTATTTTGGATTAGGCTTTAAAAACTTAAAAAGGCTTGCAGCGGGTTTTGCAGTTAGAGGAGAAGTGCTTTTCATTCCTGTTCTGTAGGTTTGGTTCGTTGTTAGGCTTTTAGGGCGGTATTCTACATACCATGAGGGGACTGCAATTTACAGAATAATGACGATATTTTTTGGCTGTTAGTACCATGTTGCGGCATAAAACAAGGTTATCAAAAATGCGTTTTATCGATCAGTAATAGTGTTAGTAAGGGGTGGGAATTTCTTTTTATTCCATTTAAAAGTTATCAACATAAACATTGGTGATAACTTGTTGAAAACTTTTTTGAGCTTTATTCGTTGTTGTAGCTGTTTGTTTTTTATGGGGACCTTTAGAGAAGCCCACGAGCCTTGATTTCCAGATACTTATTAATGGTATTCATAGTTAAGTTTTCCGGCTTGGTCAAAATGGTTTGAATGCCATATTTCTGAAGTTCCTTTTGCATTAAGCGTTTTTCTAAGGCAAATTTTTCGGCAATGGTCTTGTGGTAAATAGCTTGAAGGTCTTCTGCATCCGTAGAAATTAGTGTATCCAATTCTGTGTTCTCAAAAAAGATTACAACGAGCACATGTTTTTTGGAAATAGCGCTCAAGAACGGAAGCTGTCTTTTTAAGGCCGATATGTGTTCAAAGTTAGTGTAGAGCAGTAAAAGGCTTCTTTGGTTTACTTTTCGCTTTATATGGGCGTAAAGCATGCCAAAATCTGAATCTGAAAATTGAGTATCAATACTAAAAAGTTTTTCCAGGATGGTATTCAAATGTGTGATTTTCTGGATGGCCGGAACAAAGGTTTCTATTTTTTTTGAGAATGTAATCATTCCCGTTTTGTCGTTTCGCTTTAGGGCAACGTTTGAGAAGGCTAAAGCGGAATTAATAGCATAATCTAAAAGTTTAAGCTCGTTAAATGGCATTTTCATTACTCGGCCCGTATCAATTATGGAATAGATTGGCTGGGAACGTTCATCTTGATATTGATTGACCATCAACCGATTTTGTTTGGCCGTAGCCTTCCAGTTAACAGTTCTAAAATCGTCACCTTGTACGTACTCCTTTATCTGTTCAAATTCTTGCGTATGCCCAATGCGGCGTATTTTTTTTAGGCCAACCTCGGTCAGTCGGTTATTGATGGCCAAAAAGTCATATTGCTGCATCTGAATGATACTTGGGTATACGGGTACCATTTGATTCTTTTGAAAGACAAACTTGCGCTTTACTATTTTTAAAGGCGATGACGCAAATACGTTTAAATTTCCAAAAACATACTCGCCACGGTCAACAGGCCTTACGGTGTAGCTATATTCTTTTTTATCCCCTTTAGATAAGCTTGTTTTATATTCAAAATCGCGTTTTTGAAATTGAGCGGGAAGTTCGTCTATAATGGATACATGGGTAGGAAATGCATATTGACTTTTAAACTGAATTAAAATTGGGTTTAAATCGCTGTTAGATAATTTTTTAGGTAATGTTCTGGATGCTTTTATGCCTGTCGTTGGCCCATAGAGTAGGTAAGTGTCAAATAAAAAGAGGGCAATTAAAAGCAAGCTTAAAAGCCAAGCAATAGGGTATAGCACCGGCAGCCAATAACTGAGTATAAAGCTGGCGGAAAGTATAGCTATATACCTAAAAAAAACGTTGTGTATGTAGAACGATTTTAAAAATTGCATCCTTATCTCGGAATTTCTACAGACTCCGTTATCATTTGAATTACACTTTCTGTGGTTATGCCTTCCATTTCTCGTTCTGGAGTTAAGATTACTCTGTGGTTAAGGACCGGAACCAAAGATTTTTTTATGTCTTCCGGAGTTACAAAATCCCTTCCGCTTATTGCGGCAAAGGCTTTGGCGGCATTTAATGTGGCAATGGAAGCTCTAGGAGAACCACCTAAATACAGATGTGGATGGTTTCTTGTTTTGGAAATAATTTCGGCTATATAACGTATAATTTTTTCCTCTACCACAACCTCTTGGATATTCGCCTTAAAACCGGCTAATTTTTCGGGTGTAAGCACGCCATTTATCATTTCTTTTACAATGGCTCCTTTACGTTCATGATGGGTCTTTATAATTAAGATTTCCTCATCAAGAGAGGGGTAAACTACTTTTATTTTAAAAAGAAAACGGTCTAGTTGGGCTTCGGGTAGGGCATATGTACCTTCCTGTTCTATTGGGTTTTGTGTGGCCAATACCATAAATGGCGCTTCCATTTTGTAAGTGGTACCATCCATGGTTATTTGACGTTCTTCCATGGTTTCGAACATGGCGGCCTGGGTTTTTGCCGGAGCCCTGTTTATCTCATCAATAAGCACGATATTGGAGAAAATAGGTCCTTTCTTATATTCGAACTCGGAAGTTTTTATATTAAAAATTGAGGTACCTAGAATATCGCTTGGCATAAGATCCGGTGTAAATTGAATCCTGCTAAAATCGGTTTTTAAAGTTTTGGCAAAAAGCTTTGCGGTAATGGTCTTGGCAATGCCCGGGACCCCTTCAATAAGCACATGCCCGTCTACTAAAAGGGACACAATGAGAAGTTCAACAAAGTTTTCTTGGCCAATAATAACCTTGGAAAGCTCTTTTTTGATTTCGCCAACGGCGTTCTTCAAATCTTCTAGAGGAACGCGATTGTTAAAGTTGAGGTCTTCATTTTGAATCTCATTATTTTCCATGTGATTTCTTTTTAAAATTTTCTATGGCCGAATTCAGTTTTTGTAACTCATTATCGGTTAGGTTATCCTTTGCTTCCAATTGTGCTATAAGTGAGAAAAGTGCTTTAATTTCTTCCTTGGTATGATGGCTTCGCGATGCTAAATTGATGTAAAACTCATCGTCCTTATTCAATGTATTCAAATAGAAACGGGAGCGGATGTATTCCAGAAAATGAACCACTTTATGTTCCGCAATTTGTTTTCGTTCCCCTTTTTCAAAGTACATATCGGCAATGGTACGGGTAAAGGCCAGAGTTTGGTTTTTAAGCGGGTTAATTACCGGTATGGCCCTTTGCTTACGTTTCCCTTCAAAAAATACATAAATAACAACACCAATCAGGGCAAGATAGTAGGCCCACCTAAATTCTTTGGTATTGAGAAAAACGTGCATAGGTGATGTGTAAACCGCTTTTCCGCTTTTATAATGGTTATCCATATAAATTGTTCGGGAACCGTCTATATAGGATAGAAGCCCCGCCGTATATGTTTTGTTGTTGTCCTTTAGAATAAAGTAGTTTGTAAAAGCTTTAGGAAAAGTACTTAGAATAATCTCTCCCTTTCCAAATGACCTTTTGATTACGTTGTTTACTTCTTCATCTTTCTTTTGGGTCTTTTCTATATTGGTTACAGTTCCTAAGATAGTCATGGAATCCGTCCCGTATTTCACAAAATACGTAACGTAATCTTCTTTGTTAAAAACGTAGCCGTCTTCTGAATCTAGCGCAGGGTTCACCAATCTGTGTTTATAGGATCGGATATTTTCTAATCCGCTAAAAAGGGTAGCGGTATTTAGCTTAAGAGTGTCCAAAAGTTTTTCTTCGTAATCTTCAGAAGCTATAAATAATGTATTGCCCTTTTCTACCCAGTCTAAAAGAGAGAACAGTTCCGAATCACCAAAACTTACATTATTGTTTACAAAAAAGTAGGTTCCGGAAGCTTCTTCGTTAGTTTTAAGGAATTCAAAAGGAGGAATATTTACCTGCTTAATTTTATTCGGGAAAAGATGTTCCATAACATCGTTCAACACAAAAGTGCCATAGGGTATTTTGTGCTTGGCCACGTAGGAGTTGGTCCAGTTGATCTGTTTGGGACTGTTATATTGAATAACCATTAACAGGGCCACCGTAGCTATGGCTACCACAATATATTTTAAACCTTTTTTATCCATTGGAGCTTATGATTTTTTCAATGGATTCAAATGTTCCTTTTGCTTTTTGGTAGGCGGTTTCATCAATATAAAAACCTCCGTACCAAGTAAAATTGTATAAACGGGTAATTGCGGTAAACGGACTTTGGAGATTGGTTTTTGAAATTTCTTTTAAGTAGTCATCATTGGTTTTTTGCAGTTCCCATGAAATGAGCTCTTTCTCGCTCATTAATTTTAATACCTGTAAATAGGAGTATCGTACCGCCAACCGGAAGTCCTTTTGGGAAAGGGCTTGGTTAATCAAGTCCTGAATATTTTCATTTTTAATTATATGCTCTTCCTCCGAAAGGGAAACCAGGGCCTTGTTTTTTGAGGCTTGTTCAAGTGCACTAGCGTTGATATTCAGAAAAAACCGAATGAGAATATAGATCAGTACACCCAGAAGCAAATAAGGTACAAGGCGTATGAATGTGGCAAGAATGCCGGAAGCTTTCTCAACACCAAAAATATTCTCAAGAATACGGAGCATGAGGTTGTTGAGCCAACTTTTAAAATCGTCCCACCAAGTGGGTTCTATTTCGACAACTTCATACTGAAAATCCTTATCCTCATAAAATTTGCTTAGATCGGAGTCGCTAATAGTCTTGATTTCAAGAGGAGCGGAGTCATAGACAATATTTAGAGAATCTTTCTGAGCGGAAAGAATTCCGGCCCAGTATATGCCTAGCAGTAAAAGGAAATGCAGTTTTCGCATATTTATTCGTCAGCCGTTCCTCCAAGATTTTTTATGCGTTCGTAAGTACCCGTAAAGTTCTTTTTCTCGTTCAAATCAAAATAAATTAAGACACTGGCCACAATAGAAATGATGTTCAATAGAAACTGGGCAAGCGTACTTATAATTCCCAAAACAATAGAAATAGGATCTGCAACGGTAAAATTTTCGGCATCTATTTCACCGGAAAGTATACCCATCTTGGCGTAGGTATATATCGTTGCCGGTAAGGCAAAAGCATAACCGGTAACCGTAACTATGATACCCACAACAAAAAGTGAGGCAAAGGTTACCCACCAATATTCTTTTACCAAAGTAAAACTATTGCTAAAAGCATCTGAAACTCCTTTTCCTTCAAAAGCAAGGATACTAAAGGACAGCACCAGCGGTACATAAAGAAAAACACCGGGAATAATACAGAAGAGAAAACCGCACCCAACACATAGTGCCACTAAAAAGCCGAGTCCGATAAATTTCCAAAAGGAACTATAAACGTTTTCCTTAATTTCGGTAAAGTCTATATTTCCGTTGTGCTTTATATATGATTTGATGTAAAACAAGGTAGTAGCTTGGGCCATTACATAGGTAGTGACGGTGGCGATAAGAAATACTAGGGCAACCACAAAAACGACCAAGCCACTTACAGCGGAGTTGGAGCTGCTTATGCTAAAATTCATGAAATCTCCTATCTGGAACATATAAAAACCGTAGCTAATAAGCATAACCACTAGAAAAGGAGCGATAATCTTAAAGAAGACACCAAAAAACGTTTTGAATTCGTTTCGCAAAAAGCCAAAGGTGTCCGATAAAATTTGGCTCATTTCCCGTTGTTTTTTGAACTCTATAAACTGTTTCATGCGGTTGGTTTTTTGTGAAGTTGTTTTGGATATATAACGTAGTAAAAGAGAATTAGTGCCAAGGAAGATAAAATTATAAAAATGGCCAAAGCATCCGGCATTTCTGTATGTCTTGTGACAAAGCCTTCTAAAAAACCGGCAATGATGAAAAAAGGAACCGTACTGAGCATAATTTTCAATCCGTTTTGCACCCCTCTTTTAAAAGATTCCAGCCTAGTATATGTACTTGGGAATAGAATGCCGTTGGCCAACACCAGTCCGGCACATCCCGCAATTATAATTACCGATATTTCTATGGTGCCATGAATCCAAATGGTACGTGCAGACTCCCAAAGTAATCCTTTTTCGTAAAAGAAATATTGAAAACTACCCAACATAATTCCGTTTTGCATCATAACAAACAAGGTGCCAATACCCAATAATATACCGTATGCAAAGGCCATAAGCGCTACCCGAATATTGTTGATGGTTATGCCAAGAAACATATTAAATTCCCCCATTTTCTTATAAACGGCCATAGGGTCTCCCTTATCAATATTTTCCAAGGTCATATTAACATAGCCATCACCCAAAATTGAACGAACAAACGTACCTTCGTTTGCGGCAGAAAATGCACCTACCAGACTAAAAAAAACAAATACCAGAAAGGCGATCAACAATTCACGTTGGTGATGATAGAACATCGTAGGGAATTCGGTTTTCCAAAATTCCACAATACGGTTTTTGGGTTCACGTTTGGTCTTGTAAATTTTTTGGTGGGCCTGAGAGGCCAAAGTGTTGAGGTAAAACTCTGTATTGCTGCCGGCATAAAAGGTTTTGGCGTAGCTAAGATGGTCCGTAATTTCAATGTAGAGGTCGGACAATTTATCTGGTGTCAATGCCGTTTTGTTGGTCAGGGCATTTTCAAAAGTAGCCCATTTGTCTTTATTTTGCTTTACAAAGGCGGCTTCGCGCATCAACTTTTGGTTTATACCAAAGAAACGAAACTATGGAACAATTTCAAATAGAAACAGCCCAAAATATAACCATTAACCAGCATACGGCACATCTAGGAGACCGCATGCTTGCTTATATGATAGATAGCTTTATCATTCTAGCCTATACCATAATCATGATTATGGCACTGCTTTCTTTGGATATTGATTTTGGGGATATGTGGGCGCTCTATATGCTTATTAGTTTGCCGGCCTTCCTGTACTATGTGCTTCTAGAAACCTTTATGAACGGGCAGACCGTTGGTAAGACCGTGATGAAAATACGAGTGGTAAAACTAGATGGTTCCAAACCCGGTTTTTCTAGTTATTTTGTGCGGTGGATATTACGGATTATAGATGTAGTACTTACTTCCGGAGGTGTTGCGGTACTTACTATTTTAATTAGGGGCAATGGGCAACGTGTAGGAGATATAGCCGCAGGAACAACCGTAATTAGTGAAAAGAAAAGAGTTTCTTTAAAAGATACCTTGTTAAGCGATTTGCCAGAAGATTATAAACCTCAATTTCCACAGGTTACTATTTTTAAGGACCGTGAGATGCAGACGATCAAGGAATTTTATGATTCCGCCAAACGCAACGGAAATCATAATGTAATTGTATCTTTGAGCGATCAAATAAAAAAGGTAACGAGTATAGCTACGGATATGACACCTTTGGATTTTGTGGATAGAATAATCAAGGATTATAGTTACTACACGCAACAACTGTAATCTGGTTTAAATATTCTTTCAAACGTTGCACAGTGGCCCAAAATATTAGGAACGCTCAAAAATACATTTTCACACATGTTTTATTTTTTAATCGATATTTTGGGAACTATTGCCTTTGCCATTTCCGGGGTTTTGGTGGCGATGGATAAGAAGTTGGACCTTTTTGGGATTTTTATAATCTCGTTCGTAACTGCGGTAGGGGGGGGCACCTTACGTGATATGCTCATAGGCAATACGCCCGTACTTTGGATGCGTGAGCCTGTGTATATTACGGTTATTGCCGGGGCCGTTGTTTTTTCGGTGATTTTTGTGAGACACTTAAAATATCTGAGAAAAACTTTATTTCTGTTCGATACTATAGGAATTGGCCTCTTTACCATGTTGGGTATAGAAAAAGGATTAACGGCAGACTTGCTGCCCGTAATGTGTGTGGCACTAGGCACTATTACGGCTTGTTTTGGAGGTGTTATACGCGATATGCTGTGCAATGAAATTCCCGTAATCTTCAGAACCAAGGAGATTTATGCAACGGCCTGTATTCTTGGGGGTATAAGTTATTTTATACTCGTACTTCTTCCTATAGACGGAGCCTACGCTTATATTGCCGCTATCCTAATTATTATCATTACCCGATTGTTGGCGGTCAAATTTGGACTTGCCCTACCTAATATTTATAAGAAAGTAGACGTATAAATAATTGATTTTCATTCTATGACCTCCGCTTTTTGAATATAGATATTCTGTTGCGGCCAATCTCCCTCGCCAATTTCTACGCTGTTAATTTTATCTACTACATCCATTCCTTCTATGACCTTTCCAAAAGGCGTAAACTCGCCATCTAAATGGTAGGATCCTGGTTTGGTGACCACTATAAAAAACTCGTAAGGGGATGCCAGCATATGCGGATTGTCAATCTCACTACTGGGCATAGAGATTACCCCTCTGTGGTGTTTATGGCCTTTTCGCGTGTCGGGAGGAAGAAGGTATCGTCCAATCTCGCTTCGTTTTTTTCCCGTTTTTCTATCATCTGAATTGCCCCCTTGAATGATAAAATTCTTCACTATCCGGTGAAATTGGGTGTCGTTAAAGTAGCCTTTACGTGTTAAGTAAATAAAATTGGCCTTGTGGTACGGCACATTGTCAAAGAGTTGCACGGTAAAACTCCCGAACCGGGTGGTAATCTTTACTTTATCAACCTTTAAATCCTTTTGGTATTCAAAGAAGAAATCAATTGCATTTTCTTCAGTTAATACAAACTCTTCTTCTTTTTCTTTTTGGATTTTAGAGGAATCAATTTGAACCGTATCCTCTTTTACTTCTTCCTGTGCGGTAGTTTTTTGCTTTTCTTTAGGACTTTCGCCACAAGAAGCGAGAAAAATTAGTGGTAATATTGCTAATCTAAAAGAATTTCTGATTGTCATGAATTTTGATGATTTCTCTATTCGAATCCCAAAAATAAAGAATCTGCCTTTACCCGGAGAGGCTTCGCATTTAAAAATGGCCCCTCAGTTTAGATTGGAAGAGCTACAAACGGCTAGGCAAAAGCCTAAATTGACGAAAAAAGCGGCAGTAATGGCCCTTTTTTACCCAGATGAAGTAAATCTAACGCGTTTGTTGCTCATTTTGAGAAAAAGCCACCCCAAGGATGTGCACTCCAATCAAATAGGCTTTCCAGGAGGTCAAGTAGAGGCCGAAGACGCCAATATGATGGCCACGGCGCTTAGGGAAACGCATGAAGAGGTGGGGGTAGAACCTGGAAACATAAAGGTTATAAAATCACTCACCGAAATTTATATACCTCCAAGTAATTTTAATGTCCACCCCTTTATTGGGGTGTATAATAGGGCCAAACCATTTTTGCCCCAAGAGACAGAGGTAGAGAAACTGGTAGAGGTGCCCCTGCTGGATTTTATGGACGAGAGCAATATTTTTACCCAAGAAATGACTACTTCTTATGCCTCAAACGTACCCGTACCTGCCTTTAAATTAAATGGTTATACCGTTTGGGGGGCTACCGGAATGATGCTAAGTGAAATCAAGACCTTGTTACAACAGGTTTTATAGGGGTAAATTCGTATTTTTGTGCCCTATGGGCATATTTAAGGAAAATCCTTTCGGGCATATTCTGTTTCTAAAAAAATGGCTTATCCGTATTTTAGGATTGGTAACACATTCAAGGTACAAGCGTTTTAACAGTTTGGAGATAGAGGGATCGGACATTATCCGTTCCTTACCGGACAAGAATGTACTTTTTGTTAGTAACCATCAAACCTATTTTGCAGATGTGGTTGCTATGTTCCATGTGTTCAATGCCAGTCTTAAAGGGCGGGACAATAATATAAAGAACGTGGGGTATATCTGGAACCCCAAGTTAAACATGTATTACGTTGCGGCTGCGGAAACCATGAAAAAAAGCCTTCTGACCAAGATATTTGCCTATGCAGGCTCCGTGAGCGTAGAACGCACTTGGAGAGCGGAAGGAAAGGATATTAAGCGACAGGTGAAAATGAGCGACATCTCAAGTATTGGGAAGGCGCTTAATGATGGTTGGGTCATAACTTTTCCCCAAGGTACGACCACACCATGGAAGCCCCTTAGAAAGGGTACCGCCCATATCATCAAGAAATATAAACCTGTAGTGGTTCCTGTGGTTATTGATGGTTTTAGACGTTCTTTTGATAAAAAGGGACTTCGGATAAAGAAAAAGGGTATTCTTCAATCTATAGTAATTAAAGAACCTTTGGATATAGATTACGATAACGAGTCGTTTGATGCCATTATCGAAAAATTAGAGTATGCCATAGAGCAACACCCATCATTTTTAAAAGTAATCTCTAAAAAAGACTTACTTGCCTACGAAGAAGAAAATGAATTACGTAGGTACAGAAACCGACATAAAATTTAGACTTCCAGTTTTCTAAGTTCTTTATAATTCTTCTTTAGCTTCCTTAGGAGCAGTCCGTAGAGGAGGAAATAAATACCGCCAAAGAATGCAATCATAACCACGCCCAATATGGCCATGGAGACCATTAAAGTGGTTTTCAACTTTTCCGGGGAAACATTTTGTGCATTGCCCGCCATTTCCGTAAAATTATCCATAAAACTATCGTTCAGGTAAATGCCTATTATAACTATAGCTATGAATACTAATATGGTAGACAAGGAAAATATAACGTAGTATTTAACAGTTCTTCTGGTCCTAATAATTTTGCGCATGAGATTCTTGGCGCTATCCAACACGGAGATTTCTTTATAGCGCTTATAGAAAAGGTATACAAAGTAGAATACCACCACGTAATAAATAATGGTCATGGCCAAGAAATAATGGTCTACAACGGTGTTTTCGTAAATGCTCATACTCTTCCTAAAGGAAGGTATTAAGTAGAGTAGATTGGGTAAAACTATTTCTAGGATGCTAATAATGAGAATCCATTTGACAATAGAGGATGATTTTCTCCATGTCATTTTATGTATATCACTATAGGTCAGCTTAGGGAGTTCATCTCCCTTCTTCTGCCAATCTTTCTTTAAAAGTTCCAGTTCGTCCATCATCTCCTTAAGGATTCAATACGGTTCTTAGTTTGGTCTTGATCCGGTTCATCTTCACACGGGCATTAACTTCAGTAATACCAAGGGTTTCGCTTATTTCGCGATAATCTTTGTCCTCTAGATATAAAAATACTAGGGCCTTGTCTATATCGCCCAATTGCTTTACCGCCTTGTACATGAGCTTTAACTGCTCTTCTTGGGTGGCGTCGTATTCGTCGGCTTTTATTTTAAAAATTACCGATTCATAGTCTTGTGTCTGAATACGCCTTTTAGATTTTCTATATAATGTAATAGCTGTATTCAGAGCCACGCGGTACATCCATGTACTAAATTTAGATTCGCCCCTAAATTTTGGATAGGCCTTCCAGAGCTGAATCGTTATTTCTTGAAACAGATCATTGTGCGAATCCCTATCATTGGTGTACAATGTACAGACCTTGTGAACAATGTTTTGATTGTTCTCAAGTTCCGTCACAAATTGATGTTCCAGTTCGTTGTTCACGGCAAGGTGGTGGTTGTTAGACTATAAGTAGCCCAAAAGGATTAATTGTTACAGAGATTATTTTACTGAATGGATAAAAAAAGAGATGTAATATGTTTTTAAGAATAGATGGTATTGGTTTTTAGGTGGTTATGTAACAAAAGAGAAAGTGTTTTTCTACCTGTATTTCTGTTTTATTTTTGAGTTTTAAGTTCTAGAATGAGAATAAACCATGATTTCAATGAATTTTCTTACATTTTAGAGAATTTAAATATAATAAAACCTTTAGTTTATCGGTTGGGGTACACAATGAATGTTTAATTTTGCTCATATTTTTTATACATGTCAGATACAGAATGCACTTAACTTACCAAAATCTAGTTTACCGCGAATTGTAATTGTTGGTGGTGGTTTTGGAGGGGTAGCCTTAGCAAAAAAACTAAGTAAGAAAGAGGTTCAGGTAGTTTTATTGGATAAGAATAACTACCATACGTTTCAGCCACTTTTATACCAAGTATCTACAGGGGGGCTGGAACCGGATTCCATAGCTTATCCCATTCGGAAAATTTTACAGGATTATAGCAATTTTTTTTTCCGTCTAGCGGAAGTGCAAAAGGTAGAGCCTGAGTCCAAAAAAATTGTAACCAATATAGGAAGGCTTTCCTATGATTATTTGGTAATAGCCGCGGGGTCTACCACAAATTTCTTTGGTAACACAGAAATTGAGCAGAATGGTATGGCCATGAAAAGTATACCGCAGTCGTTGAATCTTAGAAGTCTTATTCTTGAGAATTTTGAGCAAGCCTTGTTAACGGACGATCTTCATGAGCGCGATGCTTTAATGAATTTTGTAATTGTTGGTGGAGGTCCTACGGGTGTGGAACTGGCAGGTGCCTTGGCAGAGATTAAAAAAGGAATACTTCCAAAGGATTACCCCGATCTGGATACCCGTAGGGCACAGATAAATTTAGTACAGTCCGGAGATAGTCTATTGAAGGGAATGAGTGAGAACGCTTCAAAAAAAGCGGAAGATTTTCTAGAGAGCCTTGGTGTAAATGTTTGGAAAAATACACGTGTTGTGGGCTATGACGGCAAAACGGCCCGTACTAAAACAGAACTTGTGTTTGAGGCGGCCACGTTGGTTTGGGCAGCGGGAGTAAAAGGTGTGCCTATTGGCGGTCTAGAAGCGGAGGAATTCTTGGTGAGGGGTAACCGTCTTAAAGTAAATGAGTTTAACCAAGTTCAAGGGCAAGATAGTATTTTTGCAGTTGGCGATATTGCTTGTATGCAAACCGAAGATACGCCCCATGGCCACCCTATGATGGCACAACCGGCTATTCAGCAAGGAAGGAACCTTGGCGAGAATTTATTGCGATTGGTGCGTAATGAACCTATGAAGCCTTTTGTTTACAAGGATAAGGGTAGCATGGCTACCGTTGGCCGTAACAAGGCTGTGGTAGACTTAAAGAATTATAGGTTTCAGGGTGTTTTTGCTTGGTTCGTGTGGATGTTCGTTCACCTGTTTTTCCTAATTGGCTTTAGAAATAGGGTAGTTGTCTTTGTAAATTGGGTATATAATTATGTGCGTTTTGATAGGGAAGCACGATTGATTATACGTCCCTACCAACGCGACTATTCACTGTTTAAAGATCAAAAAACCTTATAGATCGATGCTTGATATGGCGTAAGCTCAAAATGGTTATCGGTTTTGTTGTTTTCCGCATCGTCATTGGAAATGATAAGATGCGCTTTATCAAAACGTATCTCGTCTATAGTAACCGAGCTTCGTTTGGTAGAAAAATTCAACAGAACTAGAAAACGCTCGTCTTCCCAAGACCTTACATAGGCATACACTTGTTCATTATCCGCCAATAATAATTGGTACGCCCCATATACCAAAGCAAGATGGTCCTTGCGCACCTGTACCATTGCTCTAAAATAGTTAAGAACCGAGTCTTTTTCCGGTTCCTGTTCGGCAACATTTATTCCTTCCTTATAATTTTCATTTATTTTGAGCCATGGTTTGGCTTCGGAAAACCCGGAGTTATGTTGTGTATTCCATTGCATTGGGGTACGGGCATTGTCCCTTCCCGCGTGTTTCTCTTCTTTTAGGAAAGTTTCTAAATCGCCGCCCGCTTTTTTAATGGCTTTGTAGCGGCTATGGGTATTTATATCCTGATAGTCGGAAATAGAATCAAATTTTATATTGGTCATACCTATTTCTTCACCATAGAGAAAATAGGGTGTACCCCTCATGGAAAGCAAAAAAGTCTGCAATAGAGTAGCCGAGTTTTGCCAGTGTGTTTTTGAATCATTCCCCCAACGGCTAACGCTTCTTGGAAAATCATGATTGTTCAAATAAAGGCTTCCCCAGCCTTTTTGTGCAAAAACCCCGTCCCATTCCGAAAAGACTTTCTTAAACTCCGTAAGCTTCCATTGTTCTTTTCTCATTTTAAAGGTCTCGCCCAGTTCACGGTCAAGGGACATTAAATCAAAATGAAAGAACATATTAAGTTCCTTGCGGTCTTCGTCAACAAAATTAAGGGCCTGTTCTTGGTTAACACCAGGTGCTTCACCAACGGTCATAACATCATATTTGCTTAGTACCTTTTGGTTCATTTCTTTTAGATACTCGTGCAGGTGTGGTCCATCTGCATAATAAGGGATAAAATCGCCTTTGTATTTTTCGGGAAGCTCCGGGTAATTGACATCTTTAGAAATGGTTGATATCACATCCATTCTAAAACCATCTATTCCTTTATCAAACCAGAATTTCATAAGGTCGTACACCTCTTCCCTTACCTTAGGGTTTTCCCATTTTAGGTCAGGTTGTTTGGCGGAGTAATAGTGCAGGTAATATGAATCTGTTGGTTCATCATACTTCCAAGCGTTACTATCTTCATCAAAATAGCTAAATCGTTTTGGAGGAGTACCTTTTTCGGCGGGCCACCAGTGGTAATAGTCCCTATATGCGTTGTCTCTGGATTTTCTGGATTCTACAAACCATTCGTGTTCGTCACTACTGTGGTTCACTACTAGGTCCATTACCAAGCGCAGCCCTCTCTTTTTCATTTGGGTCATAAGCTCGTCCATATCATCCATGGTGCCAAACTCGGCCATAATATTTCTATAGTCCGAAATATCGTAACCGTTATCATCATTGGGAGAGGTATAAACAGGATTTAGCCAGATAATATCAACACCAAGACTTTGGATGTAATCCAGTCTTTTAATAATGCCCTGTAAATCTCCAATACCATTGCCGGTGGTATCTTGAAAACTTCTAGGATAAATCTGATAGACTACACCTTCTTTCCACCATTTTCGTTCGGTATTATGTTTCATTCTTAGCTATTTAAATTTAAATATAGAGTATGTAAACGGAACAAAATAGCATAGTGGTATATAGAGGTGAACTACAACGTTTTCGGTTCATAAATATATTTTTAAGATGAAAAATAGGCCCTAAACGGCTTTATGATACTTGCTTGTGAATCGTTAAAATTGTCAGAAAAAACCTCGTTTTTAGGAAGGTGTTCTTATATTTATCGAAGCAAAACCAAACTATGATTACACTTGTCCGAATCATATTTCTTCTTTTATGTATGGCTATAGGTAAGGCCCAAAGCTCGACTGTAGATATAGATTTCAGCAAATTTCAATTTGACCCATCTTCTAATTTTTATACCAAGAATTTTTCATATCCTGCGTTTATGGACAATGAAATGCACACTCAATCAACTTTAGGCTATGAGTTAGATGAAAAATTTCTTGTTGAGCTCAGAAATTACTACGATACCTACCGTGATGTAGATTTTTATCAGTTGGCACTTGAGTTCAAATATTACCCAACAGATAACTTTTATTTGGTTAATGGCATACGTATGGAACGGGCATTGAGCAAGTATGATAATGAAGTGCCTAAGCCCCAATTTATGATGACCAATGGGGTTGGTTACGATGTAAACAAAAATTTCATGATGGAGGCAAGGCATGATTTGAACATCACAAAGGAAAAAAATAAGGCCGCAGGAAAATCAAGTATGTTTTCGGTTCTAAGTAAAATCAAATTTTAACTCTTGTTCTCTATTTTCTTGGATGGTATTTGTTCATGACGTCCGTAAGATGGGTACGGTCTACGTGTACGTAAACTTCTGTTGTAGTAATACTTTCGTGTCCTAGCATCTGTTGAATGGCTCTTAAATCTGCTCCGTTTTGTAGTAGATGGGTGGCAAAAGAATGCCTAAAAGTATGCGGACTTATACTCTTTTTCAGGTGTATTGCTACGGCCAGATTTTTAATGATGGTGAAAATCATGGCGCGGGTAAGTTGCCGGCCCCTTCGGTTTAAAAAAAGGATATCTTCAAACCCTTTTTTTATGTCTTGGTGCACCCGTACTTCGTTTCGGTAGATGGTAATGTACTTTTTGTTTACCTCGCTAATGGGTACAAAACGCTGTTTGTCTCCTTTTCCGGTCACTTTTATAAATCCTTCTTCAAAAAATAGATCGGAGATTTTGAGGTCTACAAGTTCTGAGACTCTTAATCCGCATCCATAAAGAGTTTCTAGCATGGCACGGTTTCTTTCGCCCTCAGCTTTTGAAAGGTCTATCGCACCAATAATGCTGTTGATTTCATCCTCGGATAGGGTATCGGGTAACTTCCTTCCAATTTTGGGCGACTCTATTAAATCCAAGGGGTTGTCTTCCCTGTACCCTTCAAAAACTAAATAATTGAAAAAACTTTTAAGTCCGGAAATAATTCGTGCCTGAGACCTGGGGTTCATGGTCTTTGCTACCTCGTAAATAAACTGCTGTAATGTTTCTTTTTTGATTTGCTTAGGGCTGTCCTCTAAGGAGTTGCTTTTTAAAAATGCAATAAGCTTACTAATGTCCCAACTGTAGTTTTTAATGGAGTTATCGGAAAGGCCACGTTCTATTCTAAGATAATGCCCGTAGTCTTGAAGCGCTTGATCCCAATTCATAATGTAAAGTTAACCATTGTGAGGTCATGATTTTTTATTTTTTAAATGGCTGCAAAAATAAAAAGCAATTTTTTCTGTAAAGAATTGACGCTAAGTAAAGTTTTCTATCTTTGGTTATGATATAACCATGGACCAATTTTTATTTTGTACGTTATTTCCTTCTCCTAAAATATTTCTTGACTGAGAAAAATACGGAGCGATAGCGGATTAAAATACGGTTCTTAAAACAACCATAATCATGAAAATTAAATTTTGCGTTATTCTAACGTTTGTTTTTTTTGGCATACAAAGTAGTATTGCACAAACCGTAATACAGGGCACAGGCCCTTCTGGCGGGTTTAATATGGGAGACATAAAGTTTGGAGGTAAGGCTGGGATTAACTTTACAACTTGGCTAGGGAATGATTTTGACGGTGTATCAGCTAAAGTAGGTACCTATTTTGGTGGTATTGCAGAGATACCGGTTATGGATGACTTCTATGTGCAACCAGAGTTACTATTTGCTCTACAGGGTGCAGATTTGGGCCCTTCTAACGTAAACTTGGCTTATTTGCAGATACCTGTAATGGGTAAATATCATATTACGGAAGAGGTAGCGGTAGAACTAGGACCGCAAGTAGGTTTTCTTTTGGCGGACAACTGGGAAGAGGATTTACAGTTCCAAGATACCAAAACCATTGAGTTGGGGGTTAATATTGGTGCCGGTTACCGTATGGATGAGAATTTTTATTTTCAGTTTAGAATAGGAGTAGGGCTTTCTGAAGTTTTAAGTGTTACAAAAGCACATAACGGTGCAGTATCCGTAGGTGCGGTTTACTTTTTGTAATCAATAGAAAAGTATAAAAATTGAACGGCCGCTACATGCGGCCGTTTTTGTTTTCTCTTGTTAAAAATCACATTAAAAAGTTTATTTTTGAAGTATGAAAGTAATCATTATCAACGGCCCCAATTTGAATCTATTAGGGAAACGCGAACCTGAAGTATACGGAAACAAAACATTTGAAGATTATTTTGCCGATCTACAGTTTAAGTTCAAAGACGTTCAGTTAGAATATTTTCAATCTAATATAGAAGGGGAGCTTATTGGTAAAATACAGGAGGTGGGCTTTTCCTATGATGGTATTGTTTTAAATGCTGCAGCCTACACACATACTTCCGTAGGTATTGGAGACGCTATAAAAGCGGTATCTACGCCTGTTGTTGAGGTTCATATTTCAAATACGCACAAGCGAGAAGAGTTTAGACATGTATCCTATATTTCTCCGGTAGCAAAAGGAGTAATCCTTGGTTTTGGGCTTCAAAGTTATGATTTGGCCATACAGAGTTTTGTGAAGTAATTGGCTAGAATCTTCTTGTATTAAGTCGCATTTTAGCAGTATTGGCACCTATTTAAAAGGTTTAACGTCAACCGTCTCACAACAATTTTTGATTTGTAGCTACAACAAAAAGGCAATGAACTTCGTTTAGCCTTTAGTTTTACCAAACAACCAGCACAAACCAAATTTAAAATTGCCATGACCAAATCTTTTTGTTTATTTCTGACCTTGACTTTTTCGTGTATTTCGTTATTTGCCCAAGAGGGCTTTAAAATTGGTGCCCATGCGGGTATGCCTATAGGAGATTATAATGATTTTGTTAGTGTAGTTATAGGTGCCGATGTAGGCTATATGTGGGCTCCTAACAAGGCCTTTGATTTAGGGGTGAAAGCAGGTATAGTTCACGGTTTTGCCGAAACCTTTACCGGTCAAAATGTTACTGTAGATTACCCTAGTGTTCAATTTTTACCACTTGCAGCCTCAGTGAGGCTTTGGCCTTCAAAAACCTTTTCTATAGGTGGTGATATTGGAAACGCTTTTGGACTGAACGAAGGAAATGATGGTGGATTTTACTATCGCCCACAAATTGGATTTCAAGTAGGGCCAAAATCTGAGCTGAACTTTTCGTACACGGGCATCACAATAAACGATAGCACATGGAATACCATAACCATGGGCTTTGTCTATACCTTTTTATCCGCTAGACACTTTAGATAAGCTTAACTTAAGAGGGTATTAGGCTTGTGCGGTGTTATCGCTCAAGTACTTTTTTTCCACATAAAAAGTGGCAAAGGGCAGGAGGGATGCAACCAGGAGTATAATTCCTTTTTTGATGCTCCATTTCTTTTCCATCCACAGAACTACGGCCAAAATAATATAGGTTATAAAGAGTACGCCGTGCGCGTAACCCACATATTTGTTGGGCATGGGTAGACCGGCTAAATATTTTAACGGCATAGTTACGGCAAATAGGGCCAAATAGGAGATACCTTCTAATATTGCTGTAATCCGAAAAAAATTGAGCATACGGAATGGGTTTTTACTGTGTTCGTCTAATAAAAAATAATGGGCCCGTGAGATGTATTTGAGAACATTCTTATCGGGCCCATTTCTAATTTAATCTAATCTAATTGCAATTTATTATAAGTGTATCACCTCATCGTAAGCGGCTGCTACGGCTTCCATAACAGCTTCGCTCATAGTTGGGTGAGGGTGAACGGCTTTTAAAATTTCGTGACCTGTAGTCTCTAATTTTCTGGCAACAACAGCTTCGGCAATCATATCGGTAACACCGGCACCGATCATATGACATCCTAACCACTCGCCATATTTGGCATCAAAAATAACCTTAACAAAACCATCTGGAGTACCGGCTGCTTTTGCTTTACCGCTGGCAGAGAAAGGAAATTTACCAACTTTGATGTCCAATCCTTTTTCCTTGGCTTGCTTTTCAGTAAGACCTACAGATGCAATCTCCGGTGTACAATAGGTACATCCTGGAATGTTGCCATAGTCCAATGGCTCAACATGCATATCCGCTATTTTTTCAACACATAGTATACCTTCGGCAGAAGCAACATGTGCTAGCGCCTGACCTGGAGTTACATCACCAATAGCGTAGTATCCGGGTATGTTGGTCTGGTAGTAATTGTTTACCAATATTTTATCCCTATCGGTAGAAATCCCCACGTTTTCAAGACCAATGTTCTCAATGTTGGTTTTGATACCAACAGCAGAAAGAACAATGTCCGCTTCTAGAATTTCTTCTCCTTTAGCAGTCTTTACGGTTGCTTTTATGCCTTCACCGGAAGTGTCAACAGAAGTAACCTCTGCAGAAGTCTTGATTTTTATACCGGCTTTCTTTAAGCTGCGCTCCAATTGTTTTGAAATATCCTCATCTTCTACCGGTACTATATTGGGTAGGTATTCCACTACGGTTACTTCAGTGCCCATAGCGTTATAGAAATAAGCAAATTCAATACCAATGGCACCACTACCAACAACAACCATTTTCTTTGGTTGCTCTTTTAAGGTCATAGCCTCACGGTAGCCAATAATCTTTTTACCATCTTGTGGTAAGCTAGGTAACTCTCGGCTACGAGCTCCGGTAGCGATAATAATATGGTCTGCACCGTATTCTGTTTCTTTGCCTTCGTCATCCTTTACGGATATTTTTTTGCCTGCTTTTAAAGTTCCGTATCCTTTGATGACCTCAATTTTATTTTTCTTCATCAAAAACTGAACACCTTTGCTCATACCATCGGCAACGCCACGGCTTCTTTTGACCACAGCATCAAAATCCTTATCCACATTTTCTGCGGATAGACCATAGTCTTCGGCATGCTTTAGGTAATTAAAAACCTGAGCTGATTTCAAAAGTGCCTTGGTAGGGATACAACCCCAGTTTAAGCATACACCGCCTAGATTTTCTTTCTCGATAATGGCCGTTTTAAAGCCCAATTGAGAGGCTCTAATGGCGGTAACATATCCTCCGGGTCCGCTACCCAAAACAATAACATCGAAATTGCTCATATTTTTTATTTTTTTGCTGTTGTAAATTTAAGAAGCCAGCTATAGCTAAGCAGGTGCAAAAGTACAAAACCTAACGGAAAGATTAATACCAAAATTAAAGTCTAGTTCTAAAAAGAGGAAGTTTGGTACTGCTTTGAATCAAGATTTTGTGGCGTACATAACAACTCACTTCTCAAACATGTTCTTGTTATATTGGTCCGAGTGGCCTTTTGGAATGGAAAGTGATACCCATGCCGTACCCTTGATCATTTTACCCAAAAGAACAATTTGGCCCACATGGCCACTGTAATGTGCAAGTTGTCTGTGTACGGCTTGGACTATGCTGTGGTTCTCGTTTCGTATCTTAATTACCGTATCAAAATTTTCTGTAGATACTGATTTTAAAGCGTTGAAGAGACATTGCCAACCACTTTCCCAAGCGGCTAGCATTTCTGTTTTTGTTGTGGAGGGGTTCTCAAATTCGTCCTCGCGGTTGCGCCAAGGTTTTTCTCCATCCTCGGTCAGGAAGTTGGTCCAACGGCTTAACATATTGCCGGACATATGTTTAACTATTAGGGCAACAGAATTGTCATTTTCGTTCAGTTTCCAGTGAATATCATCATCGCTGAGTTGTTCAAAAGTTCTGTCGCCCATCGTTTTGTATCGATTAAATTCAAAAGTGACACTTTCAATAAAATTCTCAGGATAGTTCATACATGCTGTAATTAATACTATAAAATTATTGAATTACAGGAGTAAGAGCACTATTCCGCAGGTACAAAATTTAGCGCAACTCCATTTATACAGTGTCTTAAGCCAGTGGGCTTGGGGCCATCTTCAAAAACGTGCCCTAAATGACCACCGCAGGTAGCGCAGTGCTCCTCGGTTCTTTTATAACCAATTTTATAATCCACATCATAACCCACATTTCCTTTTATTTCTTCGTAGAAACTAGGCCATCCCGTACCGGAATCAAATTTGGTATTGCTTTTGAACAACTCCGTACCACAGGCCGCGCAGACATAAGTGCCTTCTTTTTTGTTTTCCAATAAATCCGATGAAAAAGGGTTTTCGGTAGCGGCCTTGCGCAGTACATAATATTCGGCATCCGTAAGTTCTTTTTGCCACTCCGCATCCGTTTTTACTACGCTGAAGTTTGTTTCTTTCTTGTCTGTTGTTTTTTGAGCTGTTTCTTTCTTTTGAGAATTACCTTGACACCCTACAAGGGCAAAACCAATGGTAATAAGTATATTTTTGTACATAGCGTTTTTAATTTTTTTAGGTTTTCAATTAGACGAAAGAGAAGCTTCTTCCTTTCAAATTTAACTGTATTTACGATATTTTTTAGAAATGGTTTTGGTTTCCCCTAAAAACGGAACACCCTGCTCCAATTAGGGCAGGGTGTCTATTTTATTTATTTGTGAATGTTATTTGAACGATGCTTTTAAAACATCGGCTTCCGTAAGCCCCATGCTGCTCATTACCGCAGAAATGCTGCTTTTGTCTATTTTGGCAGTTGCAGCTTGACCGGGTACTATAACGAACCTGAAAAGCTGGCCTTGTGTAAATTGGGTTTCTAAATTTGAAAGGTCATAGTTGCCAGAGATAAGGATTTCTACATCTTTTGTAGTGTGCCCCGGAGTATATTGAATGGTTCCCTCGTTTGTAAAGAAAGCTTGCGGTATTAGATTCCAAACATCATCTTGGCTACCGTCTTGAAATTCTACTGTTCTATCATACTGGTATACTAATACGGCATCGTTGGGCAATACCTCAAAACTTGTAAAATCTTCAAAGGCTAAAACGCTTTCGTACAAATTATCTTCTGATATATAAGTGAAGTCTACATCATCTACTTCAAAAACTTGTGCTTGTGTGCCATCTTCACCGTTTTCACCAGGACGTCCAATAGGTCCTTGAGGGCCGGTTGGACCTTCACAGGCAGTAAAAAAAAGTGTAAAGAATGTGCCGAGCAAAAGAAGGGATTTTTTCATAGTATTCATTTTATAGTTGAAAATTTTAAAGATATTTAAGAATCTTTTTTCAAAAAGCGTTCCATTTTTGAATTATTCGTATCTTTTCTTTGTAACATTGAAATGCTGACATAAAGTTAATTAACAAATATGTAACCTTTTTTGTAAAGTTGCTTAGATTTGTCAGCATTACCTAACTAATCGAACACTATGCCACAAGTAACTGTTTTTAGTCTTTTCTCCGAATTTGATATTGATCTTTTTAAATCAGGTAAACATTTTAGATTATATGAAAAGCTAGGTTCCCACCCAATGGAATTAAATGGGGTTAAGGGTACTTATTTTGCAGTCTGGGCTCCATCTGCACGTGCGGTATCCGTAATCGGTAACTTTAATAGTTGGGATGATAGCCAGCATATGTTAAATGTAAGATGGGACGGTAGTGGTATATGGGAAGGTTTTATTCCCGAGGTTGGCGAAGGTGAAATTTACAAGTATAAAATATACTCAAATAACCATGGAGCGGTAACTGAAAAGGCCGATCCTTTTGCAAGATATTGTGAGCATCCCCCAAAAACAGCTTCTATTGTTTGGAAAGCGGATTACACATGGGGAGATACGAAATGGATGGAAACCCGTAAGGAAAAAAATGCATTGGATGCTCCGTTTTCTGTCTACGAAGTGCATTTGGGTTCTTGGAAACGTGATAAAGACGGAAACTTTTTAACCTATAAGCAACTGGCCAAAGATTTGGTGGCTTATGTAAAGGAGATGGGCTTTACCCATGTAGAGTTCATGCCTATTATGGAGTATCCTTACGATCCTTCTTGGGGATATCAGCTAACCGGATATTTTGCGCCCACATCAAGATTTGGAGACCCTGAAGGTTTTAAACTATTGGTAGATGCGCTGCACCAAGCAGAGGTTGGGGTTATTTTGGATTGGGTGCCTTCACATTTTCCAGAAGACGCACATGGCCTTGGCTTTTTTGATGGTTCTCACCTTTATGAGCATCCAGACCGTAGAAGAGGGTATCACCCAGATTGGAAGAGTTTGATTTTTAACTACGGAAGAAACGAGGTACGTGCCTTTTTGATCAGTAATGCCATTTTCTGGCTAGATCAGTTTCATGCAGATGCCTTGCGTGTAGACGCGGTAGCTTCTATGCTTTACTTGGATTATTCTAGGGAAGAAGGTGAGTGGGAGGCTAATATGTACGGAAATAATGAAAACCTTGAGGCCTTATCCTTTATTAGGGAGTTTAATGAGGCCGTTTATGGCAGTTTCCCGGATGTGCAGACCATTGCGGAAGAATCTACTGCATTTTCTGGAGTCTCTAAGCCTGTTATGTACGGAGGTTTAGGCTTTGGAATGAAATGGATGATGGGATGGATGCACGATACACTAGAGTACTTTAAGAAAGAACCTATCTATAGAAAACACCATCAGAATGATCTTACGTTTAGTGCAACCTATGCCTTTACGGAGAATTTTATGTTGCCATTTTCGCATGATGAGGTGGTATACGGTAAGCAATCATTGGTGTACCGCATGCCTGGCGATGAGTGGCAGCGTTTTGCAAACTTGCGTTTGATGTTCGGTTATATGTTTACCCATCCCGGAACCAACCTTATTTTTATGGGTGGTGAATTTGGACAGACTTCTGAATGGAACTTTCAAAAAAGTTTGGATTGGGACCTTACGCAGTATGAAGTTCATAGTGGAATACAAGAACTTATAAAGGATTTGAACGCTATTTATAAAAGTTTTCCGGCCCTCTATCAGAAGCAATTTAGTCCGGATGGGTTTCAGTGGATAGATTACGGAGACCATGAAAACTCTGTACTCACCTATATTAGAAGAGGCCATGATACGGAAGATGATATCTTTATTGCATGCAACTTTACACCTGTTCCTAGGGAAAAATATAGAGTGGGTATACCCAAGACTTCAGGTAAGCTAAAAATCATTCTAAACAGTGATGATAAAAAGTACGGAGGAGCGGGAATGGACCCTAAAATTTCGGGGATAAAGAAAAAACCTTGGCATGGTCGCGAACAATCCGTAGAATTGACTATTCCACCTTTAGGTATTGTTATTTTTCAGTAGGTTGCTCTACTATAATGACAATAGTTGGTAAATGTTGTGAAATCATTTCGTTTTTAAGGTTTAAAGTCTTTTTTTTGTTAGTCTTTAAATATCAAACTAATGATAACCAATACAGAACTAGAATATAAAGGAAACCTTTACCCAAATCATATTGTAGATTATGTAAGGGATAAGGATAAGTTCTATTTTACTACCGAAAACGGTGTAATCTTAGAAGTCACGGTAATTCAGGATAGGACAATACGGTTCCGTTATGCTACGGAGCATGCGTTTCAGCCAGATTTTTCATATGCCGTTGATCCTAACGCGAGCCGAGGGTATAGTCACCTAGATTGCTTGGAAACAAAAACGGAATACATTATAGAGACCTCAAAACTTCAGGTCCTTGTAGATAAAAAAACATTACGTACCCAAATATCCGATTTAAACGGTAATATCATCAGTGAAGATGAATTAGGCTTTCACTGGGAAGAAAACTACGAACACGGTGGTAATACTGTGAAGATGAGTAAAATAACCCAGAATACGGAGAGCTTCTACGGTATGGGGGATAAAGCTACTCATAGTAACCTTAAGGGAAAAAGGGTCAATAATTGGGTAACCGATCAATACGCATATGGTAAAGATCAAGACCCATTATATAAAGCAATTCCATTTTATATAGGCCTGCACAGCGGCCAAGCATATGGTATTTTTTTTGATAATAGTTTTAGAACCCATTTTGATTTTGCTCACGAACGCCGTTCAACCACAAGTTTTTGGGGAGATGGTGGTGAAATGAACTATTACTTTTTCTACGGACCGGAAATGCATAAAGTGGTAAGAGCGTATACCAATCTTACGGGAGCGCCAGAATTACCGCCTTTATGGGCTTTGGGCTATCACCAGTCCAAATGGAGTTATTTTCCGGAAAGTAATGTAAAGGATATAGCCAAACAGTTCAGGGACCTTAAAATACCATGTGATGCCATTTATTTGGATATTGATTATATGGACGGTTTTAGGTGTTTTACATGGGATAAAAAGAGATTTCCCGAACCCAAACGTATGATCGATGAACTATATGAAGACGGTTTTAAGACCGTAGTCATGATCGATCCAGGAATTAAAGTGGACAAAGATTATTGGATATATCAAGAAGCTGTAGAAAACGATTATTTCTGTAAGCGGGCAGATGGTCCGCGAATGAAGGGTAAAGTATGGCCTGGGGAATGTAATTTTCCCGATTTCACCAATCCTGAAGTGCGGGAATGGTGGGCAGAACTTTATAAGGAATTTATGGCCGAGATAGGGGTGCATGCCGTTTGGAACGATATGAACGAACCTGCGGTAATGGAAGTACCTTCTAAAACGGCACCATTGGATACACGTCATGATTATGACGGCCACCCTAGTAGCCATAGAAAAGCGCATAACATTTATGGTATGCAAATGGTACGGGCAACCTATGAAGGTGTTAAAAGATATGTGTACCCTAAGAGACCCTTGGTTATTACGCGAGCGGCTTACTCCGGTACGCAACGTTTTGCTTCAACTTGGACGGGAGACAATGTAGCTACTTGGGAACATCTATGGATAGCCAATGTGCAAATGCAACGGATGTGTATGAGCGGTTATTCTTTTGTAGGTTCGGATATTGGCGGTTTTGCGGAACAACCAAACGGGGAGCTTTTTGCCAGATGGATTCAATTAGGGATTTTTCACCCTTTCTGTAGAGTGCATTCCAGTGGAGATCATGGCGATCAGGAGCCTTGGTCCTTTGGAACGGAGATTACGGATATTGTTAGAAAGTTCATAGAATTACGTTATGAATTGCTGCCGTACCTGTACACAATGTTTTGGAGGTATTCAAAAGAAGGAACTCCAATGTTGCTACCTATAGTTTGTTATGACCAAGAAGATACGCAAACGCATTTTAGAACGGATGAGTTTATTTTTGGAGAACAGATTTTGGTATGTCCAATTCAAGAGCCAAATGCTAAAGGGCGCAGAATGTATATTCCTAAAGGGAATTGGTACAATTATTGGAACGATGAAATTGTTGAAGGAGGGAAAGAAAAATGGGTTGTAGCAGATATTGATAAGATTCCACTTTTCATAAAGGCAGGTGCCATTATTCCAAAATATCCGGTACAGCAATATGTAGGAGAGTTGGAAATTAAAGAACTTATATTGGATGTATATTTTACCGAAGGAGAGGAAAACTCTGCGGTCTATGAAGATGCCGAAGATGGTTATGCCTACGAAAACGGAAAATATAGTCTAAGAAATTTTAAACTTCTGGGTAAAGAAGGGGAACTTAAAATACAACAATTTAAAGACGGGGCTTTTATTACCAGTTACGAGACGTTTAAAATCAATTTGCACGGTCTTCCCTTTAAAATTGGTAAAGTACAGATAGATAACGAAGATGTGGATTTAAAAACTATTATGCCAAATGGGGATAATACGGTTCATGTAAGCAAAGATTTTACGCAATTGCGCATAACTGCCATTTAAGTTTTTTCGTATTTTACAGGTCTAAACATAACTGTTATGAAAAAAGTAATTTTAGTTCTCGCCCTTTTCTTAGGGGTAGCTTCCTGTAAAACAAATCCGTTTACAGGGAAAAAAGTGTTGAATTTTTATCCGAACAGTCAGCTTTTTCCAACTGCATTTGCTCAGTATGACCAATTTTTGACGGAAAACAAAGTAGTTGAAAATTCGGCGGATGCCAAAATGATAACAAAAGTGGGGCAACGTATATCTTCCGCAGCGGAGAGATGGTTGACCGCCAATGGGTATTCCGGGTATCTTAAAGATTATAAATGGGAGTACAATCTGGTAGATGATAAAACAGTAAACGCTTGGTGTATGCCAGGAGGGAAAATTGTTTTCTATACAGGTATTTTGCCCATTTGTGCGGGTGAAAGAGGTGTAGCCGTTGTAATGGGGCATGAAGTAGCGCACGCATTGGCCGATCATGGCGCACAACGTATGAGCGCCGGAACGTTACAACAATTAGGGGCGGTAGCCGGAAATGTGGCTATTCAAGATCCACAGAAACGGGAAATGTTCAACCAGGCCTATGGTGTTGGTTCTCAAGTAGGGGTAATGTTGCCTTTCAGTAGAAGCCATGAGACAGAAGCGGATCGTATAGGTCTTCAGATTATGGCTATTGCAGGTTACGACCCAACGGAAGCGGCCGAATTGTGGAAACGTATGAAGGCCAATAGTGGAGGTCAAGCTCCGCCGGAGTTTATGAGTACGCACCCTTCCAATGACACTAGGATTAATAATCTTACGGAATGGGCTCCAGCGGCAAAAACTGAGGCCAAAAAGTTTGGGGTTACTAGTTTTCAGTAAATCTTACAATTATTGTATATTTAAAACCGTTCTCAAAAAGAACGGTTTTTTTATACCATTATGCCAAAAACCAACCTTCCAAAAGGAAGTAAAAAACTACTAAATGCTTGGACATTCTATGATTGGGCCAATTCAGTTTATAATTTGGTCATCTCTTCAGCGGTATTTCCTATTTTTTACGGAGCCTTAACCCTGGTCAAGGATAAGGAAGGTAATGTTCTAGATGACACAGTACGCTTCTTGGGAGTAGATTTTAATAATGATACTTTAATTAGTTACGTAACGGCAGCGGCCTTTTTGGTGGTCTCGTTTTTAAGTCCGTTTTTAAGTGGAATTGCGGATTACGTAGGCAACAAGAAAATATTTATGAAGTTCTTTTGCTATCTGGGGGCTCTCTCGTGCATAGGGCTCTATTGGTTTAGCATGGATTACCTCTGGTTTGGCCTGTTGTGCTATTTTACTGCTTTAATAGGATTTTGGTCTAGCTTGGTTTTCTACAATTCGTATTTGCCGGATATCGCTTTTCCCGAACAGCAAGATGCTATAAGCGCAAAAGGATATTCTTTGGGATACATTGGTAGTGTAGTTCTTTTGATTATTTGTTTGGCAATGATTTTAAAGTTTGATTCGTTCGGATTTGAAGACGAATCAACACCTACCCGGCTTTCTTTTGTACTAACGGGCTTATGGTGGATCGGTTTTAGTCAATACACCTATTATCATCTTCCCAAAGGGAATAAAAAGGAAACTTTTACAAAGGATATACTGTTTAACGGTTTTAAGGAATTGAAGCTTATTTGGTCAAAAATAAAGACCAACGTGCCGTTAAAGCGATATTTGGGTGCGTTTTTCGTGTACAGTATGGCTGTACAGACCATTATGTTGATCGCTACTTATTTTGGAATTGAAGAATTGGATTGGGGTACCACGGATTCCACTACGGGGCTGATTGTTAGTATTTTGCTTATTCAGATTGTTGCGGTTTTAGGGGCTTTTGTAACGTCGCGTTGTTCATCACGTTTTGGCAACATCAACGTTTTAATTGTTTTGAACCTTATTTGGATTTTCATCTGCATTTTTGCCTATACGATTACCACACCTATGGAGTTTTATATAACCGCCGGGGCAGTGGGCCTCGTGATGGGGGGAATACAATCCTTATCTAGATCAACATATTCAAAGCTTTTACCGGAAGATGCGGTAGACACCACTTCTTATTTTAGTTTTTACGATGTTTCGGAAAAAATAGGAATTGTGATAGGAATGTTGAGCTATGGCTACATTGCCCAGATTACGGGAAGCATTAGGTATTCAATTATATTTTTAGGACTATTTTTCTTAATAGGGATGTTTCTTTTGACGCGGGTAAATAAAAAAGCCTCTATAAAAGAGGCTTAGTTAGATGACTGTAGTGATCGCTTTTTGATGTATTATCCTTTAGAAACATCGCCCGAACCCGATGTTTTTGTATCTATTTTTTTGGGGTTCCCGCGATAGCTAATATCACCGGAACCGGAAACCCTTGCTTTTAATTTTTCGTTTACCGTAACTTTTATATCCGCAGAACCGGAGATTGTGGCTTCTACATTATCGGCATTTAAATCGTAAGCCCTAATGTCTCCAGAACCCGAAATAGTAGCTTCAAAATCATGGGTATTACCACTTAGGTTCATATCTCCGGAGCCGGACATAGAGGCCACAAGGGCATCCGTTGTAACATCTAAAGTAATATCACCCGAACCGGACATAGATGTTTTGAATCTAGAGGTCTTTAAAGTAGTGTGTCCAACAATATCCCCGGAACCGGATAGACTTAGCGCATCAATACGTTCTACAGGTACTTTTACTTTGATGCTGCCTTTGTGTAAAGAAGGCCTTATGCTTATGCCTTTTTTGACTCTTATGACCAATTTTTCACCCTGTACTTCGGTAACGATGTAATCCAATAAATTCTGTTCTCCGCTAATCACCAGTTCTCCTTCATTGCCTTCTACAAGGTCTACGTCAAAAGAACCGGAAACCGCAATGGCATCGTAATCGCCAACGCTACGCTCTATACTCACTACATTTCCATTGCCTTTTATGCCTTTCCCCCATTGTGCGGAACAAGAAACGGCTGCTAATGCTAAACTTAATACGATCCAATTTTTCATGACTGTTTGTTTTAATTGATTATGATGATGATTTAATTTTTATAGAATGTTACGCCCCCGTAGTCGCTAGAAATAGAAACGGAATTACCACTATTGTTAGAACCGTAATAGCCTTTGTAAAACCTACTTGTATTTTTTTCTTCGCTTATATTAATTTCAAAATCATCCTTGCCACTAACACCTGAATAAGATGTTTTAATCTCAAAGTTGAAATGGTAATTAGGATCATAGCCTATTTTAACCCCGGTATAGTCTGTCCTTAGTTGCATATTTCCAGCATCTTGGGCCATGTTCGCTATTTTTAGGGAACCGTAATCCGCTACGATATCTACATTGCCGTGAACCGTACCCAATTGAACATTAATATAATCTCCTGTTCCTTGTATGTTGTTGACTTCGGCAATTTCAATTTTACCATAATCACTATTATATTGCAAGTTTTTCATTTGGGCTACGGAACCGTTGGTGTAGTCTGCACTAATAATCAAATCACCTGCTTTTTCAATGTGAAAACCGGAATAATCAGCTGAAATTTTACCGCTGTTAATAAAGGAAATGGTAGATTTTGTAGTGTAATCAAAATTCAATTGATTGTTCCTGCCGCGCAGTTCTCCAATATCCAATCTGCCATAATCGCAGTTTATTTTTGCATGCCCGTCTACTCGGTCAATACTAATACTGCCATAATCATTGTTCAGATCAACATTGTTCTTTACCGGCAACTTTATGGTATAGTTGATTTGCATGTTTACATTATTGCTTTTTCCCCAGTTCCACCCCCATCTACTATTATTGTTATCAATGTTGGTTCTAGCGGAAACTATGCTTTTTGAGGCTTCAAAATCTACAGAAATCCCATCTAATTTTTCCTGAGCTTTTTCTTCGTTATTGCTGTTGGTCTTAATATGAACTTCAATAAGAATGCGGTTTTCGTTCCAAGAAATAATGTTCACATTGCCATAGCTGTTGTTAACTTTTAAAAGAGCATCGGCATTGACGTAAAACTCCTTTTTTATGGTTTTTTCTTTGCTGTGTTTGCCTTTTGGTTCTCTGGTGTTTGCCATGAGTAACATGGGAACCATCAGAAAAAACAGGGCAATGGATTTATATTGTAGTTTTTGCATTATCGTAATTTTTTAAATTTTTTATGGTTTCAATTGTATTGAGAACGTCCTGTAATAGGTCAATACGCGTTTGAAAGTTTGTAATCATTGCACTTAAAATGAGTTTGCTGTTGCCTCCATTAACCAAGTCTTGCTCCAATTGGGTGTAATTGGTTTCCAGTTTCTTAAGTTGTATCATGGTGTCATCAATTATTTTTTTGGTTTCGGGCGTGCTTTCGCTTTTAAGTGTGTTGACCTGTTGTTCAATAAGGCTCGCAAAATAAAATTCAGTACGTGGTACTTCCGGTGATATCTGGGCAACCTGCTGTTCCAAAGACGGCTTTGATTTATACACATTAAAGACAATTGTGCATAGAATTGCAATAGAGGCTGCAATGGACAAAGGTTTCCACCACGATTTGTTCTTTCCGGTTAAGGTCTTAATGCCTTGTTGGGTGTTCAATTTTTCTAAAAACCGTTGCTCGTGCCCATGGGCGGGTACCTCATGGTCAAAAGAACCTTCTAGGTTTTTGAATAGATTATCTATATTGTCTTCTTTCATCTTAAACTTCCATCAATTTATTTCTTAGGCTCTCCTTGGCCCTAGAAATAGTAGTTCTACAATTGGCATAACTCATATTCATAATTTCACCGATTTCTTCATAATCGTAACCTTCAATAAGATGTAAGGTCAAAGAAATTCTGTAGTTGTCCTTTAAACACTTCATGGTCTCCATCACTTTTTGAGCCTTCGTTTCAGTAAACGCATGAGGGTCTGCGACACCTATATCATTATCTTCAACCTTGTACAATACATCTTGTATGGCAACTTCGTTTTTTTTCTGTTGCTTTCGGTAGTGATAGATACTATTGTTTATTACAATGCGTTTTAACCAAGAGCCAAAAGTTACCTCGCCTTTAAACGTATGCAGTTTCGTAAACGCGTTCAGAAACGATTCTTGCATGACATCTTCGGCTTCATCGCTCTTTTTTACAATACGTACGGCCGTGTTGTACATGGCTTTGTAATAACGATTGTAAACTTCGAGCTGGGCACTTTGCTTTCCGTCCAGACACATTTGTAATAAAGTGTCAATATGTTCTCTTTCTTGGCTCAAAAAGTGAAAGGTTTTCTTAAAGATGACCTAAGATATGGATTGTTACAGTTTGGAGGGAAAAATAAATGAACGGCATTTCTTTGGGTATGGCATAAGAATTGTCAATATTGCACCGATAGAAAAGGCACTATTCTACATTCTAGCAATGTTTACGGTGTCTTAGAGGAATATGAAGATAACAGATAACTAAGGGTTTCTGTCATTAAAATGACAGAATGACCGCAATTGATACTATGGGAGATCCTAAATTCACGAATTTTGACAATATGTCGCTACAGTCCATTGATGAAGATGCTGAGCTGATACCCCTTTTGACCGCAGAAGACGAGGAAGAGATGAGTAATGAAGCCTTGCCAGAAACACTACCAATATTGCCTTTACGCAATACCGTTTTGTTTCCTGGTGTGGTAATTCCTATTACAGCCGGCAGGGATTCGTCTATTAATTTGATCAAGGACGCCAACAATGGGTCCAAGGTAATAGGTGTGGTATCTCAAAAAGACAAGGATACTGAAAACCCTACGGTAAAAGATATAAACGTTCTGGGAACGGTAGCCCGTATATTAAGGGTGTTGAAGATGCCCGATGGAAATACTACGGTAATCCTACAAGGTAAAAAGCGTTTTGAAGTAGCTGAAATACTTACCGAAGAGCCTTATATGACTGCTACCGTGAGGGATACCAACGAGCAAAGACCTAACCAGACCGAGCCGGAATTTTTGGCCATTATAGAGTCTATTAAGGACTTGGCTCTAAAGATTATTAGAGACAACCCGAACATACCAAGTGAAGCCTCTTTTGCAATTAAGAACATTCAGAGCAATTCATTTTTAATCAACTTTGTTTCGTCCAATCTTAACCTTGGCGTAAAGGAGAAACAGGAATTGTTAGAAATTAACAATCTTCAGGAGCGTGCACTTGCCACATTAAAACATATGAACCTTGAGCTTCAGAAATTGGAGTTGAAGAATGATATACAGTCCAAAGTACGCAATGACATGGACCAACAGCAGCGTGAGTATTTCTTGCACCAACAAATGAAGACCATTCAAGAGGAGTTGGGCGGAGTTTCGCATGACGATGAAATTGTTGAAATGCGCAAGAAAGCCAAAAAGAAAAAGTGGGACGCAAAGGTAAAGGAGCATTTTGATAAGGAATTGTCAAAAATGCAGCGTATGAATCCACAAGTGGCCGAGTATTCCATCCAAAGAAACTATTTGGACCTATTTCTAGATTTACCATGGAACGAGTTTTCAAAGGATAAGTTCGATTTGAAAAGGGCTCAGAGAATATTGGATAGGGATCATTACGGACTAGAGGACGTAAAGCGAAGAATCATTGAATATTTAGCGGTTCTAAAGCTTAGAAACGATATGAAGTCTCCTATTTTATGTCTATACGGACCTCCGGGCGTTGGTAAAACCTCGTTGGGTAAATCCGTAGCGGAAGCCCTAGGAAGGGAATATGTAAGAATATCTTTGGGAGGTTTAAGAGATGAGGCCGAAATACGTGGGCATCGTAAAACCTACATTGGGGCAATGCCAGGTAGGATTGTTCAAAGCTTGAAAAAGGCAGGAACGTCCAATCCCGTTTTTATTTTAGATGAAATAGATAAGCTATCCAGTAGTCATCAAGGTGATCCATCGTCCGCAATGTTGGAGGTTCTGGATCCTGAGCAAAATGGTGAGTTTTATGATAATTTCTTAGAGATGGGTTATGACCTTTCTAAAGTGATGTTCATAGCAACGGCAAATAACTTGTCAACCATTCAGCCGGCGCTACGTGACCGTATGGAAATCATAAACGTAACGGGGTATACCATTGAGGAGAAGGTTGAAATTGCAAAACGGCATTTGCTTCCAAAGCAACTAACGGAGCATGGTCTTAAACCAAAAGACCTTTCCGTTGGAAAACCACAATTAGAAAAAATAGTAGAAGGATATACGCGTGAGTCCGGAGTTCGTTCTTTGGAAAAACAGATTGCTAAAATGGTACGTTATGCGGCCAAAAATATTGCAATTGAAGAAGAGTACGATGTAAAGGTGACCAATGAAATTATTGAAAAGGTTTTGGGTCCTGCACGTCTGGAGCGCGATAAGTATGAAAATAATGATGTAGCAGGGGTTGTAACCGGTCTTGCATGGACAAGTGTTGGTGGAGATATTCTTTTTATAGAATCAATCTTGTCCAAGGGTAAAGGAGCTTTAAATATTACCGGAAATCTAGGAAAGGTAATGAAAGAGTCCGCCACTATTGCTATGGAGTACATTAAATCCAATGCGGATAGATTTGGGATAAATTCAGAAGTGTTTGATAAGTATAATGTTCACATTCACGTTCCGGAAGGCGCTACTCCTAAAGATGGTCCTAGTGCTGGTATAACCATGTTAACCTCATTGGTTTCTTTGTTTACGCAAAAAAAAGTAAAGAAAAGTTTGGCCATGACAGGAGAAATAACGCTAAGAGGAAAAGTGTTGCCTGTTGGTGGTATAAAGGAAAAAATCTTAGCGGCTAAAAGAGCAAGAATCAAAGAGTTAATTCTTTGTAAAGACAATGAAAGAGATATTTTAGAGATAAAAAAAGAGTATCTTAAGGGCTTAAAATTCCACTACGTTACAGATATGCACGAAGTGGTAGATATTGCTATTACGGCCCAAAAAGTTAAGAACGCTAAAAAACTCTAATGTCTAAGATTACAATTGCCATAGACGGATTTTCTTCTACCGGGAAAAGTACTTTGGCCAAGCAATTGGCCAAAGAATTAGGTTATGTATATGTAGATACGGGCGCAATGTATCGTGCCATAACGTTGTTTGCTATGCGTAACGGATTTATTGGTGGAAAGGAAGAACGACTTGAAGATTTGGTGAAATTGTTACCAAAAATCAGGTTAAAGTTCGTTCCCAATCCTGATCTTGGTTTTGCCGAAATGTATCTCAACAATGAGAACGTGGAGAAAGAAATACGCACTATGCAGGTTTCTAAACATGTGAGTAGAATTGCTGAACTTGAGCAAGTACGTTACATGTTGGTAGAAATGCAAAAGGCTATGGGCAAGGAAAAGGGAATTGTTATGGACGGCAGGGATATCGGTACCGTGGTTTTTCCCGATGCCGAGCTTAAGATTTTTATGACTGCATCTCCACAAGCAAGGGCTACGCGCAGATATAAAGAGTTGTTGGATAGGGGGGAGGAAGTCTCTTATGAAGATGTGCTGGAAAATGTGCAGAAGCGAGATTTTATAGATTCCCACCGCGAATTTTCTCCATTGCGTAAAGCGGATAATGCCATAGAGTTCGATAATAGTGATATGGGACTCAAGGAACAATTTGAACGGCTACTCAGTATAGCCGATCGCTGTATTGAGAAAGTATAAAAAAACGTGCCAGAAATTAATCTGGCACGTTTTTTATTTGTTTTCGGTTCCTCTTAGATATTAGGGATAACAAGAACTTGATCAGGGTGAATAACATCCGGGTTAGTCAATACACCTGTGTTGGCAGCAAAAATCTGCTTGTATTTCATTGGGTCCCCGTAATATTGTTTTGCAATTTTGCTCAAAGACTCACCGCTCTTTACCGTATGTCTGTGATACACAGAAGAATCACCTACCGTAATATTGGCCTTAAGATCAGAAGGGTTTTCGCCGCCCAATTGCTTTATCTTGTCCCAAAGCAAATTCTTTTCATATTGGGTGTTGGCTTCACCTTTAATTTTTAGCACACCGTTTTCTTCGGAAACATCTCCATTTTTTATACCTAATTCTTCACCAAGATTTAAAACTTCTTGATATTTTGCTTTAACGCTCATACGTAATACTTTTTAATGGTTAATATTCTTGACCCCAAGATAACGATAAAACCACTGTTTTACGTATAAAATGGAGTAAAAAAAGGTTGCAATAACAATGCTGTGGTAATAAGGTTGGTAAACTAATAAAAAAGATGTATTTTTGCACTCCTTTTTTACAAATTCATCAAGAGCGAAAAGGAAAGATAAAAAATTGACATATAACAACTTCTGCGATCATTGTTTAACTCTTGTGCCATCGTAGAATACAAATTTAAGATCAGCAAATGGCTGAAGAAAAAGCAACAGCTCAGGTAGAGGAAACTTCTACCGAGGCAAAACAAGAAGTAAAAGAACAAGCTCCTAAGCAAGATCCAAAAGAATTTTTGGAAAACTTTGATTGGGAGAAGTACGAAGAAGGTATTGAAAGAGTAGATGACTCTAAATTAGAGGAATTTGAAAAGTTGGTAGCTGAAAACTTCGTAGATACTGCCGATGAAGAGGTAGTTGAAGGTAAGGTAGTTTATTTGACCGACCGTGAGGCGATCATAGACATCAATGCCAAATCTGAAGGTGTTATTTCTTTGAACGAATTCCGTTACAACCCTAACTTAAAAGTAGGTGATAAGGTTGAAGTTCTTATAGACATCCGTGAAGATAAAAGTGGCCAATTGGTACTTTCTCACAGAAAGGCTAGAACCATTATGGCTTGGGATCGTGTAAATGCGGCCCACGATAAAGAAGAAATTGTTAGTGGTTTCGTTAAATGTAGAACAAAAGGTGGTATGATCGTAGATGTGTTTGGCATCGAGGCGTTCTTGCCAGGTTCTCAAATTGATGTGAAGCCTATTCGTGATTACGATCAGTACGTTGGTAAGACAATGGAATTCAAAGTGGTTAAAATTAACCATGAATTCAAGAACGTTGTAGTGTCTCATAAAGCGTTGATCGAAGCAGATATCGAAGAGCAGAAGAAAGAAATCATCAGCCAGTTAGAAAAAGGACAGGTGTTGGAAGGTGTTGTGAAAAACATTACTTCTTACGGTGTGTTCGTTGATCTTGGTGGTGTTGATGGTTTGGTACATATTACCGATCTGTCTTGGAGCCGTATCAACCACCCGAACGAGGTTGTGGAATTGGATCAGAAAATCAATGTGGTTATCCTTGATTTTGATGAGAACAAATCTAGAATCCAGTTGGGTATGAAGCAATTGGAGAAACATCCTTGGGATGCTTTGAGCGATGAAATCAAAATTGGAGACAAAGTAAAAGGTAAAGTAGTTGTAATCGCAGATTACGGTGCATTTATTGAGGTTGTTGAAGGTGTTGAAGGTTTGATCCACGTTTCTGAAATGTCTTGGTCTACGCACTTGCGTTCAGCTCAGGATTTCGTGAAAGTTGGTGATGAGGTAGAAGCTGTGGTATTGACATTGGATCGTGAAGATCGTAAAATGTCTCTTGGTATCAAGCAATTGACTCCAGACCCATGGACTGATATTACTACTAAATACCCTGTTGGTTCAAGACATTCTGGTATCGTTAGAAACTTTACCAACTTTGGTGTTTTTGTAGAGATGGAAGAAGGTATTGACGGTTTGATTTATATCTCTGATCTATCTTGGACTAAGAAAATCAAGCACCCATCTGAGTTTGTTTCTGTTGGAGACAAAATGGAGGTTGAAGTGTTAGAGTTGGATGTTGAAGGTCGTAAGCTTAGCTTAGGTCACAAACAGACTACGGAGAACCCTTGGGATAAGTACGAAGCTGAATTTGCTGTTGATACTGTTCATAAAGCAACTATTACCGATATCGTTGATAAAGGTGCTACAATAGACTTTAATGAAGATATCACTGCTTTCATTCCGCAACGTCATTTAGAGAAGGAAGATGGTAAGAAATTAGGTAAAGGAGACGAAGCCGAATTTAAGATCATTGAGTTCAACAAAGATTTCAAACGTGTTGTTGCAAGTCACACTGCTATTTTCAGAGAAGAAGAGCAGCGTAACGTTAAGGCGGCACAGAAGAAAGCTGCTGCATCTGCAGAGGAAGCTAAGCCTACTTTAGGTGATGCTAACGAAGCATTGCAAGCGTTGAAAGATAAGATGGAAGGTAAGAGCTAAATCTTACACTAATCTATATAGAAATCCCCATAGCCTTTTGGTTATGGGGATTTTTTTTGGTCTATAAAACTATTTTTAAAGGACTTAAGAAGCTTCTAGATTTTATTACTTTGGAAGAAAACGGTATACATTTAAAAATCACTTTTTTTCTAACTAGAATTCCCTATTTTTGTTGAGCTAAAGCAATAGAGCAGTATGGGGCAAAAAGTACTTCTTTCTGAAAAGGAAATAAACATCATACTCCATCGTTTGGCATGTCAACTTCTCGAAAACCATCTAGATTTTAAAGATACCGTACTTATAGGCATTCAGCCTAGGGGTATTTTTGTGGCAGATAGGTTAACCAAAATTTTGCAGGAAGAATACGGCGTAAAGGAAATTAAGCTAGGCTTTTTGGATATCACTTTTTATAGGGACGACTTTAGAAGGGGTGATAAAACCTTGGAAGCAACCAAGACCAAAATAGATTTTTTGGTGGAGGATAAAAAAGTGGTACTTATAGATGATGTACTGTATACCGGGCGTAGTATTAGATCTGCGTTAACGGCTATCCAATCTTTTGGGAGACCTTCGGAAATAGAGTTGCTAACCCTTATAGACAGGCGTTTTAGTAGACATTTGCCTATACAGCCAAACTACAGGGGCAGACAGGTAGATGCTATAAACGATGAAAAAGTTAAGGTTCTTTGGAAAGAGAACGATGGTGAAGACGTGATATATTTGATAAATAAATAACAATGGCGGAACTGAGTGTAAAACACTTACTGGGAATCAAATATTTAAATGAGAATGACATTCAGCTCATTTTCGAAACCGCCGATCATTTTAAGGAAGTTATTAATCGTTCTATAAAGAAGGTACCTTCCTTAAGGGATATTACTATTGCGAATATCTTTTTTGAGAACAGTACCCGAACTAAGCTATCTTTTGAGCTTGCAGAAAAAAGGTTGTCTGCGGATGTCATTAACTTTTCGGCGGGCCAATCATCGGTTAAAAAAGGGGAGACCCTAATAGATACGGTTAACAACATCCTGTCTATGAAAGTAGATATGGTGGTTATGCGCCATCCCAATCCTGGGGCCGGAATATTTTTGTCCAAACATGTTAAAGCATCTATAGTCAATGCTGGAGATGGTGCTCATGAACATCCTACCCAAGCGCTTTTAGATTCTTATTCCATTCGTGAAAAATTGGGAGATGTTGCAGGTAAGAATGTTGTGATTGTTGGGGATATTTTGCATTCCCGCGTAGCGTTGTCCAACATATTTGCTTTAAAGCTTCAAGGTGCGAACGTAAAAGTATGTGGGCCTAAGACCTTACTGCCAAAATATGTGGAATCATTAGGGGTAGAAGTAGAAACGGACTTAAGAAAGGCTTTAAACTGGTGCGATGTGGCAAATATGTTACGAATCCAGAACGAAAGACTGGATATTAGTTATTTCCCTACCACTAGGGAGTATACGCAGCAATTTGGTGTCAATAAAAAATTGCTGGACAGTTTAGATAAAGAGATTGTAATTATGCACCCAGGTCCAATAAACAGAGGTGTGGAAATTACCAGTGATGTGGCGGACTCAAAACAGTCCATTATATTAAATCAAGTAGAAAATGGAGTTGCCATTCGTATGGCAGTGATTTATTTATTAGCTTCAAAAATAAAATAATAAAAGTATGATTTTCGATTCGGACGGTTCTACAACTATCGTTTTTCAAGAAAATACCACGCTTTCTATTTTCTTAAAAAACCTAAATGACGCTTATCCAAAGATAAAAAATGACAATATTGTCGTAAACCTTTTTTCCTTTTCAAAGTTAAAGGCAGATGATGTTCTTGAGTTTTTGCAAATTTCGGATTTGCATAAAAAAGCCAAGAAATCTTTTGTTTTGGTAACAGATAAGGTTTCTTATGATGAGGTACCGGATACCATAATGGTAGTGCCAACCATTCAAGAAGCCCATGATATCATAGAAATGGAAGAAATTGAACGAGATTTAGACCTATGAGTAACTATCACCTGTCTCAAGTAAACATAGCTAAGATGCGGGCTCCAATAGATAGCCCTGTAATGGCCGATTTTGTAAATGACCTAGATCGTATAAATGCCATTGCAGACAAGAGTACGGGTTTTGTCTGGAGACTTAAAGGTGAAGACGACAATGCTACCGCCCTGCGCGTTTTTGAAGATGATTTTCTTATTATCAATATGTCCGTTTGGGAATCCAAAGAAGCTTTGTTCAATTTTACCTATGCCTCGCAACATGCGGGTGTCATGAGAAGAAAAAAGGAATGGTTTCACCAAATGTCAGATATGCACATGTGTCTGTGGTACACAAAGGAAGGTCATGAACCCACTCCGGATGAGGCTAAAGAACGTCTTAGGTACCTTAATGAGCATGGTGAATCTCCTTATGCGTTCAGTTTTAAAGGGCAATTTACGGTTGAGGAAGCCTTAAGCTATTCGCCTAAGAACTAGAAAAATGAAACTGCATATTCTTGGTTGCTACGCTGCAACACCTCGTACGTTAACCAATCCTACTTCTCAGGTTTTGGAAGTCAAGAACCATATGTTTTTGATAGACTGCGGCGAAGGTACCCAAGTACAGTTACGAAAGCATAAAATAAAGTTTTCGCGCATTAACCATATTTTTATTTCCCATTTACATGGCGATCATTTTTTTGGTCTCCCAGGTTTGGTTTCTACTTTTCGGCTGTTAGGTAGGGAAAAAGAATTACATATTTACGGCCCCAATGGAATTAAAGAAGCTATTACCTTACTCCTAAAGCTTGGTGATTCATGGACCAATTATCAACTGTATTTTCATGAGCTTTCAAATAGGGAATCGGAAATTGTTTTTGAAGACGATAAAATTTCTGTAGAAACTATTCGGTTAAATCATCGGGTATACACAAACGGTTTCCTATTCAAAGAGAAACCGGGGGAGCGTAAACTTAATGTACAAGCGGTTGCAAAGTATAAGGTGGATAGGGCCTATTTTCAAAATATAAAAAACGGCAAGGATGTTACGTTAGATAATGGAACTGTGGTTCCTAATGCCAAGTTGAGTTTTGATCCGCCAACCCCTAAGAGTTATGCTTATTGTAGTGATACCGGTTATAAGCCAGATATTGTTGGTCAAATCAAAAACGCTACGGCATTGTATCATGAGTCCACTTTTTTGGAGACAGAGGCCCATTTAGCGGTAAAAACCAAGCACTCTACGGCCAAGGAAGCAGCGGCAATTGCCAAAGCGGCAAACGTGGGTTTACTGGTTTTAGGTCACTATTCTACCCGATATAAATCCATAGAGCTTTTTAAAGGCGAAGCATTGGAAGTTTTCTCCAATGTAGAACTTGCCGATGACGGCAAGTTTTTTGAGTTTTAGTTTCCTTCCTACTTTTTCGTTACCAATCTTTTGCTGAACTTTGGTTAAAAGGATTTTAGCAAGAAAATTATGCAGAAAGATTTAGGCGATTATCGCAAATCATATGAAAAGAGTGCCCTTTTGGAAGATTCCATTTCGGATAATCCTATGGAGTTGTTTCAAAAATGGTTCTATGAAACAGAAGCATCGGACGGAGTGGATGAGCCAAATGCTATGACCGTTTCAACTATTGGTTTGGACGGTTACCCTAAAAGTAGGGTGGTGCTTTTAAAAAAGTTTACCCATGAGGGATTTATATTCTATACCAATTATCATAGTGAAAAGGGCAAGGCCATAGCCGCTAACCCAAATGTGTGTATTTCCTTTTTTTGGCCTAATATGGAAAGACAGATTATTATAAAAGGCAAGGCCGAAAAGATTGCCGAAAATATGTCTGACGGTTATTTTGAGTCCCGCCCGGATGGGAGCAAGCTCGGAGCCATTGTTTCTGAGCAAAGCTCTGTTATTGCATCTAGGGAAGATTTGGAAAATAAGTTAAAGCAATTAGAGCAAGAATACCAGGACAAGGAAATAACAAGACCGGACTATTGGGGCGGGTATATTGTAAAACCGCAATCATTAGAATTTTGGCAAGGAAGACCTAACCGCTTACATGATCGTATTAGGTACAGCTTAATTGATGGTTTGGATTGGAAAATGGAAAGATTGGCACCTTAAACCCAAGGTTAGAGCAAAATTTGGAAGGGGCTAAACATTTTTAAAACTTTAAATTTCGGTTAAATGAAAACATTGATAATGGTCAGGCACGGGAAATCTTCTTGGGATTATTCGGTGAGCGATAAAGATCGGCCGCTTCAGGAAAGAGGTGTGAACGATGCACTTTTAGTGTCCTCCAAGTTTAATTCTCAAGGAGAAAATATAGACGCCGTTTTTTCAAGTCCCGCAAATAGGGCATTGCACACCGCTATGATTTTTACTAGACAGCTCAATATTTCTTTGTCCTTGGTACAGATTACGAACGAACTGTATGATTTTTCAGGGGAATCGGTTTTTGACTTTATATCAAACCTTGATGATTCGTTAGATTCTGTGATGATTTTTGGTCATAATCACGCTTTTACCCATGTTGCCAATTCTTTGGGAAATACCTATATTGACAACGTTACGACCAGTGGCCTGGTACAGCTCAGTTTTCCGGTCAATAGCTGGAATTCAGTAACAAAAGGAACAACAAAACAAACCATTTTCCCGAAAGACCTTAGATAAATGATAAAGACAAATTACAAATATATAAACAGAGAAATAAGCTGGTTGCGTTTTAACGAAAGAGTGCTTCAAGAGTGCGAGGATGAGAATGTACCGTTAATAGAACGTCTTCGGTTTTTAGGAATTTTTTCCAACAATTTAGATGAGTTTTTTAAAGTACGCTATGCTACCGTAAAACGAATTTTTGAAGCGGGAAAATCGGGTAAAAGTGTTTTAGGTGGCGAGAAGGCCAAGGATTTATTGGAAGAGATTACCAAATTTGTAATTGAGCAGCAACGCAAAAGTGTTGAGATTTTAGACGAAATACAGAAGGAGTTAGAAAATCAGGATATCTATCTTCTTAAAGAAAACGAATTGACCGAGAAACAAGGGGAGTTCGTTAAGAAATACTTCATTCAAAAGGTGAGTCCGCAGCTTATGACCATCATTTTAAATGATTTGGCAGAGTTTCCAATGTTGAAGGATACAGCGGCATATTTAGCCGTAAAGATGGTTTTAAAAAGTGATGATCGCACCAAACGTACCTTTGAGAAAAAGGAAAAACGATATGCACTTATTGAAATTCCTAAGGGTATTGACCGTTTTGTGGTCCTGCCTAAAGAGGGTGATAAGAACTATGTAATCATTCTGGATGATATTATCCGGTATTGTATGGATAGAGTTTTCCCTATGTTCGATTATAAGTCCATCTCCTCTCATATGATTAAGATTACGCGAGATGCGGAACTTGATATAGATAATGATTTAAGTAAAAGTTTTATTGAGAAAATTTACTCCAGTGTAGAACATAGGAAAATTAGTGATCCGGTACGTTTTGTATATGACAAGAACATAGAGTTGGATACGTTGGATTTTCTTAAGGATAAAATGGGGATCGAGGATGCGGATAGTGTTATACCGGGAGGTAGATATCATAACAAGCGGGATTATATGGGTTTCCCTAGTTTGGGAAGAGAAGATTTAATGTACAATAAAATAGCTCCCTTACCGGTAAAAGGTTTAAATCTTGAAGGTAGTCTGCTTGAGAAAATAGCTGATAAGGATTATTTGCAGTACACGCCTTACCATACATTTTCATATGTGCTTAAATTTTTAAGGGAAGCCGCTCTAGATCCAAAGGTAAAAGCGATCAAGATTACGGTATATCGTCTTGCCAACGATTCTCAGGTGGCCGCTTGTTTGTCCAATGCGGTTAAGAATGGAAAACAGGTGACCTTGCAAATAGAACTTCGCGCACGTTTTGATGAACAAGCCAATATTAGATATGCCGAGGAACTTCAGGCGGAAGGTGTAAAACTCATTTTTGGTGTACCAGGGCTTAAAGTACATAGTAAGATATGTATGATAGAAAGAGAGGAAAACGGGGTGTTGAAGCGCTACGGATTTATAAGCACAGGTAACTTTAACGAGTCTACTGCAAGAATTTATACGGATTATACGCTGTTTACGGCAAATGAGCGTATTCTAAAAGAATTGAACAAGGTTTTCGATTTCTTTGAGACAACCTATAAAATTAATAAATACAAGCATCTAATAGTGTCTCCACATTATACCAAATCTTTCTTTATAAAACTGATAGATAAGGAAATTGCGAACGCTAAAGCGGGTAAAGAGGCGTACATCAAAATTAAGATGAACAGCTTTACTTCGTATAAAATGATAGATAAATTGTACGAAGCCAGTAATGCCGGTGTTAAAATACAACTGATCGTGCGAGGTATCTGCTGCTTAATACCCGGTATAAAAGGTATGAGCGAGAATATTGAGGCCATTAGTATTGTAGATAAGTTTTTGGAACACCCAAGAATCTTTATTTTCTGTAACGATGGTGATACCAGAGTGTTTATTTCTTCTGCGGATTTTATGACCCGTAACTTAGAGAACAGGGTAGAGGTAGGTTGTCCTATTTATGACGAAGATGTAAAACAAGAGTTAATAGATACGTATGAAATTTCTTGGAACGATAATGTAAAAGCTAGGGTGTTCAATGAAGAACAGGATAACGCTTATCGTGTAAATGATAAGCCTAAGCTACGTTCGCAGTTTGCTACATATGACTATTACAAAAATAAACTAGGTCCGGATATTTCAATGGCGGAGTGAAGAATAATTAGGGTTTCAGGTTTTGGGCTAAAGCATATAGGCTTTTCTAAAACCTGAAATTCTTACCCATGAATGCTTTCGTTCTTGCTTAGGTTTTTCATTATTTCAGCCTCAAAATCTAGGAGTGCTTGCCATTTCTTGTCCACTTCTTCACGATTTCCATATTGCCTTGCAAATTTTAGGAACATGGTGTAGTGCCCGGCTTCACTTACCATAAGCTTATGGTAGAACTCAGCAAGTTCTTTATCCTCCAGTTCTTCGGATAGCAATCTAAAGCGCTCACAGCTTCTGGCTTCGATCAATGCGGCGTATAAAAGACGATGTACCAATTGGGTGGTGCGGCTTCCGCCTTTTGGAAAAAATTTGATCAATTGAAGAACGTACTCATCTTTTCTATCCCGTCCTAAACTTTGTCCTCTAGCCGTAATACGGTCATGTACCATTTTAAAATGGGCCATTTCCTCTCTAGAAAGTGCTATCATTTCCTCTACCAACTCGGTATACTCGGGAAAACTTATGATTAATGATATGGCCGTGCTTGCTGCTTTTTGCTCGCAATAGGCGTGATCGGTCAAAATCTCATCTATATTTTTCTCAACAATATTCACCCATCTGGGATCAGTTGGTAACTTAAGGCCTAGCATAATTATATTTTTCGTAAAATTAGCAAGAATCTTTGTAAACTATAACTAGAATTTAGCATCTTAAATATCCAGTTTCCCCTAAAGAATAATTAGTTTTGTAGATAGTTGTTTTTTATTAGGCCGAAAGGTTAAAAAAAAGCAGGGTTGTTACCACTTGTCAAGAAACCCGAATAACAAATTATGGAATTAACCAAAATAGACCAAAAGCTCCAGTCTTTATTAAGCACTAATTTAGACTCGGAAACAAATTCATGGTTGCAACAAAAATTAGAGCAGATCATTGGCTCAAGTTCTACTAAGGACCTGTATATGACCTATAGCCTGCTGGCTAGTAAAATAGATTCAGGCACTATTCTGAGGCTAAGCGAGGATACGGATGAAGTAACCCAATATTTAAAAACTCAAAAAGCCACAACGCTTCAGGTAGCGCGTATTTATCTATTGATAATGGTGATATATGCTAATGAGGAATTTTTTGCACCCAAAGTGGCCGATTTAATTCAAGTTGCTGATATTGGAGAGCTCGAAACTTTTCTGAAGTTTCTAATCCTATTGCCCAATGCGGATAATTATAAGCAGACCGCAGTTGAAGCTTTGCGTACGAACATTGCTACTATTTTTGAAGCGATCAGTATGCAGAACCCTTACCCGGCAAAATATTTTAATGATCAGCAATGGAACCAAATGTTTTTAAAGGCTGCCTTTATGCAGTTGGATCTCTCCAATATTTTAAGCATTGACGAGCGGGCCAATAAGGATTTGGCACGGATTATCTCAGATTATGCACATGAACGTTGGGCGGCTTCAAGGGAGATCGAACCTTTGTTTTGGAGACCGGTCGCGGGATTTTTAGATGATAACTTGTTGAAAGATATGGAGCGCTTGTTTGCAAGTGATAATCCTGTTGAAAATAAAGTGGCCGCATTATGTTGCTACAATTCCGAAGCGTCAAAAGCGAAAGAATTACTGGATAAGTATCCCGAAATAAAAACTCAAGTAGAGCGTAAAACTATTACCTGGAAAAATATAAAAGATTAGTATGGAAGATAAAATGATGATAATCGACCCGCATGTACATATGACATCGCGAACTACGGACGATTATGAGGCTATGGCCGCGGCCGGAGTAGTAGCTATAATAGAACCTTCTTTTTGGTTAGGACAGCCAAGAACGCAAGTGGGTTCGTTTCAAGATTATTACAGTAGTTTGGTAGGTTGGGAGCCTTTTAGGGCGAGCCAATTTGGTATCCAGCATTATTGTACCATCGGCTTAAATTCCAAAGAAGCCAACAATGAAGCATTGGCGGAGCAGGTTATAGAGCTTTTGCCGTTGTACGTGCACAAGCAGAATGTTGTAGCTATTGGAGAAATAGGGTATGACGACCAGACCCCGGCGGAGGATAAATATTTCCGTATGCAACTGGAAATGGCCAAGGAATTAGACATGGTAGTGCAAGTGCACACGCCCCATCGAGATAAAAAAGCAGGTACTTTAAAAAGTATGGAGGTGTGTTTGGAGCATGGTCTAGACCCTTCAAAAGTGGTTATTGACCATAATAACGAGGAGACCGTTAAAGACGTTCTTGATAGAGGTTTCATTGCAGCGTTTACCATTTACCCAAAGACAAAAATGGGTAACGAACGTATGGTAGAAGTGGTCAAAAAATATGGTAGCAACAATATTATTGTAGATAGCTCTGCAGATTGGGGTGTTAGTGATCCTTTGGCAGTGCCAAAGACGGCGAACCTTATGCTTAAAAGAGGAATTGCAAGAGAGGACGTTGTAAAGACATGTTATCAAAATGCATTGGATATTTTTGGCTCCAATGGTAAAATGAAGGAAGAGCACTGGTTAAAGCCTAATGGAATCAATCAAACGCAACTTTTTAATGATAACAGTGTTTTGAGGGGGCAAGAGCCTAGAATAGATTCTGATCAGATTACATAATGAATTGCACGTTTCTTGGTTATGCACGATTGGCAAGACCTGCTAATTTACCGACTGCCGCGGCCGATATTTTGGCCGGTGTAGCTATTGGAGGTATTTTTGTGGGTGGTCTTCAAACCGATTTTCTAGGTTCGGAGCGGTTTTTTAATGTGATATACCTGGTATTCTCATCCGTACTTCTCTATGCGGGAGGCGTAATTCTAAACGATGTATTCGATTTTAGGATCGATCAAGTAGAACGTCCCGAAAGGCCCATTCCTAGTGGTGTGGTTCCTTATAATTCGGCGGCGTTATATGGCGGTGTTACTTTAACTGTTGGCGTACTGTTGGCATTCCTGGTGTCCGTAACATCGGGAATGGTTGCTGTAGCATTGGCATTTGCCATACTTTTGTATGATGCAATTGCTAAGAAATATGATTTTTTCGGGCCTTTAAGTATGGGGCTGTGCAGGGGAATCAACTTGTTATTGGGCATGTCCATCTTAAATGATTTTAGTTTTTGGTTCATGGCCTTTATACCCATCGTATACATCTTTGCGATTACTTTAATAAGTAGAGGTGAAGTGCATGGGGAAAATAAAAATCATATTGTATTGGCAGGAGTCCTCTACGGAACCGTAATTTTAGCCGTTGCAACTATGGCTTTTCTACATACGGATGCGCTTTTATTTCCGTTATTGTTTTTGATATTGTTTGCGTTCACGGTTTTCAGACCTTTGATAAGGGCACATTCCGTAAACTCACCGGAGAATATCAAAAAAGCGGTTATGACGGGTGTCATAGCGTTAATTTTATTGGATTCGTCCATTGCCGTAGCTTTTTCGGACTGGTGGTATGGGTTGGTTATTTTGGCACTGCTTCCGGTGTCCAAGAGCCTATCAAAATTATTTGCCGTTACCTAAGGTCAATTGTTATTGGCGTTCAAAAGAAAAATGATGTTTAAAACGATAGAACAAAAATTTGAGGTTTCATATCAATATGGCCTTCACTTTACCCAAAACTTGTTCGGTACCGAAAATACCTTGTTCAAGGATATTATTAAGGCTTATAAAAATGAGCCTGTAAAACTTCTTTTTGTGGTTGATGATGGTGTTGCGGCTGCGCACCCGGCACTTATGGACAATATAAAATCTTACTGTAAGCACTATCCTGAAAATCTGGTGCACATGAAGAGCATGATAGTCCAAGGGGGCGAAGCGTGTAAAAATGATGAAAGTCAAGTTGAAGCAATTCTTAAAGGAGTTAGCGAATATGCTATTTGCAGACATTCATTTGTTGTGGTAATTGGCGGAGGAGCGGTAATTGATATGGCAGGATACGCCGCGGCAATTGCGCATAGAGGTGTAAAATTAATTCGGATACCAACAACTGTTTTGTCTCAAGATGATTCCGCTGTGGGCGTTAAAAATAGTGTGAATGCTTTTGGGAAAAAGAATTTCATTGGCACTTTTGCGCCACCGTATGCGATTATTAACGATACGGATTTTCTTAAAACCTTAGAGCAACGCGATTGGATTTCCGGTATTTCCGAAGCCCTGAAAGTTGCATTGATCAAGGATAAGGTCTTTTTTGAGTATTTGGAGGAAAACGCATATAAATTGCGGGATAGAGACATGGAAGCAATGCAGTACACGATATATAGGTGTGCCGAAATGCATATGCACCATATTGCCCAAGGCGGAGACCCTTTTGAGAGTGGTTCGTCCAGACCTTTGGATTTTGGGCATTGGGCGGCCCATAAATTGGAATATATGACCAATTACGCCCTACGTCATGGCGAAGCCGTTGCAAAAGGCATAGTATTAGATGTGGCTTATGCGCATTTAACAGGTTTGATTAATAAAGCGGATTTGGACCGTGTGGTGGCTGTTTTTCAGAACATTGGTTTTGATTTAAGCTTTCCATTGGCTTCGGAGAAAGAGGTAAATGAATTGTTGAACGGAATAGAAGAGTTTCGCGAGCATTTAGGAGGAGAACTTACTATAACACTTATTTCTGATTTAGGTGTTAAGCATGATGTTCATCAGATTGACCGCCAGACCATGAAAAAGGCACTGGACATGGTAAACGAAATTTCAAAACTTAAAGTAGGGTAGTTTGCAGATAGATAACAATTTTCAACTCACTTATTGTACCAATATTCACCCCGGATTCGATTGGAAGACTACGTTTGATAGTCTAAAGGAGCATGTTCCCCGGATAAAGCAAAAAGTAGCTTTGGACAAGCCTTTTGGATTAGGGTTGCGATTATCCAACAAAGCTAGTGAAGAGCTTGCCATGAATGGTAATCTTGAAGAATTTAAGCAATGGTTAGGCAAAAATAATGTGTATGTTTTTACTATGAACGGTTTTCCATACGGCAACTTTCATAATGAACGGGTAAAGGATGATGTACATGCCCCGGATTGGACCACTGCTGAACGATTGATCTATACCAAACGTTTGTTCAATCAGTTAGGAGCTTTACTTCCTGAAGGTATTTCCGGTGGAATATCTACCTCTCCGGTAAGTTATAAATATTGGCATTGTACCGAAGAGGCTACAAAATCAGCTTTTGAGGCCGGAGCAAAGAATATGGTGGAAGTAGCCATTTATCTACATGACATAGAGAAGCGAACCGGAAAGTATGTACATCTGGACATAGAACCGGAGCCAGATGGTATGTTGGAAAACAGTGACGAGGTGCTAAGTTTTTTTACGGATTACCTTATACCCATAGGAACGACCGTAATTGCCGATAAACTTGGTTTGAATGCTTCAGAAGCCAATAAAATTATACACCGGTATCTTACTGTCTGCTATGATATCTGTCATTTTTCTTTGGCCTATGAAGAACCTGTGGACACATTTAAGAAGTTCGCCGACGCGGGAATAGCGATTGGAAAAATTCAAGTTAGTGCGGCCCTGAAAATACTTGCTAATCCGTCAGGAAATGATCAAATATGGGAGGCCTTGGCCCTTTTTGATGAGCCTACATACCTGCATCAGGTTACCGAACAGGTGGATGGAAAGGTAAAAACCTATAACGATCTGCCTATTGTCTTGGAAGATATGCGTGATTTTAAGGAGTTACGTGCGCATTTTCACGTACCTATATTTTTGGAACGGTTTGGGGTGTTGGATTCTACGCAAGACCATATCCTAAAAGTGATGGAATATTTAAAAAATAATCCTGTTTCCGAGCACTTGGAAATAGAGACCTATACGTGGGATGTTCTTCCCTCCGCCTTGAAAAGAGATCTTTCGGAGTCTATTATCAGGGAGATTGAGTGGTTTGTTGAAAAGTTTTAGAGGATGAAAAAAACGCTAGTGATTAATGTTGTGGGCTTGACCCAGCGGCTTATTGGGGAACATACCCCATTTATAGAATCTTTCTTAAAAAAGGGAAAATCGGCTTACATAAGTCCAGTTTTGCCAGCGGTAACATGTTCGGCACAATCTACTTACCTAACGGGTAAAACACCTAATGAGCATGGTATTGTAGGCAATGGATGGTATTTTAAGGACGAATGTGAAGTGAAATTCTGGCGTCAGTCCAATAAATTGGTACAGAGCGAAAAGCTCTGGGACCAATTAAAAAAGGAAGACGAACATTTTACATGTGCCAACCATTTTTGGTGGTACAATATGTATTCTAGTGTAGATTATAGCTTAACGCCAAGGCCAAACTATTTAGCTGATGGCCGAAAGATTCCGGATGTATACTCTTATCCTCCGGAGCTGAGGGATACGTTGCAAGATGAGTTGGGTACTTTTCCGTTATTTCAATTTTGGGGCCCAAAAACCTCTATAAAATCTAGTAAGTGGATTGCCGATGCGGCTATTCGTACGGATGAGATGCACAATCCAACATTGTCTCTTGTCTACCTTCCACATCTAGATTACAACTTGCAGCGCCACGGGTTGGATTTCAGCAAAATAAAAAAGGATTTAAAGGAAATAGATGCTGTTATTGAACAGTTGGTGACTCATTTTCAACAGCGTAACGCGCGTATTGTATTACTGTCGGAATATGGTATTACGGATGTAAACAACCCTGTTCATTTAAATAGAATTTTGCGTTCTAAGGGGTACATCGCTATTAGGGAAGAACGTGGGTTGGAGCTTTTGGATGCGGGGCAGAGTAGGGCTTTTGCCGTGGCCGATCATCAAATTGCACATGTGTATTTAAACGACCCATCTATAAAACTAGAAGTTAAAGCTTTATTAGAGACCGTTTCCGGAGTAGAAAAGGTTCTGACAGGTGAGGAGTTGGAAAAAGCTAATTTAAATCATGAGAGGTGTGGAGACTTAGTTGTAGTAGCAGATGCCGATTCTTGGTTTACCTATTATTTTTGGTTAGATGATGCCAAGGCACCGGATTACGCACGTATGGTTGATATTCATAAAAAACCGGGTTACGACCCTGTAGAAATGTTGACAAACCCAAAAGACAAATTGGTTATGGCAAAAGTTGTAGCTAAGTTGTTGAAGAAAAAAATGGGCTTTAGAACGGTTATGAATATTATTCCCTTAGATGCTACTTTAGTAAAAGGTTCTCATGGTAGAATTCCTGAAGACAAGGCAGATTACCCTATATTGATAACTGATCAGATCAATTCTTCTTTTAAGGATGATATAGAAGCTACGGATGTGTATACTATCCTTAAGGAGCACGTAACGGAGGAAATATGAAAATCTTCTTTAAAATAGTGGGCGTGGTATTCGCCATTCTTTTCGCTTGGGCCGCCTATATGCAGTATAATGATCCGGATGCTACTACGTGGTATCTTATTTACGGACTTGCGGCATTGGCCTCTGCTTTGTTCGCAATGAACCGTTTGTCTGTTTATGTGGCTATATCTTTTTTCTTTTTGGCCGTAATTGGTACGTATACCCAATGGCCAGAGCAATTTCAAGGTTTTGCTATTGGTGAAGGTGATATTGTAAATATTGAACGGGCTAGGGAAGCAGGTGGTTTGCTGATTATTGCTGTAATAATGTTGGTGTACGCTCTAAGAATCCGGTTTGAAAAAGGGCTAAAGGTCTAAATCAAAAGTTTTTCTAAGTAAATCTATGGCAGGGTTTTTCTCCCTGAGCTTTTCATATTTTTCTTCTGGAGTAAACGCAAACTTTTTCGCAACGGTTTCGTTTACGGTAATCTTTAATTCAATAAAGTAGTTGTTCAGGTTTCTTCTCAAATGCTCCATAAGTCCATATTGCTCGCGCTCAATTTCCTTTTTCATGGTTTCATTGGGTAATTCAATCCAAATGGTTTTACCCTGAACTAGTTTTGGAATATCTACATTAAGGTTGGAGGCCAAAATTTTCTTTCCGTCGTTATCAATTTTCTGAATATAATCTGCCCAATGTTGTTGCATTTCCTCTTCGGAAAAAGCATCTTTTGGGAGCTTACTTTCATCAATTGTTTCATCCTTTCTGCTAAGCTCGTGTTCTTTTTTTGCCTTTAAACTAGACAGGGAAAGCCCTGAAACCCTTCTTTCTCCACCTATACTGAGTTTTTTTACGGGTGCAGCTTCAGGTTGTGGCTGTGCTGTTTCCTGTATTTTGGGCTCCGCAACGGCAATTGAATTTGGAGAAGGAATTTTTTCCTCGTTTTGATAGGTTTCTTCTCGTTTTTCGGCAGAAACAACAGGTTCAGGAGTAGTCACTTCTGGTTGCTCTTTTAGAGCGGGAATACTAGTGTTTGCCGGTGTATTTTGAACTGCGCCATTTTCTTTGAAAAATGATGCTGGAGCTATATAATCAATGGTAGAACCGTTTAAGAGGTCGGATTCAGAATTTTTTTTTTCGGCCTCAAATCCAATTGAAGCTAGTTTCATTAAGGTAAGTTCTACCAGCAACCGTTGGTTTTTACTAGTCTTATACTTCAGGTCACAGTCATTGGCAATATTCAAAGCTTGAAGAAGAAACTGCATTGAGGTCTTCTTTGATTGCTCTAAATAGTTCTGTTTGGCCACATCGCCTACTTCCAAAAGGTTAATGGTGTCTTGGTGTTGGCAAACCATTAAGTCTCTAAAATGAGAGGCTAATCCACTGATAAAATGATGCCCGTCAAAACCTAATGATAGGGTTTTGTTAAATAATAAGAGTAGTTGCGGTATGTTATGAGTCAGAATTAAATCGGTCGCAGCAAAATAAGTGTCGTAATCAAGAACATTTAAATTTTCCGTCACGGCCTTTCTGGTCAGTTCTTTTCCTGAAAAACTAACGACCCTATCAAAAATTGAAAGGGCATCCCTCATTGCACCATCTGCCTTTTGGGCTATGATATGTAGTGCATCATCATCTGCAACAATGCCTTGGTTCTCAGCAATGTATTTTAGATATTCGGCAGCATCTTTAACGGTGATTCGCTTAAAATCAAATATCTGACAACGAGAGAGTATCGTGGGTATAATTTTATGCTTCTCGGTGGTGGCCAAAATAAATATGGCATGTTTTGGCGGTTCTTCAAGTGTTTTTAGAAAAGCGTTGAAGGCCGATTGCGAGAGCATGTGAACCTCATCTATGATGTAAACCTTGTATTTGCCCACTTGTGGTGGTATGCGTACTTGGTCTATAAGATTACGGATGTCATCTACCGAGTTGTTGGAGGCGGCATCCAGCTCAAAAATATTGAATGCAAAATCTTCACCTTCACGTTCCGTTCCATCGGAATTTATCTGTTTGGCAAGAATACGGGCGCAGGTAGTCTTACCAACTCCTCTAGGGCCGCAAAATAAAAGGGCCTGTGCCAAATGATTGTGTTCAATGGCATTGGTCAAAGTATTGGTAATGGCCTGCTGCCCCACAACATCCCTAAATGTTTGAGGTCTATATTTACGTGCCGATACAATAAAAGGTTCCAAAAAAACTATGGTTTAGAATTTACATCAATTCAATCCTACAAATATAAAAATAGGAATGGTACCAGTGTTTTATTTCGGTGGGATAAAGTCTTTATTTATCAACAATTGTACTAATTTAGCGCGTTGAGCAGGTCTCCTTATCGCTGCCGTGAAAACGGGAGAGGAAAGTCCGGACACCATAGTGCAGCATAGCGGGTAACGCCCGTCGTCCGTTTAACGGAATAGGACAAGTGCAGCAGAAAGTATGTACAGGTAATGCTGTAGTGAAACCAGGTAAACTCTATGCGGTGAAACGTCATGTAAATCGGTGCTTGAGGGCTGCACGCCCGAGCCGAAGGGTAGGCGGTTTGAGCCTAACAGTAATGTTAGTACTAGATAAATGATAAGGGAGTTCCTTTGGGGCTTAACAGAATCCGGCTTATGGCCTGCTTTATTTTTTCTTCCAAGAATTCAATTTTAATCTTGGTCAGGATTTTCAAAAAAACTGAACATACTACTTCCGTATTTTCGGTTTTCCACAAAATTGTTGATATGGGATAGGTCCATTTGGCTGGCATGTTCTATAATAAGAAGGCCATTATCCAACAATAATTCATTTTCAAAAACCAGTTCAGGTATTTTTTCAAATGACTCCAAAGGAAGGTCGTAAGGCGGATCCGCAAAAATGATAGTTGATTTTTCCCGGGATTTTTCAAGGTAACTAAAAACATCACTTTTAAAAGCAGAAATACCCATTTCTAGATTTTCCGAGGTTTCGTTAATGAACCGTATACACCCATAGTCTGCATCTACGGCACTAATTTGTGTGGTGCCTCTAGAGGCAAATTCATAACTAATATTTCCTGTTCCGGCATATAGGTCCATTACTATGAGTTCGTCAAAATAATAACGGTTGTTTAAAATGTTGAACAGGGCTTCTTTGGCCATGTCCGTAGTAGGGCGAACCGGTAATTTTTTGGGAGCTGTTAATCGCTTTCCTTTGTGTAAACCTGAAATGATGCGCATTAAAAGGCGTTTATTACGGTAAAATCAATAGTTTCTTCTGGTCTGTCTATGCCAGGGTGTTCGGTAAATGAGGGGTGGAAAATGGAAACATCTTTTACGTAGTTGTAACATAGGTCGTAAATATCATCGCCTTTTTCAATATCACCAAAGAGTTTTAAACAAACCGATTCCGTATCAAGCTCCAGTTGCTCCAACGTAAAGAGCAGGTAGTAGAGAAAATCTTCTTTGGTTACAAAATTGAAGCTGTTGAACAACAAAAGTTTTTTTGATGCGATTACCGTAACGTCCATTTGGCGTTGCGAAGTATGTATATAACACACAGCTTCTTTATTGGTAGCATGGTTGTTCAATAATGACTCTACCATTACGGTGCCATTGTGCTTAAAGGTAAATTCTCCAAAAAGGTCGTAGATATAGTTGTTGATGTTTACAAAAGGAACATAAACATTGTTGATCTCAAAACTTTCAAGTTCATCATAGGCCAAATGGTCGTTGGCCAAAATTTTGGTATTGAACTTTAAATAATTGGCCAGCTCGTTTTCATTGAATAAAGCTTTTGGTACAAGGCTGAAGAGGTTGTTTCTGTGAACAACAACTATTTCTGAAAATTGCTCTTTTTCAATGGTATGAGATGAAAATAAGAGCTTTAACCGTTTTAATATTTCATACGGGGTAAGTTCTTTTGCAAAAACTACCTTTTCTGAATTTAGTATGGTATTCGCTACGGTATCAAATACACAAAAAGAAAGTCCATTCAAGCTAACTTGAATGGACAGTTTTTTAAAATTTTCCACTGGTTCTCCAGTATTATTTTTTGTCTGCTTTTTTGTCATATATAGGGGGCCAGTTACCAGCAGTACTAACTTCGGTAAGTGAACCAATTTTTATGTAAGCACCATTTACCTCTTCCACACCAACTTCTGCTTTTTCTTTCTTTAAAAGAGTAGGTTGTTGATCGTAAAGAACTACGGATTTATCTACTTTAGCCTCATAAACTGGTGCTTTGTAATTTCCTTTAACAAGAACATCAGCTTTCATTTCAAACTTCTCACCGTTTTTAGCGAAAGGAACTTCCATAAGAGTCTTGTAGCGAGTATCGTTCTTGAAAAGTGAATCTTTTACTGAAACGGTACCCAAGGTATCAATAATCTTTACTTCTTTAAGAAGGTCAATTTGGTAAGTTTTATCAAACTCCATGTATGAAGAATCGCGTTGCTGAGTAATAGTGTATTCAGCAGTATCGATAAATTTAATCAAACTGTTAAAATCACCGGCGTATTTTCTGTTCACAGTTTTGTAAGCTTCTTGAGCGTTTCCTATATCTTTCAATTTAGCAATAACTTGCCCGAAACGTTCTTCCTTTACTTTGTTGAATTCGATAGGCCCCGTAACTGATTGGTATATAAGGTATGCCAAACCTACACAAGCTACCCACAGTACAATTTGAATTATGGTCTTCATTTCTTAAGTGTTAATTATATTTAAGTGGTTGTGACAAATCTACAATTTTTTTTCAATCGCAAAAGTTTTTCGCCCAAAAATCCTGTTTATCTTTGATACCTATGACAATGTTGAACGATGCTTCATTTTACAAAATTTTAAAGGAAAAATTTCCGCACGAACCTACCCTTAAGCAAGCGATAGCGCTACAAAAACTAGCTACGTATATACTTTCTGACAGAAAGGATGATGTGTTCCTACTTAAAGGTTTTGCGGGAACGGGTAAAACTACCTTGGTGGGGACCTTGGTAAGTAGTTTGTGGAAGACCACTATGAAGGCAGTGTTAATGGCACCTACAGGAAGGGCGGCAAAAGTCATGTCCAACTATGCAAACACCCAGTCCTTTACAATTCACCGAAAAATTTATTTCCCTAAAAAGCAGGGCGGAGGCGGTATTCAATTTGTTTTGGCCCCCAATAAGCATAGGAATACCATTTTTATAGTAGATGAGGCTTCTATGATTCCGGATGCACCTACAGATTCCAAGCTTTTTGGTAACGGTTCGCTTTTAGATGATTTAATACAATTTGTTTATGGAGGACATAATTGCAAACTAATTTTAATTGGTGATACCGCTCAGTTGCCACCCGTGCACCTAAACCTAAGTCCGGCGTTAGACCCTGATAAACTGGCGTTAAATTACGATAAGGAAGTGGTTCGCCTAGAACTGGATGAGGTAGTGCGCCAAGCCGAAGATTCGGGTATTTTGGTTAATGCTACCCTGCTTAGGGAGCAATTACAGAGTAGTTTTGTAGATGAGTTTAAATTTCATTTAAGCAATTTTAGAGATATAGTTAGACTGGTTGATGGGTATGAGATTCAAGAGGCAATAGATTCAAGCTATTCTGAAAACGGAAAAGAAGAAACCGCATTTATCGTGAGGTCCAATAAGCGGGCCAACCTGTACAATGAGAACATTCGTAGTCGGATTTTGTTCCTGGAGAATGAGATATCTGTTGGGGATTATATGATGGTGGTCAAGAACAATTATTTTTGGTTATCGCCCAATACGGAGGCCGGTTTTATTGCAAATGGTGATATAATTGAGGTGTTAGAGCTGTTTGCAATAAAAGAACTCTATGGTTTTAGGTTTGCGGAAGTAAAGGTGCAAATGGTAGATTATCCTAATCAAAAACCTTTTGAAACAGTTCTACTGTTGGATACCATAAAAGCGGAAACACCATCGCTACCTTACGAAGATGGGAATAGGCTTTACCAAGAGGTAATGAAAGATTTTGTGAATGAATCTTCTAAATACAAGAAGTTTCTGGGCGTGAAGAATAATAAATATTTTAACGCGCTCCAGGTAAAATTTTCTTATGCCATTACTTGTCACAAGTCTCAAGGAGGCCAATGGAATACGGTTTTTGTAGAACAGCCTTATCTGCCAAATGGGGTGGACAAGGAATACCTTAGGTGGTTGTACACCGCGGTTACCAGGGCAAAAAAACAATTGTATCTTATAGGTTTTAAGGACGATTTTTTTGTTGGTGATGAATAGGCTAAATTGCACTCGTACAGGGTATTAATTTTAAGGTCGTACGGACCGGAAATAATAGTGTTAAGATGACATCGGAAACCATAATCAGTATTTTTTTAGGTGTAGGTTTAGCCGCTTCGGTAGGGTTTCGGGTATTCCTGCCTCTATTTGCACTTAGTTTGGCCTCGTATACCGGAGTTTGGGAATTAAACGAAAGTTGGCAGTGGATAGGAAGTTTTGCAGCCGTAATAGTATTTGGAGTCGCAACTTTGGTGGAAATTTTCGCCTACTTTATACCGTGGGTAGATAATGTTTTGGATAGTTTTGCGGTACCTTTGGCGGCCGTTGCAGGTACGGCCGTAATGGTCTCTACGGTGGCAGATCTAGATCCAGTGGTAACTTGGTCTTTGGCTATAATTGCAGGTGGCGGTACGGCTACGGCCATAAAAGGGGCCGGGGCAACCGGTAGGTTGGCCTCTACGGCTTCAACAGGCGGTTTGGCCAATCCTGTGGTTTCTACCGTAGAAACGGGCACGGCGGTCGTGGTAACCACGGCATCCATATTCGCTCCTGTACTTGCCGTAATTTTGGTCATAATTATTTTGGTAGTGATTTTTCGTATTTACAGAAAATTAAGACCCAAAAGAAATGACCGGACGTAACAATAGAATAAAAACTATAATTTGTATATAAAGTGAAAATAATAGCCATGATACCTGCCCGTTATGCGGCATCTAGATTTCCTGCAAAACTGATGCAGGACTTGTCGGGAAAGCCCGTTATACTGCGCACTTACGAAGCGGCAGTAGGAACCAAGTTGTTTGATGAGGTATACGTGGTAACGGATAGTGATGTCATTTTTAATGCTATAAGCAACGCCGGCGGAAAAGTCCTGATGAGCCAAAAAGAGCACGACTGTGGAAGTGATCGTATAGCGGAAGCGGTAACCAATATGGATGTTGATATCATTGTAAACGTTCAAGGAGACGAACCTTTTACGGATAGGGAAAGTTTGGCCGGGGTCTTGGAGGTGTTTAAAAATGATCCGGAGAAAGAGATAGATTTAGCCTCGTTAATGGTCAGGATTACGGACAAAGAGGAAATAAGCAACCCCAATACGGTAAAAGTAATTGTGGATAACCGTAATTTTGCACTGTATTTTTCCCGTTCGCCAATTCCTTATCCCCGAAATAAAGAGATTGAAAGTGTATACTACAAGCACAAAGGTATTTACGCCTTTAGGAAAAGGGCTTTAATGGATTTCCAGAGACTGCCTATGCTGCCTTTGGAAGCTATTGAAAAAATTGAAGCCATTCGATATTTAGAGTACGGAAAAAAAATTAAAATGGTAGAAACTACCGTCTCGGGAATAGAAATAGATACGCCCGAAGATTTGAAAAGAGCGCAAGCAGCATGGAAGTAGATTACAGTAATATAAAGGTAATTGGATTTGATGCCGATGATACCCTGTGGGTAAACGAAACCTACTTTAGGGATACCGAACAAAAGTTCGCCAAGCTTCTAGAGGGATACGAAACCATGAACACCATTGATCAGGAGCTCTTTAAAATGGAGATTAAAAACCTTGAATTGTATGGGTATGGTGTAAAGGGGTTTATGCTTTCTATGGTAGAATCCGCTTTGCAGCTTTCTAATAATCGGGTTTCTCAAGACACAATAGGTGAAATTTTAAATCTTGGGAAGGAGATGTTACGCCAACCTGTGGAATTATTAGACGGTGTAAGAGAAGTTTTACGTAAATTAAGCAATAATTATCGGTTAATAGTTCTGACCAAAGGCGATCTTTTAGACCAAGAGCGTAAATTGGAAAGGTCAGGACTTTCGGAATTCTTTCATCATGTGGAGGTTTTGAGTGATAAAAAAGAAGAAAACTATCTACATTTGTTGAACCATTTAGAGATTGATGTGAATGAATTTTTGATGATTGGAAATTCATTAAAATCAGAATGTGTTGCCGCTTATTGAAATTGGTGCTCAGGCGGTGCATGTGCCCTTTCATACTACATGGCAGCATGAAGAAGTTAAAATAGAGAATGGTGATTATAAATATCTGAAAATAAATAAATTATCGGATATAGTTGAGTATTTGAAATAGCTTATGGAGGTAAAGAAAGAAGTGCAGGTAAAACATAAAACTGTAGGTAAAAAGCCGGAATTCAAGAATTTTCCAATGGTACCTAGAGTTGTTTTCGGCAAAGGAAGTTTTAATCAATTGGGAGATGTTTTACTACCCAAAAGAAAACATTCCGAAGCTCCTTTTATTTTCTTGGTAGATGATGTTTTTGAGGGAACCGAGCTGGCTCAAAGAATCCCATTAATTTTCAACGATCAGATTATATTTATCTCTGCGGAAGAGGAGCCTAAGACAGTGCAAGTTGATGCTTTGGTTCACAAAATAAAGAAAGAATATAAAGACTTGCCAAGCGGTATAGTTGGTATTGGAGGAGGCACTTTGTTGGATTTGGCAAAAGCAGTGGCCATTTTATTGACTAATGAGGGCAGTTCATCAGAATATCAGGGGTGGGATTTAGTTCAGAAACCATCTATTTTTCACGTTGGTATTCCTACAATTAGTGGCACAGGTGCCGAGGTTTCTAGAACCACGGTTTTGCTTGGGCCTGAGAAAAAACTGGGAATCAACTCTGATCATACCACTTTTGGTCAAGTGCTGCTAGATCCGGATTTAACCCAAGGGGTTTCAAAAGAACAATGGTTTTACACTGGTATGGATTGCTACATCCATTGCATAGAATCGCTTACAGGTACGTATTTGAACGCCTTTAGCCAGAGTTACGGAGAAAAGGCTTTGGAATTGTGTAAAGAAGTTTATTTAGGTGATTTATCTGAAGAGGACTCACGAGATAAGCTGATGATGGCTTCTTGGCATGGGGGCATGAGCATCGCATATTCTCAAGTGGGCGTAGCGCATGCTCTGAGTTATGGCCTAGGATATTTGTTAGGTGTTAAACATGGTATTGGAAATTGTCTCGTTTTTCAGCATTTGGAAGAGTTCTATCCGGAAGGTGTGGCGCTTTTTAATAAAATGAAAGAAAAACATGGTATTGTTCTACCTACAGGTATTTGCTCTAATTTAAGCGAAAAAGAATTTGACACCATGATTTCTGTTGCAATGAACATGGTTCCCCTATGGGAAAATGCACTTGGAGAGAATTGGCGAGACACCATTACTCCTGAGAAATTGGAATCCATCTACAGAAAAATATAGTCTTATTAGATGTGTAACACAATCGTTTCCCTAGCTGGGAACGCTAATTTTTCTTTGTTGAAACTCTACGTATACTCATGCAAAAACTAGCTCAATTTATTTACTTCAAGGTAATGGGCTGGAAAATGGTAGGTCAATTTCCTGGTCATCTGAACAAGTTTGTAATTGCAGTGGTGCCACATACCAGTTATATGGATTTTTTTCTGGGCCTGCTCATCAGAAAAGTTTGGAACGAGCAAATCAATTTTGTGGGTAAAAAAAGCCTGTTTACATTTCCCTTTGGATATATCTTTAGACGGTTGGGAGGAGAACCCATAGATCGCAGTAAGAACAATGATATGGTTTCCGCTACGGTAAAGGTGTTCCAAAAACGGGAAAAGTTTAGGTTGACCATTGCACCCGAGGGTACGCGCAAGAAAGTAGAAAAATGGAAAACAGGGTTTTACTATATAGCCAAAGGTGCTCAAGTGCCTATTGTTTTGATAGCTTTTGATTTTGGAAAAAAACAGGTCAAAATTTCGGAGCCCATGCTTACTACCGATGATAAAGAAGCGGATTTTAAAGTTTACGAAAGCTTTTTTAAGGGGGTTGTAGGTAGGACACGTAGATCATAACTTTTTATAAACTATCCTTTTTAGGAGCCAACCAACTGTAAATCTTTTAGTTGCTTAGGTTCCCATATTTTTAACATTTTTTTTAAAACCATCTAGTTCGTCCTTCGTAGATATAGATAAATAAAACACGAATAGATGAACAAAAATGTAATACAACTCAGTTTAGCAATCGCTTTAGGTTCTTTCTTAATGGTCTCATGTGATAAAGATGATGACGATACGGTTGAAATGGACCAAAAAGACGAGCAAGTACAGTTATTTGCTTCCAACAATAGCAATGGGAATGTTACGGTTTATGATATGACAAAGGGAGAAGTCAAAACATTGACCACAACTTCTACCGCCGCAGAAGGTATTTATTATGATCATGATACAGATGAAATTATCCAGGCATCCAGGTCATCGGGCCAATTGAATGCATTTGCGAATATTTCTACTTTTTTGGTCGATGCAGCCCTTACGGCATCAGTTTCTAGTTCTGCGGATTTAGAAAGCCCAAGAGATATTGCTGTAAACGATGATTTTATTGTAGTTGCCGATAATGCGGATGTAGATGGAAATGCGGACACACCCGATGGAAGGTTGTTCATATACACCAGAAGTAATGGGGAAATTACGTTACAAAATATAGTAACTACAGATTTTGCACTTTGGGGAATTGAAATGGTAGAAGATGATTTATATGCCGTAGTAGATAAAACCAATGAATTGGCTGTTTTTACAGAATTTACAGCAACGAATACTACAAATGCTACAGTGAGTGCGTCAAAACGGATTGCAATAGAAGGAATTGTCCGTACCCATGGTTTGGCTTATGATAATGGAACAATGATTCTGACAGATGTGGGTGATGCCGCGTCCGATTCCGATGGGGCTTTTCATATCATCTCTGATTTTGATTCTAAATTTGGTGCGGTCGCAAACGGAGAGGTTATGGCAGTGGCCAATAACCAAATTAGAGTATCTGGTGCCAGCACCTTTTTAGGTAATCCAGTTTCCGCCGAATATGATGCAGATTCAAAAATGGTATTTATAGCAGAAGCTGCTAATGGAGGAGGCCGAGTTTTAGCTTTTTCAAATACAGATGCTGGTGGAGATATAGCTCCATCAGTTAATAACAGTTTGGCTTCGGCTTCATCACTTTACTTTTATTCTAACAAGTAAACAGATTGTAGAGCATAAAAAAAGCGACCTGAAAAGGTCGCTTTTTGTTTTATGGATGCTGGAATAAATTATTCTTGCATGGTGTGATATACGTTCTGTACATCATCATCTTCTTCAATTTTCTCCAAAAGCTTTTCTACATCTGCCGCTTGTTCCTCAGTAAGTTGTTTGGTTACTTGCGGAATACGCTCAAATCCAGAAGAAAGAATCTCTATTTCACGGTTTTCCAATTCTTTTTGAATAGCACCAAAGCTCTCAAAAGGAGCGTAGATAAGGATTCCATCTTCATCAACAAAAACTTCTTCGGCACCAAAATCAATAAGTTCTAATTCCAGTTCTTCCGGGTCAATTCCTTCTGCAGGAATTCTAAAGTTGCAGGTATGGTCAAACATAAATTCTACAGAACCTGAAGTTCCCAAGCTACCATCACATTTGTTAAAATAACTGCGAACATTTGCTACGGTTCTTGTGTTATTGTCCGTTGCCGTTTCTACCAAGATTGCAATTCCGTGAGGGGCGTAGCCTTCAAATAAAACAACTTTATAATCACCAAGACTTTTGTCACTTGCTCTTTTAATAGCACGTTCTACGTTGTCTTTAGGCATGTTTACAGACTTGGCATTCTGTATAACCGCCCTTAATTTTGCGTTGGAGTCTGGGTCTGGCCCACCTTCTTTGACCGCCATTACAATATCTTTGCCTATACGTGTAAAGGCTTTGGACATTGCGGACCATCGCTTCATTTTACGTGCTTTTCTAAATTCAAAAGCTCTTCCCATAATCTGTAACTAAATATTTGTTGAACGTAGCAAATTTAATAAAAATGGTAAGGGTTGCAAGTAACTGAGCGTCACCAATTCAATAAGGATGCATTTTGACTCAGGTTTACGTGAAATCTTCACATTTTTTATTCGCTTTCTATAATCTCTTCAATGCTGTGTGCCAGTTTAAAATCCTTTTCCGTTACGCCTTCTGCGTCATGTGTATTGAGTCTAATGTTCAAAGAATTGTAAACATTGCTCCAATCCGGATGGTGGCCCTGTGCTTCGCACTCAAATGCAATACGGGTCATGACCGAGAACGCATCCTTAAAATCCTTGAACTCAAATGAAGTTTCTATTGCGCCATCAACATATTCCCAACCGTTAAGTTTGGCAAGTTGGCTTTCAATTTCTTGTTCCGTTAATTTTTTCATAGTATTCTAGTTAATTTTTGTTCGTGTGAGTAGGGAGTTTGAAAGTAAGCAATTCAATGTAAAAAAGAGCATAATTTTAAATTAGCGCATTACATGATGGTCAATTATATCTTGATATCCGTACTGTAAATTTTTGGGCAATTTGTTATCCTTTGGCAATACGGCAAGATAACGCTCTTCATTGGTAGTAAACACCCTTTTGTAAATAGGGGTGAATTCTCCAATGCGTTCAACCACTTCCTTTATAAAATCTTCATGGTGAACAAGGTCGTTACTTCCCAAGTGAAAGATTCCGGTTTTATCCCTGTTTATGAGATAGTGTATTTGCTGCGTAAGCTTATCATCATTGGTTACGTTTAAAACCAAATTAGGGAAAACTTCTACGGGAGCGTTGTCCCAAATGTATTTTTTAATATCCTTTATCCTTGGAGAACTATTACCAAAAACCATGGGTACCCTAAGGATGCCCATTTTTTTTTGGGGCAGCCTAAGAAGCATGTTTTCAATTTTAATTTTTAACCGTCCGTATACACTTTCGGATAACGTCTTGTCATGTTCGTAGGAAGGGTATTTCCGGTACGCATCAAAAACATTGGCCGAAGACAGGAAATAGAGACGGCATTCATTCTCGTTTAAATATTCAACCAGATGTTGATGCGCCATGATTTGAGCGGCAAAATTACCCCGAACGGCAGAAATAATTATTTGAGGACGTATTTTGTTTAAGATTTCATGTACGTCATCCTCTTCCATATCATATTTGAAGAACTGTTGGTTGTCCTCAAACGAGCGCCTGGCCGAGTTGTACGTACCGTACGTATCAAAATAATTGCACAGTTCCTTGTATATAGCATTACCTAAAAAACCACTGGCACCCAAAATGAGAATCTTTTTACTTCCGTCGTCCATCTTTCCCCTTCTCTTACTCATATATGTTGTTTACCCCTTGTAAAAAGGTGGTTTTACAACAGTAGCCGATACTGCGTTTTTTCTAATTTGAATATGTATTTTGCTGCCTGCTTCTGTAAACACGGTAGGTACGTAACCAAGCCCTATGCCTTTGCTCAGTGAGGGTGACATGGTACCGGAGGTAACTACGCCAATTTTATTTCCTTGTCCGTCTACAATGTCATACCCTTGTCTTGGTATACCTCTTTCGTCTAGTTCAAAACCAATGAGTTTACGTTCAGGAGCGTGTGCTTTTATTTTTGCTAAAGCATCGCTGTTTACAAAATCTTTAGTGAATTTAGTAATCCACCCAAGACCTGCTTCAAAAGGAGAAGTACTATCGTCAATGTCGTTTCCGTAAAGACAATACCCCATTTCTAGGCGTAAAGTGTCACGAGCGGCAAGTCCTATAGGTTTAATGTCATGGGCGGCACCGGCCTCAAAAACTTTGTCCCAAACTTGCTGAACTTCACTGTTCTTACAGTAAATTTCAAATCCGCCAGAACCAGTATAACCTGTTGCAGAGATAATAACGTGTTCAATTCCTGCAAAATCGGCAACTACAAAATTATAGAATTTTATACTGGCCAAATCTACAGAAGTTAAAGACTGCATGGCTTCAACAGCTTTAGGTCCTTGGATGGCAAGAAGAGAAAACCCATCGGAAATATTACGCATTGTAGCACCTATTTCTTCATTGTATTTAGAAATATGAGCCCAATCTTTATCAATATTGGAAGCGTTAACTACCAAGAGGTAGGTTTCTTCTTTAATGCGATATACGATCAAGTCATCTACAATGCCACCTGTTTCGTTGGGCAGGCAGCTGTATTGTGCTTTTCCAATAGTGAGTTTTGAGGCATCGTTAGAAGTTACTTTTTGAATTAATTCAAGTGCTTTTGGGCCTTCAATAAGGAATTCACCCATATGGGAGACGTCAAAAACGCCTACACCGTTACGAACGGTCTCATGTTCTACATTTACGCCTTCGTAAGAAACGGGCATATTATACCCGGCAAAGGGCACCATTTTGGCTCCTAGTGCTTCATGGGTCTTGGTTAATGCAGTATTTTTCATTGTACTTCTATATTTAGGTTCACAAAGCTATTGAAATATTTAACTATAGTATAACCGCAGTTTGTTATGTTTTGCATAATCTTTGTAAATTACCCGAACACAAAAATTAATTTTCTAAAAACAAATAGGATGGTGAGACTACTTTATGTAATGGTGGCGTTATTGTTGGTTCCTTTGGCCAACATAGCACAAGAAGGGCCTGCAGATTTTCTTCCTGCGGATTTTCATAAAGGTAGGAGAGACGCCGTTCGCGCAATGATGCCGGCTAATAGTGTTGCCGTATTTTTTGCCAATGCCGTACGAAATAGGGCAAATGATGTGGATTATGTTTATCATCAGGACCCTAATTTTTATTATTTAACGGGATACAATGAGCCTAATGCCGTTCTGGTTCTTTTTTCGGAAGACCAACAAATTTCGGGGGCCAGTGATAATGAAATATTATATGTTCAAGAAAAGGACCCACGGGCCGAGCAATGGAACGGAAAACGTTTAGGGGTTGAAGGAGCGAAAGGTAGACTGGGTTTTAAAACTGCTTTTAACGGAAGTGCTTTTAAAGCGGCAGAAATTAATTTTAAGGATTTTGATAAAGTATTGTTCTTTGACTTTGAAAATGACTATCGCGATTCTAGGGACGAAGCAGATTTGTTCGATTTGATTCAGGCATTTAAGGAAAAGGCCAATTACCCTGCGGATTATGATAGTTCAAAAGATAGGTTCTACTCTATGATTACCTCTACGGATGTTGAGAACAGTGCTAATGTCGCTCAGATTTTAGGACGTTATTTGAGCAGGGACGAAAGCTTGAAAGAAGATGAACTCATAAATGGATTTGTAAATGCTGAGGATGATAAGTTACGGAGCGAAATAAAGGAAAAAGTGTCCTTAAAATTAGCGGCGAACAACTTAAACTCTTCCATGTTAAGTGAAGTAATGGCGAGCCTTCGTGAGACTAAGCTTCCAGAGGAGATGGTGCTTTTGAAAAAGGCTATTGAGATTTCTGCGGTGGGTCAAGTTGAGGTAATGAAAGCCATGCATCCCAACATGTCTGAAACGGAGATTCAGGGGGTGCACGAGTATGTTTATAAGAAATATGGAGCCGAGTATGAAGGCTATCCTTCCATTGTAGGAGGGGGTAACAACGGTTGTATTTTGCATTATATTGAAAACAATAAACCTAAGGTAGGTGATGATTTGGTATTGATGGATTTGGGAGCGGAATATCACGGGTATACTGCAGATGTTACTAGGACTATACCTGCAAATGGAAAGTTTACAAAAGAACAAAAAGAAGTTTACGATATTGTTTATGACGCGCAGGAGGCCGGTATTAAGGCTAGTGTAGTGGGGGCTCCGTTTCAGGCACCGGGTCAGGCGGCCAGTAAAGTGGTCACAGAGGGATTGATGAAACTGGGCATTATTACAAAAGAGGAAGACGCCCGTATTTACTTTCCTCACGGCACTTCTCACTATTTGGGTTTAGATGTGCATGATGCCGGCACTTATAGGCCCTTTCAAGAAAACACGATTATTACCGTGGAGCCCGGTATTTATATTCCGGAAGGTAGTGCTTGTGATGAGAAATGGTGGGGTATTGCGGTACGAATTGAAGATGATATCCTAATTACAAAAGATGGCCCGGTTAATCTATCGGCTATGGCTCCTAGAAAAGCTGAAGAAATAGAGAAAGTAATGAAACAGCCAAGTCCGCTGGACAAATTTGAACTTCCTACTTTAAACTAATAACAAAAAGCCCCTAAAGAATTTTCTTTAGGGGCTTTTTGTTTGCTATCTATTCAGTAGATATTGCTTTAGCTCGTCGTATTCCTTAATTGAAATAGCCTTCTTTTCTTTGTCCATTACCTTTTGGATTTGCTCTGGGATTTCAACGGACTTTCCAATGGTGTCTTCTACTACATCCAAGAATTTAACCGGATGTGCGGTTTCTAAGAAGATACCGTAGGTATTTGGGTGTGATTCCTGATATTTTTTCAATCCTAAATAACCAACGGCACCGTGTGGGTCTGCAATATATCCGCTCTCACCGTATATCTTCTTCATGGTCTCCCTTGTTTCTGTATCTGTAAAAGAATAGGAGCTGAGGTTCTCTTTTAGCGTATCAAAATTGTCTTGATACAAATGTCTAATACGGATAAAATTACTCGGGTCACCCACATCCATAGCATTTGAGATAGTAGCTGTAGACGGTTTAGGTTTGTATTCTTCCGTTTGCATAAACTGGGGAACGGTATCGTTAACATTCGTTGAGGCAATGAAGTGCTTTACGGGCATACCCAAACGTTGGGCTACCATTCCGGCGCATACATTTCCAAAATTTCCGCTAGGTATGGAAAATACAATTTCTTTTCCCTGGGATTTTGCCTGTTTGTAGGCAAATAGAAAATAGAACAATTGGGGTAACCACCGCGCTACATTAATCGAATTGGCGGAGGTCAATTGCATTTTTTCTAGAAGAGCTTCGTCTAGAAATGCGGTTTTTACCATTTTTTGACAATCGTCAAAAGTACCGTCAACTTTAAGGGCTGTTATATTTTCACCTAAAGTGGTCAACTGGCGCTCTTGAATATCGCTCACTTTTCCGTCCGGATATAAAATTACCACACGAACACCTTCTACGCCTAAAAAACCATTGGCTACGGCACCGCCAGTATCGCCGGAAGTCGCTACCAAAACGGTCACATCCTGTTTTTCGCCTTCGGAAAAATAACCGAGACAGTTGGCCATAAAACGGGCGCCTACATCTTTGAACGCCATTGTGGGACCGTGAAAAAGCTCTAACGTAGCTACGTTTTCTTCAATTTCTACCACTGGAAAGTCAAAATCTAGCACCTTGGCTATAATTTCTCTAAGTCTATCATTAGGGATTTCCTTGGATACAAATTGATGAATAGCGTTAAAAGCAATTTCGTGATCTGTAAGGTCTTCAATATGCTCAAAAAATCGCTTTGGAAGCGGTTCTATACGTTCTGGAAAATAAAGGCCTTTGTCAGGAGCAATTCCTTTAATTACGGCATCTTTAAATGAAACGTCGGGTGCTTTTTTATTTAGACTGTAAAAATTCATTACTGTATGGTCTTAATTCCTTCACTATTAATTTTAGATACATGAACGTCATAGTCAATACCAATGTTCTTGTAAACTTCTTTGATTGCTTCACCTACCTTGTGAGCGGTGTCTATGCCTTTGCTGAATGCAAAAATTGAGGGCCCTGACCCTGAGATGCCACAACCTAAAGCACCTGCTTTTAAAGCTTCGGTTTTAACCTGGTCAAAACCAGGTATAAGAATGGAGCGTATAGGTTCTACGATATGGTCTTCCAAAGAACGGCCAATAAGGTCGTAATTTTCGGTATATAGACCGGCTATAAGACCACCTACATTACCCCATTGTTTGATGCCATCGGCCAATGTAATATTGGTCTTAAGAATCTTTCTGGAATCAGATGTCTTAACTTCTATCTGTGGATGTATTACAGTAGCGTACAATTCGGGTGGCGTATGAATGGGGACAATATCCAATGGAGCATAACTGCGTACTAAAGTAAACCCGCCAAATAGGGCAGGGGCTACATTGTCCGCATGGGCTACACCGCTTGCCAACCTTTCGCCTTCCATAGCAAATGTAACCAGTTCAGCTGTCGTGAACGGTCTGTTCAAAAGCTCGTTCATGGCCCAGACGGCACCGGTAGAACTTGCTGCGCTGCTGCCAATGCCGCTACCGGCTTTAATTTTTTTATAGATTTCTACTTCGAACCCACCTGCGTAATCACTTTTTTCCAAAAGCGCCAAACCTGCTACACCGGCAACATTTTGCTCGGTTTCCATAGGTAAATCCTGACCTTCCAGTTTGGTGATGCGAATGCCTTTTTCTTGGGTTTTCCTAACTACCATAATGTCGCCTACATTATCAAGGGCAACGCCTAATACGTCAAATCCACATGAGATGTTGGCAATTGTGGCCGGGCAAAATACTTTGATTTCCTCCATAATTAGAAATTTCCAATTCTGATGATATCGGCAAAAATACCGGAAGCGGTAACATCGGCACCTGCACCTGCCCCCTTAATAATCATAGGCTGATTTGGGTAGCGTTCCGTATAAAATAAAACGATATTGTCACTTCCTTCCAAGTTATAGAAGTCATGTCCTTTTGGTATGGCTTGTAAACCTACGCTTGCCTTACCATCTTCAAATTGTGCAACGTATTTTAGTTTGCTATTAGCGTCGTTAGCTTCTTTGTACATGGCCTGGAAATCTTCTTCATGCTTTATCAGGGTAGCAAAAAAGTCTTCGTTATTATCGGTATCCAAACTTTCTTGTGGTAAGAAAGATTTGTTTTCGATATCGGTTATCTCTAGCTGATTTCCACTTTCCCGCGCTAAAATCAATATTTTTCGCATTACGTCCACACCGCTCAAATCAATCTTTGGGTCAGGCTCGGTATACCCTTCTTGCTGGGCTTGTTTTACGATATCGTGAAAAGTAGTCTTGTCATTAAAATTATTAAAGACAAAATTTAAGCTTCCAGAAAGTACCGCTTGAATTTTAAGGATTTTATCACCTGAAGCAATCAAATGCTTCAAGGTGTCAATGATTGGCAGACCTGCGCCTACGTTTGTTTCAAACAAAAATGGAGCATTGTAAGTTCTAGCCAATGATTTTAGTTCTTGGTAATTTTCAAAAGCTGACGAGCAAGCAATTTTGTTGCAAGTAACAACAGAAATGCTGTTACCCAAATAGGTGTTATATGTTTTTGAAACCTCTTCACTGGCCGTATTATCTACAAAAATGCTATTACGGTAATTAAGTTCGTTCACTTTTTGCATGAACTTAACTTTATCCGCTTTTTCACCAGCAGCTAATTCTGATTCCCAGTTTTTAAGGGGAATTCCAGTTTCATTGAAAACCATGGTACGGGAATTGGACATACCTATTACACGTATGTTCAATTTTAGGTTTTCCTTCAAAAATTTCTTTTGTTGATGCACTTGGTTCAAAAATTTGGAGCCAACGTTACCAACACCCATTACAAACAGGTTTAATTGTTTTATATTCTCTTCAAAGAACTCTTCATGAAGTGCATTCAGGGCCTTTTTAACATCCTCTTTTTTGATGACCGCAGATATATTTCGCTCTGAAGCCCCTTGCGCAATAACCCTTAGATTAACATTGTTCTTACCTAATGTGCTAAACATTTTACCACTTAAACCTTGGTGGCTTTTCATGTTGTCACCAACTAGTGCTATGATGGCCAAGTCCTTTTCCGCAATGACAGGTTTAATTTTGCCTCTCTCAATTTCATATTCAAAAGCAGTGTTTACCACTTCTGTCGCCTTATCGATATCATCCGCGGAAATACCAACACAAATTGAATGTTCGGACGAAGCTTGAGTAATTAAAACAACACTTATCTCTGATTGGGAAAGCACCTCAAAAAAACGTTTTGAAGTTCCTGGTATCCCTACCATTCCTGGGCCTTCCAAAGATAAAAGGGCAATATTCTCAACGTGACTGATACCACGTACGGTCTTACCTTGTTTATTCTTGTTCTTGGTAATAAGGGTACCTGCGTTTTCAGGTTCAAAAGTGTTTTTGATTACGATAGAAATGCCCTTGGCCAATACAGGTTGAATAGTTGGGGGATATAAAACTTTAGCGCCAAAGTGCGATAGCTCCATGGCTTCTTCGTATGATATGTGCGGGATGGCCTTGGCTTGTTTCACCAGTTTTGGATTAGCAGTATACATGCCGCTAACGTCCGTCCAAATTTCAAGGAATTCCGCATTCACTGCTGCAGCTACAATAGCGGCGGTATAATCCGATCCTCCACGTCCTAAAGTAGTGGAGTTTCCGTTTTCTGAGGAAGCAATAAAACCTCCCATGACAATGATTTGATGCTCGTCTGCATTAAAGAACTGCTCACAATTAGCATTGGTCAGGTCAAAATTTACTGCAGCCTTACCATTAATATTATTCGTCTTTATGAGTTCCCTACTATCTACATAACCAGCATTTAACTTTTCCTGTGAAAAGTATTCGCTAATGATATAAGATGATAAAAGTTCACCATAGCTAACAATTTTATCCGAAAGTCTTGGAGTGGTCTCACCAATTAAGGAGGCGCCTTCCAGTAAGGTCTCCAGAGTGTTCAATTCGCTCTTCACCTTACTTAGTACCTTACTTTGTGCACTTACGTGAATGAGAGCTTTTACCGTATCTAAGTGCCTATCTTCTATTTCTTTCAAAATAGATTTGTACCCTTGGCTCTGCGATGAGGCTAAGTGTGCTGCATTCAATAATAGGTCTGTAACACCGCCAAAGGCCGAAACTACCACAATGGTTTTTTTGGCTTCTGTGTTAGCAACAATATTTTTTACTAATGATATGTTAGAGGCGTTGGCAACAGAAGTGCCGCCGAATTTTAAAACTTTCATGTTAGATGAAATTTACTCTTAAAAAATAGATTGGATGCGAAATAACGCGAAAACGAACTGATATGTTTTTGTCTACCCCAAAGGGGTGGTGGTGCCAAATGTGTTGATTGAACCATTGGTCGTGAAGAAAAATTCAGTTGATATGTTTGCGATATGCTGGTACATTGTAAAAATGAAAGCATCAAAAGTAGTACTTTTGGATTCTTAATCAAATTTTTGTTGTTAGTTATTGAGCGATAATGTTAATTACTTACATTATTCAGATTTTTGTGAGATTTTCGCAAAAAATTAATGGCTAAAGTCTAATATTTCGGCAAAACGGCTAACTATATAGAACTAGTTACATACCTAAGAACCAGATAATTCTACAATTTTATACATGAAAATCTTCTCGTCAAAGCAAATTTATGAAGCTGATAAGGCTACAATTAAAAAGAACAATATTTCTAGTGACCAATTAATGGAAGGGGTTGCCGTTCAACTTTTTAATTGGTTGCACCTTAGAATTCAAGGGGCGCCGGTTAAAATTCACTTGTTCTGCGGAATAGGTAATAATGGGGGAGACGGTATTGCGTTGGCGCGGCATTTACAAGAACATGGTTATAATATTGGAGTCTATGTTGTAAACTATAGCAAGAAGCGGTCAGATGATTTTTTGGTGAATTTAGACCGATTAAAAGACCGAAAAATATGGCCGGAATTTTTGGATGATAGCTCAGTGCTTCCGGAAATTGGTAGTGATGATATTATTGTTGATGCTATTTTTGGCATTGGACTTAACCGAGCTCCCGATTCTTGGGTGGTGAATTTGTTTGAACATATTGAAAAATCTAAAGCCTTTGTGCTTTCTGTGGATATTCCTTCCGGTTTATTTACAGATAGAGTACCAGAGGACGAAAAAGCAGTTGTAAAAGCGAACCATACCTTGAGCTTTCAAGTGCCCAAATTGGTTTTTTTCTTGCCCGAAACTGGCATTTTTACGGAACAATGGGAAGTTTTAGATATTGGTCTTGACCCCGAATTTCTGGTGAATACGGAAACGGAATATGAGCTGATAGGAAAAAATGAAATGCTTCCTATTTACATTCCCAGAGAGAAGTTTTCGCACAAGGGCACCCACGGGCATGGATTGATTGTGGGTGGTAGCTATGGAAAAATAGGAGCGGTTCACTTGGCTTCAAAGGCCTGTTTACATGTGGGGAGCGGTTTGGTTACGGCTTTTGTGCCCAAATGCGGATATATTCCGTTGCAAACCAATTTTCCAGAGGCCATGGTTTTAACCGACAATGATGAAAATCATATCTCAAAACTTGAATTTGATATTGACCCCACGGTAGTAGGTATTGGTGTTGGATTAGGAAAGGATGCGAGTACTGTAAAAGCATTGGATGAGTTTCTGGGCGACAATAAAAAACCTCTGGTTATAGATGCTGATGCGCTTAATATTCTTTCAGAAAACAAGGCATTGCTGGGTAAAATTCCTGCTCAGACCGTGTTAACACCGCACCCAAAGGAGTTGGAGCGATTAATTGGAAGCTGGAAAGATGATTTTGACAAGCTGAAAAAAGCCAAAGAATTTTCAAAGAAATATGATTGTGTATTGGTGATTAAGGGTTCTCATACGATTACTATTTATGATGATAAGGGATATGTAAACACAACGGGTAATCCGGGAATGGGAACAGGTGGTACAGGAGATGTTTTAACAGGGGTGATAACGGGTTTGATAGCTCAGGGTTACAACCCACTTAACGCGGCCGTATTTGGGGTTTATTTACACGGAAGAGCGGGAGATATTGCTGTGGAAAAAACCGGATATCAGGCACTTACGGCATCTCATGTTGTTGACGCAATTGGTTTGGCCTTTATAGATTTGTTTGCACAACCGGAAAATAGGCCTGAGCAGAGCGGTGGTGAGGCGTCAGCAGAATAATAGACTGACTTAAAGACATAAAAAAAGCCTCAAGATTCTAGAATCTTGAGGCTTTTTTTATGGAATAAAACAATATTATCTGGTCTTAACCCGTCTTTTTACCCAAGCTACCGCATTATCAAACTCAATAAAAAATTTCATTGGTTTTTTGTAGAAGAGTTTTTCAATTTTAAAGTTGTGCATATCTATTTCCTTTACGGAAACAATAGCCATTGCCTTAAGGTTGTCTAACTGTCTCAAATAGGTGTATATGGTAGGGTCTACAGCATAAGAATTTTTTCTTAGACTTATGTAACCAAAGTTTTTGTCCCTAAAATGTATTTCTGAAATTCCTATTATTTGGTATACTCTTTCCAATGTAAGTGTTGCTCCTTCATCGAACAGCGAAACCATATAGTTTTCGTAAACCTGTATTTTTCCAACATCTAATTGATACTCCCTGACTATAACAGTCTTTTTTGGTCGTCTCACTTTCATTTTAAATATATTATAATGTCCTGTGACGAATGTAGATGTATCGTAATCTTTTGCGAAAAATAATAGACTAAAAGCGTAAATATCGTTTATAGTGCTATTGCTGGAAAATAAATGTGTTGTGTTTCTTACTTCAAAATTTTATCATAAGAAAAAAGGGAGTCAAATTAATTGACTCCCTTTGCTCACATTTCCTACGTTAAGTTTATGTATTAGAAGATTTTTCTGCTTTTTTAATCTCTATGGTAAGCTCTTCCTTCTTCTCGTCCAAATCCATCAAAATAGTATCTCCTTCATCAAGTTTAGAGTTCACTATTTCTTCGGCTAGAGCATCTTCAATATACTTCTGGATGGCTCTTTTTAAAGGTCTAGCTCCATATTGCTTATCAAAACCTTTATCCGCGATATAATCTTTGGCTTTATCGGTAAGATTTAAATCATATCCAATATCCTTAATTCTTGCGAATAGTTTGCGAAGCTCAATATCTATGATTTTGTGAATGTCTGCTCTTTCCAAAGCATTAAAGACAATAACATCATCAATTCTGTTTAAGAATTCAGGAGCAAACGCTTTTTTAAGCGCACCTTCAATAACACTCTTTTGGTGACTCTCTTCTTGTGACTTCATGGCAGATGTTCCAAAACCGATGCCTTGACCGAAATCTTTCAATTTACGGGCTCCAATATTGGAGGTCATGATGATTATAGAGTTTCTGAAATCTATTTTTCGTCCTAAACTATCCGTAAGGAATCCATCATCTAAAACTTGCAAGAGCATGTTAAATACATCTGGATGCGCTTTTTCAACTTCATCTAACAAGATAACAGAATAAGGTTTGCGTCGTACTTTCTCCGTCAGCTGGCCACCTTCTTCATAACCCACATATCCCGGAGGTGCACCTACTAATCTAGATATGGCGAATTTTTCCATGTACTCGCTCATGTCAATACGGATTAAAGCGTCTTCCGAATCAAAAAGTTCTTTAGCCAATACTTTGGCCAATTGCGTTTTACCTACCCCGGTCTGACCTAAGAAAATGAACGAACCAATAGGCTTGTTAGGGTCTTTTAGTCCGGCACGGTTTCTTTGTATGGCTTTGGCAACCTTTGCAACCGCATCATCTTGACCAATTACATTGGATTTTATGAGGTTGGGCAATTCAGCTAATTTATTACTTTCCGTTTGCGCTATTCTGTTTACGGGTATACCGCTCATCATAGAAACAACATCCGCTACATTGTCCTCGTTAACCGTTTCTTTATGGAGCTTACTGTCTTCTTCCCATTTTTCTTGAGCAGTGGCCAAGTCCTTCTCAAGGCGCTTCTCGTCATCACGCAACTTAGCGGCTTCCTCGTATTTTTGTTTCTTTACAACACTATTTTTCAATACGCGAACGTCTTCTAGCTGTTTTTCCAATTCTAGAATCTGCTTAGGAACATCCATATTCACAATATGAACACGCGAACCGGCCTCATCTAGGGCATCAATGGCTTTGTCCGGTAAAAAACGATCCGTCATATAACGGTTTGTTAATTTTACACAGGCAACAATAGCCTCGTCCGTATAGTTTACATTGTGGTGATCTTCGTATTTACCTTTTATATTATGAAGAATTTCAATAGTCTCTTCAACAGTAGTAGGTTCTACGATTACTTTTTGGAAACGTCTTTCTAGAGCACCATCTTTTTCTATGTATTGACGGTATTCGTCTAGCGTAGTAGCACCAATACATTGAATTTCGCCTCTTGCCAAAGCAGGTTTGAACATGTTGGAAGCATCCAAACTACCCGTAGCGCCACCAGCGCCAACAATGGTGTGGATTTCATCAATAAAAAGAATAACGTCATCATTCTTTTCAAGTTCGTTCATAACGGCTTTCATGCGTTCCTCAAACTGCCCACGGTATTTTGTGCCGGCAACTAAAGAGGCCAAGTCAAGCGTTACTACTCTTTTGTTGTAAAGAATACGTGAAACTTTCTTGTTTATGATGCGCAAAGCCAGACCTTCGGCAATGGCACTTTTACCAACACCGGGCTCACCTATTAATAAAGGGTTGTTTTTCTTTCTTCTGCTTAGAATTTGCGAAACTCTTTCAATTTCTTTTTCTCGTCCAACTACAGGGTCCAGTCTGTTTTCCTCTGCCATAAGGGTAAGGTCACGACCAAAGTTGTCCAATACAGGAGTTTTAGACTTTTTATTGCCTTTTTGTCCGGCTGTAGTGCCAAAACTTCCTTCTTTTCCTTCACTGTCATCATTATCACTAGGAAATGATTCGGAAGTTGGAGAGTCTACAATATCATCATCGCTTGTAATCATAAATTTAAACTGTTCCTTAACGCCATCGTAATCTACTTTTAGTTTGTGAAGTAGCTTCGTGGTAGGGTCATTTTCGTTTCTCAAAATACATAATAGTAAATGTGCAGTATTGATCGATGAACTTTGGAATAGCTTAGCCTCTAAAAACGTAGTTTTAAGGGCGCGCTCTGCCTGTCTCGTCAAATGCAGGTTCTTTTTATCTTTTTGTAAAGTGTTCGGGTTTGGGTTGGAAGGGCTAAGAATTTCTACCTTACGCCTAAGATGATCTAAATCGACCTCCATAGCGTCAAGAATACTAATTGCTTTGCCGTTGCCATCTCGTAAAAGCCCCAACATTAGATGCTCGGTACCAATGAAATCATGGCCTAACCGCAGCGCCTCTTCTTTACTATAAGCAATTACGTCTTTTACTCTCGGTGAAAAATTATCATCCATAAATTTATCCTTTCATCTATAAAATTAGTAAAACTATACCAATCTAACGCAAATAGTGTACCTAATATTAGAGAAAGTAGCTTGAAATATTGAAAAAGGAATGCCCCTAAAAGGTGCTTAGGGTAAGAAGGGTGGCTTTTTGGTATTGAAAAAGTGTTGATAAATTGTTTAATAAAGAAGGGTGTATGTGCTTTAAAGGCTATCATTTTGTGTATATTGGCATGTTTTTTAACTAAAATAATTCTAGGATTTAAAAATGGCAGAAGGAGAAAAATTGATCCCGATTAACATCGAAGAGGAAATGAAATCTGCTTACATCGACTATTCGATGTCAGTCATTGTGTCACGTGCTTTACCTGATGTCAGGGATGGTTTAAAACCAGTTCACAGAAGGGTGCTTTACGGGATGTACGAACTTGGGGTGCGATCCACTAGTTCCCATAAAAAATCTGCGCGTATCGTGGGTGAGGTTCTAGGTAAGTACCACCCGCATGGTGATACATCCGTATATGACTCTATGGTGCGTATGGCACAAGAGTGGAGCTTGCGCTACATGTTAGTAGATGGCCAAGGTAACTTTGGGTCCGTTGATGGTGATAGCCCTGCGGCAATGCGTTATACCGAGGCAAGAATGAGAAAGATTGCCGATGACATGTTGGCGGATATAGATAAGGAAACCGTAGATCATCAATTAAACTTTGATGATTCTTTAAAAGAACCTACCGTTCTTCCTACCCGTGTACCTAACTTATTGGTAAACGGAGCTTCTGGTATTGCGGTTGGTATGGCAACAAATATGCCGCCCCACAACTTAACAGAGGTTGTAAACGGAACCGTAGCCTATATTGAGAATAATGATATTGAGATCGATGAGATCATGACCCATATCAAAGCCCCTGATTTTCCAACAGGAGGTATTATATATGGATACGATGGAGTTAAAGAGGCTTTCCATACCGGTAGAGGTAGGGTAAAGATTAGAGCAAAGGCTATTGTAGAAGAGGTACAGGGTAGGGAATGCATTGTAGTTACAGAGATTCCGTATCAGGTGAACAAGGCGGACATGATCAAGAAAACCGCCGATCTTGTTAACGAAAAGAAAATAGAAGGCATCTCTAGTATTAGGGATGAGTCCGATAGAAATGGAATGCGTATCGTTTATATCTTAAAACGAGATGCCATTCCTAACATTGTTCTTAATACCTTATATAAGTATACCGCACTACAAAATTCTTTTAGTGTCAATAACATTGCGTTGGTAAACGGCCGTCCGCAGTTATTGAACATAAAGGAAATGATTCATTATTTTGTGGAGCATCGCCACGAAGTAGTGGTAAGGCGTACGGAGTTTGAACTTAAGAAAGCGGAAGCCCGTGCCCATATTTTGGAAGGGTTGATTATTGCATCTGATAATATAGATGAAGTAATTGCAATTATTAGGGCATCTTCTAATGCAGATGAGGCAAGGGAGAACTTGATGGAACGTTTTAAATTAACGGAGATTCAAGCGAAAGCCATTGTGGAAATGAGACTTCGTCAACTAACAGGTCTGGAGCAGGATAAGCTACGTGCCGAGTATGATGAGATTCTTGTGACTATTGCGGATCTTAAAGATATTCTTGCTAGAAAAGAGCGTAGAATGGAAATCATTAAGGAAGAGCTGTTAGAGGTAAAAGAGAAGTACGGAGATGAACGTCGTTCCGAAATTAACTTGGCCGGTGGAGATTTAAGTATTGAGGATATGATACCGGATGAGCAAGTAGTAATTACTATTTCGCACGCTGGATATATTAAAAGAACCCCGGTTTCTGAGTACAAGACACAGAACAGGGGAGGTGTTGGTCAAAAAGCATCATCTACTAGAAATGAAGATTTCTTGGAGTATCTTTTTGTGGGGACCAACCACCAGTACATGCTATTCTTCACTCAGAAAGGTAAGTGTTTCTGGATGCGGGTTTATGAAATACCGGAGGGTAGTAGAACATCAAAAGGTAGGGCTATCCAAAACCTAATTAATATTGAGCAGGATGATAACGTTAAAGCGTTTATCTGTACCCAAGATCTTAAGGATGAAGAGTACGTAAACAGCCACTACGTAATTATGGCCACCAAAAAAGGTGTGGTTAAGAAAACTAGCTTAGAACAATACTCACGTCCAAGACAAAATGGAATCAATGCTATTGGTATTCGTGAAGACGATGAGTTGCTAGAAGCAAAATTGACTACCGGTACTAGCCAAATTTTCTTAGGTTTGAAGTCTGGTAAGGCTATACGTTTTGAGGAAAGTAAGACACGCCCTATGGGTAGGAACGCTTCCGGTGTGCGTGGTATTACCCTAGCGGACGATAATGATGAGGTAATTGGCATGGTTTCCGTTCATGATATGGAAGATAACCTTCTTGTAGTTTCTGAAAATGGATATGGTAAACGTTCCAATATAGATGATTACCGTATAACCAATAGAGGAGGTAAAGGAGTTAAGACCATTTCTATTACTGAAAAAACGGGAGGTCTTGTTGCCATTAAGAATGTTTCGGATTCGGATGACCTAATGATTATCAATAAATCAGGTATCGCTATTAGAATGAGTGTAGAGGATCTTCGGGTTATGGGTAGAGCCACACAAGGGGTTCGTCTTATCAATCTAAAAGGTAACGATTCTATTGCGGCAGTAGCTAAGGTGATGAAGGACGAAGACGATCTTACGGATGCAGATGTATTGGATATGGATGTTAAGGCAGAAGAAGATGGCACGGCTCTTGATAATGACAATACCGAAGGAACAGAAGAAGAATAAATTTTGAACTATAATTATAACACTAATATTTAATTAAATTGAAAATGAAACGTAGATTTTTAATAGTTGCGAGCCTTTGTTTTTGCATGGTAGGATTCGCACAGAAGAACGAAATAAAAGCAGCCGAAAAGGCTATGAAAGCTGGTGATGCTGCTTCTGCGAGTAGCGCACTTGAAGCTGTTTCGGGTTCCATTTCAGGAGCTGATGCAAAATTACAGGCGCAATACTATTTCGTAAGCGGTAAAGCTTATGCAGATTTAGCGAAAAAAGGTGATGCCAGTGCTTTCAAAAAAGCAGCGGATGCTTTTCAAAAAGTGATTGAAATAGAAGAAAAAAGCGGAAAGAAAAAATATTCCGATGAAACTCAACAACACATGTCTGCCTTAAGTGCTGATTTGGTAAACTCTGCTGTAGAAGATAACGGTAACAAGAAGTTTAAAGAAGCTGCAGAAAAGTTGTATACCAGCTACAAGATTAGCCCAAAGGATACATCTTACCTTTACTATGCGGCAAGTAGCGCTGTAAACGGTGGTCACTATGAAGAGGCGTTGTCTTACTATAACGAACTTCAAGAAATAGGTTACGACGGTAGTGGTGTTATCTATAAAGCTACTAATGTAGAGACAGGTCAAGAAGAGGAGATGGACAAAACTCAAAGAGATTTGATGGTAAAGTCTGGAACTTACAAAGACCCTAAAGATGAGAGATCTCCGTCTAAGAAAGCTGAAATCGTTAAGAATACGGCTTTAATCTATACTCAATTAGGACAAGATGATAAAGCTTTGGAAGCTTATAAAGCGGCAAGAGCTAACGATCCAGAGGATGTAAACCTGATCTTGAACGAAGCTAACCTGTATTACAAGATGGGTGATAAGGAAAAGTTTAAAGAGTTAATGGCGGAAGCAGCTTCTGTAGCTCCTGATAATCCAGATTTACATTACAACATTGGGGTAATTAACATGGAGCAGGGTAACTTGGAAGATGCGAGAGCTTCTTACAAGAAAGCTTTGGAAATCAACCCTGGTTACACTAATGCTCAGTTAAACCTTTCTACAACTTACGTTAACGAAGGTAACGGTCTAATTGATGAGATGAACTCGTTGGGTAATTCTAAAAAAGATATTGCTCGTTATGATGAGCTAAAAGAAAAGAAGGATAATCTTTTCACTCAAGGAGCTACTGTATTGGAGGACGCTTTAAAGTTGAACCCAGATAACCAAGGTATCTTAACGCAGTTGAAAAACATCTATGGCGCAATGGGCGACACGGAGAACTTTACAAGAGTTAAGAAGCTTTTAGGAGAGTAATCCCTGTTTATAAGCACAAAAAATCCCCTAGGAATTTCCTAGGGGATTTTTTTATGCCGTTTTTTTTGGGTCTAAACAATTTGTTTGATTACCCTAAGTTTATGGGTGTAACTACCTGTTTCATTATTGAATATTCCGGTATGGTCAATACGATCTATCCGTACTTTTCCATCTACGTGAATGATGTAGTTATTTTCCATGATAATCCCAACATGGTAAATTTCACCTTCATTGTTGTCAAAAAAAGCTAAATCCCCAGCTTCGGTTTCCTCAATAAAACTTAATGCATGACCTTGGCCGGATTGATCGGCCGCTTTTCTAAGTAGCCGGTACCCGTTAACTTTGTACACCATTTGGGTGAACCCTGCGGCGTCAATACCAAAAGGAGTTTTTCCGCCCCACAAGTATGGAGCGTTCAGGTATAGTAATGCCGTCTGTATGATTTGGCTTTTGTCTTTTTTGTTACCGTTGCATTTACCGTCAAAAGTATGGGAAAGTATGGAGCAATTACTGGTTGTTGATCCCAGAATTACGGGTAAGAGAACTGAGTTTTCCGTTTCTACGAAAGAAATAAGGTCAGAAGTGTAACTTACATTTTTAGAAGATTCTATACTTTTATATGTCTCTTCGGAAATTAGGGTCATTTGGTGATTGTTCACCCATCCTTCAAATTTATCGAAAGCAAGGCGAATGCGGCTCCAAGCCTTTCTACGCTCCAAGACTTTAAAATGTTCGCCATATACCAATTGAGAAACCATTTCTGACGTTTCATCGGCATTTACACGAACGGAAACTATACTTAGGGGACAAATTCCGTATTGCATATGTTTGGTTGAATGAAGGTGTTCTTTATCGTTCTACAATTATTGCAGAAGCGCCACCTCCGCCATTACATATTGCGGCAGCCCCTATTTTTGCATTGTTTTGCTCTAAGACATTCAACAGCGTTATAAGAATACGCGCCCCAGAACAACCTAATGGATGTCCTAGGGATACGGCACCACCATTTACGTTTACATTTTTATCCGTTAACCCCAATAGTTTCATATTAGCCAATCCTACCACGGAAAACGCTTCGTTAAACTCAAAGAAGTCTATGTCATCTATTAAAATACCAGCTTTGGCAATAGCTTTTGGAAGTGCTTTGGCCGGTGCGGTAGTGAACCATTTTGGTTCTTGAGCGGCATCAGCATAACTTTTAATAGTAGCCAAGGGTTTTAAATTTAATTCTTTCGCTTTTTCTTCGCTCATCAAAACCAGTGCAGCTGCTCCATCATTAATGGTAGAAGCATTTGCTGCGGTAACCGTTCCGTCTTTTGAAAAGGCTGGACGCAGTGCGGGAATTTTATCCATTCTTACATTCTTGAATTCTTCGTCTTCGGAAACAACTATAGGCTCTCCACGACGCTGAGGTACTTCTATTGGCGTTACCTCATTGTTGAATTTCCCGTCTTTCCATGCTTCTGCGGACCTTTTGTAAGACTGTACGGCAAAATTATCTTGGTCTTCTCGGGAAAACTTGTATTCTGTTGCACATGCATCGGCACAAACCCCCATGGCTTGTTGGTCGTAAGCATCTACCAGACCGTCTTTTTGCATTCCGTCTTCCAAAGTAGTGGGGCCAAATTTTTGACCGTTTCTCATATGAACATAATGCGGAATTAGGCTCATGTTTTCCATTCCTCCGGCCACTGCAATTGAAATATCGCCTAGGGCAATAGCTTGAGCCGCCTGCATAACGGCTTTCATCCCGGAAGCGCAGACTTTATTTATGGTAGTACAGGGTACATTATCAGGAATTCCTGCAAAAATTGCCGCCTGTCTTGCGGGGGCTTGTCCGGTTCCTGCTTGAACAACGTTACCCATTAAAACCTCTTCAACTAGATTGGGTTCAAGATTTATTTTAGCGAGTGCCGCTTTTATGGCCGAAGCCCCAAGTTTAGGAGCTGGAATTGAGGATAACGCTCCCATAAAACTACCTATTGGAGTTCTGGTGGCAGATACAATGACTACTTTTTTCATATTAAGACAAGAATTTCTCGTATCACAAAACTAAGAAATTAATAGGCAATACATTTCGTTGTTTTGATAAAAGCCCCTCGGAAGTTTATAATTTTCTATTTTTGACTCAGATACATGGCCCATGCGCAATTTTTTGGATAGACTTTTTAAAAACCAATCGCTTTTATATAAGTATTTTCTATACTTGGTATCGGTGGTTTGTATAGTTTTATTCTTTCCCCAAGGGGGGAAATTTAAATACGAGTTTCAAAAAGGAAAACCATGGCAGTATGAGAATCTGTATGCTCCTTTTGACTTTTCCATACAAAAAAGTAATGAAGATATTTCTAAGGAAAAGACCGAGCTTCTTAACAATCAAATAGATTATTTTAAACTAGATACTTCTGTTAAACAAGAAGTAGCCCAAGAATACGAGCAAAAATTTTCTACGGTATTTACTGGCGAACGATTTAGTCCAAGTGCCCTGGAAGCTTTGGATGGAGCGGGGAAGGATATCCTAGAACAGTTGTATAAAAACGGAGTTCTAGCAAAAAACAGTAAACCAGGGGTAAAAGAACAGTTCTATCTTGTAAATGATAACCAAGCGGAGCGTGTTGCGGTCAGCAATTTTGTTCAGATTAAGGACTTGAGAACTGTACTTAAAAAAATTCTTCAGAAGAAAGATTTAGACATATATGCTCAAGAATATCAAGACTTGTTCTTGGATATTGTGAGGCCAAACATTACGTATGATAAAAATCTCTCTGAAAAAGCGCTGAATGAAGCGTTATCAGGCATATCACATACCAGGGGAACGGTAGATGAGGGAAAACTCATTATAGCAAAAGGAGAGGTTGTAGAGTCCGAAAATTTAAATGTGCTGAACTCTCTAAAAACGGAATATGAGTCCGAATTATGGACGGCCAACAACTATTATTTTATATTGTTCGGTTATACCGTTTTGGTTGCCCTAGTGCTCATGATGCTTTTTCTCTTCCTAAAAAAGTATAGGAGAGAGAATTTTGAGAATAGCACTAAGGTTACTTTTATTTTCTTTAATATTCTGTTCATGGTATTTGTTACCACTATGGTAGTTAAATATGATGAAGCCTTTGTTTTTGTAGTGCCCATTTGCATTTTACCCTTGGTGCTTAAGACCTTTTTTGATGCTAGATTAGGTCTATTTGTTCATGTGTTGACCGTACTTATTTTGGGCTTTGTAGTTCCCAACAGTTTTGAATACATCTTTCTACAGATAATTGTGGGAATTGTTACTATACTCACGGTATCCGAACTTTATAAAAGAGCCAATCTTTTTATATCCGTAGGCCAGATTACTTTGATATATGTTGTGGGCTATTTGGCTTTTCATATCATACATGAAGGAAATCTAGACAATATTCAATGGTTTACGTTGGGGCTTTTCTTTTTGAACGGAATGATAACCCTTTTTGTGCAACCACTTATATATGTATATGAAAAGGTCTTTGGATTGGTTTCCGATGTGTCTTTGTTGGAACTATCGGATACCAATTCTAAGCTATTAAAGGAGCTTTCTAATAAAGCTCCGGGAACTTTTCATCATTCATTACAAGTAGCTAACCTAGCGGAAGCTGCGGCAAACGAAATTGGTGCAAATGCCATGTTGGTCAGAGTAGGGGCGCTATATCATGATATTGGGAAAATGAACCACCCCACTTATTTTACGGAGAACCAGATTACCAATGTAAACCCTCATGACGAATTGTCGCCAAAGGATAGTGGTAAAATAATAATCAACCATGTAATTGATGGAATTGAACTGGCCAGAAAAAACAAGATACCGGATCGAGTCATAGATTTTATACGATCGCATCACGGTACATCTTTGGTTTATTATTTTTATAAAAAACAACAAGAGTTGGAAGAAGATGTGGATGAGGCTAACTTTAGATACCCTGGGCCCATACCTTTTTCAAAAGAAACGGCCATACTTATGATGGCAGATTCGGTTGAAGCCGCATCCAAGAGTTTAAAGAACCCTACTTCGGGAATTATTGAAGAATTTGTGGATAAAATTGTAGCGGGCCAAATGAGCGCCGGACAGTTTTTGAACGCTAATATTACCTTTAAGGAGATAGAGGCGATAAAAAAGATTTTTAAGCAAAAATTGATAAACATCTACCATCTGCGAGTGGAATATCCTGAATGATAAGGGGGTATGAATATTAGAAAGTAGGCGATTCAAATTATTTTAGAGGCCATCTAGAAATAGTTTTAAACTTATTGAAAAAAATAAAGAAAATAGTTGCGAACTTGAATACAAAAACATACATTTGCAACCGCAATTTTAGCCACGGAGACGTACTGAAATTAAGTTCATTGAAGAGATTATTGGAGAGGTGCCTGAGTGGCCGAAAGGAGCGGTTTGCTAAATCGTCGTAGGTGGAAACACTTACCCAGGGTTCGAATCCCTGTCTCTCCGCAATAGCTGTCAAAGCAAATTGCGAGGGCAGAAAAATTTCTCAAGTATTGAAATAATATTGATAACCACTCGGGGTGTAGCGTAGCCCGGTTATCGCGCCGCGTTTGGGACGCGGAGGTCGCAGGTTCGAATCCTGCCACCCCGACAAAAACCAGTTCAGAAATGAACTGGTTTTTTTGTTTTCAAAGAAAATAAATCTCCTAGAATAGCTGCTCAAATAACTAGTTACTAAATTTATAGTTTTCAACTTCTATTTAATTTTTAAGTTAATTAGACTTTCGTTTAACTTTTTTTTCAATGAAAAACCAAAGCCATGACAAGTTTGTATACACTTGCATTTTATCTGTAAATAAGGATTAAATTCCAATAGTATCTAGACTAAGAAACCCATTGCTTACTAAAAACTAAACGAATAGCTAGCAAAGTGAAAGCGATATATTTTGCAGCAGGTCCAATATTCTTAAAGAAGCTCTTTTACAAGAAAACAGGATGACGCAATAGAAGTAGATATACTAGCCTGATTTTACCATAAACTGACAGTTGGTACCTGTCAATAAATTTGGTATATTTTTTGTAAATAGAAAATTAAGTATTTTGTTTTCAGCTCACCAACGGGTGAGTTTCATAATCTATTGTTTAATATTAAATATCTTCTGTTATGCAAACACAAGCTATTGATAATCGAGCAATGAATCATGAAAGTGCTCAGCAACGTTTCCGGGTAGAAAAGTTTGATATGAACGTGCAAGATGAATATATTCAAGTTCGTATCGCTTCCCCCGTATTAAAGCCTAACAACCATAGTGTTGAAATCAAGAACGACAAGCTTAGACTCAAGCTCATCGGCAATGATGACGGACGCAAGCCATTTGCACTTCCTCTAGTCTGCGACTTCTATCTTCCCAAATCTGGATACAATGCAATAGGAAAGCAAATCTTTAAGAGCGGAGTGCTGACTCTGACATTATTTAAATCTACTCTTAAGCCAGAGTTGCAGCGAATATTGACTTTAAATACGGCTTAACCCTTAATATGCTTTGTTATGAAAAAAACCAAATATCAAATAGGGTTGGGGGTGTTTTGTTTTTTTACTACTGTTTTTGGGGCATCCCTAAAGCTTTGGCACTACCCTTATGGAAATTTCTTTTTGCTTCTAGGGTTGATTAGCATGTTCGTCTTAATGGTATTGCTTATTCCTAGGGAGAATAGTTTTTTAGATCGGTTTTTAAAATAATTCATGTAGAACATCAGATTTTCATTTCTGCATTTATAAAATACTATTTATTATCTATAGAAAGTTTAGTTCTTTAAATATCAGTGTAATATGTCATTTTTTCAGTTTTTGAAATTTTGACAGAACAAATTTTACTTGGCATTTATTTTGCCTTTTAATGTACACACATTTGGATGAAGTTTAACTAAAAAATTTTAAAGCTATGAGTAATCTAGTGAATGTAAAAAATGGAGGTTTTGCTAATTCAAATTATAACAACCTTAGCCTCCCAAGTTGGTCTTCTTGGATAGATGAAGTGTTCAATAGAGATTTTCCTTTGGTTTTTACCTCTAATTTTAACTTAGGAATGACCTTGCCTAAGGTAAACATTAGAGAAACTAAAGATGCTTACGTTGTGGATATGGCCGTTCCAGGTCTCAAAAAATCCGACTTTGAAATTGATATTGACAATAAGGTACTTTCAATTACCAGTGAAGTTGAAGAAAGTAATGAACATAAAGATGACAATTATATACAACGTGAGTTTGGATATTCTTCATTTAAACGTTCTTTCACATTGCCTGAAACGGTAAAAGAAGATAAAATCAAGGCAGGTTATAAAGAAGGGGTACTCACGATTCACCTTCCAAAAAAGGAAGAAGCTATACAAAAACCGCCACGAAGTATTAAAATTTCATAACCTAAAATGGCTTATTCAAGGTCGGCAATGCCGGCCTTTCTTATCTTTTATATTTAAAATAGGATTGTATAACCGTAAATATTATAAAGATGAAAAAATACACTGTGATGCTATTGGCAGCTTTCTTATGCACGGCTTGCAATAGTCAAGAGAAAGAGAGCAGAAATGAACACATAGCTCAAAATAAAGAAAATACGACATCTACACCTATGGGTAGCTGGAAAATTAATAAGGAGTTTGATGAAGCGGGAAACTTAATTCGTTATGATTCTATCTACTCTTATTCGTCTGGCAGCAATCTGGATGAGCTTGCCTCATTTGACCGTGATAGTGTTCTAAAGTCAATGCAATCAAGATTTTATAAGAACTTCTCAAGCTTCAACTTTGACCAAGAAGGGTTTGGTGATTTCTTTAAAGAAGATTCACTTTTTACCAGACGTTTCTTTAGCGATGATTTTTTTGAAAGTGATTTTGGAAAAGATTTTATGAGAATTGACGAAATGCACGAACGAATGGAAGCGATGCAGAAACACTTTTTAAATCGGTATAAACCATTAATAGAGGCTGATGACGATAAGGATTCAACAAAACGGCAGTAGATAAATGGAAGAACAATTAAGGGGTAAAGTCCGGCATTTCTATGCAGGACTTTCTTTTTATTTTGGCAGTAAGTTGGTCCTCATTATCCGGTCCACTCCGGGGCTTGAGGCCCAATACCCCTGTCCAAGGGCTCTTCCCTGATTCTTCGCGCCCTGTAACTAAAGCTATCCATGAAAATACCAAATATGACCACGGTTAGAGCCTTGTTCTCGGACCACCTTTTGGAAGAGCACAGGTTTAACTAATGTTAATATCCACTTTTGATTACCTTAAACATTTTACTCATCTTCCCGATAGAATATCTGAACCAGTAATGTTTTATAAACCTATATTTTTCCTGTTACCTTGGGGGAAGACAGCTATCGCCTTTTTAAGGATATCATACTCGATTTCCTCATCCCTCAGTTTTTTCTTGAGCTTGACTCTCTCCCTTTGTTTACCGGTTAGCTTAGGATTACCTTTTCCGGGAAAACTGTTCTCCCTCTGTTTTTTTGCCTCCCTGCACCAGTGACCCAATTCTGAAGGGTTAAGTCCCTGTTCCTTACCTACCTCTGAGATGTTACCCCTAGCATAGATCAGTTCGACAGCATTTTGTTTAAATTGCGTTCTATAGTCTCTTTTTGTTTAACATGTTTTCAAAATCAATTCAGACAGTCAACATGCTCTTTTCTCATGGTCCAGTCAAATGTAGTAAGTCCAGTTGATCTTAGTAGCGAAGACTGGACTCGAACCAGTAATTTTCGGGTTATGTGTTTCTGTTTCAGTTTTTAACAATAGTTTTATTGGGTCAATTACTATGAAATTATAAGAAACATTCGTTTGGCTGAACATTTAAAGCTTATATATAACTTATATTTAAGAAGTTATTGTAGGCAATAAGTTTTTTTCTAAATTTTAGACTATCCTTTTGGTGATGGAACTACAGAAGTTACTGTATAACTTTTGAATGGGGGGTATCTATGGCTTAGTTAACCAGTTAAAAGTATAGTCAAATTTGAAAATTAAAGTTTTTCGAAGCAAATTATTTTTTGTTCATTTAAACAATTGTTTGTAATTCAATATGTTAATATATGACTGAATCAGATTCAATACTAGGTAAACTATAATTGCCATATTCAATAACTGTTTTGCCTTCGTTGACAATTTCAGTTCCTGTTTTATTAACACCTAGTTTAAATAGGAATACCTTCTCTAGGCTTTCGAAATTTTGTAAGTTATTCAGATACGCTTCCTTAAAGTTGGAATTAGAAAGATTGATGGATTTAAGGTGCTTTAGGATTTTTAAGTTTTCTATAGATTTACCTGTAATCATAGTGTTGTCTAGTTTTAAGATGGTAAGATTAGGTAATTTGGTAAGGTCATTAAAAATTCCATCTGTTATTTGCGTTCCGCCAAGGTCTAGTATAGCTATCTGAGGAGCTATGGAGTTGAGCGGTCCAAAATCAGCATTTTTAAAGCTCGGCATATTAAGGGCGGAAACTTTTAGGAAGTTTGTTTTTTTACTAATGGGCTCAATATGAATACCCATGTTCTTTATAATTTTGACGCTATCTAAGGAGGGGGGTGGAATATTAATTGCCGGATAGTCTGTCGTTTCAGTTCTAGGAAAAAAGGATTGAAAAAGTAACTTGGGTAGTTCCAGTTCGCCAATGGTTTTGTTGAATGGGTGCCCTTTTTCAATCCAAATACCTACCAATTTTATTTCTTCTTTGGAAGGCTGTTTTTTTCCATCTGGTGGCATGTGTTTATCATCTGTTTTTGGGAGTTCCATACGGGTGAACAAATCACTTTTGTTAGGATGATTGGCGACAATTACAGGGCCGTTTTCCCCGCTGGTTAAAATACCTTCCTCCGTATGTAATGCTAAATCACCTTTTGCTTTTTTTGGGTTGTGGCAGCTTACACAATTATTATTCAATATAGGTTCGATTATATCCGAATACAAAATGGCCGATTCCCAGGTCTCATCTGTAAGTAAAATTTCTTTTGCCTCAAAAACATCGTAGCCCAAAGCGGATTTTATAGAATTTGGCAATGGTTCTACCAAATATTCTTCGCCATGGGTAATGTTTCCACCCTGATGTCCGGTAAATGAAAGCAATATGAAAATTAATCCTGACAATACTAGAATTGGTATTCTGGTAAGAAATAAAACGAATGAAAATGCTTCTAACCTTGCCCACAGAACAAAGGAAAAGAGGGCAGTGGCTATACCTGACCATAAATGTATCTTGATGGAGTCAAATGCATACCCTTCGCCCAAATACTGTAAATAGCCGGTAATACATGCTGTGACGGCAAAATATCCGCCCCATAAATAAAGTGTTGAGATGACTTGCGTAGACTCTTTCTTTTTTCTGTCCAAAAATTGTAATAGTAGCCCGGCAATGATAAAACCAATTGGCAGGTGGACAATTAGAGGATGGAGTCTTCCTAAAAGTTGTTTTATAACATCCATAGTAGTAATGGGCTATTCAATATTCATTCGTTTTTTGATGGTTGCCATCATATAAAGATTTGCTTTCCATTGGTCGGCTACAGGAACTTGGGTGTAGGGTAGGGTTGGCATATAGCCCGCAGGTCCAAATTCAGTGGTAATTGTAAAGGTTTTGTTCGTTTTCCAATGCTCACGAATAATTTTTTCCCAGATATCGAGGTGTCTGTCCAAGGCTTTTTTCCATTCAGGTGCTTCAGGGTCGTTTACTTGTGGTCCTTCTGCATGTCCAACTCGTGCATGAAGATGTTGCGTGCGCTTCAATATGTATTCAAGCTCGTTATTTTGTTGTTCTAATAAAGATTCGTGTACAACCATCCAATGACTTATGTCCAGGTTGAGTTTAAGTTCCGGTATCTGTTCTAGATAGATTTTCGTATCCGGTAGATTAAAACTAAACCTACCCCTATGGGTTTCATGATAGATTGGGATATTGGTGTTTTTTGAAATTTTATTGGCAGCATCTATAAAAGCCTTGTTCTGTTCAAAGCTGTAAAAATCACTTCCTGTATGGGAGTTAATGTAAGCTGGAGACCAGCTGGTTAGGGTCTTTAAATGGTTGGTGAAGCTTTTGAGGCCTTCTTTAAAAGATATTGATTTGTTGGTGCCATTTATAAACCCAACTTTAAGATTATATTTTTTTAGAGCGATTTTAAGTTCTTCTTGATTTTTCGGGTTGCCGGGAAACCATATTTCTATACCGTCATACCCGGCGTCTGATGTCTTTTTACAAAAAGCATCCCAAGAAATAGTTCGCCCCCAATCTGTTTGAAAAAATTGAACGGTTTTCATTTCTTGACCGAAAGCATTGTTAATGAAAACGAGTAGCGTTAGGATAAGTAGGCGATGTAGTAAATGCATAAGTTATAATTTGCTGTTTCAAAATTCTAGGCTAGTATTTCGCGTATTACATTACCTTCTACATCGGTTAACCGAAAGGGCCTGCCCTGAAAATCAAAAGTAAATTGTTCATGGTCAAAACCAAGAAGATGTAAAATTGTGGCGTGCACATCATGTACCGATACACGACCTTCTATTCCAGAAAAACCAATTGCATCTGTTTGGCCGTGTGTCGCCCCTTTTTTAATGCCTCCGCCGGCCATCCACATGGTAAACGCATCACCGTGGTGATCACGGCCTTTAAAGCCCATTTCTTTGCCTTCTCTGTTTTCTTGCATAGGGGTTCTGCCAAATTCACCGCCCCAAACTACTAAAGTATCTTCTAAGAGTCCTCTTTGTTTCAAGTCTAGCAACAAGGCACTCATTGGTCTATCTATTTCTCGGCACTTATTTTTCAACCCCAAATCTACCGCAGTATCCGCTCCGGTACCGTGAGAATCCCACCCCCAGTCAAATAGCTGTACAAAGCGCACGCCGTCTTCTACTAATTTTCTTGCCAAAAGGCAATTGTTGGCGAATGATTCTTTACCAGGTTCTACACCGTACATTTCTTTAATGTGGTCCGGTTCATTGTTAATGTTCATTACCTCTGGTACTGCAATTTGCATTCTATACGCCATTTCATATTGGTTAATACGGGCCAAAATCTCTGGGTCGGCATATTTGGTGTATTCCTTTTTATTAATCTCGTTAATCGCTTTAATGGTGTTCTTTTTTAAATCTCTAGAAATACCATCTGGGTCTTCTATATAAAGTACAGGGTCTCCTTTTGAGCGGCATTGTACACCTTGGTATACAGATGGTAAAAAACCACTTCCCCAAACACTTTTCCCAGCACTAGGGGCTTTCCCGCCAGAAGTAAGTACTACAAAACCAGGAAGGTTTTGATTGTCCGAACCAAGGCCATAGGTAACCCAAGAACCAATACTTGGTCTTCCTAATCTTGCACTGCCGGTATGCATAAACAATTGGGCCGGGCCATGATTGAATTGATCGGTATGAACAGCCTTCAAAAATGCGACCTCATCAACAACTTGTTTGAAATGTGGCAGATTGTCCGACACCCAGTTACCTGCTTCTCCTTCTTGTTTAAACGAGGCTTGTGGCCCCAATAATTTTGGTGTACCACGGATAAAGGCAAATTTCTTTCCTTCTAGAAGCGATTGTGGGCATTCTTGGTTATTCAATTTTGCTAGTTCGGGTTTATAATCGAACATTTCCAGTTGCGATGGGGCCCCGGCCATGTGCAAATAGATAACATTTTTAACCTTTGGGGAAAAAGGAGGTGGTAAAGTAGCAAGAGGGTTTAAGTCACGTTCAGTAAATCCTGATTGTAGTCCTACCTTTGGTTTATTACTTCCTAAAGGGTCGCATCCCATGAAAATGGAACTTAAGGCTAAACCACCCATACTGGTAGCGCATTTTTTTATGAAATGTCTACGAGTATTTACTTCCAGGTCTATTTTTTGCTTTTCCGCTAAGAGTCTGTTAATATCTGTTTTCATGGTAATGGGTATTTCCTTAGGTTTTATGCTTTGGTTAAAAATTCATCTAAGTTCATTATGGCATTTGCGACAATAGTTAATGCAGCAAGTTTTGTGCTGGGTTTTTCTTCCAGTCCTAGAAACTTTTGTTGGTGTTCACCAGCCTTGAATTCTATTGTTGCCTGTTCGTATAGATTCATTAGAATCTTCAATTCTCCTTGATCTATTTCTGATAGTGTCGCTTTTTTAAATCCTGCTGAAATGCCTTTCTCTAAATCGTCGGTATTCATAACTTTTGCAAAAGCGTATGCCGCCTCTAAGTAAACCGGATCGTTTAAGGTAACCAGTGCTTGTAATGGAGTGTTGGTCACCGTACGTCTAATAGTACAAACTTCTCTACTGCCGGCATCAAATGTGATAAAAGAAGGGTAGGGGCTTGTACGTTTTAGGTATGTATATATAGCTCTTCTATATTTGTCTTCTCCATGACTTACTTTCCAGGAAGCATTACTATAAACAGATTGCCATACACCATCGGGTTGTGGAGGCATGACACCGGGGCCATACATCTTTGTGCTTAATAAGCCTGAGACCGCCAAGGCTTGATCTCTTATTTGCTCAGCAGTTAAACGTATTCTTGGACCACGAGCGTAAAGTTCGTTATGAGGGTCCTTTTGATATAGTTCTGGGGAAATAATGGAACTCTGTCTATATGTGCCAGACATTACAATTTCCTTAATTAGAGTTTTTATGCTCCAGTTTTGTTCATTCATGAACCTAAGTGAGAGCCAGTCTAAAAGAGCGGGGTGGCTTGGTGGGGAAGACTGGGTACCCATATCTTCAAGCGAAGAAACAATACCTCTGCCAAAAATTTGATGCCAAACCCTATTGACAAGGGTGCGGGAGGTTAAGGGGTTTTCTTTGCTTACTAACCACTTAGAAAGTCCTAGCCTATTTGCCGGCCATTCTTCATTATATTCATTTAAAATTTTTGGAGTACCAGGTTTAACTGTATCTGTTAAGGCTAACCAATTTCCTCTATCAAAGACCTGTGTAACCCTTTGCATCTCTTTAGGGTTCTCTATCATAATAGGTAGGTCTTGGGTTTTATTATTTAATAATTCTAAAAACGACTGGTTGATTTGTGCATAGCCATTCTCGGAAGAACCTGGTACGTCATTTAAAAAAGCTAACCAGGTAATGAAACTAGTAGAAACCTGTTTTCCAATTGCATCATTATTGGCTTCAAAATAAAGGTCTACAGTTTCATTTATAGGCTTGAACGTTATTTTTTTAATGTTGTAGCCGTCCGTCTTGTTCATTTTGAACTGTGCCAGAATTTCCCCATCAGCGTTATTTTTTCTAATGGTCATAGTGGTGCCATTCATAAAGGCTTGGTGATTAAGGTACATTGATGTTGCTCCGCGCGGACTTACATTTTTAAGCACACAGGACCCATCGTCCCACAGTGCCAAATATTTCGTGTCCGCAAGTTCTCCATTAACAAAGTTTGTGGCGTTGTGAGCTAAATATTTCGGCTCTAAAAAAGTCAAGAAATCACTGTACTTTTTTCGGTCTTGTTCAGAACCATATTTTTCTATCCACGATATAATCTTGTTTTTTAGTTCAATTTGTTTCTCATCATAAAAACGAAGAGTGGGGCTTTCATCTGGTGTGTCTTCATCTTTGGTATTGTTAAAAAATGCCATTACCTTATAATATTCCTCTTGTTTAAAAGGATCATAAGTATGACTATGGCATTGTACACATTCCATAGTGGTACTTTGCCATACTGAGAAGGTGGTGTTTACACGGTCCAAAACAGAGGCTATGCGAAATTCTTCATCGTCTGTGCCTCCCTCGTCATTATTCATTGTATTTCTATGAAAAGCTGTGGCAATTAGCTGATCTACAGATGGGTTTGGTAGCAAATCTCCTGCCAATTGCTCAGTAGTAAATTGATCATAGGGCATATCTTCATTAAGAGATTTTATAACCCAGTCCCGGTAACGCCACATACTACGGCCCTGATCTTTCTCATACCCCTTTGTATCTGCATATCTTGCCAAATCTAACCACCAACTGGCCCATTTTTCACCATATGTAGATTGGGCCATTAATTGATCTACTGTTTCTTCATAAGATAGTTTGCCATTAGTAAATTCTTCATACAGTTTGGCACTTGGAGGCAATCCTGTTAGGTCAAAAGAAAGTCTTCTGATAAGTATGTTTTTTGAAGCGGGTCCATTAGGAGATAGTTCTTCATTTTTTAATCTATTCAGTATAAAACGGTCAATATTATTTTGTAGGAAATTGTTGGTTTCAGATGATATTAATCCAGCTTCTTCGGTGATTGGCGGCAATTCAACCTTTTCGGGTAAAGTATATGCCCAGTGTTGCCCCCATTCGGCTCCTTGGTCAACCCATTTCGTCAACAGTTCTATTTCTTCGTCCGTGAGTTTCGGTTTTTCATAAGGCATTCTCAATTCAGGGTCTTCTTCATGCAATCTTTGAATAAATGAACTGTTTTTTGCATCTCCAGGAATTATTGCCGATTTGCCGGATTCCGTTACCGCAAATGCCTCTTCCTTAAAAAGTAAGCTGAAATTGCCACTTTTCTTAACCCCACCATGGCAAGTGATACAGTTATTATTTAAAATGGGTTTTACTTGAGAACTAAAATCAATTTTTTCGGAGGATTGATTACATGACCATAGGGAGCAGAAAACCAGAACGATTATTAGTTTTTTGCACCAGTATTTCTCAATAAAATACTTTATTAAGTTAGGAAGTTTTTCCATTGATAATGAAGGATTCATTCTTCTGAAAATTTTAATTCTATGTTCATCTGTAATCAGTTTAATATTAATAAAATAATTGCGTAAATACATGGATTTTTAATGATAGGATATGGACTTTAATATTTTGTAAGATAAGTTGTTAGCGTATTTTATGGTTTATTGTAAATACCGGTTTTTCGTGCTTTGCTATCTGAAAAAATCACCGATTTTTCTCTTCCAGAAAGTTGAATGCTTTTTGTGGATTGAGAAAGGTAACTTGAGCCATTGTAGAGTTCATGCATTCTTATTTTACCGTCATCTAAAACAATTTTAGCCATTACACTCTTTTCGGGTATGGTTAGTGCTTTGTTAGAATTAACTTGATCAGATAACATATAAGATTTTAAATTACCGTTGTTTGACCCGAATAAATACCCTTGTTTATTATTGATGGTTATGGCCGCCGCCCCACGCGCGTTTCCATCAATTAATAGTCCTAAATCTGAAAATGCGCAAGGAATAAAATTCCCTTTTCCTGTACCTTTTAAATATGTTCCTTTGGAAGCGTCGTATCTTCCAATTCCTACTTCGGTACCGTGATCGTTACCGGAAAGTAAAACATCTAGATTGCCATCTCCGTCAAAATCTGAAATTAGTATTCCATAAACTGGTGCAATTTGTGCCCATTCTGGTAAAGGTTTTAAGTCGAACTTTCCGTTGCCATTATTTATTAAGATAGAAGATGCAAATTCAAATACTTTGGCACTATAAGAACTGCTTTCTTCTTGAGGTGTTAAAACTTCGTTTATTGTTGCTTGCGCATAACTAGCGTAGTCAGGAAATTTTTTCTTTAATGGAGGAATTTGTTTTATAATATCGTCTCGTGAGTGTACAGGATATTCTTTGCCTTTATTAAATGTTGTTATAATTGGGTCTATAGTGCCATTTTTATCATAGTCTGAGGCGTAGATGGACAACGGTTCTTCTGAAGTGGCTTTGTATTTTGAATTTAGTCCAAGATTACCCAGTATATAATCTATATCGCCGTCATTGTCAAAATCCCCACCGTTAATACTGTTCCACCAACCGGCAGTATGGGTAAGTCCAGTCTTTAGGGAACTGTTACTGAAAGTTCCATTATGGTTTTCATAAAATTCAATGGACATGAATTCACCCACCACAATTAAGTCAAAATCACCATCCGAATCATAATCTGTCCAAATGGCGTCGGTAACCATACCAGGTTTTCTTAAGACGGGAGCTAATTTGTTAGTAGCATCAATAAATTTACCCCCTTCATTAACTAATAAATAACTTTTGGAGGGTAGGGGATATTTTAAAGGAGTAAGTCTACTACCTACAAAAAGGTCTAAATCTCCATCTTTATCAAAATCTGCAGCTCTAACACAAGAAGTACTGCTCAAAAGTGTTGGTAAGACCCCTTCCGTAAGTTTAAAATTTCCTTGACCGTCGTTTTCGTATAAACGATCTTGGTAGTATTTTGAGTTTTCATGAAACTCATTACTGCCACTGGTTATATATAAATCAAGGTCGTTGTCGTTATCATAATCGAATAAAAGGACGCCGGTGTCCTCTTCATACTTTTCTTTTTCATTAGGTGTAAGTAATTTATTGCTGAAAGTACCGCTTTTCGAACCAAAGAATAAGCGCCCACTATGATTGTAGCCACCTCCCATGAAAAAGTCTTCAAAACCATCATTGTTTATGTCGCCAACAGCCAAGCCAGGTCCTTGTTCGGATAATTTATGAGGAAGTAAATAGGTTCTGTTAAAGTCATAATAAATGGTTTCGCCATGTGATAGAGCTAGTTTTAGATTATTGGTATTATCTTTAAAAATCTTCTTATTTTCTGTGGAGTGCAGTTTTAAAATAGCACTACCAGAGTTCATGGAAATTGTTAATTTTTGATTGGTTTTAGGATTTAGGATTTTATTGATTTTACCGTTTGGCCAGGCAACTAAAATACTATCGATTTTTGGATCGGTTCCTAACCCAAAGTGCACGGTTTTATCTACGGAGGATTGATACCCTCTCGTTACCGATTGTCTTTTTAATTGACTTCCACTTGCTTGATATATGCGAACTTCTGTTCCTAGACCGTCCAAATTTAAACTGTCTCCTATGAGATTTATAGTTAGGTAATAATTTTCACTAATAGAGTTTGATCGGTTCTCGTATACTGTGGCTAAATCGTTTATATTATTAATGACCAAATCAAGATCGCCGTCATTATCCAGGTCAGAGTAGGCAGCACCATTTGAAAGTGATGGGTGGTCAACCCCCCATTTGTTAGTGACATTTTCAAAAGTAAGTCCGCCTGAATTTTTAAAAGCGTAATTAGGAATTTTAATTGATGGTCTTTCTTTAGCTTTTTCTTTTAAAATGTGGTCTAGGCTGTCGCGCATTTTACTATTGGCCAATGTATTGGTATAGTTAATGAAGTCTAGGTCAGTGATATCCCTTAAGTAGCCATTGGTTATAAACAAATCTTTTAGTCCATCATTGTCAAAATCTGCAAACAAGGGCCCCCAGCTCCAATCTGTTGCATCAATCCCGGCGAGTTGTCCAATTTCCGAAAATTGCGTTTTGGTTGTGGCATTTTTACCTCTATTGATTTGAAGAGTGTTGCGCATATATTGGGGCAAGTAGCCAAACGATGAGGCTTTTTCAAACAAATCAAAATTAAGGGCGCCTGACATTTTTTTTTCATGAAAATTATCTTCAGGACGCATATCTACCGTTACAAGGTCCAAAAGGCCATCATTGTTGAAGTCTGCTACATCATTGCCCATGCTAAAATGGCTTACATGTTTTAAATAAGATTTTGCCATTTCTTTAAAAGTACCGTCTTGTTGATTTATATAGATGTAATCGTTGGCTAAAAAATCATTGGTTACAAAGATGTCTTCCCAACCATCATCATTTACATCGGCAATGCTTACCCCCAAACCAAAACCATCCAGTAAAATACCAGCTTGTTTACTTATCTCAGTAAATCTTATACCATTACCTTTATCTTCGTCATTTCTATAAAGTCGGTCATTAGCAGGGCCTTTGCCATTGGACAACAAGTGTTTAATGCTGTTAGGGTCTCTTACGGTATTGGTATGGTTTAAAAGATACATATCAAGATCGCCATCTTTGTCGTAATCAAAAAACACGGCTTGGGTGCTATAACTACTATCTGCTAAACCATAGGTTTCTGCTTGTTCTTTAAAAGAAGAATCACCTTGATTTATAAACAGGAGGTTTTTACGTTTGTTTTCTTCAAAATTACCAGAGCGGCATACATATATATCAAGAAGTCCGTCATGGTTAATGTCTACCATTGTTGCTCCTGTAGACCAACCATTATTATAGTTGCCTAAGTTTTTGGTAACGTCTTTGAATTTAAGACTATCAAGGTTCATGTATAAAGCATCGCTAACCATATTACCTGAAAAAAATATATCCGGAAGCCCATCATTGTTTAAATCGCCTATTGAAACTCCACCTCCGTTATAGACATAAAAATAGTCGACTATATTAAATTGATCATTTTCTCTAATTTCATTTGAAAAGTTGATATTGGTTCTTTCTATATTGGCTTGCTCAAATAAAGGAGATGTTGTTTTGTTGTTTTTTTGGTCTAATGTTTTATCCGAGCACGAAGAGAATGCCAATAGAATTGTGGAAAGAACAAGTATATAGGTTGGGACGGCTGTTTTCATAAATAAAAACTTTATACAGGAATATTGTATAATTTAAGAAAAAATAGAAACCTGTCTGTAAAAGACAGGTTTCAAAACGTAATAAATAAACTAAAACAACTTCTTATTGATACTGCGGGTTTTGGGTTACGTTAGGGTTGCCCAAAACCTCGTTAAGTGGCAAGGGTAGTACATAGTCTTTTGCAGATAATGTTCTGTCTACATCATAGGTATCAATAAATTCTTGAATATAATCTCCAAGATAGTCGGGAGAGCCTCCAAACGTACTTTTTCTTTTTAATTCAGGATATACTTCGCACTCCATTGCAAATTCAAGAACCCGTTCATTTACTATCGCATCCCTTAAAGTTTCTTTGTTCAACCCAGACAATGGAGCCAATCCTGCTCTTCGTCTTACTTCGTTTATGCCAAAGTAAGGGTCTCCAATACCACTTTCGTTAGCAGCCTCTGAGTGTCCTAGTAATATGTCTGCTAATCTTAAATAAACAATATTCTTTTCCGTTAAATTAGCGTTGTCGATACCCATTTCTGTATATTTTGCAGACCATCCGTTAGAGAAAATAAGCTCATCCGGGTTATTTGGGTCTGCATCTGCGGCTACCATTCCGCCAAAACGGCTCAAATTGTATGATGCATCTGCACTCCATTTAACAACAGGTCTTTCGCCTGCTGTATTTGGTCCGACTCTGGTAGTTGGATATTCTTCAATAAAAGTACCCGAAATTCTTTTGTCGGTCGGGTCATATTTCTCACGGAACGCTTGAGTTGAATTTAGCCAGTGCCATCCAACACCTCCAAGGTCATTAGGCAAATCTCCAGGAATAAAATGTTGATGATAATTCTGGTTTTCACCTGCGTTGGCTCCGGCTGAAACTTGTGCTTCAAATATTCTTGGGCCGGAATTTTCCATAGCAGCAGAAAATGTATCGGCAAAATTATCAAATAAAGTAACGCCACTCTCATTAATAACTGTTTCGGATGTAGTTAGGGCTTGTTCCCATTTTTCATCTTGTAAGTATGCCTTGACCAACAAGGCTAGGGCGGCCCATTTTGTAGCACGTCCTAGGTTTTCTGAATCATGGGACTCTGGTAAAATATTTGCGGCCATGGTTAAATCTGATTGTATTAAATCCAAAGCCACTTTTTTTCCATTTTCGTTAGAAGGTAAGTCTTGGTCACTTTCAGTTCTTGTTGTTGTTACTGGTATATTATCAAAATACCGTACCAAATTAAAGTAGTAAAATGCTCTCAAAAATTGAGCTTCGGCCTTAACTCTGTCCACTAGGGCAATATTGGGAACACCCTCTTCTTTTAACTCGTCTGCTTTTTGAATAACAGCATTGGCCCGGTTTATGTTTTCGTAGGAAATTCTCCAATACGCTTCTATATACTCATCATCCGGAGATACATTCCCATTTTGATAATTTAAGGGGCCTTTCTCCCAACCTACTTGGTAACCCGCTAAACACTCAAATACAAATCTGTTGTAATAGTGATTGAACCAGTCTTGCCCGTACCCAATACCATCGTATACGGCGTTTACTCCTAATTCTAGTTGTTCAGCAGTTGCAAAGAAATTTTCTTGTGTTGTAAAGTCGGGATTCTCCTCTAAATCCGTACAGCCTATTAAGTTTATAGCAATGGTCAGGAGTAGGATAAAACTCCATGGAATTGCATTTTTATGCTTTTTCATATTTGGTGTTTTTTATATTAAAATTCTAGATTTACTCCCAAAGTCAAAGTTCTTGATCGTGGGTAAGCGTCATAGTCATCTCCTCTATTTAAGTTATTCTGACCTCTATTATTCACTTCTGGGTCAAAGCCAGTATAATCTGTAATTGTGAATAAATTTTGACCACTTACATAAATTCTTGCTTTTGATATGAGATCGTTAAATTGTGGAAGTGTATACCCTAACGATACATTTTGAAGTCTAATGAACGATCCATCTTCAATAAAGTAATCTGAATCTCTGTAAGAGTTGGCAAAGTCTCTGTTTCCGTCTATTACGGGTCTTGAGGCTCCAGTATTGGTAGGTGTCCAAGAGTTTGTAAGGATTGTGCTGATTTGATTTATTTTTTGAACACCATCACCTAATTCAGAAGCTTGCAAGTTTCTTACATCAAATCCTTGAGAACCTCTGAAAAATAGGCCCATATCAAAATTCTTATAGGTAAATGTTGAATTTAATCCCCAAGTGAAATCAGGATTTGGGTCACCTATAATCACATAGTCATCTGGAGTAATTTCGCCATCACCGTTTACATCCCTATATTGTGGGTAACCTGGTTTGTCTCCTGATCTTGAAGGGTTGTTGGCTATTTCATCTTCTGATTGGAAAATACCCACATAATCATATCCTCTCCAAACACCTATTGGGTTGCCAGCTTCTACCCAGCTACCTTCTACACCAAGGTGACCACTTGTGGAGCTAGAGAAGAAAGGAGTGCTATCGCCCAAATCTGTAAGCTCGTTTTTAAGGATTGAAAGGTTACCTGCAACATTCCATTTAAAATCCTCTCCATTCACTATATAACCATCCAATCCAATTTCAAATCCTGTGTTTTCCAGTGAACCGGAGTTTTTAAGTATAGATTGGAATCCAAGGCTACTTGGTATAGAAACAAAAAGTAAAAGGTCTTCAGTTCTATTGCTAAAATAATCTAATGTTAAGTTCATACGGCTATTAAAGAAGGAAGCGTCAATACCAATGTTTCTCATTGTTGTTGACTCCCATTTCAAATCGGCGTTGCTTAATCTGTCGTCAGCAAGACCTAAAACCAAACTACCGTTAACTACATAATTAAATTCGCTAAGGTTTGCCAAAGAATTGTAAACTGGTATTTCCGAGTTACCGGTTAATCCCCAACTTGCTCTAAGTTTAAAGTTGTTCATTATCTCTGAAATTCCCTTATCGGCAAAGAAATTTTCATTTGATAAATTCCACCCTAAAGCTACGGAAGGAAAGTTTGCCCACTTGTTTTCGGTTCCAAATCTTGAAGAACCATCTCTTCTAAACGTTACGGTTGCCAAATATCTACTGTCAAAATTATAATTGATTCTACCTAAAACAGATTCTAATAACCACTCTCTTCTGTTGGAAGTTGGGGTTATGATATCTGGTCCTCCTTGTAAAGTGGCTTGGTCTACAGAAGCAGCTGTAATGCCGCGTGTGGTACTGCTGAAGAAATTATTGACTTCTTTTTGGTAGGTATAACCTGCAACGGCATCTACAAAATGCTTTCCAAATTGGTTGTTGTAAGTAAGTAAGTTTTCATTTAAGATATTCCCGGAATTTCTGTTGGCAAGAGTTAATTCGCCAGCATTGTCTCTACCTATTCTAGTGTTTACAGATGGAAAAAAACTTGTTCTATTTATATTTAAGATATCTGCTCCTATACTTGTTTTGGCTTTTAAGTGTTCTGTTAGGTTAAAGGTAAATGTGGTATTTCCCAAAACTCTATTGGTGATATCCTTATCGGTTGCAAATTCAAGCTCTTGTAGGGGATTTATTGAAAATCTACCATCGTAGGATGCCAATGCGTAGGTCCCGTCTTCATTAAATACAGGTACCGTTGGATCCAGACCCAAAGCAGTAATAATAATACCACCAGGTCCTCCTTGGTCGGTAGGAGCATTGTTGGAGACCGTTCTGTTGTAAGACCAGCTAGAACTAACGTTTAAAAAATTGTTGAAAACAGAATTGTCAACATTTAGTCGAATACCATATCTCTGGAAATCTGTCATTTTAATGATACCCTTATTGTCATGATAATTTCCTGTTATCGCATATCTATTTTCTTTATTTCCACCTGAAAATGTAAGTTGATGATTTTGAACAGAACCTACCCTTGTTACTTCGTCTAACCAGTTTGTTCCTTTACCAAAAGCACTTATCTGATCTTGTGAGTAAATAGGTGCACCGCCTTGGCTAGTTTCCAAAGTGTTCAAGTAGGTTGCAAACTCTGAACCGGTCAATACGTTTATTGGATTGGTTATGGTCTGGGTTGAGAATGATCCATCATAACTGATTTTTGCCTTTCCCGCCTTACCTCTTTTGGTAGTAATCAATACAACACCATTGGATCCTCTTGACCCATAAATAGAGGTGGCAGAAGCATCTTTGAGGACTTCAATAGACTCTATGTCGTTTGGATTTATAGAGGCAAGGATATTCGTTGCTTGTCTAGCTCCACCAGCACTATAAGCGCTATTGTCTGGATATATTGGAAATCCGTCAACAACATATAGTGGTTCGCTACCACTATTAATTGAATTTGAACCTCTAATACGAACTGAAACACCACCGCCTGGAGCTGCAGATGTTTGGGTTACTTGAACCCCGGGAGCTCTTGCTTGTATGGCTTGGTCTACTGACGTAACTGGCAATTCTTTAAAGGCGTCTCCGTCAATGGAGGATACAGACCCTGTTAAGTCGCTCTTTTTAACTGTACCGTACCCCACTATGACTACTTCGTCAAGTGCTTGGCTTTCAGGGTCCATTGTTATATTAATTGTGGTACGGCCATCAATAGCAACGCTTTGTGTAGCAAAACCTAATGATGAAAATTCTAACGTGGTAATTTCACTTTGTACAGATAATTCATAATTACCGTCAAAATCAGTTATGACCCCTTGGGTTCCCGCAATGACATTAACTCCTGGTAAAGGAGAATTAGTTTCTCCATCGGTTACCGTACCATTAATAGTTGTTTGTGCAGTTAGTGTTAGGCTACCCCATAATAGGGAAATTCCTAAAGCTAATAGTTTGAGTTGATTTGTTGAGAATGTTAGCTTCATAGTATTGTTAATTGATTTTTAGTTAAGGATTTTTTGAAAACTAAAAATTCGTGTTAAATCCTTAACACAATATTATGAATATATTTAACTTATACAAATGGACGTTTTTTGCTAAAACATGGATTTTTTAATTTATTAATAACAAAACCATATAAATAGCATGCTGGTTTTGTCTAATTGATAAAATAAAAGTTAAAAACTATATTATGTTACGACCGGTTAAGGAGGAAATCCTGAGCTTAGAATTCTTGTTGTGTTTTTCTGTACTCTTTGGGTGAAACACCAAAATTTTTCTTAAAGGTTCTAGAAAAATAAAGAGGGTCTTGTATGCCTACCTTATAACTAATTTCTTTAATGCTCAAATCTGTGTATTTTAAATATTCACAAGCCTTTTGTATTTTTTTCAGATTGAAAAAATGAATCAGGGAATAGCCAGTTCTTTTTTTAAATAAGTTAAAAAGGTAGGAAGGTGAACAATTAAATTGTTTGGCAATTTCACTAGACTTAAATGTCTTGTCTAAGTTGGACATTAAAAAATCAATTACGGAATTTATCATATTCGTATGAGAGGTAGACTCCGTAGCTATTCCTTTAGACGTATATACAAAGGAGCTAATAAAGTTTAATCCTAATATATTGGAATATTCTAGTTTTGGAACTGTGTATTCAGTCTTGTACATATGAAATATTTCATTGAACAAGTTTATTTTGGAACGTTCAAAAGCAATACTGCCATTGTTGCTTCGGTGTTCCATATAGCGCTTGTAAAGATTGTCTGTTAAGTTCCCGCCAAAATGCATCCAATAGATACTCCAAGGGTCATTTTTGTCTGAGTTGTACTCATGTGGTGTGTTTCTATGGATAATATGATATGTATTTGGGAGTACATGAATAAGCTGACCATCAACTTTTAAATTGCCCTTACCCTCAATACAATATATAAAGATATATTCCTTAATTCCTTTTTTTCTAGACCTGTAATGATGTTGGGCATTGGGGTAGAAACCTATGTCCGTTATATAAAAAGATTCACAAATGGTATGAAGTTCTTTTCTTATTGAATCGGGAAGAACAATCATTTTTTGCCCTAAAAAACCCTCTTTAATCTTAGATTTTTCCATTAGAATTTAGCATTGTTTTGTAGTATAAGGTATATGGATTTGTCTGGTTTTTAAAATTGATTCAATTAAGAAAGATGAATCCAAATCTTCATAAATGGAGGTGAAACTGGTTTTATAGGTGCAATAATTCTTTTTTCTATCACTTTGATGTTTTTTTAAATCTTATCCTTTATTATATTAAAAAATCCATGTTTTTGTGTAAATACTCCATTTTTGATAATTCAAATTTAGATAATTTAGCAAAATAATAACTTCAATTTTTTCAAAAATTATTAAATAATCAATGTATTCGAGCTTATTTTAAAATAAGTTTACTTGTGTCACTTTATTTTAATTTACATCTTTTCGAGTGTAATAGTCCATATTTTGGTTTTTTTTGATTGAATAAGATAGTTGAAGATGGGTTTTAATACCGAAGTATATAATGTAACCATAAAACCAGAACCTATGAAAAACTTAAAACTCATACATCTAATTAAATTTTGGAAAGCACTTGGTAAGTGTTATCCTCTGCTTGGAGTGTTTTTATTGAATGCGTCTGTGTGCGGAGCCTTTAGTGGAAATACAACAATTTATACTACAAAGATGTTGGGAAGTATAGAGCAGTCCACTGTAAAAGGTACGGTTTTAGATGAAGATGGTGTTCCATTATCGGGTGCAAATGTGTTGGTAAAAGGTACCACACGTGGCGTGGTAGCAGATTTTGATGGTAATTTTTTAATAGAAGCGACCGTAGGTGACATTCTTGAAGTTTCTTATATTGGAATGAAAACAGCTACCGTAACTTTGGATAGTGCCAAGAATGTTACAGTTACATTACTGAGCGATGCGGCATTCTTGGATGAAGTGGTAGTTGTGGCCTATGGCGTACAGAAAAAAGAGAGTGTTACAGGTTCTATTTCCAGTGTAAAGGTGGATAATATCACCCAAGTTCCGGCAACAAATGTGAAAAATTTGTTGATTGGTCAAGCGGCAGGGTTGATTACTAATCAAAATCCGGGGTTGCCCGGTCAAGATAATGCTGCTTTCAGTATTAGGGGGTTTGGTGACCCTTTGGTTATAGTTGATGGTGTAGAGTCTTATCTGGATAGGTTGGACCCTAATGATATAGAGACGATATCAATTTTGAAAGATGCCTCTGCGGCAATTTATGGCGCAAGAGCCGGTAATGGGGTGATTTTGGTAACGACAAAAAGCGGTAAATCTGGAAAAACCAAAATCAACTATCATGGTTGGTACGGAACACAGAACCGATTAACTTTTCCTGAAATATCTGGCGCAGAGGGGTTTGTTAGTTTGGGCAGGGATGCCATTTTTAATGCTCAATATAATCCCGAAACACCTGACGCGGTCATAGATTATGGTAGCTTGTTTACTGAAGAGAAATTGGCCGAGATAAGGTCAGGTGAACAAAAAAGTTATAGTTGGGTAGATGCTTTGCTAAGAAATGGTGGGGCTCAAATAGCTCAACATAACTTAAGTGCTTCGGGTGGTTCGGAAAATGTACAATATTACACGTCATTAGGGTTGCAAAATCAAACAAGTATATTTAATGGAGACTATGATTACAAGAAAATTAGTATAACCAATAATATAAATGCCAATCTTACTCCTGATTTAAGTTTAAGTTTCAATAGTTCCTATATAGATGAATCAAGGGATTATGCAGCAATAGGTTTAAACGATGTTTGGAATGACCTTAGAACAGCACAACCTCTGTATAATCCGTTTTTGCCTGATCCGGATAGAGCACCATATTCAGGATTTTCACAAAGGTCTCCAGTAGCTAGAACACAGCAGAAATTTGCAGGTTATGAAAGGACAGATCTAGAAACTTTAGCTGCGGCTTTGGATATTAAATATAATTTACCTTTTGTTCCAGGGTTAAGTATTGGGGTCAAAAACAATATTAGGTTTCGTTTAATAACGCAGGATAGATTACGACAGCCTTATGATGTGTGGTCTTTTGATCCTAGTGCGGTTTCTGCTGATAATGATGGGTATACAAAAGAGGCTACAATTTCTGTAAATGACTTTTATAAATATATTGGTGGAGCCAATTTTAATGATGATCCCAAAAGAAGAATACTGTCCCGTGCTTATCTAAACTATAGTAAAGATATTTCTAAGCATACGATTGGGGCACTCGCATTCGCAGAAAAAGAAGATAATCTTTATGAACGGTTGACTGTCTTGAGAAGAGATCTTCTGTCTTCTGATGTTCCACAGGTAAGTGCAGGAGACGATAACCTTACCACTACAGGTGGATTGGGTGTGCCGTTAAGTTATACTAGGCAAAGTGTGGCAGGTAGACTTAATTATTCTTATGACGGCAAATATTTGTTGGAAGGTACGTTTAGAGCGGACGGAAGTTCAAAATTTGGTCCGGATGTGCGATGGGGATACTTTCCGTCCCTATCACTTGGGTGGAATATTGCCAAGGAAAATTTCTTGCAGAATAGCGAAACTATAAAGGAACTAAAATTAAGGTTGTCTTATAGCGAGACCGGTATAGATAGTAATATCGGAAATACGGCTTTTGAGTTTTTAACAGGGTTTTCAGAAACAGGTCAAGTGTATTACTTGGATGAAAATACTCCTACGCCCACTATTAGAACAGAGGGTATAGCCAATCAATTAGTTACATGGGAAGAAACAACAATGTATAATATTGGTTTGGATCTAAGTTTGTTCGGAGGTAAACTTTATGCAAATATAGATGCTTTTTACCGTCTTCGTGAAGGCTTGCTGAGGTTGCCAATAGAAGGTTTACCAACAACTTTTGGCGCAAACTTACCGGCAACGAACTTGGATACAAGAAATAATCGCGGTTTTGAAGCCTTAGTGGGGTACAGAAATAATTGGGAAGATTTTGGGGTAAATATTGCCGGTACTTTTACGTTGGCGCGAGAACGTTATGGAGACTATCAAGAAAATATAGACTTTACGGACCCTACGCAGGTAAGGTTGGATAAACGATCTGGACGGTATGTTAACACAACATTTGGATATCAAACGGACGGTTTATTTAACACTCAGCAAGAAGTAGATGAATACTTGAATCAGTTTACTATTGAGGATTTAAATGGATCTCCCAAGCCTGGGGACATAAGATATATTGACAGAAATGGAGATAATATTTTGAATAGGGATGATCAATACGAAATAGGTTTTGGAAATATACCTGAAATGCTTTTTTCCTTGAACACTAATTTTTCCTATAAGAATTTTTCTTTAGGCATGTTGTGGCAAGGTGCTTCTAAATTTAATGTATTGATAACCGCGGGAGCAAGAAATCCATTTAATAATGAAACTGTACCATATACCCTTCATGAAAAATATAGTTGGAGGCAAGACCCTTCTAACCCAGGAGTAGGGGCCAACCCCAATGCGCAGCTACCGGCTTTTGAGAGAAGTGGGGCTCGCATTTGGAATGGTGCATCATCAGACTTTTGGTATAAAGATGGAACCTATCTAAGGCTTAAAAATGCTAATATAAGCTACAAATTACCGGCTGAAGTGTTGGATTTAATAAAGTTTGAAAACTTAGAATTCTATGTTGCGGGCGATAACTTGTTAACGTTTTCTAAGTTAGGTATCTATAAGGACATAATAGACCCGGAAGAAGCATCTAGTGCAACCGGGTTAACTCTGCCAATCTTAAGAACATTCACTTTTGGAGTCCGTATTGGCTTATAATTTATCAACCTTAAAACTAAAAATTATGTTACCAAAAAGTTTATATTTTGTACTTGTACTCTTTTGTTTAGGGTGTGACGATCAATTGGATAAAGAGCCGGATTTCATTTCGGAAAATACGGTCTTCGAGGATGAAGGACTTACAAATTCGTATGTTGCAGATTTATATCTAAACATGAACTTTCAAGAAATTGGTGGGTTTGGAAATGTTGGTATAGGTTTGTTTGCGGCTGCAGGAGCCGAACATATTAATTTTGCTAATTGGCAATATCCTAATTTATCATATTCAAGACAATATACAGAGGTTACCGGTCCGGGAAATCTTGACCGCTGGCCGTATTTTAATATAAGAAACATGAATATTCTTTTGCGTGACCTGCCAAATAGCGTTTCGTTAGAAGAAGATTTTATTAGGACTACTATGGCAGAGGTCAGGTTTCTTCGGGCGTATGAATATTTTGAAATGGTAAAACGTTATGGAGGTGTGCCGCTTATTACTACCGTACAGGATCAAGATGATTCTGATGAGGTTCTTTTTCCGAGTAGGGCAACAGAAAAGGAAATATATGATTTCATATACAATGAATTGGCAGAAATACTTCCGGATTTATCCGAAGTTAAAACGGGAGCCAACGGTAGGGTGGATCGCTTTACTGCACTTATGTTGCAAAGTAGGGCTATGCTTTATGCTGCTAGTATAGCAAATTTTGGGGAAGAGCAAATTAACGGTATTGTGGGTGTCCCATCGGCTAGTGCCCAAGATTACTATAAGAAAAGTTACGATGCTTCTAAGGAGGTTATAGATTCTCAATTATTTCAACTAATTGATGAGGGGGATGACAAAGCAGCAAATTTTGCTTCTATTTTTCTGAATGAAGGTACAGGTAATAATGAGATAATTTTTGCTGAACGTTTTGAGCCATTTATAAAAGGGCATTCTTTGGACTGGTTGGCAAATCCTGATGGACTTGGTTTGGAGTGGAACTCTAACTTTCCGGTTTTGTATGATTTCGTAGAAAATTTTGATTTTATAGATGGTCGAACCGGTAGTAGTATTTCCAGAGAAGATTTAACATTGGAAAATGAATGGGATGTTACCGACTTTTTCGGGAATAGAGATCCTCGATTTGTAGCGAGTGTATTTTACCCTGAGACTACATGGAAAGGCCAAAAAATATATTTTCACAGTAGTAGTTTAGTAAATGGAGAGGTTGTAAACGGTACGGGTACAATACTTACCAAACAAAATGGAGAGGAAATACCGGCTACAGCGGCGGCAAGAAACGTTAGAAATACTGCGCTCTTACTTAGAAAAAGGTTAGATCCAACAAATATAGCTACGCAATCAGAAAATTCGGGTCAAGATTTCTATGTATTTAGGTATGCGGAAACTTTATTGAATTTAGCCGAAGCGGCCTATTATTTGGGAAACTCTGGTGAAGCTTTGACCATGGTCAATATGGTCAGGGAACGGGCAGGAATGCCACTTAGGTCAGAAATTACGGAAGATTTTATTAGGCAGGAGCGTCAAGTGGAGTTGGCTTTTGAAGAGCATCGTTTTTGGGATTTAATCCGCTGGCGTGTTGCTACGGAAGTTCTAGGAAATGTTCGTACAAAAGGCTTGGTATTCAGATATAATCTTGATACGGACATGTACAATATAACGCTTAAAAATGCGGAAGGTGATATAAGACAATTTGGAGAGGAAAGGTATTATCTTCCATTTAGTCAGGAAAGATTGGCGGAAAATCCAAATTTGGTTCAAAACCCTGGTTATTAAGTTGATATTGATTGTTTTGTAGTGATGTTTAGTTAGTAGACTTGTTGCATACTGGTAGTAATTTTAAATTACTACCAGTTCTTAAATGTTATCTCCATGACACATTATTTTTCCATATAGATATAAATAGGGACAGGCAATTAGATTGTCCGTAACAAAAAATAGCATGACTTTAAAAGAATTTTCTATAAAAAAACTTATATGCTTCTTCGTTTTTTTTACATCAACTTTAGGTGTTTATTCGCAGGAAGCCAAGCCAAATATTGTACTTATTTATGTGGATGACTTGGGCTTTGGAGATATTGGGGTTAATGGGGCCATTGGCGTAGAAACCCCCAATGTAGATAGGTTGGCGGCAAGCGGCTTAAATTTTACCGACGCACATTCTACTGCGGCTACCTGCACGCCTTCCAGATATTCATTGTTAACGGGTGAATTTGCTTTTAGGAATAATGCAGCAATAGTAAATGGAGATGCCCCTCTGATTATAGATGTTGATAAACGTACGTTGCCGGACATGTTAAAAGATGCCGGCTACAGTACCGGGGTGGTCGGAAAATGGCATTTAGGACTGGGGGACGGAAAAGCAAATTGGAACGAGGAAGTAAAACCGGGCCCTAGAGAAGTAGGTTTTGATTATAGTTTTCTTATACCCGCAACAGGAGATCGTATACCTACGGTATACATGGAAAATCAAAAAGTGGTAGGACTTGATGCTCAAGATCCAATAACTGTTAGTTATACTTCAAAACTGGATGGGTACCCCATTGGAACCGAACATCCCGAGCTTTTAAAACAGCACACAGATGTACAACATTTAGGCTCAATTACGAATGGAATAAGTCGTATTGGTTATATGAATGGAGGGGAAAATGCTTTATGGGTAGATGAAGATATTCCATTTGATTTAACGAAAAAGGCAAATGAATTTATAGATAAAAACAGTAAAAATCCATTTTTCCTTTTCTTCTCTCTTCATGATATTCATCAGCCTAGAATTGCCAATATAAAATTTGTTGAAGCCAGTACAATGGGGCCTAGAGGAGATGTTATAGCGCAAATGGATTGGTGTGTAGGAGCTATAATGCAAAAGCTGAAAGAAGTGAACCTGGACAACAATACCATGGTCATATTTACAAGTGACAATGGTCCAATTTTAGACGATGGTTATTTGGATTATGCCAGGGAATTAGTTGGGGAGCATAAACCGGGAGGTAAATATAAAGGAGCAAAGTATTCAGTTTATGAGGCAGGTACACGCATACCGACCATTGTCTCATGGCCATCAAAAATACGTCCAGGTACAAGTAATGCTTTATTGTCTCAGGTAGATTTATACGCTTCCTTGGCTTCTTTGGTTGGTCAGAAACTTAAAAATGGTGACGCCAAGGATAGTGAAAATCATATAGAAGCTTGGTTGGGTCTTGATAAAAAAGGTAGAGATTTTCTTTTGGAAGAGGCGTATACTTTTGGTTTACGAATGGGGAGTTATAAGTATATCAAACCCCAGAAAAATGCACAAACACCCCAGTGGATTGCTAATAAGTTTGTAGATCCCGGCTTTAGTACAGTACCCCAATTGTATAATTTGGATGTAGATCCCTTTGAAGAAGAGAACATAGCAGATGAGTATCCGGACGTATTAAAGAAAATGCAGAAAGCATTATCAAATATTTTGAGTGAAAAGTAACAATCAAGATACCTTACTGTCTTGATTTATAAGGTGAACATCGTTTTAAAAACTTTTTATTTTGAGAGAATTATATATATTAAATTATCTTTTTGTAATAGCATCCTTAGTTTACGGTTGTAAACAAAATGAAGATAAGCCAAAGGCTACAAATTCTAATAAGCCTAATATTGTTTTTATACTAGCGGATGATTTGGGGGCGCATGACTTAAGTTATGCAGGTAGTGACTACTATGAAACCCCATATATAGATGCTATAGCTAGGGAAGGGGTACATTTTACTCAAGGCTATGCTGCTGCACAAGTATGTAGCCCTTCTAGGGCTAGTTTAATGACCGGGCAATACACCGCTCGCCATGGCGTAACAGATTGGATAGGAGCGGCTACAGGTGAAAAATGGGGTGAATATTATAATACCAAGGTCCTTCCGCCAGATTATGAACATGCACTAAAAGAAGAAGACATTACAATAGCCGAAGCGTTCAAGGCTGGTGGGTATAGAACTTTCTTTGCTGGAAAATGGCATTTGGGTGATGAACCATATTCTCCAGAAAATAACGGTTTTGAAATCAATAAAGGGGGATGGGAAGTAGGTAGCCCTAAAGGAGGCTATTATGCCCCTTGGAACAATCCCAAACTGGATTATAAATATAATGGTGAAAATTTAACCAAACGTTTAGCTCTAGAAACAGCAGACTTTATTACGGAGAACAAAGATCAGCCGTTTTTTGCTTTTTTGTCTTTTTACGCCGTGCATGGTCCTATAGAAACAACTGAAGCAAAATGGGAGAAATATAGAAATAAGGCAGAACAGAAAGGCATTAAAGATTCGGGTTACGATATGGAACGCATTCTACCTATCCGAAACGTACAGGACAATCCAATATATGCTGGGTTAGTAGAATCTATGGATGATGCTGTAGGCGTTGTTTTAAATAGGTTAAAGGAACTTGGTTTGGATGATAATACTATAATTGTATTTACATCGGATAACGGAGGTGTTGCCAGCGGTGATGCTTTTTCTACCAGTAATTTCCCCTTAAGAGGCGGCAAAGGTTATCAATGGGAAGGTGGTATAAGAGAACCTTATTTGATTAAAGCACCAATGTATAAAGATGCCCCTAGTGTTATAGAATACCCTGTATCAGGTATAGATTTTTATCCCACCCTATTAGATTTTGCCGGCGTTGATAAGCCTAAAAATCAATACTTGGACGGGTTGAGTCTTGTTCCATTGTTTGAAGGAAAATCTTTAGATGAAAGAGCGTTGTTTTGGCATTATCCACATTATGGCAATCAAGGAGGTGAACCTGTTAGTATGATTAGAAAGGGCGATTGGAAACTTATCCATTACTATGAAGATGGTCATGATGAACTTTACAACCTAAAGCATGATGTTGGGGAAAAGGAAAATGTAGTAGCCCAGAATATGGAAGTGGCCCGGCAACTAAAGAAAGAATTGGAAAATAATTTAGAAGAAACTGGTGCGGCCGTGCCAGTGTCTAATTCTAAGTATAATAACTCCAAGGCAATTGAACTATATGAAACACGTAAAAACCAGATGCTTCCCAATTTAGAAAAGCAGAGAAAGAAAATACTATCTAAGGATTTTAATCCTCAAAATAATTGGTTCGATAGTAAGTCTACAAAAGATTAAGGCTTAGGAACGCCCACAAAATTACACTATAATGTTATGAGTGAATCCAAATTCAATTTTACCTATTTACTTTTTTTGGCAATGGTCTCGGCTATGGGCGGATTTTTATTTGGCTATGACTGGGTGGTTATAGGAGGCGCAAAACCGTTTTACGAGCTTTATTTTGACATTTCTACTATTCCAACTCTACAAGGTTGGGCTATGAGTAGCGCTTTGGTTGGTTGTATATTTGGTGCAGTAGTTTCAGGATTTTTAGGAGATAAATGGGGGCGAAAAAACAGTCTTATATTGGCTGCGGCACTATTTTCTTTATCCGCCTTTGGCACAGGTTATGCAGATAATTTCGCCATTTTCATTAGCTATCGGATTATTGGTGGCTTGGGTATTGGTTTGGCCTCAACACTTTCGCCAATGTACATTGCCGAAGTGGCTCCAGCCAAATACAGGGGTAGGTTCGTTGCTATAAATCAATTAACCCTGGTATTAGGAATTTTGGTTGCTCAAATTGCTAATTGGGGAATTGCTGAAGCAATACCTGCTAATTTTAGCGATGCCGATATTCATACATCATGGAACGGGCAAACGGGATGGCGCTATATGTTCTGGGTCGAACTTATACCTGCGTTATTATTCTTCTTTCTAATGTTCCTAGTTCCGAAAAGCCCAAGATTTCTAGCTAAGACAGGAAGACTTGAAACGGCTAAAAAGGTTTTGTCCAAGATAGGAGGGGACATTTATGCGCATCATGAAGTTAAAAACATGAAGTCTACACTTAAAAGTGATGATGGAAAGAAAATTAATATTTCGGAATTAAAGAGCAAAAGAGTATTGCCAATAATGATTATAGGTATTGTATTGGCCATTTTTCAGCAATGGTGTGGTATTAATATAATATTCAACTATGCCGATGAGATATTTACCGCCGCAGGGTATACTGTTGGTGATATGCTATTCAATATAGTAATAACAGGTAGTGTCAATCTTCTATTTACTTTTGTGGCAATGCGTACCGTAGACAGTTGGGGCCGTAGAAAATTAATGCTATTTGGGGCTGCTGGTCTTTCAATAGTGTATGCTTTGCTAGGTGGGGCATATTTTTTCGAGTTCAGTGGCTGGCCTGTTTTAGTTTTAGTTATAACTGCAATTGCTATTTATGCCATGTCGTTGGCTCCAATTACTTGGGTGATACTTTCAGAAATTTTTCCGAACAGGTTAAGGGGAATTTCAATGTCCATCGCAACATTTTCATTATGGATAGCTTCTTTTATCCTAGTGTTTACTTTTCCTATTATGAATAATACATTAGGGTCTTACGGTACCTTTTGGACGTATAGCTTAATATGCTTGGCAGGTTTCATTTTTGTAAAGAAAAAATTACCTGAAACAAAAGGGAAAAGTTTAGAAGAAATTGAATTTGAATTAACGGAAGAAAAATGAAATATAAATACAATGTTCTGATTATTGTGCTTTTGTTGGTCCATAGTGCTTTTGCCCAGGAAAAAGATGATGCTTGCAATTACCTTGATTCCGTAAAATCCGAATTAAAGAAAACTTGGCCTGACAATAAGACTGTTAACCTTGTTTTTCATGGGCATTCTGTGCCATCTGGCTATTTCAAGACACCAAAAGTACATACGCTAGAGTCATACCCTTATAAGACACTTAAGGAAGTCAAGCAAATTTATACTCATGCTGTGGTCAATAGTATTACTACATCAATTGGTGGGGAGCATTCTGAACAAGGAGAGAAAAGATTTAAAGAAGATGTATTGGTTCACAGACCGGATGTATTGTTTATAGATTATGCATTAAACGATCGGAATATAGGCTTGGAAAGAGCCAAAATAGCTTGGGAAAAAATGATAGTTCAGGCAAAGGAATATGGGACAAAAGTTATTCTAATGACCCCTACACCAGATTTAAATGAAGATATTAAATCCATAGACACCAAACTTTATAAACACACGCAACAGATTAGGGAATTGGGACAAAAGCATGAAGTAGGTCTTGTTGATAGTTATGGCCTGTTTCGGGAATTGGCTAACACAAAAAACCTTAAAGATTATATGGCTCAAGGTAACCACATCAATGAAAAAGGGCATGAAATTGTTGCAAAAGCAATACGTGATTTTTTTATAGAAGATTTTCAAAGCAAATAAATATATACGCGTATGAAATTTAGAGTTATTATGCTTTCCGGACTCTTGTTTGCACTTTGTTCTTGTGAGGATGCACAGATTAAAGAATTGGATTTATCCGGTGAGTGGCAGTTTCAAATAGATTCCTTAGATCAAGGTATATCTGAACAATGGTTCGTAAATAATTTAAATGATGTTATTGAATTACCCGGTTCAATGGCTGAAAATGGGAAAGGTGACGAAATAACGGTCAATACGCATTGGACAGGTAGTATGTGGAACGACAGTCTTTGGTATAAAGACCCTAAATATGCTAAGTACCGTGAACCTGGAAATGTAAAAGTATCATTTTGGTTAAGCCCTGACAAAGTATATACAGGCCCGGCTTGGTATCAAAAAAAAGTAACCATTCCAACTATATGGGAAAATCAGTATATCAGTCTAGAATTAGAACGGCCTCATTGGGAAACAACCTTATGGGTAGATGATAAGGAAGTAGGCACACAACATAGCTTAGGGACACCCCACAATTACCGTTTAGATAAATACCTTAAACCAGGAGAACACACAATTACGTTACGTATAGACAATAGGGTAAAGGATATAGATCCTGGTGTGGACGCTCATAGTATTTCAGATAACACCCAGACTAATTGGAACGGTATAGTAGGCGATATCAAGTTGATAACATCGCCACTCTTTACGTTTAAAGATGTAAAACTTTATCCAGATGTAAATAACAACCTTGTTGGCGTTAAGGGAACAATTGTCAATTTTAGTGGAAATACACAAAAGGGTGAAATAGTGCTTCAGGCAAAGCAGGTTGCTAGTGGTGCTAATGGCTTGCAAGAAGTTGTTCATCAAATTGAAATTGACCAATATGGGAAATTTGAAATAGATTATCCTATGGGAGACTCACCTTTATTGTGGGATGAGTTCAATCCTAATTTGTACAAGATGCAATTAAGATTGAAATCCGATTTAGGTATAAGTGAGAAGGAAATAACCTTTGGTATGCGTGATTTTAAAGTTGATGGTAAGCGCTTTGCGATTAACGGAAGACCAGTTTATCTACGTGGCACGTTAGAGTGTTCTATTTTCCCTTTAACAGGATACCCACCTACCGATGTTGAGGAATGGAAACGTATTCTGAGAACGATACAGAATCATGGTTTAAACCATATTCGTTTTCATTCATATTGTCCGCCGGAAGCGGCATTTCAAGCTGCGGACGAATTAGGTGTGTATATTCAAGTAGAAGCATCTGCGTGGGCAACTATAGGGGATGGGAAACCAATAGACGATTGGTTATATAAAGAGGCGGAAGATATAATAGATACATATGGGAACCACCCCTCTTTTGTGATGATGGCCTATGGTAACGAACCGTCAGGTAAAAATCACGCCAAATATCTGGAAAAGTTTGTATCACATTTTAAAGATTTGGATAGCCGCAGATTATACACCAGTGCTGCCGGTTGGCCTTTGTTGGATAATCTAGATTATTACAATCATAAAGGACCGCGTATTCAAGGTTGGGCCCAAGAACTTAACAGTGTTATAAATGCCGAGCCACCGCAAACGGAATTTGATTATAGAAAGTTGATTGAAGAAACCCCTATGCCTTATGTAAGTCATGAAATGGGACAGTGGTGCGTGTATCCTAACTTTAAGGAAATGTCAAAATATACCGGTGTTTTAAAGCCTAAAAATTTTGAGATTTTTAAAGAAACCTTGAACGAGAATCATCTAGGTCACTTAGCTGATAGTCTTTTATTGGCATCAGGTAAATTGCAGGTACTATGTTACAAGGCAGATATAGAAGCGGGCTTGCGTACCAAGGACATGGCAGGTTTTCAGTTGTTAGACTTACATGATTTTCCTGGTCAAGGTACAGCACTTATTGGGGTTTTGGATGCCTTTTGGGAAGAGAAAGGTTATGTAACTCCTAGTGAGTTTCGTGAGTTTAATTCAGAAACTGTACCGTTGGCAAGATTGGCCAAACGTATTTTCTTAAACAATGAAACTTTAAAAGCCTCAGTAGAAGTCGCTCACTATGGTGAGAAGCCAATACATAATGTAACCCCTACCTGGGAGCTCACGGACGAAACAGAAAATTCTTTTGCGAAAGGTGAATTCTCAAAAACTACTATTCCGGTTGGAAATGGGTTTAGTCTAGGTGAGATTTCAGTAAAATTAGATTCACTCTTAACACCTCAAAAATTAGTACTTACCGTCTATGTTGGTGAATATAAAAACAGTTGGGATGTTTGGGTGTACCCTTCTGAAAATGAACCAATAAAAAGTAGCGATAATTTTCGCGTTGTTCAGAAGCTAGATCCCAGAACTCTTGATTATTTAAATAACGGGGGCAACGTATTACTTACTATAACCAAAGGAGATATTAAGGCTGATAAAGGTGGTGATATTGGTGTGGGCTTTTCGAGTATTTTCTGGAACACCTCATGGACTAAAGGGCAAAAACCCCACACACTTGGTATTCTTACCAATCCCGCCCATCCTGCTTTGGCTGAATTTCCAACAGAGTATCATAGCAATTGGCAATGGTGGGATGCTATGAGCCATTCAAATGCTATTGTTCTAGATGATTTTTCTTCTGATTTGCATCCAATTGTTCGCGTAATTGATGATTGGTTTGAAAATCGTAGAACGGCCTTACTTTTTGAGGCAAAAGTAGGTAAAGGTAAATTGTTGTTCTCCGGTGTGGATTTACATAGTAGTATGGAAGACAGACCCGAAGCACGTCAATTGTTATATAGTTTAAAAAGGTACATAGTCAGTAACCAATTTAATCCAAAAATCCAGTTGAAACCTAGGGAAATCAAAAGTTTATTAAAGTATTAAGAAATTATGTTTAAATGGTTCGATGTTCAAAGTCGAACATAATAGAATTCGAGATGAGTATAGTAAAGGCTTGGAAAGATACAGTAGTTATACCTACCTACGAAGTTGGAAAACCAGAGAAATATCCTGTTTTTTTAGAAAAAAGAGTATATCAGGCTAGTAGTGGTGTTGTTTATCCCCATCCGGTAATTGAAAAAATTAGCGATGAAAAAGTTGATAAAGAATGGGATGTAATTTACTTGGAGAATGATTTTATTAAAATAATGGTAATTCCTTCCCTTGGCGGTAGGATCCAGATGGCCTATGATAAAATCAGGGAACGTCATTTTGTTTACTACAATAATGTAATTAAGCCTGCTTTAGTTGGTTTAACAGGGCCATGGATTTCAGGAGGTATAGAGTTTAACTGGCCACAACACCATAGGCCTAGTACATATGATCCAACAGATTTTCATATTGAAGAGAATAAAGATGGTAGCATAACGGTTTGGGTCAGTGAAGTAGAACGTATGTTCAGAACTAAAGGTATGGCTGGTTTTACGCTATATCCGGATAAAGCATATCTAGAAATAAAAGGCCAACTATATAATAGAACATTTGTAGCCCAAACTTTTTTATGGTGGGCAAATCCTGCGGTGGCAGTAAATGACCATTACCAATCTGTTTTTCCACCAGATGTAAATGCGGTTTTTGATCATGGTAAAAGGGATGTTTCTGAATTTCCTATAGCTAAGGGCGAATATTATAAAGTAGATTATTCACCGGGTACGGATATTTCTAGATATAAGAATATACCCGTTCCCACATCGTATATGGCTATAACTTCTGATTATGACTTTGTAGGTGGATATGAGAATGATTCTAAAGGTGGACTATTGCATGTTGCAGATCATCATATATCACCTGGTAAAAAACAATGGACTTGGGGTAATGGCGATTTTGGAAAGGCATGGGACCGTAATCTTACGGATAACGACGGGCCTTACATAGAGTTAATGTGTGGAGTATATACTGATAATCAACCAGATTTCTCTTGGATGCATCCTTATGAGGAAAAAAGTTTTAAACAGTATTTTATGCCCTATTATAACGTTGGGATCGTAAAGAATGCTACCAAAGAAGCTTTGTTGAATTTGGAAATGGAAGAAGAGCAGGTGCGGTTAAAAATCCATGTAACCTCTCATTACCCAAAATCTGTAATAAGCTTATATTCAGAGAATAAAATCTTATTTGAATCTGTTCGAAATTTAGACCCGGCAAATGGGTTTGAGGAACTGATTGCTGTTAATGGTATTAGCTATAAGAGCCTTACGGCTAAGGTAAAGGATGCCAATGGTAAAATTTTGGTGTCTTGGTCTCCGGCCAGTCTCTCTGATAGTGAAATACCAGAAGCAGCAAAAGCTGCAAAGCAACCAAACGAAATTAATAGTGTTGAGCAGTTGTTCTTAAGAGGGCTTCATTTAGAACAGTATAGGCATGCTACTTACGATCCAACTGCCTATTATTTGGAAGGCTTGTCACGCGACCCTAAAGATGTTCGTTGCAATAACGCTATGGGACTTTGGTATTTAAAACGAGCGAAATTTGAAGAGGCCTTAAAGTATTTTGAAGCAGCTATAGATACATTGATAGAACGTAACCCTAATCCTTACGATGGCGAACCGTATTTTAATAAAGGATTGACCCTATCATATTTAGGAAATAAGAAGGAAGCATATGCCGCATTTTATAAATCCTGTTGGAATGCTGCTTGGCAGGATGCAGGCTATTTTAACTGTGCACAAATAGAGTGTGCCAATGATAACTTGGAAAAAGCACTGGAACTAGTAGATAAATCACTTATTAAAAATTGGCATAACCATAAGGCAAGACATCTTAAGGTCATTATTTTAAGAAAATTGGGTCATGTAGATGAAGCAAAACAGTTAATACATGATTCATTGGCCATAGATGCCTTTAACTTTGGGGTAATCTATGAAAGATATCAAATTACTGGTGCTTCGGAAGATTTAGAAAATCTATTGGATATCACTAGGGCCAATCAACAGAACTTTATTGAGTTCTCAATTGATTATGCGCAGGCGGGGCAATACAATGAGGCTATAGCTCTGTTAAATATTCTAGTGGATAAAAATTTGGCCAATTACCCTATGGTATATTATTTTCTAGGGGCATATCATTTAGAGAACAGCGAATACGACAAGGCCAATGAAAATTTCAAACTAGGAAGTAAAATGCCAATGGACTATTGTTTTCCAAACCGATTGGAAGAAGTAGTGGTATTACAGGCGGCTATCAGAAGTAATTCTCAAGACGCTAAAACAAACTATTATTTGGGTAATTTTTGGTACGCATCTAAACAGTACGAAGAGGCTCGCTTGTGTTGGGAGAAAGCTATTGAGTATGATAATTCCAACGCAATCTGTTATAGAAACCTTGCACTATTAAACTTTAATAAGAAGAACGACCATCAAGTAGCAAGAATTTATTTGGAGAAAGCATTTGAGTTGGACAACACGGATGCACGTTTACTTATGGAGCTAGATCAATTCTATAAAAAATGTAATGTTTCTGTAAATGAACGCTTAATTCTCTTAGAAAAAAATATTGACTTGGTTCAATCCCGCGATGACCTGTACCTAGAATATTTAAGCTTGCATACATTCAGAGGCGAGTATGAAAATGCTCTGGAGCTTATAAGTCAAAGACAATTTCATCCTTGGGAAGGAGGAGAGGGTAAAGTGCCTTTTCAGTATGTAACGGTAAATGTGGAATTGGCCAAAAAAAATATAAAACAGGAAAATTACAATAAGGCCATAGAGTATTTGCTAGCTGCGCAAGCATACCCGGAAAACCTTGGAGAAGGAAAACTGTATGGGACTCAAGAGAATGATATATTTTATTGGTTGGGTTGTGCCTATGAAGGGATAAATGAGGTCGATAAAGCAAAGGAATGCTGGGAATTTGCAGCTACAGGCATCTCAGAACCTAGTCCTGCTATGTTTTATAACGACCAGCAGCCAGACAAGATATTTTATCAAGGTTTGGCATTGCTAAAGTTAAAAAGGAAGGAAGAAGCAAATTATAGATTTACAAAACTTATAGCTTATGGTGAAGATCATATGGAAGATGACGTAAAGCTCGATTATTTTGCCATTTCATTACCAGATTTGCTGATTTGGGAAGAAGATTTAATCGAACGTAACAAAATTAATTGTTCCTATTTAATGGCCTTGGGCAACCTTGGGTTGCAGCAATACGAAGTCAGTTCAAAAATGTTTGATTGTGTTATGAGTTCTGATCATTATAATATGCAGGCATTTATTCATCGTGAAATGGTTGCAGATATCATAAATCAATCCGTAAAAATATAATAATGAAAAACATTTTTCTTAGAACCTTCTTTATAGCAATAGCGTTTCTCTTTGTTCAATGCGATTCCCAAAACGGGAACAGTATTTCATTAGCGGGAAAGTGGAGGGTTAGCTTAGATTCATTGAATATTGGAGATAGTGAAAATTGGGCCAATACTGAAATTGCTGGGCAAGAGATAAATTTGCCGGGAACTTTAGATGATGCAAATATTGGAAAACCTAATAACATAGAACCTGCAATCAATAATTATGTGATGTCAAATTTGACTCGAAGACGGCACTATACAGGTAAAGCGTGGTATCAAAAGAAAGTTGTAATACCAAATTCTTGGAAAGGCAAAAAAATTGAATTAGAACTGGAACGTGTTATTTGGGAGTCTAATGTTTATGTAGATGGGAAAAAGATAGGTAGCTCCAATAGTTTAATTGGAAGTCATACATATGATTTGTCGAATTTTCTGCTGCCAGGAGAACATTTATTAACTATAAGTATAGACAACTCAAATAAATTCCCTTTAATAAATGTACCAGGAACAATGTATCCTGAAAAGAGAAATCAGGATATGGCCCATGCCTATACTAACCATACGCAGATAAAATGGAACGGGATTTTAGGGGATATTGTATTGTCGGCTACGGAAATAGGCGAAGCATCAAATCTTCAGATTTATCCAAATAGCGCAGAGAATGAAATACGCGTTGATTTCGAAAAAGATGTTCTTGAAAAAAGTCAAAAAATTCAGTATCAAATCTCAGATGTTAACGGAAAGGAACTAGCAAAAGGAGTTGCGGTAGATTTGGATGTTAAAAATAAATCTATAAGCTTCCAAATTAAGAAGCCAGCGCAATTGCAGAACTGGGATGAGTTTAACCCTGTCCTTTACAATCTTAGCGTAATTATTGGCAAGCAAAGATTAACTGAAAAATTCGGATACAAATATGTAGGTGAGAAGAAGGGTAATTTAACACTGAACGATAAACGAATATTTCTTAGAGGCAACTTAGAATGTGTAATATTTCCGTTGACCGGTTACCCACCAATGCAAAAGAAAGAATGGGCAACGTTGATAAAGCAGGCTAAAGACTATGGTCTTAATCATTTGCGTTTCCATTCTTGGTGCCCACCCAAAGCAGCTTTTGAGGCTGCCGATGAAGCTGGTTTTTATTTTCAGGTAGAATTGCCCCATTGGAGTTTAAGGGTAGGGGAAGACAAAAATACTACAGAGTTCTTACAGAAAGAAGCCAATAAAATTCTTAATGATTATGGTAACCACCCATCATTTATATTAATGGCAATGGGTAACGAATTGCAAGGTGATATTGATGTTTTAAATAAAATGACAGAGAAGTTAAAGAAAATAGACAATCGTCATTTGTACGCAACAACTTCGTTTTCATTTCAAAAACCTACGGGAACAAGGCCAGAGAAGGAAGATGAATTCTTTATTGCCCAATGGACAGATAGAGGGTGGATAAGAGGGCAGGGCATTTTTAATGACAAGCCCCCCCATTTTAATGCGGACTATTCTGAAAATAGCGAGCACATACAGATACCATTAATTTCGCATGAAATTGGTCAATATTCTGTATATCCAGATTTAAGTGAGATTCAAAAATATACTGGTGTATTGCAACCGCTTAATTTCATTGCAATAAAGAATGATTTAGAACATAAAAAACTCTTAAACCTTGCTCAAGATTTTACACAGGCTTCGGGGAAATTAGCAGCAATATTATATAAAGAAGAAATAGAACGAGCATTGAAAACTCCAAGTTTTGATGGTTTTCAGCTATTACAATTGCAAGATTTTCCTGGTCAGGGTACAGCATTAGTGGGGCTGTTAAATGCATTTTGGGAATCGAAAGGAATTATTTCCCCAGAAGAATTTAGCCAGTTTAATAGTGAGCTGGTACCCTTAATCCGTTTTAATAAAGCTGTATATGAAAACGGAGAAACATTTGCCGCCAGTGTTGAAGTGGCCAATTTTTATAAGGAACTCAAAAATAAAACTTTAGAATGGACCATTACAGACGACCAAGGAGCCGTTTTAAAGAGTGGAGAATTTATCAATGTAAATCTACAAATTGGTAATAATTTAAATTTAGGAACTATTGAATATCCTATCAATACAAAAGCGGCAAAAAAAGTAAAGGTTACGGTTTCTTTAAAAGATTCAAAGTATAAAAATAGCTGGTCTATTTGGGAATATCCAAAAAAGGTAAAGATAAGATCAGACAACATACTGTTTACAAATACAATAGAAGAGGCGTGGGCAGCTTTACAAAAAGGAAAGAAAGTATTGCTTAATCCAGATTTTGAGAGAATTAAAGGTATTGAGGGTCGTTTCGTGCCAGTTTTTTGGAGCCCTGTTCACTTTCCTAACCAACCTGCTACTATGGGCTTACTATTGGATGAAAAGCACCCCGCTTTTAATGATTTCCCCACAGATTCGCATACAGACTGGCAATGGTGGGACTTATGTATCAAATCAAAATCTGTTATTACAGATTCCTTAGAGGTTACGCCTTTGGTTAGGGTTATAGATAATTTTGTAACCAACCATCATTTATCAAATGTATTTGAGGTAAAGGTAGGTTCTGGTAGCTTAATTTTTTCGTCCACAGATATTACAAATAATTTAAAGGATAGACCAGGGGCTAGACAATTGAGACACAGTTTACTGAATTATATGGAGAGCGATGCTTTTGTTCCTTCCAAATCAATTCGTATTGAAGATTTGGAAAACATATTAATAAATAAAAACAAGAGTATTTTCTCTGCTGAAGATATTTATAATTAAGCTTTGAGTGAACTGTTTTAAATAGTGGCTTGTTAATATAGTAACGAATATAAAGGTTTTTATAGAGCGTACTTTATTAGAGTTTTTCTTTAGTAAGTATGTGATTGAATAGTAAACAATAACATTGAAATGATTACAAAGGAATTTTACAATTCAAAAATTATATGCATTATCATTATAATTTTTTGTATTCCCACCCAATTGTTTTCATCTCGTTCAGAGGTTGATTTCAATAAGAATTGGAAATTTAAGCGAGGTGATAGCCCGGATTATTCAAAGGAGATATTAAGTGATAATGATTGGAGAATTATTTCAGTTCCACATGACTGGTCTTTTGAAGAAGGGATATCAAAGAAAGGAACACAAGGTCAATCCGGGGGGTACCATGATGGAGGAATCGGATGGTACAGAAAAACGTTTGATTTAAAAGGAAGCTCTACAGGAAAAGCGATTTACATAGACTTTGATGGGGTTTATATGAATAGTGAAGTGTGGATTAATGGTAATTATCTTGGAAAACGGCCATATGGATATATAAGTTTTCGTTATGAAATTTCAAAGTATATAAAAAAAGGGAAAAATACTCTAGCGGTTAGGGTTGATAATTCGAAGGAACCATCTGCACGTTGGTATCACCCATGTGGTATTTATGCTCCGGTCAGAATGATTATGACCAATAAATTGCATTTTGCCCCCAATAGTATAGCTGTTCGAACACCCAAAATATCCAAAGACTCGGCAAAAATCAATATTGATTTTAAAATACTGAATCTAGGCGATAAATGGCCTGGTGCTTATACAACTATATCGGTTATCTCTCCAGATGGTCAAGAATTGCTCGCCTTTAATAAAGAAATCGATAGCTCAAAGCCATACGGTAATGTAATCTTATCGGTAAAACAACCGGAGCTGTGGAATTTGGAATCACCTAAACAATATACGTTGATAACTAGTATCAAAAATGGTGATGTAGTCTTGGATGAAATACATACTAAATTTGGTATTAGAGAGATTGAATGGAAAACAAAAACGGGGTTTTATTTAAACGGAGAAAACATCAAATTAAAAGGCGTTAGCGAGCATTACGAGGGAGGTCCTTTTGGCGGGGCTTGGACCAAACCGCTACTGCGATGGAAAATTAACTTACTAAAAAGTATGGGTGTTAATGCCATTCGGGTGACCGTAAAACCATTTCCTCCTATGTTTTACGATTTATGCGATGAAATGGGCATTCTGCTTATTGATGAAATCTTTGACGGTTGGAGTAAAAAAGCGCTCTATGATTATGGGCAACAGGCATTTGATGAATGGTGGGAGAGAGATGTAGAAGAGTGGGTTACACGAGATCGTAATCACCCAAGTATCATTTTATGGGGATTGGGTAATGAAACAGACGGAGAGGTTGCTCCCCGTTTAGTTGACCTTGTACACACGCTTGATCCGTCAAGAATGGTCACGTCCGGTACTGCAAATCCTGATGATATGGACATTATTGGCATTAACGGTGGCTCAGAGCGAAAAACTTTCTTTGAGACCGCTAATTTTAAAAAACCCTTTCTTTCTACAGAAGCACCCCATACGTGGCAGACTCGTGGGTATTACCGCACTCAATCTTGGTTTAGAGATGGATATAACCCTCGATATTATGAGCTGCCAAACCTTACAAAGAAAGAAATATTTTTTGATCAATGGGCCGCACCTTTAAAATGGAATAATCGTAAACAGCATTTTAACTCATCATACGACAATGCAACCGTTAGAATATCGGCCAGGAAAAGCTGGGAACTAGCACGTGATCTTCCTTGGTACAGTGGGCAGTTCCGTTGGTCTGGATTTGATTATTACGGAGAAGCTGAACTAGCACATGGCGGATGGCCTTTTCGTTTATTCATGGGCGGAATTATAGATGTAGCCGGTTTTGAAAAGGATCTTTTCTATTTTTATCAAAGCCAATGGACAGAGAAACCTATGACACACATCTTACCGCACTGGACACATCCTCATATGCCCAAAGGCACGTTAGTCCCGGTCTGGGTATATTCAAATGCTGACGAAGTAGAACTTTTTTTAAACGGCAAATCCCTTGGGAAAGATAAACCAGGTACGGTTTGGAATGAAATGCAGTGCGAATGGTTAGTCCCCTACGAAGAAGGAAAGCTAGAAGCTATTGCTTACCAAGGAGGACAACAAGTGGCAAAGGATGAAATGGTCACGGCAGGGGAACCTTCTAGATTAAGAAATTCCATCGAAAGATTAAATGGCGAAGGAGGTTTTAATGATTATTTTATTATTACTACAAATGGTGTAGACAGTAATGATAATATATATCCTTATGCAGAGAACAGGATATATTATCACTTTGACAAAAGTATTAGATTGGTTTCGCTAGAAAATGGAGACCCTGTAGACTCTGTAAACCAAATTAAATCCGAATATCGAAAAATGTTCATGGGAAAAACGCGCGCATTTATTCAATCAACGGATAAACCTGAAAATGCAACTGTTACTATGGCTGCAATATTGGGAGACAAGTCACTCTTTAAATCTGAAAAGATTACTATCGTTGCGAACCGATTTAACTTAATTGGTGAAAAAGTGGATAGCGAATTGACGATTAAGTACACCATTTCCGGGAAAGACCCATTAAAGGAAGGCAAAGACTACTCCAAGCCTTTTGAAGCTAGTGATAAAACTACGGTAAGGGCCGTAGTTATTGAAAATGGCAAGGTGTTATTATCTCTAAAAGAAAATTTTGGGAAGGAAGAAGGTTTTTTTATTGGTGATGAAAACACCGTAAATCCATGGAAAGGAAGGGGGTACTCACTTCAGGCTGAGGATGCAACATTTGGAGGAGCTATAAAGCAAACCGTTGGTAAGGATTACAGGGGTGAAGGTTTTTTAGATTTTGGTGGAAATGAAGGGTATGTAAAATGGTTTCAGGAAAATGATGGAGATGCAGAGAAATACACTCTAACATTCAGGTATGCTCATAATTTTGAGAACAATAAATGTCCAATGACCTTAAAAGTAAATGATAAATTGATTAAGGAGATAGAGTTTGAACCAACAGGCTCTCAAAATGCTGATTGGAATAGTATTACCGTAAAAGTACCATTTCAGGTAGGGTCTAATTATATTGAGTTAAAGTCAACCGGTTCCAAAGCGCCCAATATAGATTTAGTAACAATAGAATAAGCAGTGTTTTAATTAAAATTCGATAATTCAAGACTCATTTTATTAATTAGGGAAATATAAAATCGGTCAATTTAGCAAGTAAATAAGTAACGGCCTATTGAAATTTATAGGAGTAAGATATAGAAGAAACTAAAGCGTCGGCAAAATAACAAAATTTTAAGTCAACGGATATCTATGAAAATTAACTTAAAGTTTATTTTATTGGTGCGAATAACAATCAAAGCAGTACCGGTCCTCTAAAAGGTTGGAAGGGAAATAAGTTTGAAGGAGGTCATCGTGTGCCGTTTGTAGTAAGTTGGTCGGGTCAATTACCCTCTGGTAATTCTTTAGACGGCTTAACATCTTCTTTGAATATATTTAGTACAACAGCAGTTAAGGCTGCTAATATTTAGGTTGATGATGAGCTTATTTAGGATGGAGTGAAACTTTTACCTTATTTGAAAAGGCTAAGTCTGCATCTACTTAACGAAGTTATTTTGAGAAAGTTAGATGAGAGTGCTGTTAGAATAGGAGATAAAAGGTTCATAGCTTTAAAAGGTTTTGTTAGTGTTATGTATGACTTAAAGAATGGTTTAGCAAAAACCTTTGGTTTAACAAGAATTTTGCCAACCGAAAAAACAAATTTACCAGGAATATGTAAAATGGAGAACTAAATTAATGGAACTTCTTTGGAACGAAAGACCAATCTGGATGCCTATAACTAGGCATATTTATAAATCGCTAATAAGTAATGAAAAACTAGAATATAAAGATCCTTGGGGCAAGAAGTAGAGAGAATGAACATTGTAATTCTATCTTGTACTGGTACAAAGAGTATTTTTTGTTACGGGAAATATTATGTGTTATTGCGTAACTAGGATATATAATAAAAATTACAGTTTTTTTCTGTTTTGATTCTACGAACTAACGAATAATCAAGAAGGCAAGTTTTTAGCATATATAATAATACGAGGTCACATTATTTTTATGTCAAGAAAACTTCTTAATATATTCAGAAGGGGTTTTCCCATATTTTTTACGAAAACATTTGCTAAAATACTTAGGGTTTCGAAAACCTACTTCATAACTTACTTCGGAAATATTCATTTTACTTTGTTCAAAGTAAAGAGCCGCCCGTTTTAGCCTTATTTCGCTAATAAATTCTTTTGGAGTAAAATTAGTCCATGCTTTTATTTTAGAGAATAACATTGTACGGCTTACTCCTAATTCTTTACAAAATGTAGCAACATCAAACTCGGCGTTGGAAATGTTGGATTCTACAATTGTCATGGCTTTTTCCAGTAATTTTTCATCTAAGGAAGTTACGGTTAGCTCACTGGCCAAGAGATGGGTTTCACTTGAGAATTTTTCTCTCAAACGTCTTGAAGATTCCAACAGGTTTCGTACTCTTAATTTAAATTCTTTAATATTAAAGGGCTTGCTAATGTAGTCATCTGCACCACTTTCCAGACCTTCAAATTTATATATTAAGGAGGTACGAGCTGTAAGTAAAATTACGGGTATATGGCTTGTTTTAATATTTTGCTTAAGGTGCACACATAATTCTGTTCCGAACATTTTAGGCATCATTACATCGCTTATAACCAAGTCAGGATTAAATTTCAGTGCTTTTTTCAACCCTTCTTTTCCATTTTTAGCCTCTTTAATTGCATATTCTTTACCTAGGAAATTTTTAAAAAATGATCGTAACTGGTCATTGTCCTCAACAATTAAGATTAAGGGCAATTCATTGTTTGGGCGAAGGTTTTCAATTGGGTCATCAAAAATTAACTCTTTATCCCCATGGGTTAATTGAGAGGTGTATTGTGCAATATCATCACTGAACTTAAAATCAGGAATGATTTCCTCTTCTGAAAGATGTTCTTTTCCTAGCGGTAAACTTACTTTAAAAATGGCTCCCTTTCCTTCATTATTGAGAGCCTTTATAGATCCATGGTGCAACTCAACGGTGTTTTTGGCAATGGCAAGCCCTATGCCTGTTCCTTTTGTATAATTGGGGCCTACGTTTTTTTCTTCGGGTACTTCAAAAAACCTATCAAAAACCTGCTTAAGATAGGGGTAGGGAATACCAATTCCTGTATCTTTTACATCTATAAAAATGTTTTCATGGTTTTCGTAAACATAGATACCAATTTTGCCACCGTTTGGCGTATACTTAAATGCATTGGAGATGAGGTTATAAAAAACTTGCTCTAGTTTATATCTATCGTAGAAAACTAAGATTTCTTCGTGGGAACTCTCAAAAGTATAAGTGTATTTTTTATCCTTGGCATATTCTGTAAAGGACAAATATATTTCCCGTAGAAATTTTATGATATTTCCTTCGGCGGCTTGCAGTTTGGATTGGCGGTCTTCTAATTTTCTAAAGTCCATTAACTTATTGATTAATTGAAGTAGGTGATTGGCACTACTTTCTATGACCAACAATTTTTTATACATTAGGCTACTACCTTTATAATCTGCAAGTATTTGTTGTAAGGGACCTAAAATTAGGGTTAGGGGAGTTCTAAAGTCATGTGATATATTGGTGAAAAACTGCAGTTTGGCTAAATGATTTTCTTCCTGTCTCTTATTTTCCAACTGCTCCCATCGTAAATCCTGTTTCAACCGCGCCTGAGATTTTACAATGAGGTATAAACTGAAAGAGCCAATAGCAATTAGTAGACCATATAGGGCAAAAGCCCAATTGCTTTTCCATGGGGCAGGTTTAATGGTGATTTTTAGCTGTGTTGCGCTTTCATTCCAAATACCATCATTATTTGCACCTTTTACCTCAAATAGGTAATCTCCTGGTTTTTGAAGTGTATAAAAAGCTTCAGTATTTTTTGTGAATGTCCATGTGTCATCTAAACCAACCAGCCTGTAGGCATAACTATTGTTATTGGGGCTTATATAACTTGGCATGGAATAATTAATGGAAAAATGAGAGTTCTGATGATTCAGGGTAATTTCATCGGAATAGGTTATGGTGCTCGTTAATATTTTCCGTTCATCATTTATGGGTATGGATTTGTTCTTTATTTGCAAATCCGAGAGGATAATTTTTGGAGCATAGGTATTGGTAATTAGTTTTTTAGGATTAAAAAATGTGACCCCTTCGTTACCTCCAAAATAGATTTTTTCATCATTTAATCGCAAACCTGCGTTTGGGCTAAACTCATTACTATTTAATGAATAGCGTTGGTCGTAAACCACAGACTCTTTGGAGCTAGCATTGTATTTAACTATTCCTTTATCAGTACTCAGCCAAAATTCATCTTTGGCATTTTCAATAATAGTGAATACTGAAGAAACGGAGTTTTCTTTATTTAATGGTATTTGTTCAAAATCTAAACCGTTAAACTTAAATAAACCTTCGGTTTTTGTGCCAACATAAATTTGTTGCTTACTGTCTTCAATCACCGTCTTAATATCATTACCGTAAAGTGTACTTCTAAAGAATTGAGATACTTCATATTGGTTTTCTTCCTCATCTTTAAATGTTATTAGGTTTAAGCCTCCCAAACCGCCAGCCCAAATCCTACCCATACTATCTATACATAAGGTTTTTATAACGTTTGACGAGAGTACCGGGCCTGTTTTCGACTTTTTTCCATAGATTCTAAAAGTCTTGGTTTTTAAATCATACCTGACCAGTCCTTTGCCAAACGTACCTATCCAGTATACTTGGTCTTTTGCTTCTTTTATTACGTATACACCCGTATTCTTGAGGTAGTCTTTAAGCTCATTGGATATAACATCTTCCAACATTTTTTTTGAATGGACATCATACACGAGAATACCATAGTTTAAAACCCCCGCCCACAGTACGTTTTTCTTAGAAAGGTATAAGGTTTGAATGTTGTTAGGCCTAAGTTCTTCAGCATCCGATAAATTAAGGGTCTCAAGTTTTTTGTTTTTTGGATTCAGGATGGTAATATCTCCTCCTTCCGTGCCAAAGTATATATTAGAGGAATCATCTGAAACAATTGAGTTAACTATATTATTATCAATATCATGATTGACAAAATTCACGAAGTTTTCATTAGACTCTGTCCATATATTAACACCACCACTATATGTGCCCAACCAGATGGTTCCATTTTTATCCTTAAAAGCAGATTTAATAAAATTTTGACTTAATGAGTTTTTTGCCCTATTGTTACTTTTTAAATCCCATATCTTTTTTTCGGGCCCTATGACCCGTACCCCATGTGAAGTTCCTAGCCAAACGGATCCATCATTGGAAGATTGAACAACGCGCACATCTGCAGAGAGGGGAATAATCTGTTCGTTGTGTAAAAGAAATTTTTCATTCTCAGTGTTGAACAGCATATAGCCGTTGTATTTGGTTGCTATACCTAAGGTGGTAGAATCTATTTGGTTTATATCTTGAATGAAAAGGTTTTCAGTCCCGTCATTGTATTTAAACTGTTTAAAGGTAAATCTATCATTGTTTTTACTCTCCAATCTGGCCAAGCCCTTGGTAGTCGCTATCCAGATCCGTTTGTTTTCATCAATAAAAATACGTTGTATGTTCTCGCCTGGCAGGCCATTGGCATCACCTTCTTTGTACAGTATATGGGTAAAGTTGTTTTTAGATTTGTTAAAGATTGATATTCCATTTGCCGTACCGAACCAAATTTCTCCATTCCCTATTTCTTTACTGCAAATAACTACAGCGTTGCATAAACCATCAGGACCGTTTCTTTTATAAAAGCTCTTAAAAGTATTTTTAACGGGATCGTACCGGTTAAGCCCATTATAGGTTCCTACCCAAATGTATCCATCACTATCTTCATTTATAGATAGAATGTCGCTATTGCTTAAACTGGTCGAATCTCCAGAAACATATTTAAAAATGTCAATGTTGGTGCCATTATATCTGTTTAAGCCATTTCGGGTGCCAAACCACATTTGCCCCAAACGGTCTTGTTCAATAGCAATTACCGAATTGTTTGAAAGCCCATTCTCTACTGATAAATGGCGAAAATGGAAATCATTTTCTTGCGCAAGAAGGCATTCTCCTAGGAGGAGAAAAAAAATCATAAACCGGTTACGATTCAGTGTTGACATTCGTGATTTTTAGTTTCTTGACACAGTTTTGATATGAAGCAAGTATTATAAAAAAATGATTTAATCTTTCTTGGCAGCCATATGGTTTTATAGAAAGCCTTGGAACTTAAAATGATGCAAAAAACGGAGTGGGCAATTTTAACAATGGAGCAATGTCGGTTTTCAAAATTAATGAAAAGAAGGAATTACCAAAATTATTTTTTTGGTGAAGTGCTAATTCTGTTTTAGAAATGACTACATCGGGACAGTACAGGATGCTATCATTTTATTTGAAAGTTAATTTTGAGAGATATCTATTGATTTCAAATGGAAATGAAAAAATGCATTGTTGTTTACCTGTTCCTTTTTTGCATGGTTTTGTGTGGAACCTTAATGGGGCAAACTAATATAAAGGAGACAAAAACGTTTCCGGAGATTCAACCACCAGCGGGGCGCATTGCTATTGTTGCAGATGGGAATTCCCCTGATCCTGATGATTTAGGGGGTACTGCTGTTTCTTTGGCACTATTAAGAGCTGCAAATCTAGATAATAGACTTGTGCATTATTCCCATAGTTGTGATTTGGTTAGGGGTGACCGAATTTCTGAACGAGCGGAAAATGAAAGACATGCATTAATGCAGAGTTCGTGCGATGTTACTGCAAGAAGGTGGGGTGGTTTTTCGGACTTAACTTTTTTAGATGCTAGTTGGCAAAAAGAAAAAACGGTGAACGATTTAAAAACTGCAATTAACGCTTCATCCGAAAAGGATCCGCTTTGGATTATCGAGGCAGGGGAGCCCGATATTATTGGAATGGCCCTAGATGCATCGGAAAAATCAAAACATAAATATGTAAAAGTAGTAACGCATCATCCAGCTAATGATAATGCGGGAGACTTTTACACATGGCAGCAAATATTGGATTTTGGAGTGGAAGAAGTTCGTATTCCGGATCAAAACACCCATTTAAAAGTAGCATTGCCAGAATGGGATTGGGCCAAAAACCATCCGGATTCTAGACTGCAACAAATCTGGCTTCAGGGGAAAATTGCCGAAGTAGATGATGTTGTTAAGTTTCAAAAGGGAAAATGGGATTGTTCGGATGCAGGTATGATTTTGTACTGGATAACTGGAGCAACGAACGGAGGACTGGAGTTGGGAACTGTAAAAAATGTAAAAGCACTTTTGTTGGATTTCATAGATAAGAATTAAAATCAAAAATTTTTGAACTAAACTTAATATGGAGCATGGAAAATCTAGTATAGAATCTCTTACAGGATGTTATTTGATAAATCAACTATTTCTTAAAGGGATTTCTATAGTTCTCTTTTTAACGGCAATTACGGTTAAGGGGCAGTCATTGCAACATCCCATAATTTATACAACACAACAGGAAAGAGATTTTGTTTTAGAGAAAATTAAAAAATATGATTGGGCAGAAAGTGTCGTCTCTCAATTGCATGAACATGTAGATGGAGCTTTGGAAGTTCATCAGACCCATCCGTTGATTATTTTAAATAGAATACCCGCGTTTGAGGTTCATGACCATGAGAACAAAGAAAGAGAAGCCGGCCCAATAGCAGCTGCGCATAACGAGGTATTGTCTCTAGCGGCTAATGCAGGAGCGCTATATTTCATAACACAAGATGAAAAATATGCACAGTTTGCAGCTGATATTTTAGCCGTGTACACAGATGTTTTGTTTATTAAAACGCCCGAAACCACTACTATATGCGGGTATGCTTTTTTTGATCCAAGAACTACATATGCCCCATTTGCCGTAGCCTACGATTTTATCTACAATTATTTAAAGCAAAAAAATGTAAAGGTCTTTGATAAAGACAAGGGTCACTTAGTTGCTTTTGATAATACTAAAGCACAAAAGGCAATTGCCAATATGGTAGGCAATGTTCTGCAAGAATATGGAAAGCCGGATGTACATGTTAAGAGAGTTTCCAACCATCCTATACTTACCGCACCTGGAGCACTATTTGGAATTTTATGTATTGAAGATGACATGGAACGTGAGCGTTTGTTCAAAACTTTTTGGGAGAAGGGTACAGCGCATCAAAACTCGTTCAAGAACACCATCTTGCCTATGTTCTCGGGGCAAGGAATTTGGCCGGAATCACTTAGCTACAGTTTTATGCCCATTATTATGATGGTGTTGAATATTGTAGATAGTGTAAAACCGGAAATGAACGTAGCGGCAGATTATAAACATGTTCTTGAAGGAAACTTTCTATTCGATTATTTACGGCACCCCAACAGGACCTTTGTTAGATACGGAGATTCAAAACGGTATAATGACTTTACAGGGGATTTGTATAGATACACATTGAACCTTGCATCAAGAAAAGGATATAAGACATTGCAGAATAAAGCGGAATTAGCTCTTAAAAATTCTTATGAGGCCAATGGAGGTCATAGACCAAACCTATCCACGGGTAGTGTCTTTGATAATTTTAATTTGTTGGAGCTATTTTGGGGGCAGTCCGTACCCAAAAAAATAAAAGACTCGGTTAACTTGGATAAAGCCACCGTTATTGTAGACCATGCGGGTATAGCTCTTCAACGAAATTATGTTGATGAAAATAATGAAACGTATGGATTATGCGGTATTATAGGCGGAGCTCACTACGTACATAGTCACCTTACGGGAATAAGTATGGAATTGTATGGAGCGGGCTATATAATGGCGCCCAATGCGGGTCTGCCGGCTTCTGTTCCTGAGCGAAAAATTCCTTTGCACGAACACTATTTCAGATTATACGCGGGAAATAATACAGTAATCGTGAACGGTTCTTCCCATGGGCGGGACGAGGGTTCATGGAAGGGCAAGGCTAATGTTTGGCAGAATAAAACGGTAAATATCGCAGCGGAACCCAAGCATTTGGAAGAAAGAATATCCAAAGAGTTCAATTTTGCTACTCAATTCTTGGATGATACCGTAAACAATGCAAAACAGGAACGTACCTTAAGTATTATAAGAACTAGCGCAACTACGGGATATTATTTTGATATGTTTCGCTCTAAATCCAATGATGAGAATAAATTCCATGATTATGTCTATCATAATATAGGCGATAGAACTCAAATTTTTACTTTGGAAAATCAGGAATTGGCACTAAAAAAAACAGACCGCTATCAAAATGACATTGGTGACGTAGTGAAGTCTCCCGGATGGCGTTATTATGAGGACACACAATCAACTAAGGCTACTAAAAAAGAAATAAAGGTTAGGTTTGATATTGAATTTGACAATACTTACATGCACCTTTTTATTCCAGAAGGAGTTTCTAGGGAATACACCAAAGCATTGGCACCTCCAACTCGCGAAGCAAAAAACGGGTATATAGATAAAAAGACGCAAGTATTGGCCGTTAGGCAACAGGGCGAAGCTTGGGATAGACCCTATATTGGAATATTTGAACCTTCAACTCAAAAAGAAGCTAGTATTCAAAAGGTAGAACCATTATGGGACGAAGATAAGATTGTAGGTGCCATTGTAATCTCCAAAGTTGAAGATTCGCTTATAACCGACATTATCATTGTACAGGACAGGGACAATGCCATTTATAAAAATGATGAATTGAACCTGTATTTCAAAGGGCGATTTGGTGTAGTTCGTAAGACGGCTAAAGCTCATGGTGCTAATATAGTATTATACATAGGAGAAGGAGAGGTGTTAAAATTGGGTTCTAAAGAATTAAAGTCAAACTCTTTAAAGAGAGGGGTAATACAATTTGACGCGGAGTAATAAACATCGAGCATGTTTCTGGTATGACTTGTAATAGATTCAATTTTAAGTTATCAAGAAAATCACTAGACCTAATGATATGTTAGACAGGATTTGGAAAACTAGTAAAATTTCTAAAGGAAAAACTGAAGCCAACGGCTTTTTAAGTAGAATTTAGAGCGAAGGTTCGTAACAAGATAAGCAGAGAAAAGTAAAATTTCCAGTCTTTAGTCAGAACTTAATTGTCATAGGATCGTTAAACCCCTCAAGTTTAAATTGAAAAAAGCAGATATAGAAAAATAATTTGATTTCTATTTACAAATAAGAATTGTTGTGTACTAAAAATATAAGATGAACCTAATTCTAAAAACTAGTCTTTTTTGTCTAATTCTTTATTCTTTTTCTTGTGGCAGTAACGCTAAGAATATGACTAATCGTTTAAAAAAAACTGAAACAAATAATGAACAAGCACCCAATATCATTTTCTATTTGGCAGATGACCAAGATGTATATGATTATGGTTGCTATGGTAATGAAAAAGTACATACACCTGCCGTAGACCGTTTAGCTCAAGAAGGTTTATTGTTCACAAACGCGTTTACCGGTCAAGCAATTTGTGCACCAAGTAGATCTCAACTCTTTACAGGAAAATATCCATTAAAAAATGGGTGTTTTGCCAATCATACGGCTACAAGACCAACTATTGAAAGTGTTACCGACCACATGAAAAAATTGGGATATGAAGTAGTATTGGCCGGAAAAAGTCATGTAAAACCCTCTAATGTTTATCAATGGGATAGAGAATGGGAACCAGTGCCTAAGGAAAACGTACCAAGAGATTACATTCCCTTAGATAGCATAGAAAATTATTTAAAAAATACGACTAAACCATTTTGTATGTTCATAACCTCAAAATATCCGCACGGAAAATATTTTGAAGTTGATAACCCTAAAGCAGAGGATATTAAATTTTATCCCTTTAATGAGGATAAAAAGACAAACCCAGAATATGTAAAGTCTAAAGCAGGTTACTATAGAAGTATAAAAGAAGATAATACGCAACTAGAAGATGTTTTAAATTTAGTTGACACGTATTTAAGTAACAATACACTTTTTATTTATAGTGCAGATCATGGTGTTTCGGGCAAATTCACTGTTAAGGATATTGGCCTTAAAGTACCCTTTGTTGTACGTTGGCCAAAGGTAATAAAGGCCGGATCAGTCTCTGATCAACTTGTTCATTACACAGATGTACTACCCACCTTTTTGGATATTGCAGGCGGAAAAGCTATGCCAGATATGGATGGTAAAAGTTTTCTACCAATACTTCAAGGTAAGGATGTTGAAATAAACGAATATGTATACGGTGTTAGAACCAATCAAAATATACTGAATTCAGAAATTTTCCCCTCAAGAATGATTCGTAACAAGAAATACAAATACATTAGAAACTTTAATTCTCTAGAAGTAGTAGAGAACAATCTCACGGGAAAAACATATGTAGATTACTTTATTAAAAGAGGGGCAAATACGTTTAAAAATGAACCTTTTGAAGAGTTATATGATATTCAGAACGATCCATTTGAACAGCACAACTTGGCCAACGTTCAAGAACTAAAACCCGTAAAAGACACCCTTTCAAAGAAAATGTTCAATTGGATGGATTCTCAAGGCGATATTCTTAATAAAATCGCCGGTAATATGCCCATTATAACCCCTAGTGGTAATAAAGGATTTAAGTTGGATCAAGATACGCCAACACGACAAATTGCCGATTCACTAAAAAATACATTGCAAAAAGAAGACTATACAATAATTGAGCATTGGTAATGATAAAAGTATTTAAAATGAATAGATTTTCATATAACATATTATTTGTAGCAACCTTGTTGCTTTCATGTAAAAATGAAAATAATAAACCTATTGTAACCCATGAAAAAAAACCGAAAAACATATTGTTCATTGCTGTGGATGATTTGCGCCCAGAATTAAATTTTTATGGTGCCAAACACATAATTTCACCAAACTTGAACAAATTGGCCAGTGAAAGTTTAGTCTTTAACCGCGCATATTGTAATATACCGGTATGCGGGGCATCAAGAGCGAGCTTGCTTACCGGTATGAGACCTACAAGAAATCGTTTCATTGATTATAGCACTAGAGCAGATGTAGACGTACCCTTTGCTACTTCATTACCTAAGTTTCTTAAACAAAATGGTTATACAACACGATCAAACGGTAAAATTTATCATCAAATAGATGATGATAGTTTAGCTTGGGATGCCATTTGGTTTCCTGACGGTAATATTCGTAATTATCAACTTAAAAAAAATATTGAAGAAAACGGAAATGCCAATCTAGCTGTTGCAGGAGCTACCGCATTTGAAATGGCAGAAGTTAATGACACCGCTTATTTTGATGGTAAAATTGCCCAAAAAGGTATTGCCGACCTAAAATTGCTGAAAAACGAGAAAAAACCTTTTTTCTTGGCTCTAGGTTTTATGAAGCCACACCTACCGTTTACTGCACCAAAGAAATATTGGGACCTTTATGATAGAAACAACATAGAATTACCTCAAAATTATGAGCAACCAGAAACAACCCCTAAAGAAGCCTTTCATAATTTTGGAGAATTGCGTAACTATGGCAACATTCCTAAAAGTGGGGAAATCCCTGATGATTTAGCAAAAGAACTCATACATGGTTATTATGCTTGCGTAAGTTATGTTGATGCGCAAATTGGTTTGGTATTAGACGAGTTAAAACGCTTAGATTTAGAAGATGATACAATAGTTGTTCTTTGGGGAGATCATGGTTGGAATTTAGGAGATCATAAATTATGGTGTAAACATGTCACATTTGAAACGGCTTTAAGAACACCCTTACTACTAAAAGTTCCAGGAAAAACCAGTGGTCAAACAACAGATGCTATAACAGAATATATAGATATTTACCCAAGTATTGCAGAACTTGTTGATATTGAAAATGTTCCAAAAACCGTACAAGGCAAAAGTTTTGTCCCTCTTTTAAAAGGTGAAAAATCTAGTAAAGATTGGGCAGTAAGTAAATTCAAAGATGCCGTTACATATATCAAAGGCGATTTATTTTATACTGAATGGATCAAAGATGATGGTACTGCCTACGCAAGAATGTTATTTGACCATTCAACAGATTCTTTAGAACTTGATAATTTGGCAGAGAAACCCGAATATAGGGAAAAGGTGAAGGCGCTTTCAAAAGACTTAAGGGAAAAATGGGGCAAAGATTTTTTAAGCGAATGACAAATTAACTGAAGTTTACAAAAATGAAAAATAACACGATTTGGAGTGTTCTATTGTTAATAATGACCCTACATAGTATAAAGGCTCAGGAGAAGCAAAATGTGCTAGTATTTTTAATAGACGATTTAAGAACAGAATTGGGCTGTTATGGAAACGATATGGTTAAAAGCCCTAATATTGATAAGTTGGCCAGTGAGGGTACACTATTTACCCGTGCCTATAGCCAGCAAGGAATCTGCGCTCCATCACGAATAAGTATATTAACTGGGTTACGTCCCGAAACCGTTGGTATTTATGATTTGTTTACCCCGCTTAGGTCAGTACATAAGGAGATGTTAACGGTGCCTAAATATTTTAAAGAGCATGGTTATAAAACCGTAAGTATTGGTAAAGTCTACCATCATGGGAGGGACGATATAGAAAGCTGGACCAATTTTACTCAAAAAGAACCCAACTCATGGGCAAGCCAATCCAATCTAGAGCTTATCGAAAAATTTCAAAAGGAAGGTCGAGAAAACACAAGAGGCCCTGCTTTTGAAAATGCAGATGTACCTGATGAAGGTTATAAGGATGGCAGGGCAACCCAACATGCCATACAAACTTTAAAAGAACTGAAGAATGATGATTTTGTAATGTTCGTAGGACTTACAAAGCCTCACTTACCATTTAATGCACCTAAAAAGTACTGGGATTTATATGATAAAGATTTGTTCGTAGTACCATCTCGGAATGAGCCTATAAATATGTACACTAATGCCCTTACGAATTGGAACGAACTACGTGCCTATTATGGTATTCCCCAGGAAGGTACTTTAGACGATAATCTTACAAGAGATTTAATACATGGCTATTATGCATCAATTAGTTATATGGATGCTCAAGTTGGTAAGATAATGACAACGCTGAATGATTTAGATTTGAGAAAAAATACCCTTGTTGTTTTTATGAGTGACCATGGCTATAAAATCGGTGAGTATGGAGCATGGTGTAAGCATACCAATTTTGAATTGGATGTACGGGTACCTTTGATAATTAGCAACAATTACGATGGTAGCGCCCCTCAAGAAATGCAGGTGTCAAAAGCCTTGGTTGAAAATGTTGATTTGTTTCCCACTCTTGTGGAAGCCTGCAATCTAAAAATGCCTTATTTGGACGGAAAGAGTTTATTACCGTTACTTAAAAATCCAGATGTAACGTGGAATGATGGTGCATATAGTTTATATCCAAGAGGAGAGAAAATTATGGGTTGTACCGTTACGGATGGTTTATGGCGGTACACGGAGTGGCGAGATAGCCAAACGCAACAGGTTAAATCAGTAGAACTTTACAATCATAGTGATGGCAATCCAATAGCTGTGGAAAATCTTGCGGGCAAGACAGCGCATAAAAGGGTTGAGAAAAAAATGAAAACCTTGCTGAGAGAACGTTTCCCTAGAACTGATTATTCGTTTTATAAGTGATAGAGTAATTAAGGAAATAGTTTAATGTATCACGTTCAATACCTAGTAACGGCTCTTTGCTATGGGAAAGAGTAATGTAAATATGATGTCTGTTTTTATAGTAGGATTTTCTTTTTTAACGGCAATAATTTTTGTTCTACACAGCCGTGGTTTTTTAATAAGGAGTTTTTATAAAGGGCGTGTATAACATATCTCAAACGAGCTTTACAGTACAGTGCAGGACACCTTTTTTTATGCAAAAGCCTAATTTTAAATTCTTTTCTAAGCAATTTTTTTGATGACTTAAAAAAAATGCTTTGGATTGATTACCGATAAAAATAGTCAAGCAAAACTATTTGTGGTTAGAATTAAAATAATCTAATAAAAAGATAAATGTCAATTAAACCAGAAACAACAACTTTTGATGCTATTGTAGTGGGTACCGGAGTCAGTGGAGGATGGGCAGCAAAAGAGCTTTGCGAGAACGGGCTTAAAACTTTAGTTCTGGAACGTGGAAGAATGGTACAACATGTAGTTGATTATCCAACTATGAACCTTGATCCGTGGGACTTACCAAATGGAGGTGAGACCCCAGCTAAAATAAAGGAAAAATATCCAAAGCAATCGCGTTGGGGTTTTGATGAAACCACACGTCATTTTTTTAATGACGATTCAAAATATGATTATGATGAAACAAAAAGATTTGATTGGATTCGAGGTACACAGGTTGGTGGCCGTTCCCTCATATGGGGCAAGCAAACCTATCGTTGGTCAGATTTGGATTTCGAAGCCAATGTCAAAGATGGTATTGGTGTAGACTGGCCTATTCGATATAAAGATTTAAAGCCATGGTATGAGCATGTGGAAAAACATGTAGGTATTAGTGGAGAGGCCCTAGGGTTGCCCCATTTACCGGACAGCGTGTTTTTAAAACCTATGGAACTCAATTGCGTGGAAGAGCATTTAAAGAATGGTATTTCTGAAAAATATGATGATCGTGTACTAACCATAGGTAGGGTTGCTCATATTACGGAAGGGTCAAAACCGGGGGCAGGAAGAGGAACCTGCCAATACAGGAACCGTTGCAAACGCGGGTGTCCGTACGGTGGTTATTTTAGCTCAAATTCATCAACACTTCCCATGGCAGAGGCTACAGGAAATATGACGCTAAGACCAGATTCTATTGTTTGCGAGGTATTGTACGACAAGGAAACAAAAAAAGCTACAGGAGTCAAGATTGTAGACGCCAATACTAAGGAAGTAATAGAGTTTAAATCTAAAATAGTCTTCTTGTGTGCTTCGTCCATGGCTTCTACGGCAATTTTGATGCAATCAAAGTCAGATGTTTTTCCAAACGGTATGGGCAATGCCAGTGGTGAATTGGGACACAATATCATGGATCACCAATTAGGTGGTGGTGCAAGCGGAAAAATAGATGGCTATGATGATAAGTACTATAAAGGACGAAGACCTAACGGGTTTTATATACCAAGGTTTAGAAATGTAGATTCCACCTCTAAAAAAGTAGATTTTATACGGGGTTACGGATACCAAGGTAGTGCCGGGCGTAATGACTTTAGTACTTTGATTCCTGAGTATGCCTACGGAGAAGAATTGAAAGCAGCCATGCTGGAACCTGGAGGTTGGCGAATTAACTTAGGCGGTTTTGGAGAAGTATTGCCGTATCATGAAAACCATATGTCATTAAATTATGATAAGCTTGATGACTACGGTTTACCTACAATTGTTTTTGATGCCGAGTTCAAAGATAACGAGAAACGGATGAAAAAAGATTGGATAGAGCAGGCCCAAGAAATGTTGGAAAATTCAGGCTTTAAAGATGTCAGGGCCAACAAAAGGGAATCGTACATGGGAGGCGGTATTCACGAAATGGGTACGGCTAGAATGGGTAAGGACCCAAAAACTTCGGTTTTGAATAAATACAACCAGCTGCATGAAGTGCCTAATGTATATGTTACCGATGGGGCTTGTATGACCTCTGCAGGATGTCAAAATCCTTCACTAACATACATGGCTCTAACGGCAAGAGCAGCCAATCATGCTGTAGAGGAATTAAAGAAAATGAATATTTAAACAACTGTTTTGGAAAGAAGAAAAGCACTAAAGAACATTGGGTTATCGCTAGGTTCCTTAACCATGTCATCTGCCGTAGTCACACTTATTCAAAGTTGTACCCAAGAAAAAAAGGTTTCATGGAACCCTGTATTTTTTTCACCCGATGAAGCTGATATTGTTTCAAAGACCTTAGAGGTAATGATACCTAAGACTCCAGATGTGCCTGGAGCAACAGATTTGAACTTGGCCCAATTTATAGATGGCTATCTAGATGTTATATCTACGGAAAAAGAAAAAACTGCATTTAAAGCAGGTGTAGAGCAGTATTTGTCTACAACCCTTGAAAAATCTGGAAAGAACGTTTCAACTGATTTAACGGAAGGTGATATAGAAAAAAGGGTGGCCCATTATTTTAAGGCTGATGCCGAGAATAAAAAGAAATGGAATATGGAGGTAGCTGCCTCCGAAAAGGAGGGAGCTCAACTACTATCCGATGATGCGGTTAATTTTTTTGTTTTGAATTCATTACGAAACAGGGGAATAGAAGCTTTTAAAGTCAGTAAAATTATTGGGGAAGAGGTCTTGGCCTATGACCCTATTCCGGGCGCGCAAAAAGGATGTGTAGATTTACAGGAAGTATCGGGAGGCAGAGCTTGGTCTTTGTAACTTTCTTTATGCTCCATATCTTGGTCAATTACATTTTTAGTACCAACTTATTGCCACATTTATCCGAGAACAACAAAGCCCAGCTTTAAAAGCTGGGCTTTGTTGTTCTTCCCAAATAGTAATGGGTAATTTTATTTAGCCGGTTGAGGATACGAAAAGCGGTAAGTTCCTGAACCCAGTTCAAGCTGTACACCTTGCTGTGTTTGCTTTAAGTTTTTTTGCATTTCGGCTTTTAACTTAGCGCTGTTTAGCTTAATGTTTTCTAGTGTAGCTCCCGATAACGTTACAGATGCGGTAGTATTAGCGGGTATGGTTACTTCATAATGAAATTCGCCATCTTTTATCTCCCAGTCAGATTTTATTTTTCCATAAAGGGATATGAATTCAGCCTTTGCAGCTGTCAACCCTCCACCTGGGTGAGGGTCAAATATGATGTGTTTATAACCTGGTTTTTTAGGGTCTATTCTCAATCCTCCTACATGGGTATAAAGCCATTCTCCAATGGCACCGTACGAATAGTGATTAAAACTGTTCATACCTTCAATAATAGTCCCATCGGGTTTTTGCGTGTCCCATCGTTCCCAAATAGTAGTGGCTCCCATGGTTATTGGATATAGCCAGGATGGAAATTCCTTTCTGTTGAGTAACATAAAGGCCAAATCATCGCGTCCTATTTTGGAAAGGGTTGTGCAGAGTAGGGGAGTCCCTAAAAACCCTGTAGTCAAATGCCCGAATTTTTTCACGTCCTGAGCGAAGTATTCAGCGGATTTTTTCTTTAAATTTTCAGGAATCAGATCAAAGGAAAGGGCCATTGCATAAGCTGTTTGCGTGTGAGAGACCAAACGCCCGTTTGGGGTAACATACTCCTGTACAAAAGCTTTTTTTATGTTTTTGGCTTGCTGAGCATATTTCTCAATGTCTTCGGTCTTACCTAATACTTCGGCTATTTTGCTAAAGAGTGATGTGGAATAATAAGCATAGGCGGTAGCAATTAAATCTTTTTCGGTTACGGAACCATTGTAATCGGGTTTGTCCGCATTATAGGCTAACCAGTCTCCCCAATGCCAATGCTTGGGGTCGTTCCATAAATAGTCCTCACCTGATTTCTGAGCCATAAAATCTACCCAACCTTTCATACTGGCATATTGCTCTTTTAAAATACGTTTATCCCCATAAGACTGGTAAACCGTCCACGGAATGATTACCGCAGCATCTGCCCAGCCTGTGGCGCCACCTTTGGCACTAACACCTTCTCCTCCCGTTAAAATGTCGGGTACTACGTTGGTCACGGATCCGTTATCGTGCTGGTCCAATGCTAAATCTTTTAACCATTTTGTATAAAATGTAGCTACGTCAAAATTAAAAGCAGCAGTCATGCTAAAAACTTGAGCATCACCTGTCCAACCCGCTCGTTCATCGCGCTGTGGACAGTCCGTAGGAATATCTAAAAAGTTGTCTCGTTGTCCCCATTGAATATTACTCTGTAATTGATTGATCATTGGGTCTGAAGTTGTAAAACTTCCGGTAGGCGTGATATCCGAATGAATCACAATTCCTGTAATAGCGTCAGGATTTAGGTTGCCTGGGTAATCTATGACCTGGATATATCTAAAACCATGGGAAGTAAAATGTGGTTCAAAAATTTCTTCTCCTTCACCTTTTAAAATATAGCTGTCTGTTGCCTGAGCTGCTCGTAGGTTTTTGGTGTAAAAATTACCATCTTTATCAAGGACTTCCGCAAATTTAAGGGTCACCTTATGGCCTTTAGGACCTTTAACCTTCATTCTGGCCCAGCCCACTATGTTTTGTCCTAAATCCAATACCAACTCTCCTTTGGGGGTGGTAATTAGCTTTTTGGGTTTTATTTCTTCAGTTGCTCTTACCGGAGGTCCTTGTGGCGCTACCAGAATATCTTTGGAATGGTCTAATATTTCCACTTTTTTCCAATTACTATCATCAAATCCGTTTTGATTCCAACCGTCCATTTCTAATCGGGCATCGTATTTTTCACCATTGTACATATCAGATTCAAGTATAGGGCCGTAAGATGCTTTCCAATCACCATTACTTACTATAGTTTCACTACTTCCATCGGCATAGTTTATATGTAATTGTACTAAAAGGGCAAGTTGGTTTCCGTAAAAGGCATAATCGCCTTTCCAGCCTATGTTTCCTCTATACCAACCATCGCCTACAATCGCACCTATGGCATTATTGTCTTTCAGCATATTCGTTACATCGTAGGTCTGGTACTGCAACCTTTTGTTATAGGTAGTGTAGCCAGGTGTAAAAAGGTCTTTACCTACTTTATCCCCGTTAAGGTAAAGTTCATAGACTCCCAAAGAAGTGGCTTGTACCTTGGCCGAAACAATGGTTTTATTCGTTTGGAACTCCGTTCTAAAGTACTGCGACGGATGTGATTTTTTTTCTGCAGTAATGTCGTTCATAGCAATGTACGATGCAGTCCATAGGGCTTTGTCTAAAATACCCATTTCCCAATAGGCGGGAGTACTCCACGCCGAAGCTCTGTTTTTGTTGTCCCAAACCCGGACTTGCCAATATACTCGTTGCATAGATTGCAGTTTAGGGCCTTCGTAGATTACGTTTACGGATTGGTCACTTTCAACTTTTCCTGAAGTCCACATAAGATTTTTACCTTCTTGCAGATTAACCTTTGAGTCCGCTACGCGAATTTCATAAGCTGTCTGAATCACATTTCTCTCGTCTGAGTTCAATTGCCAACTTAATCTAGGTTTGAGGACGTCAATACCAATAGGGTTGGTTTTGTATTCTGTAACTAGCTGGTACACCTGGGCCTTTTTTATGCTGAAGGCCGTTAGTCCCATGGTTAGGATAATAAGGAGTAAAGAGGTGATCTCTGTCTTGTGTTTCATTTTCAGCGAGTTTGAGTTGTTCTTGTTGAGTTGATTAGTATTTTAGTTTTTCTCTGGTTCAAAATTCCGAAGACCCGGTACAATTTTAATGTTCAGCATGGAATTATCCATAGGCCATTTTAGCACTACCAATTGTTGGCTATAGTCGTCCCAAATAAAATCGGATGGATTTCCGTTTTCAGGAGATTTGTAGACTTCAAGACCTATGTTTTTTAATGGGTTGTGATACAGTATAAAATCATCGTTGATAATAATGGAGAAACCATCAGGGTAATGCCGGTCTGCTCCAATGAAAATTTTAGAGGCTCCTTTACTATTATTGGATTTTATCTTTAAATTGAGTGTACGCGTCGCAAAATTGTATAAGAATGATTGTATATCTCCGGCAATTACTTGGGGGAAAGGTCTTGAAATAATGTCAGTAATATATTTTCGTTCTACTGTTCCCGCATCCGTTTCATCACTAAAAATCGCCCATGTAGATGGGCCGCCAGGAAGGAAGTTTTGCATGCTTCGGTTTCCTAAAAACCAAGCTTTTATAGAACCTATTCCCATGCGGTCAAAAACTTCCGCTGTTTTTATGTAAAGCTCCCTGTACTCTAATTGGCCAAGGTGACCAGATGTAAGAGTGTCTGTAGTTGCAAAGGTGGGAAAGCCCCATTCACCTACTAAAATTGGCGCTTCAAGCATGTCAGATTCCCTATCAAACCTATCCATAACAGGCTTGATGAAATCTATTTTGTTTTGGTAAATGTGCGGTGCGAAAATGATATTTTTCCGATTTACTGGTGCCGTTATCTCTGCATATTGATTATTGTCAATTCCTTCTCCTTTGTTCATGAAAATGGATTGGAGTAATATCTTTTTATCAGGATTTATATTATGGCTTTCGTCTATAATTTTTTGATATAATGGTATTAAGTACGTATTGGTCAAATCCTCATAGGAAATATTCATGGTCAATTTTCGTGGCTCGTTTACAATGTCATAGCCAAGAACAGAGGTATCGTTCGCATATCTTTTCCAAATTACTTTCCAAGCGTTAATATAGGTTTGGTGTTCATTTTTCTTGTTTGTCCAAAACTCTTCCCATGAAAATCTGGTAACCCCGTAGACTGTTAGCTTAAAGACAGTTTTCATGCCAGAGTTTCTTCCTAGGGAAACAAGTGAGTCTAGTTTTTTTAAGTACGTTTGGTCTAGGCTTCCACCAGGAAAGGAACTTAACTTGCCCAACTCTAAACGGATGACCTGAGCGTTGGCGCCCATACGCACCATTCTTTTATAATCGTCAGAATCAAAAAAAACTTCTCCTTTATGGTCGTTAGTGTTAATTACAAAACCTCGTGTAATAACGTGCCTGCCGGAATCATCTCTAAGTCCGTGTTTAATTTGAGATATTGCGGTCATAGAGGTTAAGAGCAATGCTAGTAACCCAACAATTTTTTTATTTGATATAGCTTGGAATTTATTTTTCATTTTCGGAGGTAAAATACGTTCTTGGATAGTGATATCTATCTTGTACTATCCTGTTTAATAAATGTTCTTATGCCAATAGCCACGTGTTTATTTGGAGCCATTAAGCTGAATGGTTTGACATTCTGAATATTTGGAGAACCTATTTTCTTGATCCCAAACCCTCACTTTCCAAAAGTACGTTTGGCCATCTTTTAGATATATTCTTCCATCTTTATAAGCTTTGGCAACCTTTTGGATTACTTGGCCACTGTTCCATAGATCACCTATATTCTGGTCTAATTTTTTCTTTGAGGAAGCCAATAAAATTTGATAGGAGGTTTGTTCAAAGTTTTTAGTGGGTACCTGCCATTGAAATTCGGGTATAGATTGTGGAGCTTCTGTAATGTTGACCTTTAATGCTGTAGGACCATTGAAATAAGTATCACTTTTTTCATTTATAAGTGCATTGCACTTGGTCCTTAGCTTCTCTAAAACGGATTTAAATTCTGGGTCTTTAGCTAGGTTCTTTGTTTCTTGTGGGTCGTTTTTTATATGATACAGTTCTTCGAGCGACATATTATTTACATACCTGAAATATTTCCATTCTTTGGTGCGTACCCCTTCACTGGGTGGTATATGTTCAAATTCCCAGAGATGTTCAAACAGAACGGTATCTCTTTTCAAACTGGTTTGTTCTTTTGTGGCAACGGGCATAAGACTTTTACCGTGCCAATTTTGTGGAATTTGAATTCCTGCCAAATCCAAAATTGTAGGTGCAATGTCTATGTTAAGGGCCATTTCTTTACTGTCCTTCTGGTTTTTTACACGTGGGTCAAAAACAATCAGTGGAACTCTTAGTGAATTATCATATAACAACCATTTACCGGCCATTTGGCGCTCTCCTAAAAAGTATCCGTTATCACCCATTAGAATGATGACTGTGTTCTTATCAAGCCCTTTCTTTTTTAGTTCTTTTCTAATTTTTTTTATTTCTCGGTCAATGCCGGAAATCATGCGGTAATATCCTTTAACACTATACTGGTATTTCTCAGGTGTGTCATAACGCCATCTCCATCTTAATCTGTTAAAACCGGATTTAACAAAATCTGGCTGTGATTTAAAGTATAGGTCATCAGAGAGTTTTGCTGGTGGTATGATTGTGTTTTTAAGAAGTTTATCCGATTCGTCTTGCCAAAAATATTGGTCTTTGGCTGAGTCGTGCGCATGGGGCGCACTAAAACTAAGTGACAGGCAAAAGGGTTGAGAGCTATTTTTTGAATCTATAAAATCAATTGCTTTTTGACCCGTATATCTGGTAAGGTGTACTGTGTCCTTACCTATTGTTTTGTAGTAATACCCACGTTTGTCCGGGTATTTATCTTTACGGTCATAAGATTCAAACTCGTTAAATTGTTTTTTGAGTCCATCATAGCGTACACCATATTTTCCGTAAAAGGCAGTATAGTATCCGTTATCCTTTAAAATTTTAGGATAGGAATTTTGCATATATACATCACGAATTTTCTTTGTACTAAAATTGTAGTTGTGTGAACGTTCGTAAAGCCCAGTAAGGATACTGGCCCGGCTTGCCGCACAAATAGGCGTGGTGACCATAGCGTTCTTAAAATAGGTACCTTCTTTGGCCAATTTGTCCATTTCCGGGGTGGAAATGAGTTCATTACCTGCGTAACCCAAAGCATCAAACCGCTGATCGTCCGTTAATATGAAAATAATATTAGGTTTGTCACGATTTTGGTCTGCTGATTTTTGTCCCCAAAAGTTTATGGAATGCACCATGGATAGAACTAAAATAATCAGGCCTATTTTGTTTTTTTCTATTTTCATTTGGATTTTTTGGTTTTAAGAAATCAGCCCCAGTCTAGGAAAAAAATTGTTTAATTTTTTATTGGCTTCTTTTTGTAAAAGAGAGAAGTCCTGCTGATTTAAGGGTAAATATGGTTTGTACCCGTCTGTCAATAAAACTCCTTAAAGAACTTTATTAGGATAAATACCCTCCGGAATACATACAAATAGACCAGAGGATATTTTTTGAATAGTGGGGTGCTTAATGGATAGTGTTTAGTTGTTTGGAGCAGGGTAGGGCCTATTCCTAACTGGGTCGTTAAGGCTGTGACCTATTCCATTATTGAATACGTAATTATGGTTCCTTACCGTTTCGTTGTTACCTCCTCCAAATGCCGAGTTGGGTAAAGGAACCGGGTTTTGGTTTATTTGTATGCTCCACAGGGCGTTACGTCTCATATAGATCGCACCGTCTTCACCGGGTATAAGGGTTTGGAATTTAACGCTAACATCCGTTTCTAATAAGACATTGGTCTGGGTAATGTAGGTAGTAACGATATGATACTTTAGAATTAATCGTAAGACATCTAAGTCTGCCCTTGCCATTATTTCTTCAGGAGTTTCTCCTTCCTCAATTTCTTCGGAACCGGTTATAAGATCTATGACGTCTCCATTTCCTAAGAAGGAGTTGTTATTGAGAAGAAGGTAGGTTCGTTCATTATTGGCTGAATTGTATTCATCAACCATATCGGCAGCTTCAATTGCGGCCTTTAGATAGTTGAAATTATCACCTATTAATTCACCTTCATCATCCAATTCCAATGCTCGGCCAGAATTTATGAATTCCCAAGCTGTAATTTCTGCAAACGGATCTACTATATCCACTTCGGGTTCAAAAACGAAGCGTTCTTGAACAGGAAGGTCGCAACCTATGAACAGGCAAACTATGCTTAGAATGATCCAAGTTTTAAGAATATGTATACTTTTCATTTTTTTAATTTTATGTTTTCAGTTTAATAACCAGGAGTTTGCTCCAGATTTTCATTTTCTAGCAAGTGTTCTTCAAAAACCGGTAGAAACAAACGCTCCTCTGTTAATGGCACTCCTTCTTCGGAACTACTTAAAATAGGGTTCATAATTTCGATAGCTCTTCCTGTTCGTATAAGGTCCCACCATCTGTGGGCCTCTCCAAACAACTCCAATTGACGCTCATCTAGAATGAAAAGCTCCCTTTCTTCAACGGAAACTCCAAATTCCATTGCATCTACAAGAGGAAGCTGTCGGGCGGTCCTGATTTCGTTTACCAACTCTAAGGCCCTGGCATCATTGCCCAACCTGTTTTCCAGCTCGGCTAAATACAGAAGTGTTCCGGAATATCTATATAGAACAATATCCGTATCATCAAACTGAACATTATAATTGGACTTATTGTATTTGGCCATTCTGGCCTCTCCAATTTCTCTCACACTTAAATCTGTTCCTCCCTCTCTAGAAAAATAGAAGCGATAGTCTCCATATATTGGAACAAGAGAGTCTCTTTCTGTACCGTTTTCATCTGTAATAATGATAGTTTCTGCTAATGCGGGTTCTGTGTCCGGATATTTTGTAACCCACTCTAAAGAATCTACAGGGAATTTTTCACGCCATTTGTTCTCTAAATTTGTGGACATTAAATAAGAGGGTACACCTGCAAAAAAGAGGCTGAAAATTCCAGATCTGTTTACATTGCCTCCACCGGCAGGTTCTGTAATGTTATAATTAACTGACATAATCAATTCCGGACCGGTTTGGAATTTTAACGGCCCTGCTTGATCGCCTTCTAGACCATTGTCGTTCAGGAAAAGGTTTTGCCAATCTTCCGGGGTGTTGGTCAAACTGAACCTATTGCTGTTCACTACTTTTAAAAGTGCTTCACGAGCGGCTTCATCGTTGCCTAGATAACCATAAACTTCAGCTTGTAGAGACCACAGGCTCGTTAAGGAAAACCTATAGGGATCGGTTAATCTGTTTATTGTGAAATTTTCTTCAGCGGCCAACATGTCCGGTATAATAACCTCATTTAGTATAGTGTTGGCATCCGTTCTAGGTTTGGCCAATGCCTCTATGTCTTCGGCACTTGCTGTGGGCTCCATAAATAAAGGAACATCGCCCCAAACACGTATGGCTTGAAAATAGGCAAAAGCTCTAAGGGCTTGTGCCTCCGCTAATAAGTTGGCGTCAAAATTTGGTATAGTTGGAATTTGTGAAATGGCAAAATTTGCTCTATTGATCATATCGTACCAGTTGCCCCAGTCCAAAGCTTGATTATTTCCTTGGGTTACATTGTTATTGGCAAGTTCCGCGTTATTTGGATTGGCAGCTTCATTAAGGTCATAATTGTCAGCCCTGAACTCGCCCCAATAAAAATGTTGGAGCCTCACGGCACCTTGCATGGCGTCATATGTACCTATTACCGAGCCTAAAGCGTCTTTGTTGGTCCTGAAAAAACCATTTGGGTTAATTTCACTTATTGGTGATTCGTCTACCAAATCGTCGCACGATAGTGCAAATGAAACAACCAAAGTAGCCAAGGCTATTTTTAGTATATGTTTATGTGTGTATATAGATTTCATTGTTTCTTAATTTTAAAATTTAAGATTTAAGCCTAATATTACTTCACGGTCGTTTGGAAATCTTAAACCATCATTACCTGGTTGCAGTGGATTACCGCGTGTTCCCAATTCTGGATTAAATCCTGTGTAATTTGTCCAAGTAACCAGATTATTGGCAGATATGTAGAATGCACACTTTTTAAAGATGTTCATTTTGTCCAAAACTGATTTTGGCAACTCGTACCCAAGACGAACAAATCTTAGTTTTATGAAACTTCCATCTTCAACAAAAAAGCTATTGGGTCTTTCCCGGTTCTGTGCCACTCGGGTCAATCTAGGATAAACGGTAACATCTCCTGGGTTCTGCCAAGCACCGTCAATACGAAAAGGACCAGGAGTTTCTACACTATTGTTTAAATCATCACGTTCTTCGTCCCATCTTTTCCAAACGTCATTACCAAAGGTGTAATCCAAAAGGAAGCTTAAACTCAGTTCTTTGTACTTAAAATCATTGGAGAAACCACCAAAAGTTGTAGGTAGTCCATTTCCAATGGTCTGGCGATCTTCGGTAGTAATATTAAAATCTCCGTCTAGGTCTTCCCATATGATGTCTCCACCTTGTGGGGTAGCTCCTCCATTTTTCATTTGGTTAACATTACCCGTATAGTTCTGGCCGTTTAGGGTATAATTCTCAAAATCTCCGGATGCATTAAAATTAGGTGTAAGCTGTAAGCCGGCATCGGTATACGCATTAGACTCGTCATATTGGTAAACACCAAGGTTTTTGTATCCTGAAATGTTACCAATTGGCTGTCCCTCCTCAATTAAGTAATCACCGCTTCTAAAAGGAGTGCCTCCTGCTAATTTGGTAACTTCATTTTCTTGGATAGTGATATTAAAGTTACTGTTCCAACTAAAGTCTTTTGTTCTTAATATGGTACCGCTAAGATTAAACTCAAGCCCTTGGTTCCTTACGGCTCCAACATTTTGGCGAATACCGTTAAAGCCAGATTCTTCCGGTAATTGAACGGTTGCCAACAAATCTTCGGTATCTTTTCTCCAAGCTTCAAATGTAAACGTTAACCTGTTCTTGAACATACCAAGATCAAAACCAAGGTTGGTTTGGTTGGTGCTTTCCCAGCTTAACTCCGGGTTACCGAGCCTAGTAGGAGAAACTCCACTTACGTCGTTATAAATGGCTCCTGGTAAAAATGCCGAAACAAAATCGTAATCTCCAATCCTGTCGTTACCGGTCTCACCATAACTAGCTCTTATAAGTAAATTATTAACAACACCGCTATTCTTAAGGAAAGGCTCGTTACTAACACGCCAGCCTACTGAACCCGATGGGAAATAACCAAATTCTTTATTGTCACCAAAACGGGATGAACCATCACGTCTTATAGTACCACTTATGAGATAGCGGTTGTCAAAATCGTAATTAAACCCTCCGAACAAAGAGAACAGATTACTTCGGGAGTTGAAGGTTTGCCCAGCATTGATTGCAAGGTCTTCCGGTATGGCATTATTAAATGTCCTAATGTCTTCAGAGACAAATTCAGTACTGTTAAGACCAAAATTCTCTCCAAAACGACGCTGAATCTGCATACCTGCGAACCCTGATACACTATGTTTTCCAAAAGTGTTGTTGTAGTTCATGAAATTTTCTTGCTGGATGTCGTAATCTATTCGATCTCGAAAACTTCCCTCTGCATTTACTGCTCTTCTACTCAATACCAATAATGGAGAAAATATATTATCTCTTCTTAGCCTAAAGTTTAGACCCAGTGTAGATTTTAGGGAAAATGAAGGGGTAATTTTATATTGTATGGAATTAAAACTTTGACCTCGCCAAGTTCTTAGTTTCTGGGTACGTAGTTCAGCTTCTGCCAGTGGGTTTTGTCTACTGAACAAATCAGGTGTGTAAGTGCCATCAGGTTGAAAGAGTGGGTAATATGGAATACGCTGCACCAGTTGTGTAAAAACCTGAAATTCGCTTAAACCGTTAAGCTCTTCAAAAGACCCATTAAATGAAGTACTCACCGTCAGTTTTTTACTTGGTGTAAAGTCTAATTTAAATCTAGTGTTGATTCTTTTAAAATCACTGTTAAGGACAATACCGTCCTCTTCTAAATATCCTGTATTCCAATAGGCTTTTAATTTATCGCTGCCAGAACTTAGTGAAACATTTATTTGATTACGGATGCCGGCTTTTGTAATTAAATCTTGCAAATCAGCAGAATTTCTCACCAATAGGCTTAGTGAATCCCTATCACGACCGGCAGGGGTTTCCCTTTGTTGGGGTGTTCTTCGTACATCTTCATAAAATAAGCGCTGTCTTGTATTGGATACCGGAATTGCACCGTTTAAGGTATTGATTCCTGTTACAACATTTACGTCTACGTTTACTTCCCCCGATTTTCCCGACTTGGTTGTTATAAGTACTACACCATTTGCTCCTCTTGTTCCGTAAATAGCTGTAGTAGCTCCATCTTTTAGCACTTCTAAGGAGGCAATATCATTTGGGTCAATGTTATCTATGTTATCTAGTTGCTGCCCATCTACCACATAAAGAGGACCCGTACCGCCAGCGCTAAAGGTAGAAGTTCCCCTTACTCTAATATCAAAAGAACCACCAGGGCCACTGTTTGATGCGATTTGAACTCCCGCTAAACGACCTTGTACCCCTTCAAAAGCGTTGGTAGGGGTGACTTGGGCAATATCTTCAGACTTTACAGAAGACAATGCACCTAGTACTTTTTCGCGAGAAACTGCAGCGTAACCAATTACAACTACTTCATCTAAAGCTTGTGAATCTTCTTCAAGAGTAACATCTATTACCGTTTTTTTACTAGAAGATCGTTCTACGGTTTTATAACCTATGTAGGAAAATACTAGAGTTTTACTGCCGTCGGAAAGTTTAATACTGTAATTGCCATCAAAGTCGGATACCGATCCGTTGTTAGTGCCTTTTTGTACAATGTTCACACCTGGTATGGGCAGGCCGTCCGCAGCAATTACCGTTCCAGTGACCGTCTTTTGCTGGGCACTGGCATAGTAACTGGCCAAGAACATTATGGACAGAGCCAAAAAGCGTTTAAAATGTTCGTGAAAGTTTCTTTTCATCTCGTTAAATTTAGTTTTGTTGAGTATTTGTTTGAATCGAACAGGGGAGGAAGCAGTCTTAGTTTTACTACCAGGTCTTAGGCGCCTATTAAGAGAGAACTATATTCCCTTTCCCATTAAATTCGCTTGACCAATGATACTTATTTGGATTAAAAGTACTTACCTGTACCATGCTGAAATTCAGCAGTTCTGTACGTTTTTACCCCTTTGAAGTATTATTGTGTACCATCTATAACAGCGAGAAAATAATATTTATGGTTAAGGTAAAATTTAAGTTATTGATTTGGGGGTGGATATAGTCTAATACAAATTTAGGCTAAGTGTATTGTAGGAGGAATTGGTGCTTTTCCCGATTGTGGTCTGAGTGATAACGTTTGATTGCTGGGTATCCCAAGATTGATGAAAATGTTCTCCAAAGCGTATGAATAGAGTTGTGCAGTTCCTTTCTGGAATGGGTATGGAGCCGTTGCATTTCTTCTACACATTAATATCAAAATGTTGCGGATTATATTTCCGCTTGCCAATAGATATAAAATGCTCTTTTCGAGTTTTAAAGTGTGTAAATACAGTAAAAAAGGCGCATAAAAAGAGGGACAAAATGAATTTGCCCCTCTTACCAACTAACTCAAAACAACTCAAAAAAAAAATTGTCAACAATGTAAAACAGTGCTCATGTTTTATCGGTACCCATTGTTGGTTGGATCTGACTCCAATAACGCAGGATTTATTTGTAATTCTTGTAATGGAATAGGTAATAATACATGGTAAGGTTTAATATTCAGATTAGGTTGCCAGAAACGGTATTCCAAATTTTGGACTACATCCATTAAAATTCCCCATCTTATCAAATCGTACCGTCTATGGGCCTCACCCGCTAACTCCCACTTACGCTCATCATAAATGGCTTCCCTGAATTCTTGTTGGCTGAGTCCTACAAGCTCCCATTCAGCTTGTGTAGCATAAGCCCGCTCTCTAACTGCATGAATGTATTGATATGCATTTGCAGGGCCGTTTAGTTCATTTTCACATTCGGCCGCCATAAGGTAGACATCGGCCAACCTAAATATTAACCTATTGTCTTTGTGATTAAACCTAGGAGAATCAGATGTGTTTAAATTCCAGATTTTTGGCATGTAAGGGAAGTTAAGTTCAAACCCTAAATAATTGTCCATCACATTTAAAGGCCGTCTTAAATCGTTAAGAGGAAATTTTTCGGCAAAATCTTTTGATGCAACTTGTAAACCAGTTCCGTTAAAAGCTTCGCCATTGGCAGAAAGAGCACTCGCCAATGCAGCACGTTCACTAGAGTTCTTTGGTTCGTCTCTAAGACGAGGACTAAACATACTTGGCCTCCAGTTTCCGTTACCAAAAACACTAGGTAAACTACCATCGGCCCTTACCGTACCTTCTTCAAATTGGCCTCTAATATCTTTGGCAAAATCCAAGGACCAAATAATCTCTGCATTGTACTCATTTGAGGGGTCAAAAACTTCTTCATAAGTAGGCAATAATGAATGGCCTGACTGGTTAATAATCTCTAAACACTTATCCAACGCAGGTCTCCAGTCTTTTTGTTTCATGTAGATTTTTGCAGCTATTATGGCTGCTACCCACTTAGAGGCTCTCCCGCTATCGTCACCGCTATAGGAACTGGGTAAGTTTGCTTGTGCAAACTCTAAATCAGCCATGACTCCACTAATAATCGTAGCCTCATCTGTTCTACCTAAAACTCTAACCTCGTCCAGCGGTAATGCTTCGGTATAATATGGTGCGTCTCCCCAAAGATTGGTAATATGCCAATAACATAAAGCACGTATTAATGTAGTTTCGGCAATTATATTGGTCTGTGCTTCTTGGGATATTGCATCGTTACCCGTTACTCTTTCAATTATGATATTCGTATTGAAAATAACTCTGTACAAATCTTTCCAAGTATCCGAAACACTCATTTTTTGAACGGAAACATCTGCCAATGCCTCATTCATGGAGTAATTGCCAATAGGCTCTACAAAATCAGCGGCACGGTTAGGCTCAATTATATCTGCACCATTGTCATAAAAATGATCTAGACCTACTTGCCCGTAGATAGAGTTGTTCTTTAGAATTGCGTATATACCGTTCACAGCCTGTCTTGCGTCGTTTTCCGAAGCAAAGAATGTTTCGGGGGCAATAAGGGCTCTTGGCTCCTCTTCTAAAAACTTCTCACAGCTAAATCCTGAGAAGATTACTAAGACATATAAAATTATAGTTTTTGTTTTCATCTGTGTTGTTGTTAAAAAGTTACGTTTAGACCAAGTGTTACAACTCGCGGATTAGGATATTCTCCATTAGAGTATCCTTGGGCTATATTACCCAGACCGTTTCTCCCAAAACTACTGGTCTCAGGGTCTATTAATCTAAAATCGGAAAACAGTAATAGGTTACTTCCGGAAACATAAAGACTCATGTTTTTGACTGTGTCTCCCCATCCCATTTTATCCATTGGAAAATTATATGCCAATCTTGCCGTTTTAAGTCGTACATGCGATCCGTCTTCTACATATTCCGAGTTACTAGGGGTATTGGTTACAGAGTCCGCACCAGCTCTTGGAATATCTGAGGTAGTATTGCTTTCTGTCCAACGATTACGTAAGTCTCCAAATTTTGTGGTTTCTCCACGGTTAAAGTAGTGGTTACGTGTTCTTAGGTTGAATACTTCATTGCCTTTAGTTCCTTGAAAATGAAAGGAAAAGTCCAAGTTCTTATAGGTAAATGTATTTTGTAGTCCAAAAATCAGGTCTGGGGTAGGGTCTCCCAAGACAACATTATCTTCGGTTGAAATTATACCATCTCCATTTAAGTCTTCAAATCTGGATCCACCAACCACTTGGGGAGAAGTTAAGCCAGAAGCATCAATTTCTTCCTGACTTTTCCATGTTCCCAAATACCTTACTCCCGTAAAGACTGGAACCGGTTGGCCTACTATAAGGCGTGTATTTCCTGATCCCAAAATTTCATCGACTGTAACATCTATAAAATCAACGCCGCCAAGATCTAATATTTTGTTTTTGTTGGATGACAATGTTAAGGTAGAGTTCCAGCTAAAGTTATCATTTTGTATATTTTTGGAGTTTACAAGAAGTTCCCATCCTTTATTTTCCAATGATCCAACATTTTGCAATTGGCTGGTAAAACCGGTCTGTCTAGGAATGGTAACGTCTAACAGTAAGTCGTTTGTTTCTTTCTGATAATAGTTAAACTCCGTAAATAGAGCACCACCGAACATTGATGCTTCCAAGGCAATATCAAAAGAAGTGGTAGTTTCCCATTTTAAACTGGGGTTGGAAGGTCTTCCTAGGGTCAATCCAGGAATTTCGGAACCGTTCAGGGTCGTATTAGCTTCGGTCAATAACCCTAGGGTTCTATATGGACCAATAGCTTGATTACCAGACTTTCCATAACTTGTTCTCAGCTTTAAATCCTTAAAAAAGCTTTGGTTTTGCATGAAGCCTTCTTCACTTATTTTCCAGGCTCCTGCCACAGAAGGGTAAAATTCATACTTGTTTCCTGAAGCAAATACAGAGCTACCATCTGTTCTTCCCACTAAGGTGAAAAGGTATTTATCCTTATAAGAATAGTTGATTCTTCCAAAAAATGATGCAATCTGAAATCCAGTATAATCACTGTTAATTACAGATCTTGTAGGATCGGAGAAACCTAAATTGTTGAATCCAACGGCATCGCTAGTAATACCAAATGCTTCTGCTTCGGTAACTTCGGTCGATACTTTTTGAAACGAAGCGCCACCAAGTAAGGTTAAGTTGTGGTTTTCACTAAAATCTGATTGGTATTGAATTGTGTTCTCATTGTTCCAACCGTTACTGGCAACAGTGCGTACACTTGCTCTACCCAAATCATCTACTATAAGTAAATCCGGACTTTGGCTAGAGATAAACCTATTTTGCTTGGTGTTATTGAATTCTGGACTAAATGTAGATCTGATCATCCAATTTTCCCATGGTTTGTATTCCAAATAGGCCGTGGCCAATAGATTATTGGTAAAGGTTTCATTTGTATTCAAAGCAATATTTGCTATTGGGTTGGAGAAAGGGGTACCAATAACTTCATCAAAACCGTTAAAAGTTCCGTCATCATTATAAATAGGTTGAGTGGGTAATATGGCAAAGGCGTTTCCAAAACTTACCACTCCGTTATCTTGACTTATCCTAGAATAGTTAATGCGAAACCCTGTTTTTAGTTTTTCATTTAGCTTAATGTCTAAATTTGAGCGGAAAATATATTTCTGTATTCCAGAACTCTTTATAATACCATCTTGATCGAAAAAATTTAATGAGTTGTAATAGTTTACGTTCCCATTTTCAAATGATCCGGCAATAGAAATATCCGCATTGTAGATAGGAGATGGGTCCATTAGCAAATCGTACCAGTCATTATCCGGATAGCTAGATGGGGCGTTAGGAAATGGCTCTGCGGCCGATCTGAACCGGGCACTTTCATTTGTAAACGCTATTTGTTCTGCTTGGGTAAGCATATCAGGTTGTTCAGGTACCATTTGCATACTGGTATATAAGCCTACACTAACCTGCGGTTTTCCTGATCCGGCTCCAGCACCATTTTTAGTAGTTACCAACACCACACCATTTGCTCCTCTTGAGCCATAAATGGCAATAGAAGATGCATCTTTTAGAATTTCTATGGATTTAATGTCATTTGCATTAATATTGTTGAGGTTAAAATTGGTTCCTACTACAATACCATCTATTACCCAAAGAGGCTCGTTGCTTCCTGTGATTGAATTTCCTCCACGAACCCTAATTACGGTACCTGCCCCTGGCGCACCACTAGTTTGGGTAACTTGTACACCGGCGGCTCTACCTTGGAGTACTTGATCTACACGTGAAGATGGTACTTGGGTAATGTCTTCGGAACTTACGGATGCAACGGAACCGGTCAAATCCGATTTTCGCTGTGTACCGTATCCAATAACCACAACTTCGTCCAGGGCTTGGGTATCTTCGCTCAAGGTTACGTCTACTATAGTTTTGTTACCAACTTCTTCTTCCGTGCTCCGGTATCCTATGTAGGTGAATATTAAAATATCAGACCCATCATTAAGGTTAATCGTATAGTTACCATCAAAATCGGATACAACACCGTTTGATGTCCCTTTTTGCACAATGTTTACTCCGGGAATAGGTACGCCTTGTACATCGGTTACCGTTCCGGTTACATTGGTTTGTTGTGCAGTAGCGTAAAAGCTAGCAATGTTCAATAGAAACAGTGTCAATAACCATTTCATTTTCTTTAAATTAGGTTCTTTCATTTCTTTTCCCTTTTGAGTTTAAATCGATTGGTGTTAAGTTTTTTAAGCAATAGAAGGCTCGTATATTAGAGCTGATTTGGAGGTAAAATATGACTCTTAATCTTTTGTTAACAACATGACAATATTATGTTAACGGGATGAGTTAACTTACCTGTACTATGCTGTAAATAAGGTGTTTTGTACTTTTTTACTCTTTTTCTGAACGAATGTATACCTCCTTCGTTTGCAGTATTAAAGGATGAGGAATAATGGTGTAGAATTTAAGAAATACGTAGTTGTGTACAAGTACATGGAAAGCCTTAAATGTTGAATGGTAGTATGTATTGGAAAAACTGTTCTATGGATTTAATTGAGTTATTTTTGATTTTCCGTATGCCAGAATAGAGAGGAAATTAATGTGGAAATATAGGGTTATGCTAAAGTATATTGAGGGCTATTTTATGTATTATAATAGGAGATGTAAAACGAGTGACAAAGCAAAAAATTAGCAGCTACATGATTCTAATGTAGCTGCTAATTTTTAAAATTGTATTGAAGAATTCTATCCGGGTATGCCTAAAGATTTGTCTTCTGAAACTTCTTGCTAAATAGTAAGAAGAGTAGCCCACAGAGTAGCCATGCAGGAAGGGTCACGAATGAAAGGAACACATCAAATTGAATTGAAATAAAATAAAATAATCCAAAGCTGATAGCCCATGCTAGAAATACGGATCTGTTGAACTTGATATTGGCAATCTCAGCATAGTTTTTAACTATTCCGGCCTGCTTGTGGAAGAAGTGCTCAAAAACAATAACGGCGCCAAAGGGTGCGAGTATAAAGCCGTACAGAGCTACAAATCCTAGGAGTTTCATAGCAAAAGCGGGGAATAGCCCGGCTATGGTTGCAATGGTCCCGGCAATGATGGTTACCCAGAAGGTGGACAGTTTAGGTAGGATGGCCTGGAAAGCTAAGCCTGCTCTATATATTGTAGGGTTGGCAGTGGTCCATCCGGCGAGTACCACCGCTATGATACCGAATATGCCTATAGCGTTGTTGGCTAAAGGACCTGGTGCCACTGGTGGAGCCTCACCATTGGAGAGAAATGCTTGTGCTTCTGGAGATTTTAGGTAGACTGCATAGAGTAGTGCGGCCGCAATCCATGCCATGTAATGGCCCACATACATACCTGCGGCAGTGGTCCATCCCGCATTAGCATTCTTTGCAAACCTGAATACAGATAGATCGGACATGCCCACATGCATGGCGGCATTGGCAAACCAAGACCAGATAACCACGTGCCAGAAGGTGTACTTAAGCTGTCCGGGGAATGGCTCTGAACCTTCTCCCCATATATTCCAGAAATCGGCGAAACTCTTTACGCCCAATTGATTTAAGGCTACAATACCTGAAGCCAAGAAGGCCAGTACAATTATGGGCGACATATAATTGGCGGCCTTGGATACGGTATCGTATCCTTTTGAGGCAATGAGCGAGATTACAGCTCCAATAAGGATTACGATAATGACCCATGTAGCGCCGTTAGGTGTGGTATCGGTCAATTTTGGCATTTCCATATCAAAGGGGATTCCCACGGCGGTGGCCGAAACGGTTATCATGGCGCCGGCAAGAAAACAAAATAAGATACCGTTGGCCAGGTTATAACCTATGACCAGTTTTTTACCGCATATTTTTTCGAATTGATAGTAGAGGGTTAGCCTGTTTGCCACGGCAATTTTTGCAGTAAGAAACCTCCAGCTCAGTACGGCTAGCAGGTTACCTATAAGAAGCCCTACAATCAGGTCAAAGGCACTGACACCTGCAGTTAAGAACAGTGGGCCAATCATAAATTCGGTTCCTGCGGCATGTTCTCCCGCATACATTCCCAAAAAGCTTTTCCACCCCTTTAGTTTGGAGGTGGGTACGGGCTCTCTTTCAAATTCTCCCCCTGCTATTTCCTCAATTATTTCTTCCTCGTGATGGTTTTGGCTCATACTATTGGTTGTTTAGTTGAATAAGATGTTTAGGTAGGTCCTCTACGCGTTCGCAGCATAGCTGGTCCATGACCTGCTTGAACTGGGTCCTTAACATGGCAATGGTGTGGTCGCCGCCTTTGTTTCCCAGTGCCCCGCACCCGTAGAGGAAGGACCTTCCCATAAAGGTGAACTTAGCCCCGCTTGCCATGGTCCTTGCGATATCGGGACCCGAACGCAGTCCGCTGTCCATCATGATCTCTATCCGGTCACCGTATTTCCCTGCTATCTCGGCAAGGGAACTAATGGTGGACTGTGCGGCGTCCAGCTGCCTTCCGCCATGGTTGGAAACGATGATGCCGTCGAACCCCATGCGAATGGCGTCCTGGGTGTCCTGTTCCGATGCCACGCCCTTGAGCACGAGTTTCCCCTTCCATCTGTCGCGGATGGGCCCTATCCTTTCCTCGTTCAACCGTCCCGAAAAGGTTCTGTCCATGAACTGTCCCAACTGTTTCAGGTTGAGGCCTTCGGGCGTATAGGGCTTCAAGGTCTCAAAAGTGGGCTGCCCGTATTTCAGGGTGTTCATGGCCCAAGTGGGCCTGCTCAGAATCTGCAGGATATTGGCCAACGACATTTTCGGGGGCAGTGCCAGCCCGTTGCGGATGTCCCGCGGCCTGTAGCCAAAGGTGGGCACGTCGCAGAGCAGTACCAGTACGGGGCAGCCGGCGGCCTCGGCCCTGTTTATGATATCGTCGCGAAGGGCATCTTCTGCGGGATTGTATAGCTGGAACCAGGCATTGCCCTCTGTCAGTTCGCTGGCCCGTTCTATATCCATCGTGGTAACGGTGCTCAGGATAAAGGGTATGTTGTTCTTGAACGCCGATCTGGCCAATATCTCGGGCGAATTGGGCCACATCAGTCCCTGGAGCCCAACGGGGGCTATCCCGAACGGGGCATCGAACTCCATTCCCAAAACTTTGGTCCTGGTCGAACCGGTCCCCTGGTTCCTCAGGTACCTAGGTTGTAGCTGTACCTTGCGGATGTCCGAGGTATTCCTTGCTATGCTTACGTCCTCGTTGCAGCCACCGTCCAGGTACTCAAAGGCGAACCTGGGTATGCGTTTCATGGCCTTGTTTCTCAAATCGTCCATTGAAGGATATGCGGGGTTGAATTCCTTGTTCATAAGATGGGTCTATTTTAGGCTGAACGGCCGGTGTTTCTTGATAGCGTAGTTTTTGTCCAGGAACGAGGGCTCCAGCTCCGTATCGGAAATAACGATCGCGGCCCCAAGGGCGGACCCCAACGATGAATCCGTTGTGCTGAGCTTCATGTTCCCCATGTAATGGGAGAGGAGCTGGATGTAGATCTTGTTGTCGCTAAAACCCCCGTCCACATAAAGCTGGCCTATTTCGGAACTTCCCATCGCCGCCCTTACACTTTTCTCCTGGAGCAGTACCAGTTCCAGCATCAGCTGGTGGTAGGCATGCTCGAACCTGTCGTAGGGTATCGAGGTGCTCTCGGGCATGTCCGCAGAGGACATGGTGTCCCATTTGAACATGTGCACGAAATCCTTGTTGATCTCGAAAAAGGTATCCTGATCGAACTCCACCTGCTTATGGGCGTCTGGGGATACGTTGAAGCGCTCCGCGAGCGCCCTTACCTGTAGCTTGTACTCGTTGCCCAGGAACAGGCGGGAAACCTTTACGGGACTTCCGTCTATCCTCATGTTGAACAAGGAGCCGTTCCCGATATCGTCTTCACTGAGCATCCCCCGGTTAAAAGGGTTGATGGAAATGCTCCATGTGCCCGTGGAGACCAATATGAAAGGTTTTTTGGCGCTCTTGATGTAGGGCAACAGGGCGGAGGAACTGTCGTGTATGCCAACGCCCATTTTGATCGTCCTGCCCTTATAGTCGACCGGAACGGTCTTTCTGGAAGACACCAGTGTCGGTAATTTCTTGTCGATGCCCTCTTGATAGACCCATGAATGGTAGTCCTTTTTTTCGAAGTCCCAGAGCATGGTGTGGCACCCGATGCTCGTATATTCGTTTACCGGGACCCCGGTGAACAGATAGCTCAGGTATTGGGGCAGGTGCAGGGAGTACCTTATTTTTTTGAAGGTTTCCGGTCTGGTCCTCTTCAGCCAATAGAGGTGCATACCGGTGTTGAGCATGCCGAGTTTTGGGGATCCGGTGACCCTTGACAGTTCGTCCTCGGGCCCGTATTCCTTATAGAATGAATCAAGGATATCCCCGTTCAGGGGCTTCATGTAGTTGTAGAGGGGCGTGAGCGGTTTCCCGTTTTCGTCCATGTGTACCCAACTGGCGCCGTAACAGGAAAAGTTCAAGGCCTCTATTTCAAATTCGTTGGAAATTAGGATTTTATCGAAAGTTTCCTTTACCCAGTCCTCCAGTGCCCTGAGGTTTTCGGTAGGGTAGCCGTCCTCATCGGTTATCTCTTCAAAACGTACGTATTCACGGTGCACCTCCTGAAAGTTTCCGTCAAAAAGAAAGAACTTTTTGTTGGTCTTCCCGATATCGAATACCGCCGTTACTTTAGTTTTCATGGTGTTGTGGTTATAGTCCGGATGCGACAGAGTCAGCGCCTCTTTCTTTAATTAAATTTTCTCTTACTTTTAATGATCGATAAGCGTCTAAAGGACTTAAAGCTCCACCTCTGTTTAATCTTGCTCTTTCCAATAGAGGTCTAACATCCGTACGGTAGGCATCTTGAAGAATTTCTTGACATTTAACCACATCATGATTCAATTGTGCCTCGGTCAATAGTTTTTGGTCTACAAGTAGAGCTTTTGCGTGCGCCTCCTGTATGGCCTCTAAAGATTGAATCAAATCCTCTAATGGATCTTTTATGTTATGGCTGGCATCTATCATCCAAGCCGGATATGGATTTTGAGGATTATTTTCCATTCCATAAACCAACGCATTAAAAATCAAAAACAGGGCATAAGGTTTAACACTACCAACGGTAAGGTCATCATCGCCATATTTGCTATCATTAAAATGGAAACCTCCCAGTTTACCCTTTAACATTAATGTAGAAACTATTTGTTCAATATTGGTATTAGGTAAATGATGTCCCAAATCTACCAAGGTATATGCTTTATCTCCACATGCGTTGGCAAGCATGAATGAAGTTCCCCAATCTTGAATTACCGTACTATAAAAATTGGGCTCATAAGGCTTATATTCTATGAACATTTTCCAGTCCTCGGGAAGGGTTTTGTAGATATCCTTAAGGCTATCTTCTGTATTTTGTAATGCAGATTGAAAGTTGGTCTGTCCAGGAAAATTAGAACCGTCCGCTAACCAAACCGTTAAACTTTTGGAACCTAGCTTATCTCCAATTTTTATTACCTCTATATTATGAGCTACAGCCTGTTCGCGAGAAGCTTTACTTGTGTTGCTCAAAGAACCGAACTTATAACTTTCCTTACTGTCCTTTTGGTCCTGGAAGGTGTTGGAGTTGACAGCATCGAAGATAATATCGTGGGAATCTGCGAGATCCTTTATGGAATTGTAGTCCGTTGGAACATCCCATGGAATATGCAAAGATATGGCGCCCGCAGTTTGTGTAAGTGAATGAATCAGTCCCACATCGTCTATCTTCAGCTCTAGGCTAGAGGGTTCTCCTTGAAACCCGAAACGACCGAAGCGAGTACCGCCGGCCCCTAAGGCCCAACTGGGTATAGCTACTTGGAAGTCCTGTAATTTCTTGATAATTGCGTTAACGTCGTTCCCCTTGTTGGAAAGGGTATGTGCTAAAAAGTCGAAACGTTCATTGTGACCGGTGATTCCTTTTTGGTTGGCATCACCAAGCCGATTTTTATCTATTCTCATAAAGTTCTTGATTTTGGTAAAAATACTTCCATGGGCCATACGGCCCATGGAAATAAAAACAAACTAACTCAAAACGATCTATCTTACAAAGGCATTCGCCATACCCCCGTCCACATTGATGATGTTCCCTGTGGTCTTGTTCAATACGCCCACGCATGCAAATACCCCGTCCGCGATATCCTTGGGGTATATGATCTCGTTCAGGAGGTTGCGTTTGGCGTAATGTGCGGGAAGCTCCTCAACGGTGATCCCGTAGGCCTTTGCACGTCCCTCGGCCCAATCGCCTTCCCAGATCTTGCTGCCCACGATCACCCCGTCCGGGTTTACGGTATTGACCTTTATTTTGTCGCCCCCCAGTTCCGCGGCCAATAGGCGCGCCATATGCTGCTGTGCGGCCTTCGCCGTTCCGTAGGCCACGTTGTTGGGCCCCGAAACCAGTCCGTTTTTACTGGCTATGCTAATGAAGTCCCCACCCAAATTTTGTTTACGCATAATGGCAACCGCCTGTTTCGCGAGTTCAAATTGCCCTTTTACCAAAACGTTTTGTAGGATGTCCCAATCTTTTTCCGTGGTATCTCCCAAAGGTTTTGAAATGGCCAGGCCTGCACTGTGCACAACGATATCGACACCTCCAAACTCCAAGCATGCTTTTTTGTAGGCATTTGCAATGGATTCGCTTTTGGTTACGTCGCAAACCGCATAGCTTGCCGTATCCCTAGCGTAGGTGGCCACACCTTCTTTTAATCGGTCTTCGGCAATGTCGGTCAACACCACATTGGCACCTTCTTCGGCCAGTTTATCGGCAATGGCCTTGCCGATTCCTCCCCCTGCACCGGTAACCAAGGCTACTTTGCGTGACAAAGGCTTCTCTTTCGGCATTCGCTGTAGTTTAGCTTCTTCCAGCAACCAATATTCAATATCGAACGCTTCTTGTCGGGGCAAGGATGTGTATTCCGTAATGGCTTCGGCACCTCGCATTACATTAATGGCGTTTACATAAAATTCATTGGCAACACGGGTCGTCTGCTTGTTTTTGGCGAAACTGAACATACCTACCCCCGGATAGATGATGATTACCGGACTGGCATCCCTAACGGCCGGGCTATTGGCACGTTTATGGTCGTCGTAGTACGCTTGGTACTCCTTTCTGTACTGTTCAAAGGCGGGACGGAGCTTGGCGAGCACGGCTTCCGTATCGGAAAGGTCCTCGTTGGCATCCAGTTTCAGTACCAAAGGCTGGATCTTGGTTCTCAAAAAGTGGTCTGGGCACGAGGTGCCCATGGGCGCGAGCCGCTCCAGGTCGTTACTGTTGATGTACTCCATGACCACGTCACTATCGTTAAAATGGCCTATCATCCTGTTCTGGGAGGAACACAGTCCCCTTAACATGGGCATAAGCTGTGCGGCCTTTTCCAGACGCTCCTCTTTTGGTAGGCTCTCTATTTTTTGTCCCCCGAAAACGCTTCCGTTGGCCTTGATCTTGTTCTCTATATATTCGGAGGCCATTTCGATGACCTCAAGACTGTTCATGTAACATTCATGGGAAGTGTCCCCCCAAGTGAAAAGCCCGTGGCTGCCCAGGACTATCCCACGGATACCGGGGTTGTCCTCCAGACATTTTTCCAGTTGCAGGCCCAGGTCAAAACCCGGCCGCTGCCATGGTACCCAGCCCATGGTATCGCCCCAAATCTCCTTGGTCACCTTTTCGCTGTCCTTTGCCGCGGCCACCGCGATCAGGGCATCAGGATGCAGGTGGTCTATGTGCTTGAAGGGCAACAGGCCGTGCAAGGGGGTGTCAATGGAAGGGGCCTTGCTGTCCAGGTCGTAGATGCAATGGTTGAAAAGGCCCACCATGCGGTCCTCGTCCTCCAGGCCGCCGTAAACGTTCTTCAGGTTCCTGAGCCTTTCGGTATAGAGCCCTGCGATACCGGCCTTGGTCAGGGTACCGATGTCCCCGCCGGAACCTTTGATCCACATCACTTCCACCTCTTGGTCGGTCAAGGGGTCCTTTTCGATGGTCTTGCAGCTGGTGTTCCCACCGCCATAGTTGGTTATCCTTAGGTCGGCCCCCAGGATATTGGAGCGATATAGGAACAGGGCCACCTGGTCATCGCCCAGTGCGGCGGCTTTCTTATCGTCCCAAAGATGGTCTACGTATTTGAACTGTTGTGCTGTATTTTTCATTTGAAGGGTTATTACGTTTAGGGACAAAATTATATGATGGGAAAAAGCTTTCCGTCCTGTACTGTACCGCTCGGCCCAAAAAAAATAAATATGTATATTTTGGGCGGATTATAATTTTTCATCTTTACTATTGTGCCGCCAAGGGGCAGTTCCACCGATAAAGAAAAGACCATCGCCCATGAACATATTCAATTTCATCAACATAGACGAGAACTCCCGAGTGCCCAAGTACAGGCAGATCGTGGACGCCATTATCCACAACATATCCTCGGGCAACCTAAAGATGGACGACAAGATCCCGTCTATCAACAGGTTCAGCGAGGAGTACCTCCTCTCGCGGGACACCGTTGAGAAGGCCTACAGTATTCTAAGGGGGCGCAAGGTGATCATCTCCATAAAGGGCAAGGGGTACTACATAGCCCGTACCAAGCTGATATCCAAGGTGAACATCCTGTTCCTGGTCAACAAGCTCAGTTCCTACAAGATGCGCATCTACAATTCGTTCATAGAGAGTATAGGGGGGACGGCGCACACGAGCCTTTTCATCTACCATTGCGAGGAGGAGCTGTTCCTGAACCTTCTGGAAAAGAACAGGAACGCCTATGACTACTATGTGATCATGCCGCATTTCAAGACCGAGAAGCTGAAGCATGCCAGCCATACCCCGGAAGCGATCAAGGCGATCGACCGTATCCCCAAGGACAAACTGATCATAATGGACAACCCCGTACCCGAACTGAAGGGCGGTTACATAGAGATCTACCAGGATTTCGAGAACGATATCTACCATGCGCTGAAGGAGGGGCTGGGGAAGATATCGAAATACGAGAAACTGATCATTACCTACCCCGAGGAATCGGTCTACCCGTACCCGAAGAGGATCCTTCACGGGTTCCGCAAGTTCTGCGGGGAGCACAGGATCGACTTTGAGGTGCTGGACGAGATCTATGACGATATGGTCCTTAAAAAGGGCGACCTGTTCATTACCATAAGCGAATCGGACCTAGTGAGTTTGGTGAACCAGATACGCAACCAGGAGTTCGACCTGGGGACCGACATAGGGGTGATCTCCTATAACGACACGCCGCTGAAGCAACTGTTGGGCATTACCTGTATCTCCACGGATTTCAAGGCCATGGGGGAGACCGCTGCCCGTATGATCATGGACAAGAAAAAGGGGAAGGTCAAGAACCCGTTCCGTTTCATCGACAGGAACTCGATATAAAAAATATGTTCGTAAGCGGGTCTAGAGGTACCCCAGGTATTCTATCCTATCCAGGTTCTTTTGGGTTTTCTGTTCGTAGAGTTCGGCAGTTCCAATTAGAATTTATTCATTATCTGAATTTCATTTCTTTAAAATTTCAAAGGGAATCAGTAATTCTAAAAACTTCTCTGAATCCAATATTTGTACTTATCTGAAGATGTTATTGATTAAAGTTTCAGTCTTTTTAAAGGTGTATCCTATTTATTCTTCAATATCAATTTTCATAGTATTTCAAGATCCCTTCAACCTTAGAAATGCTTTCGACACAGTTATTTTATAGCAGTAGGGCAGGACACTACAGGACACCACAGCATGGTACAGGATGAGTTATAAGAATGGCCCCTATACATTTGAAGATACCTTAAAATATCGCTCAATATTTTAGGGATAATATATAACTCAACTAAATAATTCAAGATTATGAAAAAAAGATTTAGAGGAAATCCTCAGGGGTTTCTTATGATTATGATTCTGCTATGGGGGTTTACGATGCAAGCGCAGAGCGTTACCGTATCGGGAACCGTGGTTTCGGCAGATGACTCGCAGGCGTTACCCGGTGTAAATGTTGTTGTTAAAGGAACGACTACCGGCTCCGTAACGGATTTTGATGGAAACTATAGCATTGTAGCTCCCGATGCCAATAGTATTTTGGTATTTACTTACATAGGTTTTACCCCTCAAGAGATTCCGGTAAGTGGTAAAAGTCAGATTGACGTGTCCATGACAGAGGACGCAGCACTTCTAGATGAAGTTGTTGTGGTTGGGTATGGTACTCAGATTAAGCGTCAAGTTACTGGTGCGGTTTCTACCATACAGGCCAATGAACTTGCGGATATACCTGTTTCACAGGTTACCCAAAAGATACAGGGTAGATTACCAGGAGTTCAAATAAATCAGGCCACAGGTAAACCGGGACAGGGAATGTCAGTTCGGATAAGGGGGCAATTATCCGTTTCAGGAGGAAGTGATCCATTGTACGTAGTAGACGGTTTTCCCATTTCCGGAGGTATAAACACCATAAACCCAGATGAGATTCAGGATATTACAGTGCTAAAGGATGCTGCCTCTACTTCGCTTTACGGTTCTAGAGCAGCCAATGGGGTAGTTTTAATTACGACTAAAAGTGGACGATCAGGAGAAACTAGTGTGAGCTTAAACATGACAACCAGCATGCAAAGTGTTCCGCAACGTGGAAGAATAGAGATGATGGATGCCGTGGAGTTCGCTCAATTCAAAAAAGAATATTATGAAGATCAAGGTAGCCCTGTTCCGGATATTTTTCAGAATCCGGCACAGTATGAAGGGCAGACCAATGATTGGTACGATGCACTTTTGAGAACTGCGCCTATGACCAATTATAATTTAAGTATTACTTCCAACAAAGAAAAATTAAAGACATCCGTAGTATTAGGCTTTTTTGACCAAGAAGGAGTTGTTCTAGGTTCTGACTATAAGCGTTACTCACTTCGTGCTAATTTGGATTACACCTTATCGGATAAGGTTCGTATAGGTGTAAACATTGCCCCCAACCATATAGTTGACAATGTGCCAAGAACAGATGGTACTAGGGGCACTGGTCTTTTGTTCAATGCATTGCATACATGGCCCATTATGCCAATTTATAATCCGGATGGTACAAGAACCGAGTTTAATAGATTTCCTGCGGATACAGGAAATATCTTCTCGTACGCCAACTGGTTGAACTCTGCGGAACGAATTAAGGATGAGACCAAAAGTGTTAACCTTTTGAGCAACGCGTTTCTTGAATATAAACCTATTGAGGGTCTTGCTATTAAGACTAGTTTGAATGCAGAATTATATAATGAGCAATATGAATTCTTCAGTCCAACTAACGCTACTTATTCAATCAACAGACCCGTGCCTACCAATAATGAGGCCATTTGGGATGATCGAAATACATTTTCTTGGTTGAACGAAAATACGATTACCTATGATAAGAGTATTGGTGATCATACCTTCTCCGTTTTAGGAGGTTTTACCTATCAGAAATACCGTCAAGATCGTAACAGGGTTCAAGCATCAGATTTTGCAGATGATCGTTTGCCTACTATACAAGGCGCGACCAATATTAACAGAAACGGGACTTTTGATGAAGTTAGAGAGTGGAGTTTGGTTTCTTTTCTATCTCGTCTTACCTATAACTACAAAGGAAAATATTTGTTGACCGGATCCATACGTAGTGATGGTTCTTCTAGATTTGGGTCGGAGAACCGTTGGGGTACGTTTCCTTCTGTATCCGCTGGTTGGATAGCTTCGGATGAGCCTTTCCTAGAAAAATCAGAAACTATATCCTTGCTTAAATTACGAGGTAGTTACGGTGTAACAGGAAATAATAATATTGGTAATTACACGCAATATGCATTGATTGATAATACGGTAAATGCCGTTTTTGGAGATACTTTTGCACCAGGTTCGGCAGTTAACTCACTGTCAAATTCAAACTTAGGTTGGGAAACTACCAAGCAGTTTGATGCCGGGCTTGATTTAAGTCTTTTTAATGATAGGGTATCCTTTGTGTATGATTATTATACAAAGAACACTACCAACTTACTTTATAATGTTCAGGTTGCTCGTGAATCAGGCTTCTCCAATTTTAGTGATAATATTGGTGAGATTCGTTTCTGGGGACATGAATTTGCCTTAAATACAGTGAACACAACTGGTAAGTTTCAATGGACGACCAATGCCAATATTTCATTCAACCGAAATAGAGTAGAAGCGCTGGCTGATGGAATTGATAGGGTTTATGGACCAGGAGGATGGCATATTACTCAAGTGGGCCAACCCTTTGGTCAGTTTTATGGTCATGTATCGGATGGAGTATATCTCAATCAAGAAGATTTGGACAATTCACCTCAAGTCCCAGGTCGTTCTACGGTAGGGAGTATAAAGCTTGTGGATATAAATGGAGATGGTATTATTACAAATGGAGGAGATTTTGATGACCGAGCTATTACTGGAAGCCCTTTTCCAGATTTTACCTATGGTATTACAAATACTATTAAATATCGCAATTTAGACTTTTCCATTGTGGGTACAGGTTCTCAAGGTAATGAGTTATTGGTTCGTCACTTATATAGTACTACCAATCTTGATGGTGTTTTTAATCTTTTGAAAGACGTTGAGAATCGGTTTAGGTCCGTAGATAATCCAGGTGATGGTTTTTATGGAACTACCGTTGGAGGAGGAAACGTTACAGGTATAGAGAGAGACTGGATAAACGATCGCTTTGTTGCGGATGCCTCTTATTTCAATATTAGAAATATAACTTTAGGCTATACCTTACCAGGAGTGGATAAATATTTTAAATCGGCCCGTATATACGGATCTATTCAAAATGTACACATTTTCACTAAATATTGGGGAGGACCAAACCCTGAAATAAGTGTGCAGAATAACGGAGATGGAGACGGGGGCAACCTTGCTTCCGGGGTGGATATTTCTGGATACCCGGTTCCCCGCATTTTTAGTGTTGGTTTAAACTTGAACTTTTAAATCATAGACTACGATGACAAAACATATTTCACTTTCGACAAATTTTAAAACTGAAAAAATGAAAAAGATATTTTATTGTGTCGTAGCGTCCATGGCTTTTATAGTCAGTAGTTGCGATGACGAATTAACCATATTTCCCGAGGACTCATTAAGTGTTCCTACATTCTTTAAAACAGAAACGGATTTTACCCAGGCAGTTAACGGTGCTTATGTCCCGTTACGTCTGATTAACAACCAAGCCAAGCCTTATCTGGCGGAAATGCACTCAGACAATACTTATTTTGCTCGTAATACGGCATTTGGTGCAACGGATAATCAGGAAGATATTGCGGACCACTCCATACCTAGTGATGGGGGAATAACTGCTAATACTTGGGTGGAGCAGATTTACCGTGAATATTATCAGATCATAGCACGTACAAATCAAATTTTGACCACTATTGATGATGCGGAATTTGATGAAGCGGCCAAGGCCAACCTTAAAGGACAGGCACTTTTTTTAAGAGCTTATTCGTATTTTGAATTGACGCAGCTATTTGGTAGTGTACCTATGCACCTAGAACCAGTATTAGATCGTGATGGGGCAGCTTTGCCACTCTCTAGTGAAGACGACCTTTATGCACAAATTATTGAGGATGCTCAGGGAGCTACAGCCTTGTTGCCGCTTAAGTCGGAGCAAGAACCGGGTAGGGTTACACTAGGAGCGGCTCAAACCCTTTTGGCCAATGTTTATATCGTTAGAGAACAGTGGGCAGAGGCGGAGATCCTTTTAAAAGCTGTGGTAGCTAGTAATGAATATATGTTGATGCCTAATTATGAAGATGCTTTTTCCGGGAATAGCGAAAACAAGAACAATATGGAATCTGTTTTTGAAATTCAATACAGGGAGGGTGCCGAAGGTTTAAACGGAAGTTTTTTATATAACTTTCTACCAAGACCAATTACTGCCGAAGAAGTTGGTGCTATAACGGGAACTTCAAATCCACAACCGGTTAATGGTGAAGGAAACAATATACCTACACCGGACATAATTGATGCCTATGAAGAAGGAGATTTAAGGGAAGATGCTTCAATTATGTATGTTACTATTAGTGAAAGTTTTTGGGAAGATGGTGTTTACCCTATCATTAAAAAATATGTGGAGCCCCATGCATTACATAATAACCATGGAATGAACTGGCCCGTATACAGGTATTCCGAAGTGTTGTTGTTTTTAGCCGAAGCTTTGGAAGAACAAGGTAAAGACGGAGAAGCTCTTCCTTATCTTAATCAGGTTCGTACACGTGCTGGTCTAGGTGATCCTGTGGGGGATCTGGGAGAAGCTATCTTTAACGAAAGAAGGGTGGAGCTTGCTTTTGAAAACAAAAGATGGTTTGATTTGGTAAGGACAGGCAGGGCTATAGATGTGATTACCGCTCACGGTAATAAAATAAAGGCGAATCCTATTGATTATTACTATCCTGCTGGTGTAGAGCCAAGAGGCAATGTTTTTACCAATATTTCTGAACGTTACGCCTTACCTGCATCGGAATCTTCATTAAATCCAAATTTTTAATTGAATCGGAAAATATAATTTATCAAAGAAAATTAAAGGTCATGGACATCCATGACCTTTAATCGTACAAAAAATTTCACTTGTAATCTATCAATTAGAAGTGCGGAAAAATCAAAGAATAAACCAAGAATTGTTGTAAATGTAGAACCTTAAAAAGGAGGCTTTAGGTTTCTTAATTTTATGGAAATTATCAGTAGAAGAATTATGACAATCAAAAAAATATAATAGGAATTATGAATAAATATAGTAGCGTATTTAAATTAATGGGGAGAACTCTTTTTGCTTTAACATTACTGTTAGGTTTTCAATCTTGTAAAGAAAAAAAACAGGAAACTACTGTAGAAACCACGGCAAAAGTTCAAGAGAAAGAAGACGGTTTTATAAATATATTTGATGGGAAAACCTTGACAAATTGGAAAGGCGACCTCAATTATTGGCGTGTTGAAAATGGTCATCTAGTAGGAGAGGTAACCCCGGAAACCCTTTTGAAAAGTAATACCTTTATTATTTGGCAAGGAGGGCAGCCGGATGACTTTGAGCTGAAGTTGGAATTTAGAATAACCGAATCCGGTAATAGTGGCATAAATTATAGAAGTGATTTGATCGATACCATACCTAACGCCATGAGGGGATATCAAGTAGATATTGATGGAAAAATTAGGTATACGGGACAGAACTATGAGGAAAAGAAAAGGGCTACATTAGCATACCGTGGGGAGAAAGTAAAAATAAAGACTCAAGATAATCCGGATGTTGCCGGTTCTTTACGAGGCAATGTAAAAAAGAATTGCTGGCAAAGTAGAGAGGTAATAGGTTCTTTGGGAGAATCGGATTCGTTAAAGACTAAGATTAAAAGTGAAGATTGGAACGAAATACATCTGGTTATAAAAGGAAATCGCCTTCAGCATTACGTAAATGGGACATTAATGAGTGACGTAATTGATGAAGATACTATAAATAGAAAATTAAAAGGACATTTAGGAGTGCAGGTACATGTTGGCCCGCCTATGAAGGTAGAGTATAGAAATATACAGCTAAAGAACTTGTAACATCTAAAAGATAAAGATAGTTAGAATGGGAGATTTAAAAGATTTTCAAAAGTTGGTTATTTCAAATGCAAGCCACGTTAAAGGATTAACGGTAGGAGATAAAGCTCCGGACTTTACGCTTCCCAATGCCTTAGGGAAAGAGGTTTCGCTATCTAAACTTTTAAAATTTGGTGTAGTTGTCATCAAATTTTATCGTGGTGAATGGTGTCCTATTTGTAATTTAGACCTGAAGGAAGTACAAAGTAAACTACCCGATATTACATCTTTAGGAGCTTCATTTTTGGCAATAAGTCCTCAAAACCCTGATGAAGCATTAACGGCAAAAGAGAAAAACAGTCTTGATTTTGAAGTGCTAAGTGATGCACATCAAAAAGTCATTAAAGCGTATAATCTTCAGTTTGATCCAGGAGAGGATTACCATGCGCGAAGAGATTTAACACTTTTAAATGGCGATGGTTCAAAAACACTTCCTGTTCCCGCAACATTTATTATTAACACTGATCAAATTATTGAAGCTGCCCATGTTGAAGCAAATTATACAGAAAGAATGGGAGTGTCTGAAATTCTATCGGTACTTAAAGATTTAGCGAACAAAAAGTAATACGTTGGGTGAATGTAACACAAGAATTTATAAACAATAATCACGCCCGCTCTCAGGACAGCACAGGATGGGTAAAGCTTCTATAACACATAAGTTTGAATAAGATTCCTTACCCGATTTCTAAGGTTTGAACAGAGAATCTAATTTAAGAGAACTAACAAATATCAAGTTTATGAGTATAAAAATTTTAGCGGCAATCTTTCTTTGTGGTGGCGTACTAACATTAAAGGCACAAAAAGCGGAGAAAGAACTGCAGGTTAAAAAGCCTAACATTATTTTTATTTTAACGGATGACCAACGTTTTGATGCTCTGGGTTATGCAGGGAACAAACTTATTTCTACCCCTGAAATGGATAAGTTGGCAAAAGAGGGTACCTATTTCAAAAACGCTATGGTTACCACTCCGATCTGCGCGGCAAGTAGGGCCAGCATTTTAACAGGGCTTTATGAGCGTACCCATAATTTCAATTTCCAGACAGGAAATATTAGAGAATCGTACATGGCTCAATCATATCCTTCAATTTTAAAAGAGAATGGATATTTTACCGGTTTTTATGGGAAATATGGGGTTCGTTATGATAAACTAGAGAATCAATTTGATCAATTTGAGTCCTATGACCGTAACAATGAGTATAAGGACAGACGTGGTTATTACTATAAAACGTTAGGTAAGGATACTGTTCATTTAACGCGATATACAGGACAGAAAGCTATAGATTTTATTGCAGATGTAAAGACGGATAAACCTTTTTGTCTTTCTTTAAGTTTCAGTGCTCCCCATGCACATGATGGGGCAAAGGACCAATATTTTTGGCAGGGAGAATCAGATGCCTTGCTTCAGAACATCAATATGCCCGATGCAGATTTAGGAGAGTACAAGTATTTTGAGGCTCAACCTAAATTTGTACGAGATGGTTTCAACCGGTTACGTTGGACCTGGAGGTACGATACCCCTGAAAAATATCAGCATAGCGTAAAAGGCTACTATAGAATGATTTCTGGTATTGATAGGGAAATTGCCAAAATTAGGGCCGAGCTGGAAAAGAAGGGACTTGCAGAAAACACGGTTATAATTCTCATGGGCGATAACGGCTACTTTTTAGGGGAGCGCCAGCTTGCAGGTAAATGGTTGTTATATGATAATTCCGTAAGGGTGCCTTTAATAGTCTTTGACCCAAGGGAAAAAAAACAAAAAGATAGTGATGTCATGGCCCTGAACATAGATGTACCTTCTACAATTCTGGATTTGGCCGGCATTGATCAACCAAAAGCGTGGCACGGTAAAAGTCTTATGCCTATTGTGAAAAGCGCCAAGCGCGATTTTGGGCGGGATACTGTGCTTATTGAGCATATTTGGGAATTTGAGAATATACCACCTAGTGAAGGAATACGTACTAAAAATTGGAAGTACTTCCGGTATGTTAATGACCAATCTTTTGAAGAACTTTATAATTTAAAAGACGACCCCAAAGAAATACACAATCTGGCCAAGGATGCAAAATATGCCGAAAAATTAAAGGCTTTTAGAAATAAAACTAACAGTCTTATTCTAGAGCATTCGGATGAATATTCCAATGGACCAAGCGACTTGATTGTAGAATGGATACGCAACACAGAGGGTGTTGCCATTATTGATGACAAACCAGAATTTGGATGGGTGGTGCCGGATGGCGCAGTTTCACAATCGGCCTATCAAATATTGGTAGCTTCAACCAAAGAAAAAATAGACAGCAATATTGGTGATATTTGGAATAGTGGACAAATGCGGACCAATGCCTCATCAGAAATAGAGCACGGTGGGTCAGCTTTAAAAAACGGAGAGACCTATTTCTGGAAGGTACGTATTTGGGACCAAGATAATCGACTATCAAGATATTCTCAAAGTCAGTCTTTTACCATGGGAAGCCCCAAGGCAACCATAACAACCCCAAATAGTTTTCAAATAGACAAAATTAAACCTGTCAAATTCGAAAACAGAGGCGATACTTATTTCATGGATTTTGGAAAAGCGGCTTTCGCTACCCTCAATTTTACATATAAGGCCAAAACTTCAGGTATAGTTACCTTTAGAATTGGGGAACAATTAGACGGGGAGAACATCAACAGAAAACCTTTTGAAAAAAGTCATATCAGGTATCAGGAAATTAAAATGAAGGTAAATCCGGACCAAACAGAATATCAACTTGAAATTAAACCGGACAAGCGAAATACCTTACCCGGCAAGGCACTACCTCTTCCTAAAGGTTTTCCTGTCTTAATGCCTTTCAGGTATGTAGAGGTTCAAGGTATAGAGGGGGACGTTAATGCGGAAGACTTTACATTCTTAGCGCATCATAGCTACTGGGAAGACAGTGCCAGTAGCTTCAAAAGCTCAGATGATATTTTAAATCAGGTTTGGGAAATTTGTAAGTACACGATAAAAGCTACAACATTTAACGGTCTTTATGTAGATGGCGATCGAGAGCGTATTCCGTATGAAGCAGATGCGTATTTGAACCAACTAAGTCATTACACCACTGATCGGGAATATGCTATAGCTAGGCAAACCATAGAATATTTTATGGAACATCCTACATGGCCAACGGAATGGCAACAGCATGTGGCGCTTATGTTTTATGCAGATTATATGTATACGGGCAACACAGAACTGATCAAGAAGTACTATGATCGGTTAAAGTATAAAACGCTTTACGAGCTTGCTAATGAAGATGGTCTTATAACCTCTACTAAAATGACTCCGGAATTGATGAGAAACCTTGGGTTTCCCGAAAAAATGAAGGAGACCTTTAGGGATATTGTAGATTGGCCTTCTGCGGGCTGGGGAGGAGACCCATCAAATAAGGGGGAACGTGACGCTTATGTTTTTAAAGATTATAATACTGTAGTAAATGCGTTTTATTACCAGAATATGAAAATCATGGCCAAATTTGCGGAGGTTTTGGGTAAAACGGAGGAGGCACTGGATTTTGAACTCCGAGCTTTAAAGGCAAAAAAAGCGGTCAACGAAAAAATGTTCGATGCCGAACGTGGTGTATATGTAGATGGAATTGGAACGGACCATGCAGCTCTGCATGCCAATATGTTGCCCTTAGCCTTTAACATGGTACCGGAGGAGCATATTTCTTCTGTTGTAGAACACGTAAAATCTAGAGGAATGGCCTGTAGCGTTTATGGTTCACAATACTTAATGGATGGATTGTATAACGCCGGAGCAGAGGACTACGCGTTGGAATTATTAACGGATACCAGTGATAGAAGCTGGTATAATATGATCCGTATTGGGTCTACTATGACCTTAGAAGCTTGGGACCTGAAGTACAAGAACAATCTAGATTGGAACCATGCGTGGGGTGCTGTGCCCGCAAATGCCATTCCACGAGGACTTTGGGGTATTCAACCCAAAACACCGGGGTTTGGAGTCGCTATTATAAAACCTCAAATGAGCGATTTGAAAAATAGCAGTATTGAAGTGCCTACCGTTAAAGGAACGATAAAAGGAGAATATACCTACGAGACTTCTAGGCTTCAGGTTTTCAAAATTGAGATTCCGGCAAATATGGTAGCAGAGTTTGAAATTGCTCCATCACCAGGAAAAGAGTTAATGCATAATGGTAAAAAGGTAAATGCCGCTTTCGGTTCTGTACGTTTGGAACCAGGGCATCATGAAATTAAATTGGTAATCAATTCTTTTTAAAGAAAATATAATAGCAATGGTCTACATTGTGCTTATTTTGGAGACGCCAAAACAGGGAGCATATTTTTACAAAATCATGGATCCAAGTATTTTACCGGAATATTAATATCAAAGAATTATAATAATGAAAACATCTAGACGAAGTTTTATTCAGAAAACAGCCTTGGGAACTACGGGTGCTATACTCGGAAGTTCCAGCTTATCTGCTAAGAGTTATAGAAAAGTTATTGGGGCCAATGATAGGATCCAAGTAGCCATAGCTGGTTTGGGCCGTCGTGTTGGAGCCATATATGCTCCGGTAGAGTTAAAGAGTAATAATGTGGAGCTCGTTTACCTTTGTGATGTTATGGAAAGCCAGCGTGTAAAAGCCGCAAAAGAAATGACTCCTCGTTTGGGGTATACTCCAAAACTGGAAAATGATATAAGAAAGGTGCTTGAGGATAAAAAGGTAGATGCATTGTTTAATCTAACACCTGATCACTGGCATGCTCCAGGTTCTATAATGGCATTAAAAGAAGGAAAACATGTATATGTTGAAAAGCCTTGTAGCCATAACATGGCCGAAAACGAACTGCTCGTTGCTGCGCAGAAAAAATATGATAGAGTGGTGCAGATGGGTAACCAACAACGTTCTGCTCAGCATAGTATAGATATTATCAAGCAAATTCATGATGGTGTAATAGGTAAGCCATACAAGGCTATAGCCTTCTTTAGTAGCAAACGGGGAGAGGTTCCACATCAAAAAGCGGCTCCAGTTCCTACAGGACTAGACTGGGAATTGTTTCAAGGACCTGCTGTTCGCCGTGATTATACTTCGGAGACATGGAATTACAATTGGCATTGGTACGGTTGGAATTTCGGTACCGCAGAATTGGGAAATAACGGTACACACGAGCTAGATGTAGCACGTTGGGCCTTACAAGTAGATTTTCCAAATCATGTGGAGGCAGATGGCATTAAATCTGCCTTTGTTGATGATGGTTGGGAGATGTACGATACCATGGAGGCTACATTTAAGTTCGATAACAATACTACTATTAAATGGGACGGAAAGAGTAGAAACGGATACGGGACCTATGGCGGCGGACGTGGTACTATTATTTACGGTAGCGAAGGCAGTGTTTATGTAAACCGTGATCTATACAAGTTGTATGATCGTGAGGGAAACTTGGTAGAAACGGTCAAGGCCAAAACCAAGGAAGGTGGGTTAGAGCTTGGTGGGGGTGGAGGAATGAGTACCATACATGTGGGTAATTTTTTCAATGCCATTAGAGGTAAGGAAACTTTACAAGCCCCTATAGATGATGCCTCTAAAAGTATGGCGTTGGTACACTTTGGAAATGTAGCTTATAGAATTGGGAATGGTTTTGATATAGACCCCAAAACAGGTAGAATGTTAGATAGAAAAGCCTTGGCTTTATGGGGAAGGGAATATGCTGCGGGTTGGGAGCCTACGCTGTAGAACTTCTATAAAATAATATAAGAAACGGGGTAATGTTCTTTTTGGGAGATTACCCTGTTTTAGTTATTGGGGCGCTCCAATTACTTTTACATCTGTCATCTCTTTGCCGTTAGTTCTTGTCTTTTGTTCAACAAAATAAGGTTGAAAAGTATAGGATGAATTATCGTCCCAAATGGCATTTTTAGTGGGTAGATGTTGTTTTAAACGCCTTGTAATGTTTAGGTAATCAGGGTGGTTCGCTAGATTGGTGAATTCGTTGGGGTCATTTTTATGATCATATAATTCTTCCGTTCCATCTTCGTAGCGAATGTATCTAAATTGCTTGGACTTGACGGCGTGATTGTTCATTCCAAAGGTTGTGATTGCAAAATGGGGATTTAGATCGTTATCATTCATTAAAGGAACAAGACTTTTTCCTTCGTTTCTTTCATAAGCAGGTAGTCCGCACAATTCCAAAAGAGTAGGGTAAATAGACAGTAATTCGGCGGGCTCATCTATTACTTTTCCTTTGGGTAAATTGGGAGCCGCAAATAATAGGGGTGTTTTGGTCGCGGCATTCCAAAGGGCATGCTTGGCAAAGGTGCTTTTTTCTCCCAAGCGATAGCCATGGTCGGACCAAAGAACAATAACGGTATTATTGGCATGTTCACTTTCATCAAGCGCATCTAACAGTCTTCCTATTTCGTAATCTACGTAGCTCACACAAGCCAAATAGGCCTGAATGATTTTTGGCCATTCTCCACTTTTAATGGCCCAATCCGTAGAGGGCATCATGGGCAAATCATTTATCTGTAATGCCACAGGAGGAACATCGTTTAAATCATCTGCCCGATAGGGTCTAGTTTTTATACTGTCCAGCGGATGGAGGTCAAACCACTTTTGTGGCACATAAAGAGGTACATGTACCCGTAAGAAACCTATTCCCATAAAAAAGGGACGGTCGTAGGTTTTCTTTAAACGCTCGTTGACCCAATTTACGGATTGGTGGTCGGGCATCAATGAGTCGGCTTCTGGGAAAGCACCCCAATCTGTACTTGTTCTTCCATATTTCTTTCGGTCCGAGGAACCAAAACCGTCCCAGACAAATCGTTCATCAGGATAAGGTCCAAATCCTTTCTCCCTGTTGCCAGACTCATCAAAAACTCCATCAGGAGCATGCGTATGGAACAACTTGCCAATACCCATGGTATGATAACCATGTTTCTTAAAGTATTCGGGAAGCATTATAATATTTTGTGTTGCGGGATTGTTTTTGGAACGTATTACTACATCTGATATCATGCCATAAATACCAGTGGTTGATGGGCGTAGACCTGTCATTAATGAAGCTCTTGAAGGACCGCATAATGGGGCTTGGCAGTGTGCATCCGAAAAAGTTACTCCCTTAGAAGCCAAACGGTCTATGTTGGGAGTTTTGGTGCCTGAATATTTATCGAGTATTCCAATCATATTATTCAGGTCGTCTACAGCAATGAATAGTACGTTGGGATGTTCAACTTTTACAGTTTTTTTTATCTTTTCTTCCTCTTTACAGGCGGATAAACACAGTAAACTTAAAGCTAAAACAAAAAATGAGCCATTTCTCATAAGGTGACTAATATGACTTCAATTGTTAGTTCTACCACTTTGTTTTTGTCAAAATAGGCCATGATAGGAATAGCTTCGGCACCGGGAACCATATTAAAAATACGTTCTTTAGACGTTTCCTTTATGGTGAGGGGGACATTTGAAGTGATTTTTACCAAACCTTCTGGTTTTTGTACGGTAAGCTCATTCGTATTGAGTTGTGTGACCGTCTCGCTGCTAGGAGAAATAATAGGTAGTACAAAAGAGGTTCTAGAAATAATTTCCTGATTGGTTTTAGCAACTATTCGTAAAGAATTTTCAGAACACTCATAGATCAGATTAAAATCTGAAGCAGTAGTTTTTACAGTTTGGTTGTGCTCGTTTTTTAATAGGCATTCCGCATTTATTAAAATCTGCCCATTGGTATCATTGGAGGAAATAGTTGCGGTACGATCAAAAATATTAGAGCTCCATTCACCATTATGTATGGTTTCAATTCTTGGGGTAAAAGGAAAATCTTCTCCCGGATTGGGTTGTTGGTTTAATGACTCTACCAACTTATATTTGGCCATACTTGCCGCTAACAGTAGCCCAACTTTGTTGTGGTACAATAAAGATAAGGCTCCTCCCGTAGCTTGGCGATAATATCCATCTTTATAAATTGCATCATAGGCAGTTACGGTTCCTCTCCAATTTCCCCGGGCAAAAAGACTAGTATCTATTTCCTTATAATGTTTAATACCATCGGCAGTACTTCTAGGTAGAGGAGTTTCTGTGTTTATTTTGGGCAAATCATTCCAATTATCTAATAAATGGGCCAATGGTTTGGTATGTGCAAAGGTGTGGTGTATACAAGGTTTAATGCCGTGCGATGCATAGTGAATTCCTCCATGTAACAATCCGTTGTGGGTACAGCGTCTCAATAATTCGGTATATTTTACCGCGGCCGTGCCCAAAGCGGGGTTGCGGTTGGCCATAAGTACCAATGCAGGTTGGCTGCCATCACAAGTACGACTTCCCCAATACGTCCACTTAAACATTCGTGTCCCCCAGCCATTGTCCCAACCCCCATCTGGTAACATGAATTCTAAATGAGTGTTTAGGGATTTATCCAAAAGCTCAAGAAGTTGAGTATCGTTTTCATTAACGGCATATAGTACAATATTGTTCAACGATTCCTCCACGTTATAGCCTAAATCTATACCTTTTAATCCATTGTTGCTTAGCTTATGTGCACTTGGTTTTATTTCTCCATATAAAAAATTATTGGGTTTTGTAAAATAGGTTTTGATGGCTTCCGCTAGTTCTTTACTACGAGATAGGTATTCTGGCTTATTGAGCATTTTTCCAATGAGATTTAGGGCGTAGATGGTGGTGGCGCCATAATTTACATTGGTCACATCCATCGTTGGAAATTTCCTGTAAACAAAATCGGCAGCTCTGGCCAATCTAGCCCTCCATCGTTCACGCCGTTCCTCATCTAGCAAATCTCCATGATAGTGTAGGGCTTCGGCAAGGGAAATGGCACCAAAAACCGTAATTCCGTTCCAAGATTTGGGATTAAGGTCGTTGGACCAAGCTCCACTGGGTAAGGTTACATTTTCGGCCCACTCCATCACGGCAATACCGGAATTAAGATATTTTTGTTCCCCCGTATACTTTGCCATGGCCAGAAGAGGATATACGGCGTCCATCATTCGTCCGTGGACCTTATTGCATGCCGGACATTTGAACATACCGTGTATCCTAGGGTTGTCCGCATCCATAATTTGGGTTTGGATAAGCCCGTCACACCAATCTTTTAAAAGGTCATAAACAAGTTTCTTATACTCTGAAGAATGTTCTTTGGTAATCTTATCGGAACATGAATTGACCCATGGCCCTATTGCTAGGGTAAGAGCAGCCGTGCCTAAGCCGGAGAGTTGTACAAATTCTTTTCGATTCATTATCGCCGATTTATTTGGTTACCTCTTTCTAGTTGTCCTTTGTCATTTTATAGATTTCGGAACCTGCACTTAAAAAGGCTCCAGTACCATATACTTCCGTTTTGTCCGGACTGGCATTCCCTGGAGCTGCCCCTATGGGTTGGACATATCCTAGCATGCCATTTTCATGCACATATCCGGTCATGGCGTTCCATCCATTAATTACGGCTATTTTATAGTTTCTTTCTTTTAATATTCCGTTATTGATGCCCCATGTTAAACCGTATATAAAGAATGAAGAGCCGCTGGTCTCAGGGGTAGGATAGAATTCATGGCCCAATAAGCTCATGGCCCAATGCCCTTTTGGTGTTTGTATTTCTAGAAGTTTTTCAGACATTTTTTTGTAAATGTCCAAGAAGTATTCATACTCTTTGGTTTGAGGCTTTAAATTAGATAGGATATCGGTCAAACCAGCGAAAACCCAACCATTACCACGTCCCCAAAATATTTTGGTGCCATTGTCTAACTTACCTTTAAATCGTTCGTCCCTGTAGTATAAATTTTCTTCTTCATCAAATAAGAACTCGGTAGTGGCTTTGTATTCTTCAAACATAAAATCCAAATACTTCTGCTCTCCAGTTATATTATAGAGGTCGGCCCAAACGGGTGGAGACATAAATAGGGCGTCGCACCAATTCCAACGATCTTGGTGGTAGGGCGTGGCCCAATTTAATTTGGTCTTGGCAGGATGGTGTATAAGAAAATTAAATTGTTCCTTAGTGGGTTTTAACATTTCCTCTTGGTTATATTTTCGGTACAGAGCTGCATACATGCGGCCAACGGCATGATCATCTGCATGATATTTTCGCTCGTGAAGTTGCCAGTTGTTTTGATTACCAATACCTTTTAACCAATTATAGTAGGTATCATCATCTGCCATTTCTGCCCATTTGGCCATACCAACATATAGTGCTGCGTTTGTCCAATGCAAAGGATGATGGGGTTTCTTATTGCTATAACTGTCATTAATGTGGTCCATTTGCCAGTCGGCAACCTTTTTCATAACATCTTTCACTTCTTCGGGTTTAATTTTTTGGGCGTTACAGAAGTAAACGGATAAAAAGGAAATAAGGAGTAATTTAAAGGTTCTCATAAGGATTATTTTGTGATTTTTTTTAAAACGCTACATGTGGCACTTCCATTTTGGGTAAATATTATAGGCTCTATGAAACAACAATTTTAGTGGTGTTTTTAAGAATTTGCATCCTGTTCTATCCTGTCAGGCTATACAATAATGAGTCGTTTTAAGTTAAAAAAAAGGCAGCTCGAGAGAACTGCCCTTTATAACCAAAATAGTAAAGTATACTAGTGCGTATAGGGAACCGTGCCCGTTTCATCAATGGGGTATCCCCACCTTTTAATGTATTCCGTACCTGGTAAAAATTCATCACCGGTTTCTTCTAAACGCTGATACAGCAGTTTCTCCAAATCATCTTGCACGGTAGTATAACCTTCATTACCAACAAGGTTATTCAGTTGGTAGGGGTCCAATTTATTATCAAAAAGAAGCCATGGGCCTGTTAAATCCCTAGCATAAGTATATTGCTGTGTCTTAATAGCTCTATATTCCCTAGCTCCATGCTGTACTTTGTTCCATTGTCCAAACGGTTGTACGCATGTAAGTAACGTGGCGTCTCCTATCTGTTCATTCCCTTCCATATAGGGCCTATAATTTATTCCTTCTACGGTAGTTGGAATTGAAATGTTGCACAGGCCTAAAATGGTGGGCATAATATCTTCTGAATTCACTAGTGCATCTCGTTCACCTTCAGAAATTTTAAGCTGTTCCGGAATGCGGAACAACATTGGAACCCGTGCAGACTCTTCGTAGGGTTGTTGCTTTTTGTATGCGCCATGAGAGCCTAGTAAATCGCCATGATCAGAGGTGAAAACAATAATTGTGTTGTCGTACTTACCGGAGTCTTTTAGGTTTTTGATGAGCTTACCTATCATATCGTCGATTGCGGCGATATGGGCATAATAGCCGGCCAAATCTTTTTTAGCCCTTGCTTTGAGACTGTCCGGGACATTTTTACGTAATTGAATCTTATCTGGGTCAAATCGATTTCTATATTCCTCCGGTGCCGTATGGTACGGCGCATGTGGTGTGCCGTAAGAAAGAATCATCATAAAAGGATTGTCGGAAGATTTTCTTTCTTTAATATAGTCGATGGCCGCATCGGTTTGTTCAAAGGTATCGTACCCGTCCCAGATTTTTTTGTTCGGGTCTTCATTATCATAATATACCGATTTGTTGTAGTCATGGGTACATTCGTTGCCCTTCCAGAATTTGAATCCTTGTCTTCTTTTGCCAGGGGCCACATTCTGAAGCCTGCCGTGCCCGTCCAAATGCCATTTGCCAATATAGCCAGTATCGTAATTTTCTTTATTAAATACTTTGGCAATTGTTACCGCATTGGTATCTAATTGAACATCGTTCATAAAGACCCCATGGGTCAATGGACGTTGACCAGTTAAAAGTGAAGCCCTAAAGGGAGAACATACGGGCATACCAGAAACTGCATTTGAAAAGTTTACGCTTGCCGTGGCCAGTTCATCTAGATTAGGCGTGTTTACATTTGGGTCTCCAGCATAGCTTGTTGCTTGCGCCCGCCATTGGTCCGTTAGGATAACGAGGACGTTGGGGTGACTATAATCCAGAGAATCTACAACAATTTCTTTTTTCTTTTCAATACAAGAAGTTCCAAGATGAAGTAGGCACGCTAATAGTAAAAAGTGATAAAAAGGTTTGCGAAATTTATTTTTCATATAAATATGATAGATTTTGAGAATAATCATTTAAAAAATATAGTGATAAAGGTGAAAGTGTTTTGGTTATAAAAAACAATGGGGTTACAGTTTATCACCTCATCCCATTGTTATTCCATAAAACTTATTTAACCACTTAGAAATGTTTTTCCATTTAATACCCTGGATTTTGATTTAATTCGTTTACAAGAATTTGTTCTGCTGGTATGGGGGCCAAAAGTTTGTACGGAACAATTTCATAGGCATTATTAAAAAGAAATGATTTTTCTTCATTCTGGCGAATACCGTGAGAAGACATAACCTCAATAGCTTTTCCGGTACGCTTTAAATCGTACCAACGATGGTTCTCGAAGCAAAGCTCCACTTGCCGTTCTTTAGCGATTAACCTTTCTAAATCCGGTTTGCTTATACTTGCTAAAGAATTATCCAGGCCAGCTCTGTTACGTACTTGTTCAACAAAAGTTATTGCTTCATCAGTTCTGCCTAACTCGTTTAAGACTTCTGCATACATAAGCAATACATCTGAATACCGAAGTATTGGTAGGTTGTCTCCGGTACGGTCATCCGGAGCGGAAACTGGGGCGTTATATTTTCCAATATATGGTATGTCCCGTATTACATCATCATAATCAGACCCTGTCCAAAATTTAACCGAAACTTCTTTTCTTAGGTCTCCTGGTTCAAAAGCTTCAATTATATCAACGGTTGGTTGGTTCCAGCCTGCGGAAATAATGTTAATGTTCGGCCTACCTGTTACTTCTCCTCCTGAGGTCCACGGGGCAAACATAAAAATGAACCTGTTAGAAAGCTCCCTACTGTTCTCAGAATATTGAATTGCAAAAATAATTTCAGATAAGGCGGTCTCAGGGGAATTGAAAACATCGGAATAATTGGGGACAAGACTATAGGTGCCTCCATTTATCAAAGAAGCTAAAACAGCTTCAGCTTCAGTATAATTTTTTCTAGTCAAATATACTTTACCTAGTAAAGCTGCAGATGCATCACCATTAGCCCTTCCTGTTTCGAGTGTTCCAGTTGCATTTTCAAAATGAGTTATAGCGCTTTGTAGGTCTGCTATGATACTTTCATAGACAAGATCTTCTGCAGACCTTTTTGTGTTAAATGCTTCTTGTGGTGTAATAGGCTCTAATACTAGCGGAATATCTCCAAATTGTCTTACGAGATTAAAATTGTATAACGCTCTTAAGAATAGTGCTTCCCCTATAGTTCGATTTCTAATTGAATCATCGGACCAAACTACCTCCGGCCGTTCTATTTCTGATAATAGTTTATTACAACGCGTAATACCATCGTAAGATAAATCCCAAAACCGTGAATAGGCGCGATTAGCAGGAGTGAAAATAAACTGATCAATTACTCCTCTTACCGCTTCTCCTGTTCTTGTATTAAACTGAAAGCTGGTATTATCCGATATCAATTCGGATAGAACCCAATGAGTATCCTTTTCATAGTCTCGCATTGGTGTATAACAACCGTTGGCTAAGAGAATAAATTCTTTTTCCGATTGATAAAAGTTGCCCTCACTAGATGTTGTTTCTGGATATATTTCTAAAAAATCATCAGAGCAAGAAGCCGCTAAGGCAAACCCGAGAATGAGTAAAAAATTAGATATTTTTTTCATGATATTTTTCAAGTCTTATATTAATATATAGTTTTAGACATACTTATAGAAGAAAACTTATGTTTTTAAAATGTGATGTTTGTACCTATAGATATGGTTCTAGGTAGGGGGTAGGATGACATATCAAAACCTGGAGCTAATGTATTGTTTTGATTTATTGCTTGGCCTTCTGGATTTCCACCACTGTACTTAGTAAACATGGCGAGGTTTTGAACAGAACCATAAAGACGCAATCCTTTAACAAAACCACTCTTTTCAACGATTTCTGTTGGTAATGTATATCCTAAAGTCAAATTAGCGATTCTAAGGTAAGAGGCGTCTTCAACCCATAGGGAAGAGACTCTGTGTCCCCAACTGGGTCTTGCGGTAGGAATTCCAGAATGAATTCCGTCACCTGGTTGTTCTTCGCTTCTATATCTGTCAACCCATTCTTCACTTACATTAAAAAAACCTTGTAAGTTGTCTATGGTTTGTCTCAGTCCGTTCATTACTTGACCTCCATATTGACCGTTGACAATAATACCTAGGTCAATATTTTTATAGGAAAAATTGTTGGTGAAGCCGAAAATGAAATCAGGGTGTGGGTTTCCAATTATAGTGTAGTCTAACACATCATTTACAATACCATCACCATCTACATCTTTGTATTTAACGTTTCCCACATAAACTTGAGGAGAATTGATAACCGAAGGGTCTTGAAGGTCTTCCGAGGTATAAACTCCTTCTAACTCAAAGCCATAAAATTGACCTATAGGTTTTCCAACTACAGATACATGAGTAGGGTTACCATCATTTGAACCTGCTAAAATTCTTTCTGTATTATCATTTAGGGAAAGTATCTTATTTCTGTTAATACTCATGTTGGCGTTGAGGTCCCAATTGAAGTCGCCTTGGATAATAGAGGCACCTAACGCTATTTCAAAACCTTTATTACTGACACTACCTTGGTTTATTGTTTGTGTCCCAAAACCTGAAGTAGTAGGTATGACATCATTCAATAACATATCATTACTTTTTCTATTATAGTAATCTAAGGTTAATGAAATTCTATTATTGAACAACTCAAGATCAAGACCTACATCAAACTGACCAGATTCTTCCCATGTCAAGAATGGATTTGAAATTCCTAAATATGAAGCAGTAACTTGATTATTTCCAAAGATATATGCTCCGGCATTTACGGATGCCAAATGAGAATAATTACCTATATTATTATTACCACTCTTTCCATAACTAACTCGTAATTTCATGGAATTGACAAAATTGTTTATGGTAAAAAACTCTTCTTCTGACACCCTCCAGGCACCAGCAATGGATGGAAAAAATGCAAACCTATTTTCCGAACCAAACCTAGACGAGCCGTCTGATCTAAAAGTAGCCGTTAAAAGATAGCGGTCATCAAAACCGTAATTTACACGGCCCAAATAAGAAATCATACTCCATTCGTTGACACTTTCTCCCCAAGAACCTATAGCCTGTGCAGCATTTATAGTTCGTATAAGATCGTTGGAAAATGGACCGGCATTGATACTTATACTATTTGCTTTTGATTTTTGAGCGGTATAACCTAACAGACCATTTATACGATGTTTTCCAAAAACGTTTTCATATTTCATGGTGTTTTCGGTAAGCCAGTTAAAGCTGTCGCTACGTGTGTTTGCTGAAGATCCAGTTCCTTCTATAGGAGGTCTGTTTGCCCCCCCTACAGTACTTGGAATATATGCATAGAATTTAGAAGCGCTAAATATGGTGTTAAATGATGACCTCACACTTAAACTAGGTGTAATGTCCCATTCAACATAAGCAATACCTAAGTTTTGAAATGTTTTTGAATTACGGGTAGATTCTTGTAATTCAAAAAGCGGGTTTGCAAAACTCCATGTAGAATGATATGGACTTTGAGGCGTTGTTATATAGGGTATTAAGTTACCATTTTCATCATGGCTTTTGGAAATTGGATTAGCCCAAAGACTAACACCAATAACATCACTACGGTTTTGATTAGTGTTGGCCCTATCCTGATTTATAAACGTAGGTTGTAGGGAGGCTCCAATCTTAAATTGCTCTCCCAAATCTAATTCTACTCCTATTTTACTACTTATTCTTTCTACGCCCGTATGACGTAAAACACCGTCCTGCTTAAAATATCCAAGATTAAAGTCCATCCTAGAGTTTTCTGTACCTTTTAAAAGGTTAAAATTATAATCTTGTGTTGGTGCAGCCTGCAATATTAAATTATACCAGTCAGTACCCTTTCCTACCAAAGCATTTAGGTCTCTATATTCCTCAGGGTAGTCCGCATTTACAGGCTCTCTATTTTCACGCTGTCTGACTTCAATATCAATTCTATCTCGTTGAAATTCTGCAAACTGCCGTTGATTCATTAAGTCAGGTCTTCCTTGAGATGGTACTTGTTGAATCCCATAACTAGAAGTGAAATTAATTTGAGTTAGACCGGCTTTACCTTTTTTTGTGGTAATCATGATTACTCCGTTCGCACCTCTAGACCCGTAAATAGCAGTAGAAGAAGCATCTTTTAAGATGGTAATGGACTCAATATTATTTGGGTTGATAAAGACTAAGGGGTTCAAATTTTGATTTAGACCAGAGGAATAGGGCATACCATCTACTACGTAAAGAGGTTCATTACCTGCTCCTAAAGATCCGCTACCACGAATTTTAACGGAAGTTCCTCCACCTGGGGCACCAGACACTTGTTGTATTTGAACTCCTGGTAATTGTCCCACGAGTTGCTGGTCAACCGATGATACTGGAAGATCTTGAATTTTTTTCTGGTCTATTGTTGAAATAGCACCAGTTAAATCTTTAGACCGTTGTGTTCCGTAGCCTATTAGAACTACCTCATCTAAACTTGCTGCACTCTCTGTCAAAGTTATAACAAGATTAGTTTGGCCATTAATCGGAACTTCATTGGTGGCGAATCCAATATAGGAAACCACTAGAATAGCATCATCATTGGAAACCTCCATAGAGAAATTACCGTCAAAATCTGCAGTAACCCCATTGGTAGTACCTTTCTCCACAATGTTCGCCCCGGGCAGGGGCAGACCACCTGAATCGGTTACCGAACCTGTAACGGATTGTTGCACTATTTTGTTCAGGACAGTTTTTGGGCTTTTCTGCAAGAAGATAGACCCGCTATCATCAAATCTGAATTCAAGGTCGGTTAGGGTAGCACACCTATTGAGCAATTTTCCAACCTTAACTGTACCTTTTTTAACTTCGACAAGTGGACTACCGACGAACAAATCCGATCGATATATAAAATTATAATCAGTCTGCTTTTTAACAACCTCAAGTACTTCTTCAATAGAAAGTTGAGCATCTTCGGTAAACGTAATTTTTTTGTTTTGTGAAAATCCTTTTTCTGCGGTAAACCCGAATGCAAGGACCGAAAAGAAAAAGATGAAAATTTTCATAGTTAAAAGTAGGGATGACTTGACATAGCCAAGGGGAGTCCCATTTGGTTTAGTTTTCATAAATTTGAATGTTAGTTAATTTTTTAATTAATGATTCTTGGGGGTGGAGATTTAAATTTTCCCGATCTAGACTCCATTCCCTTTTTTAAGATTTACTTCATAGTGATGGTTTTTTCTTTTATTTCGTAATTAACTTCATTGGTGTTCTGAATGATTTTTAATATTTGGTCAAGTTTTAGGTTTTTTCTAAAGATGCCATTGAAGGTCAACTTTTTAATACTTTTGTTTTCAAAGGCTACATCAACGTTATACCAGCGAGAAAGCACTTTCATAATATCTTCTAACGATTGGTTCTTGAAGCTGAAAAGTCCATCTTTCCATGATATTTCATTGTACACATCTACCGCAGAAACGACTAGTTTATTTGTGCTACGGTCGATTTTTGATTGATGGCCGGGAGTAAGGTTCTTTGAATCATCTCCGTTTTTAACTAAGACCTTGCCTTCTACTAAAGTTGTGGATATATGGTCATCGTCATCATAGGCCTTAATGTTGAACTCCGTGCCCAAAACTTCTATTTTCTGGCCTTCGGTTTTTACGATAAAGTGAGAGCCATTGTGTTCTGTACTCGGGGACACATCAAAATAGGCTTCGCCATATACCAATTCTATTTCTCTAGTTTTATCAATGGTAAAGGCTACAGGATACTGTATTTGTGTTCCAGAGTTAACCCATACCTTGGTACCATCGTTAAGGACTAAAAAAAACTGGCCTCCCTTGGGAATGGTAAGGATGTTTTTACTTGTGCTTTTTTCGGGCACTCTACTCTTGTTATAGACCAATTGCTCGCCATTGCTTGACGCTTTGTCCGTTTCAAAGCTTTCTCCTTTTTTTAAAAGAATTTCTGATCCGTCTTCTAAGGTAAGAGTTGCTTTATCCGAACCAATATGAATCTGTTTTTTATAGACAACAGTAGGCTCTAAGGTGGGTGTTGTTTCTGAATTTTCTGTGTTCCAGTACCATGTCAATATTGTTGAAAAAAGTAAGACAACGGCGGCAGCATATTTATAAGATAGGTAACCTTTTTTCTTTTTATTGATTTTTATAGAAACATCGGCCCAACCTTTTTGAATATCAACTATATCAATCCCTTTAGAATAATTGTTTTTAACCTTATTAAAGTAGTCTCGGTGAACTTTGGATTCGCTGTGCCAAGCCTCGAAAATTTTGTTTTCCTCGGCAGTTAGAATATTGTTAATTTTCTTTAGAATTAGTTTGAAATCCATTAGGTGTGATTGCTTATATCTATACGACAATCAAATTCTTAAAATGGGTGACAAAAAATTATAGAAAATTAAATTTTATACGATTTTTTGTGGGGATTTGGCATTTTTTTTTATTCTCTCATCTAAAAAGTAAGTAATATGAATATTATTGAAATGGTAAGTTCACCAATTTTTGATTTCGCTCTTTTTAGTTGTGTTTTAACAGTGTTTATGGAAACATTTAATTCATCTGCTATCTCCTTATAACGATAGTTGTCTCTAAACCTCAATACGACTATAGAGCGCATTCGTGAAGGTAAATTTTCAATTATGTCCAAGGCCCGCTGATTCCGAATTTCTGTTTCTTCCTCTGTATACCCGTAAGGCTCTTGATTAAGTGAAAACAAAATTTCAACATCTAAAATGTTTGAACTATCTGTAATTTTCAATGCTTTTAATTTATTCAAGCATTTATTTCTTACCATAGCATACAAATAACCTTTTAGGTTAGTTCTAACATCAATCTTGTTTGATTTTTCCCAAAGACGTACAAAAACTTCTTGCACCACATCTTCGCTCAAAGACTTATCAAAAAGAAAACCGTAGGCATATGTTACCAAATCTTGGTACATATCATCAAATAGTCTTTTAAAAGCAAAATGGTTTTTGCTTTGTATTTCTCTTAAAACAGTGTCTAAATCCAAGTTAATTTTATTCAATACTCTATCAATAATATTGAATGCCTGGATCAATAGCATCCTGTACTGTGCTGATGAAGACTTTGTTTAGTACTTGATATTGAGTTTTTAGTTAGGTCTTTAAAAATAAATTAATTGTCAAATTAAATTTTTGCATTAAAGAAATAAGTTCCCGAACCAACCTCAACGATGGTTTCTTTTTCGTTTGATTCTAAAATTTTAATGGATTCATTACTGGAGAGACTTTTATTCCCTTCTTTAATATCGGAAAGGATTGATGTAGGGATATAGACTTTGGCTTTCGTATTAACTGGTATTTTTATATTCATAAGGACTCTGTTACCTTTCCAGTTCCAAGCAGATGCTATGGTGCCATTAATACTTTTGTAGCTACCTTCTATGAAATCCATTTCTTTGGTTATGGCGGGCTTTATAATAATGTTTCTATATCCAGAATCTTCGGTATCGATTCCTACCGCATGTTGAAACATCCATTCTGCAACGGAGCCAAAAGCATAATGGCTAAAGGAGTTCATTTTTGCATTAAGGTCTGAGTTTTCAGAATTATCTTTTGTATAACTGTTCCATCGTTCCCAAATAGATGTGCTTCCGTTTTCTACTGAATATCCCCAACTTGGGTATTCCGTCTGTTGGAAAATTTTATAGGAGATGTCATTATAGCCGTATTTGGACAAGGCTAACATAACATGTTTGGTGCCTAAAAACCCCGTAGCAAATTTGTATCCGTTTTTTTCTATTTTTTCTGCTAGCCTAGCGGCCCCTTTTTTAGCCAGTTCGTCAGGGTACAAATCAAAATATAAAGCTAGGGCATACGTAGTTTGTGTATCTTCTGTAGTACGTCCGTTCGCTAAAATATACTTTTTGGCAAATGCTTTTTTAATATTTTCAAATAGATTCCTGTAATTAGCTGCATCTTTGGTCTTTCCCAATGCTTCGGCCATTTCGGCCATTAGTTTGGCATCGTATCCATAAAATGAGCTGCCTATGAAATCATGGCTCGTTTCTTCGTTAATGGCAAGCCAGTCTCCCCAATTGTTGCCTCCACCTGGCCTTAAATAATCTGTGCTCGCGTCTTCTTGGAACTCCATGAACTTTTGCATGCCTTCATACATAAAATCTAGGGCACGAGTATCATTATACACTTTGTACATGTTATATGGAATAATGATTCCTACATCCATCCATGCCGGTGCATATTGATTGGGTCTTGAATAAGGGAAAGGAGCAAAATTCGGATAGGCTCCGTACCAACGTTGTGCATCATCAAGGTCTACCAAAAACTTGGTCACAAAAGCGGCCACATCTGAATTGTAGGTGGCGGAACGCATATAGATTTGCGCATCTCCCGTCCATCCTAAACGTTCATCCCTTTGTGGACAATCCGTAGGAATCTCAAAAAAATTGGCACTCTGTGTAGTGTTTATATTTTTGAAGAGGGTATTGTTCATCGCGTTGGATGAATCGAAGGTACTGGCATCAGTTTCAATAGAGCTTAAGACTAGCCCTGTAATGGCATCCAAAGTAGGGTTTCCTGGGTATCCTGTTACTTCTACATACTGAAAGCCATGATAGGTGAATTTTGGTTGCCAAGTTTCTAGACCCTCACCTTTGAGAATATAGGTGTCGGTAGCCCTTGCCTTTCTCAGGTTTTCGGTCTGAATATGGCCATCACTCTTTAAAATTTCTCCAAAACGCAATTGGACCTTTGTTCCTTTTGGACCTTTCACTTTGAGTTCGGCAATCCCGGCAATATTTTTTCCGAGATTAAAAACATAGGTTCCTGGGCCGGGTTCCGTAATTTCAATAGGTTTTAATTGCTCAACATTTTTAACTTTCGTACCTGGATGGGCTTCTAATTTTCCATTGGGGTAGGTGTATATTTTTGGATTTTTCCATCCGCTATCATCATAATTTGGAGTGTCCCAACCTGAATGTTCCAATCGAGCATCGTAAGTCTCTCCCATTATAATATCCGCTTCACGAATAGCTCCTTCATTTGATTTCCAAGAACGATCCGAAGCTATGATTTCGGTTGAGCCATCTTCATATTCAATATGTATTTGACCCATGAAAGAAGGGTTGACGCCGTAGAATTCCCTAACCTTATCCAAACGTACCAAAAGAGCATATCCGATATAGCCGGCGTACCATCCATCCGCAATAACCGCCCCAACTACGTTCTCGCCTTCTTGAAGTCTGTACGTAATATCAAAAGTTTGATAATATAGCCTTTTATTGTAATCGGTCCATCCTGGTAAAAAATAATCATCTCCCACCTTGTTGCCGTTTAATCTTAGTTCGTAGAGTCCTAGGGCAGTAGTGTAGGCAGTTGCTTGTTTTATTTTTTTATTTATAGTAAAAGACTTTCGTAAGTACCTGGCGGGAGGTAAATATAGGCTGTCATATTTATCGACAGTATTATAGCCTACATCATGACCGATAAAAAGCCCTTTCCAACTAGAGAAATTCAAAAGTCCCATGGACCAATGAGCCGACGAACTCCATTGCGACGGGTTGTTTGATTCGTCCCAAATTTTTACCTTCCAATAATATTTGGAATCTGATTTCAATGAAATTCCGTCATATTCTATTTGATTGGTATGGTTGGAATTTACTTTTTCGCTATCCCAAATATCGGCTTCGTTTTGTGCTAGTTTAGTACTGGAAGAGGCCACTATAATTTGATATGCAGATTGTAACCTGTTTCGTCCATTGCCTTTTAGAATCCAGCTGAACCGTGGTCGTTTGACATCAATTCCTTCTGGGTTAGTAAGGTATTCAACGCGTGTTTCATGTATGGTGAGTGCGTCATTTTTTTTATGTTGAGAATAAGATGACACCATTGTCAAAAGGGTGATAAACAATGCGGATAAATGAATCTTCATTTTGGGCTTATGGTTTATTGGTACGGGAAATCTTTGCATTTTGCAGCAAGGTAATTGGCTTTGTTTTTATAAGTGTCCTGTACTATGTGGGCTAGGGTCGGTTTATGGTGTTAGCTTTAAATATTTGGCTTTAACAGCATTGTGCAGGATACTTAACTATTTTTCTAACTTTATTTTTGAGGCAATTCAGAATGACTAACTCTACTATCATTCTATCAACTCACACACAAAAAAATGAAAAAGAGTATTCAAATTTTAGTTCTCATACTGTTTGTCAATTACACATACCCACAACTGCCACCTGTGTTTAAAGGTGGTGATATCAATCGGGCCAGTACGTCGGAAATGATCAAGAGCTACCTTGTGCCCCTGCAAATCATATGGCAATCCGATACTTCCGGAAAATCAATTCAAAATGCGGAAACGCTACTTCAAACCGGGAACGGGCAGGTTGCGGTTAATGACGAAAACCTTTTTCGCTTTGTAAGTACAGAGAATGAGAAACCGGGAATATTATTGGATTTTGGAAAAGAGATTCACGGTGGGATTAAAATCTCTATGGGAATACGTAAAAGTAAAACACCCCTTAAATTACGCATTCGTTTTGGAGAATCGGTTGGGGAGGCTATGTCCGAAATTGGAGGGCGGCAGAACGCCACTAATGAACATTCGTTGCGTGATTTTATAATTGAAGTTCCGTGGTTAGGTAGTGTAGAAGTAGGGGAAACCGGTTTTCGGTTCCTACGGGTAGATGTTGTGGATTCAGGCGAAGATGCCCCCATAAAATCTATAGAGGCTGCTTTTGTTTACCGTGATATACCTTATTTAGGAAGTTTTGAAAGTGATGATGAACGTTTAAATGAAATTTGGCTTACAGGGGCTTATACGGTACACCTAAATATGCAGAATTATTTATGGGATGGAATTAAACGAGATCGTTTGGTCTGGGTAGGGGATATGCATCCTGAAGTAATGACCATCAATACTGTTTTTGGTAATCATGAAATAGTAAGTAAGAGTTTAGATCTGGCACGTGACCAACATCTATTGCCGCAATGGATGAACGGTATTAGCTCTTACTCTATGTGGTGGCTACTTATTCATAAAAATTTATATGATTACCATGGAAATCTTTCTTATTTAAAGGAACAGGAGCCTTATATGATTGGTCTACTGGATCAATTGAGCAGATTTATAGATAAGGATAACAAAGAAATTCTAAACGGAAACCGATTTTTAGATTGGCCCACGAGTGAAAAGCCAGAGGCTATACATGCAGGGCTTCAGGCCATGATGGTAATGACTTTTCAAGCAGGTGCTGATATGATGTCTGTTTTATCTCGGCCTGAACTCCAAGAAAAATATAATAAGATAGCCGATAGGCTTAAAAAACATAAACCAAAGGATAACACCACTAAGCAGGCAGCGGCCCTAATGGTGCTTGCCAATTTAAAAGATGCCCAAAAAGCTAATAGCAAGGTGCTGACAAAGGATGGCGTGCAACGTATGTCTACCTTCTACGGATATTATATTCTTGAAGCCATGGCAAAGGCGAAAGATTATAATGGGGCACTTAGGGTAATACGTGATTACTGGGGAGGAATGTTGGATTTAGGGGCAACTACCTTTTGGGAAGATTTTGACATACTCGATATTACCAACAGTGGTCCAATAGATAAGCTGATATCTGAGAGCAATAATGATATACATGGTGATTTTGGTGAGTATTGTTACGTAGGCTACCGGCATAGTTTATGTCACGGATGGGCTAGTGGACCTACTGCTTGGTTAAGTCAACACGTTCTAGGTATTAATGTAATGGATGGAGGGAACAAAGTGAAAATTGCACCAAACTTGGGCGACCTTAAATGGGTTAGAGGTAGCTTTCCCACCAAGTACGGTGTGTTGAAAGTAAGTCATACAATTAGTGTGGATGGTAATGTCAAAACAGAAATCGATGCTCCTGAAGGGCTGGACGTAATACAATAGTAAAATGGTTAGAAAAGCATTCAAAATGAAGGTATATGAAGACAAAATCGAGGAATATACCAAAAGGCACAATCCAATTTGGCCAGAATTAAAAGAAGTACTTAAGAACCATGGCGTTCGTAATTACAATATTTTTTTAGATACCGAGAGCTGTTTTTTGTTTGGTTACGCCGAAATAGAATCGGAAGTAAAGTGGAATCAGATAGCCAATACTCCAATTTGCAGAGAATGGTGGAATTATATGGCAGATCTTATGGAAACGAACGAAGATAACAGTCCGGTATCCACAGATTTAGAACATTCTGTTCTACATTAAATAGTCTGTTTCTTTAAGAGTTGATTTTTTGATTGAAAAGAGTCAACTTCAAAAACATCAATAAAGACTCCTGTAACTTTACACTCAATTTCATATTATGTATAAATACATGTTACCAATCAGAAATATAACAGTCATTTGTATATGTACTATCCTTTTTAGTTGTAAAAATGAAAGAGAAAAGAGCCAAAAAACTCTTCCCATAACATCTAAAACGGAATTACCCCAAAAGCCCAACATTCTATGGTTGGTTACTGAGGACATGGGGCCGTACATTCCTTCTTTTGGAGACTCTACAATCGTTACTCCAAATTTGAGCCGTTTGGCAAAAGAGGGGGTTGTATATCCTAATTTATATTCCACATCAGGAGTTTGTGCTCCGAGTAGAGCGGCTATTACAACGGGGATGTACCCGTCAGGTATCGGGGCCAACCACATGCGTACCACTTCATATACAGAGGAGACCGAATTACCTTCTTACGGCGCGGTTCCGCCAGCAGAAGCTCGTATGGTTAGTGAGTTATTACGTATGAATGGGTATTACTGCTCAAATAACAATAAAGAAGATTATCAATTTAAAGCCCCTAAAACCGGTTGGGATGAGAGTAGTCCCTACGCGCATTGGAGAAATAGGGGTGAGAACCAACCGTTTTTTTCGGTTTTCAATTTTACGGATACGCATGAATCTGGGCTGTTCGAACCTTATGGGTTTAGAAATATTGAAACAAGGCATTATCATGCAGGTGATACAACATATACCTGGAAAAGCGACCGTATGACGGAACAGCAGACGCCTGTGCATTTGTCCAAGGATACGAAGTTTTCTATTCCTCCTTATTTACCGGATACACCCACGGTACGTCGTGATATGTGGAAAGCATACAATAATATAGCTGAAATGGACAGACAGGTTGGCGCAATATTGAAGCAGCTGGAAGATGATGGCCTTTTAGAGAATACTATAATCTTTTTCTATGGCGATCATGGTGGACCGTTACCTAGGGAAAAACGGTTAGTGTACGATTCTGGCTTAAATACGCCATTGATTATAAGGTTTCCTAATAAACAACATTCGGAAACCAAAGATGATCAGTTGCTTAGTTTTGTAGATTTTGCCCCTACATTACTTTCTTTAATAGGTGTTGAACCTCCAAAGTATATGCAGGGGAAAGCTTTTTTAGGGGATTATAAATCGAAGGAAAAACGAAAATATATTCATGGCGCTGCAGACCGTTTTGACGGTTTTACGGATGTAATCAGAGCCGTACGCGACAATCAATTTAAGTACATAAGAAACTATAGGCCTGACCAAGGCTATTATTTGCCGGTTGAGTATAGAGAAAGGATTCCAACTATGAAGGAGATGTTACGTATGCATGATGAGGGAAAATTAGATAGTATACAGCGTCTTTGGTTCAGGGAAAAAAAGGAACCGGAAGAATTGTATGATTGTGAAGCGGACCCGTATGAGATAAACAATTTGGCCAAAGACCCTGCTTACCGTAAAAAGTTAGAAGAATTAAGTGCTGAAATGGATCGTTGGCTCCAAGAAATAGGGGACAACCCTAATCTGCCAGAAAGGGAGTTAATTGCGCAATTGTGGAATGGAACTGACAGCCAACCGGTAACTTTGGAACCGAAAATTTCTTTTAATCAGAATACAGTTGTAATTAGTAGTGCTACCAATGGCGCTTCTTTAGGATATAAAGTTATAAGCAAAGAAGGAACAACTCCAAAAGTATGGCAGGTTTATAGCCAACCGTTTCAAATTCAAGAGGGAAGCAAAGTAGTGGCACAAGCCTATAGAATAGGATATGAGCCTAGTGCAGTAGTTGAGAAAAATATAGAGTAGACCGCCCGAAAATATTTGGGGCTGAGGTTACCCCTTATTTTATAAGATGTTTAGGTAAGTCCTCTACGTGTTCGCAGCATAATTGGTCCATGACCTGTTTGAACTGGGTCCTTAACATGGCAATGGTGTGGTCGCCGCCTTTGTTTCCCAGTGCCCCGCACCCGTAGAGGAAGGACCTTCCCATAAAGGTGAACTTTGCCCCGCTGGCCATGGTCCTTGCGATATCGGGTCCCGAACGCAGTCCGCTGTCCATCATGATCTCTATCCGGTCACCGTATTTTCCTGCTATCTCGGCAAGGGAACTAATGGTGGACTGTGCGGCGTCCAGCTGCCTTCCGCCATGGTTGGAAACGATAATGCCGTCGAACCCCATGCGAATGGCGTCCTGGGTGTCCTGTTCCGATGCCACGCCTTTAAGCACGAGTTTCCCCTTCCATCTGTCGCGGATGGGCCTTATCCTTTCCTCGTTCAACCGTCCCGAAAAGGTTCTGTCCATGAACTGCCCCAACTGTTTCAGGTTGAGGCCTTCGGGCGTATAGGGCTTCAAGGTCTCAAAAGTGGGCTGCCCGTATTTCAGGGTGTTCATGGCCCAAGTGGGCCTGCCCAGAATCTGCAGGATATTGGCCAACGACATTTTCGGGGGCAGCGCCAGCCCGTTGCGGATGTCCCGTGGCCTGTAGCCAAAGGTGGGCACGTCGCAGAGCAGTACCAGTACGGGGCAGCCGGCGGCCTCGGCCCTGTTTATGATATCGTCGCGAAGGGCATCTTCTGCGGGATTGTACAGCTGGAACCAGGCATTGCCCTCTGTCAGTTCGCTGGCCCGTTCTATATCCATCGTGGTAACGGTGCTCAGGATAAAGGGTATGTTGTTCTTGAACGCCGATCTGGCCAATATCTCGGGCGAATTGGGCCACATCAGTCCCTGGAGCCCTACGGGGGCTATCCCGAACGGGGCATCGAACTCCATTCCCAAAACTTTGGTCCTGGTCGAACCGGTACCCTGGTTCCTCAGGTACCTAGGTTGTAACTGTACCTTGCGGATGTCCGAGGTGTTCCTTGCTATGCTTACGTCCTCGTTGCAGCCACCGTCCAGGTACTCAAAGGCGAACTTGGGTATACGTTTCATGGCCTTGTTTCTCAAATCGTCCATTGAAGGATATGCGGGGTTGAATTCCTTGTTCATAAGATGGGTCTATTTTAGGCTGAACGGCCGGTGTTTCTTGATAGCGTAGTTTTTGTCCAGGAACGAGGGCTCCAGCTCCGTATCGGAAATAACGATTGCGGCCCCAAGGGCGGACCCCAACGATGAATCCGTTGTGCTGAGCTTCATGTTCCCCATGTAATGGGATAGGAGCTGGATGTAGATCTTGTTGTCGCTAAAACCCCCGTCCACATAAAGTTGGTCTATTTCGGAACTCCCCATCGCCGCCCTTACACTTTTCTCCTGGAGCAGTACCAGTTCCAGCATCAGCTGGTGGTAGGCATGCTCGAACCTGTCGTAGGGTATCGAGGTGCTCTCGGGCATGTCCGCTGAGGACATGGTGTCCCATTTGAACATGTGCACGAAATCCTTGTTGATCTCGAAAAAGGTATCCTGATCGAACTCCACCTGCTTATGGGCGTCAGGGGAGACGTTGAAGTGCTCCGCGAGCGCCCTTACCTGTAGCTTGTACTCGTTGCCCAGGAACAGGCGGGAAACCTTTACGGGACTTCCGTCTATCCTCATGTTGAACAAGGAGCCGTTCCCGATATCGCCGGTACTGAGCATCCCCCGGTTAAAAGGGTTGATGGAAATGCTCCATGTGCCCGTGGAGACCAATATGAAAGGTTTTTTGGCGCTCTTGATGTAGGGCAGTAGGGCGGAGGAACTGTCGTGTATGCCAACGCCCATTTTGATCGTCCTGCCCTTATAGTCCACCGGAACGGTCTTTCTGGAAGACACCAGTGGCGGTAATTTCTTGTCGATGCCCTCTTGATAGACCCATGAATGGTAGTCCTTTTTTTCGAAGTCCCAGAGCATGGTGTGGCACCCGATGCTCGTATATTCGCTTACCGGGACCCCGGTGAACAGATAGCTCAGGTATTGGGGCAGGTGCAGGGAGTACCTTATTTTTTTGAAGGTTTCCGGTCTGGTCCTCTTCAGCCAATATAGGTGCATACCGGTGTTGAGCATGCCCAGTTTTGGGGAACCGGTTACCCTTGACAGTTCGTTCTCGGGCCCGTATTCCTTGTAAAATGAATCAAGGATATCCCTGTTCAGGGGCTTCATGTAGTTGTAGAGGGGCGTGAGCGGTTTCCCGTTTTCGTCCATGTGTACCCAACTGGCGCCGTAACAGGAAAAGTTCAAGGCCTCTATTTCAAATTCGTTGGAAATTAGGATTTTATCGAAAGTTTCCTTTACCCAGTCCTCCAGTGCCCTGAGGTTTTCGGTAGGGTGGCCGTCCTCATCGGTAATCTCTTCAAAACGTACGTATTCACGGTGCACCTCCTGGAAGTTCCCGTCAAAAAGAAAGAACTTTTTGTTGGTCTTCCCGATATCGAATACGGCCGTTACTTTAGTTTTCATGACTATGTAATTATTGTCTGGATGTTATATTTCAACATCTTAATCTCTATTTAAATTTTTTATTTGAGTGTGGTTACTGGATTTAAACATCACTCTTATTTTTTTGAGCTATCTGTATGTGGAGACTAACAACTTTTGGGTATAAGTTACTATAGATTTTAGTTTCCCACATCTTGTACATGATAAACATTTTTCAGCTCTCAGCTCGCTGCGGAACTAGTTGAAAATTAATCTGACGGGTGAAATATGTAACTCTGGTAAAAATACTTCCATGGGCCGTACGGCCCATGGAAATAAAAACAAACTAACTCAAAACGATCTATCTTACAAAGGCATTCGCCATGCCCCCGTCCACATTGATGATGTTCCCTGTGGTCTTGTTCAATACGCCCACGCATGCAAATACCCCGTCCGCGATATCCTTGGGGTATATGATCTCGTTCAGGAGGTTGCGTTTGGCGTAATGTGCGGGAAGCTCCTCAACGGTAATCCCGTAGGCCTTTGCACGTCCCTCGGCCCAATCGCCTTCCCATATCTTGCTGCCCACGATCACCCCGTCCGGGTTTACGGTATTGACCCTTATCTTGTCGCCCCCCAGTTCCGTGGCCAATAGGCGCGCCATATGCTGCTGTGCGGCCTTCGCCGTTCCGTAGGCCACGTTGTTGGGCCCGGATACGAGCCCGTTCTTGCTGGCTATGCTTATAAAGTCACCGCCCTTGTCCTGTTTGCGCATGATGGCCACGGCCTGTTTGGCCAGTTCGAACTGCCCCTTTACCAGGACGTCCTGCAGTATGTCCCAATCCTTTTCCGAGGTGTTCTGTAGGGGTTTTGAAATGGCGAGACCCGCGCTGTGCACCACGATGTCCACGCCCCCGAACTCCAGACATGCCTTTTTATAGGCGTCGGCTACCGATGCGCTTTTGGTGACGTCGCACACGGCATAGCTTGCGGTATCCCTTGGGTAAGTGGCTACGCCTTCCTTCAGCCTGTCCTCGGCAATATCGGTCAGTACCACGTTTGCGCCCTCCGCGGCGAGCTTGTCGGCAATGGCCTTTCCTATGCCGCCCCCCGCACCGGTGACCAGGGCTACTTTACGTGACAGAGGTTTCTCCTTTGGCATACGCTGCAGTTTGGCCTCTTCCAACAACCAGTACTCGATATCGAAGGCCTCCTGTCTTGGCAACGATGTATATTCCGTAATGGCTTCCGCACCGCGCATGACGTTTATGGCGTTCACGTAGAACTCATTGGCCACACGGGTGGTCTGCTTGTTCTTCGCGAAGCTGAACATACCTATTCCCGGATAGATGATAATCACCGGACTGGCATCCCTAACGGCAGGGCTATTGGCACGTTTATGGTCGTCGTAGTACGCTTGGTACTCCTTTCTGTACTGTTCAAAGGCAGGGCGGAGCTTGGCGAGCACGGCTTCCGTATCGGAAAGGTCCTCGTTGGCATCCAGTTTCAATACCAACGGCTGGATCTTGGTTCTCAAAAAGTGGTCGGGGCACGAGGTGCCCATGGGCGCGAGCCGCTCCAGGTCGTTACTGTTGATGTACTCCATGACCACGTCGCTATCGTTAAAATGGCCTATCATCCTATTGTGGGAAGAACACAGTCCCCTTAACATGGGCATAAGCTGTGCGGCCTTTTCCAGACGCTCCTCTTTTGGTAGGCTCTCTATTTTTTGTCCCCCGAAAACGCTTCCGTTGGCCTTGATCTTGTTCTCTATATATTCGGAGGCCATTTCGATGACCTCAAGACTGTTCATGTAACATTCATGGGAAGTGTCCCCCCAAGTGAAAAGCCCGTGGCTGCCCAGGACTATCCCACGGATACCGGGGTTGTCCTCCAGGCATTTTTCCAGTTGCAGGCCCAGGTCGAAACCCGGCCGCTGCCATGGTACCCAGCCCATGGTATCGCCCCATATCTCCTTGGTCACCTTTTCGCTGTCCTTTGCCGCGGCCACCGCGATTAGGGCATCGGGGTGTAGGTGGTCTATGTGCTTGAAGGGCAACAGGCCGTGCAAGGGGGTATCAATGGAAGGGGCCTTGCTGTCCAGGTCGTAGATGCAATGGTTGAAAAGGCCCACCATGCGGTCCTCGTCCTCCAGGCCGCCGTAAACGTTCTTCAGGTTCCTGAGCCTCTCGGTATAGAGCCCTGCGATACCGGCCTTGGTCAGGGTACCGATGTCCCCGCCGGAACCTTTGATCCACATCACTTCCACCTCCTGGTCGGTCAAGGGGTCCTTTTCGATGGTCTTGCAGCTGGTGTTCCCACCGCCATAGTTGGTTATCCTTAGGTCGGCCCCCAGGATATTGGAGCGGTATAGGAACAGGGCCACCTGGTCATCGCCCAGTGCGGCGGCTTTCTTATCGTCCCAAAGATGGTCTACGTACTTGAACTGTTGTGCTGTATTTTTCATTTGAAGGGTTATTACGTTTGGGGACAAAATTATGTGATGGGGAAAAGCTTTCCGTCCTGTACTGTACCGCTCGGCCCAAAAAAAATAAATATGTATATTTTGGGCGGATTATAATTTTTCATCTTTACTATTGTGCCGCCAAGGGGCAGTTCCACCGATAAAGAAAAGACCATCGCCCATGAACATATTCAATTCCATCGACATAGACGAGAACTCCCGAGTGCCCAAGTACAGGCAGATCGTGGACGCCATTATCCATAACATATCCTCGGGCAACCTTAAGATGGACGATAAGATCCCGTCTATCAACAGGTTCAGCGAGGAGTACCTCCTCTCGCGGGACACCGTTGAGAAGGCCTACAGTATTCTAAGGGAGCGCAAGGTGATCATCTCCATAAAGGGCAAAGGGTACTACATAGCCCGCACCAAGCTGATATCCAAGGTGAACATCCTGTTCCTGGTCAACAAGCTCAGTTCCTACAAGATGCGCATCTACAATTCGTTCATAGAGAGTATAGGGGGAACGGCGCACACGAGCCTTTTCATCTACCATTGCGAGGAGGAGCTGTTCCTGAACCTTCTGGAAAAGAACAGGAACGCCTATGACTACTATGTGATCATGCCGCATTTCAAGACCGAGAAGCTGAAGCATGCCAGCCATACCCCGGAAGCGATCAAGGCGATTGACCGTATCCCCAAGGACAAACTGATCATAATGGACAACCCCGTACCCGAACTGAAGGGCGGTTACATAGAGATCTACCAGGATTTCGAGAACGATATCTACCATGCGCTGAAGGAGGGGCTGGGGAAGATATCGAAATACGAGAAACTGATCATTACCTACCCCGAGGAATCGGTCTACCCGTACCCGAAGAGGATACTGCACGGGTTCCGCAAGTTCTGCGGGGAGCACAGGATCGACTTTGAGGTGCTGGACGAGATCTATGACGATATGGTCCTTAAAAAGGGCGACCTGTTCATTACCATAAGCGAATCGGACCTGGTGAGTTTGGTGAACCAGATACGCAACCAGGAGTTCGACCTGGGGACCGACATAGGGGTGATCTCCTATAACGACACGCCGCTGAAGCAACTGTTGGGCATTACCTGTATCTCCACGGATTTCAAGGCCATGGGGGAGACCGCTGCCCGTATGATCATGGACAAGAAAAAGGGGAAGGTCAAGAACCCGTTCCGTTTCATCGATAGGAACTCGATATAAAAGACATGCCCGTTAGCGGGTCTAGAGGTACCCCAGGTATTCTATCCTGTCCAGGTTCTTTTGGGTTTTCTGTTCGTAGAGTTCGTAGATGAGGCCGTCCTTTAGCCCCACTTTGGGCACTAGTATCTGATCGCTTCCCATTTCTTTAAGTACCCTTAGATAAATCTCGGAAGCAGGAACAATAACGTCTGCCCGGTCCGGATTCATTTTTAAAATAGACATACGCTGTTCATAGGAAAACTCACTTACATAGGCTCTAAGCGCTTTTAATTCAGCAAAGGATATGGCCATGTTAGAAGCTTTGTTTGCCAGTCCGTAAAGTCGGTTAATATTCCCCCCGGTTCCTATCCCTACTATGTTTTTTGATTTGTGGAAACTTGTGGAGCGAACCCACTCTTTCATAGAGGCAAAAACGTCTGTGCGTTCCTTTGGTGCCAATTGGCGCACTGATCCTATTTTAAAGGATTTGCTTTGAACAAGTTTACCGCTTTCCAGAAGATTCAGCTCCGTACTACCGCCGCCCACATCTATATGCACGTACTTCCGGTCTTTGAGGGTAGGTCTTATGGCCTTGTTCAGAATACTGGCCTCTTTCTTGCCCGTAATGATATTGATTTTCATGCCCACATCGTCTAGAATGAGCTCGCTAACCTCGTTACCGTTACTGGCCTCCCGCATTGCTGACGTGGCCACGGCATAGTATCCCTCTACTTCGTACAAGTCGATCAAGTGCTTAAAGGTGCTCATGAGTTTAATGAACTTCTCTTTGGTTGGTTCCGATATTTTCCCTTGGGAGAACACATCGTGTCCCAACCGTAAAGGAAACCGTAATAGCTGTAGGTTTTTGAAGCTGACTAGGTCCTCTTCTTCATAAACTTTGACCACTTGAAGCCGTATTGCGTTGGACCCGATGTCTATTGAAGCTAGTTTCATTTAAATGGAAATTAATATTAGCGAAAGTATTATAAGGCGAAAAGATAATTCAATTTTTGATTAAACCATCATTAGGTACTGTTCCAGACAGTATAGAACAGGACGGTATACCCAATATCTATATTTAATTTTGAGATTCTTAAATCCGGCCTGTATGACTATACCAAAGTTTCTTGCCCAATGTATGATACCCCTAATGTTACTCATCTGTTTTCAATCTTGCAAAGAAAAAAAACAGGAAGCTGATGGAGAACCCACTTTAGAAGTTCTAGGAAAAAAAGGCGGTTTTATAAAAATATTTGATGGAAGAACTTTGAACGGTTGGAAAGGTGATCCTAATTATTGGCGTGTTGAAAACGGTTATTTGGTAGGAGAGGTAAGCCCGGAAACCCTTTTGAAGAGTAGAAGGTTAAAGGTACAGGGTTTTGATAAGACCGTACCTGTAGATCCAACTCAAGAATACGTAAAGTTTACGGTAGATTTGGAGCGGGGAGAAGCAGAATTGCAGACTTGGTTTACATTGGATACAGAAGACACTTTGGGCGCTTATTTTGTTAGTCTGGAGAAATTGTGAGGAATTAGAGCTTGTTTTTTCTATTTTGTGCCTCTAGATTTTGCTGACCTGTTAGATATAGGTTGGCCAGATTACAAAATGAAGAAGATATAAAGAACTATGAGTAAAAGAGTAAAAATTAAGGTAGTGTTGTCAGCTGTGTTTTTATGGGGTATGTGTTTGTCCGTCATGGCACAAGATGAGTTTGTTAAAATTAATGACACCCTTACGGCAAAAGCAAGTTTAACCTATTTGGATTCCTTTCAATTAGGATTGGAAAACTGGGAGGTAGAGCAAATGCCGGGAGGTTCCGTACAAGTAAATGAGGGAAAACTAGAAATCACGGATGTTTCCGGTTGCACCATTTGGTTAAAGAAAAAATTGGAAGGCCTATTAATGATAACTTACGAAGCCTATGTGATTGATGAAGGGGGACCCCAAGATCGGGTGTCAGACCTCAATTGCTTTTGGATGGCACAGGATACGGAGTATCCTAATGATTTATTCGTGAATTCAGAGAACCGGGGAGGAAAATTTTCCAATTATGATAACCTTCGGTTGTATTATATGGGTGTTGGCGGACATGATAATTCAAAAACTCGTTTCAGAAGGTATACGGGTGATGGTAACAGGCCCTTGTTACCAGAACATGATTTTACTCAAAAGGAATATCTGATTAAACCCAATAGGAAAACCAAAATCAAAATTGTAGCTTACAATGGAATCATCCAATATTATAGAGATGGTGAACGTATCATAGATTTTTACGATCAAAACCCCTACACAACTGGACATTTCGGTTTTAGAACGGTCAACAATCATATGACTATAGAAAACTTTAAAATCTTTAGTCTAAAGAGTGAGGAAATAGCGAAGTAACACAAAACGAAAAACATGAAAATCAACTTAACTAACCCTTTAAACCTTGCGTACCTAACAGTATTCTGTTTGCTGGCATCCTGTGAATCTGGCACTAAAATTAAAACGGTATCCGTAGAAGTAAAAAACGACCTTAACTTTTCTAGGAGTGAAGTCGTGGGCGCAAACGTTGCTGACTTGTCCGCTGTTTTAGACAATAATTCGGAAAGCAATATTCGCGTCAAGAAAGTAGGCGATCAAGAATACTTGCGTACCCAATGGATAGATAATGATCAAGACGGGACAAATGATGAATTGCTTTTTCAGGCCCATGTACCAGCTAACGGTACGGCCGAATATGTAATTCTTGTAGATAGTGTAACTGCTCCTGCAGAAAGTAATGTTATTGCCTATTCGCGTCTAGTTCCGGAAAGAACGGACGATTATACGTGGGAGAACGATAAAGTAGCTTTTAGAACTTACGGTCCCACTGGGGAGAAAGAAGCATTGGCGGGTGTTCCTGGAAGTACACTTTCCAGCGGAATAGATTTATGGTTAAAACGTACGGATAAGGCTATTATAAATAAATGGTACAAGGCACATATGACCAACCCGGGTTCTTACCACAAGGATCACGGTGAAGGCTATGACCCGTATCATGTTGGAAGTAGTAGAGGAACAGGAGGTATTGGTATCTGGGAAAATGATAGCCTTTTGGTTTCTAATAATTTTACGGCATCCAGAACATTGGCCGCGGGTCCGTTACGTACGGTGTTTGAATTGGACTATGCGCCATGGAGTCCGTATGGCATAAAAGAAACCAAACGAATCACACTTGATCTAGGTTCCAATTTTTCTAGGTTTGATGTGAGCCTTTCTTCGGATAAAGAGGTTCCAAATTACACGGTAGGTATCACCCTGCACAAAAATAAGGGAGAAGGAGCTGTAAATAAAGAAAAAGGTTGGTTCCGCCATTGGGAAACCATAGACAGTTCAAAAGTAGGGGAAGGTATTGTTATTGACCCTAAAATCGTAAAGGATGCCATTATCCATAAGTCAGACGTGGTAGACCAAAGTAACCTTTTAGTTATAGCTGAACCTAAGGGAAAACTAACGTATTATGCCGGTTTTGCTTGGGATAAGAGCGGACAAATAGGTTCTTTAAAAGACTGGGAAATCATGTTGGAAAGGCAATCTCAAATTTTGGCCGAACCCTTAACCGTAACCATACAACCAACTAAATAAACATTATGAAAACCAAATTACTTTTTACGTCTTTTGTTGTGGCCCTAGCTGGATTCTTGTTCGGTTTTGATACCGTGGTTATTTCAGGTGCCGATCAACAATTACAGACTTTATGGGGTACGTCAGACCTTTTTCATGGTACGTTCATCATGTCAATGGCATTATGGGGTACGGTATTGGGAGCCATTTTTGCTTCCATTCCTTGTGATAAATTAGGAAGAAAGAACACGCTTCTTTGGATTGGGATACTCTATTTTGTTTCCGCATTGGGTTCAGGGTTGGCAAATGACCCTTATTTATTTTCATTTTTCCGATTTCTAGGAGGTCTTGGGGTAGGGGCGTCAACAGTTGCCGCACCCACCTATGTTTCTGAAATAGCACCGGCCAAAAGCCGTGGTAGATTAGTGGCATTGTATCAATTTAATATCGTTTTCGGAATTTTAATCGCTTTTGTATCCAATTATTTGCTGAAAGATTTTGGGTCCGAACCTTGGCGTTGGATGATTGGTATAGAAGCGCTTCCTGCCTTAATCTATACCATTGCTATGATAGGCGTTCCAAAAAGTCCGCGATGGTTGTTAGAGAAGAAAAATGATTTGGAAGCGGCAAAAAGAATTCAATTGGAACTCACGGGAACCGAATTGGATGAATCGGTCATAGCACAATTAAAAGAGGAACAAACGGAAAAATCCACACTGTTCGTTAAGAAATATAAATTCCCGTTAATGCTCGCGTTTTTGATTGCTTTTTTCAATCAGTTGTCAGGTATTAACGCCTTTCTTTATTATGCACCTCGAATATTCAGTTCGGCCGGTTTGGGAGAAAATACCGCTTTGCTAAGCAGTATTGGTATTGGTGTAACCAACTTGGTTTTTACGTTGTTGGGGCTTTACCTCATTGATAAAGTAGGCCGTAAAGTACTCATGTACATTGGCTCTATTGGTTATATAATTTCATTGACCATGGTAGGTGTAGCTTTCGCTTTAGAATGGGAAGGTCTTATGGTTCCTATTTTTCTGTTCCTCTTTATAGCTTCACATGCCATAGGGCAAGGAGCTGTAATTTGGGTTTTTATATCCGAAATATTCCCGACCAATTTACGTGCACAAGGGCAGTCTTTTGGAAGTTCCACACACTGGGTGTTGGCGGCTTTAATAACCCTATTTATGCCTATAGCCATGGGTAGTTTTGATAACCCTGGTATTGTGTTTTTCTTTTTTAGCGGAATGATGGTATTACAGCTATTGTTCGTCATATTCATGATGCCCGAAACCAAAGGAAAGACTTTGGAAGAACTTCAAAAAATGATAACAAAATAATTAAATCAAAAAATATAGAATGGAAGTTAAATATGCCGTGCATCCCTATGATGCCAAATTTTACGACACACAGAGAATCAGAAAAGAGTTCCATAGTTCCGACCTAATGGGCGAAGATGCCATTAAAATGATCTATACGCATTACGATCGCTTTATGTACGGAACGGCTTTCCCAATGTCTAAGAGCCTTACACTACCAACTTATGACGAATTGAAAGCCAGTTATTTTTTGGAACGAAGAGAATTGGGAATCATTAATGTTGGAGGAAAAGGTACCGTAACCGTAGATGGTGAAGTGTTTGAGCTAGGAAACTTAGAGGCATTGTACGTAGGTAAAGGATCAAAAGAGATAATTTTTGCAAGTGCGGATGGTTCCGCTCCGGCTAAATTCTATTTGAATTCCGCTCCGGCACATAAGGAGTATCCAACTAAAAAAGCGACACAGTCAGACGCTAATATCGTAGAGCTAGGAGCAGTGGAAACTAGTAACGAAAGAACCTTGTACCAGTACATTCATGAAGACGGGATTCAAAGTTGCCAATTGGTCATGGGGTATACCGAGCTAAAAAAAGGTAGTGTTTGGAACACCTTTCCACCACATACCCACGAGCGTAGAATGGAAGTCTACTTTTATTTTGATATTCCCGGAGACAACATTGTAATGCACTACATGGGACAACCGCAGGAAACTCGCCATATTGCCATGAAAAATTTTGAAGCAGTAGTTTCACCACCGTGGTCTATTCATTCCGGTTCAGGTACTAGCAACTACCGGTTTATCTGGGGAATGGCAGGAGAGAACAAAGCCTTTACTGATATGGATGGGGAGCCTTTACAGGGGGTGCTTTAAAATTATAATAAATACAAGGACGAACGAATATGATATTGAACAAGTTCAATTTAAAAGGAAAAACGGCTTTAGTAACCGGTTGTAAACGAGGTATTGGTTTTGCTATGGCAGAGGCATTGGCCGAAGCGGGTGCGGATATTATTGGTGTCTCCGCAAGTTTGGAACTTTCCGGTTCTAAAATTGAGAAACGAATAACCGAATTGAATAAAAACTTTAAAGCCTATCAATGCGATTTTAGTGATAGAAAAGCGTTGTACGCTTTCATTGAAAAAGTGAAAAGTGAAAACCCTAAAATTGATATTTTGGTGAACAATGCAGGCACTATTTTAAGACAGCCTGCTGCCGAACACACAGATGAGTATTGGGACAAAGTCATAGAAGTGAACCAAAATGCCCAGTTCATCCTGTCTAGGGAAATAGGCAAGGAAATGGTAAAGGCAGGAAGGGGAAAAATTATTTTCACGGCCTCTTTATTGACGTTCCAAGGCGGAATTACCGTACCGGGATATGCTGCTTCAAAAGGAGCTATAGGTCAGTTAACCATGGCCTTGTCCAACGAATGGGCATCCAAAGGCGTACAGGTCAATGCCATTGCTCCGGGATATATTTCTACGGATAATACAGAAGCTTTGAGAAATGATGAAGACCGTAGTAAATCCATCCTTGGAAGAATTCCTGCAGGGCGATGGGGAGAACCGGAAGACTTTAAGGGACCCATTGTTTTCTTGGCTTCGGAGGCTTCTAATTATATGACCGGAACCGTAATGCTGGTAGACGGCGGATGGATGGGCAGATAATTTTAAACAGTATCTTTTTCAAATATAGTGCAGCATGAAAATGAATAGCAGGAGTTTTTTGTGGGTTTTCTCTATGGTGATTATTTTATCGTCATGTAAAAGCGAAGAAAAAAAAACAGAGCCTAAAAAGCGGCCAAACTTTCTTTTTGTTTTGGTGGATGATCAATCACCTTTTGATTTGCAGGTGTATGATCCAAAGTCCAAATTAGAAACTCCTGTTATTTCAAAACTAGCCTCCGAGGGCACGGTTATAGAAACTGCTCACCATATGGGCTCAATGAATGGTGCGGTGTGCACGCCATCTCGGCATATGATTATGACGGGGCGAACCCTGTGGCATTTGCCACCCAGTGCAGAATTTCAAAAGAATACGGCTCCACATGAATTGGATAAACAGACCATTGGGGCTGTTTTTAATAGGGCAGGTTACAACACTATGAGAACCTGTAAAAAAGGGAACTCATATCCTGGGGCCAACGAGCAGTTTACGGTTGTTCATGATGCCACAAAAAGAGGTGGAACGGAAGATACCGGAAGTGCTTGGCACTCCAAACAAGTTTTGGAATATTTGGGGGATCGAGAGAGAGATAAAGAAGAAAATCCCTTTTTCATTTATTTCGGATTTTCCCACCCACATGATACTCGAGACGGTACTCCAGAATTATTGGAGAAATATGGGGCGGTCAATCATACGGATAAAAATAGTCTTCCTCTTGCTAATGATAAACAGCCACCACTTCAAGCTAATTATTTAGAAGCACATCCTTTTTTTCATGGTCACCCAGAGCTTCGTGATGAAGAACGGGTGAGTGGCGTTTGGAAAAACAGAGATGAGCAGACCGTTAGAAATGAGTTGGGCAGGGAATATGCCTGTTCCGAAAATATAGATATTCAGCTAGGCAAAGTGCTCAAGAAATTGGAAGCTATGGGTGAGTTGAACAACACTTATATCGTTTACACTTCCGATCATGGAATGTCTATAGGAAGACACGGGCTTATGGGAAAACAAAACTTATATGAGCATACATGGCGTGTCCCCATGATTATTAAAGGCCCAGGACTTCCATCAGGTAAGCGTACAAAAGGGAATGTTTATTTATTAGATGTCTTGCCTACGTTATGTGATTTGGCAGGTATAGAGATTCCAGAAACGGTAGAAGGAACAAGCTTTAAGCCTGTTTTGGAAGGTGAAAAAGAAACTGTTAGGGATGTGTTGTACGGAGTATATTGTGGAGGAACAAAACCAGGCATGCGTACGGTGAAAAAGGACGACTGGAAATTAATCAAGTATGATGTAATGGAAGGTGCAGTGCGCGAAACACAACTATTTAATTTGGCTGAAAACCCGAATGAATACATAAAAGAACATAACAAAGAAGGTGAAATGCTAACTAATTTGGCAGATAATCCTAAATATGCGGATAAACAAGCAGAAATGGAGGCCTTATTATTGGCAGAAATGGAATCACATGACGACCCTTATAGATTATGGGACCAGCAAACGAAATAATCTATTTGTATTAATTAGTGGTACATGAAACTTCAATTATTAAATAGGGCATCTGTAGCAGACCGGTCATTTTCGGTCAGTCATAATCAGTACCCTAATTTTTTAAGAGTTTGGCATTATCACCCTGAGATTGAATTGGTAGTAATTCTAAAAAGTTCTGGAACACGTTTTATAGGAGATAGTATTGAAAAATTTCAGGAAGGGGAAGTAGTGCTCATTGGTAAAAATGTCCCACACATGTGGTTGAATGATGAAATCTATTTTCAACCGGAAAGCACGTTAGAAGCTGAGGCTTTCGCCATTCATTTCACTAGGGATTTTTTAGGAAAAGGATTTTTTGAAATACCCGAAATGAAACAGGTTTCTAATCTTTTGATGAGGGCGGATAGAGGAGTCAAGTTCATGGATTTGAGCAGAGAGCTGGTAAAAAGAATCACAAATCTTATAGAATATGATTCAACTACCAGAGTTTTTAAGACCATTGAAATTTTATCGGATTTATCAAAGCACGAAAGCTATCAACTTTTGTCAAGTACAAGTTTTGTAACCGCTTTTCAGAAGGCGGATAATCTCCGGATGGATAAAATATATGCGTACGTATTTGAAAACTTTAATGATGGCATCAGTGCCAGTGATGTAGCAAAAATGACCGGTATGAATAAATCGGCATTTAGTCGGTTTTTTAAGAAAGTCCATAAAAAACCTTTTACTAGATACCTCAATGAGATAAAGGTAGGTTATGCTTCAAGGCTACTTCTAGAAAATAAAGAAAGCATCACCTCTATAGCATACTTATCCGGTTTTAATAACATCTCCAATTTTAATAGGCAGTTTAAAGTTATTCATGGTATGGCTCCATCTGCATATTTAAAATATCATACTTCAAATGACTAGAAAATACCATTTCATGCTAAAAAAGTATTAGGAATAGTGTTTTTTTTGGTAGTTGGCCACATAAGAGATTATTAGTTTTATCCGTATTGGAATATCAGCAAGAAACATCTTGTCGGTTAAAGTACTCTAGTCGTTCGTTTAATAGGTATTCCCTATTCTTAAGCTAGGTCTATATTGATTTTTTTCAAAAATCTGACTGCTCGATGTCTACAGGTATGGTTGCATCAGGAAAGGTGCAGAATATTTTACTTAAAATTTTAAAAATGAGTATACATCCATTTGAATATTTTCTATCTGGAGCAAAAGTCTTTTTAATGGGTATTCTACTTTTCTCATTATCCATGGGTACTCAGAACATCCAAAAACCCAATATCATTATTGTTTATACAGATGATCAAGGTTATGGAGATTTAAGCGCGCTTAATCCAAATGCTAAATTCCGAACGCCTAATATGGATAAATTGGCCAATGAAGGTATCATCTTTACGGATGGACATAGTAGTGATGCGGTATGTACACCTTCTAGATACTCTTTGCTTACTGGACGTTATAGTTGGAGAACCTCTTTGAAAAAAGGGGTTCTTGGAGCTGATGGGACTTGTTTGATTAAAAAGGATAGGATGACAATTGCTTCTTTACTTCAAGAAAACGGCTATAAAACCGCTATGATTGGAAAGTGGCATCTTCAAATGGAATTTGAAGGGAGCTTGGGAAAAAACCGTGATTGGTCAAAACCCTTTACAGACGGACCTATCGAGAAGGGATTTGATTATTATTTTGGTATTCCAGCCTCTATGAATTACGGCGTTTTAACCTACTTGGAAAATGATAAGGTGTTAGACCCTCCTGTATTATGGACGAAAAAGAAAGCGGACAAGAACCCTAGAACGTTTAGTGATACCATTAATCCAAAAGGGTATAGAATGACACCTCCTTTTAGAAGTACGCGTAAAGAGGGTACCAGTGGCTGGGTAGAAGTAGCTCCCTCATTTAACGATGAGCTGGTATTAAAAACATTTGCTGATAAAGCGGTTGATTATATTAGCGAATCTGCAACAGAGGCCAAAGCTGGTAAACCGTTCTTTTTGTATTTGCCATTAACTAGTCCGCATTTACCACATTGTACGCATCCTGATTTTCAAGGACAGAGTAATTGTGGAAATTATGGCGATTTTATGGAAGAAACCGATTATAGAATCGGTCAAATACTTGAGGCATTAAAGGCAAATGGAATTGAAGACAATACTTTGGTTATTTTTTCATCGGATAATGGGGCAGAGACCAACTACGTCTATCAGCGAGAAAAATATGGACACTATAGCAGCCTTAATTTTAAAGGAGGAAAGCGCGATATTTATGAAGGAGGTCATCGGGTTCCTTTTCTTATGCGTTGGCCCAACGGTATACAAGCTGGGTCAAAGTCTGATGTGCCCGTTTGCCAGACCGATTATTTGGCTACTATTGCCGACATTGTTGGAGTAGAACTTCCTGATAATACGGGAGAAGATAGTTATAGTTTGTTACCCATATTACGAGGGGAGCGTTATGATAAGTCGGTAAGGGGAGCAGTAATTCATCATTCCGCTTCCGGGCATTTTGCAATAAGGGATGGGAAGTGGAAACTCAACATGTTTCGGGGTTCTGGCGGTTCTCTGAACCCTAAATTTATTGAGCCCAAGGAAGGTGAAGCTATATATGAGCTGTACAATATGGAAGAGGACCCAGGAGAAACAACAAACCTTTATTTTAAAAATCAGGACGTAGTAAAAAGACTTATTCAGAAAATCGCCAAAATTATTGAAGAGGGTAGGACTACAACAGGTACTCCTCAATCTTATGTAAAAGAAGGTTGGGACATGCCTGATTGGATAAAGTCATAACTCAAAATAGGATAAATAGGTAAACTACAAGACCATTTAAGACCAGTAAAAGAAAGTGGGGCGTCTATTTTCGATAGATAATAGGTATAAAAATTAGACATATAAACGTTCAGGCAAAAAAAGTATCACTATAGGTAGATTATATGGTGGTTTTGAAGAAAGTGAGGATTTAATTTTGTATTGTTAATATAGAATTTATGTCAAGTAAGATAACAATTACGGGGCTCGAGATTAAAGATGTCCGTTTTCCAACAAGTAAGTCTCTAGACGGCTCTGATGCTATGAATCCTGACCCGGATTATTCTGCGGCCTATGTGATTTTAAAGACCGATTCGGACAGCGCACTAGAAGGGCACGGATTAACATTTACCATTGGTAGGGGTAATGAATTATGTGCTGCAGCCATCCAATCTTTAGCTCCTCTTGTTATTGGCAAAACCCTAGAAAGCTTTACAGCGGATATGGGCGCCTTTTGGAAAATGATTACAGGCGATAGTCAGTTGAGATGGTTGGGTCCTGAAAAGGGTGTAATTCACTTGGCAACCGGCGCCATGGTAAATGCTGTTTGGGATTTGTATGCCAAAGCGGAAGGCAAACCTTTATGGAAATTATTGGCGGATATGACACCCGAAGAGTTGGTACGTTGTGTAGACTTTACGTACATAACAGATGCGGTTACGCCAGAAGAGGCCTTGGCGATGTTAAAGGATAAAGAAAGCACCAAACAAGAACGCATAGCCAAATTAAAGCAAGATGGTTACCCTGCTTATACAACTTCTGCAGGATGGTTGGGCTATTCGGATGATAAGATGCGCAGGCTTTGTAGAGAGGCAAAAGCAGCAGGCTTTGACCATATGAAAATAAAGGTAGGTTCGGATTTGCAAGATGATATGCGCCGTGCCGCGATTATTCGTGAAGAAATTGGTGATAATCTTCGGTTGATGATGGATGCGAATCAAAAATGGGATGTAGATGAAGCTATTGAGAATATGGCCGAACTGAAAAAATTCAACCCGTATTGGATTGAGGAACCTACAAGTCCTGATGATATTTTAGGTCATGCCAAGATAGCCAAGGCGGTAGCGCCAATTAAAGTAGCTACGGGAGAACACTGCCAAAACAGGGTCATGTTCAAACAGTTAATGCAGGCCAATGCCATAGAAATATGCCAGATAGATAGTTGTAGGGTAGGGGGCGTCAATGAAATATTGGCCATTTTATTCATGGCGGCAAAATTTAATATTCCGGTTTGTCCGCATGCTGGGGGAGTGGGACTCTGTGAATATGTGCAGCATTTGTCAATGATCGACTATATTGCTATAAGCGGTTCTTTGGAAAATCGTATTATTGAGTTTGTAGACCATTTACACGAACATTTTTTTGATCCGGTAGTGATTAAAAATGGAGCTTACATGCCGCCAAACATGGCAGGTTATAGTATAACTATGAAGCCGGAATCCCTAGCGGAATATAGCTTTCCTAAGGGGAGTTACTGGGAAAAGGAATTAACTACAATAGCATAGATTATTTATGAAGTTTAGTTTAAAAGATAAATTGGCAGTGGTTACCGGTGGAGGTAGCGGTATTGGTAGGGCCATTTGCTTGGCACTGGCAGAGCAAGGTGCAATTCTTCATATTCTGGAAATGAACAAGGAAAACGCAAAGGAAACTGCAATGCTAATTGAGAATATGGGAGGTAAGGCCCATACCTACGGTTGTAATGTAGCGGTGCGGAAAGAAGTTCGTACGGCATTTGAAGCCATAACTGCTGAAAAACCAATTGACATTCTTATAAACAATGCGGGTATTGCTCATATTGGGAATTTAGAAAATTGTGGAGAGGAAGATTTAGATCGCTTATATGATGTGAACATCAAAGGGGTTTATAATTGTATGCACGCCGGTATAGGTTATTTGAAGGAAACTGGAGGTGTAATTATAAATATGGCTTCCATTGCATCATCGGTAGGAATCAACGATAGATTTGCTTACTCCATGACCAAGGGTGCCGTTTTAACAATGACCTATTCTGTGGCCAAAGATTATTTGGAAGATGGAATTAGATGTAATTGTATTTCTCCTGGAAGAGTGCACACGCCGTTTGTAGATGGTTTCATCAATAAAAATTACCCAGGTAGAGAGAAGGAGATTTTTGAAAAATTATCCAAAACTCAACCTATTGGTAGAATGGGAAAACCAGAAGAAGTCGCAAATTTAGCGGTATACCTATGCTCAGAAGAAGCTTCGTTTATTACGGGAACCAATTTTCCAATAGATGGAGGGTTTGTTACACTAAACGGTTCGTAGTACAACTGCAATTAAAAATAAATAAAGAGACCTAATAAAATACCAGCATACATATGAAATTAATAAGATTTGGAAGTATAGGGAATGAAAAACCCGGAGTTCAATTGGATAACGGCACACGCTTGGATGTTTCCGGATTTGTATCGGACTATAACGAAGATTTTTTTGGAGGTGATGGCATTGAAAAACTAAGCAATTGGTTGAGTGAAAATGAAAAAAACTGTCCAGAGGTCCCTAATAATGTACGTTTAGGTTCCCCTTTGGTACGCCCCTCAAAAATTGTGTGTGTGGGCTTAAATTATGCTAAACACGCCGCCGAAAGCGGAATGGCTATCCCAAAGGAACCGGTTCTTTTCTTTAAATCAACCTCTGCCATTGTTGGTCCAAATGATGATGTGATCATTCCGAAGAACAGTGAAAAAACCGACTGGGAAGTAGAACTGGCCATTGTCATCGGAAAAAAAGCCTCTTATGTTGAGGAAAAGGATGCTTTGGACCATGTGGCCGGCTATGTACTGCACAATGACTACAGCGAACGTGCCTTCCAAATAGAGAAAGAAGGACAATGGTGCAAGGGAAAAGGGTGTGATACTTTTGCGCCTATAGGTCCGTTTATTGCCACTGCCGACGAAATCGAGAATCCTAATAATCTTGATCTATGGTTAAAGCTGAACGGAGAAACGCTTCAAGATAGCAACACCTCCGATTTTATTTTCAATGTACAGGAAGTGGTAAGTTATATCAGTCAATACATGACCTTATTGCCCGGCGATATTATTTCTACGGGAACACCATCAGGTGTAGGTCTAGGTTTTAATCCACCTAAATACCTTAAAGAAGGAGATGTTGTAGAGTTAGGAATTGAAGGTCTGGGCAGCTCTAAACAGCATGTTAGGGCTTTACAGTTATAATAATCCTTTTATAACTAGATAATGCAGGTGTGCCTTTATCCGTTACTTTTAAAATCATATGAACGGTCATTTCTTTTTCTACCTTTGGGGCAGCAAAGGAAACTAAATGGGCATTTTCGGTTCCTCCTATTTTTAATGGTTTTTTATACGTGCCCGCCTCGGGGTAATCAAACCAAAGAAAGCTTAGGCTATCTCCGTCCGGGTCAGTAGAGTCAAAGGCATCAAGTGTTATGCCTTTTCCCGATTTCACCGTAATTCGGTCAGCATGTTTTAAAGCGATTACCGGAGCGTGATTGGCTTCGGAAAATGGTAGGGTGCACCAATCCATTCGGGCTGCGAAATCATTTTGAAAATCATCTCTCCATCGCCATAGAGATACTTTATCACCTTTAAAAACGGTGCTGTCTAATTCTACATTTCTACCGTAATCTTTTGCTAAATAAGGAGAGAAACTATCTTCTGTATTGGTCCAAATTGCCCTAGTTTCAACTTCAAAGGGTACACCGGAATTCCCTTTCTTCCGACCGGAAAAAGTAGGTCTTAGAAATTCATACCTACCGCCCCAACCACCCCAATTAGGATGTTCAGGGGCGTTTAATCCGTTAGGGATAAGAGATAGGAAAGCTGGGGTGTCACCTTCAACTCCCCATGCAACATCAGGGTATAAGGCCCCAAGCGGACCATGTCCTTGTTGTATGTTTTCAGAAATCCAAGAGTTACTAATTTCGGTATTGTCAATACCCTTAATAAAGCTATTTATACCATTCCAAGTGGCTGTACCATAATCGTCACCTGGGCTTACGATATAAAAGAGGTCTTGAAATTTATCCCTGATCCAAATGCCGCTATCATCTTGGTCGGAAATGGTGTAGACCCGTAACTTGGAAATGAGTCGTTTTTGTTCTTCCTTGGTTTTGGTGTTCTTTATTTTGAACAAAGCTTGAGCCAAGGTATTGGCACCTCCCCAAACAGAAATCCACAAAGGGCGCTCATCTTTCTCTTCAAGTGTTTTAATGATCCAATCAGAACCTTCGGAATCTTTATCCTTTCCAACACCTAACATCCCATAAACAGGTAGACCGGATTTTACCAATGGAAATAAATCTTCCGGTTTTGGGAAATCCGGATGATGTAATTCAAGGTTGTGCTGCACTTCTGCATAAGCGGAAAGCACTTTGTTTATTGATTCCGGATGTACGGAATTTTTAAGCCAACAAGAAGTAGTGGCTACTATACCTTTTATGTCTATTTCGTTGGCGTACAGGAGTAAACGCACCAATGATTGTGTGTCGTCCGGGTCAGCCTCAATATCCGTAAGGATGATTACCCTGCTCTTTTTAGAAGTTTCTTGTGCTATAAGAACACTAAAGTTCAGCGTAAATAAAAGTAGGAAAAAGAGTTTTTTCATGACGGAGTATTTTATTGGTAGGGGAAAATCACTAAGCTTTTAAAAGTAGCAATTTTTCTTTTACAAGAATTGCTTCGGTTTTTGGTTTTTACCGGCGTTCTCCGCGATTTCTTGAATACGTTTTTGCCGGGTCTCTTTTCTTTTGGCGGAAATTACCCAATATAGAAGCTGTTTTTTTCCGGACTTGCTCAGTGCTACAAAGAATTCTGTAGCACCTTTTCTTTTTTTTAATTCTTCGGCGAGGTCAGCTGGTATTTCCAAGGCCTCCACAGTGTCCAACATAGTCCATGAACCATTGGCTTTTGCTATAGCTATACTTTTGTAGCCAGCTTGGGTTATAAGACCTTTTTTGGTGAGAGATGTTACTTTCTCTTTATTGATTTTAGACCAGTTGCTTACGGCTTTTCGCTTGCACAAGTATTGTTTGTACCGCTCTGCATCAATAGTTCGTTTTGTGCTATCTATCCAACCAAAACAGAGAGCATGGTCTACTGCTTGGCTCCAGGATAGATTGGTATTTGCTGTATTCTTTTTGTGGATAACCAACCAAACGGAGTTTTTTTGCTGATGGTTTTTTTCTAACCATTTCCGCCATTCCTGTTGGTTTGCTGGGCAATAGATTTCGGTTTCTTCCATACCTCATTAAATACCAAGGGTAGGTAAATGTTTTACTTTATGATAGGTTAAGGCAGATTTAATGCAGTAAGTAAGTTCTTCTGTGGGAAGTTCACTATTCAGTTTAAAAACTATAGCTCTCTTCCCTTCATACTCAAAAGTGTCTTTAAATACGGTCTTAAAGGTTTCTACCAATCTACTGGTGCATTTAAAATAGAGCGCATATTGGTCTGGGGATTTGGCTTTCCAATCTATGCGAAGGGTGCTGCCTATTTTGGTCAGGTAACTGGGTTCTCCCCATTTTAGGGTTTCCTCTAATTGGGCTATACCTTCCGTTGCTTTGGCGGTGTCTATGACCAGTTTTCGTAAAGCTGTCATCTGAGGGCGCACATAATCCGGATAACCGGCGAATACAGATTCCACCGCTGGATTGATATCTAACTGTAAGTCTTGCATGGATAGAGTTGGTTACGTAGATAAATGTAACCAATAGAATCCGTTTTGGCAATGCCAAGTGATAGATATAGAGAGGAGATTAAACCGTTGTGGTCTATTCGTCTTTCCTAAAAATTAAATCTTGCTCTTCCATTGCAGTAACGACCAATTGAATATAGTCGTCCACGGCTTTTTCAATATTCTTTGGGTCGGAGATATCAATACTTCCTCGCCAAATCATAGATCGGTCCTTGCCTTCACAAATACAGTAGAGGGTAGTCTCGGCATGGTAAATATTAAAATCATCGTAGTAATTATCGTCGTAGGATATATCTTGATTTTCCAGATAATCATCGTTAAATCTACCCTTGTAGTTATCCAATTTTGAAATAGCGCTCAAAAAACTTTCCCGATTTTCGGAACCGGTGATTTTGGTAAATAGTATGGCGTCAAAATCTTTGTCCAAAAGACTTTGCTCTACGGCATCAAGTTCCTTTTCGGATTTTTTGGAGTTGGTAAAAGAAACATCAAAGACATCCAAGCTCTGCATGGCCTCAACATTTCTTTTGGTAAATTCCTTTTGTAATTTGGCCTCAAAACTTTCTCTTGCATTTTGGTTTTGAGTCATACCTACAATAAGTACTTTCTGAGCATCGAACAGAACAATATCCGGATTTTTCCAATTTTCCACCAAACTAGCAGAGGAACAACCAAGACACAGTAGCAACAATAATGGGGCTATTTTTTTCATGTTTATCTACAACTTTTAAGGGATAATTAGAGGTTGTTTTTTTAAGGTGTTAAGCGTAAAGTAATCTATTTAAAATCGACTTAGATTATATACTCTTTCCCGTTCTGTAATTGGATAAAAATAACAAGTTTAAATTATGTAAACTATGATAAAAGTCAGTTAAATAGAGGTATTATTTAAGTAATTTTATGAATCGAAATTAAAAAAGATGAAAAGCAGTTTCAAAAACATAATAGATTCGGACACTCCGGTATTAGTAGATTTTTTTGCTGATTGGTGCGGCCCTTGTAAAATGTTGGCGCCAATTTTAAAACAGGTCAAGGATGAGCTGGGAGAAGATGTTAAGATAGTAAAGATTGATGTGGATAAGAACCAACCGCTGGCAGGCACATATAATGTTCGGGGCGTACCCACAATGATTTTGTTTAAAAACGGAAAACAAGTATGGAGACAATCAGGTGTTTTGCAAAAAAATGACATTGTACAAATTGTAAAGTCGAATTCTTAATGCGATTTAATTTTATCTAATTCAACCAAAAATGAAAAAGTACTCTATTTTTCTATTGATCATTATTTTCTTAACTGGTTGTAAAGAAACGAAGAAGGTTAAAATTGAATCTGCTCAAAATATTGAAGAAACGCAGAGCGTTGAAACTCAAGAACCGCACCCAGGGAAGGTAATTATGGAGCGGGAATGTTACCTATGTCATGATCCAAAAGCAAAAGTGGCGGATAGGTTTGCGCCTCCCATGGAAGCAATTAAAAGGTATTATATAGATTCTACCGTTTCTCAACAGGAATTTACGGAAGCTCTGATTAAGTGGATAAATGATCCCGAGACAGAAACCAAGATACCTGCCGCACACAGAGAGTTTGGGCCTATGCCATATTTGCCCAATCGTGAGGATGCTTTGACGCAGGTAGCAGATTACATTTACAATAATGAATTAGAACGACCTGAAGGATTTGATGAACATTTTAAATCTTCGCACAAGGCAGGAGCAGATTTAGAAGATTGCAATTGTTATGAAAACCCAGGAGCGGAAAAAGTGTATGGAGCCATTGGCATGGCCTATGCAAAAGAAGCTAAAAAAGCACTAGGTCAAAGCCTTACAAAAGCTATTCAGGAAAAAGGAACCGTTGGGGCCATTGGGTTTTGTAATCTTAAGGCTATACAAATTACGGATAGCGTTTCATTGATGAAAAATGCTGCTATTAATAGAGTTTCGGACAAACTAAGAAATCCTAAAAATAAAGCTACTCCAAAGGAATTGGAATATATAAACTGGTTTAAAGAAGTGTTGGCATCTGGTGATGAAATTTCGCCTGTTGTTGAGACAGAAGATGGAGAGGTGTCTTTTTATTACCCAATTGTAACCAATGCACTTTGTTTACAATGTCATGGAACACCTAATACGCAAGTAATGCCAGAGACTATGACAGCATTGAACAAATTGTATCCTAATGATATGGCACTTGGCTATGATGTAAATCAAGTAAGGGGCATGTGGAGTATAGAGTTTTATACGGACAAATAACAATATCTATTTAGCTAAATAATACCTGAGTTGAATTGGGGAATCGATAAAGGTTTTTTAGCAAGTATTAATTAGATGGTTGGAAAGAGGGTGTTGCATGGCAATGCCCTTTTTTATTTGGTTTAAATTCTTCTAGGACGATTTAATCCTACTTTTTGAGATTATTAAAAAAGTAGGATACCTTTGTTAAAATAGATTTCTCAATATCAATAAAACACAAAGTATGACAGTCCATAATCTAGGTGAACACAATTCGCTCATGAACAAGTTTATTTCAGAAATAAGGGATGTGGACTTGCAAAAGGATACCATGCGTTTTAGACGAAATATTGAACGTATAGGGGAGATACTCAGCTATGAAATGAGTAAATCCTTGCACTTTTATAAAAGTAATGTTATCACCCCATTGGGCGCGAAAGAAATGCAATTGCCCACAGACCAATTGGTTCTATGCTCTATTTTACGTGCAGGATTACCATTACACCAAGGAATGTTGAATTACTTTGATGGGGCTGAGAATGCCTTTATATCGGCATATAGACACCATGAAGGAGACCAAGATGAGTTTGAGGTAATCGTGAACTATTTTGCGGCACCTTCTTTAGAAGGTAAAGTGTTGGTACTTGCCGATCCTATGTTGGCAACGGGCAGAACTTTGGAAAATGTGCTAAAAGCACTTAAAAATCATGGTACACCGGCGCAGATACATATTGTTTCTGTTATTGGGGCAAAAGAAGGGGTAGACCATGTGCAAAAGGTGTTCCCTGAAAACACCCAATTGTGGATTTCGGCTATAGACCCGGAATTGAATGCACGTGGTTATATTATTCCTGGAATAGGTGATGCGGGCGATTTGGCCTATGGGGCTAAGCTTTAGGGCTGCCCATAACCGTATTAATATATCTTGATTTTATTTTTTTAAAACGAATTCCTATTGGTTTGCGCTAGGGTCATATGCTTCATTTACTGTAGTAGGTATTGGCGCTTTTGTTTGTTTGCGCCATCTGTTTAATTGTTCGTATAGTTCTTTGGTCTTAGCGGGATTTTGTTTTGCCAGATTATTTTTTTCACCAATATCCGTGTTTAAGTTGTAGAGCTCAAGTGCACCGTCCTCAAAATATTCATGTAGTTTCCATTCCCCAGAAATAATTACAGAACCAGGTCGTGTTCTAAAAAGAGGGTCTCTGCCTTGATCATTTAGTTGGTCATATTTTTGAAGATAGATGGGGAAATGAAAATAGAGATTTCGTGCAACAGGCTGTTCTCCGTATAAGATAGGTTCAAGGTTTATACCATCAAGTAAATTGGCCTTCTCTTTAGGATTTGTAATATGCTGTAGTGTAGGGTAGAAATCTAAATTGCTCACCGTTGCGGTTGATGTGGAGTTTGGCCTAATTTTTCCGGGCCACTTTATAACCAAAGGAACGCGAATACCACCTTCGTAATACGAGCCTTTACCTGCGCGTAATGGGTTTTGTTCTGAAATAGACCGTATCCCACCATTATCCGAAGTAAAAATGACTAGCGTGTTTTCTTCCAGCCCGTTTTGCTTTAGGGCATCTAGGAGCCTGCCCACATTTTGGTCCATAGCATAGACCATTGCCGCGTAATCGGGTCTATTTTGCCCGTTTTGCCCTTTTTTCGATTTAAATTTAGCGACTAGGTCCTGTTTCCCCATAATGGGGGTGTGAACGGTATAGTAAGGCATGTATATGAAAAATGTGGTGTCTTTATTTTTGTTGATATAATGTATGGCCTCGTCCGTTAATCTATCGGTAAGGTATTCTCCTTTTTTGCCGTTCGTAATATGGTCTATTTTATAAGGAGAAAAGTATCCGCCATTGCCTGGATGACCTTTTTCACTTCCACCTATGTTATAATCAATCCCTTGCTTGTTAGGGTCTTTTCCAATATGCCATTTGCCAAAACTAGCGGTGGTATAGCCTGCAGATTTAAGCATTTGGGGTAGGGTGAAAATAGTATCGTTTAGATGAGCCGTATTTTTAATTGGAATCAGTTTTCTTGTTTTTATATCACCACGATCAGATGGACTTACGGTATAAACACCATGTCTAGGTGTGTTTAGACCTGAAATGAGACATGCCCTACTTGGAGCACAATTGGCCGCGCCTGCATAAGCATTATAAAAAACCATACCTTCTTTCGCAAATGCATCTAAATTTGGGGTTTCGTAATATTCACTTCCCTTAAAGCCAAGGTCCTTATAACCAAGGTCGTCTATATTAATCAGAACAATATTGGGTTTTTTAAGATCTTGGAGTTTTGTTTTGGCCGGTTTACATTGCAGTATGGCCAAGGGTAGAAGTGATATGAACAAAATTTTTATAGTACGGATAATCATCTTTCCTTTTCTGGTTAAGTGTATGATGTTGTATGCTATCTTACACATCTTGTTGTATTGAATCTTAGCCGTAAATATACATCTCATCTACAGGGGCAAGGGGTGCAATAGTCCAAGAAAGGTATACAATTGTGCAGTTTTTAATAAAAGTTAAGTGTTTATTATTTGTCTCCTTAAATAATCAAACAGGAGTGTCCAAGCAAATATCGCCTGAAATCCAAATTTCGGGAAATAGTAAAGTGCTTTATTTTGAAGGCTATATAGAGGTGCCTGCAAATGGAGTTTATACTTTTTACCTAAGTGCCAATGCCGGAGGAGTGCTACGTATTCACGAATCTACCGTTATTGATGCGGATTATGGGTACACAAGAAACTCCAAAATGAGCGGGCAGTACAGGCTAAAAGCCGGATTGCATTCCATTTCGTTGTATTACAGAAGCGGTAAAAAGGGAAAGCCACAATTTAATCTTGAATGGAACGGTCCAACATTTGCCAAAGAAGCAATTCCAGAGTCGGTTTTGTTTCATTAAAATGAGCTTAAGATGGTGCTCACCCTTGGGTTTCCTGAAAATTAGACTTTTGCTTTCTAAAGAAAGGGTCCAAAATTTTTATCAAGTATACGATACCTATAAGTGCTAAAACGCTACCGGCTGCATAACGGCCTTGTGCATAATAGTATATGGCTCCGGCCACGCCAAAAATGGTGTGAAAAATGTCTATGTAGATACTACCGCGTATAAGTTTTTCCATACGACTAGATTTAGGGTGGTTAAGTAATTAAGATGTTGTGTATACTACTGTATGCTAGTAGTTTAGGGTGCTGTTCCTTTAAATTTAGCACATATCTTTCACATATAAAAACAAAACAACTTTTTTAATGATAGGGGTATGGTAACGAAGATTTTAAGTTTTGTTTTTTTACGATATCCTCAAGAATTTCGGCGATTCTATTTTTGATGGATTTTCTCCCTATTCCTATGATAAGGACCATAAAAAGAAGACTTGCTGGTATTAGTTTAAAACTAAATTCATTTTGAGGAAAAAACAGGAATACTAAAAGAACGGTAAGGCTAACACCCGCAGCAAAGAAAATTAAATATTCCAGACTGCTAGTGCCCTTTATTTCTATTATCAGCCACATTTCATGCGCTTGGCCTTAATAAGCCACAACTTCCTTTCTTTTCTAGGAATTTTACTCTTTTCTTTTTTTCCTCTCTACAGGTTAACCTTTTATTTTTTGTGCCATAAATAGGTATAAAATCTAAAGAAATGAAAATTATGAATACTATTCTGAGAGTTTTAGCAGGTGGCTTAATGGTGTTGACCCTAACATTGGCATCTTGTTCAAAAGATGGTGCGGATGGAGATATTGGGCCCGTGGGGCCTGCTGGAGCACAGGGCGTACAAGGGGAGCAAGGACCAAAAGGAGATACAGGTGAACAGGGAGAAACAGGAACCGCAAACGTTATGTATAGCGATTGGCTAGACCAAGATTTTAGTTATTTGGATGGAGCACGGTCAAAAAGTATGAAAGTAGATGAGGTTAGGCTTACCAGAGAGTTTTTAGACAATGGTGGGTTTGTATTGTGCTTTTATAGAAGTAGTTCTAATGCTGTATACCAATTACCTTTGGTTTTTGATCACTCCGGTTTTGCCATACGACGGTATTTTGTCGCTATTCATTTTGATGATAGGGGGGAAATAAGATTTCAAGTCACCTCTACGGACGATACAGACCTTAGCGACCACGAATTAACCGGTTCCTCTATAGCCAAACCACAATACAAGTACGTTATGATTCCCGGGGGCGTATCTCTTGCTGGGCGTTCTGAGCGGCCCAATTTTGAGAAAATGAGCTATGAGGAGCTTATGGATTATTTTGGATTGGCGTATTAGGTTTTAGAGGTGTAATTTTGCCTGGTTTGGTTGGTCTTTTTTCTGTTAGTTAAAGTTAGGCGCACAATCTAAGTTTCTATTTTAAGGTTGAATGTTCTTGTGAAAAGCTATACCTGCACTGGTCATGAACTTGTTCTTAACAATCAAAAGGCCTTATGGTTACTGGTAAAAAACGGTGTATAGCACTCGTTGCAAACGAGCGCTAGCGGGGGGCTTAGGCACTAGCATGATGCTTGTGCCTGGGGGTATTGATTAATTTATTTTTTTTATATCTAAAGCTAACCCCGTTTTGGTCTTCTATGCGCATTTTAGTAAACAGAAATCAGTATATTAGTCAATTCCAACCGTTATATGGGCTATGGTTCGCTACTGTAAGCAAGCTAATAATTCGTAGACTTTTTTAAACTGTAGATTTATGAGATCCGTTACCATTCGTATTACAAATCTAACATTAGGGAATGCACACATAACGAGTTATCCTTATAGACCAAACAGACCTTCTATTTTATATAGAGTCCCTTTATACCGTGTTAGCATTGAGGGTAAAACTTCCGGAAATAATTCGGTGATCGAAGATTTTGAGGCTATACGTTTTGGAGTACATAGAACAACTACGGAAGGACCTAGAGTTGTGGGATTAGCCGATGCTCAAACACATACGCTAACATGGGATTATATAAGTACAATGGACGATGATGCATGGAGAGTATATAATGGGTTTTTTATTCACCAAGGTCCTAGTAACCCTATTTCTGGTGGTTATGGTTCAATTGGGTGCATAGAAATTTGTGGCGGTGGTGAATGGGACAGATTTAATGATACAATTAGGAATCTGACGGGAGAGAATAGCTTAACTCAGATAAGCAATAGTCAATTATTGACTGCTGAGTATGAAAGTGCCACGCGTCCTTCATTAATAACAGTGTAAAAATGAAACAGGTACTAATTACTTTATTTAGTGTTCTCTCGTTTTGTAGTTGTAAAAGCGCTAACAACCAAAGCAAATTGATTCCTGAGCAATCAACTGTACAAAATGATAGTGTTACGGAGACTCCCATTAAGGTGTTCACTGTTCTATTTGATAGTGTTCAGACAGACGCTGTAGAACAATTAACACAGCTTAATGAACGCTTAAACAGAGCGTATAAAGATGCTGGCGATATAAAGGGCGAAGAATATATAGAGCGAAGACTGAACAATTACAAAACCAAAAGATTTGCGGGAACCTTAGCCCAAGATTTTGACAATAGTGATTTTACAAAGGCAACCCAGTTAAACGTTTCTTTTTTAACTAAAAACGAAGAAAATCCTAACGGAAATATCAAGGTAGAAGAATGGTTTTTTAAAGATGAGAACACCGCTAGTTCTTGTTTTCAGAGTTTACAAAATTATAGGGAACGAGAAATACATTTTCAATTCATTAGTTGGATATGGGTACAACAAAACAACAAATTATTCCTCATATTTTCCACAGACTTTGTGGTGGATTCTAAACCCATGCAAACCATAAAGCAAAATTTAATAGATTTGGTAAAGGAGCGGGGAAAATATAATCTTATCGAAATGGATTGAGTTCTTAATTGGGTTCAATGTCCATTAGTATTTCTTTAATTGAATATATGCCTAATTTGTATTACGGGTTGGTTAAGAAACGTTATTTTCTTACTTATTAGGAACATCACAGTTTTCCTCAAGCTCTAAGTTAAGATCATTTTCAAATCGGCTGAAATCTACACTATCACTAAGATTATATTGCCCATAAATACTGACTAAATATTTTTCGATACTTTTTTTTCTAATTCTGTCAACAACTTGCCCTGATAATTTAGGTTCATTTTTTGCCTGAACGCAAATGTCATTAACCTATTCTTAACCATCAAAAGGCCTTATTGTTACTTGCAAAGAATGGTGTAGAGCACTCGTTGCAAACGAGCGCTAGCGGGGGGAGTTGAACGGGCTTCATCTTCTTTCCTCTTTGGCTCTCTTCATTGCCATTCTATCATAACTCTTAAAATAAAGGTTGTTCGCATCTGGAAAGTACTTAGATATTGTCAGATCAATCTCTCCTTGTTCACAATTATCAACTGTTCCGCAAGGTAAACTGTCTTTATGAATTCTAGTTCTGAATTTAAATCTACCTTGTTGGTAAACGTAACTAATGTACAAATCCATATAAGAATCAGAAATGCTATTTATTTGGTCTATACTAGCTTTTATAGGAATACTATCTTTAAATAAGGTGTTTGTTCCTATTGATTTACGTTGAATTTGTATTTTAGAATTGTATGGGTTGGTAGAGTCGTATTCAACAAAATAAAAGTGTTGTTTCTGAGCTTTTGCGTTTCTAATATAGTTTGGCCAGCCTGCGTCGTCAGGGTCACTTGTATCAAAAAGCTCTCCATTCACGTAAAATTGGTAATCTATATACCCATGTTTGCGATATTTATAATCGGTTACTTTTCCAATAGTCATTTTTCTATGTTTACTTAAAGAGGTTTCTTTTTGCCACGTATGATAAGAACCAATTAGTATAACTCCAAAAATGAGCGAAAAAACGATTAGGCCTTTTTTATCTTTTAGTTTCTGCAAGAGTTAATTTTAGATACAATAACGGTTTAGGCAAAAGTGTATTGCCGTGTTCTCTATGCTTTCATGCACAGTGATTGTTTTGGGTTGAACCTGATTTTTTCACCTGTCTATACGCAAAAATCATTTTCTGCTCAGCTTCAATCTCCCTTTTTGATTTGTGTTGCTAGTTTACTCGCAGGTTCACAAGCGTGCCGCTTGCGCCAGCAGGGGAGTTTACAGCAGCCTAAATTTCATTTGGTTCATTATTCTCCAATTTCCGCGGATATTGATGGACTTTTTTATGATCAAAAGAAATTCTATAGCTCCACTAGTACATTCTAGCGTAATATCTCCTCGCTCAACAAGTACGTTCCGGTATGGATTAACATTATAACGGACTCCCGTTAAAACTATATTTTCCCATTCCACACCAAAAGAGTTTCCTTTTTTAATTAATTGTCTAAAATTTTTAATTAGCTCCACTTTAAAATTAGCTAATACCGAATCTGTTGCAGGAATGGTTTCTTGCGGTCGTGCTTCTTTAATTAGCGGAACAAGGTGTTCAATATCTTTTTTGGTAGGCAAGCACTTTAAAATTTTCTTTTCGTTGTTCTTTTTAAAGGCTTTGAATACAGTAGTTACCATCTTGTTGTTTTCTAAATTCTTTTGTGCAAAAATAGGGTTGTAGGCTATTAGAAAAACTATTAAGAATACATTGTAGAAGTGGGTAGGTAGCGGTTGCGTTTTCAATTAGGGACAGATTAGTTATGAAAAGCAAAGATAGCGTAAATGAAGTATTCATTGTGCTCATTGAACTGGGTGTTTTTGGGTTGAGCTACTGGTCTAACACAGATTAGGTTGTATTGGTATACTCATGTGGAACACTCGTTACAAAGGAGCGCTAGCGGGGGCTTACTCCACAGTTTTTTTATATTTCTCGAATTGTTCCAATTTTTGGTTTTCAATTATCTTAGAAATATTCTTATGCAATTCACTAGTATTTGCAAATTCCTTAACCTTTCTATTAACGTTTATTACTATATCAAATTGGAATTCAGCATTAGTTCTTTGTTTAAAAAGATAAGCTGGAAATGAGTATTCAATTATGCAATTCCCTTCAATTCCATTAAAATTGAATTTGTATTTGAGTGAAATTGAAGAGAAAACAATTTTTTCGTGATAGTCATTTTTAGTTATGAATATATGCTCCTGTAGTTCTTTCCCATTTATTCTAAGTTTGTCAATTCCCGTAATAAATTCTTTTATTTCTTGCGGAGTGTCAACATCAGGGTCTATATGGACATTCAAGTCTGTTATCTCTATAAACTCCAAATGTCTACTTAGGGCAGGTGAAGTAAAACTGTATAAAAATTGTATTCTGTTTTGATTAGTAAAATCCTTAAATAAAATACGCACGAAATCAACTTCTTCTTTTACGATATGGGCATTTTTAAAATGACCTTTAAGGTTTCGTAAAACCATTTCATTAATATCGTTTGTTTCTTTTGATGTATAGCTTTTCGTGAGTACCAAGCTAATTTCATTATTAGCTTTTTTCTCAATGGTGATTAGTGCTTTGTGTGTAGTTTTGGTATTTACCCAATCTTTTGTTCTGTTTTCTCGTTCAATTTCATATTCGAGTTGGATACTTTTTTTGTCTTTACCAACATAAGTAAATTGTGGATTAGCTTTAACCTTGTAGTTCGGTTTATAAACTATGTTTTCCTTAATTATTTTATTTATCGAGAAATTTGGTGGAATTATGTCTAATAAAGGTTTATCAGTTTTACAAGGAAGCGTTAAAGTGTTTACTTTAAATTTTTCTTCTTTCGTTTTTTGACTTTCTACTAATTTCAAAAATTCTTTAGGGCTCAAAATTGTATTCATTAGAAGCGGAACAGATTTATTCTTATCGTTTTCATCAATAAACACACCCTTTGCACTAAGTAGGTCTCTAAGATGTTTTCCTGTTAAAAAGGATTGTGAAATCATTGCCCTAAGTTGGTCGCCAATCGGTAAAATTTCTTTTATCTGGTCTTTTTCTACTCCCATAATTATAGATTTCTGAAGTCAAAATCGTGTCTCACAACTTCAATTTGGTTCTTATATGATAAATTTTCTATTTGAGCTAATACGCTTGTTACTATGTCTTGATGTTCTAATTTATTATAGTCTGGAAAACTTATCAAAGTTTTTGAAGTTGCCTCCAAATGATTGAACTCTTTAGAAAGTGCTATTAATCGTAATAAATCATTTTTCTCAAAATTGTCTCTTGAGCCAATTACTAAAATAACATCATCGTTCTTTGTTAATCGAATTGGTATTATGTCGGAACTTATATATTGTACAGGTAATTTCTTTCCAAAACTCAATCTTTGAGTAATTGAATTATTCATTCCTGTTTTATGATAAACAAAGTCAAAATTATCTTCGCCAAAAATGTTCTTTATCGGCTGAATGAGATTAAAGAGAAAATTCATTCTTGCATTGTCTACAACTATAATTTTGTCATATACTAACTCGTTTCCAGAAAAAGTTGAATTAGCGATTTCAGGTAATATATTGAATTCTTTATGTTCGTCATTATTCGATAGCCAAAATAAAAGACCTGAAACCGATGTGTCCGAAACATCTGATATCGAATAATTTATATTTTGATATACTTCTGAATTACTAAAGCATTTCATTGTATAAGCCAACTCCACAAACCAATCTTTAAATTTATCTTTCAAGTTAGATGGATATTTGTCAGCAGTATATTTGACAGATACAACCTCAATCTCTAATAATTCTTCCACAAGCGGACAAGAATATGAAACCAAGCCGTCTATTCCGTGTGTCAATCTTTTTTTGGCTTTTTCTTTTTTATGCTGTTCACTAAAGCTACAAGGGATTTCAATACCTGTTCTATAAATATCCTTGAAGCCGATTAGCTCCTCAAAGAAATATTTGACTATATTCTCTCCTTGTTCTCCAATTTTTTTCGACCATTCTCCCATTTATTCTTTTGGTTTTTTATATTTCAAAGTCTTTTTCCAGCATTAGGTAACGGGCACGGCTATGAGTAGTTGCGTGGTTTAGCGTTTAACTTTGCAATTACACACTAAACTGAAAATCCGAAAAGATTTTCAGTAGTAGGCGAGTAGAAGCAATTACTTATAGCCATTCTTAGCTGTAGGTTTTTATCTATAATGTTTAATTTTCGATGTTTTAACTTTTAGTCTTTTTAAATCCGAATCCAACTTCTTCGCGATTATATGATTTCTTTTTCTCCTAATCATTTCTTGTAATTGTACAATATTTGAGTCTTGTTCAGGTGATTTTGGTCCTAGAATAATTTCGGATAAATGAATAGGGAAAACACTATTATTTAATTGAAAATCAATAAATGGATTTATAATTGAATGAGTAAAAGTTTTAACCCAATTTGAATCTAAAGGATTAAGACTTGGGTCTTCGATTATCAGTAATCTTACTTCTTCCTCTATAGCATAATCATAAGGTTTGAAAAAATGTTTCCATAACCCAATATTTCTGAACTCAAAAGTGAATCCAGTCAAAGCTTCGACTCCTTCTCGAATATGCTTTAGAAAATCAAGTTCAGGGTGATTTCCATTTTGGTCTGCATATTTTACTCTTTGAATAAGGACTTTATCATTTAGGTTTTCTCGTTTTATATTAAAAACTAAACAAACACCAGTTCCATCATCTGCATATAACCTCCATAGTGTTAGTTCATCTTTTCTGTTTATTTTTGAACACGAGGTGATATATCTTTTATTTAATGCAATCACTGTAGTATGATGCATTTTAGATAGAGGTCTTTCAACACCATTTAAATAATTATCCACATAATTGACCTCAGATTTATCATTCATACCAACTAGACCATTCATTCTGAATGAAAGGTAGTTTAGCATACTAAAAAGTGTATCAAGTGTTGTGTATCGACAAATTTTAGTTTCTAAAAACTCTCCAAAAATTTTATTGAAAAATTGATTTTCAAATGATTTTATATTTTTAAGTCTGTCCTCAAAGTAGAATGAGTTTCTATTAGAGTCGAATTTTATTTTACTAATTATTTTTTCGTCCTTTAGAAAGTCAGAAATTTCAGAATTTTTGGACAAATAGATTTGAGCAGACTCTTTAATAATCGATAATATTTGTCGTTTTATCTTTTGGTTAATTTGTACATTTTTGACATTTGTAATTTTACCAATAACATCCTCAAAACTTGCTTCTATAAAATCAATTTCCTTCTCATTTCGGTCATAAATGTAAAAAGTTTCATTATCGGTAACAACTCCAAATCTGGCATTTGTGATAGAAAGAGATGACCTAACTTGGTCTGTGGCTGTTGCTAAGATGTTTTTGTTACCTAAAGAGCTTTTTATTTCAAATACTGCTAAAGGATTATTGCCTTTGTAAATTACGACATCAAACCATCTATTCAAAATAGGTGTTTTCCATCTATCTTGACTTACGATTCTCAAACTTTTATCTCCAATATCAAGTTTAAGCCTTTCGAAAATTTTTTTTTCTATTTTAGATTCTCTTGAGTTCATTTAACTTACAAGTAACAATTGCATAAAGCAACTAGTTGCTTTATCTCCAATCTCTAGGTAAAAACACACTTTGCTTTATCCACAAATAAGTTTCTCCTATAGATTCACGTTTTAAATATCGCAATACTATTCAAAATAAGATTACAGAAAACCGTAAGTATCGTGTAAGAATTACACTATTCGTTTAAGTGTAAGAATTTATCGGTAAAGGGTAGGGTAAAACGCTTTTTTTAAACAAGCTATTTTTAGCTCAGCGCTGTAAAAAAAGAGAAAGAAGATGGTTCTAAATTGCTGTTTTCTGGAGGTGTATTATTTTTTGGCAGTTCTTCTTCACCCCACTTTAGAAAAATGTGCTGTTGGGCCGTTTGTTCTCGTTGTGTTTTCTATAAATTCAATTTGTTTATTGCAGCCAACCTTTTTTAGTGGCCCGTTTGCTATAGAAATAAAGGAATGTGGCAATTGCAATAACCACCATAGGAATAATGGCATAAAATACAACGGAGGTTTTTTTAATGTCAAAAACCAGTAGCCAATACAGTTCTATAAAAAGCAGCGTAAATAGTGATAGGGCAAAAAAATTAGAGGCAATTTTCTTTCTCATAAACAGCATAAAACTACCTAGCATTTCGGCAAATAGGGCAATGAGAAATACAACAATATACCAACTAGGAAGGGATTGCATTTTATCAAACTCCTCAGTAGTTAAATGTTCCTGTAGAAAATTCAGTTCATAGGAACTAAAATAAATTTCAATGATATTCCATAAAATGGCAAAGGAAGATACGAGCCAAAAGGAAGTTGGAGGTTTGCTATCTTGTCCCATAACAGATTGATTTAGTGTGTTATAAAAATACGCAAACCCGGCAACTAAGCCTAACAATTATATTGAATAGTAGGTAGTTTGTTTTAGAACTATCAAACCGATTCAATTGTAGCTTTAGTTTATTCTTTTAGTGTTTTATGCAATTGGAATTCATAAAGAGATGGGTGGGTAGAAAACTACTGCCATTTAACGGTTGTACCCAATACAAAATACGGTTTCGCCCACATTTACCGGTGGGGTTCCAATTTTATAAAGAATAATCCCTGATTGGGGCGCTATTATTTCGCCTAGGGTATTCCCAAATTCATCTTTGGTGTGCCCCAGAATATCGCCCTTCTTTACGGAATCTCCCGCTTTTAGGTTGCTATAAAATACACCTTTGGTCTCCGCCTTTACATAAGCCTGCCCGTTCAGTTCAATGGGCTTTTCAGGGCTGCTTTTGGTTTGGTACATCTCCATTTTATGCAGCATTTGGTACACCCCTTTTTTTATGCTGGCAACGGCCTCTTTTTGTACGTTACCCAGTTTACCGCTCTCAATGCTCAATGCGGTCTTTCCGTCCTGTACGGCCTGTTTAAAGGCGTAATGGGCAGGGTCCGTATCTTTTAAGGTATACGGATAGGTAACCATATACTGAAACCCACTGGCCTTGGACAGTTTGCGTGCCAATTGCGTCTGTTCCGGTTTTTGCTCGTTGTTGTAATAACAGACAAAGGGGAGGAGGTCCTCATTGGCATCGCCCCCGTGAATATCCAAAAGAACATCGCTTACTGGAATGATATCCGTAGTAAACATGGCCGCTATTTTTTGGGTAATGGAACCAGAGGCATCCCCAGGAAAGGCCCGGTTTAAATTCACATCATCTTGAGGATTTTTAAACGGCGTACGGGAGAAAAAGGAAGCGGTATTGGCTATGGGCACAATGATTACGGTGCCCGTTAACCGGTCCGTTTCCAGTTCCTGAATCAATTCCTGCGCTGCTATAATAGGCGGATATTCATAGCCGTGCACCCCGGAAAGGATGGTAAAGACCGGTCCTTCTTTTTTTCCTTTTAGGATAGTAATGGGCACGGTAGCCGTACGGTCTTGGGCATCGGTTAGGGTAACTCTAATATTTTGGGAAGCAGGTCTGTTGGTTTCGGCAAAGGTTTCTTTAAAATTATCCTGCGCCCTAAGGGACAAGCTGGTTATGGTAAGTACCAAGGCAAGGGCCAATTTTGTAAGCTGTGTTCTGATCATGAATGTGCAAATTTTATGCGGTCCGTATGCGGAACCTAGTGCGTAAAAGTTAAAATTGGGCAGCAAGGCACCGCCAAATTTTAGGGTAGGACAAAGTTAAAAATTTAGGGACTTTTATAGGCAAGCACAATGGTTTATATGGGAATAATGTTCTGTTGAAAATCCACTTACTTCGTTGTCCGCCCAAAGAAACCTAAAAACAAATTTGCCGGCTAGAACTGGGTGTTCCAAACCGGCAAAATCGAGCCCATAAAATAAGGCGTATGTTTTAGCGTACAGCCGTTATTGGGCCGTGTAGGTAAACGTAACCTTGGCCTGAGTGGTTTGTCCGTTTACATCTACGATATTAAACGTATCCGTAAAAGTATAGGCAGAGTCGTCATCTTTAAAATTTAGCGGTATGTTCTGAACGTTACAGCTACCGGTAAGGCTAAGCAGGTCTCCGCTCAACTTCCACGTACCGCCCAAAACGACCTTGTTATCACAATCGGCCGCATTTTGGCTCTGGTCGTAGGTGTAGTCCCTGTTGGTGCTAAAGGTGTAACTGGCATCTTTTTGGCAATCGCCGTACTGGGCAAAAAGGTCCTCGCTGGGGTTTTCTTCGCTATCGTCCGTAAGGTCAATTTCCGTATCGGCCGTCATAGCGGTCAGCACCCATTTACCCACTAATTTTTCCTCGGCGGTATCCAGAGCGCCCGTATAATCTTCGGGACAGGTTACGCTGTTATCGGATTCACAGGAACTAAAAAATGCATTGCAAAGAACTGCGGTAAGTAAAAAAATGAATTTTCTTTTCATTGGTACATATGTGTTTTAGGTTCTTTAGATAGATGTGAAATTGGCCAAAGGGTTGCGATGCGCTTGTGTTAAATCCGCCAAGGGCCCGCTCAGCTTTTATTTGAACGCTCTGTGCGGCGCAGGTTTTAAAAAAGATTATAACTTTAGTGCACAGTTATCGTACAAACCAACCATGAAAACCGGCCTATCTCCAAAAATGAAGCGAAACCTAGCGCGTGTTGTGCCGTTTGGTATTATCCATATGGTTTTGGGGCTGTTTATTCTTTTTATTCAGGAGGCTGTAACGGGTAATGAAAATATAAACCCGGAAACATCCATTTCGCTTACACTAGAGGTTTTTGTTTTTGCCATTATAGCCGTTGGCTGCGTGGGGCTGTTAATGGGGTGTATTGAAATATTCTGGTTGGGCAAGCTGTTCCAGAACCGGAGTCTGGCAAAGAAAATCGTTTACAAAATGGGGTTTTACCTCCTGTTTATCTTGGCCGTTATAGTCATGACCTATCCGCTGGCGGCAAGTATAGAACTAGAGGTGCCTCCGTGGGATTCTCTCGTGCTACAGAAGTTCTTGAATTTTTTACTGAGCATGGATTTTTATAGCACTTTAGTTTCTTTGGTGGTCAGCCTGTTTTTGTCGCTCTTTTATTTAGAGATCAGTGATAACCTGGGGCATGGGGTACTCATGAATTTTTTCACGGGGAAATACCATAAACCTGTGGAGGAGAAACGGGTGTTCCTGTTTCTGGATATGAAATCTTCTACCACCATTGCGGAGGAGCTGGGCCATATTACTTATTTTGAATTGCTGAAGTCCTATTACTCGGATTTCTCCGATGCCATTGTGGCCCATGAAGGTGAGGTCTACCAGTATATAGGCGATGAAATTGTGATTTCCTGGCCGTTTGAAGCGGGTATTAAGAACAACAATTGTATCCGTTGTTTTTTTGCGATGAAAGACAGCCTAGATGCCAAGACCGAAGCTTACCGTACCAAATTTGGCGTAGTGCCCCGTTTTAAGGCCGGACTGCATTATGGAAAGGTAACCACCGGAGAGATCGGTGCCTTAAAAAAGGAGATTATCTTTACCGGTGATGTACTCAATACTACGGCCCGTATACAAGGGCTTTGTAACAGTTACCAAGTAGACCTTCTAGTGTCCCAAAGGCTGATAAAAGCACTACGTTTACCAGCCCATTTAAAGCCCCGCGATATGGGAAATACGCCACTTAGGGGCAAAGAGGAAACCGTAGAACTGTTTACCGTGGAGCGGGAGGGGTGAACTACAAAGATGCCATTGCACCACGTTACGGGAGTTACCGCCTGAGTAGCTTTTTTCAACAGGAAATGGACGTCATCCAGAAAGAAGACCAGTGATACCGATAGGATTTAAAACCCACACCGTTTTGATGCAGTAGCCTATTTTTTCTTTTTAAAGAGACTTACAATTTTCATTACTAATTTAACGACCAATAAGACCACAAAACCAACACCAAGTCCTACCAAGAATTCTTTAACGATACTTGGAAGTTGCGGTAAAAGGTCATGGAAAAAATGAATGTTATGGGCAAAAATACCGCCTGCAACCAATAGAAGGGCTATAGTACCTATAACGGACAGGCTTTTGATTACCCAAGGCAAAGCGTTTACCAAGAATCTCCCCATATAGTCAGAGAAGCTATTGTCCCGCTCATTTAGGTTGATGAGCCTTAGCCCAAATTCATCCATGCGGACAATTAAAGCCACTATGCCGTAAACACCAACGGTGGCAATAAGGGCAATTAATGAAACTACCGGTATTTGTATGGAAAGTGGTTCTGCAGCTACTGCGCCCAACGCAATGATTATAATTTCTACGGAAAGTATAAAATCCGTTACAATGGCAGATTTTACGCGTTCCTTTTCCAAAGCAAGGATATCTGCTTCGGTCATGTTCGTGTTCAGTTTTTCATGCGATTCGTCATGATGGGGCACAAAGATTTCATAGATTTTCTCCGCACCTTCATAGGCCAAGTACAATCCTCCTAAAATTAAGGCGACAATTATGGCAGAGGGCAGAAAAGCACTGAGCAGAAAGGCTACGGGCAGGATAATTAATTTGTTTACCATAGAACCTTTGGAGATGGCCCAAAGCACGGGAATCTCACGGTCGGACATAAATCCGGAAGCTTTTTCGGCATTCACGGCCAAATCATCACCAAGAATACCTGCTGTTTTCTTGGCCGTAATTTTACTCATAGCAGCAACGTCATCCATGAGTGTGGCAATATCGTCTAGTAATGCAAAAAATCCTGAAGCCATAATTAAGAGGTTGGTGTTTTGTTATTTAGTTTTTTTTCGTTCTATAAACCAGTTATAGATTATGAGAATGACGGCCAGTACCAATAATAGGTGAATAAGGCCTCCTAGAATTTTAAAAATCAAAAATCCTAAAATCCATCCAATTATCAATACTATTATGAGGGTATATATAAGATATTTCATATTTTTTTCTGTTTTAAAGGGTCAAGGGCATAAAAGTTTTAAATATGACCATTCCCTAGAGTTTATTTTTAAGTATTGGTAATATATGATACACTTTTATGGGCTATAGCTGCTATCCAAATCTTTTTTGATCATAATCGTTTCTAAAATAGTAGGGCAAAGGGCAGATGAAAAGTAAAACTGCTCTGCGAAACAAGTACTTATCCTTATCCCTACAGAGCAGTTGTTGACTCTTAATTTACTAAAAGCTATTTTGTATAAATCAATGCGGCATAAGCAGGAATCGTAATCTTACCAGTAAATGGTTTTTCATCTGTAGACTCCGCTACTTTTTCCATATCTTCTACTTCCAACTCCGAGAAATCATCATCATAACCTTTCCAGGTGCTGTTGAACCTTAGTTTCCAATCGGCATCTTCGGCAACCCCAATTCCGTATTCCTCAAATGGCCTGTCCCCAAAATTAAGAACTACCAATACCGGTTCGTTATCGTCGGAATCCCTACTGCGCACATAAGCAAGGATTTTATTGTCCTGATTAAAATGAACAATATCTAACTGTTGCCCTCGCAGGCCGTTGGTACGATCTGCCTTTCCTGTTCTAAGTGCAATTAGGTCCGTAGACAATTTGCTGATGCCCTTTAGTTTTTCAAATTTTTCCCAATCCAAGGCTTCGGTATCCTGAAAATATTCATCTTCAATAAATTCCTGACCTTGAAACAACATGGGAATTCCTGGAGCTGTCAAGGTAAGTACCAAACCTAGAATGGCACGTTTTTTCGCAAACGGACTCTCGGCATCTCCCGGCTGTATTTCTTCAGGAACCCTAGCCTTTCCATTGGCTACCTCGTCATGCGATTCCGTATAAATTATTCTTTTAAACGCATCACCACTATAAGTATAGGTTAACGCATTTACGATATACTGTAGGTCTCTATCGTCATCATTTATCATGGTGAGTACTTCCCGCACAGGATGTACAAAATTCATATCCCATTGAGAGCCGTATGCCAATCCTCCGTACTCGGCCCCATCAGTAACTTTGTCGTCTCCTTTAAGGTCTTCGGCAATGGTTAGAATGTGTGGATATTTAGATTGAATTTGCATGTTAATATCCCTCATAAGAATATTACCTTCATTAATTTCCGTATCCAGTCCAAGACCACCGCCTTCAAACCTAATGTACGAGGTGGCGTCCATACGCAAACCGTCACAACGGTATTGTTCTATCCAGAACATAGCATTGTCAGCGATGTATTTTCTAACCTCAGGACGACCGTAATCCGGACGGGTATCTCCCCAAGGGGTTTCCGAGCGGTAATCGTTATAAAAATAAATTCCTCCTTTGTCATTTTCATGCCAACCATCAAATTGCCAAAGATCTACGTCCGAAGGTCCAAAATGGTTATAGACCACATCCATAATTACCGCAATACCATTCTTATGAGCTTCCTTTACAAGTTTTGCAAAACCATCCGGTCCGCCATAATCCTGTTCAATGGCAAAAGGGTGTGCAGGATTGTAGCCCCAAGAAATACCTCCGGCAAATTCAGCTACGGGCAGTAACTCAATACAGTTAATTCCCAAATTTTTTAGATAGGGCAGTTTTTCAATGACATCTTCAAAAGTACCTACCTGATCTGGTTTTTTACGATTAAACGTTCCTACATGTAATTCGTAAATAACCAGTTCGTTCCAATTAGGTATTTGAAAATCATCTCCTTCCCAATCAAAATCTAGCTTTCTGGCAATGGAATTCCCATTACTATTCGTAACCTCTACGGCATAGGGGTCGTTACGTTCGTACTCATTAGTCCCGTTTAAAATGAGGAATTTGTATTCATCACCTTCTTTACACTTATCCGTAACACCGGCCCAGTAGCCGTTTTCTTCGTGTTCCAGTTCAAAATCATCTTTTTTCCAATCGTTAAAATCGCCAATAACAAAAACCTTGTCTGCATTGGGCGCCCAAACTCTAAAGGTAGTAGGCCCGTCTTCTGTTAAGATGGCTCCCATACCCGCACTCTTATTTAAAATAGCTTCCATAATATCTGTAATTAGTATAAGCAAAGGAGCTCATATTGTTCAGTACAAAATAATGCGAATCTGAATTGGAAGTTGGTCTCAAAGGGTTTTTAAAATAACCCTAATCGCCTAAATATTAATCTTATGGATGTGATAGATTGAAAAGGTTTTAAAACAAAATTCAGGAGAGGGTAGTGTACATACAAGTCCATCTTTACGAACGGGAGTAAATAAAAAAGTGTACAAAGAAAAAGGGACCTTACAAGTGTAAGGCCCCTTTTCATATGAGTGAACAATCTAATTATTTCTTATCAATTAGCTCCATGTCCGTATACTTAAACTTTTGACCACCTACGGATAGGTCTGCCATTAACCCTTTTTTAGGCTTGGCAAATACAACTACACCGTCATCATAATTAGCGTTGGCTGCAACTCCTTTTTCAAGGGCTACTGCAGTAGCTTCGGCAGAAAGTTCAAATTCACCTTGTTTAAACTCGTTAAGGGCATCTTCGGTTTCAAAGAATATAATTTCAGTCAACGCTTGACCACCAGCTTGTAATCCTACGTCTACTTTCTTTAAATCTGCCATACCTACGGCTTTTCCGTTTTCGTAAAGTACACCGTTACCAGATGCACCACCAACGATAAGTCCGCCTTCACCAACATTAGGGAATACGACATATCCCGGTGCGTTTTTGAAAAATTGGTCTAGTCCATAATCCGCTTTCTGCAATTTTGCTTTAGCTTTTTCGGCATCGGCCATTACTCTTTGGTCATCTTGATCTTGGGCATACGTACCTAAAGAGAAAAGTACCATTGCCGCTATTAAAATTGATTTTGTGATTTTCATATCAATAGTTTTAAATTAAACTTAAATTCTGATACAAAAATACAGGTCGTCCTAAGCCTAAATTGCCGCTATTCATTGAAATTATGATGCAAAAAGAAGGAAGTTTTTAGAGTAAAATAATTACCGTTTGGGTCAATGGAATTTGTGAAAATCGGAGGTCTATATGTAGCTAGACCAATATAACAAACTCACTAGGGTTTATAGCCGAAGTATTTTTTTCAATTAAGGAAACCAAACTTTTTTGAAGCATTACTTTTAAGTCATCAAATGAAGATGGCTTTTGTATATACTGGTTGGCACCATCGGTTTGTAATTGGTTTACTTCTCGCTGTCTGTAAGAGGTAGAATAAACGATTACCTTAATATCATCAAACCTAGGAAAGTTCCTGATATCTGTAAGGCACTCAAAACCGTTCATGAGGGGCATGTTCAGGTCTAAGAAGATGGCGTCGGGCAAATCAGTAGAAGAAAATAAGTCGTCCATAAGGTCCACACCATTATCAAACTGGGTTACTTGAGTAGAAACATCAATTTCATCAAGTGCTTCAACAAACAGTTCACGGTCTTCAGTATCGTCATCCGCTAAATAAAGGTTGAGAGTCATAGTAATTTTTATAGTTTATTTGGTCCTAAATAATTTGTTGCCTTAAAATATCTGTCAGAATACATTCTGTTTTAGAAATTTTAAAAGCCAATCTATGTACGTTAAAAGAACTTGGTTTGGAGCTTTATTTAGACTTTAATTAACAAAAGAAATGATTGGGGCCAAAATAATAAATCCGTGGTGAAAAACGGACTCAGATTACTTTTGATATTAACTCAAATGAATTTTTCAGTACAATTTTAGGGCGTTATTCCAGATAATAAAGTTTGATAATAACCTTGTTTGATAGGAAGCACTTTTAGCATTTTCGGCAATTTATACAACTGTATTTGGCGGAATCATAATATTTACATCGTGTTCGTGCACGATTATTATATGTGTGCGCACACATTTTAGCATAATTTACTAGGTTATTTGATTTCAGAAAATTACATTCGTAAAATATTACTATGAATTTTGGGAATTAATTAACAATTACGGGTGTTTATTTATTTGATTGTCAATTAATTAACTCGTAAAATCTCAAATTGCTGTTATGAGCTGATTTTTTAAAATAGAGAAGCGTGCAGCAATAAAATCTCAAGATGCATTATGAATACCACTCAATTGTATTGTTAGTAAACAACTCATGTAATATTAGTAACCAACTCAATTTAAATTATGAAAAGAAAAAACCGATCTGCAAGAATTTTGCGTACAGGTTCCTTTCCGGGTTTTACGTCTCGTTTAGGGTCCTTTGCGTTTGTTTTGCTTTTAATGGGGAATGCCAATGCCACGGCCTCCAGCAGGAATATTCCGCTGGTAGACAATTTACGGCTAACCCCAAACCTTAATGAAAATGAGATAAATACATTGGCCGTACAAACCTCTATTTCCGGGGTTATTACAGATGATGCCGGTGTGCCTTTGCCAGGGGTTAACGTTGTTGAAAAAGGAACAACGAATGGCGTAGTCTCGGATTTTGACGGTAACTATACCATTCAAGTAGCAGATGCAAATGCAGTGTTGCGTTTTAGCTCATTGGGTTTTGCCTCTAAAGAAGTTACGGTAGGCTCACAATCTACCCTGAACATTACATTAAGCGAAGATGCGCAAAGCCTACAGGAAGTAGTAGTAGTGGGGTATGGTACGCAAAAAAAGGAAGATGTTACCGGGTCTCTTTCCCAAGTGGAAGGTAAGACACTTACCGTAGCGCCTCCACCAAACTTATCAGCGGCACTTTCCGGTAAACTCTCTGGAGTTATAGCGGTTCAAACTACAGGTCAGCCTGGCCAAGATGATGCGCAGTTCCAGATTAGGGGCCGCAGCACCTTGGGTAACAATAGTCCTTTGGTTTTAATTGATGGTGTTGAGCGTCCTTACCAAAGGGTAAACCCATTTGAGGTATCCAGTGTAACGGCGTTAAAAGATGCAGCTTCTACTGCGGTTTACGGTTCTCGTGCTGCAAACGGAGTACTTTTAATTACAACCAATAGAGGTAAAATAGGAAAGCCTTCTATCAATTTTTCTAGTCAATATGGGTTTCAGTCGCCCACTAGACGACCAGAACTTATGAATGCTAGTGAGTACGTATTGGCATTTAGACAATCTTTCTTGAATAGAGGAACTGCTCCCGATGCTTTGCCATATGATGATTTGGTGGCGCAAGCGGAAGCTGGAACAGTGGAAAGTTTTGATTGGTGGAACGAAACCCTTAGAAACTCTGCTCCTCAACAACAGTATAATTTTTCTGTAGATGGAGGTAGTGAAAAATTGCGTTACTTCTTCTCATATGGTCTATTAGACCAAGGAGCATTGTATGAAAATGCAGGCTTTAAGCAAAGTAGTATCCGTTCAAATGTAGATGCGGATATTACAGATCGTTTAAAGTTTAGTTTAAATATTGCCGGAAGGTTGGAAAACACCTTACGTTCCGCAGATGTTGATGGAGAGATATTCTCCAATGCCTTGAGGGCAAATCCATTATTTCCTGTCTTTGTAGATGGCCGCCCAGGAGCGGAAGGTCTTCCCTCAGAATCGCTTGGTTTTGATGGTTTTAGTGGTAACTCTGTTGGGGATGCCAACAGAAATGGTAGTGATAGAAGAGATAGCGATTATTTTCAAACCAATTTTCAGTTGGAATACCAAGTTCCCGGTATAGACGGGCTAACGGCAAAAGCTATGTATTCTTATGATAGGAACGTTACCAAACAAAAGGTATTCTTTACTCCTTATACTTCTTACCAATTGAACGAGGCAACGGGTGAGTATATTCCAAATATTAGTGATAATTTGAGTTATTTGGATGAAAGCAGAGGAGACTTTGCCCAACAGACGACGCAGTTAAGCCTTAACTATAAAAAAGAGTTTGGTGATCACTTAATATCGGCCTTGGCCCTTTTTGAGAAGATAGAACAGAAGTCGGACAACATTAACGCTTATAGAGATGGTTTTCTTTCTCCGGCCATTCAAGAGCTTTTTGCCGGTGCAGTAGATAACGACCAAAACTTTGGAGGTGCTTCGGAAACCGCCAGAAGAGGGTATGTGGCCCGTGTGGATTATGGATATAAAAACAGGTATTTATTTCAAGCCAACTTACGTTTAGATCAATCTTATATCTTTCCAAAAGAAGGTCGTGACGGTTACTTTCCGGCATTCTCTGCCGGTTGGAGGATTTCCGAGGAAAATTTCATGAAAGATTCCGAAGTAATTACGGATTTAAAAATGAGGGGTTCTTGGGGTATTACCGGTAATGATAGGGTAGACCCTTTCCAATATATCACTGGATTTAATTTTCAAGGTGGTTATGTGTCCGATGGAGCTTTTCTTCAAGGGATAAGTCCATCAGGAATACCTAACCCCAACATTACTTGGGAAACCGCTACTACTACGGATATTGGTCTAGAAGCTGAATTTTTAGAAGGCAAATGGGGACTTGAAGTAGATTACTATAAGAAAAGAACCGAAGATATTCTTGCAGAAAGAAGCTTATCCGTACCAGGTACTTTTGGCGCGGAATTGCCAAGTGAAAACTTAGGTATAGTTGATAGCTGGGGATGGGAGTTTACCGTACGAAATAAACAATCCATAGGAGAACATTTTTATTATAACCTGGATGCCAACTTAACATTGGCCAAAAACGAGATTGTTTTTATAGATGAGCCTGCAGATGTTATTCCAGGAGCTAGTCTTACCGGAAATGAAATAGGTGCCCGTGTAGGTTACCTTTCAGATGGACTGTACCAGAATGAAACAGAGATTGCTAATGGTCCGGCCCAGTTTGGAGAGTTGGCTCCGGGAGATATCAGATATAAGGATATAAACGGTCGTGATGCGGATGGAAATCTAACAGGTCAGCCAGATGGAGTGGTAAATCAAGATGACCGTACCTTAATTGGTTCAAGTAATACGCCAGGGGTTATTTATGGTCTTAATGCAGAACTAGGGTACAAAGGTTTTTCTTTAGCATTTAGTTTTCAAGGTGCCACGGATTATACCAGACAGGTAACACCAAGAGGATTCTTATTGGACGTTGGAAACAATTTTAAAGCGTTGAACGACTCATGGACGGTAGATAACCCAGATGCCAAATACCCAAGAATATTACCGGATGGAAACTCCAACAACAACCAAACCAGTGATTTCTGGATGGAAGAAGTTTCCTTTTTAAGATTAAGACGTGCACAGATCAGTTATGACTTTACATCTATTTCAGAACAATTGGAGGCTTATGGCATTAAGAGATTAAGTCTTACCGCGTCAGGAACCAACCTTTTGACTTTTACGAACATTTCTTTAGGAGACCCGGAAGGAACCGAAGGGAACTCATTATTCTACCCTATATCACGGGTTATTTCTTTTGGTGTAAATGTAGGCTTCTAAAAAACAAAACTTAAAGTGAACAAAATGAAAAAGATTGTAACAATATTAGCGCTCGGTCTTGCTTTTGCGACCTCTTGTAGCGACGATTTTCTAGATAAGGAACCAACGGACCAATTGGGCGCATCAACAGTTTTTGAAGATCAATCCTTAGCTCAGGCATTTTTAAATAATATTATAGGTCAACTGCCGGCAGGGCAATACAACAGCCCTGGGGGAGGATATGGAAACAACTACTTACTAGCTTCCATTTCAGATGAGGCCCGTTCCAAAAGTGGTTGGGTGCCTTCTAACTCTGTAGTCCGCGTAGGTTCTATGAACCCACTGGATTTAGGAGGATTGGATATTTGGGATGGGGCCTATACGGCCATTCGTCAAGTAAACGAATTTCTTATCGGTTTGGAAGCGTCGGATTTTGATGCGGAATACAAAGCTACCGCACAAGCTTCGGCAAAATATGTTAGGGCATGGTTTTATTTTGACTTAACAAGAAGGTACGGGGGTGTACCTCTATTAACGGAACCTCAAAGTTTGGATGATGAAGATTTGTTTCCGTCTAGAACACCAAGACCTGAAATTTATGAATTTGTAAATCAAGAACTGACTGCTGCAGCTGCGAGCTTGCCAAATAAATCCGAAGTTAAAGCAGGCCAGTTAACCAAGCAGGCAGCCATTGCCTTAAATGCAAGAGCCATGTTGTTCGCAGAACGATATGAGGACGCTTCGGCCTTGGCAAATTCATTGATCAGTGGTCCTGAAAATGACGGTTTAGAGCTGTATGGGGCAAATCCTGCGAGTATAGAAGAAGCTATTAAAAACTACGGTGATCTATTCTTGTCAACGGGAGGCAATGTAGAAACAGTTTACGAAATTTTATTCTTGCCACCAGAAAGATCTCACCAATTTGATCGTGGAAACTGGCCGGTACGCTGGAGAAATGATAACGGTGGACAGACCGATCCTACGCAGGAACTTGTAGATGATTTTGAAATGACCAACGGCCTGCCTGTAGAAGATGCGGGATCTGGTTATGACCCGAATAATCCGTATGTAAACAGAGACCCCAGGTTTTACGCCTCTATTTTTTATCATGGCTCCGAGTTTTCGGAGGTATCTCCATCACGTGGTGAACCTTTTATAGATATGGAATGGAACGGATTTAATGAAGGACCGGGAACCATACGTGACGGTAATGCTTCTATTACGGGTTATTTAGTAAAAAAATTCGTAGATCCATCTTTAGGATTCGCTCCTGAAGGAGTGAGTAAAACGGCTTGGCAAGAAATACGCTTTGCAGAGGTATTATTGATTTTTGCCGAAGCAGAAAATGAAGCCAATGGGCCTAGTGCAGCGGTAACCGAAGCTGTAAACAGAATTAGGAGAAGGGCTTTTATGCCTGAATTGCCAGCCGGACTTTCCAAGGAGGATATGCGTGAAAAAATCAGACAGGAAAGAAGGATAGAGTTGGTTTTTGAAAACCATAGGTGGTTTGATTTGATTCGTTGGGACGAAGCTTCTACCGTTTTGAATGCTACATACCATGGTATAAAAATTGAACGTAACGGTGTGCCGGCCTCTGGAGATTCTGGTCCACAGCATGTGTTTGACCCTGCGCAGCTTACGTTTACGGTTTTTGAAGATCCAGCTTTTAGCAATTCATTTCCGGACAGGTATATGTTGCAGCCTATACCGCAAGATGAAGTTGAGGCCAACAAAAATTTAGATCAGAACCCCGGATATTAATGAGGGTTAGATAGAATAGAAGTAAATTAAAGGAATTTGGCATGGGGAGTTTTCCCTATGTCAAATTTTTGAGGTTATCGGAAACGTATGAGAGATATGACATTTTACCCTAGTCTTTGGTTCAGTTTACTGAGCTTGTCTCTTCACGCCCAAGATTTTGAGGAAAAGTCAAAAGTTCTTGGAATAGAGCATTATATGTCGGATTCAAAGGCCATGGGAGGCGGCGTTGCTATTTTTGATTTTAATAATGATGGTTTGGAAGACATTTATCTTACGGGAGGAGATGAAAACGACCAACTTTATGAAAATCTGGGAAACGATACATTTCGTGAGGTGACCAAAGAAATGGGAATCACCCAATTTAGAAGTATAAAAACAATGGGCGTAGTGGCCGGAGATATAGATAATGACGGGTTTACCGATCTTTTTATTACTACGGCAGAAGGAGCACGTTGTTATCTTCTAAAAAATTTGGATGGCAAATCGTTCACCAACATTTCTCCATCAGCGGGTATAAATCAACAAGCTTGGAGTATGACGGCAACTATGGCAGATTATGATCTAGATGGTGATTTAGATATTTATGTGGGTAATTATGTGGCTTATGACGCCCTCCCTTTTGATCAAAATATTACTAGTCCATTAGTTGATTTTTTCTACGAGAATAATGGGGATGGTACTTTTTTACAGATTGATAATCCATTGGCACCCAATGAAACAGGGACAACCTTAGTTTCTTCTTTTTCGGATGTAGATCAAGATGGCGATCAAGACCTGTTCGTTCTAAATGATTTTGGAGATTTCTATGAACCCAATAAAATTTTGGTTAATAATTACCCAAACAAGGATTTTAGTAATATCTCCGATTCATCGGGTATGAACGCAGCTATGAATAGTATGGGGGTAGCTGTGGGCGATTTTAATGAAGACGGACATTTTGATTATTATGTAACCAATATCGGTCATAATAAACTGTATCAAAACCAAGGGTTACTATCCTATGTAGATGTGGCGAGAGATATAGAAGTGAGTGATGGAACCGGTGTTTGTTGGGGTACTGCCTTTTTAGATGTAAACAATGATGGACATTTAGATCTCTATGCTTCAAAAGGATCATTGTTAAATCTAAACGATACACAGAACAACCTGTTATATTTAGGTTTTGGAAGCGAAACAAGGTTTGAGGATATTTCGGATATACTCGTAACCGGTCAGCCAAACAAGGCTAGGGGTATGGCCTATGGAGATTTGAACAATGATGGTAAACTAGATATTGTTACAGCTAATATTCGCGTGAGCGATGAAAACCGTGGCAGCACAAAGGTTTATATGAATACAGGCAATGAACAGTCTAATTGGTTAAAAGCTAAGCTAGAAGGCACCGAGAATAATAGAAGTGGGTATGGTGCTTTGGTAAAAATTTATACAGATGGAAAAGAACAGATAAGAGAAGTCTCCGGAGGAAGTAGTTATTTGTCCGTTCATAGTTCTGTGGTTCACTTTGGTTTAGATCAAATTGAAACAATAGACAGTTTGGTGGTACAATGGCCAAAAGGGCTAAAACAAGAAGTATTCAAGAATTTGGAGGCTAATTCGGATTACTATATAAAAGAAGACGAAGGTGTTTTTAAACGAGTTTTTGAAACCATTCAGATTTGTGAAGGTGATGAAATTGTTATCGGTAGTGAAACGGTTAGCAATCCAGGTGTTTACAAAGAAATCATTAATGACGACAAAATTAACACCATCAAATTAACTAAATTAGTATTGAACCCTGCGGAAGCAGAAGATTGTTCGCAAGTAACGGTTCCATATGAAGAGAATTTGGAAGGGTTGGGAATGATAGTATATCCTAGTCCTTTTAATAACACCTTGCGCATAGTCTCCAAGGATGCATTTGAAGATGAGGTGCACGTTGTGTTGAGTGATGTTTTGGGGAATATAGTTAGTAATCAATATATAAATAGTAAATCCGCCAATGGTTCAATTACGCTTAGTGGGTACGAGAGTTTACCGGCCGGGGTTTACATGTTAAAAATCGTTAGTGGAAACACAACTTATCTTAGAAAAATTTTAAAATCATAAACATCAAAACAATTTTAAACTATTAAAATGAAGCATTTAAACGTAAGTAAACTAAGGACCTTTGGGTATAAAAGTGCACTGCTACTAATGGCATCAAGTCTTTTTGTAAGCTGTGAGGTCCAGAAAAAAGAAACCCTACCATGGACAGATCTTTTTGATGGAGAAACTTTTACCGGTTGGACTCAAAAAGGCGGAAAGGCCATTTATGAAATTAGGGATAATTCTATCGTTGGAACTACGGTTAGCAACACTCCAAACTCATTTATGACAACAGATAAAATGTACGATGATTTTATCTTGGAATTGGATTATAAAGTAGACCCGTCCATGAATTCTGGAATTCAAATCCGTAGTAATAGTTTTCCCTATTATATGAACGGTAGAATCCATGGGTATCAAATTGAGATTGACCCATCAGACCGGGCATGGAGTGCCGGTATTTACGATGAGGCGCGTAGGGGTTGGTTACATCCTTTAGATGATGACAATAAAAAGGCAAAACAGGCTTTTAAGCAAAATGACTGGAACCATTACCGGATTGAAGCTATTGGTGATACGTTAAAAACATGGATCAATGGGGTGCCTGCTTCCCATTTGATAGATACGCAGACAGATAGTGGTTTTATTGGTTTACAGGTTCATTCTATAGGAAAGGACAAAACTCCGGGAACCGAAATCGTTTGGAAGAATATCAAAATTATTACGGACGATGTTCAGAAATATGCTCAAAAGAGTCCGTTGCCAGCTATAAATATGGCCAACCAACTTACAAAAAATGAAAAGGACCAAGGTTGGGAATTACTTTGGGACGGAGAAACTACCGAAGGTTGGAGAGGTGCTAAGTTGGAAGGTTTCCCTGATAAGGGCTGGGAGATAAAAGATGGCATACTTACTGTGTTATCTTCAGGTGGAGAAGAGTCTGCTGCCGGAGGAGATATTGTTACCACTGAAGCTTATAGCGATTTTGAACTTAAAGTTGATTTTAAGTTGACGGAAGGGGCCAACAGCGGAATTAAGTACTATGTAGATACCGAATTAAATAAAGGTGCAGGTTCATCCATAGGATTGGAATACCAAATTTTAGACGATGAGAGACATCCGGATGCAAAAAAAGGAAACCATGATGGTAGCCGTACCGTTTCTTCGCTGTATGATTTAATTCAAGCAGACCCAAAGAAGCCGATCAAACCCATAGGGGAGTGGAACACAGCATATATTATATCCAAGGATAACCATGTAGAACACTATCTTAATGGAGCTAAAGTTTTGGAATATGAGCGTAAAAGCGATGCATACAGAAAATTGGTTTCGGAAAGTAAATACGCCAAGTGGCCCAATTTTGGAGAGTTGGACAAGGGTCAGATTTTATTGCAGGATCATGGCGATAGAGTTAGCTTTAAAAACATTCAAATAAAAACACCTAAAGAAGATAAGTAATGACTAGTAGAAGAAATTTTATAAAGAAAACCGCAACGGGTTCAATGGCTTTATCGTTTAGCGGACTTGTTTTACCTTCTATGGCCCATGCCAATATACTTGGTGCAAATGACCATATTAATTGTGCTATCATTGGTGTAAGAAGTAGAGCAAAAGCACATATTGCGGCCATTCATACTGATAAGAATGCTAAAATTATATATACCTGTGATGTAGATGATAATATTATAGCAGAGCATAATCTCTGGTGTAAAGAAAATATAGGTTACGTACCTAAAGTGGAAAAGGATTTTAGAAAAGTGTTAGAGGATAAAAAGGTAGATGCCGTATTTATTGCTACCCCGGAACATTGGCATGCCCCAATGGCCATAATGGCGCTACAGGCCGGTAAACACGTATATGTTGAAAAGCCTTGTAGCCATAACCCTTGGGAAAACGACCTGCTCGTAGAGGCCCAAAAAAAGTATGGTAAAAAAGTTCAAATGGGTAACCAACAGCGTTCGGCAAAATCTTCTGCTTTAGCTGTAAAAGAAATCAACGAAGGCATTATCGGAGATGTCTTTAAGGGTGAAGCCTATTATTCTAACAATCGTGGCTCTATTGGTGTAGGCAATAAAGTTCCTGTACCCTCAACGTTAGATTGGGATATGTGGCAAGGGCCCGCCGTTAGAGAAGATTATAGAGATAACATTCATCCTTACAACTGGCACTGGTTTAAAAATTGGGGTACTGGCGAAGTTCATAACAATGGTACTCATGAAATAGATATTTGTAGATGGGCTTTAGGAGTTGATTTACCGGATAGTGTAACTTCCTTCGGAGGGAAATATGCATATGATGACGATTGGGAATTTGTAGACAACCAACAGGTAACCTATAAGTTTGGTGATGATAAATTTATCACGTGGACAGGCCATAGTAGAGGAAAAATCCTTCCAAACCAACCAGGAAGGGGAATTACCATTTACGGAAGTAAAGGAATTATAACTTTAAGTAGGGGAGGCTACAAATTGTACGATTTAGGTGGAAACCAAATTAAGGATATAAAAGAAGGAGGGGATCAAAGCACAGGTACCAATACTCAAGGCGGTGGCAGTCTAGATGTGAACCATGTAGGTAATTTCTTTGCTGGAATCAGGGAAGATAAATCCCTCAATTCTGATATTAAAGATGCAAGTATCTCTACCATGCTTTGTCATCTGGGTAATATGGCACAAGATGCCGGAGAAACCCTTAAAATTGATAAGGCTACAGGTAAGGTCTTGAATAACGAAAAGGTTATGAAAGACTGGTGGAAACGTGAATACGCCCAAGGTTGGGAACCTAAGTTATAACTTCTCAATGTAGAGAAGAATACCGTAAGCAGTTTGTTTTTGTTTTTTTTAAGGTCCGTATGATTTATTTATGCGGACCTTTTTTGTTGGTTTGTTCTCAGGAAAAAAGAAAGGTTGTAGACTATGATAAGAAAAGCTCACCTTCTAATCACCTTTTGCTTATGAACAATTGCCCCCTCGCTATTCTTTATAGTTAGAATATATATCCCAGAGGAAAGCCCATGAGTGTTAATTTTATAGGAAATATTAAAGTCGATGTTTTCTGTATGGGCCAATTCCCCCCTCATATTAAAGAGTAGCACCGTACACGGGCCATGCAAATCTGTAGCAAGGTTTATTTCTTGTTCAAACGGAATAGGAAATGGAATGGTGTTAGCTTCGTTTTTCTCAGCCGAAGTTGGGTTACCAAAAAGAAGTTCCGCTTTGGCGAAAGCCTGTTTTCCTATTTGCTCTCCTATTAAGCGACCAGGAATATCGTCTATTGGGGGATGTATACCGCCCCATATTCTAGAAAGGCTCGTTTGGTCCGAAGCATCCCTATAGGTGGCCCATTGCAAGGTGAAATCTTCTGAAGGGCCATTTTCAAATACCAAAAATTGATTGGCCATAATGTCAAACGTTCCCATGCCACCAGGAAAAAAAGCATCTCCCGTTAATTGGGTCATTACTTCTGCGGCCGCTCTGGAAAAGGTAGAATGCCCGGATATATAACCTGCAAATGGAGGTGTAACAAAAGTACCGCGTTGGTAAGGCCACCAATGCGTACCTAAAATCCAACCCACACCTGCTACATCACTTACGGGATTGTTTATGAAATCGGGGCCTCGCCATGCCTTGATTTTAATTTCTCCCACAAACTCACCCATAGTGCCTGCCAAGGGGTCATCTTCTTTAATTAATTCAATTAAGTCTGGAATCAGCGGTATCCCCTGAGGATCAAAGCTAGGTAAGGAAGGATCACTACTTTGCCCTTTTCCTGACATATACCTAATTGCCGATATAGGTCTAACATAATCAAAATATCCTTTAATGCCCCAAGTAGCAATAGCCGAATCGTGCATGGCTCCACCAAGTGCCAAATAACATTTTACATCCCACTCAAGATTATTTAAAGTGGGACCTTCACCCTTAAGTTTTTTATCCGACAATGGATGGTCACTTACATAATTGAGTATGGTAAACCAATGTCCCGGTGGTGTTTCGGAGTCGGGGCCGTCTGCCCAGAATTCGGCAAGGACTCGCGTATAGTCCGATCGTTTTACAAACTGAGGGGAGTAGGGTTGGTTGGTGTGTGGGTTGAGGTCATGACCTTGACCGGTATCCCCTCCGTCCATAAGACTATAGAAATTTTTATAAGCTTCAAACGTAGTAGGGTAGGTGTCAATATCTACATTGCCCAAGCTGGCCGGAGAGATGTCTATTTGAGTGTCATCTTCTGGGTCTAGATGCGCAGACCAAGCGGCCACTAAAGTGAAATTCCATTTGTAAGGGTCGTCAATTCCGTTGCCCATGGAATTTTCTATTTGGGGAGGCTCTTGAGTATTGAAATATAAATGAGAATCAAAACCGTTGTTCTTAATTTGCATATCGGCCTCATTTAGTGCAAACGGCACTACGGCACCCCATTCGGGTCCTAGAAAATCCGGTATGGAAACTGGAACGGAATTTCCTGATTGATCAATAAAAAGGTCAAAAGACAGGGGCTGCCAGTGGTTTGGGTCAATATTGGTTATATCTTGATATTCTGCCAATACCAAGGGAGGGTTGGTAGGTTGGTATAGTTGATTACCATATTCAAACGTTTCGTTAGCTCCATCCTGTTCGCCAAACCTGATCATTTCATTACCCAAATAATTGCCCAGCGCAGCGTATGAACCGCTACTATAATCAGTAGAGGTAAATTGTGGGTCGTAGCCAAGGGACAGGAACAGGTTTTCTATGTTGGACAATGTTTCATTTGCACCGGGAGAAGTAGCAAAACGATGGGCTAATAACCTGAACAGTGCATAGCTCATAACTTCTTGCCTAGCTTGATCTATGGCTATTGGTTGTATAATTCCGTTAAATCTACAATTGTAACCGCCGTAAGTCTGGCCAAGGAATACGGTTTGGGCCGTATCATCAAACAATGCCCAGGCATCGTACATGAGTACGGAACTATGGTATAGATTACGTGCATGAACCGTGGGTCTGGCATAATCCACTCTAATAGCGTCTAAAAGAACGTCATTCCATTGTCTGGCAATAGAGTGTTGTGCATTGGCGGCACATGCAGCGCAAAAAAGGATTAAAAGCAGTATTTTTTTCATGTAACATTTTGTACGAAAAATACTTTCCGTAAACTTTACCTAGACAGCGTATTCAATGGTTTCCGCTACATCAAAGTAGTCAACATTTTCTTGGGTAACAATGTTTATGGGCGAGTTATATTTAGGTTTGGGCGTTTTGTTCAACAATAGATACTCACAAAGTATTTTTAATCCCATATAGCCTTGTTCAAAAGGATTTTGGTCAATGGCAAAATCAATGGCACCCTTTCTAATGTAATTAAGATTATCCAAATGTGTGTCAAACCCTACCGTACGAATATGCGTAATATTCTTCTTTTCAAAGTATTGGGCAACGGTAAAAACAGCACTGGAGGGAACAAAGATTCCGGAGATAGCTTCATCATTCTTAAGGGCTTCGGAAAGCGCGATTTCTACTTTTTTCGAATCAAAATCATCAATCAGAACTTTCTTTATATGATTCGTATTTGAATTGTTTTCAAAGTAATCATGAAACCCTTTAATCCTTGTTTCAATGGCCAAATGGCTGTCCACATTTTTTTGGGAAGTCAAAACAGCGATATGTCCAGATGATTTGGTGATTAAATCCATCATCTTACCACACAGATACCCACTGCGCTGTGCGTTTTGGCCAATGTAAGTTAGTTTGTTAGGCGTATCCAAATCAATATTTATAAAAATAAATGGAATGTCCTTGGCATTTAATTTTTCGGCAAAAGCAAGAGATGTGTTGTAAAAGAAAGGAGCAAAAACCACCCCGTTAGGGTTCAGGTCCAGAATTTTATCAAGAGCCTTTTCGTATGATTTTAAATCGTATTGATCAAAAAAGAAGCGGTGGGTTTCAACCCCATATTTTTTTATTTCCTTGGCGGCAGACTTCATACCCAAGTGTGGTCCGTGCCAGAATTGGTTTTTAGATACGACAGAGGGAATTAGAGTCGCAATTCTGTATTTTTTCTTGAAAGCCAGGGTGCTTGCCAATATATTTCTTTCAAAGTCATACTTGTCAAGTAATTTTTGAACCTTTTCCCTGGTTTTTGGAGAGACCCCTGGGCGTTTATGAATAACCCTGTCCACAGTACCGGTAGAAACTTTAGCTTCTTCGGCAATATCTTTAATTGTTTTCAATACAATAATTTATGAGTGTAGCAGCAATTAAGAGCTACCATGGTTAGTTGGTTGTAGTTGAATTATTTGTATGTCAAATATAAGGATAATTCTAGTCTTATAAAATTATAGGGTTTGTTTTTGTGTACGCACACGAAATAAGTTTGTTTGGACGGGTAATCAGAAAAGACTCGCCTAAACAGGCTGTTAATAGTAGCTGAAAAAGCGCAATAATCTAGTTAGGATTCGTAGAGATTGTGCCTAGTATTTTTAAGAGTCTGAATTTCTCGGGAGACACGAACAAGATTTTTACGGGCTCCTTTTCTATTTTGAGAAACTAACGTAGCAATGCGGTTTAAACGCGATTTTACACGAACCAGTTTAATATTGAATTCCCTGACTGCTTCAAATTTAGCTGAAGGGTATTTGGGAAAGTTGCTTTCAAAATTTCTTTTTAATTCCCTAACCTGTCTGTTTAAATTATTCAGGTTTCTTTTTAAGGCGTTCTTTGTAGTATTTGTTTTGATGGAACTTTTCTTCTTAGCTAATAATCTAGGCATATTCTTAGGAGATTGTTTTTTTCAAAATTAAAAAGCTCATACAGTTGTAGGTCATCCTATTGATAGAAATTTTATCTCTATTGCCAAAGACGTTTCAATAGGATGTTTTCGTCTGGATGTTTGCCCTTCCGTTTAAGTCAAAGAAAAGCCCGAAGCAAAATACTTCGGGCTTTTCCAATGGGGGAATAGATAAATTACTTAGCGTCTGCCGGTAATAAATCTTCGTCTTTGATATTTTCTTCAGGAATGGTTTCTAAAAACTCGTAGAGGTCCGCATCTGCGCTGGGGCCATAACCCGCAAGCAATGTACCTTTACCACCATCACTAGTTTCTATGACATACAACAATGACATATCTGAGGGATTGCTCATTCCTTCATAACGGTGCTCTTTTACGATAGTAATATCTTTTGCAGCGTATGCCTTATCTGTCTTAGTACTTCTCAATTCTCCCTTTACAAATCGGTATGAGTCGGTATACCCCAATTTCTCATAACTCTTTATATAGTCTGTTTCGTGCTTTGCATATTCATTAGTCATAATATTTTCTTTTTAAGGTTAAATTTAAGCGGGTATTTTTTCCGCTTTTTCTCTTCTGTTCCAGTTACGGTGTTTAGCAATAGCTTTAATGAACTCTTCTGGTTTGCCATTTATAAAAATGGCTTCATCACCTTCTATATCCGTAATGGCGGTATTCTTTAAGAAATCTTCGGCTTCGCCGCTTACCGCAATAGCTTTGCAGTGTTTATAACTTTCGTTTACGAACTTCGTAAATTTGGACTGTGCCGATAGCCCATCAATAGATGATTTGCCTCCAGGAATATAAATAGCATCAAATAGAACACTTTCCGTAGTCATAATTGCCGCATCAACTTGGTGCTCCATATCTTCATCACAAGTGACCGTACCTCCGTGCGGTGCAATTAATTTAATCATGGCGCCTTCTTTTTCCAGAGCATCTTTTACGGTCTTGAATTGGCTCATACTAAAACCATCGGCTACTAAAACCGCAATCTGCCGTGTGGCAATAGAACTGAAATTAGTGTTCGCCTGACTAAGTTTAGGGGATTCATCCAAATAGTTCTTCTTCTCCGATGGCTGTTGCGCCTCTACATCTGCATCTGCACCAATAGCCTGATTTATGGGTTCTTTGATGGAAGAAGGAACCTTCATACCTAGATTGCCCGCTACTTTTTTAGCAAGGTCAGAATCAATCTTATCAATCAAATAAAGCATTCGCTCCTTTATATGCTTGATGTCACATTTACCTAATTCAAAAGAGTAGGCGCTAATAACATGTTCTTTTTCCCAATCAGAAAGACTTCTATAAAAAAGAGCAGGTTGGGAGAAATGGTCATTAAAACTTTCGCTCCGAGTTCTAATTTTCTTGGCATCAATACGCTCTTGGTAGGATTCAAAACCACCTTCTTCAACAGATGACAGGTATGGACAACCACCACCAATTGAATTTGGGAAATAAGCAGTTCGTCCTTTTGGAATCTCGGTTTGCATATGACCGTCCCGTTGGTTGTTACGAGCTTCTACCACCGGTTTGTTAATTGGTATCTGGTGAAAATTATGTGTGCCCAATCTAGAGAGTTGGGTATCTCTATAGGAGAACAACCGGCCCTGTAGAAGAGGGTCATTTGTGAAATCTATACCTGGTACAATACTTCCTGGCATGAATGCAACCTGTTCTGTCTCTGCGAAGAAATTTTCCGGATTTCTATTCAAGACCATTTTACCTACTATTTTAACAGGTACCATTTCTTCAGGTATTAATTTGGTAGGGTCCAAGAGGTCAAAATCATATTTGTGTTCATCTTCCTCTGGAACTATTTGTAACCCTAATTCCCATTCGGGATATTCTCCAGCTTCAATGGCATTCCATAAATCTCTTCGGTGAAAATCCGAATCCGCGCCACTAATTTTAACGGCCTCGTCCCAAGTAACGGAGTGTACTCCTAATTTTGGTTTCCAATGAAATTTTACAAAATGGGCCTTACCTTCTCTATTTACAAGTCTAAATGTATGTATACCAAATCCTTCCATCATACGATAACTACGGGGTATGGCCCTATCGCTCATTACCCAAATATGGTTGTGAAGTGTTTCTGGTGTAAGTGAAACAAAGTCATAGAATGTATCATGGGCAGAGGCCGCTTGCGGAATTTCCTGATGTGGTTCAGGCTTGACCGAATGAATTAAATCAGGGAATTTCATGGCATCCTGTATAAAGAAGATGGGCATGTTGTTCCCAACCAAATCCCAAGTGCCTTCGTCTGTATAAAATTTTACGGCAAAGCCTCTTACATCCCTTGCCAAATCTGTAGAACCTTTTGATCCTGCAACGGTAGAAAACCGCACAAAAACAGGGGTTTTTCTAGATGTATCGGTAAAAATACCGGCTTTGGAATATTCCTCTATACTTTCATAGAGTTCAAAATAGCCATGTGCTCCGCTTCCTCGGGCATGAACAATTCGCTCTGGAATACGTTCGTGGTCAAAGTTGTGAATTTTTTCACGTAGCAGAAAATCCTCCAATAACGTAGCTCCTCGCGGCCCGGCTTTTAAAGAGTTGTTTGTATCGTTTACTTTGAGTCCTTGCCTAGTGGTTAAGGGCTTGCCCTCATAATCAACAGTAGATTTCTTTAGTTGCTCTTCTTTTTTTGTGCTTGTGTTTTTATCAGCTTTCATATAAAGTTCATTTTAAGGGATGTTCTTATGGGGTTCTTGTTGAGTTAAAGGATTATGGTAATGTTTAACATTGGAATGATCAGGTTTTCTAATTTTCTGTTAGCGCTCTTATGTGGGCTAACGCAAGAAGGTCTCCTTGGATTTTTGTGTAATGCTCTACCAATAGTATGGTTAACTTGTCCGGTAGGGCCATATCGATCATACACTCACAAATTTCCAAAGCCTTTCTGTGTAGCAAGTCTATATTAACATTGCTGCCTGTAGTAACAGCTAAATAATTCTTGCCGTATAATTGATTATGCCATGCGTAAAGTTCAGAGAGTTCAACGTTCTGTTCCTGTCTTATGGCAGTATGCCAAATGTCCAGAATGAAGTTGGACCGCTCAATAGCGCATTGCTCCATAAACATTCGCATAAGGGGCGTTTTGGATTTTACCGCACCTTCAATGCATCTCAGTTCGCTAATGACATACACCTTTAATAGTTGCTCAAGACATTCCATCCTTATAATTATTGATTTTCAAGCTAAAATTAGGGAAGAGGCCAAGAATTGATTGGCTGTAAAAAAATCATTATTAGTGCAAATGCTATCTGAAATTTCGATTTTATAAATAGCCTTATCATATAAAAGTATGAAGCTCAATGCTCCATTTTTTTGTGTTAACTATTAGTGCGATGTAATCGATCATGAAGGTGTACTTCCTATAACTTGCTGTAAATTTTAAAAATTCAATACAATGAAAATACAAGCATATTTAGCATTTGATGGAAATTGCCAAGAAGCACTTAATTTTTACGCAGACCTATTTGACGCCGAAATAAAAAACAGGCAGACCTATGCCGATAAAAAGATAGATGTACCCTCTTCTTACCGTGACCGTTTGCAACACGCCGAATTAAAAGGTAAAGGCATTCATTTTATGGCTTATGATGCCGCACCGGACACACCGCTAACAGAAGGAACAAAGATTCATTTGAGTATAGACCTTAAGGATAGGAAAGAAGCGGAAAGTCTATATGAGCAATTGTCTTCAGGAGGTCGAATACACCACGAACTAAGGGAGCGCGAATGGAACGCATTATTTGGACGCTTTACGGACCGTTTTGGTATTAATTGGATGATAAATTGCGATTTAAATTAGATTCAACTTGCAATTTGAAATAATAGGGAAGAGGTAGTATCAATTTTTTGAAAAACTAAATTTATGGAGGAGTGGTTTAAATTTTCATGGGAAGCGTTTGGCGCCATTTGTATCACGGCAGTAGGAATTTATATAGCCGTGATTTTAATGACACGAATATGTGGCAAGCGCAGTTTTTCTAAAATGTCGAGTTTTGATTTTGCAATGACCGTTGCCGTCGGGTCAATCATAGCTACAACAATACTATCCAAGTCTGTAAGTCTTACAGATGGCATTGTTGGTATTGTAACAGTTTATTTGTTGCAAATGGGAGCGGCTTTTGCCAGACGGAACGACACTGTTAAGAAGTTAATGGACAACACCCCATTACTACTTATGGACGGTGAAATTATTTTGGAAGAAAACCTTCGGAAAGGCCGTGTTGCAAAATCCGATTTAAGGGCCAAATTAAGAGAGGCCAATGTAACGGAGCTCTCCGAAGTTAAAGCAGTAATATTTGAAACCACCGGAGATATTTCCGTACTCCATAAGCAGCATGATAGGCCTGTAGAAGATTTCTTACTTAGCGATGTAGCAAGAAATTAGTACAGGTTCAATTAAAATTAAAGAAATAAGAAAGGCATTCCATATTGGAATGCCTTTCTTATTTCATATCAATTAAGTTCATTTTTCAATTGAAAGTGATCATGAAATTTTATTCCATAAAATAATTTTGAAGGAAGCTCATAAGATGAAGAGAGAATCATTGATTTTATGAGTTGAGATAATAAGTGTTTAACTAAAAGGAAAGGTTATGCAGGATTTTGAATACAAGTACACTATTAAGAACAGAATTACGGGAGAAACACTTTTTTCAGGGATAGATGATATTAGTCAAATAGGAAGTTTATCTCAGGATAGTTTCTTTCAATACATCGCTACAGAGGCAAAAATGAAACGTTTGGGCGAATGCAAACTTGAAAACGAAGATTACATATGTATCATAAGGTTTGGAAGCGGGCAAAAAGTGGCATAGAAAGTATAAAATTCATTGCGTCCAAACCTTATCCTTTTGCATTGATCAAAGGCTAAGGTTTGTTCTACATTTGAATGTACGCCAAACGGTAGGCGTTTAAGTTACCGGAAAAATAAAAGAGATATGAATAACGATATAAAAGAAATTGAAGATAGTATAAATGATATTATACAAAAGAACGAAGATGCCATTAAAGGGTATGAAAAAGCAGCTGAGAATTCAGAAGAAATAGGGCTTAAGAGTTATTTCCAGAATAAATCTATAGAACGTAGAAACTTTCTTGTAGAATTGAAAGCTGCGGCACCTGCCTTAAAAACTAGAGATGACATAGACGGAAGTGTTACCGGAGCTATGCATAGGGCTTGGATGGATGTTAAAACATTCTTTTCGGGCGATAGTGATGAGTCTATGTTGGAGGAAGCTATACGTGGTGACAAAGCCGCTATTGATGAGTATAATGAAGTATTGGGAGATACACATTTACCCCTTGAAGCCGCTGCGGTAATTAGAAAACAACGCGATTGGTTGATGGACGACCTTAAGACTATTAAAACGTTGGAAGACGTTAGATAGTTTTTATTTTGCGGAAAATTTAAAGCCCCTGAAAAGGGGCTTTTTTTATGCAAGTTACCTCGGATTTAAGGAGTTCTTCTGTTTTTCTTCAGGATATTGAATTCATTACTTTTAATAACATATCCTACACGGATCATGCTGTTGTACTGCTTGTAGTTAATTAGATTTTCTGTATGGCCGGCAAACCATTCCAGCATAATGTATTGATTGGATTTGTGTTTGAAAGGACGATAATGAAGCCGGGTCTGAATCATCCCCCTAGTGTCTAAATTTAACCCTTTTCTGACCTTTACCTCAAATATAAGTTTGTCAGGAATAAAATCATGGGATAGGCTCACTTCTCCCAGCCCTACGTAATCCAACAAGTCCGGATTTCCTGATTTATAGCCAAAAGGCAACCATCCTTTTACATGAAGGAGTGTTTTCTTGCCAATAAGAGTGGAATATTTCAGGCTAAGTCGGTTCCAACTTCTAGAAAAAATACTATCCCTACCATTAGACTCGTGCTCAAAAACAAGATTGGCCAGTCCTTTAATTCTATCATCGGAATCATAAAAAGCTTTACCAACACCTATGGTGGGGTTAAAATTGATTTCCTTAAAAGGATAGGAATCTTTGTAGATGTCCCAAAAAGCTTTTTGGCTGTAGGTTAAGTATAGATAGGTGTCCCACGGTAAAATACTACGGGTAATAATCTGTTTAAAACTAACTTGGTATTTGGCATTTGCGGTAGAGCTATTAATGGGTTTATTAGTGGGTACACCCGTAATAAAGTAATTGTCTTTGTGAATGGTAAACCATGGAATATGCTGCATGGTGTCGCGCATTTCTTCTCGGCTAAGAGCTTGCGCATTTAGATTGGCAGATAAAAAAAACGAGCCCAATAAAAGCCAAAGGGAGATTTTCAGTTTCATAGTGTGGTTTGTTAGAATGCAAAAATAACCTTATAAAACGGCTAGTTTTAGCGTTTTCAATACGAAACGTGACCGATATAACTGTTACGGCGTAACACTACTTAAAAGCGCTACCTCGGTATTTATAAAGATGCAATTAGTTCCTCCAGATTATCACTGCGTTGCAATCCCATTTTTTTGCGTAAACGATGTCTTGTGGTATGAACGGATTTGGTAGATATCCCCAATAATCTGGCCATGTCTTTACTGCTAAGGTTTAATTTGATCAAAGCACATATCTTTTGATCTGTTTGGCTAAGATTGGGATAGGCGTTATTGAGTTTTTCGTAAAAGTTCTTGTTAACATCTGTAAACCGTAGTTTAAACTCTTCCCAATTATTGGCGTTCCCTACAGATATTGATTTTAAGACCCTATTGATTTCAGAGACTTTTACATTACCGTTTTCGCCTTTTAATTCGGTTTTTAGCTTTTTTAGAAATTCATCTTTTTCAACTAGTTGTAGTGTAGATGCCGCCAACTCTTTGTTTTTGGTTTCCAAAAGCTGGTGGGCCTGTTCCATTTCAAGCGCTTTTGTTTTTTGCATCAACTGCTTCTCAACCTTGTGTTTGGAGCGAATATGTTTTACATAAACAAAGCCTATAATGATCACAAATATGAGCGAAGTACCCAAAATAATACGTTGAAGCAGTAAGATTTTATCCTGCTGTTCCAACTTTTCCATACGTTGCTGGCGTATAACCTCTTGTTGTCTTTGTTTTTCTACCCGGTATTCGTTTCTAATTTCCATTAGGGGAATATTGCTTTGACTTCTTCCATCAAAAAACCGGGCGTTCAATGTTTTTGCTTTGTCCAAGGATTGATATGCCGCTTTATAATCTCCTTTCAACTTATAATTTTCGGAAAGTTTTTCGTAGATAAATGGAGTGAAGTCAATATGACTCTGGTACTTGTCCGAAATGGCAATGGCTTTTTTATAATATTCCAAGGTCTTATCTATATTGTCTGTCCTCTTATGGACGACTGCCACGTAAGCGTAAATGAGAACCAAGTAAGAAGGTACATTATCTTTAAACCAGGGTTCTATGTCACTAAGCATTTGTAAAGCTTCATCATATTTTTTTTCCTCTCTTAGAACATAAGATTCTTCAAATTTTAAGAATGGTAGCGCAATTTTATCGGGTGTATCACCATAATGTGCATAGCAGCTATCCAAATACTTTTTTGCCATTTCAGGTTCATTAAGCCCTCTATAAGTATAAGCAAAGGTATAATAGTTCTGTGATAAGGAGGTTTTGGGCATGGTGCCTTTTTCTACCGCTTTTTTCATAATGTCAAGGGACATCTGCAAGTATTTAAGAGCTTCTTCCTTACGTTTATTATAACTGTACATAGCTCCAAGTCTGCGGTATATATGGGATTTAACCACAACATTTTCAGAATTGTCCGCTAGGCTAAGGGCGGTCCATACAGTTTCATAGGCTTGGGCATAGTGAGCTTGATGACTGTAGACATCCATCAATTTTAATAGTGTCCAAACGGACTTTAATGTATCTCCCTTCACTAAATTGGCCGAAACAACGGATTTTAAAGAATCTATTTGTTTTGTAGTATGCTGAGCGGAAAGCGTATCTGTATCTTCAATAGGGATGTTTAGAGGAATAGAAGAATCTTGGGCCCTGAGTTTTATCCCAAAGACAACGAGAAAACCAATAAGAATATAATAGCGCATTAGCTTTTTTGTATGAAACATATACCTCAAACTTTTAAATGTCCTTAACTATAATCATAAATACAATTTTCTTCAAGAATCATATCATAAATGCTCAAGATATAAAGAATGGGTAACATCAAGTGTAACTAATTTCTTCTATTTATCAAAATAATCAAGATATACTATCTAACTAGCGGTGCATTGGAAATATAATTTTTTAGACCTAAATAGTCTTGTAAAACTGGGTATATAAGTCTTTTAAAATAGAAGTTATACGATTATTTTAGTGGTATTTTGTTCAAATAGAACTTTACATAAACTCAACATAGCCTAAAGAAGACATTTGTGGTATTAAAAACACCCCATAAGTTCTAATTTTATAAAGAGAAAAACTTGCATAAGGTTGTATTCCTAATGTTGATGAAAATTTTGAAACTATGAGGACTTTGATTTTTGTATTGGTATGGATGATGGCTGTTAATTTTGTTGCTGCTCAGGAGAAAAGTTATGAGGCAGATTGGCAATCCCTGAAAAAGCATGAGACACCAGACTGGTTTAGGGATGCAAAATTTGGTATTTATTGCCATTGGGGACCCTATTCCGTGCCAGCTTATGAGAATGAATGGTATTCACATTGGATGTATACATCGCCCAATAACCCTGAACACAAACAGGGAAAACGGTTTTATGAGCATCATACACAAACCTATGGCCCCTTAAACGAGTTTGGGTACAAAGATTTTATTCCCATGTTCAAGGCAGAAAAGTTTAATGCAGCCCAGTGGGCGGATCTCTTTGAAAAAGCAGGAGCCAAGTTTGCGGGTCCTGTATCCGAACATGCCGATGGCTTTGCCATGTGGGATAGTAAACTCACCCGTTGGAATGCTAAAAATATGGGGCCTAAACGGGATATAATGGGAGAATTGGCAAAAGAAATAAGAAAGCGGGACATGAAATTTATTGCAACCTATCACCGCCAATGGTTGTTTGGTTGGTTTCCTACTTGGGATGAATCTACAGACGCATCAAATCCGGAATATGCAGATTTGTATGGTCCAAAATTAAAGAAAGGAGATTTTCAGTATCCGTTGAGCACAAAGGAAATAGACGAAGGTTCAGATAGATATTATCCCGTAGGTGATAAAAAGTTCAACGAAGAATGGTTGGCTAGGTTAAAAGAAATCATTGATAACTATAATCCAGATTTGGTGTGGTTCGATAATAAAATGGATGTTATTGATGAAGCGTACAGAAAAGAATTTCTTTCTTATTACTATAATTATGCAGAAAGGAACCATCAGGAAGTAGTTGCTACGTATAAATTTTATGATTTTGCAAAAGGTACCGCAGTGCTGGACGTTGAGCGGGCCAGAATGAGTGAAATGAAGGATTTTCCATGGTTAACTGATGATTCTATTGATTGGAAAGCTTGGAGCCATATAAGCAACCCGGATTACAAAAGTGCCAACCGAATCATAGACTTTTTAGTAGATGTAGTAAGTAAAAATGGTTGTTTGTTATTGAATATTACCCCCAAGGCGAACGGAGAAATACCTGGTCCGGTACAAGAACGTCTTTTGGAAATAGGAGAGTGGTTAAAGCATAATGGAGAGGCCATATATGGCACGCGTCCGTGGGAAGTATATGGGGAAGGGCCTGCAAAGGTAATTGAAGGTCATCTAAGTGAACGAAAGAACCCGGATAACACGGCCGATGATATTAGGTTTACAAAAAAGGGAGACACGCTGTACGCTATACAATTAGATTGGCCAAAAAATGGAAAGACGATTATAAGAACTTTGGGATGGGAGAAGAATCTTCTTAAAGGAGAAATTAAGTCTGTTGAATTATTAGGGTCTACGGAAAAACTAAAATTTAATAGAGAAAAAGACGGATTACACATTAATTTACCCAAAGAACCGAAAGGAAAACATGCTTATGTTTTTAAACTAACCTTCTAATCTGTATTGTTTTTATGTCCTTTGGAAATAAAATGCAATGGATTTTTAGATTGAAAGAGGCTTGCGGTTTCTTAATGTATGTTATTCAATTTTAGGTTTTAAAGAGGTCTCCTACAGATCATATGTTATACTCTAAACCATATGTTATACTCAAAGTAGCCATGTTAATTGGCTTATTTTTTCAATAGCTCTAGGGTAATATAGAGAATGGTTAAAGCCGATAGGAATTTAGCGAAAGTCCATAGTTTATAGGCTTCATTACTCATTTTTAATACGTATTTACCTCCTTTTTTTGTGGTTTACACCCCTTAATTTTAACATTTCTCTAATTGACCTTTTTGTAGAGTTGTCTATACCATATAATTTTATGGAAAGCTATTGTAAATAGGGGAGTGAGGAGGTGTTGTTGGTATAAAATATACGTTTTGTCAAGTTTTTGTCAAGCACTTTTTTTAGGAGTAAATTAACAATATCTCTATTTTGGACACCAATTACAGTGTATATGAAAATTTAGAACACACTTAATTGATAATCTAATAAACAAACTTTACTCATTTAAAACCAACTCGAATTATGGAAAGAAAAAATCACTCGCCTCTCAACAACCCTCCCCCCATTTTAGAACAGGTGTTCCTTAACATGTATTCCTAAACAAAATGGACATCGTGTTCATTTCCTTTTGAGCAAATAATTGGTTTAGCTTAAAACCAACTCGTTTTTAAATCTTCAGTCAAGAGGGGTGGAATGTATGGTCTAGATACAATGAAATAAGAAAATTATATAGGTTTTGAATTGGAATACAACCTTCTTAACAAGGTTAAACCTACTTCATAGTTTCATTGGTCATTTTTAATATTTAACAAGAAAATTATATGAATTTCAAAAACATTTTTCATTTTAAATCCCACGCTTTTCGGTTGGGATTGTTCTTGGTCTTTTGTCTAAGTACGGCAATAGCACAATCTCAAACAGTTAGTGGTACCGTATCTGCAGATGATACGCCTTTGCCAGGAGTAAGTGTGGTGGTCAAGGGCACTAATACCGGGACCGTTACAGATTTTGATGGTCTTTATTCAATAAAGGCAGAACCTAGTGACGTATTGGTATTCAGTTACATTGGATTCAAAACCAAGGAAGTCGCCATCAGCGGAAAAAAGTCGGTTAACGTAACGATGCAAGAAGATGTATCCGCGTTGGATGAAGTAGTCGTTGTGGGTTACGGGGCCCAGAAAAAGAAGGAATTGACAGGTGCGGTAGCACAAGTGAAGTCGGAAGAGTTAATGAAAACATCAACATCCGATATAGGTGCCGCTTTACAAGGTCAGATTGCCGGGGTAAACGTAACGGCCAGTTCAGGCTCTCCTGGAGCGGAAGCTAACGTACAGATTAGGGGTCTTACTTCTATTAACGGGGCCAATAGACCATTATATGTTGTAGACGGTATCCCTTTTGAAGGAGATCCAAAATTAAGTATCAATGAAATAGAAACCATAGATGTTCTAAAGGATGGAGCTTCGGCGGCAATTTATGGTACACGTGGTGCAGCCGGTGTAATCTTGATTACCACTAAAAGGGGTAAAGAAGGACAAATGAAAATTGCGGTAGACAGCTATTATGGTCTTCAAAATATTACTTCTGGAACGCCCTTGTTGAACGTGGAGGATAGACTATATACGACTTTTGTTCAATCTGCAGCGCTAAGTGAGAGAAGATATGGTAATACATGGACTACCATAGAACAGAGTCCTCATTTCCTGACCAACAATACGGATTTGGTGAGTGTGGTGGAAAATGATATGGCACCTATCCAAAACCATAGTCTTAGGCTATCAGGAGGTAAAGACGGTCTTACGTACAATGTTACTGGAAACTATTTTGATCAAGAAGGTGTTGTGATCAAATCGGGTTACGAGAGATTCAACGTTAGGGCCAATACACAGTTTAAAAAAGGAAGATGGGATATAACTACGGCCCTTTCCTTTAGAATAGAAGATAGGGAGTATGAGCCTTGGGGACTTTTAAGAAATGCAATAGGGTATAACGCTTATCAACCCCTTATAGATCCAAATACGAGCGTGTTAGAAAATGCAGGAGATGGTAGCGGGGCTAACAACCTTTCTTCTTTAGGATACCAATTCTTGCAAGAAGATAATCAAGAGAATCAATATTTTGATGGAAATTTAAGTGTTACCTACAATATTACAGATAACCTTAAATTCACTTCAAGGGTGGCCTCAAGTTATGACAACGGTACTAGAATTACCGTTAACCCTAAATTTATCGCGTATAGAGATGATGGTACAGAAGTTACATCTCAACGTTCAAGAATTAGAAATTTAAGTTCTTTGGCCAAAAAGTCTACTTGGGAGAACATTATCAATTACCAGAAAAGTTTTGGGGATCATAACATTAACTTAACGGGTGTATATTCATCGGAAAAGTACAGTTACTCAGAATTCTTTGCGGAGAAGAGCGATTTGGCTTCCAATGATATAACCGTATTAAATGGTGCTACGGCAGACCCTAATGTGGGGTCGGGTAACAACCAATGGACACAAGATCGTACCAGCACTTTAATAGGTATGTTGGCCCGTTTACAATATAACTATAAAGGAAGATATCTGTTGAATGCTTTTGTAAGACATGATGGGTCTTCTAAATTTAAAGAAGAGCCATGGGGTGTGTTTCCTTCTATATCTGCCGGATGGAACGTTTCCGAAGAGAAATTTTGGAACCCTATTAAGAATACTGTTTCCTCATTTAAGTTAAGAGGAAGTAGAGGTACGGCAGGTAACCAAGGTATCGCAGATTACACATATACACCTACCATTACGTTAGATAATGATTATGTACTTGGTGCTGGAGACAATCAGAATTTATTGTTAGGGGCTACTCAAACTGGTTTTGCCAATCCATTGGTAAGCTGGGAAACTTCGGTTTCATTGAACGGAGGTTTGGACATGGGCTTTTTTGATAATAAGTTAACCTTGTCCGCAGATATGTATGAAACCAAAAAAGAAGATATGTTATTCCCAGTATTATTGCCGCCTACTGCAGGTGGAGGTCAAAATGCTGAGGTTACGCTAAATGTGGGCGATATGACCAATAAGGGTATGGAATTCGCCATGAACTATCGCCATTCTGGTAAATTTTCTTGGAATGCCGGTTTAACATATACTAAAAACGAAAATGTTATTACTAAAATGAGCGGTAGTAACAAGATCATCTATTTTGATGATAGTAGTATTTCCGGACATAGTAACGATCAGGATTTGGTATCTGCATTGGCAGAAGGGTATGAAGGCGGTGCTTTCTTTTTAATAGAGACCGATGGTACTATTAAGAACGAAGAAGAATTGGCGGCCTACCAAGAAATTGTACCTGATGCAAAATTAGGAGATTTAAAGTATGTAGATTTTGATAAGAACGGCTTAATAGATATTAACGACCGTCAATATATGGGTAGTGGTACTCCTGAATTTGAAATGGGCTTTAATTTTTCGGCCTATTATAAAGCAATGGACTTTTCAATGCAATGGTACGGTGCCTTTGGTGCAGAAATTATAAATGGTAACAAAGCATTGGCTTATAAGGTAGCCAACCATCAGGATTTGGTCTATCAATGGACTCCGCAGAACAACACATTCTGATATTCCTGTAAACAGAAATGCCACACATAACAACTTTAGAGGGCAGACGGACTATTGGTTGGATGATGGAACTTTTGCCAGATTACGTAACATTTCTTTAGGCTATACTATACCTAGAGATTACACGGAGAAGTTGGGTATCACCAAGTTTAGGGTATACGTAGCAGCACAAAACCTTTTTACCATTACCCAGTATGATGGGTATGATCCAGAAGTTGGGAACAACGGTCTTAGTACAAGAGGTATTGATAAAGGGACCTATCCTGTAAGTTCTCAAATACGAACAGGACTTCAAATTGAATTTTAAAAGAATTTGATATGAAGATGAATAATTCCGATAAAAAAAATGAAAAAATGATAGTTATGAAAACAACGATAACAAAACGGTTACTTTTTATAATCGTGCCCATGTTAGCTTTTTGGAGCTGCTCTGATGATTTTTTGGAGCAAACCAATCCTAACCAAATATCTACTGAAACTTTCTGGAACAATAATAAAGACTTAGGACAAGGTCTAACCGCTACCTATAAAGGTTTGGCGAGTTCTCAGAATATTCATTTGGTAGCGGAGTTGGCACGTACTGATTTAGCTTGGGCTAGTGGATACCAACGCCCTACTAATACTAACCCATATTATTTGCAGATTTTTAATGATGCCAATAATGAAATAAATCAAAAATGGAGTGCTAATTACACAACCATTTTTAGGGCCAATCAAGTTATAGAAGCGGCTGGGAAATTAGCAGAAACCTATACTACGGAAGACGAAAAGGAAGAAGGTCTTAGCATTTTGGCCCAAGCAAGGTTCATAAGAGGGTATATATATTTTAACCTGTACAATTCTTTTAACGGAGGTGCAGTTCCCATCTATGATTTTGTACCGGTAGAAGAGAGTGAGTTCTATCAATCTGTGGCTACGGCAGAAGAAGTTAAAGCGTTCTATTTAGAAGACTTAAAGTTTGCATCAGAGAACCTACCTATTTCTTGGGAAGGCAAGGATAAAGGGCGTGTTACTGCGGGTGCGGCCGTTGCCGTAATGGGACAATCATACTTATATGCCGGTGATTATGAAACCGCAGCTACGCTTTTTAAAAGTGTTATAGATGACTTTGGTTACGCATTAACACCTAACATAGGAAGTAACTTTACAACTATGGATGAGTTTAATGAGGAATCTATTCTTGAAATAGGGTACTCATTGGATTATAAGAATGAATTGGGCCCTTGGGATGGAAGAGATGTAGCAAATTCTGCTTATGTAAGACAATTTACCGGAGGTGCCGGTACTTGGCGTGGAGCGATTCCTGCAAACTGGCTTATTTTAAAATACAGGAATGAACCTTTGGATTTTTCTGACCCTCGTAACAAGGTTGTGGATGAAGATGGTAATGAAGGCTTTAGGAAGTTCAGCTTGCGAACCTCTTGGTCAGTAGCTTTGGTGGATGACACGGATATGGGTTACTACTTAAGGGAAGAGACCGGACAAGGGTCTGTCTTTAATGTGCGTATGACCGCTTTTTGGCGTAAGCATACCAACTGGGATATTACTAGATCGGAAGAAGAGCTTTCTCCAGGTAAAGTAAGGTCAGGTGTAAATGAGCGTTTGATACGTCTAGCGGAAATTTATCTTCAATATGCCGAGTGTCAGATAAAGTTAGGAAACATAGACGAAGCCTTAACTTATATCAATAGGGTTAGAAGAAGGTCTGGAGTGCAGTTGTTAGGTTTAGCAGGTACTGGAGAGTTTCCGGCAAATGACCATGACAATGTAGCTTATGATGCTCAAAGTTTGATGGAACATTTAATGTTTACCGAATTGCCTTTGGAACTATCTGCTGAAGGAGATGGAAACAGGAATGTAGACCTTAGAAGATGGGGCGTTAAGGCGGATCGTTTTAAAGAATTGGCTCAAAGACGTTATTCGGCAGATCACTACAAATTGCTGGATGAAGACGGTAAAGAGGTAACCCGATGGGCTTCAATTGTTAAGGAATTGCCTGTTGGTGATCCTGATATTGACGAGAACTGGAACGAATTTCAGGAAGCATCTTCAAATTATAACGAAGCGTTACATGCGTATTGGCCATTGCCAAACTCTGAAATCCTAGCTAACCCGCAATTGAATAATTAAAATTGACGGTTACAGTGATGACATCAATGAAAAATGCAAAAAGCAAGAAACTTAAAAAGTATAAAATGAAAAACGCAATAAGAATTTTAGCCGTCTTGGCCATCCTATTTGTAGGATGTGACGATAATGAGTACGAGGCGCCTTTTCCTTTCTCCGATATAGGCTTCTATACCAGCAAGGGTACGTTAAATGACATACAGGTTAATTTAGACGATTATGTGTCTTTCACGGATTTATCCCAAGGTGCAGTATCCCATTCGTGGAGAATTGATAAAACGGATGTTTTTCTTGAAGGTCCTATAGATAGAACGGATACAATCCTTGATCAGTTCATAATAGAGCCTAGAAGCACAACGTCGTTTGAGAAAACCGTTCATGTGCAATTCAAAACCTCCGGAATGAAAAAAGTAAGGTTGTACAACACTTTTAATGAAATGGTGGTCTTTAAAGGTAATCGCGGAGATGTAGATTATGAGATGCCGGCCAAGAAAGAAGGAGACCTTTATGTTATAGACACTACTTTTTTAGTAAAGGTCTATCCTAAACTTGTACCTAAAATTAAGGTTAGAAATGGCGATGTGGTAGTAAATCATGAAGCAACGGATACAGTTTATATAGAGGCAGGTAATACTATGGAGTTTACTGATCTGTCTACTATTGGCGAGCCTACAGGTCGCTCATGGAACATAAGAAGAGCTTTGAAGCCGGGTGAGGAAGTTGCGGAAAATCCTGTTGTAAACAGTAGCGGAGATTCATTGGCCAATATTGCCTTTAATAAATTGGGAGCTTTTAGAGCTACGATGAACCTGTCCCGTTCAGGTCAGAACATTCCTGGTGATTCAGAAACCTATGTTATGAACGCACCAATTAGGGTAATCCCTTCATCTCAACCATTTGAACTTACCGGAGAAATCCGCGAATTGGAAGATGAAACCATACAAGTACCTTATAATGGGGAGTTTACTCCATTTGGAGGACAAGAGGAGTTCTTTACGGTTATGGTAAACGGAGAAGCCTTTGAAGTTGCTTCTGTAGCGGTAAATGCAAATGATGCAACAAAAATGGATATCAAATTGGCGGCTCCAATCTATCGTCCGGACGTAATCACGGTTTCCTACGCAGGAGGTAGTATAGAATCTTCAGATACTAGGGAGGCATTGCCTTTTACGGATGAGCCTGTAATAATGAGTACGGTTAATTTAATTCCCGCAGCTATTGCAGGGTTGGAAACAGGAGCAGACAGTTGGGTGCCATATTGGAGTAATAAGGGAACGGTTGAGTATTCTACGGAGCAAGCAGCGACCGGTGAATATAGCTTAAAATTAAAAATTGAGGCAGGTCAGGATAATGCTGAAGCCAGTGCTCCGTTCGAAAATCCAATAATTTTTGAAGAAGGTAAAACCTATACCGTTTCATATAAAATGTACATTGCACCAGGTGGTGTAGGTACAGATGGTGGTACGCATACAGGTCTGTTTTTGTTACAGAATTGGGGTTTCCAATTTTGGAACAATTTTGCACATCCTGTAGGAGAATGGAAAACCCATACTGTAGATTACACGAGTACAACACCGTTATCTCAGTTCTATTTGAGAATTATTCCTAATGCAGAAAAAACTACTGACATGACCGTATACTATGATGATTTCTCTATCATAGAAAAAGAAGAAAGACCATAATTCCCCACAAAGTAGTTTGTTTGAGTTTAAGGGAGAATTGAAAGATTCTCCCTTTTTTTTCATTTAGAAATCAAACTTAAAAATGAACAAGAAAGTAAAAACTATGAATGGAAATCAACTTGCATTAATGCTTTGTTGTGTCTTGTTGGGAAGTTGCGGTACGGGTTCAAAATTTGATAATTCTACGGAATTGCCCGTAAATCAAGAACAGAAAGTTGAGGACCAGCAGGAAGAGGAACAAGAAACCGTTCCACCAGATACTAAAGAAGTCAACTGGAAAGAAATTCCGGTACCCGCTAATGCAGGGCCGGATATGGTTTGGGAGTTTCAAGAAATGTCAGATGATTTTGAATACCAATCCCCGGGAGATAATAAAGGAGATGTTTTTTTTGAAAAGTGGGATGACTTTTACCACAACGGATGGTCAGGGCCCGGCCTCACGGAATGGAGGAGGGAACAGTCTTATGTAGCAAACGGAGAACTACAAATGTGGGCCACTAGAAAACCAGGTTCAAAAAAAATGAACATGGGCTGCATTACATCAAAAACAAGGGTAATCTATCCAGTATATATTGAGGCTAGGGCAAAGGTTATGAACTCTACTTTAGCGTCGGATGTATGGCTTCTGAGCCCAGATGACACCCAAGAAATTGATATCCTAGAGGCTTACGGTGCAGACTATTCGGAAAGCGCGCAAAAGGAACATTCGTATTTCTCCAAGAAGATTCATATCAGTCATCATGTATTCATTAGGGAGCCTTTTCAGGACTATCAGCCCAGAGACGCAGGAAATTGGTTTGAAAACGGTACCGTTTGGAACAGGGACTTTCATACGTATGGAATCTATTGGAAAAACCCATGGTACTTAGAATATTATATAGACGGAGAATTGGTGAGAACCGTTTCGGGAAAGGATATTATAGATCCCAAATATTTTACAAATGAAAAGGATCCGGGAAATACGCAGGTAGATACCCGTACGGGTCTTAGTAAAGAAATGGACATTATTATAAATACTGAGGATCAAACATGGCGTTCTAGCCCGGCTTCTGGTTTGGCATCGGACACGTATACCCCAACGGATAAGGAGTTAGATAATATAGATAACAACACGTTTAGGGTAGATTGGATTAGGATCTATAAGCCTGTAGCTAAATAGATTTTTCATTTTTTTGAATTGTTAGAGCGTATGGACGTTCTTAAATTAAACCATAGGTAGTTCCCCCAATTAAATTGGTACCTATGGTTTTTTTGTGATTTATATTCAAAAAGGTGACAATGGTCATATGATATCAATTATCTTTTTTTAGCATTAAAAACATTACGGAAAACGGTTGACCTAAGGTTGATTTTTAGTTAATTTCAAGGTGTAATTAGTACTTCTCTTATATAATACATCAATATGGAATACATAGATTACTACAAAGTATTGGGGGTAAGTAAGAATGCCACGGAAAAGGACATCAAGAAGGCATATAGAAAAATGGCCCGAAAATATCACCCTGATGTCAACCCCAATGACGTTGAGGCAGAGAAGAAATTCAAGGAAATAAATGAGGCCAATGAGGTCTTGGGTAATGCCGAAAATCGGAAAAAATACGATCAATACGGAAAAGACTGGATGCATGCCGAAACGTTTGAGAAAGCCAAAGCACAACAGCAAAGTTCACGGGGTAGTGGCGGCCAGAGCTATGAACAGGATTTTGGCGGTGGGGATTTCTCAGATTTTTTTGAATCAATGTTCGGGGGAGGTGGATTTTCTCAAGGTGGATATACCTCAAATAGAGGACAGCAGGTAAGATATAGAGGGCAGGACTTGAATGCGGAACTTCGCTTGCAATTAAGGGACGTATACACCACCCAGAAGCAAACCTTAACGGTTAACGGTAAGAACATAAGAATAACTATTCCTGCCGGAATTGAAAACGGACAGACCATAAAAATTTCGGGTCATGGCGGTTCGGGAAGAAATGGAGGCCCCAAGGGAGATTTGTACCTCACTTTTGTAGTAGATAATAATACCGCGTTCAAACGAGATGGTAATGATTTGTACAAGACGGTAGACCTAGATTTGTATACCGCAATATTAGGTGGTGAAATTACCGTAGATACTTTTGATGGTAAAGCTAAGCTGAAGGTAAAGCCGGAAACGCAAAGTAATACCAAGGTGAAGCTAAAAGGCAAAGGTTTTCCTGCTTATAAGAAGGAAGGTCAGTTTGGGGACCTTTTTATTACCTATAACGTTAAAACACCTACAAATCTTTCTGATCAAGAAAAGGCACTTTTCAAACAATTGGCATCACTTAAAAGCTAAGATTATGCAACAAGAAGAATACGTATCCGTAACCGAGTTTTGTAACGGCCATAGCATTTCATCAACGGTCATAAGTCAGCTGAATGAATTTGGTCTGGTAAAAATCATACAACGTAGTGATAGTTTGTATATTCCTATGGAAGAACTTCCCAAGGCGGAGAAAATATTGAGATTGCATACCGATCTCAACATTAACCTAGAAGGGGTTGAGGTAATCACGAGATTACTGAAACGCATAGAACGAACCGAGGAAGAGCTTATAAGGCTTAGGAATAAATTAAGCGTATACGAATAGCGAAGCAGTTGCACGACAATAGAAAAGCAACGTATTAAATTTGGAATTCATTGTTGGGTTTCCCTTGTTGGCGATAGTTTGCCTGATGTTCTTTAGGCAGTGTTCCGTACACTTTCTTAAAGCATTTCGTAAAATAGGATGCCGTATTAAATCCGGACATGTAGAGAATTTCTTTTACGGTAAGATCTGTAGTCTCCAATAATTGCTTGGCTCTTTTAAGTCTAAAACGTCTAATGAACTCTCCGGTAGAAAGGCCGGTAAATTCCTTAAATTTATTGTAAACGGCACTTCTGCTCATAGACAAGGCCGCCGTAAGCGATTCTGCATTGAACTCCGCATCCATAATATTCATTTCCAAAAGCTCAATAACACGGTTCAGAAATTCTTGATCTGGTGAGGTAACCTCAATTTCACTTGGAGAAAGGGATACTTCACGTTGCATATAGTTCCGTAATTCTTTTCGGTACCGCATAATATTGTTCAGCTTCACTTCTAGATGCTCTAAGTTAAATGGTTTGGTAAGGTAATCGTCCACTCCAATTTTTAGACCTTCTAGCTGGCTGTCATCATCCGTTTTTGCCGTAAGAAATACAATGGGGATATGATTATACTCCACCTGTTTCTTAACCTCCTTTGCAAAAGATATACCATCCATAGTGGGCATCATGATATCACTAATGATAATATTGGGCATATGGTTTTTTAAAATGTCAAGCCCATGTTGTCCGTTTTCCGCTTCCAGTATTTCATACTTTCTATAGAGGCCACTTTTTATAAAGGCCCTGAGGTCTGCATTGTCTTCAACAACCAATAAAGTTGGCTTTTCATCAGAAGTCAGAACTTCTGTTTCGTCTTCGGTTTCAAAATCTACCTCTTTAAGGTGGTCCAAATTAGGAACGACCATAGCTTTGGTAGACTCGGAACCTATAATTTTATCATCTTTATAAAAATCAAATTTCTTAGGAAGGTAGAAAATGAAATTGGCTCCTTTCCGGGTTCCTTTTTCTACCAGAATTTCGCCATGATGCCGCTGTACAAGGCTTTTTGTAAGCGCTAGGCCAATACCCATGCCGTAAGTATTCCTGTTTTCGGCGCTATCGTCATTAAAGAAACGGTCAAATATTTTCTCTAGACTGGCAGATGAAATGCCGTTGCCATTATCGCGTACCTCTATTTTTACGTACTCCTCTCTGGTCTGGTCTATTTCTTTGGAGGTGTTGCTTACAACGATGGATATTTCACCACCATCAGGAGTAAATTTGAAAGCATTGGATAACAAATTGTTCATTACCTTTTCCAATGCATCCGGACTGAACCAAGTAATAAGAGTGGGCTCGTCACAAATTAGCGAAAACTGAATTGATCGATTGGTAGCCAAGAAATCAAAAGATTCTTTTATCTCATGTATGTTTTTTAGAATGTTGAAGTAACCAACTTCTAAAACCATTTTCTTCTGTTCTATTTTCTGAAAATCCAATAATTGGTTTACAAGCCGTAGCAATAAAGATGAGTTTTTTTGCATAAGCCTGTATTGGTTCAGGCGTTCTTTGGGCTCTATAATGTCGTTGTTTTTTTCCAAGAACTGCAACGGGCCGTTCAATAGGGAAAGGGGTGTTCTAAATTCATGGGAAACATTGGTGAAAAACTCCATTTTCATTTTGTTGAGCTCATCTGCCTTTTGTTTGGTAAGATGGTTCATGGTGAGTTGGTGTTTTTCCTCTATTCGGATCAGGGTAAATTTACCAAAGGCATAAAGCAATGAAATAGCCAAAAGGGTGTACAAAGCATATGCCCAAGTAGTTTTCCAAAATGGCGGGGCAATAACAATTTGTAATGTGTCTGGTTCTAAATTCCAAAAACCATCGCTATTGGCCGCTTTCACCTCAAAAGTATAAGTTCCTGGTTCTAAATTGGTATAGGTGACTAAATTTCTGTTGTTGGAGGCAACGGACCATTCATCTTGAAAACCTTTTAATCTAAATCGATATTCATTTTTGTTAGGGGAAGAGAAATGTAGCGCAGAGAACCCCAATGAAATATTATTCTGGTTATGGTTAAGGTTTACCTTGTTAGCGGTTAAAATGGTCTGGTCTAGTATTTCCCCATCCGCTATTTTTTTGTTCGGAAGCACCAGCTTATTGTTCAGCAGGAAACGGTCTATGTGAATTTCGGGCGGAATCTTATTTTGCTTGATTTTTCTTGGATAGAAGGCATTAAAACCATTAACGCCGCCAAAAATTAGTTGCCCGTCGGGTTTTTTCAATGAGGTTAATTCTTCAAACTCATTACTTTGTAAACCGTCTTCAACGTCATAATTTTTAAAGGTTTCGGTTAAAGGGTCAAATTTTGAAATACCGTTATTTGTAGAAATCCAAAGGTTACCGTCATCATCTTCTTCAATACTTTTAATTACATTGTTGGGAAGCCCATCAGCTTCCGTATAGGCTTTAAAAGATTCTTTCCCTGTAGTTTTATCTACAACAAGTTTATTTAGTCCTCCACCAAGGGTTCCTATCCAAATTGTACCTTTTGAACTTTCAAAAATGGGTAGGATATAGTTATTACTTATACTGGTTGAATCATTTGCGATTACGGAAAAATACTGGAACTGTGGATTTTCTTCTTGTAATTGGTCTGCGGGCAGTTTGTTCAACCCTTTTCCAGTACCTACCCATAAGTTTCCCTTGCTATCTTCAACTATATTTCGAATAATCTTGCTTGCAAAATTATGAGAGCTATCAAAATTTTCAACCGTCTTGTAAGGTGCATGTTTTGCACGAAAAAGCCCTTTAGAATAGGTGCCGTACCAGACTTGCCCAAATCTGTCCGTACACATACTAAACACGGTAGACTTTATTTTATTGCTAAACGTAACCTTTGGATTACGGCTAGGAGTGGTAATGTCTATTTGATAGACACCTTGCGTACCCGAGTTTCCTAGTTCCAGTATTTTTTTACCGTCCACCTTGATCTCGTTCATAGAGAAAGCAGCGTTTACACGGTCTATTTGTCTAAAGTTTGTAAACGTACCGTCACTTTCTTCTTTTAGGAGAAAGCTTAGTCCGCCCCTGGTGCCAAACCAAAGAGTACCGTTGCTATCTTCGTATATAGATTTTACAATATTATGGCCCAATGTTCCTGGGCGCATGTCTCCCAAATAATGGTTAAACTGCTTTCCGTTCAGGTCTAATTTATTAATCCCGGTACCAAATGTCCCTATCCATAGAACTCCCGTTTTATCGATTAACAAAGACCGTACATAGTCGGAACTTAAACTTGAGCTATTTTCAAAACTATTGTCATGGTGTTTTTTTAACAATAGGGTATCGGTTTTTAACCGATACTGATTCAGGCCGCTTTTGGTTCCTCCCCAAAGTCTATTTTTTGAGTCGATTACCATTTTTAGAATAGTCTCGTTTCCTATTCGTTTTAGTTGAAAATTATTAGGGTCGTCGGATTCGGTGGGGGTGAAAATACCGTTAGAGGTTGCAAAAACCATTTGGCCGTTGGGGCTTTGCCCCATACTTCTTACGGCAACCGTATCTGTATGTACCCGAACAAGCTGAGGAATTTCACCTTTATCTTCTTTGGTGGTTTTTAAAATTCCAGAGGAGGTTCCAACCCATATAGTTCCTTGTTGGTCTTTGAATAAGGCAGAAGTTGGTTTTTTTAGAATAACAGGGTTCTCGGCATTAGGAAAATTAAAGGAGAGGGTTTTACGACCGGTTACTATCTGAGCCACCTGCAAACCACCGTCCGTTCGTGCCCACAGCCTATTTTCGTCATCAATAATTATGCTCTTAACAATATCTGAGATAAGTCCGTTGGAATTATCTTTCCCTACCATAAAAGAGTGGAATCTTCCTGTTTTTCGTTCGTAGAAATTAATACCGTAACCGGCCGTCCCGATCCAAAGATTGCCTATAGAGTCTTCGGCAATGGCACTTATTAAGTTGCCGCTTATTGCATAAGGGTTTTTCGGGGATGGTTTGAATTTTCTAAAATTTCTGCCGTCATAGCGGTTAAGACCATCATCCGTTCCGATCCATATGTAGCCATAGGAGTCTTGGTAAAGGGCTACCACATCATTCTGGGAAAGACCATCATTATTGTCCAAATGCTGAAAGTATGTCTCAGTTTGAGCGTTTAGGACCAATGAGAACAATAGGGTAAAAACGCCTGCCATTGTTCCAAGTCTTCTTGAACAAAGTCTAAATTTCGAAAATATATGAGCAGTACGAATAACTATTTTTTTATGTGGATATATCTTTGAACATCACCTAAATGAATTTCAATTTTAAGAGAATTCAGATAGGGTAAAAGCTTTGGATAATAAGAAACAAATAAAAATAACGTGAAACCATTGTTTTAGGTTGGTTTTTTCAGTTTAAAATCAAAAGTTTTAATCTTTTAAACATTTGTTTCATTCCTAGACGTTGAACTTGGGAACCATCCGTGCAAATACATGATATTTTTTGGTTATAGATACTTTTCTAGGATAAATATGACCAGAAGAACTAAACTAATTCTACACAAAAGACTTTTGTTCTACTATTCAAGCCAAAAGTCTTACCGTATTATAAAGATAATTGACATTTTTGAAGTATTGAGATTGTTTATTGTTACAACCAGACTTTCATTTTTTAAACTATAGCTAGTTATGAAGCTTAAATATGTGCTCCCAGTTTTTATTTTAATAATCAATATTGCGTGCAAAGGGCAACAGGAAACCCATCAAAAACCACCAAATATAGTTTGGATCGTTTCAGAGGATAACTCCAAACATTATCTAAAAATGTTTGATGAAAATGGTATTGAAACTCCCAATATTGAGGCATTGGCCCAGCATGGCATACAGTTTAACCGTGCCTTTTCAAATGCTCCTGTTTGTAGTGTAGCACGTTCAACTATAATCTCAGGGTGTTATGCGCCCAGGACAGGAGCTCAGTATCATAGGAGGTCGGAATTGGTTCCTATGCCGGACTCGTTACGAATGTTTCCTGCTTATTTAAGAGATGTCGGATATTATACCGCAAACAATAGTAAAGAAGACTATAATTTTGTTAAAAGTGATGATGCATGGGATGAATCATCGGGAAAAGCAACTTGGAAAAACCGTTCAGGGGACCAGCCTTTTTTCTATGTGCATAATATTGGAACTACCCACGAATCCAGACTACATTTTCCAGAGAGTGATTTAAGCGATTCGCCTAAGCAAGCTGGAGTTAATGATTATAAGGTGCAACCTAACCATCCGGACACGGAATTGTTCAGGTACACTAATGCACGCTATCGTGATAAAATTGTGGAAATGGACGGTCAATTGGGGGAGGTTGTAAAAGCCTTGGAAGCTGATGGACAGCTAGAAAACACATTCATTTTTTATTACGGAGACCATGGTGGAGTATTACCAGGAAGTAAAGGGTATTTATATGAAACCGGACTTCATGTGCCTATGGTGGTCAGGATTCCCGAGAACTACAAAGACATGGTGGACTTAAAATCAGGAAGCCAAACAGACCGTTTTGTGAGCTTTATAGATTTGGCCCCAACTGTACTGAACCTAGCCGGTGCTAAAATTCCGGAACAAATAGACGGTAAACCGTTTTTGGGTAAGGATGTTAACGCAGAAGAATTGAGCAAAGAAGATGTTGCTTATGGTTATGCCGATAGATTTGATGAAAAGTATGATATGGTACGCTCCGTTCGTAAGGGCAAATACAAATACATAAGAAACTACCAGCCCTTTAATTTTGATGGGTTAATGAATAATTACCGTTACCAGCAAGCAGCCTATCGCGAGTGGGAAAAAATGTACGAAAAAGGAGCATTAAATGATAAACAGTCTACTTTTTTCAAATCACGTACACCTGAAATGCTTTTTGATGTAGAGAATGACCCTTATGAAACCGTGAATTTGGCCGCCGACCCTAATTTTGACACAAAGCTTTTAGAAATGCGTGGACTTATAAACGATTGGGTAATGGGTATGCCGGATTTATCTTTTTACCCCGAGTTCTATTTAGTGGAAAATGCTTTTAGTAATCCCGTAAAGTTTGGTAGAGCACATAAAAAGGAGATTCAAGATTATGTGGCAACGGCAAATATAATGTTAGAAGATGCTGCAACGGCCCAAACCAAGTTAAAGGAATTACTGGTTTCTTCGGACCCATGGCAACGATATTGGGCATTGATTGTTTGCAGCAGCTTTGGAAATGAATTGAAAAGCTTAACTCCGGAAATAGAAAAAATAACACAGAATGATGATCAAGGTGTAAATAAAGTTAGAGCTGCGGAGTTTTTAGGTATCACTAAAGCGAGAGACCCTGTTCCTGTTATGTTGGAAGCCCTTTATTCCGCTAAACATGAGACAGAAGCCTTGTTAATTTTAAATTCAATAGTACTTCTTGGTTCGTATGATTATGGATATGAATTTCCAATTGACATTAGTAATATAAACCCAGAGTTTAGAACTGAGAAGTCAGAAGTTCTTCGTCGTTTGGAGTTTTTGAATCCTGAAATGAAATAACTCCCCAAGAATTATTTGTTCATAATTAAAAGAAGCATCATGTTGCATTTAAAAAGAGCATACGGCAAAAGTTTAACAGGTTTACTGCTGCTAGCTTTTTTTGTGTCTGGAACTATAGCTACGGCCCAAAGAAAGAAAAAGAACATTGAGACCGTTAAACGGCCAAATGTTATTCTAATCAATGTTGATGATTTGGGGTATGGAGACCTGTCTTCTTATGGCAATGAACTTTTTTCGACACCTAATATAGACCGTTTGGTAGAAGAAGGGGTACGCTTTACAGACGGTTACGTTTCTGCTCCGGTTTGTTCTCCCAGTAGACACGGATTGTTATCAGGAGCCTATCAACAGCGCTTTGGAGTACAATGGAACCATGATACATGGAAAATGAAGCATCGCCAAGATGAGCAGATTGTTCCTAATACCCAAAAATTCATTAATCAAGCGTTTTCGGATGCAGGCTATGTTACCGCTATGGCAGGTAAAATAAACCTTCAAGGCTATCCTAAAACTACATTTGATTATAATTACTCCCTTACTTCATCAGGTTCCAATTATTTTCCGGAACCGACGGGAAAGTATTTGGGGGTAGATGATAAACCAGGGGAGAATTCCAAACCAAAAGGAGGTTGGATACCGATGTTATGGGGTCCTGAAAGGCCAGGGGAAGAATATCTAACGGATCGTTGTGGACGGCAATGCATTGAATTTATTGAAGAGAATAAAGAGAAACCTTTTTTCTTTTACCTAGCCTTCAATGCGCCACATACACCACTTCAGGCAAAAAAATCGGACCTGCCCAGGGTAAGCCATATTAAGTCTGAGGCCATGAAATTGTACGCAGCTATGGTTCTAGCTATTGATGATAACGTAGGGCGTATTTTGGATTACCTCGAGAAAGAAAAATTACGGGATAATACCATTATTGTGTTCGTTAGCGATAACGGCCCTGCCAATCCCATTCATCTGTCGTTGCCCACTTGGTGGCCAAAGGATACTCCTTATCACTTATTAGGGCAAAGAGGGCCACTTTCAGGCTTTAAAGGTAATATGTGGGAAGCTGGAATACGTGTGCCGTACATTATAAGTTGGCCTGCGCAATTAGAACAGAACGTAACGTTTAAAAAACCAGTTAGCACTTTAGATTTATATCCAACCTTATGTGCGGCTGCGGATGTTAAAATTCCGAATAAAACGATATTGGATGGGGTAAACCTATTGCCCTTTATTAGGGGCGGGTATGACACACAACCTCATGAAAACCTATTTTGGTATGCCAATAGAATGGGTGCCGCACGAATGGGAAAATGGAAGTTCTTGGTAGAGGACAACAAACATTACCTCTTTGATTTGGAAAACGATATTGCAGAAACTACAAATGTAAGTAAGCAAAACCCCAAGGTCATGCAAACTATTTTTGACGCCTACATAAATTTTAGAAATGAGATGCCTGCCATGCGCAACCCATTTTTAAGGCCTTTGGATATACCATCGACAGATGTAATTAATTTACCTGTGGTTGAAGGAGACTAAGAAGCAATTTTAGTATGAATTAATAAAAGAGCCTTGCTAGAATAGCAAGGCTCTTTTGGTTTCAGAATTATTGTTAGGTATACGGTGGCGGATAAAGATGGTAACCTTTCCCAAGTGTCACTACCGAGAGAAGACCTAATTTTTATAAGTATTTGGCAATATGGCAAGTTGTTCTATGGATAAAAACAATTGTTGCATTTTTCCGTGGGTAATATTATCAATTTGGTCAACTCAAAAAAACTCAAACAATAATGCTTATGAAACTCACTAGATTAATTGTGAAGAACACACGTTTTTCTTGTCAATTTTGGTGCTTTTTATTGTTGGCCTTTTTTAGTGCTTTTGCGCAGGCCCAAACAGTAAAAGGAACCGTCTCCGATAGCCAAGGTCCATTGCCTGGCGTCAATGTATTTTTAAAGGAATCATCAAAGGGAACAACTACAGATTTTGATGGTAATTTTGTGCTTCAAGATGTATCAAAAGGAGCCACTTTGGTCTTCTCGTACATAGGTTACAAGCCACAAGAAGTAATCGTATCAGGCGCAGACCTTAATGTAACCATGCAAGAGGACGCACAGGCTTTGGAAGAAGTTGTGGTAGTTGGGTACGGGGTACAGAAAAAGAAAGATTTAACAGGTTCTATTTCCTCCATTAGTACAGATGACATTCAAAAAACCAATACCGTTTCCTTGGATCAAGCCATACAGGGTAGGGCGGCAGGTGTTACGGTTTCAGGAACTTCGGGCGCCCCGGGAGCTAGCCCAACGGTAAGAATTAGAGGAACGGGAACGGTTAACAACTCAGACCCTTTATATGTTATTGATGGTGTACCTATTAATGATATTGCCAACTTTAATATGGCAGATGCTGCTTCTATAGATGTTCTTAAAGATGCCTCGGCAACTGCAATTTATGGGTCAAGAGGAGCGAACGGGGTTATTTTAATTGAAACAAAAAAAGGGTCTAAACGTAAGACTACGGTATCCTACAACGTATATACCGGAGTACAGAACAAAATAGATAATTTAGATGTTCTTACGGGGCCGCAGTGGGCCATGCTGGTTAATGAGGCAAATACAAATGATGGAACCGCTATAGATCCAGAGTTGGCCAATCCAGGGGCTTTGCCTACATATAATTGGAAAGATGCCGCTTACCGTTCCGGGTTTATTCAAGACCACCAATTATCCATTTCCGGAGGGAGTGAAAAATCTACCTATTACATATCCTACGGATATATTTCACAAGATGGTATACTCAAGGAGTCGGGCTATAGTCGTCATAACTTCAGGGTAAATAACACCTATCAAGTAGGGAAGAAAATTAAAGTAGGACACAACATTCAGTATTCTAATTCAGACAGGACATCCGTTCCCGAGGTGGGTGGTAATCCCTGGCAACGAGCGGCCTTTGTTGGTTACGTTACCGATCCGGTCTCTCCAATTTATGCGCCTGATGGGAGTTTAGGTATTCCCGGTTATTCGAGTGCCATTAATGCATTGGGCCTTGTAGAATATGGAAAAAGAAATCGTAAGAAAGAAAGTTTTTTCGGCAACTTATTTGTTGAGCTGGACCTAGCGGAAGGTTTAAAGTTCAAGTCTAATTACGGGTTGGAAATCACAAATGTAAAAAGTGATAATTACGTGCCTGAATATTTTGTGGGTCCAACCTATAACAGTCCGGTAAGTAGTTATACTTTGAGCCGTTCGGAAAACAGGGTGATGGTGCTTTCAAATACGCTTAATTACCTAAAGGTTTTTAAGGACAAACATAATTTTAACGCCTTATTGGGACAGGAAATCCAAAATTTAAACGCTAATAACGTTCAGGCAGAGCGTAACGAGATTCCTTCAAGTGTTGCCAATCCAACATTGGGTTCGGGAAATGTATCTACCTCTACCAACAATGGTGGTATATCCGAGTCTAAATTACTTTCGTTTTTCGGGAGGTTAAATTATAACTATGATGAGCGTTATTTAATAACCGCTACATATAGGTTTGATGGGTCTTCTCGTTTTGGGGAAAACCAACGTTGGGGTAAGTTTCCATCCGTAGCTTTAGGTTGGAATGTTCACAACGAACATTTTTATAATATTGGATTCTTAAATCAGTTGAAGTTTCGAGCAGGTTGGGGAGAAACGGGTAATCAAAATATACCTAATTCCTCAACTTTCAACACCCTTAATCTAAACACAAATTATATTTATGGGGCAGATCAGGTAACTACTGTTGGTGCAGCTCCTCTAAGACCCGGTAATCAGGATTTAAAGTGGGAAACTACCGTTACTAAGAATGTAGGGGTTGATTTAGGTCTTTTCAATAACTCACTGACGCTTACAGCAGATTATTTTATTAAGAATACAACTGACCTGCTTTTGGCGATACCTATTCTTAATACAGCGGGTTATAAGACAAGTCCTTACGGAAATGCAGGTGATATAGAGAACAAAGGTTTTGAACTTACCGCAAATTACAGAAAGAGTTTTGGTGATTTTTCATTCAACTTAGGAGGGAACATTTCGTTTGTGAAGAACAAGGTTATTTCTTTAGCAGATGACGGTATCTTAATTGGTAGTAACCGTTCCAAAGATTATAGTCGTACAGAGGCCGGCCACCCTATTGCTTCTTTCTATGGATATGAAATGATCGGTATTTTTCAGACACAAGATGAGGTAGATAATAGTGCAGTACTTCCTAAGACCCAACCTGGTGATGTAAAATACAGAGATCTTAATGATGACGGAATCATTAATGATGATGATAGAAAGTACATTGGTTCGCCTTTTCCGGATTATACCTATGGTATGAATCTGGATATGAATTACAAACAGTTCGATTTTTCAATGTTCTTCCAAGGAAGTCAAGGGAACGATATTTTGAATCACACAATTTACTGGTTAGAAGCAGATTTGGGAACCAATATGTCTACCAATATGTTGAACCGTTGGACAGGAGAAGGAACATCCAATACCTTGCCAAGAGTAACTTTTGCCAACAATGGAGTTAACATGCCAAAATCATCCAGTAGATACGTTAAGGATGGTTCTTATCTAAGATTGAAGAATGTACAATTAGGCTATTCGTTACCGCAAGATATGTTGGACAAGACGCCAATTTCAAGTCTTCGTATTTATTTGGCCGCACAGAACTTGCTCACTTTTACCAAATATGAGGGTATGGATCCAGAGGTAGGTGTAGATACATCCGATAATGGTACCAGTCCTTTGGACATAGGTATTGATAACGGATTGTACCCATCCGCAAGAACATTCACTTTGGGCTTGAACATTAAATTTTAAAAAAGACATTTATTATGATACCATATAGAACAATTAATAACGGACTAAAGTTTTGTTCCTTGGCTTTGATTTTTGCGTTAAGTTCATGCAGTAAAGATTATCTTGAGGTAGTGCCCTCCGGAGAGCCCACTATTGAGAATTTTTATAAATCTCCGGTAGATGCGGAACAAGCTCTAACAGCGGCCTATTCTCCAATGCGTGAGATGTATGCCCGTGAGAATTTTGGAGCGGCCAATGCCAATGATCTGGTCTTTGGAGATATAGGAACAGATGATATTTTAAAGGGAGGAGCCAGAGTAAATGATGGCCCACATCTGTATGAAAAAGAAATATATAGTCTTACGACTTCTAATTCTGCTGTAGAAAAACTGTGGCAAGTAAACTACAAAGGGGTGCTTTATACCAATTTAGTTTTGGCAAATGTACCTAGTATTGAATTTGAGGATGAAGAGAGAAAAAAGGACATTATTGCCGAAGCACATTTTTTACGGGCCTATTATTATTTTGACCTGGTAAATACTTTTGGAGGCGTACCAATAATAGATACGCCATTAGAGCCAGGAGAATACAATGTGGCACGTTCCTCAACTGAAGAGACATACAGATTCATTGAAGAGGATTTGAAAAAAGCAATCTCAGAATTGCCTTCTAGATTTGATAAAGGAGCCGAGTTCTTAGGGCATGCAGATATAGGAGCCGCCCTTGGTTTAATGATGCGAGTAGCGCTTTACCAAAATAAAATGGATCAGGTTAAAACGTACGGGGAGCAACTAATCGAATTGCCATATGTACTAGCAGATTATGCTACTATTTTTGAACCTTCAGGTGAGTGGAATACAGGATCAATTTTTGAAATTAATTTTTCTTCCAATTCAGATAAGTTGGGTACCTTAATCCCACGTATGATCGGTGCAAGAAAAAAAGGTGGTGTTGGTTTCTCTCAGATTAAAGAAGACTTAAGAAATGAATTTGAACCTAACGACCCTAGGTTTGATGCTTCATTTTACAATGTCCCGGGAGGGTATGGAACGGAGTGGTATATCAAAAAATATTCAATAACTCCATTTAGTGAAAACCCTAAACCTTCGGTTGGAGGAAACGGAAATAGCGGTAACAATATTAGAATCCTTCGTTTATCCGATGCGTATTTAATGTATGCAGAAGCTATTTACAATACAGACCCCACAACTGCAATAAACTATGTAAATAAGGTAAGGCAGAGAGCAAGAGGTGATAATGATGCTTCCGTTGTTCCGGATTTGGACGGCAGTCTAAACGGGCAGGCTTTGTTGGATGCCATTTATCACGAGCGTAGGGTTGAATTGGCAGGCGAAGGCTTCCGGTATCATGACCTAATTAGAACGGATAGAGCAGAGGCTTTGCTAGGACCCTTGGGCTTTAAAAAAGGATTGCACGAGATTATGCCTATACCTTTGTCTCAAATAGATTTGTCACAAGGAGTACTGGTGCAAAATCCCGGGTATTAAAAACGGAACAATGAATGTACCTCTCTTAGGAAAGAACAAGAGGGGTACATTTTATTCAAAAAAATTGAATAACCTATAACTTGGTGAAACCATTTGTAACTGAGTAAGGATTATAGATAAATTAATAGAGGTATGAAAAAGAGAAATACGGTTTTTATAATGTTTCTAATTTCGTTCATGGTTGGAAAACATGTTTTTGGACAAAATGATAGACCCAATATCATATTCCTTCTTTCCGATGATCAGACCAGTGTAGCCACAGGTTGCTACGGTAATGATCAGGTAAAAACCCCGAATATGGATAAGTTGGCCAAAGATGGTGTTCTATTCCTGAACCATTATAATACTACTTCCATCTGTATGGCAAGCAGGGCCAATATCCTAACAGGTATGTATGAGTACAAGACCGGTTGTAATTTTATGCATGGCGATTTGGCCGTAGATAAATTTGAAAACACCTATCCAGTATTACTCCAAAAGGAAGGGTATTTTACAGGTTTCGCGGGTAAAGTGGGTTTTGTTCTTGATGTGACAAAAACAGAAAAAATAGAAGATGGACTTCCAGTAGGTTATTTTGACGAATGGGGTGGAGGCCCTGGGCAGACACTTTATGAGACGGCCAAGAATCCAACTATAGCCCAGTACGCAAAAAAGTATCCACATAGCACGCGAGCGTATGGCGCTTGGGCAGGAGACTTTATAAAGGATGCTAAAGCTTCGGGAAAACCGTTCTGTATGTCCATAAGTTTTAAGGCACCTCATTTACCTTTTACTCCAGACCCTTTCTTTGATGACGTATATGCTGGGCAGACGTATAAAAAACCCGAAAATTATGGTGATGCAAATGCCAAACATCTAGCGCCACAGGCAAAATCAGGTAGGCAGTATAATTCATATAATTTCTGGCGAGAATCCGAAGACAGCTATCAAGAGGCGATCAGAAAATATAATCAGCTGATTCACGGTGTGGATTATGCTATCGGTATGATTCGTAAGTCGCTGGAAGAACAAGGTGTGGATAAAAATACCATTATCATATTCACCAGTGATAATGGGTATAGTTGCGGTGCACATAACCTTGGCGGGAAAGTACTTCCTTATGAGGAAGCTTCACGATCACCTCTCATTATCTATGACCCAAGAGTACCAAAGAATAAACAAGGGGTAAAACGAAAGACCGTAACGGCCAATATAGATATGGCTCCTACCATTTTAGCCTATGCCGGTGTTCAGGTGCCGGATAATATGGATGGTGAAAATTTGGTGCCGTTGGCACAGAAGGAAGCGGGTATACAGAGAGAGCATATTGCATTGACCAATATGTGGGGCAATGATGAAATTCAGGCGTTAAGCGTGGTTACAAAAGACTTCAAATACATCTATTGGCAATATACGGATGAGCGTATGCAACCCACTGAAGAATTGTTCCATATATCCAAAGATAAACTAGAAATGCACAACCTGGCGCAGGATAAGATGTACAAAACGGAGCTGGATAAAATGCGTAAGCTGTATGATGAGCGATACATGAGCTTGGTAAAAGAAGGAATGCAGACCAATGATTACGCAAAATATGCAGTTCTGTTTGACCGAAAAGCACCGGAAAGCCTAAAGAAAAAATACCGTAAACTCAATTACGGTCAGCTTCTGGAGCAAGAGGCCAAAAACAGAAAAAATAAGAACATTCATAAAAATTAAAAAATGAAAATACTAAAGAAGGTATCGTACAAATGGGTACTTGGCTTTTGCTTTTTAAGTACTATGGTAGCGGCACAGAGCGATGATAAGCCAAATGTGATTATTATTTTAACCGATGACCAGGGTTATGGAGATGTTGCTGCCCATGGTAACAAGGTTATAAAAACACCTTCAATGGATAAAATGTATCACGAGGGTGTTCATTTTACTAATTTTCATAGTGGTACTACTTGTGCGCCTAGCCGTTCTGGCCTGCTTACGGGAGCGGATGGTAATCGTGCCGGGGTATGGCATACCATTGGAGGAGGTAATTTCCTTCGGGAGAAATTCATGTTAATGCCGCAGGTTTTCGAGGATAATGGCTATGCTACGGGAATGTACGGAAAATGGCATTTGGGAGACGCTTTTCCTTACCGTCCAGAGGATAGAGGATTTCAAGAAACTGTAGTCCATGGTGGTGGAGGTGTAGGCCAAACTCCGGATTATTGGCAGAATGATTATTTTGATGATACGTACTGGAGAAATGGTACTCCTGAAAAATTTGAAGGGTATTGTACAGATGTCTTTTTCTCCGAAGCTATGGATTTTATAGAACGAAAAAAAGATAACCCTTTCTTCGTTTATATTTCATTGAATGCACCTCACGGCCCTTTAAATGTACCCCAAGAGTATTATGAGATGTATAAAGCGGAAACTTCTATAAACGAAGGTCAAAAGGCATATTACGGAATGATTACCAATATTGATGATAATATGGCCCTTCTGGATAAAAAGCTGGATGAACTAGGTTTAAAGGACAATACAATTTTAATTTTTATGACCGATAATGGGACTTCTACCGGACATAGAGAAGCAAATGGTAAAGTTGAAGGTTTTAATGCAGGCATGAGGGGACACAAGGGTTCACAATATGAAGGCGGACATAGAGTGCCGTTCTTTATGCGTTGGAAGGATGGTAAACTAACCGGTGGTCGCTCAATTGATCAGCTGGCCATGAATTTTGATGTATTGCCCACATTAATAGATTTATGCGACTTAGGAAAAGTACCCAACCTTGGCTATGATGGTAAAAGCTGGGCACCTATATTGGAAAATGAAATAAAAACCGCCCCGCATCGGTATTGCGTTGTAGACAATAATAGGTTACAGCAACCTGTAAAATGGCGTATGAGTGCTGTTATGGATGACGAATGGAGGCTTATAGACGGTAAAGAACTGTACAATATTAAAAAAGACCCAGGCCAAGAAAATGATATTGCATTAAAGCACACGGAAAAGGTTAAAGAAATGAGGAATGCCTATGAGGAATGGTGGGCATATACATCGCGTGATTTTTCGCACTATGAAGCCTATAAAGTGGGTGAACCGGGCATAGCCGAAACTACCATTACCGTTCATGATCTACATAGCTCGGAGCCTATAGCATGGAGTCAAGTATATATTCGTGATCCTAAATCAGGAAAGCAACCCGCTTTTGGAAAGGGCTTCTATTTGATAGATGTACAGCAAGATGGATATTATGAAGTTGAATTAAGAAGATGGCCAAAAGAATCCAAACTCAGTTTTGATGCTACAATGCCCGAATTGGGCAAGCGTGAAAAATGGTATGTTACCAAGCCTGAAGGAGTTTTGATTCCTATTAAACAAGCAAGTCTAGATATAGATGCATTGCATTTGGATATGTCGGTAAATATGAAAGCGGATAATGCAACTTTTAAAGCCTACTTGGTAAAAGGTCGTAAGCGATTGTATGCGGATTTCATTGGAGAGGATGATGTTAGATTTGGAGCTTTCTATGTCTATCTAAGAAAGGTTGATGCATCACCCAAATTAGAGCGAACGAGATAAATCATATGATGTTGATTGTTATTGAAGAGAAGGAGCAACCGGTAAAACGGATTGTTCCTTTTTTTAGTTTCAATTGCGTTAGGAGAATTACAGTTTGTACAAAAAAACCGGAGAGCCCTAAGGCTCTCCGGTTACAAACTAACTCAACAAACAACTTTTCTAAGGTATAAAGGGCCTTAGTACCCTGCATTTTGAACCATTGAAGGAGCTTTTTCAACCTCGGACTGTGGAATGGGCAGATAGTACTGTCTTTCAAACCATGGTCTTTCTACTACGGTGTATTCTTCATTGGTTAAATTACCGTCTGCGGCTTTTGTCCATCTTAAACCCTTAACATCAAAGCCAAGGTGCTCTTCGTTCATCCATCGTCTTTCGTCAAAGAAATTGTGACCTTCAAAAGCTAGTTCTACACGTCTTTCCCTTTTAATGGCTTCCAGTAAATCTGCACCAGATGCTGTAATTTCGGGTTGAAGGGCTCTTGTAGATACTTTACTTGCAAATTCACGGGCTGTACCTTCTTGTCCCAAATGGTATTGCGCTTCGGCATAGTTCAAATAAATTTCAGCAAGACGGTAAAGTATATAAGGGCGGTTAGGAGAAACATCTGTTAACCCTACGCTTTCGTCTTGAAACTTTCTAATGTTATAGCCTGTTTTTGAGGAATGCCCTGTGTTACCAAGACCTTCTGGAGAATCCAAACCATGCGGAGTAGCTTCGGTTGGGTTATCCGCTAAAGCATAATCAACTGGTCTTCCTCTAAAAGTAGATCCTTGGTAAAATAAATCCGCATAATAGCGAAGTTCTCTATTTTCATTAGGATTTTCTGGGTCATATCCCGCTTCATCCGTACTAGTCCCATCTGCCATATTAAACTGTAATGCAAAATTATGGGTAGGAGAGGATAGCGCCCAACCTCCATAACCGCTTGGGGCTTGTGTCTGGTTCCAAAGAGAGTTGGCGTCGGTACCAAAATCATAATAAAGGCTACTGTAAGCGCGAGCGAACAGAATATCTTGATTTGGCGATAAGAATAAATCTTGATACTCTTTGGCATTGGTAACAGCAATAAGGTTACGGGCGCCAACTAAATCTATAATTTCTTTGGCAGCATCCGAAGCATCTTGCCATTTACTGGCTTTAGTGTAATCATACAATGGTCCACTTGGTTCAGTAGATGGGTCATGTAATGTACTTGCGGCATAGAGTAAAGTACGGGATTTTACGGCTAAGGCAGATAGTTTGGTTGCACGTCCAAATTCACTGTCCGGACGAGTTTCCGGAAGAATAGCAGCAGCTTCATCAAGCTCCTTTACAACAAAATCTACACACTCCTCGTAGCTGTTTCTTACCAAGGCAAAATCGGCATCAAGTCCTAGAGCGTTTTCTATAATGGGAACACCACCATAAAATTTAATAAGCTTACTGTAAATATTAGCACGAAGAAATTTCATTTCGGCTTTTAAAATAGCAACCTTGTCAGGATCGGTTTTCATGGCTTCGCTATCATCAATACGGTCTAAAAATTCATTTGCCAAACGAATATAGTCCCAATAGGTGCTCCACTTTTGGGCAAGAACTCCCACGTTGCTAGGAGACCAACCTGCTCTTAATCTAAGCTGATCAAGATCATTAAAGTTAAACTTGGCTTCAAAAGAACCCACTTCTATATTAAATCTACGAGACCACCATTGGGCCTTGTTCAAACCCCAACTTTCGGTACTATTATAAACAGGGTAAACTAATCTTTCTACTTGATCAGGCTCACTGTAGATAATATCTTCCGTAAAAGCATCGGAAGCTTCGGTGTCCAATACATCTTCGCAACCAAGTGTTGCAAATAGGGCGATCAATGCCCAGACTTGCTTTATATTAATATGTTTCATTTCTATTTAGTTTTTTGTTATTGTTCGTTAGCGTTACAAGCATATGTGAACTTTGTTATTTTCATTACAAATTAAAAACTCAGGTTAAGGCCCAAAGTGTAGGTCTGTAGTGATGGATACGTACTCTCTCTAAAATCATAGTATCCATTAGCTTCAGGATCCAAACCTAAATCAGCAACATCAGAGAATAAAGTCAACATATTATAACCTCGTACAAATAGCTTTAAGTCCCCTAGTTTAATGTCTTCTTTATGGAAAGTATAGCCCAATTCCAATTGTTTTAATCTAACAAATGACGCATCATGCAACCAGAAGTCCGCACCTTCAAAATTTTCGGAACTTCCACTTTGGTTACCGCTAAATTTGTCTCCCGTGGCATAAGCTCTAGGGTATCTTGCATTTCGGTTTTCTGGAGTCCACCTTTGATCAAATAGAAAATCAGGTCTAGCGCCAGGACGCTCAAAGAAAATCAACATTTCAGCTTCGGCCTGCCCTTGAAACAAGAAACTAAAGTCAAAATCTTTGTAATTGAAACCTCCAAAGAAACCAAACTGAATTTCAGGAACATTAGAAGAGTAAGCACGTACACGGTCATTGGCGTTAATTTCGCCATTTCCATCGGTATCTAAATAAATAGGTTCACCTTCAACGGTACCATCTAGTTTTACCTCGGTGGCATCAACCTGAGCTTGGTCTCTGAAAATACCGGCCGTTGGATAGGTAATGTAAGAATCCAATGAATGACCCTCTCTTTTTCTCCATTCAGGTACGTCTGCTGCTTCGGCCAAGAATACGACTTCATTTTTTGCTTGGGTAAAGTTTGCCCCAAGGTTATAACTTAAGTTTTCTCCTATTTTATCTCTCCAACTTAGTTCTACCTCCCAACCAAAGTTGTCTACTTTTCCAATGTTTTCAGCAGGAAGGGTTATACCGGCTGCATCTGGAATGGCCGCGGCACGGGTAACCAAAATATCCTCTCTGTTTTGGTAGAAGTAGTTAATATCACCAGAAAGTTTGTTATCGAACAAGGTGAAATTCAAACCAATATTTTTCATATACGCTGTTTCCCAAGTTATATCTTGGTTAGGGACATTGGCGCTGGTATAACCATTGTAGCTTACACCAGGAGTACCAAATATGGCATAATTGGGCTGAGCGTTGTTTGTTGGCCCACCATAATTATAGCGTGTTAAATATTGGAAGGGTGCAATACGGTCATTACCCATTTTTGCCCAAGAAGCTCTTATTTTTAAAGCATTTAGCCATTCTACATTTTCAAGAAACGATTCTTTGTTGATGGCCCATGAAGCGGCAACACCAGGGAACGTACCAAACCGTTTTCCGGGGCCAAAGTTGCTGGAACCATCGTGACGTATGGTGAGGTCCAAGAAATATTTTTTCTTAAAATCATATGAAAACGAACCAAAATAATTAACACGTGCCCATTCCTGAGATTCTCCGTAAGATTGTTGCCCCTCGTCGCTTCCTGCAAAAAGTTCACTGTGTTCAGAAGTAGGAAAACCTCTTCTTTCGGCCCAAAAAGAGCGTTGATTGGAAGTAGCCTGCTCAACACCTACGAAACTGCTAATGGAATGATTGTCTCCCAAACTCTTTGAGTAGTGAAGTGTAGAATTTAAAAGTAGTTCATCAAACTTCCAAAAGCTTTCACGAAGCGTTCTCTGGCTTCCTTGCCCTTGGGCAAAACCTTGCGAAGGAGTATAGTCGTCCGTACTTTCTTGATAGGTATAAACGGTCCATGGAGTGTACCAGGCTTTAATATCATTGCTCATTCGTCTTACACCTGCAAAACCTTTTAAGCTAAGTCCTGAAATAAAATTGTCTAGGTTCCAGTCATAGGAGAATCTTCCGCGAAGCTCGTTATCCGTTTGTTTTGAAAAACCTGACTGTTGTGTAGCCATTACGTAAGGGTTAGCTCCGTTTTCACCACCCCACCCAGGTAAACCGTTAGGGTAAATTCCAACTTCTGTTGGTTCATTTGTATTGATACGGCTATATATTTCACCTACACTGGCTCCGGGTTCGTTTCTGTCTCCAAATCTACCAGAGAGATCTACTCCAATTTTGAAGTTGTCAGTTAGATTAATGTCGATATTAGACCGTACCTGCTTTTGCTTGAAGTTCAGGTCGCCGGATTTGTACATACCGGTTTGGCTAATAAAATCGCCACTTACAAAATATTTTACATTGTCGCTACCTCCAGAAATGGAAACCGAATTACGGGATTCCGGTGAGGATTTTGCGAAAGTAAGATCGGCCCAATCCGTATTTGGGAAATTAATAGGGTCGTTTCCTGAAGCGTAGTTTTGAATCTGCTCAGCGGTATAGGGTAGTGGTGTTCCATTTCTCTGAGCTATTTCATTATTGTAAATGGCATACTGCTGCGAAGACATTAAGTTTGGAGCGACAGAAAATTTGGAAACATTGTAAGAAGAGCTCAAATTAATACTAGGCTTACCGGATTTACCTCTTTTTGTAGTGATCAAAATAACACCGTTAGCAGCTCTTGCACCGTAAATAGCAGCAGCACCATCTTTTAGTACAGTCAGGGACTCTATGTCCTGCGGAGCCAAATGCGAAAATGTGCTTGCTGTTATCCCGTCAATCAATATTAAAGGGGAATTGTTTCCTAGAGTAGATTTACCTCTAATAAGAAGGGTTAGATCATCATCGTTGGTAGATCCGGGCAAACCACCTCTATCAGCTATAATTAATCCCGGTACAGTACCAGAAAGTGATTTGGCCAAATCTTTGTTACCGGCCTTGGCGATCTGTTCAGAACTTACAGTACTAACAGACCCTGTAAGTTCTCCTTTTTTTCTGGTTGTATAACCAAGTACGACTACTTCATCAAGTTTGGCCGCATCCTCTTCTAGGGTGACGTTAATTTCAGATTGTCCCCCAACTGGAATTTCCTTTGAAGAGTACCCTATGTATGAAAATATAAGTATAGCTTGATCGTCATCAACTTCAATACTATAATTACCGTCAAAATCTGTAGAAGTACCGTTTGTACTACCTTTTACAAGAATAGTAACACCGGCAAGTGGTCCCATTGCGTCCGATACTGTACCTGTTACGGTGCGCTGAACGGGTTGGGTTTCAAGGTTATTTTTTAAAGACGACTCCTTATCTGTCGTAAATGCATGTGATTGGATTGGAATCGTTACAGCTAAGATTATCACGAACTTAAGAACGAATAATCTTTTGATGGAGCTGCCTGGGCAACCCGCATCAGTGAACCATTTAATTTTCATAAATTTGAATTAGTTAGAGTTAAACATGCCCCAGGGTCAATGGGGTATTACTTTACTTCATGCCTAGCATGAAATTCCGAAGGAGGGTGTTGGCGCACTCTCCTTTTTTTGGTCAGTTAAATTGTGTTTTTATAGAGTTTTGGAATTGGGTCATTTTTGTTTGGTTGGTATATGAAATTGATAATATTCATTTAGTTTTTACAAAAGAACCATAAAAAGGAGGGGGGATATTTGCGAAATTTAACTGGCTATTGCACTATTTTACCATTTTTAAGGTTTTGTTGTCAAAAATGCGCAAAAATTGAGTTTATAATGAAGAAAGTCCCAATTGTGGGAAAAAACTCAACAGAATGATTATCAGTTGAATCTTAAAAAGAAGAACTCTTGATTTTAGAAAATATAAAGAGTCACATAGAGCAAGGCTATGTTACATAGGGGGTGTCATCTATATATCTGTTCAAATGAAGCTAACAGTATTACTTGCGGCAAAAAGTAATACTCAATAGGTCTTAATGGGATAGAAAAATAAAGTTGTTAGGGCAGGTCTAAAATGAAGAGGTTTTATTTTAGACTTAAAAACACAGATTCTAATTGTTCTGTCTTAATGGGTTTTACAAAATAGTCCAGTATAGAGTTTATGCGTTGGGCTCTATCAATGTCTACGGGGTCTAAGGAGGAAGATATCATGTATATGTTGATTTTCTTCTTTAACTGATTTTCAATTTTTGAATATTCTTTTAAAAACTGAAAACCGTCCATAACCGGCATATCAATATCCAAAAATATAACATCGGGCAGCTCCGAGTTTGTATCAAGGTTTTCCTGTATAAACGACAAAGCCATTTCCCCATCTTCAAAAGCCAGTGTGCTTACGGACAAGTGCATGGTCTCCATTTTTTTAACCACTGTATAGCGGTAAATGTAATCGTCATCTATAATACAGATTTTAGGTGCATTTTTCATTCTGTCAGTTAAAGTTTATAATAAAAGTAGTACCCTGATCTACTTTACTGGTTGCGTAAATAGTACCGCCCATAGCCTCTATTTGAGATTTGGTTAAAAATAAACCAACACCTTTGGCATCTGGATGCCTATGGAAAACTTTATTTAGGCCAAATAATTTATGTCCATGCTGTTCCAAGTCAATGCCTAGGCCATTATCTTTAAATTTCAGCATTATTTTACCATCTTGGCACATTGATTCTATTTCTATTTCTGGTTTTCGTTTTTCAGACCTATACTTAATAGCATTACTGATCAGGTTTAAAAAAATACTTTCTAAATAGATTCTGTGATACTCAATCTTAGGACATTTTGTGAAATTGGATGTAATGGTAATACCCGATTTTAGAATTTGACCGGCCAAAACATCTTTAGTTATATTCAGCATGTCTTCAAATAAAATATCTTGAATATCTTCACTAGAAGGTTCGCTTTTTGTTTTTAACGCTTCAACAAGTGTATTTAGTGTTAAAGTGAGGTGATTTATTACTGTTTCAAATTTTTCAAATAAACTTAAACGTAAGGTTTCACTATCCGTGGTTTTGTAGATATCTAAAAGTGAGTTGAGGTTGCTTACCGGCGATCGTAAGTTGTGAGAAGTAATATGGGTAAAATCTGCAAGTTGTTTGTTCTGCTCCGTTAATTTTTTTGCAAAACCCTCTAGGTTTTCCTTGGCTTTAATGAGTTTCCTTTCCGCTGCTTTTTGCTTGGTAATGTCTCGTATAGCCAGAGAAACTAAAATTCCTTCCTCCCACTGTAATGGAGCCATATTTATCTGAATAGGTATTTTTTTACCTGTTTTATTTATCGCGAAAAGCTCTTCTATGATACCAACTTGTCTTGTGTTGTTATTGATTGAAAATTTAGCAGCTTTAACAGATGCAAGGATACATGGTATTAAAGGTTCTACGGAAGCGTTTACCAATTCTTTAGATGAATATTGAAACAAACTTTCGGTTTGTTTATTAACTAGTTGAATGGAACCCTGCTCATCTATTATTATCATGGCATCCGGTGCGGACTCTAACAGGCCTTTAAATTTCTTTTCGGCCATTTTAAGTTCGGTTACATCTTGAGTTGTACCAATAATCTCTAAAATTTCATCTTTTTCATTAGTTATAACCTTACCCATTACATGAATGGTTTTAATTTTTCCAGAAGGGGTAATAATTCTATGTGAGAAACTCTTGAACAATTTTGTTTTCAATGTTTCTTCCATATGATCGAAAATCATTTGTCTATCATCAGGATGTATGAGACTTTCAAATTTTTTTTGATTAAAATCTGAGATATCTTTATCGCTTTCAAAAATTCTATGTAAACTTTTGGACCAATACCCTTTGTTCGTAATAAAATTACGCCGCCAATGTCCCATTAATGTCATTTGTTCGGCAAAATTGAGCAGCTGATTTTTGGCAAGAAGTTCGTTTTGATATTTTTTTAAATCGGATATGTCTGTTGAAACTACAATAAAGCCAGTATTTTTTCCTTGGTCATTTTTAACAGAGGATACTGTGCATTGAACAGGTACTACAGAACCATCTTTACAGATATACCTCCACTCCCTAGTATCGTTTACGTTTTCATATTCTAAATCTTTATAGTGACTGAAGTTGTCAGGGTTCTTTTTGTAAGTAAGGGCAAGGTCTTTTCTAAATGCGATCACCTCTTCTGGAAACAGAAAATGAGTTGGTTCTCTTTTGCCCTTCATTTCTTTTTCCGTATAGCCTAGAAGTTTTTCGGCTCCTTTATTAAAATGATTTATTATTCCGTTACTGTCTGTAGAAAATATAGAAATAGACTCTGAGTTGTAGATAGCTCTCAATTGTGCATGGGCAATGTTCAGCTGTAGTTTAGAGAATTTTACGTCACTTATATCCTGAACTAGGCCAATGACATTAATGATTTTTCCATCTATGATTTCAGGTTTTCCTATGACCCGTACCCAACGGAGGTTGTTTTTAGCAGTAATTAATTCAAAATCAAAGTCAAATGGTATACCATTTTCAATAACATCGTTAACTTTGGCCCTTAGGATAGGACGGCTTTTTTTCTCTTCAAAAAAGCTGATAGCCTCTTCTAAAACAGGTTGGTACCCCGGTAAAACTTCATGTATTTCTCTGGTTATTCTACTCCAGAAAACTTTTTTTGTAGCTATACTAATTTCCCAAGTCCCTATTTTTGCAACCTCTTTTGTTTGTGTAAAAATATCTAGTGTCCTAGCTACTTTTAATTCACTCTCTTTATTGGGAGTAATATCAATAGTATGAATAAAGAGACCTCCTACTTGGTTTTTTGATTCATACCAAGGGTGTATATCCCAATACAGCCATTGTACGGTACCATCTTTTCGTGTAAATGGTGTTTCATCGTATATGTTAATGGCATTTTTTAGACACTGTTGGTACAAGTCTTTAGAATCCTCGCTCAAATGTGGGAAAATATCAAAGTAACACCTACCTATAATTTCAATTCCCTCTAGTTTATATTCTTTGATCCAGCAATTGGAGACGGCAAGGAAACGCATATTCTTGTCCAACATCGCAATAGCAGTGGGTGCTTGTTCAACAAAAATTTCGTGGTAGGGTATATTTTTTTTTGATTTTTTGGTTGCTTGTTTCAAACTTGGTCAGTTTATAGGAATATACTTTCAAGATAAGAATTATTTACTGATGTTTTAAAGGGTTTTATATTTTTTTAACTAAACGGATGTAGGAGCTGAAATAAATGTCCTATAAGGAGGTATTGGTACTGAATTGTGAAATAATGTGAGTGCTATTTTAAACTTATTTCATTTTATAGCTTTCTTTATAGGCAGTGGGCGTACAGTTGGTTGCAGCTTTAAATTGTCTGTTAAAGTTAGACAATGTTCTAAACCCGCTTTGGTAACATGCTTGTGAGGCGTTCATTTTCTTATCAATAAGTAGCTTGCATGCGTGTCCGATACGAATTTCGCTTACAAATTCCGAAAATGTTTTATTGGCATGGGTCTTAAAATACCTGCTAAAAGATGATGTGGTCATATTGGTTAGTCCGGCCATCTCCGTTATTGGAATTTTACGGGTAAAATGTTTCATTACATGGGCATAAACCATGTTCATACGCTCTGTATCACCTTCTCTTAGAGTATTGGTATATCCAGAACTTGCCAAAACTTTTAAATCTTCGGTTTTGGAAAGAAGGTTTAAAATATGGAGTAATCCTAAAACGGCATCAAAACCTTGTAAATCGGGTAGTTCCTTTAGTTTTTTTCCAACTATGGTCGCAGTTTTTCCAATCACATCAAAACCACGTAAACTCTTTTTAAAGAGATGTCTTAGTCTAATGTACTCTTCTTTTTGCAACAAGGATTCGCCTATAAAATCGTAATCAAAATAAACCACAATACCTTCGGCTCTTTTTCCGGAGTCTTCCGTATCACTTTTCCACAGGTGGGGAAGGTTTGGTCCTGTAAATGTTATATCACCCACATAGAATTGTTTTACATGATCCCCAATAAAGCGGGTACCTTGCCCTTTTAAGACCATAAATAATTGGTATTCTGGATGAAAATGCCAATTAGGGTCAAAAATAGGTTGGTTAAGTTGTTGTACCACAAAAGCATGTGTTTTAGGTATTGGAGATTTTTTAAGGGCAGTTTTCATAAAACGTATTTATGATGTTATAGATACTAATTTATCACTAAAATGTGATAAATATACATATGATGACATAATACAGTCGGCATCTGACAATAGACAGTCTACCATATCTTCATTTATTTCATAAAATTGGGGTGTACTTATATCCAACATTATGAAAACTGAGATAAAATTGTTTTTTAGCTTTCTGGCATTGAATCTTTTAATGGTTTCTTGCCAGACCAAAAGTGAAGAAAAAAATCTATTGGATGATAAGCCTAGACGATTGGAATTACTGTTTTTGGGCCATGATAAGGATAATCATAATTCCAGGGCCTATATGCCTATTTTAGCTTCGGCATTGGCCAAAGATGCAATCAACATTACGTATACGGAAGATGTAAGCGATATTAATACTGAAAACTTGAGTCTTTATGATGGTCTAATTATCTATGCCAATCATGAACAGATTACTGCCGATCAAGAAGAGGCCTTGTTAGATTTTGTGGAACAAGGCAAAGGATTTATACCTATTCATTCGGCAAGTTTTTGTTTTAAAAATTCAGAGGAATATATAGATTTGGTAGGTGCCCAGTTCGCTACACACGAGACGGGAACATTTACGGCAACCGTTATAGATTCTACCCATCCAGCTATTAAAAATACTGAGGAATTTGAAACTTGGGATGAAACTTATGTTCATGATAAAATAGCCAAAGACATTACCGTTTTAATGGAGCGTGTAGAAGGCAACCAACGTGAACCGTATACCTGGGTAAAGCAATATGGAGAAGGAAAGGTTTTTTATACGGCCCTTGGCCATGATGAACGCACTTGGGAGAATCCTAAATTCCATAAGCTTTTAAAGGAAGGAATTCTTTGGGCGGTAAGTAATCGGGCCAAACAGAATTGGGCCGCATTTGTAAAAGAAATACCGGAATTGAAATATGAGGAAAGAGATAATATTCCCAATTATGAGAAAAGAGACTCTCCTTTAAAATACCAACTGCCGCTCGCGCCTGAAGAATCTGCAAAACTTATTCAAGTTCCGCCAGGTTTTGAACTTCAGTTGTTTGCTTCTGAGCCTGATATTTTAAATCCTATAGCGGCAAATTGGGATGAGAAAGGAAGGCTTTGGGTTATTGAAACTGTAGATTACCCAAACACTGTTCGTGATGATAAAGGAGAAGGAGATGATCGAATAAAAATTCTGGAAGATACCAATGGTGATGGTCGCGCGGATAAGGTTACCGTTTTTGCGGATAAGCTGAATATACCCACTAGTTTTACTTTTTATAATGGTGGAATAATAGTTTCCCAAGCGCCCCATTTTTTGTTTTTAAGAGATACTGATGGCGATGATAAAGCCGATATAAGAGAAATTATAATTGATGGATGGGGCACTTTTGATACCCATGCAGGCCCTTCTAACCTTCAAAACGGAATTGATAATAAGGTATATGGAGTGGTAGGTTATTCAGGGTTTAAGGGTTCAATATATGGTGAGGAACATCAGTTTTCTCAGGGAATGTATCGCTTTGCACCTAAAAAGAAAACATTTGAGTTTTTAACAAGGACCAGTAATAATACCTGGGGGTTGGGTATTACCGAAGACAACGCTCTTTTTGCTTCTACGGCAAACAATACGCATAGTGTGTATTTAGGTATTCCGGATAAAAACTTAAAAGGTGTAGAAGGTATTCCGCTAAATGGAAGCGTTAAAATAGATGGTCATTATGATATACGGCCCATAACTAAAAACATTAGACAGGTAGATGTCTTTGGGGGGTTCACCGCTGCTGCAGGACATCACTTTTATACAGCACGGGATTTTCCAAAATCGTTTTTTAATAAGATTGCGTTTGTCTGCGAACCTACCGGTGGTCTGGTCCACATGGCCAGAATACATGAAAAAGGGGCCGGCTATGAAGAAACCGATGGTGGAAACCTTTTGGCCAGTTCAGATGAATGGGTATCTCCTGTGGAAGCAAAGGTTGGTCCGGACGGAGCCGTATGGGTTTTGGACTGGTACAATTTTATTATTCAGCATAACCCAACACCTAATGAAGAAAGAGGCGGTTACGATGCGGTAAACGGAAAAGGAAATGCGTATGAAAATCCACTTAGGGATAAGTCCAGAGGCCGTATTTATAGGGTCGTTTCAAAAAATAGCAAGAGCAAACAAAAAATGACTTTGGATAAGGGCAAACCGGAAGAACTGGTAAGGGCCCTTTCCCATAGCAATATGTTCTGGCGAATGACCGCACAACGCTTATTGGTAGAACGTGCAGACCGTGATGTGGTAAAATCCCTTGTTAATCTGGTTTCCAAAACAGAAGTAGATGAGCTAGGAATGAATCCAGCGGCTTTGCATGCCCTTTGGACTTTGGAAGGGTTAGGTACTTTGGAATCCAACCCTGAAACATATAATGTAATTATGGATGCTCTTGGGCACCCCGCTCCATCGGTACGAAGGGCGGCTATACAAATAGCGCCTAAATCTGTCCGTACAGATAAGGCTATTTTGAAAGAAGACCTTTTGAATGATGAAGACCCCAAAGTTCGTTTGGCGGCATTGCTCTATTTTTCCGAAAGACCAAGCTCCAAGGAAATTGGCAGTATGTTGTATGGAATGAGTAGTGCCCAAGAAATCGTAGACGATATTTGGCTTTCAAAAGCACTCTACGCTGCTGCCAGTGTGCACCCTAAAGGGTTTATGCAACATATAGAAATGGTTAAACCGGTGGTGGATGCTAATATTGAACAACTAGATCGATTTGATGTAAACTATGACGATTCTAATTGGGAAACTATGGAGCTTCCGCAATTTATAGAAGACGCTGGACTTGAAATAGATGGTATCGTATGGTTCAGTAAACAATTTAGTATTTCCAAGAATGTATCAAACCTTTCGGGAACCATTTCTCTAGGCCCAATAGACGATTCTGATGTGGTATATATAAACGGACTTAAAGTTGGGGCTACCGAACAGAGCTATGATAAGGACCGTGTATATAAAGTACCCAAAGGCATCTTAAAAAAAGGTGTGAACCGCGTATCCATTCGTGTAGAAGATACCGGAGGTGGCGGTGGAATTTATGGCGATGAAAATAAAATGTTTTTGCAATACGGAAACAACAAAATATCGCTCTCCGGAAAATGGAGGTACGAAGTTGAAAAAAACCTGTTCAAAAGTACAGATGAAGTGTTTGCGAATTCCAGTATAGCACAAGTTTTTGCCGAAGCCTATCGTGATAAGATTGATGATGTAGAAAATAATTCTTCAGAAAACGGGAAGCGATTGGTGGTACGGATGCGCACGGTCAAGAATGAAATGAAATATGACCTGTCGGAATTTATAGTGCCGGCCGGAGAATCCGTAGAACTAGTATTGGAAAACATAGATTTTATGCAGCATAACTTGGTAATCGTAAAACAGGGGGCGATGGAGAAAGTAGGATTGGCTTCTGACAAACTTGCTGCAGACCCTGACGGAGCCAAACAGAATTATGTGCCTAAAATGGACGAAGTGCTTTTTGCCACAACGTTGGTTGACCCAGAACAGACGGTAATTTTAAAATTTACCGCTCCAAACGAACCTGGTGAATATCCCTTTATATGCACATTTCCGGGGCATTGGCGCATTATGAAAGGCATTATGAAGGTAGTCCCTAACTTATAATTTCTTAAAAATAAATACGTGAACAATAGCATAGAATTTGGGGTAAGTACTTGGTTGTGGCAATCGCCTTTTACTTCGGAATCAATAACCCTCTTTCCTAAAATAAAAGAAATGGGTTTTGATGTAGTGGAGATACCTGTTGAGATTCCTTCTAAAATAGATGGAAAACTGGTGAAAAAAGCGTTGGATGATAACGGACTTAAGGCAACGGTCTGCGGTGCATTTGGACCTACAAAAGATTTAACATCAGATGATGTTGCTTTACATGAGAATTGTTTCACGTACGTAACTGATTGCTTTGAGCTTTGTAACTTATTGGAAACGGAGTTTTTGGCAGGGCCAATGTATTCGGCGGTGGGTAAGGCACGTATGGTCTCCCAAGAACAACGTAAAATAGAGTGGGATAGGGCAGTAAACAATTTGCAACGTGTCTGTGAAATGGCTAAAGCAAATGGGTTGTCCGTAGCCTTAGAACCTTTAAATAGGTTTGAATCCGATTTGATAAATACGTCAAAGGATGTAATGCGATTAATAAATGATATTAATCAGCCAAATGCTAAGGTTTTGTTAGACGGATTTCATATGACCATAGAAGAACAGAATATTAGAGAAGCCATACAATTAGTTGGGGATAAATTGATACATGTTCAGGTATCGGAAAATCACCGGGGTATTCCAGGAACGGGACTCACTCCATGGTCGGATTTTAGGAAAGGATTGGAAGATATTGATTACAAAGGGTCTATGGTCATAGAAAGTTTTACCCCAGAAATAGAGGAACTTGCCGGAGCGGTCTGTATATGGAAAACTCTTGCTGATAATCAGGACCAATTTGCCTCTGAGGGCATTCAATTTTTAAAGAAAACATTTGCATAAAATAACATTAGTATGAGTACACAAAAAATAAACATAGCCCTTATCGGACTTGGTTTTGGGGCCGAATTCATTCCTATCTATCAAAAACACCCCAATGCCAATCTTGTTGCTTTATGCCAACGAAATGAAGCAAAACTTAATCAGTTGGCAGATACATTTCACATCGAAAAAAGGTATACTTCTTATGAAGAACTTTTGAGCGATTCGGAGATTGATGCGGTTCATATCAACACACCCATTCCTGACCATGGCAGGCAATCTATCTTGGCCCTAAAAGCAGGGAAACATGTAGCCTGTACCGTACCCATGGCCACTACAATTGAGGAATGCGAGGAAATTGTTCGCCTGACAGAAGAAAGTGGTCTTACCTATATGATGATGGAAACCGTAGTGTATGCCCGAGAGTTCTTGTATATGAAAGAGCTTTATAAAAATGGCGATTTAGGTAAGGTACAGTTCCTAAAGGCTAGCCATCAGCAAGATATGGACGGTTGGCCCAACTATTGGCCTGGTTTACCTCCTATGCACTATGCAACACATTGCGTGGGTCCTGTTTTGGCACTCACAAGGGGTGAGGCCGAATATGTATCGTGTTTTGGCTCCGGTACAATCAGAGAAGAATTAATACCACATTACAACTCGCCGTTTGCGGTAGAAACAACCCATATCAAATTCAGAAATTCAGATTTGAGCGCTCAGGTGTACCGCTCCCTTTTTGATGTGGCCAGACAATACAGAGAGAGTTTTGAAGTGTACGGCTCAAAAAAATCCGTAGAGTGGCCGCTTATCGAAGGAAAACCTTTGGTGGTTCATACCGCTAAAAAACCGGAGCCCGAAATTCCCGAAGAAATTCAAAGTCCGGATTTTGCAAAGTTGTTACCAGAGGAAATACGGCATTTTACCACGCAAGGTGTTTATGACTCGGAAGAACATCAGCATCTTAGCTTTACCCAAGGTGCGGGTCATGGAGGTTCACATCCGCATTTGGTACATGAGTTCGTAAACGCCCTAACTGAATGGAAGTCGCCTTACCCCAATGCAAGACAATCGGCCAATATTACTTGTGTAGGCATACTGGCCCATGAGTCCGCCTTAAAAGGAGGCGAGCTTATGAAACTGCCTAATTTTACATTTGAAGAGTAAACACCAACAACCAATTTGTTTTTTAGTTGAGACCGCCCCCATCTGTACGGTCTCAACTTTTTTATTTGTCTGAGATTCTAAGTTTAAGACCATGTGTTTAAATAAGATTATTAGATTTATGTAAATTGGTGTTTGTGTATTTCGGATAAGAATTTTAAAAAAATGGACAGAAGTGTCTTATAAATATGATCTTTGTAAATAGATTATTTTGGGATTATGGCTACTACAGTTAAGGACAAGTTAAAAGAACGGATAAAAGAACTGACATGCCTCTATGAGGTAACTTCTATCATTGGTAATACGGACTTTGACCAACTGGAAACTTCGCTGGAGGCTATTGTTTATTGTCTGAAAAATGCATGGCAGTTTGATGAGGTAAGCGAAGTTCATTTAAGTCTGGGGGATTACCTTATTGAAACGGAGGGCTATAGGGATACTATGACCTTGATGCATTCTGATATAAAAGTTTTTAATAAGGTTAGCGGATATATAAATGTAGGATACCCGGAGGACCGGTATTTTTATGCGGATTTTCTAGAGGAAGAAAAAGACCTGCTCAATAACGTGGCCATTGCCATAGGAAACTTGTTGGAAAGAAAGCAAATACGAGATAGTGAGGCGGAAGTAAAACGCCAAATGGAACGAACCGACAGACTTCATATTCTAGGCGAGATAACTGCGGGAATTGCCCATGAACTTAATACTCCTTTGGCCAATATTTTGGGCTTTACAGAGCTTCTGAAGGATAGGGTAAAGGATGCAGGTGCGTTACGGGATCTAGATAAAATTGTGGAGAACACTATATTTAGTAGGGAAATAGTAAAAAAATTAATGTTTTTTGCTTGCGAGATGCCAAGGGAAATGCAACCCTTAGAGCTAAACCCCATTATAGAGAGCACCCTAAAATTGTTGACACCCTCCTTGCGTTCAAAGAATATTAAACTAGTAAAAAAGTTTGGGTCGGATGATATTCGGTTGCGTGCAGATAAGATTCAAATAACCCAAGTTTTGTTCAATTTGGTGATGAATGCTATATATTACTCTCCGGTAAAAGGTACGGTAGAGGTTTCCATTGTTGAAAAAGGAAAGAAAATACGAATTTCCATTTCAGATGAGGGAGAAGGTATAGACCCAAAAATCGATGATAAAATTTTCGAACCTTTTTTCACTACCAAGCCATTGGGTGAAGGTTCTGGGCTTGGCCTCAGTGTAGTTCACGGAATTATTAGCAGTCATAAAGGTACTATTGAACATAAGCCCAACACCCCAAAAGGAACAATTTTTATTCTGGATTTCCCTAAATTGTAATAATGCTTAGAAAAGAGAACATTTTATTGGTAGACGATGACATCAATATCTTAGAGCTGCTGCAGCGTCATCTTCAGTCTATGGATTATCATACCTATAAGGCGGTTTCGGTAAAGGAGGCGCTCTATGTTCTTAAGGATACATTTATTGATCTGTTGATAACGGATATTCAAATGCCTGAGGTAGATGGGTTACAATTATTGAAATTTACGGATGAGCACTATCCGGAAATCCCAAAGCTGGTTATTACGGGTTACCCTTCTGTAGATGGAGCTTTAGAGGTCATTAAATCCGGAGCTACGGATTATTTGACCAAACCCTTTACCAAGGAAGAACTTAGACAGGCGGTAGACAAGGCTTTTGAACATGGTAAAAGTCGCAAACCGGTGAAACCTAAAACATCCCTTGCCAATAAAACTATACATAATGAAATGATAGGCGAATCAGAGGCCTTTCATAAAATTACGGATGTCATAGAGAGGGTAAAGGACAATAAGGCCACTGTACTGGTAAAAGGAGAGAGCGGTACGGGTAAAGAGTTGGTGGCACGGGCCATTCATTATTCCGGGAAATTTAACAAGGCCCCATTTGTGGCGGTCAATTGTGGAGCTATTCCGGAAAATTTACTCGAGGCAGAGCTTTTTGGTTATGTAAAAGGTGCTTTTACGGGTGCCAATGATAACCGTACCGGTTTTTTTCAGGCTGCAGAAGGAGGTACTCTTTTCTTGGATGAAATTGGTACTGCGCCACTTACGGTCCAGACCAAACTGTTACGGGCTTTACAGGAACGGGAAATTACAAAAGTGGGTTCTAGAAAAAGTGAGAAAGTAGATATCCGGATAATAGCGGCTACCAATGCCGATCTACAGATAGACATTAAAGAAAATAGGTTTAGAGAAGATCTTTATTACAGGCTTACCGTGGTAGAGATAGAAGTGCCACCACTAAGAAATAGAAAAAGTGATATTCCCTTGCTCGTAGATAAGTTTTTGTTCAAGTATGGGGTAGAGTACAAAGACCGACTATTGAAAATTTCTCCGGATGTTCTAGAGGTTCTAAAACGGTATCACTGGCCCGGCAATATTAGGGAGTTGGAAAATATTATTCAGCGTGCGGTAATCATGTGCGATGGAACTATTACCCTTAAAGACCTTCCCGAAGGATTAAAATATCAAATAGATTTCCCGGATGATGAGCTCAAACCCTTGCGCGAAATGGAAAAGGAATACGTACAGCGTGTGCTCCTTCATACTCAAGGAAACAAGACCAAAGCGGCAGAAATTCTTCAAATAGACCGCAAGACCTTACGTGAAAAATTAAAGTAACTAGCCGGGGTAAATCTACCCAATCGAGGAATTATTACCCACTTTTTTTGTTCGAAATAAAATCACTTAAAATTTTAATCTTCTGATTTACAGGTGTTTTTAGTGTTTTTTGTAATTGTTTTCTTCTGATAGGCATGTGTTTTGCATTTAGATGAAACCATCAGTTATAGATGGTATAATTGAAAAGTAAAACAGATGAAATACGGTAGCCTGGTATTGGAAAAGAATGATTGTACGGTATTGAAAAAATACCTCAATTCCAATCTGTACTTGGTTGACTATACGCATCAAGATGCTTTGGAAACTTTGGATATAAATTTAAAAACGGCTTTAGTTTTTGATACTGCAGATATGCCACAGGATGTGGTTAGGCTCAACTCCATGGTTTCCGTATCAAGCGTATCCAACATAGAATATACTTTTCAATTGGTACCTCATAAGTATGAGGATATCCCAAATCAAAAAATATCGGTCACGAGCACTATGGGTGCTTTGGTCGTTGGACGATCTGTGGGCGATATTATAACCTACGGTCCGCCTGCCGATAGAATTTCCCTTACAATAACTAGGGTAGAAGAGATGCGGGCCAAAAGTGTAGAAGTATAAATAATGTTTAACTTAAATATATATATGATGATGAAGAAATTTGCATTTGCGTTATTGTTTTCGGCAAGTTTGTTACACGCCCAAGATGAGGTTAAGATACAAACTTCGGATGTTCAAATTGGAGATGTCCTTGAAATAGGAACTCCAGAAACTAGAGCCTATAAACATATAGATTTTCCAAGGGCCAATTTTATTATAAAAAGAGGAGGCTTGGCAAATTACAAAGCTTTAAAGGGAGATAGGGTAGTAGTTACTTCTGTAGAAAGTAATAAAGACGGTTCTACTAAAATAAAAATTAAGCGTAAGGACGGTGGTCGTTTCTTTGGAAGCCACACCGTTGTTTCGGCAGATATAAGCAATGCACTGGCAACCGGTGAATTGGTCATGAATTAGTTTGATAGTTGGTTATCTATATCTACCCGATTGTCCGCACCTGAGTGTTTTTGTTGAATTTTCAGGAATATCGGGTAGATTTTATACTTAAAATTTTCAATCAAATTATAAGATGAATGGGTATAGCAGAAGTATTTGCAGTACATGTAGTTACCTGAGTAAATGTGTAATTACTACGAATAAGAATTCTATAAGTTCTTGCAGTGAATATGTTCATTTTTTTGATGAAAAGCCAATTAGGAAAACCCGATTAACACGGAGAAAACCGCTTTCAAAACAAATAATTAGAAAAAGAAGGACCACTAAGGTCTTGTTTTAAGTATAAATCTATGATTGTAAAAACTCCTGAGCAGAAAAAAGCTATTAAGCAAGGTATGCTCTCAAATGTCATGCGGCAGTTTGATAATGCTGCGGACATCATTGGTTTAAACGATAATATCAGAAAGATATTAGAAGTAACCAATAACGAACTTGTAGTTCATTTTCCTGTAAGAATGGATAACGGTGAGGTTGAAATATTTACGGGCTATAGAGTACAACACAATAATTCTCTAGGTCCATATAAAGGTGGTCTGCGTTATCACCCAACAGTAGATATAGATGCCGCACGGGCTTTGGCCATGTGGATGACCTGGAAGACTTCTTTGGCCGGTCTGCCTTATGGTGGAGCCAAGGGTGGTATACAGCTAGACCCTACCAAATATTCCAATGAAGAACTACAGCGTATAACCCGTAGGTTTACCTATGCATTGGGCGATAATATTGGCCCGGAGTTGGATATTCCCGCTCCAGATGTGAATACCAATCCGCAAACCATGGCTTGGATATTAGATACTTATATGTCTACCAAATCTCCTGCAGAAAGGTCTACCAATCTGCACGTTGTTACTGGTAAGCCCATAGGCGCCGGAGGTTCTCAAGGTCGTGATAGGGCAACGGGTTACGGGGTTTTTCTCAATATTAAGTTTTGGGCAGAGAACAAAAAGATAGATTTAAAGGATAAACGTTTTATTGTTCAAGGCTTTGGTAACGTGGGCTATTGGGCAGCATATTTTCTTGAGAAAGAAGGAGCCTCAATGGTTGCCGTACAGGATGCATACGGAAGCATAGTAAATGAGGATGGCATTTTCGTAGAGGACCTGTTAGCTTATACTCAGGCAAACAAGGGCAGTGTTACGGGTTTTGCCAGTGCTGAGAAATTGGATAATGCGGATTTCTTTGGTCTGGATTGCGACATATGTATTCCAGCTGCATTGGGTAACGTAATTACTGCGGCCAATGCCCCCAAAATAAAGGCATATCTAATTGCTGAAGGTGCAAACGGACCTACCGATGTTGAAGCTGAAGAAATTCTTCTGAAAAAAGGAGTTACCATTTTACCGGATATTCTTTGTAATTCCGGTGGGGTAATAGGAAGTTATTTTGAATGGCTGCAAAACCGAAACGGTGAAATCTGGCAATTGGAAGAAGTTCTGGAAAAACTGGAGAAAAAATTAAAAGAGTCTTTCACCAAAGTGATAGAAACTTCTGCCAAGAGAAAGGTTGATATGCGTTCGGCGGCATTTATTATAGCAATAGAAAGACTTGAAGAAACTTATGTGCAAAGAGGAATTTTTCCATAAAAAAAGTTGAAATGAAATACGGCGGCTTGGTTATAGAAAAGAAAGAATATGTGCTGTTGAAAAGGTTTATGAACCTTTCGGGCTACTATAAGGATAAAACTTTACGTAGATCTGTAGAGAAACTGGTAGGTGAACTAGAATCGGCTCAAATACATGATGAGGCAGAAATGCCGGAAGATGTTATCCGGTTTAACACCACTATTACCATTGTTTCTGAAAATGGATGGCGTAAAAAGTTTAAACTGGTCATACCCACGGAAAGTGATGTGAACAGTAATAGAATTTCCATTTTGACCCCTATGGGCGCGGCCGTAATAGGATATGCTCAAGGCGATACCCTAATTTGGGATTTTCCCGCGGGTGAGCAGCGCATGCTAATTGAACGCGTAGAGCAAGAGCATAAGTACATTAATATAGACAGTATATAATTTTATAGATAGCTAATTCGGTCCTCTCCTTCTGGCAATGTAAATTCACGGCAATTTTTTTACTTTTTAAAAGTCCAGAAGGGGGGACAAGCTATCTAAACTTTAAGCAGACAGGTTGTGGTAAGTCTACAGTATGGCCTGTAAAGGATAAAAGCCCAGTGTTGGCATTTCTTTTAAATACCGTAATGTTATCTGTTTTTCTATTGGCTACAAGTAGAAAATTACTATCCGGTGATAAAGTAAAGTTTCTAGGCCAATCTCCCTGAACGGATTCCGTACCCAACAAATTCATCATACCATTATCCGATACGGAAAAAACAGCTATACTATTATGGCCTCTATTACTGGCGTACAAGAATTTACCATCATTGCTTAGGTGAATATCGGCACACGCATTAAATCCATCAAAATCTTCGGGCAGTGTGCTTTTCTTATCAATTTTCTTGAATGTTCCCGTTTTGGGGTCAACATCGGCAGAGACAACGGAACTAAACAATTCGTTTATAATAAAAACCCTGTTTTTTGTAGGGTGAAAGATGAGGTGACGCGGGCCGTCTCCTGGGTCTAATTGCAGCGCAATATGTTCTCTTTCCAGTGTGTTATTACTAATGGGGTAGGCCAATATTTTATCTATTCCTAAATCTACGGCATAAAGAAAATTTCCATCCTTGCTAAACTTCACACAATGTGCGTGAGGCGATTTTTGATTTTTGTGGGGCCCGTTGCCCTCATGTTGGCGAGGAGTAGGCTCACCAATTATTTTTCCATCTTGATCCACGCTGTACATTACTATACCTCCAGAGCCATAATTGGCAGCGGCAAGCAAGTCTTCATTAGGACTTAGTTCAATGTAACAGGCGCCATCGCCTTCGCTGGAAAAGTTAGAGACTTTGCTCAATTCAGTACCCTTGTCGTTCCATTCAAATGCAGATACACTTCCCGGTTTTGTTCCGTTTGAAGAATATACTCTTTTATCATCTTTTGAAAGGTATAAATAACCAGAGTTGTCCTCTTTTACCAAATGCTCTAAGTTTGTCAATTCCCCAGTCACCGTATTAAATTCTAATTGATAGATGCCTTGCTCGTCTTCACTTGCGTGAGTACCTACCAATAGCTTCAGATTGTTTTTTTCAACCTCTTGCCCAACCTCTTTCATCGTAGTTTTTTTAGGTTCGTTCTTGCATGATACCAATGTGGTTACGAGGATAAAAAATACGATATAATTAGAAAAATGTTTCATGTTAAAATTTAGGTTGGTTTACTGCTTTACTTCTAATTTTAATTTCTTTTCAAAACCTAAGAAACCGTAAGATAGCTCTAAAAATTTTACTTGTGTGTTTTTTGGTATTTTGAATGTAGAAGTGAATTTCCCGGTATTTACATCGGTTTCCGTAAGCTGAATTTTTTCAACTTTCTCACCTTTTTTCAAGAGTACCCAACCTTTATCTATGGCATTTCTATCAATATTTAAGGCGGCATTTAGTTGTATGGTAATGGTTTGACCAGGTTCTACAGATGAGATTTCCTTATTAAAATTACCATCAAAAACTTTAAGTTTATGGCTGCCTAATGTTGAAAAGGTTAGAGTGGCTTGCCAACCCCTGTTAGAAATTCCCCAGCCCTCGGTTGCATAGGCATTCTTACCAAATACCCGTCCTTCGTTTTTTCCCTCAATGGCCTCAACTTTTTCTGCAATAGGAAATTGACTATCCAGAGGGGAACCATCCAATGTGCCTCTAACTTTGCCTAATTCTCCATAACCATGTGGGTGGGACTGTGGCCAACCTTTTTCAACACCACTCCAATACCCGTCTATTTTTACACGCGCTTCGCTTTTATTGCTCAGGTGTGTTCCTACCGGGTTTACTCCAAAAACAAAATCGGTTTGGGCCCAACCCAATGCTCGTAATTCAGGGTCTTTCAATAGATGGGCTATAGCGAACATAGAACCGCCTAGGGCAGGTGCGCCACCTAATTCCTTGGTTTTGGGGTGTGCCCATTCCGTTTCGCTATGTTTGCGGTATTTCCAGAAATTATTGCTTTTTTGTTTCATGTGTAGGGTCCAAGCTTCCAATTTTTCCTGGGTACCGTCAGGGGCTTTATCAGGGGCCAGTAATAAAAAGAAAGACAATGCCTGTGGAGTAATATGTTCGGCATTTCTAATCCACCACATATGGCGAGGATTGTTAAAGTCCCAGTTCCTAATAATATCAGAAGCACCGGATTGTGCATATTTTAGGAACTTTTCAGGAGAACCGTTCTTTTCATGTCTTTCGGTCTCGTACATGAACAGATTACGAAAGACCGACTGCCCGTAGGCATTGCCCATTTCATTAAACTCCTGAAAACCTTCATCTACCCATTTAGTACTATACGTCCAAAAACGCACAACCTTGTGCCGGTCATAGGCTTCCCAATTGTCCAAACAGACTTTTCTGTATTTTTGATAGGTATCTTCCGCCAGATACGGTTTTAAAAAGGAATGGTAGGCCGCACAAACCGCTGCCAATTGGTCTAAAGTATTCCAATAGTCATAGGTCATTCTCGGTTGCCCTTGGTAACCCAAAGTACCGTGACGGGTTTTTACGGGGCCGTTATAGTCCACGTATTTATAGGCAAATTCGGCATGCCAAAGAATAAGGTCTATAAGATCCGCCACTTTCTTGTCACCTAATTCCGTTTTCCAATTATCAAAAAGGGCGGGATTACTGGCGTATTGTAATATTTCAAAGATAGTTTCTAGTCCGTATGCTCCACCATCGCGGGTTGGACCACCACCGTATACGGCAGCCATATCATAGGTTTCCAAATTGGAAAACCCTCTGGCGTCTACAAAAAAATCGTATGCTAGTTTTGAAGAAGCCGTTTCCATAAGATGATCGGCCACTAAAAAAGGAACTGAACTGCCGTGACCATCAACTTTAATCACATATTCTACATTTGAGCCTGTAGGATTAAATCCTGAAAACCACCCTTCATTATTCAGCATTTCGCCTTCAAAAACAACTTTGGATGTAGCAGTGTTAATTAATTGAAACGGAGTGCCATTTTCAGCGCCATAGCAAACAAAACGTTTGGACTCCCCTAAATTATAACCCAATTGGTTGACATAAGGTTCATACTTTTTTAAATCAGAGGTCGTTTCTTGTGCGGTACAATAGGTAGAGGCACATAATAAGGCAGCTAACAGTATTCTTTTCATCAGTCTTTTTATTACTTGTATTAGGAATTTTTACTCGTTTACTGCGTATTGAACCCTTAATTGAGCAAGCTCTTTTTTCATTTCCGAAATTTGCTTCGCCATGGTAGATGAGTTGAATATATTATTCATTTCCGAAGGGTCTTTTTCCAAATCATAAAATTCCCATTCTTCTCCATTAGGAACATCTTCCCCATAAAAACGAATGAGTTTATAACGTTTATTGGCAATCCCTTCATGACGGCGTACGGCATGTGCTCCGGGATACTCATAATAGTGGTAGTACATAGACTTACGCCAGTCCTTAGGTGCTTTCCCTTTTAAAAGAGGAACGACACTTTTGCCCTGCATATCATCTGGAATGGGTGCATCGGCCAAATCAAGAAAGGTCTCTGCAAAATCAATGTTCTGCACTAAATCGGTATTTACGCTTCCCGGTTTAACGGTACCTGGCCACTTCACAATAAGTGGTGTTCGGAATGATTCTTCATACATAAAACGCTTATCGAACCAACCATGTTCTCCCATGTAAAAACCTTGGTCCGAGGAGTATATGACAATAGTGTTTTTATCCAACCCTTGCTCTTTAAGCGATTTCATTATCTGTCCTACACTCTCATCAACAGACCAGATACAGCGTAGATAATCTTTCATGTAGGTCTGGTATTTCCATTTAACAAGGGCTTCACCTTTTAAATTATCTTGGGCAAACTTTGCAAAACGCTCCTTATACCTTGGGTCGTTCGCGTAGCGATCACCTTCGGCCTTTAAATCAATATGGGTGTTCATGCTTGTGGCAATATCCATTTCTTGTTTGTGGGCAGCTGTAGTGCGTGTGGCATAATCGTCAAAAAAATTGTCCGGCTCGGGAATTTCTACATCTTCATATTTGCTCATATAGCGCTCTGCGGGGTCCCAGTTACGGTGTGGGGCCTTATGGTGAACCATCATCATAAACGGTTTGTCCTGATCACGTTCGTTTTCCAACCAGTTTAGGGCACGGTCCGTAATTACATCGGTTACATATTGACCCTTGTAGTTGGTATCACCTTCTTCGGTAATAAAGTCAGGATTGTAATACTTTCCTTGTCCGGGTAGTACCTCCCAATAATCAAAACCTTGCATTTTTCCGGGAAGGTGAATTTTTCCGATCATAGCAGTTTGGTAACCATTGGTGCGCAGTATTTTTTGAAACTGCTGTTGGTCATGGTCAAAAATGGTGTTCTTGGTATTGTCCAATTTCTTATGAAGATGGCTCATTTTCCCTGTTAATAAGGTGGCTCTACTTGGAGCACAAATTGAGTTTTCAACATAGGCTTTGTCAAACCGCATCCCTTCTGCCGCCAATTTATCAATATTTGGGGTAGGATTTAGGCTTTGTAACCTACCACCGTAGGCCCCAATAGTTTGGTAGGAGTGATCATCGGAAAAAATCCAGACAATGTTAGGCTTCTTTTCTTGAGCAATGGAGAGTAATGGTAGCAGGTATGCCGCTAGCCAAATAAGTTTGTTAAGTTTCATATAGTTGTGATTTTATTTGTTCTAAAAAATGATGGGAGAATGTTTCTACAATTTGCCTATTTCCCTATTTTCGGTTCCGTATTCAATAGCTACGTTTAGGTCACCCAATTCTTTACGGGCCTTTTCTACAATGAGCATAAGTTCCTTTACTTTTTCTGGGTGATACGCTATTACGTTATATCTTTCCCCTGGATCGCGCATCATATTGTAAAGTTCGGGCTGCTCTACCACTGTTTTTATTCTTTTTCCGCCGTGGCCATCATTACCACTTTCTGTGTTATAACTGCTATAGGTATGGGGAAGTACGAGTTTCCAGTTACCTTTTCTAACTCCGTTTAAGTTGTTCTTTCCGTGATAATACAATATGGTGTTACGAGGCGTTTCTGTAAACTGTCCTTTCCAAAGAGATGATATATCTACGCCGTCTATTTTGTTGTTGGATAGTTTTCCGTTGGTTATCGCCGCGAAAGTGGGAAGCAAATCTACCGCACAAGCCAGTTTATGAGAAACAGTCCCTTCTGGAGTATTTCCAGGCCACCGAATGATAAAAGGAACCCGTTGCCCGCCTTCCCAGCTGGTGGTTTTTCCTTCTCTTAATCCGCCCGAAGAACCTGCGTGGTTACCGTAGTTTAACTATGGCCCGTTGTCCGTTGTAAAAATAAAAATAGTGTTATCCGCAACACCATTTCGTTTTAAGGCTTTATCTATTTCTCCAACAGACCAATCAATTTCCATCATTACATCGCCATAAAGACCTTGCTCGCTCTTGCCTTTAAATTTGTCAGAAACTCCTAAAGGTATATGAGCCATGGTATGTGGCACGTAAAGGAAAAAGGGTTCGCTGGCATTTCGGTCTATAAAATCTACCGCTTTTTCTGTATAAAGGGTGGTCAATTTATCTTGGTCTTTTAAACTTTTGACATATGCTATAGCTTTGTTGCCTTCTATAATTGGTAAATCAGGAAACTGAGCTCTATTTTTCTCAGCAGAAAGGTGTTCTCCCGTAGCACTGTCGTGAGGCCACATATCGTTAGAGTAGGGTAGGCCAACAAACTCATCAAAACCATGTTGTAACGGTAAAAACTCTTTCTGCCATCCCAAGTGCCATTTTCCAAAACAAGCCGTTTTATAATCTTGTTCTTTGAACATTTCTGCAATAGTAAGTTCATCTTTGTTCAAGCCGATTTCATGTCGTGGAAATAGAGCACCGGAAAACCCAATTCTATTGGGATAACACCCAGTTAGTATTCCCGCTCTTGAAGCACTGCATACAGGCTGTGCGGAGTAATAATTAGTAAAACGTGTTCCTTTGGCGGCCAGTTGGTCAATGTTAGGGGTTTCAAATCCTGTAGCGCCATATACGCCCACATCACCATAACCCTCGTCATCAATAAAAACCAGAACTACATTGGGACGGTCTTTATCTTGGTTTTGGGCAATGGAAAAGTTAATGGAAAGCAACGCAAGGAAAGCGAGAAAAATAGATGTGTTGTTCATGTAAACAGTGGTTTGGTAGTTTGTATTCTATGGAAAGGACTTTTCTGTGTAAAAGAGGATATATTAAGGCGCTATCCAACAAAAAAGTCCTTTGCTAAATTTAAGATAATAATTAGGTTTTTACCACTGTTTAACAACCGGACATTAGACTGTTATAATTCTATTTTAAGGTCTGTTTTATCTTCCTTCAGGGTTCTTATTTTGTTTGGGTGCCTGAGCAAAATAAACTTCGGGTTTATGATATACCCCTGTTTTTTTATACAAGGGATCATCTACATCAAGGCTTAGGTCACAGTCAAATCTTGCCATAATGGAATAGCCTTTCTTGGGTGTACTTCCGGCATTTGTAAAATGGCAAAGTCCCCAAGTAATACCTCTTCCGTTCCCGGAATCAGTAAAGGCATCTGCAGCAAAAGGAGCTGCGGCCGTTGGGGCGAAAGAAACTACGGAAGCAATTTCAAAATTAACGCCATCTTTGGCATATTGCATAGTGTACCTTTCATTTCCATCTTTTATGGCCAATGTAGCTACGCCTTCCTTAAACGGAAAATAAGTGGTTTCATGCCCAGAAGTCATAACGGGGTTTAAAGGGTGTTTTTCAAATGGACCTAATGGGTCGGTGGCAATAGCAAGACCATGACCAACAGCATATTTATCGCGAATATCCGGCCACTTGTTGTATGCGGCTTTATAATACAGGTGAATTTTGCCATTATAGACTATAGGCTGGGGATCGTGCGTAGCATCTTGGTCCCATTCGCCTTTCTTTCCGAAAGGAACTACGGAATCACCCCCATGTGTCCATGGCCCATCAGGTGAATCTGCATAAGATACGGATACCGGACACCAATCACCTCTTAGCCCGCTAGGTTCGTTAAAGGCTTGGTAGTAGAGGTAGTACTTTCCTTTCCAGACCAGAATATCCGGTGTAGCAACGGAACGCCATCCAGCTTTTGGTTTTTCGGGTCTTTTAATGGCTATCCCTTCTTCTTTCCAAGTGGTGCCGTCCGTACTGGTGGCATACCAAATGTCGCACAAATCCCAATCCGTAGAAGGAATTTCATCGGTGGCTTCGCTGGCTCTGTTCCAACCAATAGGTGGTGTTTTGGTATCTCTTTTGGTATAGTATAAATAATATTTTCCATCAACAAAAATAGGCCGTGAAGGGTCACGTCTAGAAACGGTTCCATCCCCATTGCTATAATCAAAACCTTTTAATTTTGTGTATTTGAATTGAGAGAAAAGCTCATTGTCCTGAACGCGGGGAGCAGGATAACTGAACATCCGTTCCGCAGCTGCACTCAAGGGCATGTCCGGTTTTTCGGCAGGCATTTTATGAGGGAAAACTTTATGTTCCTTAGTTGCAGAATCTTCTGTTGGAGCCGAATTAGCCTCCGTTTTTTGGTCTGAACAAGCAATAAGCGAGGCTACCGCAAAAAGACTTAATGTGGATCGCTTTAAAAAAGGATGGACTTGCATAGATGTGATTTTATAGTTTAAATTGTGTTTGTTTTTAAATACCATTTTAATGGACCGTTTTCTCGATTTTCAGAGGAATCTGAATATTGAACGACTCTCTAACACCATTTGCATCAAGAGTGTCCGCAGCACATAACAGGGCTATAGGTTCCCCGTTTTCCGTATATACCTGTGGGCGCTCCAAATGAACAAATTGTTGTGTTCTTCCGTTTTCCCATTCCACGATACGCTTGGATATATCAAAATTTTTGGCCTTTTCCCATTTAATACCATCTTCGGAGTCATAATGTACTAATGAGAAGTCACGTACTTTACCTACATGTTTTATACGTTTTACAATGGCTCTAAATTTACCGTCCTGGTACCAGATATATGGGTCTTCGGCAGGAAAACGTTCGCCTTCAAAAGTAAAAACGGGATCTGGATATTTCTTGAAGGGTCCGGTTGGCGAATCGGCAATGGCCACCATGTGAACAACAGGTCCACCTGCTGGTAGCGTATGGGTTTTACCAACGGCCTTATACACCATTAAGATTTTGCCATCGGGCATTTGACAGACCGATGGATTGGATGTCATTAATGCATCATGTGCATCCTCGTAGGGAGAAACATCTAAAACAGGCTTGTCAAATCTTTTCCATGGTCCGTTGGGTGAATCCGCTACGGCAACACCTATACGTTGGTTGTTACGGTGCATCCAGTTAATCTTAGGTTTACCGGGAACACTAACAATTTTTTTGTCTCCGGTATTGCCCATATAATACAGGTAGAATTTTCCGTTAAATTCATGAACAGTTGGGTTATGGGTCGTAGAACCATCCCAAAATTCTGCACCACGGTCCGGTAGGGTAACGTCTTTGTGTTCAAAAGGTCCAAAGGGCGATTCTGATACTGCATGGGCAATTTCGGAATAGTTTACCCATTCCCAACCAATATTTTTTGGCCATCTGGAATAGAACATGTGGTAAAGACCGTCTTGGCCCTTTACCATAGAGCCGCCCCAAATACTAAGACTGTCATTGCGGAATACGGATTTTTCAGCGACTTTTCCAAACTCAATTTTGTAGTCGGGTACTGCATTGCTGTTGGATGCTTCTTCTTGTGATGCACTGTTTTCTGCATCTGTTTTTTTCTCAGTTTTACATGAAACGAGTAAACATACGATTGCAAAGGCTGCAATTAAATTCGTTTTTTTCATACTGTTATAGCACTTTTGGTAGGCCCATCTTTTTACGGAAACTTGGCCAGTTGTTTGTTATGGTTTATTTTTTGTCAATATTTCTTAATGTGTATACATACCTTGGTTTGGACCATTCACTTTCTCCACTTTTGGTTTTTTTCATAATGCTGACAAAATGTGGGTCATCACCTTCAAAATCAATTACTGTCATTCCTTTTGTTCGTGTGGCGTTTTTGAAAGGCAGGTAACTAGACCTAGTTCCATACCTTACCACGTAGCTAGTGTCACCTGTTTCACCAGAATAGCCAACTACAAGCTTGTTGCCAACTAAAAAAGCATCCCAAATTACGGGCGGTAGCTCTTTTACACTGGGGCTTCCGGTTCGTGTTTCGGAAGGTTTACTTATGCCTTTTTCATTTGTGGCGATAAGCTGAAAAATGTATTCTTTTCCGTTTTCTAAATTCTTCACTTCTTGGAAATTGGTTGTGGTCTTTTCGGATTTAACCAGTTGGCCATTGGAGTTTTGATGGATGACATGATAAGTGTCCGCACCAAAAACAGGATTAAAATGAATGCGAACCGCTGTGTTCCCGGACTCTATTTGAGAAATTGAAGGCTGTTCAGGTACTGTAATGGCAACACTTTTATGAAACCGCTTATAACCGTTTGGCGAAATTAGGTTTATGTTTAAGCTGGATATGTCACTTAAGTACGGTTTCCAGTTAATGTTATTTTCCGTAGGACCTGCTCCCGGTTTTAAAACAGAAATCTCTATATTATTTTGGGCCAATGTGTCTCCTTTTGAATCATGAATAGACCATAATAAACGGTGATTTTTTAAAGTATAGCTAGGGTATTCGCCTGTATTTTTGGGGGTAAGTGAAATCTTGGCGTTTCCTTTTCTTACATCTACATCTGATACTTCAATTTGTTGAATAGGGCTATGTTCATTTTCTATTCGGTTATATAATTTACGCTTTTGGCGCCATGTATTTACAAGTCCCCAAACTCTATTTTCCTCTGGAGAGGTTGCTGCGTAGCCACTTCGGTAGTCGTTGAATGTCCATAATGAAGCTCCGATTACAAAAGGATTCTTCCCTCGTAGACTGCTGTTCCATTCGGTTATTTCGGGAATGTCGCCATCCAAAGAAGTTGTGGCCAAAGGTTGTATTCCATATTCCGAAATGAAAATGGGCTTGTTGGGCCATTTGGACCGAAGGGTTTTAAATACTTCATCTGGTTTGCCCTGAAAGGGATAAAGATTGTGCATGATTATATCTACCAGTGTATTGGGGTCACTCTCGGGAGTTGCAGTATCGCGCCAGCCGCTATTACTTACACAGGTAACCAAACGATAGGGGTCCAGCTCGTTTTTGACATAGTCAATAGTCAATTTGGCATAATTAAAATGGTCTTTAAGTTCATTGCCAACACTCCACCCAATAATACTGGGGTGGTTTACATCACGGTCTATCATTTCTTTTAACCACTGTTTGGCCAAAGGGTAATGTGGGGGTGTAAACTCAGGATTGGTAAGCTCACGAACATTGACTTCCTCAAAAATCAGGATACCTTTTTCATCGCAACGCTCTATCAATTTTTCATTCTGGGTACCGTGCATGATTCTCATAAAGTTGGCACCTGCATTCTTCATGAGGTCCACATCTTTATTTATCAAATACTGGGGTTCAGAAGACCCCCAATATCTATGGTCACTCACCCGGTTAAAACCAGCTAGACGCACCGGTTCTCCGTTTAAAATGAGTTGAGAGTCCGTTAGTTCTATTTTTCGGATACCAAATCGGTCTGTGCGCGTATCCAACACTTGCCCGTTTTCTGTGGCAATGGTTGTCATATGATACAGGTGTGGCGTATCAAAATGCCATAACCTAACATCGTTGGCGGGTAAAACTGTTGCCAATTGCACTTCTTTTGTACTGTTGGGCGGTAAGGTAATAGTGTATTGCAGGTCAGCCGGTTTAGATACTTTGTCTATAGTAGCCGTGAGTGCTATTGTTCTTTTTTGTGCCGATGAATTTTTAACACGGATTTTAAGCTTCAAATTGGCCGAACCTTTTTTTAGGTCAGGGTCTGCATGAATATATTGATAACTGATGCGCACATCGTTATTTTTTACAAGGTGAACATCACGGATAATTCCGCCCCAGTTCCAAGTAGCGCCAACCAGTGAACTATTGTCCGCTTCTACGGCCAGTACATTCTGACCGTTAAAATTGAGTTTGTCTGTCACATCAAATTCAAATGGGGTAAAACCACCTTGATGACTGCCAACAAGTTCGCCGTTCAAAAAAACCTTGGCGATGTGATAAACGGCATCAAATTTAAGGCGCACTCTTTCCTTGGAGTTTTCTTTCCAGCTTTGGGGAAGATTGAAAGTTTTTCGGTACCAAGCCTTTCCGGTATAATTAGAGAATTCGTTAAGCATGCCCCAATGTCCTGGAACGTTTAGGTCTTTCCAGTTGGAATCATCAAAATCAGATTGAAAAATAGTTGCTTTTTCCGCAACCGAAGTTTCCATTTTCTCTGTGGATACGGGTCTGAACATTACGGCATCCGCAGCTACGGTTTTGGCCGTAATAGCGGTAACTTCAACATAACTGTCTAAAGTCTTATCAAAACTAAAAACTCCTAAACTTAACCATTGGTCACAGCGGTTTCGCTGGTTAAAATAAGAAGCCGTAACCCCATTAGCATGATTAACATTTACTTCTGCCGTTAAATGTGATGCGAACGGAAAGCGAACAAAGGCTTCGTAGAACCCTGATTCTGCTAGTTGGGGACGATAGCGTACATAGTTCTCCTCGGATTCACCAGCTTTAAAGTCGCGTTGTAAATAATTGGCTCCAAAGAAACCGGAACCCCGTTCTCCTTCTATTTTGGTCTGCCAATTGCCTTTTACAGTTACCCGTTCGGTATTGGTATTGTCTATTACAATATCTTCCGGTGTTTCGGAAATAGCAATATAATTTGAGCCTTCGCCATAAACGGCATGGAACTTCCAGTCTCCGCTCAGTAAAAGTTGCCCCTCACCGGTAGTGGATTGAGCGGAACAAATTCCAAAGATCAAAAACAGAATATGAAACACCGAATATTTCAATTGCATAGGGGTATAGCGGTTTAGTAATTGCTCTTTACAAACGGGTGTTTCTCTTTCGATTTTGGTTTGCGAAATACCCATGGTTTCCAAGCTTCGTAGCGTTCTTTCCACTCCTCAAGTGTTCTAGTAGGGTATTTGGAGGAGAGGCCGCCCTCTCTAAATTCTTGGGAAACACCTTCGTCTTTTATAGACCTTCTCCACACATAGAGTTCTTCCAACAGTTTATCCTTAATATCGCCATAATGCGGGTCGCTTGCAAGGTTGTTTAGCTCAAATGGGTCCTTTTCAATATCAAAAAGCTCAAACTCAGGCTTGGTAGGAGCAAAAAACTTAGCTTGGTCTTCATTAAGTTTTCCTTCCATATTCATGATGTTCATTTCGGCCAGCATAGGGTACATATCTTCTTTGTACCCGCTGTATTGTAACCATGCTCGCTCCGGCATTAAATTATGGATCAACTTGTATTTTTTAGATCGGATGGTACGCATAGCATCATGGGTGCCGCCCATTCTTCCGCGTGCCGCAAAAATGTACTTTCTATTTTTTGACTCTTCTTTAAAAAGACTTTTGCCTTGCAGTTCGTGTTTAGGTTTTGCCCCGGCTACATCTAGAATGGTTGCGGTAATGTCAATGGTCTGAACCATATCTGTGTTTACCTGTGCAGGTGCAACTTTACCAGGCCATTTGATAATTAATGGCACCTGAAGTCCCGGGTCATATAGGAATTGCTTTCCACGAATGTGGCATCGGCCGTTATCTCCAATTAAGAAAACCAATGTGTTCTCGGCCAGGCCTTCTTTTTCTAATCGCTTTAGGATATCTCCAATTTCTCGGTCGCAGATTTGCATTTGTTCCAGACCATTGGCCCAATCACGTCTGGCAAATGGGGTGTCCACATAATAGGGGGGGAGTACCACATTGGCGGGATCTATAGGGTTTTTTGGGTCACGATCCCATTTTCTATGCGTACCACCCAAAGTTATTTGTGCGAAGAAAGGCTGTCCTTCTTGGCGTTCCTTCCAATCCTTTCCCATAAAACCTAAATCGCCATTAAAATTGGCATCGGTTTTATTGTAAAGCATTAAAGCGGTAAAATATCCTGCTTCTTTCAGAAGTACGGGCATTGGCTCAATATCGTACGGCAAAGGTTTTCTGTCTTCTTTTGCCGTTCTGTGCTGTTGGGCACCAATATAGTTTTGGTGATAGCCCGTGAGCATGGCCGAACGTGAAGTAGAACAAACGGGAGAAGTACAAAAAGTATTGGTGTAACGTATACCTTCCGAGGCAAGCTTGTCCGTAACTGGGGTTTCTATTCCCGGGGTGCCATAGCAGCCTAAGTCAAGACCCCAATCTTCCAACATGATCCAAACAATGTTGGGACGGTCAGTAGATGTACTCTGGGCTATAGAGTTGAACGGTATAAGAAGTACCGCTAAACAAAGGGTTTTAATGAGTTTCATATACAAAGGTTCTAGTTTTGAATTGAATATTATTCTTTAAGTTGTTTTGTTGGTGACCAATCTGTTACATCTGATTTTAATTTTACGAAAAACGGCTCGGTCTGTGACCATCCAATTTTAAAGGCTCCCTTTAAATTTGTTGTTGTTTCTTCGGTTAGATTTTCCGGTGATTTTCCATATTTAAAAGTGAAAATCGAATCTTTTTCGCTTACCGTATAGCCTATGCCTACACCATCATGGGTCCTACCCAAAAATTCTATCATGGGGAAATTGGAGTTTTCTACAGGCGGATTGCTTCCTTTTTTTGATGAGGCAGTTTTAACTTCAATTTGCATAGGTGACCATAGGCCTACGTCTATCTGAGTGGCATTTGGGTCATTTTTAAAGTTAAATTTCAATGCATCATCTCCGGGTTTTATAATTGGGAGTTCAATACGTTCTTTGCTGACTGACTCGCCTTTATCATTAAAAAGCTCATACGCCAACGTATACCCATTCATAATATAAGCGGGAATATCTTGTTGGTTTCTAGGTAGCAAAGAGATTGCTATTTCATCTTTGTTTATTGTTGCTTCTAAACCTTGAACGGGTGCATAGATATCTTGAATCTGTTTGTAGGCTTTTTTCCTGTTTCGCCATACATCCACAACCCCCCAGGCTCTATTTTCTGATGGAGGCGTGGCTTTATAATCGCTTCGGTAATCATTATAGGTCCATAGAGATGAGCCAACTACGTAAGGTAACGTTCGTATTTTATCAAGTTGTTCAATAAGCCTATCACTAAACTTGGCATCGGATGTGAGTCCTATCTGTTTGTCGCCAATCTCTGAAATAAAAATAGGTTTCCCCGGAAATCTGGCATGGGCCTTACTCACTTTTTCATAGGTCTCTCCATAAGAGTTCATACATAGCAAGTCCAGTTTTTCATAGGGTTCGTTACCGGGTTTTGCCAAAGGCAGGTGAGATGTAAAACTTACCACTGTTTTTAAGCGTGTGGAATCAAGGGAGGCCACGTGATCCAGCATATCGTTTACATAGTTATACTGGTCAGGAGTCATGGTCATGTCTTCCCATTCGCCATCTGGGTTGCCAATTTCATTGCCCATGCTCCAACCTACTACACTGGCGTGGTTATAATCGCGCGTAATCATTTCGTTCAGCCACTTTTTTGTCCTTGGGTTATTGGGTATGGCATTTGGTGCACCACGACCCCAGACCGGGATTTCTTCAATTAGCATATAGCCGATACTATCGCAGAACTGTAAAAGGTTTTTTGATACAGGTGCGTGCATGATTCTTGAAAAGTTTCCGCCTAGGGCTTTAATATCCAAAATATCATTTTTAATAAGTTCATAAGGTTCTGTATTACCGAAAAAACGATGGTCGTGTACCCGATTGAAACCGTTTAAGCGCACCGCTTCATTGTTGAGGTATAATTGCTCCCCAATAGCTTCCATTTTCCGAATACCGAATTTGTCGGAAACGGCATCCAATTCTTGGGAATCAGAAGCAATAGTACTGTTTAAAGAGTAAAGGTTAGGACGGTCAAAATGCCATAATTTTACTTCTTCTAACGGTTTTTGAAAAGTCAGAACCTTAGTCGTAATCCCATTTTTACTAGCAGTAAGTTCAAGGGTTTTGGGCGCCCAAGCTTCATTGTCCGGACCGGATATTTTAGTGTTTACAGTAATATTTTTTTCCTGGCCGGAGTTATTTTCAACTGTATAGGAGATAGCTATAGCTGCCATACCCTTATCAAAATTGGGAACTGCGGAAATATGTTGACGAACCAAACGGACATCATTATGGGCAAGCAAGGAAACGTTTCGGCTTATGCCGCCCCAAGCCCACCAAGCGCCTCTTCTAAACGTATTATCGGCCATGACCAAAATTGAGTTCGGTTTATCGGTCAGTACTTGGTCTGTAATATTAAATTCAAAAGGGGTGTAGCCTCCTTCGTGGGCTCCCAATAACTTACCGTTCAGCCAAACTTTTGAGGTTTCGTAAACGGCATCGAACTTTATACGAATCTGCTTTTTTTGCCAGTTTTGAGGAATGCTAAAATTGCGTTGATAGTACCCTTTGCCCTTAAAATGGGCATATTTGTTCTCAACGTCCCAATTGCCTGGAACGGAAAGCGTATCCCATTTTGTATAATCGGCAGTTAATAGATTTTCTTCACTTTCTTCATTAGATGCCAAAAAGTGCCATTTCCCGTTAAGGGATAGAGTTTCATTTTCTAGTGATGTTTCTGCAGATTTGTCCGTGCAGGAACTTAGAAACAGGAGGCTAAAAAGCGCTATGGAAGCAAAATTTCTCATGTGTACTTTTTATTTTTTGATGAATTTTATAGCGGCACCACCATGCTCCGCTAGGCGAACGGTGAGTGTTTTGTCCTTTGTAACCGTTTCCGATGATTTTTTAAAGGGTACGGCCGTGTTCCATTGGCGTAGGTCTGCCTCTTTGTTCAGTCCTTTTAAATCAATACGTTTGGCCTCGGTATCGTCAGTAAAAATTTCTGCGATATATTCGCCATTACCTAAAAAACTACAGTCAATTTGTAGTTCTTGGGCCGGTCCACTACGTAGTACGCCCAAATACCAATCATTTTTCGTGCGTCTGGCTATGGCTGCCAGTTCACCAATTTTACTTTGGGGCAGCACAAAGGTCTCGTCCCAGACCGAAGGCACCGTCTTAATAAAATCCAGTGCTGGCGCAACACTCTTGGTTTTTAAAAGGAATTGGGTATTTTCGGCAATACAGTTAAAAGGGGAGTAGAAAGTAACCAAAGTGGCCAATTGATGCGCCCATGTAGTTTCTCCGGGTTCGGTAAGACCAAGAGGGGTATAATCACCATGTCCTGTTACATATCTTGTAAAAGGTAATGCCGCATTGTGCGAAGCGGTCAAAGGACCTTCTTTCATATGGTTTACTTCTAAACCTCGTATACCTTCACGCGTAACTTCGTTTGGATAGGTGCGATACTCGCCCGAGCTTTGTTGGCAGCCATGAAAATTGACCATCAATTGTCTTTCTGCCGCTTTTCTCAATAAGGCTTCATCAAAAGATATGATGTTTTTGCTCTGGCCGTTCATAAAATCTACCTTAACTCCAACAGCGCCTGTCTTTTTTACACTATCCAAAAAATGCCCCATTACCGCATAGTCGTCTTCAAGAAAATTGATTTCCTTGGAGTGCTTCCATACAAAGATCCCAACCCCTTTTTCTTTGGCATAGTTGGAGAGTTCTGTCACTTTGGTCCATTTATCAGGCCATCTTTCCCAGCCATCATCAACCATATTATATGAAAAGTTAAGTTCTACGGCATCATCTACCATATCATGCTCTTCTTTGTAATCTACATATTTTCCGGACCACCAGTGCCAAACAGATTTTCCGGGTTTTAACCAGTTGGTGTCTGCAAATAACTTAGGGTCGGGAGCAGGGTTTAATGAGGCTACCATGGTATTGTTAGCCAAATCGTTTAAAGTGTCCGCCAATAGAATACAGCGCCATGGTGTGGTTACATTACCTGTAATATCAAAACCGGCATCACCTTCTTCAAAATTGGCCTTAAAGGTGTTGTTGCCAATTGCTTCCAAACGCAGACCGCTATAATTATAAAGTGCGGCTTCGGCCAATAAAGCATAACCTCCTTGCGGAAGTTCGCAAGTAAGCGTTAAGCCTTGAATGGGGCCCATCTTAGAAACTGTTGGCATTTCGGAAATATCAGCGGAAAGCCATTCTCCTGCGTGAGATTTTAATTTCCAGTCGCTATCGCGCTCAAAGTACCAAACTTTGGTTTGGCTCGGTATTTTAAAGCTACTTTCTTCGCCCTGAACATGTTGTGTGCCTTGTCCGGAAACCACATAACGGTAAGCTACCCCTTCATTAGAAAGTTGAAACTCTAATTTCCAGTCGGTTCCATCTGCCTCTGAAACTTTGTAGCTATATACATCTCCTTTGTATGAGGCCTCACTTTTTATTCCGTTTAGTGGAAATTGGGTTTGTATTTCTTTTTGCTCTAGAAGAGTTATCTCCACATTTTTTCCAAGGAGCTTATCGTTTACTTTAATACCCAAAAGAGAGGTGTCTAAAACTACCTTCTTTTTTTTGGTGACTAGGAACGCTAGTTGACCATTTGTAGCGGTAAACAAAGAAACATCCGTAGTGCCGTGGCTTAAGGTTTTATTATTTTCATCATCACCTGTACTGGTCTTACAAGAAAAAACCACAAATAAGAAACCAAAAAATAAAGCAGATTTGTAGAATAGGTATTTCATTTTGTATTGCTGTTTTTTTAGTTTTTTTGAATTATTTGCGATAACCATGTTCTCATAGTTTTCCGTTCCTTTAGCTCATATAAGGGCCACGAATTGGTATGGTTTCTAATGGGGATATCCAAAAAAGTAAAGTTTCCTTTTATTCCCGATTGGGCAATGTAGTTTTTTGTTTCTCTCGTTCCCTGACCTTCGGCGCAAATAAGTTGGGGTCTTCCGTTAAGTCGTTTCAATCTTTCAATGGCCGATGCCTTATCGGAATTAGGGTAGTCCCATGTTTTTAGACCATCGTAATGAGAATTAACAATAAAGGCTTTCCACAGATTTGAAATTTCATTGTCATGAAGCCCTATATAATTTACGGCGATGGCTCCCCTTGAAAATCCTGCTAAAATAAGGTTGGAAGCATCACCTCCAAATTTGTTGCAAACTTCGTTTACAACATCTATGCAGTATTTTTTTGTGGCTTCAATATTGCCCCACCACCATTTTTGGTTTTCTTGGCCATTGGTGCTAATAAAGGGCATACTCACCCAAATAAAACCTTTGCCTTCGCTTAGTCCGTACCCCAAATTGCAACCGTCTACCTGACCTGTTGAAACATCTCCGTAAGCACTTGTGTAAGGTCCGTTGCCCGGAAATTCTATAATGACTGGGTATTTTTTACCTTCCTTATAGTCGGTAGGCAAGTAAACTAAATGGTAAACATCTGTGTTTTGATACGGGACCAAGGTTTGCCTTACACGTTTACCGGCTTTGGGTTTGCCTTCCGTTATTTTGGGAACAAACAGGTCTTGGTGAAAAGAACTGATATCCTGCAATTGGGCAACCGCATCTTTCTGGGCTACTACTTGAGTAGTGCCTAGAATAAGAAAAATACAGATTCCAGTTACCTTTTTCATTTTATGGAATTAGTTGTAAACCGATATTTTGAAAACAGAAACTGGTATGTGAGCTTCTTTTTTGTTGAACTCAAAGACCAATGAATTGGTGGAAATAGCTTTGTCCAATTCAATGGTATTTATGGCCTGGTGGTTTCCAGTGACTTCCTTTAGGAGATTTCCGGAAGCATCTTTAACGGTATAATCGGCCACTACAAAAGGAATAACGTCTTCCGGATGCCCCATAAGCGTAGTTTCCAAAGCGTGGTCATAATCGCAGTCAAAAAAGAGTTTCACGGTTTTAATAGCAACATTATCTTCCCATTTTAGGCGTAATATGGGTTTTTCGTCCTCAATTTTGGCAACCCATGCATTGGTGTTTCCGTTTGAATTGGGCCTGACTTCTCCGTTTTTAATATTATCTACCTCAAAAATGGGCAAATTCTTTGTCATCTGAAGGGCAATATTTTTTCCTTTAGGACGTCGCTCAGGAGTCCAGAACTCAAAACTATCGATATTAATATCCGCTGGAGGGTCTTGTCTTCCAAAATTGGACACGGCTTTGTTTATTTTATTTTCAACGGTCATTAAGCCTGTAATGCGCTCATCTGAAAGACGTACTTTCACCTTTTCGTTTTTCATAAGACAGAAGAAAGAGTAGTGGTCCTGCGTTTGTGTCCTTGAAGTTGAAAAAGTAATTTCCTGTTTTCCTTTAGTTAAATTGAACTCCTTTTTATCAATGATTACATCTGGTGTAAAATGGGTACAGGCTGAACTGCTCTTAAGTTGAATTTCCAAGGTGGTGGCTTCTAAAGCATCCACTTCAAATTCAAAGCTATAGGTTTCATTAGCCTTAAGAGGAACCATTTGGGCCAAACCGAATTTTAATACCTGCCAATCATCTGAAGCGGCAAAGCCCGAAAATGCTAAAGTAGAACTAGCCTCTATGTTGGCTTTAACTGCTAAGTCTTCGGTATCTTTTAAGGATAACCGGGGAATACTTTGCCCATTTCTGTTCAGGGCCAGTTGTAGTGTTTCAATTTTGTCCTTGGAAGCGATATCCCTTGGCAATAATCCTTCATTTGTACAGAGCACGGCAGCTTCACCGACTGCTTGCGCCCCGTGTGCACAGGTAAGCATTACCCTTGATGAACCAAAGGCAACATGACTAGCACTTATAATCCTGCCAGCAAGAAAAAGGTTGTCTATGTTTTTAGAATAATAACAACGGTAAGGAATAGAATATACGCCTTTGCCATGCCACTGCGTACATGAGTTGTGTTTACTGTAAATACCATCGGCGGGATGCAAATCCATGGCCCAACCTCCAAAGGAAACCGCATCATAATAATCACGTTGTTCAACAATGTCTTTTTGGGTAAGCATAAAATCGCCTTCAAAACGGCGACTTTCCCGCTTACCGGGAATAGTTCCTACCCATTCTAAGGTAAGGTTTGCGGCTTCGGGATATTTACCGCTGTTCTTTACGTAGTCCCAAATACCATAGACCACTTTCCAAAGTTCAAATTTTATGTCCTCGGATTGGTGAATGGTGTCCAAACGTCCACCGTGCTCTACCCACCATAATTTACAACCATGGTCACCCAATTGAAAGTTCTTGATTCGCGGAAGTTCATCTGCATTTTTTATAGCAAAAGAGGGAGCGGTGTAGGATATAGGTTTACCTACGTCTTTGGTATAGAAGTAAAGCGAATGTCCTAAAAGATTACCATAGTCCTCAATGTTAGGAGCAAAACCTTCATCAAATTCTTCTCGGGTTTCGGCACCCATACGGAATGAAGCTCCTGCCATAAAAGCAACAATGCCATCACCGGAAGCATCACAAAATAGAGGGGCTTTTGCTGTGTAGGTGGTTGAGTTTTGGCTACAAAAAGCGGTAACCGATTTTATCTTTTCATCTTCACCTTTTTCAACATCATACACGGCTGTATTCAGCAATAAAGTAATGTTTTTTTCTTCATATACTTTTTCGAGTAGTACGGTGTCAAAAATTAGTGGATTCCCTTCCTTGTTCCGTTTAAGGTTATCCAAAAGAATTTCATTGATCAAACCGCCTTCTCGGCTCCATCGGTTATTGTTTCCCATATGGGAAGTTGCCCCCAAACTCCAAAGACGAACTTCAGAAGAGGCGTTGCCCCCAAGTACAGGACGATCTTGAAGAAGTATTACTTTTAGACCCGAACGGGCAGCCGTAATTGCGGCACAGACACCTGAAAGACCGCCTCCAACTACAACAAGGTCTCCTTGTAGAGGTACGGTTTTAGTGATTCTTTTTTGGGAACTATAGGCTTCTGAAATCATATAATGTAATTTGTACTTTAGTGTTTAGATTGGGTATTTTTTATTTGGAACGTTCTATAGTGGTTTTAAAGATGATATAACTACCTAGTAATAAGACTAAGGTTCCCATGCCGCCTACCAAGAGTGCACCAGTTTTAGCAATGAACGATAAGATTAAAATCATTAGACCTGTTAGCGCCACACCAATGCCGATGACGCGCGTTCCTTTTTTGTTTCCGGCAGATGCTTCTTCTTCCGTCTCAGAAATTTTTTCAGCTACTATAAGTTGATAGTTATCATATTGTTTGGTCTCTTTTTTCTGGGTACGCGCATATATTTCGAATGCAGCTAGGAGTACTATGGGAATACCCATGCCAAACCCCATTTCTTGGGCCCTATCAAACGAAAAGTTAAGAAGGGTAGGGGCTAAAAATTTAAAAAAGGCGTTGATGGCCAAGGTAATGACCGTAACAATTAAAGCGCTCTTTCCAGTCTGGTATTTACTGAACAAGGCCCACATAGGAGGTAAGAACATGGCTCCTCCTGTAATGGCTGCCAAGCTCATAACTACTTCAACAATACCTCCCATATATGGAACGAGAAGAGCAATTAGAATCGTAAGTATACCTAACAATATGGTAGCGGTCCTACCTACTTTTACCAATTTATCTCCGTCCGCGTTGGGTCTAAAATGTTTGTAAACATCATTGGCCAAAACACCTGCCGAGATATTTAAGGTTGTGTTTACAGAGCTTGAGGTGGCAAAAATCATTCCGCCTAACATTAAACCTAGCATTCCAACAGGCAGTACTTCCTTGCACATTAATAAATAAGCTCCTTCATCTGCCAAGCCACCTAGTTCCGGATTAAGGATTCTATAGGCCATTGGAGGTAACATCCAAATTAAGGGACTGACTAGGTAAAGGCCACCAAAAAGCCATCCCACTTTTTTGGCATCCTTAGGAGTGGCAACACTTGTATAGCGTTGAACATAGGCCCAGTTGCCTGCAATAAAGAAAAGGTTGTATAAGCCAAAGGCAATCATAAAACCCCAGGTATATTCCTCGTTAACCAGATTGAAAAAATTCTCGGGTGCTTTTGAAACAAAGTTGTCTATACCTCCAATTTTGTCCAGCGAAAGCGGAACCACGATTAAAACAGCTGCAGTAAGCACCACAAACTGTAAAACGTCCGTAACGATTACCGCCCACAGACCGCCCACAGCTGTGTAAATCAAGATTAGGATACCGAGCGCAATAATGCTGGTGTGGATGGGGAAACCTGTAGATACCTCCACAATCTTAGCTACCGGATACAGGAAGGCACCGGTGGTAAAGATGGATATCAATAAAAACAGATAGGTGTAAATTTTTTGTGTATTGTAACCTAAACGGTCCGTAATGAATTCGGCCGCGGTAAGTGCTTTTGTTTTTTGCCATTTAGGAGCAATGAAAAATCCGATAAGCACGCCGGCAATGCACATCGTGGTCTGTATGGTAATGGCTACCCAACCACTGGAATAGGCTATGGAGCCCCATACGACAAAAGTACCTGCCGAAAAGAAACTCATAAAGAGCGAAAGGCCGCTCATCCACCAGGGTAGTGCTCCCCCTGCCGCAAAAAAAGATTTCATGTCTTTGCCGGATTTAGAAAAACTTAATCCGCATACAAATACAAGCAGTGTAAAAAGTAATATTACCGTGATATCTATTTTGCCCATTCTTGTTTTTATGAATATACTATTATTCTTGTTTTTGTATTGAATAAATAGGGGATAAACTTGTACCCCCTATTTTTAAAAAACTAACAAAAACAAACTCAAAATTCTCTTCTAATAACCGGGGTTTTGTGTTACAATATTTTCGGTAGCATCAATTTCGGCTTGTGGTATAGGCCATAAGTAATGTTTTCCAGCATCAAATACCCTCTTTTCCAGTTCCCTATAGTCCAAGTTTCCTAGTTCAACCCTAGGTTGGGTGGGCGCACCGGTGTAATCTATATGACCGTCATCATCAATATTTGGTACGAAACCTAAATCTCCTATTTTGCTAAATCCGTTTGCGGGACCGCCCAAAAGTGTTGTGTTCAATACTTTTTCGGCAATTCTCCATCGTTTAATATCAAACAATCTTAAGCCCTCATCGGCAAACTCAACTTTACGTTCCCTTCTAACAATTTTTCTAAGCTCTGCCTGATCGGTAGTGGATACAGCCGGAAAAGGCACCTCACTATTGGTATACGCTCTTTCGCGTACTGCATTAATAGCGTTCAGAACACTACCGTCTATGGAGCCACCTTCAATTTTTGCTTCGGCATAATTAAGAAGAACTTCGGCATATCTCAATAAATAAATGGTCTGCTCGGATTGTAACGGACTTGGTCCACCGGACAAAGAACCCAATAGTCTTGGGGCATCCGAGAATTTTTTCCAGAAATAACCACTGAAAGCGGTAAAACGGTTAGCACCTCCGGTAACGTATTCCGTACCGTCATAGGGGTCTACTATGGCTCGCCCTGCTGGGTTGGCAGAATTTGGGTTGAATACACGCTCTACTTTAACACCGTCCTCTATTCGCCATGTGGCAATACTATCACTATGTTGTTGAATAATATGGCCTGTCCAAACTCTGTTGGGTAGGGCGATAGTTGCTTCCAATCTTGGATCTCGATTTTCAAACGGATTGGCAGGGTCGTATTCCGGGTCCTCATCAATAGGTAGTCCGTTTATGGTCTCATAACTGTCTACCGTTTGTTGAGCAGGTACTAGTTGGCACCATCCGCCAAATCTACTGCCTTGTCTTTGTGATAGGCCGTGGGTTTTTGTTCCGTTTATATAAGAAAGGTCGAATAAAACTTCGGACGAACCTACACCGGCATCTGTAAATAATGCCTCGTAATCTGGGTACAATGAAGGCGTTTCAGGCGAATTCATGACTTTAAGAGCGGCACTTTCCGCTAATTCATAATCCTCATTATAGAGTGCGATACGTGAAATAAGTGCGTTTGCCGCGTTTGCCGATGCACGACCTCTCTCCGTAGCCGGTTGCGTAGGAGGGAGTATGGCAGCAGCTTCCTGCAAATCAGATATAATACTTGCTACAATTTCAGCTTTTGGAGTTCTGGCTACTATTTCTAGTTCTTCCAAAGAAGTTACTTCAGTTCTAAAAGGAACGTCTCCGTAAAGTTCCGTTAGGTAACTATAGAAAAGCGAACGTAGAAAAAGGGCTTCCGCCTTAATTTGCTCAAAACGGTTAGGATCCGATGCATCTACTGCTTTGTCCATATTGGTCAATAGGTTGTTGGCGCGTTGCACTCCCGTATAGAAATTATTCCAAAAACCATTTACAAGGCCTTCAGTAGAAGTGAGCCCTCCTGTAGTTGCCGCAATGGTTCCGCCCACATTACCTCTATTGAAAGCGTAATCTGTGGTATGATCCAATAATTGCGGAAAAGGAACCGCATTTACATAATTTAATTGCTCGTAAACTCCGGTAAGGGCAACCTCTAGTTGCGCTTCCGTTCTAAAGAAGGTTGCATCGGTAGGGCTTCCGGGGTCTTCCAGATTAAGAACATTGTCTTCACAGGACCCTAAAATCAGAAGGCCCACGCTTAAGATGATATATTTTATATTTTTCATTGTATTGTAGTTATGCTGTTAGAATGTTACGTTTAGCCCCATGGTAAAAACCTTGGTTACGGGATAAAAATCTCCTGAAGAAAATTGGGGTGTTAAAGGATCTATCCCTTCTGGCATGTTGTCCCAAGTGGCCAAGTTTTGCCCGGAGACATATATTCTAGCATTTGTAATGCTGAACTTATCAACGAAATCTCTAGGAAGTTTGTAGCCCAGAGTTACGTTTCTTAATCGTACATAAGAAGCATCGTGCATCCAGGTTTCGTTAACACGCCAGTTAGGGTGTGAACTTCCAGGTGTTAACCTTGGGTATTCTGCACCTGTATTGTTCGGGGTCCAGAAATCGCCTTGCCATTCTTGGATTTTACCGGCATTGTAGAAAGCCCAACCGGCATCACCTTGCAATACTACATCACGTCCTCCTGCCCCTAATAGGGAAACGGAAAGGTCTAGACCTTTGTACGCCGAGAAAAGTTCAAGGCCCCAGTTTTTAGTGGTAATGTTACTACCTATAATGGTACGGTCATCATTCGTAATCGCTCCATCGGGAACACCGTCCGGTCCTGAAATATCGGCATATTTGATATCTCCTGCCTGAATGGCTCCAAAACCAGGAACAGGTAGGTTACCGTTTAAGTTTCCATCTGTATCAAAATCACTTTCTTGATAAAGTCCGTCTACTTTAAGTCCGTATATAGCACCTATTTCCTCGCCAACTCTATTTATTGTATTTCCAGGAGGTAATTGGTCCAACCCTCCCAAATCTTTGATTTCATTATCAAAACCGGAATAGTTAAGGTTGATGCCATATCTAAAATCTTCACCGATCATATCGTTCCATCCAATGGAAATGTCATAACCTGTGTTCCATACTTCACCGGCATTTTGAACCGGAGCGTCAAGACCAACGGAAGTAGGAATGGTAACCCCTAACAAAATATCCTTGGTTTTACGTACATAATACTCACCGGTTACTGAAAGTTTACTGTTAAAAAGTTTGGCGTCAAAACCTACGTTTTGGGTTTCTCCTGTTTCCCAACGCAATTGTGAGTTGGCCAATACGGTCTGGGCGCCACCTACAACAGGTGTACCACCTAAAACAGCATTGGCATTACCCAACCCGAACAATGACGTATACGGGAAGTTTACTTCTTGTGCCACGGCAGAACCGTCGGAACCTTGAATTACATCCCCATTATTGTCCGTTTGATTATTGGAATAGATGAACTGGTTGCCTAGTTGCCCCCATGAAGCCCTGAATTTTAGAAAATTAAGAGTTTCACTGTCCTGTAAAAATTTCTCTTCGGAAACTACCCATCCCACGGAAAATGAAGGAAATGTTGCTGAACGGAAACCTTCTGCAAAACGCGAGGAAGCATCCCTTCTCACATTGGCCTCAAGAAGATATTTGTCTTTAAAAGAGTAGTTAACTCTCCCAAAAACGGATTCTAGACCATTAAGTGTAGAACTACCACTGTTTAATTGTGTATCCGGTAGACCGTTATCCAATCCGCGGAATTCATCCAAAACAAATCCTCTTCTACTTGCCGTCCATATTTCTGAATTGAATTTCAAAAATTCGTAACCACCTAAGACGGATATGTTGTGATCTCCAAATTCCTTGCCCCAATTGGCCACGGCATTGAAGTTATCTTGAAAAGTGGTAAAAGTCTCTTTGAACAAAGAGCTCTCGCCAACGCCACCGCCAACTGTTGTAATGGCAGGTCCGCCAGAACCTTCGTAATAGGTATATCCTGCTCTAAAATCATCTCTGTCCCTGTCAAAAAATTGAGGGGCATAGGTAGCCGAAACGGAGAAATTATTGAAAGGACGGTACGTTACCTTTGCCAACGCCCTAAAGTAATTTGATATAGTTTCGTCCTGAGCGCTAGAATTTGCTAGAGCAATTGGGTTACTTCCTCCAAAACCAGAACCATAGGTTCCGTCATCGTTAAACGCGATAAATAGAGGTTGCAAACGATAAGCCGAACGGGTAAGGTTATTTAGTCTTGCTGGCTGACTTTTTATCTCTCTTCTGAAGTTAAGGTCAAAAGCAAGGTCTAGCTTTTTGTTTATAGCGTAATCTAAATTGAACCTACCATTGTATCTTTTAAAATTAAAGTTGGGCACATTTCCCTCTTGATCGGTATAGGATATGGAACTTGATACTTTTAATTTTTCTGAACCACCACGAACAGAAAGACTGTGGTATTGTTGTAGAGCGGCAGAGTTAAAAAGAAGATCAACCCAATCCGTATCCGGTAAGGCTTCCGTACCTACACCGTTACCTGAACGGTATTGGTTTAAGGTTTCTTCTGAAAATGCTCCTGGCTCTGCACTATTAAAGGCTTCCATATAGCCTAACGCATCCATGAACTTTAAGTTTTGCGCTACGCTTTGGATACCTACATATGTATTATAGGTAGTTGAAATTTTACCTTCTTTACCTCTTTTGGTAGTAATAAGAATTACCCCATTTGCAGCACGTGAACCGTATATGGCCGCTGCCGAGGCATCTTTTAGAACGGAAATGGATTCAATGTCACTGGGATCTAATCCGTTGATGTCATCCGGGATACCATCTACCAAAATCAAAGGATTGTTTTTAGCACCGTTTCCTAAGGTACCAACACCACGAATTCTAATTGCGGCACCATCCGCACCGGGCTGGCCACTAGACTGGGTAGCGGTAAGACCGGGAACAAGACCTGCCAAGGCCTGAGAGGCTTGGGCAACAGGTTGCTTTGCTATTTCTTCCGCTTTTACTGTTTCTACGGAACCGGTTAGATTAACCGCTTTTTGGGTTCCGTAACCTACTACTACAACTTCATCTAGTTGTGAAGCTTCTTCGGCCATAGTTACGTTTAAGGTAGTTTGACCGTTAACCGCTTTTTCAACGGTGCCATAACCAATAGAACTGAAAATCAGGGAGGCATTTTCTGAAATTTCAATAGTAAAATTACCGTCGAAATCTGCTACAACACCATTTGTAGTTCCTTTTTCTACAATGTTGGCGGCGGGTATGGGGACACCCTGTTCATCACTTACGGTACCTGATACCGTAATTTGTGCCGATATTTCGCAAAGTGCGAAAATCGATAGGAGAAAGAATAAGACTGCTTTTTTCATAAGCTTCGGTTTTTGTTGAGAGGTGAATAGTGAGTTATTTAGTTTAAACCCTACTAGTTTTAAGTCTAGTCTGGTCTAGTCTGTTTAACAAATAAATAACATTATTATATATTTGCCAAATCTTTTTTGCTAAATGTTGAATTTGAAGGGGTAACAAATGATATTCTCTTAAATATCTTGATGTTTCATAAGATTTTTCCTTCTAAAAAAGAGGATGGTAAAAGACTGTTAGGCTGATTTTGTCTAATTTAGAATCTGTAAAATCGATTTTAATTTTGAAAAGTGGGGCGGATTATTAAAAATGGAGCTGCAGAATAGATAATTTTGGTTTTAGTATTTTTGCGTTTTCCCAAATTGACAAGAAAGAACGGATGGTAAAGCTTAGTATAGAAAAGAATTCAAAAAAGCCTAAATATCTTCTGCTAGCAGATAGTATTATTTCGCAAATTGAACAAAAACAACTGGTTCTTGATGAAAGGCTACCCTCAGTAAACAAGCTTTCTGCCCATTTTAACTTTAGCCGTGAAACGGTTTTTAAGGCGTTAAACTACCTTAGTGAGAAAGGCATTGTACGCGCTGTAGATAAAATAGGCTATTTTGTAAACGATCTTTCTGTAGAGACAGAATTTAAAGTATTCTTTTTACTGGATAAGTTCACACCGTTTAAAGAGGATCTATACAATTCACTCATCTCAAATTTAGGGGAGAATGTAAAGGTTCGCTTGTATTTCCATCACCAGAATATTGAACTTTTTGCTTCGCTAATTTTGGATAACCTTAAGAACTATACCCACTTTGTGGTTACTACTTACATTGAGGATGCAAAATCTGTACAAAAGGTACTGAACAAAGTTCCACCGGAAAAATTGATTATTCTAGATAAATACGAACCCAATGTAAACGACGGGTGCGGAATGGTTTTTCAGGATTTTGAAAATGATATTTTTAATCTGTTAACGGAGCATATCCATTTGGTGAACAAGTACGAGAGGTTGGTACTTTTTAATCGTAAAAATGCCCCTCATGGGGATTTTGTACAAAAAGGTTTTGAGCGGTTTTGCAGCAAAAACGATTTTAAAAGCGAGGTATACTATAATTTTTCATCCGATTATTTTGAAGAAGGTACACTTTACGTAACCATTGATGCCTATGATAGGGATATGGTAGAGATTATAAAATTAGCGCGAAAATCCAATTGGAAACTAGGTAAAGAAATAGGACTTATCAGTTATAACGATACCAGTACCAAAGAGATATTGGATGGTGGTATATCCGTTATCAGTACCGATTTTAAGAAAATGGGCGAGGAAGCCGCTAAAATGATTTTGGAAGGCAGACGCGAACATAAGAGTAATGAAACCCAACTTATTTTAAGGAGTTCACTTTAAACCGGTTACATTAGCTGGGCAAAAACTTTCTTTCGCTGTACGGCATAATACCAGAAAAGCAAAGAAATAAGAATAGTAAGAACGGCACCTCCCATATAGGCAACGTTATTCTCCAATTGAAATCCTTCTGGTGCTATAAGAATGTAAGTGGAACAGACCATGGTCATGAACACAGCTGGGATTAGGGTTATCCAATACAATTTGTTCTCATAAATTAGATATGCGGTTATCGTCCATAATACCACGGTTGCTAGTGTTTGGTTGCTCCAGGCAAAATAGCGCCATATAATACCAAAATCCATCTGGGTAAGCGCAAAAGCTACTATAAACAGCGGAATACTGATGTAGAGTCGGTTTTTAATTTTCTTTTGGTCCGTTTTGAAAATATCGGACAGAATGAGTCGCGCCGAGCGGAAAGCGGTATCGCCCGAAGTAATTGGAGCTGCAACAATACCCAATAGTGCCAATACGCCACCTACTTTGCCCAACATGTTCATTGATATTTCATTGGCCGCCCATGCCGCATTGTTCCCATTGGCTAACATGGCATCGTTAAGTCCGCCAACATCACCAAAAAAGGTCATAGCGGCAGCGGCCCATATAAGGGCAACTATGCCTTCGGTAATCATTGTGCCAAAGAATATACTTCTTCCCAATTTTTCGTTTTGCATACAACGTGCCATTAAAGGTGATTGGGTAGCATGAAATCCGGATATAGCGCCGCAGGCAATGGTAACAAAGAGAATAGGGAACAGGGGCGTGGCTTCGGGGTCGGAAGTCATATTGGTTAGATTGGCGGGTACCAGTTCTGGAATGGCATAATCACCAAAGAACAATGCAATTACCAGCCCAAGGGCCATAAGAAGCATAGCTATTCCAAAAACAGGGTAGATTTTACCGATCATTTTATCTATGGGCAAAAGCGTGGATAGAATATAATAGGCGAGGATTATACCGACCCAAATCCATAAGTTCCACATATTGCCTGTCATACCATCAATAATCTTGGCCGGCCCCATGAGGAATACCGTACCCACAAAAATGAGTAGAATAACAGTGAAAAAACGCATCAGGTGTTTCATTCTTGGTCCTAGATAGATACCAACAATTTCGCTAATGCTCAGTCCGTTATGGCGTACGGATAACATACCTGAAAAATAATCGTGAACGGCACCGGCAAAAATACTGCCCAATACAATCCATAAAAATGCAGCAGGACCGAACATGGCACCGGCAATTGCCCCAAAAATTGGGCCTAAGCCTGCTATATTTAAAAATTGAATAAGGAATATACGCCAAGCGGGTAGGGGCATGAAATCAATATCGTCCCGGAGCCTAACTGCTGGTGTTTCCCTCTTTGTGTCTGCACCAAAAATTTTCTCAACTAGTTTTCCGTAGGTATAATACCCTAGTACTAACACAAGAACAGAAATTATAAACGAAATCATAAAATGTAGGTTTTATTTGGTACGATTAGCTATTGTCTGCCAAAAACTGAGCAACAAGATATGCATTCTTCTCTTTGGTAGATGCTGCGAACCGTTCTAGATTTTTTAGAATATCCGGTGAAAGTTTCTTTTTGCTTTCAAGATTCGCCAAATATTTAAGTAGTTGATTCTTAGTTAGCACTCCTAATTGTGTGGAAATATCCTTTATGGTCTTATCCGAAGCAAAATCTATATGTTGTAGTAAAAGGCTTCGGGTGTTGATGTCAATATGAGGGAGTGCATCCCAAAAAGGTTGCATGGTAGAGGGCGACTGCGAAAAGGAATCCGATAAATTTTTAATAATGTATGATCGAACCAATGGAATACCGGATTTAAAGAGTTTCGATATTCTTGAAAATTGAGCTTTATATTGTTCTTGATTTAGATTTTCCAGGGCATACATTTGATAATTGGTATGGTCACTATTCAGCATACGAACCAACATACTTTCATTTTGTCGTTGAACGGTATGGGCCTTAATTTGCTCCTTAATTTTACCATGAACCAAGTGCCAGGCTACATAGCAGGAATAGAGCGCTCCCGAAACAACGGATTCTTTTACCTCTTTTACTGTAGCACCGGACAGGGCATCTACACCCTCTATTTTTGAAGGTTTAGGTTTGGTAACCAACTCATCTATAGCCCTTCTTTTTAAGATGGAATTGTGGTCTTTCAACAAATCGTGAAGTTTCCAATAATCGGAGAAGAGGAACTCATCATGATCATGTTTGGTCAACGGTTCTTGGGGAGAACGGTCAAAACCGGCATAATCACCTAAAAGTGTCCAATACAAGATAATGTGCATGAACTTGCAATCCCCGTCTGCACAAACCGGCGTAATAATGTTGGAGGCGTACAGGACAGGTGCTCCCGCATTATCCCTAAATAGGTTTACTTTTTGGGCTCCCACGGAATCGGTAACAATTTCCAAGGGAGTTTCCGAAATGTAAAGAGCCGTATTGGGTTTCCAATCCAAGACAAAAAATTCCGGACTAGCTTCTAAAACGGTTTTATCAGAGGTATTGGGCAATGCAATAGCCGACCCAAATTGTGCATTACATAAGTGGGTAAAAAGCAACAGGAAGACTAATGCAATGGGTCTCATTTTTTAGAAGTAGGAATTTTTTCATATTTCTGATCTTCTATCAAATTTAAATACTCTTCTAGATATCCGGTATAAATTTCACGGGGCATAACTTCGTATTTTTTACAAAGCGAGGCAGCATAACCTACGGCAGCACCCATTTGTCCGGTAGTGAGCATAACCCTTGGCCCTCCAAGTCCAGCGTGAGAGCAACTGAAATTACGCCCGGCCATAAACAGGTTCTTAATGTTTTTGGAGTATAGACTTCTATACGGAATATAGTACTGCGGACCTCTGTAGAATAAAGCTTCCGAAATAAAATCAGGATTGCTCTCATCTTCAAGAACGGTTTGGTAATGCACATCTACGGCTCTTTTTTCTATAACTACGCCATCTGGGAATTTTCTTCCTTCTTTGGCATCGTTAAAAGTAAAAATGTGGTCGCCTACTAATCTTCTGGATTCTCGTTTTCCTACCAAATATGAAACCCACTCCAATTTTCTGTTTTTGTTTACCTCGTCTTTTTTGGCATTGGAAAATGATCCGTAAATGGCTCGTAACATATGATCCCGTATTTCTTCGGCATCATCAATCTGACTCAAATCGTTTCTACTAAACTCCCACTGCCATTCGCCATTAACTTCGGCATAATCTTTAGATACCGGCATGGCCCAAGGTACTTCTGGAAAACTCTGAAGACTGTCCGTGTCTTTAGATCCCCAAAGTACGGAAGAACCCATAACGGCATTATCCGCTTCTTTCGGGCTCCATAGTTCTCCATGCTCTTCCCAGTATTCGCCATAGGTATCAACGCTTTCACGGCCGTACGAGAATTCGGCACCAGCCCAGAAACCTATCCAACCATCACCTGTAGAATCCACAAAATAGGGAGCGGTAAACCGTTTTCTTTCTCCCGTAAAAGTTTGTCTTGCATCTACATATTTTACGCTATTTTCTTCAGAAATAGCATCATAAGCACGCCAGTTAAGGAATAAATCTATATTGTCATAACTCTTAACATTTTCATCCCTTTTTTGTTGATCAAGTTTAGATTCTGCCGAACCATTAGGGTAATGTTTGGTATCTATTTTTTTAAGAATGCGCTCAAAGTTTCCGTAGATACCTTCTGTATGCACTCTGATTTCCTCACTTGCGTTACCTCCTAAAACGGGACGGTCATGGATTAAGGCAACTTTTAGCCCTTGTTCGGCGCCGGCGATGGCCGCTGCACAACCTGCTAGCCCGCCACCAACAACTACTAAGTCATAGGTTTTTAACTCTTTGGGAGCATTAGGCTGGGCCGTAATTTCTTGACGCCAAGCTGCCAACTTTTTTGTGGATGATGGAGGCGTATCTTTTTTGGTTGAAAAATAAATGGCATCACAACGCCCATTAAAGCCTGTAAGATCTTGTAGTTCAATATGCGTAGCTTGCTTTTTGTTGATTTTGGCCTCACCGGCATATTGCCATCCCCAACCAGAGCGGGTTCCTAAAATGGTATCTAATACCGTTTCGCCGACTTTTAATTGGAATCTTCCCGGAGCTTCCCATTCACCAGGAACCCAATTCATGGTGCGTACCCAGACATGATAACTTCCAGATTTTTTAAAGTTTACCTCTGTTGACGCATTTTCTACGGGCTTGCCCATACCATGCGCATTTAGGTAAGGCGAGCCCATTTGCTCTACAAATTGTGGGTCTACTACCCAACCTCCAGGGTTATCAAAACTTTCTGCCTCTACAAGTACGTCTTGCGATAAGCCATAGAACGTGCTAAAGATTACAAATAATAGGGAAAATACATTTTTCATAGTGGTGTTATTAAATCTAGTACGGTCTAGTACGGTTTCAGTAAATATATAAAATTATTTTTAATCTAATTATTTAGTCCGTAATAAGTGATGTTAATATATTTTGATGTGATATTTTGAGTATTTGATAGTGAGGCTGATTGTGCTTACGTATAAAAAAAATCCCCGAGGGTATACCAAGGGGATTTAAAAAATACCTAAAAGGTTGTATCTAGTACCATTCGCTCAACACAAAACTATTGAGCCAAACCGCTTTTCCGTCCAGACCTTTAAAAACAAAACGCACCTTGTTTTTACCATCTGATTCAAAATGGATGTCGGTAGGATGAAATGGTGTAGTCTGCATATTTTCACCTTCGGTAACTATAATATTCCCTTGGGTTGAGGAACCCTTTGTATCGTTTATAGTAACGCTAAGCTCTTTGGCGTACGGAATCTTATAGATTTTATAAGTCGACATTTTTTCTTGATTGGGATCCATACTATCCGTATTGGTCCTTGGAGCATGATGAACCGTATTCAACTTATATTTTCCCTTTTTCAATCCGGAAAATTCTAGGGTAAGTCCTTCTTTTGACATACCTAGGACACCTTCGCCATGTGCAAATCCGTATTTACCAATAACATTTATTTCACCCAACCAACGGGTTGAGCTAGGGTCTTCACTACTTTGAACAGTGGCGGAAAAACCTCCAAATTCTTTAAATTCTTTTGTAGAAGCTTTATTATCCTTGCCGTTCCAAGGCGTCCAATCAAACTGTACGAGTTGTTCCTCTTCGCCTAAATCAACCCGGAGCGTTTCAAAATCATATATGGGTTTGGCATTTGCGGCTATCACATCAAAGTTGGCCCTTACGGTCCCAACCGTTGCAGAGGCTGTTTTTAGTCCTTTGGCCTTAGCTGTTATGACTATATTTCCAGGCGTATTTCCAGCCCTAATCAGAACAGGTGACACCCCATATTCTGTGGGCATAGGGTTGGAGCCTATCCCTTCTTTGTCTCCAATAATTTCGGCATCTCCCCTTACCGAAAATTCAACGGACAGGGCGGCATCAGGAAGTAGGGTCCCGTTTTTATCCACAACTTTGGCGTAGGCTACCAAAATATCGGAACCATCTGCAACAAATTTTCGGCCTTCCGTATCCGGTTCCAGAATAAGCCTATAGGCCGCTTCTGGGGTCTGTTTGGTTTCAGTAACAACCACTTTGCCGTCAAGTAGGCCGTTTGCCGTAAGCTTTCCTTTTTGGAATTCGGAAATGGAAAATACGAAAGGGGCATGTTCTAAATATTTATACTTATCCGCTTTAGAAGGGTGTTGCGTTGCAATGGTTTTTCCATTTACTTTTAATTCTACTTTTTCCGAATTACTGAATACAACTACTTCTTTGGTACCTTCCTTCCATTCGGTATTAATATGTAGATAAGGATAATTGGTTAGTTCCGCAGGATACCAAGCCAAATTTTCTTCTGTACGGGGATAGCGAAAAGCGGTCATAAAACCACCTCGACTTCTATTTTTAGGGGTTTTGGTAGGGTGAAAAGTGTAGTAGGCGTGGGCGGTCCATGATATGAGTCCCAGTTTCATAGGGTTGTTCATATATTCATTAACGGCCTCGGGACCACGGCGACCTTCCATTGCCAGCATAGGTTCATCACCACTCCAATAATAGGGGCCGTATACCATTTGCCCGTAAATGTCCGTAAGACCGGAAGTTTGCCAACCTGTCCATCTGCTACTTTGCGAAGCAGTGTATCTAAAAGGGTCTTCTTGTTTAATTACGTTATGGGCCCTTGGAACATAACCTCGGTGATTGATACCGGCTCCCCAAATAAAAACAGAGGTATGGTTTCTATGATTTCTGACCATGGCTCTAGCCGATTTTTCATAATTATCAAACCAAGCTTGGTTTCCTATAGACATCCATGTAGGGGCTTCTTCGTAGACCAACATTCCTAATTCATCACAGGCCTCGAGCAAAGAATTGTCATGCGGATAATGTGCGGTACGAACCACGTTCATTCCCAATTTTTTTAATTGAAGAATATCTTTATAGTGCAATGAGTTGGGCATGGCATCACCTATAAAGCCATAGTGTTGGTGTAAATTGGTGCCAATGAGTTTTAAAGGCTTTCCGTTTAACACGATGCCGTCATGATCGTTCATTTCAATTTTACGGAAACCTGTTTTAACTTCTGCCTGATCTACCGCTTTATCATCTTCAAAAACTAAAGTATGAACACGATACAAATTGGGCTCGTTAATAGACCAAAGCTTTAGGTTATCTTCTATACTTCCTATAAGATTAAACTGAACTTCCGCTCCGCTAGGAATCGTTTTGGTCTGCTTTAACTTTAGGACAACCAAACCTTTATCATCTATGACGCGGTTTAAAACAGTAGTCTTTTTAGGTTCCCCATTTTCATTGCGAACCGTGGTTTTAATGTTAATGGTGGCATTAAGGTTAACCGGGTCTACGGTTGGTGTAGTAATGTATTGACCTGCGTTTTCGGCCTCCCAATTAAATGTAATGTGCAACGGATTGGTTTCTACTAAGTACACATCACGATATAGACCGGCAAACTTAATATAGTCCATAGGTCCTGGGTCCGGAGGAACGTCTTCTCGTTTTCTATTATCGGCCAAAACGGTAACTAGATTTTTCTCTCCTCTATTTACAAAATCGGTAATATCAAAATGAAAAGGTGTGTATCCTCCAACGGCATGCTGACCAATGTGTTTGCCGTTTACCCAAACATCCGTTACTTGGTGGACGCCTTCAAACTCCAGAAATACTTTGGTGTTCGTATTTTTGGATACTTCTATTTCCTTTCGGTACCAACCTACTTTTCTCATGAATGTATCTTGGTATTTATCATCTTGTGCACCGTTGAGGTCCATGGTAGTAAGTTCCAACCCGTGAGGTACGTTAACCGTTTCCCATTTGGAATCGTCCGTTGCCAATGTATAGAAATCAGCTTCGGGGTTGCCTAAATGGAATTTCCATCCTTGGTTAATATTCAACTTGGAACGGTCCGTTTTGGTAAATCCGTCCGGTAAACTCCTTTTTTGCCCCCAAGTTATAGTTGACATTAGTAAAATGCAGAGCGTTAGTTTAAATGTTCTCATAAGATAACAATGTTGTATTTTGAATTAGAGAGGATTTTATTTCTCGTTTTCCAGTTCTTCTATAGTCCAGTAATACTCGCGATCTTTGTTTTCGTTCCGAACCTTACTAACCTGCCAAGAGCCAATACCGTTAGAATCGTTCAAGTGCATTCTGATGTAAGTCAGTACACTGGCAATGTAATCATCGTCCTGTTGTTTCATGCCCGCCATAACACCGGAATACTCTTTGCCGTCAACCGGCCCTGTTAGACCATTAAGAAGAATTTTTACGGGGATATCCCATTTTTTAGCTGTTACTCGTGGAGAACCCACCAATGAAGGGGCCATGCCCTCAATACCCGTTCCGTTAATACCATGGCAAGAAGCGCATAAGTTTTTGAAATGGGTATATCCGTTAACAATTCTATTTCGGGTATTGCTACTCTCAAGAACATATTGCTTTTTAATCTGTTCAATTTCTAAAGGAACTTCCTTTAAGCTTTCTTCACCAATATTTGCAATTGCTTCGTTGTTGGGGTTGGCAGCTATAATTTCAGAAATGGTTTCGTTTCCTTTTTTGTCTTTAGTAGACCGTAACGAAAGTACCACCTGCTGTAAGACCTCAGGATTTTTATCGCTTTTTAAAGTTTCAACAGCGTTAAGAACAGTCGTGTCACCAGATGCCAAAAATGGTTCGCTTAAACGTACCGCTGCCATGCGTATCCGGGCATCTTCATCTTGCAAAGCATCCAAAACCAAAGTTTTATCAATGGCATCAAGACCGTCTAGCGTCCAAATGGCATGAAGCCTGCCCAAAGCATAATCCGTATCGCCAAACATTGAAGCTATAAAGGGATCTCCGCCAGTTGCAATATCCTTTAAATCCGAAACTATGGATTTGTCCTGTTTAAGTACCAGAAGTTTTTGGGCCGTAAGCCTATACCAACCGTTAGGATGATGCAAGTAATCTACTAGTTCATTAGAGGTTTTGTGTAATAGGTCTTCTTGTTTGGAAGGAGCTATTTCATCATGTACTATTCTGTAAATTCTACCCTTCCCAATATTCTTGTCAAAACCTTTTCGTTCTACCACAGGACGTAAAAAGCTTCCTTTTCTTACCCAGTTCCCTTCTTGAATAATGCCACGGTACATATCTACTACGTATAAGCAACCGTCAGGACCTGTTTGGGTATCTACAGGCCTAAAGTTGGTATCTGTGGATGCCAGGAATTCTGTTTCCCCGTAAGGGTTGGACAATACCTTCTTACCATTAACCATATTTACTTTTGCACGACGAATTAAACGTCCTACGGGCTCAGGAATAAAAAGGTCTCCGTACATGGGCAGTTTGTCTCCCAAGAAGATAGATTGGCCACAACTGGCCGTAAAATGGTTTAAAGTGCCGTCTTCACGCAATCTTCTGAGGCCACCTTGTACGTCTGGAGTTCCAATGATGGGCCATACTTTCTCAAAACCTTCTTCCCATTTTCCTTCCATTTCCAAGGTGCCGTAATAAGGATGTTGTTGGTAACCTAGAGCGGGAGTTTCCCCACCTGCGCTAGAATAATAAATTTGACCCACTTCATCCTGTGTCATACCCCATTGTCCAGAAGGCGCATCCCTTAACGTATCAATTTCCATTTCACCTTTGGTAAAACGGTACCGTAAGGAACCGTTGGATAAATAAAGATAATTGTCCAAACCCCATATCATGGTAGCGGATTGGTGCTCCAGATTGGCATTGTCCCTTTTGTTGTTTTCAAGCACTAGCTTCTTTTCATCAGCTACGTTATCACCATCGGTATCCCTATAACTATAAAGGCTACGGTTGTAAGTTTCACCAATAAGAACACGGTCATCCAAAGGGAGTATAATCCTAGGGAGAATTAAGCTATCTACAAAAACTGTGCTTTTGTCCATTTTTCCATCACCATCAATATCCTCAAGAACCGAAACCCTGCTCCATGGCTCGTTTTCATCTGTACCGTCTATGTCTTGCATGTAGGTAATCATTTCAGCAACATAGAGTTTACCATCAGGACCCCAAGCAATTGTTACAGGTTCGTTAATCATAGGTTCACTGGCCACCAGCTCCATACGGTAACCTTCCGGTAAATGCATGGTTTTCATACTTTCTTCAGGAGACATAAAAACTACGGGTGGGTCTTTTACCAATTGGGGTTTGGTGTAAATAACGTCTGCATAAACAGGTTTCTCTTTTTTGCAACTGCCCAGGATAATCAGAATAAAGGCCGAAATAGCAAAGAAAAAATTGCATCTCATAAAATGGTTTTGAAACTGGTAAAGGAATTTGAACATGTCTTTTTTGGTGTTTGTTTATTTGTCTTTTTTGGTCGAAATGATGTTTTAAAGGTGTTGAGTTATATAGAAATTGATCTATACTCGTTTTTTGTGCTTAAAAATCCTGCTTGACGTAAAATTAACCATAGCATTATGTTGAGTTTGATACAAATGGTCAGATGCCTATATCAAATGTACTTTTTGTTGGTAAGCGAGGTTGAACGACACATAATCTATCTTAAAACTCTTGGCAGGACAGAGAAGTAAGGAAAGTATATTTTTCATTATCAATAGTGTTTTTACAATTCTTTATTTCGTTGGATGAGTGGAACTTCCAATTTCTACTTCAGCTATTATGGCTTTTTTACCGATCCACCTTAAAATTTCAATTTTGACATAACGGGCGTTGGATGCATTAAAAGCAATGCTTCTATATTTGGAGTTTTCAGGCCAAGAGTTTGTGGCAACTAACGTAAAGTTTTCATTATCAATGCTGGTATAGGTTTTACATTCCAAGATATTTCCTTTTGATAGGGCAGTTTCAGGAGCTGGTTTGCTCTTATGGTTGGGTACTAAAGTGATGATATCTATATTTAGAGGACTCCCCAAATCAAAAGTTAAAGTTTGGGTTGACGAAGTATTTGAACTCCAGTGTTTAAAATCGGTTTTGTATTGGGTAGCATCTATGAGATTGCTAGCTTTACCACTTGATGCGGTAGCTTTTACAATTGGCGCAGAGTAAATAAGATGTTTTTTTGAGGGAAGGTCTGCTCTATTCGTATTGGGAGACCATTTTTGTCCAATATCTTCTAAAAGAGTAATAAAGGCGGAGTCTAAAAAACCTTCTCTGTTGGGCATACAATTGAGCATAAAATTACAGTTCCTGTGCTCTAAGGTTTCCAATTTTGAAACCAATTTTTCAGCACTTTCACTTTTTTTTATACCATTTGGAGTTTCAGGGCTCCAAAACCACCCGTTTCCTTTAAAACTGCAGTGACCCAATGCAGATGCCATTTGGTTATTTTCCTCTGGAAACGCACCAAACGGACCTTCAAAGTACGGAACGTCTAATTGGTAAGGGGCCTGTAAATGGGTATGGTCTGTTAATAGACAATTAGGCTGTAGTTTTCTGATCAATTCACGAATTTCTATGAAGGGTACTTCATGATGGCCCATACGCCAAAACCAGCCATCTACAACAAAATAGTCTATTTTACCATAATTGGTAAGCAGTTCGGTAATCTGGGTTTTTATAAAGTCTATCTCCTCTGTACCTATTTTACCTTTGTCAATGCCATGCGTACTGTCCCAAATAGAGTAATAGAGCCCAACCTTGAGCCCCTTTTTTCTAAAAGATTCAACATATTGCTTTACAATGTCCTTTTTGTAGGGTGTTGAACCAACGTCATAATCGGTTACTTGACTATCCCACAAACAAAAACCTTCATGGTGTTTTGTGGTAAGCAAACCAAATTTCATTTGAGCTGAAACAGCGGCATTGGCCCATTGGTCCGTATCTAATTTTTTTGGATTAAAGGTAGATATGTCATAGTTAGCTTCGCCCCAACTGGCTCCATAAGACATGATGTTGTAACAAATGAACATGCCAAATCGCATATCCACAAAATCCTGTAATAATTCGCTATATGGTTTTGATGCTGTTTCCTGGGTTTGGGCCGTTACTTCTAGGCAGCAGAGTATAGCTAATATGGTCAAACGTATAATTCTCATTAAATAGCGTATTTATATATAATTTAAAACCGTTGTTGGATGTATCTTTTCTCCATATTGAAAAGGGATATCTAGTACTAGAAAAGTGTTGTTTCTCTATTATTGGATAGCTCTAGATAGGTTTCTTGCATTTTCTTTACACGATCTGCTTGCCCGGGTTCATTAATTAGGTTTTTGTTTTTCTTTTCTTTCAAGTTATCCTTCAAATCATATAACTCAATTGCTTTTAGTCCCTTTAGGTTTTTCTTACTGTCCGCAATCATAATTAGTTTAAAATCACCTTCTCGAATGGCGTGAAAAGGACCCTTTACATCTTGTGACCTATGCATGAGATACTTATGTAGTGGTTTAGTAGATTGTTTTTGAAAGATGGGAAGAAGATTAGCGGAATCTAGAATCTTGGTATTATCAAGGGGAATGTCTACAATTGCCGATAAGGTGGCAACCATATCCTGACCCACAATAGGCACATGGGATTCTGAATTTTTAGCTATCTTTCCGGGCCAAACTGCAATAAAAGGAACGCGATGCCCACCTTCATAGATGGATGCTTTTTTACCGGCTAACCCATTACTGGAATCATGTCCTGCTCGCCTTAAGGCTTTATTTTCATTAAGACCACCGTTGTCTGAAGTAAACACGAAGAGCGTATTTTTATATTTTCCGGATTTTTTTAGAGCTTTTGTCATCATACCCACTTGAGCGTCTAGTTCAGCAATCATATCGCCGTGACTACCTAATGTGGAACCCTTTATTTTTATTCCATCTAAAGTCTTGGCAGGAGTGTGGGGAACATGTACAGCTTGACTACAATAGTACATGAAAAATGGTTTTTCACTTTGTTTTTCAATATAGTTCACAGCTTTGTTGGCCAATATAGGCCCGGCTAAGGAAGGATTCCAGTTAGAGTCGCCAATGCCATCTCTATTGCGCTCTTTGTTATCTTCGCCATATTCAGTTTGTTCAAAAGGAATGTGTACCAGTTCTGAATCTGTTTTGAGTTTCATCCACTCCCCATTCTCATAATAGACGTAGGGTTTGTTTTGAATGCCCTGAGGGAGCTCAATAGAATAATTAAAATCAAATTTTTGGGCGCCTCCCTCGGTTTTGGAGTAATCATCAGGGGCACCGTTCCAAACACCTCCTAATCCCCATTTACCAAAAAACGCCGTGTTATAACCCGCTTTTTTTGCAATACGAGATAGTGTGTTAGAATCATTTATACCATCATTGCTTAACGGAGACCAAACACCCCAAGGACTGTTTGTGTTTCTATATGGGTAGTTTCCGGTCATCATAGAATATCGGGTAGGAGCACATAAAGAAGCAGGGGAGTGGGCATCGGAAAAACGCATGCCATTTGCAATAAGTTCATCTATGTTAGGGGTGGGCACAAGCGGTTCTTTACCCGTTCTTTCTTTATGATAAAAACCGATATCACCTAGGCCAATATCATCTGCCATGACAATTATAACATTGGGTTGTTCCTGAGCTCTCAGTAAATTACTAAACCCAGCAAATAAAACTAGGAAGCATACTTTGTTTAATAATGTAAATGATTTCATATGTGTTCTGATTTTATAGTATCGGTTTTTTGAAATGTCTTAATTCTTATTGTTCGCTTGCGGAAAGTTTGGAATACGCTATTATTAGCCTACCCTCTTTTGTTTTTCCAAGTAGTTTTCCGGCAAAATTGATAGCTGTAATTCCGTTTCCGGTGCCGTCAAATTCCACGATGAGGTCCTTTCCTTTTTTCTTAGCTTTAATAACTTTTGAACCTTTTCCAAAATCGACTTCCTCAGAAGCGCCGAATCTTAAAGAAGCAAGGTCAATATCGTTTTGTGCGTCAAAACCTGCTTCTGAAAGTATTAGAATTTTAATCTTTTTTGTAGTTGAATCTATCTTCCTTTTATTCAGCACCTTAATGCGTTTATGCACAGTAAGGGGAACAATGATGTTTTTTGAACTGTGTTTGTCCTTAGCCAGATCATCTGCTTTTGGGACATCTATCACAGCAAGGGAAAGATGAGTGGCCCTGCCGTATTCATCTTGTAATATATGAGGGCGCTCTAGTTTGTACCAATGGGTTCGCGTACCATCTATGTAGGAAGTATTGTCCGGAGTGTAGGCCGTACCGGGGTTGAATTTCCAATGGATGCCATCGGGTGAACGTAAGTAAATTGCGCGATAATCCCAGAATGCATTGATTATCATATGATACTGTACGTCATCTTTCCAAAGTACGGGGTCTTCGTAATTACTATTTCTATATTTTTCAGGGATAATAGGGTTGTATCTGATCTGGTCGGTCAGTACGTTATAGGGGCCAAGCGGGTCGTCCGTGGCACTGCGCATCATTTCCCCGGCCTTTGTTACAAATAGAAACCGACCATCTTCTAATTGAACACCCGAAAGATTGCGATAGTAACGATACGATAGTTTTTCGTCTTCATTAGTGCTTTTCCAATCAACGGTCATGGTTCCCAAACGTTTCCATGGGCCGTTCATGGTTTTAGAGGAGAACAAGGTAGCTTCCCAGTTTACGAGGGAGTAGAGCATATATGTGCCGTCGTTCAACAATATTATATCAGGATTATGGCCCAATCCATTGTCAAAACCATAGGCCGTATCTTTTTTTACCTTGTAGGGTCCTGTTGGGGTTTCGGAGACCACATGGGCCACTGTTGAGTTGGGCCATTCCCAATGGCCTTTGGTTGCGTTTGCGGGCCATCGGGTAACCAATATATGGTATTTTTGGTCTTGGTCTTTTACTGGTCTGCCTCCCCAATAGCTCCACTCTGGGTCTTCTATGCCGTTATCAGGGTCGCGTGGTAAAATGCTTTCTGCACCCCAAAGATTGCTTCGTAGTTCTTTGTGAATGGGCATCGGTAGAATAAGATCACTAAATGAGGTTCCAAACACTGCTTTTACTTTAGCGCTTACTTGTGGTGAAGCCTTACTTTTATTCCCGGAGTAATCATGAGCAAATACTACATAAGAGTTGTAGACATCTTTTTTTGGGGTAAAATCAACATACTCGGAACCTGTGAGGTCATGAGCAATCTGGCGTAGGTGATTTCCATTCTCATCCCCTCTATACACGGAGTAACTGGCCACATCGTCATCTAAACTTTTGTTCCACTCCAGTTTAATTTCGGTTTCAAGGGCCTCAATTTTTAGTGCAGAAGGAGGGGCAGGGGCTTCATGGTCTATTTTTTTAAGAAGCACTTTGTTAGAGCCCGCAGATTCTGAAGTGTCTAGGCGGGTTACAACATAGCTATATGCTATACCGTTAATAAGGTTTGTATCGGTAAAACTAAAATCAGCGGTCGTGGTCAGTTTTTTGTACGCTTCGCTTTTTCTTTTGCTTCTGTATACCGAAAACTTGCTGTCTGAATTCGCTTTTTTATCCGTCCAATCCAAACGGATACCGTCGGCCACTATTTTTCCCGAAAGGCTAGGGCCTTCTTTTTCGGGAGCTTTTACGCTAAGGTTGACATAATCTAGAAAAACTTTAACATCCTCATTGGAATAAAATACGACCCGAACACGGGGAGGTCCAGCCATTACGTCCTCTTGGGTTAGGGTATAAGTGCCTGAAAAATGTTCTATGGTTTTGTCCGAACCTATGAGTTTTACTTTTTCGGCCAAGATGCGCTCCTGTTCACCAAAAAATAGATGTAATGAAAGTGAACCGTTACTTATGTATTCCAAATCGGCCCCAAAGCTCCAGTTCAATTCATCGTCCACTTTTAGGTCTTGATAATCAGTGGTCGTGTTCAAAGGCTTGGAATCGATATAGGCATAATCGAAAGAGCTAAAATAGCGACCGGTGAAAAGACCCATAGAATGGCCTTCTTTTTGTGGTTCGTTGGAGGGCGTCCAGAATGGGGATTGTAATCCGAGGCGCCAAGAACCGGCCTGTATCAAATTAAAATCACCATCGTTTACATTGGGGTAGGGGGCGTTGTCCCCAAGGAGAACACTTTGTGCCGATAAACTCAAGTGGCAAAAAAGAAGCAATACAATTGATAGAAAAGTATATGCAGGGGTACTTTTTTCTTTTTTCCGATGGTGATTTAGATGTCTCATTTTCTGTGTTACTATATTAGTGTTCTATTACTTTTGAGCGAGAAAATTTAACGGCGTTCAATTTTTAGCACATAGGCAAAATTGCAGGGTTTTTGTTTCGGAAATTGAACAACAAGGCCTTCCACTTTCTGTTCCCATTTGATGCTTTCACTGCTTCCCAACATTGAAATATTTTTAATGTCTCCGGGATAGAGTTTCCCTTTGCTGCCTAATGTTCTAATGGTAATTTGTTCCCCTGGCCATTCCATACAGATAGCGTACAAATTTTTTCCGTTTTGGGTAAACCGAATATCTTCTGAAGTGTATTTAGGAATCAATTCACCGTGGTTTTTTCCTTGTCCGTGATGGCCGGGATTGGTTACTTCCGTAGGTCCTTCGCCATAAAATATCCAGGGCATGGTGTTGTAAATAGCTTCCCCGTTGATCTTTAACCAATCGCCCATGGCATATAGTTCCTTTTTGGTTTCCTCTGGAAAACTACCATCGGCCTTAGGGGGTACATTTAGGAGCATTCTGCCATTCTTACTGGTCATGTCTATCAACATATCTATTAATGTGCCGGCCTCTTTTACCTTGTTCGCAGGGTTGTAGAACCAAGGACTGGGCCATTCAAAATGACGTTGCATATTGATGTCTGCCATCCATGGGTCATATTGCATTCCCAATAGGTTTCCGTCTTCAATATCACGAATACCTATTCCTGGTGGAATATCATGGGTTTTATAAAATACTTCTACTTCTTTCCCTAATTTTAGCCCCTTGTTAAAATAATCACTGATCAATTTTTGCTGATAATTTTCGGGTACACTGATCAGTTCATTATCTCCCTCAGGTAACAGGCGGCCCCGGTCTGTGTACTTTTTTAATTCACCTTTTACGGTTCCGCCAAAGCCGGTGTCGAACCAGATCATATCCGGTTCGTGTTTGTCAATAGCTTCAGAAATACGATCAAACCACGCCTGGAAAATGACTTCTGCTGTTCGGCCCTCATTGGACGTAGCATACTTTGAGTTGTCTTCATAGGGGTTGAGGTAAGTTGGATCTTCCTTTGATAGTTGGCCCCACATACGGCTCCAAAAATCACCCGTATGAAAAGATGATATTATAGGCATATTGCGTTTGCGGAGTTCTTTTGCCAGGCTTCCGAATATGTCTACTTTAGGTCCTTTGTTTACGGAATTCCAATCGGTTATATCGCTATCCCAATTTACGACCCCGCTACCGTGCCATGCTACGGGCCCACCGAACTGGGCGCCTGCATCTTGCATCAAATCGACCCAATTTTTAGCATCGAATTTTTCGCCTTTCCAAGCTTTAATAGCTTCAAGAACGGTCATTTCTGGGTTTTTGGAGGCTACTTGTACGGTTTGCGGTCCCCAATGAAAATAGATTCCGAATTTCATTCCGTACAACCAATCTGGTGTGTTGTGTTTTTGCAACGAGGACCAATCTGCTTGATAGGACGTAGCGGATTTTTCGTTTTTTTTAGGTGCGTTTTGGCAAAAGCCAATTACTGATGTTACGAAAAAAAGAAGGCAGGTGCATAATTTAAAAGGGAAAGAGGGGGCTAAAGGTTTCATTTGTTTTTCGGTTTTAAGTTGCGAATGATAAGAATGGCATCGGCCTCGTACCGCCAAGGGCGGTAATCCCAAAAACCAAGTTCCTTCATATTGTATTTTTCTTCGGGAGTTAATTCACCCGTAAGGGTATTGAACCATTGTTGGGTGGCGTTTTCGTAGTCGAACTCTTTTGAAATTTGAACCTTGGCCGAGGTGTAGTGGTTTTCCTTTGGGGTATATATTAAAATGATGCCATCCTTTTCATTGGTCAAATTGTATCCGCTACCATTGTATCTGGCATTAGGTTCAAAATTCTCGAAAGGTGCGGAATCAAATAGTTTTCGCATGTGGGTGAAATATTCGAAATGGGGTTTTTTAAAATCTTCAGGTTGTTCAAAGGGGTTGTGTATTAGTGCGTTCCATGAGGTGCCTTGCCAATAATAGGTGGTGTATCCGCCTGCGAACAGACACATATAGTTTCTTCTTAAACACACTTCGGCATTTACGTAAGCTCCCGGAAAGACCACATAGGGCGATTCTTCATATCCCCCGTGTTCGATATTGAAAATAGGTTTATTGGGGAAGTCGTTTCGGGCATTCAACATATTTTGGTACAAGGTGTGTTGCCAGTTTTGCATCGATATAAAATCGACTTCATCGGCATGGTTTCTACAGAAGCCATAATCATGGACGGATACCAGCCTATCATAGGAATCCAGGTTTCTAGTTCGTTCAATACGTTCTGAAATATAGGCGGCAGTGGCCCTTGTTTTGTGCAGGGCTTCCTTTGAAACGTCCCAGATGATATTCGGAAAAGCTTGGTAACGCTTTATGACATAGTCATAATACCTATTGTCGGCCTCAGATTCCATTTCTGGCCACGATACTAGTTTGTTCCAGACGTAGATCATAAGGTGACTCACGATTTCCTGATCGTGCATTTCAGAAATAACCTTGTCAAAATGTTTAAAAAAGTCAATGTTTAGTGAACTGTAGTCCGGATTGGAATTAGACCCCAGAAAAGGAAAAATATCTTCACGCCCCCCATATTCGTGTTCGGGATGCTCGGCCAGACGTTCGTCTTTTGGCCAAGATACGTCGTATGAATACACGTTCATGACCACCTGATTAAAGCGGTATTTGTTTAATAAGGGCAAGAGGTGTTTGGTTTTGGCCATGTCTTCTTCCCCGTAATCGAGAGCAAAGAGCCAATCGCATTCAAAAGCCAGATTAAAGTAGTGCGAACCATCTTCATAAAATAGATGCTGTGGATTATTTTCATTAAGAATAATTCCCCCGTGACGGTCTGTTTTTTGGTTTTCAGTGATTGAAATCTTCCCTTTTTTACCATTTATGCCCTTTAGTTCAGAAGTTATTACGAAAGATTTTTCGCCAATGCTAGCGCTAGAATATCGTAAAACCCATGTGCCGTTGTCATTATAGAAAAGAGGAATTTTTTGCATTTCTGTACCGTCGGTAACTTCAGCAGTGGCAGTAATTTCAAAAGGAGCCTTTACCTTTTCCTTTATGGAGAAAATTAAATCAATAACTTCCCATTGCTGACATTCTATGACCGTATTTGCCTTTGGATTCTTAAAACTTTTGGACTGTGAGATACCTATGGTCGGAACCAAAAGTACACAGCAAAAAATATAAATAGTTCTCAGATATTTTTTCATTTTATCTTTAATTAAATCGATAAGTTACATTTGTTTTACCCATTCCAATTTGTCAATACTTACCCCTCTGTACGGCCACTCTATACTTGATATGTACCACTGTCCATCCTCACCTTGAAAAATCTCGGGGGCATGGGCATCCAACATGGCAATTTCCTTTTCTTGGTCCTCACCAAAGTCATTTAGGTCATTGGAGTTGTAGACGTAGGCTTTATGCGTATAAGCACCTTGAATATCCTTACCGTCCCAGTCATCTTCCCAAGCACAGACAAAAAGGTAAAATGTATTATTGTGAAAAAGTAAGGATGGCGATTCAGGATCAAACTTGTTGGTTTTGAGGATGGTTTTGGGCTCGCTCCAGTTAACCAAATCTTTAGAGCTTACCATTCGGACGCTTTTTATGGAACAATACGTTAGATAATATGTGCCTTTGTATAAAAGCAAATTAGGGTCGCGGGCACCATCCGGGTCCGAGAAGAGTTCTCCTTTTGGCTTCCAATCATATAGATTATCGGAAACTGCCATGCGCATTGGGCTATGGCCGTAAACCATCTGAAATAAACCATCTTTTTTTACAATGTAAGGTGCATGGTTGGCAGCTATTTCTCCTGGGCGATCTTTTGGGGTCAATATTTTAGGGAGGTCATTATAGTGGTGCTCCTTTACTGTCTCTTTAAAATCTGTTGCTTCTGATACGGCATGAAAAGAACCATGCTCGCCTTCATGTATGCCTTTATTGAGTGGGATTGTTTCTACCAATGGATGGGTTATTCCAAAGATATGCCACTTGCCATCATTACCTTTTACAAAGGTGTGGTCGTTAGGAACCCATTCATTATACCATTTTCCTTCTTTTAGGTTAGGTGTATCAGGTGCGAAAAAATAATCGCCATCAGGCATATAGATTCGTACATATTCATTGGCCTGTTGTGGTACTAATATATTCTCCTGAGCCCTTAGCCCCATGTGAAAGAGTAAAAAGCATATAACTAAAAGTTGAAAGGTATTAGTTTTCATTTGGTATAGTGTTGGGTTGGTCTGTGAGTATACGCTCAAGTTATAATGTCTGTTTTAGATTGATTACTAGGGTTTTATGTTGGTTTGTTATTTATAGTGAAAGCGTTGTGTATGTGTTGAATAGCCTTGCCCGTTTTCAATATTTTGAGTGTGGTAATATGATTCCATTATTGAAAACGAGTTTGGTTACTTTCTCATTTTTTAGCCGAATATAGTTCTAGTTTTCGTTCAGCTTTTTAGTAGCGTTCATGGCACGTTCTCGCTGTTTGGCATTGAGTCCATGCTCTAACAAATACTCAAATTTAGGGGTGTTGTGGTGGCGTTTCATTTGTTGATCATCAACATCTAAACTTAGGTCGCAATCAAAACGAACTAGAACCACATGATTCTTTTTCCAGTCGCGCGTAGGGTTGGCAAAATGTGAAATTCCCCAAGTAATTCCACGACCATATTTGGTATCTGTAAAGGCATCAGCAACAAAAGGCCCACCGGCATCCGGCATCATTTCTACCATGGCGGCGATCTCAAAATTCACCCAATCTTCCGCATATTGTATGGTGTTCATTTCGTTACCGTCTCTAATTGCAAAAGCGGCTACTCCTTTTTTGAAAGGAAATAGGGTTGTCTCGTGTCCTGAACTCATTATCGGGTTCAGTGGGTGTTTTTCAAAAGGACCTAAAGGGTCATCTGCTATGGCAAGCCCATGCATGCGCACATTACCTTTGGTTTTCGTTTTACCAAAATCGGATTTATAATACAGGTATATTTTTCCGTTATGAACTATAGGGTAGGGGTCATGAATGGAAAATTGGTCCCAAGAACCAGGAGCTCCGTTAGGTATAACTTCTTTGTTTAAAGGAGTCCAAGGACCATCAGGAGAATTGGCATAAGATACGGCAACGGGGCAATTGTCTCCACCACTTTTTCCCGGAGCTTCAGAAAACGCTTGATAATATAAATAGTATTTGCCTTTCCACTTTAAGATATCCGTAGTGGTAACGGAACGCCATCCTACTTGAGGTTTGGGAGGTCTAGGAACGGCAACACCTTGCTCTTCCCAAGTAAATCCATCTTTGGAGGTAGCGTAGAATATATCTGCCAAATCCCAATCTGCGGAGGGAATAGTATCATTGGATTCCTCTACCCTTGGAATCCCTACCGGGGCCACAGGGGTTTCTCGGTGGGTGTACCAAATGTAATATTTACCATTTTCAAAAATTACCTTTGAGGGGTCTCTTCGTGATATGGTGCCATCATTACCATGATAATCAAAACCTTTAAGTTCTGTATATTTAAATTGGGTGTACAATTCGTTGGATTCGGGACGAGCCCCTAAGTAGTTATCATAGTTCCGTTCTAAAGCGGCACTCAAAGGTCTGTTGGGTTTCTCTTCTGGCAACTCATAAGGAAATGCCTTTTCTTGGGCTTGGGCCATTGCAAAAGTGCTCAAACTTAATGCTAGAAAAATATACTGTTTCATACTACTGTTCTGGTGTTTCTGGTTGAATAATATGTTTATAAAATGATTATAGCTTAATGGTCTTGTTGGGTTTGGGATGTTGTGTAACATACCACCCGCTACCACGTGTTGATGTATAGAATTTACCGGGTGTATAGTTGTCTATGGCAATATCGTTTATGCGATCGCTTTGACCATTGCCCAGATTAATTTTAGCCCAGGTTTTTCCAGCGTCTTGCGAAAGGTAGGTGCCAGCATTTCTTGTGCCGATGGAAACATTCCCTAGAGTAGATACCAAAATGGTATTTGGGTTATAATAGGCCGTTTCAATACGGTTGGTCCAAGGATAATCAAAAATACGTTTCCAGGTAAGCAAATTATCATTGCTCACCCAAACCCCTCCGGCATTAGGTTTGCCTTTTTTGGTTCCTGCAGTAATGTAGGCCTTTCCGTCTCGGGAAAAATGAATATCGTTTATACCTTGATTGCCGGATATCTTCTCGGTAGATGAAACTTTTACCCAAGAAGCCCCATTGTTAACAGATTTAAAAAGACCTCCGTTTTTATTTTGTAGGGTAACATAAAGGGTGTTGGGATCCTTTGGGGAGAACGCAATTTTTGTGGCGTCACGTGAAGTGGGTAAACCTGTATTGGCCTCTTGCCATGTTTTTCCTCCGTCATGGCTTTTATGTACCCCAAATCCGGTTACGGAATTACCTACCCATTCCATATCAATAGAATTTTTAGGGACTACAGAGTACATGTTGTCCGGGTTTTCAGGGTCTATGATAAGGTGATTTTGATGTACGCTTTGGTCTCCACTATGTGCCTTTATCTCCCATTTTGGAATGGCAATACCATGTTCTTTCCATGTTTTTCCATTATCAACGGATTTTAATAATTTACCTTTTGCAGCCTGCCTAAAGAACAAAGCATAATGAACAAGCGTGTCCTTGGGATGTATGGCGTACCAGCTTAGTGATGTTTCATGGTCCAGAAAATTATGGGATTCCGCACCTTGGGCTCCAGGACGAACTTTAGGCCCTTCATCATTGGTTACCCATAAACTGTTTTCTCCCGCCATGCAGAATACCTTATTTTTTATATCCGGATGTTGGTAGAAACCATGGCCGGGCAAATTACTGTTTCCCGCTCCTACATAACTCTCCGTTCCGGGGGTGGTATACTCATCATCAATATCTACCCATGTTTCCCCTTTGTCATAGCTCATAAGCGATATTTTTGCCATTTGAGTGTGAAGCACGGTACCGTCTGCATTCCACCTGACAAAATTGGACCCTTTACGTTCATAGAAATCCCTATCTACCCAATCTTTTAGGTAACGAAGTGAGATGTTGGTTTCCATAGGGTTGCCTCTTTCTTTCCAATATGTATAGTCCTTAGAGGTAGTTTTCCAAGCTTTTCCGTTACGCAGGGCAACGTGCCAATTTTTGCCTCCGTTTTTACTGCGCCAAATCTGACCGGGTTTAAAGTTGTTCCGGGAAGCGTTGGAATATTCATTGTTGAGGTAAATATTATCTGCATCATTCGGGTCTACCGCAATGGTGTTGAAACGAATGGTAATGGCCGAAGGCATTTGAGGGTATTTCTCTCTGAATTCGCTGTCTTTCATATCAAAAACATAAGCGGCACAGTGTACATAGCTTTTTTTGATATCTGCATTCTTTTGAAATTGCCGCATATCCAAAGGCAAATTACCTTCTAGTTTCTCCCAACTTTCGCCACGGTCAATACTTTTGAAAATTCCACCTTTATCATTGGTCAATGTTTTGCCATCTGCTTTCCACATGGGGTTACAGATAACGTAAAGGGTCAGCACATCTTTTTTTTCATTGTAGTGATGGCTCATGGCCCGCATTACATCATAATCAAAACCCTTGGTTTTTTTGGCCCAGGTGTTTCCTGCATCCGTACTTTTATAAAAACCATAATTGGTACTGGCGTAGATAAGGTTAGAGTCTTTTGGGTCTACCAATAAGGTTTCAAATTGGGTTTTTGGATGTAGCCCTTTGTTTAATACTACCCAGTTCTTGCCTTTGTCCGTACTTTTCCAAAGTTTATTCAAACTTGGTTCGTGTTCTTTGGACCCATGGGGTTTGCTATTGGGGAACAACATTCTACCTAAATGTCTCATTTCACCACCGCCGGCATACCAAATATTGTCGTCCTTGGGGTCTACAGTAACACAGGAAACGTATTTGCCTTGAAAAGCGGGATGATTTAAATTTTTCCAAGACCGGCCTTGGTCATTGGTAATAAAAATCCCTTTATTTTTGTCATCGCTACAAAAACCAAAGCCCGGGTTTTGGCGCGAGAAATCTACACTAAAAAGTTGCATAGGGCCCCGTTGTCCTTCCCTATAACCGGATTCATCGGCATTCAACATGGTATTGTACGTTTTTCCCTTGTCAAAAGAAACATAAGAATTGCCCATGTTAGGACTTATATAAAGTGCATTTGGGTCTGTAGGATGCCAAAAAGCACATTTGTTGTTGCCACTCATTCCCGGACCAAATTGTTGCCAGACCACGGCAGGATCGGATGTTACTGTTTCCGTTTTTAGGCGTTTGAAAAAAGTAGCTCCTTTTTCCGGTGTTTGTGCATATATAGACATTCCTAGGAAAAGGAAGGAGAGAGGCACTATCTTACATAAGGAGTTTTTGCTCATGTCACTTTGGTTTTGAAAACGGGAGTCTATTTATTTCATCAAGTTGATGTACAGGGTATTATGGTCTAAAATACTTTTGTTATCACCATTTATAGGGGCAATGTTGGCCGTTAGCTTATAAGGTGCTTCGGTAGATAGTTTATCTTCTGAGTGGACCACAGCCGTAATATTGGCATATCCAGCGTAAGCGATAAACTTGGATTCCGCTACTTTTTCGCCATCGTTATCGAACAATTTTAGTTCTATTTCACGGTCTTGATTAGCTTTGTAGGTAAGGGGTATCTCTATAGAAGTAGATTGTTTTTGGGCAATAATGGGGCTATCAAAAGATATGTTTTCGTTATAAAGTTTTAGGTTGTTTCTTTCTTGGGAGTTGGAATCATTGGCATCTACCAGTTTATAGGCTCTAACCCAATCATAGAACACTGTGTTTTTGCTTGAGTCGTTCAATTCTTGGGCAGTGGGAATTTCTATCCACGGAAAAGGGTAGGTTTCACTCACTAAACGCATGTACATAGGTTGATCAAAAGGCTTATCTTTTACCTTGTCATAAAACTTTTGGTGTTTGGGTGCCCGGTCATTGTAGTAGTAGCTGGCCGTACTTTCATTTTGCCACCAGCCACCGTAGATATTAAAATCTTGGGAGGTAAGTCTTTCATCTTCAAATTTTACTTGTGGGGCTCGGTAGTCATGTTTTTCACCATCACAGTCCGTATACCAGAAATGTGAATTGGAGTGCATACCACTGGCAAAGTAACTTCCATTAAAATCACCTTCACGACCAATAGATTCATGAATATCCCACTCCAAACCGTATTTATCACAATCGTTAGGTCCTTTAAAATTGTTACTGCTCGAAAACCAGAATGTTGTGGACATGGTAGTAGCTGCGGCCTTTACACGGCATTCATAGTACCCGAATTTTGTAGATTTTTTTGAAACCACAGCGGCCCCACCAACATTAAAAGTTATATCTCTACCGTAGGCATGAACTATGGTATCCTTCTCAAGCTTTTTACTCGTCATTTTAAGAAACCCGTCTCCTACGGAAACCTGTGAGGCCATAAAAAGACCGGGTGGCCTACCTATCCAAGTAGGGTGGTGGTCATACCATTTTGTAGTGTCCAATTCTGTACCATTAAATTCATCTGAAAAGTCCGGATTTAAGACCCAACGCTTGCCCATAGGAGGTTTTGGTGGTCCTTGGCGAGTTTCTTCTTTGGTTTCGTGCATTTCTTGAGCAAATACACTGCCGCTTACAAGTAAAAAAAATGCAATGGTCTGTTTAAAAATCATTTTATTTCGTTTGTATTATTTTTTAAGAGCGAAAGCTAGATGTTCACCCTTATTTTGATTTTTTTAATGGTTCAATTTTTCCTATGCCGTTTTCAGGAGCGTCATGGGCCGTTTCATGCAAATTAAACTGGGGAATGGTTTGCAATAGTTGGTCACGTTCCGCCCTATGGGCTGGAGAGACTTGGCTCCAATCCTTGATTTTAGGAAAGCTAATAAGGTCATCTGGTGTTTTGCTTACATCGTACCACACATCGTTGCCATCTTTTAGGACAAGATTTCCTCTTACTATTTGGGTTTCTTTGTGGTAGCCATATATCCAATCTCTATGCGTTGGTTTATCCGTAGTCAAGAAAGGCATTAAACTTTCGCCATTAATTTCATAACTATCGGGAATTTTTACATTGGCAATATCTGCAATGGTAGGAAGCATGTCTGACATGTTTACGAGTACATCCTGCATTCCTTTTTTGGTAAGGTTCATGCCCGGAGCGTAAATGATAAGCGGCACGTGGGTACCTTTTTGCGAAATTGGACTTGATTTTCCATAACCACTGGTGCCATTATCCGCACAGAAGATAAAAATGGTGTTGTTCTCAATACCAAGTTCCTTTAACTTGTTCATATATTGCCATACCTGATAATCTAAATAGTTTATATGATGGTGAATACCACTATCTGTAACCGTGGCATGGGTGTTATGAATTCCATTGTCGCCGGTAACGTTAGGTGGTGTGCGCGAATATGCCTTTCCGTTCCAAGAAATTTTTGGGGTTCCGGGCCATTTGTTTCCGGAGTCAGGGTTCAGGAAGTCCCAAGCGTCATGACCTAAGTGACTGGTATGGTACACAAAGAAAGGTTCTTTTTCTTCTTGCTTCCTTTCCATGAAATCAAAAATAAAATCCAGTTCTACATCTGGGCCAAAAGTGTTCAATCCAAATTCTTTCTTTGATTTTTTAGTGTTGGGCCACCAAACCAATTTTTTGTTGGTACCCGGATAGTTCATAAGTTGAACATGGGGTTTCCAATACCAACCGGACTGTACGTAGCTTTTTTTGTGGATTTCTTTATTGGTATCGGCATTAAAGATTTTCTTTTTTCCGTTTATTTTTCTAGTTTCCAAACGGAAGTCCGTAGTGTGTATAGCTTTGTTATAAGAACCTTCACCAGGGGTAAAACACCCTTCATCAAACTGAAATCCTTCTATATCCATTTGTGTTTTTCCGGCCCAAAAGGTAGCATAACCACCCGCTTTGGCCACATGGGCAATTGAGTGGGGCGAACTATCATATAAGTTCCAAACGCCTTTGCCGTTTGGAGCCTTACCTTTATCGCTATTATGCCACCATTTATGCAAATGCGCGTATCTGCCTGTCATCATCATGGCTCTACTTGGTCCGCAAACTGTGGCTGCCCAAGCAGTCTTTACGTATAAACCTTCTTCCGCTAGTTGATTCAATACGGGCGTCTTGGCCCTGTATTGCATGTCCGAACTGTTACCTCCCTTTGGAGGACTCCAAACTGTAGAACCGTAAATGGGAAGTTCACGGGCACTAATATCATCGGCATATAAAAGAATGATATTGGGTTTGTCCTGAGCTACTCCTAAAGCGGACATCATTAGGCACCCTAGCACAACCCATAAGATTTTATGATTTATAATTTTCATGCTCAGTTTTGAATTTGTTCTTAAGTGTTCTGGATTTAATAAAATTCCCAAAATCCGTATTTCTCTCCTTCAATATTTTCTTTAGTATCACCCAATTCTTTCGCTTTTTCTTTCATTTCCTTGCGCATGGTCTTTACTTGATCGGCATATTGGGGAAAGAAGGAAAGATCATAAACTTCCCAAGGGTCGTTTTTTATATTGAACAATTGGGTAACACGGGATCCTTTTACGGTTTCTCCGCTCTTTTTGTCATAATTGTTGGCACGTACGTATTCAATGAGTTTATAATCCCCTTTTCTATAAGCTCTTTGGAATTGTCTGTAAGCGTGGTAAGTGTAATCCCTAACGCTGCTCTTTTCTTTATTGATAACCGGTAATAGACTTTTACCGGTAACAGAACCAGGTGCATCAACACCAATGAAATCCAGTATCGTTGGGAAAATATCAAAATTATAAGCTAACGCCTCTCTTTTACTGCCCTTGTCTTTTATGAGATTACCCGAAAAAACAAATGGAATATGAACCCCATCTTCATCATATATATTCTGTTTTCCCATTAAACCATGATTGCCAACTGCCAGACCACTATCACCGGCAAAAACAATTAACGTATTTTCATAAGCGCCGCTTTCTTTTAATGACGCAATGACTTTACCTATTTGAGCATCTAAATGCGTAATAATAGCGTAGTAATCAGAAAGTTGTTCTTTGGCCACTTCCGGTTTTCGGGGCCATACGGCCAATTCTTCATCCCTTAAAAACATATGTCCATTATCAAAAGGATGTTGTTCCATATAGGATGGGGGAAGGATAATATCCTCAATGGGGTACATGTCTTTATATTTCTGTGGCGCCTGTCTTGGGTCATGAGGTGCATGAAACGCTAAATACATGAAGAAAGGGTCCTTCTTTTTGTAATCCTTAATATACTCCGAAGCACTTTCTGCATAGATTTCGGACGTATGTGGACCATCTTTTTCTGTGGCAGAAGGGCCTCTTTTATCTTCTTTGGTTACCGATCTACGAACCACTTTTCCATCCTTGTCATACACTAATATATACCCGTCTTCCTTTTTATAATCACCATCTTTTTTCCAGTCCCAGGAAGGCATACGAAAGTGATCTACCAAATAAATACCTCTGGACATTATACGGTCTCCTGAATCAAAAGAGCGAGCCAAAGCATTATTGTCTTGGTGCCATTTGCCCACAATATGGGTGTTGTAGTTTTGGGCCTGTAAGGCTTCGCCTATGGTTTTATGTTCGGGTGGAATGGTATGTCCTTGTCCTTGTAATTCAAATACATTTCTGCCTGTTAATAACATGGCCCTACTTGGAACGCAAGTAGCACCGGAAAAAGCACCCATCAAATATCCATTGGAAAATGAAATGCCATCAGCAACCAAAGCATCCATATTTGGTGTTTTTACCTGCATACCACCCAAAGCATGTACCCCGGAAAAGCGGTGGTCATCTGTGTAAATAACGAGTACATTAGGCCGGTCTTTCTTTTTGGTTTTACTTTTTTGAGCGCTTGCGGGAAGACCTAACAATGTACAAAAAGCGATTAAAATGTAATGGGAAAATCGATTTCTAAAATTCATAATGTTATTCTGATTTATTTGAATGGGTATCCACTAAAATTTGAGATTCTCTCTTATCGTCACCGTTCAAGGAAAACACAACACCGTCCGTATGTAAGCTGTCTATGTGCCTTCCATAAATCCCATAGGCCGGAAGAACATTAAAAAAGCTGAACTCAGGATAGCGGTCTATATCTTCTTCAACCTTGGCGGTAGTGTGCTGTGCAGTTCCTCCTCCAGGAAGCTCCAGTTTTATATTTTCTAAAGTTATTTTACCAACTTTATGATTTGGGGTTCCCGTAATTAATATGCCTGAAGGCGGATTTACCCTAGAACTATCCAGGGTCCGCGCACTGCCTTTTACATTTTTGATGAGTACATCGGTAATAGAGCCAACCTCTTGTTTTTCGGCATTGCGATAGGTGCGTAGGCGTTCCCCTAGGCGAATGAAAATAGGCATATCTACTCTATCCATCTGAATACCGTCTATGGTTACATCGTGAATGTTGGCGCCGTCTACACTTAAGATTTTTATACCGCCACCTTTGGTATCATAAATCTGGCAGTTTTTAATATCTATGTTGTACATATCTCCCATAGACTCCGTGCCGAACTTAATCGAACCCCAGTCACTTCTGAGCTTACAATCGCTAACTTGTACGTTATAGGTAGGTTTTGGACTCGTAGTTTTAATGCAAATGGCATCATCTCCTGTGTTGATGTCGCAATTTTTAATAACTGCATCGTAGCTGGAATCCAAATCAATTCCATCATTGTTCTTGTGGGCGTGACTGTAAATAGAAACGTTATCCACCAAAATATCATTGGATTGATAGAAATGACACGTCCATGCGGCCGGCTGTCGTAAATGAATATCCTGCACCCTTATCTGAGAAGAGTTTACGAACCGCAGAAGAAAAGGTCTATTTGTACCAAAACCTTTAGTTTCGGTAATGTTCAATTCCTTAATTTTTGCCTTTATATTTTTCGATAGAAAAGCTTCTCCGCTCCCATCAATAGTTCCCTTTCCGGTTACGGCAATATTTTTGGCGTTTTTTGCACCAATAAGACAATTACCACGTTGTTGCCCAGTGGCATCTTGAAACGTATCAATACTTTGATAATCCAACGGATTTGAACTTCCTATCAATTTTGCATCTTCAGCTATATGCAGGGTCACGTTGTCCTTTAAAAGAAGCGTACCTGAAATGTAATCGCCCCCTTCTATAGTTACCGTACCTCCACCAGCAAGATTACAGGCATCTATAGCCTCCTGAATGTTTTTGGTATTTATGGTTTTGCCATCTCCTATGGCGCCATAATCCGTTACTTTATGTTTATTTGTTTTTTCCGAACAGGCAATGAACGATAGAAATAAGAGTATTACAGGTATATATTGTCTATTCTTCATGTCATTCAGCTTTAGGTAAAATACTCATTCTTAAATAGGTGGCACCAATTGGAACTAGCTCTATGGTTTCAAAATCAGGTTTGAATTCTGGCGTTTTCGGCCAAGTGGTTAGGTGTTTGGACCCATCTAATTTCCAATTAGTTATTTGTTTTGCTCGAAGCCTAAGTCGGTTTGGTGTATTTTTTAAATCCCAGGGGTATTTTCCATTTATTTCATTTTCAACAATAGAAATATCTGTCGTATCTAACGCATAGCTCCAGTTGCTAGTTGGATACATAAGTTGGTTTGGGAAATTTTCTACGTTAGCGGCCCCTATATAGGGAAAGGTTGTTGTTTTATGCTGAATAGGTAAGGCGTATAATAGTGGACCTCGTTCTATGGAAATACCTTCTTGTTCTATACCAGTACGGGTAATTTGGGTTAGCATAGGTAGTTCTAGTTCTACGATAGAACTATTCTTGATTTTTTGTTTTATTTCAATAAAACCTTTGTTAATCTTAAACTTACTTACTTTTTTTCCATTTACTTGTACAATCGGTTTTTTACACCAAGCAGGTTTGCGTAGCATTAGTGTAAAAGTGGTAGGGGTTTCTACAGAAATTTCAAATTTTATCTGTTCTGAAAAAGGGTATTGGGTAGTTTCCTTAATAGAAATCCGTTTTCCGTTTAAATCTGTTTTAAAATTACTTGGGCCATAAAGAGCGGCTACGATTATGTTGTTTTCGTTATCTTTTAACCACATTCGGCTTGCATACGAAGGCATCATACGTTGTATGTTTCCCGTACAGCATTCTGTGTCGTGTGAGGTTCTATAGCACATTCTACCCGTTGCCATTCCTCCCCAATTTGAATTGATGTTGAACTGACTGGTATTCTCTGCGGCAATTGGTTGGTTGGGAGCGGAATAGTATTGATGTCCCTTAAAGTTTTTTTCCAAAGCTCCTAGGCCGGCATTAAAGAATGCCTTTTCAATCCAATCTCCCCAATAACCTTCTCTGGTAGCCATCATTATATAACCCAAGCTCCAAGTCAGGTCAACAATATCACAAGTTTCATGTGCCATAGAAACCGATTTTCCGTTTAAATGCTCCACAGAACTGGGTACCCCGTCTACAAGAAGATGATGTGTTTTAAGCTTTTTCAAACCATTGATAGAGGCATCTAAATACTTCTGTTTGCCAGTGTGTAAATACAAAATGGCGGGTATTTTAACCTGTTCTGCAAAAGTTACTCCATGACCGGAAGGAATAGCATCGGAAAGAAGCTGGTCCAAAATTTTAGATTGTGGTTGTGTAGATTTGTTTTCTTCAGTATACTCACCGCCTACAGCGTTGGATTGATTGTTGGAAAAAGAATTCTCGGCTAGTTTCAGCAACCTTGGATCGTTGATTTTTTTATATAGCCACAAAATTTGCTCAATAGACATTAAGGCTCTACCTTCGTTAAACAACCTTGGTTTTTTCAAATAGTGATCTGTTAAGCGTTCTAAAATCTTAGGGTCGGGTTCAGCGTCATATTTTGCCATGATGGCTCTAAAAAAAACTGTTCTACTCCAATCATCGGCATTTACCGGACCTAGAATTCCATCAATATTTGGGGTAGCCAATACGTGGTTTATATTCTTTTTTGCCCTATTGATTAAGGTCGTGTCATTAAGTAAATACCCTGTTCTTAATATACCGTCCAAATAATATCCGGTTTGTTCATAGGGCCAGTCTGGCCTTCCAAAATGTCCTACAGGTATATCTATATCTTGCATCCACATTTTGGTGTTAAAAGGATAACCGGAAACATGAGGATAACCTGCTAGACCATTTTTTTGACGTACTAAAAACTCTTTTATCCAACCTTCAGGCTCAATAGAAGTCAATGAAACATCATGAAATTGCGAAGGTTCTTGTGCGAAACAGTAAGTAGAGATCAAATAGCCAAACAACAGTGGAATGACTCGTGTATAAAGCATTGTAGTTATCATTTTTACTAGTCGGTTTTTATCTTGTTTAGATATATATTGGTTATGTTACTGTTCAAAACATCATCTAGAATAATACTTTTTCGATGGTCCTTAGTTTTTGTTATGATTTGAAAATTATCTACCACCAAGCCATTAATGTGTCTTGCATAAAGTCCGGAAGCGGGTAGGGTACCTACTAAACTGAATTCTGGCCACCAGCCCTTAAGCACTTCTTGAGTGTATTCTTTTATCTCTGTTTTCTGGGCGTCTTCAGCCGTTCCTCCACCAGAAACTACAAATTGAACATCCTTAATGGTTACGTCTTCAATTTGATGCCCTGGAAACCCGGTTAAAAAGAAGGCCGAGTTTTTATCAAGCTTGGAATTGTCTACCACAATATTGCTAAAACTAAAGTTGTGCATGCTTTTTAGTGGTTCTAACTGTCCTTTGGACGTATCTACGGAAGCAATTTGTTGTGCGAATGTCATGAAAATAGGACGAGGTACGTTTTCCATTACCAAGTTACTGAAGACCATGTTCTTCATTTCGCCACCTTCACATTGCTGAATCTTAAGTCCCGAATCTTGAATATCCTTAAAAGTACAGTTGGTAACGGTAACCGATTCAATATTTCCACGGGATAAGAGGCCAATACGCATTCCGCCCCATTTGGTGCTAAAGTGGCAATTGCTTACCGTTATGTTCTTGCACGGTTTGTCCGGTCTTGAGGCTTGCAGGCAAATACTATCGTCACTATTATCAAAATTACTATTGTTTACGCGCACATTTGTGCACCCGTCAAAATCCAACCCATCTCCGTTATTGTTTACGCGACTTATGATGTTAATACCGCTTACAGAGATATTATCACAATAGAGCCAAGCGGAAGTCCATGCCGCAGGATTAATCAAGGTAATATCATTAAGATGGATGTCCTTTACGTTCACAAACCTGATCATCATTGGCCTACCACCTTTTTGCTTCGTGAAATTTTCTTTGTGCCCGTTTCCATCAATAGTGCCATAACCTTCAATGGCAATAGAACGTGCATCTTTGGCAAAAATCAAGCAACGGTCCATATGCGGTTCGTTCTTGTACATATTTTTATGGGTATCAGTAGCATAATCCTCATAATTGGGGCTGCCAAGAAGCGTTGCTCCATTTTCAATATGAAGGGTAACAAAATCCTTTAAGTAAATGGTACCCGTTATAACGGTTTTTCCTGCAGGAATCAAAACCCTTCCACCTCCATTTTTGGTGCAAGCATCTATAGCACTTTGTACAGCCTTTGTATCTTGTGTAATACCGTCTGCTTTGGCGCCATAATCCAGCACATTAAAGTCTGTAGCCATTGCTTGTGTGAAAAATAACAGGCAAAGGGCACAACAGAGTAATTGTGATATTTTCATTTGATTATTTTGATACGATTATAGTTTTAGAAGTTTCCAATCCGTTAGAAGTAGCTGAAACTGTTATGTTGCCAGCAGCTTCGGTAGATTTTATTACTAAAAGACATTTTCCGTTAAACGTTTTTATTTTAGTGTCTTGAAACGATTCTAGTGATGCCGAGTTTCCATTGCCCACAGCAGCAAGGATTCCGGGGCCTTCTACAGTAAACTGTACTTGGTTGTCCGCTAAAGGAACAAGATTTCCATCAGCATCCGTAATATCAACTTCAATAAAAGAAAGGTCTTTACCATCTGCCGAAATTTGGGAACGGTCTGCCGTTAAGCGTATTTTAGATGCTTTCTTAGCAGTATTGATTATCTTTTCGGCTACCGCTTTTCCATCTTTATAACCAATTACTCGTAAGTTTCCCGGTTGGAAAGGAACCTTCCAGCTTAATCTATATTTTGAAGTGTACATACCATTTTCAAATCCACGGAATTCAGCCGGAATATCAGTGGTATCAATTCCTTTTACCTTTTTGCCCAAAGATTTCCCGTTTACGATCAGTTCTACTTCATCACAATTGGTATAGGCAAATACGGGAATTTCTTCTCCTTCTTTTCCTTCCCAGTTCCAGTGTGGCAATACATGAACCATAGGTTCTGTAGTCCACTGGCTTTGGTAGAGGTAATATCTGTCTTTTGGAAATCCGCATAAATCTACCGGAGCAAAATAGGAGGCGTGCACCGGCCAATCTGCGTTCCAATATCCATTGGTAGAATTATCGCGCCCACCGTAAGGGGTAGGTTCACCAAGATAGTCAAAGCCTGTCCACATAAATTCACCTAAAAAGGTAGGGTTTTCTGCCTGAACATCAAACTCAACATCAGGAGGGTAGGCCCATGGTGGGCCAACCGTTACATCATAACTAGAGACTTGGTGTGTTTCTTTTTGGTGTTCATAGGTAATAGGTAAGTGGTACGAACCTCGGCTACTGGTCTGCGATGAGGTTTCGGAACCGTAAACGATCATATCCGGATTTTCCCGTATAACTTCGCCGTAATCAAAAGGCTTATAGTTTAGGCCTACAATATCAATCTGGTACGCTAATTTATTTTTGAACGCTCCCGGGTAGTTGTTAAAACCTGCTGTAGTTGGTCTGGTGTGATCTTCATCGTGACAGATATCGCTCAGCATTTTAGCCACTTTCCAACCGTCCTTTTCACGCTGCTCAATAATTTCGTTACCTATACTCCACATAACTACGGAAGGGTGGTTACGGTCTCTTTTGATCATATCCCTTAAATCACGCTCGTGCCATTCGTCAAAAAACTTATTATAGCCGTTAATGACTTTTGGAATTTTCCACTCGTCAAAAGCTTCGTCTAGGACAACAATACCCAGTTTATCACATATCTCGAGCATTTCTGGCGATGGTGGATTGTGGCTCGTACGCAAGGCATTTACGCCCATACTTTGCATAATTTGCATTTGGCGCTCCGTAGCTCTGTAATTTACCGCTGCACCCAAAGGCCCAAGGTCATGGTGCATGCATACGCCATTGAATTCCACAGGTTTTTCATTCAATAGAAATCCTTTTTTAGCATCAAAAGAAATACTTCTTATCCCTAAAGTACTATGGTACTCATCTATAACCGTATTCGCTTTTTTTACTTGAGTGACAACATCATATAAAAAAGGGTTCTCAATTCCCCATCGGTTGGGGTTGTTCACTACTATTTCATCTATAACAACTTTCGTCGAAGATTTTTCTAGCTTGATTTTTTGACTACTTGAGGCTACCACGTTATTTAGCCCGTCAATTATTTTTGTTTCTAAAGTAACCGAAGCTTTTTTGCCATTGGCATTCTTTACCGTGGTTTCAATTTTTACAGTCGCCTTTTCATTAGATACTTCTGGGGTTGTAATATAGGTGCCCCAAAGTGGAATGTGGACCGGGTTATTTATTTTTAAATAGGTGTTTCTATAGATACCTGCTCCGGAGTACCAGCGGGATGCTAAATCTTCTGGGGCAACCCTTACGGCAATGACGTTATCCTCCCCAAACTTAATGTAAGGGGTTAAATCCAATTCAAAACCCATATAACCAAAAGGACGCTCGCCAATATAGGTTCCGTTTATATAGACTTTACTATTGTTCATGACACCATCAAACAAGACAGCTATTTGCTGAGCCGCATATTTTTTGTCTATGGTAAAATGTTTGCGGTACCATGCCGTACCGTGTACCGGTAAACCTCCTGTACGAGCATTGTATTTTTTGTCAAAAGGACCTTCAATGGCCCAATCATGGGGCAAATTAAGTTTACGCCACTGCGCATCTTTAAATGTAGATTTTTCCGCCCCGGAAGGGTCTCCCTTTTGAAAAAGCCAGTTGCTATTAAAAGAAACATCGCCATTTGTGGCATCGGGACTTAATTGGCTAAAGGAGAAACAGAATTGTAATAAAAGGGTAAATAGTAAGCTTGTTCTCAACATCATTTTCACGTTAATATTTATTGTGGTGAAAGTCGAAAATAATTTCTAGGGAAAAGACCACGGACTGATGAAAAAATAGAACAGATGGTTTTTTTGGTTAGGGTTTGCTGGGCGCGTCTACATGTTAAGACATTACAGTACAACTTCCAAGATTTTTAGAAGATTGGGTGTTGTCAATATATTGTCAAGTTTTTTGCGGGCCTTAAACCTAATATGAGCTTGTAAATTCTCTAAGTTGACTTTAGTGAAATGTTCATTTGTTGTACCCTTTAGCACATTCGTGGCTCGGGGATGAGCGATAAAATTAGAATTTAGCTACCTCAAATAGGGCGAAACAAAATGGTATCGTCAATAACAACCACATTATGAATTTAAAACACCTAGTGGCACTTTCAGTCGCCATTGTCTGTATTGCTTCCTGTGGCAGTTCGGACAAAAAAAATCAAAATGATACGGCGCAGCTCAGTACTACCGATACCGTTAAAGTCTTTCAGCCTAATTGGGAGTCTATCAAGAAAAATTATAAAGATCCAAAATGGTTCAGCGATGATAAATTCGGGATTTTTATCCATTGGGGCGCCTATACGGTTCCTGCTTTTGGTTCCGAATGGTACCCAAGACGGATGTATATGGATACCGCAACTTTTTCCGCGACCCTAAAACCAGGAAAGAAAGGGCCTAATGCAGCATATACACACCATAAAAAGACGTGGGGAGACCAAAAAGAATTTGGCTACAAAGATTTTATTCCCATGTTCAAGGCCGAAAAATTTGATGCTAAGGAATGGATAGACCTTTTCAAAAAATCAGGTGCTAGATATGTAGTTCCAGTAGCGGATCACCATGATGGTTTTGCTATGTACAAGTCAAATACAACCCGTTGGAACTCATTTGATATGGGCCCGAAAAGGGATGTTTTAGGTGAACTTTTTAAAGAAGGCCGCGAACAGGGTTTGAAAATGGGCGCTTCTTCCCACTTTGCCTTTAACTGGTCTTTTTATAATAAGAAGGATAAGTTTGATACGGTTGACCCAGAGTATGCCGATTTATATTCTAGCAAAGGAAAAGATTTAAAAGAACCGGTTTCCGAAAAATTTAAGGAGCGCTGGTGGAATAGAACAATTGATTTGGTAGATACGTACCAACCTGATATCCTTTATTTTGACTTCTATGTAGATATTGATGATTTTGCAGACTTAAGGCCAAAATTGGCAGCTTACTATTACAATAAAGGTCGTGAGTGGGGAAAAGAAGTTTTGATCAATGATAAGAATTTTGGTCATGAAGCCTTTCCGGAAGGCACGGTTATCTATGATTTGGAAAGAGGGAAACTTCCAGGTATTAGAAAACTGCCTTGGCAGACCGATACTTCAATAGGTAAAAATTCTTGGTCACATGTTACGAATTGGGATTCTAAAACGCCTAACCAACTGATAGACGATTTAGTGGATATCGTTTCTAAAAACGGAAACTTATTGTTGAACGTTGGTCCTAAAGCAGATGGAACTATTCCTGATGACCAAAAAGAGATTCTATTACAAATTGGTGATTGGCTTACTGTTAACGGTGATGCTATCTACGATACCAGATATTGGAAAACTTTTGGAGAAGGTCCAACAGAGGTCAAAAAGGGGCATCATTCTGAAGGGAAAAACAAAGAGTTTACGGGTCAAGACATTAGGTTTACCCAAAAAGGGGATAAGTTGTACGCCATAATGTTGGCTTGGCCAAAGAACGGTAAGATTGATATAGAGTCTTTAGGAAGTGCAAATACCTACGCCGAAGGTTTGGATATCAAAGCAGTGAAGCTATTGGGTAGTGATGCTAAAATAGATTTTGAGCAAACTAAGGAAGCACTTACCATTAAGGATTTAGGTAAAAAATCGGGTGAATACGCCCACGTGTTAGAGATATCTATTTAAGATTAAGCTCTACTTTAAGATTGTTTTTTTTGTGTTAGTTTTGAGTGCATCGATTGTTCATAGTCGATGCACTTTTTTTATGCCTCTAAGTGTTTTCTTGTAGGTTAAGGAGTATTGCTTTTTAGTAGTTCACCTTTGACTGTAACCATAAAAAAGGCCCGTTCATTGTAATGAACGGGCCAACTTTGCTTAGTACAAAGTGAATTTAAAATTTATTTTTCAGCTCTGTAGTTCTTTAATATAGCACTAATATCTAGAGGGTCTTCCATATCTTTTTGTAATTGCATTAACTCGGAAAACATAGTATCTACTTTCTCTTTGAATTCAGGCTTGCCCGCCAAATCGTTCATTTCTTCTGGATCAGCTGTTAAGTCGTACAGCAATACAACGTCCATTTTAGGATATACGATCAGTTTATAGCCATCTTTGCGTATCATACGCTGTAAGTCTATGTAACCATTATAAATAGCATCATAATGACTTTCTTTACGTTCTCCGTCTACAAGGTCTAAAACACTGTTAAAGAATACATATTCGGGTTTTTCAATGTTGGCCAATTCTAAGCTTGTTGCCATGGCATCTTGTAAATAGATATCGGCATCAACTTTTTGGTTTGCAGGAATTTTAGGCCCAACGATCATAAACGGAGCACGAACGCTATGGTCAAACTGACTTTGCTTTCCAAGAAGGCCATGTTTGCCCATTGCCAAACCGTGATCTGCCGTAAAAATGATATAGGTGTTATCCATTTTACCAGTTTTCTCTAATCCATCTAGAATCTGCCCTATTTGAAAATCCAAATGAGAAATGAGCGCATAATACTCTTGTGTATGTTTTTTTACGGCATATTCAGTTCTGGGAAAAGGAGCTAGTGCTTCATCTCTGAGACTTGGGCCATTGCCCATTCCATCTTTATAAGGGTAGAGGGGAAGAAAACTTTTAGGAACACTTATTTTTTCTATAGGGTATAGGTCTACAAACTCTTGTGGTGCCTGTCTAGGGTCATGTGGGGCGTTAAAGGCCAGATACATAAAAAATGGCTTCTCGCTCGTTTTGGTCTGGTCTATGAACCCAAGGGCATCATCTTTAAGTACTTCACTCCAGTGTTTACCACCCTGCCAGAAACCACCGTACTTCATATCTGTAGGAGTCCAAAGTGTATCATTTTCATTTTGAGGTCTATTATAACCTATAGGCATAATATCTTCCGGTTTTTTACCTTCTTCTTTTAAGGTTTTGAATTTGGCACCGGTATTTTCCGTGGCCCATGCATCGCCGGGCATACCTGGGCGAACGTGAACTACATTTTGAAAAACGTTTTGGGCTTTGGCATCTACGTGCCATTTTCCTGTCATATAGGTGTCATATCCTGCGCCTTCCATGAGTTTACCCCAAGTTTTGTCAAACTCCTTACCGTTACTCCAATTTTCGCGAAATTCGTTTACTTCCCAAAGCTTACGTCCGGAAATGATCATGGCTCTAGATGCTGCGCATATGGCACCGTTCCAACCTCCCATGTTAAAGGCATGGGTGAACGTAGTGCCTTTATGTACCAATTTATCTAGATTGGGAGTTTGAATTTCTTTGTTCCCTAATGCATTTATGGCCGAATAGGTCATATCATCGGCAAATATGAAAACTACGTTAGGTTTTGATGGTGTAACCTCTTTTTTCTCAGCTTTACAAGAGAACAGCAGCACTGAGATGAGGGCAAGTGTTAAATTTTTCAAAGGATTAAATTTTAAAAATGATTTATTGTATTTCGTTTATTTGGTCAGGGTGAAAATAAGGATTGAATCTTATTAAAATTACATTGGCCGAATTCTTTAGGATGAATTTATAGTATTTAAACGGATATTAGGACGCATCTGTAGCCTCATTTTTTTTATTGATTTGACGAACATACTCACTTGGTACCACTCCAAATTGCTTTTTAAAACATTTTGAGAAGTAGGAGGCCGTACTGAAACCTGTTTTGTACATAATTTCCTTTACGGAGAAGTTACTTTGGTCAAACAGCTGTACCGCACGCTTAAGACGAACGTTTCTGATGAACTCGCTGGAAGAAAGCCCGGTTATCTCTTTAAACTTAAGATACAGTGTGCTGCGACTAAGGCCCATTTCCTTCACGAGCATTTCAACATTAAAATCGGTATTCATCATGTGTTTTTCCACGATTTCAATAGCTTGACTAAGAAATATTTCATCCATTGAGGTTACTACCACTTCACTGGGTTGTACCGTTATTTTGCGGTTAAAACGTTTTCTTAAATGTTCGCGTCGTTTTATGATATTGGATAGTTTTAGCTTGAGCAGTTCAAAATCAAAGGGTTTACGTAAATATTCGTCCACTCCCAATTCCAAACTTTCCAGTTCGCTTTCCTGAGAGGATTTAGCGGTTAGGATGATAATGGGTATATGGCTGGTTTCCGGTTGGCTTTTCATGGTTCTAGAGAACTCAATACCATCCATTATGGGCATTACAATATCGCATATAACAATATTGGGCATTATTTTTTTAGCTATTTCAAGACCCTTTTTACCATTTTCGGCCTGGTACACTGTGTAGAGCTTTCCTAAAACCTTGCTTATGAACGTTCTAATATCAGGGTTGTCATCTACCACTAATAAAACGGGAAGCTTGGAGCGTGTTTTGGAAATACCCTCGTCAATAAGGTCGTCGTTTAAACCAATGGCAAAAGATTCGGTTTCAGAAGACCTAACCAGAAAATCGTTGTCCGAGACATCTTTGCAGCTTATTTCCTCAATATTGGTATAGGCTTCCTTGTCTTTTGGCAGGCGAACAATAAACTTGGTGCCTTTATCGGGCTTGCTGTAGACTTCTATTGTTCCCTGATGTAATTCCACTAGGTTTTTGGTAAAAGAAAGGCCAATTCCTATGCCTTCCGGATTTATCTTGTCATTTTTTTCGCCATTTTTGACCGAGTTGAACCGTTCGAATATTTTTGAGATTTTAGACTTAGGAATACCTATACCGGAATCTTTAACCTGAATGACAATTTCCTTTCTTTCGGCCACTTCATCCTCCGAAATTTTTATTTTTATTTTCTGACCGGCTTCTGTAAACTTGAAAGCGTTTGAAAGCAAGTTGTTCATGATTTTTTCCAGTGCTTCGTGATCAAACCAAGTAATCAAAGTTTTACTTGTGGTTTCCAACTCAAAATCAATAGACTGTTTATGGGCCAAGAATTGAAAGGGCTCAGCAACTTCTTGTAAAAATGCAACAATATCACTATGCCTCATGACCAACCTCATTTTACCTTGGGTTATTTTTCTGAAATCCAGTAGCTGGGTAACCAATCTCATGAGGTAATTGGTGTTTTTTTGCATAAGACCAAGTTGTTCCTTTAACGATTTTTGATCTAATGAAACTAAATTGTTCTGAACATATTCCAAAGGCCCTTTAATAAGCGTTAAAGGCGTTCTGAACTCATGGGAAATATTGGTGAAGAACTCCAGTTTCATTCGGTGGAGTTCTGCCGAGCGTTCCCGTTCTACGGACTCCAGCTCTAATTGGTGCTTTTTAGAGGTACGGATAAAGGTATATCTCCAGAAAAGCCATAAAAGTCCTAGAACCATGAGGCCATAAACTATATAGGCTGTATTGGTAAGCCACCAAGGTGGAATAATATGAATTTTCAATAAGGTAGGTGTTGGATTCCAAATACCGTCATTATTGGAAGCTTTTACCTTAAAAATATAATCGCCCGGTTTTAGGTTGGTATAGGTTGCGTACCGTTTTTTTGCGGAGGTTTCTGTCCAATCTTTATCAAAACCTTTAAGTTTGTACGCGAATTTATTTTTTAAAGGTGCCGCATAATGTAGCGCGGCAAATTCAAACGAAAAGTTGTTATTACCGTAACTTAATTCTATTTCTTGGCTCTTACTTATATTCTTGTTAAGGATTACCTGACCGTTTACTTTTTCACCAATTTCTACTGATTTATTGGAAATAAGCAAATCTGTTATAACCGTTTTTGCCGGGTATTTATTTTCTTTTATCTCCTCTGGGTAGAACGCATTAAAACCATTGATTCCTCCAAAAAGCATTTCGCCATCGGCCCTTTTCACACAGGCAAGTTCTTGAAATTCATTGTTTTGAAGACCATCACTTGAATTGTAGTTTATAAAGGTTTCTTTTTCTGTGTCAAAACGGGATAAACCCTTGTTGGTAGATAACCACAAATTTTGTTTACTGTCCTCAAGAATACCCTTTATGACATTGTTGGGCAGGCCATCTTTTGTAGTGTAGTGTTTAAAAGTAGGGGGCTGTTCATCCGTTCCAGGAATAAGTTTGTTGAGCCCTCCGCCAAAAGTACCTATCCAAAGGTCCCCTGTACTACTTTCAAAAAGGGAAAGAATATAATTATGGCTTATAGAATTGGCTTGTTCAGACTTGTGTTTGTAAACTTTAAATTTTGGACGTTTTTTATAACGCTCTTTCTCGGTAAGCATACAAAGGCCGTCTCCGGTTGCGAACCAGATATTACCATTGCGGTCTTCAAGTATGTTCCGGATAATGTCACTAGATATAGCGTTGGATTTTCCGGGGTAATACCCAAAATTCTGCTTTCTAAAATGCCCTACGGTATCCGTTTTTATCCAGCGGTGTACCCCGGAATTATAGGTGCCTACCCATATATTTTCATTGCTATCCGCCAGTAAACTAAAAACCCCATACTTTAAATCGGTTTTGTATAAGTTGTCTTTGGAAAGATCACCTGGTTTAGTGAGGTCTAAAAAAAAGAGTCCCGGAAACCCCTCTGACCCGATCAGCAATGTTTTCTTGCCACCAATTAGCGTTTCATCAATAGCAAATATTTTTGATATGGAACCAAAATGTTTAAAGTGATTGTAGGAACCTTTGTCGTGTTCTTGTTCCAGCATATTTAGTCCACCGCCTTCCGTACCAATCCATAAAGTGCCGTTACTGTCCTCAAACATAGACCTGATTTTGTCATAACTCAGACTTTGGGGGTCAGAGGTGTTTCTAACATGTTGAAACTGCTTTCTCTTTGGGTCAAATGTATTGATGCCACCACCATTTGTGCCTATCCAAATAATACCGGTATTATCCATGAATAGGGATTTTACGATATTCTTGCTCAAACTTGTAGGGTCTTTAGAGTCGTACTCAAAACGTTTTAAAAACGTGGGTACGCGATCATCAGTGAAGTTTTCAAAGTAAGACAGTCCAATATCGGAACCCGCCCAGATATGGTTGTCCTGGTCTAATAAAATATTATTAAAGGCTCCTTGTCTAAATTGTTTAAAAGGTTGTTTGTCTGTATTTGTTTGGCAGTACAACCCTCTGGAAGTGGCTATAAAAAGACGGTCATTGGCGTCTTGGGTAATGTGCTTAATAGTAGTTTTGGGTAGGCCTATGTCTTCCGTAATATTATCAAAAAAATCTCTACCTCTATCATCTTTTTTGAGTTTGTACAGTCCGTTTTTCCCCCCTACCAGAAGGCCTCCTTTGTGATCCTCGTGAATTGTACTAACGGATAATCCACTATACTTTGATATAGAGGAAGCTATTTCTGAATTAAAGTGTTCAAATTCTATTTCCTCTGATTGCGAGTTAAGGTCTAAACGGTCCAGGCCATTTCGGGTACCTACCCATAAACGATTTTTACTATCTAGAAATACCTTGGTAATATGGTTGCTTGATAAACTTTTGGGGTTGTTTTTATCGTGTATGTATTGTGTGAATTTTCCAGTAGTAACATTAAAAAAATTAACGCCGCTCCCGGTTGTTCCAATCCACAGGTTACCTTCATCATCTGCAACAATGTCAAAAATCAAGTTACTGCTAATGCTATCGGGCCTATTGTTATCTAAGTTATAAACGGTAAACTCATAACCGTCATACTTATTAAGACCATCATGTGTACCGAACCACATGAAACCAAATTTGTCTTGGTAGATTGTATTGACATCGCTTTGCGATAGGCCATCTTTTGTTGATATGTGTTGAAATGCAATTTGTTTTTGACCAAAAGCACTGGTTACATAACAGAGCAAAAGGAGTACAAATACGCAGGTAGTTTTTATTTTATGTATTAATGTAATCATTCAATAAATTGAATTAGTAATTAGGGTCCGCTTCAATCAACTAAGATAACGGGTAATTTATCCATTTTTGACAGGTTATACCAAATCTAAAAATGAAGGAAAACGAGCATATGTAAAAGTCTGAATTTTACTTAGACCTTATCATCAATCTAAAAAAACCAACTTTCCAAAAGCTGTTCTTAATTAAGATAACAATTTAAGGTAAAACTAAGATTTGGTGTAGAGTATATGGTTTTGACCGTAAGCCATATGATTAATTTAACGTGTTTTCTGGCCAAATGTCGCAAGTTTTTAAAGAGACTTCCAAGATTCGTTTTTTTCTAATGTATGTGCTATAACCCTTTATATCCGATTATTTGGGTATAGTACAAAACCCCGGTATACACGGTCTTTTTGCTAACAAAATATTAACGTTTTAGAATTTTTCATAAAGAATCTGTAAAAGTACAGGGTTCACTAATTTGATGTTTTTTGATTGTTTTTGCCGCTCCATTCTTTACTTCATAAAATATTGCTGATTAACCATATACGGCACAATGTTATTTGGTCATTAATCATATGATTCAAGGATCAAATCATTTGTGATTATCTCATTGAAATAAAAAAGGAACATTTGTTTAACTAAACTTTAACAATGAGAATGTATGAAAAACAAACTACTATTAATTAGAAAATCCAGGCATAAGCTCATGACGCTTATGTTGGGGTTGTGTCTTGGTTTTGCTCATGCCCAAGAGCAACCTGTTTCTGGAACGGTCTCGGCAGATGGCGCACCATTACCTGGGGTAAGTGTGGTGGTGAAAGGAACCCAAACGGGTGCCGTTACAGATTTTGACGGTCTGTATACTATTAACTCCAAACCTACGGATGTACTTGTCTTTAGTTATATAGGCTTTGCAACTAGGGAGATTGCCGTGAACGGTAAAAGCACGGTAAACGTTAGTTTAGAGGAAGACGCCTCTGAACTGGACGAGGTTATTGTGGTAGGGTACGGTACCCAACGAAAAAAAGAACTTACCGGCGCGGTAGTGCAGGTAAAATCAGAAGAATTGGCCAAAACAACTACCGCAGATATCGGTACGGCGCTACAAGGGCAGATTGCCGGTGTAAATATTACGGCCAGTTCTGGACAACCGGGTGAGGAAGCCAATATTCTTATTAGAGGTTTCAGCTCACTTTTAGATGGGCAAAACGGTCCGCTTTATGTAGTTGATGGTATACCATATAACAGTGACCCACAATTAAGTATAAGTGAAATAGAATCTATAGACGTACTTAAGGATGCAGCTTCGGCATCAATCTACGGTACGCGTGGTGCAGGCGGTGTTATCCTAATTACAACAAAACAAGGTAAGGTAGGTAAGATGGATATTCGTGTGAATTCCGAATATGGGGTACAGGATATTACCTCGGGAACGCCACTTATGTCTTCCTATCAAATTACGTATATGGAAATGCTTAGAGGGGCACTCTCAAGTGGTAAGGCGCAGGGAGGTGTAAATGCAGAAATTCATAGAAACCGATCTTGGTTTACGAATGATACGCAACTAGATGATTTAATTTTAAACGATTTGGCGCCTATTCAAAATCACTCGGTTAACGTGTCTGGTGGTAAAGCCGGTCTTACGTATAACTTCAATGCTAGTTTTTATGATCAAGCGGGTATTATGATCAATTCTGATTATAGCCGATTCAATATCAGGTCCAACACCCAATTTGTAAAAGGGAACTGGAAGATAGCAACAGGATTGACTTTTAAAAGAGACGAAAAAACATTGCCCAATTATGGCGTGTTCAACAAAATTTTGGAATATAAGCCATATCAACCGGATATAGAACTTGGTCAAACCGAATTAACCGATGTTACTGAAGATGATGTAGACGAACCGGGCGGAATAGGCCCCATTCAAAATTTGGGTGGTGTAGCCAGAAACCTTAATACCAAAGAGGTAAGGGATGGGACTAGTAACGGAGCCAACATTCAGATAGATTTGGATGCAACTCCATCATTAAAATTTACCGCTAGGGGCGGGGCCAATTTTTCTCATGAGAAAGGGGTGCGTATTATACCAAGGTTGGACGTTTTTAATACTGCCGGAGATTTAATACCACCTAATCCTTGGGATATTTCTTTGATTCAGACCGCTGTTACGGATAATAACAAGTTAACTTTTGAGGGGATGGTGAACTACCATAAAACGTTTGGAAAACATGATGTAAACGTTTTGTTGGTAAACTCTATGGAACGTACGGAAAATGAATACTTCCGGGCAGAGAAAAGAGATAATGCAGATGCTGCGGTTACTGTTTTTGATGGATATACAACAGGAGATTTGATTACTTCCGGCGGAAGGGACTATACAAGAACCCTCATTGGTTACTTGGGTAGGTTACAATATAACTATGATGGAAAGTATATTTTTAGTGGAAGTATAAGAAGGGACGGTTCGTCTCAATTTAGCCCACAGAACAGATGGGGATGGTTTCCTAGCGCCTCGTTTGGATGGAACGTTTCCGATGAAGCTTTTTGGGAACCTATTAAAGAAACGGTTAATTCGTTTAAGATCAGGGTAGGATATGGAACCACTGGTAACGATAGGTTTGCATCGTACAGTAATCAGGCTGTTGTTGATTTAGGGCAGGATTACGTGTTTGGGAGTGCAGATGTAGACCCTAGTTTAGATTCAACCACGGAGACACCCGCCTTGGGAACTACCCAAGAAAGGTATGCCAATGAAAATGTAAAATGGGAAACATCCAAAGAACGCAACTTAGGGGTTGATCTAGCCTTTTTTAATGGCAAGCTTACCTTTTCCAATGATGTCTACGTAAGTGAAAAGAAAGATTTGTTGTTCGGGGTTGTCAATCCTCCGTCAACCGGTGTTTTTGGTTCCAATAGAAGCAGTATTCTTAATATTGGTGATATGAGAAATACAGGTCATGAAATGGCGTTGAAATTCAATCACTACGGTAAAAAAGGATTTAGTTGGAACGTAGGTATTACTTATGCCAAAAACGTAAATATGGTAACCAAGACCAGTCCTAACAATCCTATTATATTCTTGGATAACAGTTATATCTCGCAAAGAGGACCTCAGGAATTAGTAAGTGTTATTCGGGAAGGTTATGAGGCGGCCGCTTTCTTTTTACGGGAAACAGACGGTATCATAAAAACGGAAGAAGAACTAGAAGAATATCGTGAAATAGACCCAGCAGCCACTTTAGGCCAGTTAAGATATGTTGATCAACCAACCGTAGATACAGATGGAGACGGTGTTCCTGATGCAGGCGATGGTAAAATAGATCAAGATGATAAGGTGTACAAGGGCAGTGGTTCCGAAGACTTTAATATGGGCTTCAATTTTGGGGCTAACTATAAAGGTGTAGACTTCTCTATGAACTGGTACGGTTCACAAGGTGCTGAAGTAATGAACGGTAGTAAGGCCTATGCATATCAATCGGGAACCCATGCAGATATTTATTATTCATGGACTACCACCAACCCCACATCGGATATTCCATATTATGACGGTTCTCCACGTACCAATTCCTATAGGGATGCTTCGGATTATTTCCTAGAGGATGGTTCTTTCATTAGGCTTAGGAATGTTAGCCTAGGGTATTCCATACCATCAAAACTTACTGATAAGATGAAAATAGCAAAGCTTAGGATTTATGTTCAGGCGCAAAATGCACTCACTATCACCAACTATTCCGGATTTGATCCTGAAGTGGGTAATAACGGTTTTAGTAGTAGGGGTATTGACCAAGGTACATATCCGGTAACATCACAATATAAAGTGGGTCTACAATTACAATTCTAACACAAGAAAAGATGAAAAAGATATATAAAACAAAATTTAGAACAACAAATAGCCTCTTTAAGAGGGCTATGGCCTTGTGTGCGCTTGTGGTAATTTCACAGGCATGTAGCGACGATTTTTTGGATCAAACCAATCCAAACTCGCTTACTACCAAGAGTTTTTGGAAAAACAATACGCAACTTGATCAAGGGTTGAATTCCGTTTATAGTGCCCTAAAGAATAATGATATATTGGGTATTCAGAATGAATCCGTACGTACGGATTTGGCAGTACCTAGTGGGTTCAGACAGGCTACCAGACCCGATGAGATGTATTTTCAAGACTTTACGGCAAATACAAAATATGTAGAGAATAAGTGGAATGCATTATACCTGGGTATTTTTAGGGCCAATCAGGTAATAGAGAATTATGAACGACTGGCAGAAGGTTATAAAACCGAGGCCGCTGAAGAGAAGGGGTTAGAAGTATATGCTCAGGCACGTGCTTTAAGGGGCTATTTTTACTATGTTCTCAATACCAGTTTTAACAATGGTAATGTGCCATTGGTAAGTTCCGTACCCAAGGATTTTGAAGAATTTCAAAAGGCGTTGTCTTCTTCGGATGCGGTTCAGGCCTTTTACAGAGATGATTTACAGTACGGTATAGATAACCTACCCAAAACCTATTCGGATTGGGAGTCATTGGGGAGTAACAATCTAGGCCGTATTACTGCCGGAGCTTGCGAGGCCCTAATGGGTAAAAGTTATTTGGGCGAAAATGATTTTCAAAATGCCGAAGTATATTTTAAGAATGTAATTGAAAATTACAATTATGCATTAACCGAGGATATTGCTACAACGATAACGGGTATAGCTGAATTTAATTCGGAATCTATTTTTGAAATAAACTTTACCACCAATGTTAATCTGGAAACTACAGGAGAGGAATCCTTGGCGCAGAACATTACTTATATCGTTTACAATGCCAATATTCAGCCTAGTTCTTGGTTGGTCATGAAATACCGTGAGGATAAACTTGATCCGGCTGATCCAGCGAACATCAACGTTGGAGCAGATGTGTACAACGAAAATGGCGAAATAATTGGAACGGAAGACAGAATGCGGTTGTACAGTAAAAGAATGGGAGATTGTATGGGCCAAGTAGATGACCCGGATTCCCCAATGTACGGCGCCGTATGTGGAGAATATGGTAATGCTGCAGGGGTAGCCCCGTTTGCTAGAAACCGTGTAAATATGTTCAAGAAGTTCTTGCACTGGAACACTATTGGCGGTGGCGCAGGAGAAGATAGGTCTACCTTAATGAACAATCGTTCCGGAATTAATATTCCTGTTATTCGCCTGGCGGATGTGTATTTAATGTATGCGGAATGTATGATAGAATCCGGTAATCTGTCCGAAGCTTTAAGATATATCAACAGGGTTAGAAAACGTTCTCACTTGGTATTATTGGGTAAGTCTTCCGAAGCCGGTGCAGAGTTTAACAATCTGGAGACCACCTATATGGATGATATTGATTTTGATAGTTCTAACGGGGAACAACCTGTTACGCTTCAGAATTTAATGGAACATTTACGTTTTACGGAAAGACCGTTGGAATTGTCCTTGGAGGGCGATCGCGCTACGGATTTAAGACGGTGGGGCAAATTTAAGGAGCAATTGGTAAACCTAGCTTCAAAAAGATATGACTATTGGCATTTTGAGAAGAATCTGAACGGTAAACATGGAACAAGGTTTAAATGCTATTTGACCATATCCGGAGAAGAGCCAACTACCTACGAGGCAAAAAAGGTTTTTAACCAACCGCCTGAAGTTCAAGATTGCCAAGTGGGTGCGGAGAAGTTTAACGAAAGTTTACATTCTTACTTGCCAATGCCACAAAGTGAAATAGACTCTAACCTTAACTGGGACGAGTTCGTTCAATAAAATCAAACCTAAATAGAATAAAATGAGAGATATAAAATATAGTATTAGGTTTATTTTTTTACTGCTAATTATTGTTGGCTGTGAAGATGATGATGAATATGTAGCGCCCAATAGTTTTGTTGATGCTGCATTCACCACAACTTGGGGTACGGCTGTGGTAAAAGATATAGATATCAATAACTACGGATCGTTCATGGACTTGTCCAATGGTACTACCAAACACGAATGGACCATACCGGAAGGAACCTTTTTTCTAGAGGGGCCTTTACCTACAAGTGCAGATAGTTTTGAATCCTATGTCATTGAGGGTGCGGGTAAGGTTTCTGATGAACGAACGGTACATGTATTGTTTACCAAAGGAGACTCCCTAACTCCTGTGAAGTTGCATAATGAATATGAGGAATATACGGAGTTTGCTTTGCCCACAGGTTGGGATACGGAAACTAACTCGGTTATTATAGATACCTTAAGAACCGTGCAAAAGGGTTCGGCCTGGGTTCTGGATTATACCATTATTGTTGATGTTTACGATACTATCGTGGCAGATATGGAGATAAGGGATTTGGAAGGGAATACTATCGATTTTAAAAATCAAGCAGAAATCGATATTGAGTTTGGTGAGCAACTTATTTTTGAAGATTTAAGTCGCCAAAACAATACTTCCAGACCAACAACTACAGTTTGGACCATTCACACCATAGAGGAGAATGAAGAGGATGAGGAGAATATTATAAATGTAAACGAAGAGAAGACTATTGATACGCTAACTTTTAACAAGCGTATAGGTAAGTTTAAAGGCCGTTTGGTCTCAAAAAGAGATAGGACCGAAACTGTTAAGGCAGATGATGAGACCTTTGAAATACCGGTAGTTTTTAACGTTATCGCGTTGGACGAAAAATTAGAGCAGTTCGGTGATGTAATAGAATTGGCAGATAATACTATTGAAGTGCCTTTAAGTTCAAAATTGGTACCTCTTACGGAAGATGTTTCCGCCAACTTTGTAGTTGAAGTAAATGGTGCGGCTAAATCTGTTGCTTCTGTAGTACAGCGTCCTGCGGATGCCTCTGTACTTGTACTTACCTTGGACACTCCATTAGAGGGTGCTGATGCAGCTAATACGGTTACGGTTTCTTATGACGGTGGTAACGCTACGCTTAAATCCGTAGATGAACGCGTTTTGGAAGCGTTTGCCGATGTGGCCGTTCAAGTGTATGTACCCGTTCCCGTGAATAGGATAGGAATGATTCAAAAAACTACGGAGGAGGATGCTATTTTAGTGGCCTTTGACCAAGAGTTAGATCCTACTTCCATTACGGCTTCTGCAGATGCTACTATGGGCTTCTCGGTTATGCTAAACGGTGTTGCTTCAACTGTTACTTCAGTTGAGGTAGACCCTGCCAATGCAGCCGTTTTAAAAATGATACTTGGCGAAGAATTGTATAGAGATGATGAGATTACGGTTTCCTATGCAGGCCCGGGCGATATTCGTTCTATTGGAGCTGGGGAATTAGTAGACTTTGGTCCTGATATGGTTGTAGCAAACGAAGACAATGTTATAGGTGATGTAGGTAGTTTTGAGAATGCAATAGATACGGATTGGTTAAACACAGGTTCTAATGGAACCGGAGCTGCAGAAATTGTTGCGGCACCAACACCTGATGTTGTTTCTACGGTAGAACCCATAGGAAATGTCATGCACTTGTCCGCTCCTGACGGGAACAAACCTAATACAGTTACCAGTGGCACTTTTCCGTTTGAAGCGGGTGTTGTATACAGGGTGAAATTTAAAAGGTATTTGGGCAGTACCACCACAACTGCTTTTGCTAAGCATTATTTTGGAAATCAGCAAATTGATGATTCTTGGAACGGTGCGGAAGATATATTGGGAACTTGGCAGTTGGTAGAGTTTACTTTTACCGCAGATGCCACCTCAAACGGAACGGTAAGAATTCAACCCGTGCCAGGAGGAATAAGTGATGTTTATTATGACGATTATATAATTCAAGTAGATGATAATCGACCTTGATCAAGATTGTTAGTAGTGTTTTGATTATTTAGTTAAAACCGCTCTTCATGGAAACATGGGGGCGGTTTTTTTGGGTTAAGTACATTGGTACGAGGGTGAAAGTCGCAATCTGTTACAGATAAACCTATGCAAACTACAAGAGGAAAAGGTCAAGAAACCTTCGGTAGTGCTCTATTGAAATAAGGAGTACGTCCGTTAGGAATATTAAATCATCCTTCTGCTATATATTAAAGAAGCCTATGATTGTTTTTTGTTCTATTGAGCAACCAAAAATCAGTCTTTTATGCCAAAGTGAAATATAGCGGTTTCATCATATTTTTCTCCCGGTAGAAGTAAGGTAGAGGGGAAATTAGCATGATTGGGCGTGTCCGGAAAATGTTGTGTTTCTAAACAGAATGCCATGTGATCTGCATATTTTATATGATTTTTTCCTGTAAAGGTATCTCCAATTCCGTTCCCTGAATAAAATTGAACACCGGGTTGGGTGGTAGAAATAGTCATTGTTCTGCCGGATTTGGGTTCCCAAACTTCTATTACCTTTTTTAACTCTCCAACGGCCTTGTTAAAAACATAGTTGTAATGATATCCGTTAAAATCCAATTTATGAATGTTCTCACCTAGTGGAGTGGGTGTTGTTAAATCCCAATCCGTGCCCTTTACGGGAGCTAATTTTCCAGTGGGAATAATTTCTTCGTCAATTTCAGTATAGGTGTCCGCATCTATAGTAATGATATGGTCGTAGATTTTATCGTTCATACCATTAAGATTAAAATAGCTGTGTTGCGTCATGTTCACATGCGTAGCTTTGTCCGTAGTAGCTTCATAATGTGCTATAAGGCGGTTGTCATTGTTTAAGGTATAGGTTACATAACTATCCAAGGTTCCCGGAAACCCCATGGTTCCATCTTTTGAGAGATGGTGTAGCTGAACAGAAGGTCCTTGATCATTTACTACGATCTTCGATGCCCAAACTACACGATCAAATTCATTGCCACCATGTAAACAATGCTCGTTGCTATTTTGAGAAAGTTGATAGGTAGTTTGACCTATTTTAAACTGACCGTTTCTTATCCGATTGGCAACGCGGCCTATGGTTGCCCCAAAACAGGGGTGCTCGGCTTTGTATTGTTCCAAATTATCAAAACCGAGCACAACATCTTTAAACTTTCCATTTTTATCAGGAGCTAGGATGGAAGTTATGGTGCCTCCAAAATTGGTGAGTTTTACCACCATGCCATTGTCATTGGTAAGCGTGTATAAGAATACGTTTTCACCATTGGCCGTTCCCCAATTTTTGGAGGTAACCCCACTATGTTCTTGGGCGAACAATGGTGCTACGGCACAACAGAGAACCAACATACATAAAACACTGCTCAACTTTTTCATATCTATTTAGTTTGTTGTTTGCCGGATAAAATTAGAGAAAATTGATACCCTATTACTTTGGTTCTATAATATGCCCTCGTTCTCCTTCGCTGTCCGCAGTATAACGTAATACTTTAGGAAACCCATCCCCACGGGCATTGGTAATTTCTTTTTTCCAAACTTCTCTCATTTCCTTTAATTTGCTTTCCAAATTGGAGTCAGAAGCTAGGTTTGTGGTTTCTTTTGGGTCGTCTTTAATGTTAAAGAGCTCTTCGTACACTGCGGGTTCTCCGTTTAAAGGTCCTTCGGCGTAATCGCGGTAAACAGCAATATCCGGGTCGTGTACTTTGTACAGCATGGCGCTTGTATTGATACCCATTTGCTTTGCTGTGGCAATTTTCTTTAATGCAGAAAAGTTTTCGTTTTTATAATAACGTATATATTTCCACTCCTTATCCTGTACGGCCTCACATCTTGGGTTTCCAAATTGGGTAGACCATAAATTTTCAGTGTAAAGGTACGGGCGTACGGCCTGTTCTTCACCAGCTAAAAGTCCGGTTAGATTTTTACCTTGATAAGTGCTTGGAATGGTAACACCGGCCATGGTCATCATGGTAGGAGCAATATCTATGCTCTGTACCAAAGCATCGGAAGTTTTACCTCGTTTTGATTTCTTCGTATTGGGGTCAAAGATAATCATGGGCACGTGGGTAGTTTCCTCATAGCACAAGGCCTTTCCGCCAAGACCGAATTGCCCCATAAAAAGACCATGGTCAGAAGTGAAAACAATAACGGTATTCTTATCTAATTTTTGATCTTTTAATGTTTTCCTGAGCTGGCCTATGAGTCTGTCTATACCGGTCATAGCTTCCATTTGTCTAATATACCGCTCTTTGAAACCTTCTGGAGTATCTACATAGTCATAGCCTGTTTGGCGGTCTCCGGCATGATGGATTTCGGCAGGAAGTTTAGGTGTTTTTATATCTTTTCTTGCAACATAATTTTCCGGTAATGGAATATTCTGGTCTCGATATAGCGTCTTATAAATCTCATCGTCCGAATCTCTCATTTGCATAGATCCGGTACCGGCACCATGGGGTAGGTTAAAGCAAACGGAAAGCATAAAAGGTTTTTCCGTTGGTCTCTGGTCCAGAAATTTTATAGCACCGCCCAATTTTTGCTCGTTGGATAAAAAGTCCTGCACACCTTCGCCAACAACTTCTACTTGGGTATCATATTTAGCATCTTTAAAAATCTTATGGCGGTCTTTAGGGTAAAAGCCCAAGTGGCCGTGTCCTGCGTACCAGTAGTCAAAGCTTTTTTCCATAAGGCCACTATCATAACCACCTTCGCCAACGGGAACATGGTTCTTTCCTACCCAGCCGGTGTAATACCCGTTTTCTCGCATGACCATAGGGTAGGTGTTGGCCCAACCTTCTTTAGACATACTGGTGCCGGAATTAAAATTCACGCCATGCTTACGTTCAAATTGACTGGTTAAAATACTAGCTCTACTAGGAGTACAGATAGCGCTGGTGATATGGGCGTTGGTAAATAAAACCCCATCTTTTGCCAATTGGTCCAAATTGGGAGTCTGCACTATAGTATTTCCCGTGCAGCCCATAAGACCGTACTGTTGGTCATCCGTTAAAATGAAGATGAAATTGGGTTGCTCTTGGGCCGTAACCTGAACCGTTGCGTAGGTGTAAATGGCCAAAACAATAAGCCAATATTTAAACCGATTAGAATGTTTCATTTTGTCTGTTGAAATTATATTAATGCTTCCGCTTATGATTTATTTACCAGTTGGACCTTCAGCTTTTTTTCTAAAAGCCTCAAAAGCTTTTTCTTCTTTGATTACATTTTTTGCATGTGGGTCTATCCATCCCGGTTCTAGGTTCTTTGCATCCCAAGCCGTATATGCCTTTTCTAATTCGGCCACTTTTTGGGGATTATCGGCCGCTATATCCGTTCGTTCCCAAGGGTCGTTCTTTAGGCTGAAAAGTAGGGTTTTACTTTTATAAGCACTTTTGTAAAGTTTGTAATCACCAACTCTAACAGCATACTCAAAACCACCTACGGAACGCCAGAACAACTGTATATGTGGCAAACCGGTCTTTCCCTCTAAAATATAGGGCAACAATGTGGTGCCGTCTAATTGGGTCTCCTTTTTTACGTTACCTCCGGCTGCTTCCAAAAATGTTGGGAAAAGGTCTAATGAGCTAATGGGCTTTTTATAGTGCTGTCCGGCTTTTAGTTTTTTGGGCCATGTGATGAAGAAAGGGACTTTAATACCACCTTCGAACAACATGCCCTTGTGACCGCGGTACGGACGATTATCCGCATGTTCCGTACGACCTCCATTATCACTTAAAAATACTAAAATAGTGTTCTCTTTCATGCCGTTGGCAACAAGTGTAGAATCTATTCTACCAACATTTGCATCAACAGCGTTTACCATGGCCGCGTACACACTTCGTCCACCGTATTCAATATGTTTGGTATGTTCAAGATATTGTTTGGTAGCTTGGTCCGGTGCGTGCGGTGCATTGTAGGCCAGATACATAAAAAACGGCTTGTCATCTTTCTTGGTGATAAAGTCTATGGCCTCATCCGTAAAATCATCGGTAAGGTAACGCAATTCATTTTGTGGTACCGGTTTTCCGTTTCTAACAATAGTCTTGATAGGACCGTCAGGAATTCCCCAGTAGTTCATTCCACCACCTGCAAAACCAAACCAATGGTCAAAACCTTGATGAATGGGGTGTAGGCTAGGGTGGTCCCCCAAATGCCATTTACCAATTGCACTGGTGCGATACCCATGTTCCTTTAGGGCTTCGGGAATCATTTTTTCCGAAAGCGGAGTTCCTACCGTATCATCGTTTTCGGAATCGTAAGGCATATTGCAATCATGTCCAAAACGAGCTTGATAGCGTCCGGTTAAAAGTCCGGCTCTAGATGGACTACAATACGGATGTGATACATAACCGTTGTCAAAAATAACGCCTTGAGAAGCCAATTTGTCCAAATTTGGAGTGGGTATGTCCGTAGCTCCGTTAAAGCCAACATCTGCCCAGCCTTGATCATCCGTTAGGACCACTATGATATTCGGTTTTTGATTTTGTGCCATACCCGTTAAAGTAGTCATGAGACCTATGGCCAATGTGTAAATGAATTTTTTGCTCATGGTAATATCCTTTCCTTTTCTATTTCAATGTTATTTTGTAAACAAGTGCGGCGTCAGCTTCTGCCGGCATTTTTCTTGGAGCGGTAACCAATAGGCCTTCCGCTGTTTTTTTCCACTTTATTTTTTGATTACTGCCTAATACGGAAACCGATTTGATTTCCATATCCTTGGCCTTGTTCCCAAAAACGTCAAGAACGGTGTTGGCTTTCTCACCCGGCCATCCTAATTGAATGGCGTAAATGGTTTTGTCTTTTTTGGTGTAACGAATATCTGCCGAATTTAAATCGTATAAACCGGCTTTAATGGCTCCATAATCATTCCACTCATCTTCCGGGTTCCGTTTCATTTTAGTAGGACCCTGGCCGTAGGCAACAAAGGGGCGTGTATTGTAAATACTTTCGCCGTATAGATTTAACCAAGCCCCAATACCTTCCATGGATTTGGCCTGTTCTTCCGGAATAATCCCTTCTGCCATAGGAGCTGCAGCTAAAATCATTACTCCGTTTTTACTCACCACTTCAGCCAATATCCGAATAGCTTTTTTAGGGTCTAAAGCGGTACGCTTGTCTTTATTATACCCCCACGAGCTGCCCAATTGAAAATCTGTTACCCAAACTTCAGGGGCAATATCTATGACTGTAGCTCTTTCTAAGTTTACAACAGCTAAATCCGTTGGGAAAAATGAGCCTTTGGTGTTTACCACTACTTCTTTATTCTGCTCTTGTGCCTTATTGAAATAGTTGGCCAAAAATTGCTTACGGTAGTCCTCTTGAATATAGCCTTGGGCAAAATCCATCCAAATATAATCAGGGGAATAGGCATTGATTACTTCATTTAGTTTTCCCAACCATATATCACATTCTTCTTCGTACGTGGTATTTCCGTAAAGAATACGATACTCATCTTCTTGAGGAACTTCCGGATTAGTATAGGTTACCGAGTGTGTGCTTACCGGACGAAGAAAGCTATTCTCTTTTTTAGGATAAAAGTGCATGTGAAAACCATGATGAAACGTGGTCATGAATTTTAAATTTCGCTTTTTTACTTCGTCACCAATTTGCTTAACTACATCAATTTTAGGTCCCTTGTCAAAGGAGTTCCAAGGATTGACTTCACTTTCCCAAAGCGAAAAACCATCATGGTGTTCCGCAATGGTTCCTATGAATTTTGCACCCATGTTTTCAAACATATCCACCCACCGTTTTGCTGAGAATTTTTCGGCTTTCCATTCCGGTATAAAGTCGTGATAATCTACATCTCGCCCGTAGGTTTTGGTATGGTAGTCATAAACATCTTTTCCCCAGGTCTTTCTCCTGTCGTTTTCGTACATAAAACGGCCGTACCATTCATTTCCATTGGCGGGAACATTATAAACGCCCCAATGAAAATAGACTCCTAACTTAGCATCTGCAAACCATTCGGGAGCCGCTTTGTGTTGTTTTAAATTTTCCCAATCGGGACCAAATTTGTCTTGGGCGTAGCATGTGCCCATAAAGGCCAATACCAAAAAAAAGGTAATCTTGTTTTTCATTTAAATAATGTAAGTATGCTGGTTTATTTTAGTTCTTGAATTTTTATATTTCTGTAGGTAATCTCGGAGCCTTCGGCCTGAAGGGCAATGTTTCCTTTTTCTAAAGGCCTTCCGTTGGCATTTAAGAAGTCTTTCAGTTCATTGACCAATTGTCCGTTTTCATAGAATTTGGCGCTTTTTGAGCCTCTTACCTCTACGCGAACTTTGTTCCAACCATCAACTTCGTAATTACCATATTTATCACCTTCTATATAGGTTTTTTTTCCGCTGGAATCCAATAGTTTTTCAGAGCCGTCCTTTTGATACCATGTTACTTTTGGTCCTTTAATGACCCAGAGGTCCCCTGTGTCTCCTTCCTGAATCTGACATTCCAGACAGGTAGGCCAAATTACTTTTTCGCCTTGTACGTGGAATACGATTCCGGCATCGCGTTTGGCTTCTAGGCGAGGGGCAAATTTGCGCTCTCCCCACGTATATTCTAGTTCCAAATTAAAGTGACTGTATTCTTTGGTAGTGGTGATCATGCCAAAAGGGGCTTTTTCTCCTTTCCAGGCATAGAGTACTTCTATTTTGTTCTTTTTTATTTCGAATAATTTTTGATTGGAGGGCAGCTCACTTGGAGTGATAGTGTAGCTAGAACCGAGTTCATTTTTCGGAAATGGATTGGTCCATTCTAGCTTGGATTCTTGAGCTGAAAGAGAAAATAGGACACAAGAAAAAAGTGTCAACGTTAGAATTGAATTGATTTTAGTTTTCATAGGGTCCGGTCTAGTAATACGGTGGCAAATTCTAAAAAAAATGTCCGTTGATAAGCAACGGACATTCTTAATACTACCACAAATGTTTAATCTAGATTAATTTTAGCATAATTAGGCCCTTATATAGACCAAATAGCTAAGTCCTGGAAAATAAACCGGCCTTAATCGTAAATACGAATAATTTCGCCATTGCCTTTTCCATCAACACTTCTTACATACCCGTTTATTACTTTATTCATGGGAATAGGGTTGTGCCCAGGAAAATAATCCTTATATTTTTCATAGGCATCTTCTACCATGCCGGAAGAAACGGCATTTACCCTTATACCGTTTTCTATTTCTAATGCTACAGCTTGTACAAAGCTATGGATAGCTCCGTTTACCATGGCGGCACTAGTGGTCATGGCCACGGGGTCATCTGCCAAAATACCTGTGGAAAGGGTTATGGAACCTTGTGGTGCAAGAAATTTTTGGCCTATGCGAACCAAGTTGACCTGCCCCATTAATTTACTGTTCAGTCCTATATGAAAATCATCTTCCGTAAGACGGTCAAAATTGTCCCATTTTGCTTCGCCCGCAATACAGATTATAGCATCAAATTTGCCAGCTTGCTCAAACATATTCACTATAGAGGAACTATCTTTAATATCCACGAGAAAATCACCGGACGTTCTACCGGCTATGACTACTTTATTTTTTTTAGAAAAATGGGCCACTACTTTTTTTCCTATAGTTCCGTGTCCTCCAATAATCAAGATTTTCATAGTTTCTTATTTTTAGGTTAAACGTTTTCTATTGTTCTGTTTTGGTCCTTTTTTTCTGGTTTTGTAAATAGTTAGGGTGGCAATGATACTCCACAACATATTAGATACAAATGGAGGAATGGCACTGTAATAATAACAGTTGGTTGCAATTAATAATCCTCCAAGTAGGTTTAAGTACTTACTATAGCCTAGAAACTTTTTATTTTCCATCATTGTGATGGCGTAGGCCAAGATGATGAGCCCCGAGCCCGTCCATCCGAAAATATCGATTAACAATTTCATTTTAAATAGTAATATCTATATATGTCGATTTGATAGGTTAAAAAATTAGAGCAAAAATTTTGCAAATTCGGTAATTATAGCTTCGTTTCTTTTAAAATAGGACCATTTTCCATGACGCGTCATAATCAATAAGCCACATTTTTCCATGCTGGTCAAATAATTGGATATGGTTGATTGCGACAGTTTGGATTTCTCAAATATATAGGAAGCACAGACCCCATCATTAAAATGCTTTATGCTTACATGTGGCGGAAAGTTCTTTTCAGGTTCCCTGAGCCACTCCATTATCTGCATTCGGGTGTTGTTAGATAAACATTTACTTATTTCAACAGCTTCTTTAATATCCATATATACAAATATCGAAAAATATCGATATGTATCAAAAAAATATTGAAATTTTATTCAGGAAAATGTTGAACGGGACCATGCCCCATACCCAAAACCCTGTCTTTACCCTGTAAAATGGCTTTGTTTAAATAAGAACAGGCTTTTTTTACTGCTTCTTCAAGGTCGTGTCCCAAACTTAATTGTGCGGCAATAGCGGAAGATAAGGTGCATCCCGTACCATGTGTATTTTTGGTATGTATGCGTTTATTGGAAACGAACACTGTTTTCTGTGTATCGTACACGAACAAGGTATCGGTCATTTGGTCAGAACCTTCCAGATGCCCTCCTTTTAGCAAAACCGAGGTTTTAAAGGTGTTACCAATTTCTTTTGCAGCTTCGGCAACACTGTTAAAATCAATTTTTTTATCAATGAGGATTTCTGCTTCGGGAATATTAGGGGTAATGAGATAAGCATCGCCCAAAAAAGATTTTAGGCTATCTAATGCGGCTTTGTTTAGAAGTCTATCTCCGGATGTAGCCACCATTACCGGGTCTAGAACAATGTTCTTTACAGAATATTCTTTTAGTGTTTTTTTTACCGTTTCAATGACCTCAGCAGAGTGTAGCATACCAATTTTTATTGCTCCAAACTCAATATCCTCCAAAACTACAATTAGCTGTTTGCGTATGTGGGAGACGGGTATTGCATGAATATCAAAAACACCACGGGTGTTTTGAGCTGTAGTAGCCGTAATGACCGAAGCAGCAAAAGCGCCATTGGCACTAATACTTTTTATATCTGCCTGAATGCCTGCACAACCACCCGAATCACTTCCGGCAATAGTTAGAACACAAGGGTATACTGAATTCATAGATGCGGTAAAACAAGGGTGAGCCTAAGAAAACCAAATGTATCAAAATTATTTTAAAACAGACTAGAGCAGAAGTTGGGTTATTCAGGTATTAATTCTTACAAAAAAATAAATTGCAGATTCTCTTTCCTGCCTGTGTTATACACTTGGTCACGTGCTTTTTGGTCATTGTAGTTTTAGAGTTTTTTTAAGGTGAAAACAAGAAAACATAGAAGCTCACTACAACGTTGTAGTTAAATTTTGATTTGTATGTTGAAAAATGATACTCTTTAAAATACCGTAAATAAAGGCTTTATCGATGAAGTGCGTTTTTGAAAATAGTGTCATATACAAAATGTGCTATTTGACATACAGTGTGCCCTTACTAGACAACAATTAATGGCATAAGCTAAGGTTTGCAAATATATTTGATAATATTAACTTTACATATGTAGTCTTTTACTTACTTTTATAGTAAACCATATATATTTACACTAACCGCCACGTTATGAATTTTTCAATCAAAAGTAGCGTCTTTACATTGATAGTTGTGCTATTCTATGCTATTAAGGCAGATGCTCAAATCAGTAGTAATCGATACACGGTAAACCTCACACCTCAAAGTTTAGCTACCTGTGGGGGAGTCAATAATTCTCTTGAAGAAGTATTTATAAGAGGAGAAAATGGGAGCTGTAACGATTTTAGCATCACTTTTGATTTGCCTCCTGGCGTAGAGTATGTCTCAGGTACAGCAAGTATAACTTCTCAGGTAAATTCATCTGGGGACCCCATAGTTGCAAATCAATATTCTATAGGAGAAGGCGGTACGCCTTCTGATCCTGTTTTTACCATTTTGCGACCAAGTAACGCAAATTGGGATGTTGGCGATGAAGTAATTTTTACTTTTGAGCGTAGTGCTAATTGCGCCGCAGTAGTTCATTCAAATTCTGGCGGGCTGTTTAAAGACGCGCATACGATTAACTTTCAGGATGCAGGTGGTGCCAATTCAGACTCAGATACATTAGAAACCATATCTTCTTATCCCTTATTGGCTGCTTCTTTAAATATTTCGGCAATACCGACTGTTGATGCAAATGTTGGCGAATCATACACTAGAAATATTACACTAGCACAAGGTGGTAACGGATGTACGGAAACATTCACATACTATGTTGATTTGGGAGTAGATGTAGATGATGAATATACATTGTCTTATGCTGGTACGGAGTTAACCCCTTCATCAATTAATGGGCAGGTTTTGACCTATTTAATAGATTTAAATGCAGCACCTTTCGCAGGTGCTGTAGGTAATAATGACAATTGCTTTGACAATGGAGAGGTTATTATTTTTGAAGAAGCTTTTAGAGTTGATGATTGTTTGGATACCGCAATTATCCATAATACGTATTGGGGTTGTAATCCGGGTGAGATTTGCCAAGCTGCAGAACAGCAAACCGGTTCGTTAAATTTTGGCGCCAATGTACCTGATATAGCTATTTCAAAAGTTGGTTCTACTACACCGGATTTATGTGGTGCGGTTACCTACACTATTAGAATAGAAAATACGAACACCGCTGTAGGTTCTATGGCTTTAGACTTGGGTATTAATATTGGTAGTGGACATAATACATCTCCAGTTACTACTGCTGCTACTAACCCTCTTTGGGATTTTACCTATTTTGACACAAGAAGTGTTTCTAATTTTAGATTTGCTTCGGGTATTTCTTTTACACCAGAAGATAGACCAAGTACTATTTATCCGACTAGAGGGGATAATGGTACTTCAGTTTCTATACCGCCAAACTTTTTCAATTCTGATCCAGATGGACCGGGAGGTTTTGATGATTTGGATAATGACGGCTATTATGATGACTTACCACCAGGCGAAGCTACAGAACTATCTTTTGACTTTACGGTAACACCTAAAGATAATTGTGGTGTTGCAAGGTTTGATTATATGGGTTGGGAACATACTTATATAGATACCTATTTTAAAGATCAATGTAAGAGCGACCGTATTCCAGAACGTATTGATATTGGGTATTTCAATATTATTAGAGATTACCAAGATGTTACAGAAGTTGAAGCACCTACGGATATTGTAAACAATGAAGATTTTGTTGTGAGTATCGCCCCGGCATTTTATGCAGGTGGAGCAGGTTTACCTACTATAGACGGTACCGCTATGTTTTCTAATGATGCCTCTTCAGAATGGAGTATAACACTTACTGTGCCTACAGGTATGGCGTTGCAAACACCTTTACCGGCTGGTTTTACGCAAAGTGGTAACGAAGTAACGTATTCAACAACGGACATGTACGCAGGAAGATTCAAAGAATGGGTAGATTTTCCTATGACTTTCACATGTGGCCCCAATGGTATACAATCTATACCGTATACAACTAATTATACGGCCACAAGTTCAGCTGGTGTTTGTTGGTCTCAAGATATTCATTGCGGTACTGTAAATATATATACACATTGCCCTGGTGGCTGTGTGGGTCCTGCAATTGAAGGTTTTAAAGCTCGAAGGCTTACTGCTGGTTGGACAGATGACACCATGACAACCAAAGTTGTTCTAGATGACAATACAGATGGTATTAAGAAATATTTAGCTGGTGATCAAATGAAGATTACCACTACGGCATCAATAAATAATATTTCATTAGATAACCTATATTTCGATTTGACATATGATACAGCTAGTGCTGCTGCAGGTGGTCCTGGTATTATAACTTTAGTTGATTCTAAAATTACCATCAATGATAATAGCGCAGGTACGTCTAATTCACGTACCCTTACTAATGCACCCGTCTTAACTACCAATAATTCAACTGAGCATATGCTTAGTTTTGATTTAAGCGATGAAAAAGACTTGATAAGTGCGGCTTATTTGTTTGAAGGCGATGCTACTGATAGGGATATTGTAGAACTTGAATTGACTTTTGAGTTCAGTAAAGATTTTCAAGATATTGCCTATTTTGAACTTACTAATTTAAGAGGTGAATTCTTTGCTTTTACTGATTACCCGGCAAACACGGCGCCTAATAGAGTAGGTTGTGATACTTGGGGAGACAGAGCATATTATTCAAGACCTAGAATATACGGTTCCAATCTTGCTCATGCAACTGATGGTTGTACCCCTTCAAATGGTATTATATTCTTTAGGCACCAAATGGCTCCTGATGACATGCATGGTGATGAATATAGACCATTGACCAATTGGACATCTACGGTAGTAGATATTCCAGAAGGTGCTAGATTTACGGGAAATGTAACGTCAATTCAGTTTCAAGGGGCTTATTCAACAACAACAGGAGAGTTTATAGCAACAGAAAGTGGAAATCAAATAACTATTACCCCTGGCCCTAATTTCAGAAATAGAGATCAAGGAGGTTCTATTATACCTAGATTTTACGTAGAGTTCATGGGTACTTGCGAGTCACCTGCATCTGCGCAGTATGATTTTACGGTCAATTATGATGATTTTGCTTATGCAACTCCGGTACCTTCAAGTTTCTCTTATACCAATACATTTAGCTATACGCAACCTAGCTTTCAAATTCAATCTCCATTACCTACAGTTAATGGTGATGCCTATACTGTAGATTTTGATACTAATATAGATAACAAAAGTCCAGATGATGTGGATTATAACTGGTTGCAGGTTACCTCTCCAGAGGGTCTTAATATAACAGGTGCATTCTCAGTAGCCGCAGGGGTTGAAACTCCGGTAAATTTCTATCAATCAGGAGATAAAACATGGATAGAGGCTGGTTCCATTGCAGCCGGATCTACAAAATCTATACGTTTTAAAGCTGACTTTGATGACTGTCAAGATCAAACTGTCCTAGTGGAACATGGTTGGGATTGTTCTGGTTATCCTGGGTATCCCGATACTAGTATAACCGTTTCAGATTTTCAGGCAGTTGGTGCAACTTGTTACCAGAACTCTACATCTATAACTTTAGAACCTAAAGGTTCACAGGTTCAAGTGGCCATTACTGACCAACCTAGCACGGCACAAGCTCTGTGTACACCATTTAATATAGGGGTTGATGTCATTAGCGCACAATTAGGGGATTTAATTAATCCGTCGTTGCAGTTTGCTATTCCTGGCGGGGACGGTGGTATAACTATAGTTAGTACAGATGTTACTTACCCCAAGGGTTCGCTTGATCCAGCAGATACTCAAGCGGTAACGGTTACTATAGAAAATGGTATTGCCAAAGTAAATTTATTGGAACATACCAATATCCTTGCCTTAAATGGTATTGCGGGTAATCCAGCGGAAAATTCAATAGATGAAAGAACGGCACATGTTGATCTTGAAATTCAATTGGAGTGTGATTTCATTTCAAATTCAGAATTTACTTTTAAGGTGTATGGGGAAGAACCATGTGGTGATCTCGCCGCGGGTAACGGTTCAAGAGTTGTATCAAATTCTATACAGGCACTAGGAGCTGTAGCTCCTTATAATGCCATAAGTAATATTAACTTACCTGGTTTTGGAGCACCAATTCAAGGTTGTGGTATTACTGATGAAATTAGTGTAGTAACTACAATAACAGGTGGCACAACGGGGAGTTCTGATTTTGGAAAAGTAACCTTAAGATCAGGCATTGAATATGTACCATCATCTTTTTCAAGTGCAGACGGTGCCTCATTTGTAAGTGTAGCAACTGTAGGAGACCATGAAGAACTCATTTTACAATATCCGGCCGGTGTAACTGCTGGTTCTACAATAAATTTCGACTTTAATTTTATAACCACCAACGAGGGTATTTGTGATGATTCGGCAGAAGTTCAGATAGTAAACTATGTTACAGTAAGCGGTATAACTTGCTCTACTACTAACTGTGCGGATTTTCAAGTAGCTACAGGTTCTTCCTATGAGGTAATGCCATTGGAAAAACCAATTTTGGTCGGCACGGCTAACGATAGTTTCTTTTCAGTAGATACGAGTAATAACTACGAATACCATTTATCTCTTGATATTGAGAACACGGCTCTTGTAGATGCGGACGCTGGTTATGCGTACAGTGTATACTGCGCAGATGTAAATGGTGATATTGATGGTGCCGCTATAGCTACTGGTACGGTATCCGAAGCAATCCCAAGTACATCAACAATTACAGATGAAATTGTGTTTACTACTTCTGGTGCCGCTTGTACTGGTACTAATTATATAGTAGAATTTTTACCTTCTAGCACCAACTGTCAATGTGAGGCTATCTTGGTTGAGGTTTCTGTGGCTTCAGGTGCGCCATTAGATTTAGATGATGATAATGATGGTATCCCTGATGTTATTGAAGTTTATAATGGAGATGCAGATGGTGACGGAATTTTAGATTACGAAGATCCTGATTTCTGTACAGCTAATTTTGATGGTGTAAACGGATGGGATTGTGCAACAATGGGCTTACCTGATCCAGATGATGATTTAGATGGAGACGGTACTCCAAATTACTATGATACGGATTTCCCAACTTGTGGCGGATTAAATGCCAATGGTGTATGTATCAATTTTGATACTGATGGCGATGGTATTCCAAATCAGTTGGACCTAGACTCTGATAATGATGGTATTACTGACCTTGTTGAGACCGGTTCTGGTAATATAGATGCGGATGGTGATGGTGTCATAGATATTCTTACAGATGTAGATAATGATGGTCTTGCAGATGTAGTAGATAATGATACTACGGACGGTCCAGAAGGTAGTGCGCCCTGTACTCCGCAAAATGGTTGTGTTCAAGTAAACTCTACATCAAATGTTTTTGATACAGATGGAGATGGGGCTACTGATGAAAGCGGTGATTTTGATGGAGACGGAATAATAAACGCCTACGATTTGGATAGTGATAATGACGGCATTCTAGATACGGTTGAAGCACAAACTACAAGTGGCTTTAATACACCAGGTGCTATAGATCCTTTAACAGGTATACCTGCAGTTGGTGCAGATACTGATGGTATAGACCCAATTGATACTGATGGTGATGGCAATCCGGATTACCTAGATTTAGATGCCGATAACGATGGTATTACAGATACTTTAGAAGCTGGAGGCGAAGACGCTGATGGTGATGGTGCGGTAGATGGTTTTGCGGATGCTGATGGTAACGGTGTTGCCGATAGTGTTGATGCTACGCCTTTACCGGATGAAGATTCCGATAACGACGGAGTTTTAGACCGTTTAGATTTAGATTCTGATAACGACGGAATTACGGATACTACCGAAGCTGGTGGTATAGATGGTGACAAGGACGGTATCATTGATACGTTCATGACCGATACCGATAATGACGGACTTGCGGATAGTGTTGACCCAGTTGGCCCTGCTACACCGGGAACGCCAATTCCAAACCCAGACACAGATAATGACGGATTGGATGATAGGTTGGATCTGGATTCTGAAAATGATGGTATTCCAGATGTAATTGAAGCTGGCGGTTCTGACCCTGATAACGATGGTAGAATCGGTACAGGTCCAATTGCAGATACAGACGGAGACGGACTTTCGGATATAGTAGATCCAAATGATAATACAACAGGTACACTAGACGATGGTCCAGGTACACCTTTACCAATCGATAATTTTGATGGAGACAGTGTTCCAAATCACTTAGACATAGATTCAGATAATGATGGTATTACAGATACTACAGAAGCTGGTGGTCTAGATGTTAATGGTGATGGTGTTGTAGATGGTTTTGATGATACCGCAACAACAGATGGTTGGGATGATGCTACCGCAGCATCTCCACTTCCAATTCCTAATTCAGATACTGCAGGCGGTCCAGATTACTTGGATATTGATGCGGATGATGATGGTATTCCAGATAACGTAGAAGCACAAACAACTGCTGGGTATATTGCCCCTGCAGATGCTGAAGCAGCTAACGGATTAGATACCAATTATCCTGTAGGGTTAACCCCTGAAGATACGGATGGTGATTTAGTGCCGGATTATTTGGATACGGATTCTGATGCCGATGGTGTTAGTGATGTTGAGGAAGCAGGTCAAGGTACAATGGTAGATCCTTTGGCCGATGCAGATGGAGATGGCTTAAACGATGCCTTTGATGATACCACTCCTGCATATGATGTAAACAATGATTTGGATACAGGTGCAGACGGCACGGATAATGTAGATGACCTAGACCCTACTGAAGTTGACTTTAGGTCCATATTAGATTCGGATAACGATGGTATTATGGATACGGTTGATATCGATGATGATAATGATGGAATCTTGGATACCGATGAAACAGGAGATACAGATGGTGATGGTATTCCAGATAGTATTGATTTAGATTCAGATAACGACGGTATTCCAGATTCAATAGAAGCTGGTGGTACAGATACAGATGGTGATGGTCATATAGACTACCCAATTGCTGGTGACCCAACTTCAATGACGGATACGAATAATGATGGTCTTGCAGATGAAATTGCAACGACTCCTTTACCAGATGAAGATTCAGATGGTGATGGTATAGAAGATAGAATAGATTTAGATTCTGACAATGATGGTATTCCAGATGTTACGGAAGCTGGTGGTCCAGATGCGGATAATGATGGTGTTATTGACACTTTCGCAACAGATACAGACCGTGATGGTTTAGCAGATAGTGTAGACCCAGTTGATGCAACTACTCCTGGTACACCTCTTGAAAACCCTGATACGGATGGTGACGGATTTGACGATAGAATAGATACGGATTCTGATAATGATGGTATTCCAGATGTAACAGAAGCTGGTGGTTCTGATCCAGATAATGATGGTGTTATTGGTACAGGTCCCATTGCCGATGCAGATGGTGACGGACTTTCAGATATTGCAGATACAGATGATAATACAACGCCTACGGCTACAGATGGTCCAGGTACGGCTTTACCAATAGATAATTTTGATGGTGATGCAAATCCTAACCACTTAGATATAGATGCCGATAATGATGGTATTCTAGATGTAGTTGAAAATGGGACAGGTGCTTTAGATACCAATAATGATGGAGCTATTGACAGTAACGATGATGTCTTTGCAGATGCAAATGATAATGGTCAAGCTGATGCTACAGAAGGTACAGCACCATTAAATACAGATACAACAGGTGGTGCAAACTACTTGGATATAGATGCAGACGATGATGGTATTCCAGATAATGTAGAAGCACAACCAACTGCAGCTTATGTTGCTCCAGATAATGCTTTTGATACTGAAGGTTTAGATACTCAATATTCAGGTGGTATTACACCAGAAGATACGGATGGCGATTTAATTCCCGATTATTTAGACCCAGATTCTGACGATGATGGTACACCGGATATTATTGAAGCCGGACAAGGAACTATGACTGATCCTTTAGCCGATGCTGATAATGACGGATTAAACGATGCCTTTGATGATACGCCCGGTACAGATGTAAAAAATGATTTGGATACAGGTGCAGAGGGTACGGATAACGAGGATGATTTGGATACTGACGAGGTAGATTTCAGGTCTATCCTAGACCGTGACCAGGATGGTATTATGGATATCGTTGATCTAGATGACGACAATGATGGAATTTCAGACTTAGATGAGTCAAACGGAATGGATCCGAGTGCCGATGATGATAATGATGGTATTGTAAACTATTTAGATGATGCTCCTGCTGACCCATTAATTGGTGATGTGAACGGAACGATAGAGCCAGCATTTGATTTTGATGGAGACGGTATTCCTAACCACTTCGATATCGATGCAGATAATGACGGTATATATGATGTATATGAAGCAGGTAATGATGCTTTAGACACCAACAATGATGGTGTTATTGACACTAACGATACCGGTTTTGCAGATTTAAATACAGATGGACAAGCAGATAGTTCCGAGGGAACAATTCCTTTAACTACAGATACTACGGGCAATGCAGATTTCTTGGATATAGATGCAGATGATGATGGTATTCCAGATAATGTGGAGGCACAGCCTACATCAGGTTATGTTGCTCCAGCTGATGCTTTTGATTTCAATGGTGTAGATACAAACTACCCTAACGGTTTAAGACCAGAGGATACAGATGGGGATTTAACTCCGGATTATATAGATTTTGATTCGGATGATGATGGAACTTCAGATGTTGTGGAGGCTGGTCAGGGAGCAATTACAAATGCTACGGCGGATACAGACGGAGACGGATTGAACGATGCCTTTGATGATACGCCTGGTTTAGATGTAAACAATGATTTGGATACGGGTGCTGACGGTACGGATAACGAAGATGACGTAGATCCAGCTGAGGTTGATTTCAGGTCTATTCTAGATCGTGACCAAGATGGTATTATGGATATTGTTGATTTGGATGATGACAATGACGGAATCCCTGATCTAGAGGAGTGTAGCGGAATGGGAAGTGTTTCCTTAATTCCCGATGGTGACTTTGGAGTAGCGGATACTGCTAACGACACGTACTTTAATGGAGCCGGTGATGGTGCGGGTAACCCGGACAATTACGATACCTACACGAAACCGATGCCAGCGGGCATTACAACCACGTATGGGAATGATGCACCTAGACCATCTGATGGCAACTATGCATTGGTCACGAACTCCGTAGGTCTTTCATATGTAGCAGGTGAACCTATTCCTAACTTTTGGTTAGATATAGAAGATTATACTACTGATGCTCCGGGCGAGTTGGGATACTTTGCTCTTTTTAACGCAGATGGTGCAGCAGGTCGTTTCTATGAACAGACAATAACAGATTTAACAGTAGGTGAAACCTATGAGTTTAAAACGGCAATTATCAACTTGTTCAACCCTGGGTATGCAGATAACGGTACGGAACAATTCTTAGGAAACACACCTATTGCACCAAATGTTTCAATGTTAGTGCTTAACAGTGGAGGTGCTGTGGTGGATCAGTTTAATTCAGGAGATATTCCTAACGATGGGGAATGGAAAGTAGTTTCATTGATTTTTACGGCTACGGAAACAAGTATGACTTTCGCTATAGATAATAATACAGGCGGAGGTATTGGAAACGATTTTGGAATTGATGGTATTTCTTTGACACAATCCTGTGATTTTGATGGAGACGGTATACCAAACCCGTTTGATCTAGATTCTGATAATGACGGAATTCTTGATATTGTTGAGGCTGGAGGAACCGATACGGATAATGATGGTCGTGTTGATGGCTTCACGGATGCTAATGATGATGGTCTAGATGACGATACGGCAGCAGACCCATTACCCTTACCAAATACGGATACAGCTGGAAATGCAAATTTCTTGGATATCGATGCAGATGATGATGGTATCCCGGATAATGTAGAGGCACAACCTACAATTGGTTATGTAGCTCCTGCGGATGCTTTCAATAGAGACGGTGTAGACACCAATTATCCAACAGGCCTGGTTCCTGAAGATACGGATGGTGATTTAACGCCAGATTATTTAGACTTGGATTCTGAAAATGACGGTATTTCCGATATGCTCGAAGCAGGTCAAGGTATCTTAACGGATCCTTTGGCAGATGCTGATGGAGACGGACTTAATGATGCTTTTGATGATACTCCGGGCAACGACGTAAACAACGACTTGAATACTGGTGCTGACGGCACGGATAATGTGGATGATGCGGACATGGCCGAGGTTGACTTCAGATCAATATTGGATTTTGACCAAGACGGTATTCCGGACACGATAGATTTAGATGATGACAATGACGGTATCTCAGATGTAGATGAGGCCAACGGAATCGACCCAAGTGCCGATGATGACAACGATGGTGTTCCTAACCATTCGGATGATGATCCAAGTAATCCTGCAATCGGAGATGTAAACGGAACAACGGAGCCAGCGTTCGATTTTGACGGTGACGGAATTCCTAACCACTTTGATATTGATGCAGATAATGATGGTATCGTAGATGTAGTGGAAGCGGGTAATGGCGACCTTGATACGAACAATGACGGAGTAATCGATAGTAATGATACTGGCTTTGCCGATGCGGACGATAACGGTCAAGCCGATAGTTCGGAAGGAACAACGCCACCAAATACAGATGGTACAGGTGAAGCTAACTTCTTGGATATTGATGCAGATGATGATGGTATTCCGGATAACGTAGAAGCACAACCAACCGATGCATACATAGTTCCAGCAGATGCTTTTGACGCAGCCGGATTGGATACGAACTATCCAAGTGGATTGGTTCCAGAAGATACTGATAATGATGGTACGCCTGATTACATCGATCCGGATTCAGATGCTGATGGTATTGATGATGTGTTGGAAGCAGGCCAAGGTACAATAGCAGATCCATTGGCTGATGCCGACGGAGACGGACTTAACGATGCTTTTGATGATACTCCTGGTTTAGATGTAAACAATGACTTGGATACTGGTGCGGAGGGTACGGATAACGAAGACGATGCCGATATGGCCGAGGTAGATTTCAGGTCAATGCTAGATACGGACCAAGATGGTATTCCAGATACGGTAGATTTAGATGATGATAATGATGGCATTTCGGATTTGGATGAAGCCAACGGAATCGACCCAAGTGCAGATGATGACAATGATGGTGTTCCAAACCATTCAGATGATGATCCTAACGATCCTACAATCGGAGATGTAAACGGAACAACGGAACCGGCATTTGATTTTGACGGTGATGGTATTCCTAACCACTTTGATATCGATGCTGATAATGATGGTATCGTAGATGTAGTGGAAGCCGGCAACGGTGCGCTTGATACGAATAATGATGGTGTTATTGATACCAACGATACTGGTTTTGCCGATGCAAACAATGATGGTCAAGCGGATAGTTCGGAAGGTACAACACCACCAAATACAGATGGTACAGGTGAGGCTAACTTCTTGGATATTGATGCAGATGATGACGGTATTCCGGATAATGTGGAAGCACAGCCAACTGATGCGTACATAGTTCCAGCGGATGCTTTTGATGCAACTGGATTGGATACAAATTATCCAGGGGGTATAGAGCCAGCAGATACAGATATGGATGGTACTCCTGATTATATTGATTCGGATTCAGATGCAGATGGCGTAAGTGATGCTTTAGAAGCAGGTCAAGGCACAATGACTGATCCATTGGCAGATGCTGACGGAGACGGTCTTAACGATGCCTACGATGATACTCCTGGTTTAGATGTAAACAATGATTTGGATACAGGTGCCATTGGCACGGATAACGAAGATGATGCGGATTTAACGCAAGTAGATTTTAGGGATATCTTAGATTTTGATCGCGATGGTATTCCTGATACATTCGATCTTGATGATGATAACGATGGTATTTCGGATTTGGATGAAGCCAACGGAACAGACCCTAGTGCAGATGATGATAATGATGGTGTTCCTAACCATTCTGATGATGATCCAAACAACCCTGCAATCGGAGATGTTAACGGAACAACGGAGCCAGCATTTGATTTTGACGGTGACGGAATCCCGAACCATTTTGATATCGATGCCGATAATGACGGTATTACAGATGTAGTGGAAGCCGGTAATGGCGCACTTGACACAAATGGTGATGGTGTAATTGACGCTGATGATGCTGGTTTTGCAGATGCAAATACTGACGGTCAAGCCGATAGTTCAGAAGGAACAGTACCACCAAATACAGATGGTACACGTGAAGCTAACTTTTTGGATATTGATGCAGATGATGATGGTATTCCGGATAACGTAGAAGCGCAACCTACCTTAGCGTATGTTGTTCCAGCAGATGCTTTTGATGAAGTAGGCTTGGATACCAACTACCCAGGTGGATTGGTGCCAGAAGATACGGACGGCGACGGAACTCCAGATTACTTAGACCTTGATTCTGAAGATGACGGTGTTCTAGATATTGATGAAGCTGGTCAAGGTACCTTTACAGGCGTTGATTCTGATTCAGACGGATTGGATGACGGTTTTGACGATACCCCAGGTTCAGATGTAAACAATGATTTGGATACAGGTGCAGATGGTACGGATAACGATGACGATGCTACAACTCCTGAAGTTAATTTCAGAGAAATTGGCGATAGTGATGGAGACGGAGTCCTTGATACTCAGGAGGAAGCAGACGGCACGGATAAGAATGACCCATGTGATTATGTAATTGAGAACGTTACCTTGGATTTCTCAGGTGATTACCTAGTTGCAGATTGTGATGGAGATGGTGTAATCAATGGTCAAGAGCTAGAAGATAATACCAATCCGGAAGACCCTTGTGATTACATAGAAAATAGTATTACCTTACAACAAGAAGGGGATTATCTTATATCTGATTGTGATGGAGACGGTCTAACCACTGCTCAGGAAGAAGCTATAGGTACAGATCCAGATGTTGCAGATACGGATGGCGATACTATTGTAGATGGTCAGGAAATAGTGGATGGAACAGACCCTCTTAACCCGTGTGACTCATTAAACGGCGTACCTACATTGGAAGCAGGTTGTGATCCGGAGTTAGTAGAAACAGGTGTTTCTGTTACCAATGAGATCATAACACCGGATAATGATGGAACCAATGATACATTTATAATTGATAATATAGAATCCTATCCAAATAATACCGTACAGATCTATAACCGCTGGGGTATTATCGTGTATGAGATGTCAGGTTATGACAACGGAGCTAATTCCTTTAGAGGTATTTCTAATGGAAGAGTAACAATTCAAACTGATTCTCAATTACCTGTAGGAGTGTATTTCTATATTATTAAATATGAAAACAAAGGTGATAATTTAAGCAAAGCAGGCTACCTATATATCAACAGATAAATTCCCCAAAAAACGAAATAACCATGAAAAAAGTAGTAACAACGATCCTCTTCATATTTGCCGGTCTGGCCTCGGTATTTAGTCAGCAGGATGCACAGTACACGCAGTACATGTATAACACCATATCAGTAAACCCGGCCTATGCCGGTTCCCGTGGGGTGTTCAGTATAGCCGCTCTGCACCGTTCGCAGTGGGTAGGCTTAGATGGGGCTCCCACAACGCAGACCCTCAACTTTCATACACCGGTTTCTGGTAAAGTGGGGTTGGGCCTATCGATCGTGAACGATGAGATCGGTAACGGAACCAACCAGGATACGTATGTAGATGCGGCATTTTCCTATACCGTGAATACCTCTCGCGAGGGCAAACTGTCCTTTGGGTTAAAGGCAGGTGGGCATCTTCTAAACGTAGATTTCTCTAAGTTAAGAAACTACGGTGCGGAGAGTAACCTTCCTAATATAGACAACAAGTTCTCGCCCAATATAGGAGCAGGGGTATATTACCATACAGACCATTTTTACGCGGGTCTATCGGTTCCTAACTTTTTGCAAACGGAACATTTTGACGGCTCCAATACAGATGCCAGTTCGTTTCTTGCAGAGGAGCGTATGAATTTCTATTTCATTACCGGTTATGTGTTTGATGTAAACCAAAGGTTAAAGTTCAAACCTGCGGCATTGGTCAAGGCGGTAAAAGGAGCTCCCTTACAAGTGGATCTTAGTGCTAATTTCTTGATGAACGATAAGTTTTCACTGGGGCTTGCCTATAGATGGGATGCAGCTCTAAGTGCGCTGTTCGGTTTTCAACTGAATGATCAGTTGATGTTGGGTCTGGCCTATGACCGGGAGATTACGGATTTAGGAGCTACCAGATTTAACGATGGTTCCTTTGAAATCTTTCTCAGATACGAATTCCTGAACCGTTACAAACGAGTGATTACCCCAAGATTCTTTTAATAGATAAGACATGAAAAAAGCAAGATATATATTCTGTGGCCTGGCGGTAATGACAATGGTTTCCCGGGCACAAGAGAAAAAGATAAAAAAGGCGGACACGAAATTTACCAACTATTCCTATGCCTCGGCCATACAGTCATATGAGGTTTTAGTAGAGGATGGGTATACGGAAGAAGAGATTTTCAAAAACTTGGGGAACGCGAACTATTTAAACGCGAACTATGAGGAAGCTGCCAATTGGTACGGTCAACTGTTCCAGTTGGGAGTAACGGATATCGACCCCGAATACATGTACCGCTACGCCCAGACATTAAAGTCGTTGGAAAAGTATGACGCATCGGACATTTGGATGAACAAGTTCAAGAAGGCAAGGTCCAATGACCAACGGGCGCTGGCCTATGGCAATAACTTGGATTACTTAGACCAAATAGAGGAACGCTCAGGAAGGTACGAACTAAAAAATTTGGCACTGAACTCCAAGGTGTCCGATTTTGCGCCCTCTTTCTATGGAAAAGATTTGGTCTTTTCTACAGCAAGGGACAGTGGGCGGATATCCAAAAACATCCACAGATGGAACAATGGCGCCTTTCTAAACTTGTATAAAGCAACAGGAGACGGGCAAGGAAACTTTACGTCATTGGAAAAGTTAGACCGAAAACTGAACAAGAAAACACACGAATCCTCTACGGCCTTTACTAAAGATGGACAGACCATGTACTTTACCCGTAACAATTCGGACAACGGAAAATTTTCCAGAGATGAGGAAGGGATAAGCAGGTTAAAAATATACAGGGCCAACTTGGTAGACGGCGAATGGGATAATATCGTAGAACTTCCTTTTAACGGGGATGGTTACTCCGTGGCTCACCCAACGTTGAACAAGGACGAGACCAAATTGTATTTCGCATCCGATATGCCGGGATCGGCCGGGGAATCGGATATATTCTCGGTAGAGATTAACAAGGACGGTACTTTTGGAGCCCCACAGAATATGGGCCTGCAAATCAATACGGAAGCTAGGGAGACTTTTCCCTTTGTAACCGAATCCGATATCCTTTATTTTTCTTCGGACGGGCATCCCGGTCTGGGCGGTCTTGATGTATTCGCTACAGATCTAAAGAACGATAGTGGCAGGGTCATTAACGTAGGAAGACCGTTGAATGGGGAAGAGGATGATTTTTCATATATAGTAAACGAAGAAACGAAAAAAGGATACTTCGCCTCTAACCGCGAAGGAGGAGTGGGCAATGATGATATTTATGGTTTCTTAGAAACGGAGCCTTTAGATTTTACTTGTCATACTAATATTACGGGCACGGTCAAGGATAAAAAGACGGGAGCTTTGCTTGCCAATGCATCCATTAAAGTATATGATAGTAAGAAGAACCTAATTGCCAGTTCGGAAACGGATGCCAACGGTGCGTTTGCCATGGAGGGCGATTGTACGGATGGGAACTACAAAATCGTAGCCACTAAAACGGATTATGATGAGGGCGACAAGATGTTTGCCACGGTGAATGCGCAGGATGCAACCGGAATAGAAGTTGTATTGGCGCAAGCGGATAAATCGGCTCCCGTTGGTACGGATTTAGCTAAGTACCTTAACATAGAACCGATTTATTTTGATTTTGATAAACACTTCATCCGTGAAGATGCCAAGGTGAGCATCAATAAAGTACTGGCGTATTTGAACGAATACCCGAACGTGAAGGTACAGGTGCGATCACATACGGACTCCCGCGCGAACGATAATTATAATATGCAATTGTCTGCCAACCGGGCCAAGTCTACTGCAGAGTACCTAGTAGGGCAGGGCATTGCCCAGGATCGCATCTCCTTTGAAGGTTTTGGCGAGACGCAGCTAACAAATGATTGTAGCAACGGGGTGCCTTGTACCAAGGAGCAGCACCAAATGAACAGACGATCGGAGTTCATAGTGGTAGAATAAAGTAAAATATATATTTGAAGGGAAGAAAGGGAAAGAGCATAGCTTTTTCCCTTTTTTTGTTTTAACTAATTTGACTCAACTAAAATTCTTTTTTTTAATCTTCATTCTATACATTTGTAAATGTAAACTTTAGGGGTGTTCCTATTTATTGGGACTGAGACATACCCTTTGAACCTGATGCGGTTAGTACCGACGAAGGGAAAAGTTGAAAAACATTTTGAAATATATGTTTACAACACTTTTCATTAAAGTGTCCGAGGTTTTCTAGCGGAGCACTTTCTTTTCAAAGACGTACGGGCCTCTATCGTTACAGCATAAAATTATTCTGTATGATAACGATAAACATGAACCAAAAGCAGTTGCAGCTTGGTGCCGAAACTACTATCCATCAATTTTTACAACAAATAGATTCTTCCGGAAACGGCGTTGCTGTGGCCATTAACGACCAGGTTGTACCACGTGCCAATTGGCAAACCCGTTTTCTTCAAGACAATGATACGGTTCTCGTTATTCAAGCCGCGCAAGGTGGTTAATGAATTTTTAAAGTTAAATCCGGAGTTAAAATAATATAGTTAAACCTGCAACGAGCAATAGCTTAGCGCACATAGCCACTAAATATGAAAAGTAAAGACACTGCCCCAAAACAAGACCACATTACAAGACAACCTTTTCCCAATTCAAAAAAAATCTATGTAAGTGGAAAAATCCACCCAGAGATTAAAGTTGCAATGCGAGAAATTACATTGAGCGACACTAAGGATTCTTTAACCGGAAAGTTAACACCCAATGAACCGGTTACAGTGTATGATACGTCAGGGCCTTATACGGATCCCGAAAAAAAGATTGATGTACATAGTGGAATTGAAAGAATTAAGGAGCAGTGGATTTTAGGTAGAGGAGATGTAGAGCAGCTAGACAGTTATTCTTCGGAGTATTGCAATGAACGTTTAAGCGATAGTAGTTTGGATCACATGCGTTTTTCGCTCTTAAAAAAGCCGTTACGAGCCAAAAAAGGGAAGAACGTTACGCAATTACATTACGCAAAGCAGGGTATAATTACTCCTGAAATGGAATACATCGCCATTCGTGAAAATCAGCGAATTGATGAAATGACCGAGATTGTAAAGCAGCACAAAGGCGAACATTTTGGTGCGGCTATTCCGGAGAAGATTACTCCTGAATTTGTACGTGAAGAAGTTGCCCGTGGGCGTGCGGTAATTCCGTCCAACATAAATCACCCAGAAGCGGAACCAATGATTTTGGGTCGTAATTTCTTGGTAAAGATCAATGCGAATATCGGGAACTCGGCTACTACATCTTCTATTGAGGAAGAGGTGGAAAAGGCGGTTTGGGCTTGCAGATGGGGAGCAGATAACATCATGGACCTTTCAACCGGTCAAAACATTCATGAAACGCGTGAATGGATCATTCGTAATTCTCCGGTTCCCGTGGGAACGGTACCAATTTATCAGGCGTTGGAAAAGGTGAATGGTGTAGCAGAAGACCTTACTTGGGAAATTTTCAGGGATACCCTAATTGAACAGGCCGAGCAGGGAGTAGATTATTTTACCATTCATGCAGGTGTTCTTTTACGCTATGTGCCCATGACGGCCAAACGCGTTACGGGTATTGTTTCCCGTGGCGGTTCTATCATGGCTAAATGGTGTTTAGCGCATCATAAAGAAAGTTTCTTATATACGCATTTTGAGGATATCTGTGAAATTCTGAAGCAGTACGATGTAGCTTTTTCTCTAGGCGATGGTCTACGTCCGGGTTCAGTAGCGGATGCCAATGATGAAGCTCAGTTTGCCGAGTTAGAAACTTTGGGCGAGCTAACCCAGATTGCTAGAAAACACGAAGTTCAGTGTTTTATTGAAGGTCCAGGCCACGTGCCCATGCACATGATCAAAGAGAACATGGAGAAGCAAATTGAAGTTTGTGATGAAGCTCCGTTTTATACTTTAGGGCCTTTAACTACGGATATAGCTCCCGGTTACGATCATATCACTTCCGGTATTGGCGCGGCTATGATCGGTTGGTTCGGTTGTGCTATGTTGTGTTATGTGACGCCTAAAGAACATTTAGGTTTACCTAATAAAGATGATGTAAGAACAGGTGTAGTAACCTATAAATTGGCGGCTCATGCGGCAGATTTGGCAAAAGGGCATCCTGGTGCACAACATAGGGATAATGCATTGAGCAAAGCGCGATTTGAATTCCGTTGGGAAGATCAGTTTAACTTGGGCTTAGACCCGGAATTGGCTCGCGAATATCACGATGAGACCTTACCTGCAGATGGTGCCAAGATTGCACATTTCTGTTCTATGTGCGGACCCAAATTCTGCTCTATGAAGATATCTCAGGAAGTACGTGATTTTGCCGCGACAAATGATATTGTAGACAATGAAGTCATTCAAAAAGGGATGGAAGAAAAGTCCAAAGAATTTAAGGACAAAGGCTCGGAAGTGTACTTGTAAATTATAGTCCATGATTGTTCTGATTGCCCCGGAAACCGATGTGCCCAACGAACTTGAACTACTGAATAGGTTGTTTCAAGAAGGTTTGGCGTATTATCATCTACGTAAACCGCATAAGGACTACGAGGGGCATTCAGCATATCTTGAAAAAATAGATTCAAAATTCCATGACCGCGTGGTAGTACACCTGTATCATGAATTGATAGCGGATTTTAATTTAAAGGGAATCCACTTTCAAGAGCAGAAAAGAAGGGATGTGCTGACAGGTAACGAGTTGAAGGAGAGGGAGGTCAGAACCCTAATGAATAATTATTTAGCATCCTTGGGAGTCGAAAGCGCCAAAATCAAAACGATAAGTTCCTCCTTTCATGAACCTAATGAGTTGCAAGACTGTAATTTTAATTTTGATTACCATTTATTGAGCCCTGTATTTTCATCCATTTCAAAGAAAGGATATAAAGGCAGGGGGTTTGATGTAAATCATATCGATAAAAAAGTAATCGGTATGGGTGGTATAACCAAAAACAATTTGGATGAAACTCAAAAATTAGGTTTTCAAGGAATCGGAGTTTTGGGAGGAATCTGGAACAGCAAAACGCCCATTGAGGACTTTAAAGCGATGCAAGAATTTTATAGAAACACATGATTATGAACATACCAAAGTTGCATTATATCTCACAAGGGAAAACACCGGAAGACCATCTGGAGCATATTCAGAAGGCCTGTACATCTGGTGCGGAACTGGTGCAATTGCGTTTAAAGAACGTAAAGAAAAGCGTGGTGTTAAAGACCGCCGAGAGAGCCAGGGAGATTACGGCACATTTTCAAACGCGATTGATTATCAATGACCATTATCAAATTGCCAAAGAAGTAAAGGCAGATGGTGTGCATCTTGGTAAAACAGATGCCGACCCCGCGGTTGCCCGCAAGCTTTTGGGAGATTATTATATTATTGGAGGAACGGCAAATACTTTAGATGATTGCTTGGCTTTGGTGAAAAAGGGAGTTAACTATATTGGTTTAGGACCTTTTCGGTTCACGACAACCAAGGAAAATTTGAGTCCGATTATACCGCTTTTGGGGTATCAAGCCATTGTAGAGGAGCTTAAATCGGACATGCCCATTATTGCTATTGGCGGTATTACTATAGAAGACGTACCGGAGATTTTAAAAACCGGAGTGTACGGTATAGCGGCTTCTGGCGAAATAACTAAGGATTTTAATATAATAAACGCTTTTCACCACCTTTTGAAAGCACCTTCTACGAACGAACAACTTTGGAACAGGGAAACAAACTTTTAAATATGACAGATGCACTTCACATAGCGGATAAAACTTTTTCTTCACGCTTATTTACCGGTACGGGTAAATTCTCCAGTTCGGAAAAAATGAGGGAAGCTGTCCTAGCTTCGGAAAGTGAACTGGTTACCGTTGCCCTCAAAAGGGTAGAGGTTGAGAACAAATCGGATGATATGTTGAAAAGCCTGAATGCGGACCATATCAACCTATTGCCAAATACATCAGGCGTAAGAACGGCTAAAGAAGCGGTTTTTGCAGCACAATTGGCACGAGAGGCTTTGGAAACGAATTGGATGAAGTTAGAAATTCACCCAGACCCAAGGTACCTTTTGCCAGACCCCATAGAAACTCTAAAGGCGGCCGAAGAATTGGTGAAATTGGGATTTGTTGTAATGCCCTATATCCATGCGGACCCTGTTTTGTGTAAGCGATTGGAAGAGGTTGGCGTACAATGTGTAATGCCTTTGGGTGCGCCCATAGGAAGCAACAAAGGATTAAAAACCGATGATTTCCTAAAAATTATAATCGAACAGAGCAATGTACCGGTAATTGTAGATGCGGGTATTGGTGCCCCATCACATGCGGCTTATGCCATGGAATTGGGAGCAGATGCGGTTTTGGTCAATACGGCCATTGCAGTATCTCCTAGTCCGGTTGACATGGCCATTGCCTTTAAAATGGCCGTTGAAGCGGGAAGAATGGCCTACCGAGCAAAATTGGCACCTGTAAAAGAAGTGGCGGAAGCGAGCAGTCCGTTAACGTCCTTTTTAAACTAAAATAGACCTTATGGCTTTTAGAAATACATTTGAGGAATACGATTGGGATACCCTAGAGCATGAAATTTATGCCGTAACCGAAGCGGAGGTAGCTGCAGTTCTTAAAAAGGAACGTATTTCTTTGGACGATTTTAAAACATTGATTTCTCCAGCGGCCAAACCTTTTCTTGAAGAAATGGCACAGCGCAGCCATCAGCTGACCAAAAAGCGTTTTGGGAACACCATTCAGATGTATCTGCCCATGTATCTGTCCAATGAATGCCAGAACATTTGCACCTATTGCGGGTTTAGTATGACCAATAAAATTCCCCGTAAAACCTTGAGTGATGCCGAAATACTAAAAGAAGTAGCGCATATAAAAGAACTGGGCTATGACCATATTTTACTGGTAACGGGCGAAGCCAATAGAAAAGTAGGCGTGGCATATATCAAACATGCTATTGAGTTGATAAAGTCACATTTCTCCAATATCAGTATGGAGGTCCAACCTATGGACCAAGAGGAGTATGAGGAGTTGATAGCAGCGGGATTGTATGCCGTTTTGGTATACCAAGAAACGTATCATGAGGCTACTTACAAAGTGCATCACCCCAAAGGAAAAAAATCGAATTTTAATTACCGATTGGATACCCCAGACCGTTTAGGAAAAGCAGGCATCCATAAAATAGGACTGGGAGCTTTGTTTGGATTGGAAGACTGGCGTGTTGACAGTTTTTATACGGCCTTGCACTTAAAATACCTGCAAAAGACCTATTGGAAAACGAAGTACAGTATATCGTTTCCAAGGTTGAGACCACACCAAGGCGATGTACAACCAAAGGTAGAAATGACGGATGCGGATTTGGTTCAGTTAATTTGTGCTTACCGATTGCTAGATGAAGACGTTGAGCTATCCATGTCTACTCGGGAAAGTGAAACGTTCCGAAATAACATTATAAAATTGGGAATTACGTCTATCAGCGCGGAGTCAAAAACCAATCCGGGAGGGTATACTGCAGAACCGGAATCTTTGGAGCAATTTGAAATTTCGGATGAACGCTCTACGGCGGAAATCCGGGAAATGATAAAGAAACAGGGCTATGAGCCGGTTTTTAAAGATTGGGAAATTTTTGCTTGATTCGTATGCAATTCCAATCTAAAGCGTACCGAATATTTTCGTAAACCGTTCCGGTAAATCATCCGTTATACGGATTTTCTCATCCGTAAATGGGTGAATGAATTCTAGGGAATATGCATGAAGGTAAAGTCCTTTTCCCTTTAAAATAAAACCTTCTTTGCCATAAGTTTGATCTCCAAGAATAGGGTTGTTTAGGGAAGCCGAGATGTTTCCGTAGTTGATGGCGTCTTCCGGTTTTGGGGTCCAGTTTCACTAGATTTAGGGTTCCGTATTTTTTGGACACAACGGACCGGACAATCTCAAAATGACTTTCGGCAAACTTATCATCTATGGAAGTAGTGATTTTTCCTTGCGGAAGCATTGTTCCAATGGTTACCGCATAATAGGTTTTCTTAATTTTTTTATCCTCAAAAAGTTGGTTGAGCTTTCGAATGGCACTTGCTGTTTTTCCTGTCAATAACACTCCGGTTGTAGCATAATCCAACCGGTGTACAGGTTGGGGTTTAGTAGTATCTGGCAACGCACTAGGTTGTAGGTTTTGAGGCAATGCATGGGCAATGGTCTTAAAACCGTTGCCACTTACCAGAATGCCGCCCGGTTTATGAATTAAGGCCAGATAGTCATCCTCATAAATAACTTTTAGGTCAAAAATGAGTTTTTTTCCTTGGGGAGTTTCGGTCGTTACCTTCAAGGTAATGTTTTCACCTCCTTTAATATAGGTGCCCGTAGAAGCTATTATCCCGTTAACCGTAACGAACTTTTTTTTAAGTACTTTTTTTAAAGCGGATTTTGTAGGCACGGAACTGAAAATACCCACCCCATACTCTTGAAGCCTTATTGGATCGGAAAGAGGAGGAACTTTATGGGTTTCTACGGTGGTGTTGTCTTGCATGGTACGGCTAAAAAGTAAAAATAGATAAAATCAATTTTTAAATAGCAAGCTAACCTTTCTCATTCATTAATGAGAAACCACTTTTAGGCCAATAATAGAACCGATTAAAGTAGTGAGGAAAAATATACGAAGCAGGGAAGCCGGTTCCTTGAAGACCAAAATACCCATTAATACAGTGCCCACAGCTCCAATGCCCGTCCAAACCGCATAGGCGGTCCCAATGGGTAAATGTTGGGTAACTTTCACCAAAAGCCCCATACTTACGGCAAGGGTGATTATGAAACCCAAATACCAGAGATACATTTCATTACCTGATGCTTCTTTGGCCTTTCCCAAGCAAAAAGCAAAAGCTACTTCAAAAAGGCCGGCTATAACTAGGAGAATCCAGTTCATTTCTTTTTTATGTAAAAGTCGGGGATTGAACTGAGGAATCATTTTACAAATGATAAAAAAGAAGGCTATTTTATTTCTGCCCGTATTCTGCTTAAACTCACTTGCGTGATGCCCAAATAAGAAGCTATATGCCCCAATTGTACCCGTTTAATAAGGTCCGGGGAATTTTTTAGGAGCGATGCATACCTTTCCGTAGCATTTTTAAACTGAAGAAATATAAGTCGCTCTTCCGTTTTAATTAGTTCTTGTTCGGCAAATTTCCGGCCCCAGTTTGCAATATGGATGTCTTGATCATAGAGCTTCTGCAAATCCTGTGTTTTCAGTTCATAGAGTTCGCAATTTTCTAAGAGTTCAATGTCTTCATAGCCTTTTTCAAGAGCAACATAACTTTTCATGGAGATAATGGTATCACCTTCAGCACCAAACCAAAAAGTAACCTCCTGGTCCGCCAAGTTGGAAAAGGCCCGGACAATTCCTTTTTTTATAAAATAAATACTCGTTTCAATTTTTTCGGCCTTTAAAAGAATGTGCCCTTTGGGATAGCCCACTTCCGTAATGTGCTTTTTAAGGGATTCTCTAGAATCTTGTGGCAGCGGGTAAATCCTGTTTATTATTTCGTCAATTGTCATTGAAGGGCCTTTTGGCGAGCATAGTGTATAGAGGTAATTCTCGATTCAAATTTACGAACTAGGACAATAGTATTTCTATCAATTAAATGAAATCCTAAATTTTGAAGGTGAAAGATTTGTCTTGGCCTTGAACAGTTTGCTAAAGGATTGCGAATGCTCAAACCCCAGTTCATAGGCAATTTCACTCACGGATAGGTCTGTTGAGGATAATTTTTCCTTAGCCTTTGCAATGAGTTTTTCATGAATATGTTGTTGGGTATTTAAACCTGTCAGGTTTTTAAGAAGTCCGCTAAGGTAATTAGGGGAAAGATGTAGTGCAGAGGCTACGTTTTGAACCGTGGGTAGGCCCTTTTCGCCTAACGTGTTATCGTCAATATAGTGGTTTATAACTTCTTCCAATCGCACTAGAACTTCATGGTTGTTTTTCTTTCTGGTAATGAATTGGCGCTCATAGAACCTTTCGGAATAGCTAAGTAACAGTTCTATTTGTGCTATAATAATATTTTGGCTGAAATTATCGATGTTATCTTCAATCTCCCGCTTAATGTTTTGCATAATACCTTCCAGTAGGCTTTCCTCTTTTTCGGACATAAAAAGCGCCTCGTTTATCGCATAGTCGAAAAAATCATATTGTTTTATAGTTTTTGCGAGAGACGTATTCCAGATATAATCTTGATGTATAAGGAGTAGCCATCCGGATGGATTCAAATTTTTCTTGTTGTTGGGTTCCACACGCAATAGCTGCCCTGGCGCAATAAAGGATAGTATTCCATTATCAAAATCATATTCCTTTTGTCCGTATCGTAACGGACCAACATTTCTTTTTATACCTATGGAATAGAAATTAAAGAGCCATTGCTCTCCAATGTGTTCTGGAAGAATTTTGGTTAGCCCGTAATCAATTAAACTCACCAAAGGGTGATGAGGGCTAGACAGCCCTCTTATTTTATGAAATTCACTAATGGTTTCTATTTTCCGAACGTTGGTTTTCATTGTTACGTAGTTATTAGAGCAGCATACCCCCGGAGACCTCTAAACGTTGGCCGTTGATCCAACGGGCATCTTCCGTACAGAGGAAAGCCACAACTCCACCAATATCTTCAGGTTCTCCAACTTTACCTAAGGCGGTAATATTGGCAATGGTTTGTCTTTTTTTATTATCCCTGTTGGTACCGCCCCCAAAATCGGTAGCAATGGCACCTGGGGCAACAATGTTAGCTGTAATTTTTCTTGGTCCTAATTCCTTGGCCAGATAGCGCGTTAATACTTCAACGGCTCCCTTCATACAGGCATATGCCGATGCACCAGGAAATGAAAACCGGGTCAAACCTGATGATATGTTAATGATACGCCCTCCGTCATTTATAAATAATAAGGCCTTTTGGGTCAAGAAGTACACACCTTTAAAGTGAATGTTCATTTGCTCGTCAAACTGTTCCTCAGTCGTGTCAGTGATAGGGTTGTATAATCCAGTACCAGCATTGTTTATAAGAAAATCGAAATTTGGATTGCCGTATTCCTCAGTTAGATAAGCGGATAACCGATTGAAAAATCTTCCAAACTCTTTGGTGTTGCTCGTATCCAATTGAAAGGCTTTAGCCTTTTGACCAATCTTTTCAATTTCGGAAACCACCTCATTGGCAGCCTGTTCATTGGTGTGATAGGTGATGATAACATCTATCCCTTTTTTTGAAATATTGATGGCCATATCCTTACCCAGCCCACGGCTTCCACCGGTTACTAATGCGATTTTAGTCTTTTTCATAGTCGCTAAATTTTGTTTGCACAAAGTTCAGTACAATTCATAGGGTAAGTGTAGCAAAATCTATGGTTATTGTATCCAAATGCAACACTAAAACAGAGTTTACGACCTATTTCTAAAAGGTTAACCTCTTATAATTGCGGTGCTATTTCTCCTCAACATTCCAAATTCCGTTAAGGGAATACAGGTTCGTGTGGGTAATGTTCAAGTTTCCGTCATTGGCAAATAAGGAAACGGTATCAAACTTTTCCGTAGGAAAGAAAATATCCGTAAAATTCAGTTCTCCGTCATTAAGAAATAATTCTAGGGACGAAACGTCAACAAAGAGCTGTATTTTTAAGGTATTGTCTTTAAGACTAAACGGCGCGGAATGTTTTTTACTGAAAAAGTCTTCGGAAAACTTAGTGGTACTGGAGTTGGTCCGATCTACATATAGTTTTTCTTCGGCCCTATCAAAAGTGATTACCAGATTCTCTCCAAGTCCGTTTTTTAGTTCAATTCCAAAGGATTGAGCCGTAGTTTCCTTTAAGTCAATATCCATCACAATTTCAAACTGCGAGGGGGAAAACGAGCCTTCCAATGCATGTGTGCCTTCTACTTTAAAAGAGTCTAAGGAAACGGAATCCTTTCGTAAACTCTGCGTTTCTTGGGCCGGAATGCTCAAAAGACTGTAGTCCGTATTGTTTTTCACTAGTTGTAGTTCCCGTGGAAGCGTCATGGCACTTCTCCATTTTTCCGTGGGTACGATTAAGGCGTATTGCCAATTGGACATCCAACCTATGCCCAGTATTCTCCCGTCGTTTTCTGGTATATTGTTCCAGGTTACAAAGGCATAATTGTCCGCACCCCAATCCAACCATTTTTGGTCTTTTATATCACTTTTAAAATCTTTGCCATCAAAATCCCCTATAAAATAAGATGTGGCAGTTCCGCCATTGGGAGCTTCCTTTTGGATGCTTACGATAAGCGCCCATTTTTCTTCATCGGTGCCTTTAACCTTTACAGGAAACAGATCGGGACATTCCCACAATCGGGTATCACCTTCAATACCAAAGTCGGAAAGGAAACTCCAATCAATAAGGTTTGGCGATGCATAGAATTTAACCTTATCGTAGGCGGCCAAGGTTAGAATCCATTTTTGCGATTTCTCATGCCACACCACTTTTGGGTCCCTAAAATCCTTAATTTTCTCCGTATTCGGAATTACGGGATTTTGCTCATATTTGGTCCATTTTGTGCCTTCATCTAGGCTATATGCTATACTTTGGGTCTGAAAATCGTTAGTTTTTGCTTTTTCTCCTGCCATATTATGATGTGTAAATGTAGCTACGATAGGAGGGTTTTCTTTAGTGCCAAAGCCCGAAGTATTGTTCAGGTCCACCACGGCACCCCCGGAAAAAATAAGACCTAAAGAATCTGGGTACAATGCAATGGGCAAGTGTTCCCAATGAACCATATCCTTAGATTCGGCATGGCCCCAATGCATTGGTCCCCACACGGTACTATCTGGGTAATACTGATAAAAAAGATGGTATTTGCCCTTGTAGTAGAACATTCCGTTGGGATCGTTCATCCATTTGGCTTCTGGGGTGAAATGGAATTGTGGCCGGTGCTTTTCTTGATATACATCCGATATTTCCGGGTTAGAATATTCCTTAACCTTAGGTTCGTCCTTACAACCTAAGGATAGGCTAAAGGTTAGAAAGGCCAAAAGCGAAAAATAGATAAGATTTTTCATAGATATAAGTTGAGTTAGTTAAGTGTCGTAGTTTTAAGACTCCTAAATTTAAGCAATGAGAAGCGAATATAAAATTAGAATGTGCTCCTCATTAATTTTTATAATGAATGGGAGCTTATGAGCCATTTTTAAAATGGCTTTGGGCTGTCTTTAATCTAATCACTTTTATACGTGGTGGAAATGCGGTCCTAAATTTTTAAGGATGAATCCGGAGTGTGGTGTAATGGGGGCATACCAATAGGACTTTGGTTTTTAGCAAAATAGAAGTCAATAAAACAGACAGGCTATCGGGACAATACATTTTAGCTAATTCACAGGTTTACCACAGACCGTTGAGAGCATTGTCTTTTTAATTCCCTTGAATAAGATAACCTATCTGTTTGTTTATAGTTGAGCTATAAAATAAACCGACAGGACTCCACTTTGGCTTCCCCCGAAACTCCGCAATGGTTTGTCCTGTCTGGTTTGGAATGTAATAATTGAGATTACTTCTGTGTTAGTTCCGATACCACTTTTAAGATTTCATCGGAATGTTTTATTACATATGTACTAATTAATTGGTTGTTTATATTTATAAAAGTTTGGCGTATTCTATTTAATTTTTTGGATTTAGTCCGCTTCTATTCCAAAACAGGTGGTACCAAAGTATACCCCAGTTGTTGGAGCAATTCTAGTTCATTATAGTACACCTCTTCTTGTATGAGCTTTCCTTTTTTGCTGAAAGAAGCGGTAACACAACCTTTCAGTTCTATTTTTTTTCCTGTAGCAGGTGTTCCGCTAAAAACACCGGTATTGGTTCCGTTCAGGGTCCAGTGGGTAAAAAGTTTTCGGTCTTTCACTACCACTGTGTCTATGGTCATTTTTGCATCGGGGAAACCCGTAAAATAAACGTTCATAAGGGCCTGCATTTCACTTTGGTTATGAACTACTTTAATCCCGTTTTGAATACGGGTGTAGTTCTCTGTTACAATAGATTTTAAACTATCCATGTCTTTTGCGTTCCATGATGCTTTTATGAAGTTGTTAAAGTTGGTTCGTATAAGGTCTTCCTGTGCGGAATACGTAGTAGCTTGAAGTTGGTTATTGTTTTTGCAGGACAACACTACCATCGTAAAGAGTGTTAGTAAGAGTCCAATGCGCTTCATGCATACCTGTCTTATAAAAATTAATAAATGAACTTGGGGTACTTAACACTTCAATTCGTGATGAAACTATATAATTTCAGCATAGGGCGTTCTCCAATGCGGACGAACCCCTAAAATTATTGTCCCAACGTTCATTTCTATTTATCAAAGGGATTCTAACAAGTTTTATCGTATATTTAATCATTCTCATTTCCCTCGGTGAGTAGCACGCCAAACCATGAGAACCATTCTACCAAAAGTTGTTGCTTTCTGGGCCTTTTCTATTTTGAATTGCAGTATTGTTTGTGCCCAAATTATAGAGTCCAATGGCAATTTTTCTTACAAAAAGGTATTTGTAGAAACCGATAATTTTGGAGCCTCCTACCTAGATACCCTAGAAAGAGCCTACCCATCCGCAAGACCGGATACCCTTAAGTTTTCCATTCTCAATGACCTGGCCTATTATTGGCATACCCGGAACTTGAACAAGGCTTTGCAGTTTACCAAAGAAGGTCTACAGCTCACTAAAACCGGAAAGGACAGTGTCTGGGAAGGTCGTTTTCAGATTACGGAAGCTGCTATTTTGCTTCGTATGGAAAAACTGGACTCTGCCGAAAAAGTACTGGAAAGCGCACGTTGCAAAGTGCTGGAAAAAGACTTGCCCCATCTTAATACCCAATTGGGGTATGTGTACGAAAGACGCGGAAAACTGGGCAAAGCGGCAGATTATGCCTTGGAATGCCTTCGGTTGGGTGAAAAATTGAACGACAAAAGGGCAATTGCCATGGCTTATAGTGATTTAAGTAATCTGTTCTGGAAACAGTCCAAATTTAAAACAGGGCTGGAGTACGGTCTAAAATCGTTGGCACTTTATGAAGAACGGGGTATAAACGATCTGGATTATGATTTTACCCTCTTTGTGGTAGCCAATAATTATCTGGCGTTGGCGGACTATGAGCAGGCGCTCAACTATTTTCAGCATGCTATTGTTGTGGGGGAGCGCTACGGTTTTTATAATAATCTGAGTGATGTGTATATGCTCCTGGTGGACACCTACTCGTATTTAAACGAATTTGAAAAGGCCGAAGAAGCAGGCGTCAACGCCATAAAGTATGCGGAATTGCTAGAGAATAATTTTCTTCTCATGCGAAGTTGGTTGGCCATTGGCAAACTAAAAAATCTGGAGGGGGAATATGCCAAAGCGGTTGAATGTCTGGAAAAGTCCATCACTATTGCTACGGAAGATTTTGGCGATGCTTTTTTCTTGAGTCAGGCGTATGAAGCTCTGGGCAAGGCCCATGCGGGAAATCACCAATACAAAGAGGCCTATGCGGCCTTTGCCCGTTACGATAAATACAAGGCCGATGTTTTTACCGCCGAGGCGGACAAAAGAACCTCGCAATTACGAACGGAGTTTGATGTGGCCGGTAAAGAAGATAGGATCCAATCCCAAGAAGCCCTTATTTCCAAACAAAAGACCACACAAAAGCTTACCGTGGTTATCTTGGCTTTGTTGTTGCTCCTTTTAATACTGTCCTACAAGGCCATTCAGAATAAGTTTAAGGTCAATAAAATATTACAGAAGCAGAATGAGGAAAAGGAATTTTTACTCAAGGAAATTCACCATAGGGTAAAGAATAATCTAGAGACCGTTTCCAGTCTGTTATCCCTTCAGGCGGCACGTATACACGATGAAGATGTGTTAAAGGCCATGCGCGAAAGTCAGCATAGGGTGCAAAGCATGGGTATGATCCATCAAAAACTGTACACCGGTAAGAACTTGGCCGCGGTGGAAATGAAAGGGTATTTTCAACAGTTGGGCGAATATATCGTAGATGCCTTTGGCGCCAATGAAACCGTGTCTTTGGAGGTGGTTATGGAACCTATGGAGCTAGATGTGGATATGGCCATTCCCATTGGGCTTATCGTAAACGAGCTGTTTACCAATTCTTTAAAATATGCTTTCCCCAACGGGCGAAAAGGAAAAATAAAAATAAGTCTAAGAGAGGAAGAGCAAATGTTACAATTAGATGTTAGGGATGATGGTATCGGGAATTGGGGAGAAGGGGTTTCCCAAGGCACCGGATTCGGTACGCAGTTGGTAGATTTGCTCACCAAACAATTAGATGGTGAAATGGTACTCAACGTTAGTCAGGGTACTGCGGTATCCATTCAATTTCAACTACATAAAGCCGCTTGATAATGAAAAAAGGAACCCGTATACTTATTGTAGAGGATGATATGATCATTGCCGCCAACATCTCGTTACAACTGGGCAATCTGGGGTACGAGGTCACAGGTGTTGTTACTAGGGGAGAAGAGGCCGTAACCCACGCCAAGGAGAACGCGCCGGATATTTTGTTGTTGGATATTAACCTAAAGGGAAATCTAAACGGAATTCAGACCGCAAAGGCCATTCAACAGTTTAAGGATATTCCTGTAATCTATCTTACCGCTAATGCGGACGAAGCTACTTTTGCCCAAGCCAAGGAAACCAGGCCCAAGGCCTATATTACCAAACCTTTCAATAAATTGAACCTGCAGCGCACCATAGAATTGGTGGCGGACCAACTAGAGGAGAAGGATGAAACGGTCACGGACCCTTTGACGGATATGGAAGTGTTGGGCGATCGCGTATTTATTCGTCACAACGGTAAAATGGAAAAATTGCTGTTAGAGGATATCCTCTATATTGAGGCAGACCGAAACTACTGCACGGTAGTGACCAAAACCGGAAATCTGGTCTTGAGCTGTACCCTAAAAAACATGTTGGAGCGCTTGCCCAATGCCACGTTTATGCGCGTGCATCGTTCCTATGTAGTCAATATTTCTAAATTGGATGTCATCGCGGACGGCCATTTGGAAATCAATAGAAAGGTAATTCCGTTAAGCAAATCACATAAGGAATTTTTGTTCAAGCGTATACAGACCATTTAAAGTCTGGAGCGGAATCGTTACTACTTTCGGGCCGCTTTAAATTCGCTTCCATCGTACCATTTGGGAAAATAATCCTCATTGGCCAGTCGCAATCCAACATCGTAAAATAACTGCAGGTCAAACCGTACACCGCTCAGTTCGGTGGTTTCGGGATCGTATTCGTCCGATGGTTGGTGATAGGTATGCGTAAGGTAGTCCGCTTTCAATTCTTTGATCTCCTCAATACTCATATCAAAACCTTCATGGGAACCACTGGCGTACAAGGCCGGAATACCTATTTTGGCAAAATTAAAATGGTCCGATCTAAAGAAATACCCTTTTTCCGCATCAGGGTCGGGAATAATGTAGCGGTCCTGTTTTAGCGCGGCAGCTTCGGCATATTCATCCATTTCGGACTGCCCAAAACCGGTAATGGTCAGGTCTTTCATTTTTCCGGGGCTAGATAGCGCGTCAATATTAATATTGGCCACGGTTTTTTTGGGGTCGTAAATGGGATTTTCGGAATAATAGGCAGAACCCAACAAGCCTTGTTCTTCTCCGGTAACCGCAATAAAGGCAATGGAACGTCTGGTGGTATCCGTTTTTTTGAAGGCTTCGGCCAAGGCCAAAAGACCCGCCGTACCGGAAGCATTGTCTACGGCACCGTTATAAATGGAGTCGCCATCAATGGCCTTGCCCACCCCAAAATGGTCCCAATGGGCGGAGTAGATAATAACCTCGTCCTTTAGGTCCGTTCCGGGAATAAGCCCGATTACATTTTTAGAAACGTCCTTTTTTATTTTATTCTGAATGGCCACCGAAACGTCTAGGTCTAACGGAATAGGCTTAAAGACCCTACTTCTGGCCAGCGTTTTATAATCTTCGCCCTTCATGACCGAAGCATCAAACAACAGCTCGGCACTTGGCCCACTGATCCATGACTCCACATCCAAAAGGGGCTGCTCACTTTCTATGATCAATTTGGAACCGCTCCAACCGGACTCCACAACGTTCCAACCATAGGAGGCCGGTTCCGTATCGTGAATGATGATAAGGCCTTTGGCGCCCTGCCGTGCCGCTTCTTCGTATTTATAGGTCCAACGCCCGTAATAGGTCATTTCGTTGCCTTTGAACAAGGTAGAATCTCCGGACTGGAAACCGGGATCGTTGATCAGGACCACGGCCGTTTTGCCCTTCCAGTCAATACCTTCATAATCGTTCCAGTCGTATTCCGGGGCTACAATACCGTAACCCGCAAAAACAAGTTCGGAATTGTCCAAGCTAACGTTTGGGGTAACCTTGCTGGTGGTGGCCACAAAATCTTTTAGTACATCTAGGTTAAAACTGCCCTCTTTACCGGAAATGACCATTTTTTCGGAAGGCGTGCCCGTAATTTCTACCATGGGCACTTCTTGAAAATAGCTATCTCCGTTTCCGGGGGAAACACCCAACTTTTCAAACTCGTCCTTTAGATAGTTTACCGTTTTTACCTCACCCTCCGTAAAGGGCTTTCTGCCTAAAAATTCATCTGATGCCAAACGCTCTATATGTTTGGCAAGCGTGTTCTGGTCTACTTCTGCCAATTTTGGAGCCACCGTTGTAGGGTTGCCACAACTTGCGAGCAGGAGTACCAATAAAAGTTTTACATAATTTTTCATAACGGTTTTTTTTTGAACTGCCGGATATCATTGGGGTGGGGCGTAACCCATGGGAGTAGAACCACCCGAAGCTAAGGTACGCTCTTACGTGTACTATTTTAGCTCAAATTTTGCACCTATACCATAAAAAGGGGAAACATGTTTTGGGGAGTAGGCCTTACGTAAGACCTTAACGGGTAAAAAATTACTACATTTTTTTGAATTGAAGGCGAAGAGGGAATGTAAATTTTGATTATACCCTAAGTAGTCATTATATTTTTGCCGAAAAGGAATTCTATTAGGCCGTTTGAGGTGTTTGAAGGTCCAAGGAATGAAATGTAGCTAATAGTTCTTCGGGAACACTATCTTTAATGAAGCAAGCTGGCACGAGCGTGACAATTGCGCTAGCGGGGGACTTCCAAAAAATGCCCAAGACTTCGTGTTAGCAACGACTTGCGCTATTTTTTATATACATTGTTAGCACCAGTACTTTCCGCTAAAATGGTAAATCAAGACCTTTATTGAAAATACTCTAATTTGAATTAGCAAAAAAACTTGTGGTCGAATTCGTTGGCTTTCTCACTCTTTTAAATTTGTCAAATTCGATTCCAATTCTCTTATCTTCTTGTTCAATAAAATAATCTTGATTAAATGAAAAAATCTCTATCCTATCATCTTTGATAACGTGTAAATGATTTTCATAATTTAACGAACGTGGATAAACTCGCCATTTAGTTATTGGTCCTGGAATAGTCAAAAACTTACCATTACTTAATGTTACCACTAAAGCATTTTCACACTCTATAATATTCCCAAAATAAGCTGAACCACCATTTATAATCTGACCTTTCCAAGCTTGAAGATTTACAGATTGAAGACGTTTGTACTTTTCTTCGCCTTCTTCTTCATTTGCGTAATTATTGAATTTAATAATTTCAAATCCGTTTGGTGTAGCTCTGTAAATTTTATCTTCAATTCCCCAGCTAATGTTAAATCGGTTATTTATTTTTTCGTCTGTTTTAAATAGTTCGTTTGCACTTATGTTTTTGTCGAAATTTCTATGCCACTTTTGATAAATTCTACTATCATCTTTATTTTCATCCCATTTGAAAGTGGCAAGAAATGAATCTTCAATTAATGACGTGTTGAAAATATTTATATGTGAATAATTGCAAAATGAAGAATGATTTTCACTTACTTGATAAATTGGTTTTTGAGTTTCAATTAACTTTAAATTATTAGGACTGTTATTAGCCATATTCAATTCAAAAAGTCCTTCATCTCCACCAGACAATGCTAATTGAGGATATTTATTTGCTTTAATAGATAATAAATTGCAATCCCATAATTTTTTCGGTCTTGAACTTACAGCGTATTTTTCAGACTTACTTCGATGAACAGAACCACTAAAAAGTCCCTCGTCAGTAATAAAATATAATTTATTGCTGTAGATTTCTGTATCAGTCGGAATCGTTCCTTTTGGTGTTGTTTGTTCTCCGATTAGGAACTTACTGATTTTCTTTTCTGTAAGTTCAAATGATTGTTTCTCTAAATTTTTAAATTTTTTTAAGAGTAAGGTTTTAAAATCTTTGTCTTTAAAAAGCTCAATTAAGTCAGATTTATACAAATAGTTTCCATCAAGAAAGCTAAACGTAAGAGCGATTTTATCAGTATCTTTTTTAATTAGAGATTTAACCAGACTATTCCAATCATAAACTTTTAAATCTCCGTCAAAAGTCCATAGATAAAGTCTGCCTCTATAAATTTGGCAGTCAAAATAATCTCCTAATATTGATATTTTTAAAGGTTGCATCTTTGTCCTTGTAAAATTTTTCTCATTTTTGCTTTTGTAATATAACCATTTTGCACCCAGGCATATAAAACATTAGTTGAAGGTATATCTTGTACTTTAGTCATATAATCAGCAGGATATCCGTGCCAAGTTTTATTTTTATTACCATCGATAAATTTAGCAAACTTTAATTCCTTCGTTTCATCTTTTACTTTGTTGTAGCCTAAAACTCCTAAACTATTATTAACAAGGTGAATTCCCCAACCACAATGATTTTTACACCACTTATTTACTTTGGAAAAACCGAAACATTCAAATTCCTCTTTTTGAGAAATACTCCAAATACTTTTTTTAGCGTTTCCTTTACTCTTACGATGTTGTGATGAAACAATGTATTTACAAATGTCATCCTTATCGTCTATCTTAACTTTTACTTCTAATTCTGTATCTTGTTTATATGACATTGGTTTTTTCAGTATTGGTGCTAACAGTCTAGTATAAGAATAGTAGCGGGTTTTTAAACGCTAACTTTTCGGTTAAGCACAGACCTTTTTTATATTTACTTAGTTTCGTTTTAGCGATTAAACCGCTATTATTTTATACATTGTTTGCAACTGACTTTTTTAAATATATTCTTTCATATTCAACAATATTTCCTTTTCAAATTCAGTTAGTGCTAAATTCTCAATATTTAGCTTGGATATAATTTCCAATAAATCATCTAAATTGTCAGTGTTTTCTAGAGCACCTTGAATTTTTTTTGAAACTTGAATAGGAAGTCCATACTCTTCTAGAATATTATAGTTGCTATTTGTAAAAAGACTTTCTAGTTGACTTGCAAAATATGAATAATCAATTGGTTCTTTATTGTTGTTTTCAAAAACCTCGTTAGCAATAGATTGTAAGTTTTTTAAATATATTGGGAAATGGTATTGAGGCCAGTACTTAATAAAATTAATTTCAGCTTCGATAGCTTTATTAATCTCGTCTTTATTTGTTTTATTGGCAACTTCTAGCGCTAGTAAAGTCTTTATATCCTTATAACGCATAACTTGATAGATCTTGAAGGTTAATTGTTTATAAGATTTAATAAAAGCTTTAGAATTTGAAGGTGCAATAAAATGTTCCCAAATAAGAAAGCATACTGCTTCAAGTTGTTTGTAATCTGGATAATGCCATCTTATATTTTGTTCATAATCTAAAATAACTTTAGCTAAATCATTTTGAAACGAAGGCTCTATATTAGAATTACTTTTTAATGTCTCAAAAGATAATTCTGAATTCGATTTTATCTCATCTACAATACTCTTGGAATTTTTATTTAAGTCTTCTTCGTTTAATTGAAGTAATAATCTATCTGGGGTGTTTTCGCCTTGAGTAAATAAAGGAAAATCAACTAAAGGTAATTCTTCGATAGGTGCATCGTGAAATAAATAAACATCACCTATAAAATGTTCAAACATTCTTCCTGAACGACCGCAAATATTATTATAAGTAAAAAAATCAAACTTATTTTGAGCTACCTTATTATCATAAATAATAACATTTTTAGCTTTTGTATTAACACCTTCTATAATTGTACTTGTACATAAGAGAACGTTCAGCTCGTCATTATTAAATTTATCTAATATGATCTGAGAAAGAGAACGAGGTAATCTTCCGTGATGCAAACCAATTCCAAATTCTAAATAATCGGCTAAATACCATTCTGTGTGAAATTCGGAACGTATCCAATTTGATAACTTCTCTACACTTTTATTCTTTTTAAAAATTCCACTTAAAAATAGAGCCTTAGCAAGCTGATTTATACTTCGTGGGGATTTACAATAAATTAAAGTTTGGCCATCTAATTCTGAACATAATTCAATTAACTTATCAATAGGATTTCCATCATAATTAACTTTTATTCTACGGTTAATGACAGTCTTATAATCTGTTCTAATATATTTATAAGTTACCTCATTTGGAAAATAGCTATTATTAATATTTTCAATATTTGGGCCTAATAAATAGAACTGAGCTCCTTTTTTTAAAAGTTTGTAAAAAGCTTGATTTAAAGCAATAGTCCTATTTAAGTCTGAAGTTGTAAAGTTTATTTTGTAAAATTCATCAATAACGAAAAAATCAATATCAATATCATCAGGAACAATCTCTAGAACTCTTTCTTGTGTTAATACAAAAATGTTTTTTTCTGATATTGTCTGACTACTATGGGTTATTACTTTATAAGATTCTTTAAATTTAGATAGCCTTTTACGAGTTTCATCGATTAGCGCAATAGTTGGGACAACTATTACGATATTTTCATATTTTTCTATAGCAATTACTGCATCTATTAATAAGCTTTTGCCAAAACTTGTTGGTGCACTTAGAATTACATTTTCTCCATTTAATAAAGAATAATAAATTTGTGCTTGTATTTTGTGAAAAACTATATTTTCTATTTTTTTTCCCTCAGGTCTATGAAATTCGTAAGCTATTAAATCCTCTAAAGAAAGTTCTTCTGGGTTTAAGTATGGGAACAAACCTAGTTCGCGAGCTAAATCATTTATAATTCCACTTGTAAATTTGAATTTATATTTGAAATTTAAGGCAAAAAGGATTAAATCGTTTGCTTGAATATTGCGCTTATTGTAATAGTAAGAAATAGATTTTGCTATGTCAAATTCACGATTTCCAAAACTCTCTTCTGTTTCAATAAGTTTAATTAGTTGAGATATTTCTATAAGTTCTGCCATACGTTAAGTCTTTCGTCAAGTGATGCAGTTAATTCTATTTTTTCTTTCATTGGAAGCAGAAATAGATGAATTTTCAAATCTATATCTCCAATTTTATTTTTAAATGATTCAAATATTTTTTCAAGTTCAGGTTTGATTTTGTCAATATACTCGTCCGTAAATTTTGTGATATCCTTTGTTGTATTTGAATTATAAGTTAAAAGAACAGGAATACTTATTGAAGAAAATATTTCATCTAATGAGGTATAAGGGTTGATTAGTTTTTTTAATTTATCCTTTAAAGGAAATTTTTCATCTATTTTATTTGTTATCGCGATAAATTCATTTCGTAGATAGTTATTTTCTAAATGGTCTTTAATCTCTGGAACAACATCTCGAATTGCATTGGAAATATTACTATAAAACTTAACTTCTCCAAGCCAAAGCTCTAATTGATTATCAACCTCTAAAACGTGAACTGCATCAAAGCCTTTTACAGTTTCATTGGGTCCATCTTTAAAGTGTATTTTGCTTATTGCAGGTGTTGTTTTATAACATTCTTTAATAATGCTATGCAATATTAATTCTCCAAATTCACCTCGTCTAGAATGATATTTTTGATAGATTAATTTGGCAGCTTTTTTGAGTTTATTTGTAGCATCTAAATAGTTTAAATTTTCATATTCAGAAAATTTTAGAGCAAAGTCTAATAAGTGGCGGTCAAATAAAAATTCAGAAAATTGCTTATGTCTCCATTCACCAGCTTCAAATCCACAACAGAGTCCTGTCATACCTATTGGAACTTCATTTGTATGGTAAAGTAGCTTTAAAAATTGTAGATTCATTTCTTAGTTGGTTATTTCTTTAGCTTGTGGGCAACTAATGGATATAGGGCAAATTCCATATAACCATCAGGTTTGGGGTTAAATAAATTACTTTTTTAAAGTTCATTAGTCTTTATGGCATTATATGCCCACTCCTGTTTTTGTGAACATAAGGTTGGTTAAGCGGTGTGCTACAAATATCTCCGTTTTAAATGTTATGATTTTACGGAAAAGTGTAATCACAAAAAAAATGTGGTCGAAATTTAACTGAGAACTTGTGTTACAACTCATAGCATCATTTTCGCTCAAACCCAAACGTTACTTTCCTACAGAACTTTAAATATCAAGAATTAAGTTGAGATACAAGTAAGTGTCCGTTTTACAATTGCTGTTTTTGTAGTGTTTTTCGACCAAACATCAGAATTTATAGATGTAAGGCACTGTTTAGGAATTCGTAAAAAAACAATCCCTTTTTTTTCATCCCCATAAAATAGCAGTACTTCAGCTGTAAATAATAGTAGTTACATCTAAAATAAAAGTTAAACTTTTAAGTTGTAATAGTAATACTATTATATTTGCTAGCGTAACTATTATTTTAACCATGGAACGTCTTTTACAATCAATTCACATAGGGGTTAATGACAAGCTATACATTAAAGACCCACAGTCTACCACTTTGGGCAAGCGCATTGTGGAGGAAAGTATCCTATTGATCCATGAAATAGGCTTTGAGGCCTTCACCTTTAAAAAGTTGGGCGTTAAAATTAAAAGCAATGAAAGTTCTATCTACCGCTATTTTGAGAACAAACACAAAATGTTGTTGTACCTTACCTCATGGTATTGGAGCTGGTTGGAGTACAAATTGGTTTTCTCTACCAATAGCATGAAAGATGCTAGTGAGAAATTAAAAACGGCCTTGGCCATCGTTACCCAACCTACGGAGGTAGATAGCAATATCTCGCACATTAACGAGGTTTTTTTAACCCACATTGTTATTAACGAGTATTCTAAATCTTATTTGACCAAAGAGGTGGACACCAATAATAAGGAGGGTTATTTTGTAATCTATAAAAGGTTGGTAGACCGCCTTAGTACCATGATCAAAGAGGTAGATGCCTCGTACCCATATCCTAGTAGTTTGGCCAGTACGGTCTTGGAAGGTTCCTTGCACCAATATTTTTTAAAGGACCATTTTCCTTCCCTAACGGACTGCCATGAAAAAGGAGACCCAACCCAATACTTTACAGAACTGGTATTTAATTCTTTAAACAAAAAACCAAATGGTTAAAAACGTATTAACGGCATGGCAGCGCCTTATGGGCTTGCTAAAACTGGATAAAAGAGATGTGTTACAGATTTTTTATTACGCCATTTTTGCCGGTTTGGTAAACCTTTCGCTTCCGTTGGGTATACAGTCTATCATTAACTTAATACAGGGCGCGGAAATTAGCACCTCATGGATCGTTCTGGTTATTTTGGTTACCGGTGGTGTGGCCTTTGCCGGTATTTTGCAATTAATGCAGATCCGTATTATTGAGAATATGCAGCAGAAGATATTTACGCGGGCGTCTTTTGAGTTTACTTATCGCTTTCCAAAAATAAAGATGAGCGAGCTGCGCAATTACTATCCGCCCGAGTTGGCCAACCGTTTTTTTGATACACTAAACGTGCAAAAGGGGCTATCCAAACTCTTATTGGACTTTCCGGCGGCATTGTTACAGATTGTTTTTGGCCTGTTGCTGTTATCTTTCTACCATCCGTTTTTTATTATCTACGGTATGCTTTTGCTGTTATTGATCTATGTGGTGTTCCGTTTTACGGTACAAAAGGGTATGGATACCAGTTTGGACGAGTCTAAGCGCAAATATAAAGTGGCGCATTGGATCCAAGAGGTGGCGCGTTCATTGGTGAGTTTTAAACTTTCCGGGAGAACCAGTCTTGCCGTAGATAAGAATGATATGCTGGTGGAAGACTACCTACAGGCGCGTGAGAGCCATTTTAGGGTGTTGGTACTTCAGTTTATACAAATGATCGGTTTTAAGGTGTTGGTAACAGCGGGACTTCTAGTTATTGGGGGGCTGTTGGTACTGAATCAAGAAATGAACATTGGGCAGTTTGTGGCGGCGGAAATCATTATTCTTTTGGTAATTACCTCCGTGGAAAAACTGATACGTGGGCTGGAGACTTTTTATGACCTGTTGACCTCCTTGGAGAAAATGGGGCAGGTGGTAGACCGCGATCTGGAAAAACAGGACGGAGAGCGTCCATTAACCGAAGAAGGCAGCCTAACGGTAGAACTGGACAGGGTTTCCTTTGGTACCAAAGAGCATGAAATTTTACACGATATTTCCTTAAAAATAGAACCCGGATCTAGGTACCAGATTATTGGTTCCAACGGCTCGGGCAAGTCTACCTTATTACGGTTGATCGCGGGTATCATAGAACCTACGGAAGGGAATATCTATGCGAACGATTTTTCGCTAAGCGGAATCAACCCTAACCATTACCGGTCTTTCTTGGGCCAGTCCATGACAGAGGAGAGTCCGTTTGAGGGTACCATTCTAGAGAACATTACCTATGGCGATAGTACCATTTCCCACAAAGACCTGCATTGGGCCATGGAAAATGTGGGGCTGTTGCAGTTCGTAAAGGAACAACCGGACGGGCTAAATACCATTATCTATCCGGAAGGGCAGCAGATACCGTATACCGTGGCACGAAAGATCGTACTGGCGCGTAGTGTGGTACGCAGACCAAAATTGCTCTTACTGAACGATCCACTCAACCAATTTGATCAAGTGGAATCTGAACGCCTTATGAATTTCCTGGGCGATCCCGCCAATCCTTGGGCACTGGTAGTCGTAAGCCAAGACCTGAGGTGGATGGAGACCTGCAAACAAATCATAACCATGGACCAAGGCCGAATTATAGCCATAACATAAGAAACTATGCTTAATATTTCTAAAAACCCCCTTAATAAAACGGTACACCTAACGGGCTATAAGTCTACGGACCGGGTGTTCCACCAAAGGCACTACAAGCACCTGAACCGGTTTTTGTTGGGTTCCGCACTTTTTGGGTTTATCCTGCTTTTTATTCCGTGGACGCAGAGTGTTCGTGGTACGGGTAACCTAACTACTTTAAGTCCGGAGCACCGCCCGCAGAGCATACAATCGCCCATTCCGGGACGTATTGAAAAATGGTACGTACAAGAGGGCGATTACGTAGAGAAGGGCGATACCATCTTACATATCTCCGAAGTTAAGAACGAGTATTTTGACCCCCGTTTGGTAGAACGTACCGGACAACAGATCCAGGCCAAAAGCAGGTCCGTAGAGTCCTACCAAGGTAAAGTAAGCGCCTTGAACAACCAGATTGCCGCTTTGAACAATGAGCGTGGCCTAAAACTGGAGCAGGCAAAGAACAAGTTGCTACAATCCAAGTTAAAGGTAAAGAGCGATAGTATAGACTTGGAGGCTGCCCATACCAACCTGCAGATTGCGGAGCGGCAGTACAACCGTATTGAGCAGTTGCAGCAAGAAGGCCTAAAATCTATGACCGATGTGGAGGCGAAACGATTGAAGCTGCAAGAAACCCAGGCCAAGCTTATTTCTCAAGAGAACAAATTACTGGCCGCCAAAAACGAGGTCCTAAATGCCGAAATGGAAGTAAATCGTGTACAAGTAGAGTACACGGATAAAATTTCAAAGGCACAGAGCGATATGTACACGGCACAGTCCAGTCAGTTTGATTCCGAGGCGCAGGTAAGCAAGCTAGAGAACCAGTATGCCAATTATGAAATACGCACGGGCATGTACTATATAACCGCACCCCAGAGCGGATACATCAATAAGGCCGTACAGGGCGGTATTGGTCAGAACTTTAAAGAAGGCGATCGTTTGGTGGGAATTATGCCGTCCGATTTTGAAATGGCGGTGGAGACCTTTGTAAGTCCCATGGACTTGCCTTTGGTACACGTGGGCGAGAAAGTCCGCATACAGTTTGATGGTTGGCCGGCCATTGTGTTTAGCGGGTGGCCCAATGCCTCTTACGGTACTTTTGGAGGAACCATTGTGGCCGTAGAAACGTTTATTGATCCCAACGGAAAATATAGGGTATTGATCGCACCGGACCCGGAAGAGCAGGAGTGGCCCAAAGAAATGAGGGTAGGTTCCGGAGCCAGTACCATTGCACTTTTAGAAGATGTGCCTATTTGGTACGAGCTATGGCGCCAGATAAACGGATTCCCGCCTAATTATTATCAGCCTGAACAATCCACCGCAAAAAAGGAAAAATGATAAGGAACATATGGTTTTGCTTCTTTTGGGTTTGCTGTTTTGCTGCACAGGCACAACAGCCCGGGGAGGTGGTATTGGGTTTTAACGAATACTTGGGGTATGTAAAAAAGTACCACCCCATAGCTAAACAGGCCCAACTGAATATAGGAATGGGACAGGCCCAATTAATGAGTTCCCGTGGGGGATTCGACCCCAAAATTGAGGTAGATTATGACCGAAAGGAGTTTAAGGGTACGGAATATTATGACCGCCTGAACGCCACGTTCAAGATTCCTACTTGGTACGGGGTTGAGCTAAAAGGAAATTTTGAGCAGAACGAAGGGGTGTACCTAAACCCTGATCAAACCGTCCCGGATGACGGACTCTACAGTGCCGGGGTTTCCATGTCCGTAGGGCAGGGGCTTTGGATTAATGAGCGTATGGCTACGTTAAAGCAGGCCAAAATTTTTAAGGAGCGTTCTTTGGTAGAGCGAGACCTGCAAGTGAACGAGGTACTTTTTGAAGCATCGTTGGCCTATTTTAACTGGTTGCATGCCTATCAAGACAAACAAGTGTACACTGATTTTCTGGCAAATGCCGAAATGCGTTTTGAAGGAGTAAAAAAGAGTGCCCTGGCGGGAGAAGTGGCTGCCATAGATACTGTGGAGGCCAAAATTACCATGCAAGACCGTGAGCTGAATTTGGAGCAGGCCAAGGTACGTTTTATGAAAAGTGCACTGGAGTTGTCCAATTTTCTGTGGATGGGTGATAATATGCCGGTAGAACTGCAGCCCAACGTAATTCCCGAAGCTAATTTGGCGGGCGCCATAGATACTACTTTGGAAATTATGGGAATGCCTTTGGATAGTTTTTCCATAGCCAACCACCCGAAGCTTAAGTCCTTGGAGTTTAAAATTGACGGCCTCACCGTAGAAAAACGACTGAAGGCCAATAAACTATTGCCTAAAATTGAGTTGCAGTATAACTTTCTAACGGAGAAACCGGAATACCTTTCCAGTCTTACTACCGAAGCCTACAAAGGTGGCGTGGCCTTTAGTGTGCCACTTTTTCTAAGAAAAGAACGGGGCGATTTAAAGCTGGCAAAAATGAAATTACAGAATGCCCAGTTTGAGCTGGATGATGCCGAAATACGGATCAAGAACAAAATTGTAGGGCTCTACCGTGAACTAGAATCCTTTGAGAAACAAAACGTTCTAATGGACGATGTGGTGCTCAACTACAACACCCTCGTAGCTGCCGAAGAACGAAAGTTCGGGTTTGGGGAGAGTTCCCTGTTTTTGGTCAACTCTAGGGAAAGCAAACTCATAGATGCCGAACTGAAAAGGAATGCGGTACAGAACAAGTTCTTTTCGGCGAAAGCCAAATTGTTCAACTCCATTGGGGTGAATCCTAAGGATTTGTAGGTTGTTAGGCTCTTTAGAGGGTATTAACTTTTAGACAGCTAAATCATCGCGTCTTATTTTTTTGGATTCCTCCCTTTTCTGACGGAGTAATGCAAAGCCAAAAGTAAGTACACCAACGCGACCGATAAACATAAGGGCAATTAGCAATAGCTTGCCCACTTGGGAGAGTTCACCTGTTATACCTGTACTCAATCCCACAGTGCCCAATGCCGAAGCGACTTCAAAAAGGATACGCTCAAAAGAAAAGTCTTCGCTGTAGGACAACAGAAAAGAAAACAAAAAAATCAAGCTCGTATAGAGCATAAATGTAGAGGTGGCCACATAAATTCTTTCAAAGGGTATCAACCTATTTAAGAACGTAATCTTTTCCTGGCCCAAAAGCCTACTTTTTAGAATGGAGAGCATAGCGGTGAGGGTTGTAATTTTCATTCCGCCCGCGGTACCGGAAGGTGATGCACCAATATACATGAGAAAGGTAATGAACAATAAAATAGGCAAAGAGAGGTCTCCAATGGCAGTGGTGTTGAAACCAACCGTTGTCATCGCAGACATGGCCTGAAAGAAAGAGGTCATAAGTGTATGGTTAGGCCCCAAATGTGCTTCTGATTCCGTGGTAAAAATAAGGGTGGTCCCAAGAAATAGAAGGAGCGTGAACCCGTACACGATAATTTTGGTCGTAAATGAAATTTCTTTAGATTTTCCGGTAATGCGGTACCATAAATCCGTAATTACAATAAAGCCTAAGGACCCGGCAATGGCCAATAAGGCAACAATTGTATTTATAAAGGTATTATCATGGAAACTCTCAAAACCATCATTGAACAGTGCGAACCCTGCGGTACAAAAGGATGATATACTATGAAAGATAGAAAACCATATAGCCTTTAAACTTCCCATACCTGTATCTGTAAATGCAAAGTAGAAAAGAACGGCTCCTATAGTTTCCATAAATAGGGTAAAGACAATTACACTTTTTATAAAATCCTTGATTTGTATGGTATCTGGCAATGTAAATTCCGTTCCTATTAATTTGTTATGCCAGTGCGTTATTTTTTTGGTGGTAAACATTAGATAATAGGTGGTTAAGGTCATATAACCAATACCGCCTATTTGTATAAGGACCATGATAATGAACTGGCCCATAAAGTTGTAGGAGTCAAATATGCTCAGCGTGACAAGTCCCGTAGTAGAAATTGCGGAAGTGGCGATGAATAAATTGTCCAAAAAAGAAATATCGGTCTTGTGGAATAGGGGAATGGAGAGCAGAATAAATCCCACAAGGGTATATAAAAAGAACCCCCAGACCAAATTCATTTGAGGCGATTTGCTAATTTGAAATTTTCGATACCAAAGAGATAATTTTTTGTAAAACGTACTTTTCATTTTTATAATGACCTAGAACAGAGTGTGTGGAGTCAGTCATAAGGGCAAAGAGGAAAGAGTAATCTTTACCTAGGTGTCAAGGCTACACATCAAGTGTTATTTTGCAGGGCAAAATTAATGAATTTAGCGGTTTCGGTTAAGGAATTACACCTCTTTTTTGGGCTATTCTAGGCTAATGGTAAAACAATGTATTTTAACATTATTGGGGAGCTATCACCTCTAAAGTGTGCTGCCCTTTTTCCGGATAGAGTGCGTTTTTGCTCTTTAGCTCGCTAGATAGAGTGGTTACCATCTGTTGAAGTTGTTCAGGGTTTTCTTTTGATAAATTATGGGTTTCAAAAGGGTCTTCCGCTAGGTTGAACAGCTCATACCGGGGTGATTCTTCTACCTGATAATGGTACACGATCTTCCAATTGCCATCAACCATACTGGAAAAATAGTTGGAGCGGTGGCTATGCGGAAAATGATTAAGGAAAACTTCGTTACGCTGGTTGTTTTTCTGTCCCCTTAACTGCTCTTTTAAATCGAACCCGTCCGTAACATAATTTTCAGGAACGTTTGTATCCGCCACATGGCAGAGGGTTGAAAAAATATCCAAAACCGTACCTATCTGTTGCTGAACGGCATTTTGGGCAATGGGTAATTTCTCTTGGGATGCCACTTCTTTGTTAGGAGTAACCCATGATGCAATAAACGGAACCCGCATACCGCCTTCCCAATGATTTCCTTTTTTTCCTTTTAGGGGAGCGGAACTGCTATAATCGTTTTCAATTGGTAGGGGAGCATCCGAGCCATTGTCGCCTAAGAATAGGATAAGCGTATTTTCGCCCAGTCCTAAATCCTTTACATGTTGTACAATATCGCCCAAGGATTTGTCAATTCCCTCGATCAAGGTGGCATAGGCCTGCGCTTTCTCCGATTTGTCCGAATTTGCATAGTTCTTAGCAAAACGGGGGTCCGAGTAAAACGGGGCATGTACCGCGTAATGGGCCATGTTCAGGAAAAACGGCTTGCCTTCTTCTTTGGCTTTGGATATGGCCAAATTGGCCTCTAGGGTCAAGGCTTCGGTAAGAAAAATATCCTTACCGTGGTATTTTTCCAAGCCCGGTACGGCCCTTTTTTTATTCCCTCCGGTATGCCCAAAAGCTTCCGTACCCAAATAGCTGCCCGGTTGCCCAATGGAGCTACCGGCTATATTGACATCAAAACCCAAATGAAGCGGATTCTCCCCTTCGCTATGAAATGGCCCAAAATGGGCCTTCCCTACATGGATTGTTTTGTAGCCGGCCTGCTGTAGGATTTTAGGAAGGGTAACCCATTCTTTGGTAATTCCTTTCCAATTCCAATCCGTTGGGCCATATTCTGTACGATTGTCCTCTTCGGATTTTATCCATGTGGTAACCCTGTGTCGGGCCGAGTTTTGACCCGTTATAATTGAGGTTCGCGTTGGTGAACATACGGAATGGGCGTAAAAATTGGTAAAACGAATACCTTGACTCGCCAATTTTTCCATCTCTGGCGTGCGGTAAAAGTCATTGAGCGGATAACTCTTTAGGTTACCGCTGGCATCCGTTAGAAACGGAACCGAAGTATCCATGAGTCCCATATCGTCTACCAGAAAAATAACAATGTTAGGCGGATCTTGGTCTATGACCTGGGCCGAAAATGAGGTAAAACTAAAAAGGGAAAATAGTGTAAAAACTAAAAATTTTGGCTTCAATTGGTTGTTGTTCTTCATTCTTTCAGGTTTCAAAATATAGCGTATATACCATCTTAAACAGAGAAGAATCCAAACCCGCTTTTCCAAAATTTTCTCGCCGTTTTAATTAAAATAATCCCGCACAGAATTTTGCCCCAAAGTCCATACGAAACTTGAGGGTATAAAAAAGTTAGTAAAGAAAAGAAACTATTCTTCTTCGCCGCTTGCTGCTTCCTCTTCCTCGTTGGCCTTGTTTAAATCATGCTTTAAAATGTTGAGCTTTTTTAACTTAGCTTTCCAGGTTTCAAGCGTTTCTTTATGGGCTTCTACGCGTTTTACCACATCGCGCACCAGCGGGTTGTCCTCTGAGGCATTGGAGAAAAACTGTAGGTTGGTTTCCAGTTGACGTATCTCGGCTTTGCTTTCCTCTATTTTTTTACGGATAAAACTACGCTCGTTCTGTATGGCACGCTCATTATCCGCATCTGCCAATTGCTGAATTTTATTACCGTATTTAAGCAACTCCGATTCTTGACGGTCAATATCTAATTTCTTGAAAATTCCGTCCAAGATTTTATTGAACTTCTGGTCAATGTTTTTCTTTTTGAAAGGAACCCTTCCATAGGATTTCCATTCGGCAATAAACTCTTTGATTGTTTTTAAATCGTCTTCCCTTTTACCTGAAAGTTCAAAAGCCGATAGCCGTTCCAAACAGGCACTCTTTTTTTCAAAGTTCTCTTGTTCTTCCTTAAGGCCTTCGTTCTTTAAAGCGTGCAAACGGTCAAAATAATGGTTACAGGCCGTTTTGAACTCTTTCCAAATCTTGTCCGAGTATTTTCTAGGTACATGTCCAATTTGCTTCCAATCATTCTGGATGCGCTTCATTTCGGGCGTGGTGCTATCCCACTCCTCACTGTCCTTTAAGGCAACGGCACGGTCAAGTAGCGCCCGTTTTTTGTCCAGGTTCTCTTGCTGTTCTTTTTTGAGGTTCTTATAATAGGCGTTCTTGCTTCGGTTAAAATTGCGTACCGCAGTTTTAAAGGCGTCCCAAGTTTTTTCATTTTGATTTCTAGGTACTTTTCCGGCAGCAAAAAAGGCATTTCTAAGCTCTTCCAGTTTTTTAATCTGTTGCTGTAGTGCTTTGTGACTGGTGGCCACGTTGGCGGACATAGCTTGGATGGCCGCTATAATTTCGTTTTTGGCAACAAGGTTTTTTTCGTATTGGGCATCCAATTCCTTGTAATGGTCCTGCCTTCTTTGGTGTAAAACCTTAGTGGCATTGCTGAACCGTTCCCAGATTTCCTCGCGGTGCTCTTGGCCAACGGGCCCAATATCTTCCTTCCAGATTTTATGTAACGTCTGTAAATCCCTAAATGCAATGGTTAAATCCGGTTCTTTGGCCAATAGTTCTGCTTGGGCCACCAGTTTTTCCTTTTCTTCTAGGTTGTGCTTAAAATCAAGGTCGCGCAACTCACGGTTTAGATGAAGGAAATCATAGAAAATCTCAATATGGTGCTGGTAGGTGCGCCATACATTGTTGTATTCCGTTCTTGGAATAGGACCTGCATTGCGCCAGTTTTCTTGAAGTTCTTTGAACGCCTTGTAGGTGGTGTTCATATCCTCATCTACATTGACCAAACTTTTAAGTTCTTCAATAATTTCAAGGCGCTTGTTAAGGTTTTCTTTTAGATTTTTTTCGAGGGATTTATAGTACTGGTTCCGCTTTTCACGGTAATCTGAATACACCTCGTTAAACTGCCTTTTGGTTACGGAATTGTATCTAAAATCTATTTCGTTACCACCACCGTTTATAAAATCTTCCTTTTTACCTTCTATAAATTCTTGAAATTTCAGGTCGAATTCTGACTTGATTCCGTCTACATGCTTTTTAATGGCCTGTACTTTTTCGTTACGGACCAATTTCTGAAGCTCTCCCACTAAATTTTCCATAGACATGGAGTGATAGTCCAAAAGCGGAATGGTGTGTCGCTCTTGATTGTCCGTATCCTCGGCATCTTCGGCATTGTTCTCATCTATTTCTTCCAGTACGGCATCATCATCTTTGGAAGCGGTATCTTTAGTTTCGGCAGTTGTGGCAACTTCCTCCTCATCATTAGATTTTGAAGGGGCCGCTTCTGTTTTTTCGGTTTCGGCGGCTTCCGTAGTTGCAGGCTCTGTTGGAGCATCTTTTTCCTCTGGTGATCCGGATGGTTCTTTTTCAGGAATATCTACCACTTCAGAGGCTTCCGTATTTGCGGTAGGCTCCGTAGTTTTGGTAATTTCTTCTTTGTTTTCTTCCCCTACGTTATGTTGTAGTTCCCGTTCCTTATCTTCCATCGTTTCTGAGATATTGATTTTGCAAAATGCAAGGGTAAGATACTAACAACCAATCTAACATCAAAAGGTATGGGGGTATTTTAGCTTTTGAGTGCGATAGAAATATTTCCTATGGCCCAGAAAATGGCAGGGCAGCCGAAAGGTGCTTGGTCTTAGGTAGTTACGTTTAAGGTGATGGGAGCAAAGACGGATTAACTTTCTTGCCAAATCTCCCAAGAACGGTCCGCTTGAAGTTCCAGCATGCGCAAACCATTGGAAATTTGGGCACCTTTGGCCTCTCCGGCGGTTAGAAAAGCCGTTTTTTCCGGGTTGTAGATCAGGTCGAACAGAAAATGCTGGTCAGTTATAAATTCATAGGGTAGGGCAGGCCGCTGCTCAATATTGGGGTGCGTTCCCAAGGGCGTACAATTTATAAGAATGGTGTGTTCTTTTAATATCTCTTCGGTGACTTGGTCGTAACTTATTTTGTTCTTTCCCGAATTTCTTGAAACGAAAACATAGGAAATACCAAGTTCACCCAAAACATAGGCCACGGCTTTAGAAGCGCCGCCTGTACCTAAAATAAGCGCTTTATTATGGTGCGGTTTAAGGAAAGGCGCCATGGCGTTTTTAAACCCATAGGCGTCCGTATTAAATCCTTTTAGCCCGTTTTTAGAGAACTGTATCGTATTAACGGCCCCTATTTTTTCGGCTTCGGGGTCTAGCTCTGTGAGGAACGGCATTACCTCCTGCTTGTACGGAATGGTAACGTTCATTCCCTTAATATCCGAGTTGTTGTCCAATACGTCCTGAATTTCTTCAATAGCCTGAAAATCGAAGTTTTCGTACGAATGGTCCTCCAAACCTAAATCCGCAAATTTTTGGGTGAAATACCCTCTGGAGAATGAATATGAAATGTCTTTACCTACTAGTCCGAATCGTACTTTTTTCATTTTTAATATTTAGGCTAAAGTGTAAAATAGTTTATGCTTGCTGTGTTAACTCCGTATTCTTACGTGTCTTTCCGTACCAGTCCAATACCAATAAAATGGCAATACCAAAGACCACAAAAAATAAGGCCCACCAGGTTTCCGAAGTAGTCACATCAGGAAAGAAACGTTCATAGTTGCTTATAATCTCTTTTCCGTTGCTATCCAAAACCAATTCTCCTGAGGCATCGGTTTTAAAAATAGTGCGTTTCCATGGCCAAACCACGCCCAGAGACCCAGTTATAAAGCCTATGATAACGGCCGTGGTAATGTGTTTGTAGTTTTTAAGAACATAGGTCAGAAAATGGGAAAGGCTAACCAAGCCCGTTGCTGAACCGGCCGTAAACACGGCCAAAATGATTAAAGTGTCCAAGCGTTCCTTATTGCTGGTAAAACTGTAATCGCCTTGTAAAACTTCTGCAAAAGTATCGTAGAGGGCATTAACGGAATCTACCAATAACAACACGTAATTACCCAAAAGAATAAGTATAAAGGAGCCGGAAAGACCCGGTAACGTCATACCGGATACACTAATAATACCGCAAACGAAAATGAAAAATAGATTGTCGTTCTCTTTTGCGGGATTTAAAAAACTTATGGATATACCTACAATAAGACCTATAATGCCGGCCGTTATGGTTTTTTTGTTCCAGTGTTCAAAGTCCTTTGAAATGTAATAAATAGAACCCAGGATCATACCAAAGAATGCGGCCCAGACAAAGAGTTCTTTTTGCTCCAAGAAATAATCCAAGAGTTTGGAAACACTAAAATAGCTTACCAGCATTCCAAAAATCAAAAGGGAGAGAAACGTACCATTAATATACCTGAAGAAACTCTTGAACCTACCGTTTAGCAATAGTTTGAATGCTTTGCGGTTTATTTTTTGGAGCGAGTAAATAAACTCTTCGTAAAAACCACCCACAAATGCAACAATACCACCCGAAACACCGGGCACTTTATTAGCGGCACCCATGCACAGACCTTTTATGACCAAAAAGAATTTGTCAAGAAATGTTCTGGTATTGTACATGAAAAGGGGATTTATTTTTTAGAAGCGGTTCTTTCAAGGATGAAAATTACCAAGAAACCGGCCAATGCCGCTACAACAGCAATCATAAGTTGATTGTCGCCATCAAAATTAAACGGACTTACATTTTCGTCTATGGTAATGATTTTTTCACCAATGGTTTTGGTATCCAATACTCTTTTCCAAGGCCATATTTTGTTAAGCGACCCCACTATAAAGCCGGTCAGCAAAGCCAAGGTTAGGTTCTTCTGATTATTGAACATCCACTTTAAAAGCTTGGCAAAACTTAAAAGGCCGAATATAGCCCCAACACCTACAGTACCAATAATCTTAAAATCGAGATTATGAACGGCATCAATAATGGTTTTATACGATCCTAACAGGACCAAAATAAAAGCTCCGGAAATACCGGGAAGAATCATGGCGCAAATGGCCAAAGCTCCTGAAAGAAAAAGATAGGGAAGGCTATCCGCACTTTCCGATGGGGGTAAAATAGTAATGTAATAGGCCACGGCAGCTCCTAAAATTAGAGCAATAATCGTTTTTGCGTTCCATTTTTGCACCTCTTTCCCTACGAGTAGAATACTTGCTATAACCAGTCCAAAAAAGAAAGACCAGATAAGGATTGGCTTATTTTCCAACAACCAACTTACTAGTTTTGCCAAGGATAGAACGCTTATGGCAATCCCGGCAAAAAGAGCCAATAGAAAATTTCCGTTCAGTTTGTTCCAAGCGGCTTTTAGTCCGTTTTCCTTAAGCTCCTTAAAAAGAGAAAGGTCTACATTGTTAATAGAGGTGATAAGTTCTTCGTAGATTCCGGAAATAAAGGCAATTGTGCCCCCTGAGACTCCTGGTACAACATCGGCGGCGCCCATGGCCATACCTTTTAAGGTAATGAAAGTATAGTCTAAAAAGTTTCTTTTTTCCATGTGGTTTGTTCGTTGAAAAGCAAAAATAGCTTTTAAAATTTGAACGTAGGAAAAAATGGACCAAGCCCTTATAATTTTAAACTAGAAAAATTATAAGGGCTTGGTAATTAATTGTTTATTTTGAAGATTTTTCGGCTTTTTCTACAGCTTTTAAAACCCACTCGGATTTGGTATACTGAGGGAATTCCTCAAAGAATAGCGGTAATTTTTGAATATCTATTTTTAATGCGTCCATCAAGCAAATACGACCGTTAATGATATCATTATTGGCTAAATGAAAACCGGCCGCTTTGTATTTAAGTTCTGCATTGTCCGGATAGAATTCCTGTCCTTGGGCCAAAATCTGTAATGCGCTGGTAGCGTCTTCATTGTTAAGGACAACATCTGCCCAGTTAAGCCAGGTCTTTAGTTCGTAATTGCCTAGGTCTACAGCTTGTTTAAAGGCAAAATCTGCCTGATCGTACTTCTTAAGCGCAGCATTAATGTAGGCGCACTTCTTCCAGTATAATGGATTTTCACCATCAATATTCAAAGCCTTGTTTACGTAATAAAGGGCTTTTGTATAGTTTTCCTTTCTATAATAAAAATCGGTGATGGCCAACCAACCTTTGTCCAATAACGGGTCTTCATGAACGGTATGGTAGTAATAATACTTGGCCATATCGTCATTCTGCAACCGCTCATGACATTTGCCTATTCTTAAATATGCATGCGAAGTTGGGTCCTCCATTTTAATGGTAGTCTCATAATTCTCAATGGCCTCATTGTATTTGCCCAGTTTTTCAAGCACTTTCCCTTTCTCAAAATATGCGCCAATAAAGGTGTCATCGGATATAATGGCAAAGTCGAATGCCGCAAGGGCCTCAGTATACATTTTTTTATACATATACTGCTTTCCAAGCTGATGCCATGCTACCTCGCAATAAGGATTGCGCTCTAGGTAATCGTTCAAGTACACGATGGCACCGTCATGATCTTCCAAAAACTCAAAACAATAAATAACATTGTAAAGTGAGGAGTAGTCCTGTTCATCAAAAGATACACAGCGCATGAAACTCTCTTTGGCCAGTTTAAAATCGTCCATAAAGAGGTACTCCATTCCTAATAGGGAATGAATATCAAAGCTGTTTTCTGCTAAATCCAAGGCTTGGTTAAGCAGGGCTACCGCCGCTTCGTGATTGTCTTTTTTAGAATATATGTTAGCGCGCTGAATAAAGATTTCCTCATTGGTAGCGTCTAATATTTGAAGTTCGTCCAGATACTGCTCCGCAATATCCAGTTGGTTTTCAAAAACCAATACCTCAATATTCAACAACTTCAGTTCAATAGAATCTGGGTGCTGTTGCAGACCAATTTTAATTGCTTTTTTCGCTAGCGCTATTTTGCCGTTGTTCAAATAGTGATGTATGATGTCTTCAAAATCTTCGGCATCAAAGAAATAGATGTCGTCGGTTTTAAGCATCGATTCAAACTTGGCAATCGGCCTATTGGGCCTTTCGTTGGATTCTAACGCCATAGGAACGTTTTGGTTAAACTATGTTATTAAAAGTAGCCTTTTGAATGGCACTTTTAAACGTGATTACACCTATATTATTAACAAATTAGTTAACAGGTTATTGCTTATAACCTTCTAAAACTTCAAGGATTATGCCACAACCGCTTTCAATCTCGTCTGTTGAAATGGTTAGAGGCGGAGAAATCCGAACCGCTTTGGGCTCAAAAAGTAACCAAAATAGAATTAAACCTTTCTTGGCACAGGTTAGTACCAAATGGTTGGCTATTTCGGCATTTTCCAGAATCAAAGCCAGCATAAGCCCTTTTCCCCTAATTTCTTTAATTAGTCGGTGTTGAAGCAGTTTTCTAACAAGGACTTCTTTTATAAGGGTTTGAGAGATAAGTTGCGTTTCCGTAATTTCTTTAAGCGTGGCCAAGCAGGCCGCTGCAATGACAGGATTTCCACCAAAAGTGGTAATATGGCCTAGTTTAGGGCTGTCCTGTAGGGTAGCCATGAGCTTTTGGGATGCGGTAAATGCACCTACGGGAAGTCCGGAAGCCATTCCTTTTCCGGTAACCAAAATATCGGGAACACAGTCATAATGCTCAAAAGCGAACAGTTTTCCCGTACGGCCAAAACCAGGTTGAATCTCATCTAAAATGAGCAAAGTGCCCGTTTCGTTACAGCGCTGGCGTACTTTTTTTAAATACCCGTTTTTAGGCTCAATAAAGCCGGCACCCCCTTGTATGGTCTCTAAAATGACCCCGGCCGTCTTTTCGGTTATTTTTTTTAAATCGTCCTCGTTATTGAATTCAATAAAACCTACATCCGGTAGAAGCGGCCTAAACGCACTTTTTCGTTCTTCATAGCCCATTAGGCTTAAACTGCCCATGGTATTGCCATGGTAGGCGTGCCGCGCAGCCAGTAATTGGCTCCTTCCCGTAGCTCTTCTTGCCAGCTTTATGGCGCCCTCAACGGCTTCCGTTCCGCTGTTGACCATATACGTGGTCTCCAAAGAATCCGGTAAAAGCGATGCTAGTAATTTTGTGTAAGCTACGGCAGGTTGCTGAACATACTCCCCATATACCATAACATGCATATAGGTTTCTGTTTGTTCCTGAATGGCGGTTACTACTTTAGGGTGACAATGGCCAAGACTACATGCCGAAACCCCTGCAACAAAATCTAAATGAGCGTTGCCCTTGGTGTCATAAATATAACTGCCCTTAGCGTGCGAAACTTCTAAAGCCAACGGATGTGGTGAGGTTTGCGCCTGATATTTTAAAAAATCTTGTTTCATTGTACGGAACTGGAAGTCACTTTTTTGACCTTAGGCCTAAGGGTAGGGGCCGGAGCTTTGTTGTTGGCCGGGGGAATATTGTTTACCGGGTCATTGGAATTACCGGAACGTTCCGCCTCTTCGGCATCAATATCTATAGGATTTTCTATACCTCTTATGATAGGGAGGATAACGTTGTTGTCATCTTCATCAAAAATATCGTCTTTTGTTACTATACGTTCATCACCACGCCAAATGAAACCTTTTAGTTTCCTGCTTTCAACGGGGAGTTCCGTTTCTGGAAAAATATCGCCATCGGGCTCTATGAAAAACGTAAGGTCTTCCACATCGTTATTGGCCATTACAATATTGATCTTGCTGCAAATGGTCTTGTCTATACCTATAAGCTCTTCATCATCATTGTACATGTAGTAAATAACTTCGGTATTCTTTACCAAGTCTATGTATTTAAGCTCGTTGTCTACAAATTTACCAAATAGGTCTTTGCCTTTGGCTTGGTTGTAGCCGGTCATACTTATACTATCCAACGAGATAATAAAAGCATTTTCCAATACTTTGAGCGAGTCTAATTTTTCTGTTTCCAAGTTGGATATCAGGTGAATGCTGTCTCCCGTCATTTGATTATCACCGTTCCATAAAACCGGATTTCGTATCAATTGGGTAATTCCTGTTTTCTCCGAAGAATGAATGGAATCACATTTTCCACTTAAATCGGTTTTGTAGAATTTTGCGTTCCTAAAGGCACGTAGTATCCTGTTTTCGGGTTTTCCGGTAATCATTAAGGTGTCCCCATGCATATAGAGTGAATCCTGCTCCACAAGACTAATTGAAACAGCCCGTTTTGTGGCAAATACAGAATCCTTCGCCTTAAAGACCTCGGCATAGTGCGCACGGATAATTCCGTTGTTTACCGTATCCGTTACTATAATATTGTTAGTGGCTGAGGCAAATTCTGTGGCTTTATCAAAATAAACACTATCCCCTTCAATAATACGGTTGTTGTAGTCTATACGGGTGTTTTTTATCCCGTAGCCACTTTCAATTTTAGTGTCGTAAAAGCCGCGTTCGCAATAGATTTTATAGGTTTCTCCGGTTATGGTAGAAGGGCCGTACATGTATGCGTTCTTGGAGGTAGTATAGTAGTCCAGCTGCTCGGAATCCACAATATACTGTGGGTTGTCTATATGTACACTGTCTAGAAACTGATATTTATCCAGTTCCATGAAATAGCGACCAATTTCACTGGTAAGCGTGTTGGTTGAATCTACAATGGTTCCGAAACTGTTGTAGTAAGCCTCTTGTTTTTCTCTGTCTAGATATAATGTGTCTGTCCTAAGTGTTACTTTACTACTCTTTTGGTCAGTCTCTAAAAGAACGCTTTCAAAGGCTTTGGCCAATTTGGTTTCTCCGTCATAATTAATTTTACCACTGGTCATTTCTAGGGAATCGCCTTGTTGCAAGCGCACGTTGCCCAGAGCACGTAAACGGTTTTCTTTTTGGTAATATATGGCAATATCGCACCAGAGGTCTGCTCCTTGGTGTTCAAATTGTACTTGTTTGTCATCCTTACTAAAGATAGAGGCTCCGGGAAATTGGGCTTCGTTTTTAGTGAAGTTGGCACCGTAAACAATGTTGATCTGTTTACTCTGTGTGGTATCCTTAGAGGAAGTCTTTTCCTCTTGTGCATGGCCTATAAGAGTTGTGCCAAGGAAGAACAAAAAAATGCGGAGTAGGTTCAATGCTATCTGAATTTTGCCCAAAAGTAGGTTTTTTTTAAAGGAAGCAATATAGTTTAGGATAGATTTAGGAGGTTTACAGAACGCACTGAAATCTGTAAGTATCCACACTATCCTAAACTACATATCGAAAAATGTATATTTCGAAGCTCTTCTGTAACCTTTGGTTATCTGTGTATAGTCTGCGTACGGTCAGGCCCTACGGAAACTATTTTAATAGGCACTTCAAGTTCTTTTTCCAAGAAACTGATGTATTCCTGCAACGATGCAGGTAACTGATCGGCGCTGCTCATTTTTGTAAGGTCTTCTTTCCAACCTTTCATTTCCGAGTAAACTGGCGTTACATTCTCTGCTTCAATATTAAACGGAAGGTGCTCTATTTTCTCACCTTTGTAATTGTAGGCGGTACATACTTTTATGGTATCAAATCCACTTAAAACATCGGCTTTCATCATCATCAATTCGGTAACACCGTTAATGATCACAGCATATTTTAAAGCAACAAGGTCTAACCAACCACATCTTCTAGGGCGGCCAGTGGTAGCGCCAAATTCATTACCCACGCGGGCCATGGTCTCACCGTCCTCATCAAAAAGTTCAGTAGGAAAAGGGCCGCTACCAACTCGGGTAGTATAGGCTTTAAAAATACCTTTTACATCGCCAATTTGGTTTGGAGCAACTCCAAGACCGGTACAGGCACCTGCAGCCGTGGTATTACTGGATGTTACAAAAGGATAAGTTCCAAAGTCAATATCCAATAAAGAACCTTGCGCGCCTTCTGCCAATATTTTCTTCCCGCTTTTTTGAGCTTGGTACAGATACTCCTCACTGTCAATAAAAGTCAGCTCTTTCAATTCGGCAACGGACTCAAAGAAGTCTTTTTCTAATTCTGCCAAATCATACTGTATATCTACATTGTAATAAGCGATCATAGCTTCGTGTTTGTTGGCCAGATTGCGGTATTTTTCTTTCCAATCGGACATTTCAAGATCACCGATACGCATACCGTTACGGCCTGTCTTGTCCATATAAGTTGGGCCTATTCCCTTTAGGGTAGAACCAATTTTTGCTTTTCCTTTAGATGCTTCCGAAGCCGCATCCAACAAGCGGTGCGTAGGCAATATTAGGTGTGCTTTTCTTGAGATGAACAATTTGGACTTTATGTCTAAATTGAACTTTTTTAATGCGTCTAATTCTTTTTTGAAGATTACCGGGTCTATAACTACCCCGTTACCAACAATATTTAAGGCATTTTTGTGAAAAATTCCCGAAGGTATGGTGTGCAATACGTGTTTTATGCCATCAAACTCCAATGTATGCCCTGCGTTTGGGCCTCCTTGAAATCTAGCGATGATGTCATAATCTGTTGTAAGTACATCAACAATTTTTCCTTTTCCTTCGTCTCCCCACTGTAATCCTAACAATAAATCTACTGCCATTTAAAATTTTGGTTAGCTGTTCGTGTTTTCGTTTTTATTTCGAGTACCATAAAAATAAAGGGAGTGTGTATTGATTTTGATATCAAAAACTTCCTCAATGGTTTTCTTTATAGATTGAATACGAGGATCACAAAATTCCATTACCTCACCGGTATCGGTTAAAATAACATGATCATGTTGGCGATCAAAATATGATTTCTCGTATTGTGCCTGGTTTTTGCCAAATTGATGTTTGCGAACCAGTTTACACTCCAATAAAAGTTCTATAGTGTTATAGAGTGTAGCACGACTTACCCTGTAGTTCTTGTTCTTCATGTTTATGTACAGCGATTCAATGTCAAAATGATCTTCGCTATCATATATTTCTTGAAGTATGGCATAGCGTTCGGGTGTTTTTCTATGCCCATTTTCTTCTAAAAAAGTGGTGAAAACGTTTTTTACGATTTCTTGATTTTTGTTGGCTGCCATAACTAGGGTTATATTCGTCAATCCGCAAAGGTACGGTTATATTTTAATTACGATTCTAAATTCTTGTGACTTTATCTATTCCGTTAATTTTCTTCAGATTTGCCATCAATTTTTTTAGAATACCATTATTTTTAACAACTACGGTAATGGTGCCCTTAAATGTACCGCCATCTGTACTAAAGTTAAGGTTACGGATGTTTACGTGCATATTGTCCGATATGACCTCGGTAATCTCACTTACCAAACCTAAGTTGTCAATTCCCGTAAGGCGTATTTCAGATAGGAATTCTTCTTGGCTGGAGTCTATCCATTTGGCACTAATGATGCGGTATGCGTAGTTAGACTGCAATTGTATGGCATTGGGGCAGTTCTTTTTATGCACCTTAATACCTTCATTTACACTTACAAAACCAAATACTTCATCCCCAGGAATGGGATTACAACATTGCGAAAGTTTGTACTCCAGTTTCTCTTCTTCTTTGCCAAATACAAGAACATCGTATTTGGAGGTAATCTCTTCTTTTTGGACTTCCAACGGATTGGGGTTCCTTCTCATTTTGTTTTTGAAGAAACTTATAAAGGCGTTGGAGTAGGAAGACGAAAAGTCTTTGAGCATTTGGTTGTCTATAGACCCAATGCCTACCCGGTAAAAGAGGTCCAGACTAGTTTTTAGCTTAAAGAAAGTTACCATTTTGTTGATGGAATCTTCATTAAGCGTAACTTTCTGGGATTTTAATTTTCTTCGGAGAATTTCTTTGCCTTCTTCAGCAACCGATTTTTTCTCTTCCCGTAAAGAAGATTTTATTTTGGCCCTTGCTCTAGCGGTTGTAGCATAGTCTAACCAGTTTTGGTTGGGTTTTGCCTGTTCTGAGGTAATTATTTCTACTTGGTCTCCGCTATGAAGTGTAGTGTTCAGTGGAACAAGCTTTCCGTTTACTTTTGATCCTCGCGTGCGCATCCCCACTTCTGTATGGATATTAAAGGCAAAATCCAATGGGGTAGCCCCTTTGGGTAATGATTTTAGTTCGCCCTTAGGGGTAAAGACAAAGATTTCCTTGGCATACAGGTTCAGTTTAAATTCCTCAACAAAGTCTACCGCATTGGTATTGGCGTTCTCAAGTGCCTCTTGTAAACGGTTGAGCCAAACTTCAATACCCTGTTCTTTTTGGTCGCCATGCTTATATTTAAAATGTGCGGCATACCCTTTTTCCGCAATTTCATGCATACGTTCACTACGGATCTGAACTTCTACCCAACGTCCTTTTGGCCCCATTACGGTAATATGTAGGGCTTCATATCCTGTGGATTTAGGCGAAGAAATCCAATCCCGAAGCCGCACAGGGTTGGGGGTAAAGTGATCGGTTACGATGGAGTAGATTTTCCAGGCCAGGAATTTTTCGTTCTGCCGATCCGATTTATAAATAATACGAATGGCAAATTTGTCATATATTTCCTCAAAAGAAACATTCTGGGCTTTCATCTTTCGCCTAATGGAGAAAATGGATTTCATCCTGCCCTTAATGTAATAGTTAAGTCCCTCTTCTTTTAAAGATTTATCTATAACTCCCGAAAAAGCATCTATATAAGCCTGTTGGTCTTCTTTGGATTCCTCGATCTTACCCTTAATGCCATTGTATACATTAGGTTCGGTATACTTTAAACTGAGGTCTTCCAGGTCTGTTTTAATATTGTAAAGCCCAATACGGTGTGCTAAAGGGGCGTAGATATACAAAGTTTCGGAAGCCATTTGTACCTGCTTATGCTCGGGCATGGCGTCCATAGTAAGCATATTATGGTAGCGGTCTGCGATTTTAATGATAATTACACGAACATCATCATGAAGGGTGAGCAACATCTTCCGAAAGTTTTCCGCCTGTTGTGAGGTGCTCATATCCTTTTTTAGGTGCGCAATTTTGGTAAGACCATCTACGATACGGGCAACGGTTTCACCAAACATCCGTTCAATATCATCCAGTGTGTATTCCGTATCCTCAACCACGTCATGTAGTAGGGCAGATGCTATGGATGTAGCATCAAGACCAATTTCCGAAGCTACTATTTTTGCCACCGCTATAGGGTGGAATATATAGGCTTCGCCAGATTTTCTCCGTTGGTTTTTATGAGCGTCTACGGCAATTTCAAATGCAGAGCGTATAAGCGTTTTATCATCATCCGATAGGTGTTGATAGCTTATACGTAGCAATTCTTTGTATTGCTTCGCAATCTCTTTATTTTCCTTTTCTATAGCTTCCTGCGTCATATTCAAATAAAAATAGAACAATCTTGGCAGTCGTACAACAAAAATTATTCCTCTTTTTGGGCTATGGTCAAAGTGTCTTTAATTTTAAATAAGGCTATTGGGGTTACCGTTTTAGATTCTGGATCCTGTCCAAAAGAGTAGGATGGGAATAGTGCATAAAAACGAAAGCAGGATGGGGCGTAAGGTTGCTTAAACTGTTTTTGGACAATTTCTTTAATGAGGTGATGAGTGGTAATGCGGCATAGGTGTCTTTGGCGTAATCATCTGCTTGATATTCAAATTTTCGAGAAAAGTGGTTCATGATCAAACCTGTAATTTCCGAAATGGGACTGTATAAAATAGCAAAACCGATCAAGGCTGCATGAAAACTAGGTTGTGATACCCCAATAGCTATGGATACCGCCGGATTATTGATGAACAATGACAGTACGAATAGCGTAACGCCAGTTAACGCCAAAGAAGCGATAAGATTAAAGATAATGTGCTTTTTCTTGTAATGTCCTACTTCATGTGCCAAAACGGCTACGATTTCCTCTTCGTCCAAATCGTTGATCAAGGTGTCGTACAGTGTAACCCTTTTTTCTTTTCCGAAGCCGGAGAAATAAGCATTGGCCTTTGTAGATCGTTTGGAACCGTCTATTACAAATATATTATTGAGTTCAAAGCCTACGTTTTTTGCAAATGCCTCTATTTTGGTTTTTAAACTACCATTTTCCAGAGGAGTTTGTTTATTGAACATAGGAACAATCAGTTTGCTGTAGAACAGGTTCATGAAAATTGTAAACACGGCTACAAGCGCCCAAGCGTACACCCAAAAATAGGAGCCCGCTAATTGAAAGAACCAAATAATCAATGACAAGATAAGTCCACCTACAATGGCCATCATCAACCATCCTTTTATTTTATCCATAAAGAAGGTACCCTTTGTAGTTTTATTGAACCCAAATTTTTCCTCTATTACAAAAGTGGAATAATAGGAGAAGGGCAAGGTGATTATATCGCTTCCTATCATGATAATACCAAAGAACATAAGCGCCATGGGTATGGGTTGTTCGGTAACCGTTCGTACTATCTGATCTACCCATTCAAATCCTCCAAAAATTAAAAAACCTAAAGTCAAGAGAAATGAAAAGCTAGAGGTTAGCAGTCCAAAACGGTAATTGGTCTTTTTGTAGGCTTGTGATTTCTTGTATTCGGTTTCGTCAAAAACATCACTGAGCTCATCGGGAACGGGGTCATTGTAGCGTTTGGCGTTCAGGTAATCCAGAACGGTTTCAATGATAAACTGCAGTACAAGAATGGCTACAATAGTGTAAAACAGAATACTCATATGTTATCGTTTTTTGAAAAATGAAGTTGGCCTGATAGAAGAACAACGGCTTTTTATTGAAAATCTCGCTGTCTTTTGGCTTCAAAGATAAGAATAGCTGCGGATACCGATACATTCATGGAATCTATCTCGCCTTGCATGGGTATTATAATGTTCTGTTTAGAACTGTTTAGCCATTCTTGGGAGAGTCCGTCTGCTTCTGTTCCTACAACAATGGCAGAGCCAGGTTTAAAATTGGTTTTGATATAGTTTTCAGAAGCGGATAGTGCGGCACAATAAATGGCAATGTTCTGTTTTTTTAAAAAGTCGATTACTTCGGTAGTGCTGCCCATGGCTATTTTGTTGGTAAATACGCAGCCTACGCTAGAGCGAATAATATTAGGGTTATAGAGGTCCGTTCTTGGGTTGGCAATAATAACAGCATCCAAGTTGGCGGCATCTGCGGTACGTAAGAGTGCACCAATATTTCCGGGTTTTTCAGGAGCTTCGGCCACAAGTATAAGCGGATTCTTATTTGGGAGTTGCAAATCGCTCAACAAAGTTGTTTTACTTTTAGCAATGGCTAAAATACCTTCGGTGGTCTGTCTATACGCTAATTTTTGGTAGATATCCTTTGTAATCTCAATGTATTCGGGCGTTAACAAAGATTTTTCAAAAAGAGCCGTAGTTTCGTTCGTGTCAATTACTTCTGCTTGAAAAAGTACGGTTTCAATTTCATACCCTCCTTTTAGCGCCAATTGAATTTCTCGAAATCCCTCTATTATAAAAAGCCCGGATTTCTTACGTTCCCTGGATTTCTCTTTTAGGAGCAGGATTTTTTTTACTAACGAATTTTGGACGCTAGAGATTTGCTTAATTTTATGCATACGGCAAATGTAAATAAAAGAGGAATTCTGCGACCTATGCATCTAACACTAAAAACAATCACATGAAACGATTTTTTTCAATTTTATTGGTATTGGGCCTAACCAACTGTAAAGAAGCTTCAAAGGAAAGTAAACCGTCTGAACAGGCAAAGAAAACAGAAATGCCAGTTAAGGAAAATAACTACCCTGAAGCATTAAACAAAGTTTTTGATGCCCACGGGGGATTGGCCGAGTGGAAAAACAAACGAACACTCAGTTTTGAATTGGTTAAGCCAGATGCTAATGAGAAGCACACGGTGGATTTATATTCAAGAAAAGATAAAATTGAAATTCCGCCTTCAACTATAGGATTTGATGGAAAAGATGCTTGGTTACTAGATGAGCAGAAGGCCTACAAGGGTAACGCTAAAATGTACCACAACCTTATGTTCTATTTTTACGCAATGCCCTTTGTTTTGGCAGATTCGGGTATAAACTACGGAGAGGCGGAAGATTTGGAGTACGAGGGTAAAAAGTACCCTGGAATTCATATAAGTTATAATGATGGGGTAGGCGCTTCTTCTAAAGATGATTATTTCTTGTATTACGACCCGGAAACCTATGAAATGGCATGGTTAGGGTATACATTTACTTTTGGAACCAACGAAAAATCGGATAAATTGAGCTTTATTCGTTATAATGATTGGGGTACCTTTAACGGGGTAAAATTGCCCAAGTCCATTTCATGGTACACCAATGAGGGAAGGATTATTGGGGAAGTTAGGAATACGGCCCAGTTTAGCAATATTTCATTAGAGGACGCTTCAAAACCTGATGCGTTTTATGCTGTTCCCGAAAATGCAAAAGTCATCTTAAATCTCTAAAATTTCTTATTTTTTTAAGTACCTTGTATCTTTAAATTTTATTTGGATATGGAGGTATTGTTATTCGGCATTGCCAAAGATATAGTAGGTAAGTCATCTTTCCGTTTTGCGGAAGGTGACGAGGTGCCTAAATCTGTTTTGGAATTGAAACAGAATTTAAAGAACAGCTTCCCGGATTTCGGGAAGCTTTCTTCTTTAGCGGTAGCCGTAAACAGCGAGTATGCGGAAGATAGTGAAAGTCTGAATCAAGGAGATGAAATTGCTATAATACCACCGGTAAGTGGTGGTTGATTTTGATATATGGTTATAGAAATTGTAGATATAATTGATCCCGGAAAGGTCTATACAGAGCTTTCGCATCCCAATAGCGGGGGTATTTGCGTCTTTGTAGGTGCCGTAAGGGAGTTTACCAATAACGAAGAGGTTACAGGTCTGGAATTTGAGACTTATAAAAACATGGCCCTCAAAGAGATGGGGAAAATAGCGACTGAGGCCACTGAAAAGTGGAAGTTGAACAAAGTGGTTATCCGTCATGCCGTGGGAAAAAAGGCAGTTGAAGAGCCAGTTGTGGTGGTAGGGGCATCCTCTGCACACCGCGATGCTTGTTTTGAGGCCTGTCGTTATTTAATAGACACTTTAAAAGAGCGTGTGCCCATCTGGAAAAAAGAAATTTTTAAGAACAAAACGGTTTGGGTTTCGGCACATCCATAGGAACTAAAAAGTACGATACTGAAAAATTAGAAACAATCCTTATTTTTCATTTATACGGAGAATGATAAATGTATGCTGGTAGACAATCATAATAGAACTATAAATTACGTCCGTTTGGCGGTAACGGACCGTTGCAATTTGCGCTGTAACTATTGCATGCCGGCAGAGGGAATCAATTTTGCTAAAAACGATAAGCTTTTTACTATAGATGAGCTTTCGCGATTGAGTGAAATTTTAGTGTCCCAAGGTGTGGATAAAATTAGGATTACCGGTGGGGAGCCATTTGTACGTAAGGATTTAATGGTGCTTATGCGTCATATGGCGCAACTAGAAGGTCTTAACGATATATCTATTACCACAAACGCTACGTTAATAGGTCCTTATATTGATGAGCTGAAGGAATTGGGCATCAAGAACATTAACGTAAGTATGGATGCCATTAACCGTGAGACTTTTGAAAAAATCACACGTCGCAATCAGTATGATACGGTCCATAACAATATTATTCGGTTAATTACGGAAGGTTTTAATGTTCGGATTAATTTTATTGCCTTGGATGGTCAGAATACGGAAGATATTCTACCTATGTTAGAACTTACCAAGCATTATGATGTGTCCGTGCGTTTTCTTGAAGAGATGCCCTTTAACGGAGGGAGCAAGACTTTTGAGAGCATTGCATGGGACTACAAGCGGATTCTTGGGTACATTAAAGAAGCCCATCCCGATTATTACGAGTTGGAATCGCCTAAAACATCAACCTCCATCAATTATAAAATACCAGGGTTCAAAGGTACTTTTGGGGTTATCCCTTCTTTTAGTAGAACATTTTGTGGTACCTGTAACCGTTTACGAATTTCCGCTACGGGAGATGTAATTACCTGTCTTTACGCACAGCCAAGTATGAACCTGCGAGCTATTTTGAGAGGTAAGGATTCTGAAGAAAAAATAAAGGAAAGTATTTTAAAGGCCATAGGAAGCCGTTCAAAAACGGGCTTTGAGGCGCAACAGAAATACAAAGGCGTATTCTCTAATTCAATGACCTCAATAGGGGGCTAGATTCATGGAAAAAAAACTTTCACATATAGATGCTTCGGGTAACGCGGCCATGGTAGACGTGTCCGAAAAAAAGGTAACGGCAAGAACTGCTGTAGCTTCAGGGCGCGTTGAGTTTCCCAAAGAGGTGTTTGAAACTTTGGCGGCTCAAGATTTTCTAGGTAAAAAAGGTAGCATAATTCAAACGGCGGTAATTGCGGGTATTCAGGCGGTAAAGAAAACATCAGAATTGATTCCGCTTTGCCATCAAATCAACCTTTCAAAAGTACAGATAGATATTTTGCCCAAAAATCAGGCTTTAGATATTACGTGCACCGTAAAATGTACCGAAAAAACAGGGGTTGAAATGGAGGCTTTGACCGGAGTTTCTGTTAGTGCGCTCACCATTTATGACATGTGTAAGGCGCTTTCTCATGACATACAAATTAGCGCTATTCAATTGAAAGAAAAAACAGGAGGAAAAAATGATTATAGGTCCTAAAATATACGGTTTGGTGCTTGCTGGTGGAAAAAGCACCCGAATGGGAAAAGACAAAGGTTTAATACCTTATCATGGCATGCCACAGCGCGATTATCTTTATAATCTTTTGGGAAGGGTCTGTGATAAGACGTTTTTAAGCATCCGGCCGGAGCAGCAAGATGAGATTGCAGATGATGTAGCGGTAATCGTTGATGAGAATAAGTACAAAGGGCCTTACAACGGACTCCTTTCGGCCCATTTACAGCATCCGGATGTGGCTTGGTTGGTTTTGGCTTGTGACCTTCCTTTAATGGATTTAAAGGCGTTACAAGAATTGATTGCGGCACGTGACCCTAATAAAGTGGCGAGTTCCTTTGCTCAAAAAGAAGACCCGTTGCCCGAGCCGTTATGTGCTATTTGGGAGCCAGCGGCCTTTAAGGAGAGTTTGGCCTATTTGGAAAGTGGTAACGGAACCTGTCCTAGAAAATATTTGATTAATAGTGATGTGAAATTGGTTTTCCCTTCTGACCCCAATGTGCTTTTGAATGCCAATTCGGAGGAAGAATACAAGGAAGCCATCGTGAAATTAGCAGTGGAATGAACGCAGAACGCTACGACCGACAAACAATTTTAAAGGAATTTGGAATGGAGGCCCAGCTCAAATTACAGTCGGCCAAGGTGCTGGTGGTAGGAGCTGGCGGACTAGGGGTTCCTGTGTTGACCTATCTCAATGCAATGGGCGTAGGAACTTTGGGGATTGTAGATAATGATGTGGTTTCTCTTTCAAACCTACACAGACAAGTGCTCTATTCTGAAAGCGATGTAAAAAAACCTAAGGTAGCAACAGCCGTTCAAAAACTGAAAGAACAGAATTCCGAGACCCATATTATTTCTTACGAAACATTTCTAACTCGTGATAATGCACTTGAAATCATAACGGATTATGATGTAGTGGTAGATGCTTCAGATAATTTTCCAACCCGCTATTTAGTGAACGATGCCTGTGTAATCCTGAATAAACCATTTGTATATGGGGCATTACATAGCTTTGAAGGTCAGGTGAGTGTGTTTAATTTTGAAGGAGGGCCAACCTACCGTTGTCTTTTTCCAGAAATGCCAAAGCCCGATGAAGTGCCTAATTGTGATGAGAACGGGGTTTTGGGAATTGTACCGGGAATTATCGGCAATTTTCAAGCCTTGGAAACTGTTAAGGTGATAACGGAAATTGGGCAGGTGCTCACGGGAAAGCTGTTACTTTTTGATGGATTGTCCAGTACGTTCCAGAAAATCCGTTTTGCGGCAAATCCTGAAAATCAGAAGATAAATGCGCTGCAAGAGAGTTATGAGTTTAATTGCGAAGTGCCAATGAATTCTATTACTCCAGCTGCTTTTCAAAAAATCATAGAAGAAAACGAGGTGCAACTTATAGACGTAAGGACACCCAAGGAATTTAGTAGAAACCATTTATCTTTTGCCAAAAACATCCCACTTTCCGAATTGGATGAACGTCATGAAGAAATTGCATATGACACTAAGGTTTATGTGGTCTGTCAGTCTGGGGTAAGGAGTAGAAAGGCAGTAACAAAAATGCAGGGTATTCATGCCAATGCCAATCTGATTAATATTGAAGGAGGGATGAACCAAATTTCAAAACATGCTCTTAAGTACTGAGAACTTGGTGTTCTTGTGTCTGGGATTCTTTATTGTTGCTACCCTGTATTCTTCAGTAGGCTTTGGAGGCGGCTCTAGCTATTTGGCGTTGTTAACACTCTTTTTAGGGGGCTTCTTTGCCATACGTTCCATTGCTTTAATATGTAATTTGGTAGTAGTTTCCGGCAGTACTTATTTATACTTTAAGAATGGCCATGCTAAATTTAAAGACTTTTTACCTTTTGTTTTGGCCAGTATACCACTGGCGTTTCTTGGCGCTTCGTTTAGATTAGAGGAACATATTTTTTTCCTCTTGTTGGGTTTTTCTTTGGTAACTTCCTCTGTTTTCTTGGCCTCTCAAACTTTTGTAAAACACGATACTACCGAGAAAACAGTACAATACCCTAAATTCATGACCTATGTATTGGGAGGTAGTATTGGCCTATTGTCAGGCTTAGTAGGTATTGGGGGTGGCATATTTTTAGCACCGATCCTAAATCACCTAAAATGGGATAAATCCATTAAAATAGCGGCTTTGGCCAGTTTTTTTATATTGGTGAATTCAATTTCGGGCTTGGCAGGTCTCGTTCAAGGTGGAATGTTAGAGCTCCCGTGGAAAGAGACCTTGGCACTTGTAGTATCGGTTTTGATAGGAGGGCAGTTGGGAATTCGTCTGAGCTTAAAGCGATTTACCCCTAAAGGCATCAAAAGGGTTACGGCCTTGTTGGTTTTTGTTGTAGGGGTTCGTATTTTGCTCAAATATATTCCGCAGGTATTTTAAACAAAATAGTTCTTTAAATTAGTCATATTGAAAATTCTTTTAAACCCGGCCTATGTTCCGGATATAGCTACTTTTTCTGTTATTGCCCAGCATGGGATTTGTTGGGAGGTACAGGATAATTTCCAAAAACAGACGTATAGAAACCGCGCCTACATTTGTAATGATAGGGGAAGGCATATGCTAAGTATACCTATTAAACACAGGGGTAAGGATCAGGGCAGGCAGAAATATAGTGAAGTAATGTTGGACAACACTTATGAATGGCAACGACAGCATTGGAGGACCCTTAAAACGGCCTATAGAACATCGCCTTTTTTTGAGTTCTATGAAGATGAAATAGCTCCGCTTTATGAGCGTCAATATGAGTATTTGTTGGATTATAATTTATTGACCATAGAAACCATTTGTAATTGTTTACAGATGGATATGCCAACAGAAAGGACCGTAATTTATGAAGATAGTCCGCAAAACCTAGTTGACGGGAGGTTTTTAGTAAATGCTAAAAAAAAGCTGAATTTTGAACAGGAAGAGTACAATCAGGTTTTTTCCGATAGAAATGAGTTTTCCAAAAACACTAGCATATTGGATTTACTTTTTAATGAGGGTACCAACGCGCTAAGTTACTTAAAGAGTCAAAAACTAAGTTTTATAGATGCTTAGATTCATCATGCATTACGGCATTCATTTTTTGGTGCCTATTTTTATTGGGTGGTACTTTTATAAGGAATACCGTTTAAAGGCTATTCTTATTTTATTGGCCGGTATTGTCATAGATATAGACCACTTGCTGGCAACCCCCATTTTTTCTCCGGACCGCTGTAGTATAGGGTTTCATCCACTCCATAGTTATTGGGCCATAGCAGCCTATTTTTTGCTTTTTTGTTTTAAAAAGACCCGAATTTTTGGATTGGCCTTGTTGATACACATTTTAGCGGATGCCACGGATTGTTTTTTCCTATTTCAATCGAAATGAAGCCATAACCGGAAAATGGTCCGAGAATTTTTCATCAAAATTTTTATGGCCCATAACTTCAAAACTGGAATCGGCCATAATAAAATCAATACGAATAGGAATCATTAGAAAGTTATACGTACGGCCATAACCAGCCCCTTTTTCAATAAACGTATCCTGCATTTCACCTATGATAGTATGATACACCGACGAGAATTGAGTGTTGTTAAAGTCGCCACAGACCAAGGTTCTATAAGGACTCTTTGCTTTATGTTCTGCTATGATTTGTGCTTGTTGCTGTTGCCTTTTAAAGGCATTGGTTACTCTACGGTATAATCTCTCGGAAGATTGTGAGCGCAAAACTCCTGTACCTGGAGTAATTCCTAAGGATTGCATGTGTAAATTGTAAATCCTTAAGGTGTCGCCTTTATAGAGAATATCGGCATAGGAACCATTATTTATGCTATTGGGGAAGTTTATGATTTCCGCTTTAATTATGGGATACTTAGAGAATATGCCCATATGAACCTTATTGCCAGCCGGTATTCGTTTTAAAAAATGGTAAGGATAGTCCAAGTAATCCTCTTGCATATCATGCCCTACTTCTTGAAAGCAGATAATATCCGGTTTCTCTTGTTCTACCAAGCCTTCTATCTCTTCGGGAATATTATCGTTGTCTAAAAATCGGTACCGGTTAAATGCACGTACGTTATAGGTCATCACCTTTAACTCGTCTTCTTTAAAATCAGTCGATTCCGATGATAATTTTATAAAAGTACCCAGAGCAAAGTACCCAAAAATAAGAACGAACAAAGAAGTGAAAACTTGTTTTTTAAGGCCTAACAACCAATACAAGAAAAAGAGGGTATTGACTACTACCAATACAGGTACGCCCAAGCTTAAAATGGATAAAAAAGGAAAAAGCTCTAGGGATAGGTAAGGGACGGCACATGCCAGTAGGAGCACAAAGGCAAAAATGATATTAAAAAAGAAAACAATTTTATTAAAGAATGAAAGTCCCTTCATACGCTAGTCTTCCTTTCCAGCCTTGAATAGAAAATCTTTTTCCGCTTTTGAAAGACTTTCGTATCCGGATTTGCTGATTTTATCCAAAATGGCATCAATCTTTTTTTGATGGGTTTGCTTATCGTGATTAGCTTGTTTGGTAGCTGTTTTTTGCTTGTTTTTATAAACGGTTTTCATAGGTGCTTTCTTTTCGCTTTTTTTGAAAAGATTGGCTATACCATCAATTAAGCCGGCAAAACCCTCACCAATATCTCTGCCATTATAAAGTTGTCGGGCATACATATACCCTAAAAAGGCACCACCCAAATGGGCAATTCTTCCTCCAATGTTCCCGCCCATTGGAATTTGAACTAGATCCATTAACACAACGAACAAACCAATTTGCCAAAGCTTTACGTTAAAAACAAAAAGACGTACTTCTTGATTGGGAATGTAGGTGCAAACAAATATAAGTACCGCCATTACTCCCGCGGAAGCACCAATAAGAGAAGCATTAACGCCTATTAGCGTCGGGAAAATGTTATAACTCAAAAGAAATAAAAGGCCGCCTAGAATAACCCCTAAAAAGTAGATGCTTAAGAAGCGTCTACCGTCAAAAAGGTTTAGTAGAATACGGCCGGCCACGTACAATACGTACATGTTCCAGAGAATATGAAAAATGCCACCGTGTAAAAAAGAGTAAGTAATAATGGACCACGGCTGCATTAAAAAGTCGAAAAAATCCTTGGGCAGGGCAAACCAGTTTTCAACGCTAGGGCTAATTAGCGCTGTAATAAGCCCCATAACGATAAAAACGATAACGTTAATGGCTATGAGCTTTTCGGAAACGCTCAACCGTGCATATTGATATTTTAAATCTCCGTTTGTCATCTTAGTTCCAGCGGTTGTTGTTAAACTGATTCTTCTTCCAGTACCACATCATTAAAAAACCGAACAAAGCGCCCCCAATATGGGCGAAATGGGCAATGCCTTGGCCAAAAAGACTATACCCGGTTACTCCGGAAAATAAATCCAATCCTATTAAAATAGGTATAAAATATTTGGCTTTGACCGGTACAGGAATGAACATCAAGAAGAGCTCACTATTAGGGAACATCATCCCAAAGGCTACTAAAACACCATAAATGGCTCCAGAAGCTCCTACTGCGGGTGTGTTATAAGCTGATAGAAAATTGTCTATGGTACTTTTTGATGCAATATTGTACCAATCCGGGCTGTACTGGCCAGATGATATAATCTCCATAATACTACTCTCGGTCATGCCGCTATTCACCAAAGCTTGCATTCCCTCGTTAAAGTAGTAGTAGTTTACCCCTGTATGAATCAAAGCAGAACCTAGACCAGCGGAAAAATAGAAGAACAGAAACTTATTGCGTCCCCACATTTGTTCCAATGGCGTTCCAAAAGCCCATAAAGCGTACATGTTAAAAGCAATGTGCATAAAGCCACCGTGCATGAACATATGCGTTACAATCTGGTAGAAGGCAAAGTTCTCGTTTTTTGGAAACCACAACGAAAACCACTGGTACATCTGATCACCGTAAAGAGAGGTTGCCACAAAAAACAGAATGTTTATTATGAGCAGGTGTTTTATAGCTTCGGTTAATCTTCCCATCTAAATAAATTTTTTGTCAATGTCATTTTCGGTAATGGTGATGTATACCGGTTTATTAAACGGACTAACCATTGCTTCCTTACAGGCGAACAAATCGTTTACAAGGGCAATTTGGGAGGCGTTGTCCAGCATCTCCCCAGTCTTGACCGCCAATGTTTTTGCCAATGTTTTTGAAAGTATGTCCGTATGGGAGAAACTCTCTTCCGTTATTTCTTGTTGGTAATCTGAAATAAGCTGGTCCAATATCATGCCAACTTCACTTTCGGCCACCAGAAGGGGAACACCTGTAACGGTAATTGTTTCATCTTCTATTTTTTCAAAAATGAATCCAATAGAGGTTAAAATATCTTCAATTTCTTTAAGCGCACTAATTTCGGTATGCGAAAAGGAAAGGGTTAACGGGAACAATAGTTGTTGGCTAACCGCTTGTTTTACAGTGCTGTTCTTTAAGAATTTTTCGTAAAGTACTCTTTGGTGCGCCCGACTTTGGTCAATTACCACCATACCGGATTTTATAGTGGTTACAATATATTTTCTTCTAATTTGAAAGGTGGTAGTAACTGTTTCTGCTGTTTCTTTTTCGCCCTCAAAAATAGAACCGGTAATTGTATCAGATTCAAAACTGATGCTACCAAGGTTTTCATCCGTACCCATTTTTGATTCTAAACCAACGTACAAGCTTTCCCAGCTTTGGGTATTTGGTTTTTGATAGCTACGCGATGGAGCAGGCGAAGCTGTATTTTTTGTTTCCTGAAAAGGGTTAAACCCTGCGTTTACCGTAACTTTAGGCTGTACTACGGACTTATCCTTGAATTCATAAGGTGTCTGTAAATTTGGGTCGTGTTCAAAATCTAGCGCAGGGGCAACGTTAAACTGACCTAAGCTATGCTTTACCGTAGACCTTAAAATGGCGTACAGGCTATGTTCATCATCAAACTTAACTTCTGTTTTAGTGGGATGAATATTTATATCTATTGAGCCTGGGTCAACCTCTAGGTAGAGAAAATAACCAGGATGACAATCTGATTTTATAAGTCCTTCAAAAGCCGCTACCACCGCGTGGTGTAAATAAGGACTCTTAATAAACCTGTTATTGATAAAGAAAAATTGCTCCCCACGGCTCTTTTTGGCGAATTCGGGCTTGGTTATAAAACCACTTATCTTTACAATGGGCGTTTCTTCTTCAACGGGAACCAACTTTTGATTGGTTCGTGTACCAAAAATATTGACAATACGCTTGCGGTAATTGTCCGATGGAAGGTTAAATATTTCACTTCCGTTATTATAAAAATGAAAGGCAATACTAGGATGCGCCAAGGCAACACGATGAAACTCATCTGTAACATGCCTTAACTCTACCTGATTACTTTTTAAAAAGTTACGTCTGGCAGGGATGTTGAAAAATAGGTTTTTTACCGCCATAGACGTACCCTTGGGGGTAACGCTGGCTTCCTGAAATATAATTTTACTGCCCTCAATTTTTAGATGGGTGCCCAGTTCCTCGCTCTCGGGCTTGGTTTGCATCTCAACATGGGCAATTGCTGCAATTGAAGCTAAGGCTTCACCGCGGAACCCTTTGGTGTTCAAATTAAAGAGGTCTTCTGCCTTTTGTATTTTAGAAGTGGCGTGCCGCTCAAAACTTAATCTAGCATCCGTAGCACTCATGCCCATTCCGTCATCTACAACTTGGATAAGGATTTTTCCGCCGTCTTTTATAATTAATTTAATAGAGGTAGCCCCGGCATCTATTGCGTTTTCCAATAATTCCTTTACGACTGAAGCAGGACGTTGAACCACTTCACCCGCTGCAATCTGGTTCGCAACATGGTCCGGTAAAAGTTTTATGATATCTGCCATTAGTTAGGGAAGAATATAGAGAGGTCAAAATCGATAATATAAAGTACGATCAATACGAGAATGGCCAAAATAACTGCCATGCGTATTTTTAGATTGGTATCGCCTTGGCGCTTTATATCGGACATGGCACTACCAAACTTTCCCTTTAAACCTCTGGCGGGATTTAATGTACTTCGGTATTGGTCAAATTTTGGTTCAATTTTAAACGGACTGCCTTTACCCTTGTCGTCATAATAACGAGGGGTGTATTCAAATTTCTTGCTCCGCTTTAAGCGTGTGAATTTACTTAGCATTCCCATGAACCTCAAAGTTACTTAAAATCAAAAAATATGCCGTGTTACCGCTGCCAAAATTTGTTAACAGCGCATGAGATACAGCTTTTTAGTGGGTAAAATGTTACCTTACATGTAAGGATATAAGGTAATTGTCTGTTTTGCCATTGTGGACAGGAAAGACTTTTTCCAAAGAAAAAGGACAATAAAAATTTGTAGAGGCTTGGTTCTAGATAATTATTTCCCCAAGCTGGCCATCTGAATAGCGGCAATAGCGGCCTCTGTACCCTTGTTGCCATGTTTGCCTCCACTGCGCTCCCGTGATTGTTGGATGTTGTTATCCGTCAACACACAGAATATCACAGGGGTATCCAGTTGTACGTTAAGGTCTTTAATGCCTTGAGCCGTAGCGCTACAAACAAAATCAAAATGTTTGGTTTCACCTTGAATAACACTTCCAATGGCAATAACGGCATCTACTTCTTGGGTAGTGGCCATTTTTTTGCATCCAAAAGTCAGCTCAAAACTACCCGGCACATCCCAGCGTAAAATGTTGTCTTCTGAGGCGCCACAATCCAAAAGGGCTTCAACGGCACCAGAGTATAGCCCTTCGGTAATTTCTGTATTCCATTCAGAAACAACAATCCCAAACCGAAGATTTTTCGCGTTTGGGATTTTAGTTTTATCGTAAACTGATAAGTTTTTGTTTGCCGTAGCCATTAATTGTTGGTTTTAGCCATTCCTATAAAAGCATCAACAGTACGCGCTTCATCAGAAGATGAATACTCATCTTTAATTCTCTGAAAGTACTTAAGGGCTTTATCGTTCTGGTTCAATTCTAGAGCCGTAACACCCGCTTTGTACAAGAATTTAGGAGTTGTATAGTTGTTGTTGCTGTGAGCAATAGCCTTGTCATAGTAACCTAAGGCATCTTCTGGCTGACCTAGTTGCATGAACGCATCACCAAGACCACCTTTTGCCAATGCACCAAGAATATCGTCTTCTGAACTAAAGTCCTCTAGATGTGAAATAGCCTCTTGGTACTTTTGCATGTTCAAATACGCCATACCTGCAGAGTAGTTTGCCAAGTTGGCCGCTTTTGTTCCGCTGTATTCGTCTATGATATCAAGAAAACCGTATTTTCCTTCCGCACCGTTCAATGCAAGGGTGTATAAAGAATCCTTAGCTGTTGGGCTGTTAAGGGCTTGGTCAAAATATTGCTGAGGGTAGTACATTTCATTGGCAGCGTTAGCTTCTTTGGGCTTTTCCACAAATTGGGCATACGCCAAATATCCAAGAACACCAACAGCTATAACACCTATGATACCTAAAATATAATTCTGGTTGTCAGCAACCCAAGCTTCGGTTTTGGAGGCACTTTCATCTAGTGTACTAAAGACTTCTGCAGTTGCGCTTTCTTGCTCTGTAACTTCTTGCTCTTCCGCTTTATCTTTTGGTTTAAAACCACGCTTCTTATATGTTGCCATTTTCTAATTTTATTGGTGGCGCAAAAATAAAGGTTTTATCCAAAACCGAAAGGGTATTTATTCGTTATTTTTGAGGTTTGTATATCAAGTACCGTCAAATCTGGAATTATTGCACATGTTTTTAAAGAAATTATCCCTGATTAATTATAAAAACTTCGATTCAATGGATATTGAACTCGATAAAAAAATCAATTGCATGGTTGGTCCTAACGGAGTAGGAAAAACTAATGTGCTGGATGCGGTGTACCATCTTTCCTTTGGTAAGAGCTACTTTAACCCGGTTTCTACCCAGAACATTAAACATGATGAGGATTTTTTTGTAATAGAAGGAGAGTTTGAAAAAAATGAGCGGGAAGAGAAAATAGTTTGTAGTTTAAAACGGGGGGCAAAAAAGGTAATTAAACGAAACGGGAAGGCATATGATCGCCTGTCGGATCATATTGGTCTATTGCCTTTGGTCATTATTTCACCGGCAGACAGAGATCTTATTATAGAAGGAAGTGATACCAGAAGAAAATTCATAGACGGGGTTATTTCTCAATCCGATAAGGAGTATTTACAAGACCTTTTAAAGTATAACAAGGTTTTGGCCCAGCGTAACTCGCTTTTAAAATATTTTGCGGCCAACCATACTTTTAATAAGGATACGTTGGCGGTTTACAATGAACAGTTAGAAGATTATGGAACTCGGATTTTTGATAAGCGAGTGGCATTTTTAGAGGCATTCATCCCTATTTTTAAAGAACAGTACATTGCCATATCCGGAGGTCATGAAGAGGTGTCCTTAAATTATGAAAGTAAGTTGCTCAATGAAGGTTTATTGGCACTTTTAGAAAAATCCGTTGAAAAGGACAAAGCCTTGCAGTACACATCAGTTGGGGTACACAAAGACGATTTAGGGTTTGAAATTTCAGGGCACCCCATTAAGAAATTTGGTAGCCAGGGTCAGCAGAAATCTTTTTTGATCGCTCTAAAATTTGCTCAATTTCAATTTATAAAGGCCCGTTCAAAAACAACGCCTATTTTATTGTTAGATGATATTTTTGATAAATTAGACGAACATAGGGTGTCACATATCGTAGCTTTGGTGAACAATGAAAATTTTGGACAAATCTTTATTAGTGATACGCATGCAGAACGTACCGAAGAAGTCGTAAAGCAGATCCACCAAACGTATAAATTATTCAAATTATAATTAATCCGATTTTAGAAAACGACGATGAAAAAGATAATTTTAATAGGATTTTTAGGCTTGTTTCTAGGGTGCTCTTCAGGTGTGTCAAAGGATGATTTAAACCTGTTGGACGGGTATTGGGAAATAACAAGGGTAACCTTGCCTAATGGTACCGTTAAAGAATATAAGGTGAATACCAACGTAGATTATATTTCTACGGACGGAAAAAAGGGATATCGTAAAAAAATGCAACCCAAACTAGATGGAACCTATGAAACTTCTGATGATGCCGAAGCGTTTGTCATCACCCAAAAAGAGAACAGTTTTTCAATTGATTACAAGACCGAATTAAGTGAGTGGTCCGAGACGTTGGTAGATTTGGACGATGCTACTTTTTCCGTAAAGAACCAAGAAGGGATACAGTACGATTATAAAAGATTTGAACCTATTTCAATCCAATAAGATGGCAAAGCGACGAAACGAAAATATGAATATGAGCGAAGCGCTTCAAGAATTCATAAAAGAGAATAGGCTGGAAAAGGGCATGGATAAAGTAGATGCGCGCGAAGCTTGGCGCAATCTAATGGGTAATGGCGTAAATAATTATACTACGGATATAGAGCTTAGAGGCGATACACTTTTTGTGGCGTTGTCCTCTTCCGTGCTTCGTGAAGAACTTAGCTTGGGCAAATCTAAAATTGTAAAGATGCTCAATGAAGATTTGGGTAAAAACCTGGTAAAGAAACTGGTTCTAAGATAAAAACCTGTAAGCTTCAAAGAATTGATACTTACAGGTTTTCTATAAAGTTGTACGGTTGTTAGAAAATCTCTCTTCCAGCAAAATGAAAGGCACCTTCAATAGCTGCATTTTCATCGCTGTCCGAACCATGTACCGCATTTTCTGCAATATCGGTAGCAAATAACTTTCTAATAGTACCTTCAGCAGCTTCGGCCGGGTTGGTTGCACCAATCAATGCACGAAAATCCTCAACGGCATTGTCCTTTTCCAAAATAGCGGCAACAATAGGACCACGGCTCATGAACTCTACCAATTCTCCGTAAAACGGACGCTCGCTATGAACGGCGTAGAACTCTTGAGCATCTCTTGTGCTAAGTTGTGTATATTTCATGGCGACGATCTTAAAGCCAGCGGAAGTTATTTTTTCCAAGATGGCACCAATGTGTCCGTTTTCAACCGCATCGGGTTTGATCATCGTAAATGTTCTGTTCGTTGTCATTGTAAAAATTTTTTGCAAAAATACGCTTTATTCAATAATCGGCAACTTTTAATAGGTTTGATGTAACTCCCCTAAAAGATTTAAGTCGTCACCCAGAATTTGCATCTGCGCTTCTTTAGTTTCAAAATTGAATTTAATTAGTCCAAAACTTTGAGTAAAAACCACTTCACCCACCCTAAACGGGTTGGTTTCACCATTGTAAGCGGTATAGGAATGTGTAAGTCCGCTACTTGTAAAATCTATTAAAGGATAGGTCAATCCGGATACGTCCGTTTTTGAAAACTCTGAAATATGGCGATCTCCGGAAAGAACCATTACACCTTTTGCATTAGAATCTACAATAAGCTTTTTAAGTCTATCTACTTCGTGCGGAAAGTTGCCCCAAGTCTCAAAGCCGTGTTCGTTGGATAGTATTTGAACACTACTTACCAGTATATTAAAGTCTGCCGTAGAGTTTTTAAGCTCACTAGAGAGCCAGTTCCATTGGGTTTCTCCAAGAATGGTGCCAACGCCATAGGCATTTGGTTTAGTTCGTTTTTTAGTTACAGGATCTGGGGTTAAGGCTGTTCTGAAATATCGTGTATCCAATACCAGTACTTTAATGCTTCCCTTTGGCGTATTATAGGTATGTGCGGTATAAACACCTTCTTGGGTTCTTCGCGGATCATTTTGGTCCACTCCTAGAAAATCAAGGAACTTCTGTTGGCTCTCTTTCTTTTTTTCGAACTCAACGCCTCCATCGTTCAGTCCATAATCATGATCGTCCCAAGTGCCAATAACGGGTACCGTCTTTTTTAGTTGTTGATATCCTTTAACTGCGTTTTGTTGGGCGTACATGGAGCGTAGCCGTTTCATGTTATCCGTATCCGCATAAATGTTATCTCCTCCCCAAATCCATAGATTGGGCTGCGTTTTTAAAACGTCGTCCCAAAGTAAATTGGTTTCGTTTTGTTTATTACATGAGCCAAATGTTAGGGTAAAATCAGAATCAAAAGTAGAGGTATATACTTCCTTTTTTATAGGCTGCTCGTCCTGTTTTACGGTCTTGCAAGCCATAAAGGCAAATAGGGCGCTAATGGCGACACATTTATTCAACATAGAATCGTTTTAAAAACTAACAGCAAAAATAAGACTTTGCCTTCAAAGGCTATGTTATTAAATTGTATATTTGCGCGCATGAATTTGGAGTCTATAAAAGCGGTTCAGCAACTACTTTCCCAACCGCAAAAAATCGTAATCGTACCACATAAAAATCCGGATGGTGATGCCATTGGTTCAACCTTGGCTTTATGTCATTACCTTGTAAATAGGGGGCAAGAGGCTGTTGTTGTTGCGCCCAATGATTATCCTAAGTTTTTGAAATGGATGCCGGGCAATGAAAATATTTTAAATTTTGAAAAACAGAATAGCCAGGCCAAGGAAAAAATTGCCGAAGCTACGGTGATTTTTACTTTAGACTTTAATCATTTGGGAAGAATAGGGCAGATGCAATCCGTATTGGAGAGCCTAACAGTGCCTTTTGTGATGATTGACCACCACCAGGCCCCATCTGATTATGCCCAGATTATGTATTCTGATGTAACCATGACTTCTACTTGTGAAATGGTTTATAATTTCATTGAGTTTTTAGGTGATGTAGATAAGATTACCTCAGAAATGGCAGACTGTCTTTATACTGGAATAATGACTGATACCGGCTCGTTTAAATTCAGGTCTACTACCGGTAGAACCCACCGTGTAGTTGCAGATTTAATTGATAAGGGTGCGGAAAACACGGAAATACATCACAGGGTTTTTGACACGAACACCCCGGGAAGATTACATCTTTTGGGCTGCGCTTTAAAGAATATGGTTATTCTTGATAAGTACAGAACGGCGTATATTACGCTAAGTCAAGAAGAGCTAGATGCCCATGAGTATCAGAAAGGAGATACGGAAGGCTTTGTAAATTACGGACTTACTTTAGAAGGTATTATATTTGCGGTTATTTTTATAGAGAATAAAGATGAAGGTATCATAAAAATTTCCTTCAGGTCTATTGGAGAATTTTCGGTAAACGAATTTGCAAGGGCCCATTTTGAAGGTGGTGGTCATGATAATGCTGCAGGTGGAAAAAGCGATAGGTCGCTTAAAGAAACGACTCTTTATTTTGAATCGCTTTTAGAAAATTATCAAGAGCAATTACAAGCATGAGAATATTAAGTCTTATTTTTTTAATTATAGTAGTGGGCTGTGGAGGCCCCGAAGCAAGAAGACCTGTTGAGGTAAAGACAGGAAGCTTTTTTAAGCAATCCGTGAAACGCAGCAAAGAACTTTTGGCCAAGGAAGAGAAGTCAATGCAAGAAGTGATGGCTAACGATACATTGCACGAGTATACGCATACGGCAAGTGGGTCTTGGTTCTATTATGACGTTAAAAATGAAGAAACCGAATATACCGCCAAGCCAGATGATGTAGTGGTAATGAGCTATAACGTAGTCAGCTTAAAAAATGACACTATCTATAGCATGGACGATATAGGTACCCTTACCTATAAAGTTGATAAGCAAGATCTTTTTCCAGGTCTAAGAAACAGTGTTAAGATGTTAAAAGAAGGAGAAACGGCAACCTTTTTGTTTCCGTCTTCTTTGGGGTACGGCTATCATGGCGATAATGACAAAATTGGAATTAATGTACCGTTTAAGGTCACCTTATCCGTTTTTAAAATTCAAAAACAGAACGAGTTAGTAGAGTAGAACTTGCAAATAATCAATAAAAGTAAAATATAAATAAAGGATTAAAAACATGAAAAAAATCTATTACTTGATAACCCTAGTGGTTTTGCTATCTAGTTGTAAAAGTCAGTATGCCGAGTTGGGAGATGGCGTTTTTGCGGATATTCATACCAGTAAAGGTGATATTATTGTGAAACTGGAATATGAAAAAACACCGGTTACCGTAGCAAACTTTATAACATTGGCGGAGGGTAAAAGCCCTTTTGTTACCGATAGTTTAAAAGGTAAAAAATATTATGACAGCCTTATCTTTCACAGGGTCATTAAGGATTTCATGATTCAAGGAGGAGACCCAACAGGTACTGGGCGAGGTAATCCAGGATATAAGTTTAAGGATGAGTTTAACGATTCTTTAGTGCATGACAGAAAGGGGATTCTTTCTATGGCCAATTCGGGAGCGGCAACCAATGGGAGCCAATTTTTCATCACACATAAAGAAACTCCGTTTTTAAACGGAAGACACACGGTTTTTGGTCATGTAGTTGAAGGTTTGGATGTGGTAGATTCTATTGCCAACACAGAAACATCTCAAGACCCAATGACAAAAGACAGGCCAATTGAGGACGTAGTGATGAATAGCGTTGAGATTGTACGTAATGGCAAAATGGCCAAAAAATTTGATGCCGTTCAGGTTATGACCGATTATTTTGCTGAAGAAGAAGCGAAGATTGCTGCATTTGAAAAAATGAAGAGCGACTTTAAAGCTGCTCTTGAAGAACAAAAGGCAAAGGCCGAAGAATTGCCTAGTGGTCTTAAGATATTGACCTTGAAAGAAGGGGAAGGGCCAAAACCTACTGTAGGTGGTCAAGTACTTGTATATTACGCCGGATTCTTGGAAGATGGAACCTTGTTCGATAGTAATTACGAAGACGTAGCAACTAAATACAATAAGTTTGACGCTCGTAGGAAGCAAGGAGGTGGCTATGAGCCAATACCAATGGAGTACAGTCCTGATGCTAGTTTAATAGCAGGTTTTAAAGAAGGACTTTTAAATATGAAAATAGGGGATAAGGCACGTATCTTTATTCCTTCGCATTTGGGCTACGGACCACAAGGTACGGGGCCAATACCACCTAGTGCAGATTTGGTATTTGATCTTGAAATTACAGGAGAGGCAGAATAAGAGTCTTTCAACAATGTACAAAACCCGCTTTATGCGGGTTTTTTTGTGCGTTTTTTATTTTGGACAAGATGCTGAAAAACCAATGAAAAGATAGGCTAAGCTGTACAGTTAATCTATTTTTTTTCGTTTTAGGTGCAGTTCATCTAAAAAATCATAATACAAGGTAAGGATGCCCGTTTGTACCATTCATAAATAGTAATAACCCCTAAATCTTAAACCTATGAATTGGTATTTAAAAGTATTACAAAACTACGCTGGCTTTGAAGGTCGTGCAAGAAGAAAAGAGTATTGGATGTTCTTTTTATTCAATATTTTAATTGCTTACGGGTTACAAATTTTAGCAATTGTAATTGATGTTCCGGCACTTTTGTTCTTATCGGTTATATATTCACTAGGTGTTTTAATACCAGGTATAGCTGTAGGTGTAAGAAGAATGCACGATGTTGGAAAGAGTGGTTGGTTTCTACTCGTACCTATTTACAGTTTGATCTTGGCCTGTACGGATAGTGAAGCCGGAGATAACCAATATGGTCCAAATCCTAAAGCGGAAGAAGAGGCTACTTTACAGAAAGTTTAGTAGTAATTGAACAATATAGAAAAGGGTTTGCCATTTGGCAAACCCTTTTTGTTTGAAACTATTTTTTTGGAATGTCTTCTAAAATGTTCAATAGAAATTTCCAGAATTTCTGGGTAGAAGATATGCTCACACGCTCATCTGGAGAGTGCGCTCCCAAGATGGTAGGCCCAAAACTTATCATATCCATTTCAGGATAATTTTGGCCTAGAATACCACATTCCAATCCGGCATGGCACGCGGCTACTTTGGGTTGTTCGCCAAAAAGCGATTTATATTTTTCCTCTGCTACCTTTAGAATTTTAGAATTGGCATTGGGTGTCCATCCTGGGTAAGTACCACTAAATTCAACATCAAAACGCGCAAGTTCAAAAGTGGATTTTAATGCATGTGCCAAATCCATCTTGGCCGAATCTACGGAAGAACGTGTTAAACACCCTATTTTAGCTTTTCCTTCTTTGACAAGAACCCGGGCCACATTGTTTGAGGTTTCTACCAAACCGGGTATAGTAGCGCTCATAGCGTAAACCCCGTTGTGAGCGGCGTACAACCCTTGTAATAAACGTTCTTGTGCTCCCAGACCCATAACTGTTTTTGGCAATTTTATGGATTTAAAAGATACTTTTAGGTTGGGTTCTAAGGTGTTCAGTTCTTTCTGTACAACCTGTTCAAATTCTTTGACCGTCTTCTCAAATTCTTCGCTTTGTGATTTAAGGATAACAATTTTGGCCACACTTTCTCTAGGAATGGCATTTCTAAGGCTGCCTCCATCAATTTCTGCAATACGCAACATGAAAGAGTTGGATGCGCCGTAAAGGAGACGGTTCATTATTTTATTGGCATTCCCCAGTCCCTTGTGTATTTCAATGCCACTATGGCCTCCGTTTAATCCGTTTACGGTAATTTCATAACCAACCGTGGCACGGGGCACAGATTTTTCATTATACTTTCTGGTTGCGGTAATATCTATTCCACCGGCACATCCAATATCTAGCTCATCATCTTCTTCGGTATCTAGGTTTAGAAGTATTTCACCTTGCAAAACACCACCTTCAAGACCCATAGCGCCGGTCATTCCCGTTTCTTCATCAATTGTAAAAAGAGCTTCCAATGGAGGGTGGGCAATATTTGAACTCTGTAACAAAGCCATAATTGCTGCAACGCCCATGCCATTGTCCGCACCAAGGGTAGTTCCGCGGGCTTTTACCCAGTCTTCCTGAATAAACATCTCAATACCTTGTTCGTCAAAATCAAAGACGGTGTCATTATTTTTCTGGTGCACCATATCCAAGTGCGATTGTAGGGTAACGGTAACCCTATCTTGCATTCCCTTGCTAGCAGGCTTTCTTATAATAACATTGCCAACCGCGTCCTTAAAAGTTTCCAGATTAAGGGATTTACCAAAATCTAACATGAATTGTATAACACGTTCCTCTTTTTTTGATGGGCGGGGTACGGCATTTAAGTCCGCAAACTTGTTCCAAACCTCCTTAGGTTCTAATTCTCTTATAGCTTCGTTCATGTGATGTTATATTTTTGCAAAAATACGGAGTCAAAAATTGGTATGGACGATATTTGGTTAATTTTGGCTTTATGTATGTCATACGGAAGCTGTTCATTTTTTTTAAGCGTTTCAGTATGATGGTTTTGCATTAAACATAAGCTTTTGAAAAATAAATTAAGAAACGGGATTGCCTTGAGTTTGCTTCCTCAAATTCTTTTGGTGGCGTGGTTGGGTAGCAAACCGGAGATTGTAGAGACGTACTACAGTAACGGTATTTATCCCGTAATCAGTCAGTTTTTTAGAATTCTGTTTGGGTGGGTTCCTTTTTCGGTGGGTGAAATTCTGTATGTGTTACTTATAGTTTTGGGAATCCGGTATCTTTATGCAAACCGATTAAAGATTAGAAAGTTTCCATTTCAGTTTTTGAGAAATGTTGTAATGGTGCTTTCTGTTTTTTACTTCACATTCAATTTGGTTTGGGGGTTAAACTATTACCGAAAACCCATTGCCGAGAATTTTGCCATTCGCGATAGTATACAAACCAATGAGGTTATTGATTTGGCCGAAAGGTTGATAGTAAAGACAAATCAACTTCAATTTAACTTGACATCGGATAGTACAAAAAGAGTACAGGTGCCATATACTCGGAATGAGATTTTTGATAAAACGGTAAATGGGTACGAGCAGTTACAGAAAGAACTTCCATTTTTGGAATATGACCACCGTAGCCTTAAAAAATCTATGTTCAGTACCTTGGCAAGTTATATGGGAATTGGTGGGTACTTGAACCCCTTTACCAATGAGGCTCAAGTAAATGCGTTAACCCCTGAATTTCGTTTTCCCGTAATAAGCGGTCATGAAGTTGGACATCAAGTGGGGTATTCAAAAGAAAATGAAACCAACTTTATTGGTTACTTGGTAACGGTGAAGAATGATGACCCTTATTTTCAGTATTCGGCATCGGCTTATGCCCTTAGTCATTGTTTAAGTGCTATACGCCGCACGGACAAGGAGAAGTTTGATGAACTGTATGCTAAAGTGAATGTTGGGGTACAAGAAAATTATAGGGAGCTGTACGAGCACAATTTGGAATATCTAAATCCTTTTGAACCCATTTTTAAGTCGGTCTTCAATACCTTTTTAAAGGCGAATCAACAGAAAGACGGTATAAAGAGCTATAGTAAAATAGTACAATTAATGGTGGGCTATCATGAGAAATACCCCATCTAGCAAAATAGTGAACAATACAATTTCTACATTTTTACTTTTGGTTTAACGTGAATTTCTGAATATTAATTAAGGAAAAATGTGATTTTATAAGGATTGACCTTGTAATTGTTATATTATTTTTTGATTTAGATCTCATTCCTTACTTTTAGAGATAGACATTTGAATCTAAAAAATGATAAAAAAAATATTAGTTACCACAGCTATGGTCTGTTACGGATTCGTAGCCCTGGCACAAGATTACTTTCCTGCTAATGAAGGTGTAAAGTCCAAAAACACAAATTATACTGCTTTTACCAATGCCAAAATTTATATTACTCCAACTCAAGTAGTGGAGTCCGGTACACTATTGGTCCAAAACGGAAGGGTAGTGGAAGTTGGGAAAAGTGTAACGCTCCCTAAAAATACGGTCGTTATAGATATTTCCGGGAAGTCTGTGTACCCTTCTTTTATAGATTTGTTTTCAAGTTTTGGTGTGCAAAAACCAGAGAAGTTAAAGGAACAAGGAAGGTCGGCAGAATATGAGCCATCTCGATCTGGTTTTTACTGGAACGATCATATCATGCCAGAGAATGATGCCATCGCTAAATTTGAATATGATGATACTGTTGCGGAGACCTTGCGCAAGGTAGGTTTTGGTGTGGTTAATTCGCATATTCAAGATGGTATTGCCCGTGGTACTAGTATTTTGGTAGCTCTTAACGGTAAAGGGAATAATGCAGACCGTATTATAGATGACCGATCGGCACAGTATTTTTCTTTTACAAAAAGCATAGCCAAAAGCCAATCATACCCAAGTTCATTAATGGGGTCAATGGCTTTACTACGGCAGATGTACAATGATGAGAATTGGTACGCACAAGGAAAGGTAGATACCAAGGACAGATCTTTGGAGGCCTTGGCACGCAACAAAAATCTTGTTCAGATTTTTGATGCAGGTGATAAAGGTAATATTATCAGGGCAGATGGTATAGGAGATGCTTTTGGTATACAATACGTTATTTTAGGGGGAGGAAATGAATATGAACGCGTGTCCGATATTAAGGCGTCTAATGCAAAATTGATTTTACCCTTGAATTTTCCGGATGCCTATGATGTGTCTGACCCATATGCAGCTGCTTATGTAACTTTGGAAGACATGAGAAACTGGAACCAGGCTCCTTCTAATCCAAAGGTATTGGCAGAGAATGGAGTATCTTTTTCCTTTACGTTAAACGGCTTAAAATCCCCGGTTGATTTTAAGGAGAGAGTATTGAAAGCTATTGATCATGGTTTGGGTAAAACCACTGCTTTGGAGGCGTTAACCACTATTCCAGCTCAGATTTTAGGAAAATCAGAACAAATAGGATCGTTAACCAAGGGGAGCTACGCCAACTTTTTAATCACTTCGGGAGATGTTTTTGACAAGAACACTGTTTTATATGAAAATTGGGTTCAAGGTACCAAGAATGTAATTTCAGATATGTCTTTGGTTGATGTTAGGGGCGAATATGACCTGTCTGTTGGTAACCAAAAATTTAAAGCTTCAATAAAAGGTACGGTAGAAAAACCAAAACTCGTAGTTAAGGAAGATACCGTTACTTTAAAATCTAAATTGACTTACGCGGATAATTGGTTGGAACTATCGTTTTCAGATAAAAAGAAAACCGGAAGTTATAGAATGATTGCTTTTGTAAAAGCTGATAACAAGTCTATAATTGGTAAAGCGGTACTCCCATCTGGGGACGAAACTACTTTTTCCGCTTTAAGGACGGTTCCTTTTTCGGAGAAGGGAAAAGAAGATAAAAAGCAACCTTCTAAAACCGTGGCGGTTACATACCCTAATGTAGGATATGGATATGAGGCTATCCCTAAACAAGAAAACGTTCTTTTTAAGAATGCTACTGTCTGGACGAGTGAAGCGTCAGGTATTTTAAAGAATACCGATGTACTTGTAAAGAATGGAAAAATTGCAATAGTGGGGCAAAACCTTTCTGCAGGAGGAGTAAAAACCATAGATGCCACGGGTAAACATTTAACGGCCGGAATAATTGATGAACATAGTCATATAGCTGCTTTGGCGGTAAATGAGTCAGGGCAAAACTCTTCTGCCGAAGTAAAAATGGAAGACGTTGTAGACAATGAGGATAAAGGAATCTATCTGGCCTTGGCAGGTGGGGTAACCTCTTTGCAACTCTTACATGGTTCTGCAAATCCAATTGGGGGGCGTTCGGCTATACTAAAGTTAAAATGGGGAGAGAGTGCAGAAAATATGATTTATGATAACTCTCCAAAGTTCATAAAGTTTGCCTTAGGTGAAAATGTAAAGCAGAGTAATTGGGGCAGTTTCAATCGTTTTCCTCAAACCCGTATGGGAGTTGAGCAGGTTTTTGAGAATTATTTTCAAAGAGCAAAAGAATATGGGGTAAAGAAAAAAAGCGGAGAAGCTTTTCGGTATGACGAAGAAATGGAAACCTTATTGGAAATAATAAACGGGGAACGCTTCATTAGTTGTCATAGTTATGTTCAGAGCGAAATTAATATGATGATGAAGGTGGCCGAAAAATTTGGTTTTAGGGTAAATACGTTCACACATATTCTTGAGGGCTATAAAGTGGCCGATAAAATGAAAGCACATGGTGCCGGGGGCGGTACCTTTAGTGATTGGTGGGCCTATAAGTTTGAAGTTAACGATGCCATCCCTTATAATGCCGCAATTATGCACAATCAAGGTGTAACTGTAGCAATAAATAGTGATGATGCAGAAATGATTAGAAGATTGAATCAAGAAGCGGCAAAAACCATGAAATACGGCGGTATGACGGAGCAAGAAGCATGGAATATGGTTACCATCAATCCAGCAAAGCTATTACACTTAAATGACCGAACCGGAAGTATCAAAGAAGGTAAAGATGCTGATTTGGTTTTATGGAGCGATAATCCCTTATCTATTTATGCGAAAGCAGAAAAAACAATGATTGACGGAGCTATCTATTTTGATTTGGAAAAAGATATGCAGTTAAGAGCAAAGGTTGCCAAAGAAAGAAATGAACTTATCAATTTGATGTTACTTGAAAAAGAGAAAGGCAAAAAGACGCAAGAACCCAAACAAAGTAAAAAGCAAATGATGCATTGCGACACCCTTTCGGAATACTTACATTAAAATAATAAGGACTTATTATAAAAAATATGATGTCAAATAAAAAATATAAGTTTCAAGTCTGTTTATGGATAGCGTTTTTAATGATGACCGTACAGACCAACGGCCAACAGACACCGGCACCTAAACAAGTAACCGCATACTCAATAGAGGGTGCTACGGCACATTTGGGCAATGGTGAGGTGATAGAGAATGCCCTGATTATGTTTGAGGACGGTAAACTCACTTTTGTGGGAAGTGCCATGACTAAAATCGCAAGAAAGGGCATGAAGATAAAAGGGCAGGGCAAGCATGTGTATCCTGGTTTTATAGCACCTAGTACGTCTTTGGGCTTAATAGAGGTAGATGCTGTCCGGGCTTCAAAAGATCAAGATGAGATTGGAGAGATGATTCCGCATGTTAGAAGTTTAATAGCGTATAATGCAGAATCTAAAGTGGTTGAGAGCATGCGCCCTAATGGCGTGCTTTTAGGACAGATTGCGCCAATAGGAGGGCGTATTTCAGGTACTTCATCGGTGGTTCAGTTTGATGCTTGGAACTGGGAAGATGCGGTTGTCAAAGAAGATGATGCAATTCACTTACACTGGCCAACTACTTTTCGCAAAGGAAAATGGTGGGAAGGTGAAGGCCGTGGTTACCAAGCCAATAAAAAATATGGAGATGAGGTTAAGGAAACTATGGATTTTCTAAAAAATGCAGCTGTTTACGATTCTGGGTCAGCAATAAAAAATCCTGTTTTAAGTGCTATGTCCGGTTTGTATACGGGTAAACAGAAGTTATTTGTTTATGCCAATGGTGAAAAGGAAATTATTGATGCTATAACGAATGTGAAAGAGGCTGGAATCAAAGAGGTGGTTCTTGTAGGTGGCACCCATGCTCATAAAGTAGCTCCCTTTTTAAAAACAAATGATGTTCCGGTATTGGTAGGTGCTACGCACAATTTACCTGCTTTTGATGAGGATGATTATGATTTACCGTACAAACTGCCAAAACTTTTGGTAGACGCAGGTTTATTGGTAGGTCTTCAAAACAGTACGGCATCTAATTTTCAAATCAGGAATCTTCCATTTTATGCGGGCCAAACGGTATCCCAAGGGATGGAAAAAGAAAAAGCATTGGAATTGATTACCGGGAACACGGCTAAAATTCTTGGTATAGATGATATGTACGGTTTTTTGGAAGCGGGTAAAAGTGCTACGCTTATTGTTTCTGAAGGCGATGCTTTGGATATGAGTGGAAACCGGCTAACGCATGCTTTTATAGATGGCAGGGAGATTTCATTAGAAACTCATCAAACGGAACTTTGGAAGCGTTATGAAGGTAAATATCAAGGTAAATAGTGAAATAAGGTTGAAGGCTAAGTAGTTTCTATATAATCGAAAACCGTTTCCTGGGTCATTTCATCAGTGCCCGGGGGAACGCGAATAAACCCATCTGCAAGAGCCAAACTAACCAAATCGCCAGAACCGTTTCCTTTAACGGTTTTGGCCATGAGCTTGCCTTTTTTGTATTGTGTGGTAACTTGTACAAATAGTGTTAGAGAAGGGTGAGGTTGGATAGCTTCCTCTAAAATAATCTGCTTTTTTTCTACTTTCAATCCAAGGCATTTTTTTAACCAAGGTAAAAAGTACACATGATAATTGGCAAAAGTGGAAACTGGGTTTCCGGGAAATGAGAATATAACTTTCTGCTTTTCCTTTTGGACTCCAAACCAGAAAGGCTTGCCTGGGCGTTGGGCAATCCGGTGAAAAACCTTTGTTATACCAAGTTTATCCATGGCATCGGGAATAAAATCAAACTTCCCTTTTGATACTCCGCCGCTCAGCATTAAAACATCAAAATTATTTAAGGCCTTTTCAAGCTCTTTTTCTATTATGGCTTGGTTGTCTGCCAAGTGTAAAAGAGTAGGGGTGATTTTCACCCTTTCAAGTGCGGCGAATAAGGATAGTGAATTGGATTTCCTTATCTGATGGGGCAATGGTTTATCTTCTACCTCTACAAGTTCGTTTCCCGTAGAGACCACGCAAATTTTAGGAAGCTTTTTTACTGTAACTTTATTTTTTCCTACGGAAGCTAGTACACCAATTACAGCAGCGGTAATCTCTGTTCCTTTCTTTAATAAAATGGCACCTTCTTTTTCATCTGTGCCTTGGCGATGTATGTTTTGACCCTTGTTCGGGGTCTTTGAAATAGAAACGTAATCATCTTCGGTTTCTGTTTCTTCGTACATGATAATGGTATCGGCTTGTTCGGGAAGAACGGCACCTGTCATTATTTCAAAACAATTGGTGTCTTTGGATAGCGTTTGTTGGGGCATTCCTGCGCTTAACACGCCTTCAATTTTAAAACGGGTAACCCCTTTCTCTATAGCCGAAAAAGCAATGGCGATTCCATCCTTTGTAGAACGGTTGAACGGAGGAAAATCCCTATCGGCTCTAATATCCTCACTAAGAACCCTTCCTGTACTTTCTAATAGAGACACTGTTTCATCACCTAGATTAAACGTGTGCTGTAATACTTGGTCGTAAGCATTTTCGAAAGAAATCATGTGTAATAATTTTGGCTATAGATTTAAATTAACCTTTAGCTTTCTTTTTGTTCCACAACCAACTTCCTACAAAGTATGCTACCAGTGCAATTAGGAAATACTTAAAGTAAGAAACGGGCTCTCCTTCACCATTTACTGTAGTAAAAATACGGTCCCATCTTGGTTTCCAACTGAAGATACCATCATTAAAATTATCAACACTTAACCATATGAATATAGGTGTGCCCACAATATGGTTTTCCGGAACGTAGCCCCAAGCTCTACTGTCTTCGGAGTGATCTCGGTTATCACCCATCATCCAATAGTAATCTTGTTTAAATGTATACGAATCCGCTACTTGATCGTTAATTTTTATTTGATTGCCCGAAACGCTAATGGTGTTTCCTTCGTATTCTCTAATAATCTTTTTATAAAGTGGAAGTACTTTTAGGTTTAAGGGTACCGTAGCTCCTTTTTGAGGAATGTATATAGGTCCCATTTGATCGTAATTCCATGGGTAATCCGGACTTTGAGGGAAGATGTTTCCGCCTGGCACTCCTTTTTTCTCTACAATCCGTACAATGGAGTCTAGGGAGGCTTCATTCTTGAGTTGTGCCACCATTTCATCCGTTAGCGGAACAATGCGTTTAAGACCCGTTTCTTCGGCCAATGAAATAGCATTTTTTCGGGCCACGGAAACAGGAATACCGCCTTCGTTGGTGTAGACTTCTAATTTACCATCATTACGTTGTCTATAGCCTTTAACGTATTTCTGAATACCGTTAAGCTGCTGTTGGTTTAATGAGTTGATAATGTACTTTCTGCTCCAGCCCGTTGCACCTACTTTTTCCAATAATGTAGAAGAAACTCCTTTACTGGAGTATAGTGCATAATCATATTGAGGTTTGGCACGGTCCGATAGTTGTAACTGTTTTCCGTTAATGTACACATAGCCATCTATGACCGCCAATGAATCTCCGGGAATACCTACACAACGCTTAACGTAATTGGATTTTTTGTCAATAGGTTTAATAACCCCTTTTTCTTTTTTAAAGAATTGGCGAACCGTATCTGCGGGCCAACTGAATACGACAATATCGTTTCGGTCTACTTTTGTAAAGCCGGGAATTCTGAAATAGGGCAACTGAGGTTTGTTCAAATACGACTTTACACCAAGTATGGGTAAGGTATCATGTACCATGGGAGCTGCAACCGTGGTCATTGGGGTTCTGGCACCGTAGTGAAATTTGCTTACGAACAACAAATCGCCAACACGTAATGTACGCTCTAAAGAAGGTGTTGGAATTACGTAAGGTTGAATAAAATAGGTGTGAACCAAAGTGGCCGCAATAATTGCAAAAGCAATTGAACTAACCCATTCGCCGGTTGCTGTTTTAGGTTGAAGACTTCGGTCTTTAATGTATTTAACATCTAAAGCATAATTTACATAGTAGATGTAAAACCCTAGAGTAAGCAATACCAGCCAGGTGTCTGCAGTGCTATTTCGTCCAAAGCTACGTATGGTTTCGATCCATACAATAGGGAACATGAGAAGGTTGATGATTGGGATGAACAATAGTATGGTCCACCATTTAGGGCGATTGATGATTTGCATCAATACAATAGCGTTGTACACCGGGATGGCCGCTTCCCAAGCTTTTCTACCTGCTTTTACATATAATTTCCAGGTTCCTGCAAAATGGATAATCTGAATGACCAGAATAAAAAGTAACCACTGTGTTGCGTCCATTTGTATTTTTATTTTTAAGTGCCGCTCTAAAAATCTATAACCTATAAATTATTGAATTTCAAGGCGTCTATTGCAAGTAAGCTTAATTCTTGTTTAAATATTGTATGTATTAACCAAGGTTTAACACATCTTTCATAGAGAAAATACCGGTTTTCCCCACAATCCATTCAGCTGCAATAACAGCGCCAAGGGCAAAACCTTCCCTGTTATGTGCAGTATGCTTAATTTCTATGGAATCTACTTTACTACTGTAATCTATACTATGTGTACCTGGTGTTGTTCCAATTCTTTTTGACACGATTGGTATTTCACCTGCCGGAGCGTTTTCAAGTTTCCACGCACTGTAGTTGGTGTTCTTAATGATGCCTTCTGCAAGGGTAATGGCAGTACCGCTGGGTTCGTCCAACTTCTGGGTATGGTGAATTTCTTCCATGGACACATTGTACTGGTCTAAATTCTTCATCATTTTGGCAAGGTATTCATTGAGCTCAAAGAACACGTTTACCCCTAGACTAAAGTTAGAAGCGTATATAAAAGCACCTTTGTTTTTTTTACATATTGATACGGCATCATCATACTTGTCCAACCATCCTGTAGTGCCCGATATTACCGGAACGCCGTTTTCAAAACACTTGGTAAGATTACCGTAAGCGGCACTGGGCATACTAAAATCAATGGCAACATCCATTTCCGAAAAATCAATATCTACTGTATCAACATCCACTTTTGCTACAATGGTGTGATTTCTTTCTAGGGCGATTTTTTCAATCATCTTGCCCATTTTACCGTATCCGAATAGTGCTATTTTCAATTTGTATAATTGTTTCGGTAACTATTTGTAATTGGTTAGATAATAGTTACTTGTGTTAAAATTTTATTATCAGTGCCATCCCGTAGTTGGGGTTGTTGGTCACAGGATCTAAATCTAAAAAAGGTTCCGTGTCAAAGCTCAAGTCATCATCTATGTTGAACTGCTTTAAATGCGCATCAACATTGGCATCTACAATGTTTAAGGCATACAGTGCTATGGAAACAAGCAATAACAAATCACGATCTCGCTGAAAATTTTCTTGTTCGTTCTGTAAATCGTCAAGCCCTAAGAGCGGTCCGCTACCTGTATTGTTCGGGTCGTAAAATTCATCATCTGTAAAGCCGGCTTTTCGTCTTTTAAAAGCGGTTCGCACACGCTGGTAATTATTGTTGTTCCAAGTATAACCATAAACGGCAGCTCCAATGGCTCCATATACAATAGGAACTTTCCAATAACGTTTGTTGTAAACTTGACCTAGCCCAGGGATTACTGCGGATAAAAAAGCCGCTTTACTCGGGGCAAGCGGATTGATTTTCACCCTTTCTTTTTTAAGTGTGTCCGCCACAATGATACCCTCTTCTGCCAAATCTGTTTGAAGCGAGTCTACCTCTTTATTTTTTGCCGTTTCCTCTTGAGCGGTAACGGTTAACGTAAAAAGTGAAATAAAAACAAGGGCTAGCAGGAATTTACTCACCTAGAATCAATTTTTTAATTCGTCTAAACTCCTCTTGAGAATGAAAGGGAATTGTTATTTTACCGTTTCCTTTTTCGGTTGCGGAAATATCTACTTTTACCGAAAGATGATCCGTAAACGGTTTAATGTTTCCTTGAACAAATTCAGGGGTTTTTGAAACTTTTTTTGCCGGTTTTTCGGGAGCGTCACCTTCATGATACGCTTTTACGGCACGTTCGGTATCACGAACAGAAAGGTTCTGACTTATAATTTTTTCGTATAAATCTATCTGATCGCCCTTCTTTTCTATGTTTACCAAGGCACGACCGTGGCCCATGCTTAAAAACCCGTCCCTAATACCGGTTTGTATAATAGGATCTAACCTTAAAAGACGTAAATAGTTAGTTATGGTAGAGCGTTTCTTTCCTACGCGATCACTTAATTTTTCTTGGGTAAGCTGAATTTCATCCAATAACCTTTGGTACGAAAGTGCAATTTCAATAGGGTCTAAATCTTGGCGTTGAATATTTTCAACCAAAGCCATCTCCAATGATTCTTGGTCATCGGCAATACGTATATAGGCCGGAATGGTGGTAAGCCCTGCTAATTTTGACGCACGGCACCTTCTTTCCCCGGAAACTAACTGATATTTGTTGAAATCTAATTTGCGAACCGTAATAGGTTGTATAACACCTAATTGACCTATAGAAATAGCAAGTTCGTTCAAGGCCTCGTCATTGAAATTAGAACGTGGTTGAAACGGGTTCATTTCAATAGACTCAATATCTAGCTCTACAATGTTGCCAACTACTTTATCCGCATTCTTATCCGCTGCGGATTGAATATCGTTTTCAGGATCTTTTAATAGAGCGGAGAGTCCGCGGCCTAGTGCTTGTTTTTTTGTTGCTTTCGCCATTAAGCTATCTCTTTGTTTTTCTTGACTACTTCATGGGCCAAGTTTAGGTAATTTGTAGCTCCCTTACTGCTTGCGTCATATTTTATAATGCTTTCTCCGTAGCTAGGAGCTTCGCTTAACCGTACGTTACGCTGAATTATAGTATCAAAAACCATATCTGCAAAATGTTTACGTACTTCCTCTACTACTTGGTTAGACAGTCGTAAACGCGAATCATACATGGTCAACAACATGCCTTCAATATCCAAATTGGCATTGTGAATCTTTTGAACACTTTTTATAGTATTCAAAAGCTTGCCAAGTCCCTCCAGTGCAAAATACTCGCATTGTATAGGAATTATAACGGAGTCTGCCGCAGTAAGAGCGTTCAATGTAAGTAGGCCTAGGGAAGGAGCACAATCGATTAAGATATAATCGTAGCTGTCCCTAAGCTCGGATATTGCTCTTTTCATCATGTATTCCCGTTGATCCTTGTCTACCAATTCAATTTCAATGGCAACCAAGTCAATATGTGCGGGAATTAAATCTAAATTAGGGGAATCTGTAGTTATAATAGCCTCTTTGGCCGTTTTGGTATGCTCAAGTAGTTGGTAAGTGCCATATTCAACACTCTCTACATCAATGCCCAATCCCGATGTGGCATTTGCCTGGGGGTCTGCATCTATTAGCAATACCTTCTTTTCCAAAACACCTAAGGAAGCTGCTAAATTAACTGTTGTTGTGGTTTTACCCACTCCTCCTTTTTGATTCGCAATAGCAATAATCTTGCCCATTATCAGTCTGAGTTAGGGGGTAAAAATACGATTATTTACAATGCTATTGAAACCATTTTGTTAACACAAAGTGAATAAGTGTGGTCTTTTGCGTTAAAGTTCGTTAACTGAAAGTGTCTTTTTTTGAAATTTAGGGTTTCTAAAGCACTCCTTTTCACGGCTAATTTTACGCCAGAGTAAATATGATATTCCTAATAAGTGATTTAAGTGAAACCAGTAGGCTAAAATCATAAAACATGTAAGTATTTGAAATTAAATTAATTACAATGTTTCGTGTGGATTTTTAGTTCATGATGCGAGAAAAACATTTTTCGAGCTTTGTAGGGTGGTCAAGCACAAATAGAATCTAATTCTAAAAACCGAATTTATTATTAACAATGGAAATTACGGAAGTGCAATACGGATATAAAACCTGCTTATTTTTCTTTAATTTTTAAACTGTCTTCGTATTCAATAAGATAAATTTCTTCATTCTTTTTTTTGAGGAAATATTGCTCTCTTGCAAACTTTTCTAGTTCCTTTGGGTCGGATAATTTTTCTAGGATTTTTCTATCGTTGGCAATTTCATCCTTTAAAAACTCTTGTTGTTTTTCAAGTTTTTCAATTTCCTTTTTTAGTTCTAAATGAATGAGTAGGGAGTTGGTGTCAAAAAACAACATCCATATCACAAAAACGGTCAGCACCAATACATACATATTGGTGAGTATACCAAACCATTTTTTCTTTCGTAAATCTTTGAATCCCATTTTTCTAAGTTAGTTTCTCATTGATTATTGTTCGTACAATATCAACTGCAACTGTGTTATATTTATTGTTGGGTATAATAATATCTGCATATTCTTTGCTAGGCTCTATAAATTGAAGATGCATGGGTTTAATATTAGATTGATATTTGTCTAGCGTTTCATCTAAATTCCATCCCCGTTCGTTTACATCTCGTTTTAACCTCCTGATCAGTCTTTCATCAGAATCGGCATGGACAAATATTTTAATATCCATCATTTTACGGAGTAGGGAGTTGGTTAAAATAAGAATACCCTCTACAATCAATACTTTGGTAGGGTGCACGGGAACGGTCTTGTCCGTACGGTTACATTCAAGAAATGAGTATACGGGCTGTTTTATGGAATGCCCTGACTTTAATAATTTTAAGTGTTCTTCCAGCAGTCTGAAATCAATAGATTGGGGGTGGTCAAAATTGGTTTTTCTTCGCTCTTCCAAGGACAATTCTGAAAGGTCGTTATAATAAGAATCTTGGGAAATTACCCCAACTTCGCCCTCCGGTAACGAGTCTATAATTTGGTTTACTACTGTTGTTTTTCCACAACCGGTACCTCCGGCTATTCCTATTATCAGCATGCTCTTCAATTTTTTGTCAAAAATACATATTTGTGAACCAATTATAGGTTTATACTTAAAAGGAACTTTTGGTAATGTCCTTTCCTAGGCGAATATGTACTTTTGCACCATGCAGAATGATAATGTGAAACCCAATTTTGAATTTATAGCCTTAATGGCTTCCTTAATGTCTATCGTGGCCTTGGCAATTGATGCTTTATTGCCCGCGTTATCGCACATAGGCATAACTATAAATAGCTTGGATCCATTGGAAAATCAGTTGTTGATTACCATGATTTTTTTGGGTTTGGGAGTAGGGCAATTGTTTTTTGGACCTTTATCCGATAGCTATGGCAGAAAACCTGTAGTGTATATTGGTTTTACCGTTTTTGCGGTAGCAAGTGTAATTTGTGTTTTAGCGCCCACATTGGAAATTATGATTGTGGGGCGTATACTCCAAGGTATTGGACTATCTGCACCTAGAACTATTGCTATTTCCATTATAAGGGATACTTATAAGGGAGATTATATGGCAAAAATAATGTCTTTTGTTACCGCTTTTTTCATTCTGGTCCCTGTTGTGGCGCCAGCTATTGGTAAGTGGATTATGGATGCTTTTGGTTGGGAGTATATATTTTATATTCAACTGTTCTTTGGCCTAGTAGTGGCTATTTGGTTTTGGAAACGACAGCCCGAAACATTAAAACCTCAATTTAAAATACCCTTTTCCATGTCCGTTTTTGTTAGCGGAACAAAAGAGTTTGTAAAGCATAAGGAAACCGTTGCGTTTACATTTGCTTCCGGGTTTGTAACAGGAGCGTTCTTGGTGTATTTGAGTTCATCGCAACATGTGTTTGAAGATCAATATGGAATGGTAGAGAACTTTCCGTACATTTTTGCAGGTCTTGCCTGTTCTGTAGGGCTTTCCACATTTCTGAACGGTACATTGGTCATTCGTTTTGGCATGCGTCGTTTGGCTCTTGCCGCTATGAGCGCATTTTGTATCATTGCTCTAACCTATGTGGTGGTGTTTTGGGGAAAACCCAATCCGAGCGTACCTATTTTGGTAGCCTTTTTATTCGTTCAATTTTTATGTTTGGGATTTCTATGGGGGAATTTTAGGTCCATAGCCATGGAGCCCATAGGTCATATTGCAGGTATTGGGGCGGCTATAAACGGTTTTATTTCAACACTTCTTTCCGTGCCCATAGCAAATTATATAGGAGGTTTTGTGCAAGATACCGTGTGGCCTATGTTTGCCGGTCTTGCGGTATGCGGACTCCTTTCTTTAGGGACTATTCTTTTGGTTACGAAAAGAAGAATTGTTGCCACGGCATAAGTTGTATTACTTTGCAAACGAAAAATAAAAAACCGGCAAAAGGTGAATCTTCTAATTCACTTCTGCCGGTTTTCTATAATATCCGCATTCTAATTAAAGGGCGTTCTCTATTATTTCTTCAACTACTTCTGGGTTCAATAATGTACTGGTATCACCTAAATTAGAGGTGTCTTTTGAGGCGATTTTACGCAAGATACGACGCATAATTTTCCCGCTACGTGTTTTGGGAAGTCCAGAAACAAACTGAATCTTATCCAGTTTGGCAATAGGTCCTATATGTTCTGTAATCTGCTGGTTAATTTCCTTTCGCAGGTTGTCACGGTCCCTTGTTTCACCAAATTCCTTTAGAATAACATAACCATATAGCGCATTGCCCTTTACGTCATGAGGGAAACCAACAATTGCACTTTCTGCAACTGCAGGATGTTCGTTTATGGAATCTTCAATGGGCGCCGTACCCAGGTTGTGGCCCGAAACAATTATTACATCGTCTACGCGCCCCGTAATCCTATAATAGCCTACAGCATCCCTAAGTGCGCCATCACCTGTAAAATACATATCCTTATAAGCTGAAAAATAGGTGTCCCTATAGCGCTCGTGATTGCCCCAAATGGTCCTTGCAATAGAAGGCCATGGGAATTTAACGCATAACCGCCCTGAAACCTGATTGCCTTTAAGTTCTTTTCCTTCTTCATCCATTAATGCGGGTTGGATACCGATAAAAGGTAAAGTTGCATAGGTAGGGGTAGTAGGGGTAACGTATGGAATTGGGGTTATCATTATACCACCTGTTTCGGTCTGCCACCAAGTGTCAACAATGGGGCTATTGGTTTTCCCAACGTTGTTATTGTACCAATGCCAAGCTTCCTCATTAATAGGTTCTCCTACGGAACCCAATACTTTTAAAGAGGAAAGGTCATGTTTTTCAATAAATTCTAAATTCTCTTTGGCCAAAGCCCTAATTGCTGTAGGAGCCGTGTAGAATTGATTTACTTTGTGTTTTTCAACAACTTCCCAAAATCTACCATAATCCGGGTATGAAGGAACACCTTCGAACATAACGGTAGTAGCGCCGTTGGCAAGTGGGCCATACACAATATAGGAATGTCCGGTTATCCAACCAATATCGGCAGTACACCAGTATACATCTTCTTCTTTATACTGAAAAACATTTTTAAACGTATACGCGGTATATACCATGTAGCCCCCAGTGGTATGGACCATTCCTTTAGGTCTTCCCGTAGAGCCGGAGGTGTATAGAATAAATAAAGGGTCTTCGGCATCCATTATTTCGGCTACACAGTCCGCATAAGCCTCGTCCAGTAATGGTTGTAGCCATTTATCACGACCTTTTTCCATATGAATATCGCTATTGATGCGCTTGGCCACTAATACATCTTTAACACCCGGACATTCTTCAAGGGCCTTGTCTACAATACCTTTAAGGTCAATTGATTTTGAACCTCGGTACGAACCATCTGAAGTAAGGACTATTTTACAGTCGCTATCATTAATACGCGTAGCGAGTGCATTGGAGGAAAAACCTGCAAAAACAACGGAGTGGATAGCTCCAATCCTGGCGCATGCCAGAAGGGAAACGGCTAATTCCGGAATCATGGGAAGGTAGATACAAACTCTATCTCCTTTTTTTATACCATGGTCCTTTAGAACGTTGGCCATGCGGCAAACTCTTTCGTGTAAATCCCTAAAGGTAATATGTTGGGCCTCTTCGTTAGGATCGTTGGGTTCGAATATAATAGCTATTTTCTCTCCACGGGTGGGCAAATGTCTATCTAGGCAATTTTCAGTAATGTTAAGCTTAGCCCCTTCAAACCACTTTATTTCGGGTTTTGAAAAATCCCAACTTAAAACATTATCCCATTTCTTTCGCCACACAAAATGCTCTTCCGCTATTTCCTCCCAAAAACCTTCGGGGTTTCTAACGGATTTTCTATAGACCTGATAATATTCTTCTAGATGTTTAATGTGGTAATTACTCATTTTGCCTTGATTGTTTTAATTGATATTATTTTGATGCGAATACCCTAGAGAATGGCGGTTCTTGATTGAATGGGTGAAAAATGCATCGGGATCTTAAAATTACATAAAATATTAATGATTTATGGCCTCTCCGGCACCACTGGGAATACGAATGTTTTCTACGATTTGTTGTACATTTTCTGGAGGTTCCGGTGTGAATTTCATAATGATTATTGAAACGATAAAATTCACTACCATAGCTACACTACCAAAGCCTTCTGGTGAAATTCCAAACCACCAATCCTTTTCTAAGGCGGGAACAGCTTCTTTTCCACCGTCAAAAATTCCAAATTTGAATTTCAACATATAAAAAAGCATTAGCGAGATGCCAATCACCATACCCGCAATGGCTCCTTCTTTGTTCATCTTTTTATAAAAAATGCCCAGTATAATAGCAGGAAAGAAAGATGCGGCGGCCAGACCAAAAGCGAGCGCCACTACTGCCGCAACAAACCCTGGGGGATTTATCCCAAAATAACCGGCTATTACAACGGCTACGGTTGCAGCACCTCTCGCTGCCCAAAGCTCTCCTTTTTCGGAAATATTTGGAACGAATATTTTTTTTATTAAATCATGGGACACGGAGGCGGAAATAACTAAAAGCAGGCCTGCTGCCGTAGATAGGGCCGCTGCAAGCCCACCGGCGGCTACCAGGGCTATTACCCAAGCGGGGAGGTCCGCAATCTCAGGGTTGGCAAGCACCATTATGTCCGGATCTACTATAAGCTCGTTTTGTGCACCGTTTGCTACATATTGAATTTTTCCATCTCCGTTTTTGTCGCTGAAATTCAGTAGCCCCGTGGTTTCCCAGTTTTTAAACCATTCGGGCATCTTTGCGTATTCTTGATTGCTAACCGTATTAATCATGTTCGTACGTGCAAATACGGCTACAGCAGGTGCTGCGGTATAAAGAATGGCAATTAATAGTAATGCCAACCCAGCCGACTTTCTTGCATCTTTTACCCGTTTTACAGTAAAGAAACGTACAATAACATGAGGTAGACCGGCAGTACCCACCATGAGTGCAAGGGTAATCATGAATATATCTATAGTTGATTTTTTACCTTCCGTGTAAGCGGCAAAACCTAGTTCAGTGGAGAGTCCGTTTAGCTTATCCAATAAGTACATTCCAGAACCATCGTTCAGTTTGGAGCCCATACCCAATTGGGGAATGGGGTTTCCGGTCATTTGAATAGATATAAAAATTGCGGGTACCATAAACGCAAAAATCAACACGCAGAATTGGGCCACTTGAGTATAGGTAATCCCTTTCATTCCGCCTAATACGGCATAAAAAAGAACTATGACCATACCAATAATGACACCCGTATTTATATCTACCTCTAAAAAACGGGAGAAAACCACGCCAACACCCCGCATTTGACCAGCTACATAGGTAAACGATACGATTAAGGCGCAAATAACGGCGACAATCCTAGCAGTTTTTGAATAATACCGGTCCCCTATAAAATCAGGAACGGTAAATTTTCCGAATTTACGTAGATAGGGTGCCAGAAGTAAGGCCAAGAGCACATAGCCACCTGTCCATCCCATTAAATAAACAGAGCCGTCATAGCCCGCAAATGAAATGATTCCCGCCATGGAAATAAACGATGCGGCAGACATCCAGTCCGCTGCTGTGGCCATACCGTTTGCCAAGGGGGAAACACCACCGCCTGCTACATAAAAATCCTTGGTTGACCCTGCACGAGACCAAATGGCAATGCCAATATAAAGGGCAAATGTAATTCCTACTAAAAGGTACGTCCAAGTTTGAACACTCATAACGGGTTGGTTTTGGTTGGGTTATTCGTTAAATCCGTACTTTTTATCCAGTTTGTTCATTAGCCTGACATAAACAAAGATTAGAATAACAAAAACATAAATGGATCCTTGTTGTGCAAACCAAAAACCCAATTCAAACCCGCCAATTTTTATGGTGTTTAAGGCGTCCTTGAACAAGATACCGGCCCCATAAGAAACCCCGAACCAAATAGCCAGTAAGATAAAAAGGTATTTTAAGTTCTCTTTCCAGTATGCGGTGGCGTGCTCTTGTTTTTTAGACATTTTTGGAGTTTTGGTTATGATGTTGAAAATAGCGAATTTTCTTCTACTAAGGGTATGAGGACTTAACTTGGTAAGAACAGCACCCCTGAAGACGAGTCTCTTTGTGCGCCAGTTACGGAACTAAGAATGTTTGTCTTTTTTTCAATTCTAAGAACCCCCATTAAAGCAAATACCAAGGCTTCTTTGAATTCTATGAGTTGTTTTGAAGGAACAACTACTTTGGTGGAATTACCTAGTTTTTCTTGTAGGGTCTCTATTAGAAAATCGTTTAATGCGCCACCACCGGTAACAAATAGCGTGTTAGTCGTTTTTTTCTTGTTGGCCTTTACCTGAATGGCCACTTGCTCGCATACATGGTGGATTCCGGTACAGAGTAGATTCTCCATAAGGTCTTCGGTACTTTCAACAATTGGAATAACTTTTTCTACAAACCATTCATACCCTATAGATTTAGGAAATGGAAGTTTGTAAAATTCTAGAGCGTTAAGCTGTTCTAGCATCTCTATATTGATTTTGCCGTTTTTTGCCAGATTTCCTCCGGCATCGTAATCCAAATCGTTTTTACGGGTAATATGGTTCAAAATCATATTGGCCAAACCTATGTCATAGGCTATACGCTTACCGTTGTGTTCAAACGAAATATTACTAATACCACCTAAATTTAGGCAGAAGTCGTATTTATTGAAAAATAAACGGTCGCCAATAGGAACAAGTGGAGCGCCTTGGCCGCCTAGAGCAACATCATTTGTTCTAAAATCACATATAACTTTTTGTTTGCTGGCATTGGCCAAATGCTGACCGCTACCCACCTGATATGTGAATCCGTTTTCTGGCCGGTGGTGTGTGGTGTGTCCGTGACTGGCAATGTAATCTACTTCCAGTCCATTATCATTAATGAACAGGTCGCATTGCTCGCCTAGCCAAGTGCCATAGCTGTTATTGAGCTTTAAAAGTTCTTCCGCAGATAGTTCTATGGAATTTTTTAACTGCGTTTGCATCTCCTTGGAATATGAAACGCTTTTGGTTTTTTTTATACCAAATTGCCAAGTATGTCCTTCTTGCCAAATGGTGCAATACGCAAGGTCTAGTCCGTCTAACGAGGTGCCGGACATTAAGCCAAGAATTTTATATGTAGTCATAGTTTTCAAATGGTTATTGGTAGTTTGCCATGAGCTTCTAAATTACCTAAAAAATGATTTGCTGCAACGTTTTGAAACGACTTTAAGTGTTGATAAACAATAATTACGGCTTTTGCGTTTTCTACGTTTATGTGGTTGAGTATGTAGGGGTTTCCAAAGACATAAAGAATTACGTTTTTGGTTTTGATAACGCGGTTTATCGAGGCTAGTTCTTCGGCGGTAAAGCCAAAATTATTGGTAGGTTTTACTTGAGGTGGAAAAAGGGCGAAAAGTATATTTTCATCGTTTTTGTCAATTTCGGTTTCATTCGTTGAAATGCTAAACTTTTTATTTTTTAAAATCGACTTAAAAAAGCGATTATCAGTGTTCAATGCTATTTCTAATCCGGAGAATTTGTTCTTTGCGAATTCCTTTAATTCAACTTGGTTTCCCTTGTATAGTGTGATGCTCTGCTCTGCTATTTTTTGGTTCAGTGCGTCAGGATTTGTCAAATGCGAATCAGGATTTCCTGATGAAAATGCTTTTTCCTTAAGTTTCCAAATACGACTGAAACTTTCCTCTATTTGAGTTTCCGATGCATTTTTTAAAATAGCGGCCTTACCTTCATTAATGTGCTCTGCAAAGCAAAGTACATCGTTTCCGGCATCAAAGGCCAACCACTCCAGTTCTCCTTTTGTAGGGTAGTTTTTGGACACGGCATGCATGTTCAAAGCATCTGAAATTACAACTCCGTCGTATCCCATTTCCGTTCTTAAAATTCCCTGAATCATATCTTTGGATAGACTTGAAGAGGTACTTGCACCGTTGGCCAAAGCAGGAACCGATAAATGTCCGGCCATGACTGAATCAACTCCTTTTAAAACTAATTCTCGAAAGGGGTACAATTCATTATCCGTAAGCTCTTGTTTTGTTTTGCTGATTACGGGAAGGCCAAGATGCGAGTCCGTTGCTGTATCTCCATGACCGGGAAAATGCTTGATGCTGGTTAGTACGCCTTCGGAGCGCGTACCGTTTATATATGCCAAGGCTTTTTGGGTGACTTGAATTTTATCCTCCCCAAAAGAACGATAGCCAATAACCGGATTGTTCGGGTTGTTGTTAATATCGATGCATGGAGATAAATTCCAGTGTATTCCGGCGGCCTTGCAATCTTTAGCAATGTTTTTTCCCACTTCATAAATCAACGTTTCGGACGAATTGGGAATTGCTCCAAGGGTAATAGCGTAGGGGTATTGCGGTGTATTTTCAATACGCATGGCCAATCCCCATTCGGCATCAATAGCAATTAATAAAGGGTATTTAGCTGCTTTTTGGTAACGGGCAATAAGGTTTCGTAACGTTTCAAAACTCTTTTCGTTGGAAACTATTTTCTTCTTTCCTTCAAAATTGGTAGCTGCGCTTGCCCTACTGTGGAAAAAGCACAAGGACCCAATATGTTGTTCCTTGATAAGTTTTTCTAACCGTTTGATTTCTTCTTCGGTATCGTTTATAAAAGCCGCAGGCATAAATAATTGCCCTACTTTTTCGGCTAAACTTAGTGTTTTGGTAATTTGGGTGTACGGTAAAATCTTAAGCATCTAATTTGGTAGATTTTTTCCCGAAATCTGCCGGGTATTTAATAAAGTTCACAAGAAATAGGGCGGGAAGAGCGGCAATGACCACCCAGATGAAGAATCCGCCATATCCTAACCACTGTTGCATAAAGCCGCTTATCATGCCAGGAAGCATCATACCTAGGGCCATAAAGCCCGTGGCAATAGCATAGTGAGAGGTTTTTGACTTGCCTTCGGAAATGTAGATGAGGTACATTAAGAATGCGGCAAAACCAAACCCATACCCGAATTTTTCCAACACAACCGTTGCCGTTACGGCATATACACTGGTGGTTTTGGTCATGGCCAAAACGGCATAAAGCACGTTGGGCAGGTTTAGTGAAATGACCATAGGGAGCATCCATTTCTTGAGTCCATCTTTTGAAATTAAAATACCACCTAAAATGCCGCCAATAGAAAGAAAAATTACTCCTGCTGTACCAAATATAGTTCCCAATTGTTCCGTTGAATAGCCTAAACCTCCTTTATCCGGGCTATCCAATAAGAAAGGTGCGGCCATTTTAACCAATTGCGACTCTCCAAGGCGGTAGGTAAGAATAAAAGCTAAGGCAATACCTATTCCAGGTTTCTTAAAGAAAGAAGCGAACACCTCAAAAAAGCCTTTAGGTTTATCTTTAATTGCCGTTTGCGCAGATTCATATTTTGGGGCCGCAAAAAAGTTGGATACCGTAAGTATTAACATAAGGAACGCCGCAGCGGTCATGGTAACACTCCAAGCTTTGGTATTGTCTCCGTATTTATTTTCCAAGAATCCGGCCATGACTACAATAAGCCCTTCTCCCGTAACCATGGCAAGTCTGTAAAATGTACTGCGCATACCCACAAAAAAGGATTGTTTTTTCTCGGTAAGACCTAGCATATAATATCCATCCGAAGCAATATCATTGGTAGCGGAAGCAAACGCGGCCATCCAAAAACAGGCTAGGGTAGTGGTCAGGAAAAGGCTAGTGGGAATTGTAAGGGCTACTCCAAAAAGTGCCAAAGCTATTACTAGTTGCATGGCCAAGAACCATTTTCGTTTGGTGCTTTTAAGGTCAACAAACGGGCTCCAAAGCGGTTTTAAGACCCAAGGTAAGTAGAGAAGGCTAGTGTAAAGACCTATATCTTCATTACTTACGCCCAATTGTTTGTACATTATGACGGATACGCTTACGACCAAAACGTACGGCAATCCTTGGGTAAAATATAGAATGGGTACCCAGACCCATGCTCCTTTATCTTTTTCTATCATGAAATGAAATGTGTAGCTTAAAACTTTACAGTGGTTTAAAGCTACTGTTTTTTAGGGGTATTTTGGAAAGCCTATGTGCAGAACTGTCATGTTTCTCATAAAAACCATTTCCAGAATTTGTTTTTAGTGATTAAAATTGACAAATTCCAATAAAAAAAAAGACCTGCTAGGCTGTAGTAGCAGGTCTTTAGGGTTTAAGAAATTAGAATTTGTAACGAACAAATGCTTCCATGGCGGCATAGTGCGACAGCCCTAGTGCGCGATATCTTTCTGCGGTATTTTTGTTACGTTCTTCGGCGCGCATCCAAAATTCGCGGGAGTCATCACCTTGAAACATTACCCCATCTTTTTGGGACTGATGGCAGAAAATGGCATATCGTTTTTTAAGCACCTGGCTTGGGCTCATTGGCACCGCCATTTCAATTTCATCAACATCCCATTCATGCCAAGCACCTCTGTAAAGCCATAACCAACAATCTTTCATGAAAGATTCGGATTTTAAGCGTCTGAGAGATTCAAAAACGGCGTCAAGACATACTTTATGTGTTCCATGAGGATCGGCCAAATCACCAGCAGCAAAAATCTGATGAGGTTTTATTTCAGAAATAACGTCCATCATAATTTGTATGTCCGTCTCAGAAAGGTTGTTCTTTTTTATGGTTCCGGTTTCGTAGAACGGAAGGTCTAGAAAATGAACGTTGGCGTCGTCTAAACCTAGGTATCGTACCGCTGCATAGGACTCTCCTCTTCTAATATTCCCTTTGAGTTTCCGTACTTCAAGAGAATCAAAACTGCTGTCTTTTTTCTCTTTTATGGAATCGATAATTTTTTGGGCCTCATCCGATGGTGCAATACGTTTTGAAATTTCGGCGTATCTGAGGGCATCGGTATCCGATACAGCTATGTTTCCTGAAGTTTGGTATACCACGTGAACGTCATGGCCTTGCTCTATCAACCTATCAAAAGTACCGCCCATTGAAATTACATCATCGTCCGGATGTGGGCTAAAAATAATAACTCGTTTCTTAGCAGGTTCTGCACGCTCCGGTCTACTGGAATCATCCGCATTGGGTTTTCCACCGGGCCAACCTGTAATAGTGTGCTGTAATTTGTTGAACATTTGAATGTTAAGGTCGTACGAATCTTTCATGGCCAACAAGCCGGACATACCATTGTCATTGTAATCTTTATCCGTTAAACTAAGGATAGATTTTTTGGTCTCGTTGCAAAGCCAAACAATAGCTTTGGAAGTTAAGCTTTCCGTCCAATCCAAAGATTCGTCTACCAACCATGGCGTTTTGTTCCTTGTAAGCTGGCTGCCCGCTCCTGTATCCAAAACAAACGTACAGTTTTTATGGTTCTGCAAATAGGTTGCCGGTACCTGGGATGAAATTTCGCCCTCAACCGTTTTTTTAATAATGCTGGCTTTGTTTTCTCCCCATCCTAAAAGTACAATACGTTTGGCACTCATAACTGTAGCAATACCCATAGTTATGGCTTTTCTAGGAACATTGTCAATCCCCAAGAATGCAGGACCTGCATCTACAAGTGTAATGTGGTCTAGGGTTATGACACGGGTGCCCGAGTTGTAATGAGATCCTGGTTCGTTAAATCCAATATGCCCGGTACGTCCTATACCTAAAAGCTGAAAGTCTAGTCCGCCGTTCTTCTTTATTTTGTCATCATAGGCAATGCAGTATTCAATAACCTCTTCTGGGGAAACGGTGCCATCCGGAATATGAATGTTCTCGGGAGCAATGTCTACATGATTAAAGAGATGTTCATGCATAAAATACCAGTAACTTTGACGGTTCTCTTTTTCCATTGGAAGGTATTCGTCTAGGTTAAAGGTAATTACGTTGTTGAAGCTAAGGCCTTCTTCTTTGTGCATTCGTACAAGCTCTTCATAAACCTTAATGGGCGATGAACCTGTGGCAAGGCCCAAAACACAATTCTTATTGGCTTCTTGCTTTTTTCTAATGAGAGCGGCTATTTCTTCCGCAACTTTAATGGATGCTTGGTTAGAATCTGCAAAAATTACATTGTGAATTTTTTCAAAACGAGTTTCTTCAAATTGGCCAACAGGTCTATACCTTATGTTAGCACCATTTTTTTCTAAAATTGTTTTCATGCAAGTAGCTCTTTTGTGTTTGTTGTGTGTAGCTTGAATCATGCAAATATAGGCAAAACAAATTCTATTTGCTGTTTTTTGCTTTTTTAAGTTGCTGTTTTATGCATTTTTAATGATTATTTAACTTTAAGGTAGTATAAAACGGCAATTCTTATATTTTGCTATCTTTGTCGATGAATCTAATATAAAGTGCCATGTTAAAAGAAGAACGGCAACAGACCATTCTAAGGGAAGTAGATCTCCATAATAGAATTTTGTTGACGGATATTGCCGAAACCCTTGATGTTTCTATAGATACAGTAAGACGTGATGTTAAGGAGTTGGATGCTGAAAATAAGCTACGCCGCGTACATGGTGGAGCCATTTCCTTGGGTTTTACTACGAACAATACAAGAAATAGTAATATTTATAAGCAGAAAGAGAAGATGGTTATTGCCGAAAAAGCTCTGGCGCTTATAAAAGAAGGAGGCGTTATTTTTTTGGATGGCGGTACTACTTGTTTAGAGCTGGCACATTTAATACCAACAGGAATTGAGTTAACATGCTTTACCCACAGTCTTCCCGTGGCTATGGAACTTCTTACCAAACCTAAGGTTACCGTCATATTGGTAGGCGGTCAGGTTTCTGGGGAGTCGCAAACAGCTATTGGGGCTAATGCTATTCATAATTTGGCCGAGATAAAAGTAGATTTCAGTTTTATAGGAACCGGTTATGTGGATTCACATTATGGACTAACTGAATTTGATTGGGATATTGTACAAGTGAAAAAAGCGGTGATAAAATGCTCAAAAAAAACGGTACTTTTGTCTATCTCTGAAAAATTGAATTCCCAACATAGGTATAAAACTTGCGATATAAATGCAATTAATACGTTAGTAACCGAGTTAGACCCAGAGAACGACCTTTTGAACTCATTTAGAAATCACGATATTAGAATTCTGTAAGTATTATGGAGTATACCAAAATAACCGAAAAACCATCAAACCACGATAACTTAGAGCAGATGGATACCACCACTCTTCTTCAAAAGATAAATGAAGAAGACCAAAAGGTGGCGGATGCCGTTGCAGCCGTTATTCCACAGATAACCAAATTGGTAGATGCTTTGGCAGAGCGTTTTGAAAAAGGAGGGCGCCTATTTTATATTGGAGCGGGAACTAGTGGTAGATTGGGGATTTTGGATGCTTCCGAAATACCACCCACTTTTGGAATGCCGCACACTAGGGTAATAGGTTTAATTGCCGGTGGGGATGTTGCGATACGAAAAGCTGTAGAGAATGCCGAGGATGACGGAATACAGGCTTGGAAAGACATGATGGAGCATAATATTACGGATAATGACGTAGTAGTGGGGATTGCGGCCTCTGGAACTACTCCTTACGTTCTGGGAGGTATAGACGAAGCAAAGAAAAACGGACTTCTTACCGCTGGGATAACAAATAACCCGGGTTCTCCATTGGCCGTAGCATCGGATATTCCTATAGAATTGAATGTAGGCCCTGAATTCCTAACCGGAAGCACCCGAATGAAAAGTGGAACCTCGCAAAAACTGGCACTTAATATGATTTCCACCGCCCTAATGATTAAGATTGGTAGGGTGAAAGGAAACAAAATGGTGAACATGCAGTTGAGTAATAGCAAATTGGTAGACCGTGGGGCACGTTATGTTTCGGAAGGTTTAGGAATTGATTATGATAAGGCCGAAGAATTGCTTAAAAAACACGGGTCTGTAAAAGCGGCCATTGATGCGGGGGCTTAAAATTATTTTTCAATAGCTTCAACTTCCTTTACAGTAACGATTTCTTTGGAGGTGTTGCCCCAGGAATTTAGAATATAGTTCATAACATCTGCAATTTCTTCATCGTCAAGGCCCATTGGGGGCATGATGTTATTGTAGTTTACTCCGTTTACGGTCATTTCACCCTGTTGCCCAAATTTAACACCTCGGATACTCGCTTGTCGGTTTTGGGCCAGATAATCGGATTTTGCCAATGGCGGAAAGGTATTGGCAATGCCTTCGCCTTCTTCTAAATGACATGTAACACAAAAATCTGCATAGATTTCGCTACCACGTAACATACTTTTGGAGAGTTCTGTTTCTTGGGCCTGAGTAAAATATCCTATGAAAATCAAAAAAAAGAGGAAGCAACAAAAGGTTTTCATGCTTGAGAATTTTTCACGGTTCTGGTAGCGATTTACGTTTACGCTTTAGGTACTAGTTTATAGATTCCTTTTCCTTCAACGGCCACATAAATTAACCCGTCTGGTCCTTCTTTTATGTCTCGCACTCGTCCTAAATCCGTCAATAGTTTTTCACGACCTATAACTTTGGTTCCATCCATTATAAGACGCTCCATATACTGAAACTTTAAAGAACCTACCAATATACTACCTTTCCAATCTTTGTACTTATCCGTTGTTACAAAAGCCATACCGCTAGGAGCAATACTAGGTACCCAGTAATGAATAGGTTGGGTCATACCCTCCATTTCGGTTTTATCTGTAATGGATGTACCGCTATAGTTTATTCCATAAGTTACAAGCGGCCACCCGTAATTGGCACCAGCCTTGATAATATTGATTTCATCGCCCCCTCGTGGGCCATGTTCGTTTTCCCAAATTTCTCCAGTTTCCGGATGTTTTGCCAGTCCTTGTGGATTTCGGTGTCCGTAGCTGTATATTGCAGTTTTTGCCCCTTCCTTTCCTGTAAACGGATTGTCTTTTGGTATTTGACCGTCATCATGAAATCGGTATATTTTACCTCCATCCCGTGTAATATCCTGTGGGTTCACATCTCTTGCGCCGCGTTCACCTATGGACAAATAGAGGTAACCATCATTGTCAAACTCAATGCGGGATCCAAAATGTTGACCCTTAGTTGTATTGGGAGAAGCCTTGTACAGAAACTCTTTGTTAGTTAAGGAGTTGTTATTTAGTTTACACCGGATCAAGGCAGTATGACCTCCTTTTTCATCACCTTCTTCGGAAGCATAGGAAAGATAGATCCAGCCTGTGTTTTTATAATCGGGATGTAGTTCAATATCCAAAAGCCCCCCTTGTCCTCTAACGTAAACTTCGGGAACATTTTTTATTGCTGTTTTTGTTCCATTTTTAAAGTGGATAATTTCACCGGATTTTTCAGTTATCAAGAGTTCATTTTCTGCTAAAAATACTATACCCCATGGAGTTTGCAGTTCATCGATCATTAGCTCTGCGGTGTAGGGTTTGTTATTGGGGGTATTCACTTTGTTTTCAGAGTCTTGTGCGCAAGAATAACTAAGAGTTATGGCGGCAATGGCTATAGATAGTACACTATTTCGCATAATTTTACGTTAAATGATATTATTAAGGTATCCCGTTACGGTTAAAGGTAACGAGAATTTATAAGTTTAAAAGAATTACCCGAGAGAAAGTGATGCACCCCAAATCGCTCATTTTCTTTCTTAAATGACTTAACCTATGCTCCCAAAAAAAACACAGCGTATTCTATACGCTCTACTGTTAACGACCTTTTCAGTAGTCTGTACTTCTGCTATTGCCGGTAAGAAGGTTTTCAACATTTATGCTGAAGTAGCCTCTGCCGTAAAAGAAGTGGTTTCCGAAAAAAGCGAGGCCACCTCTATGGCCAAGTCAATTTCTGCTGAGTCACTAAAGAATAGTACAACGGCCAAGACAGCAGCTGCCGCGCCAATGTTCTCAACAATCATTCAAGGTGCCGATAACGAAGTTGGGTGTACCGCCAATGGTTTTACCGTAGCACGATTTAATCTCTGTGGTGATTCTGATGACAGGGTTGTTTCCCTATCGGGGTCCTATAGTACGGTCTCTTGGCAAGTTTTGGGGGGTAGTTGTAGTCCTAACATAAACCAAGATTGTCCGGATACAAACATATCGTGTTATTCAGAAGTCCATTCGGGACCAACATTTAATTTAGATGCAAGTACTATTCCGGCCACTACAGGTGCGGAATTTCGTGTTGTTGCAGATGGGCAGCAGTACTTTTTCAAGGTCAAGAAAAGTACTATTACTCAGACCTACCAAAAGAAAGATTTTGTTTGTAATAATCCAGGTAGGATAGAAATTACTGGGCTTCCAAATAGTTATCAGTTTAGAATTCAAGAAGGGTCTAGCGGTTTTGGTCCTTACCAGTCATCTTCTATATTTTCGAACTTAGACCCAGGATTTTATACTGTACAAGCTAGATTGAACATTCCAGGTGAGGTATGTGAATATCTATATGATGTTATTGAAATTAGACAAGTAGATATAGAAATAGATGTAACCTTTACTAATCCGGTATGTAGTGGAGAAACAGGTTCTATTGATGTTACCGTAAACCCTGAAGTTCCCGGGCCATATGTGTATACCTTATTGGATGATAGTGGGGCAGAGATAGAATTTACATCAACTATATCTAGCAACACTTATACGTTCGGAGCCGTTAGTGAAGGTACATATGCGGTTAAAGTAGAGACCAATGATTGTAAGGAAGATATTCCAAATGGAATACCTGCCCCAATCCAATATACAGATACAAGTGGAAATCCTATTACAGTAGGTACAGGCTTAAGTCCAATAACAGTAGTTACTGATACTAACGGAATGAGTTTTGGCTGTTCTACAATTTCTAGTGTAGATATAGATGTAACCCCCTCTGGAGGTTCAGGTACGTATAGCTATACTGTTAGTGATGGAGGTGATTCAGGAGGGACATTTACAGGAACAAGTGCATATACGGTAACCAGTCCCGGTACTTATACTTTTTATATTACTGACGATCAAGGGTGTACTGCGGAAAAATCTGAATATGTGGCAGAATTAGACCCACCAGATGTTACAGCATCCGATATTGTTGGGACATGTACCAATGGAGGTGGAAAAGTAGATTTTAACGTAACCGATCCCAGAGGATTTAACCTGGAATTTAGAGCTACTAACAATGCAGGGGACCCCTTTACAAGTTCTTCTACAATACCCGTAGCCGATGGAACATATAGTATAGTTGAAGTTCAGTATTCACAAGGAGCATTTACTTGTGTATTGTCATTACCAGCTGTTACGGTTACATCTGCAGGTGGGCTTAGTGGTTCTGCTTCTATGACGCAAGATTATACATGTGTTAACGGAGGAGGGATAATTGAGTTTGCGCCAGCAAGCGGAGGTTCCGGTACAGGTTATGAATATAGTATAGACAATGTTAACTACCAATCAGGAACAACTTTTACAGGTTTAACACCAGGAAATTATATACCCTATATAAAAGATGATGCAGGGTGTTTTCAGGCATTATCACCAATTGACATTACGGAGCCAACTCCTCCAGGATCAATTACCTTTGCCCAAGATGACCTTGATTGTGCTACCGGAACGAGTAGGGTTACGGTAGATGTGTTACCGGCAACTTATACGGTTACACAATATGAAATTATTTCATCTATCCCGGCAACCACATTGCCGCCTGCACAGGCTAGTAATGTTTTTCCAGGTTTGGATTTAGATACATCCTATCAATTTGAAATAACGGACGCAAGTGGCTGTACCTATACTGCGAGTTATACTACAGGTGGGTTCAGTACTATTAGAGCTCGTGTAAAATCCGGAGGAGATAGACGTGTTTGCCCTAGTGCAACGGATGGTAATGGTGCGTTTTTAATAGACGGTTTTGCTACGGATTACGATTATACGGTAAATAGAACTGCTCCTACCGCAGCGGTAATTTCCACAGGGACAAGTACTGATTTGGAAATTCCCATTTCTGGTTTAGGTGCAGGTACCTATGAAATTACTGTAACGGACAATGATACGAACTGTACTTCTACTACCTCTTTTGATATAGAAGAAGCGGCAACACCATTGAGTATTACTCCAACAGTAACTGATATGAGCTGCCAGAATAACAATGTGGGTAGAGTTCGTGCAGATGCCACAGGTGGATTTGGCGGATATCGTTATGAATTAGAATGGCCGCCTTCCGATGGAAGAACACAAGGTCCTAAAACGGGGCGAACGTTCGGTAATTTAACAGAGGAGGGAACTTATACCTTAACCGTTATAGATTCTGAGGGCTGTAGGGCTTCAACGACATTTACACTTACCAGTGTAGATGCACCCGCAATTACATTTGATTCAGCGGATTATTGTTATTCACCTACAAATAATGCTGAAATTACAGTATCCTCAACGGCAGGTTCCGCTTTGATTGGTACGCACCAGTATAGAATTAATGGAGGAGCGTTAATAACTCCAGGTACAGCGGGTACGCATACATTTACAGGCTTGGTTCCTGGTAATTATACCATTGAGGTAGTAGATGGTAACGGTTGTATTGCTTCTACGTCCTCAATTAGGATACCTCCGCAGGTTCAAGTAAGTCTGGATATAGCCAGTGAAATACCTTGTGGTGGCGATGGAGAAATGGAAATTGACATATCTGGTGGTGATATTTCTAATTTGGGAGCCACATCCTATACTATTGAGTATAGAGATGTAAGTCCTAATCCATTTGCACCTGTTGCAGGGCATAATGGGGTACAGTTGCCTTCTGGGAATTTTAACTATACAGTTCCTTTTGGAGATCATGGAGATTATCAAGTAACGGTTACAGACTCTAATGGATGTACGAATACTTCGGAAATTATAACTTTTGAGGAACCTACAAATATTGCTGCCACGCATAGAATAGAGGGCCCCAGTTGTGGTGACGCTAACAGTGGTTTTGTAGAGATTATACCAACGGTATCATCCGGTATTCCTCCATTTGAAGTGGTCTTTGCACCCGCAGGTAATCTAACAGCTAACCCTAGTAACCCTGATCCAACCTTAAACTATGTTTTTTCGGATCAAACTATATATTCAGGGTTAACTGCCGGTAATTACGAGTATGTGGTTAAAGATGCCAGAAATTGTGTCACGGCCGTAGTTCCTATAACTGTAGCTGCTGATGGTCGTCCGTCTCCGGATGTCACGGCAACACCAATTGATGCTACTTGTTCACCAGGTTCGCCCGGAGCACTTTCTGGAGGGGTAACTATAGGTTTGCCTACTGCCGGTGTAGAGAACTATACAGTTATAATTGAAGATAATTTTGGAAACCCTTTCTATACACAAAACAACGTATCGGATTCTGATTTTCCTTTAGCGGTAACGGATCCTAGTCTTGTTCCGGGTAATTATCAGTTAATTGTTTTGGACTCTAGAGGATGTAGGGATATTGAAGCGTTTACTATAGGTACTTTAAGTTTGGACATTATTCCTAACTATCCACCGCCACCAGCAACTTGTAGCCCAGGTGGAACTACAGTTTGTGTTGATATCGTAAATGGATCGGGTAGTTATGAGATACGCTTGGCGGATCCGGATCCTTTAGTGGGATGGACCACACCAAGTAATCCGCCTGCAAATCACTGTTTCAACAATTTGTTATGGGGAGTATCCTATACGGTTGAGGTGCGTGATTTGGGAACTGGTTGTACCTATGAAGAGGTAATTACTTTACCGGATGGCCCAGGGGGCAATGTTAATATAGTGGTAGATAATGCTACTTGTAGAAACGGTGATGTTGGGGTAAATTACAACATTACTTCAGGTACTGCTCCGTTTGACGTGGTTATTACCAATCTTGATACAGGCGAAGTTGTTTATACGGATTCAGGTACCTCATTAACCACTATGGCATCTGCTATTTCTGTTCCTGGTGGAAGATATGGAGTGGCTGTTGAAGACGCTGGTGATTGTTCCTATGGAGATGAAGGTGAAGCTATTTTGTTGGCTCCACGAGTTGATATTATTAGTAACGAAAACGCAAACTGTAATGCCCTAGGTCAATTGACGGTTAGGGGTAGTGGAGGTACGCCTTATGCCACAGGAAGTCCATATCTGTACGCTTATGTACCGGCGGGTACTCCAGTGGATAATGACGGAACCGCAACACCAAGTGATCCTTCAGATGATTTTAGCGATGCTTCTACAGTTGCCTTGCCCGGTGCATTGGCTCCTGGTATTGATTATGATATATGGGTAAAGGACGCCAATGATTGTGCTTATAGGATTTCTGCGGCGGTTATACAGTTGAACCCTGATTTACCGCCACCGACGATAAGTGTGAATAACCAATGTGACGTTACAACTCCTGTTGGAGGCTTTACAATTACAGTAGAGGTTCCAGGTGATATAGATACGCCCACCTTTACCTTGAACGGAGAGAGTCAAACCCCTCCTTATGTTGCGGGTACACCTACTCAAGCCACTTTTACGGTAAATAATATAGGTTCCTATCCCGTAAATGTCATTGATGCTAACGGTTGTGATGTTGATGATGTGGCAGAAGTATTCCAAGTATTATCTGCTTCAGGAGATTTTACTAGCGAGCCAAGTTGTGAAGAAACCGATGGAGAAATAACAATTACCGCAGATGGTGGTAGTGGTGACTTTACCTATACATTAACTGGTACTGATATTTTTGGTAGTCCCGTGAACATTGTCGACCCAGACAATGATGGTATTTTCCCAGGTATGGCTGCCGGAGATTATCAAGTAGAAGTAACTGATAATCAGGTTACAGATGGAACGAACCCTTGTAGTTTTACTGTTAGCGGTATAGTTAGATCAGCTCCTACCAGTCCTGATATTGATGAAACAGGTGAGTCTGATGTAAGTTGTAATGGGGCCAATGACGGTAGCATTTCAGCTTCGTTAATTGCGGGTACTGATGTAGACGGTATTCAGGAATACAACTTATATTCCAGCACACTGGCTGCAATGCCTTCGGGTCTGGACACTTCAGGTCGTACGAATACAAATATTTCAGGTTCTTTCTCTGGTTTAACACCAGGAACCTATGTAATAGAAGTAGTAACGGACAGAAATTGTTTTGATAGAGAAGAAGTAGTTATTAATGAACCGCCTCTTTTTGAAATCGATGTAACATCGGGAACCCTTGTTTGTAACCCTGCGTCCAATCAATATAGTACAACCATAGTAAGTGCTAGTATAGTTGGTGGTAATGTAGGTAACGGGGCTCCTTATGGCTATAAAATTAATTTAGCGGATAGTTATCAGTCTAGTCCGGATTTTGAAATAGTAGATACAGGGTCGGACCAAGTAATAACTGTTTATGCAAGAGATGCAAACGGATGTGAATATAGCGATTCGGTTACGGTTTTAGCGCCAAATACTGTAACGGCAACCATTACTCAAATAAGACCAATGGATTGTGAAAATCCTGAGCGTATCCGAATTGATGTAACAGGAAGTACCAATTTCATAATTGAAGACCAAGGTTTCTCTGTTTCGCCAGTAGCAAGCGTATCTCAACCTAGTGGCAGCTTTGTGGAGTTTGACCTTCCAATGGTTGCAGGGGAATATCGTTTACAAATTAACGACGTAGGTGGTTGTACCTATCCTATTGCGGCTTATAATGTGGCAGAACCTGTACTTCCAACAGTTTCAATTACGGAATCACAAGCAGTAGGTTGTTTTGGGGCTACTGACGGAGAGCTGACAATTAATGTTAGCGGATTTACAGGAGTGTACGAGTATTGGGTTTATGAATCTTCTGACCCAGGATTCTCAGGAGGTGCATTTGGAACCCCGGTAGCAGGTAATTCAACAGGAACTATAGATACAGCTGTAGATGGTAATCCTGCTGTTATTACTGGAATTGAAGGAGGTAACCATCGTGTGGTAATACGCGAACAGGGAAAAACAGTAAGTGGCTGTAATGTATTCAGTAACGCTACTGTTCTGAGCACACCTAGTGTTGTATTGGCCATAACTTCGTTGGATGAGATAGGTCGCGTAGGTTGTAGTGATGATTTAGGTGAAATAGTAGCTACGACCCAAGGAGGTTGGGATGCATCACCTTATGAATATATGTTGGAATATGAAAGTACGGTGGGTAGCGGTTTTGCTCCACATTCAAATCCGGCGTATGCAACTTTTGCTGCTAATGGAACCAATGACACATTCACAGGCCTTTCTAGTGGAAATTACCGAGTAACCGTAAGAGACATAGAAGGCTGTACCCATAGCAGGGAATTGGAACTGATTGCTGTTCCGCAAATTGAGGTAGAAGCTATAATTACAAGAGAATTGGAATGTCCTACAGGAAACGATGCTGTAATTGTTGCGGTAGAGCCAGGTACAACAACACCGGGAGCTATTGGTGGGGTACCAGGTGCAGGATACCAATACAGATTATTGCATTTAGGAAGCAATAATAATGCGGATGTAGTTTCTATGACCGGTTTTCAAAGTGATCCTGAGTTTACGGGTACAACAGGGGTAATCCCTGGAGGATGGTATGCCGTTGAGGTAGTGTCTACCCTAAATTGTGGAGTGGTTTCTGCACCTATACAGGTAATTCCACCACCACCAATTAACCCTGCGTTAATTCAGACTTCGGTGCCGGCCTGTGGTAACAGTGCAACTATGATGATACGTGTGAACAATCCACAAGGGGGAACCTATGAATATAGCGTAAACAATTCTGGAGGACCTTGGTTGCCTATAGATGAATTAGATGCAAACGGACTTCCGGTAAAAACAGGAATACCAGGTGTAATAGGAAGCTCTTATCGTTTTGAAGTTCGTAAAGTGGGTGGTCTAAGCTCTTGTTTGGCCCGTAAGACCAATGGTATTACAATTACCGCCGCAGAACCTCTTACACTTGACCCAACATCTCCAACATTTGATGTGTCATGTGCTTATGAGGTAGATGGTAGAATTGAAGCTGTGGCTAATGGTGGTACTGGTATTTATGAGTTCAGAATTTATAATTCAGACCCAGGTACTGATGCGTTTGTGGCGGAAACATTGCCAACTTACCAAAATAGAACAATGCAGGATTTTGGAACGTTCGAAAACTTGGATGCCGGTGACTATTGGATTTCAGTAATCAGTAGAGCCAATTGTGGTGTGGTACAAGGGCCATTTTCTATTGCTCCGGCCGAGCCTGTAACTATAGCATATAGTTCAACGCCCACAACCTGTTATGGTGAAACGGATGGTACAATAACTATGAATGTTACCAGCCCTACGGTTGGATTGGTACAATTTGCCATAGAACCTAATTTGAGCGAGTTCTTTAGTGATTCGGATAACCCAACGGTTTATACATTTACAGATTTACCTGCAAACACACCTAGTAATCCGTCCTATACTGTATTGGTGCAGGATGCGGAAGGTTGTCCACAAACTTTTGAAATTGTAGTGGATGAGCCTACGGAATTGGAAATTGCGGACTTTAGTACAACGCCTGAGACCTGTATAGGTTTTGAAGATGGTACCGCAAGGTTAACGGTAACGGGAGGTACTCCTTTTGTAGATCCGGTAACATCAGTTGAATACTATGAAACTCGTTTGGTAGGTCCAAATTCGGACGGAACGGAGGTTTTCCTAAGAAATGATGATTTATACTTTGATAATCTAATAGGAGGAGAAGGCTATATCGCGTTCGTGCAAGATGCCAATGGATGTAGTACAAATGTATTCATACCTATTGAAATAGGAGTTGATTTAACGGCATCTCCCGTAGTTCAATACGGTTGTGAGGGTATTTTCCCTAACAGTACGGCTTCCGTACAGATGCAAGAAGAGAGTTTAATTCCTGAACTGTTGTTCGCATTGAACCCTATTGACCCAACTGATGCTATAACAGCATTGGCTACCACGGAACGTTCTTGGGGAGATTTGCCTGCAGGAGACTATACAGCTTATATTTACCATGAAAATGGATGTACTAATTTTGTAGAGTTTACTATAGATTCATACGACCCCTTAACACTTTTTGCTGAAAAGACCGGTCCTAACGAGATTACGGCAACAGCCGAAGGAGGTTTTGGAGGGTATGAGTTCTTCTTTGATGGAGTGTCTTACGGTAGTGAAGGCCTGTATACGACCACAGAAAGTGGCGAAGTGGAAATACGTGTGGTAGATCAGAATGGATGTGAGGCCGTAGCGGTGATTCCGTTTGAGTTTACCGGAATGTTAGAGATACCTAATTTCTTTACACCTAATGGCGATAATGAAAACGATTTCTGGGCACCGGGCAACCGTGAGTTCTTCCCTAATATTGAAGTTATTATCTATGATCGTTATGGTAGGGTTGTTGCCGAACTTGATCAAGTAAGCAAGTGGGACGGACTCTATGAAGGTAAGGAGCTGCCAACCGGAGATTACTGGTATGTAGTAAATCAAAATGATGACAGAGATATACGGTATGTAGGGCATTTCACCCTCTATAGATAAATCTTAATTAAATAATAAATTAAAAAACGGACACCTTTTTAGGTGTCCGTTTCTTTTTTGTACTGTTTTTAAAATTGTATTTTAACCGGATAAATTCCGTTACAACTAAGCGCGGAAAAAAATACGTAAATGCCTCAGAAATTATATATTATTTTGCTCTGTTTTGCTTTTCAGAGTTGTGCTGCACAATCAAAATACAAATTAATAGATGCCGAACAAGAAACCGTCATCAAAGAAAATTATAGTTACTACCTCTATTATCCTGAAGGGTATGAGGAAAAACCCGAGGAAAAGTTTCCGTTGTTATTGTTTCTTCATGGTGGTGGCGAATCTGGAGATAGTTTGGTTTATGTAAAAAGAAACGGCCCTCCTAAATTGATAAAGAGAGGTAAAAAATTCCCGTTCTTAATTTTGGCCCCTCAGAATCCAGAAAAGAAAATGTGGTGGAATACGCGATCGGTAATGCAATTATTGGACACGATAGTGGAGAACAATCGTGTAGATAAAAAAAGAATCTATTTAACCGGGCTCAGTAGGGGTGGAGGAGCCGCCTGGGAAATGGCAGTGCAGTATCCCGAAAAATTTGCGGCAATGGCTGTTGTGTGTGGTATGACACCGCTACCATATGCTTCTTGGATAGACAAAAAAATGCCCATGTGGGTCTTCCATGGAGAAGAGGACCAATCCATTCCCATATCGGAATCGGAGACTATGGTTTCTAAATTAAAGAGTATGGGGTATGATGTAAAATTTACAAGGTACCCCGGTGTAGGCCATGATTCTTGGGTGCCGGCCTATGATAATGATGAGCTGTATAAATGGTTTATGGAGCAGGAGCGGCAATAAGTTACATTTTGTAGTCAAAAACGTTTTTTTTAATAGGGTAGATGATTAATAATTTTCTTAAAACGATAATTTAATACTATTGATATGGGCAAGATGAGGTTGTTTTACGGAATAATGTTTCTCATGGTTTTTAAGATGTCGGTTCTATTTGCAAATACGGAGCCTGAAAAGAAAATCAAGAAGAAACCTCGCAATGTTGTTTTTATTTTAACGGATGACCACCGTTATGATTATATGGGTTTTACGGGTAAAGTTCCTTGGTTAGAAACCCCGAACATGGATAAACTTGCGGAAGATGGAGCTTATTTGTCTAACGCCTTTGTTACAACATCTCTGTGTTCTCCAAGTAGGGCTTCAATTTTAACGGGGCAGTTTTCCCACTCACATACCATTGTGGATAACCAAGCTCCAGATCCTGGAAATTTGACATATTTTCCTCAATACCTTCAGAAAGCGGGTTATCAAACTAGCTTCTTTGGTAAATGGCATATGGGCGATCATGGAGACTCTCCTCAACCAGGCTTTACCCACTGGGAAAGTTTCCCGGGACAAGGGGTTTATTATAACCCTACGTTAAATATCAATGGAAAGAGGGTAGCTTATAAAGATTCGACTTATATAACAGATCTGTTGACCGAACATGCCATTGATTGGATGGAGAAGAGAGATAAAAAGAAACCGTTTTTCCTGTATTTATCTCACAAAGCAGTTCACGCTGGGTTTCAACCGGCTAGAAGGCATAAAGGGCGATATAAAGGAAATAAATTAGATTTACCGGCAACTTATGAGCAGACCAAGACCGGAGCTTATAAAGATTTAAAATGGCCGCAATGGGTAGCTGACCAAAGAGTAAGTTGGCATGGCGTAGACTATATGTACCATGAGAATAGGGATATAAATGAAATGGTTGTGGATTATTGCGAAACACTTTTAGGGGTAGATGAGAGTGTAGGTTCTGTTATGCAATACTTAAAGGATGAAGGGCTTGATGAATCTACCCTTGTTATTTATATGGGCGATAACGGATTTAGTTGGGGAGAGCATGGGCTTATTGATAAACGGCATTTTTATGAAGAATCGGTTAAAGTGCCTTTGCTGGTGCGTTGTCCGGAACTGTTTAAAGGAGGCCTAAAACCTAAGGCTATGGTGCAAAATATAGATATTGGACCAACAATTTTAGCGGAAGCGGGAATAGAGAAACCAGAAAATATGCCAGGAGTATCTTTTATTCCGGCACTTACAGGAGAGCCAGGGGCAAAGGTTCGTGAGGAGGTCTTCTATGAGTATTTTTGGGAGTATGACTTTCCTATGACTCCAACCGTATTTGGCATGCGAACTGACAAATATAAGTATATGAAGTATCAGGGAATTTGGGATAGAAATGAGCTCTATGACCTAGAGAACGACCCTGATGAAATGTATAATTTAATAGCGAATCCGGATAAACAGGAAATAGTAAAATCTATGTCAATTGCCATTTATGATTGGTTAGAAAGAACAAATGGTATGCAAACCCCTATTAAACGAACTGTAAAATATCGTTTTGGCGACTATAAGCACAAGGGGGAATACTAAAATAGAACAAGGACTTCTGTTTCAAGCAATTTAAAGGAAGTAATTAAACAAAATGAGAGTTTTTATAATTTTAGTAGTTCTACTTCCGTTTGTATTTTCTTGTTCGGAAAATAAGCATGAAAAAGGAGTGCATTTGTATAAAATGCAATGTGCCGCTTGTCATGAGTTGCCCAATATTGAGCATTTGCCAAAAAGTTTATGGAAAGACAAGGTGTTGCCCGAAATGGGAGCAAGAATGGGGATTAAAAACACAGGATTTAATCCGTTAAGCGGTTTTTCCTTTGAAGAACAGCATGCTATTTTAAATTCAGGCGTTTATAGTGTTGAACCCCAAATTTCGGAAGCTGATTGGCAACTTCTCAAAGAATATATTGTATCCACCGCTCCAGACAGTCTTATTCTAAACAATTCCCAAAAACAAGCTAAAAAGCTCAATGGCTTTGAATTGGTACCGGTAGATATAGATAGCGTACATGGAAGCTCTATCGTATTTACCCAATTTGATACGGAAAATAGCAAGTTAAATATTGCCGACTTAAGAGGTAGAATCTATGAGTATCGGGAGGATACTAAGACTCTCAAAAAAATCCTTAATGGAATTGGTCCTATTTCTGACTTTACCGAGATGGATGATGTAAAGTACGCCACTTCTATAGGTTCTCTGAGTCCTTCAGAAATTGCAAACGGAAAAATTTTTACTATAAAAGATAGATTTGTTCAACCTATACCTTTAGATTTTCATAGACCGGTACATACCACAGTATTTGATTTTAATAATGATGGGGAAGATGAAATTTTAGTTTGTGAGTATGGTAACTTAACAGGTAGTTTATCATTAGTTGTAAAATCTGATGACGGTTCTTTAGAAAAGAATATCTTATTAGGGCAACCAGGGGCAATAAGAACGGTGGTCAAAGACATGAACCAAGACACCAAAGCAGATATTGTTGTGCTGACAGCACAAGGTAATGAGGGTATTACCATTCTTTATCAAACTGAAAATTTGGAATTTAAAACAGAACAAGTAATTCGGTTTAGTCCTCTGTATGGAAGTAGCTGGTTTGAAATGCTTGATTTTGATGATGATGGGGATCAAGATGTTGTAACCTTACACGGGGACAATGCAGATAGAACTCAGGTATTGAAACCTTATCATGGTCTGCGTATTCATTTAAATGACGGAGCTAATAACTTTAAAGAAGAATTTTTCTATCCATTGTACGGTGCTACTAGAAGTGTAAGTGCAGACTTTGATAAAGACGGAGATATAGATTTTGGAATAGTGTCTACCTTTCCTGATTACGAAGGAGAGTCACAAAAATCATTCGTGTATTTGAATAATATCGATACAAATAATTTTGTCTTTGAAACTCAGGTTATAGAAAATGATTTTCAAGGGCGATGGTTTTTAATGGATTCAGGTGATTTTGACCAGGATGGAGATATTGATATAGCTTTAAGCTGTTCTACTTTTAACTTTAACTCCGTGCCTGCAGACTTGTCCAAGATTTACAAAGAAAATCCTTGGGATATACTAGTTCTCAAAAATAGATTGATAGAATGATCCTTTACGGTTTAATTGTTCTAGTTAGGTTTCCGTTATTATTATAAAATTGAACTTCCACAAAGTTTGCAGGAATCTCTACAAAACGACCTGATTGCGATTGAAAGGAATTGCCCCAAAAAAACTCATGCATTTGCTTAGCATTATTCTTGAGCTTGATTAATGCTTTTATTTCATTGGGTTGCACGGCCATTAATTTTACTCTGGTTTGTCCGGAATATTCAAAAGCTTTCAAGGAGTCGTTATTTTGTGAGGTTACAATTAATTTCTTAGAATTTCCTGTACGCAAACTAACAATAGCTTTACCATCTCCTGGTACAAAAAAGCCACTCTCATTTAGTGAAACGGTAGTAAATTTGCCGTTCCCTATATTTTTTAGGGCGAGACCGGCGAATGCATCAGCTGGCCCTTGTTGCACTTCCATGCCGTAATCATTACCAATTAATAGAATATCCGTTAGGCCATCTTCATTAAAGTCTTGTGGCAGAATACCATAAACTGGAGCAAATTGAGCCTCCACGGGCAATTGGTGCATTTTAAATTGTCCGTTTCCTAAATTCTCTATCCATGAACTTTTCATATAAGTCAAAGAATCTACTTTGGCATCATCTAAAAGTCCGTTAGAGAACATTTCAGGTAGGGTCGATTCCCCGAATTCCCCATAAGAATTGAACATTTTTCTAATACCAACATATTGCTTTGTTACATCCTGCCAAGGATGGTATAAATATTCTTTTTTAACACCAATACTGTCTCTTAAATAGAAGGATATAAGGGGGTCTATGGAACCATTTTGATCAAGGTCTTTAGCGTATATGCGCACAGGTTCTTCTAGCGAACCTTTAAAATTTATATTCTCGCCAACATTCCCAACAATGTAATCTATGTCTCCGTCATTGTCCAGATCTGAGGAAGATATACTATTCCACCACCCAGAATAGTTAGATAAGCCTGTGTTCTCCGTAACTTCTAATAGCTTACCATTTTCGTTTTTGAAGAAGCGTAACTGGGCCCATTCTCCGGCTATAATAAGGTCTGGCCAGAAGTCTCCGTTAAAATCGGTCCAAATGGCATCGCTAATTAAACCGGGGTATTCTAGATTTTTGGAAACAAGGGTAGTGACATCGGTAAATTTAATCCGGTCTTTAGTGCTATCATTTCTTAGAATATATGAGCGATCTGTTTTAGGGTAGGAGAAAGGCAAAACCCTACTTCCTATGAAAAGGTCTAAATCTCCATCACGATCAAAATCGGCAGCTTTAACTGCAGATGAGTTCGTTTTCATTACAGGAAGATCTATATTGGATTGAGTAAAATTTCCTTTTCCATCATTGACCATTAAAATATCTTGATAATATTCATGACCGCTAGGGTATTGGCCGCAACCACGTGCAATGAACAAGTCTAAATCTCCATCATTGTCTGCGTCAAAAAGTAATGTTCCAGCATCTTCCTCTTCTAGTTTTTCTGAAGTTTTATAGGCTACTTCGTTTTGTTCAAAGGTTTGGTCAGGTTTTTGAATAAACCACTTTTCTTTAAAACCTCTACTAGAAGCAACAAACATATCGTCTAAACCATCGCCATTTATATCCCCAACTGCGAGAGAAGGGCCATATTGAGAAAATTTATGAGGAAGCGTACTTTGAAAATTGAAATCAATAAAATCGTAATCTTCAGAAAAATGCTCTAAGTCATACATTTTGGCAGCATTCTTGAAAATCGGGCTCGTTTTTTTCGTATTTAAAGTGGAGAATGATCCTGCTTTAGGACTATATGAGATAGCGAGAACTGAATCTATGGCATTGGTTTTAACCACTTGTTGTTGCCCGTCTGGCCAATTTATAACAAGACTGTCTATATTTTTATTATTTCCTAGGCCAAAATGAAGCGTGAATTCCGGTTGTGATAAATATCCTCGTCCCGATAACAAAGATTTCTTTTGGTGGATGGAATCCGAAAAAATTTCCACATAAGAACCTATGGCATTAGGATTGTTTTTCTTTCCGGTCAATTTTACTCGGATAAAATGCTGCGGTTCATTAAACTCATTAGATTTATTCTCAAGGAGCATTGCGTTGTCATTAATATTGTTGACCACTAAATCCAAATCTCCATCATTATCAAGGTCACCGTAAGCCGCACCGCTAGAGTATGTAGGTAAGTTTAAACCCCATTTTTCGGTACTATTTACAAATTTGAAATCTCCATTGTTTTTAAACATGAAATTAGGAATCTTAATTTCAGGTATTGCAGCTATCAGTTTTTCCTTATTCAGAAGTTTGCTGGCGGCAATCCTAAAATCACCAAAATCTCGATCAGTAACATCTTTAGGGAATCCGTTGGTAATAAAGAGGTCTTGTAGCCCATCATTATCATAATCACCAAAAAGAGGGGCCCAGCTCCAGTCCGTTTCTTTTGTTTCCGTAAGCATGGAAACATCACCGTATATGGGTAAACCTGTTTTTGGGTTATTTCCTAACTGAGTTTGGAGTGTGTTGCGGGCATATTGTTTTTCGTAGTCGTATTTTTTTATGAATATCTCTTTTTGATAATTGCTGGGGCCTTGAAATAATTTTTTTCTTTTGTTGTAATAGGGCTGCATTTCCGTAGTAAAAAACTCAAGATTTCCATTATTGTTGATGTCAGCCGCATCACTCCCCATGGAAGAGAAGCTAAAATGCTTGAATATTTCCCGTGCTTTATTACTGAATGTGCCGTTCTGATTGTTAATATATATAAGGTCACTACTTAGAAAATCGTTCGCTACATAAATATCCGGCCAATTATCTCCGTTAAAATCATGGATTAAAGTACTGTGACTATATCCATGAAATTTAATACCAGCTTTTTCAGAAACATCTCTAAAGCGTTGCTTATTAAGGGTAGAATCCCATATATTTTCGTAGAGGCGGTCTTTACTCATAGAAGAGCCGTCATCTTCAATAGGTCTAAAATCACTGGGGTCAATACCTTCAATCCTGTTTACTCCAATAAATAGGTCAAGGTCTCCATCATTGTCATAATCAAAAAACTGGGCGTGAGATGAGTAAGTATCGTCTGCAAGACCATATTTTTCTGCCATTTCTTTAAATGAAGGAATACCGTCTTTTGAATTCCCTGTATTGATATATAGTAAGTTCTTTCTTCTACTATTTTTTTTTCTGAATGTATTACATACGTATATGTCTAATTTGCCATCTGCATTTATATCAACAATAGATACCCCCGATGACCACTGTAGTGAATCGTTTTTTATTATATTGGAAGCTTTGGTTACATCTTCAAATTTGAGGTTTCCCTTATTAAGGAACAGTTTGTTTTCAACTTGGTTTCCCGCAAAGAAAATATCATCAAGACCATCACCGTTTAAGTCTCCTAGTGCAACTCCAGCCCCGTTATAAACAAATTCGTTGTCCATGATGTTTATAGAATCATTTTCAACAAGGGTATTGCTAAATACCAGGTTGGATTTGCTTGGGTGTACGTTTACAAATCTTGTTGTAGGTGTCTTTTTGGAACAACTTGTAAATACTATTAATACAATAGATAAGAGAAGCGTAAATGTTCCTTGGAAAGAATTATTTGATTTCATTTGACACATAGGATATGGTACGTTGCAAATATGTAAGAAGGTTCTAAAATAAGCAAAAAAAGCTGCTCGTACGAGCAGCTTTTATTAGTATCTAACTTAAGTATTAGTACCCAGGATTTTGTTTTATTGACCCTCCAGACAAATCAATTTGTCTTTGAGGTATTGGATAAAATTCATTTTTACCTGCAGTAAATTTGGCGCCACCAAATTTTTCTTTCAAAAATTGAGACTCATAATCTAAATATGCGTTCAAAACACTATCGGCAATGCCCCAACGAACGAGGTCAAAGAAACGATGTCCCTCTCCTGAAAGTTCAAGTTTTCTCTCAAACCTAACTGCCGCGGTTGCGGAAGCTTTATCTGCAAACTGAGCCGGGGGATACTCGGAAATCACATAGTTAGCGGCATTTTCATCGCTATCGTACTCCTTTACCCAATGCTCTGAATTGGCGGCTCTATTTCTTACCATATTTACATAGGTTCGTGCTTGCTCCAATGATCCAGCCTCTATTTCCGCTTCGGCAGCCATTAATAGAACATCGGCAAATCTAATAATTGTATAATTCATTGTAGCATAACCTCGCGTCCAAGAGCTACCATCAGTAAAACTATTTTCTTGGGAACGATAATAAATATACTTTTTAGGAGTATAGGGCCCAGCGTAAGAAAAGCTTCTTATCCAAGCAGCCCCTGGATGAATAATCCAATCTAAGTAAGGAATTCCTTTTCTACCTATGGCATGGTCAATTCTTGGGTCTAAGGGTCCTGCGTCTTCAACAAATGAACTTTCGGGTTGTTTGTCTACAATGACATGCTTCCAGTTGTTTGCAACTTCGTTTTCAGGATTGTTATATGATCCATCCAATAGTGGAAGCCCTTCATCCGTAGTTCTAAATGAATTACCCAATTCAATACTTGGTTGAAAAAAGCCACAGCAATTACCAGGACCATCGGGACCAGTGTTATGTGGATAGTTTAAATCATCAAACCAGTTAGCATTTCTTACGTTTCCGGTATTATTGGCAGATTCCACATCCATAACGGCTTCAGCATGCTGGTCGTTTTCAGCATTATAAATTTGGGCATAATCCTCTAGAAGAGCATACTTTTCGCCTAAGGGTGTTACTCCTTTTTCAATAACCTCATCAAACCATTCTTTAGCTTCGGCATACTTTTGTTGGTAAAGCTTTGCCTTACCCATATAAGCCGCTGCCGCCCACTTATTGTTTCTACCCGCATCCGTTGTTTCGGGCAAATTGTCAAAAGCAAACTGGAAATCAGCTTCTATTTTACCCCAAACATCTGGTGTATTGGGTATAGCTTTTAGAGCCTCAAGTTTCTGAGCTTCATCCAGTTCATCGTCTAAGTAAATAGATTCGTCTATATAAGGGATACTGTTAAAATGCTTTTTAAGGTCAAAATAGAAATGTCCTCGGAGCATTCGTGCTTCTGCCGTAATTTGCTGAACAACCTCTGGTTTAATGTTCTCTGCCCTAGCTAATTTTTCTAAGGTTTGATTACATCTTTTGATACCTTCGTAACGACCTCGCCATAAGTTGTTGAAATCGCCGTTGGGGTCAACCGGGCTAGCTTCATATCTCTGAATAGGGTTTAGTGACGAATAATCTCCGGAATCCGTACCCTTATTAGCTTCTCCTCCCATGATTGAACCCGTAGCCCAATGGTTAGGTCCTTCAAAGCGGTTTCCAAAAACACCGCTTAGTGCAGAGTAAGCTCCAATTAGAAGGCCTTGTACACCATCTTCTGTGGCGACTGAATTTTCATCAATGGACCCTGTGGGGGCCACTTCCAAAAAATCATCGGAACAAGAGGCAATCAGAAATACAGTTGCCAAGGTTCCGTAGCATATTTTTTTTATAATTATAGTTTTCATTATATGTTTTATTTTTTAATTGTTAGTTGCCTACAAGCCAATATTTAAGCTGATTAAATAGGAGGGAGTAGCTGGGTAATTTCCAACGTCAACACCAAAATTGGTATCGGCACCGGCTACTACAGGATCAAGACCGGAATAATCCGTGATGGTCCAGATATTATTTGCAGAGAAACCAAGTTTAAATTTAGTCACACCAAGGCGATCTAATAGGTTAGAGTCAAAGCTGTAAGTTAGAGCTAGCCTTTGAAGCCTTACAAAAGAACCATCTTCTACATAATAGGAGTTTGCTGCCCCACTTGTATAAATATTTGTTTTGCTTTCCCATATTGGAGCTTCTGCATTATTACCTAGCTCAGGAGTCCATGAGTTGAGTGCTGCTGTGCCTTTTGCCGCACCTTGGAATGTACCAAAAAAGTTTCTAAACCATTTTGTTTGGTTATAAATTTCATTTCCGAAAGAACCAAACCAATAGGTTTCAAATTCAAGGTTTTTGTATTTAAGGTTAAATGTAACACCTCCTGTATAATCTGGTATAGGGTTACCAATGAAAGTCCTGTCATCTGGTGTAACTTGTCCATCACCGTTTACATCGGCATATTTAAATCTCCCCAAGGCAACATCAGCATCATTATTTGCAGCTTTAAAAGCATCTACCTCTTCTTGAGTGTTAAAATAACCTTCTACCTTATAACCGTAAAATGAGGATAATGGCTGACCTACGGCGTTTCTAATTGGACTATTTCCTCTATATGCCGCTCCGTCAAAGAAGTCGATTCCATCCGCTAAAAACTCAATTTCATTACTTAGGAACGAATTGTTCAACGTAACTTCAAAAGATAGGTCTTCAGTGAAGTTACCTCTTCCGGTAAGCTTAATGTCTATACCTTTATTGTTCATGGTGGCGATGTTAACAAACGGCTCGTTGGCATCGTTTCCGGTAACTCCAGGTAATGGAACCTGATAAAGTAAATCCTCGGTGTCCTTGTTCCACCAATCAAATTCAATATCTAGTTTATCATTGAAAAAAGAGGCGTCAAAGCCAATATTTGTAGAAATACTGGTTTCCCATTTTGCATTTGGATTTGCAATCTGACCTTGTCTATACCCTTCATCGGCTCCGCTATTTTGTCCACCAATTGGATAAAATGTACTTGCTCTATTTGAATTATACAGAACATATTGGTTATTAGGGTTAACATTGTTAGAGTTACCCATTTCTCCCCATCCAGCTCTAATTTTCAAGTCGCTTATAATGTCTTGATTTTGCATAAAAGATTCTCCAATGACTCTCCATGCTCCGGAAATGGCAGGAAAAACCCCATATCTGTTATTGGCTCCAAATCTAGACGAGCCATCTCTTCTTAATACTCCTGTGATAAAATAACGTTCGTCATAGTTGTAATCTAGTTTCCCAAAAACCGAAAAGAAATTTACACCATTAAACAAGTTACTGTTTACATTAGGCGATTGTACTGTGGACAGGTTTTGGTAGTTGATGTCAGTAGAAAACGGGTTGATACCACTTCCACTGATATTTCGCCCTTTACCTGTGTTTAGGGCCTCAATACCCGCTAAGGCTTTTACTTTGTGTTTTCCGAACAGTTTTTCATAGGATGCTGTATTGGTAAATGTGTATGAGAACACATAACCACTGCCTTCTGAAAATGAGTTACTGGCTTCAGGTTCTGAATCGCCTAAATATTTAAAACCGTAGTTAACATTATAATAATTTAAGTATTGTCCTCCAATACTGGATCTTATTGTTAATCCTTCAAAGGGTTTTAACAGAGCATATAAATTTCCAAATGCAGCTAAGCTAAAATTCTTATCCTGGCTATCATTGGTTTTTAATTGTCTTACAGGGTTTCTTGGGTTATTGAACCCTTTTGCCCTAGTACTGGCAAAACTTCCAAATTCATCATAAACAGGAATAATAGTTGGCATACGGTAAGCGGATAATAATACGGATTCGTCGTCCGCACCACTTACACCTCCGTCACCCCCATAACCACCTCTGATAGACCGGTAAGTGGCTTGAAAGTTTTCACCAATGCTTAGCCAAGGAGTTACATCCCATTCAGAATTAAATCTGGCCGAATATCTGGCAAATTCATTCTCAAGAAGTATTCCGGATTCGTTGTAGGCATTAATGCCCATGTAGTATCTACCATCTTCTGTACCTCCTTCAAAGCCTAGGGTAATACGACTTATTGGTGCAGGTCTAGTAATTTCCTTATACCAATTTGTACCTTGTAGATTTGGTTTTATTAGAAACACATTGTCGGGGTCAAGTTCGTATGCGGCACGAACTGCAGCCATATCAATGTTTCCAACAACCCCACTTTGATCACCACCGCCAATACCACCTACCAATAAATAATCAGGTATCCTAGGTGTAGCATCAGAGCCATATTGCGGATGATCATAAATAGGAGCTTCGCCATTTGCTATTCCGTTGTTTCTGTACGCAATGTGAGACCACTCTGCATCTTGTTGTGGTGTTAATTGATTTGGAGACCCGGCAACGTTTGGATCTCTGACCCCACTTGTAATATCAACTGTAATTTTCGTTTTTTCCCTTTTTCTTGTTCCTTGTTTAGTTGTTAGCACAACAACACCACCAGCAGCTCTGGCCCCATATATAGATGCAGCAGCTGCATCTTTTAGAACGGTTGTGGTTTCAACATCATCCGGATTGATGAATTCAGTGCTTTCTACCGGAACACCATCAACTACATACAAAGGTTGGTTACCGCCAAATGAGCCAAAGCCTCGAATTCTAATTTGGCTGGTTGTGCCAGGTTGTCCATTTGAAAGAACGGTAACCCCTGCAACCCTACCTTGGAGTTGTTGTTCTATATTTCCAGATGGTATGGCCGCCAATTCTTCGGCTTTGACTATGGAAACGGCTGCAGTGGTTTCTCTTTTCGTCTCTGTTGAGTAACCGGTAACTATAACCTCGTCTAATGCTGCGGCATCTTCAGCCAGCGTTACATTCACTGTAGACTGTCCGTCAACAGCTACTTCCTTCGTAACAAACCCTAAATAACTTATTACTAGAGTTGCATCACTTTCTACCTCTAAAGTAAAGTTTCCGTCAAAATCGGTTTGTGTTCCGTTCGTAGTTCCTTTAACTACCACGTTTGCACCCGGAAGAGGAATTCCTCCACTGTCTAAAACAGTACCGGATATGGTTGTTTGAAAAATGTCCTTGACCTCAAGTTTAGGGTCATTGGTTGATTTTGCATAGGTGATTTGTGACCCAGCGCAAATCATCATCGAAAAAAGCCCAATTCCAAGAGTTGAGATTTTTCCCTTGGGCTTTAACGAATTGTAACTTCGTTTTTGGTTCATAATGTGAGTGTTGTTTGTTAGTTTATTAAATTCTTATTTTCCTAGCCTTATGTTAAGAAAAACAAAAAATAAATGTAATGATAATATGGATATGTTAAAAATAGGCCGCAAGTTATTTTTGGCGAATTCACCCTATTTCAATAACACAAATGTTGCAATTACTAAATATTTAGAGCTTTTGAAATTTTGTTTAGTGCTGATATAGTGTTGTTTATGTAATATTTACATCTGGTAATCAATGCTTCATATGTTTTAAAAATTAATCAAATATTGAAAGAAAAATATTACAAATAAAACAAATAGGCAAACACAAATGTTAAAATTAAACCTTTTTGCAACGTAGAACTACAACGTTTTCGAGCAGGTTTTTGGTGAAAAACAGATAAATCTGACCGCCATCTTTAATTTTCATCTTCTTTCTAATGGTGGCTACGCTTTCAGGAAAGTTCCTTGTAGTTATGTTTGCATTCTTTATATCCGCTTTCTTCAAAGCCGATTTATTGTAGGGAAAAATGCTTTCAATTTTAAATCTTCGTCCTGGGAAATCAATCAGGTTATCAGAGGTGTATAAATGGGTGTTAGTATGGAGTTTCTTTAGTTGTGTTGCTTGGCCAATGATTTTGAATGCGCCTGACTTGAGAATAGCCGCATTGGGTTCATATAAATAGGTGAGAGGTTCTGAGAATTCGGAAATAGCATCTTTTTCCGCGTGAAGTTCAAAATCGAAATCTTGGTCCTGTTTTGCGGTCTTATTTATTGTTTTGACTTTGATGCTACCTTGGTATCCTTTTTTTAAAACCCATAAAAGTTCCTTTACATCATTATCTAGAGCAATTACATGAATTTCCTTTATATAATCAAGCTCATTTATTCCTGCCGAAATATCTAAAAGTGGAGCTGTTTTTATGAGGATATTCTCTGATTTTGAAAATAACAGATTCAAGTTTTTTACCACATTAGGCAAGCAATCCGATAATAGGAAAACGCGTTGCTTTAAATCACCTCTTCGAGAAGGGTCTATGTAAATCCAATCTACGGGGGATTTTAATTTTTGCAAAAAAACCAATCCATTTTCCGCATGGGTTATTACATTGTTTATGTTTAGAATTTTAAAATTATGGGTTGCAATTTCGGATAGATTTTCATCTAATTCACAATGGTGAACTTGGTCTATTTTTTGGCTAAAAAAGTAACTATCTATACCTAGACCTCCGGTGACGTCTACAAGTGATTTTCCACTGACTAAATCCGCTTTGTATTTGGCTGTAACTTCGGAAGAAGTTTGCTCAATATTTAGTTTGTTCGGGTAGTAAATATTAGCAGAAGAAAACCAGGTAGGTAATTTTTTTTCGCACTTTTTCTTAGACTCAAGTTGTTCAGCAAGTTCGCGATTGGAAATTTCTTCAAAAATAGGCTTTTTAAGCAGAACTGACATGATGTCAGTATTAAATTTATTTTTTATAAATTCCTGTACACCAGTATTTAAAATATTTTTATTCAAACTATAACTATAAACTTTTTGTAAGTGATTTAACTAGCTTGTTTTCGGATAAAAACTCCTTTAAAATGACCTTTATCGCCGTATATCCGGGCACTGCTACAATCATTCCTACTACTCCAAAGAGCAGACCGGCAATAATTATCACCAAGAAAATTTCTAGTGGATGCGACTTTACGCTATTTGAAAATATCAAGGGTTGTGAAAAGAAATTATCGACTAATTGACCTATCAATAATCCTATTAAAACATACCCTGCTTTTGGTAGGATTACGGAGCTAAAATCCATGCCTAAATTGCTGGTCATTGTAAGTACTACCATAATCACTCCTCCAATGATAGGACCCACGTAAGGAATGATATTAAACAAGGCACAAAGAAAGGCAATTACAATCGCATTTTCTATACCTACGATTAAAAGGGTTATGGTGTAAATTACGAACAGGATGAAAATTTGAAGTAACAGACCCACAAAATATCTAGATAAAAGATTATTGATTTTATCGATGGAATTTATGGTTTTGCCTTCATTATTTTGGTTGACGAAAGCTAAAATTCCACGTTGAAAAAGATTGCTGTCTTTTAAGAAGAAAAAAGAAATAAATAAAACAGAGAACAGTCCAATGCTAGCCGTGCTAAGTACGTCTAAAAACGAGTTGAGAAAATTGGGTATAAAGCCTACATTTAAACTATCAACAATGGTTTTTTCAAAATCTGTTTCTTCAATAATTTCGTCAACAACGTTAGGCGCAGTTCCAATGAAGTCCACAATTTGCTGATGCAGTGAATTTAAGTTTTGTTCTAGCTGGTTAATGTCCAACAACGAGAGGTTTTTGCCTTGTTCCGTCAACAGGGGAACGAAAAGTGCTATAATACCTGCCAGCACGCTTACCATAAAAATCATTGTGATGATAACGGACACGGTGTTGGGTAGTTTTAATTTTCTTCTTAAAAAGAGGACTATTGGTCTGCCTATCAGGGCAATGACGGCGGCTATGGCCAAATAGGCAATTACGGACTGTATCTTCCAAAGAAAATAAAGGAGTAGGACTACGCCTACTATTATCCCTACTGAGCGTAGAATTCCTTGACTAATGGTTCTTGAGGTCATTTTTGGTCTATTTATGTGGCTATGTTAGTTTTTAAAAGCATAGAGCACAATATTGGCACCCATTTGTAATGCTTTTGTTCTTATTTCTTCGGGGTCATTATGTACTGATGGGTCTTCCCAGCCATCCCCTAGATCACTTTCGGTGGTAAACAATAGTACAAGTCTGTTTTCATGAAACAAACCTAATGCCTGTGGGCGTTTACCGTCGTGTTCGTGAATTTTTGGCAAACCTTCTGGAAACTTATAAAATTCATTAAAAATAGGATGGTCGCTGCCCAATTCTTCCAAAACGGTATTAGGGAAGGCTTTTTCAAGTGCTTTTTTCAGATAAGGGGCCATTCCGTAGTTGTCATCAATATGTAAAAATCCACCTGAAAAAAGATAAGTTCTTAAATTTTGGGCTTCCTCGTCCGAAAAAACAACATTGCCGTGACCGGTCATATGTAGAAAAGGGTACTGGAAAATAGTACTGCTGCTTATTTCTACGGTTTCTGGCTTTTCGTTCATTAAAGTGCCAACATTTTCATTGCAGAACTTAATAAGATTAGGTAAAGCTGTAGGGTTGGCATACCAATCTCCGCCTCCGTTATACTTAAGAATGGCTACTTCTTGTGCCGTAAGGTGGGTGGTCATAAGAGATAAGATTATAATGCAGTATGTAAGTTGTTTCATCTTAGGGCGAACTAAATAACAATAACTCAAATGTATGAATTATGGTGGGGAAAAGAATTGCACTTATATGTATTGTTTTGGTAGGATGTGTTACAATGGCTTTTAATATTGATGTAAAGACCAGAAAACTAGAGGCTTTTGAAGCTTTTGATGGGCATGACCCCATAGTGGTTTTGGAACTTTTTACATCACAAGGTTGTTCTAGTTGCCCACCGGCAGATGTATTGTTGCAACAGGTGAAAAGAGAATATGGTAATTCGGTTTATGCACTTTCATATCATGTCGATTATTGGAATTATATTGGTTGGAAAGACCCGTTCAGTAAATCGGTTTATACGGATAAGCAACGTAAATATAATATCAAATTAAAGAGTAGAAGTAATTATACACCTCAGGTAGTGGTGAATGGTAAGGCTCATTTTGTAGGGTCTAACTCAAGTAAAATGAATGCGGCCATAAAGCGCTATGGAGCGATAGAAACGGAAAATACGGTAGTATTGAGTCTGGTGGAAAGAAGGGGTGGCTCTGTTTCGTTCAATTATGAGTTAGATGGAGATGTTACGGGTAAAAATTTACGGGCCTTATTGGTCTTGGATGAGCGAACTACAGTGGTGAAGCGTGGTGAAAACCGAAATAGAACACTAAAAAATAGTAACATAGTAGTTGGGGAAAAGAATATTGAAATACATGAAACAAATGGTAAAGCCACGATAACAATCCCGGATGTGGTTGAAAATGGAGAAAAATTGAGTCTTATTGTTGTAATGGAGACAACGGATTACGATATCACTGCTGCTGCTAAAACCGAATTATTCAATTAGTGGTGTTCTTTTTACCCGTTGTTAATCATGTTCACGGTAGTACAGGCTACGATTGCGGCCGTTTCGGTACGAAGGCGGTATTCCCCCAAGGAAACAGGAAGAAACCCTTTTTCATACGCCATTTCTATTTCGTTTTGCGAAAAATCCCCTTCCGGTCCTATGAGTATGGTAACATCCTTGTCTGGGGCAACTCTTCGTTTTAAATCAACTTTTTCTTCCTCTTCGCAATGCGCAATAAATAAGAGTCCGTTAAGCTCCTTTGCCATAAAATCTTTATAAGAAATAGCATCGTTAAGCTTGGGTAGGTAAGCGCGTAAGCTTTGTTTCATGGCAGATTGTATCACTTTTTCCAAGCGCTCTTTTTTAATGACTTTTCGCTCCGATCTATCGCAAAATATGGGGGTAATCTCACTTACACCTATTTCTGTGGCTTTTTCCAGAAACCATTCCAGACGGTCGTTGTTTTTAGTGGGTGCTACAACCATGTGTAGCCAATGTACTTTTGGGTGTTTTTTTTGTGTAGCTACTATTTGTGCTTTGCATCGTTTTTGGTCCGCAAGAAGTATTTCGGACTTAAAAATATAACCCTTTCCATTTGTAATATGTAGTAGGTCTCCTTCCTTTTTACGCAATACCTTAACAATATGCCTACTCTCTTCTTGAGAGAAGGTAAACTGTGTAATGCTCTTGTCTAAATCGGGGTTGTAAAATAATTGCATAGGACAAATGTATAAACAATTTTAGAGGCTTAGGTTGTACTTGGGCACAAGAAAAAAATGAACACTGTTATTTACTTGCTGGAAATAACGTAACGCGCCTTAGCGGAAACATCCTGTTTTGCAAATACATTTTGTTTGTACTTTAGGTGACCTACAATACCAATCATTGCTGCGTTATCCGTACAATACTCAAACTTTGGTATAAAGGTTTTCCATCCTCTATTTTTTTCGGCCATTTTAAGTGCATTTCTTATTCCGGAATTGGCACTAACGCCACCTCCAATGGCAATTTGCGTAATACCGGTCTGTTCCACAGCTTTTTTTAGCTTATCCATCAAAACGTTAATGATTGTTTTTTGGATGGAGGCACAAATATCCTTTAGATTTTCTTCAACAAAATTGGGGTTTTGGGCCGTTTCTCTTTGGATAAAATATAATATGCTCGTTTTTAATCCGCTAAAACTAAAATTAAGGCCGTCAACTTTAGGTTTTGGAAAAGGAAACGCCTTAGGGTTTCCCTCTTGTGCATATTTATCAACTAATGGGCCTCCGGGGTAGGGCAGACCTAAAATTTTAGCGCTTTTATCAAAAGCTTCACCCACTGCGTCATCTAGGGTTTCGCCTAGTATTTCCATGTCAAAATGGTCTCTTACAAGAACAATTTGCGTGTGTCCGCCACTAATGGTCATGGCCAAAAACGGAAACTCCGGAGTGCCATCTGGTTGGCCTTCAATAAAGTGCGCCAAGATGTGTGCTTGCATGTGGTTTACCTCAATTAGGGGTACATTAAGGCCTAATGAAAGAGACTTGGCAAAGGAGGTTCCAACAAGAAGTGAACCCATCAATCCAGGGCCGCGTGTAAAAGCTATGGCAGATACTAGTTTTTTGTCGATATTTGCTTTATTCAAAGCTTGGTGTACTACCGGAACAATGTTTTGTTGGTGAGCCCGTGAGGCAAGTTCTGGTACAACACCGCCGTATTCCTCGTGAATCTTTTGAGTGGCCGTTACATTACTGAGCACTTTTTTATTGCTTAAAACAGCAGCGGAAGTGTCGTCGCAAGAAGATTCAATAGCAAGAATATAAATAGTTTCGTTTTTCACCGAGTTTGGAATAAAAGTTGACATCGCAAAGGTAAAACATAAAGACCTATCAAAAAACTTAGAAAAATACTGATTAGAACCATGATGGTACTCGTGCTGATCTGTATTTTGGGTACGGTCATCCTCTCGTTGCCTTTTGTTCAGACAAGTTTTGCTAAGTATGCCACAGATACCATTAACAAGGACTTTGGTACCAGTATAAATATTGATAAGCTCCGTATTTCCTTAATTACTTGGGACACCAACTTAGAAGGCGTGTATATTGAAGATTATCAAAAAGACACACTTTTTTACGTAAACCAGCTCACTACTTCCATCCTTAGTATGCGTAATTTAAGCAAGGGTAAATTGGAATTTGGAGATATTAAAATAGATGAGCTGGATTTTAAGCTAAAAACCTATTTAGATAACAGGAATACTAATCTTGAGGTATTCATTGACAAGTTTGATGACGGAAAACCACGTAAACCGGGAACGGACCCGTTCTTTTTCTCTTCTTCCAATGTTGATATCCAGAACAGTACATTTAAACTAATAGACGAGAATTTTGAGAACGAACTTTTGTTGGATTTTGAGGAGCTCAATATTGGCGCTACGGATTTTCAGATTTTAGGTCCAGAAGTTTCTGCTAAAATCAATACCATGGCATTTAATAGTCAAAGAGGTATTGATGTAAAACAAATGTCTACCGAGTTTAAATATACCAAGCAACAGATGCGTTTTGATTCATTGCGGATACAGACGGTAGGCTCGCATTTAAAGGGCGATTTGGTTTTTAATTATGAGCGTAAGGATTTTGCCGATTTTCTGAACAAGGTGAATCTTACTGCTGAGTTTACGGAGTCTGCCGTGGCTTTTGATGAAATAAATTTGCTTTATGATCAGTTCGGGAGAGGCAAGGAGGTTAATTTTTCATCTAAAATAAGTGGTGTTCTTAATGATTTGAACGCCAACGAGCTTTTCTTGCAATCTGATAACACGGGCATTAGGGGTGATTTTAACTTTAAGAATTTATTTGTGCGGAAAATGCCTTTCATTATGCGTGCAGATATGAAAAACGTAACTTCTAGTTATTATGAGTTACGGGCGCTAATGCCAAATATTTTGGGTAAATCCTTACCGTCTTCGTTTCAAAAATTGGGGCAGTTTACTATACGTGGTGATGCGGTTATCACAGAAAATTCCATAGATGCCAAGGTAAACCTGAATACCGCTATTGGTAGTAGTTATGCCGATCTTGAGCTTTCGGAAATAAATAATATAGATAATGCTACGTATAAAGGTTTTGTGTCGCTAATAGACTTTGATCTGGGCGATTTTGCCGAGAATAAAAAGCTGGGTAAAACCTCTCTGGATTTTAATGTAGAAGGGAAAGGCTTTGTACAAGAGACCTTGAATACAGAGGTGATAGGTGAAGTGTATTCCGTAGAGTTCAATAATTACGAGTATAATGATCTTAAAGTTTCGGGAATACTAAAAGAGCAGTTGTTTGATGGTACCTTGTTGAGTAATGATGAGAATGTCAAATTCAGTTTTAAAGGACTTGCAGATTTTGGTGAAAACCGAAATGATTTCAACTTTATAGCGTCTGTAGACTATGCAGATTTGAACAAGTTGAATTTCATTAAGGACAGCATTTCTATATTTAAGGGTAACGTAAATATGGATGTCACCGGAAACACTTTGGATAATCTGGTGGGCGACATTAAGTTTACAAAAACCATTTTTCAGAATAAGAACGATACTTATTATTTTGAAGATTTTAAGGTGTCTTCCGCTTTTGAGGCTAATGGTGATAGGGTTATAGATATCAATTCACCGGATATTATAACCGGGTACATGAAAGGGCGTTTTAAAGTTGCCGAGCTTGGGCGATTGGTTCAGAATTCCCTGGGTAGTATCTATACCAACTATAGGCCTTTTAATATTTCGGATGGGCAAACGCTTGCTTTTAACTTCAAGATTTACAATAAAATTGTAGATGTCTTTTTTCCAGAAGTGAAATTTGACCCTAATACATTTATAAAAGGAAATATAGTAGCAGATGAAGGAGATTTTAAACTCACTTTTAAATCGCCTAGTATAGTTGCTTTTGGTAATGAAGCGGATAATATTGATGTTAAAATAGATAACAAGAACCCGCTATTTAATACGTATATCTCTGTAAGCGACCTTTCTACGAACTATTATGATGTAAAGGATTTCAATTTAATCAACACTACTTTAAAAGATACGCTGTTCTTTAGAACGGAATTTAAAGGCGGTAGTGATCTAAATGATAGTTATAATCTCAATTTTTACCACACGTTTAATAAGGATAATAAATCCGTTATAGGTCTTAAAACTTCGGATGTTAATTTTAAAGGGAACAAATGGATTCTTAATAAGGATGGTGATAATAAAAATAAGGTAGTCGTCAACCGTACGTTGGATAGTATTGATATTCGGGAGATTGTAATGAACAATAGTGCTCAAGAGCAAATTAGGCTCAAAGGGCAGTTGGCAGATTCCACTTACAAGGACTTACAACTTCAATTTAAAATCGTTTCGCTTAATAAAATCACTCCTGCAATAGACAGTTTAAAGCTGCAGGGTGAAGTTAACGGTACCCTCAATATTCTACAAAAAGACAATATCTACTTGCCATCTTCTAACCTTGCTGTAGAGGATTTTTCCATTAACGATATGCGTTTGGGTGATTTAACCGTGGGCATTGTTGGGAACAAAGATTTAACGGAGTTCGCGGTAAATTCGCAAATTACGAACAAAGGCATTGAAAAACTCAGCGTGGTAGGTAATATCAATAACAAAGAAGATATGCCCAAGGCCAATTTATTGGTGAGTTTGGATAAGTTTGATTTAGAGCCCTTTGCGCCCTTGGGAGAGGATATTATTAGTCATATCCGAGGTTTTGTTAGTGGTAATGCCCGTATACAGGGGCCTGTGGATAATCCGGAATTCAGCGGAACGCTTACATTGGACAAGGCCGGACTGGGAATACCTTATTTGAACGTAGATTATGATTTTGCGGCCAATTCTAGGGTAAATCTGGATAAACAAACTTTTGATTTTGACCAGATCAGAATTACCGATGTAGATAAAAAGACAAAAGCCACATTAGATGGCACGATCAGTCATTCCTTTTTTGATAATTGGCTTTTAGATTTAAATGTTGATACCAAGAATGACCGCCTTTTAATTTTAAACACAGATTTTGAAGAGGAGGTTTTATACTACGGAACCGGTTATTTAGATGGTAAGGGTAGAATTTTTGGGCCAACAAAAGCATTGAATATAAAAGTAGAAGGTAAAACCGCTAGGGGCACCTCGTTAAAGATTCCGTTGAGCGATGTGGCGTCTATTGGAGATTATTCATTTATCAATTTTGTTGAAAAAAACAAGTTGAACCATGTAGAGGAAGAACGTGTTCTTGATGAATTTCAGGGGTTGGAGCTTACTTTTGATTTAGATGTTACCCCAGATGCCGAGGTAGAGATCGTAACCGATACCAAAACCGGAAGCTCCTTAAAGGGCAGCGGAGTGGGAATTTTGTTGATCCGTATCAATACTAGGGGGGCTTTTGAAATGTATGGCGATTTTGTTGTAGTTGAAGGAGAGTACAATTATAAATTTGGAGGGGTCATCAACAAGACTTTTCAGGTGAAACCTGGTGGAACCATTGTATGGGATCGTGAACCTTTAAAAGCTACTCTGGACCTTGAGGCCGTATATGCTTTAAATGCCAATCCAGCTCCTTTATTGGATAACCCTGGTTATACCCGTCGTATAGCAACCGAGGTTGTTATTAAGCTAACAGATGATCTTGAGAGTCCAGATATTGAATTTAATATAGATTTTCCAGGAACTAACTCTATAGTGCAGTCAGAGCTGGAGTATCGTTTACAGGATCCCACGGTAGAGGAAAGAAATGCATTGTTTTTGTTGGCCCAAGGTTCATTTGTAAATGATCAGACGGGTATAGACCAGCAAGCGGTAACTGGTAATTTGTTACAATCTGCATCAGGTCTTTTAAACCAAGTTTTGGGTGATAATGACAAATTTAATTTGGGGCTGTCCTATGAGCAAGGTATTCTGGACAGGAGTGCAGATTATCAAACCGAAAATAGAATAGGGGTTACGGTATCTACACAAATAAGTGACCGTTTGCTTTTTAATGGAAAAGTTGGGGTTCCTGTTGGTGGTACTACGGAAACCGTCGTGGCCGGTAATTTTGAAATTCAGTTGCTACTGAACGAAGAAGGTACGCTTAGTGCCAAGTTTTTTAATAGGGAAAATGAAATACAGGAATATCTGGCGGATAGATTGGGGTATACGCAGGGTGTAGGTATATCTTATGAGGTGGATTTTAATAGTTTTAGAGAGCTTTTCAAAAATATTTTAAAGAAGGAAGAACCAAAAAAGAAAATTCCGAAACCAGATCAAGTCCCTAGTTCGGTAATGGGTAAGGATAGTTTAATAAAATTTTACCCCAAGGATAAACGGCTAAAATAAAACCGTTTATGCAAAAAATTACGCCCATTAACCTCAACTGCAGATGGGTTATTTTACGCCAGTGAAATCACTAAAAATTCTCGAAAACGTTATAGTTTGGAGGAAAACCTCATTTTACGGCATTCTCAATATACAGGGGTTTTAAAGTATAAGTTTGTTATAATTTAAAGAAAAAACTAAGAAAATGTGAGCTAAGTTATCATGACGTTAAATTAGAAGGATAAGACAGTTGGAATTCAAATAAGTTTGTTAGTTTTGCGACTTAGTTTTTTTTAATGGCTTCAGAAATAAAAAAAATAGGTGTTTTAACTTCTGGCGGAGATTCCCCCGGCATGAACGCAGCAATACGCTCAGTTGTTAGAACATGTGCCTATATGAAAGTAGATTGCGTAGGTATCTACAGAGGATATCAGGGCATGATAGAGGGGGATTTTAAGCCAATGGACGCAAGAAGCGTTAACAACATTATAAATAAGGGTGGTACCATTCTTAAATCTGCACGTTGTGACGACTTTAGAACGCCAGAAGGCAGGAAAAAAGCGTATGAGCAATTGCAGGCAGAAGGTATTGATGCATTTGTGGTTATAGGTGGAGACGGTAGTTTTACCGGTGCCATGGTATTCAACCAAGAATATCATTTTCCTGTAATAGGTATTCCCGGAACAATAGATAATGACATATTCGGTACTTCCAATACGGTTGGCTTTGATACGGCTATGAATACTGTCGTAGAAGTAATCGATAAAATTAGGGATACGGCCAGTTCTCATAACCGACTTTTCTTTGTAGAAGTTATGGGTAGGGATGTTGGGCATATTGCTTTAAATACGGGAGTTGGCGCAGGAGCGGAAGAAATTCTTATTCCAGAAGCTAATCGTGGTCTTGAGCGTTTGTTAGAATCGTTAAAGCGCAGCAAAAAATCCGGAAAATCTTCTAGTATTGTAGTTGTTGCCGAAGGTGATAAAATTGGAAAAAGTGTCTTTGAGCTTAAAGAATATGTAGAGGAGCATTTACCCATATACGATGTAAGAGTGTCCGTATTAGGACACATGCAACGTGGTGGTGCACCATCTTGTTATGACAGGGTGCTGGCCAGTAGAATGGGTGTAAAGGCTGTGGAAAGTTTGTTGGAAGGCCAGACCAATTTTATGGTGGGTATCCAGAACAACAAAATTATATTAACTCCTATCAGTAAGGCCATTAAAGGGCATACTAAAATAGATAAGGAGCTTATTAGGGTTTCAGAAATAATGACAACATAATTAAATTCAAAACAATAGAACATGTCAGATTTAAAAATAGGAATTAACGGATTTGGCCGTATCGGAAGATTGGTCTTTAGAGAAACTGTAAGAAGAGAAGGTGTAGATGTGGTTGCCATCAATGATTTGTTGGATGTTGAGCACTTGGCCTACCTTTTAAAGTATGATTCCGTACACGGTAAGTTCGAAGGTACTGTTGATGTTCAAGATGGTAACTTGATCGTTAACGGTAAAACTGTAAGAATTACAGCAGAGCGTGATCCTAAAAGTATTAAGTGGGATGCAGTTGGTGCCGAAATAGTTGCTGAATGTACCGGTATTTTTACAACTTTGGAAACTGCACAATACCATATTGATGGTGGTGCTAAAAAAGTAGTTATCTCTGCTCCGTCTAAAGATGCGCCAATGTTCGTAATGGGTGTTAACCATAAAGAAGTGAAAGCTTCAAACACTATTGTGTCCAATGCATCTTGTACTACTAACTGTTTAGCTCCTATGGCCAAAGTATTGAACGATAACTTTGGTATTGAAGAGGCTTTGATGACTACAGTTCACGCTACTACTGCAACACAAATGACTGTTGATGGTCCTTCTAGAAAAGACTGGAGAGGTGGTAGAAGTGCTATGTTGAATATTATTCCTGCGTCTACTGGTGCTGCTAAAGCGGTAACTAAAGTTATTCCTGCATTAGAAGGTAAACTTACAGGTATGGCCTTTAGAGTTCCAACAGCAGATGTTTCTGTAGTAGATTTAACGGTTCGTCTTGAAAAGGAAACTTCTTACGAAGAAATCAAAAAAGCTTTTAAAGCAGCTTCTGAAGGTGAGTTGAAAGGTGTTCTAGGATATACTGAAGAGGCTCTTGTTTCTCAGGATTTCGTAAGTGATAAACGTACAAGTATTTTTGATGCCGGTGCCGGTATTGAATTAAACTCTAAGTTCTTCAAATTAATTTGCTGGTACGATAACGAAGCTGGTTTTTCTAACAAAATGGTAGATTTAGCTCAGCACGTTGCTAGTTTGTAATTTTTTTGAATATTACTAATGGTAATCCTGAGAGTGGGCAAAAATTTGCTTATTTTCAGGATTATTTTTTTAAAAGAACATTATGATTTTAATTGTAGATAGTGGGGCCACAAAATCGGACTGGATTGCCTTGGACGAAAAGGGAAATCAGTTGTTTTTGACCCAAACGTTAGGGTTAAGCCCTGAAGTATTGACAAGAGAAGTAATAGAAGATAGACTGGCCAATAATTTTGAACTTTCTAAAAACAGGGATAAGGTTTCTAGATTGCATTTCTATGGCGCAGGATGTGGAACGGAGCGTATGAAGAGTTTCCTTAGGGAAATCTTTAAAGAGTTTTTTCCAAATGCAAAGGCCGATGTTAAAGAAGATACCTACGCAGCTATTTTCTCTACAACAAAAATTGGTCATCAAGGTATAGTCTGTATTCTGGGAACGGGTTCTAATTGCAGCTATTATGATGGGCATCAGTTGTTCCAGAAAGTAACTTCGTTAGGCTATATCCCTATGGATGATGGTAGTGGTAACTTTTTTGGAAGAAAGTTGATAAGGGATTACTATTTCCACAAAATGCCGCAAGATTTAGGAATCAGATTTGCCAAGGAATATGATTTGGATGCTGATGTAATAAAGGAAAACCTGTACAAGCAGCCTAACCCAAATACATATTTGGCCACGTTTGCCCGTTTTTTAGTTGAGAATAAAAATCATCCTTATTGCAAAGGTGTGATTGATAAAGGTTTTCAGCAGTTCGTAAACAACTATATCATGCAGTTTGAGTTGGCTACAAAGGTGCCAATTAACTTTGTGGGAAGTATTGCTCATTACCTAAGAGATGAGCTGGTAACTGTATTGGAACGTAATGATTTGATTGTTGGGGTTATCAGACAACGACCAATTGAAGGTCTTATGGAGTTCCATAAGGAAACCTTGTAACAATCTGTATAAAGAAAGCAAAACGGCCTTGGTTATTAACCAAGGCCGTTTTGCTTTATCGCACTGCTATCACCGAAATTTCAACATTTACGAATTTGGGCAAATTGGCTACTTCAACGGTTTCTCTGGCTGGAGCGGTTTCGCTATCAAAATAGGAACCGTAAACTTCGTTTACTTCTGAAAATTGATTCATGTCCGCTAGGAAAATAGAACTCTTCACCACGTTTTCAAAAGTCATATCAGCTTCCGTAAGTATCGCTTTTAAGTTTTCCATAGATTGGCGAGCCTCTCTTTTAATATCTCCTTGAACAAGCTCTCCTGTGGCAGGGTCAATGGGTATTTGTCCCGAAACGTATAGGGTATCTCCGCTTAGAATTGCTTGATTGTAAGGTCCTATTGGGGCCGGGGCGTTAGTGGTGTTTATTATTTTTTTCATGATGATGTATTTTGGTTTAAAAGGAAAAGGTTGGGCTCAAAGCCATCAACGGTAGCAAATATAAATAAGAAACGGTGAAGAATTTAGCTTCTTAACGCTGACTTCGGTTTTCCCATTTCAAATCGCTAAGAATAGAACTTTTTATACCGATAAAGAAATACCATCTGGAGTATTGTCCAAATGGAGTCCAGTTAAAGTTCATTCTAAAACTTTTAAGATCTCGTTCAAAACGCAATTGAGTCAAGGTGAAGCCTTTATTTTTGAAATCATAACCACTGGAGCCACCAACCTTCCAGCGCGGCGAAAGTTCTATATCTCCTGAAAACATTAGAGAGTGGCTGCTAAACTCGTTCTGGCGGGCCGAATTGAAATAACTGGCCGAATAAGCTAACCTGAAATTCCAGGGTATTTTTGTCCCGTAGCGCGGGTTGTCAATATCTTCATCTTCGTCTCTGTCGTAATCGTCCCCACCACGGCGGTCATCAAAATTATCCGCCCTTCCAAAGAGGTCGTCATCCCTACCACCGCTTTGTGCTACATAATCGTACGCCCCGGCTTCATCTTCGTCCTCTTCTTCTTCTTCATCCTCCTTTTTTCCAAAAAAGGTTTCACTGTCTATAGAGTACCCAATATTAAGATTGGCCTGGGTAAGTCTAAAAAGGCTGCCTCCATTATCAATATTAAACTTTTCTATTCTTCGGCCATTGTTGTCTATGGCGTAGGGGTCCAACCCAGCGGAAAAGTTAATGGACATTTTATTGTCTAGAATGTTTGTTCCACCGTTAATTCTAAGTGGGCTTAGTTTTAAGGAATCCGATTCAAAATTATATCCGGTAGAAATATTAAAATTGCTAAGAATAGGAACTTTTTTAGGTTCGGTGGCTGTTGAATCCTTGTCCCTCACTTTAGCTTCCAAGGTGTTGGCCAAAGAAAAACTAAGACTATTACTTTTCCCTAAGCTTGGAGCTCCGTTTAAGGTACCCTCAAAACGGCTGTACTGTACAACTTCGCCAGTATCATTATTGAGGTATTCGTCATAAAACTGGTCAAAGGAAGGGGAGTAGCCGTAACTTAACGAAGGTCTCATAACATGCCTAAGTGCTTGAATTTTTTTGTCTTCCCCAAAATTAAAAGTACCGTAAACGGTAGTTCCAACGCTGGCACTCATATTGTATTTGTTGTAGCGGTCAAAACCGGAAATCGTATCCCGTACTACGGAGCCAATGGCGCCGTCCTCACCAAGTTCGTACCGCTGGGTAAACGTTTCCAGGGTCCATACGTCTTCATAGCTACCACCCATAGTAACGCTAAAAAATTTGGCAACTTTAAAGTTGGTGCTGATGGGGATTCTGTGTCTGGCGCCCACTTTGGCATTATCGAACATGGCCGCTTTTAGAAAATCCTCATCATTGGTAGTAAGAGAGTTACGAGCGTTTACATCATATTGAAAATTAATATTCTGTATTACGCCTTTTTTTATACCGTCCTTTTTTGCAAATGGAAATATACGTTCCATACTGGCCTGAAAAGTAGGCAATGTCATTTGTATGTTGTCCTGATCAGGATTGGCCCGGGCCGTAGGACTCGTATTTTGCGAATGGCTGGCCGTAAGGCTCATGTTTACGGACGGATAGGCCGGAAATGTCTTTGAATATGAGATAGAAGATGACAGGTTATTGTTTTGTGTCAAAGGCAAGTTAACCTGGTTTAAAGAGTTTTGGTAATAAGAACTACTTCCTAAGTTTACGGATGCCGAGAAACGTGAATTAGGGCTGGCTTTGGTATCCTGGGAGTGGGATATTTGAATGTTCCAGACCTTACTATTGCTGTAATCGTCAAATCCTTTTTGACTCGTTACTAGATTTTCATACCTAAAGTTTACGTTACCACGATAGCGATAGCGTTTGGTATACACACTCTGTGTTCTAAAACCATAGCTTCCGTTAGTATAGAAATCCCCCGTAAGGGTAATATCCGCATAATCGGAGAAAGGAACATAATACCCTCCGTTCTGTAAAAAGTAACCTCTGTCCGGATCGTTACCGAATGTAGGCATCATTAAACCTGCGGATCGGCCAACTGTTAAGGGGAAATAGGCAAATGGCAATGCTACGGGCGTGGGAACATCTGCTATGTAAAGATTACTGAAACCGGCAATAACCTTCTTTTTAGGGACAAACTTCGCCTTTCTAATACGGATGTAATAATCTGGATTTACGGTATCGGTTGATGTCGTGAGTTTTCCTTCGTGTAAAAAGTAAACCGAATCATTTTCTTTTTTTGTGATTTCGGCATATACCTTCATGGCATCGCTTCCCAATTGCCCAAGACCTGCTTGTTGTTCGGTTCTGGAATTCCAGATAAGCGCTTTTTGGGTGTCAAAATTAAAGCGGATACTATCCGGTCTTACCTCATTGTCTCCTTGTTTAAAATAGGGGAGTTGGGTGTAGTTACCGAGGGAATCTTTGATCCGGCCGGCATATACCTCGTTCTTTATATAATCCATTATAATGATACCCGCCTTTAACTCGGTATCTTGATAATAGATTTCTGCTTCGTTGTAGAGGTATATCTTTTGGTCCTTTTGGCTAAGTTTAACGTAATCCTTGGCCTTGTATTTAATTTTATCTAGAAGAAGAGGATCATTTCCGTTTTTTCTTTTTAATGCGGTGGAGTCCCCTGAAATACTGTCCTTTTTAGCCGGGTCGGGAAAAAGTGGCGCAATAATTGTATCCTTTTCTGCCTTAATGGGTAATGGTATAATACCATCTTCTTGTGCAAGTGAGGAGAAAGTGCCAACAAATAGCAATGCCAGTAAAAGAAAAAGATGTTTGTTTGATTGCAAGGCTATATATCCTATTTTTGTAACCGTTTGGCTTTATTTTCGGAGTCCAAACTTACATATATTTTTCGTTCCCCATACAGGGTGTTACCATAAATTTAACCATAATGAAGGCTTATAAACATAGTGAGAACATGCGCGTACGACGGTTTCTTTTATTTCCTATAGTTTTTTTAACACTATTATTATCTTCTTTTCACAAAAATAATGCCCAAGATAATGATAATGATAAGTTCGTTGTGGTGCTGGATGCAGGTCATGGTGGTCATGATCCCGGCAACCTTGGAAACGGCTATTTGGAGAAGAAAATAGCACTGAATATTGTATTGAAAGCGGGTAAGGAATTGGAGAAGAATCCGGATATAAAGGTGATCTACACGCGAGATGACGATACATTTGTAGACCTTTATGAACGAGGGCAAATAGCCAACAAAGCAAATGCCGACCTTTTTGTTTCCGTACATTGTGATTCTCATACATCCAATGCACACGGTGCCGGCACCTTTGTTTTGGGGTTGCATGCCAATAAACAGAATTTTGAGATTGCAAAGAAAGAGAATTCCGTTATCTATCTAGAGGACAATTATAAAGCTAAGTATGCGGATTATGATATAAATTCTCCGGAATCTGTTATAGGTCTTACCATTATGCAGGAAGAGTTTTTGGATCAGAGCATTGCTTTGGCAAAAGCTATCCAAGATAATTTTTCCAATAAATTAAAACGTACCGATAGAAAGGTAAAACAAGCCGGGTTTATTGTTTTACACCAGACCGTAATGCCAAGTGTATTGGTAGAAACTGGTTTTTTGACCAATAAAGAAGAAGGTGCGTACCTCAATTCCAGTAGAGGTCAGAATGAAATGGCCACTTCAATTGCAGACGCTATTCTTACCTACAAAAAGAATGCGATGGCCAATATAGCGGATTTCACACCCAATACCATTCCAGATGTGCCAGAACCGGAAGCTGTTAAGGCACCGGCAAAAGAAGAGAAAGCTAAAAAGGAAAGTCCGGCTAAGAAAAAAGTGGCAACAAAGAAAATAGAAGATAAGCCGTCTGTGGCCAAGACTACCGAGGTTGCAGTAGAAGAAAAAACAAAGAATGCGGTTCAGATTATAGATGAGGCCAAAGAAAGTGGTGAAAAAGCGGTTTCGGTTAAAGAGGAGCCTAAAGAACAGAAGGCACCGGATACACCATCCAAAACTAAATCTAATGTTATCTATAAGGTTCAAATTATGGCTAGCGCCAAAAATATTCCGTTACGACCCTCCTCTTTTAATGGGTTGAACCGGGTTGAAAAGGAGCCTTATAAAAACCTGTTTAGATATGTTTATGGTAAAACAAGTTCGCTAGAGGAAGCAAAAATGTTGAAGTCCAATGCCGATTTAAAAGGGTATAAAACATCATATATTGTGGCCTATAGAGATGGTAAGCGTATACCTTTTAAAGATAGCCTCAAGTAGGTTTCACAGCAATAAATAAGTACCTTCCATATTTTATTTCTAATTTTGTTAGAGACCTTCAACTTTATGAAAGTCTCTCATTAACCCAAAATCGATCCTTTTGAAACTATCCAGGGAAATCAAAACAGGAATTATCGTTATAGGCGGTATACTGTTGTTCATCTTAGGTTTTAGCTACTTAAAATCGTCGCCATTGTTTGAAGATGGTAAAACTTTAAATGCTGTTTATAAGGAAGTTGGAGGCCTACAAGTAGGGACTCCGGTAACCATAAATGGTTTTGTGGTGGGAAACGTTACCGGTGTGAAATTTAAAGATGAAAGCGGAGATTTATCGGTGGAACTTTTTATTAAGAGCGATTTCGATTTTTCTAAAAATAGTACCGCAGAACTCTATGACACAGGTATTATAGGAGGTAAGGGTATTCAGATAAAACCTGTTTTTGATGGTGCTCCCATGGCAAAAACGGGAGATACTTTACCAAGTAGAATTCAATTGGGGCTTACACAATTGGTCCAAAAACAACTTACTCCTCTGCAACAAAAAGTAGAAGGCGCGGTTACGAATGCAGATAGTTTGCTTATGAACGTAAACGAAGTTCTGGATGATAAGGCCAAAAGAGATTTAAGGGAAACTTTAAGCGGATTGAACAGTACCGTAGCTAGTTTTCAAAAAAGTGCCGAAGTGCTTAACAGAATTTTGAGCAGTAATGAGAGTAGATTGAATGAGTCTTTGGATAATTTTGAAACATTGACATCCAATTTTGCTAAACTGTCCGATTCATTGAATAACGCAGGCTTAGGACGTACATTGGCAAATCTTGAGTCTACTATGGGCAATTTAAATAAACTGATGGCCAATATAGAAAAGGGAGACGGTACATTAGGTAAGCTCATGAAGGACGAAGAATTGTACAATAATTTTAACAATGCATCTAGAGAATTAGATTTGTTGTTACAGGATTTTCGTTTAAACCCGAAACGATATGTAAATGTTTCTGTTTTTGGTAAAAAGCAAAAGGAATATGAACTTCCTGAAGAAGACCCGGCCAACCCTCAACAAACTGAACAATAAATGGAATACTTACCCAATATTTTATTTTTAATCGTACTCGTAGCCGGTATTGGCTTCTTTGCGAGGAATGTAAAACGTCTGTCCAGAAATATTAAGCTGGGTAAAGATGTTGATGTGTCCGATAATACAGGGCAGAGATGGAAAAATATGGCCATGATAGCCTTGGGGCAGACCAAAATGGTCGTTCGTCCTATTGCGGGTTTCCTTCATATTATCGTCTATGTGGGTTTCATTATCATAAATATTGAAGTCGTAGAAATTATTTTGGACGGTCTTTTAGGAACACATCGTCTTTTTGCCCCATTCGGTACAGTTTACGATATTTTAATAGGTTCGTTTGAAATATTGGCTTTTTTGGTTATTGTGGCTGTAACCGTTTTCTGGATTCGTAGAAATATTGTCCGGATTAAAAGATTCTTAAAACCGGAAATGACCGGTTGGCCTAAAAAAGATGGTAACCTTATTCTTTATATAGAATTTGTGTTAATGGTGCTTTTTTTGACCATGAACGGTGCTGATTACCAGTTGCAACAGATGGGTGCTGCACACTATACGGAAGCCGGCATGTTTCCTGTAAGTCAGTTTATAGCACCACTTTTTGAAGGAATGTCAATGAGTTCTTTAATTATTTTGGAAAGAACTGCTTGGTGGTTGCATATTATTGGAATTCTATGCTTTTTAAATTATTTGTATTACTCCAAACATTTGCATATTCTCTTGGCTTTTCCAAATACCTACTATGGTAAGTTGGCTCCTAAAGGGGAATTTAAAAATTTAGATGCGGTAACGGCAGAAGTCAAATTAATGATGGACCCGTCTGCCGATCCTTTTGCTGCTCCGGCAGAAGAAGAGTCTGCCGAACCGGCTAAATTTGGGGCTTCGGATGTTATGGATCTGAGTTGGGTGCAACTGTTAAACTCTTACACGTGTACCGAGTGTGGCCGTTGTACTGATGAATGTCCTGCAAACCAGACAGGAAAAAAGCTATCTCCTAGAAAGATAATGATGGACACCAGGGACAGGTTGGAAGAGGTAGGCAAAAATATAGATGCCAATAAAGGCCAATTTGTTGATGACGGAAAGCAACTTTTGGATGGTTATATTACCCGAGAAGAACTTTGGGCGTGTACTACTTGTAATGCATGTGTACAAGCTTGCCCGGTAAGCATTGATCCGCTTTCTATAATTATGGATATGCGTCAATACTTGGTAATGGAGGAATCTGCCGCTCCTACGGACCTCAATAATATGATGGGTAACGTAGAGAACAATGGCGCTCCTTGGCCTTTTAACCAAATGGACCGATTAAATTGGGCTAAAGAAGAATAGGTATAGTCTTTTAAGGACACTAGAATAATTTATAGAACTTGAATTTTATAGAATGGCGAACGAATTAAAAGTTCCAACAATGGCAGAGCTTTTTGCTGCAGGTCAAAAACCCGAAGTTTTGTTTTGGGTTGGCTGCGCAGGTAGTTTTGACGATAGGGCAAAAAAGATAACCAAAGCATTTGTTCAATTGTTGAATAAGGCAAATGTTTCTTTTGCCGTTTTGGGAACCGAAGAAAGCTGTACCGGAGACCCGGCAAAAAGAGCGGGGAACGAGTTTTTGTTCCAAATGCAGGCAGTCACCAATATAGAGGTGATGAATGCCTATGGGATTAACAAAATAGTTACGGCCTGTCCGCATTGCTTTAACACCATTAAAAATGAATACCCCGGTTTGGGCGGTCATTACGAGGTGGTTCATCATACGCAATTCTTGAAAAAGCTTTTTGAAGATGGAAGAATTACTTTGGAAGGCGGAAAATTTAAAGGTAAGCGTATAACCTATCATGATCCGTGCTATTTAGGTAGGGCCAACAATGTTTATGAAGCTCCCCGGGATTTGATCCGTAAATTGGATGCAGAGCTTATAGAAATGAAAAGCTGTAAGGAAAAAGGACTATGTTGTGGTGCCGGTGGTGCCCAAATGTTCAAGGAGCCGGAAAAAGGCAATAAGGACGTTAATATAGAGCGAACCGAACAGGCATTGGAAACACAGCCGGAAATTATTGCCGCTGGGTGCCCGTTTTGCAATACTATGATGACGGATGGTGTAAAGAATAAAGAGAAAGAAGGAGCCATTGCAGTAATGGATATAGCAGAGCTTATGGCTTCTGCCGAAGACTTATAAATGCCCCAATAAGAACCCCAAATTTAGAACACTAAAATGCTAGTAGAATTTAATACATTACCCAGTGCTTCACGCATTTGGATTTATCAAGGTAGCCGCAGCTTTACCGAAACAGAATTAGAAGAAATTCAGAAAGAGTTGGATGCTTTCATTACCGAGTGGACGGCTCATGGCAGTCAATTAAAGGCCGGATACGAAATTAAATATAGGAGATTTATAGTATTGGCTTTGGATCAGAGTGCTACAGCGGCATCAGGTTGTTCTATTGATGCATCTGTACATTTTATTCAACATTTAGAAAAAAAATACAATGTTGAGCTGTTGGATAAGATGAATGTCTCCTATAAGCAAGGAGAGCATATTGCCTACAAGCCTCTTGTGGATTTTAAAAAGATGGCAAAGCAAAAAGCGGTCTCAAAAAACACCATTGTTTTCAATAATCTGGTTACCAACAAAGAGGAATATCAGGAACATTGGGAGGTGCCGGCATCGGAAAGTTGGCATTCCCGTTTTATGTAGTAATACTATTTTTTTATTTTCTGAGGTATTGATTTCATTATATATATCGGATGAAATGCAATATTCTTTTTAGTTTTTAGTTATTGCCATAGATCTATTTTATAATGCGGTTTTTCCCTGTTTTTTCCTTTCTTTTTTTTGTATTTCTGAGTGTCAGTGCCCAGCAACATCCTTTGGTAACCAAAGATAGTTTGGCGCAAAGCAATTGGGTAGATGCGCGCTACAATGAAATGACCTTGGATCAAAAGCTGGGGCAACTTTTTATGGTTATGGTAGCTTCGGACCAAGCAAAAGCTGGTACGGACAAGATAAAAAGCCTCATTAAGGAACAGCAAATAGGAGGGGTTATATTTTCCACCGGAGGTCCAATTAGACAGGCAAAACTTACCAATGAATTTCAATCTGTAGCAAAGGTACCCCTTATGGTTGGTATGGATGCGGAATGGGGTTTGGCCATGCGGTTGGATTCTACCTACGCTTTTCCTTGGAACATGACCTTAGGGGCTATTACGGATAACACCATTGTTTATAAGGTAGGTGAGCGAATAGGGCAACATGCCAAGCGCTTAGGTGTCCATATTAATTTTGCTCCTGATGTAGATATCAACACAAACCCACAAAACCCAATAATAGGTAACCGTTCTTTTGGTGAAGATCGAGAAAATGTAGCCGAAAAAGGTATTGCCTTTATGAAAGGTATGGAAAGTGCAGGGGTACTTTCTAGTGGAAAGCACTTTCCGGGGCACGGAGATACGGCCACGGATTCACATAAAGCTCTTCCTATCATCAATTTTACAAGAGAACGTTTGGATAGTGTAGAATTATATCCGTTTAGAAGGTTGATAGATGAGGGCCTAAGTAGTGTAATGGTAGCACATTTAGAAGTTCCGGCCTTGGAATTGAAAAAAGAGCTTCCTTCTTCGCTGTCGGAACAAATTATTTCAGGTTTGCTCAAAGAAGAAATGTGCTTTGAGGGTCTGGTTTTTACCGATGCCCTTAACATGAAAGGCGTAACCAACCACGGTAAGGACGGTGATGCTGAAGTAGCGGCGTTCATGGCCGGGAATGACATTCTTTTAATGCCTACAGAGGTGGCAAAAGCCAAAGAAAAACTAACAAAAGCATATAATAAAGGGAAAATTTCCGAAGAAAGATTGGCTAGTTCGGTAAAGAAAATTCTAATGGCCAAATACAAAGTGGGACTCAACAACTACAAACCCATTCAATTAGAGAATTTATATGAGGATTTAAATTCTAGAACGGATGATTTGGTCTATGAAGAGGCTATTGAAAAGGCACTTACTGTTGTAAAGAACAACTTTTACCTAATGGGCATAAAGCAACTGGAGAATAAAAAGATTGCTTATGTAAAGTTTGGCGATGCGGATAGCGATCCATTTGTTGAAGAACTGAACAAGTATGCTAAGGTTACTCAGGTAAATGCAAGCGATATTGGTACGCTAAAAAACAAACTTAAAGATTATAACTTGGTGATTATTGGTCATCATAAGAGCAATGAAAGTCCTTGGAAAGCCTATAAATTTTCAAAAAAAGAACTGCAATGGTTGAAGGAGATAGCCGAGGAAAGGACTTCCAACCTCATTCTATCTGTATTTGCTAAGCCCTATGCGCTCTTAGATGTACCTTCTTTCAAAAGTATAGACGCGGTGTTGGTAGCATATCAAAATAGTGAATTGGCACAGCGTAAGGCCGCCCAAGCGATTTTTGGCGCTATTCCTACGGATGGAAAGCTTCCTGTTACAGCAAACCAAGATTTTCCTGTTAATACTCAGGTGAAGTTAAAGTCTCTGTTACGGTTAGGATACAGTTACCCGGAAAGAGTAGGTTTTGATGCCGCTAAACTGGCCCAAGTAGATACCTTGGTAGGCCATGGAATTGATTCGTTAATGTTTCCCGGGGCTCAGGTCTTGATTGCCCGCAAAGGGAAGGTTGTTTACAATAAAGGTTTTGGAAAGCCTACCTATGATTCCAAGGATAGTATTACCACTCAGAGTATTTATGACTTGGCATCCATCACTAAAATTTTAGGAACACTTCCTATGATTATGAAAATGGAAGAAGAGGGAGATATTAAACTTAATAGTACATTTCAAGATTTAATCCCGGAGTACGCAGATACGGAATTAAAAAATGTTACCGTATTAAAAGCTTTGTCCCATTACGGGCGCCTTCCGGCATGGATTGCCTTCTATGTAGATACGCTTGATAAAAACCGAAAGCCATCAAAGGAGTTCTACAGAACGGAACCAACAGATGGTTTTTCGTATAAGGTAACGGACAAGTTGTATTTGACCGATGCTTATAACGATTCAATTTATAATAGGATCGGGCGTCAAGATTTAAAATCCAACCGGTACCGATATAGTGATGTAGGGTATTACGTCATGAAAAAATATGTGGAAAAAGTAGGCGGGAAACGGTTAGATGAGCAAGTAGATAAGTTTCTGTATCAACCGATAGGTGCAACAAGTACGGCATATAATCCACTTGAGAAATTTCCAAAAAATAGGATTGTGCCATCTGAAGAAGATAAATATTACCGCTATGAAACCGTTCAGGGCTATGTTCATGATATGGGCGCTGCCATGCAAGGTGGTGTAGGAGGCCATGCAGGCCTTTTTAGCAATGCAGAAGATGTGGCTAAGATTATGCAAATGTACTTGCAGAACGGTATGTATGGGGGAACTAGGTTCTTGGACGCCCGTACCGTGAAAAAATTCAATACCTGTTATTTCTGTGATGAAAATGTGAGACGTGGCGTAGGTTTTGATAAACCCCAACTAAAAGATAGCGGACCTACTTGTGGATGCGTTTCAAGGAAAAGTTTTGGACATAGCGGTTTTACGGGTACGTATACTTGGGCTGATCCTGAGGAAGAGATTGTTTATGTGTTCTTATCCAATAGAACATACCCGTCTTCATCCAATACACTTTTGATAAAATCAGGGTTAAGAACCCGGATTCAGCAGGTTATCTATGATGCCATTCTAAATTAAATCAATCTTTTTTCATGTAGTACTTCACTGTTAATCAATTTCTCAATTGATAAACAGCGCGCGTTTCGTGTGCAATCTAGAGACAGGTTTGAAATTTAGAACAACTTATACCGACATACTTTACAGATTTAGCTAAATTTGACTAATGAAAATAGCAATAGTTTGTTACCCTACTTTTGGGGGCAGCGGTGTAGTAGCCACAGAACTGGGTATAGCTTTGGCCAATAGAGGTCATGAAGTTCATTTTGTAACCTATAAGCAACCGGTTCGTTTGGGGCTTTTGGGCAACAAGATTTATTTTCATGAGGTTCATGTGCCCGAATATCCTCTATTTAAATATCAGCCTTATGAACTGGCCTTATCAAGTAAATTGGTAGATACTATAAAGCTTCATAAGATAGACCTTCTTCACGTGCACTATGCAATACCACATGCGTATGCGGGTTACATGGCAAAAAAGATGTTGGAGGAAGAAGGCATATACGTACCTATGATTACAACACTGCATGGTACGGATATTACTTTGGTTGGAAAGCATCCGTTCTATAAACCTGCGGTTACCTTTAGCATCAATCAATCGGATGTGGTTACTTCGGTTTCAGAAAACCTGAAACAAAACACCATGGAAATTTTTGATATAAAAAAGGAAATAGAGGTTGTACCCAACTTTATTGATAAATCAAATTACAGCACATCTTTTACGGACTGTCAGCGTTCTTTGATGGCAGAGGATGATGAGCGGATTATCACCCACATCAGTAACTTTAGAAAGGTAAAACGTATTCCTGATGTAATTGAGATTTTTGACCGGGTACAGAAAGAAATTCCGGCCAAATTGGTAATGGTAGGAGAAGGTCCTGAAAAAGCAAATGCCGAAAGGTTATGTGAAGAAAAAGGAATTTCGGATAGGGTGATATTTTTAGGAAATAGTAATGAGATAGACCGGATACTGTGTTTTTCCGATTTATTTTTATTGCCATCCGAGTCGGAGAGTTTTGGATTGGCCGCTCTGGAAGCCATGATAAATAAAGTACCTGTTATTTCCAGTAATGCAGGAGGTATACCAGAGGTTAATGAACATGGAATTACCGGTTTCTTAAGTGATGTTGGCGATGTTGTGGATATGGCTAAGAATGCCGTAAGTATTTTAAAGGACGATGCAACTTTGGAAACGTTCAAGAAAAATGCCGTTATTTCTGCTGAGCGTTTTGATATAATGAAGGTTTTACCTTTGTACGAAGCCCTTTATGAAAAAGCATATAAGGCAAGATTTGATAAATCGTATAGTTAGTATGAAATCCGTTCTCTTAATTTTTTTAGTCTTGTTTTCAACCTGTAAAGTGCAGGAGAAGAGGGCAGAGAATGATGGAGAATTACAAACCCTAACCCAAGCCCGATTGCAACTTATAGAAAGTGATAATTATAGCGGTTCGGACCAAGAAGAATTCTTGGTAGTTACGGATATGAAAACGTTGCAGAAGTTTTATTCAACGGTTAACAGAACAAGGAAACCAGGGTTACCGGTCCCTCAAGTAGATTTTTCAAAGGAAGTTTTGGTTATTTATTGTGCTGGAAAGAGGGAAAACTCCTTTCAACCTAGGTTGTTCGTTGAAAATGAGACCGAAGACCAGCTTGTTTTAAAAGTTGAAAATATTACCGGTAACGTTGATACATCAACTTCTATAATTACACCGTTCTCCGTATACAAATTACCACTTACACAGAAAAATATCCTCTTACAACAGTAGCGTTAAGGGCTGTTAAGAATATTATAATTCCAGCAGACCATCGAATTTTGTTACCGTTCAAAGTGTATTGTAGTCTTATTGGTTTGATAGTCATTACTTTGTAGTTAGAACACCCAAATCTAATTGCTATGAAAACCTATACGTATTATATAGTGGCTATGCTATGCGCTTCGGTCAATTTGCTACAGGCACAAGAAGAACTTCAACTCACTAAAAAAGATAGTATTGTAAAAAGCTCATGGATGTTTGGCATTGGCTACAACATTGTGGATGATTCTGGTGATGTTTTTGACGAGCTCTTTTCATTTGGCGAGCAGTGGAACGTACTTTCTTATCCATCTAGGGTAAGCATAGGCAGATATTTTAAAAGTGGAATAGGAGTAGAGGCTATTGGTAGTTATAATAAATATAAGATAGGTAAGTTTATTGATGGAGAAACCAACCTTGAAGAATCTCACTACTATGGGCTGGATGCAAGATTAACTTATGATCTTAATAAAATTATAGGACAAACGGGCTGGTTTGACCCCTACTTGGGTGTTGGTGCCGGTTATACAGATGCAAACAATGAGCCAAGGGCAACTTATAATGCAGTTGTAGGCTTTAGAACTTGGTTTTCTGATAGAATTGGACTGGATTTTAGTTCATCAGGAAAATGGTCGGCCAATAATGATCAGGCCACCAATCATTTGCAACATGCCGCGGGAGTAGTGTATCAATTTGGAATAGAAAAGGGGTTATCCAAAAAAGGAGAAGAGAAATTGGCCCTAATGGAAGAGTTGGCCCAAAAGCTTCAAAAAGAAAAAGATTCTCTTGCTGCCGTTGAGCAACGGGAAAGAGAACAGGCTGCTATAGCCGCTCGCTTGGCGAAAGAAAAGGAAGAAGCACGTTTGGCTGCTGCAGAAAAGGCTAGATTAGAGGCTGAGAACCAACGTAAAGCAAAGATAAAAGCAGAAATTGATGATTTAGGTTTTGCTTACTTTGACCTGAATTCATCCTACTTAAATGCAAAATCGAAAAAAGTATTGGATGGGTTAGCGGCTCTTCTGGAAAAACATCCGGAATTGGAATTGAAAATTACTTCCCATACGGATTCTAGAGGTGCATCAAAATATAATGACTGGTTATCCCAAAGAAGGGTAGATAGAACCAAAGCCTACCTTTTGAAGAAGGGCGTTGAAGCTAGTAGACTTTCTGCCGAAGCTTATGGTGAAAGCAATTTGTTGAATGAATGTGATGATACTACGCATTGTAGTGAAGAAAAGCATCAAATAAACAGACGATCAGAATTTATAATTTCTAAATTTTAGTTACTAAGAGATTAAACCTTTCTTAAGCCATTTTCTCTTGGCCCAAAAGTTGAACTTAATATAATAGTAAGATAAATTTACCGGCCAAGAAAGCCAATAGAAGCCTTTGTAGTACAAGAAGGGTTTTATCTTTACCAAGTATCTAAAAACCTTTTCAGGCGATTTTATAAAGGTTTTGATAAGACCTATTTTTGAAATAGTTATTTGGTTGGGGTCGTATTCTAGACCAACTTTGTTTTCGCCTACGTTTTGGTAGAACCCCTTTGTAATTTGGTTAATAAACTTAAGCTTCTTTCTATTGGTGAATATACCAGTTCGTAAAGCCATATCTGTTATATACTCCTGGGTTACTTGCTCTGAGTAATCTATAGGACGAAGTTCTGTAAACAGATTTTTAAATTCTGTGTACATGTAATCTTGAATAGGAGAAATAAATTTATCGAAAACCATTTTCTCATTAGGTTCATGGTATTCAACGGTTGGAGACTCTCCTTCTTCTGCAAACTTATAGGCCAATGTACTGCCATGGGGTGCAGCTAATAATTGTTCGTAAAGTTGTCCGTTTGCCATTAGGATATCATCATAGAAATCTTGGCTAGGATATATGGAGAAATTCAAACCAAATCTTTTGGTGTCCTTTTCTATATTATATATTTCTTTTAAACCTAAGTAGTACCCGGTTACCGGTGTTTTTTTATTTAGGAACTTGTAAATGCTCTCTTGCATGGTTCCTCCCCAACCAACATCAACTAGGGCAAGGCCATGTTTTTCATAATTGGCTCCAAAAGATTTTAGATACGTTAAAAATGCAGTTTTCTGTAAATTTCTATTTTTCTCGTAGGCAATTTGAAAAGCTTCGTTTTCTCTAAGAAGTGCCATAGTGGGCGATTTAAAGAAGTCCGTTATGGTCTCGTCCTTAGAGGCGGGTATGTCTTTGGTAATGTTGTTCTTGGTAGTGTCCGAAAAAGGAAACCAATCAAGAAAATGCTGTAAGGACATATCTCCAAACTTCCTTAATAACTCTTCAAAATCTTCGTTTTCCAAAGGTCGCAAGGCCAGTTGGGTGGCAGATTGTCTTGAAGCCTTTAGATAATGTGTGTTTATCTTTTCTTCACATTTAAACAAGTTCATTTCTTGATAACAATCAAACAATTGTTTTAGAAAATGACCTTCTCTGGCGAGGAAAAATAGGTCTTTGGTCCCATTTCTTCTGGCATTGATATAGAGTCTTTCCGTAAAGAAATAGAAATGGATTATATATTCACTAAACTTATGTTCATTATTTAAACATCTTGATTTAATAAGGTTACAGGCCTTTCTAAAATCATTTTTATCAGATCCTAAAAGATTACGCTTATTCCTGAATTTATGCGAAAAATGTTTTAAATGTAAGGAGTCAATAGCATATTTGGAGGCGTTTATATCGTCACTTTTTTTATTGTCTCCAATCATCAATACAGATTTTGCTTCTGTATTGGTCTTATCAAGTACATATGGGTATAGTCCACCTTTTTCTTTACTAAGTCCTACGGTACTTGATATAAATACAGCATCAAAGAGGTCTGCAATTTTATGATGCTCTAGTATTCTTAAAATTACCCTTTTGGAAAGGTAAAAGTCTGATAGTAAATATATTTTATATCCTTTCTGTTTATAATGCGAAAGAATTTCAATAAGCTCGTCATTTTTAAACTGAACGGATATTTCCGCAATATAATCTGCGTTTTCAAATAGGTTTTTGAATCTAGCGAATGGAACATCATGTAGATTCTCTGAATTGATAAGTCTTCTGTAGACTTCCTCAATAACCTCTTTGTATTTTATCTCCAGTGTAGACCGGTGTTGCTTTTTTCCAAGGTACAATAATGATTCGTTACGTATTGTAAAGAGTTTTTCGGAAGAAAGTTTCATACCAAGCTCCCGGACCATAAACTTGCCCCACAGGCGTATAGCGTAGTTGGGGTGTACAGTACGATGAACTAGTGTATCAAAGAAGTCTGTGAAAAGAACTTCCCGATTTGGAAACCGCGAAATTCTATGCTTCAGGTCTATCAAGGGGAATCAGTTAAAAAAATTTTAATTAACTTCTAATTGATAGATTTAACGTATAAATAGAAGAAAAATTATAGGGGACCTATGATAAATAGAAAGAATAATATCTTCTTTCAATTCTGCGAACCAAACTTTTAGGGTCGACTTTTGGGAACTTTTATTTAATTCAGCCACGATGTTCTCGTTTACGGGGTTCAACTGCGAATATATACGACGAAGTGTAGTGTCTGGATGTTTTTTAAGAAAATATTAAGAAAATATTCGATGAACAGCAGAACCGGTTTTAAAAAGCCGGTTTTTTTTCTAATTTGTTTTAAAAAGATGATGAAAATGCAGTATTGGAGAGCACCGTTTTGCTGTTTTTTCCTATAACCAAGTAAGAATCAGATTGGTCTAAAATTGAGTAAACGTTAATTTCCGACTCTTTTTCGTCGCTCTCATAAAGAAAATCGTAAATATTCCTTCTTAAAAAATCGAATTCGCTGCTCTTAAAATTTATGGATTCAATATTCTTGATTTCCGTATGAAAAGGTATATTGGTGTGTTTAATTTTAGGCAACTCACTATTTAATTCCTGAGAGTTTTTTCTTTTGGATTGGTAATCGTGGTATTTTTCGATCAATCCTTTTTCGCGTACATATTGCTTCAGGGCTTTCAATAAATAGTATGATGAAGCTTTTAATCTTCCTATCAATGATTTTTTTAAAAAGAAAATTTCATAGTGGTAATCGTAAACAGTATTGCACCAACGTCTTTTCCAATAAAAATCGCCTTTAGAAAAAGTTATAAGTTTTATTTTGTTAGAGATACACCATTCTATTTGTTTCATTAAGTCCGTATATCCTGTATTGAATTTTGAATAATCAATGTCATAGGTTCTTATATATTGAAAGATTACGTCTTTCATGTGAAAGTTAAGACAAATATCAATTGGCATTTTACCGTTATAGATAACATAGAACGAAGCCTTTTTGTCTAAGATCATTTGGTAAACATGTGCTCTATAAAAGTCTTGCGTAGCTAGGTTAATATTGTCTTTGATTCCTTTTTCTAATGAACGTAGCTCCAATAGGCGGTAAAACTCGTCCATTAAAAAATCGTATTCCGGTTTTTCAATAGCACCAAAATACATCTGATACCTAATGTCAAAACACTGTTCCAGTTTCTTTTGTTCCCGACGTAGTTTATAACGACTGGTTTTTCCGAACCTCTCATTAAGGTAGTCCGGGAGCGATTTTACGTTTTCAAAATTGATAAGAAAACCGGGATACTGCTTTATACTTAAACACCCTATTTCTTTAGGAAGTACATCTTTTTTTACCGTAAAATAACTAGGAATATCCTCCACAACAAAAGATGAAGCTGGTAGTTGAAATTTTTCTTCTTTAGAATTGGTAAAGATTAGTTCTTGTGTATAGCAGTTCAGTAAGCTTTTGTAATAAGAGGGCAAGGACTCTTTTGTGTATGCGCTAAAGAAAAAGTTTAATGAATTCATGTGTATGATTAGCAGGTGCTTACTCTGCCGTATTTGGTAAAGGCTTGGATGATTTAGCTTTCTTTAGATAGTTAACTAACTCTTTTACAATTAAGGCTCTCCCATGTGAGTTCCAGTGATGGTCATAGATAAGAGTAGTGGGTTTCTTTGAGTTTTCAAAACTAATAGAGAAATCAATATAACGTATGTCATTATCACGACAAAATGTTAGAAAACGCTCACTGGTTTTTCTACTGTCCAAAAGTAAGCTGGTTTTACCCTTGTCAAAACCATATAGTTTTATAAGATTTTTGAAATTGGCAATCCGTTCTTGATCTTGTTTTAATTTTGCTTCTTCACTGTCTTTTAACTCGTTGGTTTGATACCCTTTATCGGTTTCATTAAAAGCGACACCGCGTTGTGCTAGTTTTTTTAGCGGCTCTACAATCCCAATTTTGCTTCCGTAGGCCAATAGCTTAATGTTGTCCCTTATTTTAAACAATGTAGAGGACAACATTTTTATTCGGTCTTTGTTTGGCTCATATTCTGCGCGGCCCAAATCGTTATCGTAATTCAAGTATAGAACAATTTGGTCTATAAGTTTAAAATCATCTTGATAGGCATACACAAGATGCATTTGATTGGCAAAATCATAACCCGCATATCCATACTCATAAACTTGTACGCCATTAGTCTGGTTTTCTATTTGTTTACCTATAGAGTTGGTGAAATCTTGATGGAAACCCTCAATAAAGGAGTCTCCAATTAGTGCCATTTCATATGTATCCGTAGATGGGGTAAATTCCCTAAAGGAATTAAAACCGGCTTTATTAATGTGGAATTTCGAGAAATTTTGATTTCTATTTCCAGTAACAGAATAGCCGTCATGGTCAGGTACTCGCTTTTCAACGCCGTATTCATCTATAAAACGAGGAGGGTCTTCAGTATATAAATGGAATACCCTAACAATTACTTCCAATACAAGAAGAATCAATAGAATATATACTATAGTTTTTAGAACAAATTTTTTCATCCCAACTAAAATTGAAAATAGATAAACGAACGGTTTACACCATCATCATAGAATAATAATATACTCAAAACTACCAGGGTATACAATAAGAACCGGACGACAGGCGAACTGAATTTAAATGGAGACCTCTCATCCTTTCTTATCAGATATTCATAAATAGTGAAAAGGGCAATCAATACATAAAAGTCCAGCATTCTATAGCCCATAGGGTGCATATAGGGTTCGTAGCGAAAGTTATTACCTATCTGCTTTATGAAATCAAAAGAGGAGGATAGGGAGGGGGACCGGAAAAATATTCTGGAAAAAGTAACCAGAAAGAAAGTTAAAAGTACTTGGCCTATTTCCGTAATACTAGGTAACCAGGTACGTTCTGCAATAACATTATCTGCGTACACCCGATTTCTTCCCATTAAAAATACGGGAATGTAGAGTAGAGCATGAATACCGCCCCAAAAAACAAATGTCCAATTTGCACCATGCCAAAGGCCACTTACCAAGAAAATTACCGCAATGTTCCGTAATGATTTTAGTTTGCTTACTCGGGAACCTCCCATGGGAATGTACAGGTAATGCCTGAACCATGTGCTTAATGAAATGTGCCATCTTTGCCAGTATTCCGCAATATTCCTAGAGAAGTTTGGAAACTTGAAGTTAGACATTAGTTCTACACCAAAAAGTTTTGCGGTGCCAATGGCAATATCTGTATAACCACTAAAATCACCATATACCTGAAAACTAAAAAGCGATACCCCAAGGATAAGAGTAGAGGCCGGGTAATCTGGGTAATTGGTAAAAATGTCGTCTACTATAGGAGCGAGAGAATCGGCTATGACTAGCTTTTTAAAGAACCCCCATAGAATTAATTTAAGCCCACTAGTAGCTTGTTCGTAGTTAAAAACCCGGCGGGTATTAATTTGGTTCAATAAATTTGACGCCCTTTCAATTGGTCCTGCCACAAGTTGAGGAAAGAAAGCTACAAAGGCGGCAAAAGAAACGAAATTAGTAGTAGGCTTCAGTTTTTTATAGTAAATATCAAACGAGTAGGACATGGTTTGGAAAGTGTAAAAAGATATTCCTACAGGTAGGATAATACGGAGTGTCCAAACACTTTTAATACTATAACCTAGTGCATTTACAGACTCTATAAAGGAGTCAACAAAGAAGTTAAAATACTTAAAAAAGCCTAATAGTCCTAGGTTAAAAGCTACACTTACCCATAACCAATATTTGGCTTTTTGCTTGTTGTCCTGATATTTGAAAATTTGTTGACCAACGAAAAAATCTAGAACGGTGCTAAGAAATATTAAAATGAGAAAACGCCAATCCCACCAGCCATAAAAGACATAACTGGCTACAATTACCAATAAATTTTGAATTTTCAGGCTCTTTTTGAACACGAACCAGTACAGTACAAAGACCACTGGAAGAAAAATCAAAAAATCAAGCGAATTAAACAGCACTGTTATTTAATGTTTATTGAGTTAATATCAATTTTGTTCAATATTTACAATTGTTGAACTGGTATTGCCTTTGCTTTTTTTGCTTGGCCTATAAAGTAATACTGTTTTGCATTGTCTCTATATACTTTTAAGTCTTTTGAACATTCATCATTAAGATATAAGAACTCAAAAGCCAATGATTTTAGTATATGGTTTTCCGCAGCTTTTAAATCAATTTCGGTTAAATCATGTGAGTGTGGCTCTTCGGAAATAGCTTCAAATTTGAACGCGGTCTGCGTTGTTGATACTTCTGTTTTTCTGCTCTTAAGCTTATAAGTTAGTCTATGTAATCTTTCGTTTACATTTTTCTCACGCAACTTCTGTTTTAAATCAAAAAAGGACTTTAGTCCCTGAGCCAATGTTTTAGCCAATATAGATGAGGAGTCATAAAAAATATGGTATTCAAAATCGTATGTTTTGTTGGACCATCTAGTTTTATAATCAAAATATCCTTTTGAGAAATCAAAAATCTTAATTTTTTCAGTTAGGCAATATTCAATTAGTTTCATAATAGTGACCGAGCCTAAATGGAATTTGGCATAATCAATATCAAAAACGGTAATGGCATCAAAAAGTACGGTATCGGAATGGTAGTTTAAGGTAACTCCAATGGGAGTATTTCCGTCATAAATAACGAACAAAGAAGCCTTGTTTTCCAGAATTAAGGGATAAGCAACATCATAATAAAACTGCCATTCTTCAGGATTGAGGTTATTATTTGTTATTTGTTTATCGTTAAAGCGTTTTGTAAGTAATTCTTTAAATGAAACAAAAACTGCATCGTACTCATCTTTAGTGATTTCACCAAAGTACATTTTGTAAGTAATATCAAAACAGGCTTCAAAGCGCTTTTTGTATTTATTCAATTTGTATCTGCTACTCTTACTGAAAGTAGCAAGCATATACTCGTTGAAGTTGCTATACTCTTCTAAATTTATTGCAAAACCAGGATATTGCTTTGAGCTTTGAAACTTGAGTTTTGAGTCAGCTGGAATGCTTATATCATTATTAAAATATGCTGGAACATCATAAATAAGAAAGACCTTATTTTTATAACCCTTACCATGTGTACTTTCTATACTGTAATTCATGCCCTTGGTTAGGGTTTTTCCGGAATTAATGTATAAAGGCAAGTAGCTTGAGCCATAAAAACCAATATTCTTAAAGCAATCAAAGCTCAGTGGTTTCTTATTTTGGTTAAAGTGTTTAGACCAAACGGAAACGTAGGTATCTGAGAGAAAGGGATTATTTTTTATCAAAACAGATTAAGATTAATGAGATTTGGGCATTTGGCGATATGCTGGAAAAAAATTGCTTTCACCATCATTTGTGCTGTCGCATAGCTGCTCTTCCCGCTTTTTAACCAAGTCTTTGTAGACTTTAGGATTTACAATCCATTTCCAAAATTTAGCCGGTCTGTGATTTTTGGAAAAAGTGGATTTAAAAGCGAATAAAGAATCACTTTTAACACCTTTTCCACCGCCAAGATTAAAAAACTTGTAGTTTTCCTCAGTAGCATCAATACGCATAGTATCAATAATCAGCTTAATGGCATTAAGGTTAACATACTCTTCCTTATAGCCGGATAAATGATATTGAACAATCTCATCGGTCTTAATAAACATGGCGCCACCTATAACTTCTTGGGTTTCATCTATAACACATAGTAAAAGTTCTGTTTTAAAGAATGAACTTAACATGAGCTGATAAAAATACCGGTCATTGAAAAAATAACTTTCATCCGCATTTACCCTACGCATGTTTTCGTAATAGATATCCATAAAGGTCCGAATATCTTCTTCAGAAGTACCTTTTCTGACGGAACATACTTTTCTGCTTTTGTTGATGTAAGTCTTTAAGCGACTACTGTATTGTTGGCGCTGTATATCCAACGGAAGGGTAAGGTCTATATAGACCACTTCTCCAGGACTTGAAATGTCTCCAATATTGGCAAGAATCTCTTCTTGATGGTCTATATAAGGATGAAGTCTAGAAAAAACGGAAACTATTTTTTGCTCAATAAAAAGCTTCTGTAATTCAATTTTAAATGTGGTATTTTCAAAGTTAAGGCTCTTGGTGCTGCAGAGTGGTCCAGCATAACCATAGACAGAAGTAACATCTTTATAGCATGTCCCTTCAATATCCCTTAGCATTAAAGGTATAATAATACTGGCCCCATCTTCTTCATAGTGAATTAGAATAGGTGTCTCGTCTTCGTTTTTTGAAAGGTAATGATAGTGGTAGGTATGGTAAAAGTCACAGTGGTCGACCATTTTCATGAGATCGTTCCATTCATTCCTTTCGGTTACAATTTCAATCATTAATGCAGGTTAAATGCTTGAGGTAGAAGTAATCTTAAACCTCAGGTTAGTGTTGGATTTCATTGTTGAGATTTCTCAATAGAATTTAACCGTAAAGCAAAATTTTGATTACTGATGTGGTGTTGGTTAGCAAATAACTTTTTCTTGAAGCCATTTGATAGTATTTAATTGATACTCAGTTACAAATTATCTAATGTAAACCTATTTTCGCATGGTGTAAAGATGAGTAAAATAGTATTATAAAATTACTGCTTTAAGGAGGATTTTCAAAAAAATAGGATAGTTAACTTTTATTCAAAAAATAAGGTGAAAATTGCTTTATGTTACGGCGATATCCCCAATTTTTTCTATAAAAACTTTAGGAAGATGGGTTTCGGTAAAATAGCGATAGCCATCACTATGAATGTTTAAGCCATTATCAATCAACCCAATACTGTCCCATCCTAAAAAATTAGGAGCTATAAAATCTTTCCTTACATTATCCGCTACATAGCAGTAACTATGTTTTGCAAAGGTTTTTTCTATTTCTAAGTAGTTGTTTTTATCAGGTTTTTCCGAGCCCAGCTCTTCAGAAATAATTATTTTCTCAAAGTAAGTTTCAATACCTAACGCTAAAAGCTTAGCTCTTTGGGTTTTGCTGCGCCCATCTGTAATTATAGCCAATTTACCTCCCTTATCCTTGATTGATTGTAGTAAAGGAAGAACCCCTGAAAATGGTTGTATAGTAGGATTGTGATTCCGGTAAAGGTTTATGAGAGCTTCCTTTTTGATATTACAAGTAGTTGCTAAATGTTCAAATACGTTTTCTTTATTTCTGTACATAGAGAACATTTGTGCAAATAGAGGCTTCCATTCTTTGGAATCCAATTCTTGGGCAATTGCACAATAGGCAGACCTGAGGTAGTCAATTTCATTATAGAGTGTATCGTCTAAATCAAAAACGATAACTGTTTTTTCATCAACCTTTATATCCATGAACTAGAATTTCATCATCGTATCGTATCATAAGCAAATCATTTTCCCAACAATCAAAGTCTTCCTCAATATGCTTACCTTGAGTAAATTCCTCAATAATCCATTTTGGATAATTGGCTCCTGATAAATAGGATAGGGGGTAGCCGCCACCAAATCTTGGGTTAATTTCTATAGCCCTAACCTTATCTTCTGTATTATGAACAAAAAATTGAGCTGTAAGACATCCAACAGCACCATTAACATGCGCTAAATTCTTCTTTATGTAATCAACCAAGAGATTCTTAACGGTCAAAGCTTTATAAACTTCGCCATCTCTGACTTCAATCCGTTTGCGAGGAACTACGCATTTTAGTTTGTTATCTTTTCCATAATATAAATCGCAGGTAAATTCATCATAAAAGTCATGGTCAAGGTACTCCAAGAACATGAGCTTATCATTTTCAAAATGATAGGAGGTCAAATCTTTTTCCTCCTTTATAAGATAAGTGTCTACACTACGACTACCGTCTATTGGCTTAATGAATAAGGGTAGTTCATAATTATCTTTTGAAAACTCTTTGGCTACCGCAACATTATGTTCCTCAAAAAACTTATGAATTTGTCTTTTATCCCTGCATTTGCCCACAAAATCAAATGAAGCTACTACAGGAGTAACCCCGTTTTTTTCTAAAAGAAGCCTATTCTGGGCCAGCGGTAGTAATTCTGTATCTATGGTTGGAATCAACAACTCAATATTTCTATCTCTAGATTCTTTTATGAGAACATCAAAATAGTCAGGATGTGTAACAAAAGGCACTTTAAAATAACCGTCGGCTATTTGGCAGGCTCCGGATAAAGTTGGATCGGCATCTGAAGCATATACCTTTGCACTAGGGTATATTTTTTTAAGTTCCTTTTGAAAAGCTCTGACAAGAGAAACGCGTCTGCCCGCAGAAGATATGAGAATGTTCATTGTGTTAAGGTGTAAAAAGATCGGAACATCTTTATGAATGGATTAATCAAAGGTTTTCTATTAAATACGAAAACCAAGCAAGAATAGCCTATTCCGTGATAATCTTCTCCTATGAATTTTTTTAATGGGTAAGCATCTATTTTTTCGAAGTCTAATAACATTGCCGGAATCTCCGAAACTGATATATCCGATTTCATTAAGCGTACCATAAGGAAAAAAACAAACGATTGCTGTCTGGTCTTTAATCGTTTAATGCATGCTTGGGCATTTTCATGCTCCTTAGGAACAGTTGCTATTAATTTATCAAATACATGAGCGGCGTTGGCATTGTCATAAATTACTTTATTGTAATGTTCCGGGCTCTTATTGCGCATTGCCGAAGTTGGTAAAATTCGGTATCTATGTACGTCTAAATTGGTATGTGCCATTCTTTTGGCTTGGCAGAACAGCTCGGCAGTGAGTATGGCATCTTCCATCCATTTACCTTCAATAAAACGGATCCCCGTATTTTTTATGAACTCTCTTTTTATGAGGTACCACCAGATTTCATTTTGGTGTTTCCTATGGGCCAAATAAGATATACCATCTTCAATAGTAAGATCATTTAATTTACTACCCAAGTTTTCGGAAACGGGATACTTTTTTTCTACAACAGACTTTGTTCTAAATGTAAGGATATCCAAACTATGATCTGAAGCTAATTTTAACAGCACTGGCAAAGTGTTTTCCGCTACATAATCATCTGGGTCCAAAAAATAAATATATTCGCCCTGTGCCATGTCGTAACCTGAATTACGAGCGGCCCCAACCCCAGCATTTTTTTTATCTATGACCTTTATATGGTCATTTCTTTTGGTATAGTCCATGGCAATTTCAAGCGTTTTGTCCTTGGACTCATCATTTACAATAATGATTTCATACTCTTCAGGGAGCAGGCTTTGCTTCAATAGGCTATCTACACATTCGGGCAGATAGAGTTCCATGTTGTAGCAGGGGATGATTATACTTAACTTCATACTTTACTGTTTCCCGTAAAAACTTCCATAGTTGCGCTTGAATCTGAACTAATGCCATCACTCTTGATAACCTTTTGGATAGTTAGAAAAAGAATTTTTAAATCTAACCAAAACGAGCGGTTTTCAACGTACCAAACATCATATTCAAATTTTTTGTCCCAAGAAATCGCGTTTCTTCCATTTACTTGGGCCCAACCGGTAATACCCGGTCTTACTAAATGCCTTTTTTTTTGCATGTCATTATACAGGGGGAGGTAGGATACCAATAATGGTCTTGGACCTATAAGGCTCATTTCACCTTTTAGAACATTAAGTAACTGGGGTAATTCATCAAGAGAAGTTTTTCTAATGAACTTGCCAATAGGTGTCAGTCTTACTTCATCAGGAAGAAGGTTGCCATTTTCGTCTTTTTTGTCGTTCATAGTCTTGAATTTAAAGATTTTAAAAATCTTCTCGTTTTTTCCCGGTCTTTTTTGAACAAAGAAAACGTCTCCTTGATTGGAGACGGCTAAGAACACTATGACAAATACGATTATTGGACCGGCTACGATTAAACCGAATAGCGCTATAAAAAAGTCCAAAACCCGTTTTATAAAATGTTTGTACATACTGGTTAAATATTCCTACGGCAAATTAACTATAATATTTTCTTTTTCATTGATCCAGATAGACCAATTACGGTTTTTATGGTTGTAGGGGGATATTCGGATTTTCCTTTCATGCTAAGCAGAAGACCAGAACTTTTTTTAATACCGTTAGAGCTTTTATAGCTGTTTTTCAATAATATTAAAAATATGGCTGTTAATTAGATTCACATCAAATTTATTTTCAGCTAATTTTCTGCTTTCTTGACCCATAATTTCAATTTGTCCTGGGTTGTCCAAAAAGTATTTCATAGCGTCTACAAGAGGTTTTTCTTCTTTGGGCGCAATTAAAAAACCATTTTTGCCCTCAACAACAGTTTCTTTACAACCAGGCTGCATGGTGGTGATGATGGGCATACCACTAGATAAAGCCTCTAGGATAGAGCGGGGTACGCCCTCTCTATAGTAAGTAGGCAATACAAAAATGTCTAATTCTGAAATAGATTTTGCTACATTGGTGGATTTACCATGATATACTATGGTCCCATTTCTGTCTAGTTCTTCAAGTTCTTTTTTTGAGACGGCAGAACTACTGTTTTCAGGAGGTTCGCCAATGATATGAAATTCTGAATTAGGATAATGGGGTTTTAATTCTCGCGCCCCGTTCATAAGAAGTTCAACCCCTTTTTCCTTCATTAACCTGGCTACAAGTACAAACTTAACAGCACTACTTGAGGAATGCCTTCTTGGTTTAAAGGGAAATTTGTCTAGGTTGATACCGGAACCGTTAACTACATGTAAAGATTGATTTCTTGCAACAATTTTATGGTTTTTGAAAAGTTCAAGATCGTCCGAATTTTGAAAAATAACAGCTTTGTTGGATTTTAGGGCTTTTCTATATAGAAACTCTGTTACGGACTGCAAAACTTTAGCCTTCGTGGTTACCCTGCTAAAAGTAAATCCGAGACCCGTAATTAGCGAAATTACAGGAATGCCAAGTTTCTTGGCAGCAAATGAGCCATAGATAACGGGTTTAATAGTGTATGGAAAAAGTACGTCTATTTTATGTGTTACCATTATGGTTTTCAGTTCCTTAATGGTGTTATAATCGCTTAGCGGGTTTAACCCGGTTCTTTGTAAGTTGAACGGTACGGGAATACCACCCAATTCGTGAACCATTTTTAATGTATTTTCATCAAAGTCGGGTCCACCACAGTATACCTTAAATCCTTTAGTTAATAGGTGCTTTATAAGGTCTCCTCTAAAATTGCTTAAAGAAAAGGAAGCGGAGCAGAGGATGAGTATATTTTTATTGGTATTCATAAAATCCTGTATAAGGAATTAATTAATGAACAGATTCCATTATTTGCGTATAGAATGAAGACTGTGTTCTTGACTTTAAAAACGAATCAAATATAGGTTTATTGGTTGTGGTATCACTTTCAAGTGCGTTTATAATACTATTTTTTAGTTTTTCCATGTCTTCTGTGGGGCATGTTTGGATGTTGGGAATATCTTCAATTCCGCCAGCACTTAAAGTTGCAACTATAGCAGTGTTCTGAGACATCATCTGTAATAGAACGTTTGGAAACCCTTCAATACGAGATGATAATACACAAACCTTAGCCCTTTTAAAGTATGCGTATACATTTTGGACGTAACCAGGCATATGAACTTTTTCATTTAAACCTAATTCATCAATTTTTTTATTTAGGTTTTCTCTTTCAGCTCCCTCACCAAGAATAATCAAGTCTAAATCATTACGTACTGTAGTTATATCTTTGAAAGCATCTATCAGAATATCAAAACCCTTAGCTGGTGCCAATCTGCCTGCGGCAACAATAAAATTTTTGGTTTTGAACTCTTTTGCTATGTTCCCGGTTCTTGAATTTATGTCTTCAAAATTGAAAGGATTGGGAATTGTTTTGATGTTAAGGTTTTTGGTAAGTGTAGGTAGCGCTTTTAGAAGTTGCTCCTTCATATAGTCCGTTTGAGTGATGACCAAAGAAGAGCCTTTATATCCCAAAGTGTAAAAAAGGGAGTAAATCTTTAATTTATAACCATGTAAAAGTTCAAAAATTGAATTAGATTCCCTCACAATTACTTTGGCCTCAACTACTCCTAACCTTTTAGCAAGGCCCAACGTGCCATTTATAATGGTTTGAGAAGAGAAAGTGTAATTAACGTTCTTATAATTTTTAAAAAACAAATAGGGCAGGAGGTAAAGGGCTCCTAAGAAATACGAGTTAAAAGGTAAATAGACTATATCATACCTTTTTTCTTCATCATGCCAACCCATGCTAGTTTTTTTGGATAGAACAATTACACGGCACGGATGTTCGTTTTGAGAAACATAAAGTGCCATACTTTTTACAATATGTTCGGAACCTTGGACACTGTCCGTAGGGAGCACAAAGAGCCAAGTATGTTTTTGAGTTGGTTTCAGTATTTTATAAGATATAACTTCTAAATTCAATTTAGAAACAACCGGTCTATTTTGACCATACAACTCGGTTGACATAATCTACGTAAGATAGAATGATTCGAACTACCTTTTCACTTACATTGGGTATTGAATAATCCGCCACAGGCCTAAAGTTGCGTTCGGGATTTCTTTTTTGAACTTCTAAACCCGCTAAGGCCTGTATAATACGTTCGGGATTCATGCCTACCATCATTACCGATGCTTCCTCCATGGCTTCGGGTCTTTCATGGGCTTCACGAATGTTTAAGGCTCGAAAATTCAAAATAGAGGATTCTTCAGAAATTGTACCACTATCAGAAAGTACTGCGAAAGAGTTGTATTGTAAAGCGTTATAATCTGTAAATCCGAGGGGTTTTAAAAATTGAATATTTTCATGCGTTTCAATGTTTTTAGAATTTAACATATTTCGCGTTCGCGGGTGAGTTGAAACAATAATAGGGTAATCATACTTTTCTGCAATTTGGTTCAGCGAGCTAATGAGTCCATCAAAATTCTTTGGATTACTTATGTTTTCTTCTCTGTGGGATGATACTACGAAGTACTTCTCTTTCTCAAGACCAAGTTTTTCAAGTACGTTTGACTTTTCGATTTTAGGAATGAACTGTTGCAAAACCTCGAACATCGGACTACCGGTTTTAATTATTCTGTCAGCAGGAAGGCCTTCTCGAAGTAAATATTCTCTGGCTATGTCACTATAGGTTAGGTTTATATCTGCGACATGGTCCACAATTTTACGATTGGTTTCCTCTGGAACACGTTGGTCGAAACATCTGTTTCCTGCTTCCATATGAAAAACAGGAATCTTTCTTTTCTTTGCAGGAATGGCACATAAACAGGAATTTGTGTCTCCTAAAACCAAAAACGCATCCGGGTTTACCTCTTCTAAAAGTGGATCGATCTTGATGAGAATATTTCCTACCGTCTCAGTGGCATTTTTACCAGCTGCATTAAGAAAATAATCAGGTTTTCGAATTCCCAAATCATAAAAAAATATTTCGTTAAGCTCATAATCATAGTTTTGCCCCGTATGTACTAAGGTGTGCTCTATGGCATTATTAGCGTCTAAGGCGTTTAAAACACACGCTAAGCGGATGATTTCTGGTCTTGTGCCAACTACAGTAAGTACTTTTAATTTTTTCAAAAGATTGATAAGTTTAAATTATTCCTACAAAGCTATTAGCTTATTCTTATAACTTTGAAAATTTTGTTATTTTTTCGTTTAATACTTAAAGTATCGTGTCCAAATCATACATCCTCGAAATAGGTGTCTGAATCTTCGGGGTTATATGGTTCATTTATCCAAAATAAAGTAATTAGTTCCTCATCTCCTATATTTTTGATATTGTGAGTATACCAAATCGGCATATCAACATAAGCAGGTTCATTTCCGTCAAGATAATAATCTATGACCTTATCCGTGCCTATTTTTCGTAACTGAATCAATGCTCTTCCACTAATTACCGCAAAACGTTCAGCTTTTCGGGTATGAAAATGATTGCCCCGAGTAACCCCGGGAACAGTAGTCGAGAAAGAAAACTGCCCGCTTGTCTGTGTTCTTGCAATTTCTACAAAACTTCCTCTTGGGTCACTATGTTTCGTGAATTTTACAGGATAATGGTTTTCTGGTATATAGCACCGAAATGTGTTGAACAAGGCTTTCTCAAATGGATTTTCCAAACTCGGAAATATTCCATTACCTATATAGTCAGACTTATATTGATTGAGCAATTCCAGTATGCGAGAAACTTTATTTTTACTCGTAGGTTGAACTACCAGTTCTGAACCAAATTTACTTAAAGGCACAGTTTCTAATTTATTTTTAATTGTATTGATAAAAATGGAAACGAGTTCATTGATGTAAATCAAGCCAATCTCGCTATCTTGTATAATAGTTGGTTCCTCTCCTCGCGCTACTTTATGACAAAAGGTGGCAACCACTGAATTGTAGTTTGGTTTTCCAAAAGGGCCAAAAACATTGGGAACCTTTAGAGAAGTAAATGCCGCCTCGGTTTCAGTTGACCATTCTATAAATTTCTCTTTTCCTTCTTTTTTCGATTTCCCATACAGATTATCATGGTCTTCTTGAGAAGAAGAAGAAAAAATTATATGTGGAGTTGCAGATTTGTTTTTACATGCATTTGTCAATGCTTCGACTAGGGCCACATTTGTGTTGTAGATGACATTCATGTTTTCATGACGGTTCAGTGCAGCTAAGTGAACTATAGTATCACACTGCGCCACAAAATTTCCAAGAGCCTCTGTGTCTTCAAAATATGCTCGTTCAAATGGAATCAATTCCACAGTTTTATCTAAGGTGAGGGTGGTATACAAATGACTCCCTACGAAACCCGCTTGCCCTGTTATTCCTACTTTTATCATCTATGCTGAATTTATCAGTGTGCGTTTAATTCATTGCCAATTTGCGGACCATTGATCTATAGAAAAACGATAATCATCATTTTTAGATTCTTCCAAAGAAAAGTTTGAAAATACGATCAGCTTTGAATTTTCAGTTTGCGCTTTAAACGCTGTTGCATAACCTCCTGAAATTTCTAATACTGATGGAATTTTTGCATCAAGCAAAAACTTTTCCGCATTTATGCTTGGTGAGGGAGAATCGAAATCATTTACTCGTACTATATTCATTATAAAACTTCCCGTGTTACAATAAAACCATTTTTTTTCTTCTTGATGTGCCTGCCACCCTCTTATAATTTTAATGTCACTTGGAGATATCTCGTACATGCGAATAACTTCGGTCATGTCAAAATCATTAAAAAAAATCAGTCCTCCACGTTCATCTGAGAAATTAGATCCTTTAATTTTCTTATGAAAAATCATCTAAAGTTTTTCTTTGATATAGTCGAGATTAAGAAGCGTTTGCTTTAATTCTTGACTAGTCAGTTGGTTCGTATTGTGCGAATGATAATCTTCAATAGCACTAATGTCAGTTTCCCCTTCAGAGAAATATCTGCTATAGTTCAAATCTCGATTATCGGCGGGAATTCTGTAGAATTCTCCCATATCTTCGGCTTTCTGCATTTCTTCACGAGTGCACAAAGTTTCATATAACTTTTCACCGTGTCGGGTTCCAATAATCTTAATATCATTGTCGGCATTAAAAATCCCCTTAATAGCATTTGCCAAATCTCCAATAGTACTGGCGGGTGCTTTATTAACAAAAAGATCACCTTGGTTGCCATTCTTGAATGCAAACAAAACCAAATCTACCGCATCTTCTAGAGACATTAGGAAGCGAGTCATATTTGGGTCAGTAATCGTCAATGGGTTTTTTTCTTCAATTTGCTTTACAAATAGAGGAATCACGGAACCTCGAGATGCCATTACATTGCCATACCTAGTTAAACAAACAATGGTATCATCATTGGGAATGTTTCTTGAAGCAGCAACAGCTACTTTTTCCATTAAAGCTTTGCTAATACCCATAGCATTAATTGGGTATGCAGCTTTGTCGGTACTAAGGCAGATAATTCGTTTTACTTTGTTCGCTACGGCTGCATCAATAGTATTCTGAGTGCCAAAGACATTTGTTTTGGCAGCTTCAATAGGGAAAAATTCGCATGAAGGAACCTGTTTTAAAGCCGCCGCATGAAATACATAATCGACACCGCTCATAGCCCTTGAAATGCTATTATAGTCTCTAACATCACCAATGTAGAATTTTATTTTTTCATTTTTAAGAGTATTTCGCATATCGTCTTGTTTTTTTTCATCTCTAGAAAAAATGCGAATTTCTTTTATATTGGTTTCAAGAAAACGATTAAGTACGGCGTTTCCAAAGGAACCGGTTCCTCCAGTGATTAACAAGGTTTTATCTTTGAACATGGTATGTTTTTTATAAATCGAATATTTCAATTACTATTTAAATTTATAGATGCAGAACTAACGTATGACATCTTCATTTTTCAAATTTAACTAGTTTTTTGGTTGATAAAATAAAATTAGTGACCAAAAAACCTAACTATCAAACTTGAAATAGATTTTTTTATTGTTATTGATTTCATTCATAATCTTTCTTTAATTTAAAAAGTCTTTAGAGTTGTAAAGTATTCTTTTAGATTTATATTTTAAGTTCGGGTTATTAATTGTATACATTAAAGGAAGTAGTCTTATTTTCATAATTAAAGATGTATTCTTGACTTCTTGTAAATATGAACTAATTTGTTAGAGTTTTTTTTTATTGTTCCCATTAAAAAAATCTCTAAGAGGTTCTCTGAAATTTTGAAAACTAAACTCATCTTGAGATGTTTTTTGCGCATTACTAACAACCAATTTCTTAACATTTTCAAAGTTGTTAATAATATACACTAACTTGATATACATGGATTCATTGTCATTTGGAGGCACAATAAAACCATTTACTCCATCTTTAATATATAATCCATTATCGCTTATATCTGTTATTAATATTATTTTTTTGTGATTTAGATAGTCTGAGAGTTTTGTCGAAAATCCATAGTTGTTTTGCAAATTATACCCTCTTGGAATAACTAATAAATCTTGTTGTCTTAGGAAATTTGATTGCTCCTTAGGGTCTAAATTACCATAATAATTAAGAGTATCTTTCTTTTCTGCAATTTCCAACATTTGACTGTAATATTTGTCTTTTGTTGGCCCACACATATTGAATTTTATTTTATGTTTGTTCTTTGTAAGCTTATTGAGCACATTTATAAATTCAACTAAGTTCTCTTTACTAGGTATAATTGAACCAGAAAAACCAATGTTGAAATATCCTTTGGTTGTATAAACCGAATCAGAAATATAAACGTCTACATCAGGATTTGTCAAGATAGGAATACGGATAGTATTACGGTTAAACTTTTTACCATATTTTTCTATCTCCGTTGAAATACAAATTAAACCATCAAAAAATACAAGTATGGGTTCAGTTAAGGTGAAAATTGTTTTAAACACAATTTTCTTGACTGAGTATTTTAGTTTTTTGAAGGATAAAACGTCATGTACTGCTGAAGCGTGTTTTCTAACTTCATTTAGTTCGTAAAAGACGCTGCGATTTTTAAAGAGTTTAAGATATACTATAGTTAAAAGCTCTAAAAATACAAATGTCATGGGGTATATTAAAAACATATTTTTTCCGGCTTGCTTTCTTGAAAAAGCATCTAAGCGTCTGAGAAAACCGAATGTTTGGAATATATTTTTTGTTGTTTTTTTTTGGTTTAGAATGTAAACATTAGGGGAAACCTGAGAAAAGTCCTTTTTTTTAAATTCTGTAGAACAACAGGTAATTAAATAAACAGTATGATTTTCACCTGCTAAAGCTTTAGCGTAGTATAGCATCCGGGTTTTGGCTGCACTATTGTAGGAAAAATCACAATTACTAAATATATAATAGTTAAAGTTATCCATTTTTTATGAAAAGAAAGATTAAAATAAGTTCAACGCTTTGTCTTAGAAAATAATTAAGAAACTAGCTGTTATATAGGATGATATATCTATGGGTTCTTTTTAAACTTTATTGTTCTTTGACAAACCTACGGTAATAATAAAGCATGATACAAAAATATAGTCCACTTGCTAAAATTTTTGTTAAAATAGCTCCATTGATACCAAAGAACTTTATAAGTAGGGTGTAGCCTAAAATGTTCGTAACTCCAACAAAATAAGCCGCATTTCTAAGTAATTTGCCTTGACCTTTCGCTCCAAGAAAACGATTTACTAAATCACCAAAACCATGAAATATAAAGCCTAAAATTAAATATTTAGATATATTGGCAACTTCTAAATATGCGGTATCATAAAAAGTAACAATAACAATATCAATAAAAAGATAGAATATAAGTAGCGCAAAAGCAGTCCCAAGTATACTAAAGTAAAATACTTTATTTGGGATATGTGTAATTGCTGCAAATTGCTTGAAAAATATAGTACCGAGCACAGATGGAATTACAAGTAATGGACCGCAGACGGTTAATGCAAGCATGAAGAAACCTACTTGGGAATTATTCATAAAATAAGAAATACTAAGACCGGCAATATGAGTTGTAGCTACGCCAGCAAGACTGCCATAATAGATAGGTCTACCATTATATTTGTTTTCTTTTAATAGGCTTGTAATAAGATTCTTTTCGTATTTAAAATTAGGTTTGAGTCTCGAAATGACAATTAGAAAAGTTATTAAAAGTATACCATAATAAAGTGATAAAACTATTTCAGCATTAATATCTATATTTAGATATGTTTTTGCAATATACGCTGAAATAAGATAGACTATAGACGGGACTACGCTTATAATGGATATCGTATATATATGGTGTAATCCCTTCAAGATTTCCGCAAGTGCCAAGTGCCCCAAAATCACCAAAACTATAAAGAAATTTGTTCTTATTGTAGAGGAGAGATTATTGTCAAAAAAATAAGGTTGGAAATAAGAAAAACCAAGAAAAAGGACTATGCCAACCGCAGAAGTAACCACAAAAATGGTGGTAAAAAGTCCGATGTATTTTCTTTTCTCCTCATTACTTGTGTTTATAGCTAATAATCGAGAAATAGAAATAAAAAAACCTACCGAAACTAAACTAGCAATAAAACGGGCTACAGTTTCTATAAATTTATAATCACCAAAACCTTCCGGACCTAAAATTCTGGAGTTAAAAATACTAATTAAGAAACCAAATGCTATTGCTAGTATGCTAGCGCCATACATTGTCAGTATCTTTTTGTACGATGATTTCATGTTAGGTCTTTGATAAGCTAAACTTGTATAGTACTCGCCCTAAAATTATACTCATAGTAAAAAAGAAAAACTCAACGGACATAGTACTGTAAATTGCTAAGCCAGTCAGTCCCAAAACCCATAAAATTAGGACAAAGCATTCGACCTTAGTTTCATAATCTAGGTTTCCTTTTATTACTAAAATAACCGGAACAATGCAAGTCAAAAAGAAATAACAGAGAAAGGGTAGTAATCCACCCCACCACAATAGGTAGAGCCACTGATTATCAACGGCCGTCCATACCTCATTACCGAATTGGTAGTAAGCAAAATGACCTCTTCCTGTTACTAACTCTACAAAATTCAATTGATTTAGAAAAACATTTAATTGTTCGGACCTAGTGTCATTAGTACCTCTATCTATCAAAAGGTCCAATGATGTCTTAAATACCGAAGTATTTAGAACTAAGTAAATAAAACCTAAACTCCCAACAAATAAAAGAACCAAATAGCTCGCCTTTTTTTTGGTGTTAAAGAAGTCAAAAAGTAATGTAAAAAAATATATAAGTAAAAATGATCTAGTTTGGGTGATTAGTGCAAGTAAAATGCCCATGACTATAACAAATATCCTTGCCCACTTAAATTTTTTTTCATTTTTCAAAATGAGAAAAACATAAGGTGCAATCCAAACCATATTTGTAGCGTACACTCTATATTTACTCAATGCTTGACCTCGCCAAAACCCTACACCAAAATCCAGAAGATTATAAATACAAAGACCAGAAATAAAAATAGCAGATATTAATGCAAATTTTTTGAACGATTCATAGCGGTTGTCATTGTAAGAAACAAAAATTAGACCTAAACAAATCCACGTGCCTATTCCTCTATTAGACATAAACTGAGCCATATCAGAAAAATTAGCTCCACTTAACGAATAGTTCAATATAATCGTTAACAATAAAAGGAAATAAGCAAGAAAAATAGATACTACGTATTTGGTCTTAGCCGCAAAAACACTAATAAAAGTTGTAATAAAAATACAGATAACAGAAAATATCCGTAAGAATTTTTCAGGACCAAGAGCAATTGAACCACTGGTCATTGATGAGTATAATCTTTCTTGTGCAAAATATACATACAAAAGGCCAAAAAATAAGCCTGTATATAAAAAGAATGAAATTAACTTTTCTTGATGACGAGATTCGCTCAAATTATAGATTTAACAAGTTGTTCCAGAAAGATACCAAGCGTAATGCGTAAAATAGACTTTCGGAATTATTTTGACATAGTCCTTAGTTAATTTTTTCTGAGTCTTAATTACGTTATTACCGTGCAAATTTAGCGAATTTTATTCTAGATTATATCATAAACGAAAATGTCAATTTATATAGAGTATTCTTAATGTGAAATGATTTCAGTTTTACAACATTTAAAAAGTTTATAATCTGTAGCTTCAAAAAATCTAGTTACATTGTAAGGTTATGCTTTTTTGACGAATTATTAATTTAAAAATCAATTAGATTGATATATTCTTCGAGATTTGTGTACCCATTATTATTTGCATCAATATTGTGATCAGGTTTTTTTGGGTCGCTACCAGCTATTAACTCCCACTCATCGGGCATCCCGTCTCGATCTGTGTCGTAATTTTTGTTACGAATATTTAATGGAGTAGAACTTATATTTTGATGATATTCAATATAATAAGAAGCCTTTAATACATCATCAGCCTTGGAATGTTTGTTTACAGCATTTGTTTTTACATAATTAAGAAAAGTTTCGTCTATTGAGTCATAATTAGAAGAAATAGATCCGTCTGCATTTAACCTTTGAGAGCATCCAGCACTGTTTTTGCCTACTTCTAAGGCTTCTTCGGCCGTTTTTAAGGGAACTGGATTTCCTAGAAGTTTGAAAGGGTTGTCTGCTTTAAAATCATAGGGGGCTTGATCCCATTGCTTTAATCCTGCATGAGGGCCAGAGTTGACATCAAATCGCATTCGATACATCCGCCAATTATCATCACCGGCATTAAGAACCCCGTTGATTACATTACCGTTTGTATAAGCCATAGCATCTTGTTCAAATCTTAGGTCTAACCAATGAGCTCCATGTACTGAAGAACCTAAGACATTTTTAGATTTATTACCTCGTTGATAATAATTGTTAATTTCATTAAATCGTGCTGATCCTTGTCTACAAGGAAATACATTGAGATTTCTGTCCCAGTTATGTACTACATTATTAATGGATTCAGCATTGGTCGCACAAACATTTGGAAATCGATATCCTGAATTGACAAAAACGTTATTGAGCAACGACATTTCTGAATCGATAGAGGCGTTACTATCACCAAGAATCATACCTTTATGACTATCAATAACAAGGTTGTTTTGAAATGTTACATCATCACTATTACCAACAATGCTTACGGCTTCATCTCCGCCCCAGGCTATGGACACATGGTCAAATATTGAATTTGTAATATGTATCAGGTTTAAGGCATCATATCCGGTGTTTTTGTTATTGCCTGCGCTTATATGTTCTGGTATATATTTAGGTTTAAATCTGATATATCTCATTATTATATTGTCGCATCTATTCATTAGAAAAAGTTCCCCAGTTATAGTAATACCACCTTGTGGAGCGGTGTGCCCTGCAATTGTTAAGTTGTCCGAGCTTGTGGTTAAGTTGGACTTTAATTCTATAGTTCCAGAAACGTCAAATACGATATATCTATTAGATTTGCTAACAGCATCTCTAAAACTACCACTTCCACTATCGTTTAAATTAGTAACGTGATATACGGAGCCTCCGCGACCACCACTTGCGTTTGACCCAGCTCCATAAGCTGAAGGAAAAGCTTTTAATTTTCCATAATTTTTATTTATCGTTACAGTAACGGTTCCTGTTTGGGTTTTTGTGGTGTTGTCTTCATTTTTTGTTTCAGTAGTATATGTAAATGTATCTACAGTCTCGGATGAATTTTTTGGAGTTGTGTCATTCACGTTAGTAACTACATCATTGACAGGAGCTTCAGGCTGCTCTATTAGTTCTTCATTAGAACTTTGATTCTCTTCATTATTTTCATCAAGGTTAGTGTCCGGAGTATATGTTATAGTTTTATCTTCATTGGTAGTAACATTCCCATTGGATGGAATTGATATATTAGTTATTTTGACGTTCTCAATATTGTCGATTCCATCGTTGGCCAGGACATCTAGTACTATTGGAGCATTAGTTGTGGAAACAAAGTAGTCATCTAGTGCATGACCGATAAGTTTAGCATCTTGCGTGTCAGCAACAATATAATCAGAGAGTAAATCGGTATCCTTGCTACAAGAAAAAAATAAAAATATAAAAAGTATGGACATAAGTAACCATATGGCGTTAGTTTTAAGGCATGTCATAAGTAGGTCAAGGTTTTAAATTCAATAGAAACGGGTGCTGATTTGGGAATGAACACCACTCTATTTAGAGTTTTTGTTTTAAATTTCTTCTTATATGTATAAGGTATTAAAATTGAGATTATTGCTAAGATGCATTTTTTTTCGATAAAGTGTATTAGCTGTTAACAAATAATGCGTTTCATCGGGAAAAGTGCAAATAAGTAACGAAACAAATTGATAAACTTTTTTAAGAGTAAAATTAGATTGACCTTGCTCATTAAACAAGACAGTTTAAAAGCAGACAAGTTGTTGAGAATATATGTTCAAGTTTAAACGATTATTTACTTATGAAAGGATTAAGGAACTCGGAATCGAAAATCGTATTTGTAATCAAATAAGCAGAGATGGAAACCAGTGGGCAAGAGGTGCGTTTCAAGGAAGAGAGCTTTCAGTCCACACTTTGCAATTGGAATATAAAATATGGGGTCTGGGCTTTTCTGAACCTCGCAAGTTTTAAGGGTTAGTAGAGGAGAAGTCTCGGTTCAAGAAGCTTGTGCCAACCTTAGTCTCGCTAACCGGATATGGCATGATGTTTTAATATAAAAATTCTCGGGTCGTTTCAAAAAATGTAGGAAGGTCGATAAGATTAGGGTGGAATACAGAGTATTTGTGGAACCTTTGTATGAGCTGAAATTGCCTCAATGAAAGTGATTTCTTGCTGAGGAAAGGGAAATGATAATCTATTGCTTATGTGAATGAGATAGCCTCCGTAAAGGGCTAAGAGTTTATACATCATATTCTTTCTTAGAAGAGAGGGGCGATTAACGATACAAGTGCATGTATAGAATCTATTGTGAAAAAAATGACTTGACTCGAGAAATAAAAGGTCTGAATGGAATTGTTTGGTTTAGTAAAGACAATCTGTAGAGGAAAACTTTTCTACTTTGAGCGAGTATTGAGTATTGATTTTTTGATTGTGATCTACTGTGCAGTATTAAATAGTTCAGGGCCTTATCCTTAGTCAGTATTTAACCTCAAAACTTGGTCATAGATGGCCGGGAATTCGCAGAAAGAACCGACGCTCTTCATGCTTAGGAAGCCTGAGAAACGAAGTGTTATCAAAGCAAACCGGACAACCAAAGTGAGTTCATGTAAGATATTAAGCATATGGGTCTACGAAAACAATATCGAACTTGATATCTTATGACCGCGAAACCTACTGATAAACCTTTTGACGCAGGGTTCAATGATTCGTTTCGGGAGAAACATCTCAATACAATCAGCATCTTTTAATTGGAAGATACTTGAAAAAGTCCAAAAATTTGGAGAAAGAATTAGAACAGCTCTAAATCGAGTACTTCGCTGGGGGAAATGTTCCCCAGCGAAGTACATTAAACTTAATAGAAAACTTCAAAATCTCTAGGTAGGACCTGTGCTAGACCTTAGTGGACGCCGAATTTACCAATATTTTTTAATTATCTGATTTACAAGGAAGATGCCAAGGTTATATAATAATTCACAAATTTAGTATTCAACAACTTTTAGTGAAGCACTGGAAGAACTGCCTAACCTATTCATATTATCGTGTAAACGAATTCCTCGAGGTGATTTTACTTTTATTTCCCCTTTTATGTCTTTAAGGTGCCAGTTGCTATTTGTAGGGCCATAAAGTTCGAGAGAAGGGTCCTTTCCGTCATAATCAATCAAAACATTTTCAAATGTAAATCCTCCCATATTAGCGTTGGATTTGTTCCCGTAACTAAGGAGGCCTATGTGAATAGCGGGAAGATCACTTGCTTGGCTTACATTTTTTATAACTGCGTTTTTAACAGTAACATGATAGGCTTCCCATGTTTTTTTCGTGTATATGGCGGACCATTTACTGTTTTCAACTCGTAAACCATCAAAAACCACATTTCCTTTAACTGGGTTAGTACGGTTGTTTATGCTCATGCCCAAATCTATTTCTGTCTTGTAAAGACGTGAATTAGACGAAGAGAAGTTGTTGCTTAAGTACATATTTTTAAACGTAATATCAATGGGTCTAGAAGTTCCATCAAGATATGTGAAAGCTAAAAGAATTCCAGGGCCATAATTATCTTTAACGGTGCAATTTTCAAATACTATATTTTCAAGTCGTTCATATTTAGAATTTGGTTCTAAATCTATTCCAGCTGCAGGGTCTTTTCCAGATGTAGCAGAGAAAGTACTGTTTTTGACAATTAACCCGTCAACTGAGGTAACAGAGATACCTTGTCGTTTATTGTTTGTAGAAATAACATCTTCGATTCTTATATTCCTACAATAATCGTTTACATCGTATTGAGATATATAGATGCCATCTCCTCCACTATCTTGAATTTTTAACCCTTTAACTGTAATGTTGCTCGAACCTATTATGGAGAGAGCATGATTTTGTTGCCCACCATTTTCATTTTTATTCATTTTTAAAGTAGCTCCATAACCGCTAATCGTCAAATTACTAGAGTGTACAAATTGTAAGAGTCTATCGGAGGTTCTAAATGCTCCACTTTTAGCACGAAGAGTAACTCCGTCTTCAAAAACAATTGTTTTGTTTTTGATATCTCTAAAATGAAGTGGTTCTACAACCCAATCACTAGATTGCTTGTCTACAATGATTACACTATGAGAAGAGTTAATAGCAGCTTTAATTGCTGCGGTAGCATTATTGGAGTTGTAGCCAAAAGTTGATGCTTTAACACCGTTTGACGGATTGTTGTTGCTTCCACTTCCGCTGCTTCCACTTCCGCTGCTTCCACTTCCGCTGCTTCCACTTCCGCTGCTTCCACTTCCGCTACTTCCACTTCCGTTATTAGATTGATTGACTTTAACGTCAATGGTTGTAGTATGAGTAAGGCCCTCGGCGTCTTTCACGCTAAGCTCAACTTTGTATTCTCCAGGATTAGAGAAACTATGCGAAGGGTTCCTATTTGTTGTTGTAGACCCATCTTTAAAATCCCAAAAATAACCTGTAATACCATTATCATCAGTTGAATTATTGGCATTAAATTGAACATTTAAAGGAGCCGTTCCAGTTAAAGGGGTGCCAGTTGCTACTGCTACTGGCGCTTTGTTTTCTGTTTCAGTAATCGTAATTGTAATGGTTTCGGAATCTTTTAAACCTTCTTCATCAGTTACCGTAAGTATCACATTATAAGTTCCCTCTTTTGTAAAGGAATGTGAAGGATTTGAGCTTGTAGATGTACTTCCATCTTTAAAATCCCAAAAATAGCTTTTTACGGCAGTGTCATCGGTAGAGTTACTTCCCTTAAATTGAATTTCTAATGGAGCCTCTCCCTCTGTAGTGTTTGCAGATGCTTTGGCTGTAGGTGCTTTATTTTCTTTTTCGGTGACAGTTATAGTAACGGTATCTGTATCCTCTAATCCATCCTTATCTCTAACGGTCAACACTACTTCATAAGTGCCCGCTTTTGTAAACGTATGGGAAGTAGAGGACGAGCTTCCCTTGTCGCCGTCTTTAAAATCCCATAGGTAACTAGTTACTCCAATATCATCGGATGATTCTTTTCCATCAAAAGTAACTTTCAGTGGGGCTTCGCCAGAAGTTACGGAGGCTTTGGCTACAGCAGTAGGAGCATTGTTTTCTTTGGCTTTTACCGTAATCGTAGTTTCTTCTGTATCAATTTTTCCTTGTGCATCTTGTACTGTAAGCACAACTTTAAAGGTCCCGGCTTTCTCAAAGGTGTGTGAAGGGTTAGCTTCATTAGAAGATGAACCGTCCCCAAAGTTCCATCCGTAATTTTTAACTTCTTCATCGTCACTGGAATTATTCCCTGTGAAATTTACTTTGAGTGGAGCTGTACCTGAAGAAGGTGATGCATCTACTACAGCAATAGGGGATTGATTTTCCGTTGAAATAGGAGTATCCGGCTCTTCCTCTTCTATAACCTCAGGCGTATCATTACTTGGTGTCTCTTCTTCTTCTTCTTCTTCTTCTTCTTCTTGATTCGTAGGCTCTTCCGGTGTTTCGCTTACTGGAGAATCTTCGTCATCTATAGATGGAGCCAATGGTGCTTCTGTAGTTGGATTTTGGTCATCAGAGACTATACCTTCAGAATCTTGGGGAGCGCTATAGGTAATGACCAGTTTTGGGCCATTCTTTGAACTATGTTCTTTTGACGCAAAAGCCAAATCATTTCCATCTTCGTGTTTAAGTACTAACGTAAGAACTTCTGGATTTAATTTTTCTTGATCTAAAATAATCTCCTGTGTTTGATTCACATGATAATCATCTGTTGTGAATCCTAATAAAGTATCTGATTTAGGTGCGGTTATTTCTGATATATCATGTTCAGACCAGTCAGTTGAATCCCCTTTTAATACAGAGATAGTTCCATGTCCATCATCTGTACTTATAGTGAACTCTAGGTGAGCCTCTTCTAAGATTCCGCCAATAGAGTCAATAGGGCTAATATCAAACATTAAATAACTTTCTCTATGTCCTTCATCAAGACGAATTAAATCTTGATTATATCCTTTACCACTTTGTAAATGTGCATCATGAATAGGAGTAAACACAGTTGTTCTAATCTCATAAACTTTTTCCTCTACAATTTCTTCTTCTTCAGGAAGAACCGCTTCTTCTGGAACTAATTCCTCTTCCGTAATTTCTTCGGAAGCTTCTTTAGTATCTTCTTTAATTTCAGTTGATGGGTCGGCTAAAACAGCATCTTTTAGTAATTCACTGTCTTTACTACACGATATAATAATGAGTAGAAAGATGAAAACGAATCCAATAAAATATTTGCTAGGAACGGTGGGGTGAAATTTCATAAGTGGGCTAAAAAGTTAAATTTTTGTCAAAAAAATTACAGTTATCAAATTGTATTGTATCGGTCAAAAACCAAATTAGTCGACAAAATGCAAGCGGCCAAAAATAAAAACAAAATCTTAAAAATTGCTTTTATCGATAAAAAATATATAAAAATCGATGAAGAGCGCTAAAATATGTTAAAATGTACCGTTTGTCGAATACATGATACAGTACGATAATGTACCATGTTGTAGACGTTACCAAGTACAATTTTTAACATTTAATTAAGAATAAAGTCGATGAAATGCGCAATATGGTTAAATCTTAAGTTGATAAAGCCTATTTTTTATTGCAGTATTTGTCAATGTATTTTCGCTGTAATCTGGAATAGATAAGTGATAAGCTAGAAAATAATCGATTGAAGGAGTGGAGAAGAGCTGAAAATTCTGTGAACATGGATGTTTGCATGTCCCTTCTTAACTAAGTCTGTTTTGGGTTCAATTGTAATAGGTAAGGACAGAATTAAAAAAAAGGCCAACACCGCGTGTTAGCCTTTTTTAATTTGTGTAGAATTTATTAGAGTCTGCCGTCTACATTATCTTTAAGTATACTTTTGACATCATAGATAATACCATTAGGATTTAAAGAGTTCTTAAGGTTTAATTTAAGAAATTCTTTGTGGGCTACTGTTAAAACAACCACATCAAACTTTTCTTTGGGTAGGGTTGATACCATGTCAAGATTAAATTCTTTTTTGACTTCCTCCTTAGAAGCCCATGGATCAAATATAGTTAAGTTTGTCCCGTAACTTTTTAAGTTGCTTATAACATCAACTGCTTTGGTGTTCCGAACGTCTGGGCAGTTTTCCTTAAAAGTTATACCTAAAACAAGAATATTCGCTCCTTTAATTTTGATATCTCTTTGAACCATTAACTTTATGACCTCTGAAGCAACATATTTTCCCATTCCATCATTCATACGGCGCCCGGCCAAAATAATTTCTGGGTGGTAACCGTACTCTTGTGCCTTTTGAGCCAAATAGTAAGGGTCTACCCCAATACAATGTCCACCAACCAAGCCTGGTTTAAATGGAAGGAAATTCCATTTGGTTCCCGCAGCTTCTAAAACAGCCGTTGTATCAATCTCCATTAGATTGAAAATTTTGGCCAATTCGTTAACGAAGGCAATATTTATATCGCGTTGTGAGTTTTCTATGACCTTTGCCGCCTCGGCAACTTTTATAGTGGGGGCTAAATGTGTTCCTGCTGTAATAACGGAAGCATATAACTCGTCTACTTTCTTTCCAGTGGCAGGTGTAGAGCCAGAAGTAACCTTTAGGATTTTTTCTACAGTATGTTCTTTATCTCCCGGATTGATTCGTTCAGGAGAGTACCCAACAAAAAAGTCTTCGTTGAATTTTAATCCACTTACTCGTTCTAAGACGGGCACACATTCATCTTCGGTTACCCCAGGGTAGACCGTAGATTCGTAGATAACTAAATCACCCTTTTTCAAAACTTTACCAACTGTTTCACTGGATTTGTAAAGAGGGGTTAAGATTGGTCTATTAGTACTGTCAACTGGAGTTGGTACTGTTACGACATAATGAGTACAATCTGCAATATCCTTTAGATTGGATGTACAGTAAAGACCTTTATCAAAATTAGGGGAGTCTTGTAAAGTGGCTTTTAAATCCTCATCACTTACTTCTAGGGTGTTATCTTTTCCAGATTGTAGTTCTTCAATCCTTTTTTGGTTTATATCAAAACCGATTACTGGGTATTTGGTAGCAAACAAACGTGCTAAGGGTAGACCTACATAGCCTAGACCGATAATCGCAATCTTTGATGTGTTCATACTTTTGCTTATTTTAAATTTTTCCAATACCACTCCATTGCTGATTTTAGGCCCGACTTGATGTCGTAAATGGGGTCATAACCTAAGTATTTCTGGGCTTTGTCAATGGAAGCTAAAGAATGGGGTACATCTCCTTGCCTCTCAGGACCATAGGTTACTTTAATATTTCCAATTTTAGAGTCGTACTTACTTAAGTATTGTTTTAATAATTCAACCAATTCTTTTAAATCCGTTCGTTCGGCACAGGCTGTATTATAAACGGTATTAATTGCTTTTTTGTCATCAACTAAAAGTGCTCTGATATTCATCTCTACTACATTGTCAATATAAGTAAAGTCTCTTGAGAAGCTTCCATCTCCATTAATTACTGGCGACTCATGATTCATCAGTTGCATAGTAACTTTAGGAATTACCGCAGCGTATGCGCCATTTGGGTCTTGTCTTCTTCCGAAAACATTAAAATACCTAAGCCCTATAGTCTCAATTCCATAAGTTTTTGAAAACACGTCGGCATAAAGCTCGTTTACATATTTTGTAATGGCATATGGGGATAGAGGTTTGCCAATAACATCTTCTACTTTGGGCATTGACTTTGAATCGCCATAAGTTGAGGAGCTAGCAGCATAAACAAAACGCTTAACTTTTGCTTTGCGAGCTGCAACCAACATATTTAAAAATCCCGAAACATTAACCTCATTACTTGTAATTGGGTCGTTTATGGAGCGCGGTACGGATCCTAGTGCGGCTTGGTGCAGCACATAATCAGTGTCCTTACAGGCACACTCACAAGTATTTAACTCACGAATATCTCCTTCAATTAAAGTAAAATTCTCATTACTAAGAAAAGGTTCAATGTTTTCTCGTTTTCCTGTTAAGAAATTATCAAGACAAACAACTTTATTACCGTTTAATAATAGGGCTTCACATAGATTTGAACCAATAAATCCGGCACCACCCGTCACCAAAATCGTATACTTAGATGAAAAATTTAGTTTTTCGAGAGACATAAATTCAATGTTAAATAATTACAATTTTTAGTAGCCCGTATTTTAAGTTAGCTTTAAAAAAGTGGCTGCAAAGATGTGAAAAAATAGCTTTGTAACTAGTAAAAATTTGCTAAATGTCTCTAAATTAGTCCAAAGAGATATCTATGCTGTTTTACTCAATCAAAAGTTATCTTTGAATAAATATATAGTTATAAACAGGAGAAGAAAAATAAAAAAGAGGCCAATAGATCAGACCTCTTTTTAAAATTTAATTCAAAATAAAATTATTCTTTGTAGTAATCCTTGTACCACTCTACAAATCTTTGAACACCATTTGTAACCGAGGTATTAGGTTGATATTCGTAATCTCTAATCAAATCATCAACATCCGCCCAAGTACGTTCTACATCCCCAGGTTGCATAGGCATCAGCTCTTTTTCGGCTTTTTGTCCCATACTGTTCTCAATAGCATCTATGAAACTGGTGAGTTTAACAGCGTTGTTGTTCCCAATGTTGTAAATTTTGTACAACTCTCTATTTTTGGTAGATTTTGTCAAAATCCGAACAACTCCTTCTACAATGTCATCCACGTAGGTAAAGTCTCTTTCCATTTTTCCATGGTTAAAAACTTTAATGGGTTTTCCGTTAGCGATGGCATCAGTAAATAAAAACAAGGCCATATCCGGTCTTCCCCAAGGGCCATAGACCGTAAAAAATCGTAAACCTGTTGTCGCAAAACCGAACAAGTGGCTGTAGGTATGAGCCATTAATTCATTACTCTTTTTACTTGCAGCGTACAAGCTAATGGGGTGGTCCACACTATCTGATGTGGAAAAAGGTATTTTTTCGTTCAAACCATAGACGCTGGAACTGCTGGCGTATACTAAATGCTCAACTTTATTATGTCTGCAGCATTCCAAGAGGTTTAAGTAACCAACAATATTGCTATCTATATAGGTTTCAGGGTTCTCAATACTATAGCGTACACCGGCCTGAGCGGCTAAATTACACACTCTGTCAATTTTCTCATCATTAAAGAGGTGAGGTAAAGCTTCTCTATCCTCTAAGTTCATTCGAACAAAAGAAAATTTATTGCCATGTGTAGAACCAGAACATTTTTTGAGAAAAACTTGGGCATCGTTTTTTGCAATGCCCAGTTGTTTTAATCGGTTATATTTCAGGTTTACATCATAATAATCGTTGATGTTGTCTAAGCCTATAACTTCATATCCTTGTTCAAGGAGTTTTTCGCAAAGGTGATATCCTATAAAACCGGCCGCACCGGTGACAAGAATTTTCATGATTGTCCTATTTTATAATACTGAAAGCCTTTGGCTTCCATATCTTCTTTTGAAAGCAAGCGGCGACCATCAAAGACAAATGCCGGTTTCAACATTTTTTCAAAAATGGTATCCCAGTCATAATTTTTAAATTCGTCCCATTCGGTCAAAATAGCAATGGCATGGGCATCTTGAACGGCGTCCATAGGATTGGAAACAACAGTTAAAAGCTTTCTGTTTTCTTCTGGAGAACGGGTATCCAAATAATCTAGGTCAGCATAGATTCTCTCTGCAGATACCTTTGGGTCATAAACTACGATTTCTGCTTTTTCCTCTAACAAGGCATCGGCAATATTAATGGCTGCAGATTCTCGAGTATCGTTCGTGTCTTTTTTAAAAGCCCATCCAAAAAACACAATTTTTTTGCCTGAAACAGTATTGTAAAGGGTAGATATAATGTTTTCCGCAAAACGTCTCTTTTGGTAATCGTTCATGATAATTACCTGTTCCCAATAATCCGCAACTTCAGTCAGACCAAAACTTCTTGAGATATAAACAAGGTTTAAGATGTCCTTTTGAAAACAAGATCCGCCAAAACCTACGGAAGCGTTTAGGAATTTTGGTCCAATTCTACTGTCGGTACCTATTGCCCTTGAAACTTCCGCAACATTTGCATCCGTTCGTTCGCACAGGGCCGAAATAGCATTAATGGAAGAAACTCTCTGGGCTAAAAATGCATTGGCAACCAACTTGGACAGCTCGGAAGACCAGACATTAGTTTGCAGTATTCGTTCTTTTGGAAGCCAGTGTGCATAAATTGAACTTAACGTGTCTTTGGCTTCTTGACCTGAAGGTGTTTCATCACCACCAATAAGTACGCGGTCTGCTTTTAATAAATCTTCAACGGCTGTTCCTTCTGCTAAAAATTCAGGATTGGAGAGTATTTCAAATTTAACACCGTTTCCGGTGTTTTCAAGGATGCTTTTAATAGCACTCGCTGTTCTAACCGGTAAGGTAGATTTTTCTACAACTATCTTGTCACTCTTAGCTACTTTGGCAATATTACGTGCACAAAGCTCTACAAATTTTAAATCTGCCGCTTGTCCTTTTCCTTTTCCGTAAGTCTTTGTAGGGGTATTTACGGATATAAATATGATTTCGGCTTCATCAATAGCTTTGTCCACTTCGGTAGAAAAGAAAAGGTTTTTTCCTCTCGTTTTGGCAACTATTTCCTTTAGGCCAGGTTCGTAAACGGGTAAATTGTCTAGGTCTGAATCATTCCATTGGTCAATGCGAGACTGGTTGATGTCTACAACGGTTACGGTAATCTCAGGGCACTGACTAGCAATGACGGACATTGTTGGTCCACCTACATATCCTGCACCAATGCAGCATATTTTATTTACTTTTTTCATGACTGGGTTCATTTTATTAGGTTGCAAAGATTACTAAATAACTCAAAACTACCTTACATTTTTTCGCTTAAAAAGATTTATTTCAAGATTATGTGTTGAAATACAATCAGATTTGACAATATCTTACACATTAAAACCTCCTTTTATGTGGATTGTAAATTATGTTTGCTAAGCATTGTCCGAAATTATATACGAACAAGATGTTGGATAGGACTATATGCATTTTAACTTAGATAATTGAAGTTTATAGTTTTTTAAAGAAAAATAACCTTTTGTTTTGCACATTGTATTTATATTCGTGGTGATTATGATATTGAATTTTGACAAACTATTTGGAGCTTAATGCGTGAAAGTTCTTTTGGCTAGTTAATCAGAATAATAAAAATACAAAATGAAGAAAATACTGATTACCGGGGCAGCAGGTTTCTTAGGGTCCCATTTGTGTGACCGTTTTATTAAAGAAGGTTATTATGTCATTGCCATGGATAATCTTATTACAGGTGATTTACGTAACATAGAACATTTGTTTAAGTTGGAGAATTTTGAATTCTATCATCATGATGTTACAAAATTTGTTAGTGTTCCTGGAAAACTGGACTACATTTTACATTTTGCCTCTCCCGCTAGCCCAATTGATTATTTGAAAATCCCAATACAGACCTTGAAGGTAGGGGCATTGGGGACTCATAACCTTTTAGGTTTGGCAAAAGTTAAAAATGCTAGAATCCTTATTGCATCTACTTCAGAGATATATGGGGATCCCCTTGTTCATCCGCAGACTGAAGAATATTACGGTAATGTAAATACTATAGGTCCAAGAGGGGTATATGATGAAGCAAAACGATTTATGGAATCAATTACAATGGCTTATAACCGATTTCATGGTTTGGAAACGCGAATTGTACGTATTTTTAACACCTACGGTCCTAGAATGCGATTAAATGACGGAAGAGTTATTCCTGCTTTTATAGGTCAGGCACTTAGAGGTGAAGATTTAACTGTTTTTGGTGACGGAAGCCAAACGCGTTCGTTTTGTTATGTTGATGATGAAGTTGAGGGTATATACCGACTCTTACTTAGTGATTACGCTTTACCTGTGAACATAGGTAATCCGCATGAGATTACGATAAGGGATTTTGCTGAGGAAATTGTTAAATTAACAGGTACAGATCAAAAAGTAATATATAAGCCCTTGCCACAAGATGATCCTATGCAGCGACAGCCGGATATTTCAAAGGCAAAAGAAATTTTGGGCTGGGAACCTAAAGTGTCTAGGTCCGAAGGGATGAAGAAGACATATGATTACTTTAAATCACTACCGGAAGAGGAATTGTACAAAAAAGATCACAAAGATTTTAAGGATTACAATAGAATTTAATTAAAAAACGATAAAGGAGCAGTCGGAAAACAGATTTGCTCCTTTATTTTTTAATTTAATAATTGTTAGCGCCAATAGTGATTTGCATGTATTGGTGTGAGCGGTAGCAAATAGGTTAGGAAATCTATTTTCAACTTTCTTACGTACGTATGACAGTCTAAGTTGAATTAAAGAATGTAAGCTATTCAGGTGTTATTAACCGAATTTTTTAGGCTTACAACAAAATTAGTAAAGAGTTCAGGAATTAGAGTTTAGTTTTGTATTCCGTAATCAAAAAGAACTTTTTAGTAATTTTTAGATTATATTTATATGTTTGGCCGATGATTTTAAATAAATTAAGGCAACCCCAAATTATAAGAACTAAAACCATTTTTAATTGAAAACTGATACTAAAGATAAAATTTGGCTGTCTTCTCCACATATGGGCGAGGGTGAACAAAAATACGTTAAAGAAGCATTTGATACCAATTGGGTGGCTCCATTGGGGCCAAATGTAGATAATTTTGAAAAATCTATAAACGAGTTTGTTGGAGGTAACGTTCATGTTGCCGCGCTAAGTTCGGGTACTGCTGCTATCCATTTAGCTTTAGAATTATTAGGTGTTACTAGAGGTGATGAAGTTATTTGTCAAAGTTTCACTTTTTCAGCTTCTGCCAACCCGATAATGTATCTGGGTGCTACACCAATTTTTGTGGATAGTGAAAGGGATACATGGAATATTTCTCCTAAGTTGCTTGAGGATGCCATTAAGGATAGGATTGAAAAGGGTAAAAAACCTAAGGCAATAGTAGCAGTTCACTTGTACGGTATGCCATACAACGTTAAAGCCATAGCTGAAATTTCAAAAAAGTACGGTATACCGGTTATTGAAGATAGTGCTGAAGCTCTTGGTAGCGGGGTTAACAATCAAAAATGCGGTACTTTCGGTTCTATAGGGGTTTTGTCTTTTAACGGAAACAAAATTATAACAACTTCTGGTGGTGGGGCTCTGATTGCTAAAGAGGAAGTAATAAAGAAAAAAGCTGTGTTTCTGGCTACCCAAGCAAGGGATGATGCTCCTCATTACCAACATTCATCCGTAGGGTACAATTATCGAATGAGTAATATCTTAGCAGGAATTGGTCGTGGTCAAATGGAGGTACTTCAAAATCGTGTTGACCAGAGAAGATCGAATTTCGAATTTTATAAAAAACATTTAGCACATCTTCCTGAAATTGAATTTTTAGAAGAACCAAGTGGTTATTATAGCAATAGATGGTTGAGCTGTATACTTACACCTTCTTTTGTTGTAAGAGAAAAAATCCGTCTTGCTCTTTTGGATGACAATATTGAATCAAGACCTTTATGGAAACCTATGCATCTGCAACCAGTTTTCACTGAGTTCCCTCATTATTCTGATGGTACGTCCGAAGACCTTTTTAATCGGGGACTGTGTTTACCTAGTGGCTCTAATCTTTTGCAAAGTGACCTTGAAAGAGTGGTAGAGTTGATACTAACCAAAATTTAATCTGATGATAAAAGAATATTTATCCAATAATGCTCATAAGTACGCTTCTAAGTGGCTGGTTTTAGCTATTGATGTAGTTATGATAGCTATTTCTTTCGTGTTATCATATATTATACGTTTCAATCTCACGTTGGACTTTGATATCGATAAACTTTTTGTTCAATTACCAATAATATCGTTGATAGCCTTGGCCTCTTTTGTATTTACAGGATCTTATAAAGGGGTAGTTCGGCATACGGGTGTTAGGGATGTTTACAACATATTTAATGCTATTTGTCTATCTAGTATTTTATTAATTTCAATGGTTCTTTTTAATCGTGAATTAGGGGTTTTTGAAAACTTCACAGTACCATTAGGGATTATAATCATTCATAGTTTACTGAGTTTTGTTGCGTTAACTGCTTCCCGGTATGTCTTTAAGTCTTTGTACAGTACTTTTATGGCCCGTGATTTTAAGGTCAATAAGAATGTTCTGATATTCGGAGCAGGGGAGTCAGGGATACTAACGCAAAGTGCTCTCGTTAACCATACGAAAAGTAGGGTTAGGGTTGTTGGTTATATAGATGAAGATGAGAAAAAGGTTGGGAAACAGATAAACGGAGTAAAAGTTTTCCATAAAGATGTTTTGAACAAGGACTTTATATTGAAAAATAGTATATCCGAGGTTATTTTTTCTATTCAGAATATCGATCCTAAAGACCTTAAGGTGTTAGTTGAGGGTTTGGTTGATTTTCCTGTTCAGGTGAAAATTGTCCCTCCTGTAGAACAATGGATTAATGGTGAGCTGAAAGTTTCTCAAATTAAACAGATTCAGATTGAAGATCTTTTGGATAGAGCTCCAATTAACATTAGAAATTCAAAAATCTCCGAAGAGGTTAAGAATAAAGTGGTATTAGTTACTGGAGGTGCAGGGTCTATTGGTAGCGAAATTGTACGTCAAGTTTGTACATATAATTATAAGTCGCTCATCGTTATAGATCAATCCGAATCTGCGTTATATGACTTGCAGCAGGAATTGAAACAAAATGGCTTTCATAATTTTATGCCTATTGTTGGAGATGTTCGCGATAAAAATAGATTAAATAATCTTTTTCAAGAATACAAGCCAAATATTGTGTTTCACGCTGCAGCATATAAGCACGTGCCTTTAATGGAATACAATGCTTATGAAGCCATTAAAATAAATGTAGCGGGAACCAAAGTTGTAGCCGATTTATCTATTAGTCATAACGTAGATAAATTTATTTTTATCTCTACTGATAAGGCTGTTAACCCTACAAATGTAATGGGTGCTACAAAGCGAATTGCGGAAATGTACATTAGTTGTATGCAGCAAAAAGGAAAAACGAAATTTATAACAACGCGTTTTGGTAACGTGCTAGGGTCTAATGGTTCAGTAATTCCTCTTTTCAAAAAACAAATTGAAAAAGGTGGTCCGTTAACAGTTACCCATGAGAATGTTACTCGTTTTTTTATGACTATTCCGGAAGCTTCTCAATTGGTATTGGAGGCTGGAGCAATGGGAGATGGAGGAGAGATATTCATTTTTGACATGGGCGAATCTGTAAAGATATTCGACTTGGCAAAAAATATGATAAAACTCTCAGGACTTAAGTATCCAGAAGATATAGATATCAAGATAACCGGTTTGCGTCCAGGTGAAAAACTTTACGAAGAGTTGTTGGCAAATGGAGAAAACACCTTGCCTACCTATCATAAAAAGATTATGATAGGTAAAACTAGAGAACTTGACTATATATCGGTAAGGTCTAAAATTGATGAACTTTGTGTGTCCAATATGTTTTTTAATGAGAGTACGGTTAGTTTAATGAAAGAGATAGTTCCAGAATTTATATCTAATAACTCTGAATTATGTGTTTTGGATAAAAAAGGCAAAACTACAACTAAGAATCATCCTCTTAAAAAAGTTCTATAATTTTTTTATTTACTATCATTGCACCAAAATTTGAACACTATGTCCATTAAAAAAATGTTTTCACTTGATATTTTTCGATTTTTAAAAACTGTTGCGCCGCTTGTGGCTGTTTCTACAATCTTATTGTCTTCTTGCGCTTCAAGAAAGGAAGTTGTGTATTTTCAAAATACCGGTGATTTTGAAACTTTGGTTGATAAAAACAGTTTTACACCAAAATTCAAAGTTGATGATTTAGTGAGCATTTATGTTTCTACTTTAGATAGTGAAGCTAGTGCTCCGTTTAATCTTTTTCGAGGTGGATCGGAAGGTGGTATTCGACCGGAACAGGTAGATTATTTAATAGATAAAGATGGGGAAATAGATTTTCCAGTAATAGGTAAAGTGAAAATTGCAGGTCTTTCAGGTGAAGAAGTTAGGGTTCTGCTAAGGGACAGACTTTCAGATTATTTAAAGGATCCTATTATAAATATAAGACTACGGAATTTCAGCGTTTCGGTTTTAGGAGAAGTTAATAGGCCAGGGACATATCCTGTGGATGGGGAGCGTATTACTATCCTTGAAGCCTTAGGCTTGGCCAATGATATGACTATTAAAGGTCGTCGTGAAAATGTTATGGTCATTAGAGACTTTGATGGAACCAAAGTTTATACAAGAATAGACTTGACTAAAAAAGAAGCTCTAAGCTCTCCAGTATATTATTTAACTCAGAATGATGTGGTTTATGTTGAGCCTAATAATTCTGCAATAAAGTCTTCAACTCTCGATAGCCGAATGTCTATTGCAGTTTCAATAGCGTCACTATTGATTACTTCAACTGTACTCTTAATTACAAGAACAAATTAAGGTTAAATAGTAGCACATCAGTACATGACATTAAAAAAACAAAATGAGCTTGAATAATCAAAATTCAACGTCAAACAACTCGTTTGATCTAAAGGAGATACTAGCTACTTATACAATACATGCGAAGTGGTTTGTGCTATCCGTAGTTTTTGCTTTAATTATTGCCTTTCTGTATATAAGATATGCAACACCTCAATTTGCTGTTCAAACCCAGATTCAGATATTGGAGGATAAAACATCGGGTTCTGAGCTTGATGTCTTTCAGGATTTGAATTTGTTAGGAGGAGGCAAAAACAAAGTAGAAGATGAGCTGCAACTTATAAGTTCTAGGTCTAATTTTATTAGAGTTGTCAAAGAACTGAATTTAAATACTAAAATCTTAGTTCAAGGAAATATTAAAGAAACGGAGTTATATAAAAAACCTCCTATAAATATAAATTTTATAGCTGCTGATTCTGTGTTGAATAGAGCTGAGCTTGATTTTTTTGTTACTATTTCTTCCTCAACTACTTTCGGTTATACTGAAGAAGAGGATAAACCTGTTAAGATATTTGCTTTTGGAAAGAATATTCCAACAGAAATTGGTGATATTGTAATAACACCAAATGTTGGTGTGTTTGAAAATTATATAGACAAGAAATTGAGGATTTCAGTAAAACCTATAGAAGATGTTTCTCAGGAATACAGGACCAGAATAGTTGTTAATTTGGCTAGTGAACTTTCAAATATTGTAAATATTAGCCTAGAAGATCCAATAAGAGAAAAAGCGGCTAATATTCTTGATGCATTAGTCAGGATTTATAATGAAAATGCAATCCAAGATAAGCAAATTATAGCCGATCGTACTTCTAACTTTATTGACGAGCGAATTGCTAATATTTCTTCTGATTTGGCCAGTGTAGATCAGTCAGCGCAAGATTTTAAAACTGAAAAAGGTGTAACGGATATTGCAGCCGAAGCTAATGTTAACTTAAACGTGGGAGTTGCTAATCAGCAGGAATTAGCAAATGCACGAAATCAGCTTAATATGGCTGCGTCAATGCAAGAATTAGTTCAGCAACAAGGCAGTTACGAAGTTTTGCCAACAAACATTGGGCTTTCGGACCCTACAATAGCAAGTACTACGGATCGATATAACCAACTGGTTCTGGAACGAAAGCGGCTTCTTAAAAGTTCAAATGAGAAGAACCCAGTAATTGTTAATCTGGATCAACAAATTGCAGGCTTAAAAAGAAGTATGCAGTCCAGTTTAAGTAGTACGGTAAATAATCTTGGACTTACCGTGAATTCTTTAAGTGGACAGCAGGCACGATTTAATTCTAAGATTTATTCTTCGCCTGCGAATGAACGGGCTTTAAGGGATATTACAAGGCAGCAACAAACAACGGAGTCATTATATTTATACCTACTTCAAAAACGGGAAGAGGCTCAAATTTCGGCAGCATCTAGCTCTCCTAAGTCTAAAATTGTAGATCAAGCATATAGTATTAGTAAATTACCTATATCGCCCAAAGTTCCTATGGTTTATTTGGCAGCTGTTATTTTAGGGCTTTTGGTTCCTTTCGCTACGGTATATACGATAGATATACTTGATAATAAAGTGCATAATATGCATAATTTAGAAAAGCTTGTTAAGAATATCCCTATATTGGGAGAGCTCCCTAAACTTTCTAAAAAGGATGAGAAATTAGTTGTTAAAGAAGATCGTTCTGTGTTAGCTGAGTCATTACGAATAATACGTACCAATCTTGATTATTTAATAAAATCAAAGCAAAAAAAATCAGCGAAGAGTAACATTGTTTTTGTTACATCTAGTGTGCCAGGTGAGGGTAAAACATTTCTTTCTACCAACCTATCCATGATATTGGCTAGCACCAATAAAAAAGTACTTTTGATTGGTGCAGATATAAGGAATCCTAAGTTGTATACTTTTTTCTCAGGAGGTAATGTAGATAATATGCAAAAACCCAGTAGAAATAAAGATGCCGGGCTTACTGAATTTCTGTATGACAGCACTATTGAAATTAGGGATATCGTAAATCCTATGTTGGTCCACAGAAACACAATTGATGTGATTTACTCAGGTAGAATACCTCCTAACCCTGCTGAGCTTTTAATGAGCGATAGAATAAAGGAATTGTTTGCCCAAGTTTCTGAAACTTATGACTACGTAATTGTAGATACGGCACCTTTGATGGTGGTTACGGATACGCTTTTAATTAGTGAATATGCGGACTTACTTCTTTATGTAACTAGAGCAGGGGTAACAGAGACAAATGCCGTAGAATACCCAATCAAACTTCAAGAAGAAGGAAAAATTAAAGGGTTGTCATTTATTGTTAATGATGTAGATTCCTCTAACCTAGGTTATGGCGGGAAATATGGCTATGGCTATGGGAAAACTCAAAAAAAATGGTGGAAGTTTTAAATAATTTCATCAAAAAATACCCCGAACTTATATTTGGGGTATTTTTAACTTTTATGAGTTGTTGTTATACGCTAAATTTAGAGTTTAGAATTTAAGAAGTTCAATACAAGTAAATCTTCCCCCTGTAAATTTTATCTAATCTTGTTCTACTTATCAATGAGTCAAGAATTAGGTTGTCCATAAATGCCTTATGAGTTGTAGAGTTTCAAGTCGGTCGGTTATTTGCCGAGTATCAATCCTCTTTTAACGAAAAGCAGTAGGGTATTTCAGTCCCAAAGTGTTATTACATTATATTTGTCAGCCGTGTGTTAACACGCTAGATTTTGATACCAAACACTTAATTAGCATGAAAAAAAAGTACTTTTTAAAACTAGTTTTCACATGTCTCTCTATATTTTTAGCGGGTCTTTCTAGTGTTAAAGCACAATTAACCGATGAATTTGCCAAAGTTGATATTGTAACTGGGCTATCGAATGCAACTAACTTTAAATTTGCACCTGATGGCAGGATATTTATTCTAGATCGCTTTGGTGAAATCTTAATTTATAAACCTGACGAGCAATTTACAGTTTCAGCAGGTACTTTGCCAGTTTATCATGAGCATGAAGATGGTTTGGTGGGTGTAGCGATTGACCCGGATTTTGAAAATAACAATAAAATTTATCTTCATTATGCACCAATAGATTTTGTTGGCTATAGAGTTTCCAGGTTTAGTGTTGTTGAAGATATGGTAGACTTCAGCTCAGAGGAAGTTATCATTCAGTGGAATACCTCGAGGTCTGCATTATGGCATTCTGGAGGAGATATGGATTTTGATTCTCAAGGGAACCTATATATAGCCACAGGTGATAACACTACTTATGGTAGTAAACTTTATTCGCCATTGGATGAAGATGATTCTGACTTTAGTGCAGAGAAGGCCTCATCTAATACAAATGATTTAAGAGGGAAAATTTTAAGGATTAAACCTGGTCCAGGCGCAACTTATACTATACCAAGTGGAAATCTATTTGCCGCTGGAACTCCAAATACAAAACCAGAAATTTATGTAATGGGAGCTAGAAACCCTTATCGGATTTTTGTGGATAAAGAGCATAGTGATTGGTTATTTTGGGGAGAGGTTGGTCCAGACGGAAATGTTGCAAGCGAATTAGGTCCAGAGGGTTTAGATGAAATTAATTTGACCAAACAAGCGGGTAACTATGGTTGGCCTTATTTTTCCGGTGCAGATAATGACCCTTACCAAATTTCGTATGCAAATCCAACATATTATAATAATCCAGCTGCTCCAGAAAATATTTCAAAATGGAATACGGGAGCGACGGTTCTGCCTCCAGCTCAAGAGGCATGGATTGAAAAATTCCATAAATGTTATTTAGCGGGATTTAGATATAATTATGATAATGAATTATTAGATCAACAACGTCTTCCCGCTGAATTTGATGGTTTATTTTTTTACTTTGATTTTAATACGAGTCGCATTTGGGCAGTAGAAATGGCTGCAGATGGTTCCATTATTTCTGAAGAAATGCTGGATGACGATGTGTTTCCAGGGTCTGGGAACAGTAGAGATGGCTACATCGATATGGAACTAGGTCCAGATGGTAAAATGTACATATTGGCTTATGGAGAAGGTTGTTGCCCTCAGGATGTCCCTGAAGGTATCGGTAGACTTATTCAAGTTAATTATACGGGTATTACCACAAACTCTCCTCCCTCTGTAGTTATGTCGGCCGATGTGACTTTTGGACTTTTACCGTTAACTGTTAATTTTACTGGAGATCAGACTACTGATCCTAACGGGGATTCTCCTTTAAGTTATGCTTGGGATATAGATATAGACGGTACGGTCGATTATACTACGCCTAATATTTCACACCCTTACACTACGAAAGGCACTTATACAGCACAACTTAAAGTTACAGACCCTGAAGGGGCTATTGGTGCTAAAACAGTAAAAATTTATGCTGGTAATACACCTACTGAATTTAGTTTTAATTCGCCTGTAGATGGTGGCTTTTTTAATTGGAACGATGATGTAGATTTCAACCTGGTTGCTAATGATGCGGAAGACGGTGTTATTCCCTGTGAGGATATTAATGTGGTGCCATCTCTTGGACATGAAAACCATTTTCACGATGTAGGAAGCGTAGATCCATGCACATCAACTCTTAATTTAGATGATGGAGACCACCAAATAGATGGTGGTATGGATATTTTTTACGTTCTAAATGCGAATTATACGGATAGTGATGGACTTATATCTAGAGGGCAAATACGAGTATATCCAAAGAGGAGGGAAGCTGAATATTTTGACAATCAAAGTGGCGTCACGATTGTACCGAATACGTATGAATTGGAAGGAGCTAAGGATGCTATACAGGTAGATAACAATTCATATATATCTTTTGAAGGACGTAATTTGATGAATATGAATGCCGTCAAATACTTGGTGGCGTCAGACAATTCGGGTAGTACTATTGAACTTAGATTGGACAGCCCTACAGGTACCTTGGTAACAACCACAACTATACCTTCAACCGGAGGGAACGATAATTGGTTACATGTGCAAACTTCAATAAATAGTGTACCAACAGGAAAACATGATTTGTTTTTTGTATTTAAGAATGCTAGTTCATCACAGGATATCTTAAGATTAAATTATGTTGAATTTCTAGGCAATGGAGTTTCAGAAGATAACACACCTCCTGAAGTTCACGGTGTGCAACCTGATGGAAACAACGTTTTGGAGGTTAAGTTTTCCGAATACGTGGATGAGGGCACTGCAGAGAATGTGTCAAATTATTCAATTACCAACGGTGTATCTGTGCAAAGTGCAGAGCTTCAACCGGACGGGCACACTGTATTTCTAAATACGTCTCTTTTAAGTGCGGATGTCGATTATAACCTTAGTATTTCCAATGTAGAGAACATTAGCGGTATTCCTATGGTAGCTGAGAGTTTTTCATTCTTTGTTTTCGAGGAAATTAGAATCAATACAGGTGGAAATCAAATTACCGGGCCTGGAGGGGAAATTTTCAAAGAAGATGAATATTTTAACTCTGGGAGTGAATACGGTAAAGCTGTAGACGTTGCAGGAACGGATGATGATGAATTGTATCAAACCGAACGTTACACCAATAATAAGGGCTCTTTTGAATATCAAATTCCGGTAGCTCTTGCTGGGGAATATGACATAAGACTTCACTTTGCTGAAATATTCTTCGGTGTGGATGAAAATCAACTTGATAAGGGTGCTGGTGCTCGTGTCTTTAATGTTGTAATTGAAGGTAATGAAGTTTTATCTAACTTTGACATACTTTCCGAAACAGACCCAGCAACAGCTTTGGTAAAGGAATTTGACAATGTTACGGTTACCGATGGCTTTGCGAGTATATTCTTTAATGGTGTGGTACAAAGTCCTAAAGTGAATGGGATAGAAATTTTATCAAAAGATACTTTTGAAGGTGGAACTCCTACAAATGCTAATATCACCATTACTTCACCTTCAAACGGTTGGGATGTTAACAAACCTTTCGAAGTTGCTTTTAGGGTAGACAATTGGGTTATTAATGAAGATGATACTCATATTCATTATTACGTAGATAGTGACTTAATAGATAAATACTATGGGTACGATCCTATCCCATTTAATGATTTAGCTGATGGAGAACATACTATTAGAATAGAATTATTTAATGCAGACCATACGGGGACTGGAATTTATGATGAAGTAGTGGTAAATGTAACAGGTTTGATAACTTGTAACGAAACTCCGTTTCCTGAATCGTGGGTTGTGCATGAATTTGACCCAAATCCTTATACAGTGGTCTATACCTTTGCAGATGACGATTTAGATGGAGATGGACTTAAAGATATTGTTACTGGTGGATGGTGGTATAAAAACCCAGGTTCAGCTTCTGGTAATTGGGAAAAGAACACTATAGGCAGCACATTCAAAAACGTTGCTCATGTGTATGATTTTGATGATGATGGAGATATGGACTTGTTGGGTACTACGGGCGAGTATACCGGAGCTCAATTGGTGTGGGCCCAAAATGATGGAAATGGTAATTTTACGGTCTTTGAAAATATTCCGGAAGGAGATACTGATTACGTAGAACCTTTCTTGGCAGGCCTTGCTGGCGGTGTATTTGATAATACTGGTACGTATAGAATGGCAATAAATTGGAACGGAGCGGAATTTACTGGTTCACCCATTCAAATGCTTACACCTCCCGATAAAAATAGTATAACCACCCAAACTTGGGATTTAATAAATGTTAGTTCTGATTCTTCGGGAGAGGATATTCAAGCAGGAGATATTGATCAGGATGGTGATTTAGATTTATTTCAAGGTGTTAATTGGTTGCGAAATAATGGCGGGCTAAATTTTGAAAAGTTTGAAACCGGTGTAAATGATGCCTATTCTACAACAGCTGACCGTGCACAGTTGGCCGATTTTGATCGCGATGGTGATTTGGATGCGGTCGTTGGGCAGTTAAGTTTGGGTAACGAGGGTGATGGAACAGGTCCAAGGACCCAATTTGCTTGGTTTGAGGCACCTTCAGATCCTACACAGTTATGGATACGTCATGATTTGGATAGTGAGGTAAATGGGAGTTTAAGTGTATTTGCAATAGATATAGATTTCGACGGAGACAAAGATATTGTTGTTGGAGAGTGGAGGGGTGACAAACGCCTGATAGCATTCGAAAATGATCTTTGCGGTTCGGGAGAATTCAATAAAATTATTTTGGATGATGGTGCTCTAGGTTATGAACATCATGATGGTGCTAGAGTCGTAGATATTGATGCAGATGGTGATTTAGATGTTGTTTCTAATGGATGGTTAAATGATAGGGTATTAAGAATATACGAAAATACTACACCACTTTTGCAAGATAATAGACCAATTGCAAATGCGGGGTCCGATAAAATTATATCAACAACCAGTGTTACCTTAGTTGGTTCTGGAAATAATCCTGATGGCGGTTTAATCGTTTCATATCAATGGTCACAGCAAAGCGGACCTAGTATTGCAACATTAAGTGGAGACGCTACAACAGAGTTATCTGTTAGTAATCTTCAAGATGGTCTTTACGTATTTCGTTTGACCGTTACCGATGAAGAAGGGGATGTAGGTTTTGATGATGTGTCAGTGACAAAATCAAGTACATCTATGGTAACTCGTGTTAATAGTGGCGGGCCTAACTATAATTTCAATGGAACAAGTTGGGCGTCTGATCAGCATAGTAATGGAGGCGAGACTCTTGCGAACGCAATTGCTATAGCCAATACAGAGAACGATGTTCTCTATCAAACTGAAAGATACCGTACCACAGGTAGTCTAATTTATGATATACCTGTAGCTAATGGAGAGCATAGTGTTAATCTGCATTTTGCAGAGATTTATTATGGTGTACCCGGTGATGGTTCTGCAGGTGGCGCAGGTTCTAGGGTTTTTAATATTGATGTAGAAGGTCAAGAGCAAATTGAAAACTATGATATTTTTGTAGAAGCAGGAGGGGCTGCCACTGCTATAATTGAAACATTTAACGGAATAAATGTAACAGACGGAAGTCTAACCATTACCTTAAGTCCTGTTACGGAATTTCCTAAAATATCGGGTATTGAAATAATAGAACCGGTTGTTGAAGGAGCTCCTACAGCAGATGCTGGTGAGGACCAAATGTTAACCTTACCTGATAATAGTACGGTAATCTCAGGATCAGGTTCAGATCCTGATGGAGGGACTGTTACTTTCGCGTGGACACAAGAAAGCGGGCCCAACACGGCTACATTAAATGGCGATAATACGGCTGAACTATCAGTTAGTAGTATGGTCGAAGGTGTCTATATCTTTAAATTGACGGTAACAGATGATGAGAGTCAAACGGTTACGGACGAGGTAAAGGTTACCGTAGTTCCTGAAAATGGTCTCTTGGCGGTTGCCGAAGCTGCACCAAAGGAGGGTAAAGCCCCTTTACAGGTAACTTTTACGGGTAGTAATTCAATTGGTAATATTGAAGATTATTTTTGGGACTTCAATAATGGGAATACATCAGAGGAAGCAGATAGTGCAAGTACGTTCCTAGAAAATGGAGTCTACGAGGTAGTCCTTACAGTTACCAATGCCGGTGGAGAAACACATTCGGATACAGTGGTTATAACGGTTTCCGAAACTTTGGAAGGAGATAAAATGGGTTATATTTTAGAAAAGAATCCTATTAAAGAAGGCGTAGCCAATGTTAGAATTTTAAATCAACCGGAGGACTTCATGATGTTGGGCATTAATTTGCTTGACCAGCAAGGTAGATTAATTAGTGGAATCAATGCGGATGAAGTAGTTATGGTTGGGGCTGATACATATCAAATCCCTGTTTATCTTTTACGAGACGGTATCTACTTCTTGAGTATAGCCAATAATAAAGGAAAACCAGTAACCATGAAAATACTGGTACAGAATTAAGAAATTGATAACTGGATATAAAAAAATGCCGCTAATTCAGCGGCATTTTTTATGCTATTTTCGTATGTGAAAATTACTAAATTTTTTTAGTAGAAGTTCTGAATAGAGTTATTAATTAAAGGTAGAACCTGATCTACCATTTTTTTAGAAAGGGTTATTTTCTTTAGTGCATTAAGCTGATTCATGTTATGAATATCCGAAGCTACAAAATCTATTAAGCCGTTATCTAGAAGCTCTAATGCCATTTTGGGCACTTCTTTACCATAATATTCGCTGAGTGATAATAGGTTCATTTGAAAGAGAATACCATTGTCTTTATATTCTTGATACCTTTTCTTTCTATGGTGTAAAAAGCCATATCTTTCTGGGTGTGCCAAGATTGGGAAAAAACGCTTCGAAGCGGTTTTCACAATAGCTTCGTCAAAGTTAATAGGGGGCTGTAAATAGGACATTTCTACCAATAAATAACTTTTCTTCATTGGCATAACACCGTCGTTTTCCAGCAGGTTTTCAAAGTTGTCATCAATCATATGCTCCGCAGATGCTTCTATGGATATTTCTTTTAAATCATTTTGTAGCAATGCGTTTTTTAACTCGGTAAGAGAGGCATTTATGGTTTCTTTTGTATTGGGGTAATAGTTGGACATGATATGTGGAGTGGCAACAAAATGAGTGATACCAAATTCAGCCAAAGCTTTTAGAAGAGCTATGGAATCATCCACTGTTTTTGCCCCATCATCTATACCTGGCAATAGGTGATTATGAATGTCAATAAAACCATCTAGGTAGTCGACTAAATATTTTTTCTTATTGAAAAATTGAAACATGTATAGTGGTTTCGTTATTATGTATGAGTTATAACGGACAATGCCGATATTTATGATGTTTTGTATAGTGCAAAGATAAGTTAGAACCACCATAATGAGAATAATTCTTAACATCTTTACAGTATGGTACAAATAACAAAGCGGAGATATATCCAATTGGACATATCTCCGCTTTAGTAAAATCTAAATCCTATTAGAAATTAACTGATACTTTTCCTCTTAAATAAAAAGGTATACCTGGTGTAAAATGTATTTCTTCAACAGGAGCGGTTTCGTTAAACAGTCTGCTTTCCGTTGCAAATTGGGTTTCGTTCCATTCGGTGTCAAAAAGGTTTTCTACAATAACGCCCAGTGTCCAGTTCTTTATGGAATAATTTAAATTTAAGTCGGTTACAAAATAACCTTCTGCTACAATTGAATTATCCTCGTTTGCCGGTCTATCTTTTACATATTTATAGTTTATTCCACCTGAGAAATTCTTAATATCAATAAATGACAACCCGGCTGTGGAAGTCAAATCTGGGGCAAGGGGAATAAGGTCTTGCCCATCTGGATCTTCTGAACTTCTGGCGTAAGTGTAATTTACGTCTCCATTAGCATAAAGCCAATCGGTAATTTGGTAGCGTAAACCAAAATCAACCCCGAGCCTCTTTGTTTTTCCACTTGGTTCTACTATACCGGCATCACCAACATAGACAAACTCTTGTTCTAAAAACAATGTCCACAAAGCGGCATTAATAACCAATCGGTCTACTGGTTTGTAAATTGCTCCTAAATCCGCTCCATAGGCCAAGGGAAGAATTTCCTTGCCATTGTTTGCGGTAACCACTCTAGTATCATTTGAATGGTATCCAATACCCGATTTAGCAAAAAGCTGCAAATTGGAAGTTGGGGCATAAATAACATTAAATTTTGGACCTAGAAAAAGCTTGTTCTCGCTTTTGCTATCATAGGTTTCGGTAAGGTTATTTACATAATCAAACTTAAAATAGTCTAAACGGAGACCGGTGTTCAAAGTCCATTTATTTTTTTTATAGGTTACATCAAAAAAACCATAGGCATTTAACTCGTCAACATCTCCATAAGCCAAACGCTCCAATAGGGTTTGACGGTTTTTTGTTCGGGATAGTTGAACATCGTTAACATCGTCATACCTAAAACCTATTCCTGATTCATATTTTAATTGAGAATCATGGTCTCCAACATGAACGGAATGCTCGTAACTTGTTTCGGCACCAATTATGGTCCGGTCTTCAAATTGTCTTATTTGGTCCCCGTTTACTGGATCTTCCAAGAAGAACGTAAAGTTGGAAAAGAGCTCAAAATCATACTTTGTCAAATAAGCCTTAGACTTTACCCTAGAATGTTCATCTAGTTGTTTGGTATGGTTAAGGAGAATATTGCTGCGGCTTGTGTTTCCTCCCTCAGTATCGTCAATTGCTCCAAATCTACCTATTAAACCTGCATCTACGGCTCTTTGCGGAACCTGACCGGAAGCATCCCATTTGCTTTGAAAATGAGAAAGTGTAATGCTCAAATCTTGGTCTTTACGATTGTTAAAAGTATATCGCCCCATAATATTTAGACGATTGAAGTTTTGAGAAGAATCAAACGGGCCATCGGTTAAAACCAACTCAGAAGCTAAATAAGCATTGCTAAAATCACTTTCGGCCACTTTGAACATACCTACGGTACGCAAGGTGTTGAATTGACCAATTTCTGCCGAAATCAAGTTGTTTTCTAGTTTGCGTTTCGTTTTTAAGTCGATGTACCCTGCGGTATTAAAGTTTCCTTTGTTAGCATAATAAGGACCTTTTCCAAAGTCAATATTATCAATAGTTTCGGGGATTATAAAGTGCATATCCGAATACCCTTGCCCATGAGCATGAGATACCATGTTTACAGGTAGACCGTCTACATTAATGGCTAAATCCGTTCCGTGGTCAATATCAAATCCTCTTAAGAAAATTTGCTCGGCTTTTCCACCTCCGGCATGTTGGCCAATGATTAATCCCGGTACTTTTCGCAGAATTTCCTGCGAAGATTTAACAGGGTTTGCTTTAACATCAACATTTACAAAGTTGCTAAGGGCGTTTACTTTTGAAACCAGTACCACTTGCTCCAAAGAAACGGCAGATTCTATTAGGGTGATGTTTGTGTTGCTGTCTAAAAGCGATTCCGTAATAGTAAGTTGATGATTTTTATAGCCTAAACTATAGAAATAAATAACATCTCCAACGGATATGTCATCTAGTTCAAAATATCCGGAAACATTGGTATATGTATACCCACCGGTAGTTTTGTTATAAACGCCAACACCTTCTAGGGCAATTTGTTTTTCGTTCGTTACCGTACCATTAAGGTCATGGGCCTGGACCACAAGACCAAAAGCTAATAGTACTATAAGAGTAATATGTTTTTTCATAATAAACAAGATTGAAATATAGTGAACATACAAGCGTATCCATAGACATATATAGACATAACTTGATGCTGAATAAAAAAATAAAATGTAGGAGTAAACCTTAACCGGAAATGGGGAAGTTGGTTGGTTGTGGAGGTTCTTTTAAAACGGTAAAATAACCTAGTTTTAGGTTACTTTCTATGGTTTTAAAATTCGCTAAAGATTTCATTGCCGGAATATGATGAAACACCGGATAAGCTGTAGTAATATGCTTATCAAACTTAAAATCTGCTAATAGCGAGTCTTCTGTTGATTCATTGGTGCCGGAAGCATCAAAAATGGCGTCAATTATATTAATAAAATTATGCTCATGCCTATCAATATCCGTATGATGATGAGTATAGTGGGTATTATTTTCATGAATGGAGGAGTCATGGCCAATTATCGAATCAGGCATTTCCAAAATGTGAGAAACTTCGTGAAAAACAGTGCTTATTTTTTGATGCAATGGATTTAAAATATAGCACAAAGCGATTATCAACGCTACATATTTTATAAGCGTTGGCTTTGTTGAACGGCTAAAATTTTCTTTTTTGCTCTGCATTCAGTTTTACTTACGGAAACAGGGTACTAAAGGTTTTATTTTTCTAGAAGAGATGTTAAGGTTTCTTCTATATAGGTTGCATATTCTGCAATTGTGGGCATCTCAAATATTTTATTTAAAGGGAAATTATATTCAATTTCCTCGTTAATCCGGGCAGTGACACGTATTGCTGCTAGTGAATGACCTCCTAAAGAAATAAAGTTATCATGTACGCCAACATTGTTCAATTTCAAAACTTCGGCCCAAATATTCTCCAGTAGTTCTTCTATTTCATTTCTTGGTGCTGTATATGATGTGTCCATAGCCAGCTGTACCGACGATAGGTTTTTTAAACTTTTCTTATCAATTTTTCCGTTGGAAGTCAATGGCATTTCCTCCAAGTGTTTATACACAGATGGAAGCATATATGAAGGAAGTTGTTGGGCCAATAAATTTTGTAATTTTTTAATGGACAAGTCTTTTTTACCTGTGTAATAAGCAACCAACTTAGAGTTGTTTTCCCAGTCTGGATGTGAAGGGGTATACCCAATTTCGTGCATGATTCGCAAAACCTCCTTCTCATCAATTACCTCGTTTATTTCTTCAAGGCTTTCGTTTCTAGTCTTATGCCCTAATCGTACATCCCAACTATATGGAAAAGAGTAATTGCTATACCCTAAATCCTTTTTATGGACATAAATACCAACTTGGTTAATAAGGCAGTTTGTAGATCTGCCGGTATCCGTAGGTCTTATCCAGCCTGCTTTCTCTTTTAGATAAACCAGCATTTCTTCTAAACTGACATCACTAAACCTATAAAAATCTACAAATTCTACTTTTTCAAAAACACTTTCGTCTTCAAAAATGGATACATCTAAAAGTCGTTTTACGGCATCCGACTCTTGGTGATATAATTTTCTTGCTTCTAAAATGGTATCGTCAATTTTTGAGGTGTCCAATTCGTCGTCCCAAAAAAGTTCTTCGGTAAGTCGGGTTTCAAAAAACTGACCACGACTTAAACCGGTAACTATAAATGGAATTTGTTTCTCAAGTGCTATTTTGGTGCTCAGGGTATAAATGGTCTTAAAGCACCCATTGCAAACGTTGTGGTGTTGATTAAGACTATCTACGAATATTTCGTTCATATGAGGTGTTCGTCCATAAATGTGGTCTACGCCCAGCTTTTTTACAATACGGTCAACATTTGCCTTTGCCTGTTCGGAAATATAGCCATTATCCATAGTGAAGGCTAAAACATTGAGCCCCATATTTACCAGGCGTGCAAGAACATAGGTGCTGTCTTTTCCACCACTTAAAAGTGAAATGCAATCATAACTGCGATTTTGACCACTTTTTGATGTTAAGAGCGAAACCAACTGTTCATCATTTTTAAAATAGCGTTCGGTTTTGTCTTTATAGGTTTCGAACGCAGTACATAAATGACAAACCCCATCCTCATTAAAATCTGCGTTTGGGTAGTTAGAAGGTAATCCGCATGTTGTACAGTTTACTACCTCTTCTTCAGGGATAGTTTCTTTGTTCTCAACTAATACTACTGCACAGTTGGTTATTTCAGGAACCTTAAGGAGGTTACTTTCTATATCCGCAAGTTCTATACGGTATCCTCTAAGTTTTACTTGTTCATCCAGGCGACCAATATATTCAAACTCCCCATTTTTATTCATTCTGCCCAAATCTCCAGTCTTGTACATTTTAGTTTCAGGTGAAAAAGGGTTTTTCTCAAATTTTTCGGCCGTCATATTAGGGGCATTGGCATATCCGTCAGATAACCCAGCACCACTTAAATAGAGCTCGCCAATAACGCCATTGGGAACCTGATTTTTATAGGTATCCAAAATATAGGCGTTCATGTTGGAAATAGGAAAGCCTATTGGCACGGAACTCGCTGTGTGTTTATCTTGGTCGTATCTTGAAAAAATACAGCCCACAGTGGCTTCCGTAGGACCATATTCGTTATATATTTTTAATTCCGAAGAAAATGCTGCCTGTACTGTTTTTGCTAAGCTCGATTTTAATTCTTCACCACCAACAATCATGGTGTGTATATAGGAGGTTTCTAGTTTCTTGTCTTTTAAAAGAGATAGATGGGAAGGGGTGAGCTTAACACAATTTACCAGATTATCCTCTATAACTTTCAACAGACTTACGTCCGGCCCGGTAGTGGGTTCTTTATAGATATTGATTCTGCCACCACTTACTAAAGGTAAAAGGGTAGAGGTGATGGTCAGGTCAAAACCTATGGACGTAAAAAGCGGAAAAACCGATTTTTGATTAACGCTATAAGCTTCCTTTGCCCAGAAAATATAATTAGACAACGCCCCGTTTGAAATTAAGACGCCCTTGGGTTTGCCTGTGCTCCCAGATGTGTAGAGTATATACGCTAAACTTGTGGGTTCGTTTTGTATTTCAATATCGGTAACCGGTTGTTCTTTAATAATTGAACGTTCTTTTTGGATATCTAGAATGCCAATATCTGGCACTTCTATTTTTGAAATGAGTTCGCTTTGACTAAGTAAAAGAGCGCTCTGAGAATTTGAAATGATGTATTTAATTCGTTCCGCTGGTTGGTCCGATGAGACGGGAATGAATGCTGCACCTGTTTTTAGAACGGCTAGTATGCTGATTATGTAGTCTGGACTGCGATAAAAATGAAGAGCCACTCTACTTTGCTTATCAACACCTTTACTTTTTAAATAATGTGCCAGTTGATTGGCCTTTTTGTTCAATGAGCTGTAGGTGAGAATTTCATTCCCCGCTTGTAGCGAAACGGAATTTGGATGTTGTTCCTGATTATGTTGAAAGCTACTTAAAATAGATTGAAATTGTGTAGATGATATATCTTCACTATTACATTTTAAAGGTTCAATAGGTAGTAGTGCGGGTTTAAATATGGATTGTTCAAAATCTTCTAAAAAACCGTCTAGGATGTTCAGAAAATGATTAGGCATTTCTTCTGCCGTAGCTTTTGAAAAAGTGTGGCAATTTGTATCAAAAGCTATCTTGAACGCACCACTTTTGTTCATGTCATAAACGTGGGTGCGGAGCGCATGATTGCTGTCCATATGGTCGGAATGCAGCCATTCGGTTTTTGTAGGAAAGCCGTTAAAATCAGGAAAATCTGCGTGTATGTAATTTAAAATGGCATTGAAACTAGCATTGGTGCTAGGTGTTGCACACCCAGGGCTTACATTTCGTAAATATGCATTTGTTTCAACTTTAACTCGGTTAAAAAGACTGATGAACGTATCGTCTTCCTCAATTTCAATCACTAGGGGGAGAACTTCAATAAAAAGCCCGGCAGTTTTCTGAAAATCCCGGGTAGGACGATTATGTGCTGGCGCACCAATTGCTATTTTATGTTGTCCGCTTACCCGGTGGATATAGCTGAAATATAGTGTGAGGAATAAGTTAAAGAGTGTCAGGTCTTCCGTCCATCCCCTAAACTCAGGTTGTTTTGCTAAATACCGTAATTTCTGAGAACGTTCGGCTCCAAGGTGAACATACGTGCGCTTGGCTTCGGTACTTTTATTAAGCTTTTCTCCGTAAAATTGAGGTAGCTCTAATGTATCTTTCGTTTTATCTATCCAATAGTTTTGGCTATCAGCACCTGATTTGGTTGTAATCTGGTCGTTTTCATATTTTATATAATCTGAAAACGTTGGAAAATCTTGTAATGGGGCGGTTACCTTTTCTAATTCGTTTTGGTAAAAGGAATTCATCCGATTATAAAGAATGGAATTGGATACGGCATCCGTCACCAAATGGTGAAGCTTTAAAAACCAAATGTAGTTGTTCGGGCCGGTTCTCAATAGAGCAGTATGAAATACCCTTTTTGAAATATCCATGCGCTGCAATGTACGTTGGTAGAGCCATTCATCAACAGTAATATTATCATTGTTACTGGTAAAGTCTACAAGTTCCAATGAAAAATCTATTTCATTAAGAATGGTCTGTATTGGATTTCCTTGTTCTTCGGAAAAGACCATCCGAAGTATATCTGTCGCATTGATAAGTTTTTGAAATGCCTTTTCGAATAGGGTGTGGTTTATTTCTCCTTTTATTTCAAAGGTGTATACCACGTTGTGAAGCGGAACATTTGAATGCATTCGCTGACCGGCCCAAAGTGCAGACTGACTTTTTGTAAGAGGTAGAAACGTATCTTTTTGATTACTCTTCATAATTAAATCTGCTTCGTGTCGGTATCTTGTTTGCTGTCTATAAATCTTAGCATGTGGTTTATGGTCATGAAATTCTCAATGGTCATCTCCTCTGGCAGTACCTTTATAGCTGCTTCGGTTTCAATAAAAAGAATCAACTGTACCATTCCAATAGAATCAACAAGTCCAGACCCCAAGAGGTCTTCATCAACCTCTATTTCTTCAATAGGTTCTGAGGCTAATTTATTTTTGATGTACGATACTATCTTGTCTTTCATATTTGGTTTTCTTCCAATAATTTACCTATTTCTTTTCGGCTTATTTTTCCGGAACTGGTTCTTGGAAAATCATCCATAAATTCTATGGTTTTTGGAACAGCATAGGAGGGAAGTTCTATTTTACAGAACTCCATGAGATAGGTAAGGTTTATACAGGAATCTTTAGAAGGTTTTATTACCGCGGCCAGTTCTTGTACTTCCTCTTCTTTTCCTAACACCAGAACCGCTACTTCTTCAACATCTTTATATTTTAATAAGGTTAGTTCTATTTCGTCCAACTCAACGCGATACCCTCTAAGTTTTATTTGCCGGTCATTTCTGCCTAAAAACAATAATTCTCCTTTTGGGTTAAGTTTAACCAAATCACCGGTCTTATAATAGATATGGTCGTATCCTTCCGCTATGGTTACTTTATGAAAGGAACGTTCCGTTAGCGATTTGTTGTTCCAATACCCTTGCATCATAGTTGCTGAGCGTACTGCTAACTCACCAGGTTCATTAGAGCTTACATCATTATTGTTTTTATAAAGTATTTTAAACTCGGTGTTGCCCCAAACATTACCAATAGGAATAGGGTCATCTGTTTTAGGAGGCTCCGGTAGATGGTAATAGGTACAAAGAATAAGTTCTGCCGGACCGTATAGATTACTGAACTTGGCATGCGGCCATTCGTTCATGAGTGCTCTAAGGTGTTTAGTGATAAAAACCTCACCGGCAAAAAGCACCCATCGTAGAGAACCGAAGTCATTTTTACTTAATGTACCACTATTTAAAAGCTGGATTAACATAAGGGGAACGCTATACCAGACTGTAATTTTTTCATTTGCGATAAGTGCACTTAGGCTTGCTGGCATTTTTAAATGGGCATCTGGAATAATAACCGTAGTGGCGCCAACCAATGGAGCTACAAAATAGCCAAAAGTGGAAGGGTCAAAATGAAGCGGAGCGGGATTCCCAAAAACATCATCAGAGTTAAAGCTGTAAGTGTCAGCAGCAATTTTGGCCAAGCTCAAGGCACTGTAATGCGTATGCATAATACCTTTTGGAACTCCTGTTGAACCGGACGTATAAAGAATAAATGCTAAATCTTGCTCCAAAATATTGGGCGCAATGAAACCATCAGTTGAAACCGAGAAAATCTCATCCCATGAAATGGATTGCGTTGTGTTTTTAAGGGTATCTCCAATAATTGTTTTTATTGGACTTTGCTCGTTCAGCAAGTTGTCTATCTTTCTTCTTTTTGTAGGAGTGGTTACCAGACACGTAATTCCACAATCATTTATAATTGCAAGTGTTCGGTTAATTGGGGTAAAAGGGTCTAAGGGAACATAGACAGCTCCGGCTTTTAAGATTCCGTATACTGCAATACAGGTTTCCAAACATCTGTTCATATATATACCAATACGGTCACCTTTCTTAATACCTAATGAGATAAGGTATGAGGCTAGCTGATCGGTTTTTTTGTGAAGGTCTCCATAAGACATAGTTTCCTCCAAATAGCGAAATGCTTCACTTTGGGGTGATGCAATTGCTACACTGCCCAACAATTGTGGTAAGGTGTAAGTTGATTCCAAATTCACGGTCTAGTTGATATCATACCACAAACCATGAGGACTTCAAACAGTATTGAAATCTTCTGATTCATAGCTTGGCTAAGTTAATTTATGATTTGGAGCTTATCAAATTTAAAAGTAATTCAATAACTGATTTATAGGTCAATCATCGAAAAATACTGAATTTTACCTAATGTTTTATAAATTAAATTAATATTGAAGGGTGTTTTGTTGATAAATTGATATTACGGTGAATTTAATTAATCCTATCTGAACCATAAGAATATCATTTTGTCAGTATAAACTATAGACCATTTTCAATAGTTGATTTTTGAAAATACCATTAACGACCAGACTAAAAAATAATTTTCTATCTTGAGAACGCTATGAAAAAACTATTACTGCCATTAATCTTTGGCCTATTTCTGCTGTTGCCAATAGTAACGTTTGGCCACCAACCAAAACAAAGTTTAATATATCTTCGGATTTATGAGAAGACTGGAATAGAAGGTCGTTTTGAAGTCAATGCTCACGAACTTAATAGTGTTTTTGGGCTGGATTTAGGGTTGCACCCGAGTATAGAACAGGTAAGGCCATTCCAAGAAAGAATTCAGGCTTATTTATTCGAAAATGCTAAATTCTCATCTGAACTGGCAGACTATACAATTGTCTTTACGGGGGAGATTACAAAACTAAATCTGTCTTATGGAGACTTTATCAATTTTCATTTCCGACTTGAAAATTCAGAAAATTTACCTGATAGCTTAACGTTGGATTACAACGCTTTTTTTGATGAAGACCCATCACATATGTGTCTTGTGGCAATGGAGTATAATTGGAAGGCGGGTCTCATTAATAATGAGCATATTGTTGCTCTATATTTATCCGAAGGGGAGCGTAATGGAACGTTTTCTATCAAAGAAACTTCTCTGTGGAAGGGTTTTCTGGCTATGGTGCAACAAGGTGTGTGGCACATTTGGATCGGAATGGATCATATCCTATTTTTAGTAGCTCTAATTCTGCCATCTGTGGTAAGAAGACGCAAAAAAGAGGGAGTCACAGGCGAAGCTATTAATACTACTAAGTCAGGTTTTTGGGGCTGGGAGCCGGTTAAGAGTTTTAGACCTGCTTTTATGTATATCCTTAAAATCGTTACTTTTTTTACTATTGCCCATACAATTACCTTAAGTCTTGCATCTTTAGAAATTATAACATTGCCTTCTCGCGTGGTGGAATCAATAATAGCTTTTTCCGTTGGCCTTGCAGCTTATCACAATATCAGGCCTATATTTAAAGGAGAAGACTGGGTTATTGCTTTTGTTTTTGGTCTCTTTCATGGGTTTGGTTTTGCCAGTGTATTGGGAGATTTAGGTTTTAAAGGCGAATACCTTTCATTGTCTCTGGTTGGATTCAATATAGGGGTGGAGTTAGGTCAAATTGCTATTATTGCACTGATTTTTCCAATTCTTTATCTTATTAGAAACAATAAATTTTATACAAGACTCCTACTTTGGATTTCCATTGTTTTAATTGTTATATCCGCTTATTGGTTAACAGAACGTGCTTTTGACATTGATTTACGTCTGGGTAGTTTCATCAATAAAAACATACTATATCCTGTTGCGCATTTTTTTGGTTTGAAGTAATAACACCCAAAACTTAGCATTTGGAAAAAAGTGATAAAAATAATTCGTTATTAAGCCGATGGAAAAATCGTGAAGAGAAGGAGGTTGCTTTAACAACCATTCCTAAGGCTCCTGATACAAGCTCGGCACCCTTGTCTTCAGGGCAACAACGTATATGGTTTCTTCAAGAGTTGTATAAGGACAACCCTTTTTATAATTATTCTGAGGTACTTACTTTTCAGGGAGATTTAAAAGTTGAATATTTAAAGGATAGCCTAGAGCATATATTTTTTGCTAATGAGGTTTTAAGGTCTTATTACCCAACTGTTGAGGGTAGTCCTATAGCTAAAACACATAATAATGTTCCTGAAATTAAGGAATATGATTTTAGTCATTTAACGAAACATGAAGCAGGAAAAGAAACTGAGGCGGTCATGCGGCAACAGTCATCACAGGTGTTTGATTTGTCCGTTCCAAGTCTGGTAAGGGTATCCTTAATTAAGCTTTCTGTAAATAAAACGCTTCTGTTTTTTACCATGCATCACATTGTAATAGATGAATGGTCTATAGATGTTTTAAAACAACAATTAGCAGACACGTACCTGAAACTATTATCCGGACAATCGTTGGATATTCCACATGAAACTCTTCAATATTGTGATTATGCATATTGGGAACGAAACACACCAATTGATGAAAAACAATTGGAGTATTGGAGAAAATCATTATCGGGAGATTTACCTATTTTAAATCTGCAAACAGACCGTACGAGACCGGCGAGACCATCTTTTAAGGGGAAGCAACAAGCCTTGTCACTAGACAAAGAGTTGTCTTCGGACATATTGAATACATCAAAACAACTTGGCACAACACCCTTTGTTTTCCTGCTTACCGTGTATTACATTCTTTTGTATAAGTACTCAGGACAGTCGGATATTTTAGTAGGAACCCCCATAGCTAATAGGAGCTCCAAGTCTTTGGAGAAAGTGCTTGGGTTTTTTATCAATACAGTGGTTTTGAGAAGTAGGATAGAAGGTTCCAGTAGCTTTTTAAACCTAATGGAAATTGTAAAAGCCAATACGCTTTCAGCTTTTTCCAATAAAGAGATACCCTTTGATGTATTGGTAAAAGAATTGAAGGTTGAACGGTCTTTAGCGGTAAGTCCCTTTTTTCAAGTAATGTTCTTATACCATTCAGCTACGGCCACACCTTCTTTTGGGACTGATTTACATTTAGTAGATGAAACTGAATTTGATACCGAGGTTTCTAAATTTGATTTAACGCTGTCTATCTCTGAGTCAAAAGGAACGCTTTCTTTGGCTTTTGAATATGATACGGACTTATTTGAATCTGCTACTATTTCTCGTTTTTTATCGCATTACAAAATGTTATTGAATGGGGTAATTGCAAACCCTAATGAAACTATTGGTCAACTTCCAATGATGACCATAGGAGAGAAAAAAGTATTGTTTCCTCAAGTTGCAGAAGGCAGAAATCATTTCAAAACTTATCCTGGAATTCACAATATTATATCTGATGTATCATATCAGATTACGAATCGTAATGCGTTGACATTTAGTAATGTATGTTTGTCTTATGGAGAATTGGATAGGCGGTCAGGAATAATTGCTGAAGCCATACTCCAAAAAACAAAGAAGCGAAACGAGATAGTAATGCTTTGTATGGATAGGTCAGTTGAAATGATAGTTTCTTTATTGGCTATTCTTAAAGCTGGGTGTGCCTATCTGCCTATGGACCCCAATTATCCCATGGAAAGGTTAAGCTTTATTTTGGAAGATGCCAATTGCAATATTGTTGTGACGCATAGTAGTCTCACCAAAGTTTTTGATGGCACTAATAAGAATACTATTTTAGTTGATACTGTTGATTTTGATGTGGAGAAAGATATTGTTCTGCCCGAGGTAAAAGAAGACGATTTAGCCTATGTTATTTATACTTCGGGAAGCACGGGAAAACCCAAAGGTGTACCCATAACCCATAAAAACCTTATCAATTCAACAGCAGGAAGATTGGATTTTTATCCTAAAAATCCTAGTGCTTTTTTGTTGATGTCCTCTATTTCGTTTGATAGTTCCAAAGCTGGAATTTTTTGGACGCTCTGCACAGGAGGCAATCTTATCCTAACAGAAAATAGAATAGAACAGGACCTCACGAGAATAGAGGACCTAGTTGAAAAACACAAGGTGAGTCATACTCTTATGCTACCTTCTTTGTATCAAGTTTTGCTTGAACAGGGGAATCTGCAAAAATTAGAGAGCTTGGATACGGTTATTGTGGCAGGTGAGGCCTGTACACGTTCTCTGAGCGAGGTCCATTTTAAAAACGTTCCCTGGGTAAATTTATATAATGAATATGGACCTACGGAAGCTACGGTTTGGTGTCTTGCGCACAAGGTAGAAAAGAGTAATAGCTTAGACGATGTGCCCATTGGTAGGCCGGTTGCTAATGCAGAGGTGTATCTTCTAAATAAAGCTAAGCGTATGGTTCCATACGGTGCAGTTGGGGAAATTTATATAGGAGGTCCAGGAGTGTCTAATGGGTATCTTAATAGAGCAGACCTTACTGAAAAGGTGTTTGTAAAGAATCCGTTGGGAGTAGGCTCCGCTATAATTTACAGAACGGGTGATTTAGGCAGATACCGCAATAATGGAACTATTGAATTTTTAGGAAGGGCAGACCATCAAGTTAAAGTACGTGGTTTTAGAATTGAGCTGGATGAGGTGGAGAAAACCATATCCGAATACCATAAGGTGACTGCTACAGTAGCCATGGTAGAGAACAACAAAAGTTTGGTAGCCTATATTACGGTTAGCAGTACAGTTGAGGAAAGGGTACTTAAACTGTTTTTAAAAGAGAAGTTGCCGGAATATATGGTGCCATCTAGGATAATAGAAGTGGGGGAGTTTCCACTTTTGCCTAATGGCAAGGTAGACAAGGTAAGTCTGTCTCGTATGAAACCTTCCGTAGTGCACGGCACTGTTGTAGAAATGGAACTTCCGTCTACAGAGCTTGAAACAAAAATGGCAACTATTTGGAAAGAAGTCTTGCATCTCCCTTCAATTGGTTTACATGAGAACTTTTTTGATATAGGGGGAGATTCTATATTGAGCATACAGGTTATTTCAAAAGCGAAAGCGGAAAAAATAGAGGTGTCTCCCAATCAATTGTTCCAGTATCAGACTATTGCTGAGCTTACTCGACATATAGAAACTGAAAAACAAAAGCGGGCAGAAGCTTTTGACACCTCAGAATTTAAGCATTTAGTGGCTATTCGTTCCGGAGGAACAAAACCTGGTTTATTTTGTTTGCACTCCGGTGGCACCCATTTCTTTTATTACAATCAGTTTGCAAAACATTTGCATCAAGACCGTCCGGTTTATGCACTGCAGGCATCGGGTCATGAAGATAAACTTGTTTTGCATAGAAGCGTCCATCAGATGGCGATTGATTTCATAAAGGAAATCAAAAAAGTGCAACCGCAAGGGCCATACCACTTTATAGCGTATTGTTTCAATACGGCCATTGGTATGGAGGTTACAAGATTGTTGAATGAAATGAATGATTCGGTCAATCTTATCATAGCGGACACTATGGCGGACTACCTTAGTCTGTTTGCTCCGTCGCAGACCAATGTTAGGGCAACGGCATTTTTAAAAAGGCTAAAGTCTGACCCGGTAAAAGCAGTTCGTAGTTTTGTTAGGTCAAAGTTGATGCTGCCGCTCAAGGAAAAGTACAAGTCTTTCATGAGCAGTGGTAGTCAAAGGCTTGTCCGTACGTTACATGATAATCATATTAAATTATATAGACAGTACAACTGGAAGCCCGTAGATAATAATATACACGTATTACTAACTGATAAAAAAGAGGTGAATTTCAATGAAAAAGTAGTGGCTTCATGGGAAAAGATGACGAATAAACAAGTCATTGTTGTTTCCGTGGAAGGTCATCATGACAAACTTTTTGAAGATGCTTTAACTGCCGAGAAAACGGCGGCCATTATAGATGCGTGTATGAAAAATTTTGAGACTAGCAGAAAAACAGGTTGAATGGAACCCTATGGAGTTATCTGAAAACGAAGCACACGTATGGTCTTTTAAGACAAGTGATTTTCATGAACTTGACTATTTAGAGTTGCTTTCTCAGGATGAACTAGAGCGAAGAAATAGGTTTAAGTTTGAAAAGGATAGAAAAGTATATGTCCTGGCCAGAGGTCTCCTTCGTGTCTTGTCCAGGGGATATTTACAAATTAATTCGATTCAAATAAATTTTAGTTATAACGAATTTGGAAAGCCATATTATTCCCATTTCACACCCTTGCGCTTTAACATTTCCCATTCAGGGGATAGCATTGTAATAGCTTTTACCAATACAGGAGAAGTAGGGGTAGATGTGGAGCGAATAAAAAATGATTTTGAGGTAGTTAAAATAGCGGAAGGTTTCTTTTCTTCGGATGAAATTTCGTCTTTGTTGGTATTTCCCGAAGAGAAAAGAGCTCAGGTTTTCTTTAATTGTTGGACGCGAAAAGAAGCCTTTATTAAGGCTAAGGGAGTTGGACTCTCTTTTGATTTAACCTCCTTTTCGGTTTCTATCGCTGATAAGGCCCCGGAACTTTTAAGAACTCAATGGGATTCTAAAGAAAAGAATACTTGGAAGCTGTTTTCGTTCAATAATTTAGTAGGGTATTGTATGGCCTTATGTGTACCGGTATCGGTACAGAAAGTTTCTTGTTTTGGTCTGAAGGATTTAAATGATTCTTTTAAGGATTAATTTTTAAGTAATTGTCCTGTAGTTGTTTGTCTTTTAATATAGCAACTAGTCGATTAAGTGGTTACATCTATTGCTTGTCTATTTTTTAAGCCTATTTTTATTGAGGATTACGGAATTACGGGTCGCTGTAATGCCATAATTTAACGGAAACGTTTAACCAACCTTTTTGCTAGAACTAGAGATTATGAAAATAGAAAATACATTTCTATCGGTTTATTTTTGGGTGCTTTTTTTGAATATGTTGATTACGGGAATGGCCTACGGCCAGTCCTCAAATCCGTGCAGCTCCACCCCTTTTCCTAATGACTGGCAAACACATGAACTACAAAGCTCGGAATTGCCCTACCGTGCCGTTTATATTCTACCCAAAGAAGATTTGAATGGAGATGGACTAAAAGATATTGTTGCTGGAGGATGGTGGTATAAAAACCCTGGGAGTGCTTCTGGAAATTGGGAGCAAAAAACTATAGGGAATCCGTTTAAGAATGTTGCTTTTGTTCATGATTTTGATGGTGATGGAGATCAGGATTTATTGGGTACTCAAGGTGCGTACAGAGGTGCGGATATGGCTTGGGCGGAGAATGATGGCGCTGGAAACTTTACGATACATACCAATATTCCTTCGGGAAGAACAACGTATTGGGAGAAAAAAATACAAGGCATTACATCGGGTGTATTCCAGCCTGGCGGGCCTTTTCAAATTGCAATCAATTGGAACGGTGCTGAATCTTCTGGGTCTACGGTTCAAATGTTGACGGTGCCGGCCGATCCCAAAAACGGTACATGGAGCTTGACGGATATTAGCGATGATTCCTTAGGAGAGGATTTGCAAAGTGCCGATTTGGATGGTGATGGGGATTTGGATTTATTTCAATCCGATAATTGGCTGAGAAACGACGGTAACGGCAATTGGACTACCATATCTACTGGTATTGGTTATCGTACCACTTCAGATAGGTCACAATTGGCCGATTTTGATGGGGATGGCGATTTGGACGCTGTGGTTGGGCAATTAGGAATTGGTACTAGTGCCTCGGATCGCAAAGAATTTGCGTGGTTTGAAGCGCCTTCCAACCCAAGTTCCACATGGATAAAACATGTGTTGGCCACAGATATTAGTTCTAGCCTTAGCCTTTATGCCACGGATATTGATGCCGATGGCGACCCGGATATTGTGGTGGGCGAATGGAAAGGAGATAATAGGTTGCTCGTTTTTGAGAATGATTTATGTGATTCCGGTGATTGGATAAAGCATACCATAGATGCTGGCGGAACCGGTTTTGATCATCACGATGGAGCTCAGGTGGTAGATATTGATAATGATGGCGATTTAGATGTGGTTTCCATTGGTTGGGACCATATTGTTCCCCGGATTTTCGAAAACAAGTCCACTATAACAAATAGTAGTCCGATTTCGGATGCGGGAGAAGACCAAACCCTTGTTTTGCCTACAGCTACTATTACATTAAACGGTAGCGGCAGTGACCCGGATGGGGGAACGCTAGCGTATAAATGGGCGCAGAAAAGCGGACCTAACACGGCGACTCTGGCTAACAATACATCTAAGAATCTAACGGTTTCCGGTCTAATTGAGGGGGATTATATTTTTCAATTTACGGTTACTGATAATGAAAACGAGAGTGATGCGGACGAAGTCTTGGTAAAAGTCCTTCCAGAACCCATTGCTGGCAGTTCTAAATTGCTTATAAATGCCGGTGGGCCAAGAGTGGTGCAGAATGGGGAAGAGTTTGTTGCAGATGAGTATTTTAATACCGGAAGTACTTTGAACAGGCCTCGAACAGGGTTGTCTCAACCCTATAGTAGCATACGTTTTAGCCGTACGCAGCAAATGAGTTACAATATTCCATTGGCTAATGGGGATTATACGGTAAAACTACATTTTGCCGAAGTCTGGTTCGGTGCCACCGGAGGCGGGTCAGGTGGCATTGGTAGTAGGGTTTTTGATGTGGCTATTGAGAATAGTAGAGTTCTTGATAACCTTGATGTTTTTGCCGAAGTAGGTGCGGAGACCCTGTTAACAAAGAGTTTTAACGTAACAGTACAAGATGGTCTTCTTAACATTGATTTTTCCGCTTTGGCTTCCGATGGAGGGTCCAGGCATCCTATAATTAATGCTATTGAAATTGTAGGCGATGGAGAGCAACCTTCTTTTCCGCCAGAAGTAAATGCGGGTAACGATAAAACGGTGAGTTTGGAAGGTACATCAACCTATACTTTTAACGGTTCGGGAAATGACCCGGACGGTGGAACGGTGTCCTTTCAATGGCTTAAACAAAGTGGTCCTGGCGAGGTACAGTTGTCTGGAGCAAATACTAAAAACCTAACGATTAGTAACCTGGTTAAAGGTGATTATGTCTTTAGATTGCAAGTTACGGATGATGAGGGCGAATCGGATTTTGATGAGGTTAAACTGAAAGTGCTGCCAGAACCTACTACTGGGGCTTTTTCATTATTTATTAATGCAGGCGGTTCGTCTACGGTTTATAACGGAATCGACTTTACTGCCGACCAGCATTTTGACACTGGCTCAACTCTTAACAGGCCACAAACAGGTTTGTCTGAGCCGTACCGGAGTTTTAGGTTTAGCCGATCTCAGGTTATGGGTTATGATATTCCGTTGCCCAACGGGGCATATTCGGTAAGATTACATTTTGCCGAACTATGGTTTGGTGCAACAGGAGGAGGTTCCGGAGGAATAGGTAGTCGCGTTTTTGATGTACAGTTGGAAAATGAATTGGTAGAGGATAATTTAGATGTTTTTGCATTGGCTGGAGCAGATGCGTTATTGGTAAGAACGCACTCGGTTTCCATTACGGATGGTGTGCTTAATATTGATTTTTCGGCCTTGGCTTCTGATGAAGGCTCTAGGCATCCGATTATAAATGCCATAGAGATTGTCGGGGAAGGCGGGCAACCTTCACTTGAACCTATTGCGAATGCAGGCCAAGACCAAAATATAGTTTTGCCTGTAGATGAAGTGGTTTTAGATGGTTCTGGTAGCGATCCTGATGGTGGTGCGGTTTCATTTCAATGGGTGCAGGTTACTGGCCCAAGTACAGCTACCTTGTCTTCAGCTACGACTTCGGAACTTAATGTGAGTAATCTAATTGAAGGTTCTTATGTTTTTCGGTTAACGGTAAGCGATGATGAAAGTCAAGTAGATTCGGATGAGGTTACAGTGGTTGTTAGTCCGGAAGCGGTTGGTCTGGATGACCATATTTGGCTAGAGGCGGAGTGTGCAGATGTTGGTGCTGATTGGTTGTTTAGAACAGATAGTTCTGTTTCAGGTGGTACGTATTTAGAAGCGCCGTCTGGCAATTACTTTAATAGTGCGCCTTCCAGTGACGGTTCAAGGATACGTTTTGACTTTTCTGTTGAAGAAGGAACATATCGTCTGTATGCTCTAGTAGATACTCCAACAGGTGATACGGATAGTTTTTGGGTACGGGCAAATAACGGGCCTTGGTTAAAGTGGAATTATATTTTAGGGGGTAATGGTTTTAATTGGAGGCAATTGCACGATAAGGAGCGTAGGACACTGTTTGTTACTTTTAATTTGAACGAGGGAAATAACACCATAGATTTTGCCCATAGGGAGCAAGGTGCTAAGCTTGATAAAATATATATTACTAAAAATGGGCAACTTCCAACCGGTTTTGGGGAGAGTGATTTTACATGTTCGATGAGCAGTAAAAATTCGACCGTACAAAAAGAAGCTGGTGTGTTGTCTAGGAATGTTACGGATTCGGGAATTGGTTCGGATTTGTTGATGGAGCAGGGCGAAAGTGCAGTAAGTTTATACCCCAACCCGGCACATACGGAAGTTCATATTTCACTTCAGGAAGAGCAAAAAGAAGCGGAATATATTGCTATTTATACCATGGATGGAACATTGGTTAAAATGGAAAAGGGTAATGCAATACAGGTTAAACCTAAACTTTATAAAATGGACGTAAGTATTTTAAAACCTGAAATGTACGCTATTCAAGTTGTAACTGTAGATGGAAGGTCAACAATCCATAAAATGCTTATTTCGAACTAGTTGGAAATAGGTTTTGGGTTCAATTTAATCCCTAACGAATTTTACTCCTGCGGTAATGATTGAAGAGCTAAATGTGGTGTCCCTGTCGTATTGATAAAACTTCAGGTCAATACTCTTTAGTCCAAATTTTGAGATATGCATTTTGGTGAAAATATCGGTATAGGAAACTCCCAGACCGTATTGGTTGGCGGTGTATTCGGATAGGTCATAATCCGAGGTGTAGAACTCTTCGTTGGAAAGGTGCCTTTCATAAGGTGCAAAATAATCCGCAGCAGATTGATTGTAAAATCGGTAAGAAGGGTAAAGTGTAAACTTATTGTTCAATTTAACAGCTGCTTCTATGCTTGCCGTATGTGAGTGGACGCCCCAATCATCAAAATAATAGCGATAATACGTTCTAAGCGTTAGAATTTCGTTGAGGTACCAGTTTAAACGTCCGCCTAGAGCAAATTTTAGCCTTCCATCAGGTAAACGTTCAATATCATCCGCCAGTTGAAAATTTTCTATAAAAGAGTTTGGTACATCCGAAAAGTATACACGTTGAAAAGGTGTTGAAAGAAGGCCTTGTTGGTTGATGATATCAAATGAAATCAAACCTTGTACATTTTTATGTAATATCTGGGAAAGGCCAAGTCCTAGTGAGTAGGAGTTGCGGTTGGTTTTGTCTAGTTCGGTGAAATTGGGTGTGTAATTACTGTTGCCGGTAATTTCATTGGGTCTAAAAAAACCAACACCATCATTGCCAAAAGGTCTAAGTTCAAAAGGATATATGGTGGTCCATTTATCCAAATACATATTGGCGTTTATGCTGGCTTCCGTGTTTTTTTCATTGAAGAGTTTGGCGTAGCTCCCGCCAAAACCGAAAGAAAAGTAGTCATACTCTGAGGAAACGGAGAATTTGGCCGACCAAACATCGTTTCTGTCATCGGAACTGTGCCTGTAGCTACCTGTTAGATTTACCCAAGTATCGGATTGTGAAGCTCCTGAACTGGCAACAAATGGGTCGGCATCGCTTCTTTTGTCAAAAGGATTAACATTGCTTGAGGAAGCAGAGGTGTAAGCGGAAACGCCGGCATCTATGGTGAGTACGTCGTCATCGTTTAACGGAATGGATACGATAATTGTTCCGGTTGCATCCGTTAGTTCTTCTGTACCTTTTCCGCCGGTTACAGCTGCGTTATCGCCATCTTGGGAATAATAGCTGGTCAAAAAATCTACTTCGGTGGTTTCAAGAACCCGTTTTTTATATCCCTGGTTTTGCTCCTGTGACCAAGCAAACTGAAGTCCTACTGTCAAGAAGATAAAAGCTATGTTTTTTATTGAAGTCATAATTCGTTTGTGCATCACCTTGTAACTTAATTGCAGCCGCAGCCACCTCCTGTTTTACCTCCGTTAGCTCCTACAGCTGCTTCTCTATAGGAGTGGGCTATGGTAACGTTTCGGTCACATTTTTTGTCGCTCAGGGTCATATCCGGGTCGCTGAGATTTACTTTTTCGTATTCTTTCACTACAATGCAGCTGTGCATTGTGGCGGCAACCCCTATTCCTATTAAAAATCGTTTCATCATAATTTCTCTATTTCAATATGCTCGGATGTAGATATATTTCCTTGATCGTCAATTATAATACATTCTATTTTAGGCATTTGATTGATTCTGTTCAAACCTACTTCTTTGCCCATTATAAAAACCGAAGTGGCCAAAGCATCAGCTAGTTCCGCTTTTGGGGCAAAAACGGTAACGCTAATAATTCCTGTTGACGGAAAGCCTGTTCTTGGGTCAATGATATGGGAGTATCGCTTGCTGTTAAAGTTTACGAATTTTTCATAATCACCAGAAGTAACCACCGCTCCTTGTGTAATGGGTAGTAAAGCAAACACCTTATTTTTGTCCATTGGGTTGGTGATGGCAACTTTCCAAGGTTCGCGATTGGGTTGTTTCCCCCATGTATTCATGTCTCCCGAAGCATTGATTATTCCGGCAGCAACCCCTGTTTCAATCAATAGAGCCTTTGCTTTGTCTGCGGCATAGCCTTTGCCAATTGCTCCAAAACCTATTTTCATACCTTCTTCTTTTAGGAAAATGGTACTATTTTCAGGGTTTAAAACTATATTATGGAAGCCTACTTTTGCTACTGATGATTGAATGGCTGTGGTGTCTGGTATTTGGGTCATGCTGCCGTCAAACACCCAAATTTTATCCATAGATGCGTAACTGATGTCAAAAGCACCATCCGTAAGTGTGGAGAGGCCAATGGCTCGCTCAATGAGGTTGTAGAGCTCATGAGAAACTTTTACAGGACTTTTACCGGCATTTTTATTGATTTTAGAGGTTTGTGAATGGGGATTCCATGAAGATATCAAGTCTTCAATTCTGGAAATTTCGGCTACGGCCAAATCTATATTTTTATTTGCTTCGGTTGAGTCTTTGGCAACTACAGTAATATCAAACCTGTTCCCCATTAACTTTAGTGTTCTGGTAAAAGTACCCTGTGCAATTATGGAAAGTGAAAACAAAAAGAATAGTACGAATAGGGAATTTCTCAAGTCCTATAATTTAATTAGAATATGAAACGAAACACTGCGTCTATAGCAAAGATAAGATAGAATCTATTAGGTCTTGGTTGTAGTCCGTAAAAGAATCTTTTTTGAAAAATGTATGACGATAATTGTTCCACCTATTAAAATATTAAATATTTTTTGCGCAATTTTGCACATATTAAAAATGAAATATCATCCAATTATTCAGTATAATTGTATGGTTTTAGCAAATTCGATAGTGTAAAAACAAGATTACATAAGTTTTGTGCAAAATTTGCGCAAATTGTTTATCGCATTAGTAATGTATTGTTGAGCTTGTTACGCCTGTATCTTTGAAGAGGTTAACGCTAAGATAGCAATACTTAAAAAGAACGAAAATTTGATAAAGACATTTTAGTACTAATACCAACAAATAGAAAACAGAACATCAATGAAACAAAAAGAAAGGAAGTCTAGTTTAAAAAAACACTTTTTAGTCGCACTATCCTTGACCACACTTGGATTTTTTCAAGCTAAGTCACAGGAAAACAATGTGTTTAATGAGACTGGCGGAAAGGTAGTTGTGGAAGCGGAGGATTTTTACAAACAAACAAATACGGATATCCGTAAGTGGTATGTAATAGATTCCAACTTTAAATCAACATTAAAAAGTACTGAGGACAGGTTGCACTATAAAGACGCGAGTGGAGAGCGATATGTAGAAATACTACCGGATACGCGTACCAATCATGATGAAAAGCTTATAGTAGGAGAAAATTTCTCCAACGAGCCCGGTAAGATGGCCATTTTGCATTATAAAGTCAACTTTTCTACGCCTGGCAGATATTATGTGTGGGCAAGGGCCTATAGCACCGGTTCTGAAGATAATGGAATTCATGTGGGGGTAAATGGCACATGGCCAGAGTCGGGCCAGCGTATGCAATGGTGCGAAGGTAAAGATGTTTGGACTTGGGGCAGTAGCCAAAGAACCCTAGAAGTACATTGCGGTGTACCAGGGTTGATATATTTGGATATTGAGAAGGCCGGTGAGCATGATATTCAATTTAGTATGAGGGAAGATGGTTTTGAAATGGACCAATTTATATTGTCCAAGGATAGTAGCTTTCATCCTGAAAAAACTAACGAGGTTGCTTCTGATGATTTGTTAGCTATGGCAAAGGAGATAAGGCCAAGTGCCAAAATATATCCGGCACAGGGGTTTAAAAGCAATAAAAATTCATTTTATAACGATAGAAAATGGTTGGCCATCAATCCGGAAAAATATGAGGAAGCGGAGGCTTTTCTCCCCTTTGACGGAGGTGACGGTACATATGATGTGGTATTGTTTACGGTAGGCGAAAATGATGGACGGTCTGTGTACACTTTACGGAAAAATGAGGAAAGCTTTCAGGATTTCAGAACTCCGTTAAGCAGTAATATGTTTGAAGAAGGCTTGGAGTATGTAAAAGTCTACAATAACATTAAGCTAAAGGGCAAAGATGAAGTAGGGATAAAGGCAGTTCCAAAGAGTAGGGACGGTAAGGAATTTAGTCGAGCACGATGGACCGGATTGGTGGTTGTTGAAGCGGGAACCGGTAAGAAACTGCTAGAGGAAATGCAACAAAAAATGGCTGAGCAAGCTAATTTGAAAATTTCGGGAGAGCTTAAAAAATGGCATAAAGTAACCTTGACTTTTGACGGCCCAAGAACATCGGAAAAAGCGGATTACAACCCATTCATGAACTATCGCTTTAATGTAACTTTTGCTCACGCGCAAAGTGGTAAATCCTATGTGATACCTGGTTATTTTGCTGCTGATGGTTATGCGGGACAATCTTCTTCGGAAGAAGGAAATAAGTGGCGTGTTCATTTTGCTCCTGACGAAATTGGTGAGTGGACATACAAGGTTGATTTTAGAAAAGGAAACTATTCGGCGGTGAGTACAAAACCTACTACGGGACTCAGTGGTTCCTATATGGATGGTGCCAGTGGAGCCTTTACTATTGAAAAAACAGATAAAGAAGGAAACGATTTTAGGGCTAAGGGAAGATTACAATATGTAGGGGAGCGTTATTTAAAATTTGCTGAAACTGGTGAGTATTTTCTAAAGCAAGGTCCTGATGCGCCCGAAAATTTTCTTTCCTATGTAGACCTTGATGGTACCTTTAAAGATGATGGCCATAAAGATAGTATGGTTAAAACTTGGTCGGCTCATTTACAGGATTATAAGCAGAATGACCCAACTTGGAAAAACGGAAAGGGTAAAGCTATCATTGGCGCTATAAACTATTTGGCTTCAAAAGGGTTGAACTCGGTCTCATTCTTGACCAACAATATTGCGGGAGATGATCAGAATGTATTCCCTTACATAGATTATGATACCTATGATAGAATTGATGTGTCCAAAATGGACCAATGGGAGATTATTTTTGAACATGCCCAAAAGTTGGGGCTTTTCCTTCACTTTAAAATGTTTGAAGTAGAGAACCAAGGACTTTTGGATAATGGTGGGGTTGGAGCCAACACCAAATTGTATTATCGAGAATTGATGGCCCGTTTTGGACACCATTTGGCTTTAAACTGGAATCTTTGTGAAGAGAATGGCGAGTGGGTAACTAACCCAACAACACCTCCGCAAGAAGAGGAGCAACGTCTAGCTATGGCCGCTTACTTTAAAAAGAACGACCCGTACCACCATCATTTGGTAATCCATAATGGAATTGAATTTGATGATATGCTTGGGCCTGAAAGTGGACTTACGGGACCATCCGTTCAGACCAATAAAGAAGATTTTAGTAGAGTGCACGGACAAGTATTGCGTTGGTTGAAAGCATCTAAGGAAGCTGGGTTTCAATGGGCCGTTGCGGTTGATGAACCCGGTGACGCACAACATTCGTTAATTACGGATGCTGAAAATCCTGATCATAATAACGCACGTAGAAATGCCTTATGGGGTACGTTTATGGCCGGTGGATGGGGTAATGAATGGTATTTTGGATATGCACATCCACATTCAGACCTTACTTGTGAAGATTACCGTTCTAGGGATTTGTTCTGGGATCAAGCGGTACACGCTATGGATTTCTTTAAGAATAATGATGTTCCGTTTTGGGAAACTGAAAACAGAAATGACCTTGTTGGTAATATGGAGAATAAAAATACAGTCTACTGTTTGGCAAAGGAAAACGAAGTCTATGTGATTTATCTTAATTCAGTTCCAACATCGAAATTAGATTTATCTAATGCTACCGGAGATTTTGAAGTATTATGGTTCAATCCAAAAAAAGGAGGAGACCTTAGGAAGTCTAAAGTCAAGAAAGTATCTGGTGGTGCTGTTGTGGATTTAGGAAAATCGCCTGATAAAAAACAACAAGACTGGACAATTTTAGTTAGAAGAGTAAAATAACCATTAAATGAAGAATGCATAGGATTGCATTCCTCTTTACAAAGAACGTGATAGTAATATGTATACTATCACGTTCTTATTAAGAGTCTAACGAGTAGGGGGCTATTTCTAGGATGGACCTAAACTTTAGCTTATTCGTTAAAGGTTTGTTGGAGAATAAATTGAGTTTTAAGTATAATAAAGTTCAAAGATGAAACGGTATACTATCGGTACCGGATAACATCTTTGAACTTTTTTTGTTGGTACCATGGGTCATTGGTTCTTTTAAGCTCTTTTCCTAGGATACTTAAAAGGTTTTGCTTGGAAAGAGAGCGGACAATTTTCAAATGCTATGGAATGGGAAAGTTATTTGGAAGAATTTTCAAAGAAGCTTCAATCTCCACTACAGATAAGGTATTTGAATAATTAAATTGTCCTAATTACTTTGCACGGGTTGCCATAAGCTAGCACATCATTAGGGATGTCTTTGGTTACAACACTTCCGGCACCTATGGTTACGTTGTTACCAATAGTTACCCCGGGAAAAATAATAGAATTGCCCCCAATCCATACATTGTCACCAATTACAACGGGTTTGGTGTGAGTTAAATAACGGGAACTATGTGCCTCTCCAATAACCCGGTCTGCAGCTTTAATGGGGTGAGTAGCGGTGTAGATTTGTACAAAAGGTGCAATTAACCCGTTTTCGCCAATAGAAATTGTATTGTTGTCAATAAACATGCAATTGGTATTGACAAAAGTGTTTTGGCCTATAGAAATATTACTTCCGTAGTCACAGAAAAAGGGAGCCTCTATCCATACGCCAGCAGCTTTTTTAGCAAGTAACTCGTTTAAAAGTCGCTCCCTCTCTTCTAACAGTTCTGAGTCCAAAGTGTTATAGGCTTGTAATAATTTACGGGCCCTATGATACATTTTAAGAAGTTCCGCGTCACGTGAATCATAAACTTCGCCATTGAGCATCTTTTCTTTTTCGGTCATAGTCGTCTAGATTCAATGGAAAGCTTCTTTAAATAGAATATAAATTTTAGGTGACAACACTAGTACTTAGTTTTATCGTGTTTTTCTGCCCAGTTATTAAAAACTTGAACGGCATCATCTTGTAGCATTTGCTTAAAATAGATTTGTCTATCTCCCATTTCCTTATCTAGTTCGTCATAGATAAATTGGTCATCAAAATCTATTGCTTTGGCATCGGCCTTATCACAGCCGTAGTACACCGCTTTAGGTCTTGCCCAGTAAATAGCTCCAAAACACATAGGGCAGGGCTCACAAGAGGTGTAAATTATACAATCCGTTAGTTGAAAACTATTCAATTTACTACATGCTTCCCTAATGACTACCATTTCTGCATGCGCGGTAGGGTCGTTTGTAGAGGTTACTTTATTGTGGCCTTCGGCAATGATTTTACCATCCTTTACCACTACGGCGCCAAATGGGCCACCAGCATTTGAGTTCATTCCTTTGGACGCCATTTCAATAGCTCTGCGCATAAAAACTTCATGTTCTTTCATCATATTCATAAGTTAAATAGGTGTTTGTCATACATCTCCGGATACAATGGAGTGTATAAAGTGTGCAATACCCTGTATTTTCTCAATAAATAGCTTATATCTACAAAGTACAATGGGCAAAATTACATAATTCTACCCGTTTTCAGGCGTTTTCCTTCGTTCATCTGTATTGTGTTTTGTTGAACAATCCCCACTAAAGAGTGGCACTGATTATTTTGCCGGTACTTATAAGCTTCTTTAAACTGTTTATCTTTGCTTTTATAATGCGAATATACTAGCGCTACTTCTGTTAACATGAAAAGAAATTAATGTAGATGAGAAACGGATACTATATATGCTTTTTGTTATTTCTATTACCATGGGTTTCAAGCACTCAAACCTTATTGCCGCCCATTTATAATTATAAAGTTTTTGAATACAATGCGGGAGCCCAAAATTGGGGGTTGACCGTAGATGAAAAAGGTCACGTTTTTTCAGCCAATGACAAGGGGCTACTTTCTTTTAATGGTGAAGAGTGGATTTTGAACAAGTTACCCAATGCTACAATTGTACGATCGGTAGCTACAGTAAAAGATAGGATTTACACAGGTTCCTATGAGGAATTCGGGTATTGGCAAACTACCACAACGGGAGAGCTTGATTATACCTCGCTTACCCATTTAATTAAGGGCCATACGTTTACAAGTGAAGAATTTTGGCAGATTCTACCTGTTGAGAAGGCTGTTTACTTCCGGTCGTTTTCGGCTCTTTACAAGTATGAAGAGGGGCGAATTACGGTAGTAAATCCTGATTTTGTGATTACGGGGCTGGCCGTATATGATGGCAAGGTTTACGTAGCGGCCAAAAACATGGGGCTGTATGTTTTGAATGGAGAAAAGTTGGAACCCATGGGAAATGATGACGTACTTAAAGACCAGACGGTAACGGATATGACTCCTTTTAAAGGTGGATTACTCATTGGCACACAATTAAACGGTGCCTTAGTATACCAAAACGGGCAGTTTGTACCGTTGGATAAAGATATGAACAGCCTTTTAAAGAAATATCAGCTCAACAAGCTGATTGCTTTGGAGACGGGTGAAATTGCTTTTGGAACCATTAAAAACGGAATTTATCTTTTTGATTCCGCTTCAAGGTCCTATCGTAATTTGAATAGAAAAACAGGACTTCAAAATAACACGGTTTTATCCCTAGCTAAATTTAACAATCAATTTTGGGTGGGTCTGGAGAGTGGTATGGACCGCATTCAAGTTAACTCGGCTATAACATTTTATACAGATCATACAGGAGCCCTGGGTACAACTCATGATGTTGCAATACAGGACAACTCTATGTATTTGGGTAGCAATACGGGTATTTACTATTTTAAGGATAATGAACTTCAATTTTTTGAAGGTTCACAAGGCCATGTTTGGGACCTGGAAATAATTGCCAATGATATTTTGGCCGGCCATAATACGGGAACTTATAAAGTAGATGGTGAGAAACTTACCAAAATATCCGATCGTGCAGGGGGTTATCAATTTGTAAAAGTTCCGGAAAAGAACAATGTTTTTTTGCAAGGTACATATACTGGGGTAACCAAGTATATAAAGGATTCCGGTAATGGGTGGAACGTGACTACGGTTACAGGAATAGATTTTCCGGTAAAACAATTGTGTTTTGAAGACAATCATACCATTTGGGCAGCGCACCATTATAAAGGCCTCTTTCGTTTTAAACTGAATGAAGATCTAACCCAGGTGGAGGAGAAAATAGCTTTTGACACCACTGTATTACCCAATATTTACAACGTAAGGTTGTATCGTATTAAAAACCAAATTGTAATACAAAGTGAAGGCAATTGGTTCAAATACGACCCGCTAGTTGGGAAAATAGCGACTCTAGATGAGTTTGAACCTTTTACCAACAAATCGCTCATTTACTCAGATGGCGAGCACTTTTGGTTTTTAAAGGATGCTGATACCAAGGAACTTCTGTATACCGATTTACGGAATAACACCATAGCCATTAGTGAAACCCAATTGAACCAACGCTTAATGCCCGATATGGAGCGAGGGGTAAAACGTAATGACTCTATCTACCTTCTAACGTTGAGTGATGGTTTTGCAAAAATGAACATTGCTCAATTACAAAGACAATTAAGTACAAGTGCTATTCCGGTCCCGGAGCTCAACTACTTTAAAGATAATCAGGTGAGGTATGCCGTTAAGGACTCTGTTTTTGAGGTGCCCTATACCAACGCGCATGAATTAAAATTTCAGTTATCTGTACCTAGTATGGTGCAGCCCAGATACTATTATGAACTAAATGGCCCTTTGGAGCAGAAGGAATACCGTACAGAAGGTACAGTGGAATTTCAAAACTTGCCTCATGGTGATTATAAGTTGAAGGTGCACTCCGTTACTATGGATAACAGAATGAGCAGTCCTAGAACTATTTCCTTTACCATAGCACCTCCTTGGTACCTCTCTAGATTAAGTATGATAGGGTATGCATTGATTTTAATTTTGATTGTTTTGGGCGTGCGATGGTACAACAGACAAAAATTAAAAAGAAAACATAAGATTTTAAAAATTCAACTGCAGCGGGAGCAGGAAGAACGTCTGGCACAATTGGAGAAAGAAAAACTGGAGAAAGAAATAAAACATAAACAAACGGAATTGGCCCGAACCACAATGAGTGTAGCCAAAAAGAACGAGCTTATTTTAGAGCTAAAGGATTTAATGGTCTTGAACAAGGATGCTTTCCCAAACAAACAACGTTACCGTTCGCTGACCAAAAAATTGGATGGGTCTATTAACGAGAATGAAGATTGGAAGAATTTTGAAGTCAATTTCAAGGAACTTCACGATGACTTCTTTGATAATTTATTACAACAGTTCCCAAAATTGACTCCTAAAGATTTGAAGCTTTGTGCCTATCTAAAAATGAATTTATCCAGTAAGGAAATAGCACCTCTTATGGCTATTTCCATACGGGGCGTAGAAATACATAGGTACAGATTAAGAAAGAAATTGGGTATTGATAGCTCACAAAACCTATCCAACTTTCTAATTAAGTTCAAATAGAGGGTATTATAACCCTACAATTCTTACATATCTAATTTTCATTAGATTATACCACTACATCAACACTACATCACAATGTTAAAGTTTAATGATTACTTAACATTAGGACTACTGCAAAAGACGTGTGTTACGGGGTTTGGGCCCGCTATTAAGACTGATGTACTTTTTATGTACCCTTTCTCAAAAATGTGAGGAAGTCCTTTTGATAACTTGTGCATGAATTTAACAGATTGATAAATTTATAACTCAACTTTTAGACAATTATGAAAATAAGAAACATTATTTTATCGATATGCTTCTTTCTCTTTCAACTGGTATTGTTTGCCCAAAATGGAATTACTGTTACGGGTATAATAAGCGATACCAATGGGGAGCCGTTACCAGGAGCAAGTATCGTTTTAAAAGGTACCACAACAGGAACCCAAACCGATTTTGATGGAAACTACACGCTCAACGGTGTAGAAGAAGATGCAACCTTAGTAGTAAGCTATATCGGTTTTACATTTCAAGAAATTGCCGTGAACGGGCAAGCGAGTATTAATGTTACCTTATCGGAAGATGCTCAAGCTTTAGATGAGGTAGTTGTTATTGGTTATGGCGAAATGAAGTCAAAAGACCTTACGTCTGCCATTACCACAATTAAGGCAGAGGAGCTGGCCGCTACACCAACAAGTTCACCTATGCAGGCTTTACAAGGTAAAGTTGCGGGTCTACAGGTGGTAAGCAATGGAAGTCCCGGTCAAGGCCCAACAATACGTGTACGTGGTATAGGTTCGTATGATACGGGTGCTTCTGGTCCGCTCTACGTAGTGGATGGGATGTTCTTTGATGATATCGACTTTTTAAATACTGCGGACATCACTTCTATTTCGGTATTAAAGGATGCATCTGCGGCCGCTATTTATGGTGTACGTGCAGCCAATGGGGTGGTGCTCATAGAAACTAAATCTGGAGCATACAATAAGAAAGCCGAGATTACTTATGACGGGTATTCGGGCTTTCAAGTGGCACAGAACGTTTTGAAACTAGCCAATTCGGAGCAATTCGTGACCTTGGCGCAAGAATCCGGTTCTACACCTGACATTCAATTTATAGATAATGCTATGCAACGCTACGGCCGTAGCAGAATCAACCCAAATGTACCCAATGTAAATACAGATTGGTACGACGAAATTTTGAGACCGGCCCTGATTCAAAACCATAGTTTGGGAGTTACAGGTGGTAGTGATAATGCTACCTATGCCATTGGTGCCAACTATTTTGGGCAACAAGGTATTCTTAAAATGAAAAATGAGTACGAACGCTTTAACCTTAGAAGTAAGATAGATTTTAAGGTAAACGATAATTTAACCGTTGGTGGAAATATGGTAATAAGTAACGCAACCCGTTACGATGCGGAAAACTCTGCATTTCGGTTGGCGTATTACGCGGTTCCTATTCTTCCGGTATATGGTGAAAATCTGGCGGGTAACGAAAATGTATTCCCTACGAATTATGCAAATGCACAGGATTTGGGATATCGTGGCGGACAGAATCCGTTCCCGACCATGGATAATAGCGAACTACGGTCTAAAATCAGAAATGTGTTGGCCAATTTTTATGCCCAGGTACATATCATTCCTGAAAAATTGACTTTTAAGACAGCGTACAATCATAATTTTGAAACCATTGAGCGTAGAGAGGTGCGTTTGCCTTACTTTATTGGAAACGGTTTTCAACGGGAAAATGCAGAGCTTTTAAAGCGTAACGATACGTATTCAAATCAAATTTGGGACAACACCTTAACCTATACCGAATCTTTTGGCAAACACAATCTAACCGTTCTGGGAGGTTCTTCCTTTAGAGATGAATCTTTTGAGCGTTTGGAGGCTAAAGGGTTAAACTTTCCACTGTCAGGAGAAGAGGCTTATTATTTAGATCAAGCACAGACCATAGTACAAGATGATGTTAAGGATGACGGCCGCCGTGAGTATGGTCTATCGTTCTTTGGTAGAGTTTCCTATAACTATGATAACAGATACCTGTTGTACGGTACCTACCGTGCAGATGGCACCAACAAGTATCAAGAAAAATGGGGCTATTTCCCAACTATTGGTGCAGGATGGGTGTTGTCCGAAGAGGACTTCATGCAAAACAATGGCGTTTTCGATTTTCTTAAATTCCGTGGTAGCTGGGGTAAGCTAGGTAATGATAAAGTACCTGGTAGTGAGGGTGCTATTACTTCTACGGTAGTAACTACGGCCTTTGGTGATACTATGGTGAACGGGGTAAATACTACAAGTAACTTTACGGCTCTTAAATGGGAAGTTACGGAAGAAACGAATGTGGGTATATCCGCGCGTTCTCTAAATAATAGGCTTTCGCTGGAAGCGGATTATTATGTAAGGGATACCAAGGATGCTGTAATTCCTATTGAAGTGCCTTTGATTCCTGATGCAACCCGTCAGAATGTGGGTGAAATAAGAAACCAAGGTCTTGAGGTGGCCTTAAACTGGAACGATCAGGTTTCGGATGATTTCAGTTACTCTATTGGGGCCAATTTTTCCTCCTTAAAAAATGAAGTGCTGGATACGGATCGTCAATTGAATATTGATACCGGTTCTGCAGAGTTCAGACAACGTACCCGAGTGGGAGACCCTGTCTTTTCTTTCTTTGGTCTTGAGGTTGATGGTGTATATCAGAATGATGCAGAAATAGCTGCAGATCCTGCTGCTCAGGTAGAAATTGCCAATGGTAGGACCATTGTACCCGGAGATTTGAAATTTAAAGATCAAGATGGGGTAGAGGGTATTACTGCAGATGACCGCGTTATGTTGGGCAACTATTTGCCAACCTATTCCTATGGTTTTAATGTGGGTTTTAACTATAAAGGCTGGGATTTCTCTGCTGCGGCATTAGGTCAAGGTGGAAACAAAATCCTAAATCGTAAACGTGGCGAGGTCATCTTTACCAATGATACCAACTGGGACCGTGATTTTGCCTTGAATAGATGGCATGGTGAGGGTACTTCCAATAGTTATCCTTCTTCCGCAGGTATTAGAAAAGGTTGGAATCAACAGTTAAGCGATTTCTTTATCGAAAATGGCGACTTCTTTAGAATTCAGAACATCACTTTAGGCTATACCATTAATAACGATGGGGCTATAAAAGGACTGCCACGAACCCGTATTTACGTAACGGCAGAGAAACCTTTATCGGTATTCAACTACAACGGGTTTAACCCGGAAGTGCCTAATGGCGTAGATAATGATACATACCCAATACCTGCTATCTATACGGTAGGAGTAAATATTAAAATATAAAAATAGCACTATGAAACTATTACAAAAAATCTCAAAACCTTCCCTAGTGTTGCTTTTGGTTCTGGCCGTTTGGGGATGTACAGATAAATTGGACGAACCTGAACTGAACAATAATTTTGCCGGAGGAACGGATTTTACGGATGCATCGGGGATGCTGCTGTCTACCGTTGGGGCATATGAGGCCTATTATTCCAGGGGATGGGAACAACCCCTGATTATTTCCGTGCGTGGAGACGATGTTAATTCCGGTGGTCTTGGCGATCAGCCCGAGTTTACGGAAATGGACAAGTTTAATTACAGCAAGGACCATTGGATGGTAAACTCGCTTTGGGAAAATATTTATGCAGATGTTATTTCGGCACATACCGCTATGGAGCAGATAACTAGATACCAAGAATTTGGAACAGATGCTGAAATTGCACTGGGCAACCAGTATATAGCAGAAATTCAGGTATTACGCGGAATGATGTTATTTCAGATTTCACAGGTATATGGAGATATATTTATTCCTGAATCTTCGGATACGGAGTTACTTTTAGAAGTAGAGACCTTGCCTACTAAGGCAGAGGTTATGCAACACGTTTCTGACCAGATGGATTTGGCCATTCCGGTTTTACCCGAAATGCGACCCAATGAAAGAACGGATTTAAAAGGAGGCGTTACCAAATATACGGCTTTGGCCATCAAAGCTTTGGCTAATCAGGAATTAGAGAATTACCAGCTTGTAGCAGATGCTGCCGGGCAGATTATAGCATCGGGGAAATTCAGCCTTTATCCGGATTTCTATGAGCTTTTTAAAACGCCCGGAAAATTGAGTAACGAGAGCATTCTTGATTTACAGTACTCGGATTTTAATCAAGGTGAGGGCGACCGTTTCGCACATTTATATGCCCCCTATGGGCCACAAAATTGGACTCCAGCGGTAGAAGGTTCCAACAGCGGGTGGGGTTTCTTTGAGCCTAGCTTTAAATTTATCAAGTTCATGTTAGACCGTGGTGAAACCGTACGTTTGGAAACAAGTGTTCTTTTTACGGAGCGAGGTATTGCAGAACTACAGACCGATCCATCGTATGCTGATTTACCTTCCTTTATGACCAATGTTACTAGAGACGGAGATGTTATAAATGATTTTGCCCGAGGTTATTTCTCAAGTGGAAAACACTACCTCCCTTCTAATCAGTTGATTGAAGGGCGAACGGAATATGGCAGTAATAAGAATAACAATGTTATCCGTTATGCCGAAATCTTGTTGATGTATGCCGAAGCTTTGACACAAGGGGCTTCAGGTTCTGTTATGTCGGCCGATCAAGCGGTGAATTTGGTTCGGGAAAGAGCTGGGCTTCCTGCTTTGTCCGGTGTAACCTTGGATCAAGTCATTGATGAGAAATTTGCCGAGTTGGCCATGGAATGGGGTAAACGCTATTACGACATGATTCGCCTTAAAAAGTTTGATGAACTAACATATGACGGTCGCACCTTTACCGAGGCAAAAACTTTTCTGCCTTATCCGCAGCCGCAAGTAGACCAGTTTCCTGTATTGGGCAATTAATCTAATCAACTAACAAAACAGAAAGATGAAAAATGTAAAATATATAGTATCGTGTTTGGTACTCACTGCTCTTTTTTATAGCTGTGATCAAGGCATAGACGCCTTAACCGAGGTTGATCCAGGTGTAGATGCTTCTGCGCCGGCCATTACCATTACTTCGCCTGCGGAAGGTTTAGCGGTAAAGGTAAATGAAGAGTTGGCAACGATAACCGTAAAGTTCCAGGCCGAAGATGATATTGAGTTGGGTTCGGTTGAAGTACTGCTTGATGGTAATAGAATAGGCAATTACAATAGTTTTAAAGACTACCGTAAGTTGATCGTAAATGATTTGGTGTACGACCAACTTGAAGATGGAACGCATCAGCTTACGGTTATTGCCAAAGATTTGGATGGAAAGTCCACTAGTGAGGTAGTTAACTTCACTAAGGAACCGGCCTACATTAGAAAATACCCTGGTGAAATTCTATATATGCCTTTTGAAGGTGGGTATGTAGATTTATTAAGCTTTGAAGAAGCGGAACAAATTGGTTCGCCTACAATAACTGAGGAGAGTCTAGCGGGAGATGGCGCTTATGCAGGGGCAGAAGGCGCGTATTTGACCCTAGACCCCGAGCGATTCAAGAATACCGAATTAAGCGCCATTTTTTGGGTAAAACTAAATGCAGTTCCTGACCGTGCCGGTATTTTGGCAATGAGTCCCCCGCTTAATGAAGATGGAGGAAACAATATAAACAGTGGTTTTAGGTTCTTTCGCGAAGCCTCAAATGGAAATCAACGCCTTATGCTTAACGTAGGTTCTGGGGATAGTAGCACTAATTTAGGAGGATGGGAAGTTGCTGAAGTTGACCCTTCCGGAGAGGAATGGGTGAACGTAGCGTTAACAATTTCGTCAACGGAATCTACAGTTTATATTGATGGGCAGATGGTCCGTCAAGATCAAATAACAGGTGTCGATTGGACAGATGTGAATATTCTTTCAATCATGTCCGGTGAGCCCAATTTTTCGGCTTGGAATCATAAGTCAGATTTAAGTCTAATGGATGAGCTGCGCATATTTGATCGTGCTATCACCCAAGATGAAGTAAAACAGATTATTCAGGATGACTCGGGTATCGTAATATCCAATTATCCGCCTAATTTCCCAGGAGAGATGTTCTATATGCCTTTTGAAGGTTTGTACACGAATCTGTTTACGGATGCAGAGGCCGATGTGGTTGGAACACCCTCTATTTCCGAAGAAAGTGTAGCTGGCGAAGGTGCTTACGCTGGAGCAGCGGATTCATATTTGACAGTTCCTTCTAACGGTTTAACAACTGATGAGTTTAGTGCTGCACTCTGGTATAAGGTCGATATTGAATCAGGTAATGGAGGAGTATTGACGATGAGTCCTGAAGATACTGAAAATGGAAATTATCCTGAAACTCAGAACTTGAGGACTAGTGGATTTAGGTTGCTACATGAAGGTGATGCTACAAAGGAAATTTTTAAGTTAAATATTGGTACTGGTGAATCTGATGTTTGGTTAGACGGTCGTGATTTAGCAGCTATTAATCCAACAACCGATGGGTGGGTACACTTGGCATTTTCCATTTCAGGTTCAAATGCGGTTCTATACATTAATGGTGAAGTAGTTTCTGAAAATGTGATAAGCGGTGGAATAGATTGGTCCGGATGCGATTTGCTATCCATAGGTTCTGGGGCGCCTAGATTTACGGAATGGGGCCACTTGGCGGACGAAAGCCTGATCGATGAGCTTCGTTTATTTGACAAGGCCCTTACACAAGAAGAAATACAGGAAATTATGAACTCGGGACTGTAGATAAACCCAACAGAAGTTCAATAATCACTTTATAAAAAAATATGAAATTAGTCGCAATTGCCTTGGTAACAGGCATGCTTTTGGTGGGTTGTGGAGGCAACCCTTCCAAAACAGATAATAAAAATAACAAAACCGAATTTAAGGTTGTACAAGAACTGACGGATGAGCAATTATTGGATTCCGTTCAGAAACAAACATTCAATTATTTTTGGGAAGGAGCGGAACCTAAATCTGGTTTAGCCAGAGAACGTATTCACCTTGATAATGTATATCCCGCGCATGATAAGGATATTATAACTACCGGAGGTTCAGGTTTTGGTTTAATGGCCATTTTGGTAGGTGTGGAGCGTGGTTTTATTACACGTGAAGAGGCTCTGGAGCGATATGAAAAAAGTATTGGTTTCCTTGAAAAAGCAGACCGGTTTCATGGGGCTTGGCCTCACTGGCTTATGCCCGATGGTAAGATGACACCGTTCAGTAAAATGGATAATGGTGGCGACTTGGTGGAAACCGCTTTTCTGGTTCAAGGTTTATTGACCGTTAAGGAATACTTTGAGGAGGGCAATGCCCGCGAAAAAGAATTGGCGGCCAGAATTCAAAAACTTTGGGAAGAAGTAGAATGGGACTGGTATACCAAAGGAGAAAATGTACTTTATTGGCATTGGTCTCCAGAATACAAATGGGAGATGAATTTTCCCGTGGGCGGATATAATGAGGCTCTGGTCATGTATGTCTTGGCGGCTTCTTCGCCTACTCATACAATTAATAAAGAAGTATATGAGCAAGGTTGGGCAAAAAGTGGAGGAATTAAAAATGACACTACTTTTTACGGCCTTCGTACTGTGCTGAATCATTATGAGCATGACAGGTCTCCTGTAGGTCCCATGTTTTGGGCGCACTATTCCTATTTAGGTTTGAACCCAAAGGGATTAACGGATCAATATGCGGATTATTGGAAACTAAACGAAAACCATGCATTAATTCAGTATCGTCATGCGGTTGAAAATCCACATGATTATAAAGGATACGGAAAGAACCTTTGGGGATTGACCTCAAGTTATTCCATGAAAGGCTATGCAGGCCACAGACCTGATAAGGATTTGGGTGTTATTTCTCCAACAGCTGCCCTTTCTTCAATGCCTTACACACCGGAACAGAGTCAGAACTTCTTGAGATATATGTATACGGAACAAGACTCCCTGATTGGTAAATACGGTCCTTATGATGCCTTTAGTTTAGAGGATAAATGGTATGTGCCAAGATATTTGGCTATAGACCAAGGACCTATTCCAGTAATGATAGAAAACTACAGAAGCGGACTTTTTTGGAAGCTTTTTATGAAGAATATTGATGTTCAAAGCGGATTGAAAAAATTAGGTTTTAGTTCGGAAAATATTTCAAATGAGTAAATTGTTCGTTTCAATTTTGGTGTCGTTACTATTAGTTTCATGTGCTTCGGATGATGGAGGTGGTGGTGCAATCGGCATTTCTGAACTTCCGGAAACACCTGTTGAGGACGAACAGGAAGTAGGGGAGGAAGAAGTGGAGCTCACGGATGTGGAACTTCTCGACTTGACCCAAAAAGAAACTTTTAAATATTTCTGGGATTTTGCCCAAACGGAATCTGGTGCTGCGCGTGAAAGGTATCATCCCCAAGAACCATCTAATGACGTCAACACAGTAACCGTTGGAGGCACCGGTTTTGGACTTATGGGGATTTTGGTCGCTATGGAAAGAGGGTTTGTATCCCGTAGCGAAGGTGTTGAAAGACTGTCTAAGGTTATTTCTTTTTTGGAAAATGCCGACAGGTTTCATGGCGCATGGCCCCATTGGTTAGATGGGCGTAACGGGAAAACGCTTCCCTTTAGTGAAAAGGATAATGGGGCCGATTTGGTTGAAACTTCTTTTTTGGCGCAGGGGCTTATCTGCGTAAAAGAATACTTAAAGGAGGGTAGTTCCAAAGAAAAGGCAGTGGCCGAAAAAGCAGATGCACTTTGGAAAGATGTTGAATGGGACTGGTTCACGCAAAATAAAAATACGTTGTATTGGCATTGGAGTCCTGATTTTGGTTTTGACATCAATTTAGAATTAAAGGGATATAATGAAGTATTGATAACCTATGTCATGGCAGCGGCTTCCCCTGATTTTTCTATCACCAAAGATACATATGAAAATGGTTGGGCGTCCATTGGTGCTATAGCCAATGGCGCTTCGGCTTATGAAATTCCGCTTATTGTTGACCATGCAGGTAGTTCCCAAAAAGGCGGGCCATTGTTCTGGGCACACTACTCCTATATGGGGCTAGACCCAAGTAACTTGGCCGATGCCTTTGTGAATTATGGTGATGCTACGGTTAACCATGCAAAAATCAATTACGCCTACTGCGTGGATAACCCTAAAAGTTATAAAGGTTATGGGGAAGATTGTTGGGGGCTTACCGCCAGTTACAGTAGGGATGCCGATGGAAGTTTGGGCTATAATGCCCATAGTCCGTCCAATGATACAGGAATAATTTCGCCTACGGCGGCTTTGAGCTCTATGCCATACACACCAGAGGAATCCATGAAGGCACTACGGTATTTTTATAGCAAAAAAGACCAGCTTTTAGGGCCTGCCGGTTTTTATGATGCTTTTAGTCCGCAAAATGATTTTTGGGTAGCCGATGCGTATTTGGCCATTGACCAAGGTCCTATTTTAGTAATGATTGAGAACCATAGGTCGGGATTGTTATGGCAACTCTTTATGCAAAACGAAGATGTGCAGCGCGGACTCAATAATTTAGGTTTTACCTATTAGGAATTCACTTTAAGAATTAACGAATACCATGTGGGGAATTGGTGTAAACTGATTTGCCAAAGGGATGATTTTGCCAAAATTTAATTCGATATAAAAAATATAAACAACAGAAAATGAAGGATATAAAGAAGGTAATCTGTTTTTTGACACTTGTAGTTGGCTTTACGACTTTCACGAGTTCCCAAGAAAAGATAGAAGCGGTAGAGCAGCTTCTATCCAAAATGACATTGGAAGAAAAAATTGGTCAGCTTAATCTACTGACCCCAGGAGGTGGCATTGCTACAGGTTCTGTGGTGAGCGAAAATGTAGAGGCAAAAATCAAGGCAGGCCAAGTAGGAGGTCTATTTGGGGTTTCCGGTCCTGAGAAAGTCAGGCAAGCACAAAAAATAGCCATTGAAAATTCACGATTAAAGATTCCCTTGCTTATTGGTTCGGATATCATACATGGGTATAAGACCACCTTTCCCATTCCACTGGGAACAGCAGCTAGTTGGGATTTGGAACTTATTCAAAAAATGGCCGAAACTGCAGCTAAGGAGGCCACGGCAGATGGAATCAACTGGAATTTCTCTCCTATGGTGGATATTGCCAGAGACCCTCGTTGGGGACGCATTGCGGAGGGTGCTGGAGAAGACCCGTATCTGGGGAGTGCCATTGCCAAGGCGATGATAGAAGGGTATCAAGGAGCTGATTTGTCGGCGCCAAATACGATGATGGCCACGGTAAAACACTTGGCCCTTTATGGTGCCGCAGAAGGCGGGCGCGATTACAATACGGTAGATATGGGCAAGTTGAAAATGTACAATCAATATCTGCCCGTTTACAAGGCGGCCGTAGATTCCGGAGTGGGTAGTGCCATGACTTCGTTTAATGATATTGATGGCGTTCCGGCTTCGGGCAACAAATGGTTAATTACCGATTTATTGCGCGAGCAATGGGGTTTTAAAGGTTTTGTTGTTTCCGATTACACGTCGGTAAATGAGATGACCGCTCACGGATTGGGAGATTTACAAGCGGTATCCGCTTTAGCTTTAAACGCAGGGCTTGATATGGATATGGTGGGCGAAGGATTTCTTACCACTTTGAAAAAATCAGTAGATGAGGGCAAGGTTACCGAGTCCGCAATAACCGAGGCATGCCGCAGGATATTGACCGCCAAATACAAATTGGGTCTTTTTGATGACCCTTACCGCTATTCCGATGAGAGTAGACCGGCAAAAGATATTCTTACGGACGAGAACAGAAATCTGGCCCGTGAGGCTGCAAAGCGCTCTTTTGTACTATTAAAGAAGCAGGGCAAAATACTTCCGTTACAGAAGAATGCCCAAATAGCGTTGATAGGACCTTTGGCGAATAACAAGAACAATATGCTGGGCACTTGGGCTCCAACGGGAGACCCACAGTTATCCGTTCCCGTTTTAGAAGGGTTAAAGAATGTGGCCCCCAAAGCCAAAATAAGCTATGCCAAAGGCGCCAATATTACGGATAATCCCGATTTGGCCCAACGGGCCAATGTTTTTGGAACACGGGTAGAAATAGACGAGCGCTCTTCGGAGACCCTTTTAAAGGAGGCGTTAGATTTAGCCAAAGATGCCGATGTCATTGTAGCCGTGGTAGGGGAAGCCAGTGAGTTTAGTGGAGAGGCGGCCAGTAGAACGGATATTTCACTTCCCAAAAGCCAAAAGCGACTTTTAAGGGAATTGGCAAAGACTGGAAAGCCTCTGGTAATTGTCCTTATGAGCGGAAGACCCTTGACCATTGCCGATGAACTGGAGCTTCCCTCGAGTATACTTCAAGTGTGGCACCCAGGTATAGAAGCGGGAAATGCTATAGCCGATGTAGTTTTTGGGGATTATAATCCATCAGGAAAACTAACGGCAACTTGGCCCAGGAATGTTGGGCAAATTCCAGTATATCACAGTATGAAAAACACGGGCAGACCCATAGAGGGAGATAACTTTCAGAAATTTAAATCGAATTATCTAGATGTGGAAAATACGCCGCTCTTACCTTTTGGTCATGGTCTGAGTTATACCGATTTCAGCTATTCAAATATTCAGTTGAATAAAGATGAAATTGGACAGGACATGTCTATTTCGGTTTCGGTAGAGGTAAGCAATACAGGTAAATTTGATGGGGAAGAAGTGGTGCAATTATATCTTCGGGATGTAGTACGCTCGGTAACCCCGCCCATGCGCGAATTAAAAGGGTTCAAGAAAATATTCTTAATGAAGGGTGAAACAAAAACGGTTAAACTGATCCTACAACCCGAAGACCTGAAGTTTTATAACGCTGCCTTGGAATTTGTTGCCGAGCCAGGGGAGTTCCAAGTTTTTGTAGGAACTGATGCTACCGCAGATTTAAAAACCTCTTTCACATTAAAATAGTCTCAATTCTGTTTTTATGCTTTTACGATTATGTTTTCCGGGAGTACTTTTCGCTTTTATTCTTATGGGTTGTAAAGAAAGCTCTCCACAGGTGGAAGAGAAGGCTAAAAAGACAAACATCCTATTTATCATGGCCGATGATCATGCTATTCAGGCCATAAGTGCCTATGGTCATCCTATTGGACAATTGGCTCCCACACCCAATATAGACCGATTAGCGAGGAATGGTGCGCTTTTTAAACATAGCTATGTAACGAATTCCATTTGTGGGCCAAGTAGGGCGGTCATTCTTACGGGCAAACACAGTCATATAAATGGTTTTAGACAGAACGGAGACCGTTTTGACGGTAACCAAACTACTTTGCCCAAAATACTTAAGCGAGAAGGTTATCAGACGGCATTAATAGGAAAATGGCATTTGGACGGTGCACCCCAAGGTTTCGATTATTCCAAGATACTTGTTGATCAGGGCAATTACTATAATCCTGATTTTGTTGAAAATGGAGACACCACCCGTATAGAAGGCTATGCCACGGATATTATTACCAATGATGCTTTAAGCTGGTTGAAAAATGAAAGAAAAGACAGTCTTCCCTTTTTTATGATGGTACATCATAAGGCCCCTCACCGTAATTGGATGCCCGCCTTACGTCACATGAATACATATGACTCCGTGCAGTTTCCTCTTCCCGACACTTATTTTCCATCCTTTGAAAAGCAAAGCGCAGCGGAAGCGCAATTGCAGACCATTTATGAAGACATGTACGAAGGGCATGATTTAAAAATGACCCAAGGGTACGGCAGCACTAAATTGGCACACAACCCATGGACTACGGATTTTGAGCGAATGTCAACCCAACAACGGATAACTTGGGATAAAGCCTATTTACCTAAAAACAATACATTTCATAAGGCAAACTTAAAAGGAAAGGCCCTTGCCGAATGGAAAGGCCAACGCTACTTACGTGATTACATGGCTACTATAGCCGCGGTAGACGAAGGCGTTGGGGAAATTTTAGATTACTTGGAAGAAAGCGGACTATATAAAAATACGTTGGTGGTCTACACTTCCGATCAAGGATTCTATTTGGGAGAGAACGGGTGGTTCGATAAACGATTTATGTACGAAACCTCATTTGGCACACCCTTGTTGATGCAGTTGCCAGGAACGATTCCCCCAAAGACCAAAATAGATGCTATGGTACAGAACTTGGATTTTGCACAAACGTTCCTAGACTTTGCCGAAGTGAAAAACCAAAGTGAGGCCATGCAGGGACAATCGTTCAAAGGTTTGTTGGATGGGAGTATGAATTCTGATGAATTTCGGGATGTGCTCTACTATCATTATTACGATTACCCGGCTTTTCACATGGTCAAAAAGCATTATGGAGTTAGAACTAAACGGTATAAGCTCATCCATTTTTACGATGATATAGATAGCTGGGAGTTCTATGATTTATACAAAGACCCTAGGGAGTTGACAAATCTCATTGATGACCGTACATATTCTTCTGTTATAGAACAAATGCACTATAAGCTAGATAGTATACAAAAGGTTTATAAAATAACGGATAAGGAATTTGACACAGCCCCAAAGACAGCCATAGACAAAGCTTATAAACAGTTTAAAAGATTACGGGAGGTTAAGAAGTAATATGTTTTTCTTATTAAGTTAAAGCCTTATGTACAAAAGGTTCCTTTGGTAGGATTGAAAGTAAAGCCCAACTACTGCGACCAATATTTAAACCTATCCCATGTTACCGTAAAAGTTTGAGCCAACCAAAAATTTAAATAAACAGACCAAATGATAAAAACGATGCATTTAGCGGCCCAATATTTGGCAGCAGCGGGAATTAGTTTTGTAGATAAGAAAGCCGATGATAGTCATACCAATCTAGGTTGGTCCATTGCAAAGCAACAATTGGAAACCCACCCATTATCGCCGAAAGGAGATCTCCTCGCTTTAAGTTATAATAACTTTTCATTAGAGTGGATTTCTCCGGATGAGGATGTTTCTTTTTCGTTGGAAGGGAAAACGCACAGGCAAGTATTGGAGTGGTTAACTCACACTGCGGATACTTTTTTGGGTAAAAAGTACATTTATGATTTCAATTATGATTTACCGTATTCAGTAGATGATACTTTTATTTATACGCTGAATGCCATATCTTTAATAAAACTAGGAGTCTTTAGGACAATAGCACAGTTGGGCTTGATAAACACACTTCAAGAAACGGGTTTGGAATCCGATGTTCGTATATGGCCGCATCATTTTGATACTGGGGCTTATGCCAGTCTAAATTCAGATATTTTTGTAGGTTTTGGTTTAGCTATTCCAGACGATATGGTCAACGAGCATTATTTTTATATCAGCGGGTATAAAGGTCATAGCGCTTTAGATACAACTAAGTTTAATTCACTTTCTCGGGGAGAATGGAAAAATGATAGTTTTAAAGGAGCCGTTTTGCCAGCCACAAAAATTAACGAAGAACAAGCGGTAGAGTTTTTCAAGGAAGCTATTAATTCGTACAAAAAGTAAGTATGCAGGTAACCAGTCTTTCCTTAGGAGCCTTTAAGGAGATGGATTATTGGGCGGTTGAAAAGTATAACCTGTCCATTGAATTAATGATGGAAAACGCAGGGCTTCAATTAGCAAGATTAATTACCAAAAAGGCAACTGAGACCTCTGTAATCACAATTGGTATTGGTAATGGAAATAACGGCGGTGGCGGACTAGTGGCTGCCCGTAGACTTTCTGCTTGGGGATTTAATGTGAATTTAGATTTGGTTGTGCCTATTACCAAAGATTTGCCGAAAGCACAATTAGAAAGAGCGTTGTTATTTGGGGCTAAAGAAGGTATACCCGAAATTACGGATATTTGGGTAGATGCTTATCTAGGGTTCTCTCAGAGACTACCACTGTCAGATGCATTTGCAAAAAGCATTGAATTGGCCAACACATCACCGGCCTTTAGAATATCATTGGATATTCCTGTTGGTATTTCTAAAGATGGAAAGTTAGTTGGGTTTAAAGCAAATCAAGTAATGACCTTGGCAGCTCCAAAAACTATATTGGAAAAATTGCCAAGCGATGTAGAGGTGTATATGGCCGATTTGGGAATTCCAAAATTGGTTTATGAGCATTTTAATATAAAAATGCCCAATTTTATGGAAAATCAACTTATAGCTTTATAACCCTTATAAGATGAACGAAAAACAGGAAGCCAAAGAAATTGATAAACAATTAAGAAAAGAGTTGGGTATTGATAAAGAGAAGCTGAAAGAGTTAAAGAAGAAACTTTCAAAGATAGAACCTCGTTCAGAGCGAGGTGCGGAAACCTTGTTTCGTTTGGTGTCTAAAAATCAGTATACATTAAATACGATGATTGATAGAAAGTCCAACATACTTATATCTATTAACGCCCTTATTTTATCTATAGTTATTGGTACCGTACTTAGCCAATTAGATAAGGATCCTCATTTAATTTTTCCGGCAACGATAATGTTGGGAACTAATTTACTTTCTATTGGCTATGCTGTTTTTGCTACAAGACCAGAGCTTACGCACGGTAGTAAAAGCACCAATAATTTATTATTCTATGGTAATTTTAATACCATGAATGAAGAGGAATATACAGAAGAACTTACCAGTTTGATGTATAAGGGCGATGAGCTGTATAAAACCATTGCAAAGGATACTTACCATTTGGGAAAAACAATAGATAGAAAGTTCAAATTATTAAGAACTTCTTTTCACGTTTTTTTAGTTGGAATTATTTTGGCGGTGGTAGGATTTATAGCTTGTCATATTATGTTCTCTATGTAATCTTAATTTAACGGTGCATTGTTTGTTTTAATTCTAAAACAACGCTCTTCTCCCAAATAAAGAGGATTTCCATGTTTTTCTGACCAAAACCCATCTAAAATATCTTTACTGATACATTGGTATACGGCAACACCTTTATAAATACTTTGGTCTTCGCCGGAATATCTAAAGTTGATAACTAGAATATTGTTCTTAAAAAATCCCGTACCGGATTGGTGTTGGTCAGTTCCAATAGTCCAATGTGCAATTATTCTTGAGTTCTCATCCAAGGATAAAACCAGTTTTCCTTTGTAGCTATTAGATTCTTCATCTTGGTTGCTACCCATAATGTTGTACTCCCCAACAAGGTCCTGAACCGTCATAATCATTTTCTTTGGAGCGCAAAACTATTGAAAATTTGGTTGATGGGTTTTTAGAGATGGTATATAATGTTTGCAGAAAAGAAATTCTTTATGATTGAATAAAAGATAGGCCGATAAACAAATGTTTACCGGCCAGTCTACGTAGTTGAAAATACCAATCGAGGCATCTGGCATTTCCGCTTAACAACTAAACTACTTTTGGGGCAAAAAGGCTTTAGTCTAAACTATTTGTATTTAGACGGTCTTTATATAGGTCAATTATTTTTCTAACGCTTTTATGTTTTTTTAATAATAGTCGGGCTAAATCGGTATCAATGTTAAGTTCCTCCACAATCATTTTTGTACCGCGCTCAACCAGCTTTTTATTGGAGAGTTGCATGTCTACCATTTTGTTTCCCTTGATTTTTCCCAGCTGAATCATTACCGAGGTAGAAATCATATTTAATACTAATTTCTGGGCCGTACCCGCCTTCATTCGTGTGCTGCCCGTTACAAACTCGGGACCTACGATTAATTCAATGGGGAAGTCCGCTTCGTGGGACAATGATGAATTTTCATTACAAGAAATACCACCTGTTAGTACTCCGTTTTCCTTGGCATCTTTTATACCCCCAATTACATAGGGGGTAGAGCCGGATGCAGCTATACCTAGAAGAACATCGTTATTCGTTAAATGAAAACCTTCAAGGTCTTTCCAAGCTTGTTGGGTGTTGTCCTCGGCATTTTCTACGGCCTTTCTTAGGGCTACGTCGCCTCCAGCAATAAGACCGATAATATGGTTGTCCGATACTCCAAAAGTAGGAGGACACTCGGAAGCATCCAATACACCCAATCTTCCGCTTGTTCCGGCGCCAATATAAAAAAGCCTTCCCCCAAGTTGCATTTTTTCCACCACGACGGTCACAAAATCGCGAATTTGCGGAAGAGCCTTTTCAATAGCCAAGGGAACGGTTTTGTCTTCTGCATTTATTGCACTGAGCAGCTCCAAAACCTCCATCTTTTCAAGATTGTCATATTTTGAGGGTTGTTCAGTTATGGGTTTACTCATTTTCTTTTATGTTTTTGTGAATTAATAGTAGTCCTACAATAGTTATAGCGGCGTTTACGGCTATGTTTATAAATCCAAAATCAAATTGAAATTCAGTTTTAAAATAGACTCCCAAAAAGTAGGTTGCAATAGGGGCAAAAACGCAAACTACGGGCACCCATTTGTCCTTTACTGAAATTTTGGAGAACATGCCAAACAGGTACAGGCCTAAAAGTGGTCCGTACGTGTAGCCTGCAACTTTAAAAATTAGAGAAATCACATCCCCTTCACTACTTGCAAATACAATAATTATAACAAAAATGACACATGAAAAACCGATTAACACCAAGTTTTTCAGTTGCTTTTTTGCAGTGCTGGATTTGTGTTCTATATCAAGGAAATCGTAAGTAAAAGAGGTGGTAAGTGCCGTTAAGGCAGAGTCTACACTAGAAAAAGAGGCGGCTATAATACCCAATATAAAAAAGATGCCGGCTAGAATCCCTAGATGATTCAAGGCTAAATTAGGGAAGAGGGTATCCGTATCAATTAGTTGTCCATTATCTCCCATTTCTAGGATTACGCCCGCATCTTGTGCATAGATGTACATTAAGATGCCCAACCCCATAAACAGGAATTGGGTTATGGCTAAAATTAGACTGTAGGTAAGCGTGTTTTTTTGAGCGTCCCAAACGTTCTTGCACGTTAAGGTCTTTTGCATCATATTTTGGTCTAGACCGATCATAGCTATTGCCACCAAAATACCGGCTATAAATTGTTTGTAAAAGTTGTTTCCAGAGCTAGCGTCCCATTCAAAAATTTTGAAATAACGGTGGTTGCTAACACTTTCAATAGCTTCTGGTATACTAAGGTTTAGAGAAGAGGTTATGGTGTAAATGGTGATTACAGCACCTAGAATTAGAAAAACGGTTTGCATGGTGTCCGTCCACACAATGGTCTTTATCCCAGATTTATTTGTGTAAAGCCATACTAATACTAATATGAGGATAACCGTTAAAAAGAACGGAATTCCAAAATGGTCAAAAACGGCAAATTGAAGAATCTTGGCTGCAAGTAATAATCGTAGAGCGGCACCAAAAGATTGGGATACCAGAAAAAATAGAGATCCAGTTTTGTAAGTTTTGTTTCCAAACCTGTCTTTAAGGTATGAGTAAATGGAAACAAGTTTTAGACGGTAGTAGAGCGGGGTCAATACAAAAGTAATAAAGAGATAACCTACTACATTACCCAGTATAAATTGGTAAAAGTGAAAGTTGTTGTTGCCCACCATTCCGGGTAGGGAAACAAATGTAACCCCAGATAGTCCGGCACCTACCATACCAAATGCTACCAAATACCAAGGCGATTTCCTATCACCGGTAAAATAAGTCTCATCACTTGCGTTCTTTGAAGTGAAATAAGATATGGCCATTAATGCATAGAAGTAAATGGCAATAATTATTAGGATTAGCGTTGGGCTCAAAAAGTGTGGACTTTAGGATTAAGGAAGTAGAAGCGTAGCGGTTGCTTCTGTATTAGTTTGGGTTTTAAAAGCTTAAAAAATGGGGCAGTATTTTACGCTGCCCCAGTTATTTAAGAAGCTGTTGATGGTTTATAGTGCTGGGTTGGCAGGAGTGTTTGTATTATTGTCCCTTTCTGCATTAGGGTAAGGATAATAATTACGGTTTCTTTCTGCATTGGCGTCAGCTGGGCCAGGTCTTTGGAATCTTCTGTTGTCTTCAAGAGATAAACCTGTCAGGTAAAGTTCCACCCTTCTGTTTTTGTAGATTTCATCTAAAATGTCATCTTGAGCAACAGGCCCCGCGTATGCAGGAAGGTTCGCACCTAGACCATAAATATCCGTTGTTTCTGTTTTGGTCAGAACTGCGTTTAATTCGGTTACCGCATTGGCAAGTTCATTGTTCCGAGCATAGGCTTCTGCTTTGATCAATAGAATTTCACCTGGTAAATACACAGGTATTTCATCAAGGTTATCACTCCAGAAACCAACAACTTGGTAATTTGGGGTTTCGGCTTCTAAATCCTCTGCAGTGATGTAGAAAGGAATACGCGCATCATTTTCATCCGGTAAAAGTTCCGATGGTAATCCAAATGTTAGGTCCTTGGCTTGTGTAACATTTTGTGACCCGAACCAGAATGCCAACGGATTGGGAATGGAAGCATCGTATACCCAAGTAGATTTAACCGATAGGTCTACCGCATTGGCCGCTGTTATTGCGGCGTCATAATTACCCGCCATTAGGTTAAACCTTGCCAGCATAGCGTTTACTGAATTTTTAAGGTCTACAGAACTAAATACATCCGAAGTTACAGTAGCATCTAATCCAGCATCTATATAGCCTTTTGCCTCGTTTAAATCTGCAATGGCACTTTGTAGAACCGTAGTGCGGTCTTCAAAAGGGGCGTTCTCTATAACTTCTAGGGGAATGCTTTCAAAAAATTGGATTAGGGTTCCATGGGCCATAGCTCTATAGAAAAGCCCGTAAGCCTTTAAAGAACCCGAAGCAGAGGCGCTCTCACTAACATCATCGGCAGCATCTATCACAGTAGTCGCCTCTTTTCGGGTTAACATTGCATTCGTCCACATGTTGATTAAAACCTCGTTTCCTCCGTTTACGTCATCACCACCAAGCAAAATTTCGTTTTCACCAAGGTTTCCGGGGTTCAAGAGTCTTAACTCATCTGTATTAAGACCTGAAATATGGGTGTAATTGTAAATAATGCCCGCACGGTCCGTACTCCATCTTTGTTGAACTCCGTTTATCAACTTTACCAAATTATCCACGTTGTTTACTACATCCGGTTCAAGCGTGGAGTTGGGGTCTAAATATTCGGTATCACAAGATGATACAACGATCATCAAGGCGATAGCCATAAGGTTTAGTATATTTTTCATATCAGTTTTTTTAGAAGTTAGCACTTAGGGATAATGAGATGGTCATGGGAATAGGAACATTACCGAAGTTTACAGAACGCAGTAAGTTAGATTGACCACCAGCATTGGTCTCAGGATCATAACTGAAGAAATTGTCAAAAGATACCAAGTTACGCCCGATCAAAGAGAGCTTTACGTTCTCTAGTGTGGAATTGAAAAGTTCAGGAAATTCGTAACCTAAGGAAACTTCGCGGAGTTTTACAAAAGAACCGTCTTCCATTCTAAATTCTTCAATGGGGTATACACCGGCAATGTAACCTCTTGGCAACTCGCCACTAAGTTCCTGTTCCGCCAAACGTCCCAAACCAACACCTTGTCTTGTTCTTTTATCGGCATCAAATACATCAAAACCTTGTACGGCTTCCCAAAGCATACTAAAAGAGAAGTTTTTGTAAGCCAGGTCCGTACCAACACCAAGAATATAGTCTGGGTTAGGGTCTCCAATAACCTTTCTTAGTACATCTCCCGTAGGTTGGCCATTGGCATCACGCATGGGTGTTCCCGTGGCTAGATCACCTCTTTCCGGTTGTGGAACACCTTCAGGGCTTCCATCTGTAGAGGCACCGGTCAATAACAATTGTCCGTTGTTATCTTTGGCATAATAGGTGCCGTAGAAAACACCTAAAGCTTCGCCTTCTTTTACAACAGGGGGAGCACCGGTTACACTGGCAATGGTAATATCGCCACCAATAGTCTGTAAAACCTTGTTTTTGTTACTACTGAAATTGAAATTTAGGTCCCATGTAAGGTCATCTGTTTTTACCGGGGTAACCCGTGCGTAGAACTCAATACCGTTGTTACGCATGGTTCCAACATTCTCTGTTCTTGAAGAACCGCCTACTGAAGGGGCCAATACCCGGCCAACGATTAAGTCTTCTATATTCTGACGGTAGTAAGTGAACAATAAAGAGGCTCTATTGTTGAAAAAACTTAGGTCCGTACCTATTTCAAACTCTTTGGTGCGCTCTGGTTTTAAACCTTCGTTGCCCAATCTATTGTTTTGTTGCAGGGTAGAGGACCCCAAGAAATCATTGGAGCTATAGCTTCCGAATCTTTCATAAGGGCTAATTGCTGTTAAGTTACCGGCCTCACCGTACGAAGCTCTTAGTCTTGCGGAATTAAGAAAACCGTCGGTATTCCAAAAAGGTTCATTGGACAATACGTAGGACCCAGAAATTTTTGGGTAAAAATTAGACCTTTCGTCCACATCAAAGTTAGTGGCGCCATCTATTCTTCCCGCTAAGGTCAAGAATAGTTTATTGTCCCATGACAAGGTTTCCTGAAGAAAGAATCCGTAGATATCAAGATTGGTGTCAATAGGTTGAGTGTACAGGGGAATGGTAGGTTCATTGTTTGCATCCAAACCTCTTCCTTGTGTACCTTCAAAAGATAATTCACTGGATTGGAAGCTGTAACCGGCCGTGGTAACGGAGTTCAATTTTTCCGTAATGTCAATATTGTAATTAGCGTTAATATCGTAGTTCCAGTTAAATACCTTGGCTTCGGCATCGCCTAAATAACCATCGTCAAAATAAGCAGGGTTAACGTTGGCGTACGGATAAATAGGAATGTCTATATGCCCTTTTTGGTTGTACGTATCAACACCTATAATCTGGTCTATCGTAAGGTTTTCAATAGGATTGATTTTTAAATGTAGGTTGGGAATGAAGTGGTTTACTTCTTGGGTAATATCAAAAGACTCAATGATGGTAAGCGGATTTACACGAGTGTTCTCTACGGCCATTAGATTACCGTTCGCATCCCTTTGGGTAATATCAAAAGTGTTATTGGTAATGTTCATGGAGTTGATAGGACTCCAAAATACATTGCCATCCGGCTTTTCATCAGATTTACTGTTTGCGTAATAAAGACCAAGATCATACGAAATCCAATCCGCTATTTTATGGTTGAAGTTTATCCTAGCGGAAAAACGGTCAAATTGAGTGTTTTTTATTATACCTTGATTGCTTAGGTATCCCACAGAGGCCATATATCCCATTTTCTCGTTACCACCTTTAGCTGAGAAATAGTTGTCACTTCCAAATCCGGTCTGGAAAATTTCGTCTTGATAATCGTAACGAGTAGTTTCAAACTTATTTGTAGATAAGTTCCTGTAAGTGGTTAAAGCATTACCATCATTCGGGTCAAAACCAAAAATAGGCCATAATCTACCAGAAAGGGCGCTATTGGGTACGGTTTCAAACTCTTCACCTCTTAGGTTCAGGTCCAGTTTTTTTCGTACCGTATTCACGTTAAAAGTAGACTTAAAGGAAAATTCGGGTCCGTCTTCGTAAACACCACCTTTTTTGGTGGTTATCACAACTACACCATTAGATGCCCTAGATCCGTAAATTGCAGCGGCCGCCGCGCCGTTTAGGATATTCACGTTTTCTATATCATTTGGGTTAATGTCTACCATTCTATTTTGACCTGGGGAAGCATCTCCACTATCAACATTTAAGTTGGTAACATTAGTAGTAAGGTTACTGGTAATAACCCCATCTACAACATAAAGGGGCTCGGAAGACCCTTTTATGGTGCTTGGTCCTCTTAAACGAATGGAAAACCCTCCGGCAGGATCACCGGAATTTTGTGTAATCTGGGCACCTGGAACTTTTCCCTGCAAGGAAGAAGTAATATTTGCGGGTGCCGCTTTTACCAGCTCAACAGACTTTACCGTGGTAATGGCATTACCTAATTTTTTTCTGGATTGGGTAATGGAAGAACCTACTAGAATAACCTCGTCCAACGCATTGGAGTCTTCGGTAAGGGTTACGTTAACTACTTGGTCATTGCCTGTCAGGACAACCTCTTGTGTTTTGTAGCCAATATAGCTAATGGCCAATACTTGGTTGGCGGCATCAGTTACCTGAAGGCTGAAGTTTCCGTCAAAATCGGAAGAACTTCCCGTGGTTGTTCCCTTTACTAGAATGCTGGCACCGGGAAGCGGAAAGCCATCTTCGGCAAGGACTGTTCCCGAAATTGTTGTTGATTGCGCAAATGAACTGAGCGAGAAGAAAGCTAGCAGTAGCGCAAAGAGCACATGATACGTTTTTTTCATAATAGAGTCTTTAGCTTGTTGTTTGAACAAACCTAGCAGAATATTTCAATAATTGCAATTAATTATTGCATAAAAACAGCAAAAAAAGAAGTTTTATCCGATAATCTTAAATTTTAAGTATTGTTTGCAATGTTTTATTGCATTTGATGTGATTTTATTCTTAATTTGATATTATTGTGGGAATTAAAGCAAAGAAATTTGAGAAAAAGCGATAGACATCAGGTGATATTAGAAGAAGTGCAATTGCATAACCGAGTACTTCTGACCGATCTTGCGGGAATTTTAAATGTATCTATGGATACCGTGAGAAGAGATGTAAAGGAATTGGACGATTCCGGCAAACTCCGGAAAGTTCATGGCGGAGCCATATCCAACGGCTTTACCATATATACAGACCGTTCTAGGGAAATATTTGAGCAAGATAGTAAAGTGAAGATTGCTCAAAAGGGAGTATCGCTTCTAAAAGATGGAGATGTAATTTTAATAAGCGGGGGTTCTACCAATCTTGAATTGGCCAAACTTATTCCGCGAAAAATGGATCTTACGTTCTTTACTCCTAGTTTGCCAATGGCGATAGAACTGTTGAACAATATGTCTCATCACCATGAGGTAAATTTAATTGGGGGCAAGTTATCAAAAGAATCTCAGTTGGTAACCGGTGGTCTTTCCATTAATAGTTTGGCGGACATTACCGTAGACCTTTGTTTCTTAGGTACGGGCTACCTTGACTCCAATAAAGGAATTACGGAAGCAGATTGGGAAATTGCTCAGATGAAAAAAGCCATGATCAACGCCTCAAAAAGATTAGTGGCCCTAACCATAAGTAAAAAACTGAATACGGTAAACCGCTATAAAATATGCGATATCAACACTTTAGACGCCTTGGTTACGGAACTTGAACCCGAAGCAGAGTTGCTGCGTACGTACCGTGATAATGGGGTGGAGTTGATATAATACTATAGTTTTAAGGATTACAAATAGTTAAACTACTACGGACTCTCATTTTGTAAAGTCTTAATATCGGCAATGAGGCGAGCCAATTGTTTGTTGTCCGTGCCATCGTAAACACCTCTGATTCTCTTTTTTTTATCGATGAGTGTAAAATTAGGAGTATGTATAAAATCTTGAAAACCGCCATCACCTTGGTCAACAACGGCAAAATAATTTTTTCTCGCTAGGTTGTAAATATGTTTTTTATCTCCTGTGGTAATATTCCATTTAGCAGCTATGGCTCCGTGTCTCTTACTGTATTCCTTTAAAACAGGCACGCTGTCCATCTCAGGCGTAACGGATATGGAAAGGAGCATGATATCTTCTTCGTTCAGAAATTCGTCCTGTAATTTCTTCATATTGTTGGCCATAATAGGGCAAATCGTTGGACAACGAGTAAAGAAGAAATCGGCAATATAAATTTTATTGCGGTAGTTCTCCTGGGTAATTTTTTCATTGTTCTGGTTAACCAAGTTAAAATTGGCTATCGAGTGTTTTTCCAAACTCCCATGCATGGAAACGTCAACTAATTTCGCATTAAAATCCGTTGCATTGTAAATCGGTAATTTAGTGTTCAAAGAAACTAGAACATACAACAATATACCCGTAGAAACAGTAAAAAACAGAATAGTAGAAAGCGGGTGTTTTAGTTTCTTGAGTAGGTTCATTATATTTTTGGGATTATAAGACGGAAGTTTCAATTTCTATATCGGCATGCGCCCAAGCTTTGTCAAATTCGGCTTTAATGCTGTTAGCTTCTTCTGATTTGTTTTGGAATTGTAATGCATGATAGAGCCCCATTAAGGACCATCCGTTCTGTCTTAGGATATTTAAATCTTCCTTGTATATTTTTTCGGCTTTCTCATATTGTTTCGCTTTCAATAACACTGCGCCTAAATTTTGTCGGGTAGGGATATGCCAGGCAGCGGGTTCCGTATAGGTGAGTCCATCTTCTAAGATTACCGCTTTTTCCAAATGTGATATGGCTTGGGCATAATTCCCCTTTAGGGCTTCCAATTCACCGGATACCACTTCATAAGCTATATTGGCCGAATGGACGGATGCATTATTTGCTGTGGCCACAAGGTTTTCCAATTCAGGGTCTTCTTTTATGGATTTGAGCTTCTCTAATTCTTCTTGGGCTTTTATAATGTTGCCCTTTCTAATAAAAGCGATACCGCGGGCGTAATGTCTAATAAGGTTAAGGTGCTTAATTTCCGGATCAGGGGCCGGGATGGTCAAAATTTGGTTCCATTTACCAAATCGGGTATAGGCCAATAGGGGCGTAGCCGCAAAATCTTGCAGAAACGGTAGTTCCTTAAGTTCGCCTGTAGGAACCTTTTCAGCTGTTTTTTTAGCGGCATCCACAGCAATTTCGCTAGCACCTAAAAGACTTGCGGACGACCATAAAAAGTGAATGTTATGCGGATAATAGGCTAGTGGGTAAAGCCCCTGCGAAAAGCATTGGGAAATATAATCCTCATCTGCAACAATAGCGGTTTGATTAGTTTTTACGGCATCTAGATATCTTCCTACCCGAATATAAATATGGCTGGGCATATGCACAATATGGCCTGCGCCGGGCATTAGGGAAGCCAATTTGTCGGCACTTTTTACACCCATATCAGGATGAGGTAACTCTACCATATGAATGTAATAATGGTGTCCACCGGGGTTTTCAGGCTCAAGTTCCATAGCTTTTTCCAAGGCTACTTTTGCCGCTTCTATATTTGGGCCTGGGTTGCCGCTCTTGTCCCAATAGTTCCATCGTGACGTGTTCATTGCGGACTGAGCAAATAGGATAAGGATATTGGCGTCGTTCGGATACCGTTTAACAACTTCTTCCATTGTTTTAAAATAGGCAAGGTCTAGAAGGTCTGGGTCCGCATCTAGGTCCGTACTGTATCTGGCGGTAAGCGCTTTTATCAAAGCCTGTTCTTTTGCGGTTGCGGTTGGTGCCAGCTTATGAGCCATGACCAGCGCTTCGTTAATTTTATTTTTTCGTTGTTCGTCCGGTAAGGGGTCGTTAATATTTGGGCCTAGGGCGTAGGCTTGGCCCCAATAAGCCATAGCCGATTTAGAATCCAGTCTGGCGGCTTCCAAGAATGAACGATGGGCTTCAGCATGGTTAAAGGCATAGGATAATTTTATGCCTTGGTCAAAGAACTGTTGTGCCCGCTTATTTTGTGTTGATATCGAAAAATGAAGATTCCCCAAGTTATTGAACAATGGTGAAATCTGCTTTGTGGTGTCCACACCATCCAGCATAAATTTTGCAGGGGTACATGTCGTAAAACTTAAAGCCGCTCTATTAAGGTCCGTTCTTTCATTGTACCTGGCATCTTCATCTATAAAGTAGATGGTCAAAAAAAACAATACGGTAACCATTGGTAGACTAATTTTTGCTTTCATAGCGGTCTTTTAGTGGGTTCTTCTGTAATCGTAAGAAGGGGGATGCAGGTGTTAAGCCATTAACAATTGGTTTAACGGTAGTTTAAAACAATATGGCTGTGTGACAGTAACTAAAATAGGGAGTAATGAAGAATAACGATGTGGTTTTGTATGAAAGGAACCGTATTCTGTTCCGTTTACCGGATATTCTGTGTAAATGGTGTTTGTACAAACCAAAACGGACCCTTTAAGTAAGGGCCCGTTTTTAGTTGTTTATATTTTATTCTGTATTAGCTGCAGGGGATTTTAGGGTTGATAAGTAGGTAATTCAACCACATAGGATTCTACGGATTTGCCATCTTCACTACCGCTCCAATCGGACCCAAAAAGTACTCGGGTTCCGGTAGGGCTAATTACGGCATGGGGCTCTCCCCAATAATCAAATTCATCTTCATCTGCACGGTGGTGCCCAATACGGTATACCTCTATATTGCCCGGTTCAACCCTTGCGATAACCAATTCTTGGTCCAATAATTTTTGACCGTCTTCTTCAAAACCGATCATAGAGGCGGCTATCCATCCCGGGTTTTTATGTGCCACCGCAGAAATATGCGTACCGCTCTTTGGATAGTCATATCCCAAATCTTCGGATATTACTGGTAAGCAATTACCCGTATTCAAATCAAAAGCTATGATATTTCCTAAGCATCCGCCACGTGGGCCTTCGCCAAAACTTACGGAATAATCTATATCCGTTCCATTGGCCATTTTGCCTAAACTGGAATGTTCCGGTTTTTGTTTGTTGAGTCTGGCCACAAAGTTACCGTTGGCATCATAGGATGATACATTGTGGTAAAATAAATTACCACTAGGGGCAGGCATAACGGCAGCATAATTAACGTCATCAATATCAAAAGTTGTCAATTGCTGAGTGGATATTTTGTAGGAATACGTTTTGTTGTTATCACATCTAAAGCCGATAACATCAGAGTCCCAAGACATCATTTGCACATCGTTGCCCATGCTAATGCTTCCATTGCAACCCGTTAGTTGTTTTAAGTTGGCCAAAACCTCTTTATTACCGGAAGAAACGGTATATTTAATAAAATCATCCGTGGACTTATCCAAGTAGTAGAGAATATCGGCTTCATTAAAATCCCAGAATAATTGCTCAATATCGTCAGGGCGAACATCGTCCAAATTCCTGATAAAAGCATAGGTTTTACCGTCCAGTAATTGATGCACTCCATTGGTCTGGTCATACAGTATCATTCGGGTTTCATCTGCGTTCCAAGCTTGTACCGTGCTGTACATAGGTTTTGTGACGGTACCGTTGCCACCATTGGAAATTCTTCGGATAACTGTTCCAAAAGAAGGGTCTACGATAGTTTCAAGATACCCGGGTTTGGCCACATCTTGCATGGGGTGTGGTTCTAGGTCATTGGCCACCAATTCTGTGGCTACATCAACCGAATTTTGGGTTTCGTCTTCAGAAGTTTCCTCGGTTGTTTCCTCATCGGAATTCTCTTCTTGCGGAGTTTCGGATTCCTGTTCTTCGGAATCGTCATTAGGAATTAAATTTAAGTTGTCACTAGTACAGCTCATAACGCTGAAACCAATGCAAAAAAATAACAGGTACATTTTCACTTTGTTCATAAGAAATAGATTTCGGGGTTTAAAAATGTACGGGTAAACTGGGTATACGGTTCTTGTAGTTTGATTTTTAACAGATTAAGGGTGGTGGTAAATTGTTGTTTAAACAAATGTTGAAAGAATTGACTTAGGGCTTACACACAGTAAAAAACAGGGATGAGATGAATGGCACTGGCTGTAGGGGTTTGATGTACTACATTATATTTTTTTAAATTTTTTCTTACAGATATTGACTGTATTTTAGATTTGAGTAAATTACCCGTAAAATAGATTTACGTGTATTTGTGTACTTATGTTTATGTTGGTGTAATGTGACTGAACGAAGTGGAAAAATGAAAAAACCGATACGCAGAGACTGAATGAAATAATAGTGAAAAATGCTATTATCAACACCGTAAAAATTAATTACTAGTGGGGATCTATAATAGTTAATGGTTAAACCAATCAAATGCTGAAAATCAAAAAAAAATTAATAATATAAAATCACTATGAAAGCTAAATTTTTCATGTATTTACTTTTATGTTTTGGTCTTTTAAATTCATGTTCACGTGATGAAGGTAAAGAAGTATTTGTGCATGAAGGAGTTTGGAGCGGACAATATGCAAGTAATGTAGATAATGGTAATTGGTCAATGCGAATTGATATGAACAAAACGGTCATTGGTACATTTACTTCTATTCAATCCTCAAATTCGTACCAAATAATAGGAACTATTTCTGAAAATGGAGTTTTAAATGCAACTATTCAGACATCAGAAATAATTGGAGAATTTAGTGGAAATTTTTACGATAATTTTGCTTCTGGACTTTATATGAATAATAGTGAAGAAGATAGTGGAAGTTGGACTGGAGTAAAACTTTGATTAGCCTAAATAGTTCTGGTATAGAAGTTTATAAATCAGGATTTTATTTAGATGGGAAACATAGGGAGTGATAAGATTCTTTGCCTCCTAATTTTACTTAGTGGAATTTTTAACTACAAGCTTTAAAAAATGACTAAAACTCAAAGAGACCCAGAAATACAAAAGATTATAGATTACGAATACACTTATCATTACTTTTTCAATCATGGCCTATTTGATGAGTTGTTTCATTTTGAAGAACTAATTTCAGAAACTAATGCTTTTTTAACTTCTAAATTAAAGTCCTTTGAAGATTCAAAAGAGATTGAAATGATAGATGATAGGTTTGGAAAAACAATGCAATATGAAGCAGTGTTCCCTACCATATTATGGAAATCTATTTTTTTAAGTGTTTACTTTCTCACAGAAAAATCTTTAGAGCAAATTTGCAAAAATCTTGCAAACTTAAATCAGTATAGCTTATCAGTCAAAGATATTAGCGGTAATGGGATTTATCGGAGCTCTACCTATCTGAAAAAAGTTTGTGGTATATCTGAATGTTTTGAAACAGAAATATGGAATAATATTATTGATTTTAATAAAATAAGGAATGTTTTAGCACATTCAGATGGTATGTTTTCAAATGAAAATAAAGCTATTTTTAAAGTTTGTGATAAATATGGTGAATTAGATTATTATGAAATAACTGAAGAGAATGAATCAGGTATAAGTATTAGTAAAAGTTTTACGGAGTTTGCTCTAAAAAGGATACAAGAGTTCTTTAATTTAATGTGTAATGAAATGAATGAAAAAAAACCCATCAGGTAACATAACCCAAACATAATAATGACTTTAAAGTAAAACCCAGTAGGACGTGTATATTTAGAAGGTAACTACTGATTTATGCATTCAACTTTAGAAAAAAATATAATTAAGCAAAAAGCTTCAGCTTCGTAATATTGAAAAACATAATGTTTTAGTACTATACTCAACTGAAACTTTAGCATCCATTTTAAAGAATTTAAAACATAACTTCTGATTACTATGAAAAAGATTATTGCACTATTGGTTTTGTGTATGTCCATAATGTCTTGTTCAAAGAAAACGGACGAAACATTTGCCTACAGTTTTGAAGAAAACGCTCAATTAAATATAGAGACTAGAGAAGGAATTTACATGAGATTCTCCAGCATAACTGAGGGTGTTGATGTGGTATTTTCATATGAGTATAACGCTGCGGATGATGTAAATACTGCGGATGACGAATATTCAGAATATATTCGATTCCAGATTGACCCATCAACCATAGAATTCAGTTTTTCGGATGATGAACTGCAAGATATAAATGCAGTGTATTCCGAAAGTTGTTTTTGTGATTTTTCCGATAATGGAGAGAAAGACGTTCCGCCAAAGGGAACTATAAGTGGAAAGAAAATATCCGAAACGGAATGGGACATTACCATAGACGTAACTTTCTATGGGGATGAACAAAAAAGTGTTTCCAGTATTTTTAGACTGAAAAAATAAAGGAGAGCAGAAAAGTAACCTTTTAAGAAACTCATGTATTGAAGGATGTAGTTACAAATATCAAAGCCAATAATAAGGATTATGATTAAGGATAAAAACGAATCAAACTATTTCCCCACAAACCAGTTTTACATCAACTTCCAAGCGTTGTCTTAATTATAAAATATAGAATAATAGAGAAGCCCTACCATTCAAGGTAAGGCTTCTCTATTTTGGATTCTTATAGAACCCTGTAAAACTGTTTCCGCAGAACTAGTGTTAAAAAGTTACATTCGCTTTAGGTGTTTCAATTTCTTGAGTTAGTAATAATAGGGTAGTCCGTGACTCTTTTAATTGTTGTAGTGTACGGTTGTTATAGGAGGCTGTTTGGTCTTTTTCAGCTTTAAACAGCTGTACATAATATGTAATGCCTTCCATCAGATTGTTGCTAAAGGACAATAGTTGCTTTTTGCCTTTGGTGGTAGGTATCATTTTATATTCCAAAATCTGCTCCTTGTAATATTCCAGGTAAATATGCAGCTCCTTAATGAACATGTGTGGGCGATTGGGGTGCGACATTATATTTGCCCTGCCATAAATATGATCTATCATTTCTTTTAGCGTAGATACTTTTGAAAAGTATGCCATATTGGGCCCTGGACAAACGGAAACACCCTCGCCTTCAATTTTTGTGTCCAGATTATAGGCAAGCAGAGCCGATGTTCCCAGGCCTACGCAGGTACAGGATTTCTCCGTAATCTTATGAAAATGGTAATCGTATTCAGCTTGTGATAAGTTTTTATTTTTAAGTTCTTTTAGTTTGTGGTTTTGGTATTGGCGGGATGCCGTACAAAGTCCCTTTTCGTTAAAATCCTTGTTCAGCGCCACAAACTTTTTGGGGCAGGGGCTTCCCGGTCTTCCATCGGCAATACGTGCCGCTTTTTCCACATCTTTTGTATTTCCTTTTAAACTGTGAAAGGGAATTCCCAATGGCGAAATATTACTTAAGTACAGGTCTTTTTCCTTGGCATTTGCCAATTGGTTTAAAGTGTCTTGGTCTACCGTTGTCGCTTCCGGTACCAAAAGAAAAGCGGAACCCCAACCTACGGAGTCCACTTGATATTCGTTCAGCAGAAATTGGTGTTCCTCTGCTGTGCCAACGCCTCCCTGTGCCGTAATTTTTAAGGATAGGGGTTCGTTAGGAACGGAACGCCCTTTCAATTGCAGTGAGCTAGTCAAGAGATCAAAGACCGTATTTGTTAATTCTTGTCTGTTTTCCTTAAACTGGTTTAGAATAGGCCCCATTAAATAACCATCCGTAGCAAAGGCATGTCCCCCGCAGTTGAGACCGGATTCTATACGGTATTCCGAAACCCAGATGCCTTTTTTAGCCAAGAATTTCCCCTGAATCAGTGCCGAGCGATAATCACTTACTTTGAGAACAATTTTCTTTTTAATGTCACCGTTGCTGTCCGGATAAAAATCTTCAAACTGTTCCAGATAGCCGTACAGTCTTGGGTTCATACCTGCGGAAAGGATGACGGAAGAATTCAGTTTGCTCTGAGCATATCCGCGTAGCGCAGCATGGGCATCGTTAAATTCTGAGGTGAGCTTTTGTTTTTTAACGTAGTTGTCCTTATCCACCTTCGTCATGATATTTACATCAATACTTCCTATGGGCATATGCTGTTTTACCCATTCTTTAATTTCGGAAAAACTAAAAGTGTGTTCAGAAAGCCGTAAAAATTCATTTTTAAAAGATGAACTGTCCGGTAGGGTGTTGAAATAAGACCGGATGCTATCAGCTGTTTCGGTAGTTGAGTTTTTAAAGTTCTCGAACTTTTCTTGGGCCAAGTCGTGGATCATATCTAAATATGAACTAATTCGTTTTGCCCTAAAATCTTCCTGTTTGTCCGTGATTTCCGTGTAGGGTAGATTATGCTTTCCTGAGTACATTTTTCGTAGTTTTTCCAAAAGAATATCATCTACCAGCGATATGACCGAGTCAATCCCGTATTGTGAAACTTTTAATGGAGAATCAATAGTAAAACCTATACCCATAACCGGAATGTGAAAAGAATGTGCGTATGTCATAGAATATTTTTTGTGGTGATTTAAGTGTGTAGAACGAATTTGCTTTTTGGCAATAGCCAACAAAATTGGGATTTATGTAACTCTTAAAACATGATTTTAATCAGCTTTAAAACATGATTTACTTCGTGTAAAACAACTTAATCAGATACATTATATATTTCATACCTGACACGAGTGGCATACATATGTAGTAAAACGAATAACAGGTATGATAGACAATAAGGTCAACTTTGAGCTCGTTATTTAGTTTTTTCGATTTAGAAATAATTTAAACTCAATTATAATATGTCCCATCTAAACGTTTTTAAAAGAATTATACTTGGCCTATTCGTACTCATTTTTGCCATTTCTTGTAGCTCGGACAGTGTTACTGAAGACATGCAGGTTATAGACGAAGAAACTATTTCTGAAAACCCAACAAATGAAGAAAATACAGAAGAAGAGAATTCAGAGGAAGAAGAGGAGGTTGTAGAAGAGGAGGAAGAGATAATAGAAGGTCCTCAAGATGACCCTTACGATGAAAATGCCTTTATAACTACTTGGGAAACCACATATGAAACTGATGATATCTTGATTAGAACTAATCCAGACGTGAGTACACCCTATAATTATACGGTTAATTGGGGCGATGGAACAATAGAAACAGGATTGATTGAGAATGCTCGACATGAATATGCCATACCGGGAGTATATACAATACAAATAACAGGAGATTTCCCTGCAATTTATCAGCATAGTGACTGGAAATTGAACGCCAAAAAATTACGAACCGTGGAAAATTGGGGGGCAATTAAATGGGAGAGTATGAACCGTGCATTCAATAATTCTGAGAACTTAATATTCAATGCTACTGATGTGCCGGATTTATCCAGAGTTACGGATATGTATGCTATGTTCGCCAACGCTACGTATTTTAATAGCGAACTTAAGGATTGGGATGTAAGCCATGTTACGGATATGGGCTACATGTTTTACGAAGCAAATAATTTTAATCAAGACATTTCTACATGGGATGTAAGTAACGTGACCAGTATGACATATATGTTCTTCCATGCGAAAGAATTCGACCAAAACATTTCTACTTGGGATGTGGGCAAAGTTACCCTAATGCAGAATATGTTCTATGGCGCTGATGTTTTTAACAGTCCTATAGGAGAATGGAACGTTAGTAATGTAACAGACATGCACAGGATGTTTTTTGTCGCGGATGTTTTTAATCAAGATATATCTGAATGGGATGTGAGTAAAGTGACCAATATGAAGAATATGTTTAACGACGCTTTATTATTTAGTCAAAACTTATCTGGATGGGCTACGGACAATGTTACGGAGTGCAACTCATTTTGGTATGGTAGTTCATTGGTAGAGAGTCAGCTACCAACGGCGGGAACTTGTTTTGGAGGTTAAACCAAACTAATTATAAGGTATAGATGTCTCCACATTGTTATTTTGTGGGGACATTTTTTATGGTACAAATGAATGAATTAGTTTTCTAAGATAGAGATGTTTTTCTTGTTGTATAAGGGCTACTTTTTTATTTAAGTTTTGGTAGTTTTTAGTAAATTACATATTTAACCAAAACCGAGAACCTTGAAACACAAAGCATTTAAAAATCCACTAATTTATTTCCTGTTTTTTACCGTAACACTTTCCTATTGTCAAACCAAAAAGAAAGGAAAAGTAGAACGGCCAAACATACTTTACATAATGTCCGATGACCATACTTCCCAGGCAATTGGGGCATATGGTAAAAGACTGGCACGTTTAAATCCAACTCCAACAATTGATCGCTTGGCAAAAGAAGGGGTATTATTGGAAAATGCCTTTTGTACCAATTCAATTTGTACGCCCTCTAGGGCTAGTATTCTTACCGGTCAGTTTGGGCAAGTAAATGGGGTAGTGGACTTAAGTGGTAAATTAAGTCCGGAAAACCAATACCTGCCTATAGAGATTAAAAAACAGGGCTATGAAACCGCAATGATAGGAAAATGGCATTTAAAACATGCCCCAGAAGCTTTTGATTACTATAATGTATTACCGGGTCAAGGAGATTACCATAACCCAACACTTTATAGCAGGGAAGGCGGAGAAAAGAAAGAAATTCGTTTTGAAGAGGATTTGGTAAGAGAGGTGAATGCCACAACCTATGAAGGACATTCATCAGATGTTATTACAGACATCTCCTTGGAATGGTTAAAAAACAAAAGGGACAAATCCAAGCCATTCTTTTTAATGCATCATTTTAAAGCTCCCCATGATTTTTTTAAATATGCGCCTAGATATGAGGAGTATTTGGAAGATGTGGAAATTCCGGAACCATCCAGTATGTGGTATAATGGTAACAACGGATCTATAGCTACAAGAGGGGAGAACAATTCCCTTACAGATACTATTGGCTCCTCTATAGGACATAGAAATGTCATTAGAAATATGGGAATGCATATGAAGATAGACCCCAGTATTCCTGATCCGGAGTATAAGAAATTAGCATACCAAGAGTATTTAAAACGTTACTTACGATGCGTAAAAGGTGTGGATGATAATGTAAAACGAATTTTTGATTACCTAGAGGCAGAAGGAATTATGGATAACACCATTATTATTTATACGGGCGATCAAGGTTTTATGCTTGGCGAACATGATTATATTGATAAAAGGTGGATGTATGAAGAGTCTCAACGTATGCCATTCTTGGTTCGTTACCCTAAAACAATAAAGGCGGGATCTCGTACGGATGCTATGGTCAATAATACCGATTTTGCGCCTACTATGATTGAAATGGCCGGAGGTAAAGTTCCTGATTATATGCAAGGGTCCAGTTTTAAATCTATTCTTGAAACAGGTAAAGAACCAGAAGGGTGGAAGCAAGACACCTATTATAGATATTGGATGCACATGGCCCATAAGCATAATAATCCTGCGCACTTTGGAATACGCACCAAAGACTATAAACTTATCTTTTATTACGGTAGAGATTATATGCAAAGGAATACAAACAAGCAGGAATGGGCTCATAACCCTGAATCTATGTCCGATTTTGTTACTCCTGTAGCCTGGGAATTCTATGATCTTAAAAATGACCCGGAAGAAATGGATAATAGATATGATGATGAAAAGTATGCTTCTATTATTTCTGATTTAAAAGACCGACTCAAAACTTTAAGAAAAGAGGTAAAAGAAGACGATTCTCAATACCCTGAAATAGAAAAGGTAGTTAATGAAAATTGGAACTAGTTTGAATTAAACAAGTAGGTGGTTATATATTTTAAATGCCCCATACTTAAGTCTTTTAAAGCTGAAGAATCATTTGATTGTTCAGCTTTTTAACTTTCTGTCATTTTCTAATTCAAGCGTTAGCTCTTAATTGCCCTGGATAATTTTAAAATTTCCGGAAAAGGGTTGGTTATGTGATACTTTACGTAATTTTTCAAAACCGAAATAATTTATTGATAGTACGGTTTAGACAATATTTATCCCTAATTTTAGCCGCTAAATACGTAATTTCTCAAATTAAAGCTAGAAGTAGATTTAAACTTAATTTATTATAAAGATTTTACTTACAATCACTCCTTTTTAAAATGAATTTGACAAAAAATATCTTTGCAATTTGTACTGGCCAAGATAAAGGGGAGCTAGAGAATCTTTTACGCCATTTACAATCTATAGAAAAAGACTACCACACCGCTATATGGAGTAATGATGACATTGATGATAAGCAGCAATGGGAACCTATAGATGTAGAGCGATTGAACCATACGGATGTATTTCTGCTTCTTTTGAGTAATGCGTTTATGAATTCTGAATTTGTTGAAAACGATGAATTTAGAACTATTATAGACCGATATAAAAAGGGTGAGGCCAAACTAATCCCCATACTTCTAGATGATTGTTCGTGGAAGAACGAATTTACTTTTGGTCATTACAATTTTAATTTTAGAGAAGTACAGATCTTTCGCAAAGATGTTATTTCAATAGGGGAATGGAACCCAACGGATAAGGTTTTTACGCAGGTTGTCTATTTCCTTATGGGCTTGCTTAGCTCATCCATTAAAAAAAGTATTGCTACTGTAAGTACAGACCAACAGGGCATGCTGAATTTGGGAGGAGAAGGTCAGATGGCAATTGATTTTGGTGAGGAAATAGTTGATGACAATAAAGCCAATATAGAGAGCGCTTTTACAAAAGAGGTTGAAGCTAAAAGAAAAGTAGAAAGCGAGAATAGACTTCATGAGGAAGCTGAAGTAAAAGAACAGCTTAGAAAAGAGAAATGGTTAAGGAAGAAAGCGAAAAACCAGAGTAGAATTGAAAAAGAGATTCAGGCCAAAAAAATAGTTCAAGAAGAAATTCAGGAAAGTGAATTAGAAAAGGCTCGAATAGAAATAGAAGCAAAAAGACGAGAGCAAGTATTAAATACTCTAAAAGAGGCTGCACGGAAAAAAAGACATGAAGAAGCAGTAAATGCTCCAAAAAGAGTTTTAATAGGAAGTGGACTTGCAAAATATAACTATCGCTTTAATAATGAGAAAGAGGCCCCGGCCTTAAGTGTAGTTAAAGAGGAAAGGTTTGTTACTAAAGAGTTAAAAACTCAAGTAGCGGTTGTAGAGAAAAGGGAGCGTGAAGTAATAGCGCCTCTAAAAGAGATACAACAACCAAAAAAACAAGAGGAAACGGTCCTGGTAGACCAAACTGTTACAAGAAAATCAGATCTGGCAAAATATAATTACCGGTTTGATAGCAAGAACAAGGTTGAAGTTGTAGAGGTAGTTAGAGAAGAAACTCGTCTCAATGAAGAGCCCGAAACCCAGTTGGCTGTAGAGGACAAAAAATGGGATACAATAGTTAAAACCTTGCGAGAGTTGGAGTGGGACAAGAAACTACATGAAAAGTTTGTAGCCCTTAAAAAAGCAGCTACTGTACTCTTCGCAAAGTCTATTCATTTTTTCAATAAAAAGTTGAAGGTTGAGCCTCAAAATATTCAAGAAGAGAGAACGAGCAATGAAAAGTTAAAGGTTTGGTTGGCTATAGGGGAGAAGAAATGGGATGCAATAGTAAAAAGCTCACTTGAGGCGGAATGGGATAAGAAACTGTATAAAAAGTTTGCAGTCCTAAAGAGCGTAACTAAAAGTTATTTCTTTGCGGTAAAGGGCTTTGCTATCAAAAGTATTGCGGCAATTAATCAATTCTTTCAAAAAACTATAAAGAACATAGGTGCAAACAAAAAGAAAAAAATCCGTTCTGAGTTTTTAATTGCAGCTGTGGTTGTTTTTGGAGTATTAACGTACCTGTTTGTTGGAGGTTCTGAAAAACAATCCTATACACTATCGGAAGTTGAGCAAGTAAAAGAAGTTTCTGATGCCAGTGTCTCTCCTGAAAGTAACCAAGAGAATCGCACAGCTACTAACTTAGAAATAAGAGATTCCGAAAAAGAACCTTCTTCACTTGTTAAAAATAAGGAGGTAAAAGTAGTTTCTGACGCTGGTGCGGGAACTATAGATAAAAAGGAGAATCGCGCAGGGGCCACGTTAAAACTAAGTGTTGGGGATATGCATAATGAGGGTGTAATTTTTGCGATTGACCCATCCAGTAACACTGGAAAAATAGCATATTTGGAAGATAAAGGTCCAATGGCATGGAAAGATGCCATGAATATTCACGAACAATTAGGTGATGGCTGGCGGTTACCCGAGCTAGATGAATTACGTCTCCTTTATAAAACTATTGGGCAGGGAGCAGACAACAAGGGTAAATTCGTAGCTGAGTTGTATTGGAGCGCTACGCCTTTTGATAAGCATCAAGCGCGTCTCGTAAAATTCAGCGATGGTAATGCCTCATATCACTATAACAGCTCAGGAACACATCGGAAATTCCGAGTCCGGGCTATAAAAGATGTCCAGCTATAGCTCAGGAGTTGAGGGCTAAGGTTATTACGAGCCAATCTCATTTTAGTGACACTCCATTTTTATAATTAATATAGTTGATGGAGTACAGGTAAATGAAATTAGAATTTACTTCCCGATACAAAAGTTAGCAAAGATGTTACCCAACAGCTCATCATTAGTTACCTGCCCCGTGATTTCTCCTAAATGATAAAGAGCCTCACGTACATCAATGGCCATTAGGTCGCTAGAAAGTTCTTCCTCCATGCCAAATTGTACTTTTTCAATTTCTTCCAACGCTTTAAGCAGCGAATTGTAGTGGCGCGTGTTGGTCACTATGGTTTCATTGTTGCGCAATGCTCCGGTATTTACAAATTCCAACAGTCGGTTTTTTAAACCTTCAACACCTTCACCTGTTTTGGCGGATAAGTAATTAACAGAATCTAAGTGCTGGGCTATTGTTTGTTTATCGCTCTCGGAAAGTGTATCGGCTTTATTGACCAATAAGAGAAGTGGTTTTAGCGGATTTTGGTTTTTTATTTTTTCAAAGTCGATGGTGATGTTTTTCAGTTTTTCTTCATCGGCTAGAATTTTAGAACCATCTACCAAAAGTAAAATTACTTGGGCCTGTTCAATCTTTTCAAAAGTCCGTTTAATGCCCATGCCTTCCACCACATCTTGGGTTTCTCGGATGCCGGCCGTATCTATAAATCGAAAACCGATTCCGCCAATCGCAATTTCGTCTTCAATGGTATCACGGGTGGTTCCAGCTATATCGGAAACCAACGCACGTTCTTCGTTAAGAAAAGCATTGAGCAAGGTGGATTTTCCAACATTAGGTTCCCCAACAATAGCAACGGGAATACCGTTTTTAATCACGTTTCCTACCGCAAAAGAATCTATCAGGTTTTTCAGAACTTTTTGGATACGGGCAAGAAGGTCGTTAAACTGGGTGCGGTCCGCAAATTCAACGTCTTCCTCTGAAAAATCCAGTTCCAATTCTATAAGCGATGCAAAGTTCAAAAGCTCGGCACGCAGGCTTTTAATTTCGTTACTAAAACCACCTCGCATCTGCTGTATCGCAATTTGGTGGCTCGCGGCATTATCACTGGCAATCAGGTCCGCTACAGCTTCGGCCTGACTTAAATCCATCTTGCCGTTAAGGAACGCTCTCAGGGTAAATTCTCCTGCATCCGCTGTCCTACAGCCATTTCTTAGGAACAATTGTATGATTTGTTGCTGAATGTACGATGAGCCATGACAGGATATTTCAACTACATTCTCCCCAGTGTAGGAATTAGGGCCTTTAAACACAGAGACCAGAACTTCGTCCAGTATTTTATCGTCTTCTATAATCTGTCCTAAACTAATGGTATGGCTTTTCTTTTTTCTTAAATCCTTACCATAGGCAGATTTAAAAAAAGCAGCCGCCGTATCTATTGCGGTTGCCCCGGAAATACGGATTACCGCAATTGCACCAGCTCCTGAAGGGGTGGCCAATGCTATAATATTATCGTTAGGAATCATTAAAAAGTTTTTGCAAAAATAGGCAAAAACAAGTAGATGGAAATTCTTTGCGGCACATCAAAAATTTATGGGCCGAATGTTTTTGAGTAACGGAAAATAAGTACCTTCGTCCTCCATTAACTATTTAAATTATATAATTATGAAGATGCGATTAGTAACATTTGCGGTGATTCTTTTTGGGGTTACAACTTTTTCATTCGCGCAGGAAGAAGGAGAGGTTCAGATGGATTCTATTTCTCAGGTTGAGCAAGCGGAACGTGAGGCCAAGGAAATTAGAAAGCAGATAGAAGCGGCCGAAAAAGAGGCGAAAGCTGCTGAAAAAGAAGCAAAAGCAGCAAAAAAAGCGCAAAAGAAATCTGAAAAGGCCAATAAGAAATACGAAAAACTGACCGGCCAAATCAACTCCTTAAAAAAGGGATTGGAAAAGGATGAGAAGAAGGTTTCTAAGATAAGCGACAAAATGGAAGTGGACAAAATCAAAGGAAAACTTTCTCCTAATGATGTTGCCAAAATTGAAAAGAAGCTGAGCAAATTAAAAATGAGCATAAACAAAAGCAGGGAAAAGCTGATCAAGTTGGAGAGAAAGCTTTAATTGCGTACAAAAAAGTCATTCAAAATCCCGTAAGATACCGCTCTTACGGGATTTTTCGTTTGCGAGTTCGGGTAGTTTGTAACATTTTGTGTTTTTGTTCGTCTTATCTATAGAACCCCTAAAACAATCAAAAAATGGAAATCATCAATCAACAAAAAACACTTGAACAGAATAATCAATTATTGGTAATTGCACATTTATCGCAGTTCTTAACCTATATTACAGGTTTTGGCGGATTGGTAGTGCCGCTAATTCTGTGGCTAACGACCAAAGATTCCGTAACGGATATGGATGAGCATGGTAAAGCTATTGTGAATTTTCAATTGAGCGTACTGCTAATTACCATTTTAAGCATCCCTGCCATATTACTTTTGGGTCTTGGTATCTTAAGTTTGATTTTTATTGGAATTGTAGCTTTTATTATGCCTATAGTAAATGCGGTAAGGGCCAGTAATGGTGAAAAACCGAATACATTTATGACCATTCCGTTTATTTCATAGAAGCTGAAAACCTATATAATTAAAAAGCCCCAAGAAGAAATTCTTGGGGCTTTTATATTTTAGTGTATATCGTTTAGCTGTTCAGCATAACCGGCATTACAAGCATGGTTACGTGTTCGCCTTCATCAAGTCCGTCAATAGGAGTAAGAATACCTGCTCTGTTCGGTAAGCTCATTTCCAATGATACATCGTCGGAGTTTAGGTTGTTCAGCATTTCGGTCAAGAAACGGGAGTTAAAACCAATTTGCATATCATCACCTTGGTAAGAACAAGTCAAGCGTTCCTCGGCCTTGTTACTGTAATCAATATCTTCCGCAGAAATATTAAGTTCCGCACCGGCAATTTTTAAACGTATCTGGTGCGTAGTTTTATTGGAGAAAATAGCAACCCTTTTTACGGAGCTTAAGAATTGGTTTCTTGCAATAGAAAGCACATTAGGGTTCTCTTTAGGGATTACCGCTTCATAGTTAGGGTATTTTCCATCTATCAAACGACAGATAAGCTCCGTGTTTTCAAAACTGAATTTGGCATTACTGTCATTATACTCGATTACTACGTCAGATTCACTACCTGCTAGAATTCCCTTTAAAAGAGTCAAAGGTTTTTTAGGCATAATAAATTCGGCAACTTGTGAAGCTGTAACATCCGTACGTTGGTATTTCACCAGTTTATGCGCATCCGTAGCAACAAAAGTTAAATTCTCAGGAGAGAACTGAAAGAACACACCGCTCATCACAGGCCTAAGATCATCGTTACCGGCCGCAAATATGGTTTTGTCTATTGCGGTAGCTAAAATGTCACCAAGTAACGTAGTAGAGCTTGGGTTGGCCAGTTCCACCGCTTTAGGGAATTCTGCCCCATCTGCATACGCCAAAGCGTACTTACCGTGGTTAGAGCTAATTTCTACCGTGTTGTTATCTTCTACAACAAAGGTTAATGGTTGCTCAGGAAAAGTCTTTAAGGTTTCCAATAAAAGCCTTGCCGGAACGGCAATGGTACCTTGGTTATCCGAATCTACATCTAGTACGGAGCTCATTGTAGTTTCAAGGTCAGAAGCTGAGACCGTTAATTTGTTGTTGTCTAGGTCGAATAAAAAATTGTCTAGAATAGGTAGTGTGTTGCTATTGTTGATAACACCACCTAAAACTTGTAACTGCTTTAAGAGATACGTACTGGATACTATGAATTTCATAGGAGAATCGTTATTTCAATTTGTGGGATATAGTGTCTAAAATGTCTCGAATTTAAACCAAGTCTTCTAAAACCTGAATGAAACAAAGATATTTGAAATGCATTTTTTAGCGAAACAAACTTATTAACATCTAGGCCCCGTATTTACGTCTTCTAAAATAGTTGAAAAAAGCTCCAAAAAGAAGTGTCAACCCTACGGGAAGGCCAATATTTATTAGCTGCCATTTGGTTTTTTGGTCTGTCATCTTTTGTGCGTCCAAAAAGGGTACGGCAACTTTTTTATTTCGAATGTTTATAAGTCCTTTTTCGTCTAAAAGGTAATTCAGGGCGTTTATTAAAAATTCTTTGTTACCATAATAGTTGTTCGTCCACTTATCATAACCCAATTCCAAAGGCCTATTATTTCGTATTTGATTACGGATAATATCTCCATCCGATACTACCAACATTTGGTTTTCTTTTCCTTTCTCCAAAGTGCCGTTTAACGATAAGGGCTTGACCCTATTGCTAAATGCCGATGTGAATTCCCCCGAAATAAGAACAGCCATAGGGTTGTTTCCTTTGTTATAGAGTTCTTTTTTTGGTGACATATTTATTACATCCAAATTAATTTGTTTGGGTGTGCCATCTAGTTTGGACAGGGGAGAACTGCTTAAGAGTACGGTCTTTTTATTACTGTTGACCAGCGTATCTATAGAATTGGCAAATTGAAACCGTAGTGCCTCTAGATTATTATTTATGGGATGGTCATTTTTAGAGAAAACCATAGGATTGTAAAACCAGGGTACAGGATTGTATTCGGAAGAGTTTCCTTCTCCGGAGGCAAGTACAATTTGAGTAAAATACATGTCGTTCACCAAATTGGGATTGATACGCACCCCGTATTTAAAGAAAAAGTCGTTCAAGTTTAAATCACTTGGCAAAGCCATGGCAGAGCCACTTTCGTTGAAAAGACTATCTAGCTCCATATTCACTTGGTCTATGAGCCAAATGGATTTTCCGCCATTCACTATATATTGGTCCAATACATATTTTTCGGCATCGGTAAAAGCTTCTGTTGGTTTGGCGATCAGGGCCAGGTCGTAGCTTTTAAGCTGGTCTAGGGTTTTTTGAGGGTTGGTAGCCACGGAATCTAACGTTATGGCCCCAATGTTATAGTAATCTTTAATAGATGTCAGGAAATCGGCTAGATAAATGTCATCTAGCTCTCCGTTTCCTTTTATTACGGCAATCTGTTTCTTTTCCGTAATGTTTATTTTGGAAAAAGCATCGGCAAAGACGTATTCCAAATGTTGTACAGAATTGTTCACACGTTCTTCCGTAGTAGCTCCTAGTTTGTTTTTCAATAATGGAACTTTTACCGTTTTGTTGTTGTAGTTGACCATGGCCCAAGGGAAAACTATTTCTTGGGAGGTCTTGCCATTTTCTTCTACTGTAATCTGGGCGGGCGTCAATCCCAGAGACTGTAAATCGGTTATAGTGCCATCAATCTGTGCGGCATCTTCAAGCGGGTTTACAAAACTGAACTTTATGTTGTTGTTTTTGGACTCGAATTCTTCAAGTAACTGACGCGTCTCCGTTTTTAGTTTAACAAATTCAGGGGGGAGGTTTCCGTCTAAAAGTACATCTATGATCACCGGGCGTTCAAAAGCCTCCACGGTATGAATTGCTTCTTCGGATAGTGTATACCTCCTGTCTTCGGTTAAATCAAAACGAGTATATAAGAAACTGGCGGCGGCATTGATCACAACTAATGCAACAAGTGCTACAGCTATAGGGGTAAGGGATTTTTTCATTACCGATTGGTGTTTTTAAGTTGAAGAACGGTTAGAAAAAGAAAGAAAAGCGTTAGCGTAATAAAATAGACTAGATCACGAGTATCCAAAACTCCTCTTGCTACACTTTCAAAATGGTGCTTCATACCCAGACTTGCTATAGCAACCGAGGTATCTCCGCTTCCAAAAATGGTTGATAGACCTTCAAATCCGTAATAAAATAGAAAGCAGAGTATCAATCCCATGATAAAAGCAACAATTTGATTTTCGGACAACGTAGAGGTAAACAGCCCTATAGCGGTATAGCAGCTCATTAAAAACAGCGTGCCAAAATAGGAGCCTATCACTAGCCCCATATCTAGATTTCCTACGGTAGTACCCAGTTGGGATATCGTGAGCACATACAGCAATGTGGGCACAAGTGCTATAATCCCTAAAGTAAGGGTTCCAAAAAACTTTCCTAAAACGGTCTGCCAGATAGAAAGAGGTTTAATAAAAAGCAGTTCTAAGGTGCCCAGTTTTTTCTCCTCGGAAAAACTCTTCATGGTAATGGCCGGAATCAGAAAAAGGAAGACCCAAGGCGCCAAAAGAAAGAAGTTGCTTAAATCTGCAAATCCGCAATCAAAAATATTAAATGGCCCTTTAAAAATCCAAAGAAATAATCCGTTAAGGGTAAGGAAAAGCCCAATGACCAAATACCCAATGGGAGAGGTAAAGAACGATTGTATTTCGCGTTTAAAAATGGCAAGCATATGTGACTTCAAATTATAAATGCTCCTTTTTTTAAGAACACTATAGAGTTAAGTTTGAGGTTGTTTTTTCAGCTTATGTTAAAAAGCATAACATCAAATTTATAAACAATTTCAAATTAAACGGTAATTGTTGGCCACAACAGGGCTTGTTTTTTACAATTGCTATGAAAAAGTAATGGTGACGGTATCCCTAAAATCCAAGCCCAAGAGGGTGGAGGCGCCACCAACGGTATTGGAATCGCTTTTGTAAATAGCCAGTTGAATGTAGTTAGCGCTGTTGAATAAGGCCAAACGGTCTCCCGCTCCCTTACGTTGACTTTTATCCAAGTCGAAATTAATAATGTCGCTATATTTGTTATGGAGTTTGGTGAATTTTGTAGTACGAGCGGTAATTTCAAAATCCCGCCCCTTGCGGTACGCTTCGAAGAAGTTCCGGCTAATATTGGTCACCACGTTTCCATAAGCGTCAATATAAATAACACTGCCTATTATTTTGTTACCATTGTCCGTAACCGTGGGCGAAAATTCACGAAGGTCTTTCAGTTGGTCAAAAGGCTTCCCTACTACTTCCAATGTGCCTCCACGTGCAATATGGCAGGCTACCTGAACAAAAACGTCCAAGACGGGAAAAGAACCGTGGCTGGGGTTGGGAATATTTAATTCTACCACTTTTTCGGGCTGTATTTCGCTTGTAATCAAACCAATTACCCCGTTATTGGCGCTAATGAAATAATGTCCGTTCACCAGAACGGCTATATGTTGATTCTCCGGAGTGGGTTCGGAATCTACACCCACAATATGTATGGTTCCTTCAGGAAAATGTTTGTACGAATTCTCTAAAATATAAGCGCATTCTTGAATGTTGAAAGGGCTAATGTTGTGCGATATATCAACAATTCGGACATCGCTAAGTTCTTTGTAAATGGTTCCCTTTAGGGTACCTACAAAATAGTCCTTAAGACCAAAATCTGTGGTTAGCGTTATAATCGGATTCATAAATAATTTTCATTTACATCAGGAAAAATAGGAGTTGGAATAACTTGAGGCAATGGGATAATGGGGCGTGAAACCGTAATGACCACGCTAAACCTGTGAAGAAAGGTGTGCAGGATGCTGTTAGAAAATAAATGAATTAGATTATTTAAGTTCGCTATCATACAGTAATGTTGATATGTTTTAGTTAGGCAAACTGAAATTTTCGTTAAGTTTGTTAAACAAAATTATAACAAAAAAACAGCCAAGCGAAATATTATGTTCACAGGCTTTCATTTTAACACCTCTACTTTTTGAACGAACTCATATTAGAACTTACCGAGATAAGCCCGAGGGAATTTTTTGGGCAACAGAACGAAAATATAGACCTGCTTAAAAAGTATTTTCCAAAGTTGAAAATAGTGGCGCGTGGAAGTAAAATCAAAGTCTATGGCGATGAAGAACTCTTAGAGGAATTTGAGCGCCGTTTTGATATGCTTACCGTACATTTTGGAAAGTACAACAAGCTAGATGAAAACATCATAGAAAGAGTGCTTACGAGCAATACCTCTTCGGACTATGAGTCTCCTGAAAATAGTGGGGAAACTTTGGTGCACGGTGTTAATGGCAGGTTGATAAAACCACAGACCGTTAACCAACGTAAACTGGTAGATGCCGCCAAGAAAAATGATATGGTCTTTGCTATTGGCCCCGCTGGTACGGGTAAAACCTATACCGGGGTTGCTCTTGCTGTTAAGGCATTGAAAGAGAAACAGGTAAAGCGTATTATCTTAACAAGACCTGCCGTGGAAGCTGGCGAGAATTTAGGGTTTTTGCCAGGAGATTTAAAGGAAAAGTTAGACCCCTACATGCAGCCATTGTATGATGGACTAAGAGATATGATTCCATCGGAGAAATTGGCCCACTTAATAGAGAGTGATATCATTCAAATTGCGCCCTTGGCCTTTATGCGTGGACGTACGCTGGATAATGCTTTTGTAATTCTGGATGAGGCTCAGAACACCACCCATGCCCAAATGAAAATGTTCCTTACCAGAATGGGTAAGAACGCTAAATTTTTGATTACGGGAGACCCCGGGCAGATAGATTTGCCAAGAAGGGTTATTTCGGGTTTAAAAGAAGCCCTTTTGATCCTAAAGAATACTGAAGGTATAGAAATTGTTTATCTAGACGATAAAGATGTTATACGCCATAGACTTGTGAAAAAGGTTATTGACGCCTACAAGAATATTGAGCACCAGAATTAATAAATACTTTTTACAACAGAAAATTACCAATACCCAATGAGCAGTACCATTACAGATACCAATTTTGAATTTCCCGGCCAGAAAAGTGTTTATAAAGGAAAGGTGCGTGAAGTATACGAGTTAGAAAATGGAATTTTGGTTATGGTAGCTACAGACCGTTTATCTGCTTTTGATGTGGTTATGCCCAAGGGTATTCCGTATAAAGGACAGATTTTGAACCAGATTGCTACTAAAATGATGGATGCTACCAAGGATATTGTTCCTAATTGGTTAATGGCAACTCCGGACCCAAATGTTGCGGTAGGGCATGCTTGTGAGCCTTTCAAGGTAGAAATGGTGATAAGGGGGTATCAGTCCGGTCATGCGGCCCGGGAGTACAAATTGGGCAAACGTGTGTTGTGCGGTGTAGAAATGCCGGAAGGTATGAAGGAAAACGATAAATTTCCGGAGCCTATTATTACGCCGGCCACCAAAGCCGAAATGGGTGATCATGATGAAGATATTTCTAAAGAGGATATTCTTAAAAGAGGTATTGTCTCCAAAGAGGACTATGAGGTTCTTGAGAAATATACACGGGCCCTTTTTGAAAGAGGTACTCAAATTGCTGCAGAAAGAGGGCTTATTCTTGTGGATACTAAATATGAATTTGGGAAGACCAAAGACGGTAAAATTGTTTTGATAGACGAGATTCACACCCCTGATTCCTCGCGTTATTTTTATGCGGATACATACAAAGAGTTGCAGGAAAAGGGTGAACATCAAAAGCAGTTGTCCAAAGAATTTGTGCGTCAGTGGTTGATTCAGAATAATTTTCAAGGTTTAGAAGGGCAGTCTTTACCCGAAATGACAGACGCGTATATTGAGTCTGTTTCTGACCGATATATAGAACTTTACGAGAATATTACTGGAGAAGAATTTGTTAAGGCGGATATAACTGATATACAGAACCGTATAGAGGGTAATGTGTTAGATTACTTAAAGAGATGAATTTACTATTTAAGTAATTTTTTTGCGGAAAAGTTCTTCTTGGTTTTTAGTTTCTGAACAATTTTAATGAAAGCGATTGCCGTAATGTAGGCATCGCCTAAAGCAGTATGCCGGTCTTTTTTTGATATATCGAATTTCTCTGCGAGTTCGTCTAATGAGTATTGTGGCTTAACGGGAAGCAAAGGAGATTTGATTAATGTACGCTTGTACAATACCGATGTATCCAGAAATTTATTTTTCAAATCCGGCATACCATGACGGTTCAGGGCATGATTAATCATATTTCTGTCAAAGCCTGCGTGATGCGCCACCAAAACCGAATTTCCAATATATTCCAAAAATAGAATCAGGGCTTCCAATTCCGTTATGCGCTCTTGTCTTTCCTCTTGTAAAATTCCGTGTATCTCTATGTTTTTGGCATGGTAAAAATGCTGGTAGAGAAACACTTCAAAACTATCGTTAACAGCTATACTATTATTCTTTAAAGATAGTGCTCCTATTGATAGAATGCGGTCCGTATCATAGTCAAAGCCGGTAGTTTCCGTGTCAAACACCACAAAACGTATTTCGGACAGGGTATAATCCACTTTCTTTTCAAACTTGGCCTCATAGTCCATCCAAAAGTCCGGATAGTTCTGTTTTCGCTTTTTGAAGAAATCCATTAGCCTAATAGGTTTGTGACCTTAAAACGAATTTTAAGAAGTTCCTGTAAATCTTTTATGGTCTTAAAACTACGCTTCAGTTTTATTTTTTCTTCCTTCGTAAGTTTGTTCAAAGCAATAAAACGCCCGGAATCATTATGCAAAAGACCGTGTTTTGTCCTGAACTTTAATAGAGCCTTGGTAGCGTAGGAGCAAGCCAAAAATAGTTCTTGGTTGTTGGGTTCCAGTTCCGCAAGCTTTTCAAAACGTTCTGCAGTATTGTTGATGGACTTTACTTGGTGAGAGAGCACTAAGACCCTTGCTCCATCAATCAAAGGCATTAAGGCCCTTCGCTTTAAATCAAAAAAATCTTTGTATTCACCATCTTCTTCCACCAAAAAGCTTCTGAAAAAACCACTGGGAGACGGACTTTGGAGTGCACCGCTTGCCAAATGCAAAAAGAAATTGGGGTATTGTTCCGTAGTTTCAAAAAGATGGGCGCTTAGCTCGTTTACCAAATTAGAATCGCCATAAGAGAGGTTGTAATCAAAAAATATGGAGGATAAGAGTACTTGGTCCGGCCCGGGATTGGTAATCCAATGGAGTGTACGTTCTTTCCATTCCTGCAAGCTTGAGCACCATTCGGGGTTGGAAGCCATCATCTCCGCCGGACAATATTCGTATCCAATATCAAAAAGGCCCTTGGTAACGATTCTTGCCAGTGCCAAGAAATAGTCTCTTGTTTCTGTGAGTTGGTCTTCGGGTACATTTTCAAAGACCAGTGCGTTGTCCTGATCGGTGTGTAACAATTGTTCGCTTCGGCCTTGGCTACCCATGGCCAACCATGCAAACTTAACCGGTGGAGGGGAGTCCATCTTATCCAGGGCTATTTTTATAATTTGCTTGATGCAGGCATCGTTTAGCTCCGAAATAATCTTGGAAGTTAAGGTGAGGGGTATATTTTGATCTAGGTACCCTTGCAGTAGATTCATGATTCTTCTGCGTACCGCCTTTAATTTTTTAAATCCGTTTGCTCTTTTTATTGCTTTTAAAAGCACGGCAGGGTTGTTGCCCAGCTCAAACATAATATCATGTTTACTAATGATACCAACGGCCTCTGTATTTGGGGTTCCGTCCATCGTAAGACATAAATGGCTGATGTCACTTTTCATCATGGCCATCTGTGCTTGGGTAACGGTCATTTTTTTTGGATACGTAATTACCGGTGAGCTCATGATATTTTTGGCCCTTGTAGTTATTGGAAAAAGACCAGTGGCGATTTTATTCCTTAAATCCTTGTCCGTTATGATGCCCACGGGAAGTTTGTCCTTTACTACTAATACGGAGCCCACCTTTTTTTCGGTCATTTTAACCGCTATGGTCTTTATGGTGGTATTCTCTGAACAGGTTATTAGCTTTTTTGAATAGGGTACGCCTTGCAAATCAAGCAATTCTTTGTCTCCTACGCCATTTTCACTGGCTTGGGGAGTGCCTTCGTAAAGCTTGCCCCTGTAACTTTTTGAATAAGGATTGCGCGTATTGGAGGCAAAGCTTTCAATTAAAAAATTACCTACTTCCTTGTAATCTTTAATGATGGGTTTAAACTCCGCTATTGGTATTGCATATAAGATGGTCTCTTCATATGCTTTGGCTCCAATTTTGTAGTTTTCGTTGGCAATAAGGGGGCGTAAACCAAAAATATCACCTTCATCGCACAAATCTACAACTTCGTCATTGGGTTCTTTGGTAAGTACTACGGCACCTTTATGAACTACATAAAAATAGGGGTGGGCCTCTTCGTTTATGGCAAAGATTACTTCACCTTTTATCTTGTAGACAATACTTATTTCTTCAGATAGACTTTCTAGTTCCTTAATGGCTACCTCGTTAAAAGGCGGGTAGTTTTTAAGAAAATCGGCAACTCTAATAGAAATGGTATTCTTCATGCGGCAAATTTAAAGCTAAAGTTATATCAGGAAGTGCATTAAAAAAAGGAAAATGCCCAAACAAATTGCATCTTTCTACACTTTCTATCCGTAGTAAGGAAGTCGCTTTGAATAAAGATTGCCCTGCATATTCAAGTACGCCAAAGTTATCTTCTATCTTTGAACCGTAAAGCATGGTTTTAGATAAATGTATGGAAACATGGGAAATAGTTTAAGGGAACTTTTTCATTTTTTGAAAAGCACTGATTTTTCAAAAGCGGTCTTGGTGGGCGTTACGGTTAGTTTCCCTATTTTGTTGGGACTTTACTTTAATCAACTAGAAATAGGTCTTGCCGTTTGTTTTGGAGCTTTATGGAGTGCACCTAGTAATACTAATGGAAGCTTTAAGCAAAAAATTACAGGTATACTTAGCGCTACGGTATTGGTGGTCATCATTAGTTTTATTGGGGGGTATTTGAATTTGCCGGCCTATATTTTGATTCCAGTTCTAGGAGTGCTTTCTTTCCTGCTTGCCTATATATCTATTTTTGGTTTTAGGGCTACTTTAGTCAGCTTTTCCGGTCTATTGGCTTTGGTTCTTAGTTTTGCCCATGAACCTCAGGTGCTTAACACCTATGAATATGCCTTTTTTGTAGGTATAGGTAGTTTGTGGTACTTGTTGGTGGTTATGGTTTGGCATTATATAAACCCTAAAGGTGAAATTGAGGAAATATTTAGGGAAACCTATCTGCTGACAGCCAAATTTTTGCGAGTTAGGGGAAAGTTGGTAGAACCGGATTCTGACCGGAAAAAATTATTGTCCGAACTGAACAAACTACAGGAGCAGCTTATAGAAAAGCATGAAACCTTAAGGGAGATGTTAGTTCTTAACCGAAAAAGATCTCGGTATTCCGTTTACCACGGAAAACAACTACTGGTTCTGGCCCGATTGGTGGAAATGCTGGAAGCGGCAATTGCCAACCCCATTAACTATAGCCAAATGGATGTGGTCTTTAAAACGTACAGCCAATACAAAAGCGGTTTTCAAGAGCTTATTTTTAAGATAGCGGAACAGTTAGAACGTATTGCTTTTGCCGGAAGGCACGGAAAAAAATTGCCGCCACCAGTAGAACTACAGCCGTATTTAGATAGGATTTTGGCTAATATAAATCAACTTAAAAGTTTTCCTAAAAAGGAAAATCTTAGCCCGTATTTAATGCTTCAGAATCTTTACGAGTATCAAGAGAAGCAGGTAGAGTTGCTTGGAAAAATCAATTGGTTGCGCAATGAGGCCAAAACAGAGGAGTTGCAATTTATAGATGAGAGTTACGTACGCAAGTTTATGACCTTTCAAGATTACGACCTTAAAATGTTGGTTCGAAACTTTAACTTTAAATCGGCCATTTTTAGACATGCATTGCGTTTGGCCGTTACGGTAATGGTTGGGTACAGCATAGGAACCATCTTTGACTTTCAAAAACCCTATTGGATTTTATTGACCATCATTATTATACTACGGCCTAGTTACGGGCTAACCAAGACCCGCTCAAAAGATAGGATTATAGGTACTTTAATTGGTGCTACCATTGCTTTTGTAATTGTTGCTTTGGAGCAGAATACTTATGTTTTTGGGATTCTAGGGCTGACCTCGTTGGTCATGGCCTTTTCTATGCTGCAGAGAAACTATAAGACGGCAGCTACTTTTGTTACTCTGAGCGTAATTTTTATTTATGGAATTTTATTGCCGGACATTGTTACGGTCATTCAGTTTCGGATTTTGGATACGGTTTTAGGAGCGTTACTTTCATTTTTTGCCACTTTGATACTTTGGCCTTCATGGAGTTTTTCAAATATTAACGACAACTTAAGAACCTGTCTGACGGCCAATAAAAACTTTCTAAATGAAATAGCCCTTATTTATGACCACAAGGAAAAGGAGCCTACCGCACTGAGAATAAGCCGGAAAAAAGCTTTTGAAGAGACTTCTAATCTAAGTGCCGCTTTTCAACAAATGGTTCAAGAACCCAAATCAAAACAAAAAAAAGTAAATGAGGTTTATGAACTGGTAACTCTGAGTCACTCTTTTTTGTCTTCCTTGGCTTCCTTAAGTTCATATATACAGAATCATCGTACTACGGAAGCATCAGAAGGTTTTAGGTCTGCGGTAGCGCATATAATGGAAAATTTGGGTCGTACCACAGATACTTTGACCCATATGAAAATAGAAGATGATTTTTCGTTGAAACATCACGAGAAATCTTTTAAAAGTAACCGTTCTAAGTTTAAGACAATAGCATGGGATTTTGAAAATGCCGTAAAAGTGGGGGAGGAGCGTAATTTGCAAGAGGCACATTTAATACTTGGTCAATTACGATGGTTGTTTACGCTAAGCGGTAAAATGTTGAACTTAGCTTTGAAAATAGAAGCCGAAATGAAGCCTGCGGAAACAGCAAGTTAATTCCGCAACGTGTTATTACAGCTAAAGAGTAAGGTTAAAATGTTCAACCATAATCTGTTTAATAGCTAATTCGTTTAATGGCTTGTACATCATAGCATCAATTTCTGGGTACATCTCCATTTTTTCTTTATCAGATGGGATTATGGAGGTGGTCAAGAGAATAACCCTTGTGTTGATTTTAAGCGCTACATCCAATTCCTTGTATAATTCCATGAACTCCCAAGCATCCATAGTGGGCATATTAATATCCACAAATATGAGTTCGGGAAAAACTTTTGAATTCATAAGATGTTCAAGAGCTTTTTTGCCCATGGTGAAAGAGTAGACTCTTTCGGCACAATTTACGCGCCTTAAATAGGTCTCATGAATAAAGTTCGTAGCATTGTTATCATCTACAAGTACAATAGATTTTATCATAGTCTAGACAAGTTATTAATTTAGATTAAAGTGAAAGGTGCTTCCTTTTCCAATTTTGGACTCCACCCAAATTTTACCGTTATGTAGTTCCACAATTTTTTTGCAATGGGCAAGGCCAATACCGGTTCCCTCGTAATCTTCTTGGTTATGTAATCTTTTGAATACTTCAAAAATCTGTTGTTGATTCTTTGCTTCCATTCCAATACCGTTATCCTTTACGTAAATATGATGTCCTTTTTCTGAGGGCAAGGTTCCTATCTCAATTATCGGATTTCGGTTTTTATCAGTAAATTTTATTGAGTTACCAATAAGGTTAAGAAAAAGGGAGTGAAGTTCTAATTTATGTCCTGATATTTCGGGGAGGTCTTTAACCTTGATTTTTGCACCTGTATTTTTAATACGCATACGAAGGTCTTTCATTACGTTCCCTACTAAGGTTTCTAGGTCTACAGGTTCTGGCCTGGTATTGCTCCCTATTTTTGAATAGGCAAGTATAACCCTTACCAATTCGCCCATTCTTGACGAGGCTTCTTCTATGAAGGCCAAATACGTATTGGCCTTATCGTCTAATAAAGTTATATATTCTTCTTTAAAAAGCGTTACAAAATCCCGTATGGTACGTAAGGGTTCTTGCAAGTCATGACTTGCTACATAAGCAAAACGTTCTAGCTCTTTGTTGCTTTGAGATAGGCGTTTTAAGTTAGTAATGTTTATATGACTACCAACCATTCTTATGGGTTCCCCCTTTTCACCCCATTCTATTACCTGACCTTTGCACCAAACCCATACAATGCTTCCGTTTTTATGAAAATAGCGTACTTCATTATCATAGGGTACTTCTCCTTTACTTTTAACATGGGCATCAAACGTTTCTAGCACGCCTGGAAGATCTTCTGGGTGCATGATATTTTGCCATGCTTCAGGTGTATTTTCCATTTCGTCATCTTCATACCCGAACATTCGTTTAAAAGTAGGACTCAAATACTCTGTATTTTCTTGTATATTCCAATCCCAAAAACCGGCCATGGTTATTTCAAGAACCTGTTCAAACACCATATTTTTATCAAGCAGTTCCTGCTCTAATTGAGGCATTCTTTTAATCATAGAAACATCGGTTGTAGTACCCAGCATTCTCTTGGGTTTGTGATCTTCCGTCCATTCAACTATTTTGCCTCTTAAGAACAAGGTTACATAATGACCAGCTTTATGTTTGTATCTTATTTCTACTGCATATGGGTATTTACCGTTGGTTTGCAAATGTTTTTGCATGGTATTATCTTGGGTTTCTAGATCTTCCGGATGGGCCAGTTGGTTCCAGAACTCAGGAGTTTCTTCAACTTCATCTGCCTCGTAACCTAGAATATGGCGGATTGAGTGGCTAACGTAATAGGTATTGTTTATTAAGTTATAATCCCAAAAACTGTCTGATGTTTGTTCAAATGCAAGCAATTGATTTTTAAGTTTTTGTTCCGCAGATTTAAGTTCGTTAATGTCTACGTAACTAAGGGTTGCCCCCTCAATATTTCCGATGGAATCACGAAAAGGGACTATTTTTTGCAAGAACCAACGCCCTTTTGCATCTTTCACCTCGTTTTGCTGTGAAACTCCATTTACGACTACAGCTTTAATGTCTGAAATGAAGTTTTTATAATTGGACTTATGAAATGTACTGGCAAAGTGTTCTAGAGGGCGATTAACATCACTTTCCATTAGGTTGAAATGCTTGGCAACGCTAGGGGTAAACTTTCTTATTCTCAGTTGATTGTCCAGAAAAATGGTTCCTATGTCCGTGCTTTGAAAAAGATTGTCCAAATCTGAATTTAATAGAGCTAGCTCTTCTAATTTTTCCTGAAGTTCCGTATTTACTGTATGTAATTCTTCATTTACACTTTGTAGTTCTTCATTGGTACTTTGTAATTCCTCATTAGAAGCCAAGAGCTCTTCATTGGTAGCCTGCAACTCTTCATTGCTAGTCTCTACCTCTTCAATCATGTTTTTAAGACTTTCCCTTGTTTCTTTTAGTTCGGATTCTAATTCTATTTCCCTTGAACTATTATTTGTGCTTTCGTTCTCGTTATGAGTAGGGCTTGTTATTTTTTGTATGTCCGAAGGTTTGATGATGATTAAAAAATTCGGAGGATTGCTACTTAGGGGGTTGTTAAAGGATGCCACATGCATGTTAACAATGGTGGGCTTTTTTTCAGTTGAGAAATTAAGGTTCTCGTGCTTTAAATTTTGGTTGGTTCCTGCAACTTTTCTTAAAGAGTAGCTCAAAACTGTTGCCACGTTCTCAGGAACCATTTTTAATAGGTTCATGCTAAACCCCTTGTTCGGTAAGCTTATATAATTATTGAGGTCTCCAAAAGCATCAACGATATTAAAATTACCGTCTATTAGAATAGCGGCAAGGTCTAAATTATCACTTAAGGCTTCTACCATAAGCTGCCTTGTATTTCGCTCGTAACTCATGGTTTTTAGACCAAACGGATTTTTTTGGGTTTTGTTTGGGCCGTAAGGTTGTAGACCAAGTATTTTTGCAGGTCTTATGTTACTGTAAATTTTTTGTTTCCGATGTATTTCAGCAAATGAGTTTTTCTGCCTTCCTAGAGATTCGCTACTACCTAGAACTAAGGTTCCATTTAAATTAAGTGAGTAGTGCAAAACATCAAGAACTCTGTTTTGTGCTGCAGGTTGAAGGTAAATAAGCATATTTCTGCACAGAGAAATATCCATTTTATTAAAAGGAGGGTCTTTGAGCACATTATGTTTGCTAAATATGACCATACGCCTAATGTTCTCGTTAACACGGTAATAATCTCCTTTTTTGGTGAAATTCATCGTTAGCCGTCTTTCGGAAATATTGGCAATAGTACTTTCATTGTACATGCCTTTCGCAGCGTCGTTCAGATGATTTTTTTCTATATCGGTAGCAAAAATTTTAACTACATTTTTTTTATTGTACTTTATCAGGAGTTCATTAATAATAATAGCCAAAGAATAGGCTTCTTCACCGCTGCTAACCCCAACACACCAGCATTTAATGGTATCTCCCTTTTTTTTGTTAGCTACTATTTTTGGTATGATTTCGGAGGCAAGAACATTCCAAACAGCTTCGTCTCTAAAAAAACTGGTGACCCCAACTAAAAACTCCCTTACCAGAAAATGCGCTTCTTCTGGTCTTTCAAATAAATATTCTTTATACTCTGGAAGGGTTTCTAAACGGTTTATCCCTATCCTTCGGGCAATCATACGTACTAGGGTAGGTCTTTTGTAGTATTCAAAGTCTAATTTAGTCTGACTGTTTAAAAAGCTCAGAATTTTAACCAGTGTTTCCTCATCGTTTAGAATATGTTCCTCCAAGGAACCATAAACGGCTGGGTGTTGAAGAAATCTCTGAAGTTCTTCACCCATTTGCTCGGTAGGCAGGACAAAGTCAACCAAGTTAGTGTTGATTGCATTTTGAGGCATACTTTCAAACTCTGCTTGATCTGGTGATTGCACCATTACCATTCCGCCGTATTCCTTAATATCTCTTGCGCCAGAAGTACCATCGCTACCTGTGCCGCTTAGAATGATAGCAATAGCATTATTGGTCATTTCACGCGCTAAAGATTTAAAGAATAAATCTATAGGTAGATTTAAGGTCCTAGTGGTTGGCTTGTCTTCTAAAATTAAATAACCATCTTTAATAAAGATGTTTTTTTTAGGTGTCAAAAGGTAGATAGTCCCTGACTTTATTTTGGTTTTCTCAGTAACCTCAATAATGGGCATGTCTGTGTTCTTAGCCAAAAGCTCTCCCATTAAACTTTTGTAATCGGGACTTAAATGCTGAACAACTACAAAGCTATGGGCAAATTTTAAAGGAAGGTTGTCAAAAAAAGACTTTAATGCTTCTAATCCACCAGCACTGGCCCCTATGCCTATTATTGAGAATTTGTTTTTGGATTTATTTTGTTCTTGGTCAATACCTGAGATATTAGGTTCTATCATTTAGTAGATTGATTTCGTCTCAATAAAAGTAATGAATATCTTACAATAATATAAATAGTAAATAAATAATTTTATCCATTTTGGTAACTGTTTAATAGCAACGTTTTATAGTTCAACTAAATATGGTTTTGTTCTAGTTTCCTTTTGAATGATCTTGTTTAAAATTTACTTGGTAGAGTTTAATTAGATGTGAATTTGTTTTTAAAACGTTAGAATCAAAATATGCATTTGCTAGTGATAGGTTGAAGGTGATTATGTCAAATCCTAAAACTTGTGTGTTTTTCGCATCGAATTTTTAAAACACATGGAGTAGCACTTTCGGATAATTCATTATATTACGTCTACTAACACAAACCATTAACAATTAATGCAACAAGAAACAAAAGCCTTTACCTTGGCAGAGAAACTGGCTATGGTACATGTTGTAAATTCTGTAATCTTAGCAGATGGACAAGTACACACTGGAGAAATCAACGCGGTAACGCAATTAATGGAACAAATTGATTTTGACAGTAATTTTATTATGCAAGCCCGAAATATTGAAAGTGAGCAGGCCATCTTAATTCTGAAACAAATGTCTCAGGAAAAGAAAAGTAATCTTGAAACTATTCTGGAGATGACCGCAATTTCAGATGGGTTTAAGCACACTACGGAAAAGACCCTTATGGCCTATATCTTCAAATCTATGAACAATTGAAACTACACACAACTATGGAAAATGGAACAATACATAACGTACAATTTACTGAAACGGAAAAGAAAGCCATTTTTGTAATGAGCAATGAGGTTATTTTAGCAGATGGCAAGGTTCATCCTAGCGAGCTGGCAGAAATGAAAGAACTTCAGGAAGGAATAGGAATGAGCCCTAATTTGGTTAATGAAGCCAAAGAAACCAGTACAGATGAGGCATTAGTGGCGTTGCATAACATGTCATATCCTAAAAAGAAAATTTTGGCTCAAATTCTTGAGGATATGGCCATTTCGGACAATCACCTACATGAAAACGAAATGCAGCTTATTATACAGACGTTCAAAAATATTGGTATAGGAGGGGAAACTGAGTAATTAATAGGTTTCTTGTTATTAGATGATAAATTGGTCTTTTGGATTCTTGCATACCTATGAGGCCTTGCCAGAAAATCTTTTGTAATCGGCCCTTATTATTTCCTTCACATTGGGTAATTTAGTCCCAAAATTTAGGGTATGGGACAGATTATAACATTTGGGGAGGTGTTGATGCGTATTTCTCCGCGGGGAAACAAAAAATTTATACAGTCTAATATTGTTGAGTTTTATTTTGGAGGAACCGAGCTAAATGTTGGCATTTCCATTTCCAATTTTGGTGGAGAGGTAAAGCATATTAGTGTGGTATCCGAAGATTCCATTGGAGAAACCGCACTGGCGTATATTCGCCAATTTGGTATGGATACTTCTTCTATAGTTCTTTCAAAACGCCCTTTGGGAGTATATTTTCTTGAGGTTGGAGCCGTAATTAGGCCTAGTATGATTTCTTATAATCGTTCTCACTCCGCATTTTCCGAAATTGTACCGGCAAAGGTAAATTGGGAAAAAGCCTTGGAAAAAGGGGAGTGGATGCACTGGACCGGAATAACACCAGCATTATCTCAAGGAGCCTTTGATACGCTTAAAGAGGGCTTGAAATTGGCAAGAAATAAAGGAATGGCCGTATCTGCCGATCCTACTTACCGTAGTGATTTATGGAAGTATGGACAAGACCCCAAAGAAGCCTTAACTGAACTGCTACATTATTCTACAATTTTTATTGGTGGTGTTAATGAAATAAACGAGGTATTAGGTACACAGTTTGGATATAGTAACGATGATTTCATTGAAGCTAGCAAAAAACTGATGGAAACTTTCCCCACGATTGAAAAAGTGTTCGATAAAATACGGACCTCATTAAATTCTTCTTGGCATAAAATCCGGGCTAGAATGTGGAACCGTGTTGAGTTCCGGGAAACAGAAGATTTGGACATTACCCATGTGGTGGACAGAATAGGTACAGGAGATGCTTTTGCTGCCGGATTGATATATGGTTTACAAAAATTTGATGATTATAAGGCCATGGAGTTTGGAAGCGCTGCCTGTGCCCTAAAACACACTTACGAAGGAGATGTTAACCTTGCTACGGTAAGCGAAGTAAACAATATATTGGCGGGTAATATAACGGGGCGTTTAGTGAGATAGGATAGGGAATAAGCTATTTTGGGTTAAGGCTCTAGAATATTTGTCTCAAAGCCGTCAATGCTGGTGGTGTTTTTGTTCTTCCAATAGGTCTTAATTTTGTCTTCCCCTTGTTTTGAGGCCCAATCATTTAGAGTAGTACGTTCTTCTTTAAATTCCATAAATGGTACGGCAAAACCGCAAGAGGTCTGTACAAGTTCTACATGCATCTCAATAATTTGTCTAGCTCCTATATTCTTTGGAAAAAGCTCTATATACTTATGATAATCAGTATCTCGCTTATGATAGATTTTGGCCGTTCCGTATAGGCGTAAGATTAAAGGTTTTCCTTCAAAAGCACAGAACATAATGGTCATGCGACGGTTCTTTAGTAGATGGGCGGCCGTTTCATTTCCACTGCCCGTTAAGTTCAACCAAACAATCTTGTTTTTATCTATGACCCTAAACGAATCTGTACCTTTTGGGGACACATTTACATTTCCGCTATCGGCAGCGGTACCAACAAAAAAGATTTTTTGTTTTTCAATGAACTCTTTTAGTTCAGGAGTGATAGAGTCTAATTGTTTTCCCATTGCTTTAGTAACTGTATTGTAAATTTATGGAAAGAAAGGCTAGCATGAAACTTTAGGTCTCTAGTTTTAGTTTACCGTATCAAATAAATAGTAGTAGTTTTGAAATGCAAAAAGCTACCTCAAAATCTCTATGTATGACTTATCAGGATGAGTTTCTTCTTTTTTGGAATCAAATAAAAGAAAGTGCCCAAGAGGGGAGTTTTGCTAAGTTGACCATGGCAAAGACCATAGGTAAACCAAATCTTAAGAATATTTTTTTGAGACCTATCTATGCCAAAGATGGTTTTAAAGTCTTGTTGAAATTTAGCTACAGGTCAAAAGAGACAGAGGATACGGAAGAAGAGCTAACACTGGACGAGGCATTTCTTATCTTAAAATCTAACCTGAAATCCCATTTTTTTTCAGTTTTATTATTCACCACGGAAAAGGACGTTATTTTTAAAGTGAATAAAAAAGGGGCGGGGAGTATTACGGAAACGCAGCCTTCTTTCAGCAATGTCCTACAGGCCAAAACCGATTAGGAATAGGAAGTTTGGTGGGCTTACGGTTTTTAAGTACATGTACACAGGGGCTAAACCCAGCCAAGTCCCAGACTCAAAAAAATATTATCTTTTCTTTCGTTTACTTTTCTTGTTTTGAATTTTATCCCCTCGTTTTTGTGGCTTTTTATACTTCCTTTTTAGTTTTCTCTCGTAGCTTTTTACTTCGGATTTAACTTTACTGTTTTTAGAAGATTTTTTATGGAAGGAAGCGCCTCTTTTAACCTCGGAGTCTTCTTCTAGTTCTTTGTTGGGGTCAAAGGGTTTATCCGTTTCTTCAGGGGTGAGTTCAGAACTTATTTCTACTTCCTCAGGAAAGTCATTAAACGGAATGGTATAGTTCATAAGCGTTTCAATGGCGTCCTTTAGTTCGGCTTCTTTTTCGCTATAGAAAAGAATAGACCTTCCTTGTTCTCCGGCTCTACCTGTCCTACCAATACGGTGAATATAATTTTCTGGATAAAAAGGGGTGTCAAAACTAATTACGGTACTAATTTTTTCAATATCTATACCACGGGCAATAACATCGGTAGCAATAAGAATCCTGCTTTTGCCGCTCTCAAATTTTTCTATGGATTTAGTCCTATGGTTTTGTTCTTTGCTGGAGTGTATTACTGAAATTTCAGATTCAAAATCCAATGTTTCAGCAAGACGATCGGCACTGGTTTTACTGGCAACAAAAATCAATACTTTATGGTACTCGTCTTTGTCCGCCAATAAGTGGTTCAATAAATTTACCTTGGTGTAAAAGTTGGGTACTGCATATGCTTCTTGGCTAATACTTTCCAATGGCGTACCGCTAATGGATATGGTTTTCTTAATTGGGTTGATTAAAAAATCGTTCATCAATTGATCCACATACGTGGTCATAGTAGCGGAGAAAAGAATGTTCTGACGTTTTGTGGGCAGGTATTCAAAGATGTTTCTTAGCTGTGTTTTGTATCCAAAATCCAGCATAACATCAACTTCATCAATCACTAATTTTTTAATTGATTTTAGTCGTAATACGTTAGAAAGGACCAAATCATAAGTTCTTCTTGGGGTACCTACTATAATATCCTGACCTTCAGCAACGGCTCTTTTTTGTCGGTTTATATTATTAGAACCACCGTATACACCTAAAGTTCTTACGCTTAGGTAGGGTGTTAGTTTTTCAATCTGTTCAACTATCTGAATTACCAATTCTCTGGTAGGAGCTAGAATTAGCACTCTAGGATGCAACTGGTCCGAATACTTCAAGTTTTGTAAAATAGGCAACAGAAACGCAATTGTTTTTCCGGTTCCGGTCTGGGCGATTCCTACAAAATCAGAGCCACCAAGAATAGGGGAGTATGATTCTTGTTGAATGGGTGTTGGTGTTTCAAACCCCAAGTCTACAATGGCCTTTTGTAACTGCTTTTTTATTTTGAAATCTTCGAAATTATCCATTTTGCAAAGTAATGGAAAAAAACACTCTTGTTAGCACTTGAAGTGGATTATACTTAGTGGATAAGATAGTTAGGTATAAAGGAAATGAGAGAGGTAATTTTCTATAGCTTAGATAAGGTTTCAGCAAACGATAAATAACGGTAGACTCTAATTTAGAAAAGATGAGTCTACCGTTTAGTTAACGGAATGAATATCCAACAGAGTAATTAAGAGCGTGAAAGCAAAATTTTTTAGCGGTGCATCTATGACCGCCTTATTCTTTTATTTTGCCATTTGCAGCCCAATAAATACCACCAAATAAGTGATTTATATAGGTTTGGTCTTGAAAAGCTTCCGGTTTATGACCGAGTGTGGTGTAGAATGAACGGCCTCCTTCGTAAAACTGGTACCATGCTACAGGATGGTTTTCGCCCATACCTTCCAGTGGTGTTTCGTCATATCCCTTTTGATAATCGTAGGTGTTTTCATCTACCGATAGAAGTACTTTTATATTTTCGGATTTTAAGAGTTTAAAATTGTACCATTCTTCACTCCACAACCATTTTTCCGGCAGGTGTAGGTTAGAAGGAAAATTGACATCGTGATTGGTGAGTACGGCGGCCTGAAATTGTGGATGGTCTTTAAAAACTCCGCCTACCAGATTATCGAACCACGGATTTCTTATCTCACTATCGGATGTTGAGTGGACTCCCACAAAACCTTTCCCGTTGTGAATGTGTGTCTTTAGGACTTCAAATTGGTCATTGTTTAAGATATCGGCATCGGCATTTAGGAAGACAACCACATCATAGGAAGGTAATTTTTCAGCAAGACCTTCAGGACTTAGCGTCCAATCAAATTTAAACTGATGTTCAGCAGCCATTTTATGAAAAGCATCTACTGCGGTTGGAATGCACTCGTAATGCCAAGTGTCTTGTACGGTGAATAACAACACCTTAAATTGGTCTTGGGCAAAGGCCATATGGTTGAAAGTTATAATGATAAAACATGTTAATTGTAAAATTCTGGTTTTCATAAAGTTTAAGTGTTGAGAGCGTGTTGTTATAAAATGTTGAAATATAAATAGTTCCATGCGGAATTGATGCTGTACCAAACCGGGTAGTTAAAAGCTTCTACTTCTGCCACAACATATTTGAGACCAGTTGTTTTAGCGTATTTGAAATATGCCTCAAAATCCATTTTCCCGCTTTGGCCGAGTTCTTCGTAATCTTTTACATGCCAGCTTATAAACCGGTTCCCGTATTTTTTGAAATAGTCAATGGGGTCAACATTGGAAAAATGCATCCAATATAGGTCGGCTTGGAAACTAACATACTCTGGATTGGTGTTTTCTAGGAGATAATTATAGATAACCTGATTTTCTAGTTTCTTGAATTCATCAGAATGGTTGTGATAAGCGAATGCAATCCCCCTTTCTTTACATAGCTTTCCAATAGCATTGTAATACTTAGCATACTTTTTGAGTTGGGCAAGGGAGGTGATTTCTTTAATTTGATTGTTGGATATTGTGAGGTATTCTACGCCAGCTTGCTTATGGTCTTCTATACATTTTTTCCACCAATCCATGGCTTTTTTCCAAGCTCGGTCATCATTGGAAGGAAGGTCGTAAAACGTCATAGATCCTGTAAATTTCAGGTTGTTCTCTTCTACTAATTTTTTAAAATTTAGAGGAGATAGACCATAAAAGGAGCGGTCTTTATAAACAAAGGTTTCAATATAGCTATAGCCCATTCTATCTAGATACTTCAAGGTCTGCTGAGGGTTTTTCTGCATTTCTTTATGTACCGAAACCAGTTGAATACCTATGTTCTTATCTTTTATATTTTTCTTGATGTAGCGGGTTTGCCAAAGAATTTCGTTCTTTGGGTTTGTTCCCTTTAAATACACATCGGTCTGATCTTTAAAATCAAAAGTAACCGTCATGGTTTCTTTCCCGGTAAAGTCCCGGTCTTTCATTATCCAATCTGTATCGCTGGTAAATCCACCTTTCCCTAGAAACATATCGCCTTGAGCGCTTTTGCCCAATGCAAAAATAGAATCGGTCTTTGTATCATACCCAATAAGCTCTGTTAAGGTATGGTTGTAGATTTTTCCATCGCTTTGAAATACATCAACGGACATTGCTGTATTGTCTATTTTAGGATAGTTGTTCATTTTTATTAGAGGCGTAGTGGCTACACTATCCGTTTTGTGGTCAATTGAACTGACCCAAAACCCTAAATACTGTTGTAATCTATCTGATTGCGATGGAATGGAATCCTGCGAGAAAGCAGAATGTATTCCTAGTAAGAAAAGCAGCAATGCAATTTTATTGGTAAACCCATGTAAACGGAAATGGTAAGTCATCCTTTAATTTTTATGGTAGTAAATTTAAAGGAGTAGCTTGTTTTAGACTATAAGCTATGAAGCCATAATTGCCACTGGTGTTGCAAATGGAACAGTGCTTTTAAAACCTAGAAAGATGTGTGATTTGTTAGAGTAAGTTTAGTCTATCTCTTTATATACATGTATGTAAAGTTTTGAATTTCTTAATAAGCTGAATAAACATGGGTGAAAACTGCGTATGCCACATAGGTGCTATACAATGCACAATTTATTATAGAATGGGGGAGGAGTAACATTTACCTTCGGAGCATAGGTACAAACCAACTTATATATGCAATGGTAAAAACAGATTCTGTAGTAAAGAAAGCATCAAGGTACTTGGTCTTGTTTTTGGCTACATTTTGGTTAAGCTGTTCTTCGGATAGTGAGGAAATTAAAAATGACGAAGATGATAATACTAAGGTAACCAAAGTGGAAGCTTCCTTTGAGTATACTATTTCGGAAGAGGACCCGTATTCTATTTTATTGGAGAATACGACGGAATCGGATTCCGACTTTTCAGCTGTATGGGATTTTGGAACGGGCGACGATAAGGTTCTTGATATGGAAGGCCTTGAGGAGGTACGTTATGAAAAAACCGGCGAATATACAATTACACTTGAGGTAACCAATGCGGCTGGTACATCAACAACAACTAAGAAAATAAAAGTAGACCAACGGTATGGTGTATGTAATACTAATGTGTGTGAAGAACTCTCTCAGAATGGATTAAAAGAAGAGACGGATACATTTGCCGTTGGAGTAATAACACAATCGTACAGAATTAACGAAGGAGGCAACCATACACAAGTATTAAAAAAGGAATTCAATAGTTTAACATCTGAATACGAGATGAAGATGAATATCATGCATCCTTCTCCAAACAGCTACGATTTTAGTGCTGCGGATGCTATTGTTGATTTTGCTTATGCAAATGACATGTTCGTTCACGGCCATGCCCTAATTTGGCATGATGCCACGCCGGATTGGGTAGAGAATTTTTCGGGTACCGATGCTGAATTCGAGAAGATGGTAGAAGAGTATATAACCACTACCATGACCAGGTACAAGGGTAAGGTAAGGTCTTGGGATGTTGTTAATGAGGCTGTGGACGAAAGTGCGGGCAACCCTTTACGAAACTCTATTTTTAGGCAAAGAATGGGAGATGACTATGTAAAGAAGTGCTTTCAATTTGCTAGAAATGCAGATCCGGATGCGATTTTGTTTTATAACGATTTTAATATTGCTGCCAGTTCTGGCAAAAGAGCGGCTATATTCAATTTGATAGATGATTTGAGTGAACTAGTGGATGGTGTTGGAGCACAAATGCATATCTCAATAGATTATCCTTCAACTGAAGATATACAAGCGGTTGTAGATGCCACCGTTTCAAGAGGTTTAAAATTACATTTTTCGGAGTTGGACATTCGTACGAATCCTGAAAACGACAAAAATGTATCTTCTTTATCCATAGAAAAGGCGGCACAGCAAAAGGCTAAATTCAAAGAAGTTGTAAAAATATACAACACCGTACCTCTTGAGAATAAATTTGGCATCACGGTATGGGGTCTTCGTGATAATGAATCTTGGTTGATCGATTTTTTTGGTGTACCGGAATGGCCTTTACTCTTCGATGAGAATTACAATAAAAAACAGGCCTATGATGGATTTTTAGAGGGATTACAATAGGCGAAAAGATGGATATGAATAAAAAGTTGATAGTTAAAATGAATCTTATTAAGGTAGGGATAATTCAGATAGTAGGTCTTTTATTGTTTACGTTCATAGGTTGTAAAGAAAAAGAAAATAGCGAAAACGCTTTATTGGACGCAACCGTAGAGGAGAAGGAAGAAATCGCCTTGAAATTGGCCTTTAAAGACTATTTTAAAATGGGTTCTGCTATAAATGGTGCGGTAGTTTCTGGAGAAGATACGACCTCGTTACACATAGTAAAACAACAGTTTAATACAATTACACCCGAGAATTGTATGAAAGCGGAATCCGTAAGTCCGGCCCGCAATGTGTATGATTTTAAAGAGGCAGATGAGTTTGTGGCTTTTGGCCAAGAACAAGAAATGTTTGTTGTGGGGCATACCTTAATCTGGCACAATCAAACTCCGGATTGGTTTTTTACCAATGAAAAAGGAGAACCTAATTCACCCCAAGAACAAAAGGAGCAACTGCGAAAGCATATAGAGGCGGTAGCCGGAAGATATGCCGGAAAAGTACATGCATGGGATGTGCTAAACGAAGTGGTTGATAATGATGGGTCTTATAGGCCTACAAATTGGATACAACATATTGGAGATGGTGATGAAATGGTGAAATTGGCTTTTAAGTACGCCAGCGAATACGCACCTGATACCGAGCTTTACTACAATGACTTTAATGCATGGCGACCTGAAAAAAGAGACGGCATCGTACGTATGGTAAAGATGTTACAGAAAGAAGGAATCCGTATAGACGGAATTGGGATTCAGGGCCATTGGGGACTCAATTTTCCTAAGAACGAATATATTCAACAAGCCATAGATGCCTATGCTGCGCTAGGTGTAAAAGTAATGATTACCGAGTTGGATGTAGATGTGCTTTCTTTGACCAAAGAAGGACAGATAATAGGAACGAGTATGATGGAACCCCAATATCAATTGGAAGAGTTTGAAACTTTCCTAGACCCCTATAAAGAAGAACTACCGGAATCCGTTTCTGTGGAATTGGCAGAACGGTACAAGGAGCTATTTGAGATTTTCCTGAGCAACCATGACAAAATTGACAGGGTTACTTTTTGGGGCGTACACGATGGTTTGTCTTGGAAAAATGGATATCCCATTCCTAATAGAACCAACTATCCGCTTTTATATACTCGGGATAAAAAACCAAAATTAGCCAAAAAAGCAATTTTGGAAACTGTTAAACAGAAGAACTTTTAATTACAAATATTTAAATGTACAACTCATGAAAAATGCCCTTTTAACTGCGTTAGTAGTACTGTGCTTCAGTACTTTATCCAACGCTCAATCTTCGACTAATGAAAGTGGAGAAAGCCAAGAAACCGAGAAACTCTTATTGACTATTTTCTTGAAGCATGATCAGTCTATGAACTTGGAAGAGATAGAGAAGGTTAGGAGCAATCAGGGATTTTATAAAAACTTTCCTCCGGAAGGAGTGTCCGTGGTCAACTGGTATGTAGTTATGGGTATAGGTCAAATGATTGTATTGGAATTACCAGCTTCCAAACTTAGGGAAGTGAATTTGGCCATAGAAAAAACTGCTTGGAAAGCTTTCAGGTCAGAAATTTATCCTACCTATGATTTATACCCATTAATAGAGCAGAAGTTAGATAATAAGTCTAAGGTAAGTTACTAGGTAGAGATTTAACTCATCCAAATTCAATCATTTCTAATGAAAATTTTACGAATTTGGATGAGTTGGAATCTATATGTAAATGTGGCGTGTAGCCCAGTTAATGGACACTATAACCACCAAAATGTATTGAAGAAGTTTTCTTGCTCTAGTTTTTAAGTGGGACAGCATATATTTTACCAGCCATCATATCAGGAACTAACAACCTTCCTTTATCCTCCTCAAGATAAAAATCGGCGGCAGATTCTAAACCTTCAATAAGCACGGTAGACGCCTCGGTTTCAGGATTTATTTTCCAAACTTTTCCAGCTACCCAACTACTTATATAGTAGTTACCCTTACTATCCTGTTCTACGGCATCGGCCCCTCTAAATTGCCCTTTCAGAGGACGAAGAACACCATTTTCGGTAACTAGAAAATTCCCCTTGAAAAAGGCACCTACCATAATATTTCCATCGTTGTCAACACCAACGCCATTGGGGTTCAACATAAGTGGGGAAGTATCTTGTTTTATGGTAATGTGCCCTTCTAAGTCTACATGATAGATACGCCCCAACTCAGGAACTTTCTTGGCTTCTTCACTATCTAACGGCCATAAGTTATTATCGGGATCACGCATGTATTGTGTGGCACCCATATCGGCTACGAAAATTCCGCTATCCTTACCGTCTAACGAAACATCATTGAGATAAAGAACCGTTTCGGGAAAGTTGGTTTTATCCACAAAAATGCTGGCATTCCCTTCTTTATCAACTTTCCAAATTCGGGTAACATCCGAGAAATACAGATTCCCGTTTAAGTAGACTATGCCTTTGGGTTCATCAAAACCTTTGGCAAACACCTTAACACCGGTTTTTGAAATCTCCACCAATTCGCCATCTCCAGGTTCTTTTCCATTCATTATAGTCACATAATAGTTGTCGTTAAAGCCCTTGGTAATGCTTTCCGGTTTCATGCCCACTTCAACAGGGAATTTCACTTCGTGCTGCGCTTGACTTATGAAGGCGAATAAGAAAGTAATAAGGAATGTAAGTTGTTTAGTTTTCATAATGGTTTTTTAGGTTTAAATAGAAAGAGTTAGCTAACAATTTTAAAACTGAATTCTTTTGTGATTAGGAGTGTATGTCCGTATTGAATACACGTGTATAAGTTTAGATATCAGTGTCTTACAAATCTATTAATCATTTGGACATGAATATGATAGTTTTGAAGCAGATACTATTACTATTGATGTGCATTTGGTTTGGCACGGAATGCAAAGTGTGGAGGGTAGGTTCTTTAGGGGGAGAGATTACTAGAATAAAGAGACGTTTATTTGCGTAACGAGAAAAGCCACTTACCTATAATCCGAAATTAGAAGGGATGCACTAAGAACGAGGTATCATTTGACCAACTAAATTGGTTTAACCGCTTTTCTAAAGCGGTTAAACCAGTCATTTTTCTAATAATTATGGGATACCTCTTGTTATCCGTTTATTTTTTACTGAGATTCTGAAAAAACTCATTTCGGCATGCTATATCCATAAAATCACCACCATATTCTATAGTAGTGGTAGAGCTGTCTTTGTCTTTTATGCCTCTAGATGATACACATAGATGCTTTGCGTTTAGAACAACAATAACACTTTGCGTATTTAACGTTTCTTGTAAATCATTTAAAATTTGCAGACATAAGCGTTCTTGTACCTGCGGACGATGGGAGTAGTAGTCAACCAATCTATTTATCTTGGATAGACCAATAACTTTCTCATTAGGGATGTACCCAATATGTGCGTGTCCCGTTATAGGTAAAAAATGGTGTTCGCAAGAGGAATCAATAGTAATATCATGCTCAATAAGCATTTTTCTGTACCCGTATTTATTGGGAAATGTAGATAATTTAGGCTTATTCTTAGGATTTAGGCCATAGAACAATTCTTTTACATACATTTTTGCAAAGCGATAGGGTGTTCCGGATAGACTTTCGTCTTTTAGGTCTAGTCCTAACTCTTCCATTATTTTTGAAAAGTAGACCTGGATATTTTCAATTTTTTCTTCGTCCGCTTTGTCAAACGCATTGGAAAGTAAAGGAGTTTCAATAGTTGTTAGTATATGGTTATCTCCAATTTCTTCATCGGTATATTTTTTCATAGTAATTTATCTTGAGCAACAGTTATCCGGTTGACAACGGCAGTATTTTAAGTTGTATATGTGCAATAGTATGAGTGCGAAAGCGGGGAAATAAATAGCAATTTCCGGAAGAGAAATAAGTTGAGTTTTTTCGTTTAGGATTACAGCAAGTAAAACAAACCAAGATACCCACATAGCATATTTTATCCAGGTTTTTGAAGAGTTCTTGGCAGATTGATATATGGCAAAAAGTGAAATTGAAAGAAAAAGAAAATCCAATGAACCCCACCAGGTTGCAGTAGCTTCATGGCAAGCTGTTGAACAGGATTGGGCTATAAATATAAATGGTGTAGCAATGCAATGCACCATACACAAAGAACTTGCTAGTATTCCGATTCTATCCGGTTTTAATGTGGCTTCCCTCATTCTAAATGTTTATTATCGCAACCAAGTTGCAATAATAAAAAGAAAATTTTGTTAATACAACTTGGTTGCAGTAATTTTGTGTCATGGGAATTTCCAGAAGAACAAAATCTGTTACTAGCTTGCTTGAAATATTTGAGCGAGAAGGGCGTGCTTTATCTGCCATTAGTTTGATAGAACGCCTAAAATCAGAGATTAACAAGACAACTGTCTACCGCACTTTGGAGAGAATGGAAGATGAAGGTTTGGTGCACTCATTTAAAGGAAAAGATGGACTACAATGGTATGCAAAGTGCAAAGGGTGTACTTCTTTAACACATTCAGATACGCATCCACATTTTCAATGTCAGGATTGTGGTAAAACCGAGTGTTTAAATTTGAACATGGCTATTCCTACCGTTGCAAATCACAAAGTAAACAGTGCAGAAATTCTGTTGATTGGTCAATGCCAAGATTGTCTTTCTTAGTTCTCTTGCTGAGAGATATTGTTTAATACAACTACCTTAACAAAACTTGCGGACTGCACTTAAAGTTAGTTGCTATTTTGCCCGCATTATGAAATCCTCTTTTATAGGCCAATGATGATAAATATTAGCTATAATTAAAGGGGGGTACAATGATTGCTATTTTGTCAACTGCCTTTACTTGTGGCCTTGCTCAAAATCCGCTAATTTTTCCTTTTATATTCTTCCGGGAGCTTAAGTATGGTTGCTAACGTTAGTATATACGTTGGTAGTGGCTGTTTTTTTTTAGTTAAAAAAGCAGTTTGGTCATAGTAATAATTCCAACAATAAGTATTAAAGATAAAGACAGCCTACGGAATTTGCTCTGGGGAATATAGGCTAAAATCTTTTTTCCTATAAATGTGCCTATTAGACCAATTACAAACAAAAAAGGCACATATTTTAGGTCGTGCTTATGAATATATCCATTGCTATAATATACAAATGTTCTAGAAAAATCTATCAGAAAATCTATAAATGCAGAAGTGGCAATAAACACACTTTTTTCTAAATTGAAAGAGGCCATTGTTAACCCCCTAATAGCTCCTCCTGTGCCTAATAAGCCGGCAGAGAAGCCGGATAATGCTCCTCCAACAACTGCGTTTTTATCATTTGGAGATATGCTTAGTTTACTCTTAATAAGAAATAACAAGCTAAATCCTATTAAGAAAATGCCTAAGAATATTTCTAAAAAATTATTGTTGAATATCTTGGATAGAAACCCACCAATTACTACAAAAATTACTGATGGTATTCCAATGGATAATAATAACCTTTTGTCTAATCCTTTTTTAAACAAAAATATTTTACTCAGATTACTGGAGAGATGGAATATTGCGGTAAGCCCCAAGACAGATTGAAAATCGAAATAAAAATTACCCAACGGTACAAAAAACACGGATGAACCGAAACCGCCAATTGTACCAATTATTTCGGCTACTAATGTGAGGATTAAAAAAATAAAGTTTATATCCTTCATTCATAAATTAATTTTACATCTCCATCAATAGAACAGGATAACTGCACGGTATTAAATATAGTGCCAAATTTTTCAACATTTTTTTTGAGCAATTCAACATTTAAATTTGTGTCTGTGCTGTAAATCTTCAGTTCATAGTTTATTTTGTCAATTCTAGGAGGTTTCTCTAATCGAATGGCCTTTACTAGTATTTCAGCTTTGGAATACTCAAAATTCATGAAACCAGAAAAGCGTTCCACATTTTTAAGAATACAGGAAGAAAATGAGCCCAAAAATAGTTCTGCTGGATTTGGGATAGTATCAGCAAATTCAGGTGTAATCCCAAAATTAATTTTCGATTGCTTAATTTGAATTGAAGCACTCTTTTTTGAAGATGAACTTGCTTTAACTGAATATTCCATAATTGTTTTTTGTGCTTGCAGGTAACGAATATATGGCTCGTAACGTGTAAAAAGAGGTTTTCCTTTCGGTTAAGTACAAGCCTGATATTTTTTATCAATAAACCAAATTAATATAAAAACGGATTTATAAATACATCTTAACTTTGAAATCTGCAACTAACTATTTATGCAGTGTTTATATAATTTCAAAAAATGATATTGATTATAGTTGTTTTGCTAATAGCAATTCCAAAGCTTCCTTCAAATGTGTTCTCCACGCTGTATGTACATCATCAAAACCAACAACATGAGCACCTTTGGTATTAAGGAAATCAATTTCATCTTCAGTTAGTTTACCAACATTGGCATCCTTTAAGGCATGGTAATAAATTAGATTGGATAGGTCTGTGTTCTTCAACAATTCCGAATATCTCTTATAACCATAAGCAGCAGCAACCTTGTGTGAATTGATCATCATTAAATCCTCAGCTTTTTGCTCCACCTTTGTACTAATAGCATCTTCTTTAAAACCGGCGTCAATTCCTTCGGAATATGCCCTCCAAACTTCTTCCGCAATATCTAATCTGCCTACCATGAGTAAATACCCGTCTGCAATATTACCAAACTTGGAAATATAGTCTTGCCCTGCAAAACAACCATACGATATACCTACAATAAAGACCTTTTTATTTTCAGACTTAAAATAACTAACAAGCTCATGTAACATTGCGGAAGTTTTTGTTCCCAACATTTTGGCTTTGTCAAATGAAATTTCTTTCTCTAACATTGTTTGAGGTTCTATAGTCTGGGCTTGATGCGTATTTATAATGAAGTATTTAGTTTCATCAATTTCTCCTTTCTCTTTAAAAATAGCTTTTACTTCATCGGTAAACAATCTAGGGAAAGGGCCTCCTTGTGCAATAAGTACTATGGTATCACTTTTTGAGTTACCAAACGAATATCCTAATTTCTTCAACTTCTCAGGAATGCCTTCATAGGCTATGGATATGTTTCCTGTTTCTACTTCAGCTTTAACAACTACAAGTATCTTATAATTTCCATCCTTGTCAACAAACATTTGAGGTGTCAATTTTTTCTGCATTACTAATGGGATAACCTCTTTAAATGTTGTTGGTGTTCCGTTTTCATAATACACCAACCCGACATTAGAGGGTGGATTTTTCATTAATTCCTCATAGGATATTAGTCGTAAACTATCTGGAACAAACGAGTAGTTTTGAGCGTTACACAATGCAGATGTGAAAAGGAAGATTACAAATACTAGATTTTTCATATGGTTTATTTGATTATTCTTTGCAAAGGTTTATTCATGAAACGTAGTCAGTTGCTTGCGCTATTTTTCATATACATTGTTAAGGGTAGTAATTATTTTTCCAGTATTTCATTGATATATATTGAACGATATTTTTCTGGATATTCAATTTGTACACCGTGCGTTCCATTTTCAAACAAAAACCATTTTTTAGATGGCGCTATAATTGAATCAAAATACATTTTTGCTACAGGCGTTTCGGTAAAATGGTCATTGTCTCCTTGTAATATATAAACGGGCACTTTCAATTCAGGAATATCACGCATTAAGTTCATATCTATTGCAGTAGGTAGTAAAATCTTAGCTGCAGGATAGTAGGATTCAGGACTATTTATCATATCAGTAAATTTTTCCTTAAAGGTTAACCCATTATCTAAAAACATACTTTTAATAAAATTAAAGTCGGTATCAAGTTTTATTGGCGCATACTTCATTACAATTTGTCGTTCTATTTCAAAGGCTTCGGTTACTGAATTTTTTGAGTTTTTAACGTAAGGAGGTCTCCCAATTTGTTTTAATTGACTGATTGAAACGGTATCATTATGTTTTTGCGATTCAGACATTGCAAATTCATAGGATAACTCTTCTGAAAGTGATAGGTTGGCCATTAGACCACTACCAATATAGGCGTGATATAATTCAGGCTGTTTTTGAACCATATAAGCTGCTACTGCTGTTCCCCATGATAAACCTTCAATGTAAATTTTATCTTTTTTAAAAGTCTTTTTCAATTGATTTGATAGTTCCAAACCATCATCTACTATATGGTCTAAGGTAATGGACGAGTCAGGTATGCTATCATTATAAGCTAGTCCGGAGCCTCTTTGTTCCCAATAGCAAACCGTAAATATATCTTCTAGATCAATTCCTGATAGTTTGTAAATTACCGGTAAAATTGGTGCACCCGGTCCTCCGTGAACTATTAGTAATACGGGGTTATTTTTATCTTTCCCTCTAATGGTAACCCTTTGTTGCACTCCATTTATAGTCATATCCTCATGTGTAGCTATACTATTTGGAAGTACATTGCCCTTTTCATCTAAAAAAGGTTCTTCTTCTCCAGAACTGTTGATTCTGATGATAAGTAATACAACTAAAATAAACGCAATAAGTGCCCCCACTAAAACCAAAAGCCATTTTCCTATTTTCTTTACTATTTTCATATGTTCATAATCAATTCTGTGTTTTTATTATTACCGCTAACGTTTGAGTGATGAATGGTATGGGAGCAGACTGGGGCTTGCTTTCCACCATGTACATAGCTAAATCTTACGGTTTTGATTTATATTTTCTGGCCAGAACCAAAACCCGTATTGTTTATTGGTTGTGGCGTAGCCAGTTTTTTCCAAGCTACCAAGTCAATATTCCGTTCAGTAGTAGATAATTTTGGTCTAATAAGGAATTGAATAATACCTGTCAAAAGCTCTGCGGATTATTATAATTTAAAATCAAACCCAGAAATTTTTTCTGGGTTTGAGAATCAATAAGACAAGTTTAGTTACTCTTTTGAAGGGGGTTGTAGTGTGTAGCCCATAGAGGTCATCACATTCAACTGATCGTAGTAATGGGCAATCATCGTAATTTTACCGTTTTCTAAAAAACAGGTTACCTGCGCAGGTATCGGAATCTCTTAACCGGTTTTCTTAGAGCTAATGGTATCGGTAGTCCAAACCATGACCCACTCGCCCTCGTTTATACCACCGGTTACTTTTATGGGGGCATAGGACGTGTTTTCGTCAATCTTATGTTTAGTGGTTGCGAAGCTTTCCTTGTAATATTCGGATAACTGCGTGGGGTTTATTACGTTTGAAGGACCTCCGGTTAGACCATAAATCTTTGCATCATCTGCTAATTGCGCTACCATAGTTTGCACATCTTCGTTTTGAAGTGCATTTACGTAATTAGATACGATTGCTACATTTACTTCGGCATTCTCGAAATCCATAGTAGCCGAAATTTCTTGTGCGTTAAAGATTAACGGAGTGAAAAATAAAGTAAGCGTAAAAAGCATAATCTTTCTAATTGTTCTCATAATATATAATTGTTGGTTATTATTCTACTCAATTGGTTGATTTACAACAAATGGGGGAATAATGTTTCTGGCAATAAATACTAGGGGAACTAACTTACTTTAATAGAAACCTAAACTATTAATTTTTTTAGATATAAGTACAAAATATTCTAAATAATTGAAATTTAAAAATTTATAGTATAACTGGATTCATGTGGAATTCCTGATATAAAAATCAAAACGGTTAAAAAAAGTTACTTTCTGCTTGGCTGGATACTTCTTAGAATAATAAGTAATAGATGCTAGGTAATTGTATCCAGAACTAATCTAGAAAAATTGAAGAAGTATTGTATTGAATGGTCTGGTGTATGATTTCGTTGCGTTGGTTAGCACTTAACTTTGCAATCACGCAACAAGACGGAAATTCCACAGAAATTGCCAAAGTAGGCGAGAACAAGCAATTACTTATAGCCATTGTTTTAAAACGTTTTTCAATAATACTTCAGTTATTTGGTTATTGATAACTCTTTATTTTCTCAATTACACTTTTTCTTAAAGTTGTATCGATATTTCTTTTGAACTCTTCTGTTGTTAAAATTAGTGGATTTTTTTCTGTTGATTTTCTTGATTTAAGTAATTTCATATCATCTAATAAATTATTTACAAACGGATGGTTTGAAATTTGAGCATCCACACCATTCTTAATCGCAAATGATTCAAAATAATTAAGCGATTTCAGATATTTTTTATTTTCTTCTAGAGTATTGGGCAACCCTGTTCCTCCCCAAATTGAAACAGCATGATTTATATTATTATCAGTTGTATTGATTACTAATGAAATAGCACCTTTAGTATGGCCTGGTGTTAACAATACTCTTATGTTAGTTTCCCCAAGAGATATAATTTCTTTGTCATCTACTTTTTGATAGGATTGAGGTAGTGGTAAATCACTTGATTTATTTCCAAAAGGATCTACTAAAACGAGTGCATTAGGGTCTTGAAGACCATTCCAGGCAACTTCGCTCATTAGAATTTTGGATTTATAGGTTTTCTCAATAAAATTAGCGCCACCATAATGATCGGCATGCTCGTGAGTAACCAATAGATACTTAATATCTTTAGGGTTTAATCCAAGTTTTTCTATGCCAGGAATAATAACATTCTTTGCATCATTATTAGTCCACATGGCGTCTATTAATATTATTCCCTGTGTAGTATTTACAATAAATGCTCCCACACCTCCATAACCAACAAAGTAAATATTATCAAACAATTTTGTAGGTTCAACAATCTCTGTATTGAATAGTGGTGAATCACTAAGATCAATTTTTTCGTGAGAAGTTGAAATAGTTTCTTCTCTCTTCTTTTTAGAATTACATCCCAATATAAGTACTGTGAAAACTAGTAAAATTATGTTTTTCATGTTGAGATTTTAAATGTTTTACAACGGTTTAGCTATGAGCATTACGGGCGCAAACTAACGTTTGTTTTCCGCCACAAACACACATAGCTAAAGCTTTTTGATATAATTTATTTTTTCTTGTCCAGAGCAAAATCCAAAAGATTTGGCGTATATTCTAAATATGCCCAAATTTTAATCAAGCAGCTAAACGCCTAGTTATTACAGCCATTGTGGCAATAGTTTTTTTATAAAAACTGTATATATAGTGCTTGGTATTCTTTAGTCGTAACTGACATTCAGCAAGTTTTAAATGGGTATATTTTTTTCAAAATTATTGTTTTGACACGCTTAGTCAATTTATTGAAAGCCGCAGTCAGTTAAAGTACCTTTATTCTCTATAGATTTGATTCGTATAATAAAGTTACTAATAATCATAAATTCTTCAACCATGCTTAAAAACAAAAAGGACCTAAAATTTATAAAGTTAGCTGCCATAATTATGGTGTTCACAGTCGCTCAAAGTTGTGGTGAAAACGTAAATAAACCAGAAAAAAAAGAGGATTCGGTGGCAGTACTTTCTCTTAAAGAAGAAGCTCATACTCATGATAATTCCACACATACGCACACGAGTAAGAGAATAATTACGCCAAATGACGCCCAACAACTGTGGATATTTCCTGAGCGTAAAGACAAACTCGGGTCCGGAGGATTACTTCAAATTTATATGGATCCTGAAAGTCACCCAGATGCTTCTTCAGGTTTTTCAAAATACGAGTTGGGAGTGGGTGGGGCTTTACCAGAACACAAGCATAATAAAACAGAAGAAATTGCTTATTTTCTTTCAGGAACAGGTGTAGTAATTAGTTATGAGAATGATGAGCGTAAAGAAACAATCGTTAAAGAGGGCTATGTATGGTATACTGCACCGGGAGAATGGCATTCCTTTCAAAATACGGGCAAGGAACCTTTAAAATTGGTATTTGCTACGGTACCAAATGCTAAGCATGGTCTGTTGGACTTCTTTAAAAAGGTAGGGGTAAAGCCTGAAACAGAACCATCTAATACGCTTAGTGCAGAGGAATTTGCCAAATTAGCAGCCGACAACGACCTGATATTAAAACCTTCAAAAATTGAATAGAAATAAGTTCTTGGCTTTATACTAAACAGACGTGATTACTTAAATCTTTATTTAATAAGAATATAGGGCATTGAGAGATTTATTACTTAAAATATTATTGGTCATTGTCTAAGTTGGTTATTATGACTTCATTCTCTTAAAAAGCTGTACTTTTCTAAAAGAAAAATATATAAATAATGGGTAATGGTTACGACATAGCAAAAAGAACACCTACGTTCAAGAAAATTGAAGTGTCGTCACTTATGTTTTCGGAATATAGATGTGCAGAGACAAAATCAATATTCACCGCTTGGAACCACTTAAATTATTTTATTTATGTGCTAGAAGGTAAAAAGAAATGGCGAACGCTAGAGAACAGTTATATGGTTAATGCCAATGAGGTACTTTTTGTAAAAAAAGGGGCAAATATAATTGAGAAGTATTTTGACTCTGATTTTTGCGCCATAGTAATCTTTATTCCCGATTCTTATGTCAAGGATTTTATGTCACAAAAACCTGAAATTGGTGCCAATCTAAACAGTAATCTTCAAAGTGACAGTGCAATTCCTGTGAAAATGGATAGAACTTTAAGTACTTATTTTACCTCAATATTAGATTACTTTACCAATGATGAAAAGCCTTCAAAATATCTGATAGAAATAAAATTTCAAGAATTATTGGTCAATATTTTGTCACTGCCATCCAACCCTGAAATAGGCAGCTATTTTAAACAGATTGCCCAAGAAGTTAAACCATCTATTAAAAACATAATGGAGGCCAACTTTGTTTATAATTTATCGCTCGTTGATTTTGCAAGACTATCACACAGAAGTTTAAGTACTTTTAATCGCGACTTTTATAGCGTTTATGGAATGTCACCAGGAAAATGGCTTACTAAACAAAGGCTTATTCATGCGAAACTATTATTGGAGAATACCAATCTAAAAGTATATGAAGTGGCTTTTGATAGTGGCTTTGAAAGTCCTGCCCATTTTGCAAGAGTATTCAAGCACGAGAATGGTATTACCCCTTTAAAATTTCAAAAAGCGCAACTGTCAGTTTAAGAGGTTTCCCAGAAAAAAATTCAGTAGTATTATGAATATTCATGAAAGTAAGGTGACCGAAACAACTTCAAAGCAATGGCTAAATCTAATAGACCAGCTTGGAGACCAATTGGCTGCAAACGGATTTGCTCACGATCAGGCTGATACCTTTGTAGCCAATAATTATCAATTGTTGAAGGAACAAGGATATTTAACGGCTATGATACCAAGAGCATTGGGAGGCGCTGGTGTTTCCTTTACTGATATGTGTGCTATATTGGTCAAAATAGCGCAGTATTGCCCTTCTACGGCATTGGCATTGTCCATGCACCAACACCTTCTTGCGGCAAATATCTGGAAATATAAACATGAAGGCATAGGCGAAGAATTCTTAAAAGAAGTAGTGGATAAAAACCTAGTGCTGGTCAGCACAGGTGCACGTGACTGGCTAGAGTCTAATGGAACCATGAAAAAAGTTGATAATGGTTATTTGGTCTCAGCAAGAAAGCAATTTGCAAGCCAATCTGCAATAGGTGATTTCTTGGTTACCAGCATACCTTATAATGATTCAGAAGAGGGATGGCAAGTACTTCATTTTACAGTATCTATGAAATCTGAAGGAATACAGCTATTGGATGACTGGCACACATTGGGGATGCGCGGAACAGGTTCGCAGACAGTAATTCTTAATAATGTGTTTATTTCAGAAGACTCCATAGTGATGAAGAGAGCAAAAGGCGAGTTCCCTATGTTTTGGAATGTGGTATTAACCGTTGCGTTGCCGTTAATAATGGCTCCCTACGTAGGGATTGCAGAAAAAGCGATGAAGATTACTTTAGAAAAATCGAAAAAGAGTAGACTTCATGAAACTACTATTTTACTTGGGGAAGTTTATAATAGCTACACATTGTCCAAAGTGCTACATAAAGACATGCTCAAAATAGCCAATGATTTAGATTTTAAATCTGAGGAAAGAATAGGTGTTGAAATGTTAACTAGAAAAACTTTGGTTGCGAATGCATGTAAAGAAACTGTGAATAAGGCCATGGAAACGGTAGGCGGTCAAAGTTTTTACAGAAAATACGAATTGGAGCGACTCTTTCGTGACATGCAAGCGGTTGGTTTTCATACATTACCTGAAAAGAAACAGCAGCATTTTACAGGCGATTTTTTATTGAAATAGCAAATTTTTGACAACGTGTTTGCATATGGTTTGTTGCGAGTTTAAGCAACTAATATGGTAATTACAAACAGAAGAGAAAATCCGCGAGGGTTTTGGTAAGCAGGCTCGCACTAGCAATTAATTTTATACAGTGTTGGCATATGTATTTCCATGTTAATTATTTTAACTACACACAGCCTTTCCAGAGGTTAGGAAATGTAAATCCTTTCTTCTTGTTCATTGCAGCAAGTGTGAAGGAAATTAAATTTCATCACCAGCAATTATAAAATTAACTTTTTATCCTGTTTGTCCATTGGTAAAAAGGTGATATCCAAATAACCTCCACTGGCGTTATCATCAGTAACTATTTGAGGTTTTCCTTTAATCATTTCAATAGAGTTTTGATGGACATGCCCTGCAAAAATGCCCAACAGATTTGGAGCAGTAAAAACTTTCTTGTGAAAATTAAGTGTTGTTTGAGTATGTCCACTTTCTGGCCATTTAGGACGTCTTTCTATTTCAAAATTGCGATCTGTGGCAGCTCGCCAATTCGGATTTCCGCAACCAAATAATACGTTCTTCCCAGGAGCATACATTGGAATATGTACCAATAAAACCAAAGGAAGACCACTAGCAACCTGTTCCATAAAAAATGTTAATTGCTCCTCATTAATTTGGTAGGTAGAATTATCTATTGCCAAAAATCTGATTCCTTTGATATCATAAGCCGCCATTAAAGAGTGATTGCCCTGATACAAGGGCAGTAATCGCTTTTCAATCCACGTATCGCGTAGAGACTCCAACGTGCCTTCCATCCCTTCGTAATGCCAATCGTGATTCCCTGCTATATAAATGTACGGAATGCCCGTATCCTTCAATTTTGATTGAACCCACTCTATTGCCGCTTCAGACGGGAAACTAAAAATATCTCCGTTCAAAATAATAACATCGGCATTTACTTCTTTCGCAAATGCTAGTGTTTGTTCAAAAGCTTCCTCCGGATTCGTTTCTATTTGGGTTTTAAAATGTGTAGTTTGGTTATAAGCCTTTGCCATTCGATTACTATACTTTTGGTAAGGAGTTCCTCTTTCATCATCTTTAAACAAATGCGTATCGGCTATATGAACTACCTTTATTGCCTCATTAATTACATCAGCATAAAAGAACACTTTTTGCTGGTCTATAGTAGTACATACCTTAACAGGTTTCTTTATTTTCTTATGAGTTGTTTTTGCAAAAGAAGTTGTTGTAAGTCCAAGCCCCATTAGGGCTGTGGTAGTTCTTCTAAAAAATGATCGACGTTTCATAAAATTTGGTTATTGTAATAAAAATATAGAATATTATCAGGCCTTTTTATTTTCCAAATGCATGCCAACGGTCTCGTACAAGAATAGTTGCGTGGTTTAGCATCTAACTTTCCAAGTACAAACCTAATAGAAAATCCACGAGGATTTTCGTAAGTAGGCTCGAAACAAGCAATTAATTTTATACGTTGTTGTGCAACGTTATTTTTTCAATCCGCTTTTGTAATCCCCTATTGTAAAGTGAATTTTATTTTTAAATAATTCCTTGTACGATTCTTTCGGTTTTACCCATAGCCCTAACTGTAAATGTTTATTATGATTAAATCCCATATATTCTTCTCCAACTAGTCTAACCGATACGTATCCATTTTTTTTATTATAACCTAAAACAGCAAAACTATTCGATTTAAATTTCGCATAACCTAAACTATTGATGGTATCCATAAAAACTTCAAAAGAATTGATTGATTGAAAATCTATTTTTCTTTCATCCATATTCTTCTTTACCCAATTATCATCTTTAAGTGCTTTAATAATACTCTCTTCCAAAAAAATATCTGACAAGGAAATCGCTTTATTGTTATCCAAATCTATAGTTAGAACATTTAAAGTATTACTAGGAACTCCGCAAGCAATAACTCCTCCTTCTCCAGATTCATAACTATAATAAGTACCAACTAATGAAAGTGGATTATTATAAAATTCATAATTCACAATACATTCATCTGTTTTTTCTTGTTCAGTCAATTCTTTTAAATCTCTTTCTGCATTATATATTTCTTTGCCTTTAAAGAATGCGCTTTTTTTGTTGATTATAAGTTCTTGCTTTTTAAAAAGAGTGGTGTCTTTTTGGCAAAATCCTTTTATAGATAATAGGCTAATTATTATAATGATGTTGATTTTCATTTTAATGTGGTGCAACGGTTCGGCTCGTATGTTTGTTTCTATAGTTGAAGATAAGATATTTAAAATAATGCATTAGCTTAAACGAAAGTGTGATTACGTGGTTCGGCTAGATACTGAATATGGATATCGTCGCTTAGGTTTACACACTTTTCAAGCTAATATTTTAAAACATTAGCTTGGTTACTTAACAACAGGCTTAAATAGGAGGGACAGCGAGGTCTCGGCTAGATACATTCAGATGATATCGTTTCATAGGTTTTCCGCCCTTCTATAATTTTCTTTGAATCCGGACAGTACCTAGATCCTAAAAGTTCAGAGATCGAATCAAATGCGAGCAAGGATGCAAAAGAGAATTCTGGCCTTAAAGAAATAGGATATGGAAAAGCGTTTAAAACAAAGTTTAGGTATCGATGTTTCCAAGTTGAATTTATCATTGTCATTAGGTTTCCTAAGTGAAAGGCTGGTCAAGGAATTTAAGTCCCACCCAGATGTTTCCAATGATGTCTCCGGTTACAAGGAGCTTTCAAAATGGTTGGGCAAATCAATTGACAATACTGTTGAGTTGTTGGTTGTCATGGAAGCTACAGGGGTTTACCATCAGGGTATTGCTCATTATTTGCATAAACAGGGTTACGCTGTTTGTGTAATGCAATCCGGTCGCGTAAAGCGTTATGCCCAGAGTTTGGACCAACGGTCGAAGACCGATGCCTTGGATAGTAGAATGCTAAGTATGCTCGGTCTTGAGAGATCCATTCGTCTTTGGAGACCGCCCAGTAAAGAACTACAGCAGTTAAAAGCGTTGAGCAGGGAACGAAGTTCTTTGTTAAAGGACAGGACGATAGAGAACAATCGCCAGGGGGCCATCGAATCGAGTGTTTATAGCAATTCCAAAGCCTTGAAAAGGCATAAGAACAGACTGAAGCTTTTCAACGGTCAGATAGAACTAATAGAACAGGAAATGCAAGAACTTACCTCCAAGAACGAGGTGTTGAAAAGGAAGATCGGTTTTATGACAAGTATTCCCGGTATTTCCTATATTTCTGCGGCTACGGTTATTGGAGAGACCTTAGGGTTTGAATCAATAGTGAACGCAAAACAACTGACGAGCTATGCAGGTTACGACGTTGTATTGCGTGAATCCGGTAACTTCAAGGGAAAGACCAGGATCAGCAAAAAAGGAAACAGTCATATACGGGCAGCTTTACATATGCCATCGATGACCTGTGTGCGCTGTAACCCAACATTAAAACAATTCTACAATAGACTTAAACCAAAGAAAGCAAAGCCATTAGTAGCCTTAATAGCGGTTCAAAGAAAATTACTGATATTGATGTACACGCTTTGGAAAAATGAAGAGGTTTATGATGCCGATTTTGAAACAAAAAAGCAGCAAAAGCATAAAGCCCTTACTGCGCGGGATAACAAATTGATTACTCAACCTGTTTCCTAAAATATCAAAGAAAAAACTTGTTTTTTAACACAGTACCTATGAGTAGTTGCGTGGTTTAGCACTAAACTTTGCAAGTACACACCAAACTGAAAATCCGCGAGGATTTTCAGAAGTAGGCGAGAACAAGCAATTACTTATAGCCATTGTTAGCTGCTGGTTTTTTCGTTAAACGTATATTTTCCAAGTCTCAAAATACAGAAAAAAACTAAAGACACAGCCTGTAAATTGTAATCAGAAAATTCTAAAAATGAATGAGCTATATTATTCCTCAAGTTTTTTCCTTTTCTAGTGAATGTATACTTAAACAATTCAATGTCCTTTTCTGTAAAGTACTTTTTTGTTGTTTGGTTTTCTAATAATTCCTCAAGTAATTGTTCTTTTAATTCTCCATTTTTAGAGGTAGATGTATTACCTCTAGACAATCTGATAAAGTCTCTTAATGCACCTTCGAATTTTAAAGTCAAAGAATCCATTGCTAAAATGAAGTTGTTGATTTTATTAGTATTCATTAAAACCGAGAGTTCAAATTGAGAAAAAAGATTATGGATTCCTGGTGCAAGCATTGTTAACCAGTTCGAGTTTTGGTCAATTTCATTGTCGGTCATTCCTCGTTTGAATTTAGTACCATACCAAGTTTGAGATTCAAAAAAGTCATAGATTTTGTAATAATTGAGTTTACCTGTTAAAATTCCGTCTACAAAAACTTTTAGGAAGAGACTGAAACATTTAACTCCGTGGGAAATTGTATAACTCTGGATGACTTCTTTATCAATTTTTTCTGAATCCTTTAAATTCTTGAAGTTGCTGTTTATATCAAAAACACTTGTGCTAAATAAATTATGAATTGAGTTTTTAATACTTTTCTTGGCATTTTCTAGATTTTCAATTGGGTCAACTAGAATGTCTTCATTAATTGAGAAGAAAGCAAGTATTCCCTCTGTTGGCATATCCAATATGACTTTTGATTTCATATCGAGATAACTATTAAACATTTCTGTTTCCTTTTCTCCAAGTTGCCAACTTACTTTTCCGAGTTTTACCGTCTGCTTAAGACGATTATACTCTTTAAGATTTTCTTCTGCTTCTTCCAGCTTACCTGCAAGTCTTAAATATTTTGCCTTTGTTCCAATTGTGGTATACTTTACAAAGTCTGTATCCTCTTGATGCTGTTCTAGAATTAAGTCTTCGTTTTTGGCTAATAACTCATACAGTTCATTTAACGGAAGTTCTAGTAAATTATAAAGTCGTATACCAGTTTCTAATTTTTGCTTATTTGAAAAATATGATACAGGATTTTCTTCTTCAATCCAACTTGGTAATTTTAAAGCAATATCATTTAGTTCCTGTTTAGTAAGGATATTATTTTCTAGAATAGAATTTAAAATATTTGGTTTAAACCAATTTGGTAAGTCATTAACAAGCGTAATTGCGACTTCTTTGGCGACTTCTGTTTTCTTCTTTGTTTTCTTTGATATATGTAAAATTGCCGAAAGAATTATGGGCAACTCGCGAGCTTCCTCCGATTTAATTCTATTGATTGTAGCAACATAATTATCAATAGCTATTTCAGCATATTTATGATGCTTAATTTCTTGCCAGAGCAATTGAGAATATCTTGATTTTAGCCAAGTATTTTGCGTAAATTCTAATCGCTGTTTAATATATTCAATGTCCTCTTTTTCTAAACCAATTGCTGTTATTTGACCTTGCGAATCTGTGACTTGAACGTTTGTAACTAACTCGCCTTTATTTAGATTGTAGTTTAGTGATTTTCTTTCTACAATAATTTTCTTTTCCCAATCACCTTTGATTTTTGCAGTTACTTTCAGTTCTCGATGAATGTTCCATATACTCAATGAATTCAAATTTTCAATTGAGTCGTAAAAGTCTTTTAATTCATCTGGAATTTCATTCATAGGTTTTGGTCAAACTTGCAGCTAACGGTCTTGTATATGAAAAGTAGCGGATTTTTAGCACTAACTTTTCGGATTATAACAGACCTTTGTTATATTAATTATCTTTGCTTTAAGCACTTAAACCGCTATTTTTTATATACGTTGTTGGCACCAGTTTTTTTAATCCGTCCAGTTTTCCATTGTTCCATCTTCATTAAACCAAATCTCTATAAATACTTTTTCCTCTGTTGGTTTTCCTTTCCGTTTTATAATGTCAAATTGCAATTCTGATAGTGCTTTTTTAACAGATTTTACACAAAAAATGTACTCTCTTTTAGTGTCCCAATATTGTTCAATCTGTTCCTCGGTTTGATAATCTGTCATTATCACATCAGTTATTTTTCCATTTTTCCCAATCACGACTGTATATTTTTCTCCACAATCAAATTTGTCCAATTTTGTCCATTTATAATTCTTAATATGGTCAAATAAAATGTTGCTGATAGAATCTCTGTCCATTCTATCTATTCCGTTTTCTGAATCTACGTAATTTACTTCGTTACTAACTTCAATTATTTTTCCATTTTCTATTTTTATTGCTGTCTCATAGAGAAAAACTCTTTCGAATACTCCATCCCAACGTATGATTTTGTTTTCTTTAGATTTTTCTGGAAAACTAATATTTCCGCTATACCAGTTTATAAAAACTTTGTTGGATTTGACTTTATCTCCAAATATTTTTTTGATATAGTTAGTTGGTTTTTGATTTTTGTTTTCCAGAGAGTGGCAATCAATGATTGCACTTACAAATAAACTGTCATTTTCTATTTTGTAAATGGCTTGATAACCTCTCCAACAGTTCATAGAAGTTCCTAACTGACCATCTATTGAGTTTCTGAAACTCAAATCAAATAATCGTCCATTATCATCTTTCCGAGTTTGTAGATATTGTTCGACCAATAAGTTGTATGTCGGAATTGTGTCGTTCTTGTAAATTATGTAATCAGGAACTTGAGGACTCGCAATTAAATCGGTCAAGATTAAGATTGTAAAAATTGCTGTAAAAGTCCATTTCATATTTCTGTGGTCAAATTGGTGCCAACTAGTGGATATGCGGCAAATTCCACATAACCATCGTATTAGGTTTAAATTTAATACTTTTTTAGAATTAATTAGTATATTAGACATAATATGTCCATTCCTGATTTTGTGAAAATATTGGAGGTTAAACGGTATAGTAAAAATACGATTGACAGTTATTCTTCAATTGTAAAGATGGCCGAGCATTTTTTCCAAAAAACCTTAAACCGAGTGAGCGAAACGGAGCTGCAAAGGTATTTTTACCACATGGTGCATACCAAAAAAGTTTCTTACTCCTATCAGAAACAGATTGCAATGGCTTTGAAGCTCTACTATAAGGAGATGTTCAGGCAAAATATTAATCTAGAATTTTTATTTCCCAGTAGGAAGCCTGAAAAACTTCCTGTGATAATTTCAAAAACGGAAATTCTAAAAATCATTCAATGTGCCAAAAACGTTAAACATAAAAGCATGATTGCCCTTACCTATAGTGCGGGTTTGAGGGTTGGCGAACTAATAGACTTAAAAATCATGGACATAAACTCATCTAGGATGGTTATACATGTTAAATCTGCAAAAGGCAACAAAGACCGCATAATTCCCTTATCCGAAAAAATTCTAATTATGCTTCGTATGTATTACAAAGAATTTTCACCAAAGCTCTTTTTGTTCGAAGGTCAAAAAGGGGGGAAGTACTCTAGTTCAAGCTTTAATAAATTACTTAAGGCGGCGGCGAAAAGAGCAAAAATCAATAAACGGATTACAGCACATACCTTAAGACACAGTTATGCTACGCACCTTTTGGAAAAAGGAACTGATATAAGGGTGATACAAAAGCTACTCGGTCACAATTCAATTAAGACAACAATGATTTATACCCAAGTTGCAGAACCTACTTTGTTAAATGTGGTCAGTCCTTTTGATGATTAAAGCAATCACTAAACTTAGTTGATACACTTATTCCTGAAACTATCATACTAATAAGGTAAAATGCGGTCATTTAGTGTTTCTATTCTGTATGAGGGTAAAAATCATTAAAACGTATTTTCAACCTCCGCTGCTTCCAGCATAAGGTAGTGCAGGTCCGTATTTTTTATAAAGGGTTTCAACAGTTGGCTTCCCGGTCCGTACATGGCCAGTTCTACATAATCGGCAGAATGCTGCATACCGGTCCAACCCACGGAATTATGTTTTAGTTGTATTTTGGTCAAAGCTTTAAATAAAAATTTTCTTTCATGTGTAGAATATGATTTAACAATGAAGTTTTTTACCGCGCCTAAAAAACCAACAATCGTAATTATCGCTTCCATATGGTAAAAGGTTTGTTTAAGCTTATGGGTGTTTTTTACTCCACGATTTTTATATCTATGGAAGTTCGGCTTTGCCAGCCGGTTGCATCTGTAACCGAATAGGCACAGTGGTAATCGCCGGTATCAACATCGTTTGGTATGGTTACGGCAATATTTATTTCGTAACTGGTCAGGGAGCCTTCAATCGTATAGTTTTCAACAAAAATTAAGGGATTTACAGGGGATTGAACTTCGCCTAATTCACATTTCGCTACTTGGTCGTCATGGGTATGATGGTCAAAATTATGGTGGATATCAATACTGTAAGCGGCCAGTTCACTATTATCGGTCACCATGGCCCTAAAATTATAGGTTTCTCCTCTGGTCAACAATGTGCAACCTTGTGGAAAACCTTCTGTATAATTAACGCTGATAGTAGGCTTTTCTTCATCTATGTCATCACTGTTATCGTTAGAGCATGCAGCGGTTAACAAAATAAAGGATGCTAAATAGAAATATTTTAATGAGAACTTCATTTTATGCGATTTAAAACCGCATAGCACTTCTAAGTACTATGCGGTGTTATTGGATTTAGTTACTCGGTAACAGTTAAATGTGTGTCATATTCTTTAGTATTGTCATCTTCATCTTCCACAGTAAAAACCATGTGGTACTCACCTGCAGGAGCAGTAGCCGGCACATCAATATGTTTGTGGAACTCGGCATCGGTCAGTTCGTGGTATCCTTCTGTGTACTCAGATTCAAAATGCCACTCTTCTTCGCCTTCGGCAAGCGTTAGTCCGTGTGCGTGAATATCAACGGTAATACCATGTATACCGTTTACGGCACTGATCATAAATTCGGCATGAAAATCTTCGCCTCTGGCAACGGTTTCATCAATGGAAAAATCGCTTAAAATAATAATGTCCATAATTTCAAGGTGACCTTCTACCTCTGTGCTGTTCCCTAGTTCATCGGTTACCAAAAGTTCAATATGGTATTCACCTGAAGGAATATCTGCAGGGATATCTATATGCTCATGAAATTCTGGATTAATTACTAAGTATTTAGCATCCGTAAATACCTTTTCAAATTCCCAGTCTACTTCTCCTTCTTCGGCAGTTACGTCATCTGAATGAATTGAAAGTGTTATACTGCTTACGGTAGCTTCTGCACTGATTTCTGCCGCTAGATGAAGGTCAGAACCTTTAAAAGCATATGCTTCTTCTGATTGATGGTCGTGGTCTTCACCCTCGTCATGGTGACCTTCTCCGTACTCAAAACTGGTAATGATAGGAGCATTCATTTCAATAGCCCCATCATCATCACTACTACAGGATTGTAAAAAGAGTCCGGCGGAAGCAACGATTGCTAAAAATTTTAAATTTGGTTTCATACTAGTTGTTTTCATGGGTTTTAATTTTTAATTTGATTACTGATTACTGATTACTGATTACTGATTACTGATTACTGATTACTGATTACTGATTTTGAAAAGGTATTGTTAGGGATAATGAGATGTTTCTACCGGCTTCTGGCACATCTATGAGTCTGTAGAAACTGGTGTGATTAAAATATTTAGTATCGAATACGTTGTTCAGTTTTACACGCATTTCCAGTGGCAAATCGTTCTTAAAAACATCTACTTGCGTTAAAAAAGACATGTTCAACACTTGATAGCCGTCCGTCTTTTCTTCCGGAGGTACAATTTCTTCTTGGGCCGCTGTAATTCTAAAATCGGCGATCAATTGCGGCTTCTTAAATAATAGTAGCTTGTTGAATTCATATCTAGCGGAGAGCAAGCCGGATAATGGAGGGGAAAACGGCAGTGTAAATCCTTCCTTTGCGCCACTGGTCTGCCTGGAATACACGTATTCTACAGAGGCATCTACCTGTAGGTTTTTAGTAATGGCAGTGCTTGCGTTAAACTCGCCACCAATTCTAAAGACCTTGGCTTGCGTATACTCATAAATCTGTATGGTTTCGTAATAGCTTGATGTTGGGTTGAGGTAAATGTAATTTTGAAATAGGTTTACAAACGGACTCACACCTACGGTAAATGATTTCTCTGTATGGTCTACGGCCAAATCTAGCTGATACGATATTTCCGGGTTCAAACTAATATTCCCTTTTTCATAACGGTACATGTGATAGTTAACACCGTCCGATGCCAATTCATTGGCCAATGGCATTCTAAAGCTTCGGCCAACGTTTATTTTGTAACTGGTTTTATTATTGATGTAGCTGAGCCCTAAAGAAGCACTTAGGCTACCAAAATCCAGTGTTTTGTCTTTTGACCGTTGCAGGAAAATGTATGATGTAGAGCCATCTTCGTTATTTACGGTGGAAGGGAACCAATCATAATACGCTTTGGTATCTACACGGCCAACATCATAACGTAGGCCTGCTAGAACATGAAAATTAGAATTGACCTCAAATTGATCGTATGCAAAAAGACCAGCGGTAAAACGGTTGTATTCGGGAATTAAAAATCCCCATCCGCCTATATTGTTGTTCTGGTACTCCGTATTTAAACCTACCACCATGTCATGTTGATCAGTGGGTTGAAAGGCATCCCGAAAATTTAACGAGTAGGTATTTTTAATAAATAATCTTTCTTTGGTTTCTGGAGGTGTTGGCATATAGCCATGAGGAACAGGCTCAGAATGTTCTTCCCGGTTATTGTTCTGATAACCAAGGTCTAGGTGTAGCTGATGCTCCCCAACCCGTATTGAAGTATTGTTCGTAATTTTAAAGTGATTGACCTTGTGATAGGGAAGGTCTATATCTCTGCTAGAGCTGTCATAATCTATACTGGAAGTTCTAACTTCTAAACCATGTGCATTTGCAAAGAATCCGTTTTTGGCGTTCACATTACTAAATACGGTTTCAGATTTTAGGCCATTAGAAACAAAACCGATTCCTAGACTTGCATCCGCTTCGTTTCCGGCCGTATTCCTTAAATTATTTTCATGCAATTCAAATATGTAATTCTCATAATTGATCTGATCAGCCGGTACCTTATAGTCGCCATAATCCCTATAAGTTAGGCGCCCGCGATAAAACCATTTGTCTTTTCTAGCCGTAACACCTGCAGAAATGCCCAGCAGATCATTGTTGCTTTCGCCCAAAATATTCACTTCGCCATCAAAAGAATTGGGTAACGGTGTTTGGTTTGGCTGTATATCTACAACACCTGCAATGGCATCAGACCCGTATAATAAAGAAGCCGGACCTTTGATAATCTGTATGTTTTCGATACCGTGTTGGTCAATTTCCAGGCCGTGATCATTGCCCCATTGCTGTGCTTCGTGCTTTATGCCGTTCTGTACCACGGCAACGCGGTTAAAACCCAGTCCGCGAATCACGGGTTTGGATTGTCCCGAACCAATGTTTATAGTGCTGACCCCAGCAATTTTGCTCAAGGTCTGCATTAGCGTGTTTTCCCTGTTCTGATCAAGAAATTCCTTGGATACCGACCTAGTGACTATGGGAACTTCTAAAGCTTCTCTTTTTTTGGTTTTTCCATTGACTTTTACTTCGTCTAATTCGGTAGCGGACTCATGCAAGAATACGGTTAGTTCTTCCGTATTTTGATTAACATCAACACTAATGGTTATAGGTTCGCAACCAATATGAGATATTGTAAAGGAGTACGAGCCCTTAGCCACATTGTTTAGGATAAACGCGCCATTTTCCGTTGAAACGGCATACAATTTTTTGCCAACAATAGTGGCACCCTGTGCCGGCGATAAGTCTTTTGCGTGCAATACATTTCCTTTAATTTGAAAAGTTTCTTGTGCGAACGCTGTGGCGCATAGACTAAAGAATAGCCATATACCTAGTATTTTATGAAACATAATGGAGTACTAAAAGATAATAATCTGTTGTCCCAGGAAAGGGGCTAGGTGAGCCTATACTTAGAGCTGTTGAGGTAAGTAGTCAGTTACTTGGTACATGGAATCACGACCATAGTTCTAGAGTAAAAAACAATTAAACTTTTGTCTATGAAACTAACCAGTAATTACAGCGTATAGGAGTGCTTAGATTATAAATGGTGGGGGCCGTGAAAAAAGCTGGTCCGTGGCAATTAAACTCGAACCGACAAAGCTATAAATTTCGTTTGCCGTTTCTTGAAGTAAGTATATTGTATTCTCAATTGCCGAATTCGGAGATTCAGGAGTAATAGCAGGAGTTAAATTAATGGTGTTTACATGGAGACAAATAGAGCATTCCACACCATGTTTATCTTCATCTGTATGTGAAAATACGTGAAGGCCTGCCATTTTTGTAGTAATGAACAGGGCAAGGAGGAGAAACGTTATACTATTTCTTAAACGACCATTCTTCATTAGAAAAACTACTGAACTAAAAATATTATGAATCTAACCTTTAATAAAGCTATTGCCTGCAATTGACTGTAGCTTGTAAACTTTTGTTGTTCACTATAAACGCTCATTAACATATTGTCCAATGGAAACTTTACTATTGGATTCTCTTATGTTCAATGGCTGTGTGACACAGCCGTTACGTCGGCAAAATTAATAATAAAAACCATTAATGCAACTGAATTGCGATTATAATGCAATTAAGGTGCAATAATGATAAGGATAAAGGAGTGTCATAAATTCGAATGTGCAAGTGAAATTAGGGTAGGTAAGGCTCTTTGTTGTTTTTTATGAATAGGATTACAGCATATATGTGAAAAAACCAAAAAGACGATAACTCCATATATTATACAAAAGCATGTTCCATTGCATAATGAAGATGAGGATTCACATATACATTACTACGGAATTTTACTTATTATTACGGTGATGTAAGGGTATAAGACCACTATAAGATTTACTCCCCAATCAGATCCTTTTTCAACCGTAAAGGAAGTTCTACTTCTTGATTGATGAGTTTTTTTGCTCCGGTATCATCTTTTTGTAATTCAAAACTATCGTACAATCCTCCTAAAGGTGTAAAGGCTTGGTATTTTATGGTGTTTTTAGAAACCGTAATAATCTGGAACAATTGAGTGAATTCACCACGGCGGGCCATCCATTCCTGATCTTGGGATTCATACATTTTAGGACCACTAACGGATACGGCATAGATAGTCCCAACATCTGAAATAATGGTTTTGCCTAGGTCTTTGTTTAGGTCGTTTCCACGGGCATAGGTGTGGTCATGGCCTTGCAATACCAAATCCACCTTGTACTTGTCAATTAAGGGTTTTAACGCTTCCCGTAATACTTTGTTATCACGCCCCTTAGCGGTAGAATAAATAGGGTAGTGCATAAAAAGCGTTATCCATTTACGGGTATTTGTGGATAGGGTTTTTTCAAGCCATTCCAATACTTTTTTACGAGATTTAGGGTGCTCATCAAACTGTTCCGCATCAAAGGAAATCAACTTCATATTTTGGTAGTCCAGTGTGTAATAGGTTTCCATATCCTCCAATTGAGGACCGTTTTGCGGCAGGTTGAACTGGGGTTTCCACAGTTTGGAAAGCTCCCCATCCTTATACTCATGATTACCGGGCGTCATTACGCTTGGTACTGTAGCGTGAATGTAGCTGCCTGCGTAAAACCATTCACCCCATTCCTCATTGGATTCACTTTGATTAATCAAATCACCGGCATGCAGCATAAAATCCACATTCGGCACCATTTTGTAGGATTTGCGAATGACTCGAGACCACATGGATTTTACATCGTTCTGCGCATCTCCAAAATATACAAAGCTGAAAGGGGTATTTATATCTGCATCGGGCATTTCTATTTGAAACCATTCGCTCCAAGTATTCGCGTTCGGTGTTCCATATCCAACACGGTATACATAAATTTTACCAGGTTCTAGACTGTCTACCAAAGCCGAATGGTAAGCAGCAAGCACTTTGGGTTCTTCGTCCCGTATATTTTCGTTCTCGAACAGTTGTGTTTTGGCCAATATTCTCCTAGAATTACCGGATAGTCGTAATTCCGGCCCATGGGATTCTAGGGCAACTTCTACAAAAGCGGAATCTACGGATTGCTGGGTGCGCCAGTTTACGGCAAAACTATGGGCCGGGTCCGCAGTTAGATTAACAATAATACGATCAGGAACTTCAGAGGGAAATATTAATTTATGAGCAGCTATCTTAGAAAAAGATTTGTAATGGCTGTGGCCATGGGTATTAAGGTCTTCGTTGACTTGGGCGTAACCAATATTTACGATTAACAAAGTTAGAAGGCTTAAAATGAGGGTAAATGGTTTTAGTTTCATCTGATGCGGCATTATGGAATAGGTTACTTTTCGATTAAAAGAAATTCATTTAATTCCTCTGGAAGGTCTGTTTGAATGATATTAATGTTTTTTTGCTTTAATAAGGCTTTAAAACCGGAATTCTTCTCGGTTTTTTCCATGCTGTCATATTTGCCCAAAGCATTCATCCATACTCGAACGTTAGCATCTAAAATATGCTTCATAAGTGCATCATCATAATAACTTTCATCAACGTGGATGACTTTAATGTAATCCCACTTTAGAATTTCTTCTACTTCATCCTGGCTATGGGCCCTAGGCATAATTTTAATGTCCGGACTTTTCTCATGAAGTTTTGGAGATAGCTTATGATTGTACAAAAAGAAGATAATTTGCTCTTCCATATTATGTTTTTTGATTAGCGCAAGGGCTTTGTCAATATGTTTAGGAGCAGCTTTAAAGTCCACATCAATTAAAATTTTCCCTTTTGTTTCTAAAAGCACTTCTTCAAAAGTAGGAACCTGTTCTTCGGTCGGGTGGTTATTATGTTTAAGATGAAGTTGCTGTATTTGCTCATAACTGAGCATCTCAACTTTACCAGTACCATTGGTGGTTCGGTCTACGGTACGGTCGTGCATTACCACTAATTTATCATCTTTGGTAACCCTGATGTCCAATTCAACAATTTCTACTCCCAAACGGATGCTTTCACGGATGGCAGCAATTGAGTTTTCCGGATAATTCTGGTGAGCGGCCCTATGGGCCGCCACTAGAATCTTTTCGGGTCGTTCATTAAAATCATGTAAAATACTATCTGCCTTTGTTGTTTGACAGAAACCTTGGTTGAAGCACAAAAAAGCAAAAACAATAGTGCTCAGGTTTATTTTTAGATTCATTTTATCAATTTTAATTCACGGTTTTCATGGTTCTTAAACCTTTGCTTTCAAGATAGCGAAGCAATTCTTCAGGTCTATCCGTCATGATTGCGTTGGCACCTTGTTCCAATAACCAGCCCCAAGCTTTGTCAGGACCTTGCAATAGAGCCATTTCATTCTGTTCTACCGGCACATAATTCATCCCAGAGAGCAATTGCTAAAAAACCATCTCCATTAGTTTTCATTTGTGATTTGGCTATTAAAAGCGGTTGGGCTTGTTCGGTATCAAAGATAGTTTCGTAGTAGAACGGATTAATGTCTTTTTCATATCCTTGGTATAGCTCTTTTACTTTTGGATTCTTGTACCAAAGTTTGGGCATGTATATAATGCTATCCATAAGGGAACCGTATTTTTGGCGCATCACCTTAACGTCATCATTACCTTTAAAAATAGCATGGTCTACGGTTCCGGTCTTCTTTAAAACTTCATACGACTCCCTTACCCATTTACTTTCGGTCTTGTCCAAGTTTACCATGACCTTACCTTTTACCAAGTTCATGACCTCCTCTAGTGTGGGCACCTGTTGGTTGGAATGCCTAACTCCAGCAGCATTTTTAAGGCGAAATTGTTTTATCTCCGCCAAGGTCAACTCATTTACTTTTCCACTTCCGTCAGTTGTTCTATCCACCGTAGTGTCATGCATAGCCACTAGATGACCATCTTTAGTAAGCCTAAAATCCAATTCAATTACATCAATACCCAAGTCAATACACCTTTGAACGGCCATTAATGAATTTTCAGGTGCATAGCGCCAATCTCCTCTGTGGGAAATGGCAACGATATATTCCGCAGACGGATTTTTAAGCTGATGTAAAATTTGCGTGGCTTTGCTTTTGGATGCGTTGTGGGACTCCTGTCCCACAACCATTTGCATTCCAAATATCAAAAACAAAAACCCTTTAACGGTGTATTTTATCTGTTTCTTCATATTCTATTCTTAGTAACCTGGATTTTGAACTAATGCCGGGTCCGCGGCTATTTGACTTGCGGGCAGCGGTAGTAGTAATTTGTTGGCATCCGTGATGCCCAAAACGGACTGTGCACGACCTTGGCGTAATAAATCGAACCAACGGTGACCTTCCCAAACCAACTCTAAACGTCTTTGTAAATCAATTTCAGCAAATAATGAGGCCTTATCCGTACCACCGTTATAATCCCCAAGATCAGCTCTGTTACGAATTTCATTCAAATAAGTGGCAGCTTCCACAGTGTTGCCCAATTCGTTTTCTATCTCGGCCAACATAAGAAGCACATCGGCGTAACGCAATACTACCCAGTCACTAGGGGAGTCGCCAATCACGGTTGTGGGAACGGCAATTTTATTATTATAAGCTAAACCGGATTCCAATTGTCCTACAAACACTCCTTTTCGGGTATCTGCATCATCGTACAATGCGAAGAAATCAGGTTTAAGTACGCCATGCCCTTTGGTACCGGCCATACCGCCATCCTGTCTTCCGGTTGGGTTGAACATTCTATAAGCATCAGAACCTTCGCCATTAGAGTTTATTCCTGAAGCGTACTGCACCACAAATATGAGTTCTTCATTAAGTTCGTTATCAACTGAAAAAACTTCATCTACCGCAATTAAATCATGAGCGTTAGAGTTCACCACTTTTAACAAACTTTCCTTTGCGGCAGAGTAATCTCCTAGGGTAAGGTGTACTTTACCCAAAAGGGTCTGTGCTGCCGTCTTTACAACGCGTCCTCTGTTGCTGTCATTGCGAGAGGGGAGAGCATCTTCCGCAGCTTCCAAATCTGAAATAATCTGGGTGTAGACTTCCGCAACAGGTGTTCTAGACTGGCCAAAATATTCCTGTGGATTACCAACTTCGTCTATAATAAGGGGAACGTCTCCAAAAGTTCTCACCAAATTAAAATAAAGCAAAGCTCTAATAAACAGCATTTCTCCGGTACGTGCCTGTTTTAACTCTGCGTCTTCAAACTCTACTTCTTGAATTCTACTGAGCACAATATTGGCTCTTTGGATGCCTTTGTAGGTATCCTCCCAAACGTTAGCAATAAGGCTGCTTTGTGGAATTACTATAAAATCGTCCAACATTCCATAATTGCCACCATCATTGGCAGGAGTTTCATCATAGGCATCTTCACCGGGCAGTTCTCCCACAGCGGGCATTGCCGTGTCATAAACTCCTGTAAATTGCAATGTAGCGAACACCGCATTTACGGCTTCTTCCATTTCAGCCTCATTGGCGTAAAAGTTATTGGCAACCTTGGTGGTGGTCGGGTTCTGTATTAATTCTTTTTCGCAGCTTACCAGTCCCAGTGCAAGAACGGCAAGAGTTAAGGATATATACTTTTTCATTTGAATAGCTTTTTAGTATGAGATTTTTAAACCGATTGTATAGGTCTTGGAAATAGGGTAGTTGCCACCGGAATTGTAGCCGGACGTGAGTATGTCACTAGAAGTTCCATCAGGGTTCCAGCCTCTCCACTTGGTTGAGGTGAACAGGTTGTTTCCAGAAAAATAAACCTGCAAGCCGGAAAGTTTAATTCTCTCCAAAAGGTTTTCTTGAAAGTTATAACCTATTCGTAAGTCTCTAAACCTGAAATAATCCCCATTGTTCTCTTCTACGGTAACAGAGCTACGCAGAATTTTTCTTGAGTTGGAAAAATTACCAAAGTTGGGTTGTCCCAAAAATCCGTCAGGATTGTTGACAGGGTGATACCTATTATCAAAATAATATTTGGTAGGAACCCCAAAACCTTCTCCGGATTCAGTTATAGAGCTTAAGTCTCCATCCAATAATGTTCTTCCTTCAACACCTGCAAAATTGGCGCTTAAAGTAAAACCCTTATAATCCAAGTTTACACCAAAGCCATAAGTAAAATCCGGAGCATAAGTGCCTTTGGAACTCTTGTCCTCATCATCTATAACACCGTCATTATTAATGTCAACTACTTTTAAATCGCCCGTAAGCGTACCGTCCAAATGTGGTGTAGAATCAATTTCTTCTTGTGTCTTGAATACACCATCTAAGGTGTAGCCATAGATTTCGGCTATAGGTCTACCAATCTGGGTTGTAAAAAGTTGGTCCCTACCTGTAGCAATTTTATCTTGACCTGGTCCAAGAGCAATAACTTTGTTTTCATAGGAGGTTAGGTTGGCGTTAAATCCAATACCCAATTCTCCTACTTTAAAATTGTTCCCTGATATCTGAAACTCCCAGCCTTGGTTTTCCATCTCTCCAATATTGGCCAATACATTATCATAACCAGTTTGCTGTGGAACAGGAACATCCAATAGCAAATCTTTGGTGTTGGTCTTGTAATAGGCCATATTAAAGTTCAATTTATTGTTGAACAAACCAAGGTCTAGGCCAATGTTAAAGGAAGAAGCTACTTCCCATCCCAAATCTGGATTAGGGGCAGATGTGGTAATATATCCTGGTGCAATGCCACCATCAAATACGTAGTTGGAATCCGTTACCAATGCTTTAGAAGCATAGGTGCCAATCTGGTTGTTTCCTGTTTGCCCCCAACTGGCGGATATCTTACCAAAACTTACTACATCATTTTGAGGAAAAAAGTCTTCTCTGGTAAATACCCAACCGGCTGCAACGGATGGAAAGTTACCCCATCTATTGTTGATTCCGAATCTTGAAGAACCGTCGCGACGAATGGCTGCCGATATTAAATATTTAGAATCAAAATCATATTGCAAACGAGCCAGGTAAGACTCTAACGTCCATATACCTACATCCGCCGATGCCGTAAAAGCACTAGCACCCGCAATATTCTGAATGTTATCATCTGCATATCCGGTACCTATTACCCTTGTATAATCCGTATTTTCCTTTTGAAAAGTATAACCACCTAAAAGGTTAAGGTGATGTTTCCCAAAACTCTTGTCATACGTTAAGGTATTCTCTAGCAAATAGTTGATTTTGTTCTGTTTGCGTTGTTCTCCATTGGCATCTGCTCTTGGGGCTGGAGTTCGGTATGATCCCACACCAATAGGGTAGTAGTAATCCCGTACATAGGAATCATAATCTCCGCCTAATGAGAATTTATAGGTTAGTCCCTCTAGAATTTCTGCATCTATAAAGGCATTACCAAAAATCCTAAAACGTTTTTTAACGTCCGTAATTAAATTGGCTGTGGCAATTAGGTTTTCAACCGGCGTACCGTTAATACGAACGCCTTCAACTTCATGCTGTTCGTGTACAAGTTGATCACTGATATTAATGCTTCCATCTGAATTGTATGGACTATAGAATGGGAAATTAAGGACAGAGAGCCCAAGTACACCATTACTACGGCTACCTTGGTCAACCGAATTTTCAATGGAATACGTAGGCTTTAAGTTAATGCCAAATTTCACCTTTTCCGAAATTTGGCTCTGAAGGTTTATAGATCCTGAGTAGCGTTTAAAATCCGTACCAACAACAACACCTTCTTGATCATAATATCCTAAAGATGTATAGTACGTTGTTTTTTCATTTCCTCCCGAAACAGAAAGTGCATAATTTGATAAAGCGGCATTTCTAAAGCCCTCATTGATCCAGTCAGTATTAACAAGACCGGGCTCACCATTTAAGTAGGGAGTCAATTCCGGCAAGAAAAGTTCACGGCCGTCAATCTGTTTTCCATCAATTAGTTTTGTGACCCTTACCGAATTTGGATCCGTTTCGCTTCTATTAGCTGGGTCTTTGGAAACATAGCCCCAGTTTCTAGCTTCCGTTAGGAATTGAGCAAATTCATAACCATCTACCAATTCCACTCCGGAACTTTGCTGTTGCACGCCGCCATAAGTTTCTAGTGTTACCGTTGTTTTTTGATTACGGGTACCGGATTTGGTAGTAATCAATATTACTCCATTCGCTGCTCTTGAACCATAGATAGATGCAGAAGCGGCATCTTTTAAAATATTGATTTCCGCAATATCGTTAGGGTTTACAGAACTTAGTGAACTGCCTTCCGTAAGCGGAAAACCATCAACTACGATTAAAGGGTTGGTACCTGCAGTTAGCGTTCCTGTACCTCTAATAATAATTTGCGAATCTGTACCCGGTTGTCCGTTAGATTGGTTAATAATTACCCCGGAAATTTTACCTGCCAGTTGCTGGTCAACCGTAGCAGCTGTAACATTTTCAAGTTCGCTGTTTTTTATTTCTGAAACTGACCCAACAACTTTGGCCCTGGCCTGTTGGCCATAGCCAATAAGCACAACTTCTTGTAAGGCAGAGGAAGCCATGGATAATTTAATGTCTATCTGTGTCTCGTTTCCTACGGGAATATATTCTGTGTCGTAACCAATATAGGATACAACCAGTACCGCATCCGGTCCCACATTAATACTGTAATTGCCATCAAAATCCGTAGCTGTACCATTAGTAGTTCCTTTTTCTACAATAGAGGCTCCGGGTAAGGGTTGGCCGGTTTCGTCTAGAACCCTTCCTTCAACTTGTTGAAAAATTAGGTCAACAACTTTCTTTTCGGTTTGCTTTCGTCTATCTATGGAAATATTCTCATCTATTCGCCTAAATGCAAGACCTGCGTCTTTGGCCAGGATTTCCAAAACTGATTTTAACGAGACTCCTCTGTAATTAAAGTTGTACCTATTTTTTAAATTGGTAATGGAACGCCCATAAACAAAGTTAAATGCAGTTTGTTCCTCAATAGTTGAGATGACCTCTTCAATAGAGGCATTCTTTAGGGATAGTTCTACAGAAACTTGGTCTAATCGTTGTGCTTCAACCGTCGATGCAAAAAGAGGGTTCATTAGCGCAACAATCACAAGTAGAACGGTAATTTTCATTGTCAACGCAATAAATTGTTTAATACTTAGTGAATTCATAACTTCACAGAATGTTTAATGGTTATCTATTTAATCGTTAAATGCTATGCAGTCTGTTGATCCTCGCCAAAGTGTCACAGGCTGCTTTTTTGTTTTGAGTCTATCTTACATGGTCGTTAAGGGTTTTAATGGTTGCATGATCCTTTAAATAAAATGGTGTTATTTTCTAAATACTCGTAGTCCATACCTTTGGTGGCAAATTTTATACTCTCTAAGACTACGTGAAGTTTTGCTTTTTCGTAACGAGCTGTAACATGGCAGTTTTTAAGAGATGGAGACTGGAAGTCTACTTCAATACCATACCATCTGGTTAGCATTTTTGAGGCTTCTAGGAAAGTGATGTCGTTAAATCTGATAATTCCATTTTTCCAATCTAGATAGTTCTCATTGGCAACGGTAGAGGTGATAAGTTCATCCCCCTTTTTACTGTACTCTGCCATCTGATTTGGCGTTAGATATACCGTATTAATATCACCATCCTTATTTTCTGATTGTACGCGTACTTTTCCTGTCCTGACCGTAACAGATATATTTTCACTAAAATCGTAAGCGTTTACATTGAACGAGGTTCCCAATACTTGGGTTGTTACGTTTTCGGTATGTATAATAAACGGTTTGGAGGGATTTTTTGCTACTTCAAAAAACGCTTCACCGTTGAGTTTTATCTCTCTTTTGGAAAGGTTATTGAAACTTTCGGGAAACTCAACACTACTGCCAGCGTTTAAGGTAATTTTTGTTCCATCTTGTAGTGTTAAGGTGGAACGCTGCCCCCATTTAGTAGATTTAGTTATAAATTCTTGTGCAACTACATCTTCTTTTTCAAACGGATTGATGGTATAAAAAGCAGCACTTAAACTAAATAAAAGCAGAATCATTGCGGCTGCAATTTTCAACCATTTATAAGTGTTGGGGGATTGGTTTTGGGTAGGGGTTATTCCCTTTTTGATAATGTTAGAATATATTTCGGATTGAATACGGGACTCTTCGTCTTGCATCTGCATTGTATCGTCCGTATTAGTATAACTATCAAGAACTTTATCCAAAAGCTCCTTTTCCTCTTGGGAACAGTTACCTGAAATGTACTTATCAATTAAATTTTGAAGTTCTTTTTCCGTCATTACTATGGTGCTCTATAAGTAAGAGTGAAAAAAGAGGGGTAACCCTAAAGAAAAAGGTGTTTTTTTTGAAAAAAATAATTTCAGGAAGCAATAACAGGTGTTAACTGTTTGATTGATTGGGTTATATGGTATTCAACCGTTTTTATAGAAATATTCAATTCATGAGCAATTTCTTTGTTAGACAGATCATCATATCTGCTCATAGTGAAAATTTGCTTGGTCTTTAATGGCAGAGTATCAATGCAATTTTCAATTTTGGATTTGGTTTCTTTAAAGTCCAATTCTCTCTCTGTGTTGTTTTCTATATGGACAAGATTTACCTGAGTTAGTAAATCAGTATAATTTTTGTTTTTCCTGATGTATTCCAAACACTTGTATTTAGTAGCAGAAAATAAATAGGATTTTACATTTTTGATTTCTAGTTCCTTCCTTTTGGTCCAGAGATTACAGAAAACATCTTGAACTACATCTTTGGCTTCCGTTTCATTCTGTAACAGCTTTAGAGAGAATAGATAAAGGCCTTTCCAGAGCCGGTCATAGAGTTGCTTAAAAGCAACCTCGTTGTCTTTGAGAGTGAGCAAAAACAAATTGGCATCTGAGATTTTCATAGGTGTGGTCTAACACCTGCAATGATACCTAGATAAGTTAAGGCATATATTACCTTAACTTTAATTTTGTCTTATAATAACTTCAACTCAGTGTAGCCTGTATTGATTAATTGGTCTTTAAGAACCTATTATCGGTTTGATTCGGTTTATCATTTAGTCCGGTTCCGGGTATAGATATTCTTATGCTAGTATTTCAAATCGATTAATTAAAATTTTTATTGGTTCCATTTTCATCGCCTGTTGATTATATCTTCGTTTGTTAACTCTCTTAAACTACCGCATCTGTAGTGGTGGTTATTTTATAAAACCCGTTAGGGCATTCGTTAACATAAAAGATTTACTCAATGATTACCTCAAATATCACTACCGACAAAAAATGGTCCGTATTCTTGGCGGACGATGATGCCACTGATCAAGAAATATTTAGTGATGCCTTGGCTGAAATTGACGCGCCAATTTCCTTACGCACTTTTAACAATGCATTAGAATTACTAAAGGAACTTGAGACCGGCACTGCTTTACCTGATGTTATTTTTTTGGACCTTTACATGCCTATGATGGATGGTAGCGACTGTCTAATTAAAATCCGTAAGAATCCATTGTTTCAGAATGTTCCCATAGTCTTATATTCAACCGAATTTGATATAGACCGTATTGAAGAGCTTTTTGAATGTGGAGCCAATAGATATCTAAGAAAAACCGCGTCGTTTGAATCTCTTGTGTCGTCTCTTGAAAGAACGCTTGATTCATTAAAAAGAAATGCAATTAGTGGCCCCGCATTAATTAATATTGTGGTCTGATCATTTTAGGAAAAGGGGAGACTCATTAAGGTCTTATTTGTTTCATAGTACTTAAAATTAAAGTTATTAAAGACTATTATTACATTCTCCTAGTATTCAGCTTCGTTATAGTACTAATGGCCTTTTTGCCATTAGTACTATCTCGTATAAAAGTTTCTTTTACCGTACCATTGCTACTTATTGGTTTTCTAACCTATTACCTAGGGGTACCGGTAAATTGGCCTGAACCCATATGGGGCAATAAACAGGTAACAATAATTACGGAAATAATAGTAATTATTAGCCTTATGGGGGCGGGTTTAAAACTAGGAATGAGATATAGTCCTAGGCATTGGAAAAATACATTGCGGCTCATACTGATTACCATGCCGTTATACATCTCGTTTTTGTTTCTTATCTGTCATTATTTTTTAGGATTTGATGGAGCATCCTCGCTATTAATTGCTGCCGTCTGTGCACCTACGGACCCTGTATTGGCAGCGGAGCTCCAGTTAAAAAAGGACGAAATGTATGATAAGAAAAATACGGGAATGCGCTATTTACTTACTTCTGAAGCTGGTTTGAACGATGGTATGGCGTTTCCGTTCGTGTTTTTGGCAATTTTATGGTCTCAAAGCACTTCATTTCAAAATATAGATCTCACCTATTGGTTTGGTTATTACATGGTGTTCAAGATTCTTGGAGGGGTACTCATTGGAAGCTTATTGGGTTTTGTCTTTAGTTATTTGATTCGTAACCTAAAGTCCATACATAAAAACAAGGTTCTTTCCGGATTTGTTGGAATAGGTCTCGCATTTTTTTCTTTTAGCCTTGCAGAGCTATTGAGTACTTATGGATTCCTTAGCACGTTCTTTGCCGGCTTGTTCGCACAATATCACTTTCACAAAAAACTGAAGCAAACTGAGCAAACGGACAATATAAATTCCGATGAAGATAAACAGGAGATTTTATTGTTCAACGAAAAGATAGAGGAGTTTCTAATAATGGTATGGACTATTCTTTTTGGAGGTTTTATAGCATCGGGAATTTTAAATTTTGCCACTTGGCAAGGAATAGTAATCGCTTTGGTTACTATTATTGTCATTAGACCTCTCACCGGTAGAATAGCTTTAATGGGAACTCCCTTTACGGAGCCTAAAAAATGGGCCGTTTCATCCTTTGGAATTAAGGGGGTAGGCTCTTTTTTCTATTTGGCATTTGCGTTACATGAAGGGAATTTTATTGCTACTAACGAAGTTTATGCATTTGTGTCTTATGTAGTACTGTTCAGTATTTTAATTCATGGAATTACAGGCCCTAGTGTTATATCCTATTTCAAGAAAAATAATCCAGGTTAATGGAATTTTTATTTTAGACCTAGGTAGAAATTATACTCTATTCAATCTAAAAGAAAGATTTGATACTATGTATTAGGAGTATCAAATTATCGCTTTGCATCACTTTCGGATAAATACAAAAACTACATTTAATATTGCTTAACACCTTGTTTGTTATAAAATAACAGGATTAAAATGTGATGTATATGGAAATGCAAAAAACACCTAAAAAAAGATTGGCCATAATTGGTTCTGGCCCAATGGCCATATATCTATTGAAACATATAAACGACCGTGTAAACATCCTCAAACAAGAGATAGGTAGTATTATTATTTTTGAAAGTGGTAAAAACATGGGCATGGGTATGCCGTATACTCCAGAAACTACGGATGTTTATAATCTATCCAATATATCTTCCGAAGAAATTCCTGAGCTTATAGATACTTTGGTAGATTGGTTACGTAAGCAGGATAAGTCGGTTTTACAATCTTTGAACATTACAGAGTTTCCTATCAACGATTCTGAAGTATATAGTCGTTTGGCGCTAGGACAATATTTTCGGTCGCAGTACATCCTATTGATAAATAAATTAAAGGCAAAGGGCGTTTCCATTACCGAATTTGCCGAAAACAAAATTATAGATATTCTACCTGGATCTGATGAAGTTCGAGTGGTAGATCAAGACCACCATACGCATGTCTTGGACAAGATTGTTATAGCTACAGGCCATGAGTGGAAGAATGAGGAAAAGAGTGGAGCAGGCTATTTTTCCAGTCCATGGCCCATACATAAGATTTTACCTCAACAAGGCCACCTGTACAATTTTACGATTGGTATTTTAGGAGCTTCGCTGAGTGCTTTTGATGTGGTTACTTCTCTTGCGCATCGTCATGGAGAGTTTGTTAAAGAAGCTGGTCAACTGATTTTTAAACCACATAAGGACGCTCCCGATTTTAAAATTGTACTGCATTCCGCCGAAGGATGGTTGCCCCACCTGCAATATGAACAGCGTAAAAGCATTCGGGAAATTTACAGGCATACCAGCAGGGAAGAGATTTTGTCCTTAGTTGATGATTTGGGTTTCTTAAGATTGGAAACTTATTTTAATGAGGTTTGTAAACCTGCATTAAAAGAAGCACTTTTTAAAGATCGCTTAGAAGAGGTTGCCCATAGATTGGACTCTCCCGATTTCGGGTTTGCTAACTTTGTTGAGGTCATGTCCAAAAAACATGAATACACCAATTCCTTTAATGGAATGAAACAGGAAATGGTAGCTGCCAAAGATTCTGTGGAAAACAATAAACCCGTACATTGGAAAGAAACACTTGATGATTTAATGTATGGACTCAATTTTCATTCAGAACTACTGCCTGCCGAAGATCATTTCTTTTTTAGAAAAAAGGTAAAGCCTTTTTTAATGAACGTCATTGCTGCAATGCCCCTTTCATCCGCCAATATTCTTTTGGCACTCTATGATGCGGGTCGTATAGATTTAATTAGTGGGAAGGTGAAAATACTGAATTCCGATTCCAACTCTGGGACAACTCATGTTGAAGTAAAAGACTTGGAAGGAGAAACTAGAAGTATAGCTTACAAGATGTTTATTGAATGTGGAGGGGATGGTACTATAGAGTTGACGGACTATCCCTTTCCGTCACTCGTTTCCGGAAAAAGTGTTCGGGAAGCTAGGGCCAAGTTTTCATCTGAAAAGGGCAGAGAAGAAGTGGAGGAATACGTTTCTAAGGAAAAAATATTCTCAGAAAATGGCTGCTCTTACATGTATACCGGGGGTATAGACATAGATACAGCATACCGGATTATTGATGGTAATGGAAATCCAAACTATCACATAAACAATATTGCCTTTACGCACACATTAGGGGTAAGACCTTATTCCTATGGGCTGCAGGCATGTAGCGCTACAAGTGAAATCTTGGTCGATTTTTGGTTGTCACAAATTTCGGGAGACAATACAGGGACCATCCAAACACGGGAAACAACTAAAATTTACGAAAGTAATACGCATCTATAGAACTAACTTTGGGCTTTGCGGATTTCTTATCTTTGTTTAATTACCCAGATTTAATGCCAAGAGTGAATTTAATCAAAACATTTTGGGTGTACAGAATTGGTTTATGGTTTTCTGCTATTGTACGATTTGTTTCGTTGAGCAATTGCCAATGGTTAAGAGCTCATTCCATTGAGTGGTGTATCTGGGACTGCGGTGTTCTTTTATAAGCGCCCACTCCTTGTCGCGGTTGCCCACCGTAGCAAGTTTAATTTTATTCTTACCGTACTTGCTGTTAAGATAATCCATTACATGCGTTATTGCAGGACTTTCAGTTTTGTGAGGGCTATTGAACAGATTAGTTTGGATAGTATTTTTATGCACCAATTGAGTTAGGTTGACACCTACTTTCTTGTAACGATAACCGGGTTTATAAATCTTCCGTAGGGCTTTAAGGGCTTCATTGGTTAGCTTGGCCGTACTATCCGTAGGGGTGTCTAGTGTAATAACTATTTTATTATAGTACTGCTTGTCTATGGCACTATGTTGATTGGTCTGTAAGAATACTTCCATTTTTGAGGCAGCACTGTGCTGCTGTCGCAGAAGGTCGGCAACTTCAGCTACATATGAGCTACAAGCTTCTTCTATTAATCCTAAATCCGTTAGTTTAAAACCGAATGATTTTGCAGTACCAATTCCTTTTTTCTCATTGGGAAATGATGTCAACTGCAAACAGGGCATATTGTTCAATTCTCTCCAAAGGCGTTCACCAATTACCGTCATCTCTTTCCTAACCCACGCAACCTGCATATTTGCAAAATCTAGGGCAGTTTTAATATTCTTGGATTCAAGCCGTATGGCATGTTTTTTACCTATTCCCCAAATATCCTTTACCCTAAGACTTTGTAACAGATATTTTCTTTTTTCTTCGGAATCAACAATGTAAACATTATTATTTGAAGGTATTTTTTTTGCTAATTTGTTGGCGAGTTTGGATAAGGATTTAGTTGTTGCAATTCCTACACCAACTGGTATTCCCGTATTTTTTTCAATTGTATTTTTAATATGATGGGCCAATTCTTGAAGGTTTTCCTTTTGGTAATGTGTCAAATCTATAAAGCTTTCGTCAATACTATATTCTTCTACCTGTGGCGAAAACAATTTTAGGGTATCCATAACTCTTCGGGACATATCACTATAAAGCGTATAGTTAGACGAAAAATAGGTGACGTCATGCTGATCCAGCAACTTTCTTATTTTAAAAACAGGTTGAAACATAGGAATTTCAGTTAACGCCTTAGCCTCTTTATTTGCGGCGATAATGCAACCATCATTGTTGCTGAGAACAACCACAGGTTTATTTTTAAGGTCTGGGCGGAAAACTTGCTCACAGGATGCATAAAAACTATTGCAATCTACCAACGCAATCATAAAACGGATTTAATTATAAAAGTTATAACTCCCCATATATTCAGCTCTAAGTCAAGATTTTTATCCATGCACACTACATTAAAGGTATCATCCATAGTAGCCAACACGAGCTGATTGCTCTTTGGAGTCATGGATTTATCAACTATAAGCACATCATTCTCAACAATATTGAATTCCTGGAAATGGTTGTCGGCAACCCTAATAAAAAACGTTGCGGATGGGTTCGTGACCAATATCTCGTTCAAGTCTATTCTAGGTTCGTTATAATGTGTTGCCGGGCTGGAAAAACCAGTTTGTACAGGTCTTTCGACCCTAAAATTTCTCTCGGATTTTTTTATCAGATTTATCTTCTGCTCCATTACACTTTAACTTGTTAGGCTAATTGATTTAAGACAACTATTATAAAATATGGAATTAATCCAAAATTACGGATATATTCCATATTAAAGTGTTTTTGGCTCTAATTTTTATGTAATTACTATGGGAATTTGCCCACTATAAATTGAACTCTCTTTTAGATTTTATCCGGTCAATTAAATATGAGTTAGAGCAACTGTATTGGGATTCAGGTAGGTAACTTCAACATTCAATAATTAAAATGTTTGATATGAGTACAATAATTAAATCTAGTAAAGAAGGATTAAATAACGAAGTTCAACAAAACCGAGGGCTTGGTAATGAATATGAAAGACAGGGAAATACTTCCGAAGAAGTTGGAAAACCTGTTGATAACGGTGGTGTTTCAATATCGGTAGACGAAGAGCATCTAAGAAAACAATGGTTGGCGGTAAGGGATGAATATTTGGCCAATTTTCCTGAATTGGATGGCGTGGATGACCACAATGAAAAGGATAACATAGGGGTCTTAATCAATAGTCTAGCGAAAAAAAGACAGCAAACCCCGGAAACCATACAGCATGAAATTATGAATTGGTCCGCTAGTAAATAAGTGGTCATCAGAATTTGTACTATTATTAAATCTAGCCAAGTGTTATGAAGGAAAGCGCTACTACTATATCAGAATCAATAACCTTGTTCTATAATAATTTTATAGAGCGGTTACCCGGGATAGGCGTAGGTGTCCTTATCATAATACTTGGTTTATTAATAGGTTCATGGATAGGAGGTTTTGTAAAAAGAAGATTGGCCATCCGGACAGATGATCCCTTAATGAGTAAATTTCTGGGGCAAGCTATCAAATACATCTTAGTTATTGTAGCCATAATGCTTGCATTGGAAGCTTCGGGTCTAGGTGCAATAGCAACTGGAATATTAACGGCGGCGGGTGCAAGTGCCGTGGTGCTGGGTTTTGCCTTTAAAGATATTGGTCAAAATTTTATCGCCGGAATCATAATGGCCTTCAGCAGACCATTTGATGTAGACGATACCGTGCAAATAGATGATAACTTTGGAAAGGTAAAAGCTTTAGAGTTTAGATATACGAAATTAAAGACTTTTGACGGGAAGGACGTTTACATTCCTAATAGTGATGTTTTGACTAAGCCGGTCACGAATTATACCGAGGACGGCTTTTTTAGATGGGACTTCAATATTGGTATTGCCTATGAGGATAATATTGAAGGGGCAAAGGAGACTGTTTTAAAAGCTTTAAGAAAGGAGCCCAATGTTATAGAGGATAAGGAACACGAAAATTTTGTGATTGAGGACGAACTAGCCACTAGCACAGTAAACCTAAAGGTGTTTTTTTGGGTAGATACTAAAGATTTCAGAAGGATGGCCCTGATTACTAAGGGTAATGTGGTGCGGAATGTAAAGGAAGAATTAGAATTAGCAGGTTTCTATATGCCAGCCGATATACAAGAGATAAAGTTATATGGAGGCGAAACGGAGTTTCCTGTGAAGGTTAGCTCATTATCGGAATAAAGACGGGCTTCTTTTTTACATATAATTTTGACATGAGCTTGTGTACTGCGTCTAATGGTTACAGCATATTACCGAAAAAATTTAAGGGTAGGGCAGAGTAGTTTGTCACGAAAAAGGTTTAGCACCACTTAATATCTATATAGACAAAAAAAAGGAGCTACTGTATAGTAGCTCCCAATCATTTAGTACGTAGTAATCTTAAGCTAAATCTTCAAGAGACTTAATCTTATTCAAATCTGTTCTAATCTTTAATTTCTGATCACGTATAAGGGCAGCTATTGATGCGGGTAGCGTTGCATCATCCAGAACTTCATCATATTCTTCTATGGCCGCTTTGTCTCCTCTAATAGCTTCTTCCAACATAGACTCATCGTTATCTGCTGAAAAGAGGGCTTTGATATCCATCCAAGCTCTATGGATACTACCTGTAAAACTACTATTGTCGTCAATAGAATCATAACTGGCTATCATTTCCGTTCTTAAAGCATTGTTGAATTGAGCACGCTCGCGTGATTTGTTGTCAAAATAAGCCTTTAGATTTGGGCTATCTGCATTTTCTGCAGCTTTCTTATAGCCTTTTTCGGCATCTCTATTTTTCTCCAGTATCTCTTCTAATTGATCAACTAACTTTTCATATTTTGTTTCCATGATAATCTTATTTTATTTGGGTTAATAATGGTAAAGTTTCATTTTTTAGATAACATCTATTATTGCAATAACTAATTTTAATAACCTTAAAAGATTAATTCTATTAGTTGTAAGAGATCCAACCTATTAATATATACCAAGCTGTTGTTCGGTAGTTATTAAATTAGGTTTGTAGGATGCGCGCCATTAATCATTGTTTACGATAAAGGCATGGATTACACCTGGTAACCAAGCCAACATAGTAAGCAAGAGGCTTATCAAAAAAGTAGAGCCTAGACCATGTTTGAGAAATACGGCCAATGGTGGTAATATTATATTTAAGATAATTGTGATTAAAGACATGATATATTAAATTTTGGTTCACACCAAAAATAGCTCGTACCTAGCAGAGTAGTTGACCGTAATCAAGGTATGATTAACTGTATGACATTAAGGTAATCTGATGTGGCATTCAACTAAATTCAGAATCAATAATTTTGATCCATTTTTTGTTTTAGAATTTTTAGAGTTCTCTAGTTTTAGTCTTATAAGATTAGATTTTTAACCCTAAACCTTTTTCTCTCACAAATATTCCTTAACAGAGTTTGGAATAATTAATATCACGTTTAATTTCGGTCGTCAATGAATTTTAAAAAATGTAATTATGAAAAAGCACATAAAAAAAATAGCTGTTTTATTCTTCGTTACGGCCCTTATTGTTTCTTGTAGCAAAGACAATGACCCTGCCGATGATGATTTCTTTGTGGGAACTTATAAAGGTTCAATCAGTTATTCCGAGACTTCTGGAAACACAAGCATTTCTACGGATGATGGGCGTGTAACGTTGGTAAAAGTTGGAGATTCATATAATTTTGATTTTTCAGATGGGATTCCAACTCTAAAAGGCATAAAAATTGATAAGAACGATAATATCCTGATCAGTAGTGATGGAGGAATACAAATAGACGAAGGCAATCTTACTATAGCCTATACCAAAGATGGAGAGGTGTGGGGTGCAAATTGTACTAGATAACCGCATATGAATTTAGCCGCTCTCAATTGAGCGGCTAATTTTTTTGCCTTTCCCGTTTAAGAGCTAATAATTTTATGAAGTTGATTAAAATCTATTACCATTGATACATCAATTTCGTACGACTTATTTATATCCCCTTCTTTAAAATTGTGCTTTTGAACATTTTTTTGAATTATTGAAGACATAGGTATTTCTCAAAAAAAGTTGAGACTAATTTAAACTCAATTTAAAACTACTCGAGGTCAGATATTACAGCCTTAACATTTCCAATAGCAGAGGCTTTTTTAAATTCTAATTACAAAAGGTGAGATACCGGATAGGGAAATTACCTTTTAATATTCATTATTTACATGGGGTATTATTATCGATTATAAAATTTATTGATAATAGATTAAGTAAATCCTCAATTCATTTTTCTCTTTTAGTGCTGTTCTCAGTTTTTGTCACATCCTTTTAAGACATGGGTTTGTTTCATCAAAAATTCTTGAACCTTGATGCAATATTCTGAATGTAAGTTGTTTAAGGTTTATTTAGTTGTCCAGAAAATCTTTTTGATTACAAGGTTTCAAATCTCAATTTAGGTCATTTTATAAAATGAAGCGAAATAGAGACTATCTAAAAGTAGTTTTATAAGGCAAATTAAAGAGTTCTCAACTCTTGACAACTAACTTAAACTTAACTCACTTATGCGAAAGAAAATTACAATGTTTTTCTTGGTGCTACTTTGTGCACCATTTTTTGCATTGGCGCAGCTAAACGTGACCGGTACGGTCATAGATGATTTGGGATTACCCTTGCCTGGCGCTTCAATTGTTTTAAAGGGAACTACTAATGGTGTTACCACAGATTTTGACGGAAACTTTTCCATACAGGCCAATGAAGGAGATGTATTGGTGTTTTCGTACATAGGTCTAAAGAATAAGGAGGTAATCGTTACTTCTGAAGTGGTGAATGTGGCCATGGAGAGCGATATATCACAACTTGATGAAGTCGTAATTATTGGTTATGGTACCACCACCAAAAAAGATGCCACCGGTGCAGTACAATTATTAACTGCCGATGACTTGAACAAGGGTGCCATTACTACTGCAGACCAAATGATTACCGGTAAATCTGCTGGTGTACGTGTGGTAAATAATGGTGGCGATCCAGATGCGGAAATTAACATAAGAATTCGCGGTGGTTCTTCCTTGAATGCTAATAACAGTCCATTGATAGTGATTGATGGAGTACCATTATCAAATCAGAATCCTGCAGGGCAAGCAAATCCTTTAACATTGATAAACCCTAATGATATTGAATCTTTCTCAGTATTAAAAGATGCTTCTTCTACCGCTATTTATGGGTCTAGAGCTTCTAATGGGGTTATTATAATCACTACAAAGTCCGGTACTAAGGGAGCACCTCAATTTAATTTCTCCTCTAATGTACAGGTGGGGACATTGAGCAATCAAATAGATATTTTTGATTCTGCGGGGTTCGTAGATTTTATTCAGGGAACTTATCCGGATAGTGCAGGATTTTTAGGGTTAAACGGTACTGTTTATAATACCAATTGGCAGGAAGAGATTTACAGAACCTCTTACACCATTAATAATAACCTAACGGCCAGAGGGAATTTATTTAACAAAATCCCAATAAGAGCTTCTTTTGGACATTCTGAAATTGCAGGTATTTTAAAAGAATCCCAATTGGACAGGTATACGGCTTCTTTAAATATTGCTCCTGAGTTTTTTAATGAACATTTAAAAGTTACTATTAACGCAAAGGGTATTGCTACTGAAAAAGACCAACCGGATTCGGGAGCCATAGGCAGTGCGTTGGCTTCCAACCCTACATTACCCATTTATGACCCGCAGGGAGGAATTTTTGGTGGTTATTACCAGTTGACCGATGATCAAGGTATTGTTGGTCCGGCAAACCCATTGGCCTTGTTAAAACAAAGAGAGCGTAATGAAGATGCGGACCGCTTTATTGGTAGCGCTGAGTTTAGATATAAGATACACGGTTTGGAAGATTTAACGGCCGTGGTAAATACGGGTATTGATTACTCGGAATCTACCATAAACGAATATTTCTTGCCAAGTGCTGTTGGGGCATATACGGTATTTAATGGTCTACCAATTTTCAACAACTTTAGTGAGAGTTTCAGCGAAAAACAAATAAAGAGAGACCATTTATTGGATGTGTATTTATCCTATGCCAAGGATTTTAGTGGGGCATTGAATAAATTGGATGTGCAAGCGGGCTACGCTTACCAAAACTTTACGAATCAGGGAACTACTTTTCCGACAACTACAGAAAATGGTTTTCGTGAGCCACAACAACCGTTTAAATATTACACAGAATTGAATTTGCAATCGTTCTTTGCCAGGGCAAATTTAACTCTTTACAATAATTTCTTGTTTACGGCTTCTGTGAGGGCAGATGCTTCTTCTTTATTTTCTGAAGACGATAGATGGGGCTATTTTCCAGCCGCCGCTTTAGCTTGGAAATTAGATGAAGAGAATTTTTTAGAGGAAGCTAATTGGATAGACCAATTGAAATTAAGGATTGGTTGGGGACTCACAGGGCAACAAGACATTACAGGTCCGGTGGGCTACTTTCCGTATACCGCTTTGTACGATGATGGCGATCCAACCGTAAGTTATATTTTCGGGAATGAGGTGGTTACCACCTATAGGGCTAACGCCTTTAACCCAGATTTAACTTGGGAAAAAACCTCCACTTATAACATTGGTATTGACTTTGATTTCTTCTCTAATTTTTTGAGTGGTAGTGTGGATGGTTATATCCGGAATACAACTGACTTGTTAGCAGAGGTGCCACAGTCCGAAGGTGCCTTAAGAAACAGATTTGTGAGTAACGTGGGGGAAACTGAGAGTAAAGGTTTTGAAGCTGCGTTACAGTTCAGGCCTATTCAGACAGATAATTTTTCGTTGGAATTCAATGCGAATGCAGCTTTTAATGAAACCTATATTACTGATCTAGATAATATTACCCAGTTTTCTAGCGGCGGAGGTATTGGTCGTGGTACCGGTATAAACATTGGGCAAACTGCGGTTGGTGAGCGTAATCGTACGTTTTGGTTATATGAGCAGGTTTATGATGCTAATGGAAAAGTTATTGAGGATGCTTTTGTAGATCAGAATGGTGATGGAGTTATCTCTGATGCCGATAGAAGATTTATTCCTTTTGAACCCAAATGGACATATGGTTTTGGAACCTTTGTGCAATATAGGAACTTAGATTTAACAGCAAATTTAAGAGGACAACTTGGGGGTAACGTATATAACGCCAACCTATTGAATAGAGGATTTGCACAGGCAGCTATTCCACAAACAGATTCTGGCTTTATCAACAACACTTTGGATTTGTTTGATGGTGTGCAATACAACGGGTTTCCAGAAATCCCTTCGGATACACAAGCATTGTCGGACTTTTACTTATCGGATGCTTCATTTTTAAGATTGGATAACATAACCATAGGTTATAGCCTTAAACCATTTGAAGATAAGAAATTGAGCCTAAGGTTCTATGGTTCGGCCAACAACGTATTTGTTATCACGGATTATGATGGTTTAGACCCTGAGAATTTTGATGGTATTGAGACTTCGCCCTATGCACGTCCACGTACCTACACATTAGGATTGAATCTTGACTTCTAAAAACTAACTACAGATGATTAAAAAGATAATATTCGGACTATTTACAGCTACGGTTTTAGTGGGCTGTACAGACGATTTAAATACAGAACCAAGAGTAGAGCAGAGTTTGGGTAACCTATTGGATTCGGACCCCAATGCCACATTAGGAATTCTGGGCAAACTATATGGAGGCTTGGCCCTGCACGGTATTGGTATACCGGGTAGTAGTAACCAACAAGCGGATATCGCTGGAGATGACCCAGGGGAAACCGTATTCTTCAGGGCAATCTGGAATATGCAAGAACTCACTACCGATATAGCCAAAAACCGATGGGGAGATGGCGGGCTAGACCCATTGACTACAGCAACCAACTGGGTACCTACCAACAAATTCTTTGGCTATCTATATAATAGAAGTTATTTCAACATTGCACAGATAAACAACTTTATTATAGATGTGCAGAAAACCGATGAGCCAAATGCAGATGTATATGTGGCTGAAGCTCGTTTTTTACGTGCCTTGTTCTACTACTACCTAATGGATACTTTTGGAGGTGTTGTATTGGTCACGGAAGCAGACGGTGTAACGGGTGTGAGTAGAGCAAAGAGTACTCGACCGGAAGTTTTCGAGTTTGTGGAGAGTGAACTATTGGCAGTAGAAGAAATCATTCCTGCGAGCAATGAATATGGTAGGGCAAACAAAGCAGCGGTACACATGTTGTTGTCTAAAATCTATTTGAATGCCCAAATATACACAGGCACAGATAGGTATTCAGATGCTTTGATCTATAGTGAGAAGGTAATTTTAGAGTCGTCGTTTACGTTAGATGACGATTACCAATCCATCTTTCAAGGAGATAATTTTACATCTCCAGAAATTATTTTCCCAATTATTGGAGATAGAAATTCCGTACAATCCTTTGGTACGGCAACCTATCTTACTAATGGTAGTTTAGGCGATACGACCATGCCAATTGCAGAATTTGGAAATTCTGAAAGTTGGTTCGGGCACCGTTGTACTCCAGCTATTTACGGTTTGTTCGGTGATTTGGAAACAACTGGGGATAGCAGGGCTATCTTCTGGACGGAAGGCCACAGTTATGAGATGGATGATTATCGTACTTGGGAAAGTGGTTACCCAACTACCAAGTTTCAAAATCAATACTCGGACGGTAGTTCGGGTCAAAGTAATTTTTCCGATACGGACATTCCTTTATTCCGTTTGGCAGATGCCTATTTAATGTACGCCGAAGCCCAATTTAGGGGAGGCGGCGGTTCTGCTGCTCAGGCGGTTGATTATATCAATGCCCTGCGAGAAAGAGCATATGGGGATACTAGCGGTAACATTACCGAAGCAGACCTTACCGAGCAATTTTTGATAGACGAGCGTGCGCGAGAGTTGTATTATGAGGGTCATAGAAGACAGGATTTAATACGTTTTGATCGCTTTACGGGAGGAACTTACAATTGGCCGTGGAAAGGTAATGTGGTAGACGGAACATCAATTCCGGACCATTACAATCTATTTCCGTTTCCATTGGAAGCCTTACAGGCAAACCCGCTATTGGAACAAAACCCAGGCTATACTAACTAAAAACTAAAACGATGAACAGAAATTTGGTATTTATATACACATCCATCGTAGCAATGGCACTTTTAGTGACAGGTTGTAGCGATGATGACGAAAATATTAGAGTAAGTGATGCTGCTAGCACCCAATTAACTTTGTCTTCCACGGACGCTCTTAATCTAACGAGAGATATGACGGGTGAAACTGTACTGAGCCTCAATTGGTCGGCACCTGATTTTGGTTTCTCAGGAGCGGTACCTACCTATAACGTAGTTCTAGGTGTAGATACGGACACGGAAGCAATGCCTGCGCGCATAAATGTTGGCAATGTACTCAGCAAAAATTTCTTTGCGGAAGAACTGAATGAAGCCATTTCGGATGCTGGTGCTTTGGCAGGCTTGGAAAATGAAGTTAAAATTTGGGTAGAAGCTTTATTGGGTAAGGAGGTGGTAGCTTCCTCGGCTGAGCGGGCATTGACCATTACAGGTTATGCTACCTCATTTGATCTAAGTTCCCCTTGGGGACTGATAGGTTCGGCCACGCCAAACGGATGGGATGGTCCAGATGTGCCGGTATATGCAACGGCTATTGCAAATGAATTTGTTGCATATGTTACCTTAACGGACGGCGAGCTAAAAATTAGAAGAGACAACGATTGGACGGTTAATTATGGAGATACCGGGGCAGACGGTACCCTAGACCTAGATGGTGATAATATTCAGGTTACCTCAGGTACTTATAAAGTCATGTTTAGCTTAAATGATTTTAGCTATGCCATTGAACCGTTTACATGGGGATTGGTGGGTGATGCTACGCCAACTGGATGGGATGGTCCGGATACAGAACTAACTTATGACTCTACTACTGACCAATGGAGAGCGGTAGTAACTCTAACCGATGGTGAAATGAAGTTTAGGCAGAACAATGATTGGGCCGTAAACTTTGGGGATTCCGGAGCTGATGGTACCCTAGAAGAAAATGGCGATAACATTCTTGTAGAGGCTGGTAACTATCTGGTTTCTGCAGACTTTACTAATAATCTTTATACCATAGAGCCTACGGATATTTGGGGCTTGGTAGGTGATGCCGCACCAAATGGGTGGGATGGCCCCAATATGCGTTTCACACCAGATTATGCCAATGAAGGGGTATGGATTCTAGAAAACGTGACAGTATTAGATGGTGAAATTAAGTTCAGAACTAATGATGCATGGGATTTAAATTATGGCGATGATGGTAATGACGGTACCTTAGAATCAGATGGCGCTAATATTCCGGTAAGTGCAGGTACTTACACCATCAAACTTTTCTTGGCAGATGCCGATAACCCAACCTACACCATCGAATAAATTAAAAATTATGAAAATCAAAAACTATATAAAAATAAGTCTAGCTGCGCTAACTATATTGTTCGCAGCCTGTACCAATGATGATTTTTCAGAGCTAAAGGTAAAAGATGCCAACGATGCCGAGGATTTACCTTCTGGTTCGGCAGTCGGAAGAACGGAAGCATTAGTGCCGGGTAATGGCGTTATGATGCAGGCCTTCTATTGGGACGTAACCGAAGGAGGAATATGGTGGGACAATGTTGAATCTAAGTTGAATGGCTGGGCGGCAAATGGTATTGATGCTATCTGGATACCGCCTATTTCTAAAGGCCAGAGTGGTGGCTTTTCCATGGGGTACGACCCCGCAGATTACTTTGACTTTGGTGATTTTCAGCAACATGGTACTGTTGAGACTCGTTTTGGTAACCGTGAAGAGTTGGAAAAAATGATCGGTACTGCTCACGAGAATGACATTGCCGTAATTGCGGATATTGTTTTAAACCATAACTCGGGCGGTCAGTTGGAATACAATGAGTTTAGGCAAATTGAAACTTATACATTGTTTGAGCCTGCATCAGGTTTGTTCAATAGAACTTGGTTAAACTATTTGCCTAATGCAGAAAATTTGGAAGACGAAGGTCGTTTTGGCGGTTTCCCGGATTTGGATTTAAATAATGAGTATGTGCAAGATTGGTTATGGAATTCGGAGGAGTCCGTTGCTAATTACTATATGAACACGTTGAAAATTGATGGCTGGAGATTCGATTTTGTAAAGGGCTTTTCTCCTGATGTTGTTAAAGACTGGATAGCCACCGTAGGTGGGTATAGTATAGGCGAGAATTTTGATGGAAATGTAGAAGGCGTTGTACGCCCTTGGATAGAAGCATCCGGCGCCAATGCTTTTGATTTCCCCAACTTTTTTAATATGCGAAATGCTTTCTTGAACGGTAATTTAAACGAGTTGGTTAAACCAAGTTTAATTTCTACAGTACCGGACAAGGCAGTAACTTTTGTAGGTAATCATGATACAGAAGCCAGGGACGGTAGTAATGAGTTTCCTGATGAGTTTGAAACGCATGCATATGCTTACATCATGAGTGCTCCCGGATATCCATGTGTTTTTTACTCACATTATGAGGCTAGTGGAGAGAAACAAAAAACTAAAATCAATCAGTTAATTAAGATTCGCTCAGAACTAGCTGCGGGAGATTGGACTGTAAACCATGTTTCTAATGAGGAATTTGTAGCGATTAGGGGTGGTGATGCAGAGAAGTCAGGTTTGGTACTCTACATTAATCTGAGTGGGGAAGAGGTAACAAGGGAGGTTCAAACCCATTGGGCCAATGCCAACATCAAAGATTACACAGAAGAATACCTGATTTTTGAGCAATCAGATGCTAATGGAACGGTAACATTAAAAGCACCTGCAAATGGGTATGCAATCTGGGCCGCTACGCAAGTTGAACAATTAGCTTTTCCCGAAGCGTTATATGTGCCTGGGGGTTATCAAGGTTGGGATCCAGTTTCTGCGCCAATGCTTAATGCGGTAGAATTACCAAACCTAGCAGGTACCTTTAGGGGGCATGTGAGATTTACAGATGCAAGTAACGAATTTAAACTTACGGATGCAGCTAACTGGGACAATGGAATATATGGTGATGAGGGTGACGGTAGTTCGGGTGTACTTGTTTCTCCTGGAAATAATATTGTTTTATCAGGTCCTCAAGATTATGAAATCAATGTAGACTTAGTTAATAATACGTTTTCAGCAAATACTTGGGCAATAATTGGTTCTGCCACGCCAAATGGTTGGGATGACCCAGATTCTGACATGTCTTATGATTTTGATAGAAATGTTTGGACAATTACTGCGAACCTTACTGATGGAGAATTAAAGTTCAGGGCCAACAATGGTTGGGACGTAAATCTTGGAGATGCTGGCGCTGAAGGTTCGTTAGAAGATGGAGGTGGGAATATTCCTGTAACCGCCGGTAGTTATCAGATAGATTTGGACGTTGTCAATAAAACTTTTAGTCTTGGTACTTGGGCAATTATAGGTTCTGCAACCCCTAACGGATGGGACGACCCCGATACGGATATGGTTTACGATATGACCAATAATGTATGGACAATAACTACTGATTTGTTGCCGGGTGAAATGAAATTTAGGTTTAACGATACGTGGGATGTAAACTTAGGTAATACCGGAACTGATAATTCATTACGTCAAGATGGAGATAATATTATGATATCAACTGCAGGCAGTTATACAATCAACTTAGATATTATGACCAATACGTATACTATTAATATGAATTAGGAAGTTAGTTTAGTTAGTTTATTAGTTAATAAAGGTTGTCATTTGGCGACCTTTATTTTTTTAGTTTACCCCATCTTAAAAATTAAATTTATGGTTGTCAATTGTCATTCGTTATTTCTATATTATTTCAAGCCAAATACTATATTTGAGCAGTAGGTTCTTAATGGCTTTGACCTACTTATATGGACGAACGGTAATCTCGGTTCATTTACATTTATTAAAAGTTTTGGGTTAAATGATTTTCAATAAAATTTTCGGACAAATTTTTTTAACGGCTAATTATTTCAAATTTTTTTGGATAGCCATAATTTATCTGAACATAGGCAGTTTGGTCGCTCAAACAAATTTTGTGATAGATTATGTGCCAAAAGACACCAAACCATCAGACATACTGTATTTAACGGGAACATTTAATAATTGGAACCCTGCAGATGTAAATTACAAGTTTACAAGAAAAACTGATGGAACATATGAGTTAAGAAATAAGTTTTTTAATGGGTCTTGGATATCCTATAAAATTACTAGAGGTAGTTGGGCTACTGTAGAGATCAAAAAAGATGGAACACCGCTAACGGTAAGAAAACACTCTTTTAACAATGCAACAGAAGAAACGTTAGTCTTACAAGTGGCGGGTTGGTCCGACACTTTTAACGAACTAACCAAACCTCAAAAAGTAACGATTCTTATAACGGAAATACCTCGAAACACTCCTCCAAATTCCTCAATATATATATGTGGTAATTTTAATGGTTGGGTACCAGGAGATCAACGTTACAAAATGAAACAGCTTGCCAACGGAAACTTTCAAATAGAGGTTCCTGTTTATACAGCGCCGTTGGAATATAAGTTTACTCGCGGTAATTGGTTAACGGTTGAGGGTAATAGCTATGGCAGGCCTATACCCAATCGTATATTGAGTAGTAAAGAAATTAGTCTGAACCAGCCCATAAAAAACAGAATAACATATTGGGAAGATCAGTCTTATGGTATATTTAACCCTTATACCTTACTTTTAATCCTTACAGCTTTACAAGGGTTTTTTCTAATATTCATTATTAATTCCGGTAGGAACAATAACAAGTGGGCCAATCAGGCATTAAGTGTTCTCATTTTTATCATATCGTTCACATTAATTTCTAGAGTAGTAATATATGATCGTGTAATCTATACAGATTATCCAAGACTATCGCTATTGACTGATTTGGTGTTTTTCTTATACGGCCCCATTTTTCTTATATATATTGAAAGGTTATTGCAACATAGTAAAAAGTCCTTTTTGGCCTATTGGCCCCATTTTATACCCTTTTTAGTACAGATTGCTTTATACATCACTTTTTCTTTTAATCCCACACATACCTTTATTGAGCAAAATTTATTTCAATCTTTAGAATCTCCACCATACGCATTTTACGAAGTGATCGTACTGCTGGCATTAGTGTTTAATATATGGTATTGGTTTAGGATTAAAGGGAAAATTAAAATGTACTTTAGAAATATTGAAGTCAATTATTCTACGGATCAGAATATAAAATATTTGAATGTGATTATGTTGGTGCTTGGGATGTGTTTAGTATTATGGACGGTAATTGTTCTAGTTGATATCTATAGTACCTATAGTAATTATCCCATAAACTATACAGCAAATTTATTGATAGATATATTATGGGCCGTTTTTTCGGTGGTGGTTTATTTATTGGGGTATTTTGCTATAAAGCAACCGGAAATTTTTAGAATGGCCGTTGTAGAAGTAGAAGAGTCAGCACCGGAAGAAAATCGTACGCAAATCAATACAAGCGAGTTGAAGGAACTTAAGCAGGCATTGCATTTAAAAATGATTCAAGAACAGGTATATTTAAATCCAGAATTAAGTTTGCCGGAATTGGCCGAAAAAATGGATACCAATGTACATACCTTATCCAAAACTATTAATGCGGGATATTCCAAAAATTTCAGGGATTTTGTAAATTATTACAGAATTCAAGATTTTATAGAGCGCGCCCAAGACGAAAAATATAAGAACCAGACCTTCTTGGCTATTGCCTTGGCCGTTGGTTTCAATTCCAAATCATCCTTTAACCGGTCATTTAAAAAAGTTACCGACAAATCGCCTAGAGAATATTTCAATGATCTGAAAGCGGACTAGTCCTTAATCTTAGAATAAGTATCATTTTACAATATATATAGACCAAGTTATAATATAAGTCGATATAGAAGCCAATTCTCTATAGTTTAGTTTTCTCAACTGAAATTAAAACTAAATAAGATGAAAATTGCAACAACCTTAATGTTGGCTTTGGTATTTTCTTTTACTCAACTAACAGCCCAAAATTCAATAGATAGATTAGAACCGCCCAACTGGTGGGTAGGGATGGAGTATAATACTATAGAATTGTTGGTTCATGGTAATGATATTGCATCTCATGATGTAACCTTAAAACCTTATGAAAATGTGCAATTGCTGAGCACTAAAAAGGGAGCCAATCCAAACTATTTATTTTTGAAGTTACATATCGGGAATACTGCGAAGCCAGGGAATTTGCAGTTAAACTTCCAGAAAAACGGAGCATCAATTTTTGTACAATCTTATGAAATAAAAGAGCGGGAAAACAACCGTAGAAATATAGAAGGCTTCAATACTTCGGACGCCATCTATTTGATTACACCGGACCGTTTTGTAAATGGTGACCCAAGTAACGATGCTGTTAAAGGAATGGTAGAAAAACCTAACCGAAATGATAAGGATGGAAGGCATGGGGGTGATGTAGCCGGAATTGTAAATCATTTGGGAGACATTAAGGATATGGGATTTACCGCCATTTGGACGAACCCAATTCTAGAAAATAACATGCCTAGTTATAGCTATCACGGTTATGCAATCACCGATTTTTATAAAGTAGACCCACGTTACGGAAGTAATGAATCCTTTAAGGCAATGTGTGATAAAGCTTCTGAAATGGGAATGAAGGTAATTATGGATATGATTGCCAACCATTGTGGACTAGAACATTGGTGGATGAAGGATTTGCCATCTGATGATTGGATAAATCAATGGGATACTTATACCCAAACCAACCATAAAAAAACTGTGGTACTGGACCCATATGCAACAAAAAAAGATACGAAGGAATTTTTTGATGGCTGGTTTGTTCCAACAATGCCAGACTTAAACCAGCGTAATGAATCTATGGCCACATATTTGATTCAAAATACTCTTTGGTGGATAGAGTATTCAGGTATTTCTGGCATCCGTATGGATACATACCCTTATCCTGATATGTATTTTATGCGAGACTGGACAGCAGCAGTAATGACCGAGTACCCTGATTTTAATATAGTAGGAGAAGAGTGGGTATTACGTCCAACGATTGTTTCGTACTGGCAAAAGGGAAAAGAGAATGCCAATGGCTATACATCAGAATTAAAAAGTGTTATGGACTTCCCGGTACAACACGCACTTACCACTTCACTAAATGACCCAAATTCATGGAATGCTGTTTACGAGGAATTAGGTCAAGATTATTTGTACCCGGATCCTAACAACTTGGTGGTATTTCCTGATAATCATGACATGAGCCGTATTTATACACAATTGAATGAAGATGAAGATTTGGTTAAGCTGGCGCTTACCTATATAGCTACTGTTCGTGGAATACCACAAGTATATTACGGAACAGAAATATTAATGGGGAACAATGGCACAGAAGATCATGGAGTTATCCGTACGGATTATCCTGGCGGATGGAAAAAAGATAAGGTAAATGCCTTTTCTGGAGAAGGTCTTACAGAGTCACAGGTGGAAACGAAGAATTATCTCACTCAACTTTTTAAATGGCGAAAAGATAATAAGGCAATTCATAACGGTAAGCTCGTTCATTTTGCCCCGGTCAATAACACCTATGTTTTCTTTAGGTATACAAAGGATGACATGGTTATGGTGATATTGAATAAAGATAAAGACCCCATCAATGTAGATATACAAGAGTATAAAGAAGTACTTAAAGGAAAGCTTTCCGGAAAGGACATTTTAACAGGAAAACTTTACAATGCCGTAGACCATCTGCAAGTTTCAGGAAAAACAGCGATGATTATAGAGGTTGAGTAATAAATCAATTATTAAATGATTTTTTGAAGGTAGATTTAAAACTAAACCTTCAATAGGTAATTATAAAGAAACTGGATAACAGTAGTTTGTAAAGTTGAGTTATGTGATGTTAAAGGCAACAAGAAATTGTTGCCTTTTTTAATAAGAACAAGAATATTATGACCTCACCCTTAAAAACCATGAAAACTTAAACCGTAACTTTAAAATAGCATGGTTACCATTTATTCTGGTAAGAACTACTTTTCAAACAAAAATTCGAGAGGAAAATTGAGCCGTTTACTCCAAGCGTTTTCACTATGGTTTTCCCCTGAAAAAAATTTAGTGAACCAATTAGTTTCATTATAACCTTTTTCGACCATCAACTGGTCTACTTTTTTTTGAATTTCCGGATACAGCTTATCCAAAGTTTCATCACCACAGTCAAAGTAAAATTTATGATTTTTTGGATTGGGAAGGTTTTTATCTAGATATCTCAAAAATGCATCTGGTACCGGGTTGTTTTCAAGCGTAAAAGTACCGGGCCAATGTGTTGATAAACATGCGGCTCCTCCAAATACGTTGGGATATTCACAAATAGCGTACATAGAGATTAATCCTCCCATACTGCTGCCCATCACAAAAGTGTTTTCTTTGTCAGGGTAAACAGAGTAGGTTTTATCTATATATGGTTTTAGTTCTTCTATAATAAACTTAAGGTAGTTATTAGATTGAGGACTGAACATTTCATCTATAGGAACGTGAGAGCTTTTAAGTTGGGTATTAACCGTGTCCTTCTGCCTATCTAACAAAGATTCAAACGGTTTTTGTGGGAAGTAATCAGAGTGTCTTGTTTCTCCTCCATTCCAAATACCAACAACTATAAATTTTTTAATTTTATTGGATTGAAATAATTTGGAAGCCACATCATCTACGTTCCAAGCTTGTTTGTTCCACGAGCTTTCAGGGTCAAATAACATTTGTCCATCGTGCATGTATAATACAGGATATTTTTTTAATGGAGAATAACCTTCAGGTAACCATACATCAACATTTCTGGACGTTATAAACTTTGACTCATAATTCTCAATACGTTCAAGCTTACCATGTATTACTTTGGGAAGCGTAGTTTGCGCTTGTACAGTTAGAATTGAGAATAAGATTATAGTAGTACATATTAATTTTTTCATCAATTACTTGTGTTAATTATGGCTCTTTTTTTACTTTAATTTCCTTAAATGATACAGCTATGAATAGTACCGAACAAAGTAATTTTAACGTTCCTCCAAGTACAAGTATTTTCCATAGATTGTCTTGATATATAAGCGCTTATTCTTATTAGTTGTTTTTTAGCTTTTTGGCTATTTCATCATAATACTCTTGTGTAATCACTTCTGTCCACGTGGTTGGCTGCCCGCTACCATATAAAGCTAGATATGTTACATTACTAAGCTTCGTGGAGGAATGCCAATGTTCAATATCTTTCTCACATTTAATTATATCGCCTTTTTTCAAAGTTACAGGCACATTCCCCCTCTCCTGGTAATAGGCCTCTCCATCTATAATTATCAATACTTGTGCTGTTGCATGTTTATGCCAGTCCAATGTTGAGTTAGCTTTAAACGTTGCTTTTGTAATATTATAACCCAATTCCGCGTCATCGTGAATAATAGCATTCAACCAAGCTTCTCCAATATAATGTGTGTTTGGAGCTTTTGTTCCTTCGGTAAGATATGAGGATACACTGTAATCGGAATCCTGAGAAAATACGGATGTAGATACAAAAATCAACAACAGTAAAATTGAATTTTTTATTTTCATAAGATTCTTCATTTATTTTGTTATTAGCAGTTTCGTACAAGAATAGTTGAGGGTTTGTGTGCGAGTACTTTCCGAATAAAAACCCAAAGTAGCAAACACGCAACGACCTTTGATTAAGCACTAAGCCTCAATTATTTTTAGAGTATTGTATGCAGGTTCTTTTATAGCTGTTCCACTAGTTTTCTGGCGGTAACAGTATCATATATAATTTTCAGTTTACTAATCTTATTTTGATTATCGAATTCAATAATGTCAACTACGTCAAATTCCACTTTTTGATTATTTTTTAAAGTCCATTTATAAGTAAAATAAAGAGCTAAATTGTTTGAGTCACTTTCTTCAAAAATTCCTTGTAAGCGAAGTTCAGAATTTGATGTATCACTATTTAATTCACGATAAAATTCATTCGCTTTTTTTATTCCGTATAGTGGTGAATCAACCATTCCATTTTTATTGAATAATGCAACTACTTGTTCAATATTTCCATTTTCAAGATGAGTAATATATTGCTTTGCTATTTCCTTTCTATTCATTATTTCATCAATTTTAAATTTCAGAGTTTGTTTCTCAGCTTTGTACCTACTAATCTAAATGATTTTTAACTATTTAAAAAGTGTTTGTAACTGCATAAGTGCAGATTTCTGTTGTTTTAATGGAACATGGCCTAGTAGCACTTGAATCTGTCTTAAATCGGTACCTGACTCCAGAAGATGGGTGGCAAAACTATGACGCAAAACATGTGGTATAACAGTTTGTGTTACTTTTGCTTTAATAGCTATATCTTTTACAATTTTCAGTATATTCTGGACCACGTATTCCCCACCTTTTCTTCTTTCGAATAAATAGTTGGAAGCACTTCATTACATATAGTATATTTTCAAGTCTTCCAGTACTTTCTTAAGGAGTAGGGTGTACATATTCTTATTGTGAAAACGATAGCAAAATACATTGAACAATTTTAACCTTTCCGTTGGATAATTTGTCCAAATAGGACATATAGGAAGCTATATATTTTAATGGAATTTGTTGCAATAGTTTTGGGCGGTCAGTGAATAGGTTCAAATAGCGTTCTTCCGCTGTTTGGTTCAATAAAGAAATTTCTCTTTTTGACTTTATAAAAAACATATTCTCGGCCATTTTACGACCAATAATGTTTCCATTTGCGGTTCTTTCATAGACTTCATCGAAATCGTTTTTTGAAATTCTCCAAAGCACACTCTCCGCTAAGGTTTCAATCTGATATTTTGAAGGCTGTCGCGACAAAAAAGAATCGTACCCTGTTACAAACTCTTTTTCGAATAAAAATCCAAATGTTAAGTCGGACTCCTCTCTCGGTATATAGAATCTCACCATTCCCTTAGCAATAAAGGAAATATGATTTTCAATTTTGCCCATTTGCAAGATGACGGTGTTCTTTTCAAGCTTTACTTCTTTAAGTTTTGATGTAAAAAACTTCCAATCGGCATCGTTCATGGGGGAAATATTATCTATAAACTTTCTAAGCTCGTCCATTTTTTTATGCTTGATGATCATATCGCAGTGTACACCTCTGTTTCTTGTAAGTGGGCGAAAGAAATTCTGCTTTAAGCTATTAATATTTTACGGTTTTGAATATTCGATCAATTCTTCAACATAATGGAAATCTCCTTGGTCTTGAGTGAGCTTGACAAAATTTTATACAGCAGGGGCATATAACCAGACCTCCTTTTCGTCTGCGTTGTAACCTCTAGAATTAGAAGTTCTACCGGTGTATTGAATAGTATAGGCCATAAATGTACCAGCTTCTACTGTTTCTTCTTCGTATGAAAGCACCTCCCCGGTGATAAACGATATGTTTTGTATTGTTGACTTTGCCAATAACTACAGACCTTTGAGATACTAAAATCCTATATATTTTTTTATACATTGTTGTTCGTTTGTTCTTAGTAGTCTACGAATCAATAGTTTTGTAAAATTTTATAATATCTTCTGCCAATAATGATGGCTTTTCCATAGCTGCAAAATGCCCTCCTTTAGACATGTTTGTCCATTGTGTTACGTTATACCCTTTTGACATGTATGCCCTAGGAGGCTTTGATAATTCTTTAGGGAAATTAGCATAAGCAACAGGAGGTTTTACGAAATCATTTACGCCAAACTTCATTGGGTTTTTGCTGTTTTCGTTATAAATTCTTACCGATGAATGAATGGATTGTGTTACCCAATAGAGAGTAATATTAGCTAATATTTCATCTTTTGTAAATATGTTTTCAAGGTTACCCTCATTATCACTCCAACTATTAAATTTTTCTACTATCCACGCGCATAATCCAATAGGAGAATCATTTAATCCATAGGCCAATGTTATTGGTTTTGTGCTTTGTATATAAGCATATCCTGCTTCTTTTGCCGACCATTCTTCAAGTCTTTGATTGTATTTAATAACATCTTCAGAAATTTCTTTTTCTTTAAGATAGGGTTCAAAAGAATCAGAGACATAGTTAAGATGTATCCCTATTATATGCTCAGGGTATTTCATACCTAGTCTAGTACTAATTCCTGAACCTATATCCCCTCCTTGTGCACCATATTTTTTATAACCAAGCTCTAGCATCAATTTATGCCATAGATCAGCCACATAAGCATTATCACATCCTTTTTCTACACATTTGCTGGAAAATCCAAATCCAATAACAGAAGGGATTACTAAATCAAAAGAAAATTGTTCATCATTGGTTAATAGTGGTATGAGCTTTAACATCTCTATAAATGATCCAGGCCATCCATGTGTTATAATTAATGGTATAGATTTTTTACTTTTACCTCTAATATGTAGAAAGTGAATTTGATGACCATCAATATCTGCCATAAAATTAGGGAATGAATTGATTTCACTTTCAATCTTTCTCCAACTAAAATCATTAAGCCAATAACTACTTAATTCTTTCATATAAGATAAATTGGCGCCATAATTCCAATCAGAATCATTAATTTCATCAGGCCAACGACTATTCTTAATTCTTAAGTTTAAATCATCAAGAATTTCTTGGTCCACATTTACAACATAGGGTTCTATCATATTTTTTGATTTAGCTATGATTTTTTTAGCAAGCACAGCTGTTCGTATAAGAATAGTAGCGAATTTATAAGTACTAGTTTTTTTTGATTTTAGACATATCCTAAATATAAAAAAGCGATTTCGATGAAGTACCAAAACCACTATCATTTATAATACTTTATTGTACATAAGTTTTTCTATTCAACCAATTTCATAATCATTTTTCTACCACTAATTTCAATTTCTTGCTTTAAAATTTTTCTTGTTGATATATCAATATAATAAGTATTTACAGCAGATTTTTTTGAAATCTCATCTGTAGTTTCAACCCTCCATATTTGTTTTAACTCTCCATGGTGTTTTATATCTGACATTTCGGTATTCAAGATTGTTGCTGTAATGACTCCAATTTTTGATTTAGGATTATAATCAAATATAGAAATAGAGTTAGAATAACCATTTTTTAAAGGAAGTAACCTTATAAGTTGAGGATAAAAATTACTGTCAAAGAAGGGCTTGTCAGCTTTTTCAGATATCTTAGTTCTAGTATTCGTTATTTTATCTAAATAATAACCCGTTAATTTTTCGTCAAATTTTAAAACCATGTCTCTTTGTTGGTTAAACGAAGAGTGGTAAATAGGCGCAAAGTTTTTCGTGCTAACAATTGTACTATCAATCCATGTACTTGCAGATTGTTGCATCATTACGGTTGTTATTATAGAAATTCTATCTTTATCCTTACTGATTTTAGTATGTATGTCCCCTATTTTAATTTCGATTGAATCCTTAATGATAAACCAAGACATTTTCGAAGTTTCCGATTTAAGTAAATTTATATTCGCAGGATTGTTTTTAGGACTTAATGGTTTTTCTTGGCAACTTAATAGATTAGCAGTCCCAATAATAAACAGTATGAGGTAAATTGTTTTTTTCATTTTATTAATTTGTGTGTAAGTCGTCTAGACATAGATTCTTTGCAAGTTTCTAAATATCAACACGTATAAACTGTTGGAGAAAGTCTAGAGTTAATTGTTTAATTGGAAAAGAATATTCATAATCTCAACACTCGGTGCTTCTTTAATTTCATAGGCGGCTGGGATGCTCTGTGCTAAATCAGACTTTTGGTAACTTTGTAGAGATGCCATAGAATCCCAGATGTAAACTCCGCCATATTCTCCTTCTTTACCAGTTTTTACGTAATATTTTTGTAAAAGCCCGGGAATGGTTCTAAAACTTGATGCTCTTTCGTTTGCTCTTTTTGATAACTCAACTTCCGGTAAATTCGATTTCAACTTGATTATTTGTAATATCATAATGAATTAGATTTTTATTAGAAGTGTAATCTATTCATTTTTGATAATCGAAAATTGTAAAAATCGGTCGTTTTCATTTTTTAATAATACTTTTGGTGTAAATCCAGTTATTTTCTTTATTCCTTTTATAAAATGGGGTTGATCAAAATAACCTTCTTGAGCATATAATTCTCCTTTTTTAATCTGACTAAAGTTGGAAGCTCCTTTTCTAATATTGCAATAAGCTTTTAATGAAAGACCAAAAGTGGATTGAAAATAGCGATTTATTTGTCGGTCAGACCAATTAGCTTTTTCCGAATAGTACTGAACGGTATTGTTACCTTTTGTTTGGTTAATCGCTTTTAAAAGATGTTCTTTTCTTGGGTCAATACAACTTTGTTTTTCAATACATGATAGTAAGTATTGGTTAAAGTGTTCAAAAACATTAGAGTCTCTTTTTATACTAAGCTCATTAAGATGGGTGTAGGATTTTTCTATGCTTATTATATTATTGAGTATTTCGCTAATATTTTCACGAATTATATTCTCGATAGCAAGCAACCTAAACTGCACACCATATATTGTGGTTTCGGGCGCGATAAATACACTTGTTTTTTGGTTCCATAGACCAGATAAAAACACGTCTTCTAAATTGTTATTATGGTAACAAATTAATAAATCGAAAAATCCATCAGGGAATATTGTGTAGTATTGGAAATCTTTATTTTTGTTTTCAATTTTCCAATAACATCTTACATAATCCTTAAGGTTTTGATTGGGTTGTTCCTGAAAATAAATCATCCAAAACTGTTATTAATATTGGGTTTCTAATTGATTACATTCATCTATTTATTCTAATGTAATTTTATTAATTCTATTTCAACAAATGTTTGGTAAAGGTTTTGTATATAGTTTCTTGCGTGTTTTAAGCACCTATTTTAGCAAATACAAACCAAACTGAAAATCCGCGAGGATTTTCGTAAGTAGGCTAGAACTAGCAATAAATTATATATGGTTTTGTCAACTGGCTTTTAATTGTCAATTACAATCTCTAATTGTCTATTAAGTATTCCTTTTCCCCCAGCCATCAAATCTTTAATTTCTTGATTTACGATTCGTAAGTTAACAATGATTAAACTAGGTGAAGGTTCTTTCATATATTTTCCTTGTTGAATGTGAAAAGAGTTTTTCTTAATTTTTAAAATGTCAAATAAATAACAGGCAAGTGGTCCAGCTGCCATTCCTGTTCCTGACTCCTCTAATATTCCATAGCGAGGACCAAACATTCTCGAAGTAGCGTCAGATTCTATATCGGTAGAGAATACATAGTAACCGATTAAATCGCACGCATCGCTTACTTCACTGATCAAATTAAAATCAGGAATTATATTCTTTAAAGTTTTATTGCTTTTAACAGGAACAAGTATAAATGAATTCCCTGTATTTACTAATTGAATTGGTGCATTTGGAATCAAGTCCGCTTTCTTTAATCCTAATGATTTTAAAACCACACTTTCTTTGTTACTTACATCTGTATATTTTGGAGCCAATTGTTCCATGAATGCTAAATCACCAATTAGTTCTATTTTTCTACTTCCATCAATAGTTTCTTTTGAAGAATTATCATTTTTTAAGGCGCCTATTTGTTTTAAATAAGAAAATGTTGCTACAGTAGCATGCCCGCAATGCGCTATTTGTTTAGTTGGAGTGAAGAAATCCAGCTTAAAATCATCCGTCATAGATTTTGAAACAAAAGCAGTTTCTGATAAACCTACTTTTTTAGAAATCTCAAGTTTATTTCTATCAGATAAGTCATCTGCATTTAAAACTACACCAGCTGGATTACCGCCTTTGCCATTTTCTGCAAAAGCGTTGAGAATTTGTACATTAATAACTTTTTTTGAACTGTCCATTTTCATTTTTTTATATGTTATATATGATGGACGCTATTAGTTATAAAAAGACGTACTAAATTTTAATTATTTTCAAAATCTATTAATTTACCTGTACTATCCGATTCTACATTTGGGCAATCTAAAATGTTTTCTTTTAAAATCTTTTTAGCTTTTTGAACTCTTGATTTTGTGCCGGAATATGAGATTTTTAAGTGTTCTGCAAGTTCTTTTTGAGAGTAGTTTTTAAATGCGGTTAAAATAATTGCTTCTTTATGATGAGATGAAAGACTTTCTATTTTTTGATTAATACATTGAGTTAAGTTGTTGTAATCAAAACTATTAACCTCCAATTCTGGAATTTCTACATCACTGATTGATATGTTATTATGGTTTACTTTTCTAAAGTAGTCAATAATTGTATTCCTGGTGATTTGGTATACCCAAGAAGTAAGTTTAGAAGTATGTTTTAATTGATGAATTTTAGTTTGAATTTTCAAAAAAACCTCTTGATGAATATCTTTTGACGTTTGTTCATCTTTTATTTTCTCCAAAATAAACTTATAAAGTTCTTCATTTAGGTCAATCCAAATAGTATTAATTTCAGTTTTCACAATTTTGGTTTTTCAGCTTGCACATAAAAGATCGTATAACCGTCAGTTACGAGTTTATGCGTGTTAATTTTCGGTTTAGCACAGACTTTAGCAATTCCAAGTGAATTCGGAAGTAGTCGAATTCGCCGTAATTGCGGTTGTATATTGTTCTAAACAGTTTTTATTCATTCTTTTTCATTAAGAAAGTCAGTCCACTTTCATTTAAATGAAAATATAATTTTTCATTTTCTTTTTTAACTAAAATTCCCATTGCGGTAAATCCATCTTCTTGATTTCCGATTTTTACTAACTGCTTTTCCTTAACAAACTTCCATTTAGTTCCGTTTAAAACTTCTGTCATCATCATGTTAAATAATTCCGAATTATTAGTTGTTGTTAACTCAAAATCCTTATTCGATTTAAAATAAAAAGTTGCTTTTTCAAATCCATCAATCAGAGGTTTGAATTGCGGATTAGTTGGTTTTTCCAGTATTTTTTCAACTTTCCATTTTCCAGTCAGTTCAGTTTCATTATTGACTTGTCCAAATACACTCGAACTTAAAGTGATTAAAAATATCAGAGTTAAAATTTTTCTCATTGTGTAGGTTTAAATTGTTTACAACGGTTCGGCTCGTATGTTTGTTTCTATAGTTGAAGATAAGATATTTAAAATAATGCATTAGCTTAAACGAAAGTGTGATTACGTGGTTCGGCTAGATACTGAATATGGATATCGTCGCTTAGGTTTACACACTTTTCAAGCTAATATTTTAAAACATTAGCTTGGTTACTTAACAACAGGCTTAAATAGGAGGGACAGCGAGGTCTCGGCTAGATACATTCAGATGATATCGTTTCATAGGTTTTCCGCCCTTCTATAATTTTCTTTGAATCCGGACAGTACCTAGATCCTAAAAGTTCAGAGATCGAATCAAATGCGAGCAAGGATGCAAAAGAGAATTCTGGCCTTAAAGAAATAGGATATGGAAAAGCGTTTAAAACAAAGTTTAGGTATCGATGTTTCCAAGTTGAATTTATCATTGTCATTAGGTTTCCTAAGTGAAAGGCTGGTCAAGGAATTTAAGTCCCACCCAGATGTTTCCAATGATGTCTCCGGTTACAAGGAGCTTTCAAAATGGTTGGGCAAATCAATTGACAATACTGTTGAGTTGTTGGTTGTCATGGAAGCTACAGGGGTTTACCATCAGGGTATTGCTCATTATTTGCATAAACAGGGTTACGCTGTTTGTGTAATGCAATCCGGTCGCGTAAAGCGTTATGCCCAGAGTTTGGACCAACGGTCGAAGACCGATGCCTTGGATAGTAGAATGCTAAGTATGCTCGGTCTTGAGAGATCCATTCGTCTTTGGAGACCGCCCAGTAAAGAACTACAGCAGTTAAAAGCGTTGAGCAGGGAACGAAGTTCTTTGTTAAAGGACAGGACGATAGAGAACAATCGCCAGGGGGCCATCGAATCGAGTGTTTATAGCAATTCCAAAGCCTTGAAAAGGCATAAGAACAGACTGAAGCTTTTCAACGGTCAGATAGAACTAATAGAACAGGAAATGCAAGAACTTACCTCCAAGAACGAGGTGTTGAAAAGGAAGATCGGTTTTATGACAAGTATTCCCGGTATTTCCTATATTTCTGCGGCTACGGTTATTGGAGAGACCTTAGGGTTTGAATCAATAGTGAACGCAAAACAACTGACGAGCTATGCAGGTTACGACGTTGTATTGCGTGAATCCGGTAACTTCAAGGGAAAGACCAGGATCAGCAAAAAAGGAAACAGTCATATACGGGCAGCTTTACATATGCCATCGATGACCTGTGTGCGCTGTAACCCAACATTAAAACAATTCTACAATAGACTTAAACCAAAGAAAGCAAAGCCATTAGTAGCCTTAATAGCGGTTCAAAGAAAATTACTGATATTGATGTACACGCTTTGGAAAAATGAAGAGGTTTATGATGCCGATTTTGAAACAAAAAAGCAGCAAAAGCATAAAGCCCTTACTGCGCGGGATAACAAATTGATTACTCAACCTGTTTCCTAAAATATCAAAGAAAAAACTTGTTTTTTAACACAGTACCTAAGCGTAGTGCGGAGGCAAGGAAACTTTTCGTTTCCGTCTGCCGACGCAGCTAAAGCTTATTGTTTAGTTTTATTTTTTCTTGTCCAAAGCTAAATCCATAAGATTTAGCGACTTCATAAATATACACAGACCTTTCGGTTTTGCCCTAAAGTCCGCATTACGTTTAGGTTTTGTCGTAAACAGTTATTTTTCGAACAGCTCTTCTAATTCAGTCTGCATAATAGGTTTTAAAGATAAATTAAATGCTTTTTTGTCTTTAATAGGTACCTTGTATGCAAATAGATTCTTGTCTTTTAATCCAACTGCGATTAGCGAAGTATTTTCCACAATTGGAATGTCCATAAGCAGTATGTTTTTGGTGTCTTCTGGATAATAACTGGTAAAAGAATTTAGATTTTCATAAACAATGTAAATAACTATTCCATCTACTTCTTTTTCATTGTTTATTGAAAAGTGGCGTTTTTCAGTTTGTTCAACAATTCTATCGATATTTATCCATCCAAGTTTATTGAAAGTAAGTGCAGTCCCAACTTTAGATTCTATTTTTTCAGTCGGGTTGGCGGTTAATTCATAAATACTATCTTGTTTCCTCCATAATTCTCGATAATATGGTAAAGAATCTAAAGTTATTTCAAATTGAATGTCAATAGCATATGTTTTATCATATCGCATTACTGTAAAATAACTTTCTGTCTGCGTCCAAGATATTTGACTCGTTGTGTCAATAGTTCCGCTGAACAATTGGTCCCGTTTTGATAGTTCTATTGGAAATCTAACTCCAATTGTTGAATTACCTGCGAGTTCAATATCCTCTCCATTACTTTTGAAATTTAAAAAGATTACTCCTGATGATTCAAGCAGTTCATTATCTTTTGTTAAAGTTCTTATGTTGTTTTCAATCAAATCTTGAATATTATAGAATTCTTTTAATTCCATTGTAATTTTATCGGAGCCTTTTACATTAAAAGAATTGCGGTCAAAATATATTTTAGTGCCATATTTACCAGTAATTTCTTTTAATTGGATTGTGTCAAGTTCAAAAATTTGACTTTGTACATTCTCATTAATTTGGAAAGGGTTGAAGATTTTATTTTCCGCCACTTTTTCTTCATTACAGCTTGACAAAAGAAATGCGCCAAATAATATGATGAGTAGATTTTTCATAATTGTTTACAACGGTTGGTATATAAAAAGTAGGCGTTTTCGAAGCACAAAACTTTCGGTTAAGCACAAAGCTTGATATGAGCCATAAGCCTTGATTTTAGTACTAATTCGCATATTTTTTATATACATTGTTCTCTGCTGGCTTTATTCAGACCAGTATTCTATTTTATTTGGGTTTATTTTTAAATCTGAAATACGTTCTAATTTAAAGGTTCTTTCTTCTTCACGCATATAACAATAACCGAAAACGCATACTGAATTATATTGCCCCATTACCTTAAACCCTTTTGGTTTGATTGTTCTAAGACTTTGAACTCCTCCTTCAAATTGTTGTGATTTATGATAATTGAATTTTACATTCACATTAAAATCTACTGCTAATTGTAAGTACCCTTTAATAGTATCTAAATCACTCGACTTAATACTTGTTTCTTTGGTTGTGTAGCGTTTTTCTAATGCTATTGTATATTGCTTTTTTAATGTTTGAGCATCTGTATTGGTAGAGTTTTCCTTTAACTCTAAATTAATATGATGAAGTGCTTTGTAAAAGTGTCTTGATTTAAAATAGGCTTGGGATAACCAATAATTTACTGAATTACTATTTGGTTTTAATTTATTAAATACCAACCAACTTTCTACAGCTTTATTGTAATCTTCTAAATCAAACTGTACACTACCACACCAATAATAAGCGTATGCGTTTGAACTGTCTTTGGAAATAGCTTTTTCGTAATTTATTAATGCGTTTTTTAAGTCTGATTTTTGTTCATAAGAACGACCTAAACAATAGTAAGAATTTGAATTACCTTCTTCTAATGATAAGTACTTTTCAAAATATTCAATAGCTAATGTAAATTCTTCTTTCTTATAATATTCATCTGCTAAAACTTCAAAATCATTGGCTGTTATTTTTCTTGTGTAATTGCAATAATGACTGTTATTACAAGCATAGAAATAACCGAATTTACCATTTCTTTCAATTAATTTACCGTTATCACACCAATCGCATTGAACTGCTGTTATTTTTTCATTTGCTTCAATTTCATCAATAAACTTTGATGTATAATCATTATTAACTAAAAAAGAAACGTGCTTCTTAGCTCTTGTCATTGCTACATAAAACAATCTTCTTTCCTCTCCATTAGGGAATTGGTCAGCTTTAGATAATAAAAAAATTAATAATGGGTCATCTGATATTTCGGAAGGAAAACCATAAGTACCGGAACTACAATTGGTAATAATTACATAATCATTCTCAAGACCTTTCGACCTATGAGCTGTTAAGAATCTTATTTTTAGATTTGGAAACTCATTACAGATATACTCGTATTGATTACTAATTTTATTGTATCTCTCGATAAGAAAACTACCATTGATGAAATTTTTTCTTTCAAAATCATAGCGACCTAAGAGTAAAACCGAAACATCTTCATTGTCACTTTTTTTAGCTATATCAACCAAAGCACCTCTTAAAGCTAAATGCAGATTTTTACTCTTTCTATCTGGGTCTGAATGTTTAAATATAGAATACGGTACTTTTTCTGACTTATGATGACTTTTTAGTTTTTTAGATATTTGATTAGGATTCTTTAGAATAAAATTACTTGATAGGTCGATAAGTTGATTATCAAATCTATAAGTATATTCAATAAATGACGTTTGAGTTACTCTATTATAATCTTTGACTGTAGAGGATTTGAAATGTTTTTCAAAGTTTGTAAATAAGCCAATATCACTACCTGCAAAACGATATATAGACTGCCAATCATCTCCAACACAAAAAAGTTTTGTGCTTGGTTTTTGGTCTAATAATGATTTTATTAATTGAAACCTTGCTTTAGATATGTCTTGGTATTCATCAATAATAATATAGTCATATGGTGATTGATATAAATTGTCCTGTATTATATCTGTAGCGTTATTTATCATATCGCTAAAATCAATTTCCTCTTCTTCTGAAAGGTATTCTTGATACGAATGATATATTGGGTCAAATAATTCTAAAAACTTAATAGCACGGTCATTATCTTCTTTTAATGCCCTCTTTTGAAGATTTGATATATCTTCATTATTTGATTTTAATAAAACTAAAAATGTATCTAATAATTGAGTGAAGTCGCTAATATCTTTAGAGGCATTTTCTTTTAAATAAAGCCATAGTTTATCGTTTGATATAGGATTAAAAACTACTCCAACATCTTCTAAGTTCTTTTTTAGTTCTGATAATAGAATCCCTTTTCTTTGTTGCCAAGAATAAGACTCTACTAATATTGTTGAATTATTGTTATGTTCTTGACGCTTCCATTCAATACCCTCATTATAAACCTCTTTTGCAGACTTACCATCTTTACCATTAAACCAATCAGGTACGTTCCAATTTTCATCAACACCAAAATGCTCTATATAAACATTATAATCAGGTAAATAAAAATCTGGTTTGTATTGACCAAATTGCTTACTTGCTGTTTTGTATTGGTATTTTTCTTCATACTCGTAATTAATGCCATTTCTAAATAAAAAGTTAGCTATAAAAACTTCTTCTTGACTCTTTAAGCGTTCTCTGTATCTTATAATTTGACCATTGCTACGTCTTTTTTCAACCATTTTATAGCCTTCTAATTTTTGCTCGTTTAAATAGTTGTTATGTTCTGCATCCGTCTCAAATTCTGCTATATCTTTGTAAGGCTTTAGATAGTAAGAAATAAAATCAATTAGTAAATTATAATACTCTTCACTTTCTTTAGCGTGGTCAATAAAAGAAGATATACGTTCTAAATGTGATTTACCATTTGCATCATATATTGAAGGCTTTAAGTTATTTACCTGTGCTATTATATCTAAACCTAACTTATTAAAGGTTTTAACCGGTATGTCAATATTCATTTTATTAAAAATCCTATCTCGCATTTCGTCTGCTGCCTTACGAGTAAATGAGATTAATAAAATAGATTGAGGATTTATATTTTGAATAGTTGTTAAATACTTTACTTTACCTGCAATTGTTGTAGTTTTTCCTGAACCTGCCCCTGCAATTACTAACTGGTTATCTTCATCTATGATTACTGCTTTACGTTGCTGAGTATCGAGCGATTTACCTTCAACATCACTTAATAAGCTATCTGTATTTTTTAATTCAGATTCAATAAAATTTTCATTGCGAGAAGTTAAGATAGTGTCAATACTTTCAAAAGTGTATTTGAAAGAGTTTATCTTTTTTATTGAGGTTTCAAAATTAGGTAAGTGTTTATATTCCTTAGACTTGATTGAATTATAATAATGTGCAGTCTCTTTCTTAAAATTAAATATTTCGAAGTTCGATATGTATTTTGGTTGAGATTTAAACTTCTCAAACAATACATTAAACTCAACTATTTTGGCTAAAAAAGGACTTAATTCTTTTCGTTGTTTATCGTGTAATAATGCGAGTTCTTCAATGCGTTTTTTTTCTTCTGCAATACGCTGTCTTTCTTCCTCTTCTCTTTTTAATCTAAGTTTCTTTTTATAGTTCAGATAAAGGATAATCCCGACTAAAAGTATTCCGATTATTATGTATTCCATTAATTGTCTTCGAGTTTTTTTAGCTTGCAGAGAACGGTTTAGCTATGAACAGTACGGGAGCAAACTAGCGTTTGCTTTCCGCCACTCAGATAGCGAAATCTTTTGGTTTTGATTTACTTTTTCCTTTCCAGAGCAAAATCCCAAAGATTTTGCGGACTTCATAAAAATACACAAACCCAGCGATTAAGACCTAAGCCCGTATTGTTTATAGGTTGTGTTACCACACGTTTTTTCTACATCAATAGCTCAGTTTTTTATTCTCCAAAATATCAAACCCAAAATACCCTTTTCTAACTTCCAATTCCACGTTTTTATAAAGCGCCATGTTTTCATAATATTTATGAGGAAAAACCAATTGCTTTAATTTTCCATCATAGTTTATTTTGAACGCAGGTTGCTTTTCATCTCTATGGTATTTACTCCCAGGTAACCAAGTCCGTTCAACAATTTCAAACGTTTCTGTTATAGGTGTTCTGTCCGCTAAATAGTAATTCGTTAACGTAAAAATAGAGCAAGCGATAAATCCAAATCCACATATATAATGCATAGAGGAATAAAAGTAAAGTCCAATTCCGCTGTACTTATATGTTTTGCCGTAATTTTTAAAGTCAACTAAAAATGTTGCTATCCCAACAACAAAAATAATCCCAAATAAAATCGTTAAATCAATTATTGTATTTCGATATATGGTTATCTGCCAAACCATTAAGAATAAACCCAAAATGAAGATGGTAGGGTAAAATATTTTTCTTTGTTTCTTCTTCATTTCTTAAATGTGTGGTAACAATTGTATAAAGCAACTAGTTGCTATACATCTCTTTTAACGGTAATTTACTCAAATCTTGGATATTGTCAATGTATGTAGGAAAATAAGTAATTATTATACGTATAATATACATTTACAAACGTTTAATAGTAAGTGCGTTCGTCCAAGGACAATCTGTTCGATAATTTATTTCTATGTGGTGCTGCTATGCAGTTAGTAGGGTGTAGTAACTTTTTGTAAACCCTTCGTTAGGGTCAAAGGTTATTTATATGGTGATTTCCGGTTTTTGTGCGGTGCAAGAAGTGGTCAGGAATAGGGTGTTGCAAGTAGGGCGCAACATCTGGTGTACACCTAAAAGCACACCCACTTAGAATTTACTGTCCTTTTTCAATTGTTTTGAAAAGACGGTATCTATCAAAAAGTTAGTGGCTTCGGCATCCGATAACAAAGGTGCTTTTTTCTTCTTTTGTATCGGCTGTGTTACAACCAAGTTTTTGCTATTGGAAGTTGAACCGGAATCATCTTCTTCAAAATTGAACTGCTCATTAAGGGTCAGTAGAATTCTTAACGAGGCTTCAAACTTCAGTACTTCGTTCAGAACGGGGAGCTTGGTAATAAGCCGTTCATCAAAATAGGCTGCATCGCCCATAAGGAAGTAGGTGAGTGGCATCGGGTTTTGAACGGCAAGGTTTTCTTGCAATACTTCTTGTCTCATACTAAAAAGCTCCAATTTCTTTGCTCTGTTTATGAGTCGATGTCCAGTTGCGGATTTACGAATAGTTAATATATCAAATTTATCCTTTATCGTAAGTCGGGCAACCTCTTTATAATAATCAAGTGCAATCTTTCTCTTATCAATTTCGTCCAGTCCTAGTATATCCTCTTCATAGGCGTGGAAAAACCCTATCAATGAATTTTCGATTACATCCTCATAAACCTCTAGGATAAAATCATAAAATTCCTTGGTCATTTCTACATTTGGTACATAAAGGGTTTCACTGTTCTTACTGGTGATGGCATTAGGCTTTCCATCAAGTGAGAGCGATACCTTAATTACCTCTTGGAGTATTCCCCTTGTGACCTGCAGGCGAGTGAGCTCGTCCATTGTCAACGAGTTCAGGTGCAAGTCCTTTAATAGCCCAAAATAGCTCATTTATCTGTCTTGTTGATGGATTGGTTCAATAGATTTGAGTAATCCTGTGGTAGTTCTGCATCTATATCCCTAAGATACTTTTCAAGTGCGTCAAGAGTGGCATGGCCGGTTATGAGCATTAATTTACTTTTAACCTCTTCTGGCGTTCCCGTCTTTATCATTTCGCGGTAGAGCATGGTAATATAAGTATGTCTAAAGCTGTACAGCCCATATTCATTACCCAACTTAAAATGGTCCTTCACTTTTTTAAAACGTTTGGAAAAGTAGTTCCGTTTATCATTATCGGCAAGGTTCCACTCTCCACCAAAGCCTTGTGGAGTGAACAGGGCATGTTCAGTGTCCATTTGAGAAAGGTCCGGTAATTGCCCAAGCATTATATCCGGAATGATTTTTATCTTAACAGGTTTGTTCTTGGCCTTGACATATATTTTCTTGTCGTTTATGTCAATGTCGCCCACTTTTAGTCGACATATTTCTATGGGCCTTAACATGTTGTAGCTTACCATTTGAACGAACATACGCATCAAAAGGTCATTCTTCATAAGATGGGCGTCAATTTCCGCCAGCTGTTTCGGTGTATAGGTTTTGTTTCTCTTCGGAACGGATTTCAGAATGTTTATCTTACGTATAAAGTTGTCATCTATCAATTCGTTGTTTTCCAAGGTGCCAAATAGAGCACTGAGGGCTGTTCTAGTATTGTTTCTGTTTCTAGGACTGGAGGTACGCAATACATCGTTCAGGTGGCGTACTACGATCTTCTTATCAATATTCCTAATATCGGAGACATCCACATCATTTTCCGTAAGCCACCTTTGAAACTTCGTGATTCGGCTTTTTTGTTTCTTGAACGAATTATCGTTTAGGGTGCTCTTTTTGATGTTTAGCCCCAGTTCCAAGGCTTCGGCAACCGATACTTTGTGTTTTTTTAAAGGATCGTTTTCTATTTCGGGAATGGGCCCTATTTCGGGTTTGGCGGTTTCGGTGGTGATACTTTTATGTATTGCTTTTGCGGCAGTCCCTTTGTCTGCCTCAATATTCCCTCCAGCCTTACTTATAGAGTGTTCTCTTTTTATTGATTTTCCTCTAAATTTTGCTTCCAGCTCTGAATTGTCTTTGTAAGGGTCAAACCCGGCTTCTAACAATAGAAGGAGGTTTCGCTGTAGCACTTTTAGGAACTGTAATCGTTTGGTTCTACCTTTAAAGCGATTGGCTCCGGCCTTAATAAAGGGTTGCTTTTTTAATTTTCCGGTATCAGGGTCCCTGAAAGAGAAATATACGAACCAAGCTTTAGAAAGGGCATCATCGCGTTGGTTTTTTGAAAGGGCCGACCACTGTGTGATATCAACACCACCTGTATAGATTTTAGGTTCGGTGTAGTTCAATTTCATTTTAAAAGTGTTTACGTTTTCGTTTACGGAACGTAATAAAAAAGAAATACAAGGCATAAAAAAAACGGATTGTAGTTCCCAATCCGTTAGTTTACAGCATTTTAATCTTTGTAGCGAGAGGGGGGCACGATCCCCCGACCTCCGGGTTATGAATCCGACGCTCTAACCAACTGAGCTACCTCGCCGTATTGTTATTTCTAAACGGCTGCAAATATAAAGTTTATTTCTTGTTCTTGGGCAATACTTTGCTAAAATTATTCTATCTCTTTTATTTTTTTATCATAAGGAAATCTATATATTGCCCATCGTAAACACTTAAGAATGGACGATAAAATAAAATTTGAACTAGAATTTGTAATACAATCTTCGCCACAGTTGCTATATACGTACTTGTCAACCCCGTCAGGACTTTCCGAATGGTTTGCCGATAATGTAAACTCCAGAGGTGAAATGTTCAGTTTTATATGGGACGGTGCCGAAGAGGAAGCAAAATTATTAAAGCGAAAAAGTGATGAATTTGTAAAATTCGCCTGGGTAGACAATGAAGACGATTCATATTTTGAATTGAAAATAATTGTTGATGAAATTACCAAAGATGTATCACTATTTATAACCGATTTTGCAGAGGAAGATGAAGTAGATGAGGCCAAAATGCTTTGGACCAATCAAGTAACGGATCTTAAACAGGTTTTAGGCTCTAAGTAACCGTATTCTTCTAATATCATCTTATATTTGGTCCCGATAAATTATCGGGACTTTTTTATGGTTAGCTACAACGGAAATCTACTAGAGGGAAATATACAATTTTTAGATCACCAGAACAGAGGGTTACGTTATGGTGACTCCCTTTTTGAAACCATGAGAATGGTTAACGGAAAACTCTTTTTCTGGGAAGATCATTACCTTAGGGTAATGGCTTCTATGCGTATTCTCCGTATGGAAATACCAATGGAGTTCACTATGGAGTTCTTGGAGTCTAAAATAGGTGAGATAGTAGAGGCAAATGATTTAGGAGGCCAATCTAGGGTTAGACTCACTATTTTTAGGGAAAAGGGAGGTCTATATCTACCAGAAACAAATGAAATCAGCTATTGTATAGAAGCTTTGCCACTAAAAAGCCCTTTTTACGTGTTAAGTGAGGATTCTTATGAGGTGGAACTTTTTAAGGACTTCTATGTAAATGCAGACATGTTATCTACCTTAAAAACGAACAATAAGATTATAAATGTGGTAGGCAGCGTTTTTGCCAAGGAAAACGATTACCAAAATTGTCTTCTATTGAACGGTTTAAAACAAGTAGTAGAAGCTTTAAATGGCAATATTTTTCTTGTAAAGAACGGGGTAATAAAAACTCCTCCGTTAAAAGATGGTTGCCTTAATGGTATTGTTAGAAAGAAACTAATCGATATTTTGAGCAAAATTGAGGGTTACGAATTTCAAGAAGCCTCCATATCTCCTTTTGAACTGCAAAAGGCGGATGAATTGTTCATTACAAACAGCATTGTGGGTGTACAGCCGGTTAGCAAGTACAGGAAAAAAGAATTTGGGAATGCAGTAGCAAAGGAACTTTTGGGCAAGTTAAATGCAACGGCACGTCTTTCTTAAGACTAAGGTGCAGCTTTAATTTAAGCTTGGGTTTTCAGGAGAATTGGACCAAAGAAGATAATCACCGCCCAGTTCTACCATTTTCTCTTTCCAAAATGCTTCGGAAGATTTATGAATCAGGGAGCTTTCATAGTCATTTTCTACAACAATCCAGGATTTGGAAAGTAGCTCTTTGTCCAATTGGAATGAAGACCAACCTGAGTAACCAAGGAAAAACCGGATATCATTTTCCGATATAATTTTCTCGTTGATTAGGCCAATGGTATTCTCAAAATCTCCTCCCCAATAAATACCATCGGAAATCTCAATGCTATTGGCTATTAAATCCGGGACTTTATGAATAAAATAGAGATTGTCCTGTTCAACAGGGCCACCGTTATATACTTGAAACGGAATTTCTATTTCGGTTATAAGCTCGCTAATGGTGTACTCTAAAGGTTTGTTTAAGATAAAACCAACGGATCCCTCTTCGTTATGCTCCGCTAAAAGAACTACTGAACGATTAAAGGACACGTCTCCGGTTAAGGTCGGTTCGGCAATTAGGAGCTTGCCTTTGTTTGGTTTCAGATCTACCATAATTATATGAACTAGTTATAACTAAAATAAGACATTTCTTATAAAAAGCAAATACGAATAAAAAAAAAGCGTCTACACTGTAGACGCTTTTCTTATAATATGGCTCGTAAGTCTTAGTTTACTGAGTTAGCCAAGTCAGATCCTGCTTTGAACTTAACAACGTTCTTAGCTGCAATTTTGATGGTTTTACCCGTAGATGGGTTTCTTCCTTCTCTTGCATTTCTTTTTGATACTGACCAAGATCCAAAACCAACTAAAGAAACTCGGTTACCTCCTTTAAGAGAACCTTCAACATTTCCTAGGAAAGATTCCAATGCTTTTTTTGCTGCGGCTTTTGTGATGCCGGCGTCTGCTGCCATTGCATCGATCAATTCTGTTTTGTTCATAATTTAATTAATTAATTGTTGTTAAACGTATTTTAATGTTAAACAAATTTATACGGATTTGCTTCCAACGCAAGTAAATTGGGGGGAAATCGGCGTTTTTGTTAATAACTATAGGCGTTTGTTGATAAAGTAGGGCTTTTTTTACGCTTCTCGCAGCCCAATGATACTAGGGCTTTACGCCATTTTAGCATTTTTTTGCAAGTTTAGGCCATTTAGAACATCGGTTACTTTCATTTTTCTCTTACCTGGTAATTGCATTTCCAATAGGTTAATATAGCCTCCGTCTACTGCAATTTTGAGTTCCTTTTTAGTAGCCTCTATTTCTCCTACTTGTAATTGATGGTCAGTTTTTTCCTTCGCAGTGGCATAGATTTTTACAAAGATCTTTTCTTTCCCATTTATCAAGTTGGTCCAAGCACCGGGGTAAGGGCTTAATCCTCTTATATGGTTATATATATCATTTATAGGAGCCTTCCAATTAATTTCGCACGTATCCTTATGTATCTTAAAAGCTTCTTTTAATTCTTTTGTAGTGGGTTGAGCTATAGTGGTCACCGGGCCATTGGCAATGGATTCTGCCGTCCTTAGAACAAGGTTGGCTCCCATGACCATCAATTTGTCATGTAATTCCCCGGCAGACATATTTTCGTCAATATCCGTACGGTCTTGCAAGATAATTTCTCCGGTATCTATTTTATCGTCTATAAAGAAAGTGGTAACCCCTGTTTCTTTTTCTCCGTTCATTATGGCCCAGTTTATAGGCGCAGCCCCTCTATAATCCGGCAAAAGTGATGCATGCAGGTTAAAAGTACCGTATTCCGGCATGGCCCATACGGCTTTGGGTAACATACGAAAAGCAACCACAACCTGAAGATTGGCATTTAACGCCTTTAATTCGCTTAAGAAATCTTCATTTTTAAGATTGGTAGGCTGGAGTACTTTTAGATTGTTTTCTAGAGCGTACTTTTTTACGTGCGATTGTTGCAGGTTTCGCCCCCTTCCGGCAGGTCTGTCCGGTGCCGTTATTACACCTACCACGTTATAGTTGTTTTCTACAAGTGAGGCTAAAATGGTAGTGGCGAACTCTGGGGTTCCCATAAAAACGATGCGTAAATCTCTCATTGTGTTCTCTATTTTTATTTCGAATGAAGTAAAACCTATTTTAGTGTATACTCGTTTTTGGTATTGATTGTAATATCCCCATCTTCTAGCATAAGCTGTAGTGCCCTTAAAACAATGGGTTCTTTATAGGTCATGGCACGTATGATTGCTCTTGAAGTGTATGGTGATTCTAATAGCAACGAGCTAATTTCTTTTGATACTTGGTCAAAAGTTGGTTTTTGTATAATTCCCTTTGACAAGCAGACATCGCACTTACCGCAGTCTGCTGTGTCTTTTTCTCCAAAGTATTCTAAAATCTGCTTGCTCCTACATATAGCAGTATTCTTAACGTAATCTATCATTTGGAAAACCTTTTCGGTTTTCACTTGGTTCTGCTCCTTTACTTTTTTTGCAAAGACATTTATAGTAAGGTCATCTTCGCGAGGTACAAGAAAGGTAATTTCCAGATCGCTCTGGTGGGCTTCAAACGTTATGATGTCGTCTTTCTTCATTTGTTCCAGAACTTTAAAAATATGTTGTTCCGAAGTATTTGTTTTTTTAGCCACCAAACTTGGGTCTATTTTGGTCTCAAAGTCAAAAATACCACCGTAAGTCCTTAAAATGGTTTGGATAATATTGGCGGAGCCTTTATGCATATCCAAGTAGTCAAAAATAGTGTCCTTGTCCGATATAAACTGAACCAGTGTTTTTTTTGAAAAGGATTCCGATAGGGAAATTACCGAGTTTCGGTCTAATATTTTTAATCCGTTATAGGCTAGAAATGAATTTAAACTATAGATTCTAACAAATTCATTAAAATTGAATTGAAACGTTTCATGACTTCCTTCGCCATATCCTATTCTGAAGAAATTATTGAGTTTGTTGTAGATTTTTTTTAGAAAAGCGGTGTCCGGAAGCACACTTAAAAACTGATTCTTTAGCTGTTCTTCGTCATTAGGGTTGGTAATAAGAACGGCCTCTGCTGGTTGCCCGTCACGTCCCGCTCTGCCCGCTTCTTGGTAGTAGTTTTCAAGACAATCCGGTATTTGGTAGTGGACTACCAAGGAAACATCAGGTTTGTCAACTCCCATTCCAAAAGCGTTAGTGGCTACCATAATCCGTATTTTGTTGGTTAGCCATAGATTTAACTTTTTCTCTTTTTCTTTTTTGGGAATTCCCCCATGAAAAAAAGTAGCACTACACCCTTTGGAATTTAAAAATTGTGAAAGCTCTACGGTGCCTCTTCGGGTGCCCACGTAAACAATTCCGCTTTTCTCTATTTGAGAACATAACTGTGCCAATCTGTAATGTTTGTCCTGCTCCCATAAAATCTTAAAAGCAATATTGCTTCTGGCAAAAGAATCCTTTACCACGGTAGGAGCGGTAAGGCGGAGACTTTCTATTATATCATTGGCAACGCGGTCTGTAGCGGTTGCGGTCAGTGCTATTACCGGAGTCTGTGGCAACAGTTTTCGTAGTTGGGCGCATTCAAGATACGCAGGCCTAAAATCGTGTCCCCATTGAGAAATACAGTGGGCCTCGTCTATGGCTACGAGGTTTACGTTCATTTGGCGTATTTTCTCTTGAACCAACTCTTGTTGCAAACGCTCGGGAGATAGATAGATAAATTTGTATCCGCCGTATAGGCAATTGTCCAACAGGTCCAAAAGCTCATTAAAGGGAATTCCTCCAGTTAGGGCAATGGCTTTTATGCCTTTTCTCTTAAGGCTTTCTACCTGATCTTGAATTAATGCTATTAAAGGCGAAACTACAATACAGAGACCTTCTTGGGCCATGGCGGGAACCTGAAAACAAACAGATTTTCCTCCACCGGTAGGTAGTAGGGCCAATACATCCTGTTTGTCTATAATGGCATCTATGATTTTTTTCTGGGAACCTTTAAAACTATTAAAGCCCCAATATTGCCGTAAAATGGATATCGGGTCTTTGTGCATTACTTTAGATTTAGCAGTTCTAAAATAAATTGGGTGCGTTTCTCAATTGTACCTATAGGTACTAATGTTATAGGGTAACCAACATGCTCGTATGTGGTTTTGAGATGTTCATAAATGCGTTCTGCTTCCTCAAAGGATTCAAAACGTTCGTTATCCACCACATGTATTTCCTTCCAAGGCGGCATCAATAAAATCTGATCGTATTTGTAGGTGTAACAAGGTTTTTCAAATTCTGTGCTATACTCTTGCCCAAAACAGTTCATGTAGGCGTGAACATCTGGAATTCCACGGTCAAAAAACACCACCTCTCCATCTATGGAATCCGCATCAGTGTATTGCTTTATTCTTCCGTCTAAAAGGTTTTGGTTAAACTTTTTAGGGTCTTTTACTGAAACTATGGGGTTAACTTCAAAATTAGTGGTTTTGTCTTCATTTTTTTCAGACGAAGTCATACTTCGGATGAGTTCATGAACACACGGAAAACCTTTCTTTTCAAGATTCTCTATAACCGATGTTTTGCCCGTACTTGGGCCACCTGTAATAACTACTTTTTTAAGATCCAATAGATAATTGTTGTTCATGCAAAAGTAATCATTCCATTATGATATTAAAATTGAGGTTGAACCGTTATCTTTGTAAAAAATGGTTATATGGACAAAGAAAATCCAGAAGCGTTCTATAAGCGCTTACGAGAGCAACTAGGAGAGAGTACAACTTGGCCTTCTAATTACTTATATAAATTTATAGTACAATCCATTCCTGAAAAAGTAGATCAAATTCATAAAATTTTTGATAATACAGGAGCTGTAATAGAATTAAAGGAATCTAAAAACGGAAAGTATACCAGTGTTTCCATAACGGTAAACATGAAAAACCCGGATGCGGTAATAGAGAAATACAAAGAAGTGGGCAAGGTTGAAGGGGTTATATCCCTTTAAATAGTATTTGAACCATAATTTTCTTAATTTGCAGACGTTATAAGAACACTTCCTTAATTTTTTTAAGCAAAAATTTTCAATTTGAATTTAGTAGAAAACCTAGAATATAACACGGAAAGGTCAAAATTGATCATTCCCGAATACGGGCGTCATTTTCAGAAAATGGTAGATCATGCCATTTCTATAGAAGACGAAGAAGAGAGAAACAAAGTGGCCCAAGCTATTATTAGTGTTATGGGTAATATTCAGCCGCACTTAAGAGATGTGCCTGATTTTCAGCATAAATTATGGGATCAGTTGTTTATTATGTCCGATTTTAAATTGGATGTAAAATCGCCTTTTCCTATTACGAGTAAAGAGGTACTTAGAAAGCGCCCTGAGCCTTTGGAGTATCCTCAGAATTTTCCAAAATACCGTTTTTACGGAAACAATATCAAGAGAATGATAGATGTTGCCGTAAAATGGGAAAAAGGAGATATGCGTGATGGGTTGGAATATGCCATTGCCAATCACATGAAAAAATGTTACCTGAACTGGAACAAGGATACGGTTGATGATAAAGCAATTTTTAATCATTTACTTGAACTCAGTGACGGACAAATAGACCTTAGTGGAGAAAACCTTACGGATAGCGGACAGTTTTTGAAAAATCGTGTAGCTAAAACTCCAAGGAACAATAATTCAGGAAAGAAAAACAACCAACGAAACAATAACAATCGCGGTAAAAAGCGATATTAATACTCCTCAATCTTACATGGGTACCTTTAAAATTGAAGGCGGTCACCAGCTCTCTGGTGAAATTACGCCACAAGGCGCTAAAAATGAAGCCTTACAGATTCTTTGTGCCGTACTACTTACTGATGAAACGGTTACCATAAACAACATTCCTAACATTGTAGACGTAAATAAGCTGATTGCGTTGCTTGAAGATTTGGGTGTAAAAATCCAGAAAAAAGCAAAAGGATCGTATAGCTTTAAAGCAGATGATATAAATCTAGACTACCTACAGTCTGACCAATTTAAAGAAGATGGTCGCGGTCTTAGAGGGTCTATTATGCTAGTTGGTCCTTTGTTGGCACGTTTTGGAAAAGGATACATTCCTAAGCCAGGCGGTGATAAAATTGGTCGTAGACGTTTGGATACGCACTTTGAAGGATTTATAAAACTGGGCGCCAAGTTTAGGTACAACAAAGAAGAATATTTCTACGGTGTTGAGGCCAAAAAACTTAAAGGCACCTATATGTTGCTGGATGAAGCATCCGTAACAGGTACTGCTAACATTCTCATGGCAGCTGTTCTTGCCGAAGGAAAAACAACAATTTATAATGCGGCCTGTGAGCCTTACTTGCAGCAGTTGTGTAAAATGCTGAACCGGATGGGGGCCAAGATTTCCGGTGTGGGGTCAAACCTACTGGAAATTGAAGGCGTAGATTCCTTAGGAGGAACGGAACATAGAATGCTTCCAGATATGATCGAAATAGGAAGCTGGATCGGATTGGCGGCAATGACAAAAAGCGAGCTTACAATCAAAAATGTAAGTTGGGACGATTTAGGACAAATACCTACGGTTTTTAGAAAACTGGGTATTACGGTTGAAAAAAAGGACGACGATATATTCATACCTAAGCATACCAACGGGTACGAGATACAGAACTTTATAGATGGTTCTATCCTTACAATTGCAGATGCGCCATGGCCAGGTCTAACACCGGATTTATTGAGTATTATTCTGGTAGTTGCCACACAGGCAAAAGGAGAGGTGCTTATTCATCAAAAGATGTTTGAAAGCCGTTTGTTCTTCGTGGATAAATTGATTGATATGGGTGCTAAGATTATTCTTTGTGACCCACACCGTGCTACCGTAATTGGGCACGACTTTAAATCTACATTAAAGGCAACCACCATGGTATCTCCTGATATTAGGGCAGGAGTTTCTTTGCTGATAGCAGCCCTATCCGCAAAAGGAACATCTACTATTCATAATATTGAACAGATAGATCGTGGGTATGAAGATATTGATACACGTTTACGTGCTATTGGTGCTAAAATTACCAGAGTTTAAATTAGTGAACCCCTAGCGTCTTTCTTATGGAAAAAAGAGACTTTTCAAAAATTCCACTTGTAAATAAGAAGGGAGAGAAAGGTAGGTTTGAGATGGATGTTGATGGGGAGATAGCCTTTATGGAATATATGATTTCCAAACAGAACATCATGTACTTAACACATACAGAAGTGCCTTCGTCTTTAGGTGGGCAAGGTGTGGGAAGTGCTTTGGTCTCAAAAGTATTGAAATTTATAGAGGAGGGTGGTATGAAAATGGCTCCTTTATGTCCGTTTGTGGCCGCATATCTTAAACGTCACCCGGAAGAAGGTAAAGCTGTCTTGGCTCCTGGATATTCAATTAAGTAAAAGTTGAAAATATACTAAAATAGAGAAGAGGCCCATAAGGCCTCTTTCTCGTTTTAATGTTTTGCAGTATTGATTTCTATCCAATACTTATCCGGGTCCTGAATATAAATTTGGCGTACACCGTCTGTACGTAAAGTGACTGCATTTTCTTTACCGGGCCAATCCCAATATTTGATATTGTTTTTTTCAAGATGGGCTATCATTCCATCTAAATCTTGCGTGGAAAGACATAGATGCATGGATTTATTCTTTTCAAAGGGCGCAAATTCCTTTTCGATTAGGTGAATCTGAGAATTTCCACTTACAGTGAACCACCTGAAACCAGGTTTTAAATCAGGATGTGGCGTTTCTTCTAATTTTAGAATGTTTGCGTAGAAATCTGCACTAATATCAGAATCTTCAACGACTAGCGCAAAATGATCAATTTTAAAATCAAAAGTTTGTGCTTGAGCCAATAGAGTGGTGCCGGCAATGCAAATAAGAGCTAAAAAGATTTTTTTCATGTGGTTTGGAATAGTAAGGGATTCATATAAAAACAGCTTAGCGCTGTATTTTGGGTGTGTAAGATACAAAAGCATTTCAATAATGGGAGCCAGTAACTGGTCTATACATAATTTAGAAGGTTTAAGTGAAGACTCTTAAACGTGATTCTTATAATTCACCGATAAAAAAGATGTAGTTGGTCGAGTTTATTGATCATAGCTGGGCTAAAAGCAATAATTAAGGCACGTTTTAGTTTATATCGAACCTACTTAAACTTTTTAATTTTTTGAAAAGAGATAACGATTTAACTTTTGTCCCATGAAAAATCTTAACCAACTACTTTCCGCCGGAGCTATATTACTGCTATTATCCAGTTGCGTGTCAACTAACAAATTAACAATGGGTGCTACTGAGCCAGCACGTATAAGCTTACCTTCAAATGCAGCACGGGTTGGTCTAATCAACAGGAGTATTCCCTCCGAAGAAAACAAAGTGGTAGATAAAATAGATAAGATTCTTTCTTTAGAAGGACTCAATTTGGACAGGGAAGGAGCAGAGTCTGCTGTAACGGGACTTTATGATGAGCTTACACGCAATACTCGTTTTGAAACCATTACTATTATTAATGATACGGATATTCAACGAAAAGGGCTAGGCATTTTTCCTGCAGCTTTGGATTGGCAGTCGGTTCAAGAAATTTGCGATGCTAATGATGTAGATGTACTATTTTCATTAGAGTTCTACGATACGGATACGCGAGTAGATTATGAACTTACCACGGTAACCATACCAAATGATTTAGGCATAAAAGCTTCGCTGCCGGGTCATAAGGTTACACTTAATACGGCTATTAAAAATGGATGGCGAGTGTATGACCCACAGAACAAATTAATATTGGATGAGTATACTTTTAATGATCGTATCACATCTATTGGGTCTGGTGTTAATCCTATGAAAGCGGTTGAGGCGGTAATTGGAAGAAAAGAAGCTGTTATTCAACGTAGTAGTAACATCGGTAATTCTTATGGTTATGATGTAAGACCTTTAAGAAAAAGGGTTTCCAGAGATTACTTTGTAAAAGGTACTGAGAATTTTGTAATTGCAAAAAGACGTGCCCAGACAGGTGATTGGGATGGAGCGGCCGTTCTTTGGGAAAAGGAAGTGAATAATCCGGACGAAAAAATAGCCGGTAGGGCTTGTTATAATATGGCAATCATAAATGAAATTAACGGTGATTTAGAAAAGGCGATGGAATGGGCCTCTAAATCTTATACGGACTATAATAACGGAGAGGCACTGCGTTACGTGAACATCCTTAAATATCGTATGCAAGAAAAACGTCAATTAGAAAGACAGCTTTCCCGTTAGGTTTCGCTTTAGTTAAGTGCTTCCTTATACGTTTTTAAACACCGTTCCCGAGCTTCTTTATGATCTACCATTTTTTGCGCGTAGTCTTCCGTATGGTGCTCGGGAACCCACTTTGAAATATATTTTTTATCCTTATCAAACTTTTCAACCTGAGTCATTGGGTTAAAAATGCGAAAATAAGGAGCGGCATCAACACCACTTCCCGCTGCCCATTGCCAATTGCCCACATTGCTGCTCATTTCATAATCCAACAACTTTTCGGCAAAATACGCTTCGCCCCAACGCCAATCTATAAGTAAGTGTTTGCAAAGAAAGCTGGCGACGAGCATTCGTACTCGGTTATGCATATATCCAGTTGCATTTAATTCCCGCATTCCTGCATCAACCAATTTATATCCGGTATTCCCTTCCTTCCATTTTTCAAATTCATCTTCATTATTTCTCCAACTTATTCGGTCATAATTCTTTTTGAACGCTTCATTTACGGTTCTAGGGTAGTGCCATAGAATTTGCATAAAAAACTCACGCCAAATAAGTTCGCTCCAAAAAACTTCATTTTTTTCGGCAATCGCCTTTTTCATCATTTTTCGGATGGATACCGTTCCGAACCGTAGATGTGGTCCTAACAATGATGTACCGTTTTCTATGGCTGGGTAATTCCTGGTATCTTCATAATTATCAATTAGGGTTGGTGTAACCATATATTCCGGAACTTTTAAGGAGGAAGTTTTAAAACCCATATCCGTTAAAGAGAGATTTGGTAGTCTCGTATTCTGAATAAGGTTGTCTCGGTATTGTTTTGTGTAATGAATGGTTAAATGTTCGTCCGGGTTAAAATGTTCTTTCCATTTGTTTTTGTAAGGGGTATATACAATGTATGGGTCACCGTCACTTTTAAGAATATCATCCTTTTCAAAAACAACCTGATCTTTAAAGGTGTGAAAAGTAACGTCGTTCGCTTGGAGTAGCTCTTTTATGCTCTCATCTCTTTTTTTGGCATAAGGCTCGTAATCATGATTTGTGTAGACTGCATTTATTTCATATTGACTAAGCAAATCCTTGAATATAGCCATAGGCTTACCGTGGTAGATTGCTATAGAACTATGGTTTTCACTTTGAAGCGTATCTCGCATTCTCTGCAAGTTCTCGTAGATAAAAGTAACTCTGGCATCATCTTTTGGAAGGTTTTCAAGAATCTCAGAATCAAAAATAAAAATGGGCAACACGTTATAATTGCCCTTTAGGGCTTCTAGGAACCCAATATTATCGTCTAGACGTAAATCTCTTCTAAACCAAAAAATCGATATTTTATCTGCCATAAACTAACTTAAATTTAAAGTTGACACTCCTCCGTCAACACCTATTACTTGACCGGTAATCCATGAACTTTTTTCACTTAACAAGAATACCGTCGCATTTGCAATATCACTAACCTCACCAATACGTTTTAAAGGATGTCTTTGGGACATCATTTCTATTTTTTTGTCGTTACTCAGTAAGCGTTTAGCTAAAGGCGTATTTACTAAAGATGGTGCAATTACATTTACCCTAATATTTGGGGCATATTCTGCCGCCATAGATTTAGCAAAACCTTCAATTGCACCTTTAGCTGCGGAAACACTCGTGTGATAGGGCATTCCGGAGCCAACCGCAACCGTGCTGAACAGAATTATTGCTCCTCCAGAGACCATTAAAGGTAAAATATCTTTAACTACTTTAACCATATTAAAGAAATTCAGCTGCATATCTGTTTCAAAAGTTTCCAGAGAAAGCATTTTAAAAGGCTTTAAGTTGATGGAGCCTGGGCAGTAGGCAAAACCATGCAGTTCCTTGGAAAGAATTGTAGTGTCTAAGACATCAGTGTTCGCGTCAAAAGGAATATGGATGGCACCAGTTCCGTTCAGTCCGTCAGATGTTCTAGAGGCAACATATACCGTATACTCATCAGCGAGTTGCTTTACTATTTGAAGACCAATACCGTATGAACCTCCAATTAAAAGTATATTTTTTTTCATGGAAAAAATCTTAAATGGTTTTAAACTGCAGCTCTTTTGTAGTGTTTTTAAGGCTTCCAAATAGTTCTATCAATTTTTGCTCCCTGAAAGCAAAAATTTGTTTCAACTGTTTTTTAACCAAATGAGGATGGGCCATTTGTCCAAGAATTCCAAAAGGAATTTTATAATCTATTACATCTTCCATTTCTACTCCACCGTCAATAGGTTTAATGAAATGTTTGTGATGCCAAAGTGCATAAGGACCAAATCTCTGTTGATCTACAAAGTACTCGCCCTCCTTTACATGGGTGATTTCAGTAACCCATTTAGTCTTGTATCCAGGAAAAGGGGAAACGGTGTATTGAATAATTTGTCCCGGAAACATGGCGCGGTCGTTACCTGAGAGTATTTCAAAACCCATATGTGGCGGGGTAATAACCTTAAGATTGCCTGGGTCTGATAGAAAGTCCCACGCTTCTTTTACGCTTATGGGAAATGACTGTTTGGAACGTAGCTGGTATAACTTCATAAAACAAATGTAATTACATTTTGTTTAACATTTTTATTTTATTGATAAACAAATTGTCTCTATTGGTAATTTATTTAGGGGTTTCATTTTCTTTTGAAAGTTTAAAGAGTTCTTTAGTGTAGCATCTATTTTGTACATTACAGGCGTATCTATGCTATGAAAAACTTACTGCTGTTTTTTCTTTTACTGTTCTCCGGTTTATTTCTATCGGCCCAAAATTCCCAAAGAGAAGTAGGTGAATTGCCTACAGAGGTATCCGAAAGTTCAGGATTGCTTTTTTTTGACGGTAGACTTATAACTCATAACGATTCTGGTAATCTTCCTGAACTTTACGAGATAGATACGCTTTCTTTTCAGGTGAGTCGTACCGTAAGCATTACAAATGTTGAAAATAACGATTGGGAAGATATTGCTCAAGATGATACATTTATTTATATAGGGGATTTTGGGAATAATAATGGAGTTAGAAGGGATTTAGCAGTATATCGTATTTCTAAATCCGATTATTTAAAGTCTGAAAATGTAGTCGCAGATAAGATTGAATTCACTTATGAGGATCAGGAAAATTTTGAAAATAGTGGAAATAGTGACTGGGATGCCGAAGCTTTAGTTGTAGTAGAGAACCAACTTTTGATTTTTACCAAGCAATGGCAATCTAAGGGTACGGTTGCTTATCAACTATCTACGGAGCCTGGAAAGCATGTCGCAAAACGGTTGGATGACTATTTCGTAGATGGTTTGGTCACGGGAGCGGAATATAATCCGTTGTCAAAATCATTGCTAATTGTAGGTTACAATTCAATTTTAGCTCCATTTATATTTAAAATTGAAGGAGCAACTTCTTCTGAGGTATTTAAAGATTCTGTTGAGAGGCTACCGATGAGTATTGAAAATGCACAAATTGAAAGTATTGCCTCTTTGGATAGTAATTCTTATTTGATGACATCCGAGCGTTTTGAAAATGATAATTGGAATTTGTTGTTTAAGCCCAAGTTATTTGGTTTTTCTACACTTGAAAAAGAACTAGATACGGACGAGTTAGAAGATGCAGAAGATGCAGAAGATGCAGACGATGCAGACGATGCAGAAGAAGAAGAAGAAGAAGAAGAAGAAGAGGAAATGGGTTCTGACAATCCTTTGCCTTCAGAAGAATTGAAACCTACCGATAAGGATGACTTAATATTGTACAAGCAATTTGGTGCTGAGCACTTAGAATATAAGATAAACTCGAATGAGAGGGTATTGTCCAAGGTTGTTTATGATGCGTTAGGTAAACGTGTTAGTCATTTTAAGGAAGATTTAAGTAGTGAGACACGTATTGATACTTCCACTTTAAAATCAGGGGTTTACTATCTAACTTTTTTTCTTGAGAGTAAAGTAGTTTCACAGCCTTTCGTAGTATTTTAAACGGTCTAATTTAGGATTTCATTAACATATGTAAGATGGTTTATATTTAGTTTTGTGGAAACTAAAAAATCAATTCAAATGAAAAAAATTATCCTTTTAGCAAGTGTAGTATTTGCTTCTGTTACTATGCAGGCCCAAATAAACACACCAGCACCTAGTCCAGCTTCTAAGCTACAACAAACCGTAGGTTTAACAGATGTTACCGTAGAGTATTCTAGGCCATCTATGCGTGGGAGAACTATTTTTGGAGATCTTGTTCCGCACGGCAAATTATGGAGAACAGGAGCTAATGCGTATACTAAAGTAAGTTTTAGTGATGACGTAAAAATAGCTGGTCAAGATGTTAAGGCAGGTACATATTCCATTTTTACGAAGCCAGGAGCAAGTTCTTGGGAAGTTTTCTTTTATACGGATATTGATGGAGGTGGTACACCTAAAAATTGGGACGATAGCAAAGTGGTAGCCAAGACATCCGCAGAAGTTTATACGTTACCTGTAGATATTGAGGCGTTCACTATTACAATAGATGATATGACAAGTAATTCTGCCAATTTGGGAATGATGTGGGAGAAAACTTATGTTGCTGTTCCTTTTGAAGTTCCAACGGATTCAAAAGTAATGGCCGATATTGAAAAAACTATGGCGGGTTCTCCAAAAGCAGATGATTACTACGCTGCCGCTGTTTATTTTTCAAGTGAGGACAAAGACATTAAAAAAGCATCTGAATGGATGGACAAGGCTATGTCCATGACTGAAGAGCCCGCTTTTTGGCAATTGCGTCAGCAATCCCTTATCCAAGCAAAATCGGGCGATAAAAAAGGAGCTATCAAAACTGCTAAAAAGTCTTTGGAAAAAGCAAAAGAAGCAGGTAATGATGATTACGTTAAAATGAATACCGACTCTATTAAAGAGTGGAGCGCTAAATAAGCTTTGTATTCTTATATAAAAACCCCGTCCTCCCATTGGAAGGCCGGGGTTTTATTTTATACGCACTGAAGAAAAAATGTAAAAAAATAAAGTAGGAATACTTCTATAAATTATTTACTTGCCAGCGGTTTCTTCAATAGCCTGTCAAACCCTTCAAAAGCAATTGCCATAGCGATTACCATGGCCGCGCCTATAAAGTTAAGCCAAAGATATCCTAACTTTTCCTCCCCGGTCGGGTGAATGAATATGAGATTGTAAAAAAGCACAAAGACAATTAACTGAGTAAGTACAGCCGCAAAGAATACAGCATTACCTTTTACGAACTTAAAGAAAAATGCCAACAGGAATATACCTAGAACATTACCGTAAAACACAGAACCAATAATATTTACTAATTGAATAAGATTGTCGAACAGGTTGGCGATACTGGCTATAAAAATGGCTATAATTCCCCAGATAAGGGTGAAAAATTTTGTTGCTTTAACATAGTGCTCGTCCGTAGAGGGGTCTTTTTTATTTCTTTTGTACAAATCTAAGGCTGTAATAGTACCTAGGGCGTTAAGTTCCGAAGCCGTGGATGACATAGCTGCAGATAATATAACTGCCAAAAGTAGCCCTATTAAACCTCTAGGAAGATTATGTAGTATAAAATGGATAAAGACATAATCTTTATCATTGGTTTCGACCACGTCATCCGCTTCTTTTATAAGGGCTCTGGCAGCGGCACGGTTGGTACTGTCCTTAACATTTAATCGAATGATTTCCTGCTTGGCCTCTTCAACAGCGCTATACTCTTTAAGTTCCAAGGCAGCAGAGAATTTATTCTGCGCCATTTTCTTTTCGGCCTCTAGGCGTTCCTGCCCCTCTTGTAGAATGGAATAGTCCTTTGCATATTCGGAGCTCATAACTGCTTCGGTAGCGGCTGGGTTAAAGTTTAAAGGTGATGGATTATACTGATAAAACACAAATACCATAACGCCTACCAATAGGATGAAGAATTGCATTGGTATTTTAAGTAATCCGTTAAAGACTAATCCTAATTGACTTTCACGTAGTGATTTTCCGGAAAGATACCGTTGTACCTGGCTTTGGTCCGTACCAAAATAGGCGAGTGCTAAAAAGAGTCCTCCCGTTATTCCGCTCCAAAAAGTATACCTGCTTTTGGTGTCAAAGCTAAAGTCTATGATATTCAGTTTGTTGCTGGCCCCGGCTATTTTAAGTGCTTTTCCAAAATTGATATCTGCCGGAAGGTACCCCAATATAAAAAAGAAGGTGATGAACATGCCGGTCATAATAATGAACATCTGCTGCTTTTGCGTAACGCTTACTGCTTTGGTTCCTCCGGATACGGTATAGATGATAACCAACACGCCAATAATAATGTTAAGAGTCCTAAGGTCCCAACCCAGTACTGCCGATAAGATGATCGATGGCGCAAAAATGGTTATACCTGCCGCAAGGCCTCTTTGCACTAAAAATAGTATGGCGGCTAGTGACCTGGTTTTTAAATCAAAACGATTTTCAAGAAATTCATAGGCAGTATATACTTTTAGCCTGTGGTAAATGGGAATGAACACCAAACAGATAATAATCATGGCCAATGGCAACCCAAAATAAAATTGGACAAAGCCCATGCCGTCATGAAAGGCTTGTCCCGGCGTTGAAAGGAACGTTATGGCACTGGCTTGTGTTGCCATAACGGATAGACCTATGGTCCACCATTTGGCGTCTTTTCCTCCAGCAACATAGTCTTCTACGCTTTTGCTGCCTTTGGTTTTCCAAACACCGTATGCAACAATGAATAGGAGTGTACTTGATAAAACAATCCAATCTAATGTTCCCATATTAGGTAAATGCGGTCATTAAGTAGCTAAATATTAGCACATAGACGATATTCAGTATCAGTACTAGCGAGTATTCTTTTTTCCAATCGAACTTGTCTAACATGGTCTAATTCAATTTGGTAGGTTGTATATTCTTTTCAACAGAGAGCATGTTGGCGAACAACTTGTACGCTCCGGGTACGCCTGCAGGTAGCTCTCTAAAAAAGCTCAATCCTGTATAAATGTAATTCCCTTTTCCGTAAGGAGCTATTAAAAGACTTCCCTTTTTTGCAGACTCCCCTTTATCGCTCATGGATAAAATAGGGGTGAATTCCTTGGACCACTTGCTTGGGAAGTATAATCCGCGTTCTTGTACCCACCCATTAAAATCATCTTTGTTAATTTTATTGGGGTAATTTATTAAAGCATGTTTTTTAGCCAATATTTCAACAGCTGAGTTTTCATCGGTTACCCGGTCTCTAGACAAGGTAATAGGGTAGGGAGCAAGGTTTTCAAATTGGTCTCCCCATCTTCCGGCAGTATTGTATTGCACCACAAGATTACCTCCGTTTTCAACATAATCAAAAAGATACCGTTGTTTAAACTTTAATTGGTCAAGTACATTATATGCTCTAATACCTACCACTACGGCATCATACTTGTCCAACGTTCCCTTAGCTATAGTATTTGGGTCAATGGTGTGTACAATGTAACCAATTTGCCTTAAACTTTCTGGAACTTCGTCACCGGCACCAACAATATAACCAATGTGTTCTCCAGATTTTTTAATGTTCAGGCGGACTACTTTAGCTTCTGATGGCAGTAAAACGGACTGGGTTGGAATATGGTCATAAGCTATAATCGCCAGCTCCTTAGTAACCTCCTTGCCGTTTAATTTTATGATGGGTGAAATATAGCTCTCATCTTCGGTTGCAGGTGGGGTTAAAGTGAAAACCAAGGTTTGTTGGTCTCCCTTTTTTGCAATCTCAAAAGACTTTGATTCGGCATCTATGCCCCATCCTTTTGAATGGTTAAGCAAAAGCTCTCCCTTTATATTATCGGCATGGGCTTTAATCGTAACGGGCACTTTTTTGGGTTCACCATCGGCAAAAATCAAAACTTTATCACTAAAACTTGCAGTTGCTTCGGGGAGTATCTCAAAAGGCTGAAAGAGTTCGCCTTTATCTGGCTTAGCATAGTGATGGATAACAGGCTTTTCAATTGTTATACTTTTCCCATTAAATTCAAGTTCAAATTTTACCAGAAATGCGCGTGGTGTTTCGGGCTTACCAATAAGGCTTTGGTCATCTACCTTGTACATGCCTAAACTACCCTTTTCGTTTAGCCAATAAGGGCTTGTGTAATTTGTAGTACTTGGTACGTCTATATCAATTTCAAAATTTTGCTTCTCGTTATTTTTTAGTGCGATGGAAGGTTGAATAGTTTTATTTGTTGAAGAAATGGAAATAGTATTCAGAGTAATATCCGAAGAACTCCTATTCACGGCCTCTACGTTAATTTTAATTTTGCCGCCAGGGTTTGTAAATGAGGTTTCGGCGGAAGCTTCTAAATAGAGGCCGCTAATGTTCAGAATTATGTTCTTTAGTTCTTGTGACTTTAATTCCCTCCAGTAATTGTCTTCAACTTTTTGGAGCAGCTCGTAGGCTTCCAATAATTGGTGCAAATGTTTGGATGGGTTGGTAAAATCAAAATTCTTTTCAACTGCATAAAGAATCTCCCCAACTGCCTTTCCACCGGTTATGCGAGACCAAGAGGTGTCTATTCCTTTAAAAATATCATTGGAGTTGTTGGGCATTGTACCCTTCAGCAACTCAACATATTCATTTTCCGAGCCGCGTTGTGATAGGCGACCAAATCCTTGGCACAAATGCTGGCTGCTGGCCAATGCCGCAATTTCGTTGTTGGACTTCCCAAGTACTGGGTAATAAGTTCCAATATCCAAATTCACCATTTTGGATTTATCGGCTTTATCAAACTTTTCTTGGCTGCCGTAAAACCACCATGATGTGTTGAAAAAAAGCCTTTTTGGCTGCCAAGTTTCAGTCAGTTTCAATTGCTCACTGTACGCAGAATTGTCATTGGCTAAATCAAAAGCTTCAAAACTCAACATTGCAGATGAAGTATGGTGCCCGTGAGTAGTTCCCGGACTTCTATGGTCAAACCTATTTATGATTACATTCTGGTCTAAAGTTTCTAATGGTCCAAACCACATCTCCTAGCACTGCTTCTTTATCCCATATTTCAAGGGTTTCGTCCGGGTGTTTTGAGTATCCAAAATCATTGGCTCTGGAAAAAAACTGTTCTCCACCATCTACGCGTCTGGCGGCCAGAAGCTCTTGCGTACGTAAAACTCCAAGAAGCTCACGCAATTCAGGACCAATTAGGTTTTGTCCACCATCGCCCCTAGTTAATGAAAGGTAACCGGTCCTGGCTTTGGTATGGTTGGACAGGTAGGAAATAAGCCTTGTGTTTTCGTCATCCGGGTGTGCGGCAATGTACAATGCGGTACCCAAGAAATTCAATTTTTCAAGGGAATGGTAAATCTCGGAAGTGGACGGTTGCACAGGTTTCTGTGCATAAGTAATGTTTAAGGACAGAAAAGTTCCGGCAAAGATTGCCAAAAGATATCGCATAAAGTTGGTTTTTGTTTGGTGAAGCCACCAATTTACAGAGATGGCACCAAATCAAAGATAGAAAGTTTAAAGGGGGCAAGCGGGGTTTTTAAAACTTCTTTAACAAAATTAAATTTGTGGTTTTACCCATAAATTAAGGATGTTTAAGATTAAGCTTCTTCACTACCGTCTGGGGTATCTTCTGAATTGTAAATAAGCGTTACCGCTTTTTGCATCATCAAATTGTTCGGGTATACCAAAAGTTCACCATTGGATTTTCTTAGGCTTACATGAAAAGCCCTTATGTCCTCTATTAAAAAGGGTTCTTCGGACTCTATATCTTTGTCTAGAATTTTAACCTTGTCCCCGATTTTAAACGGAAATGAAAAAAACAGAACTACACCTGCGGTTATATTGCTCAGAATAGACCAACTGGCGAATAAGGCAACCCCAATTACCGCAAACACCGAAGAAAACACAAGGCCAACTTCTTTGAAATTTACGCCCCAAATAAAGGAAATGACCCCAAACCCAATTAATGTAAGGAGTAAAGAGGCGTATTTTGTAATTAAAAGGGTCCGTGCTTCAACAATATCACTAATTCTGCCAATTTTACGAATGGTCTTATCCGTTATAAATTTTAGAATTAGAAGGATACAGAAAGTAATAGCTGTAGCTATGATTTCGTGCTTGTTGGAAATAAGAAATTCTTGCATAAATTTATAAACCTAAACTATCCCGCAAAGATAGATGCTTATTTCCATTTTGTTGCCAATAGGGGGTCTTTAAAGTTTTTATCTTGGTAGCGGTAGAGGTCATGGATTTAGCGTTTTTTCCAAAGCCACTAACAAAGGTATCCGTCCAGCTTTCAATACTATGCGGAAAGGCAGTAGTGAAATTTATTTCTAAGGTTCTTTCTAATTCCGGATACGTTATTTTATAGGTTGAAAGACCATTGTCATCACTTAAACTTGCAATTGACTTATATGCTTTTAACTCTTTGTGAGATAGTCTAATAAATTCCATTGAGGGAATTATTTCCAATTCGCCTGTTGGTAAAGATTTTGGTGCGATACGAATTTTGTTCCAAAGCTCGTTTTCAAGAGTTGTTTTCTCTAATTGTAAATTTTGGTCCGCCTCACTTTCAAAATATGAATGAGATATTACATCAAATTTATCCCGGTTGTTAAGTTGTGCGTAAACCTGTCCGCACCATTCCTGTGCAGAGAAGGAGACCTTAATGGCGTGGTCATTGTCATGAACGGGATAAAAAGTACTGTTCATGATGGCGTAAGGATAAATTCCGGTAAGGTATTTTTTTGTGGAATTGAGTTTTAATACGGGGATGTTATCAGGATTATGTCCATCCGCTTTTACTTGTTTCTTCTTTAAAAAAGGTTCTGTTACATAAATTAAAACCGCTTCGCCGTCTCGGATTTCACCATAGCGGGCCTGTTCTAATTTGTAGGATGTTATTTCCGCCTCTCCGCCATACCAATACTCCTTAAATTCACTGGAAAGCTCCTTTTTTGATGTTTCTACGGGCTTTTCAGTATTTAGGGCTACCTCTTTATTTGTCTCTTTTTCAACCTCTTTACAGGATTGGGTAAAAGATAAGAGCGCAGCAATGACTATAAGCGATAGGTTTTGTCTTGTTCCGGTTGTCATGAGATGAATTTTTATTAAAATTAATCAAAAAGAACTATTTAACCATAGTGCTTAACGTTTTGTATACCAACTGGGTGGGGAGTCCCACAACATTAGGGTAAGACCCTTTAATCTCTTCAATTGCGGTAAGGCCTATCCATTCTTGAATACCATATGCACCGGCTTTGTCATAGGGTTTGTAAGTGTTAATATAATAACGGATTTCTTCGTCGGATAAATTCCGAAATTTGACCCGGGTAATTTCATTAACTACTTTTTGACTGTTGGGTGTAGTAAAACAAACCGATGTTATGACCTCGTGCCAATCTCCGGATAGCGCTTTTATCATTTCGTAGGCTTCTTCGGCATCTGCTGCTTTGGCTAATGAAATACCATTGTGCCAGACTACGGTGTCCGAGGTAATCAGAATCTCTTCTTTTTTCAAAGCCCCGTCAAAAGCATTCTGCTTTCAATTTTGCCAAATAATCGCTAATCTCGCTTCCTTTTAATTCGGGAGGGTAAATTTCATCTACTGATTTCAATCGGACCTCAAACGGAATCCCCATTTCTTTTAAAAACTGATGTCTTCTTGGGGAGCCACTGGCAAGTATGATGGTGTGGTGGTTCAGGTTGAGCATAATTAATCGTTTGCCGCGCTAAAATTAGTCATCCAATGCCCTTTTACTTTTAAGACTTGCTCTATAACATCCCTTACGCAGCCTTCGCCTCCGTTTTTGTGGGAAACATACATAGATCTTGCCTTTACTTCCGGTACCGCGTTCTGAGGGCAAGTGGGTAGGGCAACGGTTTCCATTGGTGGAATATCCGGAATATCATCACCCATATAAAGCATTGTGCTTGGGTCAATACCATGCTTGTCCATATACTCTTCCAGGACATCCATTTTATGGTGCGCGCCTAAATAAATGTCCGTAACTCCAAGTTCTTTTAATCGTTTACGGACTCCTTCGTTGGTTCCTCCTGAGATAATACAGATTTTATACCCTTTCTGAAGGGCGGTCTTAACCGCATAACCGTCTTTAACGCTCATTCTGCGGAGCATTTCTCCTTCGGTAGTAATGATTAGGGTGCTGTCCGTAAAAACTCCGTCTACGTCAAAAATAAAAGTATCTATGTTCTTAAGGTATTCTTTATAGCTCTTTTCCATATGTTTTTTCTATTGATTTGCTGAGCAGTTCATAGACCGCTTTGTACTCGGTATTATTTAATTGTTCTAAGTGATTTGATATGGTATTGTGGTCTCCTCTTCTAGCTGGGCCCGTTTGGGCATCAAAAGGAGATAGGTTTTTTATTTTTTCCGCTGTTTCTTGAATAAGCGGACTCAATATTTCAAAAGGCACATTATTCTCTTTGCAGATTTCAGAGCCAACATGGTACATGTAGTTTGTAAAGTTATTTGTGAATACAGCCGCAAGGTGAAGGCTTTTGCGTTGTTCCGTACTTATCTCATAAACATTTTCCGAAACCAGATGGGCGAGTTTTTTTAACAAGGCCAAATCGGCTTCTTCGTTCGCTTCCAGGCAGACGGGAACATTTTTAAAATCCAGCTCATTAGATTTGCTAAAAGTCTGTAATGGATAAAACACGCCTCGTCTTTGGTGCGTTGAGAGCGCACTCATTGGAGTATTTCCAGAGGTATGAACAATTAAACTGTTGTTAATTGTAATTTCTTGTGAAACAGTGTTTATGTAGGAATCACTTAAAGCAACAATATATATGTCTGAAAATTTTAATCTAGAGAAATCCGTTGTGGTTTTTTCCTCCGTTCCAAAGGCTTGAAGCGCCTCTTTGTTTCTACCTATTACCTGAACAATTTCAATCTCTGCAGAGTTGGAAAAAGCCCTGAAAAGGTGGGTGGCAACATTTCCGGTTCCTAAAATACTAACCTTGATCATGCAGCGAAAATAAGCATATATTTATGTATTGTTTACTTTGGATTGTAGAAAAGTGAAGAAACGAGAAGTTGTTTTTTTACGGTTGAGGGTGTGTATACAAATCTGAGATTTCTGTGTTATTTGCAATTAATAGGTTAGCCTTTTATGCTTTATGAAAAAGAGTGATTTCCTAAATCAAATTTCTTAAAATTTTCACTTATAATTAACAGTTTTGATAAGACTTTAGGTCCGTCTATCTTCCTCTAAATAATAAAAAGGGCGTATTTTTGCATGCTGAAAACCATTTTAGCTGCTGCTCATGAACATGCTCAAAAAATTCTTTTTCTCCACACGTTTAATGTCCGTTCTTTTTATAGTGTTTGCAGTGGCCATGGGGCTAGGTACTTTTATTGAAAGTAAGTACAGTACCGAGACCGCAAGAATCTGGATTTATAATACTTGGTGGTTTGAGGCTATTATGGTGTTTTTTGTCATCAATTTTATTGGTAACATGTTTAGGTACCGTCTTCTACGATGGGAAAAATGGGCAGTTTTAACGCTTCACCTTTCATGGATTTTTATCATAATCGGAGCGTTCGTTACGAGATATATCAGTTATGAGGGTATGATGCCCATTAGGGAGGGGCAATCAGAAAAAGTGTTCTACTCAGATAAAACGTACTTGACAGCTTACGTAGATGGAGAGATTAATGGCGAGGCTAAAAGAAAAACTTTACAGGAAGATTTAATCGTAACTGCCCAAGATATCAAGTCTAATTTACCTTGGAAGTCAGATTTTAACGGACAGCCGTTTACTATTTCCTATGCCGGTTTTATAGATGGTGCCAAAGAAGGAATGATTCCGGATGAAAATGGTAAGGAATACTTAAAGATTGTTGAAGCTGGAGATGGCCAGCGCCATGAGCACTTTTTGGAAAGTGGCCAAGTTTCTAGCATACACAACGTACTTTTCTCTTTGAATAAGAGAACGGAGGGAGCAATTAATATTTTAGAAAAGGATGGTGCTTACGAAATAGAATCGCCTTTTGAAGGTAGTTTTATGCGTATGGCGGACCAATTTCAAGGACAGTTGGTAAAGGATAGTATACAGGAATTACAGTTACGCTCTTTGTATGCAACCGCAGGTATGCAATTTGTTATACCGGAGCCAATAGTTAAAGGCTCGTACGGCATAGTAAAAGTTCCGAAAAACGAAATAACGGATGCTACTATGGATGCTATGATTGTAGACATTACCGTAAACGGCGAAACAGTACAGCAAAAATTACTGGGTGGTAAAGGGGTTTCTAATTTTTCGGATAAAATAAATGTAGGTGGATTGGATTTTAGTTTGAGTTATGGCTCCAAAGTATATGAACTTCCGTTCAGCATTAAACTAAACGATTTTATTGCAGAAAAGTATCCGGGAACCGAGCAAGGGTACAAATCCTTTATGAGTAAGGTTACAGTTGAAGATGAGCGTCCTTTTGACTATAAGATTTTCATGAACAATATTTTGGATCACAAAGGATACCGGTTCTTCCAATCTAGTTTTCACCCGGATGAAAAAGGAACTATTTTATCGGTAAACCATGATCAATGGGGCACAGGTATTACCTATTTGGGGTATTTCTTGCTTTATATTGGGTTAATGGGGATTATGTTCTTTGGAAAGACCCGGTTTAAGGATTTGGCCGTGTCATTGGAAAAATTAAAGAATAAAAAAGCAAAACTTACAACGGTTCTTGTTTTGGGTATGTTGTTGAGTGCCAATGCCCAAGAACACACCGCAGATGATGGCCATGACCATGGGGTTAGTATGGCGCCAACACAATCTCAAATTGATTCGCTTTTACAGACTACGATTGTTTCTGAAGAGCATGCGGAGAAGTTTGGAAAACTTGTGATTCAAGACGAAGGAGGTCGTATGAAGCCTATAAACACGTTTTCTTCGGAATTACTAAGAAAGCTAAGTTTAAAGGATGTGTATAAAGACATGAATGCCGATCAGGTGTTCTTATCTATGATGTTGAGTCCGGCGGCATGGTACAATGCACAGTTTTTGGCCGTTGATAAAAAAGGGAAGAACGATAGTATCCGTCATGTAATAGGTATTCCCGAAGGCCAAGAATTTGTAAAGGCAACGGACTTTTTTGATAAAGAGGGAAATTATAAGCTAGAGCCCTTTTTGGCAAAAGCCACATCAACAAATATCCCGAATAAATTTGATACCGATATTAAGGATGCCAATGTTCGGTTAAGCCTTTTAGATCAGGCCTTGAGTGGTCGTATCATAAAGATTTTTCCTTTGTTGAACGATGAGAATAACAAATGGATTTCGGCGATAGAATATAGGGGAGGGCAGTATCAGGTTTCGGATTCGCTCTATGCCAATTTTATAAAAAATTCGCTGCCTTACTACCTCATGACATTGCGCAAGGCAAAAGAAACGGGAGATTATACCAATGCCGATAAGCTTTTGGATGCCTTTAAGCAAAATCAAAAGAACCATGGTAAGGAGGTGCTTCCGTCGGAATCTAAAATCAATACGGAGGTAATTTATAATAAACTGGATATTTTCAATTCCCTATATCGTCTTTACGCTTTAGTAGGTGTAATTATGTTCTTTGTTTTGGTGTTTCAGATTTTTAAAGACCGTTCTATATGGCGTATAGGGGTTTACGCTTTAAAAGGCACTATTTTTATATTGTTCCTATGGCATACGGCAGGCCTTGTATTGCGATGGTATATATCCGGCCATGCGCCTTGGACAAATGCGTACGAAAGTATTCTTTATGTATCATGGGCAACCATGGGAATGGGGCTTCTGTTTGCCAGAAAGAGTGATATGACCATTGCTGCATCGGCTTTTGTTACAAGTATGTTACTTGCTATTGCACATTTAAATTGGGTAGATCCTGCAATTTCAACCTTGGTACCCGTATTGGATAGTTATTGGCTTATGGTTCATGTAGCTGTAATTGTTGCCAGTTATGGTCCATTATCGGTGGCTATGATTCTTGGTTTGGTTTCTTTGTTACTTATGATATGTACCAATAAGAAGAACAAAGCGGTAATGGACCTGAACATTAAAGAATTGACAATAATCAATGAACTTTCTATGACCGTAGGTCTTGTGATGCTTACAATAGGTAATTTCTTGGGTGGACAATGGGCCAATGAGAGTTGGGGTAGATATTGGGGTTGGGATCCAAAAGAAACTTGGGCACTAATTTCTATTATGGTATATGCCTTTGTGGTTCACACGCGTTTGGTTCCTGGTTTAAGGAGTAGGTGGACATTCAATTTTCTAAGTGTTATAGCATTTGGAAGTATTATGATGACTTATTTTGGAGTAAATTATTATTTAGTAGGTCTTCATAGTTACGGACAAAGTGGCGCAGCGGCTATTACTCCAGATTACGTTTGGTATATAGCTTTAGGAGCAGTAATTCTTGGTGCCATAAGTTATTGGAGGTATAGGGCCAACTATGTGAAATAGGATTACATTTCCATTAGATTTTGAGATAATCACCTAAAATCTCGTGTTCTTTTTACTGTTATTGTAATTTTCGGTCTATTTTTTATAGATTTAGCATATTGATTGCTGTAGAATGAAGATGATAACAGAAGATATTGAATTATTGAACGGTATGAAAGAAGACAATAATGCTTCTTTCAAAGCAGTTTATGAGAAATATTCAAAGTTGTTATTTGTATATGCTTTCAATATTATAAAAGAGAGGACCATTTGTGAGGATATCATTCAAGAAGTTTTTATTTCTCTTTGGGCCAAAAGAAAGACGACCAATATTTCTGCTTTAAAACCCTATCTGTTTCAAGCGGTAAAGTTTCAGATATTTAATCATTTTAGGAACAACAAACTTTCTACAGAAGATTTAACACGGTTGAATATTATAGATGTTTCCATGAATGTTTCGGGGGAACTTGAATATTCGGAACTCAATCAAATAATTCGTGATCATGTTGCCAAACTGCCCAAAAGGTGTCGTCATATCTTTGTATTGAGCCGGTACCATCACAAATCCAACAAAGAAATTGCAGAAGAGCTTCAAATATCCGTTCAGGCCGTAAAAAATCAAATTTCAAAAGCACTGGCTTTTCTTAGAAATCACCTTCAATTAGAAGAGGCCGTTATTATATCGCTTATTCTTCTGCATTAACCAATCTAATATCCTTTCAACCTTCCTGAATATTAGTGTGTTATCCGCATTTTTAAAAATCATTCATCGACTTTAAAGGTGAGAATACCTCAATTTTTTCACTTGTATTTTGTCAATTTTTAAAAATAATTGACTTTCAACGTGTACCATCGCATTAATTAGGGTACTTAGTAGTAGTATCGTTATTTAATTGCGACCCAGATGAACGAAAAAAAGGCAAAAAAGCTTTTCAACAAATACGTAAATAACAATTGCTCTCAGGAGGAAAAAGAACTCTTGGAACGGTTCCTAGAATCCTATCAAGGTGAGGATGAGCAAATGTCAAACTTTAAGTTTGATGGACAGGTAAAACAAGAAATATGGAAAAAAATAGCTAAGAAAACCGAGTCACCTACAAAAACAAGAAATATCAATTTTAATCGCTCTGTTTTAAAGTATGCAGCCATTTTTATTGGTGTGGTAGGACTAGGGTTAGTTTTTAATTTTTTGAGAATTCAGGAAGATAAATCTCCTGAATTACGAATAGAGGACAACGCAATTGTATTAAAAACAAGTAATAATCAATCCAAAAAAATAATAGTAGGTGCCGGAGAAGCTATTACGGATGAAGATGGAAACGTTCTGGCTTCACAAGATAAAGGCCAAATTGTTTATCATGGAAAACCTACACAAGAGTTGGTGTATAATGAGATTATTATCCCAAAAGGAAAAACATTTGAATTAAAGCTGTCGGACGGCACCTTGGTACACCTAAATGCAGATACCTCTTTAAAATATCCCATAAGTTTTGTTGAAGGAAAGGATAGAAGGGTATTCTTAAAAGGAGAGGCTTATTTTGAAGTGGCCAAAGATTCATTACACAAATTTGTGGTAGAGGCTAAAGATATGGATGTTCAAGTTTTAGGAACCCATTTTAATGTTAGCAGTTATGCCAATGAAGAAGCGTATGCCGTACTCGCAGAAGGTAGTGTGGTCATTAGCGATAAACGCGAGGAGACAATGAACGAGGACTTAAGTTTCCTAAAACCGGGTCAGAAGGCAGCAATGACAGAAGGCGCTTTGGTGATAAGTGAAGTTGATATACATGATTATTTAAACTGGCGAAACGGAGATCTAACTTTTAATAACGAATCCTTTAAGGATATTATTAAAAAAATTGAAAGACGTTATGGAGTCCGTATAGAAAACGGATATACGGAGTTAGAAGCGGTGCGCTTTAGAGGATATTTTGAAAATGAAACCATACAGGACCTGCTTGATACTTTTAAGGAAAGTGCAGAGTTCGATTATGAAATAACCAACAATTATATATTAATTAAAAAACCAGTATAACCATGACTTAACTTAAAGAAAAAAAATCGGGAAACGCTGCCACGTTCCCCGATCAAGAGTGATTTTAATCCTAGAAATAACAAATCAAAATCCTTTAAAAATATGGAAAAAAAACCATTGTTTTTCATTCTATTGAAAAACATTCTTAACAAGAACCGAACAGTGAAAATCTCCATTCTAATGTTTGCTTTTGCCTTGTTCAACCTTCATGCGAATTCCTATTCGCAAAACAAGAAGGTTTCTATTGAGGCAAACAATGAGACTATTGAAAGTGTACTTAAAAAAATAGAAACGCAAAGTGAGTTTAGATTCTTTTACAAAACAGGACAGCTCAATGTTGCTAAAAGAGTGACGCTCAATATAGATAAGCGCCCTATAAAAGAAGTGTTAGGCGTATTATTTGGAGAAGATGTAACCTATACTTTAGTTAAAAATCAGATTGTTCTCAAAAATAAAAAACCGTTAAAAAATGAGAATACATTACTATTATCTGATAGAATTAAGGAAGAACAACAGACCATAACCGGGGTAATTACAGATGAAACCGGTGTGCCTTTGGCGGGGGCAAATGTGGTTGAAAAAGGCACTACTAATGGTGTTACCACAGATTTTGACGGAAATTTTAGTCTAGAATTAAGCTCTGACGATGCTATTTTAGTGGTTTCCTATATAGGTTTTGCAACTAAAGAGATACCGGTTAACGGGCAAACTTCATTAACCGTTCAGTTAGTAGAAAGTGCTGCTGGATTGGACGAGGTTGTTGTAGTAGGTTTTGGCACACAGAAAAAAGTAAATGTAATTGGTTCGGTTTCTCAAGTATCCTCCAAGGATATTGAAAATAGACCGGTTACTCAAGTATCGCAAGCCATTACAGGTCAAATGCCAGGGGTTACCGTAGTGCAACGTTCGGGTAGGCCAGGGCAGAGTGGAGGAAATATTAGTGTTAGAGGTGTTGGTTCTTTTGGAGCTACGCCAGATGCTTTGGTCTTGATTGATGGTATTGCGGGGAGCATGAACGACATTAATCCGGATGATATCAAATCCATTTCGGTATTAAAAGACGCTTCTTCAGCAGCTATTTATGGGGCGCGTTCTGCTAATGGGGTTATCCTTATTACCACTAAAAATGGTAGCGAGAATAAATTTTCTATCAATTACAACAGCTATGTTGGGTTTAATGCCGCTACCGAGCTTCCTGAATTTGTTAATTCTTGGGAATATGCAGAAATGTACAACATAGCTTCTGGCAGCAACAGCTTTTCTGCGGAAGACATAGCAAAATATAAAGCTCAGGATGACCCGGATAATTATCCGAATACAAAATTTCTGGAGGATCTTTTCTCTAAAAACGGTGTTCAGACGTCCCATACCTTAACCTTAAATGGAGGTGATGAAAAGAACAAGTATTACGTTTCTGCAGGTATTTTGGAGCAGGATGGTATCGTACCAAAAAATAGCTTTAACCGGTACAATTTTAGAATGAACCTTCAGAACAAGTTGGGCAGTAAGTTTGATTTGAGCACTAGGTTTTACGGCTCTGTAGAGAAGAGGGAAGAACCACAAGTTACGGGTAACAAGGGTTCCGGATACCAAGGTGAAAGTGATAGGGCCAGTGATGCCACCAATAACGCAGGAAGTTTCGTTACGCAACTTGTATCCAATGCAGTTAGATATCCTGCAATAGAGTTGGGTCAGGATTCTCAAGGTAATTTTGGTATTGGCCCAGAGAGTGGAGGTACACCGGTTGCTTGGTTAGCTTCTGATTCTTATTTGGAAAACCCACGTACTAAAGCGGGAATAAATGTAAAGCTTGATTATAAACCTAATGACAATTTGGTGTTTTCGGCCATTGGGGGATATAATTTCACCTTACATGAAGAGCGCTCGTACTACGCATCTCAGCGACTTAATGATCAAATTAACCTGGGACAGTCCTATTTAAATCAATATAGCAATAAGGAACTTTATAAAACTCTTCAATTTACGGGAGAGTGGTCCAAAGAAGTAGGCGTTCATGATTTTAGTTTTTTGGGAGGTTATTCTTTTGAGAACGAAGAGTTTTCGTTTTTCAACGGATACCGTCAAGATTTTGCGAGCAATGACTATACTGTATTGGACCTAGGAAGTGCTGAAAACCAACAGACGGCAGGTTTTGATGCTGAATGGGCGTTGCAATCTTTCTTTTCCCGTTTGAAATATAGTTTTGATGAGCGCTATCTTTTTGAGGCCACATTGCGTTATGACGGGTCTTCTAGATTTCCTAAAAGTAATAAGTACGCAGTTTTCCCGGCAGCGGCGTTTGGTTGGAGAGCATCTCAGGAATCGTTCTTACAGGAAGTAGATTGGCTTTCTAATTTAAAGGTTAAAGCTTCTTGGGGTATTTTAGGAAACCAGAATATTGGTAACTATCCGTACCAAACCGTTTTAGCATCTGGTCGTGATTATTCATTGGGTGGCGGACTTTCAACTGGTGCGGCGTATTCTACGTATCGTGATGCCAATATTAAATGGGAATCTACAGAAACTACTGATATTGGTCTTGAAACAGGGTTTTTTGATGGAAAACTAACTTTTAACGCTACCTATTTTAGAAGAAATACAACAGATGTTCTTTTTAAACCATCTTCCAGTGTATCCTCGGTATTAGGAGTTGGTATTAGTGAAACCAATACGGGTGCGGTTAAGAATACCGGTTGGGAATTTGATATAGGACATAGGGGAAGTAAAGGTGATTTTAGTTATTCCATTAACGGAAACTTCTCGGTAATAGAAAATGAGGTCGTTACATTAGGTTTGGGTAATGTAGACCAGCCCAATGGTTACGTTGGTAACGGATCGGACCTTTTTATCGGTTTTCCTATGCAAATGTATTATGGATATGAGACGGACGGTGTTTTTCTTAATGACGGCGAAGTTTCAAGTTGGGCAGATCAAACTGCTGTAAACCCCGGTTCGCAAGCTGGTGATTTCAGATATAAGGATATTAGTGGTCCTGATGGTGTGCCGGATGGAAAGGTTGATCCTACCTACGATCGTAAATATTTAGGTAGTCGTATACCAAAGTATACGTATGGGGCCAACATCAATTTAAACTATAAGAACTTTGATTTCTCTTTGTTCTTACAAGGTGTTGGTGGTGTAAAAGGAGAGTTGACCAATTACGCCGGATATGCATTTTTCAATTTGGGTAATATTCAAAGATGGCAAATGGAAGGTAGGTTCAATCCGGAAAATCCGGTACGTTACCCAGAGTATCCTAGGCTAGAGGTGGTTACCAATAGCGGTACTCCAAACACGACAACCTCTGATTTTTGGGTGATAGATGCCGGGTACCTAAGGGTTAAAAACGTACAATTGGGCTATAACTTTTCATCATCGGTTACAGATTTGGTGGGTATAGACAACCTAAGAGTATATCTGGGTGCAGAAAACTTGCACACTTTCAAATCTTACAGAGACGGGTGGGATCCTGAAATTAATTCATCAGGTGGTTATTACCCTATTTTAACAACGTACACCTTTGGTTTAAACTTAAAATTTTAGAACAATGTCAAATACTATATACACATATATAAGTCGTATTCCATCTTTTGCTCGGTTCATTATTTTGGGCTTGGCAGTGGTACTTTTTTCAGGTTGCGACAAAGAACTGGAACAATTTCCGAGCAACGCTTTTGCAAAAGATAATTTTTGGACATCGGAGTCTAATGCAACTATAGCTTTAACAGGTGCTTACCGCGGTGCCATTGAATACGGAACTCAGGTAGTGCCATCTGATTGGTGGACCTATTGCGGAATTGTTTTTATGGAGTTCGCAACGGATAACGCGTATGACCGTAGAGGGGATAACTCTACTCAAAACCGTTTGACGAACGGCACGCTTTTACCCAACAATAATGTTATTAATGGATATTGGAAAGGTTCTTATAAGCGAATTGCCATTTGTAACGATTTCTTGGAAAACGTGGGTAATGTTGATATGGATCAATCCAAAATTGACAGAATGAGTGCCGAGGTACGTTTTCTAAGGGCGGCCACCTATTTCTATATTACCCAGTTCTGGGGTAGTGCTCCTTTAGTTACTACCACATTAACTCCTGATGAGGCAAACAATGTTGATAAAGCAACAAAAGCAGAATTGGTTTCTTTTGTAATTAGTGAGTTGCAGGCCGCCGCTGCAGATTTACCATCGTATGCAGAATTGTCCGGTACGGAGGCAGGTAGAGCCAACAAGCAGGCGGCTTTGGCTTTCTTGGGCAGAATGTACCTAGGGGAAAAGAACTTTGCGGAAGCATCAAAGGTGTACAAAGAAATTATCGATATGGGTGAGAATGTGATAGATCCAGACTATGCTTCTCTCTTTACTCCGGCCAATGAAGGCAGCAGTGAAAATATTTTCAGCACACAATATTTTGGCGGCCAAGCCGGTAATGCATTACCACAACATGCTTATCCTGCTGTGTCTTCTGGTTGGCATATTGTCAACCCTTTAGGGAGTCTGGCAGATGCTTATGGTTTTGACGACGGTACACCACTATCCTATGATGACCCTAGATTTGACTATGATGATATGGGAGCCAATAGAGATCCAAGGTTCAGGTATAACCTACTTTGGGACGGCTCTACTTTTGGGGATAAGATTTATGACTGTCACCCAGATCATACTGAATCTTTAGATCAGTTAACCTATTCTAAACAGGCAACGAGAACTGGGTACGGACTACGTAAGTTTTTTGACGAGTCTTTCAGTGGAAATCTAAGGTCGGATTATGGAGGTAATCTCCCGATTATAAGATATGCCGAAGTTTTATTGAGTTATTTAGAAGCAGAACTTGAGGCGGGTAATCCAATAACACAGGCTTTACTGGATGAAACTATTAACCAAGTGCGTGGTCGTGCGTCCGTAGGGCTTCCGCCTATAACGGAAACTGATCCGGCGGCGCTTCGTCCTATATTAAGAAATGAAAGAAGAATTGAATTGGCATTGGAAGGTCAACGTCTTTGGGATATTTTTAGATGGGACATTGGTGACGAAGTTTTAACCGGTGATTTTTGGGGAGCTCCTTTTCCAAACTCCACATTGTATCCAACAACATCAAAGAAAATTGACCCACAATCCAGATGGTTTGTTACTTCAAAAGACTTTAGGTCGGGTGTAGACAATGTTTGGCCTATTCCAGAGTCTGAGGTAAATGTTAACCCTAAATTGGGTAATTAAGATGACCATAAAAAGAAGAAAGTTTATACAGAACCTAGGACTTGCCGTGCCCATGCTGGCAAGTCCTTTTAACCCTATTTTAGCAAAGGATTTTGTGGAGAATACCGCTTTTGATACGGCAAATGATAGTTTTAAAACTGATTTTACAAAGCTGAACCAAAGGGTATGGATAGGGAGTTCTTTTTGGGCAGTGCCCATGGAAGATTGGGAAATAAAAAACAACAGATTGGAGTTTTCCGGTGTGGAAAAGCAATCAAGGCTTCACATTTTAACTCATATTCTTAACGGCAATCAGGGAGATTTCATGCTTTCGGGTAATTTAGGTTTGTTACAGAATAAGGGGGGTAAAGGAGGCGTTGGCTTTTCGGTTGGTATAAAAGACTATACGGATCCTGATAGTGTTAAAGCTGCTTGTTATTTTGGAAAAGGTATTTCCGTAGGGATAAATCTAGAAGGGGAAATTTATATTGATAAGCAGAAGGAAAAGCTACCGGAGGGATTTGGTTTTCAGAACTTCTCTTTACAGTTAGAAGCACGGAGTAAGGAAAAAGAAACTGAGCTTACGCTTCTGGCTACTGATGCAAATGGGAAGACAGCAACGTTAAGACATACGCTAGAGGGTAACCTTAATGGGTTAGTGGCTTTAGAGAATAAAGGAAGTGAAAAAAAGGAAAGCACTTTTTGGTGGGCCGATGTAAAATTATCGGGCTCAAAAGTGCAACATAAGGCGGAAAATAGTTTTGGCCCCATTTTATGGGCAATGTACACCCTTTCTAGGGGTAAATTAAAACTAACCGCACAACTTCCGCCAATTGGCGAAAAGGATTCCCAAAAAATAGAACTTCAATTTTTGAGAAACGGAAAATGGATAAAAGAAGCAAAAGGGCAAATAGACCCGGTAACTTTTACATCTATTTTTTCTGTGGATGATTGGGATGCGAGAGAAGATATAAAGTATCGTTTGCGTTACACATTGGATAAAGAACGCCATGTGTATGAAGGCGTTATTCGTAAGGAGCCTTTGGATAGACCTCTAACTTTTGGGGGGCTAACCTGCCAGCATGCTATGGGATTCCCATACCGCCCTTTAGTAGAGAACTTGGATAGGTCAAACCCTGATATGCTATATTTTTCAGGAGATCAGTTGTACGAAGGCAACGGTGGTTATCCTATAAAGAGACAACCGGAGAATAAGGCCATTCTCAACTATTTGGGTAAGTGGTATATGTTCGGTTGGGCTTTTGGTGATGTATTAAGGAATAGACCAAGTATCTGTACTCCAGATGATCATGATGTATACCAAGGTAATCTATGGGGAGAAGGTGGTGAAGGTATTGGTTTTGAAGAGTGGGAAAAAGTTCGCGATGCTCACGGTGGTTTAGTTCAAACTCCAAATTTTGTAAATGTGGTTAACAAAACCCAATGTGGTCACATGCCCGATGCTTTTGATAAAGCGCCTATGAAATCTAACATTAGTACATGGTACACGCACTTGGTCTATGGTAATGTAAGCTTTGCTATTGTAAGTGATCGGCTTTTTAAATCGGGGCCGGAAATGGTTAGGTCCGGAGAGGGAAGAATAGATCATTTAACGGCACCGGCCAAACCTGGAGAACTTGAATCGGAGGACCTGGATTTTATGGGACAAAGGCAACTAGACTTTTTAAATGATTGGGTGGCGGACTGGAAGGGTGCGAACATGAAAGTATTACTTAGTCAAACCCTGTTTTCTAATGTGGGTACGCACCACGGGCCAACAAAAGAATTTTTGTTCGGAGATCTAGATTCCGGTGGTTGGCCAAAAACCAAAAGGGACGAAGTAATAAGGACTATTAGAAAAGCATGTGCCTTTCATATTAATGGCGACCAACATTTACCCTTTATGGTACAATACAGTATAGATGAACCTAGGGATGCAGGGTGGACGTTCTGTACACCTGCTATATCTACGGGGTATCCAAGATGGGGGCAACCGGATTCGGTTAATGTACCTTTTACCGGTAGACCGGAACATGGTCTTCCTAATACAGGCTGTTACCGTGACGGATTTGGAAACGATAATTATATCTATGCAGTAGGAAATCCTACGGATGATTTTGAAGAAGAGTATGACCGTTACCAAAAAGCACAGAAAAAGGCTTCAGGTTATGGGCTGGTTACTTTTGATACTAAGAAGCGCACTATAAAAATGGAAGCAATCCGCTTTCTTGCTAACTTAGATATCGATTCAGAAAAAAATACCTACCCGGGCTGGCCATTAACAATTCAACAGACAGATAATGATGGCCGAAGACCAATAGGGTACCTTCCTAAGTTGAACACAGAATCGGCCAACCAGTTACTAAAAATTATCAAAGAGGACACCAAAGAATTGGTGCACGCTATGCGTATGAAAGAGAATAGTTATACGCCCTCCGTATATGAACAGGGCAAATACACTTTGGTAATAGGAGAAGGAGGCAAGGAAAAAACCATAAGTGGTATAGAAATAACCATTGATCCTAAAAAGTCTATTTCCGTCTAAACAAAAAGGAATAAATTTGAAAGTAAATTAATTTATAAATACAAAACAGTTTCATGACAAGTTTAAGGAATTATTTTTTACAAGGAGCCCTCTTATTATTGGTATTATCCGGCTGTAAATCAAAGGAAGAAAAAGCGGCAGTTCCAGATGAAAGTCCAAAGCAACCCAATATTGTTTTTATCTATATGGATGATTTGGGGTACGGAGACCTTAGCTCATACGGTGCAACGGAATTAAACACACCAAATATTGATGCTCTGGCGGAAGGCGGAGTTCAATTTACTAATGGGTATGCTACTTCGGCTACGTGTACACCAAGTCGTTACGCCATCCTTACTGGTAGATACCCTTGGAGAAATAAGGACGCCAAGATACTTCCGGGAACAGCTCCTTTAATTATTAGTACGGATCAGCTTACCGTTCCTAAAATGCTTAAGGAAAAAGGTTATTATACGGGTATTGTAGGAAAGTGGCACTTAGGCTTGGGCAACGGAAATGTAAATTGGAACGAGAGAGTATCTCCAGGGCCTAACGAAGTTGGTTTTGATTACTCTTATATTCTTGCGGCAACACAAGACAGGGTACCAACCGTATATATTGATAACGGAAATGTAGACGGTCTTGATCCTAACGATCCTATAGAAGTTGATTACAAAAAGAACTTTGAGGGTGAACCTACAGGATTGGATAATCCGGAGTTGACAACTATGAAATGGCACCACGGCCATAACAATAGTATTGTAAACGGTATTCCGCGTATTGGATATATGAAAGGTGGCGAGGCCGCTAAATGGAAGGATGTGGAAATGGCGGATCACTTTTTGGTAAAAGCACAGGAATATGTAACCGCTCATAAAGACGAGCCTTTCTTCTTGTATTATGCCTTGCAACAGCCACACGTACCGCGTACACCTCACCCACGTTTTGTTGGAAAATCCGGAATGGGCCCTCGTGGCGATGTTATTCTTGAAGCGGATTGGGTTGTAGGCGAATTCATAAAAACTTTGGAGAACCAAGGTCTTTTGGAAAATACACTTATTGTTTTCTCTAGTGATAATGGCCCTGTAGTAAACGATGGGTACTATGATGATTCCGAAGAAAAATTGGGTAAACATACACCGGCAGGTGCTTTACGCGGTGGTAAATACAGTTTGTTCGAGGCGGGTACACGTGTTCCATTTATCACATATTGGAAAGGCAAGATTGCTCCTGCCAAATCAGATGCTTTGGTTTGTCAAGTAGATTTACTTACTTCTATTGCGGCATTGGTGGGAAGCGATAAAAAAGGAGAGGATAGTGAGAACCTTTTAGGTGCATTCTTGGGCGAAACTAAAGAAGCAAGAACTGAATTGGTATTGGAAGCAGGTTCTAGAACGGCCCTTAGAAAAGGAGATTGGGCTATGATACCACCATATAAGGGAGCTGCTATAAATAAGCAGGTTAATATAGAATTGGGTAATGATAGTGAATACCAATTGTATAATGTGAAAGAAGATATTAGTCAGACGAAAAACCTTGCTAAAGAAAACCCGGAAAAACTTCAAGAATTAATTGCCGATTATGAGGCGATTAGAGGTACTTCTGATGTTGAGATCAAGGAGTTGGAATTAAAATAGAGTAAAAAGTTGAGGTGGGATGTTTTAATTATTTTACAAAATAATTCTTTCTGACACACTTAATTATTAACCGCTTCAAAGGTGATAGGAGTTCATTATGAGCCTGTTATGTTTGAGGCGGTTTTATTTTTTTCTTTTTTATTTAAAAAATTAATTGGATATTTGAACCATCATGAAGTTATAGAAATTATGTTCCGTATAGATGTCACCAGGTTATATGCCTAAGGTTAATCGAACTTTCTTCGTTCGGTTTTGACATGCTCTTCCTTTTATCAACATAATTTCATTTCAAATGCCACATTTAAATAGAATCACTTTTAAAAGACTGTTTCAGTACTTTATAGTTGCCGTAACCGGTAAAGAAACAGAATTCACTTCAGGAAGCATCCGGAAAGCCATTTTTATGCTCTCCATCCCCATGATTTTAGAGATGATGATGGAGTCCATTTTTGCTATTGTAGATATCGCTTATGTATCGCAGGTAAGTGTAAATGCCGTTGCTACTATCGGTCTTACGGAATCTGTGGTAACGTTAGTCTACGCTGTTGCTATAGGGCTCAGTATGGCGGCAACGGCCATTGTAGCTCGCCGTATAGGGGCAAAGGATATAAAAGGAGCCCAAGAAGCGGCCGTACAGGCAATAGCTTTGGGTGTCTTGGTTTCCTTGCTTGTTGGCGTGTTCGGATTTTTATATGCCAAGGACATTTTAGCGCTAATGGGAGCGGAACCTGATTTGATTGCCGAAGGGTATAGGTATACCCAACTTTTACTTGGCGGTAACATTACCATTTTGCTTTTGTTCCTGATCAACGCAATTTTTAGGGGAGCGGGAGACGCTTCCGTTGCTATGTGGGCCTTGGTACTTTCCAACGGACTCAATATTATTCTGGATCCTATTTTTATTTTCGGATGGGGACCCATTCCGGAGTACGGAGTAACAGGTGCTGCTATAGCAACGAACATAGGTCGCGGAACGGCCGTTTTATTTCAACTAGCGGTTTTGTTCTTTGGGTGGAGCCGTATTAAGATTTGCTTCAAGGATATGGTCATCCGTTTTAGCGTAATGCTCAATTTAGTCAAGGTTTCCTTAGGAGGTATAGCCCAATTTCTAATAGGTACTTCTAGTTGGGTGTTTTTAATGCGCATGATGTCCGAGTTTGGTAGTGAGGTATTGGCAGGTTATACGATTGCTATCCGTGTTATGCTTTTTACTTTAATGCCTTCTTGGGGTATGAGCAATGCCGCAGCAACTTTGGTAGGGCAGAACTTGGGCGCCCAGCAGCCGGAACGAGCCGAAACTTCGGTTTGGAAAACGGGGAAGTACAATGCCTATTTTATGGGGTTGGTATCCTTAATTTACCTATTCTTCGCCTATGATATTGTAGGTTGGTTCAATACTAATGAGGTTGTAATCCAAAACGGTGGGCTGTGTCTACAAATTATTGCTATTGGCTATATTTTCTATGCTTACGGAATGGTTGTAACCCAAGCTTTTAACGGAGCTGGGGATACGGGTACACCCACAAAAATCAATCTTATCGCGTTTTGGTTGTTTCAGTTGCCGTTTGCTTACTTGGCTGCCATAACTTTTAATTTAGGCGCTATGGGCGTGTTTATTGCTATTACTGCAGCTGAGGTGCTTTTGGCCGTGATTTCTATGGTCTGGTTTAAAAAAGGAAACTGGAAAAAGGTGAGTGTCTAATAGGCTTTTTGTAACTTTAGCTTTCTAAACTTTTTAAATTATGGAGCAGAAAAAAATAGGGTTAAATACTATTTGTACCCATGTAGGCGAAGTAAAGGATGAGCAATTTAAAGGTGCAGTTTCGCCTCTTTATATGAGCAGTTCGTATGCTTTTGAGGATGTAGATGTTAAACGGTACCCTAGATACTTTAATACACCAAACCAAGAGGCTTTGTGTAGAAAAATAGCTGCTCTGGAACATACTGAAGCGGGGCTTATTTTTGGAAGCGGAATGGCAGCTATCACCACTTCGTTAATGGCTTTTTTAAGAGCGGGAGACCATATTGTTCTGCAGCAGGTTTTGTACGGAGGTACATATAACCTTATTGTAGAGGAGTTTGAAAAATTTGGGATAGAATATTCGTTCACCGAAGGTTGGCGCCCAGAGGATTTTGAGCAAAAGATTAGGTCCAATACTAAGGTGATTTATATTGAAACACCTTCAAATCCGCTATTGACTATAACCGATATGGATGCCATTGCGAGGCTGGCCAAAAAGCACGGATTGGTTTCCATGATCGATAATACATTTGCTAGTCCTGTTAATCAGAATCCTATAGATTTTGGTATTGATATCGTTATACATAGTGCAACCAAATATATGGGAGGTCACTCCGATATTTTGGCAGGTGCAGTAGCTTCAACGGAAGAAAACATCAATAAAATCTTTGGTCTAGCCAAGAATTTTGGTGGAAGCCTTAGTGATTATACCGTCTGGTTGCTCGAAAGAAGTTTAAAAACCATGGGGTTACGTGTTAAGGCACAAAACGAGAATGCGCAACGTATGGCGGAATATCTAGAGGGTAGTAACGCGGTCACCAAAGTATATTACCCAGGGTTAAAGAGCCATCCTGATTATGAATTGGCAAAGGCACAAATGAACGGTTTTGGTGGAATGTTGTCTTTTGAATTGCATGAAGATTATGATGCCGCCCAATTTCAGAAAGAATTACAGCTTATAAAACCATCAATGAGTTTGGCTGGGGTAGAGAGTACAGTACTTTCGCCAACCAAGACATCGCACGCACTTTTAAGTGCAGAAGAAAGGGCAAAGCAGGGTATTTTAGACGGATTAATTCGCTTTTCGGTGGGAATAGAAGAACCGGAAGACCTCATTGCCGATATAGAACAAGCATTGAAAAAAGTAAGGTTGACCAAAGAAGTAACGACTAGTTAATCTATATAGCATAACTTTCAAAAATACATAATGAAATTAGATATATTAGCTTTTGGCGCTCACCCAGATGATGTAGAACTTGGCGCCGGAGCTACCATTTCCAAAGCCATAGCAAACGGCAAAAAAGTAGGTATCGTAGATTTGACCCGTGGGGAACTTGGTACACGGGGTTCAGCCAAAATTAGAGATAACGAGGCCGCTGCGGCTGCCAAAATTCTTGGAGTATCAGCGCGAGAAAATTTAGGATTTGCAGATGGTTTCTTTGTAAACGATAGGGAACATCAGTTAGAAATCATTAAAATGGTGCGTAAATACCAACCGGATATTGTTTTGTGCAATGCAATTGATGATCGCCACATAGACCATGGAAAGGGAAGTAAGTTGGTAAGTGATGCTTGTTTTTTAAGTGGGTTAATAAAAATTGAAACCAAATTGGATGTTGATGGAGCAAATCAAACGCAATGGAGGCCCAAGGTAGTATACCATTATATTCAATGGAAGAACATAGAACCGGATTTTGTCGTGGATGTCTCTGAATTCATTACTAAGAAAACGGATGCTATTTTAGCATATTCCTCGCAATTTCATGACCCCAAAAGCAAAGAACCGGAAACTCCTATAAGCAGTAAGAACTTTATTGATAGTGTAAATTACCGGGCTAGGGATTTAGGAAGGCTGGTAGGGGTAGAGTATGCAGAAGGCTTTACCACAGAGCGCTTTGTGGCTATAAAGAATATAGATGACCTAATTTAGGCCGTTTTTTGATATTTGTTCTTGGCCCTTGGTAAGGTAAAGTGAAAGGTACTTCCCTTGCGTAATAAACTTTCTACCCATATGGTTCCGTTGTTTTTCTCTATCATTTCTTTACATAGGGATAGTCCCAGACCTGTACCTTTCTCATTGTTGGTACCGTAGGTGGTTAGGGTAGAGTTGTGGGAGAAAATTTTGTCTATGGTTTCTTTGTTCATACCAATACCGGTATCGCGAATAGAAACTTGCCATTGATTTTTCTTTTCAATAGCGTTAATGGTAACCATGCCGTTTTCAGGTGTAAATTTTAGGGCGTTACTAATAAGGTTACGGATAACAATGTCTATTTGATTACCATCGGACCATGTTAGCGTTTTGGGTTCCAAATGGTTTACTAGACGAATGGATTTATTTTTTGCTATTTCGGATAGTAGGTCAATATTATCTCTTACTACGGTTTCCAAAGCAACTACCTCGGGTCTTGTTACGGCCCCGTTCATTTGGGTTTGCCCCCAGGTTAAGAGATTGTTAAGCGTAAATGATATGTGGTCTATATCATGTGAAAGTTTAGGCATAAAGCTCATAAACTCATTTTGCTCTATTTCTCCGTTTTTAAACAATTTAAGTAATCCTTGGAAAGCGGCAATTGGGCCACGTAGGTCATGTCCTATAATCGAAAATAACTTATCCTTGGTTCCGTTTATCTCATGAAGCTCAAGTTTACTTTGTTCAAGGTCTTCTGTTTTCTTCTGAAGCTCCAGGTTCAAATTCTTTTGAATTTTTTCACTTCTACCCACCAATAACGTAACTATAATAAAAATCAAAAGTATGCCTAAGGCTACATTAACATAAGCCCTTTGCATATCTAATTGCTTCTCGTTTTCCTCAATGAGGTCGGCCTTTTGCTTTTCATGCTCCATTTTGGTTTTGAGCATGGTCAAACTTTTTTTGTTTTCGTTTCGGGACAGCGTATCTGACAACGATTGGAATATTTCGTGGTATTTAAGAGCTTCTGTAAAGTTTTCTTTATTCTTATTTATTTTGTAAAGTGTTTTTGCGCATTGTTGTGAGCCTTCCATATCTTTAATAGAATTGGAAATGTCATAGGCCTCTAGCGCATACTTCTCGGACATATCATCCTTTTCTAAGCCTAAGTACGCTTGTGACATGCCGTTAAGTAATTCTATTTTGCCACGGGGATCCTGAATTTTTTCATGCAGCATTTCACTCTGCCTATACCAATATAACGCCCATTTGTGTTTATTGTCCTTTAAATAGGTTTTGCCCTTTATAGCATAGGCATAGGCAAGCCATTCCATTTTTTTGTTTTTTTCAAAAATGGCAATACTTGCGTTAGCGTTGAACATGGCGTATTCCAATTCACCCATATCCGCGTAAATAGAGGCAATGTTACTCATGGTTTCTGCGGAGTAAATTTCATTCCCTATATCTTCGTTGATCTTCTTTACTTTTTTGTAGAACTCCAAAGCCTGGGTATAGTCTTTTTGCGAAGCATAGAGGTTAGCTACGTTCTCATTAAGTACGGACTGCATAAATTTGTTTTCGTTCTCATTCGCAATGTCTATACCCTCTAAATAATAAATTAATGATTTGGAATAGTTTCCAATATAACTAAACTGGGAGGCTAGGTTGTTTTGGGCCCTTAAGGTCAAATCTATATCCTTTCGGCTTTTACTCATGGCCAAGGCATTTTCAAAGTAACTTATACTTTTGGAATGGTTGCCCTTATCTGAATAGTAATTGCCTATTTCTACCAAAGCATAGTTTTCTCCTTTTTTATAGTGCGAAGACCTGCTGTAGGTCAAGGCAAGATTAGAAAGTAGCAAAAGACTATCCGAATTGTAGTACCGTAGTTCGTACGCCAGGTCGTTCAGTAAATTTATGTAAGTTGTATCCTTATTGGAAAAGTTGGGTGTTTTTCTTAAATCCGTAATGAGGGTGTGCAAGCTATCCTTCGTCTCTTGTTGTGAGTTTGCCTTTAATGTTGACAACACCAGTATACCAAAAAGCAAAATGCATAATTTGGATAGCCTTGAAGAGGTCAAAGAATGGGATTTGACGAAAAACATTTTAAAATTAATTATTCATCTAATGTATCTACATGATGTAGATATCTCTAATATTTGTTGTGAAACGCTAAAAATTGTGTGTTTTGACCTGATTACCTTGCATTTTGTCGATGTTTTTAAAGATTTTGTTGAGGTTTAAGTATTCATTATCAGTTGCTTTGATACGATATCGTGATGCTTCAAGAAAATAACAGAAGTTTTATTTTGAAAGATTACATGAAAAAAAGTATCTTTGCCACCGCTTACAAATGGTGGTTGTAGCTCAGCTGGTTAGAGCGCTTGATTGTGGTTCAAGAGGTCGCCGGTTCGAAACCGGTCTTCCACCCCAAAACAAAAAGCCCTGTCAATTTTGACAGGGCTTTTTTGGTTTTATATATTATCTAAAATAGGGGTATAAAAAAACCTGACGTAAAAGACAGGTTTTTCTAAATTTTAGAGGGTTATTTTGAAGCCTTATCTACCGTAACACGATCTTTACGGTTGGCTACTTCCCAAGCGGTATAAAAGACTAGACGCGTACGGTTTTCAAGAAGGTCATAATTAATCTTATCCGGTGTATCTCCTGGTCTATGGTAATCATCGTGCGTTCCATTAAAATAGAAAATAATAGGAATGTTGTTTTTGGCAAAGTTATAGTGGTCACTTCTATAGTAAAAACGATTGGGGTCGTTTTCATCATTGTACGTATAATCCAATTCAATATTGGTGTACTTGCTGTTGACTTCCTCGGATAGCTCATGAAGTTCCGTACTGAGCTTATCGGAACCAATTAGGTAAATGTAGTTACGTTCTCCTGTACGTTTTGGGTCAATTCGCCCTATCATATCTATATTAAGATTGGCAACCGTATTTTCCAAAGGAAAAATTGGATCAATATCTGCGTAATATTGAGAGCCCAACAACCCTTTCTCCTCACCGGTTACATGTAGAAAGACTATAGAACGTTTAGGTCCTTGCCCTGCGTCTACAGCCTTTTTAAATGCCTGTGCAATTTCTAAAAGGGCAACCGTACCAGAACCGTCATCATCTGCACCATTATTTATTTCTCCTTCCGGAGAAACTCCAATATGATCAAGGTGAGATGAAAGGACTACGTATTCATCCGGTTTTTCGGAACCTTTAATTACAGCCACTACGTTTTCGGACTCAATACCGTTGTTTTCACTTTTAACATCAACTACAAGTTTTTTGGTTATTTTCTGCGGCTTGTTATCAGATTGAATATTGGAAAAAATAGCTTTGGCCAATTTGCCGTTAATAAGAAAATTAAAAAAGCCATCGATGTCATCTTTGGCCAATTCCATTCTGCCACTATCGTTTCTTTTCATCCATTCAAACCTACTTTTAAAACGGGTAAAGTTGGTTTCATCATAATATAGAATGCCCTTGGCGCCTTTAGATGTAGCTAGTTCCAAGCGCTTCCCTAGAGACTCGGACATGTTACTCCATATAGATTTCTCAGAGGTTCCGGATAATACATAGTTTCCATTGGTAGCAATGGGTTCTCCGGATTTAACCAAAACTACTTTTCCTTTTACATCAATATTTTTATAGTCGGAATAGCTGCCTTCATCAATACCGTATCCCACATAAATAATGTTATCAAACGTGCCTTGTGCTTTGGAAAAAGTAAGGAAGTTTTCTCCCAGAGGATATGTCTTACCATCAACGGAAAGGGTTCCCTCTGGTAATTTACTAACCTCAAGCGGTACATTTTGAAAATAGTCCCCATCCTTCTTTGCAGCAGGAACCCCTAATTTTTCATATTGGGCCTTTAAATATTCAACAGCCTTCTTTTGCCCCGGTTTTCCGGTCTCTCTTCCTTCAAATTCATCGGAGGCATAGGTGTACAAATGTTCTTTTAATTCACTTTCAGTAATGGTCTCCGCAAAGGTTTCAGGAGTATTGGTAGGTGCAGTAACAGTGTTCTTATCTCCCTCGGAAACTGTAGTTTGTGATGAGTTGCAGGCCATAGCCAATCCTATAGCAAGAATAATGAGTTTTTTCATATTGTGTGAGTTAGCTTTCAAAGTTTCCAAAATTAACGAAAACAATTAGAACAGTTCTCTTGACCAAGCAATAATTATGTTTGATGATTCTTTGGTTTTTTAGTTAACTTGCTTTTGGTTTTATTGAAAAATCCAACACCTTTATACCTATGAAAATCGTAAAATTGTTAATTGCTTGTGGCTTGACCAGTACTATTAACCTTTCTTGTAACCAAACTAAAAAAGAAAAAATGAGCGCATCCGTTCCAGAAACACCGATTACCAAATATGAGAAGCATATTAATCCAGACAATTTTACCACAACAATAGAAGGAGATTCCGTAAAATTCTTTGTTCTTACCAATTCCAACGGTATGGAGGTAACTTTTACAAATTACGGGCAGCGTCTGGTTTCGTTATATGTTCCGGATAAGAACGGTGAGTTTAAAGATGTGGTTTTAGGTTTTGATAACTTGGAGGATTATAGAGCAAAAAAGAACTACTACGGTGCTGTTATTGGAAGATATGGGAACCGCATAGCAAAGGGAAAATTTACTTTAGATGGTACAACGTATGATTTGGCCATTAACAATAATGAGAATCATCTTCACGGAGGGTTGGTAGCTTTTGAAAGTGTAGTTTGGAAGGTAGAGGAGCAAACCGATAATTCCATTAGCTTTAGTCGTACTTCTCCGGATATGGAAGAAGGTTATCCCGGAAATCTTGACGTTAAAGTGAACTATATTTTAACGGATGAGAATGCGTTACAAATAAGCTACGAAGCCAAAACGGATAAGCCTACATATTTGAATTTAACAAACCACTCATTCTTTAATTTAAAAGGAGAGGGAGAAGGCACGGTTAATGACCACGAGGTATTATTGAATGCAGAAAAATTTACACCGGTAGATAGCGGTTTGATCCCAACAGGCGAATTACAGGATGTTGCAGGAACTCCTTTTGATTTTAGAAAGCCAAAAGCAATAGGTAAAGATATAGAAGAGGACTTTGAGCAGTTAAAATTAGGCAACGGTTACGACCATAATTTTGTCCTTAATGAAGTACCCAAGAATCGTGAGGGTTTAACTTTTGCCGCTAGGGTTGTGGAGCCTACTAGTGGGCGTACTTTAGAGGTGTATACATCCGAACCTGGGGTGCAGTTTTACGGAGGTAATTTCTTAGACGGCTCAGATACGGGTAAAAGTGGAAAGGCCTATGTGCGTAGAGGTTCTTTCTGTTTAGAAACACAACATTTTCCAGACTCGCCAAACCACCCGGAGTTTCCTAGTACCCGTTTGAATCCGGGTGAAACGTACACATCTTATTGTACTTACAAATTTGGGGTTACTCAGAATTAGAAGGTATTTACTCTAGTTACCCTTCTTTTGATGGTTGGCATATCTAGAGGGAATTACTTTTTTCAATTTTTTAAACTGTCTGTTAAAATTGGAAATAGAAGTGAAACCTGATTGTTCGGAGATTTCTAAAATAGAAAGTTCACTGTCATACCGGTTTAACAATTGGCAAGCGTGTTCTATTCGTAGCTCTATTAAAAATTGAAAAAACGTTTTATTGGTGTGTTGTTTAAAGAATTTGCAAAAGGCATTTTGGGTCATGTGAACCTTTGTTGAAATAGTATTTAAATCAATATCATCTTGAAAATGGGTTACTACGTAGTCAAAAATGGTTTGCATACGTTGGCCTTGCATACTTCCCAATTTCTTTGAAGAAATAAAATTGGTTAACGGCTTCTTATCGGCGTGAGCAAGGTTTTTCAATAAGCCAAAAAACGCAATAAAACGATCAAGTTTGTCCAACTGGGGAAGTAGGTTCATGGTCGTGGCTATAGGAGTTACGCTTCCCGTAACTTTAAACCCCTCATTTATAAACCCTAAAAGGGGTTGCAATTCTTCCAGATCGGGCAATGTAAAAAACGATGTGCCAAAAGTCTCTTCAGTAAAAAAAAGCGAAATTTTATGCGCCAGTTCATCGGTTTTATCGTTTTTGAACAAATGTGGGGTATGGGGACCTATGGCAAAGAAATTTCCATCTTCAAAGGGATGTACACTATCTCCTATGATAAGTTTTCCTTTTCCTTTTACAATTAGTGTAAACTGAATTTCTGCATGTTGGTGCAGTTTATTGTAAAATATCATTTCGCGATCCACCTGAACTATTAAATTCTGGTGCAGGGGTTTTGGCACTTGAAATGGGTGAACTTTCATAAAAGTGATTATGCGTATTTAATTCAGTATATATGCACTCAGTGATATAATTGGATAATATAATATAAATTTCTGATAAAATGCTCTAATTAACACGAGTAATCTTCTGTTAATTTTGCTGTTGTAATGTTAAATATGGGCAAATGAAATTCGAATGGAAAGGTGTAATGCCAGCAGTTACCACAAAGTTTAATCAAGATGACGCGCTTGATTTAAAGATGTTCGGTAAAAATATAGAGGCTCAGGTAGAAGCCGGTGTACATGGTATAGTATTGGGAGGGTCGCTTGGTGAAGCCAGCACTCTGACGGCAGAAGAGAAAAAGGTACTTATCAAAGGAACAATCCAAATTGTAGAAGGCAAGATTCCCGTTATTATGACCATTGCGGAACAAGCTACAACAATAGCACTGCAGGCCGTTAAAGATGCCGAGGAGAGTGGTGCAAACGGTTTGATGATTTTACCGCCCATGCGCTATAAATCTACAGATTACGAAACTGTAGAATACTTTAAGGAAATAGCAAGAAGTACAGAGCTTCCTATTATGATTTACAACAATCCTGTTGACTATAAGATTGAAGTAACGGTAAGCATGTTCAAAGAACTATTGGAATTAAAGAACATTACCGCTGTAAAAGAGTCTACTAGGGATATCATCAATATTGGAAGATTACGCAACGCATTTGGCAAAGACCTTAGTATTCTAACAGGTGTAGATCCGCTAGCACTTGAAAGTCTTCTTATAGGTGCCGATGGTTGGGTTGCAGGTCTGGTATGTGCCTTTCCTGCAGAAACTGTTGCTATTTATGAATTGGCAAAAGCTGGTTATATTAAAGAAGCAACTGAAATTTACAGATGGTTCTTACCTTTATTGGAGCTGGATATAAGCCCACAATTGGTTCAGAATATTAAGTTGGCCGAAGTTGCTACAGGCATTGGTACGGAGACTGTTAGAAAGCCTAGACTTCCTTTGCAAGGTAAAGAACGGGAAAGGGTCTTACAGGTCATAGATGCCGGATTGAAAAACAGACCGGTTTTACCGGATTATAAAAACATAACTGCTGTAAACAAAGAGTTGGTCTAGCACTGAACAGTCTAGAATTTGTTCGTGAAAGTTTTATAATTGGCGAAGATTTAAGCGGATTGGGATAATTTTTATTAGCAAAGTCTTTAGTGAAAATTCTTGGTGCTTCAACTCAAATATAGTAGTTTCAAGGCGATTGGTAAGACCTTTAAAACAAAAGAATGATTACAGGAAAAAACTACATAGGAAATCAACTTTCAGCTAATGAAAGTAACAAATATATGACCTTTAACCCTAAATTGAATCTGGAGACGGAATGGAGTTTTTATGAGGCTACAAAGGAAGAGATTGATGCCGCTGTGCAGAAAGCTCATGAAGCCTTTCTGAATTACAAAAACTTCTCTGGAGTTAAAAAGGCTCAATTTTTGGAGGCTATCGCCGAAGAAATAGAAGCATTGGGAGATGAGCTTATCCAAACCTATTGCAAAGAATCGGGTCTTCCAGAAGGAAGGGCTATTGGCGAACGTGGCCGTACCATGGGGCAATTAAAAGCATTTGCCCAGTTGTTAAAAGAGGGCTCTTGGGTAGAGGCAACTATAGACACGGCCCAACCGGAAAGGAAACCGTTACCAAAAATAGACTTACGTAAAATGCTGCTGCCCATAGGGCCAATAGCGGTCTTTGGTTCCAGTAATTTTCCTCTGGCATTTTCAACCGCAGGTGGTGATACAGCGAGTGCACTGGCTTCCGGTTGCCCGGTAATCGTAAAGAGTCACCCTATGCACGCAGGTACGGGAGAGTTGGTTTCTTCCGCCATCATAAAGGCCGCGGAACGCACGGATATGCCGGATGGCGTTTTTTCCAACTTAAATAGTAGCGGTATAGAAGTCGGTCAGCAGTTGGTACTTCATCCAAAAATCAAAGGTGTGGGTTTTACAGGCAGTATAAAAGGAGGTACGGCCCTTTATAAATTAGCGAATGAACGTAAAGAACCTATTCCCGTTTTTGCGGAAATGGGCAGTATAAATCCTGTTTTGGCTCTTCCTTCCGCATTACGTGAGAAGGGATTGGATTGGGCCAGACAATATGCCGGTTCCGTAATGTTGGGGGCAGGTCAGTTTTGCACCAATCCGGGTTTGATCCTTGGTATAAAAAGCACTTCTCTAGATGTCTTTACAAATGCACTGGGAGAGGAAATTGAAAAATTGGAACCTACTTGCATGTTGCACCCAAGCATTCACAGCAATTATGAAAAAGGGAAAAAGGAGCTTTCCTCTCAAGGAGGTGCCGATGTTGTTGCCGATTATAAAAGCTCAGTAGCGCCTAATTATGCGCAACAAAAGGTACTAACGGTTAATGGGGCCAACTTTTTAAAGAACCCTAAGTTGCATCAAGAAGTATTCGGTCCATTTTCTATTGTAGTGAGATGTGCCGATGCCAAGGAGTTGAAACATGTCTTGGATTGTTTGGAAGGACAATTAACCGGTACCGTACTTGGTAACGCTGATGAGTTGAAAATTTATAGGGCTGCTGTAGACGCCTTGCAAGGTAGGGTAGGAAGGCTGATATTCAATGGGGTTCCAACGGGTGTGGAAGTTTGTCCTTCCATGCAGCATGGCGGACCATTTCCTGCAAGCACCGATAGCCGATTTACATCGGTTGGGGTGTCTGCCATTAAGCGCTGGGTAAGACCGGTCTCTTTTCAGAATTGGCCACAGGAGGAATTGCCGGAGGCCTTGCAGAATAGCAATCCACTTTCTATCATGAGAATTGTGGATAGTGAACATACCAATAGGAAAATAGAATAGGGTCAACAACGTCAGGAGAATAATTGTTGAGTTATGGCAACACATATTTTTAGGTGTATAGATGCTCATACCTGTGGAAATCCCGTTAGGGTGGTTGCAGAGGGCGGACCTAAGCTCGTTGGAGTTTCCATGAGTGAAAAGCGCCAGCACTTTTTAAAGGAATATGATTGGATTCGCAAAGGGCTTATGTTTGAGCCTCGAGGGCATGACATGATGAGCGGTAGCATCTTTTATCAACCAGAAAATCCTGAAAATGATTTTGGCATTCTTTTTATAGAAACGAGTGGTTGTTTGCCCATGTGCGGTCATGGCACTATTGGGGCCATTACTATTGGTATTGAAGAGGGCTTGCTTCAACCCAAGACCCCTGGGAAAATTCGGATGGAAACACCCGCAGGTCTTGTAATGATAGATTATCAACAAACAGGAAAGAAGGTAGACTGGGTAAAGTTGACCAACGTTAAATCCTACTTAGCCACTACCGAATTAACGGTTAAGAGTTCTGTTTTAGGCGAATTGGTTTTTGATGTCTCCTATGGCGGGAATTTTTATGCTATAATAGACCCTCAGAAAAATTTTTCGGGCATTCAGGATTTTACCGCAGGCAAGCTAGTTCAGTTGAGCCATGAGATTCGGGAACGAATCAATTCAAAATACCCAAACAATTTTGTCCACCCAGATGATGAAACCATTAATGGAGTGAGCCACGTTTTGTGGACAGGCGATGTTATTTCTCCTGCTGCTACGGCAAGAAACGCTGTTTTTTATGGGGATAAAGCAATAGATCGGTCTCCCTGTGGCACAGGAACTTCTGCTAGAATGGCGCAATGGTATGCCAAAGGAAAATTAAAGGTAGGAGAGGAGTTTATCCATGAGAGTTTTATAGGTTCTCAATTTATAGGAAGGGTAGAACAGGAGACTGTCCTTGGCAACCGGAAAGCTATTGTTCCAAGTATTCAAGGGTGGGCCAGAGTGTATGGGCAGAACACGATTACCATAGACGATGATGACCCATACGCACACGGGTTTCAAGTTATTTAATAAATTAGAAGCAGAAGTGAGTAAAAAAATAATCATAATAGGGGGAGGAATAATTGGGCTTAGTACAGCTTATTTTCTGCAGAAAGAAGGGCACGAAGTTACTATTATAGAGAAATCAGATATAACCTCGGGAGTTTCCTTCGTGAATGCGGGATATATTACCCCCAGTCACATAATTCCTTTGGCATCACCTGGTATGATTGCTAAGGGCATCAAGATGATGTTCAAATCGGCTAGTCCGTTTTACATGAAACCTCGTTGGGATATGGAGTTCTTCAAATGGTCTTGGTATTTTCATAAATCGTCTACTAAGGAAAAGGTAGCGCGGGCAATTCCTGTAATTAAGGATATTAATATTATTAGTAGGGAATTGTTTGAAGACATAAAAAGCTCCGGTGATTTGGGCGATTTTCAATTAGAACGAAAAGGACTATTGATGCTCTATAAAACTAAGGAGGCTTACCTTCATGAGAAAGAAGTAGCGAACAAAGCCAGTTTTTTAGGGTTGGAAGTTAAGGAGTTAGACCAAAAGCAATTGGCGAGACTTGAGCCAGAGGTTGCAATTGATGCCCAAGGTGCCATTCATTATGAATGTGATGGACACACAACACCTACCCAATTCATGCCCAAAATGTTAGATTACCTGAAAAAGGTTGGTGTTAAAGTACGTTTAAACGAGGAGGTAACCGACATGAAGGTAAAGAGCAACCGTGTTCATGAAGTTATAACGTCTAAAGGAACCTATACTCCAGAAGAGGTGATAATTGCGGCAGGTTCATGGAGTGGGAACGTTTCTAAAAAACTAAACCTGAATATACCATTACAAGGAGGAAAAGGGTACAGTATAAACGTTGCCAGGCCTACGGGAATAACTATTCCTGCTATTCTCATGGAGTCTAAAATGGCGGTAACCCCAATGAATGGTTTTACCCGCTTTGCCGGAACTATGGAGTTCTCTGGATTAAATAATTTGGTAAGAAATGAAAGAGTAATGGCTATCGCAAATGGAGCTAAAAAATACTATCCTACGGTAGATATCAATGCCAATGAAATAGCGAACGTAAAAACGGGATTACGTCCAGTTTCTCCAGACGGACTCCCTTATATAGGAAGGTCATCTAAGCTTTCAAATTTAACCTTGGCTACTGGGCATGCCATGATGGGGTGGAGCTTAGGGCCGGCAACCGGCAAATTGGTTGCTGAGATTATTGACGACAAAAAAACATCTATGGAAATCGATGCTTTTTCTCCGGACAGAAGGTTTTAAAAAGTGTAAAACACAAAAAGCAATTTTAACACAAAAGAATCGGAAAACGTAACCTTTGTTACTGGCTAAAAAGCAGTTTGCGTTGTATCTTTGCAATGTAAAACTACACACAATGGATGTAGAGATTCTTTCCCGTATTCAATTCGCTTTTACAATTGCTTTTCATTATATCTATCCGCCTTTAAGTATAGGTATAGGTTTAATTATGGTAGTCTTTGAGAGTCTGTATATCAAGACTAAAAACAAAGAATACCATACTCTTGCCAAATTTTGGACTAAAATATTCTCGCTCACCTTTGGTATTGGTGTGGTTACAGGTATTGTAATGGAGTTTGAATTTGGCACCAATTGGGCGGTTTACTCTAGGTACGTTGGCGATATTTTTGGCAGCGCTTTGGCAGCGGAAGGCATTTTTGCATTTGCGTTGGAAAGTGGATTTCTGGGCGTGCTGCTTTTTGGTTGGAACAGGGTAAAACCTTGGGTGCACTTGGTGGCTACCATTGGTGTGTTCTTGGGGTCTATGTTCTCGGCTATATGGATTGTAGTGGCCAACAGTTGGCAACAGACTCCTGCGGGATATCATATTGTGGGAGAAGGGCTTGAAGCTAGGGCGGAAATAACGGATTTTTGGGCTATGGTTTTTAACCCATCAAGTGTAGACCGTATTCTTCACGTGTGGCTGGGTGCGTTTCTGGCCGGTACGTTTTTGATTCTCAGCGTACACGCGTATTATATTTTAAAAGGACGATTTGTTCATATCTCCAAAAAAGCGTTTAAAATGACACTTGTGGTGGCAACTATATTTTCGTTGGGCCAATTGGTTACCGGGCATAGCTCCGCTGATGGTGTGGCTGTAAATCAACCGGCAAAATTGGCTACCATGGAAGGTCATTTTGAAGCATCGGCACCGGCAGATATGTATCTCTTTGGATGGGTAGATAAAGAAGAACAGAAAGTAACGGGATTAAAAATTCCCGGAGGACTATCCTTTTTACTGGATTATGACATTAAAGCGCCCGTTACAGGATTAAATGCCTTTGCAGAAGAGGATAGGCCTTCGCAAATTAATGCCGTGTTTCAATTTTACCATATTATGGTGAGCATAGGTATGTTTCTTATTTTGGTGACCCTTTACGCATGTTTTTTATGGTGGCGTGGTAAACTTTTTGAAAAAAGATGGTTGCTGTGGATATTCGTATTTACGGCTCTTTTGCCCCAAATAGCCAATCAGGTAGGGTGGTTTACGGCAGAAATGGGTAGGCAACCTTGGGTAGTATATGGACTTTTACGTACGTCCGAGGCCTTCTCACAAGCGGTTACGGCAAATCAGGTATTGTTTTCCCTAATTCTGTTTATGTTGGTCTACACGCTTTTATTTTTATTGTTCGTGTATTTGTTGAACAAAAAGATAAAACATGGCCCTTATGATGATAGTGATGAGGATGACCGTCCGTTGACAAAAGAGATTACCCAAGTAGTAACAGGAAATTAAAATAGCATGGAGACTTTTCTAGGACTTGATTATCCCACATGGTGGTTTTTGGTAGTAGGTGGATTGTTTTCCGGTTATGCCATTCTTGATGGGTTTGATTTTGGTGCCGGGGCATGGCACTTATTTTTTAAAAAGGAAAAAAGTAGAAGAATAGCATTAAATGCCGTAGGCCCTGTTTGGGATGGTAACGAAGTTTGGTTGGTTATTGGAGGAGGAGCCCTTTTTGCTGGTTTTCCGGTAATGTACGCTACGCTTTTTTCTTCTCTATATATTCCATTTATGTTGTTTTTGGTCTGCATCATCTTTAGGGCCATTTCAATTGAATTTAGGGGAAAGGAAGAAATGAAATGGTGGCGTAAAACTTGGGATATTGGCTATAGTGTTTCCAGTATTCTTTTGGCTTTTTTATTAGGTGTGGTTTTAGGTAACGTTCTTCAGGGAATTGCCATAGGCCCCGATTATCAATATCAGGGGGCAGGTTTTTTTGAGTTTTTAAATCCGTATGCCATTTTAACGGGAATTACTACCCTATCACTTTTTATGGCCCATGGCGCGATTTATTTACTTTTAAAAACAGAAGGAAGGTTGTTTGCCAAGCTTACATTTCTTCTAAAGAAGGGTATGATTTTCTTTATGGTAAGCTTTGCGATAACAACGCTTTACACCTTACTTTATATCCCCCATTTATCGGACGCCTTTAGAAGTGATCCGTTTCTTTTTATCGTTCCCTTAGCTACGTTTTTAAGTATAGCAAATGTACCCAGACTAGCCAATAAGCGCAATTACAAATTGGCTTTTTTCTTCTCTTCGTTAACCATAAGTTTTATGTTGATTCTCGTGGCGATAGAACTCTATCCAACGCTATTGTTTTCTACTTTGGCACCAGAACATAGCATAGACATCTACAACGCAGCAGCATCAACTAAATCGTTAAAAATTATGTTGACCATGGTGGCCATTGGAGGTCCGTTGGTTTTGGGCTATACCTTTTTTGTTTATAGAACGTTTAGGGGTAAAGTTCAATTGGATGAAACCAGTTATTGATACTTGGCTATTTTCTTTCGATAAGGTCCCAAAGGTTTCCATATAGGTCTTTAAAGACTACCACAGTGCCGTAGGGCTCTTCACGCGGGTCTTCGTTAAACTTAACACCCTGTTCTTTCATACGCTGGTAATCACGCCAAAAATCGTCCGTATGGAGAAATAGAAATACACGCCCGCCACTTTGGTTCCCGATGGCTTTTTTTTGCTCATCATTTACGGCTTCGGCAAGTAGAAGGGATAGTCCGTTAAGGCTTGGAGGTGAAACGGTAACCCATCGCTTGTTGGCGTCTAATTGAATGTCATCTACAAGTTTAAAGCCTAATTTTTGTGTATAGAAGGCCATGGCTTCATCATAATTTTTTACAACAAGAGTTACTTGAGCAATAGCTTGATTCATATGAATTCTTTAAAATTTGTTAGTTTAATAGTGTTCCATTCTTCTTTTAGGATTCCGTAACAACAAGAACTCCTTCTGAAGTCATTTTTGGTAATGACATTCTTTCTAAGTATACCCTCTAGAGTGGCTCCCAGCTTTTCTACGGCCTTTCTAGAACGAACATTTCTTTCATCAATCCGGAATTCTACTTTCTCAAAATCCATCTGTTCAAAAGCATGACTTAGCATTAGAAATTTCATTTGATGATTTAAGCCGGTACCGCGAGCATCCACCGAAATCCATGTCCACCCTATGTGGAGCACTTTGTTCTTTTGGTCAATATTCCCAAATCTTGTGCTTCCTATGCATTCGTTAGTGGTCTTATTAAAAATAGCAAAAGGAATGGACTTTTTCTGCTGTGCTTCGTTAAATGCGGTTTTGATATATGCTTTCAACTTTTCTTCTGTGGAAACATCGTTTGAACCGTATTGGTATAAATCTACTTGTTGGGCAACGGGCCAAAGTAGTTCGTGATGTGTCTGCTTTAACGGAGTGAGTCTTAGCAATTGGTTTTCTAATGTAATATTCGTGTTCATTGTATTAGATTTAGGATGAGTTCTTTTTTTACTTCATGACCACCTTCAAAGAAGATTTGTTCCGCTTCACCTTTAAATAGCTGGTTTATTTTTTTGGTTTCAGATGCTTGTTTTTCTTCGGTCAAATATTCATCGGCATTACCGACCAGGGTTGTGACTTTCGTTTGGTTTTTCATTAGGAAATCAAAATTGGAGGCTTCCAGTTCCGTGGGAATTCCGCCTGCATATAAGACCAAATGGTTACATGCAATTTTCCTGCTGGCAACCCATCGTGTGGCAATAGAAACACCTTGTGAATACCCGAGAACAATTAAATTGCAACTTTTGGGAATGGACAAGGCGCTATAAACAGCATCTAAATAAGTCAGTACATTTTGGGTTTCTTGCTCCGTATCTTCTTTGGTAAGCCAACTAGCGCCTACATGTCTAAATTTGTTATTCAGGTAATATTTAGAGGGTGCTTGCGGGGCAATTATATAGTTCTCTTGTGGAGGCAATTCGTCAAAATACCTTAAAAAATATCGACTTAAATAACCAATACCATGTAGAACTATCCAAACGTTTTTGGTTTGGTCTGTTAGTGAATTTAGGGTAGCGTAGCTATTTGTGGTGGTGTAGGACACCGTGTTTTCAGAATAATCCATAGAATAAAATCTCTATAAAAGTAATGGCTTTTATTGTAGTGGTAATGCTTAATTTTGACAAAAATAGATGATATGGACGGCTACAAAGAAAAAATACTAAAGGTTTGTAATGAATCTTCTAAGAATACACTTATGGAGACCTTACAGATAGAATATGTAGATGTAGGTGAGGATTTTTTAGTGGGAAAAATGCCAGTAAATTCACGGGTGCACCAACCGGATGGTGTTTTGCACGGGGGAGCTATGGTTGCTTTGGCCGAAAGTATTGGGAGTATGGCTTCCTATATTTTTTTGGATGCACAACAATTTGCTATCCGCGGAATAGAAATTTCGGCAAACCACGTAAAAAGTGTGCGAGATGGATATGTTTATGCAAAAGCGACCATTTTACACAAAGGAAGAACTACACAGCTTTGGGATATTAAGATAAGTAACGAAGAAGGGAAATTGGTTTCCTATTGCAAACTCACTACTATTGCTTTAGCTAAGAAAAATTAATGCCTTTGGATTTTTTTGATAAAATTGACGCTCACCTGGCGAAAAAATTACCATTTGTAGCTTACCGTAAACCTAACGAAAAGAGAATTACCGCTATTTTCCAACAGGATGACGCCGTACAGTATTTAAATGATTATACGGAAACAGGTTTTGTTTTTGCTCCTTTTGATTCCAGTTCGCCTACCATTTTGTTGCGATTGGACGAAGTGTCACACCTTGCCAATTTTGAAGGAGAGGAAATGCTAAATCCAGATTTGAGCGAGGTAGTAGTAAATCCTGAGGAAAGAGCCTTTCATTTGAATTTGGTTGAAAAGGGAATAGCTAAAGTAGCGCAAGGGGATTTTGATAAGGTGGTGCTTTCAAGGCGCTTGCAACAAAAAATAAATACATCTTCCCTGGCTTTGTTCAAGTCACTTTTAACACAGTATAGAACAGCATTTTGTTATCTATGGTATCATCCCAAAGTAGGCATGTGGCTTGGGGCTACCCCAGAAATTCTGTTAACTATGCGTAATAGAAAATTAACCACCATGTCATTGGCCGGAACGCAGAGTTATGCTGGTAACGCTAACCCCAATTGGGGCAATAAAGAATTGGAAGAGCAGCAGCTGGTTACGGAGTATATTCTTAGTGCATTAGAGGGTAAAGTGACTGACTTGGAACGAACGCCAACAGAGTCTGTCAGGGCGGGTTCACTATTGCATCTTCGCACTAAAATATCAGGGACTACCAAACAAGAAAATCTTGGAGAGGTTATAAAGGCACTACACCCAACACCCGCGGTTTGTGGTATGCCTAAGGAGAAAACAAAAGCATTTATAATAGTCGAGGAAAACTATGATCGTGAATTCTATACCGGTTTTTTGGGTGAATTAAATTTTAAGACGGAAAGGAACAGAAATAACCGGCCTAGGAACACAGAAAATAACGTGTACCGTTCCATTTCCAAAAACACCACACTCTTTGTGAACCTACGCTGTATGCAAATGAATGAGGATAAAGTAAATATATATGTTGGCGGAGGTATAACCAAAGATTCAAACCCGGAAAAAGAATGGGGCGAAACGGTAGCCAAGAGCAAAACCATGCTTAAAGTTATAAAGGGTGTAGTGTAATTTAAACAAGATTGGTTTAAGAAATAAACCGTTGTATTTTTGTAGTTCATGAGATACTCTAGCATACCCTCCGCTCAATTGGTAGTTCAACACTGCAAGGCGAAACAGATAAAGAACATTGTAATTTCTCCAGGGTCAAGAAATGCCCCTTTGACCATTGATTTTAGTGAAGACCCTTATTTTAAATGTTTCAGTATTGTAGATGAGCGCAGTGCCGCCTTTTTTGCATTGGGAATAGCCCAACAATTACACGAGCCCGTTGCCGTGGTATGTACTTCAGGAAGTGCATTGTTGAACTACTATCCAGCCGTTGCCGAGGCATTTTATAGCGGAATACCTTTGGTGGTCATATCTGCAGATCGCCCGGTCTATAAGATAGATGTGGGAGATGGCCAGACCATTAGACAGGATAATGTTTTTGACAGACACATTGGCTATTCGGCCAATTTAAAACAAGACGTATCTCATGCGGTGCATAGGGTCAAGAAATACATGCCTGAGTGGTTGTCCGGAAAAGACAATGATTTGGCGCAGCAAGAAATCCTAAAATATAATAATAGTGAGCTTAACAGTGTATTGAACGTAGCGCTTCAATTAAAATTACCAGTGCATATTAATGTGCCTTTTGAAGAGCCTCTTTATGATACGATTACAAAACCTTCCGTTGTGGCTCAAATTGTTTCGGAAACGGGCATGGATGTTAGTCCTGCTATCGATTTTAAGGCTTACGCCGATATGTGGAATACTTCGAAACAAAAGATGGTGCTTGTTGGTGTCAATCCACCAAATGTGGTAGAGCAAGCATTTTTAGATGTATTGGCAACAGACCCATCCGTGGTAGTTTTAACGGAAACCACATCCAACCTTCACCATCCTAATTTTTTTGCCAGTATAGATAGTATAGTGGCTCCAATTGAAAAAAGCGACCAAAAGGAAGTATTGTTCCAAAATTTACGACCACAAATATTGCTAACCTTTGGTGGTCTTGTAGTTTCCAAAAAGATAAAAGCATTTTTGCGGGAATACACACCGGAGCATCATTGGCATGTAGATGAAGTTAAAGCGTTCAATACTTTTTTTTCCCTAACACATCATTTTAAAACCAATAGCAATCACTTTTTTAAGGCTTTTTTAGATTTAGTAAAACCGCAAAGTAGTGTGTATTTTGAATACTGGAATAAGAGGAGGGTGCAATACGAGGCAAAAAGAAAGGAGTACATAGATCAGATTCCGTTTTCGGATATGTTTGCGTTTGATAGTATTTTAAAATCAATTCCATCAAATTATCAGGTGCAATTGGCAAATAGTTCAACGGTACGTTACGCCCAACTTTTTAATTTAGACTCTTCTTTGCAGATTTTTTGTAACCGGGGAACCAGTGGTATTGACGGAAGTACATCTACTGCTGTAGGTGCTGCTTATTATAGTAAAACCCCTACGATATTGGTTACTGGCGATATAAGTTTTTTCTACGATAGCAATGGTCTTTGGAACAGCTACCTTAGGCCTGATTTTAGGATAATAATTATAAATAATAACGGAGGGGGCATTTTTAGAATCCTACCAGGTCAAGAAGAAACCGAAAATTTTGCCACGTTCTTTGAAACTGCCCATGATAAAAATGCAGAACTTATAAGTCGCCAATTTGGGTTTGAATATATAGCGGTAAATGAGGTAACTAGTCTGAATAACAGGCTCAAAGATTTTTATGAACTATCGGACAAACCAAAAATTATGGAAGTCCAAACGCCAAGATTTTCGAACAACAAAATTTTGCTCGGTTATTTTGATTTTATATCTTCGGAGTAATTAATATAAACCGTTAACATTTATCAACACTAACTATTATGAGTAAAAGAGACGATTTGATTGTAAAGTACGCAGAAGACATTAAAGAAAAGTTTGGAGAAACTCCTGACATGGATCTTCTGACAAAAGTGACTGTGGGCCTTGGTCCAGCAATCTATAATATCGATGCTTCTAAGGTTTCAGGTTCTGATGAAAAAGAATTGGAAACTGTTAAGAAAAACTATCTAATGAAAAAGTTAGGTATGTCAGATGACCCTAAATTAATGGAGGCTGTAAAGTCTGTTGTAGAAAAGTATGGTTCTTCAAACAGAAACAAGCACAGAGCAGTAATTTATTATATGCTTTGTAAGCACTTTAACAAAGCTTCTGTTTACTAGTAGACCTAGAAAACATAATTTTTTTGACCGTCCGCTTTTAAAGTGGACGGTTTTTTTTTACCCAATTTTTAAAGTTACTTTTGCACCATGATCGAACTGGGAAATTATAATGAGTTAGAGGTACTTAGAGATACTAGTGTGGGCCTCTTTTTAGGGAGTACCACTGGTACGGAAATTCTCTTACCAAATAAGTATGTGCCAAAGACAATAGACATTGGTGATATGATAAAGGTATTCTGCTATTTGGACCATGAAGAAAGACCTATTGCCACCACATTGACTCCTAGTGTTATAAGAAACAAGTTTGGATTTCTGCAAGTTGCGGAAGTAAACAAGATAGGGGCTTTCATGGATTGGGGCCTTGAAAAACATTTGCTTGTGCCCTTTAGTGAGCAGAGGGATAAGATGAAAGAAGGGCAGTGGTACGTAGTACGCTGTTATATGGACGAAGTTTCTTTTCGTCTGGTGGGGTCCAATAAAATTGATAAGTTTTTAAGCAATGACAAACTTACCGTTCGTGAACGGCAAGAGGTAGATTTACTTTTTACCAGATTAACGGATTTAGGTTGGGAAGTTATTATAAACGATCAACATAAAGGTCTGGTGTACTCCAATGAGATCTATAAGCATGTAGCCGTAGGAGATAGGACCAAGGGCTACATCAAAAATATTAGACCGGACAATAAACTAGATATTTCATTGCAGCCCATTGGGGAAAAACTTCTGGAACCTGCAGCAGAAGCTATCTATAAAAAGTTAATGGCTCATGGTGGATATTTGGCACTTCACGATAAATCTGATCCAGAACTTATTAAGCGGGAACTTCAAATGAGTAAAAAAACCTTTAAAAAAGGGGTTGGAACATTATATAGGGAACGAAAAATAGAAATTAAGGACGATGGTATACACGCTGTCTAATTGAAAATGAGGTTCTTTTGGATGCGTTACTATGAATTAATCGATGAACGGTAAGTTTTTAACATCGCTATTAATTCGCTATACCACAGAATATGGTAATTTCGCAACATTCCGAGAGTGCATTTCATCGATCTTTCGGTATTTTGGTTAACTTTAACAGTGTAACCTCGAAAAAATAATTATATGCCATTTATAGAAGAAAGCGACTTACTAGAGTTGCACAAAGATATAGACAAGGCGCAGATAATTAATGAACGTCTTCTAGATCAAATCAAGTTTAAAAATAAGGAGATAAGAAAAAAGAAGTTGCAGCGTAACCTACTGGCCGGTTTAACGGGCTTATTCCTTATTGGGGCGTTGATTGTTTTTTCTTTCACGGCAGGAAGAAATGTTTCCAATAATTTTGAAAGTCCTAGTAACTTACTGGTTTCAATAGATAGTTTGGACGCAATTAAATCTAGGATAGACAACCTAAAGCAACAGAACGAGGAATTAAGTTTGGTAAGGGAATTCTATTTGGCCAAGGAGTTTTTGGAAAAGGAGAAAATATATTCCGTACAGATAAAATCGTTTGTAGATAACAATATTACGTTGGCTTCGGAAGCGCTAACCAATACCATGTTCGTTAAGACCAATCCGTTTTACTCATATTCGTTAGGTAATTTTGAAACTTTGGAAGAAGCGCAGAAATTCCGTGAACAATTGGTAGATTTAGGGTTTCAAGACGCCTTTGTAGCATCTTACAAAGAAGGAAAACGAATTCAAATTGAATCCGCAGAATAATTTTGGGAAACATTAATCCTTGGATAAGTGCTGCTAGGTTAAGAACGTTACCACTATCCGTCTCAGGTATAGTAGTAGGCACGGCATTAGCTAACTTATATGGTTTTGAAGATACGGTAGTCTTTGTGCTGGCATTGCTAACTACAATAGGTTTTCAGGTAACCTCCAATTTTGCCAATGATTATGGTGATGGTGTAAAGGGAACCGATAATGATGAAAGAATAGGCCCTAAGCGGGCACTCCAAAGCGGGAGTATTTCCAGGCAAGAACTGAAAGAGGGCATAATTTTCAGCATAATTATAGATGTTATTTTGGTGGTTGCCCTTGTGTATTTTGCCTTTGGCTTTGAAGATATGTTATATCCCATTTTGTTTTTGATTTTGGGAGCGGCAAGTATTTGGGCGGCAATAAAATATACCGTTGGTGCTTCTGCCTATGGGTACAGGGGTCTGGGAGATTTGTTTGTTTTTCTTTTCTTTGGATTATTGGCCGTTATGGGTTCAATGGTGTTGTATACAAAGCAGTTGTATGCTATGTCTCTATTGCCGGCCATAGCAATTGGTCTATTGAGTGCAGGGGTTTTAAATCTCAACAATTTAAGGGATTATGAATCGGACAAGAATGCGAATAAAAATACACTTATAGTGTTCATTGGTTTTCAGAAAGGTAAAATCTACCATTACGCACTATTGATAACGGCTTTCTTGTGTATACTGGCATTTTCAGTTTTGAATTTAAAAGGTGGGCTATTTTTTTTACCTTTAATTGCCTTTATACCTATTTTCTTGCATTTAAAAAGAGTGCATGCTACAGATAGAAATGATCAAATAGATCCTGAGTTAAAGAAATTGGCGCTAAGCACTTTCTTTTTGTCAGTACTGATTTACATCAGTTGTAATATTTTTTTGTAAATTTAGAATATAAACCTACTAAATAATAACCATTTTGGAACAACCAATCAGAATTCTAATCGTAGAGGACAATGTTATCATCGCAGATGATATGCAATCTATGCTTGAGGAAATAGGGTATGAGATTGTAGATAACGTTATTGTCTATGAACAAGCCGAAGAAGTTTTAAAAACACAACATGTTGATCTTGTTTTAATTGACATAATTTTAGCTTCGGATAAAACAGGAATCGATTTAGGAAAGCATATTCGCGAAAACTATGATATCCCTTTCATTTTTGTAACCTCTAACTCGGATAGGGCTACGGTAGAAAACGCAAAAACAGTTAAACCAAACGGTTATTTGGTAAAACCTTTTGAACAGCAAGATTTATATACTTCTATAGAAATAGCACTTTCTAACTTTACAAGATCGGATAAATCTGCTGCGGTAGTGGAGAACCAAGAAGACGTTCCTATGTCCAATACCGTGCTAAAGGATTCAATCTTTGTAAAGAAGCAACATCTCTATTACAGAATTCAGTTTAGCGATATTCGCTTTATCAAAGCAGATAACGTGTATTTAGAAGTAAACACGGTAGATAAGAAGTTCTTGGTGCGTTCTCCTTTAAAGGATTACCTAGAAAAACTGCCTAAGAACAAGTTTTATAGGGCCCACAAGTCGTATATCGTAAATGTAGATCATATTGATGCAATCAATTCAAAGGATATCATGATTAAGGATACCTTGATACCTATTTCAAAAGATTTTAAAGAGTTCATTATATCCGCAATGAATTCGTAGAAAATAAAATTAGAATTATAAAAAGAGGGGACATTTTTAATGTTCCCTCTTTTTTGTTTTTATAAAATGACGTTCACCACAACTTTTGGCGCTTTCACAACATTATTTTCCTTTTTCGCAATCAAAGCAATACTTTGCCAGTGTATTTAAGAAAAAGAATTTACAAATTTTCATTTTCATATAGTGTTCTCGTAAAGGAGCCTGATCTGCTAAGATTAGGTTCCTTTTTAGTTAGGGCATATTTGTAAGAAAACGTAAGCCATACTATTTTATACTGAATAAAATTGCGCTCTGAAAAAAGGTTCCAAGAGCGCGGTTTCACAACAACTACGCCTAGTTTCACAACAATAATGACCCCTTCTCTGTATGTTAATGGTATTTTTACTTTAAGAAAAAAACTCTGAATAGCTGTATTGAATCTGTCTAGCGTACTTATTTTCAATTGTTATTGGAATAGATTATTTTCTTACAGTCCTTTTTCATAATTTTATAAGTAAATGGACTAAATAACCAATTAAATAGATTAGCTTAGAAAAGTCTTTTGGGGGATTAAAATGTTGTTTTCGTGTTTGTTAAGACGAGAGGCCATAAGCTAATGTAAGAACCTAGTATAAATAGAACAGAATATCTTTTTTTTGATTTTGTTCCCTTTAGATATATGAACAACATTTACTTTAAAAATACTATCCTTGTTTGCGCAATATTCTTTATCTGTTCCGTAGGATCGGCCCAGAAAGAAGAAGCTACTGATAAGAATCCTTTTCAGCAGTTCATGGATATTGAGAATGCAAGCGAAAAACTTACCTTTTTCTTTAATACTCCGGACCTTTACAAAGAAACCTCTACTTACGATTGGTTAGACGAGGTTACCATATACCTTAATGCTGCAATTAAGGATGAAGACACCGACGAAATTGTCCGCTTTAAACTTATACAAGCAAGAATCTATTATGATTTAGGAGACTACGATAAGAGTTTAGCTATTGCAAAAGAACTTTACGGAGAAAAAGAGGAATTGGATATTTATCTAAAATCCAAGTTGCTGGATATAATGGACGACAACTATGGCCAGTTGACCATGTATACCGAACAGATTGAAATCCGTAAAGAACAGAGAGAACTTGGTATTAACGAGAACGTTGCGTTTTACGATATCTATGCCAATTTAGGAATGTACAGAAAGGCAATGGAGCATTATATTGATAATGTTAAGAAGACCATTGAAGAGAATGACTTCTATGCCCAAGCAGAATATTACAACAATTTAGGAAATTACCTCAGGTTAGATGAATCGGCGCCCACCGCATTAAGTCATTATAAAAAGGCAAAAGGTTACATAGATGTTTTTATGAACCTTATTACCAGAAAAAAATCAGAGGAAGAAGTTGAACAAGCTAATCTTTTAAAAGGTATTATAGAGGGTAATATTGGAAAGTGCCATGTTGAGCTAAAGCAATATAAAGAAGCTATACCACATTTAGAAAGTGCCATTAATACCCTTAAAAAATACAAGAGCAAAGAACTTTCTTCAGAAATAACCGAAAATAGTCTGGCTATAAGTGAATGTTACTTACAGCTTCAAGATTACGAAAAGGCTACTGATTTTTTAAGTGACAATCTAGAGACCAGTACCACGGAGAACTTATTGCGCAAGAATAGATTATTGGCCTTGTACTATGACAAAACCGAGGATTACAAAAATGCAGCACTTTACCTTAAAAAGAATATACGCGTAAGAGACTCTATATTAGATAATCAATCCGAATTAAGAAAGCAACAATTGGCAACCGTTATGGGGCAGGATTTAGCTGTGTCACAAACCATGTTGGCAGAGCAAAAATTAGCTTTGGAAAAGTCGCGTAGTGATATGATGGCAAAGGACAGAAACATTAATTTAGTTCTTATTTCATTATTGTTCACACTTGTAGGCTTTGCGGGACTGGTATATGCGTATCTTAAGAGTATAAAAAACCAACGGCTCATTGCAGAACAGAAGTATATTATAGAAAACTCTTTGGTAGAAAAAGATTCGCTTTTAAAAGAGATTCACCATAGGGTAAAGAACAACCTGCAGATGGTTTCCAGTTTATTGAGCTTGCAGACCAAGAATACCAGAAGCAAAGCGGCAATTGAAGCTTTGGAAGAAGGGAAGAGTAGGGTTAAGGCAATGGCATTGATTCACCAAAAATTATATCAGAACGAAGATCTTTCGGTTATTGAAATGCAGAGTTATATAGAGAGTCTTATCAATAGTGTCCAATCCGTTTATAAAAAAGGTGGTCACAATATTAATATAACTGTTGATGCCGAAGGTGTGGAGCTTGATATTGATCGTGCTATTCCGTTTGGTTTAATGCTCAACGAACTTGTTTCCAACTCCTTTAAATACGCCTTTCCCGAGAACGACGAAAATGGAAAGATTTACATTCATATTCGTAAAATTGGAGAGAAAGAAGGATATTTTGAATATTCGGATAATGGAATAGGGCTTCCTGAAGACACAGATGAGCGAGCCAATTCTTCAATGGGAATAAGACTAATGAACCGTTTGGCCAACCAGCTTCAAACTACTTTGAATATTGATAAAACTGCCGAGGACGGTGTACGTTATTGGTTTAATTTCTGCTAGAAAAAACTTTTCTTAGATTTTTATTGTGAGTGCTTGGAGTGCCACAACTCCCTTGTTTAAAACGTCTTACCTCTATCAAACCGCTTTATTGTTTATGCTTGCCTTTTTACAAGGATTAAAAGGTAAAATATAGCTAAATTTGAATTTGGTTATGCAAGCAATCTACAGAAAGTATATTTTAGATTTTAAGCGCCCTAGTGGTACTTCACGAGGCGTATTGACACAAAAGGAAACTTGGTTTCTTATCCTAGATGAAAATGGCAAAAAGGGAATTGGGGAATGCGGCATTCTAAGAGGGCTCAGCATTGATGATGTGAGCGGGTATGAAGAAAAGCTAAAATGGACCTGTGACAATATTCATCTTGGTAAAGAGGCTTTGTGGGAGGCGTTAATGGAATTTCCTAGCATACAATTTGGCGTGGAGCAGGCATTTTTATCACTTCGGGCAGCCAATCCTTTTCATTTATATCCATCGGCTTTTATAGAAAAACAACAATCTATTGAGATTAACGGTCTGATTTGGATGGGCGAAGAAACGTTTATGCATAAGGAAATAGCTCAGAAACTAGAAGAAGGCTTCAAATGTATTAAAATGAAAATAGGGGCTATAGATTTTGACGCGGAAATAGCTCTTTTAAAGTCGATTAGAGAAAAATATGATGCTTCGCAAATTGAATTGCGCGTAGATGCCAACGGAGCGTTTTCAGCAGATAAAGCGTTCCAAAGACTTAAAGATTTGAGTGAATACGAATTACATTCCATAGAGCAGCCCATAAAACAAGGTCAATATAAAGCCATGAGGGAATTATGTGCAACTACACCTTTGCCTATTGCTCTTGATGAGGAATTAATAGGGGTTTTTGATGTAACGAAAAAGGAAGAATTACTACAAACCATACAACCTCAGTACATAATTCTTAAGCCTAGTTTGGTAGGAGGGTTCAGAGGATGCCAGGAATGGATTGAACTTGCTGAGAAAATGGACATTGGCTGGTGGATTACCAGCGCTTTGGAAAGTAATATTGGGCTGAATGCCATAGCACAATGGACTTATACCTTAAAAAGCTCCATGCCACAAGGTTTGGGAACCGGTAGTTTGTATACCAATAATTTAGAATCACCGCTTATGATCCTAAACGGACAGTTGTTTTATGACGGTAATAAAAAATGGAAGAATAACTTAATAGAAGATTTATGTATATAGCACAGGCCTATAAAGGTTTAAGTGACCCTTGGAGATATATTCTTGGCCTTGTTGCCATATTTTTCGTTTGGCAATTTATAGGGGGAACCCCATTGATTATTGCGCTTTTGGTAGAGGCAGATAATCTTTCGGTTTTAGGTTCTGGAGACATGGGGGCTATGGCCAATGTTTTGGGCTCCAATACATTGTTATTCTTTATGTTGTTGACATTTGTCATTGGACTCATAGCGCTGTTTGCTTATACAATCATAGTACATAAACAAAAAATAACTCAGCTTACTACGTCTAGAAAGAAAATTGATTTTAAAAGGGTGTTTTTTGCGTTTGCCATCTGGGCTTTAGTTTCATCGGCATTTACATTTGTAGATATTGCTCTTTCACCTGAAGATTATGAGTTCAATTTTAACCTTGTTCCCTTTGTAATTCTTGCTATTATTTCTGTTTTGATGATTCCCTTACAGACTAGCATGGAGGAATATTATATGAGGGGATATATGATGCAAGGTTTGGGCATTATGGCAAAGAACCGTTGGGTGCCCCTTGTGGTGACTTCCCTACTTTTTGGAATCATGCATATTTTTAATCCAGAGGTCGCTAAAATGGGGTATGGTATTTTGGTATTCTATATAGGAACCGGTTTTTTTCTTGGAATTTTAACCTTGATGGACGAAGGTTTGGAACTGGCTTTAGGGTTTCACGCCGCTAATAATCTTACTGCGGCACTTTTGGTAACAGCGGATTGGACAGCTTTTCAAGTTGATTCCTTATATCGTGACGTTTCCGACCCCGTTTTGGGTTGGGATGTATTGGTTCCTGTTTTTGTTATTTATCCTATTTTACTTTTTGTCTTTGCCAAAAAGTACAATTGGTCCGATTGGAAAGAGCGTTTAACGGGAGATGTACCCTCTAAAGAAACATTTTTAGCCCTGAACGATGAGCGAACGGACCTATAAAAAACTGCACGAACAGTTTAGGCTAAACGGAATTTCGTATTCTAAGGAAGAGCTAAAAGAAGTAGCCTATAGTTTTGTTAAGGAGGGGAAAGCCTTTGAAAAGGAAATTGGCGATTTTCTCATAGACTGGTTGAATAATGAATCTACCGTAACCGTACACACTTCGGGTTCTACAGGAGTCCCAAAGCCTATTGTTCTGCAAAAGCGGCACATGGTAAATTCGGCTATTGCCACAGGAGATTTCTTCAATCTTAAACCTGGGGATACGGCTCTCCTTTGTCTTCCGGTGAGTTTTATAGCGGGTAAAATGATGTTGGTAAGGGCCATGGTTTTAGGGCTTTCCATAGATTGTGTTGCTCCTTCGTCAAATCCTTTATTGGAAACTTCGGCTTCGTATGATTTTGTTGCTATGGTTCCCTTGCAGTTTGGGGGTTCGTTTAATGAGTTGGATAGGGTAAAAAAACTTATTGTAGGCGGTGCTCCAGTTTCTTATAAGTTGAAGGAGGAGTTTCTTAAAGCATCACTAAGAACAAACGTCTACGAAACATACGGCATGACCGAAACTATAACGCATATTGCGGTGAAGCCATTATTAGCGGCATTAGTTGAAACGGATATAGATTTGGATGTGTTTACAACCTTAGCGAATGTGAAGATTGCCACAGATGATAGGGGGTGTTTGGTAATTGATGCGCCATTGGTTGCTAACGAAACAATACATACTAATGATATGGTACACTTAACTTCGGAAAAAACCTTTAAGTGGTTGGGGCGTTTGGATAATGTAATTAATTCAGGAGGTGTAAAACTATTTCCCGAACAGGTGGAAGCAAAGCTGGCCGCAGTTATGGAAAATCGGTTTTTTGTGGCCGGCGTACCCAATGAAAAGCTTGGTCAGAAATTAGTTTTGCTCGTAGAAGGAATTCCTGAAATAGCCGCACTTAAAGAAAAAATAGCGAATCTGAGTTCGCTTAAAAAATATGAAACACCTAAGGAAATTTTTACGGTAGACGCTTTTGTTGAGACGTCTAGCGGAAAAATAAAAAGAAAGGCAACCTTGAAAAAGGCTGCCTTATAACTTCTGTAGTAATCCAGAAACCAGATTATACCTGAATAACGCCTAAATTAAAATCCTTTTCAATTGGAGCATGGTTTGCGGCTTCAATTCCCATAGAAATCCATTTACGGGTATCTAGAGGGTTTATTACGGCATCGGTCCAAAGACGTGAAGCGGCGTAATAGGGAGAAACTTGATTATCATACCTGCTTTTTATTTTATTAAAAAGTTCTGCTTCTTTCTTTTCGGTAATGGTTTCACCCTTTTTCTTAAGAGAAGCCTTTTCAATCTGTAAAAGTACTTTAGCCGCGGAATTCCCGCCCATTACAGCCAATTCGGCACTTGGCCAGGCGGCAATGAGTCTGGGGTCATATGCTTTGCCGCACATAGCATAGTTTCCGGCACCATAGCTATTACCTATTACGATAGTGAATTTGGGAACAACGGAGTTACTAACGGCATTCACCATTTTGGCGCCGTCCTTTATAATTCCGCCATGTTCGCTTTTGCTGCCTACCATGAAACCGGTAACATCCTGTAAGAATACAAGGGGAATTTTCTTTTGGTTGCAATTGGCAATAAATCGGGTGGCCTTATCCGCAGAATCGGAGTAAATAACCCCTCCAAACTGCATTTCACCTTTTTTGGTCTTGACTACTTTACGCTGGTTGGCCACTATACCTACGGCCCAACCATCTATACGCGCATATCCCGTAAGTATGGTTTTTCCATAGCCTTCTTTATATTCTTCAAACTCAGAATTATCAACCAGACGTTTTATAATCTCGCCCATATCGTACTGGTCCGTTCTGGAATTTGGTAAAATTCCAAAAATATCATCAGGGTCGTCTTTGGGTTTTGCGGCCTCTTTTCTGTTATAGCCAGCCTTATCAAAATCACCAATTTTATCCATAATATTTTTTATGGTATTCAGTGCATCGGCATCATCTTTGGCTTTGTAATCGGTCACCCCACTAACTTCACAATGCGTAGTGGCGCCACCAAGGGTTTCGTTGTCTATACTCTCACCAATGGCCGCTTTAACAAGGTAGCTTCCGGCCAAGAAAATACTTCCCGTCTTATCCACAATTAAAGCTTCGTCGCTCATAATAGGTAGATAGGCCCCGCCGGCCACACAACTGCCCATGACGGCCGCAATTTGTGTGATACCCATGCTACTCATTACGGCATTGTTTCTAAAAATGCGCCCAAAATGTTCCTTGTCCGGAAAAATCTCGTCCTGCAAAGGAAGATAAACACCGGCACTATCCACTAAATAGATGATGGGTAAGCGGTTCTCCATAGCAATTTCTTGCGCACGTAGATTTTTCTTTCCCGTAATGGGGAACCAAGCCCCGGCTTTTACCGTGGCATCATTGGCCACCACAATACATTGTTTGCCGGATACGTATCCAATTTTAATAACAACGCCTCCGGAGGGGCATCCACCATGTTCTTCGTACATGCCGTCGCCTACAAAAGCACCTATTTCAAGACTATCCGTATTATCGTCCAATAGATAGTCTATGCGTTCACGAGCCGTCATTTTGCCTTGGTCGTGCTGCTTTTGAATACGTGCTTTTCCACCACCCAATTTTACTTGGGCCAACCTTCTTTTCAGGTCGCTTAGGAGTAATTTATTGTGATCTTCGTTCTTGTTAAATTTTAAATCCATTTTTTTGCCTTGACATTTCAATGCTTAAAGATAAGGAGTAAAATTGTTTACATTTGAAAAAAACGAAAATCATATGGCACAGGAAATACGTTGGGGAATTGTAGGCTTGGGAAGCATAGCACATAGTTTTGCTAAAGATTTGGCTTTGGTTTCTGGAGGAAGACTTACTGGTGTTGCCTCAAGAAGCATGGACAAAGCAAAAGAGTTTGCAGATGAATATGGGGCGCCCCATACTTTTGATAGTTATGAAGCCTTATTTAAGTCTGCTGAAGTTGATGTTGTATATATAGCAACGCCACATACATTGCATGAAGATTTAAGTATTAAGGCTATGGAAAATGGCAAGCATGTGCTCTGTGAAAAACCAATGGGCGTTAACCCCCAAGAAGTATCAAGGATGATTGCATCCGCAAAAAAGAATAAAGTCTTCTTAATGGAGGCGCTTTGGAGCCGTTTTAATCCATCTATTCAAAAAGCAAAACAATTGGTAGAGCAGGGTGAAATTGGTTCTGTAGGGTTCATTCATGCAGACTTTGCATTTTATGCTTTGGGAAGAGATCCTGAAAATAGGTTGTTGAACCCAAATTTAGCTGGTGGTTCTTTATTGGATATAGGTATTTATCCTATTTTTCTGTCCTATTTAGTTTTGGGAATGCCCAAGAACATTCAGGCATCTTCTCGTTTATTTAAAACGGGAATAGAAATGCAGACATCAATGATTTTTGAATATGAGGAGGCACAGGCTATTTTATATAGTGGTTTAAACTCTAAATCTGAGATGGAGGCCGAAATTTCGGGGAGTGAAGGCAGTATTTTTCTGCACCCAAGATGGCATGAAGCACAAGGCTATTCGGTAGAAAAAGATAGCGAGTTGACTAACTATGACCTACCAACCCACGGTAAAGGATATACCTATGAAATTGAAGAAGTTCATGCTTGTTTGGCATCCGGTGAACTAGAAAGTAAACTGTGGAGTCATCAAAATAGTAAGGATTTAGCAGATCTTTTGTTTCAAGTACGACAGAAAACGGGAGTTATTTTTCCTTTCGAACAACAAAAAGAAGGTGTAGAGCCTTAGAATACTATAAAAATTACGATATTTGAAGTTACCAAAATTGAAACCAATATACCATGGGAATGAATAAAAATACCGTACTGGCATGGGCCACTTTTATAATGATTTTTGTGGGTCTGGCCCTAATAGCCTTAGGCGCTTTTAGATACGATGAAGTTGCGGGTTGGGGCTTTGCCTCCGTGGGAATAGGATTTTTTGCTATTGCTTGGGTGTTCAACGCACTTAAAGGAAGAGTTTAAATAAACAGTATAATATCCTTTTTATAAATTACTTAATATTATTTTATGTCTGATGATAAGAAGGTGATTTTCTCCATGTCCGGAGTCACCAAAACATATAAGAGCGCAAATACGGCCGTTCTTAAAAACATATATCTAAGCTTTTTTTACGGAGCTAAGATTGGTATTCTTGGTCTTAACGGATCAGGTAAGTCTACCTTGCTTAAAATCATAGCGGGTGTGGATAAAAATTTTCAAGGTGATGTTGTCTTTTCCCCAGGATATAAAGTGGGGTACTTGGAGCAAGAGCCGGAGTTGGATGAAAATAAAACCGTTCTTGAGATTGTAAAGGAAGGTGTTAGTGAGACGGTTGCTATACTGGATGAGTACAATAAAATAAACGACATGTTCGGTCTTCCTGAAGTTTATGAAGATGCGGACAAGATGCAGAAGTTGATGGATAAGCAAGCTGAGCTTCAAGATAAAATTGATGCATCTAATGCTTGGGAACTGGATACAAAACTAGAAATAGCTATGGATGCGCTCCGTACTCCGGATCCGGATAAAAAGATAGGGGTGCTTTCAGGGGGTGAGCGAAGACGAGTGGCGCTTTGCCGTTTACTTCTTCAAGAGCCTGAAATATTATTATTGGATGAACCTACTAACCACCTTGATGCCGAATCTGTACACTGGTTGGAACACCACTTGGCCCAATACAAAGGAACCGTTATTGCCGTAACGCACGATAGATATTTCTTGGATAACGTTGCAGGATGGATTTTAGAGCTTGACCGCGGAGAAGGTATTCCTTGGAAAGGAAACTACTCTAGCTGGTTGGATCAAAAATCGAAACGATTGGCAGATGAAAGCAAAACGGCCTCCAAAAGACAAAAGACATTGGAGCGCGAGCTGGACTGGGTGCGTCAAGGTGCTAAAGGGCGTCAGACCAAACAGAAAGCGCGTTTAAAGAATTACGATAAGTTAATGAGTCAAGATCAAAAACAGCTTGACGAGAAACTTGAAATTTATATTCCAAACGGACCACGTTTAGGAACAAATGTATTGGAGGCGAAAGGAGTAAGTAAGGCATATGATGATAAATTGCTTTACGAAGATTTGAACTTTAAACTTCCACAGGCAGGTATTGTTGGTGTAATTGGCCCGAACGGAGCTGGTAAGACCACTATTTTTAGAATGATCATGGGCGAGGAGCAGCCAGACAAAGGTGATTTTGAAGTAGGGGAGACCGCAAAAATTTCCTATGTAGACCAAAGTCATTCCAATATAGACCCGGAGAAAACTATTTGGCAAAACTTTAGTGATGAGCAAGAGCTTATTATGATGGGTGGTAGACAAGTAAATTCTCGGGCGTATTTAAGCAGGTTCAACTTTTCGGGAAGCGAGCAGAATAAGAAAGTAAACATGCTTTCCGGTGGTGAACGTAACCGTTTGCACTTGGCAATGACCTTAAAAGAAGAAGGTAATGTATTGCTTTTAGATGAGCCTACTAACGACTTAGATGTAAATACTTTACGCGCATTGGAAGAAGGTCTTGAAAACTTTGCGGGTTGTGCTGTTGTTATTTCTCACGACCGTTGGTTCTTAGATCGTATCTGTACGCACATTTTGGCTTTTGAAGGCGATTCTCAGGTGTATTTCTTTGAAGGTTCTTTCTCGGATTATGAAGAAAACAAGAAGAAACGTTTAGGTGGAGATTTAATTCCTAAGCGAATAAAATACAAGAAATTGATTCGATAATAAATTCGATTTTAACAATAAAAAAAAGCTCTTGAAGAATAATTTCAAGAGTTTTTTTTATGTTTTTTTCGTTACATCTAGTAGTCCTCATTAGGATACCAATCCAGTTGAACTACTTTAATATTTTCATTACCGACGTTTACCAATTTTTTAAATTTGGAAACATCGCTAACATCTCGGTTTCCCCCTGTAATGATAAGGGTAGACCTCTTTTGGTTTAAACTCCAATACAGCATCGGCGGCACTTTCAGGAGTCATAGTGTATGGCAGGTTCATGCAAATAAAAGCTTTGTCTATATTTTTTAAACTTCTCATTTCTGGAATGTCTTCTGTATCACCTGAAAAATAAACACGTTGATTGTCAAAGTTTAGGATATACCCGTTGCCACGGCCTTTTTCATGAAACTTCAGCGCTTCTTCTCGTAAATTGTACATAGGTACAGCTTCAACCGTTATTCCGTAACGTTCTTTGCTTTCTCCATTATTTAAAACGTCTATTTGAGGGGTAAAAACTTTAGGAAGCTTATCGGCAACGGCTTGGGGTGCTATTATTTTAGCTTTGTCCGTTCCCAGGGCTTCAAGGGTCTCTAGGTTAAAGTGGTCTCCATGTATGTCTGTAATCAATATTAAATCAGGTGATTTTTGAGCTTTAAAAGCATCAGGGCCTCCAACGGGGTCTACGTAAACGGTGATATTCTTCCATTCTAAAACCGCGGTTGCATGTTCAATAGGAATTATTCTTACCTCTGAAGCTTTAGTATTATCAGTTGAAAACGCTTTTGCAGAAGTGTTGACCTCCAGTGTATTCTCTTTGTTAATTACAGTTTCTTTTTTACTTTCTTTACATCCTATACAGAGGGCGAAAAAGCTCATAAGTGTGATTAATAATTTTTTCATTGTAATGTGCTATAAGGTTAATTGCATTTTTATATTGCTTCGGACATATGCTACATGTGCTTCCATAGGTACTTCTCTAAAACCAAACTTTTTATAAATATGTAAGGCGTTCTCTAATTTGGTGCTTGAATATAGAATAAGGGTTTCCCAAGATTGTTCCTTGGCAAAATCTACAGCAAATGACAACAATTTCTGACCCACTTTGAGGCCTCTAAATTCTGCTGAAACAGCCATTTTTCCTAACTCATATGTGGTACTGTTTACTTTTAAAAGAGCAAAACATCCTATTATATTGTCTTCCTTTTGAGCAAAAAAGATGTATCCGCCTTTATCTATTATATATTCTTGGCAATTTTCCAATACAGAAATATCCAAAGGTTCTATGGAAAAGTATTGTTCTATCCAATTCTGGTTGAGCTCTTTAAATACGGGGGCGTACGCGGGTTTAAAAGATGTAATTTTAACGGACATGTGATTTTAAAAAAATTGAACTATACTTTAAAGTTAATATATCATAATGTTTTCATTGTCTTAATAATCGATTTTTTTACATCAAAAAATCTAAAAAGAAAATCTTACCGTATATACAGCGATACAAACAAATAATTCTTACTAGTAATAAACCTTAACATTATGACTGAAACAAAAAACAACAATGGATTAAAAGTACTGGCGGGACTGCTAGGTGTGGTGCTTTTGGGAACCATCATATACACAGTTAGCCTTTATCAAGAGAAGAAAAAGAATGAAACCGCTCTTACTCAAGAAAAGCAATTGGTAGTTGAGGATTTAAACAGTTTAAAATCTGAATACGATAAAGCTATTCTAGAAAGCAACGCAACCAACGAAGAGTTGGTTTCAGCTAGAGATAACATTGCAAAATACATTGATTCTGTAAAAAACATGAAAGCTGATATTTCTTCTCTTTCTAAATACAGAAGACAAGTAAGTGTTTTAAAGCAGGAGAGAGAGCAATTGCTTAAGCAAGTAGATTCACTTACAAAGTCGAATACTTTTATTGCAATGCAAAGAGACAGTACTTATACTGAATTAGAGAAACAAACCGTTTTTAACGATTCTTTGGTTGTACAAAACACACAATTGGCAGATGTTGTAGAGAAAGGTTCTGCGCTTAACTTATCAAAATTTAGTGTTGATGCCGTTAAAGAGCGAAGCAGCGGTAAATTGGTATCTACTTCTAGAGCTAAAAGAACAGATAAGTTTAAAATTTGTTTTACAGTTGCCGATAACGTTATTGCTCAGGCTGGAGACAGAGAGTTTTTCATAGAGGTTCTTGATCCACAAGGTAACGTTTTGGGTGAGAGCTACTCTAAAACTAATGATTCTGGGGCTTCAGTAACATATAGCAAAGGAACAGGTTTTTACTACGAGAACAAATCTTTAGATGTTTGCGATTATATTAGCAAGCCTGCAGGAGATTTCAAAGATGGAAACTATATGGTGAATGTTTATGACGATAGATTAAAATTATTGGGAACTTCTAAGTTCACTTTAAAATAATAAGTATACACACTATCCATTATATATAAATGGAAAGGGGCAATCTTTTAGATTGCCCCTTTTTTATTCAGTTATTTGTGTTTTTGATCTATTTAAGACTACCTACCATATCTGCCGGTTTTACCCAGTTGTCATAATCTTCGGCAGAAACATAACCTAGATTAACGGCTTCTTCCTTTAATGTTGTTCCGTTTTTGTGAGCCGTATTTGCAATTTCTGCGGCTTTGTAGTACCCAATTTTTGTATTCAGGGCAGTAACCAACATAAGAGAGTTGTTCAGGAGTTCTTTAATTACCTCATGGTTTGGCTCAATACCGGCCGCACAGTTCACGTCAAAGCTTACACAGGCATCTCCGATCAATTCAGCGGACTGAAGAATGTTAGCGGCCATCATAGGTTTAAAAACATTCAGTTCATAGTGGCCTTGTGTCCCGCCAACAGAAATAGCTACATCGTTACCCATTACTTGGGCACAGACCATAGTCATTGCTTCACATTGCGTTGGGTTCACTTTACCGGGCATAATTGAACTACCTGGCTCATTTGCCGGAATAATAATTTCGCCTATACCAGATCTTGGTCCGGAAGCCATCATACGTACGTCATTGGCTATTTTATTAAGGGAAACCGCTAGTTGCTTAAGAGCGCCATGGCTTTCAACAATAGCATCGTGCGCTGCAAGAGCCTCAAACTTATTTTCCGCAGTACGGAAAGGTAGTCCCGTAAATTCTGCAATATACTTGGCCACCACTACATCGTAGCCGTTTGGTGTATTCAATCCGGTTCCTACAGCAGTTCCACCTAAAGCCAATTCGCTTAAATGATCCAATGTATTCTTAAGTGCTTTTAAGCCATGATCCAACTGCGATACATAACCTGAAAACTCTTGCCCCAAGGTTAGGGGGGTAGCATCCATTAAATGCGTTCTACCAATTTTTACTACTTGGGCAAAATCCTTGGATTTTTTATACAAGGTGTCCCGTAATTGGGTAACACTCGGAATTGTATTCTGAACTATCTTTTTATAGGCTGCAATATGCATACCTGTAGGAAAGGTATCGTTGGAAGATTGCGATTTGTTTACGTCATCATTAGGCTGAATGGTTTTCTCGCCCTCTCCAATCTTCTTTCCGGCAATTTCATGGGCACGATTGGCGATAACCTCGTTAACGTTCATGTTACTCTGTGTACCCGATCCTGTTTGCCAAATAACCAATGGAAATTGGTCATCATGTTTGCCTTCTAAAATTTCGTCACAAACTTGGGCGATGAGATCTCTTTTCTCTACGGCAAGAACACCAAGTTCATGATTGGCATAAGCGGCAGCTTTTTTTAAATAAGCAAATCCGTAGACCACATCTAAAGGCATAGATGCCGTTGGGCCTATCTTAAAATTATTTCTAGAACGCTCAGTTTGGGCACCCCAATATTTATCACTGGGCACCTCTACTTGGCCCATGGTATCTTTTTCGATTCTAAAGCTCATTATGGTAGTATTACGTTAGTTAACAAAGGTACTATTTCACCATTTTATATCCTCTTTGGGACTTTAAAATTTTAGGTTTTTTAAGTTATGCTATTTTTTTTGATTTCGATTTGCAATTTTCATTCTTTCTAAAGTATCTTTGTATAGCAAAATTTAGAAGATGGAATTTGATCAGTACCTTGGATTTTTAGCATTTTTAACCATTTTGACCATTGGGTTTTGGTTAATGATTTTCTTGTTGACCTTTGTTGTACCTTATTGGTTGGGAGGAAATATCTTGGAACTCTATAAAGAGTGGAGAGATAAAAAGAAAGCAAAACGTAGCGTTTAACGCTGGTAACCATATAAAAGCAGGAAGACGAATTATCGTTTTCCTGCTTTTTTGTGCACCTAATCGAATAAAAAAATCCCTGCTAATCTATTAAATTAGCAGGGATTTTTTATTGAGACTGTTCTTTTAACCTTCCATTTCATCTTCTCCACCACCATTCTCATTTCCGCCTCTGCCATTTTTGCGATCTCGTTCTTTAGACTGGTTGATTCTATACCTAAAGGAGAGGTTAATCGACCTAGGTCTAAACTGAAACTCGCTTCTAGAGGTAAAATCATCGGAAACGGTATACGATTGTCTTTTTCTTGAATTCAAAAGGTCACTTACGTTTAGTGATACCGTGCCTTTATCTTTCATAATGTCTTTGCTGAAAGCTAAGTTTATAGATAGCATACTCTTTGTTTCAGTCTGTGCATTTTGGCGGGGCCCCATATAAAAAGCATTCGTCTGCCATTCTATTTTCTTAGGGAGACTTACTTTAGAGCTAAAGCGGGCGAACCAACTGGTATTATCCGTTCCATAATCCGTTCCATTATGTTCGCCTTCACTGGAGAACTGAAAGAAGTTGACACTACCGTTTAAGCGCAACCATTTTTTTGGATTGTACAACACACCGGCTTCGGCACCTATTCTTTCGTTAGAAGATAAGTTTATGGGTAAAGATCTAATGATTCGCACACTGTCCGTTGTGGTTTGTCCTGTGGCTTCTTGTATGTATTCAAATGAATTGGTCTCACGTTTGTAATATACAGATGAAGTAAGCGTAAGCTTGTCCCAACGTTTTAAATAACCTAAATCAAACGAATTTGAATAGGCTGGGTCTAAATCTGGATTTCCTTGAAAAATATTGGCTCTACTAGATCTAGAAGGAAATGGATTTATAAAACGCCCTCTGGGCCTATTGATTCTTCTGTTATAACCCAAAGAGACATTTTCCATCTCACCAATTTCAAATATAAGGTTAAGAGTAGGGAAGAGGCCTAGATAGTTTTTGTCAAAATTTAAATCTATATCCTCGCCTAAGGCATCTTCTATGGCAGATGTGTCAAAGTCCGAAGTTACTTCTCCCTTTAATTGCGTGTTTTCTAAACGCAAACCTGCCAAGAAAGAAAACTTCCCGAACTTATTACCGTATTGGGTATACAGGGCATTTACGTTTTCTTGGTAATTGAATTTGTTGGTTAAATCTTCATTGGTTACAAATTGATTGGTAGACCTATCTAAAGAGTCTAGTTTGTAATCTGTAATTTCTCTTTCAAAAGTACCTCTGTAACCTACTTCAAACTGTGCATCTCCCATGGGTAGTACATAATCGGCCTGAACCAAATATTCGTCGTCAATTTCGTTTTGATAGACGCTTTCAAGTGTGTTAAGACTGGTGTTGGGAAAAGTATTGTTGTCATCAATTGTAGAATTCTCTACTTCATCACCATTGGAATACTGTAAATCTGCGGTAAGCTTTTGACCGTCATCATCAATATTATTTACATAATTTAATGAGAACTGATAATTTTCTTCGTCTTCAAGTTCAATTTCTTCCCTAAAGCTCTGTCTTGTTAAAAGTCCATTCTCAAAATAATCGCTATAGTTTTCGGTTAAATCGTCTCCATCTTGAAAACGCATAAAGAAACTTCCCGTAAGCGATGACTTTTCGTTAAAGAAATATTCAACGCCAAAATTATTATTGAAACCCTTGCCCGATCGGGTATAATCTCGGTTTTCATTAATTTGATCATATTGGCCATTGTTGTATGAATTTTCATAAAAAGCATGACCAGGAGATTCATTGTATCTATAGCCCAACGTATTAAATACGTTAAATTTATCCGTCCTTAAATTAGCATTTATGGACATACTACTTTGTGAAGGGTACCCTATATTTACATTTACGGAACCGTTAAATCCTAGTGTTTTTTCTCGCTTCAAAACAATGTTTAAAATACCTGCCGTACCTTCTGCATCATATCTAGCGGAGGGACTTGTAATTACCTCAACCTTTTCAATGGCATCTGCCGGCAATTCCCTTAGGGCATCCGTAGACCCAAAACCCGCTAAGGCGGAAGGTTTTCCGTTTATTAGAATTCTAACATTTTCGTTGCCTCGCAAGCTAATAGCCCCTTCTACATCTACATTTACGGAAGGTACATTGTTAAGGGCGTCGCTTATGGTTGCACCGCTAGTGGTAAGGTCTTTACCTATGTTATAGATTTTTTTGTCAAGACGAACTTCTACCGTGGTTTTCTCACCAACAACTTCTACACCTTCTAGTTGGGCAACATCAAGTGCGAGTTTTATAGTGCCTAAATCTGTGGATTGTGTGAGTTCCTGTTCCGCTAGTTTATAGGTTTTATAGGAGATGTACTCTACACTAATATTGTATTTGCCGGGTAGGGTCTCAACTTCAAATTTACCGTCTAAATCAGTAATTCCACCGGTTACTTTTTTTGGGTCTTTTACACTATGAAGTACTAAAGTGGCATATTCAAGAGGGAGGCCGTTGTCCTTATCCAGAACGGTGCCGGTAATTTTAATAGGTTGTTGTTCTTGACTTTGGGGCCGCTGCGGCCGTTGTGCAAATGTGTTTAGCGATAACAGTAACAGGGCAATCAAGAACGTTTTATTCATGTCAGTCTTTGGATTTTTTCTTCTTTCGTTTTTTCTCTCGCTTCTTTTCTTTCTTGGTCTTCTGCATCCCTTTCTTCTGCATTTCTACAAAAGCATCGTACTTTTCAATAGGGAGCCCAGCTTTTAACTCTTCGTCCTGTGCCTTTGTAATCTTTTCCATTCCCTCGCGCATTTGCTCGGGTGTAAGTTGTAAAATCTGCATTTCAATTCGCTTTTGCAGATACTTTTTTAACACAGAACTCATTACAGCGGACTCAAACTCGTTAAGTTCCAATACAGCTGCAATATTGGGCATCTCATCATTCACAATTTGCTCAGCGGTCTTTGGTTCTGGTTCTTTTGGGGTTTCCTGAACTTGCGGAATGGCACTACGTTGTCTTCCGTACCCACCATAGCCGCCACCACCATAACCATAACCTCCGCCACCGTAGCCGTATTGGGCCACTAATTCTGGACTTGAGAGCAATAGAACAAAAAATAAAATAACGTATGGGATATTGTTTTTCATGACGATATCAGTTTATATGATTGTATTTTTTACGATTGGTTTAACCCATTATGGTTAAAGCTTTGTTAAAACGAAACAGCAACAAATGTACCAAATTATTGAAGACGGAAACTTAATAAAACAAAAGTAAGCAATCCGTTGAAAATCAGCGAAATGCTTACTTTTTACATGGATGTTAAGAAACACCCTTAATTTAAATAATATCGTCAATTAAATTAACGGGCCTGCCAATAACGGCTTTTCCACCATTTACTACAATTGGTCGTTCAATTAATTTAGGGTGCTGAATCATAGCGTCCAAAACTTCTTCGCTTGAAAGCAACTTACCTCTAAAGTTATCCTTCCAAATTTGCTCGTTTTTACGAACAAGCATTTCTGGAGTTATTCCTAAACAGTCTATGACCTTACGTAGCTCCTCCTTAGTTGGAATTTCTTCTAGATATTTTATAACTTCAAATTCCTTACCTGAATTTTCCAACACTTTCAATCCTTCTCGGGATTTTTGGCATCTTGGGTTGTGGTATATCTTGATCATTTGTTATTTGATTTTAAATTTTAATTTATGCAGTAAGTCTAATCTTCATCTTTCTGCCCCATCATCATTAGATAGGCTTTTAAAAACATATCTATATCGCCATCCATAACGGCATCTATATTTCCTGTTTCTTCTGCCGTTCGTACATCTTTAATCAATTTGTACGGGTGCATAACATAGTTTCGAATTTGAGAACCCCATTCAATCTTCATTTTAGAGGATTCTATTTCTTGACGGGCCTCCATTTTCTTCCGAAGCTCAATTTCGTACAGTTGGGATTTCAACATTTTCATTGCCGTAGCCCTATTGTCATGCTGACTCCTAGAATCCGAACAAGAAATTTGGATGCCTGTGGGGTGATGCACCAATTGTACCTTCGTCTCTACCTTGTTTACGTTCTGACCACCCGCTCCACTGGACCGTGCTGTTGTAATGGTAATATCCGCAGGGTTTACATCAATCTCAATACTGTCATCTACAAGAGGGTATACATATACAGATGCAAATGAAGTGTGGCGTTTGGCATTACTGTCAAACGGTGAAATACGCACCAACCTGTGAACACCATTTTCACCTTTTAACCAACCAAATGCAAAATCGCCATCTATCTCCAACGTTACGGTTTTTATACCGGCAACATCTCCTTCTTGATAGTTGAGCTCCTTTACCTTGTACTTGTTTTTCTCGGCCCACATCATATACATACGCATAAGCATAGATGCCCAATCACAACTTTCCGTACCTCCTGCACCTGCTGTAATTTGCAGTACAGCGGGGAGTTCGTCTCCTTCTTCGGAAAGCATGTTCTTGAACTCCAGATTCTCCAATTTGCTTAATGCCTTATGGTACTGAGCCGTTACTTCTGCTTCGTTATCTTCTCCCTCTTGTTGGAATTCCAATAAGATTTCCAAGTCGTCCACTAGTGTTTTGGCAACATTATAATCGTCTACCCACTGTTTTTTGGACTGTATGAATTTCATGTGGGCTTGAGCCTCTTGTGGGTTGTCCCAAAAGTCAGGAGCCAAAGTTTTCTCCTGTTCGTTCTCTATTTCTATAAGCTTAGCATCAACGTCAAAGATACCTCCTTAACGCACCAAGGCGATCCTGTAGACCTTTAAATAGGTCTGTAGTAATTGTCATTGTATTCTGTTTTATAAACAAAAATACTACTCTTTTTTATCTATTCTGCAGTAAATAGTTGATTGTTTATGTTTAGGAATAAGCTATTCTTATGGATATGTCTTTTAGGTTTTTATAAGTTGAAAAGAGCTATTGCTGATTTTGACTGGTAACTTGTACGGAATGAACGGTTTCATTCTTTCCTGCGGTATATACCACGCCTTTTAAAGGTGAGCAGTCCTTATAATCCTTGCCATGGACAACTTTTATATGATTGGTGCCGGCCAGTATATTGTTTGTAGGGTCAAATCCGAGCCAGCCTACATAAGGTACGAAGACTTCTGCCCAAGCATGCATCTGGGAATCTCCAAAATAGCCATTTCCTTGGTGTAGATATCCTGAAACATAGCGAGCCGGAATGCCGTGCATGCGTGCCAATGCACAGAATAAATGTGTAAAATCCTGACAAACGCCCTGACGGATTTTTAGAACTTCGGCAAGTGTAGTGTGGACATCTGTGGCATCTGCATTAAAACGAATATAGCTATAGGTATATTCGTTAAGCCTAAGTATATTATCAAAAATGGATTCACTTGTATTCCACTGAAAAAGGGGTGTCTTCTGCTCCGGAATACTCGTAAAATGAGTTGTTTTTAAAAAGGCCTCATGGTCTACTTTAAAATCTAGTTCTTGAATTTTTTTATAGGACCTTTCTATGTCTTGTTCCGGTTCAAAATCAAAAGGGTTGATTTCCTTCTTTATTAATTTAAAGTTAGCTTCAAAACCAATGTCATTAAATATTTGTTTGGGGTGTACCCGTATGGTCTTAAAGCCATAACCGTTTATGGAGTATTCATTGTGGGCCTGAATGGTGTTTGCAAAGTCCACTCCAATAAATTGTTGAGACTCATTTTCCTGGGGGATTATCAAAAATTGCCAATATGCTTCATGCACCGCTTCTTCATAGGTGTTTTTTGCTTTGTAGATAATAGAGTATTCTAAAGGCATGGTATAGTTGGATAAGTTGGTTCTGGATATGTTTTATTTTAAACGGATTGTGTCTGCTTTTTTAGTAACTAAAAAATTCTTCTTCCATTTTCTGACTAATTTCATAAAGACTATTTAAAGTACTGTCTATTATAGATTGAATGTCATTTTCAATCTGAACAATACACTTAAACTCATATTCCGCCCTTATTTTCCCCACTAAAAAGGCGGTTGAATTTTGGCAAGGTTTCTTATTGGAATCTAGTATTTTTATGTGCTTGCAGACTTGGTTTAGGCTGTTCATTATAGACCTTGGACAATCTGGGTTAAGGATTAGAAACTCCAAGGTAGATATACTGTTTGGTGTTTTTTTATAAAACCTGCGCATCATATCATAAGATTCCGTACACTTTAATAGGGTAGTCCATTCAAAGCTGTTCTTGAATTTATCGCCATAACTGCCCTGAGCTTTAAGAGCGTCATTATGTTTGGCGTTTATTATACGTATAATCTGGGTTGCCCTTTCAATGTTGGCCCCCATCATTATAATAGCATAAATTTCATCATGCATGAGCGTACTTCGCACTTTGCCCCTTAAGATAGCGGACATCTCGGTTACGGTGAGGGTAAAATCGTGGAGCCCGTTCTTGCTATAAGCTTGGGCATCATAGTTAGAGATAAAGTGGTAGAATTTGTTAATGGATTCGTACAATTCAGTCGATATTAAATCCCGGGCACTATTGGCATTTTCCCTTGAACTTCTCACGTTATTTAGTATAGACGAAGTGTAATCCGGATCCAAACCAATTTTATAGAGCACTTCTTCTTCGTTAAGGGTTTGAGACTCGTTAGCTACAGGGTCTCCGATCATGGTTAGCATAGAGCGCAGTACAAATTGTCTGGATTGTGATAGTTGGTTAGGAGCATCGAGTGACGAAAAATAATTTACCCTAAGGTATCGGGCAATGTGTTCCGAACGTTCAATATAACGTCCCATCCAAAAAAGATTATTGGCTACTCGTGCAAGCATAGGCATTTTTTAAATATTAGTGTTCCGTAAAAAAAATGAATATTGGATTTTAGAGATGGGCGTATTAAGTTTTTAATACCCAAGTGTCTTTTGAGCCCCCTCCTTGAGAGGAATTCACGATCAGATTGCCTCTTTTTAGAGCTACACGGGTTAAACCTCCTTTTAAGACAAAATCCTTATCTTTCCCCAATACGGTAAATGTTCTAAGGTCTACATGACGCTGTTCAAAAGATTCGCTTTTATCAATATAAGTTGGGTGTACCGAAAGAGACATTATCGGTTGAGCCACATATTTTCTAGGATTCAACAGTATCTGAGCCTTTACTACTTCAACCTCCTTTTTACTTAATCGGTTACCTATAGATATACCGTATCCACCCGCTTCGTCAACAGGTTTTATAACCAAGTTCTCTATGTTGTTCAGAACATACTTTAGTTCTTTGGGTCTGCTACAATGATAGGTGTGTACATTATTGAGTATAGGTTCTTCGTTAAGGTAATATTTAATTATTTCCGGCATATAGGTGTAAACCGCTTTATCATCTGCTACTCCGGTTCCTGGAGCGTTGGCCAAGGTAACATTGCCTTTTTTGTAGGCAGCAAAAAGTCCCGGGACACCCAAGGATGAATCAGGTCTAAACTCTAACGGGTCAATAAAAGCATCATCGATTCTTCTATATATCACATCTACTTTTTGTGGACCTTGAATGGTTTTCATGTAAACAAAGTCATTTTCAACAAAAAGGTCACGGCCTTCAACCAGTTCAACACCCATTGTTTTTGCTAAATAGGAATGTTCGTAAAAAGCAGAATTGAACATGCCAGGAGTAATAACAACTACATTTGGTATGTCTACACCTTTGGGTTTTACGGTCTCAAGTAAGTCCAATAGATTTTCGGCATAGTTGGTTACCGAGTAAGTTTTATAGTGATTGAACACTCCAAAAAGAGCCCTTTTAAGAGCGGTACGATTGCAGATTACATAACTCACACCACTCGGACACCTTATATTGTCTTCCAGCACATAATACTGTCCATCCGTATGCTTGATAACATCGGTACCGGAAATATGGTTATAAATGCCACCGGGAGGATCAAGGTGATTCATTTGGTCCAGATAGTTGGCTGAGGAACTTATAAGTTCCATGGGTATGATTCCCTGTCTTATAATTTTTTTGTCATGGTAAATATCCCATAAGAAAAGGTTTAAGGCCCTACTTCTCTGTATGGAGCCGGATTCTATTACTTTCCATTCTTCGGGAGGAATAATTCTTGGGAAAAGATCAAATGGAAAAATTTTTTCCTGAGTTTTCTTTTTATCATATACCTGAAAAGTAATTCCTTGGTTAAAAAAAGACGATTTGGCCTTCTCATTTAGATTAACATAGTCGTTAATGGAATGCTCTCCATAGAGGTTAAAAAGTTTAGAATATACGTCCTTAACGTGTCCTTTTTCATCAAAGATTTCGTCAAATAAATTAGGGTTTCTTTGGTAGGATGAAAAAATCTGATTTTCTAAGTTTACCATAGTATATTTGTTTGTACTTAAGTTATTTATTTTCATCCTTTTTTGTGGAAAGAATACTACAATAATCGAAACGTAATTTTATCATTTATGTAATAAATGGCGCGAATGTTTGGTGTTTTGATTTTAAACATGAGTAAATAAGTGTGTTTTTTGCGGTATTTACTTAGATATTGTAGATTATTCTTAAAGATATTAACGCTTCTCAAAAAACCTGAATATTAGAATTTAACAATAGATATTTTACATGCATATTAATCTTATTAGTGATACCGTAACCAAGCCCACCCAAGGAATGTTAGATGCTATGATGAGCGCCAAAGTGGGAGATGACGTGTTTAAAACAGACCCAACGGTAAACGCCCTTGAAGAAAAAGTAGCGGGAATGTTCGGCAAAGAAGCCGCTCTTTTTTTTCCTTCCGGCACCATGGCAAATCAGACAGGAATAAAGCTTCATACACAACCTGGAGACCAGTTAATATGCGATAAATATGCCCATATTTACAATTATGAAGGCGGTGGCGTCAGTTTTAACAGTGGGGTTTCGTGTAAATTGATAGATGGAGATAGAGGAATGATTACGGCAAAACAGGTAGAAGGAGCCATAAACCCACCGGATTTTTACCATAGTCCGTTAACTTCTTTGGTGTGTGTTGAAAATACAACCAATAAAGGCGGTGGTGCTTGTTGGGATATTGAGGAGTTAAAGAAAATAAAAGAGGTTTGTAATACCAACCAACTGGCTTATCATCTTGATGGTGCACGTTTGTGGAACGCTTTGGTAGAAAAAAAGGAAAACGCCTTAGCGTACGGGACCTTGTTCGATACTATTAGTGTTTGCCTAAGTAAAGGTTTGGGATGCCCCGTAGGTTCCGTTCTCGTGGGTAGTAAAGAACAAATGCAACAAGCGCTACGCGTACGCAAGATCTTTGGAGGAGGCATGCGTCAGGCAGGTTTTCTGGCGGCTGCGGGAATTTATGCATTGGACAATCACATAGAACGTTTGTTAGAAGATCATCAAAAAGCGCGTGAAATAGGGGAGGTGTTGAGTAAGCTAACCTATATAAAACAAGTAGAGCCCATTGAGACTAATATCATCATCTTTGAAATTGATGAAAAGTTTATGACGGGAGATACTTTTGTTGAAAAACTAAAAGAAAAAGATGTGTCCATAATTGATATGGGGCAAGGAAAGCTCAGGATAGTTACCCATTTAGATTATACAGATACAATGCACAATGCTTTCTTGAATATTTTGAAAAATTTATAACTCCCTTAATTCGTTTAAGCGGTTACGTAAATTTTTTATACCGTTCTCCATTCCTGCTTCGGAGTCATATAGCTGGCTTGAACCAAGTAGATTGCCGTTTTCATCTTTAAAATTGAATAGAAATTTTCCTTGATGATTAGTCTTTCGTTCAAAATTGCCACGTGCAATTTCAAGATTGTTAAGACGGGACAGCGTATCTTCTAGTGCTGTTTTGTCATCAAAGTCCTTGCTAGTGAGTAAAATGGAACCACTTTTGGATTTGACGTGAAACTGAAAATCGGAATTTGGTAGGGCAACTATTTCTATCACTTTGTAATTTTTAGGTAAAAGATACAAAATAACAGGAACAGTTATATGTGTAGTTGTATTTAAATGTTACATCATTTTTAAAGCTCGAAAGCCTTTCTTCCATAGAAAAATAACTGTCTAATCTTAATCATTTTTTTAATTGAGCTATTCTATGCTAGTGCTGTTATTTAGTGCGTTTTTTGGTTAAAATGATGTAGTTCATCGATCATTTTAATGTTTAACAGGAAAGGGCTTGTTAAAAAAACATTAAAAGTTTAACTTTAAAGCAACTATAATAAACACATTAAACATTAACCGTATTATGAAGAAAATTCTTTTTTCAATTGCCGTGCTTACGGCTACATGTGGTATGGCGCAAGACCTGCCCGAAAACCCTGAACCAGGAAAATGTTATGTACGATGTACTACTCCTGACGTTTATGTAAACGAAACCGTAACTATTACCGTAAAACCGGGTTACAAGGTTCTAAAAACTGTCCCTGCTACGTATAAAACCGTTACAGAGCGTGTCCTAGTTAAAGAAGAGAGTAAGAAATTACGAATTATTCCTGAAGAGTGGGGTACCGAGAAAGTGACCTACGTTTCTAAAGAAGGTGGTAACTCCTTAAATGTTATCCCAGCTAGTTTTGGAAGTGCTTCGCAGACCATAGAGGTGAAACCTGCCTATGCCCAATGGGAATTGGGAGCATCTGCTCCGGACTGTGATTCTGGAAACCCGGATGATTGTAGATACTGGTGCTACAAAGGGTATCCTGCAGAATTCCAGACTATAGAGACTTCAACGCTTGCCAGTGATGCAAGTACTAGTAAAACGGCTATTCCAGAAAAGAGTGCTACTTATACGAAAAGAGTACTTATTTCTCCGGCTAAAGTTGTTGAGGAAGTTGTTCCCGCCGTTTATGATGAAATTACAAGAACAGTCTTGGATAAAGATGCTTATACTGTTGAGGAAATGGTACCACCGGTAACAAAATCCTATACAAAAGAGGTGTTGAAGGAAAAAGGTGGGCTTACCACTTGGAAAGAGGTTAAATGTGAGTTGGTTACCTATCAGGCACTTCCTATAAACTGGAACTCGGGTAGCGCTACTTTAACCCCTCAGGCTAAATCCATTATAGATACAAGATTACTGCCTGTATTGGCTCAAAACCCTGGAGTTAAGGTAGAGTTGGCTTCTCATACAGATGCTCAAGGTAGTGCTTCTTCTAACCAAGATTTATCGGAACGTAGAGCAAAGTCCGTAGCTCAATACTTAATTTCTAAAGGCATTAATTCTAGTCTTTTGGTAGCTAACGGATATGGTGAGACTAAACTTAAGAACAAATGTAAAGATGGAGTTTCTTGTACAGCAAGAGAGCATTCCGTAAACAGAAGAACGGAGTTTAGGTTGATAAATAACTAAACTATAATTCCCTAAAAATTAAAAGCCCCATATATGGGGCTTTTTTATTTGTTTTTTTTCAAGAAGTCTATGTGATATTTAATTTCTCCTGTCATACCATAACCGGAATATTCATCAAGCATTTTTCCTTTTTCATTTACTACGGCAAGCATGGGAAATACCCCTTTTTTGTTTAGCTTTTTAAAAAGTTCTTGATTGTGGTTCCATTGCTTTTCACTTAACAAATCCCTATTTCTGGGGATATCTATATACAATAGCACATAATTGCTAGATAATTCAGAGAATTCATTTGTATCAAACAAGTCGCGTTTAAGCATTTTGCAAGGCGGGCACCAATCACTTCCGGTAAAATACACTAAAACATTTTTGTTTTCTTTTTTTGACACTTTTATGGCTGTGTCATAGTCTTTCAACCAATCAACAGTGTTGGAAGTATCATTCTGTCCAACTAGAAAAAGAGGTAGCAAAAGAAAAAGCAAAAACTTCATGAGCAATATTTTTTAAAATAAAAGCAAATAGCTTGCCATTATTTAAATAACGAATCCATACCTGGAATATTGGGCATACCTTCTTTAGCTACAGCAGCAAGTTCTGTCTCGTTTACCTGTGTTGCTTTTGCAATAGCTTTGTTAAGGGTAAGAATCAGAAAATCTTCTAATTGCTCTTTGTCCTCCAACAAACTATCATCAATTTGAATTTTTTTAATTTCTCTGTTCGCGGTTATGGTCACCTTTAGTAGGTCTTCGGAAGAAGCTTCTTCAAGGGTTACCGTATCCATCCGTTTTTTTGTGGCCTCTACCTTTTGTTGGGTCTCTTTTAGTTTCCCCATCATACCCATCATGTCTCCAAACATAAGTTTAATTTTTAAAATTGAATTAGGTTACAAAATTACTAAATTGTGTAAGAAAACCCATTACTAATGAAGCTATGTAAAAAAAAGAAAATCGTTCTTGTCTTATGCCTTACATTTGTGCCTTTAGCACAAAGTCAAGAAATACATATGAGTGAAGTAAAAGCACCAATAGCAAAGAAGGTTCCACATAATTTAGAAAAGCATGGTGATGTTAGGGTAGATAATTACTATTGGTTGAACGATAAGGAAAACCCGGAGGTTATCTCTTATCTTGAAGCGGAGAAAGCATTTTATGATGCTTCTACTGCACATACCAAAGAATTTCAGGATGATCTTTTTAATGAGATGAAGTCCAGAATTAAAGAAGATGATACATCGGTACCCTACAAACAAAACGGATATTGGTATATTACTAGATATGAGATTGGTAAGGAATATCCCATTTATGCCCGTAAAAAAGAAACTCTTGATGCTCCTGAGGAAATCATGTTTAATGGCAATGAAATGGCTAAAGGGCATGAATTCTTCAGTATTGGTGGTATAGCCATTAGCCCTGATAATAAACTTGCAGCTTTTGGGGTGGATACAGTCTCTCGCCGCCAATACACTATAAGTATCAAAAACTTGGAAACGGGTGAAATCTATGAGGATAAAATAGAAAATACTACAGGAGGCTCAGTATGGGCAGATGACAATAGAACACTTTTTTATACCAAAAAAGATGAAGTTACTTTACGGTCAGACCAGATTCTAAAGCATAAATTTGGTACATCTGCAGAGGATGATCAGTTGGTTTTTCATGAAACGGATGATACGTTTGGAACGTATGTCTACAAGTCAAAATCAAAAAAATATATCATCATTGGTTCTTACAGTACCCTAACTTCTGAATATCAATTTTTACGAGCGGACAATCCCGACGGGGAATTAAAGATGTTTTCTCCAAGGGAGCGGGGAGTAGAGTATGGTATTTCGCATTACGGTGATCATTTCTATGTGTTGACCAATAAAGACGGTGCAACCAATTTTAAATTGATGAAGACCGATGAGAACAATACTTCTTCAGACAGTTGGAAAGAATTTATACCACACCGAGATGATGTGCTTTTAGAGGACATTGATATTTTTAAAGACTATTACGTTATTTCCGAAAGAACCAATGGCCTTAATCGTGTGCAAATTAATAGGTGGGACGGTGCTAATTCATATTACCTTCCTTTTGAAAGCGAAACCTATACTGCTGGTGTAGGCCGTAATCCGGATTTTGATACAGAGATTCTTCGTTATGGATATAATTCCATGACAACTCCTAGCTCCATCATTGATTTTAATATGCGAACCAAGGAGAAGGAAGTTAAGAAGGAACAAGAAGTTTTGGGCGGTAAGTTTCATAAGGACAACTATAAGGAGAAACGTATTTGGGCCACGGCCCGGGACGGTGTAAAAGTCCCTATGTCCGTTGTTTATCATAAAGACACGCCGCTCAATGAAAACACTCCTGTTTTGCAATATGCTTATGGTTCATACGGTCATACGATAGACCCTTATTTTTCAACGGTAAGACTAAGTCTTTTGGATAGAGGTTTTGTTTATGTCATAGCACATATAAGAGGAGGTGAGTACCTGGGGAGACCTTGGTACGAAGATGGAAAACTGCTTAAAAAGAAGAATACTTTTACAGATTTTGTAGATTGTTCCAAGCATTTGGTACAAGAAGGCTATACTTCATCTGAGCACCTATATGCTATGGGTGGTTCTGCGGGAGGCCTTCTTATGGGCGCCATCATTAATATGGCTCCGGAATTATATAACGGGGTTATTGCTGCTGTACCGTTTGTAGATGTTGTAACTACCATGTTAGATGATTCCATTCCTTTAACCACGGGCGAGTACGATGAATGGGGAAACCCGAATGACAAGGCATATTATGAATATATGAAATCATATTCTCCATATGATCAAGTTACAGCGCAGGACTATCCTAATTTATTGGTTACTACAGGTCTGCATGATTCTCAAGTTCAATATTTTGAACCTGCAAAGTGGGTGGCCAAACTAAGGGAATTGAGATCTAATCATAACCTATTGATGATGGACATTAATATGGATACGGGTCACGGAGGTGCTTCGGGCCGTTTTGAGTCCTTAAAAGAAGTAGCAAAAGAGTACGCCTTTCTGTTGGATTTAGAAGGGAAGGCTAAATAAGCATACTGTATATATGGTAATTTTTTGAATCTAATAGAATTAGGGAATAAAAAGGAACCTTATGACCACTTCAGAATTGACTAGATTAGGGCAATTATGCTAATGAAACGTTAATAAATCATGGTTTATGAATGAAAATCTTCATTTTTTTGAGGTATTTTGCATGATAAAATGACATATTCAAAAAAAATAGTAATTTTGTCCAAGTAATTTTGTGGAAACTTATCTTTTTATCAATAGTTCCCAAAACCAGACATCCTTTATGGAAAACAAAATTAAGGCTTACAATAATATCCTAGAACTTGTAGGAAACACACCGCTAGTACAACTAAATAGAATAACCGAAAGCTTTACCGGCAACTTTTATGCAAAAGTAGAATCCTTTAACCCAGGTCACTCCTCTAAAGACCGCATCGCAATGCACATTATAGAGGAAGCTGAACGTAAAGGTATTTTAACCGAAGGAAGTACCATTATAGAAACAACTTCTGGTAATACCGGTTTTAGTATTGCCATGGTGAGTATTATAAAAGGTTATAAGTGTATTTTGGCGGTTAGTTCAAAATCATCAAAAGATAAGATTGATATGCTTCGCACAATGGGAGCTACGGTATATGTCTGCCCAGCTCACGTAAGTGCAGACGATCCACGTTCTTATTATGAAGTAGCAAAACGGTTGCATAAAGAAACTAACGGTTCTATTTATATCAACCAATACTTTAATGAGCTCAACATGCATGCCCATTATGAGAGTACCGGGCCTGAAATATGGGAGCAAACCGGAGGTGAAATCACACATTTTGTTGCATGTAGTGGTACTGGAGGTACTATTTCCGGAACTGCCAAATACTTAAAAGAACAAAACCCCAATGTTAAGGTAATAGGTGTTGATGCTTTTGGTTCTGTGTTGAAAAAATACCACGAAACAAGAGAGTTTGACTCCAACGAAATTTACCCGTACAGAATTGAAGGGTTAGGAAAGAACCTTATACCTGGAGCAACGGATTTTGATGTAATAGACAAGTTCATTAAAGTTACGGATTCAGAAAGTGCTCACACAGCTCGTGAATTGGCAAGAACCGAAGGTATTTTTGCAGGATATACCAGTGGTGCCGTTATGCAGGCATTGAAGCAATTGAACGAAGAAGGAGAATTTGGTCCTAAAGATAATGTTGTTGTTATCTTTCCAGATCACGGTTCAAGATATATGAGTAAAGTATATAGTGATCAATGGATGGAGGATCAAGGCTTTTTTGATACCAATGAAGTAAGCGAAACTCAAAAGGTACAATACATAAAAGAATAAATTACAAGTTTGTAAAAGTGGGAAAGCAATAATCGTAAAGGTTGTTGCTTTTTTGTTAAGGAATAATATTTTATGAATGTTGCTCTTAAAATCTTACTTTTGCACTAAAATCCAAAGTACACCTAAATGCGAGATTTATTTGATAGAATTATTGAGAACAAGGGGCCATTAGGAAAATGGGCTTCACAGGCGGAGGGATATTTCGTTTTTCCTAAGTTGGAAGGGCCAATTTCTAACCGAATGAAGTTTCAGGGAAAAGAGGTAATTACCTGGAGTATTAACGATTATCTGGGTCTTGCTAACCTACCTGAAGTTAAGAAGGTAGATGGTGAAGCCGCTGCAGAATATGGATCGGCTTACCCTATGGGAGCAAGAATGATGAGCGGCCATACTGATTTTCATGAGCAATTAGAAAAAGAATTAGCCGAATTTGTTGATAAGGAATCTGCTTATTTGCTGAACTTTGGTTATCAGGGAATGGTTTCTGCTATTGATGCCCTTGTATCAAAGGACGATATTATTGTTTATGATGTAGATGCCCATGCTTGTATTATTGATGGTGTTAGGCTACATATGGGAAAACGTTTTACGTTTAAGCATAATGATATAGATAGTTTAGAGAAAAACTTAGAGCGCGCCACAAAAATGGCCGAACAGACCGGTGGAGGAATATTGGTTATTTCCGAAGGTGTTTTCGGAATGCGTGGTGAGCAAGGAAAACTAAAAGAAATAGTTGCCCTTAAAGAAAAATATACGTTCCGTTTATTTGTAGATGATGCACATGGTTTTGGAACCTTGGGTGCCACTGGTGCAGGTGCAGGACAAGAACAGGGCGTACAAAAGGATATAGATGTATATTTTGCAACCTTTGCAAAGTCTATGGCCGGTATTGGAGCGTTTTTAGCTGCAGATAAAGAGATTATAGACTACTTAAAATATAATTTAAGGTCACAAATGTTCGCTAAGTCATTACCTATGATTTATGTGAAAGGTGCCTTAAAAAGATTGGATATGTTGCGTACTATGCCAGAGCTTAAGGCCAAGTTATGGGAGAACGTAAACGCACTTCAAAACGGACTTAAGAGTAGAGGTTTTGATATTGGAAGTACCAATACTTGTGTAACTCCAGTGTACTTGAACGGTAGTATTCCAGAAGCCATGGCCCTTGTAAAGGATTTACGTGAGAATTATGGTATCTTCTGTTCAATTGTAGTGTATCCAGTGATACCAAAGGGGTTGATACTTTTACGTATGATTCCTACCGCTACGCACACTATGCAGGATATAGAAGAGACATTAGATGCATTCTCTGCTATTAGAGACCGTTTGGAGAATGGTACTTATAAAAGATTGTCCGCTGCGGTTGCTGCGGCTATGGGCGAGTAATATCGGCTTAAATAATCTTTATGAAACAAATGCCTCATTTTAAATGGGGCATTCTTGTTTTTTATAGGGAGTTCGATTATTTTTTAGAGTGAGCGAATGAAGAGTAGGGAAGTAGCCCTTTGCGGCTATAGACTCTTTTTGTAGGTGGCACGCCGCTTATAAATTTTTGGGGAAAAATGCTTCCACATTTGGCGGATGGCAATATTATCTTCTAGTTCCGGGGTTCTATAGCACATTTGAATACCTCGCTTGTTGAATGTTTTGTAGTATTCATTAAAAATGATGGCCGTGACTCCTTTATTTTGATAATCCGGGTGAATACCTATCAAATAAAAAACGGCATCTTTATTGTATTTTTTCGCACGAAGAAGGTGTAAAAAACCAAAAGGAAACAATTTTCCCTTAGCTTTTTGTAATGCATGGGAGAACGAGGGCATAACAATTGCAAACGCAATTAGGCTGTCATTCTTGTCTACAATAAACTTAATATACTCCGGGTCTATAAAGGTTATGTATTTTTTCTTGAAATATTCCTTTTGAACATCGGTTATAGGAACAAATGAGGATAATTTGGAATAGGTTTGGTTGAACAGGTCAAACATTTGATCCACCAATGGTAATACTTCGCTAGTTTTTTTAAAGTTTATTTCACGTAAGCCGTAACGTCTTTTTACCAGTTCGTTCAATTTTGTAAATAAAGCCGGATCTGCGTTACTGGCTGGGAACTTGTTTTCAACATACCCTTTTTCCTTAGCAAAACCCAAACGTTCGTAATGATTAATATAATAGGCGTGGTTATACCAGGTCACCATGCTTCCCGGTTGATCGTAACCATCCGTAAGCACGCCAACCTTATCTAAGTTAGAAAAGCCAACAGGACCTTCCATAAACTCTAGATTATGCGCTTTTCCAATTTCTGCAACTTTATTTAGAAGGGTTTCCGAAACTTCTGGGTCATCAATAAAATCAAACCAGCCAAAACGCATTTTTTTTACGTTTTGATCATTCACTTCCAGGTGGTTGATTATAGCTACGACCCTTCCTACAAGCGTATTGTTTTTATAGGCCAGATAGAACCAACAACTCGCATTTTGAAAAGCTGGGTTTTGATCCTTGTCAAAAGTAGCCATCTCATCGGCAATCAAAGGTGGTACCCAATAAGAGGAGCCTTTATAAAGCGAAAATGGAAATTTCACGAACTCTTTTAGCTCTGCTTTTGAAATCGCTTCTTTAAGGGTGACCATACAATTCTTTTTGTAAGGTCAATATTAGGGATAAATAGGGTTAGAATAAAATTATGAAACTTAATTTTATGAATAATGAATGAGTTGTCTTGGCTTAAAAATCTATAGCTCCGTTATCACGGTCTTTGTTTTTGCGTTTCTTTCGCTCTTCCTTTTTAAGCTTTTTGAGTTGTTTCTTAGATGGACCTAAATCGATATCCTCGGCGCCACCGCTTTTCTTATTTTTTTTACGATCCTCTTTTTCCTTCTTCTTCATGGCGTTCTTTTTAATAGGGCCGCCATTTTCACCGGCACTTTGCTCATCAATTGATATGAGCTTGTCTTTGTGAAAATCAAACCGGTAAGACCCGCCAACGGTCATAAATATTCTGGATGGTGTGTTTTTAAAGCTGGCACCCAAATTAAAATCAACCTGTAGGTCATCCGTAAGTAAGTGGGCAACACCACCACGTATAAGGGCATCTGAATAACGATCGCTCTGTATACCTTGGTTCTCTATAAAGGCACTCCATTTGGGATTGCGAAAAGCATGGCTTATGGAAACTAGGTAACTTAATTCAGGATAATCCGTGGTAATTCTATCGTATGCAATGTTGGTTATAAGTACAAATCGAGGAGTTAATCTACTTTGGGTTGCAATCATTCCGCGGTAAGATACAGTTGGGTCACCAACGTAGAAAGGATTATCGCCTAGATTAAAAGTGGCGCCACCATAGAGGGAAACAGAGGGAATTAAGTTTTTAAATTTAAAACCATAATTGGCTTTCCAACTATATAAATTGGGTTTATTGCGTTCCGGGTTTTTATATCGGTCATAAATCAAGTACTTAAGACCAACCCGATTTCTTGAAAAATCGGTTAAATTCTCAGAAACGTTTAAACTGTTATAAGTAATGTTCTGGTTTACATACGTGCCTTCATAATTTATTTCTAATTGCTCAAACAACAGACCGTACCGTAGTGAAATATCAGAACCCCAAATATTACTTTTTGTGTCCAAAAGAGTATGGTCTCGCTGTTCGTAAAGAATACCGGCCTCCAACTGCAACACATTTCTACCAACTGCGTATGCACTAACGGACATACCTGGGCGGTTAGAATTAATTACATCTGTATATTGTGCTGTGGCTACCATAGGTAGCGTAAAAAGGAGAGTTAATAGAAACTTTTTCATTTTGGGCCGCTTGATTAATTAATTCAGGCTTGTTCTTTCTTGTGTGAAAAATCTAAAATCTATCGTATGCATAGAACCATTTTTAAAACAAAAACGTCTTGTAAGCCTTTGTTTTCAGTGGTTTATCTCTGTGTTGGAATCCGAAATATGGATTCATAAAAACTACTTTAATAATATTTTAGCACTTCTACACAGTTATTACAACGTTAGAATCGTATTTTTGATATAATCATTTTGAAAAAAGTATGGCATTTTTAAAGACAATCTTAATAATTTTATTGGTCTATTATCTTTTTAAGATCTTAGTGAAGATGTTTGCCCCCAAAATATTCGGGTATGCCGCTCGAAAAACCCAAGAACATTTTAATGAAAAGTTTGGTGAATTTGCACAGCAAACAAATGGCCAAAATCAAAAGGAACGGGTAGGAGATGTTATAATTGATAAGAAACCATCAAGAAAGAATACTTCAAACAATCAGGTGGGTGATTATATTGATTTTGAGGAAGTAGAGTAAACTTCTTTGTACTACACTAGTTTTTTTTATACTTTAAAATCGAATACTTTTTGAACTTATAAAAGCTTTGCAATCGGCGTTTATGTTTTTAAAACTTACGACTATCCTTTAAGTTAAGTTCAAAACAAATTCGAAAGTAGAGATAACTTCATTATTTTAGCCGAAACAACCGATAAATCCCATTATGCAAAAAGGATTGAAGGCCTTCTTCGTACATTTTTTTGTTACTATTTTTTTTGTGATTGCCGCTTTGGCCTATTTTCATCCCGTGCTTCAAGGCAAGGTAATAGAACAGTCAGATATTGTTCAGTTTACGGGTATGGCCAAGGAGCAGAACGATTTTAGAAAGAAAACTGGGGAAGAGCCCTATTGGACAAATAGTGCCTTTGGAGGCATGCCCACTTATCAGTTAGGCGCGTATTATCCTCACGATTACGTTAAGAAATTAGATAATCTAATCCGGTTTTTACCTAGACCCGCAGATTATTTGTTTTTATATTTTATTGGCTTCTATATCTTGCTTTGTTGCCTGAAAGTAGATTATAGATTGGCCATAGTTGGTGCCTTGGCCTTTGGTTTTTCAACCTATCTCATCATTATTCTTGGTGTTGGGCATAATGCAAAAGCCCATGCCTTAGGGTATCTGCCCATGCTTTTGGGAGGTATTGTATTGGTGTTCCGTAAAAAATATCTCTGGGGATTTATTTTAACTGCAATTTCAATGGCATTGGAGATAAGGGCCAATCATTATCAGATGACCTATTATTTCATGCTTTTGGTTTTAATTTTAGGTGTAGTTTACTTGGTAGATGCCATACGAACAGAAAAGCTAAAACATTATTTTAGTTCTGTAGGCCTACTCCTGGTTGCGGTTACATTGGGTATTGCCGCTAATGCAACCAGTTTAATGGCTACAAAGGAATATGCGGATTGGAGTACCCGTGGTAAATCTGAATTAACCATTAATCCAGACGGCTCAACAAAAGAAAATACGGGAGGGCTGGAGAAGTCATATATTACCCAATGGAGCTACGGTATTACGGAATCATTGAACCTTTTTGTACCCCGCTTGTTTGGGGGGTCAAATAACGAGAACCTGGGGGAAAACTCCAAAAGTTATGATTTCTTAATAGATCAAGGTGTGTCTCGTAGCCAAGCATTGAATTTTTCTAGTGGTTTGCCCTTATATTGGGCCGATCAGCCCGGAACGTCAGGTCCTGCTTATATTGGTGCCATTATCTTTTTCCTGTTTATCTTAGGGCTTATTTTAGTGAAGGGAAAAGCCAAATGGTGGCTTCTTGGAGGCGTGCTAATGTCTCTGTTTCTGTCTTGGGGAAAGAATTTTAGCTTTTTGACGGACTTCATGATTGATTATTTTCCGTTATATGATAAGTTTAGGGCAGTCTCTTCTATACAGGTCATTTTGGAGTTGTGTGCTCCAGTGTTAGCTATTCTGGCATTGCGCGAACTTTTTAAATCTACGGTTGATGTTTCCGAAAAGCTGAATGCACTTAAGATATCATTTTTTACGGTATTGGGTTTAAGTGTTGCATTGTTCATCTTTAAAGCTGGTTTCGATTTTGAAGGCCCTAGTGATGATTTTCTAAAACGAAATTATGGGGATGAACTGGTTTCTTTGATTCAAGCAGACCGGAAAGCCGTATATAACTCAGACCTTTTACGGTCTATGATATTTGTCCTTTTGGCGGCCTTGGCACTTTGGTTCTATATTAAAGGAAAACTTAAAGAGAACATAGCCATAGTTGCAATTGGGGCATTGATTATTTTTGATTTGGTTGGTGTTGGTTTACGCTATGTTGACTCCGAGAATTTTGTTTCTAAAAGGAAAATGACACAGCCGTTTCCTGAAACTGCTTTGGACAAGGAAATAAGTAAGGATAAGAGTATCTATAGGGTGTATGATCCCAATGAAGGTATTAACGGTGCCCGTACATCTTACTATCATCAATCTATTGGTGGGTATCATGCGGCAAAACCAGCCGGACTGGAAGACCTTTTCAGCTTTTACGTGTATAAAGGCAACATGGGCGTATTGAACATGTTAAACGTAAAGTATGTAATTCAGCAGGATGAAGAAGGTAAAAGTTACCCCGCTGTAAACCCTAATGCCAATGGCAATGCTTGGTTTGTAAACCATGTAGTAAAAGTGAATTCTGCAGATGAAGAAATTCAGGCTTTGGATAAATTGGATACGCGAACCGAAGCTGTCATAAACGTGGCCAAGGTTAAAAATTTGAACAATTTTGAATTTAAGGTAGATTCTACAGCTGCTATAGTTTTAACGGATTACGCTCCTAATCACTTAACTTATAAGTCTAAAAATTCTAATGATGGCCTTGCTGTTTTTTCCGAAATGTATTACCAAAACGGATGGAACGCTTATATAAATGGAAAGTTAAAAGACCATATTAAGGTAAATTATACCCTAAGGGCCATAGAGGTTCCAAGTGGGGAGCACACCATAGAATTCAAGTTTGAACCTGAAGTGGTAAGGATAGGAAGCCAGATTACGCTAGCAAGTTCCATTGTATTGGTGCTTATAGTTTTAGGCGGAATAGGTTTTACATTCTATAGTTCAAAGAAGGACGAAGGTCAAGAAAAGAAAGAAGTTGAAAAATAGTTTGTACAGGTTCCCCAATCTTACATCTAGTAATTTAAGCTTATGAAGAAAGTCCTCATTATCACCTATTATTGGCCTCCTGCTGGTGGGCCAGGTGTGCAGAGGTGGTTAAAGTTTGTAAAGTACCTTCGCGATTTTAATGTGGAACCCATAGTTTACATTCCGGAAAACCCGCATTACCCAATAGAGGATGCCACTCTAATTGCTGAAGTTCCTAAGGACATTACAATCTATTCACAGCCCCTTTTTGAACCTTATGGATTGGCAAAGGTGTTGTCCTCAAAAAAAACAAAACGTATTAGCTCTGGTATTATTCAAACCAAGAACCAATCGTTTTTTGAAAAGGCCATGCTATGGGTTAGAGGAAATTTTTTTATTCCCGATGCTAGAAAATATTGGATTAAGCCTTCGGTAAAATATTTGTCGGATATCATTGCTAAAGAAGGGATTGAGACAATAATCACTACTGGGCCACCGCATAGTGTTCATCTGATCGGTAGACAATTAAAAAAGGATAAAGGGCTAACTTGGTTGGCCGATTTTAGGGACCCATGGACTTCTATTGGGTATCACAAAGAATTAAAACTGACCAAAAGTTCCGAAAAAAAACACAAGGAGTTGGAGTATGCCGTGTTGAACGAAGCGGATAGAATTCTTGTGACCAGTGCTACGACCAAATTAGAATTTGAACAAATTACAAAACAGCCTATTTCTGTAATTACCAATGGGTATGATTCCGATTATGAGAATGATGCAGATTTAGATAACAATTTTACAATTTCCCATATTGGATCCTTATTAACGGGCAGAAATCCTAAAAACCTATGGAAGGTATTATCTCAAATTGCTGCGGAAAATGCAGTTTTCCGTGGAGACCTTCAATTGGAATTTATGGGGGTAGTAAGTCAAGATGTAATGGATTCAATGTATAGATATGAGTTAGGTCCTTATATAAAAATGAGAGGGTATGGCTCTCACGCCGAAGCCCAACGAAGACAGCAAAGGTCTCAGCTACTACTTATGATAGAAATAGACAGTGAGGAAACTAAGGGAATTATACCGGGCAAGCTTTTTGAATACATGGTTGCCAAAAGGCCTATTTTAGCGATGGGGCCAAAGAATTGGGAGGCAGGTAAGATTATAGAACAGACCGTGGCTGGAAAGGTATTTGATTATGATGCCGATGCAGAGCTCAAAAAAACTATACTTAAGTGGTATAACGACTTTAAAAAAGGGACAATTACTTCAGAATCTATTCATATTGAGAAGTACAGCCGAAAGGCACTTACTCAAGAACTTTCAAAATTATTGTAATGGGAGTGGTATTTAAACAATCACTGAACAATTCGATCATTACATATTTGGGTTTTGGTCTTGGGGCACTAAATACTTTAGTGCTTTATCTACGTTTTATGGAACCCGAATATTATGGGTTGCTACAGGTTGTGTTATCGGCTTCAGTGGTCATAATGCCATTACTTGCTTTTGGAGTACCCAATACCTTGGTAAAGTTTTATAGTGGTTTCACGGATGTTAAATCAAAAGATGGTTTTCTTACCCTTATGCTTTTCTTGCCATTGGCATTAATGCTACCCATTGCGGGCATAACCTATGTAGTGAACGATAGTATTTCAAACTTCTTATCCAAGGAAAACCCAATTGTAAGAGGGTATGTCTGGCATATTTTCTTTGTAGCTATGACCATGGCCTATTTTGAAGTTTTTTATGCTTGGGCCAGAGTCCATATGAAATCGGTCTTTGGTAATTTCATGAAAGAAATTTTCGGTCGGGTAGGGCAATCCGTTCTTTTGGTGCTTTTGTATTTTGACGTAATTTCGGTAACCTCCTTTATAGATGGTCTAGTGGTGGTATATGTACTGCGGATGCTTTTTATGAAAATCTACGCATATACCTTGTACAGGCCAAGATTGGTTTTTGATTTCCCTAGTAACACACGTAAAATTTTGGTGTATAGTGCATTGATTATTTTGGGTGGCTCAGTTGCTATTGTTCTTTTAGAGATTGATAAGGTAATGATCAATCAGTTTATAAAAATTGAAAACGTAGCCTATTATAGCGTAGCCAGCTTTATAGCTTTGGTGATAGCCGTGCCTTCACGTTCCATGCATCAAATAATGTATCCGCTTACAGCGGAGCTTATGAACAAGAATGATTTGGCGGGATTAAGCAGGCTCTATCAAAAAAGCTCGCTAACACTATATATTATATCCGGACTTTTGTTTGCTCTTATATTTTTGAATCTCAATGACCTCTATGAATTACTACCAGATGCTTATCGTAATGGATATGTAATTTTTGTATGGTTGGGCCTAGCTAAGCTTTATGATGCCCTGTTGGGGAACAACAATTCCATTTTATATAATTCGGATTATTACAGGGCGGTTTTATATATGGGAATATTTTTGGCTATCGTAACCGTATTGCTCAATGTTTGGCTTATTCCTGCATATGGTCTAGATGGTGCTGCAATTGCCAGTTTTTCAGCTTTCTTCATCTATAACACGGTAAAATTGATTTATGTTAAGATGAAATTCAACATGCTTCCCTTTACTAAAGAAACCGTTCAAATTTCGGTATTGTTGGCCATTACCTTGCTTACTTTCTATTTTATCCGCCTACCTTTTCATCCTATCATAAGCATTATGATAAAAAGTTTGGGGATAACCTTGCTCTATGTTGGGGTTCTATATAAGTTTAAAATCTCGGAAGATGTTTTCCAAGTGCTTTCAAAAGTATTTGGAAAGAAAGGTCAATAACTATATCTTAACACTCAGTTTCGTTAAAAAAGCTCCCTAATTACATGTACCGGTCTGTTGAATAGACTGTTATTTTTTATTTTATCACCTTGTAATGTTAAATGAAATGGGCTACATGGTTAAAGGTAATCTTAGGGCTTGTCTGTATTTGGACGTCTATGAAACTTTGGAGCATGCAGAAGTAAAAATCTACAAAGTAGATAGTGGTTCAAAAGTTACTCACGATTACAAAAATGAACTGCGCATTTTATCTTCGGATGCCATTTTAGATAAATCTAAAAATCTTTTGGGAAGTGGTTTTACAGATTCCGAAGGAAATTATGCAGTTGATGTGTGCGATTCGTACAATGAAGGTGCCATAGAGATTGATCTTGTGGTAAAGGATAAACAAGGGCGTAAAAAGAAAAAACAAGACCCTATCCATTTTACGGTCAAAAGGTTAATGCCTGTATGGAGAAGTAATGAAGAACTTAAGGAATTTAGTTGGAACTACAGTTTTGGTTTTCAATTGTGGAGCCAAGTAAGACATCATTTTGATATTTGGACCATTATAGGAAGTGTTAAGTCTATTGAAGATAGGAAAACACCTATAGAAGAAGTGCTTATCTCCGCAATGGATGTAGACTGGATTAAAGACGACTTTTTAGGAAGCGCCGTTACGGATAGCAACGGAAAATTTAGAATAGATTACAACAGTATAGATTACAAGCAAACATACCTTTCTCCACTTATAAGTATAGAAACCCCTATTTCTTCCATGCCTGGGCCTGGTGTCTATTTTAAAATTACAACTTCTGATGGTATTTTGTTATATGAAGAGAATAGAGCGGTAGGTAGAACGGAAGAAAGAAAAAATATTCCGCGTTGTTTCAATATTGACTTGTATATTTAGCATTAATTATAATTTCGGGCTATTTCTACTAGTCAGTATCAACAAGTACCTCAATGAAAATACGGATAAAAGGTAACTCTATACGTGTGCGTATTACCAAAACAGAAGTGTCGCAACTTTGTAAAGAAGGATATATTCAAGAAGAAACACAATTTGTAAATAGCACATTTACATATGCTTTAAGCAGCCAAACCGGAGCAACTTCGCTTACAGCTAGTTTTGAGAATGATAAAATTACTTTGATTTTGCCTTCGGAAACGATTCAGGGTTGGGAAAACAGTAAAATGGTAGGGTTTAGTAATTTAGTACCTCTTAAAGATGGAAAAACTCTATCTCTTTTGGTAGAAAAGGATTTTACTTGTCTAGAAGACAGGGGAGAAGATGAATCCGATAATTACCCTAACCCGAAATTGAAACACTAGAAATAGAAGTTAAGTATGTCACATAAAGACAATCAAAGGAATGTTACAATAATAGGTTCCGAAGATTTTTCAAATATTAAGATTAAAGAACCTGTTAAGTATGCAGCAGGGAAATTAGGGGTTACCGAGGCTTTACGCCACGGATTTAAAGAAATGGGTATAGTACGCTCTATGCGTGCCTTTTTGGAACTTAACCAAGAAGATGGTTTTGATTGTCCAAGTTGTGCTTGGCCCAACCCGGAACATCCGTCGTCTATTGCAGAATACTGTGAAAATGGGGCAAAGGCCGTTGCCGATGAGGCCACTACGGACAAAATTGGTCGTGATTTTTTTAAAAAATACTCTGTAGAGGAACTTTCCAAATTAACGGAATATCAACTGAACAAATTTGGTAGAATTACAGAACCGTTGGTGCTAAGACCAGGCAGCGTAAACTATGAACCCATTTCTTGGGAAGAGGCTTATGAACTTATTTCTATAGAGCTACATAAATTAAATTCACCGGACGACGCCATCTTCTATACATCAGGTAGGTCAAGTAATGAAGCAGCCTATTTATACGGTATGTTTGCGCGTGCCATTGGGACCAATAATATGCCCGACTGTTCCAATATGTGCCACGAATCTAGTGGAGTAGCCCTTTCGGAAACTTTAGGTATTGGAAAAGGTTCTGTGAAATTAGAGGATTTATATGGTGCGGATGTCGTTATTGTTGCAGGTCAAAACCCAGGTACGAACCATCCTAGGATGCTATCGGCATTGGAGAAATGCAAGAAGAATGGGGGAAAGGTAATTAGTATTAACCCTTTGGAGGAATCCGGTCTAATAAATTTTAAAAATCCACAACATTTAAATGGTTTAATTGGTGGTGGGGAAGACCTAACGGATATTCATTTGCAAGTCCGTATCAATCAAGACATCGCTTTAATGAAGCTCATCTTAATGAGACTTGCCGCTTTGGATGAGAGTGGGCAAAAGGTTTTTGACCATGATTTTATGGTTAAATATGTAGATGGTTATGAATCCTTGATTTCAGACTTTAAGAATTATGATGAGGAATCACTATTAGCCTTGAGTGGCGTTAGTGACGAAAAAATTAATGAAACGGTAGCCCTTTTGGCAACAAGTAGCAACATCGTAGTATGTTGGGCCATGGGGTTAACTCAGCATAAAAATGGGGTAGCTACCATATGCGAATATTTAAACCTATTGTTATTAAAAGGGTCTTTGGGAAAACCTAATGCAGGTACCTGCCCGGTGCGTGGTCACAGCAATGTGCAAGGGGATCGCTCTGTGGGTATTATGCATTTTGTGAATGAAGAACTAAACGCGCGTATAAAGACACACTTAGGGTTTACTGCTCCAGATAAAGAAGGTGTAGATGTTGTAGGAGCTATTAAGGCCATGCACAATGAAAAGGGTAAAGTGTTTATTTGTTTAGGCGGAAATTTTCTGATGGCCGCTTCGGATACTATGTATACTGCACAAGCAATGCAAAATTGTGAACTTACTGTACAGGTAAGTACAAAGTTGAATCGCTCTCATCTGGTTACTGGAAAAACGGCACTTATATTGCCCACTTTTGGTAGATCTGAAAAAGATATGAAAGATGGCACGTTACGCTATCAGACTATGGAGGATAGTATGGGGCGGGTAAGACAATCTCGTGGACTTTTAAAACCGACTTCAGATAACATTAAAAGTGAACCTGAACTTATTGCCGAATTGGCCCATACTTATTTTGGTGGTAGACACTCTGTAGATTGGAAAGCTATGGGCGAGAACTACGAACTTATTAGGGAAAGTATAGATAAGGTAGTTAAGGGGTTTGAAAATACAAAAGAGAGATCTAAGGGTATAGGCTACTATTTACCGAACAATGTTCGTAACCTTGATTTTAGTATGCTTCCTAATGGCAGGGCCCAATTGACCGTTAACCCTTTGCCGGAACATAACTTAAAGGAAGAGGAGTTCATGTTAATGACAATTAGGTCTCATGACCAGTTCAATACCACTATTTACGGTATGGATGATAGGTACCGCGGAATCTATAATGAAAGACGGGTATTGTTCATGAATCCGGAGGATATGGAAAAACAGGGGCTTAAGAAAAAAGACGTTATAAATATTAGCAGTTCATATAATGGTGAGGTGCGTACGGCCAATAAGTTTTTGGTGGTGCCTTACAATATCCCTTCCGGGGATTTGGCAGCGTACTATCCAGAGACCAATGTTCTTATTCCTCATGATCAGTATGCGGATAAAAGTAAAACGCCAATTAGTAAATCCATAAAAGTTACTGTAACAAAGGTGGGCTAATTCCATTACTGAAAAGAAAAACCCCCGCAGCAAATAAATCTACTGCGGGGGCAACAACTAACCAACCTAAAAACTATCTTAATATCTTCTTGAACTTCTTGATGTTGTAGCTCTTGAAGAGGTATTATTTCTACTACTTCTAGATGGGGCCTTAGTTACAGACCTTCTAGAAGAACTTCTTGTACTAACGTTACTTCTACTTTGCGAAGGAGCTTTTCTAACAGTTCTATTTGTACTCCTGTTATTCTGCGGACTTCTATAAGTAGTCGTACTTCTTTTTACCGTCGTGCTACGTGGTGATCTGGTTACTGTTCTTTTGTTCACCGTATTGCCATTAGCTTTTCTTACTGCAGTAGACCTCCTTGCTACCGAACTATTTCTAGACGGGGTGTTTGCTCTAGATCTCACCGTTGTGCTACGGTTCGTAATTTTACGATTCGTATTATTAGAACGTGTGGCACTACTTCTTGAAACGGTTCTTCGTGCTGAATTATCACGATTTGCAACCGACTTGTTCGTACGAGTAGTAGCGTAATTTCTCTTTGAAACAGACCTGTTGTTTCTTGAGTTATTTGTTCTAACTGCTACTCTTCTGTCATTTCTATAGATTCTAGACCTATCATTTCTTACTTTATTATATCTATGCGTTCTTCCAATTTTGGCATAAGCACGTCTAGTATTATATCTATAAGGATTGTAATAGGTGTAACGAATAGGGCTGTAAAATCTTCTATAAGGTCTATTGAACACTAAACAAAAGCCTAATGTAGGTCTTGCAAAGAATGCATGAAAAGGTCTGTATACATAATTTCTATTATAAATATTGATGTATCCGGTGTGATAATCATATAAACCTCTACGGTTATAGTACACATACATTCCACCTACACTACGTACGCGATTGTTATTATAGCTAATATCCACATCTCCAATTTGTGTAACACGACCATAATAGTCATAATAAATAGGTACGTTTTCAACTTGTATTACAGCACCGTAATCATCGTACTGGGCATACGGACTATAATTAAATCCCGAATTAAAGGTAACCCCGTTTCTACGGCCGCTTACACGACTGTCTATGTAAAAATCGAATTCACCATCTGGGTATACCGAAAACGTAATGCCATTCTCAACAAAAATAAATGAGTCGTTGTATCTATAAGCATTGCGTTCTGCAACCTTATCTTCAACTGTACCTGTGGCCATAACACCAGAAGTGCTAAAAATTAGGGCCGAAAAAAAGAGTAGTAAGTTTCTCATGATATAAGGTTTTAAATTCCTGAGTGTAATTATTTACATTCGAATTGTAATAAACAAACAGCGTGCCAAAAAACAGAAGGTGCATACAAGCATCTTATAATGAGTTAATTATAAGTTTTAAGGTCGATGTAAAAAGAAGGGGTTTCCTTTAGATAGGTTTGAAAAAGTGAAAAAGTAAAAGACCATATTTCTCTTTTTACAGAAAATATGGTCTTTTATATTCTATTAGGTAAAATCTTTATTCTCCTATAGTTTCTCTTTTAAATAGGTAGCCGTAAAAGAAGTTTTACTTTTTGCAACCTCTTCAGGAGTACCCTCTGCTAATAAGTTTCCACCTCCTTCACCACCTTCGGGGCCTAGGTCTATAATATAGTCTGCACATTTAATCAATTCAATGTTGTGCTCAATAACAATTACGGAATGTCCTTTTGAGATAAGAGCATCAAAAGATTTTAAAAGCTTTTTAATATCATGAAAATGCAAACCTGTAGTAGGTTCATCAAAAATAAAGAGCGCCTTGTCTTTTGTGGTGCCTTTTACTAAAAATGAAGCAAGTTTAATACGCTGTGCTTCTCCACCTGATAGTGTAGAGGAGGACTGCCCCAAGGTTACATAGCCAAGACCTACATCTTGTAAAGGCTTCAGTTTAGTAACAATTTTGGTTTGTTTGTACTTTTCAAAGAAGGCAATGGCATCGTCAATGGTCATGTTTAAGACGTCATCTATGCTGGCATCTTCGAATTTGACCTCTAACACTTCCTTTTTAAAACGTTTTCCTCCGCAGGTGTCGCATTCCAAGTGAACATCTGCCATGAACTGCATTTCTACAGTAATTTCACCTTCACCTTTACACTTTTCGCATCGGCCACCATCAACATTAAAAGAAAAATGCTTGGCTTGATATGCTCTTATTTTACTAAGTTTTTGCGAAGCGAAAAGACTCCTAATGTCATCATATGCTTTAATATAGGTTACCGGGTTTGAGCGTGATGACCGCCCTATTGGATTTTGGTCTACAAACTCAACGTGCTTGATGGTCTTGTATTTTCCTTCAACTTTGGTAAACTGTCCTGCTTTTTCTCCATAGCCGCCTACTTCTTTCAAGATAATGGGATACAACAGTTTTTTGACCAAAGTGCTTTTTCCGCTACCGGAAACACCGGTTACCACGGTAAGCATATGAAGCGGAAACGTTACATTAATATTCTTAAGGTTATTTTCCCGAGCTCCTATAATAGTTATGTAATCTGTAGAAGTTCTTCTTTTACTGGGAACGGGAATTTCTTCTGTTCCGTTCAAATAATGAGCCGTTAAGGAGGTTGATTTTAAAATATCATTAAGAGTCCCATGCGCAACTACTTCTCCGCCATGTGTACCTGCTTCTGGGCCAATGTCAATAACTTCGTCCGCTGCTTTCATGATATCTTCATCATGTTCAACAACAATAACCGTATTGCCAAGGTCGCGCAAGGATAGTAAAACATCTATTAAGTTCTCTGTGTCCTTGGGGTGCAAACCTATACTGGGCTCATCTAGGATATACATACTTCCCACAAGGCTACTGCCCAATGAGGTTGCTAGATTAATACGCTGACTCTCTCCGCCGGATAGGCTATTGGACTTTCGGTTAATAGTCAAATAGCTTAAACCTACTTTATTTAAAAAGCCTAATCTGGTATTGATTTCCTTTAATAAGCGAGAAGCAATTTTCTCATCGGTTTTATCCAAAACCAGCTCGTCAAAAAACGGAATCAATTTTTTAATGGGCAGCTCCACCAAATCGGAAATGTTTTTTCCGTTAACTTTAATATTATCGGTTTCTTTCCGTAACCGTTTCCCATGGCAAACATTACATCTTGTTTTACCGCGGTAACGGGAAAGCATTACCCTATTCTGTATTTTATAACTTTTTTCCTCTAGCTGCTCAAAAAATTTGTTGAGTCCAATAAAGTGATTATTCCCGTTCCAAACCAATTGCTTCTGCTCATCCGAAAGCTCAAACCAAGGTTTGTGAATGGGAAAATCAAACTTATAAGCCGAGTTTACCAGTTGATCTCTATACCACCCCATACTTTCACCTCGCCATGGAAATATGGCATTTTCATAAACGGATAAGGCAGTATTGGGAATAACAAGGTCTTCGTCTATACCAATTACATCTCCGTAACCTTCACATTTTGGGCATGCTCCATAAGGGTTATTAAAGCTGAACAAATGCACGTTAGGCTCTAAGAAAGACATACCATCTAGTTCAAACTTGTTACTAAACGGAATTTTTTCTCCTGTGGCCAGTTCTTCTATAGCACATTCTCCTTTTCCTTCAAAAAAAGCGGTATCAACGGCATTGGCCAATCGGTTGTAGAAATCCTCATCGTCTTTTACGATAATTCTATCAACCACTAACTCAAAATTTCTGCCAATATCTTCCGGCACATTATCTATGCTTAAGACTTCATCATTATATTTTATCCTAGCATATCCTTGTTTAGAAAGTAATTGAAGTGATTTTAAAGGTTCTCTATTTTCATCAATAACTATAGGAGCCAGTAAGAGTAATTTGGTTCCTTCTTCGTATTTCTTTACATGGTCCACAACGTCTGTAACCGTATCCTTCTTTACTTCACGGCCAGAAATAGGGGATATGGTACGTCCTATACGGGCGTATAGCAATTTTAAGTAATCATAAATCTCCGTAGTGGTACCCACGGTAGATCGCGGGTTTGTAGAATTTACTTTCTGCTCAATGGCAATGGCCGGGGCTATACCTTTTATATAGTCTACTTTAGGTTTGTCAAGTTTACCCAAGAACTGCCTGGCGTATGAGGATAAACTCTCTACGTAACGTCTTTGACCCTCTGCGTAGAGTGTGTCAAAAGCCAAACTAGACTTTCCTGATCCGGAAAGACCGGTTATAACAACTAATTTATTACGGGGTATAACAACATCTATATTCTTTAGGTTATGCAGCTTTGCACCCTTTATTATAATGTTGTGCTTGGGGTTTACATCTACTATTTCGACCATTTTCATATCTAAGTATGCAAAGATACAATATGGAGAATTCAATAACTAAAATTGTATGAATGGCATTAAAAAATGTGTGCATAACGATAGAAATTTTCTAAAGTCATTTAATTTTTTCTATATTTGAGCCCTAATAAAATGTTAATACGCCTATAGCAAAAAATTACTTTTAGAAAGTTTAAAACATTATCTACAAGACCTTTCCATAGGGAAGGCGTCTCGTTTTAACCATTAAAGTAATTGTTATGGATATATTGACGGAAGATTCCCTTCTTATTAAAAAATACGTTTCCGGTGATGAAAAAGCATTGGAAATTCTGATTGAGAAGCACAATCAGCGGTTAAGTAGTTTCATTTATTCTAAAGTGAACAACCGTAATATTACTGAAGACATTTTTCAAGATACCTTTATTAAGGTTATAAAAACATTACGCCGCGGAGCGTATAATGAAGAGGGTAAGTTCTTGCCTTGGGTAATGCGTATTGCGCACAACCTTATTATAGACCATTTTAGAAAAAGTAGTCGCATGCCTATGTTTGAAGGAGCGGATAGTTTTGACATTTTTTCTTTAATTGGCGATGATAAGCTTAATGCAGAACGCCAATTGATAAAAGATCAAATAGATTGTGACCTAGAGGTGCTGGTGGCAGAATTGCCTGCAGACCAAAGAGAGGTGTTGATTATGCGTATCTATAAGGATATGAGTTTCAAGGAGATTTCGGAAAACACCGGTGTTAGTATAAACACGGCATTAGGGAGAATGCGCTATGCCCTTATTAACCTAAGGAAGATAATAGAACAGCACAATATTGTTTTAACGAATTAATAGGCGGTAGGTCGAAGCTATTCATTATATTTATATTAGTGCCGTTATACCATTGTAACAATACTAAAATAGATATGGAAAAAATTTACGCTACAGAATCGGACAAATGTAGATTGGCTAAAGCAAAACCTTCAACAGTAAAGTTTCTATTGGATTATTCAAAAGCTTTAGAAATTACAGAAGCAAACGGCCTACAATTTGAATCTAATTTGAACTAAGCTTAGTTCCTTTAAAGTATATAGAGCCCTGTCAATGAAAATTGGCAGGGCTTTTTTGTAGGAAATAACTAGTGTAAATAGCTGTTTTTATAGCGTAAGGTATACGTTATGTCCTATTAGTAACATTTGTTGGCATTAGCAAGGTAGTTCTGAGGTATTCTACAGAGAGCTGATTTTGTGTGGCTAACGCACTTCAATCCATTTTATTTTGCAGAAAAATAGAAAAGTAGCATTTCACATCAAAAACTAGCGGTTTTACAACAATGTTTTTTTCTAGAGGCCTCTATTATCTAGTTTTATATCATAATTAACAACAAGGTCATCCACCAAAGGATAACAAAACACTCAAAAAGAACTAAATAACAAAAGCCTTTCTTTAGAAAGTCTCAAGTCTAAAACTAAAAACCCTACACCATGAGTTCACAGATCGAAGATTCAGTACTAGTAAGAGATTACATTAGCGGCGATGAAAAAGCGCTTGAAGTTTTAATTAACCGTCATAACCAAAGAATTTCTAGCTTTATTTACTCTAAGGTTTTAGATAGAGATGTTACTGAAGATATTTTTCAAGATACCTTTATTAAAGTAATCAAAACTTTAAAAAGAGGGTCTTATAGTGAAGAAGGTAAATTTTTACCATGGGTAATGCGTATTGCACACAATTTAATTATTGACCATTTCAGAAAGAACAAAAGAATGCCAATGTTTGAAGGTAGTGATGATTTTAACATCTTTTCTGTAATAGGTGATGATAAATTAAATGCTGAAAAACAGATAATTAAAGACCAGATAACATCTGACTTAAAGCACTTGATCGAAGAATTACCGGATGATCAAAAAGAAGTTTTAGTAATGCGTATCTATAAAGATATGAGTTTCAAGGAGATTTCCGAAAATACTGGAGTAAGTATCAATACTGCCTTAGGTAGAATGCGTTACGCGTTAATTAACCTTAGAAAAATCATAGACAAGAATAACATAGTGTTAACTAATTAATAGATCACTAATAATACATAACAATATTTCCATTCTAGTTGCGTTATCCTTTGTATAACAATACTACTATTATGGAAAAAATTTACTCTGAGAATCTTGAAAGAGGTGCAACTATTCAAGCCACAAAAGAAACAATCAACTTTTTGCTTAGTTTTTCAAAGCAATTTCACATAGTTGAGTACAAGAATTTTCAATTTGAAAATAGCTTGAACTAAATATATAAGACCCGATTTTAACGGGTCTTTTTTGCTTTGTAATATTCGTCTATGACGGATTTTCTTCCAATAGTTTTGGTAATGATGTCATTTTCTAAATTCCATCCCCTGGCTGGAGAATATTCTCTACCGTACCAAATAATCTGAAGATGCAAGTCGTTCCAAATTCCCTTTGGGAACAGACGTTTGGCATCTTTTTCTGTTTGCACTACATTTTTTCCATTCGTAAAGCCCCAGCGGTACATTAATCTATGAATGTGGGTGTCTACCGGAAATGCCGGAATCCCAAAAGCCTGAGACACCACAACGCTTGCAGTTTTGTGCCCAACGGCAGGAAACTCCTCTAAAAGTTCTATTTCCCGCGGAACTATACCCTCGTATTTTTCAATCAACATCTTAGATAGCCCGTGAATTCCTTTTGATTTCATAGGTGAAAGCCCAACGGGTTTTATAATCTCCCGGATTTCTTCTACCGATAGCTTTACCATGTTATAAGGATTGTCTGCTCTTTCAAACAACAATGGCGTAATCTGGTTGACCCTAACATCTGTACTCTGGGCGGATAATAAAACCGCAATCAATAAAGTATAGGGGTCTTTGTGGTCTAAAGGAACCGGTATAGTGGGGTAAATCTCCTTTAGGGTCTTAATAGTAAAATCAACCTTTTCCGCTTTTGTCATTTTTGTCTAATTTTAGCAACGAAAATTGAAACACAAAAAAGAAGTGCTATGAATACATTGCAAGTAGGGGACAAAGTACCCGATTTTTCAGCTAAAGACCAAGATGGCAATACAATTAAATTATCCGATTATAAAGGCAAGAAGTTAATTGTCTTTTTCTACCCCAAAGCAAGTACGCCAGGTTGTACCGCTGAGGCATGTAATTTGAGAGACAATTATGAGGAACTCCAATCTCAAGGTTACGAACTATTAGGAGTAAGCGCTGATTCTGAAAAAAGACAGACCAATTTTAAGAACAAATATAACTTTCCATTTCCGCTATTAGCAGATGAAGACCATACGGTAATAAATGCTTTTGGTGTTTGGGGACCCAAAAAATTCATGGGACGTGAATATGATGGTATTCACAGAAAAACATTTGTAGTAGATGCTGAGGCTACTGTTACTAAAGTAATAGATAAAGTAAAGACCAAAGATCACGCAGCCCAGTTACTGGAGAGCTAGTTGCTATTTTATAAGATATAAAAAAAGGGGCTCAGCCCCTTTTTTTTATTCTACCTTATCTTCTTTTTCTGATTTAAGTAATTTCCTAGTAAACAGGTTTTCATCCTTAATTATCTGAGGTATACCTTCAGGAAGCATTTCTTCCCATCCTTCTTCATTGTTTATCAGTTTTTTAAGGGCATCCCTGGAGAAAATATGCATAATTTCAGGATCATAATCTATAATGTCCATTACTTTGCCATTATACTTAAAGAACTTGTAAAGCTCTTTCATTCTTGGGTGAACCTTAATATTGTTACTAGTCATGATCTGACCGGTTTCCGCATTTTTCATTGGGTAAAGGTAAACCTGAAGATCTTTAAAGAACAGTTTTCCAAAAGCTTCCAAAATACCTCCGGATAAATGTCTGTAATACTTCTCATCAAATATATCTACCAAATTGTTGACACCCATAGTAAGGCCAATTTTGGCCTTTGTGTACCTGTTGAAGTATTCCACAAGTCTAAAATACTCTTGAAACTTAGATATCATTACCGTATGCCCTAAAGAACATAATAGCTCGGCACGGTCCATAAAATCTTGTTCGTCAATTTCTCCGGATGCTTTTAGGTTAGAAAGGGTTATTTCAAAAATAACCATGGTACTTTCTTGGTTTACGGCCGGATCGCGAACAAATATGTCATAAGACTTATGAAACATATCCATATTTACTTTGGTAACTGGTCTAAAGCTTCCGCGCAATGCCAAAATGTTCTTTTTGTAAAGCGCTGCGGCAGGTAAAAAGTTATTGCCGTCAGGTCCGAACATAACCGCATCGGTCATGTCGTTACGAATCAGCTGAAGACTCATTAACCTGTTGTCTACTTCTTTAAAGTTAGGCCCAGAAAAGTTCACCATATCAATCTCCACGGTATCCTTATCAATATGGTCATAAAGATATTTCAGCATTTTTCGTGGTTTATGGTATTTGTAAAAAGCACCATAAATTAAGTTAACACCTAATATACCAAGAGTTTCTTGCTGTAAACGCGCTTCGTTCTGTTTAAAACGAATGTGAAGTATAATTTCATCAAGCTCTTTTTGGTTGGGGTCTAATTGAAATCGAATTCCAACCCAACCATGACCTTTATATCTTTTGGAGAAATCTATAGTAGCCACTGTGTTGGCATACGAAAAGAAAAGTCGCTCTGGGTGCGTTTCACGGCTAATACGTTCTTCCATGAGTGTCATCTCATGCGAAAGCATCTTTTTTAATCGCGATTGTGTTACATAACGCCCATCATCTTCAATACCATAAATGGCATCGCTAAAATCCTTGTCATACGCGCTCATTGCCTTGGCAATGGTGCCTGACGCACCTCCGGAGCGAAAGAAATGACGCGCCGTTTCCTGGCCGGCACCTATTTCGGAAAACGTTCCGTAAATGTCTGGATTTAAGTTGATTCTCAAAGTCTTGGCTTTGATTGAAGGGATATTCTCAAATACAGTGTCTCGTTTTAAAACTGAAGCCATTTGGTCGATTTTGCTTTTAACAAAGTTAACAAGTTCGGGTTACCTATTAAATTTTTTAGTTATAAATTTGATTCTAGATGAGCAATACGTTAAAAATTACTTTTTTGGGTACGGGCACTTCTCAGGGAATCCCTGTAATAGGCAGTAATCACCCGGTTTGCAAGAGTATTGACCCAAAAGATAAAAGACTTAGAGTTTCCGCTCTGGTATCATGGGAGGATTATAATTATGTAATAGATTGCGGTCCTGATTTTAGAGCGCAGATGCTTACAAATGAGGTGCTTAAATTAGATGGTATCTTATTTACCCACGAACATTCTGATCATACGGCCGGCCTGGATGATATTAGGCCTTACTTTTTTAGACAGGGAGATGTACCTATATATGCGCATAAACGTGTTGCAGATTCCCTAAAAAGACGATTTGATTATATTTTTGCCGATGAAAACAGGTATCCAGGAGCACCTGCAGTAGCTGTAAACCTTATTGATAAAGACCGCCACTTTTCTATTGGAGGAATAAAAGTGACACCCATTGAGGCAAGTCATAACCGTATAAAAGTTTTGGGCTTTAGAATTAAAGATTTAACCTACCTAACGGATGTAAAGACCATGACATCTGTGGAAATGGAAAAAGTAAAAAACTCAAAAGTACTGGTGGTTAATGCATTACGTGAGGAGCCACACCACTCGCATTTTAATTTAGAAGAAGCCTTGGCTTTCATAGAACAAGTAAGACCGGAAACGGCTTATCTCACGCATATTAGCCATATGCTGGGTTTTCATGAGGAAGTTGAGAAAAAATTGCCTAAAAATGTACATTTGGCATACGATAATCTAACCATTACAGTTTAAAGTACAAACCACATTCATTTATGAAAAGTAGAATAGTTTTTTACCTGTTAATCTTTGTATCTCTTATATGTCTTTACCTTTTTGTAAGTAACGGAAAGATGGCAAACGTAAAGGATGAACGTATTGCTAAACTGGAAGCAGAAATAGTTCAGTTGCAGGATTCAGTAAAGAACACTCAGTTAAAGGTGCTAGAAATGCAATATTTCTCTTTAGAAAACAATGACGATGCATTGGCTTATTATGATCACTTGGATCTTAATGACCCATCTAGATACATTGCCGATAAATTGTTGGAAACCAATGAAACTAAAGGTAATAATCCCCTTGTACCTTATGAAGGTATGGAGAACGACTTCAAAATAAATAAAATAAAGGTTTTAAACCATAAATGGATTTTAACCGATTTCTCCGATGGAAAATACTGGGGAGAGCTTCTTATTAAGTATGAGCTTAAAGATGATTTAGGTGTAGATTTCACCCTGCTTGACCACCTGCTGTACACACGAAGCCAATAATTAAATTTTGTCTTCCAGCCACTTTTTAAAAGAATAGAAGTTTTGAGGGGCAACACCATGGCCTACTGGAAATTCTTCGTAAACATGGTCAATACCCAAATTTTTAAGGAATTCTGGTGCCCGCTGCGCCCATTCCGGAGGAATCACTTGGTCTACTTGACCGTGGGACGCATATATTTTTAATTGGGAGTGCTCCTTTTCCTTGTAGCCTTCTTTTAAAATTGCTTCGTTGATATAGCCACTTAGGGCAATTACATTTTTAATTTTTTCGGGATAGGAAAGGGCTACGGCATAGCTCAATATGGTGCCTTGGCTAAAACCAAGAATAGTCACATTACTGGCATCAAGGCCATAAGTGTTACAGGCTTCATCAATAAAGGCTATGATTTTATCCCTAGACTGTTTTGCTTGTTCGTCATCGCTCCATTTGCCTTGTTCCGCGTCAAAATTAATGGCGTACCAAGCGTTACCATAAGGCTCCATAGGGTAGGGTGCCCTAACTGAAATTACACAGAGTTCTTCTGGTAGTTCCGGGGCAAAGGAAAACAAATCTTCTTCATTGCTTCCGTAGCCATGAAACATAAATAGAACCGGGGCTTTGCCTTCTTTTACTGTGGAAGGTCTAATCAGGTGTTCTAAGGAAAGGGGGGCTGTAGTCATTAGATAAATTTAAGCCATTTTTGAAAAAAAGCGCCAACAAGTGGAACGGACTGTTTTACTTCTTTTAGCACACCTATAAAGCCATACCACCATAGCACAAAATAAGAAATGTACAAGCCGTACCAAGCATACTCATTGAACCATTGACTTAAAAATAGGGCAAATCCTATAAAAAATAAATGTAATCCTAATGCTTGCCTAATATGGAAACGAGCAAATTCATTTCTGCTTTCCGAGTTCATGCTAATGGCAATAAGCGAACCTACTATAGTAAAATAGGCCGTTATAGCTGCTGTTTTTCCTTCCTTTGCTGTGTTCATGGCGGCAAAGTTAATCTAAGCTGTAGTCTTGCACAAAAAAAAAGACCCTGTTTTGGGTCTCTTTGTGAATGCTATAATTTAGGTCATCTAGCCTATATTCCCTACTAAAGGAATTTTTTCCACTTTACCGTTCATTGCATTTATGGCGCCAATGATTGCTAAAATCAAGCCTGCATATTGCAAATAGCTCAATGCACCAATTCCAGTAAACATAATCAACAAGGCGGCTATAAATGATACGATTATTCCTGTAATCCATGCTCTAAGTGCTTGGCCTATGTGAAAAGTGGCAAATTCATTTTTCTGATTCCTGTTCATAAAATAAGCTGCAAGTGTGCCTATTAGCGTTACGTAGCTTATGATGGCCATGGTTTTTCCTTCTTCAATGGTGTTGTGGTCCATAATGTTGTTGTTTTGTGTTATTTAGTATTGGTGGTTAGGTGTATGCTATTATTGATGCTTCCGTATACGCTACCTTTCATTTCAGAGCCTAAAAACATACTGTTTTTGGATGTAGACTCAATATCTTCTTCATTAAAGGTAGAGCTTCCTTCCGGGGTAAAAAGCGTTAAACAAGCGGTTTCCCCTTCTTTTATTTCAGGTGATTTTAGGCCATAACGCTCACGTCCTTTGGTTAAAAGATTAACTACAGCTTCCATATCTAAAAGCTGGTTAAGACTGCCAAAGGCTGTTTCTAAACCAATAGTTCCGTAAGAAGCATTATCAAACTCAATTCGTTTTTCCTCTATGTTCATAGGGGTATGGTCGCTGGTTACAAAATCTATAGTACCGTCTTTTAGACCTTTTAAAAGTGCTTTGGCATCAGGTTTTGTGCGCAAAGGCGGCAACACCTTATACGTAGAATCAAACTCTTCTAAAACGGAGTCTGTATAGACCAGGTTATGAATGGCAACACTACAACTCACGTCCAATCCTTTTTTCTTCGCATCTGCAATGAGTTTAACAGAAGTGGCCGTAGAGATTGTAGGTATATGTAATTTACCTCCGGTATATTCTAAAATAAAAAGGTCTCTGGCTACTTGGAGTTCTTCTGCCAAAGCCGGAATTCCCTTCAATCCCAATTGGGTAGAGACCGCTCCTTCATTTACAATGCCTTTTCCCGCAATTTTGGTATCCAAGGGAAAGGAATAAACCAATCCACTAAAATTTTGTACATATTGCAAGGCAACCTTTAGGAGGTTGGCATTGGTCATGGGAAGTTTGTAATCATAAAAGCCCACCGCTCCAGCATTTTTCATGTCGTACAACTCGGCCAAATCGTTGCCATCCGCTTTCATCGTTAAAGTACCAAGTGGATAAAGATTGGTGAGTTGCCCAGCTGCTGCATTTTTAAGGTATACAATATCCGAACTGCTATCCGGACAGGGGTGGGTACTTGGATTAAGGACAACATCCGTAAAGCCACTCAAGGCTGCAGTGCGTAATCCATTTTCTATGGTTTCCCTTTCCTCGTAACCCGGTTCGCCAAAAGAAACGCTACTATCAAACCAGCCAATGGAAACATGCAAGTTTTTGTGTTTTACCACTTGGGTTTTACTTTCGGGTTCTATTTTTGCAGCTATTTTGGCAATTATTCCGTCTTTAATAAGAATGTCACGAGTCTTTAAATGAAGCGATTCGTTATGCTTATCAATAATTTTTGCCGATTTTAAGAGAATGTTCATTTAAGATATTTTTGAATAAGTACTTCAATAAACAGCAACACCAACGCTAAAATAACAAACCATTTCCAAAGCTCGGTTACCGTGCTATCTTTTTCAATGGTTTGGAACAAGGAAGATATAGAAGTTGATGTAGATGCGGTTTTTTGGTCCTGAATGTTTAAATAAGTGAGATTGCTCTCGTTTCTATCGTAATTAAAGCTGATGTTCTTTATAGTTTCTTCGTCTTGCCGTATTTCATAAGTACCATCTTCCTGCAAACTCTCGTTAAAGGAAAGTGAAACCTTATTACTGAGCGATTGTTGCTGTGGAATAAACTCGTAAGACCCTTTCTTTAATTTAAGAATATCGTCTTGAGCTAAGGAAGTAGGGACATCTACTGAAACAGGTTGTCCTAAAACCGAATATAAAGGGGGTAAATTAAGACTTCCAGAAGCCATATTATAGAAGGTTGGGACTACTATTGGGGAATTAATAAAGTTGGAGTTTTCAGTTGATAGGGACGAGGTGAACAAATAAAACGTATTGTTACCTATTAAGAAGGGTTCATTATTCTGAAAAGCCAGTGCGGTAGGGGCAACGGTTTTAATTTCATAATATGCTGAAACCTTTGGATACTGAAAATTGGTTACTTTTTTTTCAAAAACATTCCGATACAGAGGGTGAGAAAATGAGATGTTGGTTATTTCTCGCTCATCCCGTATATTTTGTAAAAAAGTGGTTGCGCCGTAGTTGCTAGTCAGTGCATTATAGGAGTCTATATTACTAATTGTAGATGGAATAATTGTCAAATGGCCACCGTTATCAGTAAACGCTTTTAGACTAGTAGTCAATGATGAGGGAATTTGTTCCAAATTATTGAGGACAATGAAATTTTGAGCTGGCAGGTCGCTGTAATTGAGGTTTTTCAATTCGCTCGCAGTGTAAACAAACTCATCTTTTGTAAAAATTCGGTTAAGGAAGGTGTTTTGGGTGTCACCTATAGCGAGTACTTTAATTTTTTCCTTTTCGGCAATCGTAAAATAAAGCGAGTTATCATATGTTAATCCGGAATCTGTTATTTTAATCTTACCGTCAAAAGCTTCGTTTTTAGGAATGGAAAAATTGGCCGTTCCTTTTTTGAACTCGTTGAAGGATGTAGATGTTTTGGCAACAAGCTTATCGCCATTAAACAAAGAAACCGGAATGTTGGTTACCTCTCCAGCCCCGGAGAGCTTAACCAAAAGATTCAAGTTTTCAGAAGATTCAGATTCTATATAGGCGGAATCAATGGCAACGTTTATTGTTTCTTCAGCACGTAAGGTTACCCAATGGACGTTCACATTTTGCAGGCTATCTAACTGTGAACCGACCATGTTTTGCTGAAAATCCGATAGCACTATCAGATTTTTTTCGGTAGAATTGTCCGTAGAAAATAAGGTGTTTCCCTTTAAGTAAATTTCGTTTAGTTGCAACTGATTATTGCTCGCGGCAAGAGCTAAAAATTCATTCTGAACTTCTGATAAAGTAGTATTTCTGAATGTTTTGGTATTTGTAAAAAGTGTGAAACGCTCCGTTTTGGGCAGGTTCTTAATTAGTTCTTGAACGGCGTTTTCTAAAAGTGTAGCACCATCGTCCTTTAGTTCCATGCTAAAAGAGTTATCTAGATAGATAACCGTTTCCTTTGACTTCAATGCTGTTTCTTTAGCAAAAAATGGCTGTGCAAAAGCAAAAATAAATGCAGCGAGTAGAAGCATTCTTGTAAAAAGAAGCAACCATTTTTTTAACGTATTGCTTTGTCTGGATTCCGAGACGACCTTTTTCAGGAACTTAACGTTCGTAAAAGGTGTTTTTTTAAACCTACGTAATTGAAATAAATGAATGAAAATAGGAATCAGGAGAAGAAAAAGGGCCCAAAAGAGTTCTGGATATTTAAACTGCATTTCCTGAATTGTGTTGCCAAAGATAGGCATTTCATACTTTATTGCTACGGTAGTCAAAAAGATATTTTACTTCATTTTTAGAAACGATAAATTAAGCCTGATACTCAGTTTTTAGCAAAAAAAGAAATAGTCTTTCATTGGTTTATGGTCAAGGCCCGTGAAGAACTTTTTTATATAGGTCTGTGCATCTGCATTTGCAACACTAATAATGCTCTGGGCGTTAGGAAGCTCTTTTAATTTACTAAAATGAAACATTTCTTTATCGTAAATATGTTTCCCAATTTTCCTAGGATTGTCGCAAACCCAATAAAAATCTATATTCTGTTCCAGTAATGCCCTTGCAATTTCTTTTCCCTTGGCACCGGCTCCCCATACCGTCAATGGTCGTTTGGGGTCATAATTAAGCTTTAAAAAATAATGAAGTTTGATTTGGAGAAAATAATTCTGAGCGTAATGTTCACTGGTTCTAGATGTTCTGGTGTCATAATCACGCCACAGATGCAATAGTTTAGAAGAAGGTATGCACTTAAGGCCGTTTGCATAGAACCGAAAAGTAAGGTCATAATCTTCAGGGTAGAGATTGGGTCTAAAAGCACCACACAGGTCCAAATCATCTTTATGAACCATCCAGCAAGGGGAGGGGATAACACACTCTTTATATATTTCCGAATAATTGTTACCCGTTTCAGTTAAGCTGTTTAACCATATTTCATAACGTTCGTAACCGTTGCTAATACCCCTATGAGAAAAATAGCGTACCTGCCCCAGAGCTACGTGTCCTTCCCCATGATTTAAAAGCGCTTCTACCATGACTTTTAGCTTTTCCGCTGCCATAATATCATCAGAATCCATGCGAGTAATAAACTTTCCTTTACTATGTTTGTATGCTGTTCTTAGCGCTTCAATGATGCCACTTCCTTCATTATCAAAGAGCTGTATGCGCTGGTCATTTTTTGCGTACGAATTCACCAAATTACGACTGCCGTCTGAACTTTTGTCATTTACCGCTAGCACCTCCCAATTCCTGTATTCCTGTTCTACTATGGAGTTAAGGCATTGACTTAGAAATGATTCCGTGTTTCTAAAAGGGATAAGAATACTAACAAGGGGCTGTTGCATAGGTGGCAATTTAGGAAAATTGATGCCCATTTTTGATTGTTCAGAATAAAAAATAAAAAAACATTTTACCAACTAGAAAAAGGTTGCTATATTTGCACCCGCATTCAGGGAATACCTGATGAGGCACTCAGGAGAAATGGCAGAGTGGTCGAATGCGGCAGTCTTGAAAACTGTTGAGGGTCACACCTCCGGGGGTTCGAATCCCTCTTTCTCCGCATAAAGAACCCCGTAAACATGAGTTTACGGGGTTTTCTTTTTTAAGTAGAAAACTGGTTTTTTGCTAACGTTGGTTTATTGCAAAAGGATTAAGTTGTTGAATACTGGTTATCTACAATTTCGGAATCAACTTTTTGGGTATGTTTAGACGGCGGTCATGTGCTCCTTTTGCAAAGTTGCTTATGTCGTAAGTATTGGCTTTAGACCAATCGCACTCCACACGACCGTCTCCTAATACAATACTTCCTAATTTATTTCTAAACCAGTCAGCCAATTTCCGGTAATCTCCATTCATAGCTATGTTATTCCGCTCCAATGGGTCTACTCTAAGGTCGTACAAAGCAAGTTCGGCTTTTTCGGTAGGGCACTCCAATGCCCATTTTATGTCTTTGTTTAGATCTATTCTGTTCGTTGGTCTAGTTCGCATAGAAAATGAGAAATTTTCACTTCTCATATATGCTCTTGGTCCGACAACTAAATTAATTTCTCCCACAGTATAATCTCGCTTTTCTTTAGGGTCTTTAATAAAATCAAGAAGGTTTAGTCCATCTAGATAATCGTATTCGCTTTTATGAATGTCTATTCCGGCGGTAGAAAGTAGGGTTGGGGCAATATCAACATATTCTATTAATTGTTGACTGATTTTTCCTGCTGGAACCTTGTTTTTGTCAGATGATACCATAATTATGGCTCCATTGGTAGATTGTTTCCAAGGCCCAAATTTGGCCTCTATACCCTGTTCGCCCAACTGCCAACCATGGTCACCTACGGTAAAGACGATTAAGTATTCCTGGTTGTTCTTCTTGCAATATTCTTTAAAGGCTTCAACCGCTTCACCGATCAGGGCATCGCCATAAGCACAAAATGCGTAGTAATCTTGAATGGCCTGCTGCTTTTCGGCATCGGTCATTTGTGACATATTTAAATTTCTATGCAACTGCTTTAGCTGTGGAGTGAATTTTTCCAGCTCATTTTCATCAAATTCAGGCACCTTGTAGGTTTTTTGACGAAATTCATCACGATAGCTTTTTGGTGGTAAAATTGGGGTATGTGGCAGATGAAATCCTAAATTGACCATAAGGGGTTTCTGATTGTTTGCACCTTTTACTTGTTCTCCATAACTGGTAATATAATTTGAATTGCTATTAGAAAGATATTTTTTGAGCTCTTCCACAATTTTCGCATCAACCGTTTGTCCGGCAGGCATAGGATTCTGCCCGCCAATAATCAGGTTTTTGTTATACCTTGTGTATGAACGTAAAATGCCAAGCTCCTTTTCTACTGCTTTACGTTTGGCAATATCTTCATTGGTAATAGCACCCTCCTTTTTGGAAAGGTAGTAACGCTCTGTTCTTCCATCTGCAAATTTCACATGCTCCTGCACACCTTGGTACGCTCCTTTGCCATTAACCAATTTGTAGGGGCTAACGGTCCAAAGGTCACCAACGCCATTTTTTTGCAAACTATGTTTAAAGTGCATCACATAATTGTAGTGACCTGCATCCCTAAAACCCTGCCCTGGTCCCCATTTATAAATGTAGGAACCGGTTTTTCCAAAAACGGCTGTAATGTAACCTTCCTTTTGAAGTGTTTGTGGGAAGGTGGGGTTTACAAAATCTGGGTTTTGATGTGTCTGCTCAAATGCATAATGCCCATTTCTAAATGGATATCTTCCACTAATTATCGAACCTCTAGAAGGGCCGCAAGCGGGGGAATTACAAAAAGCGTTTACAAACATTGTACCCTCCTCTGCTAATTTATCTATGTTGGGCGAGGATACATAGCCTAAAGGGCTTTCACTTTTACCAGTTGTAGCTTGGTTGTACGTTTCAATGGCGTCTGGCCGATGATCGTCCGTTATAATCCATAAGATATTGGGGGCATCTTGTGCTAAAATGCCCGAAGGGAACAGTTGTAAAAATAGAATGCAATAGATGAACTTTTTCATTTTAAAAGAGACAAATTTGTTGGTCTTTTAAAATTAGGAGATGTGGTGAGTTTTTGATAGTCTATATTGGTCAAATATGGTGTTGTATAGAAGATGTATAACTCTGTTTAATGAAAAAAAACATGGATTTAAGGTAGGCAGCGCTATGTGAATTTTTAAGCTCTAGAATTACTACGGTTTATGCAAGCCGTCTATATAGGTCCAATGCCCATTTTCTTTTTTAAAATTTGAGTTTTCGTGAATGACTCCCATTTGCCCGTTTTCTATATAATACGTTTTAAACTCTACAGTACCTTCTGTATCGCTATTAGTTCCTTTTGACGTATGTAAGATTTCTAATTTCACCCAGTTAACGGATTTTGCCCAAGCCTCAATCTTACGCTTTTCGGATTTACTGGGACGCGTTAGACTATGGTGACTTTTTTGCAAGTAATCTATATTAGCAAGTACAAAGGCACTATAGCGTGATCGCATAAGGGTTTCGGCAGTAGCCACACTGCTAATATTTGCGTGAGCTTTTTGACAGCAAACACTGTACATTACATTAGGGTTGCAAGGACATTTCATTTGTAGCTTCTTTAAGACTATGGTTTTACCTTTTAGGAGCTAATATAAATAGACTTGCATACAAATTCTTAAATTAATTAGCACCTAAAATATTTTAGCATCCCTAGCCATTAAATTTTTGAAGAGATATAGTATATTAGTCGGCTACACAAAACACAAACAATAATGAAAAAAATTAAGTTATTACTTTTTTGTCTTCTTATGGGGGCGACTACGATTATCAATGCTCAAGACACTTATGGAGGCTTGGCTTTATATACCTTAAGGGATGATATGGCCTCAGACGCAAAAACTACGCTTAAGGCCGTAGCGGATGCAGGCTATAAATACATTGAAGCCGCAGGTTATAATGACGGAAAGTTCTATGGAATGACCCCTGCGGAATTCAAGAGCACTCTTAAAGAAATGGGTTTAAAGCCAATAAGCAGTCATCAATCAACAGTAACTCTTGAGAATGCAGATGCTATGATAGCGGATGTAAAAGCGGCAGGTTTTAAATATTTTGTTATTCCTATCCCTCCAATGGGACTTTTTACTTTTGAAGAAGAAGGTATGAAAATGGGAATGACCGGAGGTGCTGAAAACTTAGCGAACATTCTTGATGAATTAGGTGCTAAATGTAAAAAAGCAGGATTAAAACTTCTTTATCATAACCATGATTTTGAGTTTAAGGCAGATGATGATGGAGTAGTGGTAATTGATTATCTTTTAGAAAATTGTAACCCTAAGTTGGTGAATTTTCAAATGGATTTATTTTGGGTTACAAAAGCGGGAGCAGACCCAGTAGCTTACTTTAAAAAGTATCCAAAACGGTTTAAGATTTGGCATGTTAAAGATATGAACGAGGAGGGGTGGTTTGCACCCGTAGGAACGGGCAGTATTGATTTTGCTCGGATTCTAGCACAAAAGAAACTCTCAGGTATGAAGTACTATATGGTAGAGCAGGATAAAACCTTTAAAATGGAACCTTTGGAAGCTATTAAAGTAAGTCGTAAGGGCTTGAAAAAATTTGGGTTCCATTAAAAAAACACATACTTTATTTATAGAACCACTGTCATTTGACGGTGGTTTTTTTGTGGCATGTTATTGGGTAAATGTTAAAATTTCTCTCGGCAGGAATTGTTGATAATTTCTTACATCATAATTCTTTGAAAACCATTTGAAGCCATTAATTTTACTTGCTTTTTATACCATGGAAGAACTCAAAGTAGGCGACAAACTATATAACACTAAGCAAGAAGGTTTTAACGATTTTGTGCGATATTCCTTTTCGGAAGTCGTTAAGCTCACCAAAACTTTAGCAGTTTTAAGGAATGGTGTAAAGCTGATTAATCGACCAAAAATATCGTACATAACCGAGAGTATTGGTTATTCGGTCAATCGTCAAAAAGGGGTACATTGGCACTTGGTTTCCATTGAGGCCATACGAAAGGCACAAATAGAAAATGAGAAAATAGCAGCTCACGATTGGTTTGAGAACAAGGAATTTTCGCTAAAGGAAAAACAGTGGATTTATAGGCAGTTCAAAAAGTTGAACGAATCCAATCAATAAGGATTGCCATAGTTTAAATTAGTGTCCGCAGGATTTCATTTTTCCCTTCAGAAGTAGTTCAAATGAAAAAAAGAAAATTAAGTTTTGGTGATGTTCTACTACTGGTTTTTTTATTGCTATTGCTTATCCCGCAGACTAGAAAGCCCATCCAAGTTGCATTGAACCAAATTAAATTACAGTTTTTTTCTCCATCTGTATTAGAAAACGAAGACAGGAAAGTTATACAGCCTTTTAACTACTCGGTAAGAACTTTGGATGGAAAGAATATTACTTTGGGTGTAGGAAAAAATAAGGTAACCTTTATCAGTTATTGGGCAACTTGGTGTCCGCCTTGCATTGCGGAAATGCCCAGTATTCAGAAGTTGTATGATGATTATGGAGATAAGGTCAACTTTATACTGTTAACTAACGAAGAGCCGGAGGTTATAACAAAATTTCTACATAAGAAGGAATTCAATTTACCTGTGTATATTCCCAAAATGAGTGCTCCAGAAGCACTTTTTGAAAAAAGCATACCTACTAATTATATTATTGATAAAGAGGGTACTATAGTGGTTAAAGAAACAGGCTCAACTGACTGGAATTCTAAGAACACTAGGGAGATACTGGAAAATTTACTTCTTGAATAGCGTCTCTCCTAACTTTTAAGCCCTTTGCTTAGTTTTTAGGTGTTCGCCGTAATGCATGAAAAAATTAATCCAGATATTTCTGGATAAACGTAGTACTATGGGTAGAACCAATATCATTTCTATTACAATAACAAAAAAGGTGTTCAGTAGGTCCATATCAAAGATAAAGAAGCAAAGAAACAAGGCTACGCTGGCAAAAGTGAGACCTACGGGATAACTAACATACATAGCTCCATAAAAAAATGAAGGTTCTATTTTGTATTTGGTGTGGCAATGGCCGCAACGCTCCTTCATTTTTAGAGTTTTGGATATTTTATAAGGATTGGCTTCCAGATACATGCTTTCATTTTGGCAAACAGGACAGGTTCCCGTAAATATGCTATACACTTTAGTGCCTTTTAAAAGTTCCATATGCTCTTTCTTAATTTATTTGTAATTAGTTTAAAAGGTTTTATTGCACTTTTAAAACCTTATAATTGTCACTTGTGATAGAGATTGTTCTGTCACCGCACAAATTTAAAGACTTCCCCATGTTATATCCATGCTATATTATCGCAGGTTTTTGTACTTTTAGGACATAATTAAGTCTTATGCAAATTGTACCGGTATTACATATAGAGCAATTCAAAGAAGAAAATGCTTTGGTTGAGTTTTATAGTAATAATTTGTCCAAGCATCTAGAAACAAACAGAAAAATAGTGCACAGGCCACATAAGCACGACTTTTTTCTTTGTGTATTGTTTGAAAAGGGAAATGGCACTCATGAAATAGATTTCAGTTCGTATCCTATAAATGATGGAAGTCTGTTTTTCCTTAAACCGGGCCAAACCCATAGTTGGTCATTCAATGCTCCGCCGCAAGGTTATATTTTCTTTCATACCCAATCATTTTTTGAATTAAGTGTTGCTGATGTAAAGTTGAATCAATTTCCATTCTATTACTCCTATAAGAACCCTCCGCATCTAAATTTATCAACTTCGGAACAGGAGAGAGTAGCAACTAGGTTTAAGGAAATTAATGTAGAATACCAAGGTAGTGGGGTTTACAAAAAGCAAAAGCTTGCCAGTCTTATCAATCTGACTTACATTGATTTGAGTAGGCTGTACGCTTTTGATGTCTCTGAAAGTACACTTTCGTCTACCTATTTAAAAATCCTTTCAGATTTGGAACATGCTATTGAACGCTATTATAAAACTGAAAAAAAAGCACATTTTTATGCAGATAAACTGAATGTTACAACAAAACATTTAAACCGCGTAACACAAACAACCTTAGGAAAAACTACTACTGAACTGATAACGGAACGTATTCTTTTAGAAGCAAAACGACTTATTGTACACTCGGAAAATCCCTTGTCCCGAGTTGCGGAATCATTGGGTTATGAAGATTACGCCTATTTTTCAAGGGTATTTAAGGCAAAGAACCAAACCACCCCTTTAGAGTTTAAGAAACGCTATTTATAGGGAGTTTAAGGTTGATAAAAAGAGAAGCCTAAAACTTCTCAAAAACGCCAAGGCCAAATAAGGCAAAATCATATTTTACCGGGTCGTTGGGGTCTAGTTTGCGTAAATTTTTATCCAGTTCGGCCAGTGCCTTTGCGTCGTTCTGTTTTCTGGTAAGTAATTTTAATTTTCTACCCACATTTCCGGAATGCACATCCAGAGGGCAGGATAATTGACTGGGGGAAATTCGCTCCCAGATGCCAAAATCTACTGAAGTAGCGTTGGAGCGTACCATCCATCGCAAGAACATATTTATACGCTTTGCAGCAGAACCTTTTAAAGGATCACTTACATGCTTTTGCGTGCGTGATGGGTGGGAAAGCTCAAAAAAAACTTTTTTAAAGGCCGATATAGCAAGTTGCATAGATTGCTCTTGGGCATGCTTTGCAAAAACAGCTTCCAATCCGCCATGGTTAACATAAATATTTTGCAAGCTTCGTATAAAATAGCTTAGATCTTCACCATTAAATGTCCGGTGTACGAAGGTCGAGAGCTCTTCATTATTATCCTCAGTATACTCCAAAACGTAATCATAGGGTGAGTTGCCCAGGAGGTCCATTAACTTATTGGCGTTGTTAATGATACTCTTTCTGTTGCCCCAAGCAATGGTTGCCGTAAGAAAAGCACTGATTTCAATATCTTCTTTTCGGGAAAATTTATGAGGAATCTGAATCGGGTCGGTTTCCAAGAATTTTGGGTGTTCATATTCCAATACCTTGGCGTCTAAAAACTGCTTTAGTTCTGTGCGATTCATCAAATATGGATTGAAAGATAAATTCTTAGTGTTCCAAAGTATCAATAACTACTTCTTTGTTAACTATAAGACCGTCTACCATGGTTAGTTTACGGTCTGCCATATCGGCCAATTGCTCGTTGTGGGTAACGATTACAAAGGTCTGTCCAAATTCATCCCGAAGCTCAAAAAACAATTTATGAAGGTTATCCGCACTTTCGGAATCTAAATTTCCACTGGGCTCATCGGCAAAAATAATTGATGGGTCATTTACAAGGGCCCTGGCTACGGCCACACGTTGTTGTTCTCCACCGGAAAGTTCACTGGGCTTATGATTGTAACGGGCAGAAAGTCCTAAAAAATCCAATAATTTTTTAGCCTTTGTTTCAGCTTGGGCCTTTGGTGTTTTTTTAATAAAAGCAGGAATACATACATTTTCCAGAGCTGTAAATTCCGGTAGTAGTTGATGAAACTGAAAAATAAAACCAATATGTTCATTTCTGAACTTGGCCAAGTTTTTATCGGACAATTGCGTTACTTCGGTATCATTTATCAAAAGACTACTATCGGATGGGTTGGATTGCACATCTAACGTTCCCAATATTTGCAGTAAAGTGGTTTTCCCCGCTCCGGAAGCACCCACTATTGAAATGACCTCGCCTTTTTTAATATGAAGATCAACACCTTTAAGCACCTCCAAATCACCGTAAAACTTTTTAATATTATTGGCTTTGATCATATATCGAATCTTGTTCAAGAAATTTATTAATCGTAAAAGTAATGAAAATTGATGTTTACGAACCGATAGAAGGAAAAACCATTTTCTGGTCCAAAAAGATTAAATTGGCGGTTTGGTACAGAAAATCGTACTTTTGTTCACTATTTTTACCATTACAATAAACAAGATAGCTTTATGGCACCCTATAGAAATTTAGAAGAGTACAATTTGGAAATTACCACAGAGGTAAAAGACCGGTTTTCAAAAATTATTGATGGAATAGGGGAGGACGTTACTCGCGAAGGGTTGGTAAAAACACCTGAGAGAGCGGCCAAGGCTATGCTCTTTCTTACGCAGGGCTACCAGCAAGATGCGGTAGAGATACTTAAAGGAGCCATGTTCAAGGAAGATTATGATGATATGGTTATCATAAAGGATATTGAACTTTATTCGCTTTGCGAACATCATATGTTGCCGTTTTTTGGAAAAGCCCACGTAGCTTATATTCCCAATGGTCATATTGTGGGGTTAAGTAAAATTCCGCGTGTGGTAGATGTTTTTGCTCGTCGTTTACAGGTACAGGAGCGTTTAACACATGATATTTTGGAATGTATCAATAATACGTTAAAACCAAAAGGTGTTGCTGTGGTCATTGAAGCGTCGCACATGTGCATGATGATGCGTGGGGTTCAAAAGCAGAATTCGGTTACAACTACCTCTGGATTTAGGGGGCAGTTTGAGAAACAGGAAACTAGGAATGAATTCCTTAAGTTAATCAGTTCGGACCTATCGTAAGAGGCATCTTTTTATCGGCTTCTGCAAAACGGTACTTTTTGGATTGTTTTTTGGCATTCTTATTGCTTTTGATAGTAGGAATAAATACTTTTCATTATGTCAAAAACTAAAGACGATAAATATAAAAAACTACTTCTAGGTTTGCTTTTTGATGGAATTGGCATGCTTTCTTTTGCTATTCCGTTTGTAGGTGAATTTTCGGATATTGTGTGGGCACCACTGGCCGGTTGGCTTATGACCCGCATGTATAAGGGCAAAATTGGGCAGGGCGCCGGACTTATTACTTTTTTGGAAGAAATTGTGCCTGGATTAGATGTAATACCCACTTTTACTTTAATGTGGTTGTATACCTATGTTTTTAAAAAATCCAGTGAAACAGAAACCATAGAGGTAAATGTTTAATTTATCTTAAAAGATAAATAAGGGCCTTGATTCTACGGAACAAGAATGGTCTTAAAAATCTATAGAATTAGTAGGGATTTTCTACAAATCTCATTTCTAGTAGTTTAAGTTGAAGCGCCATGGCGATGCTGGGAAACCCTTTGTTTAAAGGGCTTAGCCTTACTTCTTAATTTTGTTTAAGCTTTATTGTAAATTCACCAACCAAACCCTTAAAAAAAAATTAAATTCATAAAATAGCATAGAGGAGTACATCAAATATCTCTAACTTTGGTTTGAACCCAGACCAAAATTTTATGCAAAGAAGAAAGTTTATTGGAAAAGCTGCACTTGCCTCTCTGGCCAGTATTGTAGGAGCTGATATTGTTTATGGCTCCAAAATGTCAGCTAATTATATTCCGTTAGCTCTACAAGACCCTGATCCATTTAAATTGTTTAATAAGGACAAGGAAATGGTTGTCTTAAATGACAAACCATGGAATATGGAGGCCCAAGCTCATTTATTGGATGATAAGGTTACGCCCAACAAATACATTTTTGTTCGTAACAACGGACTCATACCGGAAGAAATAGATGTAAAAAACTGGACGCTTACTATAGATGGTGAATCCGTTAAACAAAAAAAGACCTATACTTTAGAAGAGCTTAAGTCAAAATTCAAACAACATACATACCAGTTAACGTTGGAATGTGGTGGCAATGGCAGAAGTGAGTTTGATCCACCTGCAAAAGGAAACCAGTGGACGGTTGGTGCGGTATATTGTGCAACTTGGACAGGGATACGACTTAGGGATGTTCTAGAAGATGTGGGAATAAAGGATGATGCCGTTTATTTTGGTTACCACGCGGCAGATATTCATTTGAGTAGGGACCCTTCTAAAGAACCTATATCCAGGGGAGCTCCAATGGCAAAAGCGCTTCAAGATGAAACGATATTGGCGTTTAAGATGAACGGAGAGGATATTCCTTTGGCACATGGTTATCCGCTTCGTGTAATTGCTGGTGGCTGGCCTGCTTCGGTATCCGGTAAGTGGTTGCAACGCATAAGTATTAGAAATATAGTGCACGACGGCACTAAAATGACGGGTACTGCCTACAGGGTGCCTTGTAAACCTGTAGCTCCTGGAGAAAAAGTGGCCGACGAAGATATGTGCATCATAGAGTCTATGCCGGTAAAATCCCTTATTACTTATCCAAAATCCGGAGCAACGATTTCCAAAGGAAAAAAATTAAACATTAGAGGACACGCTTGGGCAGGTGAGTTGGAAGTAGTTAAAATGGAGTATTCCATAGATTTTGGTTCCACTTGGAAAACCTGTAAACTAGAAAAGCCAGTAAATCGCTTAGCATGGCAGCATTTTTCTGCAGAAGTAGACTTTCCTCAAGAAGGTTATTACGAGGTTTGGGCAAAGGCCACGGATTCCAACGGGTTTGCTCAGCCAATGTTATTGCCCGGTTGGAACCCCAAAGGATATTTAAACAATGCATGTCATAGGATAGCCGTAAAAATTGCATAGATGAAAAAGGAAAATCACGACAAACTGAAGCATGAGTTTCGGGGGTTCTACAGAATACTGGTCCTTTCCTGTGTAATCGTAGCTCTTTTTTCCGTAGCCATGGTTTACCTAATGATAGACCCTAATTTAACTTCTTTTAAAAGTAAAAAAACGGATACGGAACTGGTTGCTGTGCCAGTTGATGATGATGACTATGATAAAGTAGAAAATGGGATTCACGTACGAACAGGTTTTATTGATGCTCCAGGGATGATGGAAACCGTTCAAAACTGCACCAATTGTCATTCCGCTAAATTGGTTATGCAGAACCGTATGAACAAAGAAAGGTGGAAGACTACCATAAAATGGATGCAAGAAACCCAAAACCTTTGGGATTTGGGAGCGAACGAAGATGTCATTATTGACTATCTCGTTACCAATTATCCTCCAAAGAAGAAGGGTAGAAGGGAAGTTCTGACCGATATTGATTGGTATGAGTTGAAAGATTAAGTACTTTTTACCGACCAATGTTTGGCAAGCCAGAGAGTAATGGAAAAATACTTTGATGCATTTGTAAATTCCTTTATGGGTACATTAAGTTGGACCTATAAATCTATAGTGTTTGAAGTTCCTTGGTATACCAATTATTTTTATGGTATAATTCTACTTTCACTAATAGTATGGTTTTTGGAAATAGCGTTCCCATGGCGTAAAAATCAAGCTATTTTCAGAAAAGATTTTTGGTTGGATGCGTTCTATATATTTTTTAATTTTTTCTTGTTCACAATTGCTATAAGTGGATTTTATAAGTGTTTGGAATTGCTGTTTTTAGAGTTTAATGTTGCAATAGATTCTTTAGCTCTTATAAACCTATCGGAATGGCCATCTATTTTACAATTGTTCGTATTTTTTGTGCTCTTGGATTTTGTACAGTGGTTTACCCATATGTTACTTCATAGATATGCATTTTTATGGGAGTTTCATAAAGTGCACCACAGTGTAAAGGAAATGGGTTTTGCCGCTCACATGCGATACCATTGGATGGAAAATATTTTTTACAAACCGCTAAAAACATTTGCTGTAATGGTTTTAGGAGGGTTTGAGCCTGAGCAGGCTTATATTGTCCATTTTTTCGCAATTGCCATTGGTCATTTAAATCATGCCAACATCAAATTAACTTGGGGACCATTAAAATATATTTTCAACAATCCTGTAATGCATTTGTACCATCATGCCTATGAGCTTCCTGAAGACAGAAAGAACGGGGTAAATTATGGTATTAGTCTCAGTATGTGGGATTACCTTTTTAAAACCGACTATATTCCTGAAGATAGCGGTCTTGTTCCACTGGGGTATGAAGGTGATACTAAAATGCCTAAAACCTTTCTAGGGCAAATGGTTCATGGGTTTAGGTATAAAAAGAAAAAGCCTTTAGATTGATTGATCTAAAGGCTTTTTTTTGTTTTAATGAAAGTGGCTTACTCTACCGTTACAGTAAAGGTTTGTGCAATATCAGTTTCCCCACCAGCATCGGCCAAAGTACCATCGTTTGGTTTTTTAGGCTCGTGACGCAATGTAATCTGTAAGGTTCCTTGGCCGGCATCACCAGTCATTAGGGTAAAGGAAAGACCAAGTGGGTTTCCATCTTCGTCAGTATCTCCATATGAAGTTGATGTAATAGATCCATCTACATCAAAGAAAAACTGATGCTCATCTGATTCTTCATTTACTTCAGCGGTAATATCCTCTGCAGGTGTTTCCGTTTCGTTCAATAATTCTATGGTACCCGTATAAGTGGTGTTTGCTATTAGATTATCCACTGTAATTACTGGAGGGTTTGGGCCGTCTCCGTCTAAATCTTGAGATTGAAGTGAAGCAGTGTCTCCACCTTCACTTGAAAGGGCCACCTTTATTGTGGTAATTACCTCTTCTTCATCTACGGCATCCGGGTTGTTGTCATCACTAGAACATGATGTCATTACTGATGCCATTAAGCTTAGTGCTAGAACTTTTTTTAATACGTTGTTACTTTTCATAGTTGTTACTTTTTGGTTTAAATTATATTAATAGTTGAAAATTAGGCGCAGGCTTATGTTTCTACCCATATCGTCCACAAAATACCGTTGGCGATTTAAGTAATCGCGATACTTGGTATTCAACAGGTTGGCGGCACTTAAGCCTACGGTTAAATCGTTTGTGTTTTTGAGAGTAAAAGATGCCTCTGTATTTAAAGACAGTAGATGATAAGCATCTGGAGGGGTGTTTATGTCTAAAACCACATTTTCCTGTTGTTGTGGTGAAAACACCTCTATGTTAGGTGGGAACCTAGTTTGCTCAAATACAAATTGGCTCTCTAAGCTCACCAAAAAATTGTTCCATTTAGGATTCGTATAGCTAATACTGTTAGTGAAATTGGCAGCAGGTATGTTTATTAGGGGGATGTCCTTTTCTTTATCTGAACCCTTTACCCAGGCAAACTTATGGTCCGTTCTTATATGGGACGACCAATTGTTGTATAAGGATGCATCAATTCCTACCATTACGGCATTGGTTTGCCGATAACTCCACACAGGGAATGCTCCTCTAATTGTGAATTCAACCCCTGTAGGCTCTAATAATATAAAATCATTAATGTTGTTCAAGTAAGGTGCCAAAGTGTATCCCCATTTGTCCGTGTTTCTTTCCAAAGAGGCTGAGAGCTTGGATGATGTTTCACTTTTGATTCTAAGGTCGCCAAGTTCTATACGAGCAGCGGAATGATGCAAGCCATCACTAAATAGTTCGGATGGGTTGGGAGCTCTTTGTGAAAAAGCGTAATTAAACCGTAAATGGTCTTTTTGGTTAATTTCATAGTGAAAACCTGCCGTACCCGAAAAATTATGATAATCAAATACCGGATTGGTAAGCAACTGGGTTCCTACATCTTCTAGGACTATATCGGCAAAATCTAAATCATAACTTCTTTCTTGCCAACGAGATTCCCTATAGAATTTTTTTGCATCAATCCGACTAAAATCGTAGCGTGCTCCCGCATCTAAGGTCCAATCGGTATTTAGTTCATAGCTTCCAATGGCAAATAATCCAAAATCATATTTATCATAATCAGGAATCAATCTTCTAACTCCGGTATCCGGATTTGCAAAATTGGATTGAAACCTTCCCATGACCCCAACTTTTACATCTAAGCCTTGTTTTGCATCCAACTTTAAGTCGGATAAAACAGAATGTGTGGTTAGTTGGAGGTCTAACGAAGCTTTGTCCGCATCGTCTCCTACGCGAATGTCATACTCAAATCTTCTGTTTTTTTGAAAATCATATTGAACGGTCCATTTTCCAAAACCTTCAAACCTTCTATAGTAATTTAGTTTTGCCAAATGATGGCTTACCTCTTGATTGGGGTGGATTATATTATAAGTGAAATCGTTTACAATACTGGGTGTCTGGCTATTTATGGATAATATTAAATCATCTACATTACCAATATGGGAAGCTCTTAAGATTCCTATTTCAGAATTAAAATAGGAGTAATACCCTTCCCAACCCTGTACAAAATCTCGTTTTCCAATGTTTAGGGAGAATCCACTTTCCCTTATGCCCGTATTGGATAAAAGGTAGTCCGGAGCTTCTAAGTCTCCCAGTTTTTTGTAAGAGCCCTGTGCTTTTATGTAGAGACCGGATTCAAAAGACTTTGTAATGGATGATGTGATATTACCGCCACGACCATTGGAGAAAAGGTTCAGTTGTGTTTTTCCAAATAAAGAATCGGTTCTAATAATGGGTAAGGGTTCTAAAACAATAACCCCACCAATGGCATCACCACCATACTCAATGGCGGCCGCACCTTTAATTACACTGATGTTCTGGTTTGCGTTTACATCTACATTGGGAGCATGTTCTTCTCCCCATTCCATATCTTGCATTCTAACGTTGTTGTTCAGAATCAAGATTCTACTACCATTTAACCCCTGTATAACGGGTTTAACAATGTTGCCACCGGTATTTAAGGTAGATACCCCGGAAATCTTTTTTAGGGCATCACCTAAACTATTTCCACTGTTACGTTCAACATCTTTTTGAGAAAGGGTATTTTCTTGACCGGAGTTTGTGTTTTTGGGTACATTGCCTACCACTTTCACTTCCTTTAGCTCCTCTAAATGATGTTCAAGTCTAATCTCTGAATAGGTATCGCCACTTACGGTAACCACATGAAATTTTGTTGTACATTCTGGGTGAGATATTTCCAATTCCAACACACCATCACAGAGATTTTTAAAGCTGAACTTTCCGTTCTCTCCGGATACAGTGGAAACGTTTTTTCCAGTGATAGAAATAGTTGCGCCACTCAACGGACTGTTGTCATGGAAATCAACTATTTCTCCTAGTAATATTGAATTGCAATCTTGTGCGTAAATAATTGAACTGCAAAAGATTGCGAAAACAAATAAATAATACTTCATATATAAGTTTTGCACGAAAAAGATATCGATTCAGACTATAAATCGATTTATTTTTTAAGGATGTGGCGTTCTAGTTTTGACAAGGAGGAGGCCTGCCAAAACGTGTATACGGAACGTAAAATGAAGAAGTCTTAGAAGAAACTAAAGACGAAATTTTTTTATCCGTATGAATGATCAGGGGTAAAAGAATCAGTACCAAGAAAGTGGGGGCGAAAGTGAATTCAGGATTTTGATTCTGAATGGCCACATCGCAAATACTACAATTTTCTATAGTATCGGCCGGGTCATCTTGGTGAACGTAGACGTGAAAAGAAGTAACCTTAACAAGTATAAGGCTAAACAATACAAATACAGAGAAATATTTAAATATTGAACTCTTCACGGCGCAAAAATACTAAAAGAAGTAGAACTGAGTGTTAAATAAGACCTAACAAAACTATTTAAAATAGAAAACCAAGCCCAATTCTCTTAAGCATCTTTTTTTCAAAGGCCCAAAAGAACTTAAATTGCCCGAACAGCCAGCCATAAATTACCAATAACACTTGATAAAAGGGGAAAATAAGTAGAATTCGTAAAATCCAATAAAGTGTGCTTCCCCACCAAGAATCGGAGAAATTTGCTTGATGTAAGCCAATTAAATTCAAAAAAGGTTTTGCTACATATACGGAAGAAGAGCCGGTAATGGCGAAAACGATAAAGATGATAATCAACTGAAAATTGCTGGTAACGTCCCAGCGCTCTTTTAATTTCTGCATGGTAATTATTGAATTCGGCAAATATACTTTTTATATGCGGGGTACAAAAGGTCCTAAGCGTTGATTGTATTTTCGTTGAAAATAAATGAAGTAGTTGTAAAGTTTGTAATTTAACTCATAACCATAGTCCGTGTGGGGGTCATAGTTAATTTGCAGTTCATAAAGGTCGGGGTTATATCTTAAAGGTTGCATCACTCTTTGGTTATAATTGGTTACAAAAATTTGATTTCGGTTCTCCATATACGATTGCGAATAGAAATTACGGGGTCTGGCTATGCTTTGGAGCCAAAAATTAAAGCCTGGCTCAATAATTATTATTTCGTACTCCGTTTCTTCACTCGCAATTTTTACGGTATCGCCCTCTTTTTGATGAAAAGCTGATTTTTCATCTTCCGAAATAGTAACCGTTTCTTTTGTACTGGAACAACTACTGGCTATTACAGTTGCTACAAGCACGATTGCACTGCATATGGTATGTATTCTTTTCTTTTTCATAACTATTAAGACCTGTTATTCTAATTTACAAAAAAAAGCCGCTTGAATCAACAAGCGGCTTAGGTGTACTATTTTGTTATCAGGATTCTATTTACCAAATAAGCCGCCTAGAAGACCGCCAATACCTCCTTTGTTACCACCAAGCGCCATAGAGGCTACATCATCAAGGATGCTACCGTCTCCATCTGAATCCAAGAAAGATTCTATAAGGGATTGTTGTTGGTTGCCAGCATCACCGCCACCCATAAGACCGCCAAGAAGATTACCTATTCCGTTAGAGTCGCTAACATTTTGTTCTTTGGTTTGCTTGCCCAAATATCCTAAAAGAATAGGGGCCGCTACTTTTAATATGGTAGAAATAGAACCTGCATCCATTCCTGATTTCTGACTTAGTGCATTTTCTACGGTAGCCTGTTTTCCGCCTAAAACGTGACCTAGTATTCCAGCGCCGTCATCCATAACGGATTGGTCAACTCCTCCGTTAAAAAGTCCGCCTAGGTTATCCAAGATGCTACCGTCATGTTTTCCTGATAAAGCACTCATTAACCCTTGTGCTCCTTCTGGTGTTGCTGCATTTTTCTTCATGGCGCCCATTAAGATAGGCAAGGCCATACTTAATACGCTTCCGGTTTGATCGGTAGAATTACCGGTCTGGCCGGCAACACCACTTATTAATTGTTTGCCCATTGGGCTGCCTAGTAGGTCTAATAATCCTGACATAATGTTTAGTGTTTTATAATTGGACAACAATTTACAAAAAAGATTCGGTCAAAACGGAGGAGCTATTAAAAAAGAACCGCTTAATAGTGCAAGAAAACAACAAGCTGATTTAGTATTATATTGTTAAATTACAGTTTGTTATGTGTTTTTATGTAAATTTTTAAATTAAAACTAAACAAGTTTGTGCTCAGATATAAAAAACAAAAAACCTCGTTGTGCAATTATCTGCTCAACGAGGTTTTGATATGGTTATAAAGTAAGGTTACTTTAAAAGTGTGATAATCTGTTCCGCTAATTCCGTTCCTATGCGGTTTTGTGCTTCACCGGTAGCTGCACCAATATGTGGAGTTAATGAAATATTGGGGTGCATAAGAATTCTAATTTCCGGTTTAGGCTCTGATTCGTATACATCAAGCCCTGCAAAAATTACGTTTCCGTTCTCTAGGGCATCAACTAGGGCAACTTCATCAAGAACACCGCCACGGGCAGCATTTATGATACCTACACCCGGTTTCATCATTTCAAACTCATCTTTTCCTAAAATATAGTTCTTTTGTGAAGGCACGTGAAGCGTAATGAAGTCCGATGTGGAAACCAACGTTTCTTTACTTTCCGATTCAAAATCAAAAGTTATGGATTGTCCATCAAAAAAAGGAACTTCAATTGAAGCTTTATCTAGGTTAGGGTCGTGGTAAACAACCTTCATACCAACACCTAGGGCAATTTTTGCGGTTGCTTGGCCAATTCTTCCAAAACCGATTATACCTAAAGTCTTGCCGCGAAGCTCGGTTCCAGACCCGTATGTTTTTTTTAGTTGTTTAAAATTGCTATCCCCTTCAAGTGGCATATTTCTGTTGGCGTCATGCAAATAACGAACTCCTCCAAAAAGGTGTGCAAAAACCAGTTCGGCCACTGAAGATGATGAGGCTGCAGGGGTGTTTATTACGTGCAAACCTTTTTCTTTGGCATGTACCACGTCTATGTTATCCATACCAACACCGCCTCTTCCAATGAGTTTAAGGCTGGGGCAATTATCTATAAGCTCCTTCCTCACCTGGGTGGCACTTCTTACTAATAATCCGGTTATTCCGTTTTCGTTTATGAAATTTTGTAACTGTTGTTGGGCAACCCGTGTAGTTATCACTTCAAAACCAGAGTTTTCAAGCGCTTTTATTCCTGATTGGGCCAATCCGTCATTTGCAAGTATTTTCATTCTATTCGGAAAATTTATTTAGTACTATAGTATATTAAAATAGCGTCCGTTAGCGGTTGGCCAACGGACGAATTCTTATGTTTAATGAATTGGGGCAGGTTACCCTTTTCTTTCCATTTCGCTCATTACATCTACAAGCACGCCTACGCTTTCCAATGAAAGGGCATTGTACATAGATGCTCTGTACCCACCAACTGAACGGTGACCGTTAAGGCCGTTAATACCCGCTTCTTTCCAAAGTGCGTCAAAAGTATCTTTTAATCGATCATCGGCTAAATTGAAAGTAGCATTCATGTTAGAACGATCCTCCTTGTTGGCAAACCCGTTGAAAACAGGGTTTAAATCAATCTCAGAATACAGTAACCGAGCTTTCTTTTCGTTAACTTCTTCAATAGCGGATATCCCTCCTAAATTTTTAAGCCACTCCAATGTTAGCATAGAGGTGTAAACGGCAAATACAGGTGGGGTATTGAACATACTATCCTTTGAAATATGCACTTGGTAATCTAGCATGCTAGGAATCTTTCTGGATACCTTTCCAAGTACATCATCTTTTACGACCACAAGGGTTGTTCCGGCAGGACCCATATTTTTTTGTGCTCCGGCATAAATCAAATCAAACTGAGAAAAATCAAGTTGACGAGAGAAAATATCGGAACTCATATCACATATCAACGGTACATTGGTTCTTGGGAATTCCTTTACCTGGGTTCCAAAAATGGTATTGTTGGAGGTAAGGTGAAGGTAATCTAAGTCGTTAGGAACCGTATATCCTTTGGGAATGTAATTAAAGTTTTTATCCTTTGAAGAGCCAACTTCAATAACATCGCCAAATATTTTGGCTTCCTTAATGGCTTTTTCACTCCAAGTGCCTGTGTTCAGGTATCCCGCTTTGTTCTCTAGAAAGTTATAGGCAACCATAAGAAACTCCATACTGGCACCTCCTTGAAGAAAAAGAGCGGAATAACCTTTTCCTTCTAGACCTAAAAGTTCAAGGGCCAAGCTGCGCGCCTTTTCCATTACTTCTACAAAGTCTTTGCTTCTATGAGATATCTCAATAAGGGAAAGACCGGAACCATTAAAATCCATTAATGCTTCAGAAGATTTCAACAATACTTCTTGAGGTAATATACAGGGGCCGGCACTAAAATTATGTTTTTTCATAAGGTTTGTAAAAAATTAAGAGATAAAGGTCTTGAATTTAAGGGAAACGCAACTCCCTATTAACAAAAATTTCTATTACGTTCTCAACAAGAAATCAACAGTATCTACATTGTCCGCATAGTCTGTCAAAGAAGGTTGTTGAGTGTTTCCAAAAGCAATTTCAGAGTCAATAATGCCTTCGCCTACAATACATTGTAACTCGTTCGTATCTTGTGATAGCCGTTCTTTTAAATTGTCTAGACTGTCATAACGCTCATAAAATAAGGAGGCAATAGGGGAGCTATAACTCTTATCCTCTTTTAAAATGAGGAAACCATTGTCCAGTATTTTAAATTCGGACATCAGGTAAACTGCTTTATTGTAATCATAATTGTTGGCATATTTTACGTGCTCAATTATCGGATGATAGGAATAGACAGCCTCAAAAAGCGTAGCGAAATCATAGTTTTCGGGCACAAAAACTTTGCTAACACTGCGGCATCCCAACCCGTAATACCTAAAAATATCTTCACCTAGGGCGTTGATTTGCTCTTTAGATTCCCTTCCTGTCAGAACGGCTATGGAGTTTCTGTTTTTTCTAATAATATTGGGCACTTTGCTAAAGTAGTGCTCAAAATAGCGAGAAGTGTTGTTGCTACCTGTGGCTATAACGGCATCAAAGCCTTCCATTTTACCATCTGAAATTTCAATCGTATCTTTAAGTAAAGGTTCAATTGAAATAAGATAATCTTTTATAAATAAAATAAGTGCATTGTCATTTGAAGATAATTTGGCAAGCACTTTATTGCCCGTAATTAGAACGGACATAAAATCATGAAAACCAACCAGTGGAATATTACCTGCCATAATAAGCGCTACTTTTTTAGGCTTGTTTTTGTCCAGGTCGTAAGGCTTAAGCCAATCGGAAAGTTTTTCTTCCGTTAAGAGTTGCCCCCAGCTTTCCAACGCATGGATTACGTTCTCGCGGGTAAACCAACCATTTTTATGTTTGGACAGCGCAATGGCCTCCTCTAATTTTTGAGACCATTCGTCATTTGGTGTTTCCAATGTAACAAACTCTCTAAGAAAGTGGCCCAGTTTAACAAATGCAATAAAAGTTTTATGATGGTCGTTCATATATTTGTTCAAAATTGTATTCCGAAGTACCTTTGTGCAAAAGTAAGAATACTGAATTGATTTTTCTTTTTGAATACGAAATGAAAATATAACGAACAGCTTTTAGACCTGTTCAGCTTAAATTGAATAATATGGCAATAGTTATAACGGATGAATGTATTAATTGTGGAGCTTGCGAGCCGGAATGTCCGAATACTGCAATTTATGAAGGAGCCGATGAATGGCGCTATAATGACGGGACTTCTCTAGAGGGCGATGTAGTGCTTCCTGATGGGAAAGCGGTAAACGCTGATGAAGTTCAAGAACCGATCAGTGATGAGATATATTACATTGCACCTGATAAATGTACGGAATGTATGGGCTTTCATGAAGAACCCCAATGTGCCGCAGTATGTCCTGTAGACTGTTGTGTGCCGGATGAGGACCATGTAGAGTCTGAAGAGACCCTTTTGGCCAAGCAAAAATTCATGCACCCAGATGGTTAATATGTAAAAACGTATTGGTCTTAGGATCGTAAATGAAAACCCGGACTATGTCCGGGTTTTTTGTTTCTTAACTTTTGGGGTCTATATATGGCTTTATACGTTATCTTTGCATCCTGAAAAAGAAAAAATAAAAGACCGAACAAATCCATAGCGTCTAAAATTTAACGTTAAAATACATGAAAGCAGGTATAGTAGGGTTGCCAAACGTAGGAAAATCAACCCTTTTTAATTGTCTCTCCAACGCCAAGGCACAAAGTGCCAATTTCCCCTTTTGTACTATAGAGCCTAATATAGGTGTTGTAAATGTACCCGACTCTAGATTACAGAAATTAGAGTCCTTAGTAGATCCAGAGCGCGTTCTACCGGCAACTGTAGAAATTGTGGATATTGCCGGTTTGGTAAAAGGAGCGAGTAAAGGCGAAGGGTTGGGAAACCAGTTTCTGGGAAACATTCGTGAAACCGATGCTATTCTTCATGTATTACGTTGTTTTAACGATGATAATATTGTTCATGTAGATGGTTCCGTAGACCCTATTAGGGATAAAGAAACCATAGATATGGAGCTGCAGTTAAAAGACCTTGAAACTGTTGAGAAGAAATTAGATAAGGTAAAACGCGCTGCAAAAACCGGAAATAAAGAAGCACAAAAGGAAGAAGCTGTTCTTTTAAAGTTAAAAGAAGGCTTAGAAGCCGGAACTTCTGTACGGGCTATAGATATTTCTGATGATGAAAGAGATGAATTTGTAAAACCATTACAATTCATAACGGACAAGCCCGTAATGTACGTTTGCAACGTAGACGAAGGTGCTGCCGCTACAGGAAACGATTATGTGGAAAAAGTAAAAGCTGCCGTTGCCCAAGAAAATGCAGAGGTAATTGTGTTGGCCGTAGGAACAGAGGCGGATATTACCGAATTGGAAACCTATGAAGAACGCCAAATGTTTTTAGAAGACCTTGGGTTGGACGAGCCAGGTTCTGCCAAGTTAATACGTGGAGCTTATAAGTTACTGAATTTGGAAACTTATTTTACCGCTGGCGTTAAGGAAGTCCGTGCATGGACCATTCCTGTTGGCGCAACCGCTCCTCAGGCCGCTGGTGTTATTCATACCGATTTTGAAAAAGGATTTATTCGTGCGGAAGTTATTGCGTATAATGACTACGTACAGTATGGTAGTGAAGCAAAAGTAAAAGAAGCCGGTAAAATGCGTGTTGAAGGTAAGGAGTACATCGTTAAAGATGGCGATGTCATGCACTTTAGGTTCAACGTATAGTTTTAGGACATTAAGAAATAATGTTGCCAATCCTTTAGGGGCAGCAATGATTTTAAGACCACATGGGTATGCCTTATGTGGTCTTTATCAATTTTAGAAGATAACAGAACTTCTTGTTTATAAAAGAAATCAACATCATTTTAGGATAAGCCTATTTATGGTTAAATTCACGACTCTAAAAAACACTCTAGTACATTGAAGAATTTTATAGATGAATTGAACGATGCCCAAAGAGCACCGGTTCTACATAAAGATGGGCCGTTAATGGTTATTGCAGGAGCTGGGTCCGGTAAAACAAGGGTGCTTACCTTTAGGATTGCTTATTTAATGCAGCAAGGGGTAGACCCCTTTAATATTTTGGCGCTTACCTTTACCAATAAGGCGGCACGTGAAATGAAGGAGCGTATTGCTAAAATTGCAGGTAGATCGGAGACCAAGAACCTTTGGATGGGAACGTTTCATTCCGTTTTTGCCAAATTGCTACGGTATGATGGGGACAAACTTGGCTTTCCAAGTAATTTCACGATTTATGATACTCAGGATTCACAGCGTTTGTTGGCTTCCATTATTAAGGAAATGGGACTAGACAAGGATATCTATAAATACAAACAAGTACAGAACCGCATATCTTCCTTTAAAAATAGCTTGATTACGGTTAAGGCGTATCTAAACGACCCAGATTTAGTAGAGGCCGATGCTATGGCCAAACGCCCAAGAATGGGGGAGATATACCAAAATTATGTAGACCGGTGCTTTAAGGCCGGTGCAATGGATTTTGATGACCTTTTACTCCGTACCAATGAACTTTTAAACCGTTTTCCAGAGGTTTTGGCCAAGTACCAAGACCGTTTCCGGTATATTTTGGTAGATGAGTACCAAGATACCAACCATTCGCAATATTTAATTGTAAAGGCTCTTGCAGATCGCTATCATAATATCTGTGTGGTAGGGGATGATGCGCAGAGTATTTATTCTTTCCGTGGAGCGAACATTAGCAATATCCTGAATTTTCAGAAAGATTATGATAATGTGGGTATGTACCGTCTTGAGCAAAATTACCGCTCTACCCGGAATATTGTAAACGCTGCCAACTCCATTATTGCTAACAATAAAGAGCAGTTAGAAAAAGTAGTTTGGACTTCCAATGATGATGGGGGTAGCATAAAAATACATAGGAGTACTACGGATGCCGAAGAAGGCAGGTTCGTGGCAGGTTCCATTTGGGACCATAAGATGAACGAACAATTGGGTAATGGTGAATTTGCGGTACTTTACCGTACCAACTCCCAATCCAGGGCTATTGAAGATGCTTTGAGAAAACGGGATATTCCGTACCGTATCTATGGCGGACTGTCATTCTATCAAAGAAAAGAGATTAAGGATGTATTAAGTTACCTGCGTTTAGTCATAAACCCTAAAGATGAGGAAGCTCTTAAGCGAATCATTAATTTTCCGGCAAGAGGTATTGGGCAAACCACTTTGGACAAATTGACCGTTGCCGCCAATCATTACAACCGGTCTATTTTTGAGGTAATCCAGAATTTGGACAAAATCAATTTAAAGATCAATGCGGGTACGCAAAGAAAGCTTCAGGATTTTACGACCATGATTCAAAGTTTTCAAATCATGAACGAAACCACCGATGCTTTCGTTCTGGCCGAACATGTTGCCAAAAAGTCCGGTCTCCTTTTGGAGTTTAAAAAGGACGGGACGCCGGAAGGTATTGGTAAGATGGAGAATATAGAAGAGCTTTTGAACGGTATAAAGGATTTTGTTGAAGGGCAAAAAGAAATTGCCGATGCCACGGGAAGTATAAGTGAGTTTCTAGAGGATGTAGCCTTGGCTACAGATTTGGACAATGATAAAGGTGATGATGACCGTGTGGCCCTAATGACAATTCACCTAGCTAAGGGGCTTGAGTTCCCGTATGTATATATAGTTGGGATGGAAGAGGACCTTTTTCCTTCCGGTATGAGTATGAATACCCGTAGTGAGCTAGAGGAGGAGCGAAGGTTGTTTTATGTAGCACTTACGCGTGCCGAAAAGCAAGCCTACCTAACCTATACACAGAACCGATATAGATGGGGGAAATTAATAGATGCGGAACCAAGCCGTTTTCTTGAGGAGATTGATGAGAAATATGTAGAAAACCTTACTCCAATAGATACGGGTTATAGGTATAAACCTCTGGTGGACAGTGATATTTTTGGTGAAGTTGACAAAAGTAAGTTACGGCAGGTTAAACCTGTGGGGGGTACACCTCCTAGCCGGAAAGGGCCTAATGAAAGTCAGCTTAAGAAGTTAAGAAAGTTAAAACCGGAACTAGCTACGCCTGTAGGCAATACAAATTCGGTAGATCCTAATTTAGCCGAAGGCAGTATTGTTAACCATACGCGTTTTGGTCAAGGTAAAGTGTTAAAGATTGAAGGAATGGGTAATGACCGAAAAGCTGAAATACAGTTTGTAAAAGGAGATATAAAAAAATTGTTGCTTCGCTTTGCTAAGTTGGAGGTGGTAGGTTAATTCTTAATCATTTTTCGATAATTGAGATTAAATCCCCTGAGGTAATTTAGAATAAATAGGAAAGCCCTAAAAGTCAATTCTTAGGGCTTTTCTATTTGTTATAGATGTATATGTGAATGAGGTATGTTAATGTTGAAAAACAATTGAGAAGGGGATTTCATAGGTTACTCCATTATCCGTAACCAAGACCTTGCCATCACTTTTATCGTCCATTTGACTTAGGTATTGATCTTCTATTTGACCAGTAACTATTGAGTTGGGGTGGGTAAGGAAGTTTTTGACGCTCAATGAGTTTTCTACAAAAAGAATTTCATTAACCTGTAGCCCTTCAATATTTTGGTTGAACGTTATATTTGCTTGTTTGTAGAATGCTTTATCGGATTTAATCCCTATTATAGCTTCGGTAATAACTAGTGTAGGATGTGTTGATGCAGGTTGTAATACTTCAATTTCTATACCGGTCTCAGCATCGTTATGGTTATTGTACCCAATTAGATTATTTCTTAATCTAAGTTCATAACTACCACTTTGAACTTCGTCTGGAATCCGAACGCTCAGGCTATTTTCGCTAGTTGATTCTGTTCCTAAGCGATACAAAAGGTCTTTTCCGCTAGCTTCCGTAGATATTAAAACAATTTCAGATAGTTCTCTAAATATATATTCCCCCTTATTCTCAAAATATAGGTTTTCACCGGTAACGGTTAGCATATCACCTTTTGTGTAAATGGTTTTATTAATAGATGTATTTTTTGGACTTCCTCCGGAAACCACTGGTATGGCTTCTCCCCAGTAGTCAATAAGATCGTACTCATACGTTTCTCCATCTAGATGAATACCAAATTTGTAATCGGTGCCATTGGGCGCGTCTGCAATATCCAGGTCAGGAAGGGTAAGAACAAAACTCTCATTACCGGACCCAGAGCTATAGGTTGCGTTCGTAAATTCATATGCTATACCATCTTTTTTGAGGCTAAAAGTGTAATCTTCTAAGCGAGAATGATCTAAGTATAAATTCGCAGAAATATGAGCGCCAGGTCGGCTTATAACCCTGTCCAATTCGCCGTTAACACTAGCATAGCTAAAATTAGGTGTTCCTTTGGTAAAACGAAGATCACTATCATTAGTTTCTGTGCTATTATCATGTTCTATAAAAATTTCAATCTCATACCTTCCATTTAAATATGATTCCGGCAACCTTGCTGTGACGGCATCACTTTTGTAGGATACATTTTCAATTTTTTCAACACTTAACGGTATGCTTTCGCGGGTATGGCTGTTTATCAAATTGACCTTAACACTGTCCAAAACTGGATTAGTAGGATAGGCGTTAAAAGTAATGGTTTCGCCAGGTGCTTTATCGGCAAACATATTTATACTAAAAGGAGGCAATTCAACCTGATCAAGACGATTGTCTACGCTAACAATATATTTTTTAGTGTCTCCTGAGTTAAAAGTAACGGTATAAGTAACTGGTTTGGTAAAATCTAAGGTTTCATCAGACTTAGGAACACTAGTGGCTCCTTCAGGCAGATTAAGATGAAGCTTCAGCGCAGGAATATTGCTTAGGTACGGAATACGAAATTGAATAGAGTCAGCCTCGGCTTCCGGTTGTTTAACATGATTAAAATTACTTCTACCTTCAGGCAGATTCGTGAAACTAAAAGCTACATGTGTATTTTCTGCTGCTTCGTCTTCATTCTTAAGATTAACCTTATAGCTGTTAGTAGACCCGTCTTCGGCGGTAACCGTATAGACTACTTCCTTGGAAAAATCTTGAGCAACACCTGATTTTGGAGAAATTGTGGCTTTTTCAGAAATGGTGATTTCAGGAGTTAAACTCGTAAGGTCAACAGTAGAAGGGAATGCGTGACGAATTTCGTTAGAATTGATTATCAGTTGATTTTTTGTGTCTTGAATACTTATGCTAAATTCTAGAAGTTCATTCTTGTCGCTTTTTGATTGTGTTTCTTCGGTCTCATCGGAATCTTTGGAACAGGAAACAAAAAATAGCAGAAAACATGCAGATAGGGCAATTAGGGAGGAAAATTTCATACACTTATGTTTTTTATGTAAATCTGTCAAATCCCTGAACGATGTTATAAAGATTTTATTGAAATAATTCGACCAACGGTTTTCTGTATTTTGGCTGCTTTTTAATAGAGCGCTCATGTAAAGCAGGATAGCTAATAGGATAAAAAAAAATGTATTAATTTCGGAGTGAACGAAAGGTGATAGACTATGGCGGAATTTATAAGAATATATGAGGAAAATCCCAATCCAAAGGAAATACAGAGGGTTGTTGATGTTTTGCGTAAAGGAGGGTTGGTCATTTACCCTACGGATACGGTATATGGTCTTGGGTGTGATATTACCAATTCTAGGGCCTTGGAGAAAATTGCACGTATTAAAGGTATTAAACTTGCCAAGGCCAATTGGTCCTTTATCTGTGCTGATTTAAGCAATCTATCGGATTATGTCAGGCAAATAGATACGGCCACCTTTAAAATTTTGAAAAGAGCGCTTCCGGGCCCTTACACATTTATTCTGCCTGGAAATACTAATCTGCCTAAAGACTTTAAAAAGAAAAAAACGGTAGGTATAAGGGTTCCAGATAATTCAATAGCAAAAGCGCTCGTAGAAGGTCTAGGTAACCCCATTGTATCTACATCTATTAGGGATGATGACGATTTGTTGGAATATACTACGGATCCAGAACTTATTTATGAGAAATGGGATAATTTAGTTGATGTAGTTATTGACGGTGGTTATGGAGATAACGTGGCATCTACGGTAATAGACTTGTCAGACGGGGAACCTACTGTTTTAAGGGAGGGAAAGGGAAGTTTGGATATTTTCTAAATATTTAATCGAAACTACAAAAAGGATATAAAAAAAACCGCAACTTCTAAAGTTGCGGTTTTTGTATCTCTAATATTAACTGCTTAGTTATTGATGGCAGGATCGTTCATGCCTTCTTCGATCATGCTGTAGAACTGATCAATTTTAGGAAGAACAACAATACGAGTTCTTCTGTTCTTTGATTTTTCAGTAGTAGAAACAGGAACATATTCTGATCTACCGGCCGCTGTCATACGCTTAGGATCAACATTGTAATCATTTTGAAGAATTCTTACAACTGCTGTAGCACGCTTAACACTTAAATCCCAGTTGTCTAAAAGAACACCGTGTCTTCCGTAAGGTACATCATCAGTATGACCTTCTACCATAAATTCAAAATCTGGCTTGTTGTTCACAACCTGTGCAACTTTACCAAGGATTTCCTTAGCTCTGCTAGTAACATTGTAGCTACCGCTGCTGAATAATAACTTATCTGAGATAGAAACAAAGACAACACCTTTTTCAACGCTGATTTCAATGTCTTCGTCATCTAAGTTACCCAACACACCTTTTAAGCTCTGAACCAATGAAAGGTTTACAGAGTCTCTTCTAGTGATTGCATCTTGTAATTTACGAATAGTAAGATCTTTTTCTTTTAAGCTTTCCAAAGACTTCTCAAGGTTTTCAGCACCTTTTGAGGTCAAAGTAGTTAAGTTGCCCATGTTATTGATCAACTCTTGGTTGTTAGCTTTTAAGAATGAATTTTGGTCTTGTAATGTTTTTAGACGAGAACTGGCAGTTGCCTTTTCCTCTAAACAATCGTTCAATTTAACCGTTGCGGAATTCAAAAGATCTTGTGCTTCTTTATGTTTTGATTCTAAATCCGAATACTTCTTTTGTGATACGCATGAAGACAACAACAAGGTCACTCCTAAACAGCCTAAAATTAATTTTTTCATAATGAGAGTTACTAAGTATTTAATGATTGTTATTTGATTTTAATTAGTGTCAATAAGCGACAAAATTAGATAATCGCCAAATTTAGTATTTGTAAAATTAGTTAATGTTTTACTAAATCGTTAAAATTCTTTACATGATGTACGAAATGCTGCCATACTATGGACTTCGTAAGGTAATACTTTGGGATAAAATTAGCTTTTTCCCTCACTTTATACATCTTTCCAAAATTCCTATAGAAACTTAAATGAGCTCTTAGAATTGCAAAGCAGTGGTTAAACTTAAACTGAAAAATGAAACGTAATGCTGCAATTCCGTCCAGTAAGAGACGAAATCCTATAATAGTCAGGGCTTTTTTCCGAGGTAAATTCTTTGTTATGGAAAAAAGGGAGTTTCTAAAGTTCAGATAGGTTTTTTTGGGGTTCATATTGCTTAAAGTAGATCCGCCCAAATGATATACTTTAGAAGCACCAACATAAAATACCTTGTGACCTTTGTTTTTGGCTCTCCAACATAGGTCTATTTCTTCTTGGTGGGCAAAATAATGTTCATCAAACCCGTTAACGGACCAAAAGACCTCTTTTCTAATGAACATACATGCCCCTGTGGCCCAAAATATTTCTAGAACATCATCATACTGCCCGTTGTCTTTTTCCAATTCTTGAAATATGCGCCCCCTGCAAAAAGGGTATCCCAATTTATCTATAAAGCCCCCTGCCGCTCCGGCGTACTCAAAATATTCTGGACGCATCATATCCAAAATTTTGGGTTGTATGATTGCAGCTTCCTTGTTTTTCGAAAAAACTTGCAATATTGGGGGCAACCAATTTTCGGTTACCTCTACATCAGAGTTTAGAAGACAATAAACATCAGCATCTATATTTTTTAGTCCAATGTTATACCCTTTGGTAAACCCACCATTTTCTTTGTTCTGAACAATTTGTATAGTAGGATAGTTTGCTTTTATAAACGCCACGGAATCATCAGTAGAAGCGTTATCTACAACATAAACGTCAGCACCCTGGGAATACTGTACAACAGAGGGAAGGTATCTTTCAAGAAGTACCTCTCCGTTCCAGTTTAATATGACTATGGCAATGCGCAAAACGATGGCAAATTAACGGCTAAAATCAGGAATATCCCTGAGAAACGAATATTTTTCTGAAGTAAAATCCATTTTGCAGTAAAAATGGTTGAGCCCGTTGGTTACCATTAGGTAATCTGCTTTAAGTTGCAGGTTATAGCGTGCTATTTGATCAAAGGTAGTTTGGTCTATGGTAATTTTAGGCGCTTTGCATTCCACTAAAATATGAATACTTCCGTCAGAGTTAAAAACAACAATGTCGTACCTCTTCTTAATATTATTAATAATGAGTTGTTTTTCAACGTTTATAAGGCTGATAGGATACTTTTTCTCAAAGAGCAAATGATTAACAACGTGTTGCCTTACCCATTCTTCTGGTTGTAGCACAACAAATTTTTTGCGTATACTGTCAAAAATAAGCACGTTATTTTCGCTACTTTTGAATCGGAATTTATACTCCGGAAAATTAAGGGGTTCCATATAGCAAATTTGATGATTTTTTTTGGATGGATGAAGCAAAACAAATAGTTAGCGATATTAAGAACGGTACAATCAAACCCATTTATTTTTTATTTGGGGAAGAACCCTATTATATTGATGCCATTGCCTCGTACATTGAGAAAAATGTTCTAGCTGAGGAGGAAAAAGGTTTTAACCAAATGGTCCTGTACGGTAAGGACGTTACTATAGATGATATTGTTTCAAATGCCAAGCGGTATCCTATGATGGCCGAGCGTCAAGTCGTTATCGTTAAGGAAGCACAGCATCTTGTGCGCACCATAGAGAATTTAACGGCTTATGTAGACAACCCCCAAATGACAACGGTATTGGTGGTTTGTTATAAATATAAGAAACTGGACAAGCGGAAAAAATTATATAAATCCGTACAAAAGGCAGGTGTTCTTTTTGAAAGCAAGAAGCTGTACGAAAACCAAGTTTCCGATTGGATAAGGAAAAACTTGCAGGGCAGGGGATATAGTATTTCTCACAAGGCGGCCATATTACTTACTGAATATCTAGGAACGGATTTAAGTAGAATAAACAACGAAATAGAAAAGTTACAGTTGGTATTACCAAAGCAGAGTGAGATTACGCCTGCCGAAATTGAAGCTCATATTGGTATTAGCAAAGACTATAACAATTTTGAGCTGAAAAAAGCCATTGGCGAAAGAAATGTGCTTAAAGCAACACGTATTATAAATTACTTTGCTCAAAATCCAAAAGACAACCCTTTTGTGTTGACCGTTACTTTGTTGCATACTTTTTTCTCTCAGCTTTTACAGTATCACGGGTTAAAGGATCATTCGCCCAAAAGTGTAGCAAGTGCTTTGCGTATTAATCCTTATTTTGTGGGCGAATTTCAGACAGCCGCACGTAACTATCCTATGAAAAAGGTGAGCGGTATCGTTTCAGCTTTAAGAGAAATGGATTTAAAGGCCAAAGGGGTAGGGGCCAATGTTAACTCTCAGGAAGATTTGCTGAAAGAACTTCTGGTAAAGATTATTTAAACTATCTTTTGTCTACACTGTATTTCCCAGGGCCTAATAAGATAATAGCCACAAATATCACAAAATAAATAAGGGCCAGCTCTTTCTTTTGGAAAGGGTCCGCACCATGTACGACAAATGCAGCAACAGCCATAGTAATTGCCGTTGGAATTGCAGCCCATCTGGTCTTAAAACCAAAAATGATTAATATAGGACAAACCAATTCTGCTAGTACAGCTAAAAATAAAGAAGGAGTGGAGCCCATTCCTATTGGATCGCCAAATTCTACACCGTTGATCAACATTTGCAATTTTCCATATCCGTGAACAGCCATCATAGCAGACGCTGCAATTCGTAATAGAGCTAAGCCAATATCTTTCAAAAGTGAATTTGACATGTTATTTTGAGTTTACATTAAAGATAAAAGTATTCTTTTTTATGAATTAGCCCAAATACATTTGCAACAAATATTTTTGTCAAAACACGTCACATTTGAATTCTGTTGATTACGAATAGGTTAGCGTAATTTAGGGAAGCTTTCAGGGTCTAGTTCATTCATTATGGCGTATACTTTTTCAAAAACATCCTCTATATTAGGTTTTGAAAAATAGTCGCCGTCCGTACCATAAGCGGGTCTGTGAGCCTGCGCGCTAAGCGTTTGTGGTGCAGAATCCAAATAAGCATATGCCCCTTGTTTTTCTATAATTTCATTGAGTATGTAAGCGGAACATCCTCCTGGTACATCCTCGTCTACCACTAGAACCCTATTGGTCTTCTTTATGCTCTCTAGAGTATCGTGATACACATCAAAAGGTAATAATGTTTGTGCGTCTATAACCTCTGCATCAATCCCAACTTCTTTTAGTTCTTCTGCAGCTTTTAGCACAAGTCTTAGCGTAGAGCCATAGGAAACAATGGTAATATCGGTTCCATGTTTTATGGTTTCAACTTTTCCTATTGGCGTATAGAATTCCCCTAAATTAATCGGTTTTGGTTCTTTAAGCCTATAGCCGTTAAGACTTTCAATTACTAGAGCAGGCTCATCGGTCTTTAACAGTGTATTATAGAAACCGGCCGCTTGGGTCATGTTTCTAGGAGACAAGATGTACATACCGCGAAGTGAATGTATCAATGTTCCCATAGGAGAGCCTGAATGCCAAATACCTTCTAAGCGATGCCCTCTTGTACGTACAATTAAAGGTGCCTTTTGCTTTCCAAAGGTTCTGTAGCGTAAGCAGGCCACATCATCCGTTAAGGTTGCCAGTGCATAGAATATGTAATCCAAATATTGAATCTCAGCTATAGGGCGAAGTCCTCTTAGAGCCATGCCTGTACCTTGTCCTATAATAGTTGTTTCCCGTATACCGGTATCCGCAACGCGAAACTTACCATATTTTTCCTGTAAACCCTCAAGACCTTGGTTTACGTCTCCAATGGCTCCGCTGTCCTCACCAAAAACTATGGCGTTTGGGTATTTCTCAAATATTTTATCAAAATTGTCCCGGAGAATAATACGGCCGTCAACATTTTCGGTGTTGTCCGCATATTTAGGCTTTACTTCGGCTACGCTTAACGCCCCTGTAGGCCCATCATTATAAAGGTCGGCGCTATATAAGGGTTGTGTTTCGGCAAGAAAGGTATTCGTCCATTCTACAAGTTCTTGTTTCTCTGGAAAAGACTCGCCTATGAGATATCTGAGCGCTTTTCTTGAACTAACGGCTAAATCTTTTTTAATGGGCTCTTCTATCGCTATGAGGTCATTCTTTACTTTGGCTATAAAATTTTTATTCTGACTTTTTGCCGATGCCCTGTCGAGTATAGCTACCAATTGTTTTTTAAGAGTCTTGTGACTTTCCAAGTATTCTGACCAGGCTTCTCTTTTAGCAGATCTAACTTCTCGTACAATGGCTTTTTCAATAGCCTTAAGCTCATCATCCGTTGTAATGCCTGTTTCTAAAATCCATTCGCGGAAACGCTTGTTGCAATCATTCTCTTTTTCCCATTCCAGTCGGGCTTTGTCTTTGTAACGTTCGTGAGAACCGGAAGAAGAATGTCCCTGCGGTTGGGTAAGCTCGGTTACATGAATAATAACGGGTACATGTTCCTCTCGTGCTATGTCCGAAGCATTTTCATAGGCATGCATCAGGGCAGTGTAATCCCACCCTTTAACTTTTAACAGCTCATAGCCTTCCTGTTCTTCGGTTCGCTTAAAACCACTTAGGATTTCGGAAATATCCTCTTTTGTAGTGTGGTATTCCGCAGGTACGGAAATACCATAATCATCGTCCCAAATGCTGATTACCATAGGTACTTGAAGTACTCCTGCTGCATTAATGGTCTCTAGAAACATTCCTTCACTGGTACTTGCGTTTCCAATGGTGCCCCACGCTACTTCATTGCCGTTGTTGGAAAAGTTAGTGGCGTCTACATTGTTCAGGTTCCTATACATCTTAGAAGCCTGTGCAAGACCAAGTAATCTGGGCATTTGTCCTGCCGTACAGGAAATATCTGCACTACTATTTTTCTGTTCGGTTAGATTTTTCCAGCTTCCATCCTCATTAAGGCTATGCGTTACATAATGCCCACCCATTTGCCTACCGGCACTCATAGGTTCCTTTTCAATATCCGTAGTGGCGTAAAGTCCGTGAAAAATGTCTTTTGGAGTAAGAAGGCCCAGTGCCATCATAAACGTCTGGTCACGGTAATAGCCGCTTCTAAAATCTCCGTCCTTGAAAGATCGGGCCATGGCCAACTGTGGTAGTTCCTTGCCATCTCCAAAGATTCCGAATTTTGCTTTTCCGGTCAAAACTTCTTTCCTACCCAATAAGCTACATGTTCTACTAAGAACAGCAATTTTGTAATCGCTTATAATTTGGGTCTTGAAATCATCAAACGTAATATCATTACTGGTTTTAGGCGATGTATCCATTAAGCTGTATGAGTTTTTACAAAAATAGCAAACTGCTAGCATTTTTACAATGCTTGCACAACTTAGTTGATCAAAATATATTTAAAAAAGGAAGGAAACCAATAGTATATTGATAATTGAAGTTTGATAAATTGAGATTATATTATGAATTCAACAATCAAATACTAAAACCATTTTCGGGTAAATAGGCCAATAAGAGTTTTTGGACTTACGGTAACAATAAATCTAATTTTCTCGCCATACAATGGTTGGGATACTTCCCAGCCATTATTGGAATATAAAGGGAAGTAAAGTTCAAAATAATCGGTTAGAAGGTTTAAACGAACCCCTGAATCATAAACGAACTTTCCACTAAGACCTTTGTTTTTAACATAACCTAAATCTCCATAAACCTCAATCCATTTCCAAAGATTAACACTGGTGTTTATGGTAGTTAGATAGTCATTGGCAAACCTATATTCTTCAGGGAGAAAGGATTTAAAACCTCCCTCGGCAATAATTATTTGCTGGCTATAGATTCCTGAGTCTTCCGATCGGCCCAAATAACCATAATCGAATAAATAATCCGTAGGACGGTCTAGCGCAAAACTATAGTAATTAGGGTCTGCATAATCCGTTGTTTTATTACGTATAAATTTACCGGCATAAAAACGAAAGTTGAACTGTCGGTTGTTTTCAAACAGTTTACGGTACTCTAATTCAAAGGCTACTTTTGTAAAATCACTTGCATGCTGGGCATCTGCAAACCAAGAAACATAGTCAATAATCCCAGGGTTTCTATTGGTGTACCTTACGTTAAGAATACTATAATCGGGCGGAGTTTCAAAGTCGCCCAGTTCTTCGGCCTTATTCCGCAGAACATTCACATATCTAAAACGTAGAAACTCCCGCTTATTGGAAATCAAGTTTGCCGGTCTCCATCCAAAAGTGATGGAAGGGGTTATGGTAGAATACCTGGAGTTTTCTTGAAAATGATACGTAGAACCTCCCAGACTGTAATTGGCTAGATAAAGCCCGCTTTTGCTAAGATATTTACGGTATGAAACTCTTCCCGAACCTACAAAAGACTTTTCCCTAAAAGAATAGGAGGGGGCAAAATCGTATACGAAAGGGCGCTCCAGTAATGTTTTGTTATACAGGCGCATCCCTGGAGTCCAGCCATCATAAATATTGAAGTTTAGAATTGGGACATAAAAAACCTGATTGTAATACGGGTTTTCAGAATCCCTAAAGAAAGTAAACTTCAGCTTCTTATTCCCCGAGAAAAAACCTCCTAAAGATTTCCAGTTATCCCTCTGGTTGAACTCCGGAATTTTCTGGTCGTAGTTTAGAACAAGACGCTTTTCCTCATTTTTAGGAATGGTAACGGTCTTGATATCGCCAATATCCGAAAACCAATATTTAGACACTACAGAATCGTTCTTAAGCCCGAACAGAGAAATAGGTACATTTGTGCCTTTTTTATTCTTTATGGTTACGCGCAAAGAGTCTTCGGTTTTCTCTACTTTTTTAATCTTAAAATCTATTTTACGGTCCGTGGTTACATAATCCTTAAAAAACCAGTCAATATCTTTTTCCGAGGCCCTTTTTAGGATGGATTCAAAATCCAACGTTTTTACTTGACTAAGCCTATAGTGCTTGTAAAAAGTCTTTATACTTTTATCTACTTTATCTTTTCCTATATAACTGGCCAAATAGGCGAGACCAAGCCCAGCTTTATATTTATTGGCTATTTTTTGATTGAATTTGATAAGGGAATCATTACTAGTACTTAACGGTTGGTCTAAATTGGTACGTGCGGTAAGCATGTACAAGAATGGATACTGCTCGTTGAAATCCATTTTAGCCAGATTGAAGCTCCGTATGCCCCAAATTTTGGATAATTTTCCCAATAATTTTTGGTCCGGGTAATACTGCTCTACAAATTCTATCATAAGATAGTTGGCAATAGCATCACTTAACCATTGCTCTTTTCTTGGGTCTAAGAAAAGAGTCTCTTCTAAAATGTTGATAAGCGCCGTTTTTAAGAACTTCATTTCAAATTGAAACTGCTCTTCATAAGGGCGAATAAACGACGGTAATTGATTGATACCGTAAAGTGGATTTTTCTCATAATCAAGCTGGCTTACCAAAAGCTGACGATGAGGGTATTGTCCTAAATTATTCTCTATAAACTCAGTAACCCTGTTAATGGACAGCCCCTTAAAAACATCCTCGTACTTCACCGCTTCAATATCGGTAATTACCGTAATTTGTGGAGTAACGTGAGTCATAAATCGCTTCTCCGGGCTAAGCAAAATTTCGCAGTTTTTTTGCTGTTCTGCAGTCAATTGGGCCATTTGTCCGTTTGAAATGGAGTTGTTGCCCAATACGGTGAAATTAGAAGCCAAGTTCAAGTTTCTTGGGTAGACAAAATTTACCGTGGTTTCTGTTACACCGGTATATAGGTCCTCCAAATTTTTATTGGAGTACAAATGCCAAGCTCCATCAAAATAGGCTGGTGTTAAATACCAATCTTTTAAGTAGTAGCTATTTTTTCTCTTGTCATACCCGTAGGGCGTAAACTTGTTTTCGGGAAGTTTAATCGTATACGTTAAAAAGAGTTTTGCAGATTCACCGGGAGGTAGTGGGCTGTTTAAATCAATTTTTAAAATGTCCTCACCAGTGGTGCGTTTCCAATGAAGACCTCTGTATTCATCGTCCACAGCACTCATGATGCTCGTATACCCTCTTTCCTCTTTTTTGGCTAAGTGAAGGCTTTTCTTGAATTCCTCCGAAAAGCGCTTTGCCAAACCTGTATTTTTACTGGCATAAGCATGGGCCCAGTCATTAAAATACAAAGTACTCAACGTTACATTGGAATTGTTCTTATACGTAAATTCCTGTTGAATTTGTATTTCCTTGCTTTCTCCGTCAAGAGTGGCGGTCAGGACATTTTCATGCTGTGCAGCCAATTGTTGACAACCATTAAACAAAACGGTTCCAAGGCAAAAATAAAATATGAGGGATTTGATTTTCAAGTATACTATTAAAAATTAGGACTCAAGTTTCGGCCCTTGTAGAATGCATCAATAATATCTACAACTTCATCTTCAGTGTCGGCAATTTTAATAAGGTCCAGGTCATGGGCACTTATGTTTTTTACTTCCAACATTGTGTTTTTAATCCAGTCCATAAGACCCGTCCAAAATTCACTTCCAACAAGAATAATAGGGAACTTTTCAATTTTGTTGGTTTGGATAAGCGTTATGGCCTCAAACAGCTCATCTAAGGTTCCAAAACCACCGGGCATGACCACGAAGCCTTGTGAGTATTTTACGAACATGACCTTTCTAACAAAAAAATAGTCAAAATCCAGACTCTTGTCAGAATCAATAAATGGGTTGTCATGCTGTTCAAAAGGAAGGTCTATGTTCAAACCTACTGAAGTACCTCCTGCCAAATGGGCTCCTTTGTTCCCTGCTTCCATAATACCGGGACCACCTCCAGTAATTACACCATATCCGGCTTCGGCTATACTTTTAGCAATACTAACGGCCAATTCATAATATTTATCACCTTCCTTGGTACGAGCGGAACCAAAAATGGAAACACAGGGACCTATGTTCCCCATCTTTTCAAACCCCATTACAAACTCGCCCATTATCTTAAATATGGCCCAAGAATCGTTAGTTTTTATTTCGTTCCAACCTTTATGGTGTTGTTCTTTTCTCATGTATAATTCCTATTATTTATCTAAAATAATCCACTTCACAAAACAGCTAACGGTTTTGATAGAGATTTAAGTGTATGTTATTTTTATTTCTTCTTTTTATTACAGCGAATGAATTTATTGCTTTTATTTCATTCTACGTAAACTAGGCTCAATTATAATTGAATCTTCCCCTAATCGGGGATGTTTAACTCGGGCCTTAAGTATTTTGCCGTGTAACTTTTTTTGTCTTGTGCCACTTCTTCAGGAGTTCCCTTTGCTACGACTTTTCCGCCGCCGCGACCACCTTCGTAACCAATATCGATGATGTAATCGGCCATTTTAATGACATCCATATTGTGCTCAATTACCAATATGGTATTTCCTTTGTCTACTAATTTGGTCAAAACTTCCATTAAAACACGAATATCTTCAAAATGAAGACCTGTAGTAGGCTCATCCAAAATATAAAATGTGTTACCGGTGTCCCGTTTCGAGAGTTCCGTGGCCAACTTAATCCGTTGCGCCTCACCCCCTGAAAGGGTTGTGGATTGCTGGCCTAAAGAGATGTAACCAAGACCCACGTCTTGAATGGTTTTTAATTTTCTATGAATTTTTGGAATGAGCTCAAAAAAATCAACGGCTTCGTTAATGGTCATTTCCAAAACATCTGCTATGGATTTGCCCTTATATCGTATTTCCAAGGTTTCCCTATTGAAACGCTTCCCGTTACAGGTTTCGCATTCTACATAAACGTCCGGTAAAAAATTCATTTCAATTACCCGTAGACCACCACCTTGGCATGTTTCGCATCTACCACCTTTTACGTTGAAACTAAACCTACCGGGTTTATAACCTCGTATGGCAGCTTCGGGTGTTTTCGCAAACAAGGACCTGATTTCACCGAATACACCTGTATAGGTGGCTGGGTTTGATCTAGGAGTCCTTCCTATTGGCGACTGGTTAATATCAATTACCTTGTCTATATGTTCTAGGCCCGTTATTTTTTTATAGGGCATAGGTTTTTTTACCCCGTTAAAATAGTGGGCGTTCATAATAGGGTAGAGCGTTTCGTTTATTAATGTGGATTTTCCACTGCCCGAGACTCCGGTAACACCTATCATTTGCCCTAGCGGTAATGATATGGATACATTCTTAAGATTGTTCCCCGTGCATCCGGAAAGTGTGATTTTCTTTCCGTTTCCTTTTCTGCGTTTTTCGGGAACAGCAATCTGTTTTTTTCCAGTTATATAGTCCGCTGTAAGTGTATTTTCGTTCTTAAGGCCTTCCGGGGTACCTTGAGATATAATTTCACCTCCATGTTTTCCGGCCCTTGGGCCAATATCTATAACATGATCGGCACATTCGATCATATCACGGTCATGTTCCACAACAATTACCGAGTTGCCAATATCCCTTAGTGCTTCCAGCGATTGAATCAAACGGGTATTGTCCCGTTGATGCAGACCAATACTAGGTTCGTCTAAAATATAGAGGACGCCCACCAATTGGGAGCCAATCTGAGTAGCCAATCGTATTCGTTGTGCTTCCCCTCCGGAAAGGGATTTTGAACTTCGGTTCAAGGAAAGATAATCTAGGCCTACATCTAAAAGAAACTGAATTCGGGTCTTGATTTCTTTGATGATTTCCTCGGCAATCTTCAGTTGATTGCCTTCCAGTTTTTTCTCCAACCCTTTAAAGAAAAGGGCTAGTTCGGCAATATCCAAATGGGCCAATTGCGCTATATTCTTTTCATCAACTTTAAAATAAAGTGATTCCTTACGCAAGCGGGAGCCTTCGCATACAGGACAAGAAACTTTATCCATATATTCCTTGGCCCAACGCTTTAGAGCTGTTGTACCGGCCTCTTCATATTGGTTTTTGATAAAATTGGCAATGCCTTCGTAGTCAATTTTATAGTTTCGTTTAACTCCCAACGTCTTGGAATCTACCTCAAAACTTTCATGCCCTCCATGAAGCAATATATTAATAGCTTCATCCGAAATTTTGGAAATGGGATCCGTAAGTTCAAATCCGTACCGTTGGGCAATGGTCTCTATTTGCTTAAAGGCCCATGATTTTTTATAATCCCCTAACGGAGCAATTCCCCCGGACTTTATGGATAACTTCTTATTGGGGAAAATCTTTTTCTCGTTTACTTCGTAGACGTGACCCAATCCGTTGCAGTTGGGGCACATACCTTTTGGGGAGTTAAAAGAAAAAGTGTTCGGTTCAGGAACTGGATAGGATATACCGGTTGAGGGGCACATGAGGTCCCTGCTGAAATACCGTGCCACAGATTCTCCTTCTTCCAGTACCATAAGAACATTGTCACCGCTATACATGGCGGTGTTTAGGGTTTCGGAGAGGCGTTTATCCATCTCTTCGGAATCAGTTACTTTAAGGCGGTCTATGACAATTTCAATGTCGTGGGTCTTGTACCGATCCACTTTCATCCCTTTGGTAATATCCTTTACTTCGCCATCAACTCTAACCTTTACAAAACCTTGCTTGGCAATCTGCTCAAAAAGCTCTCTATAATGCCCTTTTCTGGATTTAATGACCGGAGCCAAGACATTTATCTTTTTACCGTTGTAATCTTTTTTGATAAGCTCCTTTATCTGCTCATCACTATAACTCACCATTTTTTCTCCGGTGTTATAGCTGTAAGCATCTCCGGCACGTGCAAAAAGTAAGCGAAGGAAATCGTAAATTTCGGTAATTGTACCTACTGTGGAACGGGGAGATTTTGACGTGGTCTTCTGTTCAATGGCGATAACGGGAGATAGACCATCAATTTTATCCACATCGGGTCTTTCCAGGCCACCTAGAAACTGTCTGGCGTAGGCCGAGAACGTTTCAATGTAACGCCGTTGCCCTTCGGCATAAATCGTGTCAAAAGCAAGTGAGGACTTACCACTTCCTGAAAGACCGGTTATAACTACCAGTTTCTCTCTAGGTATGGTAACATCTATATTTTTAAGGTTATGGACCCGAGCGCCCTGAACCTCAATATTTTCTTCGTAATCTATCATTTTCTATAGCAAAGTTGCAAAGGTACGTTTTTGACCTTTAACAAAGAAAGTCCCGTTACTTATGTCTATGTTAAGGAAACCCTTGAAAAACGTGCAGTTGCAGGTGATAATGGGTAAATGAAGTAAAATTTTATCGGATAGAATCCAATTTCATTAGCTACTCCCATTTGAGAAATTGGAACGTGTAATTAGACCGCTTTTTTCTCGCTTAAATATTTCCAGTAACGTTTGGGAACATGTTGTTTGTGCAACTTTAAATTGATGCGTGATTTAATATTTGTACTCTTGAAGTAATTATTCCAAAGGTCTTGGTAATCATACTCACTATCAGTAAAATGAGCACTCTTTTTTAGGCTATTTGTGTAGATGTCCTCTAAATCCAAAGACACAACTTCTACTTTGTTCAAATCATAAAAAATACCATACTTACGCTTTACATCATAAATTAACCATTGTTGATCAGCGTAACGGGACCGGAAGTGTTTTGAGATTAATGGCAATACATCAAAATCCGGCTCTATGTTGGAGAAATAGATATCGTCCTTTGTCAACTGAAACCGAACGAAAGCTTCCATGCGGTGCTTTTCGCGACCAACGGACCTTGCAGTTTGACTAATTTTTAGAACAACCCCATCCGAATAATCAGACGCTACAGAACTATCGGAAGCAAATAACTTTCGAATATAACGGTACAATAACAGCTCAATTCCCTTGATTTCGCTTAAGAAAGCAAAATAGACATCTTTAATAGCGGTATGGCTCTTTTTGTCAATACCGTTCCAGACCCGTTTTGCTTTGTCCATTTGGGTAAAAATAGTCTCAGTTTCAGAAAAGAGTCCGCTTTGTGAAGCTGTGTTCTTTTGAATATCCGCTATTTGAACTTTTTCATCAAAAGCTACAAAAATAGCTGTCAAAAATCCGTTAAAACTTCCATCGTAAATTAAAGTTTTTGTAGCATTCATAGTTCTATATTTTGTTCTGTTCGTAAACTGTTTCTGTCAACCAAAAATCAACTGAATAACTGCAATTGATTACTATATTCCTTTCTAAATTTTCCAACGGAGTTTTGAAGTATAAGTCCTTTTATTTTAGCTCCTTCCATATCCTTGTGTTCCCATCTATTAGAGTCACAAACAATAAAGTATTTCGCCCTGTTCAAGGCAACACCTATTTTCTTTAAATGGTCCCAGTTTAGCTTTCTGAAACGACGTGCATGAATAATTTTATGTACCGATTTCATTCCTAAGCCAGGCACACGGGCCAATACACTCTTATCAGCCTTATTGATGTCAACAGGAAAATATTGCATATTACGTAGGGCCCAGCCTAATTTGGGGTCTACATCCATATCTAGATTAGGGTGGTCGTTATTTAGGATTTCCTGAACACCAAATCCGTAAAAGCGCAAAAGCCAATCGGTTTGGTATAAGCGGTTTTCACGGAGCATGGGCACTTGGGTTCCAATAGCCGGAAGCCTGCTATCCTCGGCAACGGGAACATAACCGGAATAGTAGACCCGCTTCATATTGTAGTTTTTATAATAATGGGTAGCAGAGTACATGATATCCTTATCCGATTCCCCGGTTGCACCAACAATCATTTGGGTGCTTTGTCCTGCAGGAGCATATTTGGGCGTGCTTTTAATTATTTTCTTCTCAGATTTATATTGAATAATCTCATTTTTGACCTTTAGCATAGGTTTTGTGAAGTCTTCGTGCTTCTTGTCGGGAGCCAATAGTTTTAACCCTGAAATGGTAGGGACCTCAATATTTACGGAGAGTCTATCTGCATACAGACCGGCTTCCCGCATAAGTTCATCACTGGCACCGGGAATGGATTTTAAGTGGATGTACCCATTAAAATTCTCTTCCAATCTTAATTTTTTGGCCACGGCAACCAATCTTTCCATAGTATAATCTGGGCTTTTGAAAATGCCCGAGCTAAGAAAAAGACCTTCTATATAATTGCGTCTATAAAAATTGATGGTCAAATCTACCACCTCTTGAATTTTGAAAGCGGCCCGCTTAACATCATTGCTTTTACGGGTCACGCAATAGGCACAGTCAAAAATACAGTGATTGGTAAGTAATATTTTCAATAGTGAAACACAGCGGCCATCTTCGGTATAGCTGTGACATATACCCATACCACTGCTATCTCCAAGGCCTTGGGTGCTGTTTTTGCGGACGCTCCCACTACTGGAGCAGGAAACATCATATTTAGCGGCATCAGCCAGGATGTTCAATTTTTCCTTGATTCTATCAAAAGATAAAGACATAAACGAATTTTGTATTTAATCCAAATTTATGGAAAAATTCCACATTATGGATATAATCCAAATAATATTTTGGAGTATGTCCAAATTGTGTATATTTGAAGGGGAAAGGTTAAGGCCGAGTTCTAATCTTTTCTTCAATTATTGATAATTCAGAATTGTATGGAAAATGAAATCACTTTAAAGCGTTTTACCGATGTTAGACGAGAACTAGGTTATACGCAAGCCGAGTTTGCCAAACTTTTGGGGGTGTCCAGTACCACGGCGGATATTGAACGTGGGCGGACCAAACTTTCAGGAAAAGTAGTGATGGAACTTCTAAAACAGTTTAAAATCAATCCGCTATGGTTATTCGGTGATAGCGAAAACCAATATTTGGAGACTTCCAAGGTAAGTGTAATTCCAAAAGTGGTAACCGTAGATAATGCCGGAAACGATAATATGGTTTTGGTTAATGCCAAGGCAGCAGCAGGTTACCCACAGAACATTCAAGATACAAGTTGGTACGAACAGCTTCCTGCGTTTGATTTGCCCATTCCGGAATTTAGAAATGCCACATATCGCGGATTTCAGGTAGATGGAGATAGTATGCTGCCCAATCTTAGGTCAGGGGAGTGGGTATTGGCCAAGGCCGTAGAGCACATAGATGATGTGAGTCAAAACAAAATGTATGTTGTGGTGCTAGAAGACGCCGTCTTGGTTAAAAAAGTAGAAAGGAGACCTAATTCCAACAATGTAACCTTGGTTTCACTCAATGAAACTTATCCACCTTACGATATTAAACCGTTTCAAATTCAGGAAATTTGGGAAGTAAGCAGTAGAATTACTTTTGGCGAAGATGCTACAACGGAAAAAGGGCTATTAAGACAATTGCAAGAATCTATGGACGAACTTAAAAGCCAACTTCGCCACGTTAAAAAAGTGTAAGCAAATCTAAGATTCTGCTATTTTAAGATTGTAAACACCGCTATTCCTTAATGTAAAACCAAGACTTTTATAGAGCGAAATTGCCGGTGTTCTATGGTGGCCGGAAAATAAAATAATCTCATCAAGATTCAGATGCTTGGCTTCTCCCAATAGTTTTTCCATCAATTTTCTACCGATGCCTTTTCCACGGTATTCACTGTCCACAACTACATCTTCAACCAATCCGCGATAACCGGAAATTACCTTGTAGGTAGCCAATAGAGCAATGCCCACAATATGACCTTCGTCTTTGCAAGCCGCTAAAATCACATGATTTTCATCTTGAAGTATTTGATGCAATGGTCTTTGTTTGTTCTTGTCATTCAGTTGTTTATACAAATTCTGAATTTCAACTTGTACTTGGTCGTTAAGGTTGTATTTGTGTAATATTTCAATGGTCATGTGTTGTAGTGTTTTAGTAAGATAAAACTAAGAATATATTGGTGATAAAGGTATTCGCTATTCTTAAAATTGACACAAAATAAGCTCGTTTCAATACAGCTCCGTATTAATACATGGTGTTAGGATTGGCCGATGTTTTTGGAATTTGCTGAATGGAATCCCAGTGTTCACATATTTTTCCGTAATCGTCAAAACGAAAAAAATCCATGGTGACGTACTGATCATTATCCGGCCAAATTTGGTGAGTGTGCAGGGCTACTAAATTTCCTTCGGCAACGGCGCGTACAAATTCAATAGATTTCTCAGGGTATTCCCGTTGCATTCTTTCAAAATAATCAATGAACCCCTGTGGGCCATTGGCAACATGCGGATTATGTTGAATATAAGTACCCCCGCAATAAGTTTCAATAGCAGCTTTGGGGTTTCCTTCGTAGGCCATCTTATAAAAAGCTATGGCATTTTGTTTGTTTCTTTTAGTGTTCATATTCCCCAAAATTTAAGTTGAAAAGTATATAACCCTTAGCTAGAGGGAGAACGATATTTTAATACCTTGGATAATCATATCCGTTCCTATGATAGCTATGATCAAACCCATGATTTTCCCGATTACGGATATAACGTTGTTCCCGATTTTTTTGATAAACCATTCACTTAACATAAAAGTAAAATAGGTCATAAAACATAAGAGTCCGAAAATAAGTATGACCATTCCTATTTTAATGTAGCCCGCGTTAGAAACAAAGTTCATGCCGGTCACTATAGTACCGGGGCCTGCCAGTATGGGTATGGCTAGAGGTGAAATGGCAATGTTTTCATCAATATTCGTTTCTTTTAAATGCTTTACATTGGATTTTTTGGATTGCAGCATATCAAACCCAACTACAAAAACCAAAATACCTCCTGTAATTTTAAATGCAGGTATGGTAATACCGAAAAGAAGAAAGATAAACTTTCCTAGAACAAGAAATACGGTTACAATAATGAAAGCCGTAAATGTGGCTCTTTTGCTAATGTTCCGTTGTGTTTTTCTATCCGCTCCTTCAACCAAGGATAAAAAAATAGGCATGTTGGAAAGTGGATTCATTATGGCGAAAAAACCAGTGAACACAGTAATTGAAAAGGTAAGAAGGTTGTCCATTTAAAATTCTAATTTCTTTAAAAGAAAGCTAATATCACTCTTTTGTACATGACATTTAACTCTCTCAGTTTCCCATCTAAGGTTAGGATTTACAAGTTAGTTAAAATAAATGGCACCTTGTATAAGCAATAAAAGAGATTATTATAAATGGAATATCACAAAAGATTAGACCCTAAACAGGGATGGATAACTACGTTCAAATTCCTTTTTAAAGCCTAACGGAATTGTTTTGTGTAGGCGGATACTTTTACAACTATTGAATTTCATGAATGCTTGTAACTCTTTGTTCAAAGCACTGGAGAATTCTTCTATTTTTTTTAAATCGGGTTCCAAGGTCAGCTGAAGAATATTCAATATGCCTTTCTTTCTATCGGCTTTGCTGTCCATCCGGGCCACTAGCTTTCCATTCCATAAAATAGGCAAGGTAAAATAACCATGTTTTCGTTTGTGCTGGGGTACATAACATTCCAGCAGGTAATCAAATCCAAAAATCTCCTGAGTTCGTTTTCGTTGAATGAGCAAATTATCGAAGGGTGATAAAATTTTGAGTTTTTTTCGAGCTAACGGTCTGTTCAATAATTCAAGCGATTCCGGTAAAACAAAATAATCGGTCTTGGAAACCTGTACTTTTTGTATTTCGCCATCCTTGAGCATAAGGTCCAACGCTTTGGCAACTGTACCTTTTACGTTCTTAAGCAGGTACGTCATCTCGGAAAGTCTTCCCAATCCATTGGTCTGCAAATATTTTTTCACAAGGAAACGGGCATGTTCCATTTCTGTTGGAAGGGTAGTGTTTACAGTTAGGGGCAGTACCCTTTCGGTTAGGTCGTACACTTTATGAAAATTCACCCGTTCGGAAATCATTATATCGCCCTGCATAAATAAATTTTCCAACGCTTGCTTTTTGGGAGCCGTTTTCCATTCCCCATGTTTCACTCCCTTTTTATCAAAATCTTTGGCCATTAGCGGACCTTCAGCCTTAATACGGTCCACAACCCATTGCATAACCGCAGTATCCTGTTTAAACCAGTGTTTTTGTTTCCCGGTAGAAATGGCGTACTTACGGGGTAGGCTAAAACGATATTCTTCCATGGGAAGATAGGCAGCGGCATGGGACCAATATTCAAAAACTTTTTTATCGGCTACCAACGCATCCAAATGTGAGGATTGATACCGCGGATTCCGATTATATAAGGTATGGTGGTGTGCCCGTTCTATTACCGAAATGGTATCAATCTGAACATAACCTAAATGCTCTATAGTTTCCAGTGTTGCATTTACGGAAGAACCTGTTGCCTTTATGCCCGGTAGTCGCTGAGATAACAAGACTAGTTTTTGGGCTTCGCGAAGTGAAAGTTTTTCTTTTTCTAAATTCATCTAAATAATTCAGGGCCAGCTTTGATAAGAAAGTAAAAATACTAACATCTTTACTATTTTTTAGGGCAAAGACCATTAGATATGCTTAAAAAGTAGCCCATTTAATGAATAATGTTAAAAACATTATAAAAAGAGCTCAAAAAACATAAGAAAAAGTGTATTTCATCCGTTATTTAAGCAATTCATCCTATTTTCGTTCATCTCAAACAACCAAGAACCCTTTCATCAATGCAGAGATATAAAATACTGATCGCATCTGCGCTTATCGTTTTTACCTTATCAGCGCTTACTTCCCGGGTATTTCATTCTGAAACTACCGATACTCCCCAAAAAGCGGAAACCGCTGTTACCAACGTAGAAAAAACTCCCCGAAATAAAAAAGAAGCGCATCTGTACGCTTCAAGACAAAAAGAATTACACACTGCATTAAACGCCTATTTTAAGAAAGCCATTGCCAAGGGAAATGTAGTTGGGGCCGCTGTAAGTATCGTTAAAGGCGATTCTATTATGATTTCCGAAGGGTTCGGGAGAAAAAATAGTGTGGAGAGCAGTACTGTAAATGGTGAAACTGTGTTTAGGCTAGGTTCCCTGTCCAAGGGATTTGCCGGAATGTTGGCCGCCAATATTAAGGATGAAGGAAAGTTAGATTGGACGGATAGGGTAAGTGATTACCTTCCCGAGTTTGAGTTGGGCGACGGTACCAATACAAAAAATGTAACCCTGGCCAATATTCTTTCGCACACTTCTGGAACACCTTACCACAGCTACACCAATTTGGTAGAAGCGGGAATTCCCCTAACGGATATTGCCAAGCGTTTTAAAGAGGTTATGCCCATTAGCAAACCGGGAATCATGTACAGCTACCAAAATGCGATGTTCGCACTTTGTGGTGAGATGATGAAAAAAGCAACCGGAAAAAAGATAAATACACTTTTGGACGATCGGTTTTTTAAGCCTTTGGAAATGTGTACGACTACAACGGACTTTGAAACCTTGACACACGAATTGAATATTGCCATGCCCCACGTTAGAATCAGAAACGGCTGGAGAGCGGCACATATTCGTGATAACTATTACAACGCCGTTGCGGCGGGCGGAATCAGTTCAAATGCGCATGACATGGGCCGTTGGATGCGGTTTCTATTGGGCCACAACCCAGAGATTATGGAGAGCTCTGCTATTAACGAAGCGTTTAACCCGTTTATTGAAATTTCCGGGCACAGCAAATATTACCAGCGCTGGCCAGGCCACACCCGATCTTATTACGGGTTTGGATGGCGCATTCATAAGTTTACGGAAGACAATAGCAATTTTGAGAAAACCATCTGGCACCATGGCGGAAGCGTTAACAATTACCGAAACGAAATAGCCATTTACCCGGAAGCGGATTTAGGTATTTGCGTATTGCTGAACAATATGTCTCCCGTGGCCAAGACCGTCATTCCTGATTTGTACCAAATTGTTAAGGAAGTTTATCAAAAGGATGATGTTACTGCCCGTAAAATGCTCTAAGTTCTTGTTCGGCTATTTTGGCAAAAGAGCATAAAGCTATACCACAGTTGAAAAATGCTATTTGGGGCACATACCTTTGGTTAAGGACATGGCATGTTAGAACTATATCCCATTCTTTTAGCATTCTTAAATTTAATTGCTCTGACCCTCTGTTTTCATGGCTTTAAAACGCATCATGGCAACACCGTCCATTAAAAGAACCAGCTTGCCGTCCTCATCTATTTTATAGGCGTCTATTTTTTTAATCGTATTCAAAAAGAATTTTTCGCCTTGGCCACAGAACATTAGGGTAGTAGGCCCGGGCTCTCCAAAAGAAATTTCTTTACCCTTTACCGTAAACGGCGCCGAGTAGCCATTGCAACTGCTCGTACCCTGTACACGGCCTGTCTCCTCCATAAAAGTTATTTGTGGTTTCCGGTCAGGGTAGAGCCCCTGAAACGCAATGCGTGGTCCGGAAAGGTATTCCAGTTCCCAAAGTGTACCGTACAATGGGGTATCTGCAACTTTTTTAGTAGTGGAACAGGAAGTAAATATTAAGGCTATTGTTAGCAATAGAATAGAGATACCTGTTTTCATGAGATTTAATTATCCGTTAAGCCTTTCCTGTGGATTGAAAACCACTGGCAGGCGCTTATTTGAGAACGAAAATTAAACCAATAAAATAGAACAGAAAAAACTCCTGAGCAAAGACTTTGTTAATTTTGGTTTCCTATTTCTAAAGTATTGTTATTAACGCTTTTTGTTAAAAACCTTACGCTAATCTGTAAGGTACTATTTGTTAATGGGTGTATCTTAGTTGGTTTATATTTATATAGAGAGGTATATAGCAACTAGTTGCTATATACAATTGTTGTGTGTAAACTACCAAAATTAAATGGGAAAAGTAATTTGCAGATTCTGCAATGTTAACAGAGAAAAATCCAAGGAACATATATGGCCTAGGTGGCTCCAGAAACATTTAATTGGAAATACTAAATCGCACTTCAAGGGTATACATTTAGGTATGCCATTCGGTACAATTAGTGAACGAAATCAATCAGGAGAATCTCTAGTCTACGGGAATATTTGTGCTAGTTGCAATAATGGATGGATGGCGGAACTTGAAAATAAGTTCCGTCCAATTTATCTCGAAATTGAATCCGATTATAATAAGATAAAACATTTATCTAAATCTGAAAGAAGGGTAATTTGTTTATGGGGTCTAAAGACCGCAATGATGATAAATGCAGGTACAAATTACCGTCAAATAATTCCAGACTTGCATTTCAATCATTTGTTTAAATATAGAGAATTACCCAAAGACATAAAAGTTGACATATGCCTTATAGAATCCGATGACCTTCTAATGTGGAATCAGTCCAATATTTCTTTTGAGAGTTTCAAAACAACAGATTATGAAAAATCAGACCCATATGACTTGAGGAATAATTCCTATGTTATCTCATTACAAATAAATAAAATAGGGATAAAAATTATTCACTATAATGGACTTAAAGAAAAAAAGTACCAAATCCCTTTAGATAAAAATGAAAGTAACATAAGAATATGGCCTTATCAAAAAAACGAAAGCTTTAAACTATCTAATCCGTATGACAGTATATCCAGTTTTCATATTAATACGAGAATGGAAAAATAAAGTCTAAACACAACCTATAAACAATACGGGCTTAGGGTTTAATCGCAGGGGTTGTGTATTTTTATGAAGTCCGCAAAATCTTTTGGATTTTGCTTTGGACAGGAAAAGAGAAAACAAAACAAAAAGATTTTGCTATGTGCGTGACGGAAAGCAAACGCTAGTTTACTTCCTTACTTTTCATAGCTCAGTCGTTAGGCACAAGCTGAAAAACTATGAAGAAATTACCATTATTCTTTCTTATTATTTTCTTCGCCTGTAAAAGTAGCCCGTCAGGGACTAAATATTTACTGGACAAAAATGAAATTATAATAACAGATTCTGATGGACTAAATATTGATAGTGTTATCAATGGAATTGACCCAATATTCGGAGAACAAGGATTAAAAATTGTTCTTGACAAATCATACTCTGATTATTTTGAAAAAGATAACCATCCGAGTATATGGGTATTATCCAAAGAATTGGATATGGAATTAATTGAAAAAAAAATTTCTGAAAAATATGAAATTCTTTTACAGGCCAAAACCGGAGATGAAACAAATGATAAAAGCCTGACTTACAATTTTATGGTAAAATCTGATTCAATTCCAAATTCCTTAATATTCAATACGAAGTCCATTAAAAATAAAACCTATACTGTTTACTTTAAATCAATATCTGGCGAAAGTTCAAAAATGCGCAATGGATATTTTGACCTGGTAAATGGACTAAAATAAGCTAGTGCCTAACAAAACCTAAACGTAATGCTGGGTTTTGGGCTAAGTCTAAAGGTCTGTGTATTTTTATAAAGTCAGTAAAATCTTTTGGATTTTGCTCTGGACAAGAAAAATAAATCAAAACAATAAGATTTCGCTATGTACGTGGCGGAAAGCAAACGCAAGTTTGCGCCCGTACTGTTCATAGCTCATGCGTTGTGCTTCATTATAAAAAAATGAAAGAGGAAATTTTAAAACCAACATATATTAAGAATCCTGATTTTGTAACAGGAAAAAAGGACAAGATTGAATTCTACGATTTCGATTGTTTATCCTGTGAAAATAAGTTAAAACTGAATTATAAAGTCCAAATCGAAAATAGTTGGACAGGTAAAACGGAAAATATAAGCGAACAAGAATATGAAGGATTGAAGAAACATTACAACATTGGTTTGTCGCAAAAATCGAAAGATGGTGGATTTCCTGTATTTGACAAAATTGTTTGTAGTAAATGCCTATCTGAATACTATACATACGTTGGAGTCGATGAATTTAGCAACTCTGCATATTTCGTTCAAGTTCAAGGAATAATGTGTAGAGATAAAATATTATTCGTTGAAATTGATGAGAAAGGTAAATTAAACATTAGACCTTATTCAACAACTTATCCAATGATTTACCGGTCGGCAACTGAAGTTCATTGGGATAAGGACAAAAAAACTCTTTACTCGCCAAAACCAACGGACTGGAGTTATTTAGAATGGTATTTGCATATTTTAAGTGTTATTAAAACTGAATGTTCTGTTATACTCGAATTGACGGACAAAACGGAATGGGTAAATATCGGAAATGAATTGCGAGCGGAAATAACGAAAGCACAACAAAACCTATAAAAAATACGGGCTTTGAACTCTGAGGTCTATGTATATTTACCCAGTCGTTGCATCGTATGGATTTAGCTTTGACAAGAAAAATAGAACTTAACAATAGGTTTTAATTTTATTACTTAGACGTAAAATGGCCAGCGCGCCACCAGCCCGCTGCTGTCGCAGACCGCGTTCCCCTAACTGTTCACAGCTAAAACATTGAAGGAGATGACCTAAAGGCATGTTACTCCACTGCAAAAAAAATACACTGCATAAATAGCCTCTTTTTCACGACTCCCGTAGCACTTATTTTCCAAAACGGTCCGCGTATGCCGCTATTTTAAATAGGGCTCTATTGCTTTTATCAACTTTACTACCTACTTTAGACAACCACATACAACTGTCATATACTCTAGAAGTCACAGCAATCCTTCCCTCAGTAGGCTGCGTCTTACGGAAAATATCCCCCCGGACTGTTACCTTGCATTAAGGTCAAAATCACGTTATTGAAAGTTTTGCCAAGAATATAGTTTCTCTCAAATAAAATATTGAACCAATGACCTCTAACCAACCAATAGAACCTAAACAAAGAATTGAAATTCTGGACATCCTTAGGGGTTTCGCTTTACTTGGAATCATTTTCATGAACATGGGATTTTTTAGCGGATACGTTTTTATGCCCTTTGATGACCTTGAACAAATAACTGACTTTCAATTGGATGAAAAATTATATTCGTTTTTAGATGTCATAGTCACAGGAAAGTTTTACACCCTCTTCTCACTTCTTTTTGCCGTAGGGTTCTATATTCAATATGAAAAGAACAAAGAAGATTCCATTAATTTTTTAAAAACATATAGAAGAAGACTATTTTTTCTGTTGTTAATAGGATTTTTGCACAGTTTAATTTGGTTTGGAGACATTTTACTTGTCTATTCGATATTTGGTTTTATCCTCATTTTATTCCGTAATGTCAAGTCGAAGAATCTTATTCTCTGGTCGATATTTTTCCTGCTATTTCCACTTTTAATCGATTTATGTCTCTTGCCATTTTCTGAGGCTTTAAGTTCTGCTAGTCCTGAAAAAACGGCTGCCCTGGCCCATGTTCAATATCCGGATATGACCGTTGAAGCAGTTATACGTACATTCCAGAATGGTTCAATTTTAGACCTATTCTTTTTAAACATTCATAATCTTGTCTGGAAATACTTAGGTTATATTCCATCAGGGGGGTATTTTAAATTCCTTGGAATTTTTCTTCTTGGTTACTATTTCGCTTCAATTGAATTGTTTACAAAAAAAACAAAAACATCATTATTAATAACCAGTTTAATCGTAGGTCTTTTGGCTACTTTTTCAGCTAAAATAATTGGTGGAAGTTCCTATATGTTCCCATCAACTCCGTTAAATATGCTTTATAAGTTCTTAGTGTTAGCCGGCCAAATATTTATGTGCATTTTCTATATAACTTCCATATCTAAAATTGTTCAAACTTCTATAGGTAAAAGAGCATTTGGATATTTAATTCCTGTGGGGAGAATGGCTCTGAGCAATTACCTGTTTCAGACTATAATCATGATAATTATATTTTACAATTTTGGATTTAACTTAATTGGTAAAATTGGTTTACTGCATACATCAGGTATTGCTATTCTTATTTTAGTTTCACAAATTATTCTTAGCCATATTTGGTTAAGACATTTCAAATTTGGCCCCTTGGAATGGATTTGGCGTAGCCTGACTTATAAAAAAAGGATAAATCTCCGTTATCCAAATTACTATTCAGCCAAATGATGGAATTAACCCTTGGTGATAATGTAATAAAATAATAGCCTAAATAGTAGTAAATTCAAGATTTGTAGTCCGCTTCAACTTTCTTGTAACTTGTAAAGTAAGCACCACGCAGTCGGCTACTATACTTATGCTAACCGTTAGGGAGATGACCAGAAGGCCATGTTACTCCGCTGCAAAAAAACACATACTGCATAAATAGCCTCTTTTTCACGTGTCCCGTAGCACTTATTTTCCAAAACGGTCCGCGTATGCCGCTATATTAATTAGGGCTCTATTGCTTTTATCAACTTTACTACCTACTTTAGACAACCACACACAACTGTCATATACTCTAGAAGTCACAGCAATCTTTCCCTCGGTAGGCTGCGTCTTACGGAAAATATCCCCCCGGACTGTTAGGCACAATTTAAAATTTATAACCAAACTTTAAACAAGTCTAATAATCTTGGACTCCAAACAAACACAAAATGAAATCAACGCAATTACTTATTTTCTTTTTACTTATTACCGTAATCTCAAAGGCACAAACCAGTGAACTTGGCACATTGGCAGATCAAATTTATTTTAATGGAGAGATTTATACCATGAACGATAACAGCCCTATGGTGGAAGCTGTGGCCGTAAAAGCCGATTCAATTCTGTCTGTGGGAAGTAAGGAAGATATCATGAAGTTAAAAGGGGATAAAACCCAACTTTTTGATTTAAAAGGCAAGACCATGGTTCCTGGTTTAATAGAGGGGCATGCCCATTTGTATGGTATTGGTCTTAATTTATTGGAAGTTGACTTGAGTGGAACTACGAGTTATGAGGAGGCCATTAAAAAAGTTGCTGAAAAAGCAAAAAACACGCCAAAAGGAGAATGGATTATAGCTAACGGATGGCATCATGATAAGTGGATTACAAAACCTACATTAGTTAATGGGTATCCTACAAATAAGTTACTATCTGCTGCCGTACCAGATCATCCTGTTATTCTTGTACATGCTTCTGGACATATCATAATTATAAACCATAAAGCGATGGATATTGCAGGTATAAATTCAAAGACACCTCAACCGGATGGCGGCGAAATAGTTTTAGATTCAAATGGTGAACCCACCGGAATTCTTAATGAAACTGCAGGAGATTTAGTGTTCAAGTTTTTACCTGAACCTACAAAGGATGATGTAAAAGAGACATTAATTCTAGCTTTAGAAGAGTGCTATAAAAATGGTATCACCGGATTTCATGATGCAGGTTCGGGGGGCTATATGGTAAACCTTTATGAAGAAATGGCCTCACAAAACCTAATTAAACTAAGGCTGTATGTTATGCTTCGCGGAACACAACCTGAACTTCTGGAATATTGTTTTAAGAAAGGTATTCAAGAGAACCTATATGACAATCAACTAACCATCAGATCTATTAAACTAATGGCAGATGGGGCTTTAGGCTCTAGAGGTGCCTGGTTATTGGAAGAATATACAGATGCGCCGGGAGAGCATGGTCATAATGTTACACCGTTAGAGGATATTAATAAAATTGTCAATAATGCCTACAAAAATGGTTTTCAAGTGGGTATACATGCCATAGGAGACAGGGCAACTCGTGAGGTTTTGGATATTTATGAGAACACATTTAAGACTGAATCTACAAATAGTCCAAAAGATGCAAGATTTAGGATAGAGCATGCCCAACATTTTGATCCAGCGGACATTCTTAGGGTTGCGGAATTGGATGTTATTCTAGCAATGCAGGCTATTCATATGTCATCGGATAGACCTTGGGCCATTGATCGTCTAGGAGAGAAACGTATTACGGAAGGTGCCTATATATGGCAGACCTTATTAAAGTCTGGAGCAAAGATTGTGAACGGAACCGATGCACCCGTAGAACCCATTGATCCTATGGCTGGCTTTTATGCGTCAGTATCCAGAAAAACTCTAAAGGGCATGCCTGATGGTGGTTATGAACCACTACAGAAAATGACTAGGAATCAAGCGCTCAGATCTTATACATTGGATGCCGCTTACGCTGCATTTCAAGAAAATGACAAAGGGAGTATAGAAGTTGGAAAATGGGCAGATTTCACCATACTTGACAAAAATATAATGACAATTCCGGAAAATCAAATCTTAGAAACTAAGGTCGCTATGACAGTTATTGGAGGAGAAGTAGTTTTTGATGATGAAAAAGTTGATTAAATAAACTCTAATAGATGTTGGAAGTTGCTTATTGTGGATTGGTTTGAAAGCAGAAACTTAAGCTTAGGTAAATTCGAAATCGATATTTTTATATTATACAGAATGAAAACCTGACCGAACGTTATTCTTGGGAAACGTATAACTTTTGGCTATTAAAACACTGAAACTATGGACCTATTAAAACTAGCAATAGAATGGGCAAAAGCCGAAGTATTCTCAACACGTTTCTTTATTTTCTTTGCGATTGGCTTTTTAATAGCAAGTGCTGGATTTTGGCAATTAGGAAAAACAGATTTAGCAAAGGCTTATATCATTCCAACATTAGTAGCAGGCATATTACTGTTAATAATTGGCAGCGGTACTAACTACGCTAATATTAAAAGAGTTAAACAATTTGAAAAGGATTTTAATACCGATAAAACTGCTTTCTATAAGTCAGAAATTGAACGTTCTGAATCCACTATTAAGCAATTTGTAGTGGTATTTAAAGTTGTTCCAATATTAATCACCATAGCAGCATTATTAATTCTATGCATTAATACACCAACTTGGAGAGCCATTAGTATTACAACTCTTTCCATGTTAATGGTCATTTTATTAATTGACGGAAATGCACAATCAAGAATTGAGAACTACCACAAAGCATTAAAATTGTTGGACTTAAAAAATGAAATAAAAAAATAGCTACTCTTAGGAACAGAGAACATAATCAGCAAGTAGGTTTTAAAAAATGAAAAAAATAATAATACTAATTGTAGGAATAAACATTTGTATTTCTTGCAATCAAAAAAAACGTCAAACCAATGAGTTGTTAGACCCTATGCAAGTAGTTAGAGATTCTCTAACAACTGAATTGGAGGATATTTATGCAGAAGGGCTCACAAACGGTTTTGGAGTCGCTATAGTTAATGAAAAAGGAACTTTGTATAGCAATGGATTTGGGTGGGCCGATAAAGCAAATCAGATTGCTTACACAGAAAATACAATACAACATATAGCTTCTATTTCTAAAACCTTAATTGGGGTAGCATTAATGAAAGCGCATGAATTAGGTAAATTAAACTTAGATGACCCTATAGATAAATACATCTCATTTAATGTTTTAAATCCTAATTACCCCAATGAAAAGATTACCATACAACATTTAGCTACACATACTTCAACCATTGTAGACACAAAACATTATATGGAAAATGCTTGGATAATCACACCTAATCAAGATTTATCCAAAGTTTATGAAAATTATCCTTACCAACGTTTAAATCCTTCAACTTCAGAAATATCAATGGAGAGTTTTTTAAAAGAAATTCTTACGGTTGAGGGCAAATATTATGATAAAGAAAATGGTTTTTTAAAGGACAAACCTGGAGAGAAATTTGAGTATTCTAATATTGGAGCTACACTAACGGCCTTAATTATTGAAAAATCTACGGGAATACCTTTTAATGAATTTACGAAGAAATACATACTCCAACCCTTAGAAATGAAGTCCTCAGGATGGTCATTAGATGAAGTTGATGTAACCAAGCACTCTAGATTATATTATGACTTAGATATACCATTACCATTTTATACTGCCATAACTTATCCAGACGGAATGCTCATAGCTTCAAGTAATGATATGGCAAAATATCTAACAGAATTAATTAAAGGATATACAGGCAATGGCACTTTACTCAACAAAAAAAACTATGAAACCTTATTTACTCAGTATTTAAGCGAAGAAAACTTTGATAAACGAAATGAGCAAAACCCCTATAACGATGAATATAACACCGGTATTTTTATGGGTTTTAGCGCCAAAGGATATATTGGCCATACGGGAGGAGATGCAGGAGTCGTATCATTTATGTTTTTTGATAAAGAAACCAAAACAGGTAGGTATTTAATACGAAATACCAATAGTGATGATGAAAAGGGGCCTGGTCAATTTTATGATATCTGGAAAAAGTTAGGTGAATATACTTCTAAACTGAATCAATAACTGTGTACAACACCAGTAACCATTCTACAGAGCATTGATAAGTCATAAAACAAGACTACAAATGAGTGAAAAAGTAGAATTTAAAAATGTAGATGCATATTTTGACGCTCAACCGCAGAACGTAAGAAACATGCTTTTGGAACTAAAAACCTGTATTCTAAAAGCAGAGCCCAATGCAACGGAATTGCTTAACTACAACATTCCGGCATATGCTTTAATCGAAAATGGGAAGCGTGAACAACAGATTATGATTGCGGGCTATAAGAAGCACGTGGGGTTTTATCCGCACCCGACAACCATAGAAAAATTCAACTCGGAATTGACCGATTACAAACGTGCTAAAGGTTCGGTTCAGTTTCCATTAAACAAACCTTTACCCAAAGAACTTATCATACGAATGGTAAAGTCCCGGGTTGAATTATTAAAAAATTAAAAACCATGAAAAACCTGATGATTTGTGCAATTTCAATATGCTTTGGTCTGGCAACATCACCTCTTTTTGCGCAAGGAGACAGCTATATAAATGACTATTTGGAACGGTTGGAAAATTCGCGTAAATACATAGTTCTGGTAGCGGAAACCATGCCGGAAGACAAGTATAGTTTTAAGGCCACACCGGAATCCCTAAGTTTTGCAGAGAATTTGCTGCATATTGGCTATGCCATGGATTGGCACAGTCAATCTTTGTTAGGAGGCAGGGCATCCAGAGACTGGCAAACGGACACCATTTTTAAAGTGAGCACAAAGTCCAAAGCAGAAATGATAGCACTGATTAACATCACATTTGATGAAACCATTAAGTTGATAAGCGAGTTTGATACCACTCAATTAGATGACCATTTGGACTACTTTGGTCTTAATAGGAGTAAACGGCAAATTTTGATGTTGCTGGCAGATCACATCACCCACCACAGAGCACAAATGCTCGTTTCTATGCGTTTAAACGGACTTACACCGCCTAGATACGTCCTTTTTCAATAAACAAACACCCTATGAAGATTGATTTACTAGTAACTTTTAGCGTTACCAAAGAAGAAAATTCAGAGGCCAGTAGGGCCAAAGTAGCAGACATTCTTATAGACAACGAAGAAATAGAATTGGCCTATTCCCATGTTCGTGACAAAGTTTGGTTTACCTCTAAAAGAATCATAGCTATGGATGTTCAAGGACTTACCGGAAGTAAGAAGGAGTTTAAGTCTTTCCCTTACTCAAAAATAAGCTCGTTTTCAGTTGAAACTGCCGGCACTTTTGATGGCGATAGTGATTTTAAGATTTGGGTGAGCGGAGTAGGGGTATTTGAAATCAAATTCAGAAAATCACTAAACATTAAAAAGGTGGGAAAATTCCTAAGTGAAAAACTTTTAGGTTAACTTTATGGGTGATACCATTTTCGTGGGAAGAGCCCACGAGAATACCTAACCTGTTAACCACCCACCTCCAATCATGAAAAAGCAAATCCCTGTTAAGGCGTTACTTTTTGCTATAGTATTTCTATTCACTTGCTGTACATCTCGCGTGAATAAGCCTTCTGTAAATTCCAGCCCGATTGATGGTGTGTGGGAATTAAGCCATTTCTATAACCTAGGTAACGGAGATACGCTAAGTGTTGACACCAGTAAAGTGCAACATAAAATCTATTTAGACGGACATGTTATCTGGAATACGGACCCAGCTGCGGATGCTTCTGAATGGCATGGCTATGGTACCTACACTTTTAAAAATGATACTATTACAGAAACCCTGACTTCAATGTCCAAGTCTATGCAGAGTGATGTAAATACGTATGTAATTCCCATAGAACGCAGTAACAACACTTATAAGCAGATAAATACTTATGAGCGCAATGATACCGTTTTTAAGAATATTGAGGTTTATAGAAAATTGAATTAAGTTATGGGTCTAGTATATTTCGGGCAAACCCTATTTTTGCAAAAATGTTTGATTCAATATGCTGATAAAAATTTTGAAGAAGGTGGTATTTGCAGTTCTAATAGGAATTGGCGTATTGGTAGTTGCATACCTATTGTTCAATAGTTTTTATCCAAGTTTTGGTGGTGATGTTGATGAAGAAAGGCAAGTGGTATACGAGAATTCAAAACAGTTTAAAGACGGAAAGTTCATTAATGTCAAAGCCGTTCCAAAAGATTTAAGCCTAGGGGAAACCTTGAGTCTTGCTTATACCTTTTTTACGGCCAACGTACCAAATGGCAGACCTAAGGAAGATTTAAAAGTTGAGAAACTAGATTCCGTCCAAGTAGCCGATTATAGCAGTAAAGCCAGGTTAGTGTGGTTTGGGCATTCCTCTTTTTTGTTGCAAATGGATGGCAAGAACATACTTTTGGATCCCATGTTCGGTATGGTTCCTGCGCCACACGCATGGCTGGGAGATGAGCGCTTTAATAAAGAAATGCCTTTGGACGTACAAAAGTTGCCCACCATTGATGCGGTCATTTTCTCCCATGACCATTATGACCATTTGGATTATGAGACCATTTTAGCGATAAAGGATAAAACTGATCACTATTTTGTACCACTTGGGCTAGGGGTTCACTTGGAAGCATGGGGAATTTCAGCAGACAAGATAACGGAGATGGACTGGTGGCAAGAAAAGGAATTGGGCAATATAACTTTGGCCTGCACACCGGCACAACACTTTTCCGGCAGAAAGTTGAGTAACGGGCAAAGCACCTTATGGAGCTCTTGGGTCGTGAAATCCCGTTCAGAAAACGTCTATTTTAGTGGAGACAGCGGTTATGCATCGCATTTTAAGCAGATAGGGGACTTGTACGGACCGTTTGATCTGGCCTTAATGGAATGTGGACAATACAATGAGCTGTGGCCGGATATACATATGATGCCTGAGGAAACGGCACAGGCAGGTTTGGATATTAATGCCAAAAAAATCATGCCTATACATTGGGCCGGTTTTAAATTGGCGCTCCATGATTGGAAAGACCCCATAAGGCGGGTACAGAAAAAGGCGTTAGAATTGAAAGTTAAGGTAATTGCCCCAAAAATTGGCCAAGAAATTATTGTTACCGATTCCGTTACTACTTATCCCAACTGGTGGAAAAACCTATAAAATCGGGTTCTTAAATAGTTGATATTCTAATCATTGTATCCACGAACTTCGCCCATGTCCAAAGTTATTGGTCCAAGCTTGTGGGAGGTGGGCAAGAAAGCTCCAGTTTCCATAATTTTCCAATCGTCCCAAGTAGCTTGGAGTCCGCCTATGGGAATAATGCTTACCCACATTTGGTAACCTTCTGGTAGTCCGTTGGGGCCTAAATGCCAGAGATAGGAATCTCCTGGCGTACTACCGCCAGAAGAATAGGTAATCATTAGTGCTTTGGTACCGTCTTCCAAGTTTACCACACTACGTTGTGTGCCTTGGTCAAAAACTTTAAACGGGGCCACTAACCAAAAGGAATCATTATTGAAATAACCTTCGGCCTTGGTAATAAGTTCTTTTCGGGAGTTGCCAATAACCTCGGCTTCATTTTCAAACACCTTGCTTTTGTTCGGGTGTTTTAGATTCAATAGTATGCGATAGGCATCCCATTTTACATCCACCTCTCCGTTTATCTTGTCCCACTTATAGGAATGTGCACCATTGGCAAAACTCCATTCTAAATAGTTGGTGTTCCTATACGCTTCGTAATTAGCAGCCTTTAGCATTTTTTCGGCCAAGGCATCGGCCTCTGTACCGGGAATCCCTTTTGGTAGAGGTTCGTTATAGATTAAATAAACAATTCCAAAACCAATAAGCAAAACGGCGGAAAGGATTATGATTCCTTTCCCCACAACCTTCAATATTCTTTTTATCATCTAAATGCTCTAAAATCCTACGGCGGTATCATCACCTCGTTTATCCGCTCCACCTTCTAAAGTTCCATCGGGCAATACACGTATGGCATCAACCTTTCCAATTATAGGGGTACGGTCTTCATTAATATGATAACCTTTAGTTTTTAAATTCTCTTTAAGTTCTTCCGAAAAGCCTTCGGGCTCAAATATAACCACGTCCGGTAACCATTGGTGGTGAAAACGAGGGGCGTTCACCGCCTCTTGCATGCTCATATTAAATTCATATCCGTTTAGAATGGTTTGGGCCACTGCAGTAATTATAGTAGAACCTCCGGGCGTACCAACTACCATCCAAAGTTTACCGTCCTTTTCTACAATGGTAGGGGTCATACTGCTAAGCATACGCTTACCTGGTGCAATGGCATTGGCCTCGGCACCAACCAGACCGAACATATTGGGTACACCGGCCTTGGCACTAAAATCGTCCATTTCATTGTTCAAGAAAAAGCCAAGTTCATCACAATACAGCTTTGAACCATAAGCTCCGTTTAAAGTGGTAGTTACGGAAACCGCATTGCCCTCTGCATCTACAATGGAGTAGTGGGTAGTTTCCATACTTTCGGCCATTTGAAAGTTCCCTTCGCGAATGTCCTCGGATTTTGTCGCTTTATCAAAGGAAAAATCGGCCATACGTTCATCCAGATATTCGGGACTTAGAAGTTGGTCCATTGGGATGCTCACAAAATCAGGGTCGCCCAACCAGTAGTTACGGTCAGCATAGGCACGGCGCGCAGCTTCTGTAAACAATTGAACGGTCTTTTCGGAATTGTGCCCAAATTTGGCAACGTCATACGGTTCCATCATCCTCAAAATTTGGTTGATGGTCATACCTCCGCTGCTAGGCGGACTCATAGATATAATGTGAAGGTCTTTGTAATCAAAAACGACAGGTTCGCGCCAGCGGGCCTCATATTGCTCCAAATCTTCTTCGGTGACAAATCCACCTTTTTCCTGAATGAAAGACGCTAATATTTTTGCGGTTTCCCCTTTGTAGAAACCGTCCCTGCCATCTTTAGCAATGCGCCTGAGTGTATTTGCCAATGCAGGGTATTTTACCAAATCGCCAGCTTTACAGCCTATCGGGAAGGTTGTAACACTATCGTTAACCTCAAGAATTATCTCTTTATAGTTGGCGAACCTTTCGGCTTGCTTCTCTGTTATGATAACACCTTCATCTGCCAAAGCAATAACAGGGGCAAGGATATCTTCTAAAGGCATAGAACCGAACTTCTTGTGTACTTCTACAATGCCGGCTACCGTTCCGGGAACACCAACTGCGGTAGCGCCCTTGGTACTCATACCCGGAATAACATTACCCAGAGAATCCAAATACATATCTTTTGTAGCGGATAAAGGTGCTTTTTCTCGGTAATCCAATGCTCCTATAGAACCATCCGCTTTGCGATATACCATAAAACCACCACCGCCTATATTTCCGGCGAACGGATAGGATACTACCAGTGCCAACTCCGTAGCAACCATGGCGTCAAAAGCATTTCCTCCTTGTTTTAAAATTGTAGCACCTATGGTAGACGCCTCTTCGCGAGCAGAAACTACCATAGCCTTCTCGGCAACTACACCCGTGGGTTTTGCCGGTTTTGGAGGTTCGGTTTTACAATTGACAAAAAGAAGGAGAACAAGGGTCTTTAAAAGAATTAGACGTGTTGGTTTCATACGCGGTCGGTTTAAAGGATTGTACTTTTTTTATTAATTTCTATCTGCCTTGATATTAAAGTGAAATAAATTTTTGTTTTGAAAACACCATGAGTTCATCAAAAAAAGCAGCAAACTCTTCTTCAAACTTTTCATAATGTTCCTCTAGATCCAGAATGGCAAAATTCATTTTGGATTTATTATTGGTCCTACGGTTCATGCCTTTCAATACCTTTGCTATTCCCTCCATTTTGGAATAGTTGTATATCCAATTATCCGAAATCATATAAGGCATCATGCGTTGTACACCCACCGGTAGAATGGGGTAATTGTCCTCCAGTAGATCATAGAAATTATCAACATAGGCATCCAAAGGTGTTTTACTATATGTACTCCAGTTCTTGGCAAGGTAATGGTCGTAAAAAATATCTACGATCACCCGACTATAATGACTGTAATTTTTATGCAAACGCTTGCTACTGATTTTAGGAATTTCATGTGTATCCGTAAACGTGTCAATTTCCCGGTGCAATAGAATTCCCTTTTGAACCCTTTCCGGCAGGTGCTTAAATTTGTTGCCCCGTATACTGTCCGCAATAAAATTTCCCAAAGTAATTTCTGGGTCGTCAAAAGAGAGATAAATGTGTGCTAAAAAGTTCATAAGCTCGAATTTACAAATTGCAAACATAGTATTGGCCTTAGACCTGTATATTTGCAGAAACTATTTTAAAAAATATGACATTAATAAAATCGATTTCAGGTATACGAGGCACTATTGGAGGTAGCCCGGGAGATAACTTAACCCCCATAGATGCGGTTAAATTTGCTGCAGCATATGGTATTTGGTTAAAAGCGTATTCTAAAAAAGAAAAATTAAAAGTAGTTATTGGTAGAGATGCTCGCCTTTCAGGTGAAATGATCCAAAACCTTGTAGTATCTACTTTAGTAGGTCTTGGAATAGATGTTGTTGATTTAGATTTGTCCACTACACCTACGGTGGAAATAGCAGTGCCTTTGGAAAAAGCCGATGGTGGGATTATTTTAACCGCCAGCCACAATCCAAAACAATGGAACGCCCTTAAACTTCTTAATGAAAAAGGGGAGTTTTTAGATGCGGCCCAAGGTGCTAAAATTTTGGATATAGCCGAAAAGGAAGATTTTGATTTCTCTGAGGTTGATGACCTAGGGAGTATTACCAAAAACGATTCGTACATAGACATTCATATTGACGAAGTTCTAGATTTATCTTTGGTAGATGCAGATACTATTCGCAAGGCAAAATTTAAGGTAGTTGTAGACGGGGTAAATTCCACAGGGGGAATTGCCATTCCAAAACTACTGGAAGAACTTGGTGTTGAAGTTGTAAAACTATATTGTGACCCAACAGGTCATTTTCCGCATAACCCAGAGCCTTTAAAAGAGCATTTAGGGGATATTTGTGAATTGGTAGTAAAAGAAAAAGCCGATTTTGGTATCGTGGTAGACCCAGATGTAGACCGTTTGGCTTTTATTGATAACACTGGCGAAATGTTTGGTGAAGAATACACTTTAGTAGCCTGCTCAGATTACGTTTTGGGCAAGACCAAAGGAAACACGGTTTCTAACCTTTCTTCTTCACGTGCGTTACGAGATATTACCCAAAAGCATGGCGGCACTTATGAAGCTGCTGCAGTGGGCGAAGTTAATGTGGTAACGAAAATGAAAGCGAACAATGCCATTATTGGTGGTGAAGGTAACGGGGGTATCATTTATCCTGAAAGTCACTACGGCCGTGATTCTTTGGTGGGTACTGCTTTATTCTTAATGCTGATGACCGAAAAAGGTGGAACGGTTGCAGAACTTCGCGCAAGCTACCCTTCGTATTTTATGAGCAAAAAGAAAATACAATTAACACCGGGTCTAGATGTAGACGGTATTCTTAAGGCTATGGCCGAAAAGTATAAAAACGAAGATATATCTACCATTGATGGTGTAAAAATAGATTTTGCCGAAAATTGGGTACACCTTAGAAAATCAAATACAGAACCAATTATCCGTATTTATACCGAAGCTAAAAGTCAGTCTCAAGCAGACGAACTTGCCGATCGTATAATTGGAGAGATAAAAACTGTAGCCGGTTTGTAAAATCCGCACCTTCCTGAGTGCAGCCTAAGGATGGTGCTTCATAATAAAACGCTCGAAATGATTGAGTTTCTTCTCATTTTCATTCCGAGCGTTTTCATGTTTAATCAAGAAATATTTTTCCCGGAGCTAGTCTGCTCTAAGCCTTATATTACTCAGCACAATCCTATTTTAAATGATTTATATTAATAAGCAATACCTTCCTGAGCACAGCCGGCCAAAAAGTTTCTCTCTCAGTTGAAGTAATACCTTCCTGAGCGCAGTCGAAGGGAGAGGATTACTGAAACTCCACAGGAACACTATTTCTGTGTTTCCAGCGTCTATGTGTCCACAAGTAGTATTCCGGTTGTTCTTTTATCTGTTGCTCGGCGAGTCTTAAAAAGGTATCCGTTATTTCATTTTTTTCGGTAGAGGCTCCTGAAGTGGTAATAGGTATTAATTCCGCTTTGTAATAGCCTCTTTTAACTTTGGACACTTTTAAAAAAACTACGGCCAAATCCATTTTTCGGGCTAAAGTTTCCGCACCGTTAATCACTGGTACTTTTACGCCCATAAATTCGGTCCAATAATGCGCGCGGCTACGTTGTGGAGATTGGTCGCTTACCATACCAAAAATTCCCTTTACGTTGTTTTTATAGTTGACCAATACGGTTTTGGCCGTTTCCTCTTTGGTAATAAGTGTTGTGTTCCAACGCGCACGGACTTTTTTCACCCATCGGTCAAAATAGGTGTTGCTTATTTTTTGGTAAACTGCGTAACCTTTGGAGTTGACATAATTGTTCATGCTAACGTTCCACTCCCAATTCGCGTAATGCGAACAAACAACCAAAATACTTTTTTCCTTTTCAATTTCTTGTAGAACTTCAATATTCTGAACATCATAGCGCTTTTTAACTGCCGCTTTGGAAAGACTCATTGTTTTTACCATTTCCAGGAACATATCGCACATATGGTGGTAAAACTTTTTCTGGATGTCCTTTATTTCTGATTCCGTTTTGTCGGGAAAGACCAACTCCAAGTTTTGTTGTACCACATTCTTTCTATAGCCCACAACACGATAGACCCAAAAGAATACAAAATCCGAAAATCCGTAAAAAAGGCGATAGGGAAGTATAGAAATTATCCACAGCAATGGATATACTAAAATAAAAACAAGCAACTGCATCAAGACATTTTAAGTAGACAAATATAACTATATTTGAACCGAAATTAACTGCACCCTATGAACAACCTGGATATTGCCACAATCGTGGTGATTGCTGCTAATGTTTTAGTCTCCTTAAAAGGATTTAACGATACCGCTTTTTTTGAACGTTACAAGTTTGGCATTGGCCAGATTCAGGCTGGGCAGAAAGACCGAATGCTTACTTCCGGCTTTTTGCACGTAGACATTGCACACCTCTTCTTTAATATGTTTACCCTATATTTCTTTGCACCTGTGGTGGTCAATTGGTTTGGATCAGGTAAATTTTTAGGTGTCTATTTTATTAGTTTGTTGGCCGGTAGTTTATTGGCCATGTTTTTTCATAAGAACGAGCCGCATTATAGTGCCGTAGGTGCAAGTGGAGCTGTAACCGGAGTGTTGTACGCTGCTATACTACTTCAGCCTAATATGCAGTTGGGCATTATGTTCATACCGTTACCGGTACCAGCCTATGTTTTTGGTATTGGTTACCTATTGTATTCTATTTATGGGATGAAAAGCCGATTGGGTAATATTGGCCACACCGCTCATTTTGGTGGCGCTATTGGGGGTTATGTTAGCACACTACTGTTCATGCCCCAATTATTGGTGAACGAGCCCCTTATGGTTGGCTTATTGGCATTACCTATTGTAATACTTCTAATTATGGCCAAGATGGGTAAATTATAAGTTACCGTTCATCGATCTTCCTTATTAAAGTTCCTAGTTAGCGCATAAAATTTTCGTTAAAATGGCAAGAAAAGCCCCTTATATAGGTAATTCATCGAAAATAATTGAGCTGGGTATACACTTCACCGTAGTTTTACGTTCTGTTAGAACCCAAATCTAATAGCTTTTAAACCTACTTATAATGAAAAGACTTTCACTTGCCGCATTAGCGGCTGTTGCATTTGCTACATCTTGTAGCGATGAGACTACAGTTTTTACCGACACCGAAGACAATATTTCAATTGAAGCAAAAGAGTCTGTTTTAGAGAACAGTATTCTTTATGATGATGCTGGTGTGTTAGAAATTTTGAAAGAAGATGGCAGTACTACCGGAAAAACATCCAAAAGTGGAGAAGAAATGGCGGGAGATTACCCGTTAACCCTTATTGCCCGGGTAGACCCACCTTCTTACAGCGGAGCAGAAAATCTTACCGCATCTCATGTGGATGTAGATGGAGATTACGCTTACGTATCCTATAATACTGTTGAAGACGGTTATGCGGGTGGTATAGACATTATAAATGTTAGTGACCCTAACAACCCTCAAGTTACTTCTAGATTGTACTATTCCAATGCTGATATCAATTCTATTGCTTATGCTAATGGCTATGTATTTGCTGTTGGTGGTGTGGATTCTGAAAAATCAGTTAGAGCTACTTCAAATTCATTTGTGGTAAAAATACCTGCTTCTAGTGGTAAATTGGATGTAAGCGGAGAGTTAATCTACGGTTTTCAAGAAGGTTTTACTGCAAACGATGTTAAAGTAACTTCAGATGGGGTATTGGTAACGAGTGGAAAAGATGGTTTGTTAACGTCTTATAAAATCTCGGACCTTTCTACACAGAACGATGCTTCTTTTTCCGATTTACGTTCTGTAGCGCAAAACAACGGAACTATTGCTGTACTAGATGCGAGTCAAGGTGTTAGCATCATGGATAAAAGCTTTACGGTAAGCAAAACAATTGCCATTAGTTCGGATTTTGGAGATAACAGTAAAAGAACCCTTGATTTTTCAGGTGAAAAAATATACGTTTCAGAAGGATCTAAAGGAGCTGGTGTTTATAATATGACCAGTGGCGATTTACTGGAACATATTCCAATTCTTTTAAATCCAGAGGGAACAGAAACTCAAAATATTGTAACCAATGCTGTTGCCATTAATGAAGATGTTCTACTTATGGCCAATGGTGGTGCCGGTCTATGTTTATCGGAAGATAAAGACGGACAGACCAATATTATTGGGGTGGTAGATTTAGATGGTTCTATTAACTATGTAGCTTCTAAAGGTGATTATATTTTTGCTGCTTCGGGTAAAGCTGGACTTCAAATTGTAAAGTTGAACAGACCTGATCAGAGTTTAGAAAGCCGTTGTGCAGAATTATCATACTACTACGGAAGTTCCAACTTATCCGTAAACCAAGGTGAGACCAAAGAGTTTAAAGGTTCTAAGTACTTTAACTCGGTTAACGTAAACGGTTCATTGTTGTTATGCGGAACTTGGGCAGTAAACAACAGCAGTTATATAAACAGTAATGGTTTGTTTGAAATGAACGGTACATTGTACATTGGAAGAAACAACAAACGAAAGAACATTACCGTTAACAAGGATGCCAAACTAAGAATTGAAGGGAACCTAACGGTTTATGGAGATATCATTCTTAACGATGGAGCTACACTTGAGTTTATTGGAGACGACTCCGTTGCAAATGTATTTGGTAGCGTTAAAAAATTAGGAAGCGCAACCGTAATAGGTACGTTTAGAGATGTAAGAAACAAGTTCTAAGATACTTGTAGATATACAAAAAGCCCCGAGGGATTTCCGTTCGGGGCTTTTTAGTTATATATGTCCCGTCCTGAAATAAGTTGACATAAAATTGACTTATTTATGAAACATTCAAGTATTACGGTAACAAAGCGTACTCAACGCGATTACAATCTGGGCTTTAAACTCAGTGTTGTCCAGCAGGTCGAAAAAGGCGAGATGACCTATAAGCAGGCACAAAAGGCTTATGGTATTCAAGGCAGGAGCACGGTTTTGGTTTGGTTGAGAAAACATGGTACATTGGATTGGAGCAAACCAATACGCCGTCAAATGCCAAAATCAAAAGAAACACCTGCACAGAAGATCAAACGCTTGGAGAGAGAGCTTTCCGATGAAAGATTACGGAACAAAATTCTCAATACCATGATCGATATCGCCGATAAGCAGTATGGTACCGCTATCAGAAAAAAGCATTCACCCAATCAATCCAGCGCATCCGACAAGAACAACGATTAAGTCTATCCCGTTGTTGTCGATTGTTTGGGATAAGTAGACAGGCCGTCTACCAAGGAGAAAAACGTACCATTAAAAGAGAACAAGATTTTTTAAAGGTAAAGAACCTGGTCGAAGGTGTCCGCAAGGATATGCCCAGGCTCGGTACACGAAAATTGTATTTCCTTTTAAAGGACGAGTTCGCAATGCACAATTTAAAGATAGGAAGAGATGCCCTGTTCGGATATTTACGCTCGGAATCGATGTTGATAAGGCCAAGGAAGAATTACACCAGGACAACGAACTCCAAGCATTGGCTTAGAAAACATCCCAATCTGATGAAGGGAACCGAAGTTTGCGGACCGGAGGAGTTCTTTGTCAGTGATATTACGTACATTAAAAGCAGGGAGCGGACACATTACCTGTCCTTGGTGACCGATGCCTATAGTAGAAAAATAATGGGGTACCACCTTAGTGACGATATGAGTGCGGAGAATGTGGTAAAGGCGGTAAAAATGGCGAACGGCAATAGATCGACGAGCAAAGACCTGATCCATCATTCCGATAGGGGATTGCAGTATTGCTCGGCCATATACCAAAAAGAACTGAGAAGAAATAGCATGGCCCCATCGATGACGGATGGGTATGATTGCTACCAAAATGCCTTGGCGGAACGGATAAACGGCATATTGAAAGGTGAATTCCTAATCTATAAATGTAACAATGGAAAAGAATTGAAAAAGCTCATAGCCGAATCGATAAGAACCTATAACGGCAAAAGACCACACTTGAGCCTTAATATGAAAACACCTAACTTTATACACAAAAAAAAACCAGAGAAGCTAGCTTCTCTGGTTTGATATTTATTATTTAAAAACTGTCAACCTATTTTAGGACGACTCAATAAAAATATATTTTACTGCAGTAACTCTGCAACCTTTTGTTCCAAAGCGGGACCTCTTAGGTTTTTAGCTATAATTACGCCATTTTCATCCAATAGAAAAGCGGCAGGTATAGCATCTACATTGTATAACTTGGCAATTGGGTCATTAAAGTAGGCCAAGTTAGAAACTTGGTTCCAGGTTAGGCCGTCATCGGCAATGGCCTTTTTCCAAGCGTCTTCTGTTTTATCCAAAGACACACCTATAATGTTCAACCCTTTATCATGGTATTTTTTATACACATTTACCACATTAGGATTCTCGGCACGGCATGGCTTGCACCAAGCGGCCCAGAAATCTATTAAAGTAACTTTCCCTAAAGCATCGGCAAGGGCCAATTCTTTTCCGTCAGGGGTAGGAGCGGTAAAAGCAGGGGCCTTAGCACCTATAGCGGTACTTTTTTGGCTTTCCTCAGCTTTCTTTTGAGCATCCAATTTTTCAGTAATTAAAGCGGCCGCCTTTGTTTCCTTTATTTCAGGTGAAAGTCCGTCATACAAAGTTTGTGCTTCTTCGGCAGTTACCGCACGTGCTCCAATAGCCCTATCGATCAAAAGAACCGAAATAAGTGCTTCTGGGTGTTCTTTAATATAGGTAAGCTCAAAATCTTTGTATTCTTCTTGAAGCTCCATCATTTCGTCTCGCAGTGAATTAGCTGTAGCTTCATCAGCAGATTGTTGGGCTTTTTGCATATCCTGTTGGATAGATTGTGCCTGTGCCGTTATTTTCTTAGACTGGTCCATGTAATCCATGAACACCTCATTTTGCTTTGAACCCTTTACTTTGGCAAAACCTAAGCTATCTTTTTGGGCACTAAGCTCTATATCGCCATTTTCTAAAATAACCGCGGTGTATCCCATGAGCTTGTCAACAAAAACATAGTGCATCTCAGGAGAATCTGCAGTACCTGTAAAAACAAAGCTTCCGTTTTCAACGGTGGTAGTGTCAATATCTACAGGTTGGCCATTTTCACCCATAGCTCTTAGAAACACTTTAGTTCCATTTTCAACTTCTCCGGTTATGTTTCCTTTAAAGTTATACCCTTCGGGCTTTTGATTACAGGCTATTACACCTAGTAAGATACAGACTGATAATACTACTTTTTTCATTCTTTTTGTTTAAGATCAGGTAAATGTAGGTATATATCGGAACAAAAAAAAGCCCTTAACATTACGAGTCAAGAGCTTAAAAGCGTTTTATGGTTATTTTGTTTTTAGAACTGGTAACGAATGCCCAGGGCAATGTCAAAATTAAACTTGTTATCAAAGTTTTTAAAACCTATCAAACCCAGTTCTGGCCTAAAATCCAAAGAGACAACAATAGGCAGGTCAGGATTGTATTCTACACCCACATCACCGGCAACAAAAACAAAGAGTCCGCCATCTGGGTCTTCGGCAATGGTAGGGTTATTTCTGTTGGGTACGGGAGCGAAATCTACGCTTCCGAGACCTCCACCGGCACCGTAGAACCAGTTGAACCCTTGGTCAATCTCATATATCCACTGGTATACGCCGGTTAGCTTCACGGCATCAAATTCACGACTGTCCCGGTAACCAAGATCCAACTCGGCACGGGTATAGCGGCCTAGGGACCTTTGGTAAGAGATTTCGGCTCCAAACCCATCACTGTCGCCAAGCCTTAAACCTAGGGCGTTGTCTGCTATTTCTTGGGCCTGAAGGGAAAGTGCGGTGGAGCTAAGGCAAATAAAAAATAAAAATTTCCATTTTTTCATATTCTTGTGATTTTTGGTTCTAAAAAGGCGTTTTACGTTCGCCTTTCAAGCATAAAAACTTAATTTAGCGTTCTAAATTGTTTACCGTTGAATAAAAATTTACTTCAAGAATTAGCTAATTCACTGCAAGGTCGTGTTTTATCGGATAGTTTAACCAAAACGCTATATGCTACGGATGCTTCGGTGTATAGAAAAATTCCTACAGCTGTTGCTTTTCCGGAGACGACCAAAGACCTCCAGACCCTAGTACACTTTGCAAACCAACATAAAGTTGGGCTTATTCCTCGTACGGCAGGAACCTCCTTGGCCGGACAGGTAGTTGGTGAAGGTATTGTTGTGGATACATCCAAACACTTTACAAAAATTGTTAGTCTTGATGAGAAAAACAAACAGGTAACGGTACAACCTGGAGTAATTCGTGATGAACTGAACCAATATTTATTACCCTTTGGTCTGTTTTTTGGACCCAATACGTCTACGGCCAACCGTTGTATGGTAGGGGGAATGGTAGGAAACAATTCCTCTGGAACAACATCAATTAAATACGGTATTACGCGCGAAAAAATTGTTTCGCTAAAAACTATATTATCCGATGGAAGCGAAGTAGAATTCAAAGCACTTACCACGAGTGAGTTTGAAGAAAAAAAGAGTCTAAATACCCTTGAAGGGACTATATATAGGGAGATTTATAAAGAATTATCCCCAAAAGAAGTACAAGAACGTATTTTTAATGAGTTTCCAAAACCGGAAATCCACAGGAGAAATACAGGCTATGCGGTAGACGAATTATTGAATACCAATGTATTTGGTGGTACCGATGAAAAAATAAATGTATGTAAGCTCTTAAGTGGGAGCGAAGGTACGTTGGCCTTTACTACCGAAATAACTTTTCAGTTAGACGAGTTGCCTCCTAAACTATCCGCTATGGTGGTAACGCACTACAAATCTTTGGAAGACTGCTTGTCCGATGTTGCTCCGGTAATGGAACACGACCTGCACCTTTGCGAAATGATGGATAAGGTTATTCTGGATTGTACAAAAAACAATAGGGAGCAATTAAAGAATCGGTTTTTTGTTGAAGGTGATCCGGCAGCACTTTTAATGTTAGAGGTGAAAGCGCATACCGAAGAAGATCTGCAAAGACAAATTAATGAACTTCTAGGTACGGTAAAAGCTTCAGGACTTAGTTATTCCGAAGCTGTATTAAGAGGTAATGATGTAAATAAGGCCGTAGTGCTGCGAAAAGCGGGGCTGGGCTTACTTGGTAATATGGTGGGCGACCGTAAAGCTGTGGCCTGTATAGAGGATACAGCGGTTGCTGTAGCCGATTTAAAAGATTTTATAGGTGAATTCACCCAGATTATGGACCGCTATAAACAATCTGCGGTCTATTATGCCCATGCAGGTGCGGGAGAATTGCATTTACGCCCCATATTGAATCTAAAGAAGAAGGATGATGTGGTTATGTTCCGGGATATTACTACGGATGTAGCGCATTTGACCAAAAAATACAAAGGTTCTTTTAGTGGCGAACATGGAGATGGTATTGTCCGGGCGGAGTTTATTCCCATCATGATCGGGGAAGAGAACTATCAGTTATTGAGAAGGGTGAAATCCTTTTTTGACCCCGAAGGTATTTTTAACCCAGGAAAAATAGTTGATGCATACCCCATGGACGAGTCGCTCCGCTATGAAGTGGACCGCCAGGAGCCTGAGATTAAAACCTTACTTGATTTTTCGGATAGTGAAGGAATTTTAAAAGCTACCGAGAAATGTAACGGTGGTGGTGACTGTAGAAAAACGGAACAAGCCGCTGGAGCCATGTGTCCAAGTTTTCATGCTACCCGAGACGAACAGCATACAACAAGGGGTAGGGCAAACGCGCTTCGGGAATATTTAACTACAGGACAGAAAAAGAACAACTTTGACCAAAAGGAATTAAAGGAGGTTTTTGACCTTTGTTTGAGTTGTAAAGCATGTGCTACGGAATGCCCAAGTAATGTAGATGTAGCCACCTTAAAAGCGGAGTTTTTGTATCAATATCAAGAGGCGAACGGTTACCCCTTGCGCAGCAAATTATTTGCCTACAACACCAAGCTAAACAAACTTGGCAGTAAAGTCCCAGGGTTGACCAATGCCGTTTATGACTCTAAATTTTTAGGAGGTTTGTTAAAGAAATCTTCGGGTGTCGCTCCTGAAAGAAGTCTTCCAAAGGTTTATAGTTTTGATTTTGATAAATACTTGCAATCTTTTAAAAATCAACATACTGCAACAAAACAAAAATTAGTTTTATATATTGATGAATTTAGTCAGTATCTAGATGTTGAGCTAGGAAAGGATGCTATTGAAGTGCTAACGAAATTGGGGTATGACGTACAACTTTTTTATGGTGAAAGCGGAAGAACCTACTTGTCTAAAGGTTTCCTGAAGCAAGCTAAGAAATTGGCACTGGCAAATATTCCCAAACTAAAGAGATTTGCAGATGAGGGTATTCCAGTTGTTGGTTTGGAGCCCTCAGCAGTGCTTACGTTCCGTGATGAGTACAAACGCTTTTCCCAAGATCCAGAAACAACCAATGCCATAGCAATGAACACTTACCTGCTTGAGGAGTTTCTTGCTGCGGAAATACTGAAAAAGGAAATCACGGCGGATTTATTTACAACAGAAGCCAAAACGGTAAAAATACATGCGCACTGTCACCAAAAATCATTGAGTAACCAAAAGGTGACTTTTGATGTATTGAACCTTCCTGAAAATTATAAGGTTTCCATTATAAGTTCTGGTTGTTGTGGCATGGCCGGTTCGTTTGGGTATGAAAAGGAGCATTATGAGGTGAGTATGAAGGTGGGTGAACTAAAGCTTTTTCCATCGGTTAGAAAATCACCGGAAGACACCATTATTTCGGCAAACGGAACCAGTTGTAGGCATCAGATTTACGATGGTACCAAGCGGGAGGCGCTTCACCCTGTAACCATTTTAAAGAATGCGCTTTTAGCTTAAAACTTTAATTATCAAGCGGGGCTTCACCTTCTTTTGAAGGTTTTTGCTTTGCTACGGCAATAGAGTTCACCAAGTCTTGCATGTTCATGTTCTTTAATTCCTCATCCATAAAAAAAGGGGAAAGTTTATCGTGATTGTAACGGTAAACTTTCCACCGTTTTAAGGAATACTCCAATGCGGTCAGGTTTTCCACCCAATCTCCCGAGTTTAAATAGGTGCAAGAACCTTTATCCGTTTCATGCCTGATTTTCTTAGGTTGGTGTATGTGACCGCAAATTACGTAGTCATGTCCATTTTCAATGGCAATGTCTGTGGCCGACTTTTCAAAGTTTGCAATATAGGTTAAGCTTCTGTTACCGTTTTTCTTAATTCTCTTGGAAAGGGAATATTTGTCCTTTCCTCGCTTTCGCAATGACCAGTTTAATGTTCGGTTAGCAAAAAAGAGTAGTGCGTATCCGTATCCGCCCAATTTTGCGAACCATTTGGCATTTCGTATTGAAATATCAAACACATCGCCATGAAAAAACCAGGCTTTCTTACCATGTAGATTCAGAATCAATTTATTTACAATATGCAAGTTGCCCAATGAAATCCCAGAAAATCTACGCATCATATCATCATGGTTTCCCGTAATGTAATACACCTCTGTACCCTTCATGGACAGGGTAATTATTTTTCGTAAAACCTTACTGTGTTCCGTAGGGAAATAACTTTTATTGAATCGTCTTATATCTAAAATATCCCCATTTAGTATAAGTGTTTTGGGCTGAATACTGCTCAAATAGGTTAATAACTCATCGGCGTGGCATTCATACGTACCCAAATGAACGTCCGAAATTACAGCGATATCTACTTTTCGTTTTTTCATCCAAGATTTTATAAACTCTGTTAAACACCTTTTTGAGGGTTCCAAGGAGTCAATGAAAGAACATAGGGGAGTAGTTGTTTTTCTCTGACTTTTAAAAGGATATCCAAATTAACCACACCTATGTAAAACCAATGTGAAATTGGCAATATCAATTGATTTTGAAACCATTAAATAAACATTAAGAACCACAATACACATCTTATTCATGAATACCCAATACCTAATTTTGCGGTCATTGATTTAAGATTTATCTTTACCGCTAGCCAAAACCACTGCACCCCCATATATGGTTCAGTTTTATAGTTTTGGCTACATACGGTTTAGCAACAATTAATTTTAATATTTTAGAATGGCAGGAAACTCTTTTGGAAACCTATTTAAACTCTCAACGTTTGGAGAATCTCATGGTGTAGCAATAGGAGGCGTTTTAGATGGATGTCCATCAGGAATAGAAATCGACTTTGAAGCCATTCAAAATGAACTGAACCGAAGAAAACCGGGGCAATCTGCTATTGTTACCCAAAGAAAAGAACCGGATGCGGTTGAGTTCTATTCCGGTATTTTTGAAGGAAAGACCACGGGAACACCCATTGGTTTTGCCATTCACAATACCAATCAGAAATCTCACGACTACACACATATCAAAGACTCCTACCGTCCTTCGCATGCAGATTATGTGTATGATCAGAAATATGGTTTTAGGGACTACCGTGGCGGTGGTCGTAGTTCAGCAAGGGAAACGGCCAGCAGGGTAGTGGCAGGAGCTATAGCCAAGCAGTTTTTGGGCGAAATGAAAATAAACGCTTATGTTTCTCAAGTAGGGAACATGAAGATGGAAACCCCGTATCAAGATTTGGACTTTAATCAAACTGAAGCGAATCCTGTGCGCTGTCCAGACCCGGAAATGGCCGCCAAAATGGAAGATTACATTAAGGATATTCGTAAAGAAGGGGATACCGTTGGTGGCGTCATTAGCTGTGTAATACAAAATGTACCTATTGGCCTAGGAGAACCTGCTTTTGACAAACTTCATGCAGAATTGGGCAAAGCTATGCTCTCCATAAACGCCGTAAAAGGTTTTGAGTACGGAAGCGGATTTGCAGGTGTTGCTATGAAAGGTAGCGAGCATAATGATCAGTTCAATCAAGACGGTACTACAAAAACCAACTTTAGCGGAGGTATACAAGGTGGGATCAGTAACGGAATGGATATCTACTTTAATGTAGCGTTCAAACCTGTGGCAACTATCATTCAGCCTTATCAAACCATAGACAAGGAAGGTAATTTTGTGCAGACCAAAGGAAAAGGACGTCATGATCCATGTGTGGTACCACGTGCCGTTCCTATTGTAGAAGCTATGGCCGCATTGGTAATGGCGGATTTTAGCTTGCTAAATCGTACTATTAAGGCAAATTCATAATCAATTTATTGGCAATTCATTAAATCCAAAGGCGATTTGTAGGTTGTTTTTCTGCTTTCAAATCAAAAGCAGTATATTACTTGCTTAAACTTTTGATGCATGCAAAAATTGGAATTACACTGGAGAATCCTAATCGGAATGGTTTTGGGTATTCTCTTTGGTTTTGGAATGACTTATGTGGATTGGGGCAAAGATTTTGTCCTAGATTGGATAAACCCTTTAGGGACCATCTTCGTTAAACTTCTAAAACTGATTGCAATTCCGCTTATTTTAGCTTCGCTGATAAAGGGAATATCTGATTTAAAGGATATCTCAAAGTTCAGGAATATTGGTTTGCGAACTATTGCCATCTACATTGGTACTACGGTAATTGCCATATCTATAGGTCTTATTTTAGTGAATTTGCTCAAACCGGGCGAAGGCATATCCGAAGATACCATTACCAAATTAACCGAAACATATTCCAATGATAGCGGAGTTACTTCCAAACTAGAGGAAGCTTCAAGGCAAAAAGATAGTGGTCCGTTACAGTTTCTAGAGGACATGGTACCAGACAATGCATTTAACGCTTTAAGTAACAATAGCTTAATGCTTCAGGTGATTTTCTTTACCATATTTATGGGTATTTCTATGTTGCTGATAGGCGAGGAAAAAGCCAAGCCCTTAAAGGATTTTTTTGATTCACTAAATGATGTGGTATTGAAAATGGTAGATTTGATCATGCTTACGGCTCCCATAGCAGTATTTGCGCTTTTAGCGAATGTTGTGGTCTCTTCCGGAGATTCGGATCTTTTGCTAGCTCTTTTAAAATATGCTGGCGTAGTAACACTTGGTTTGATTTTAATGATTGTTTTCTATAGTTTGATAGTTGGAACTTTTACACGCTACAACCCATGGACTTTCTTGAGTAAAATGAGCCCAGCACAGCTTTTAGCATTTTCCACAAGTTCTAGTGCCGCCACTTTACCGGTTACTATGGAAAGGGTTGAAGAGCATATTGGTGTAGATAAGGAGGTTTCCAGCTTTGTACTTCCTGTAGGCGCAACAATAAATATGGACGGTACAAGCCTTTATCAAGGTGTTGCCGCAGTCTTTATTGCACAGGCGCTAGGTTTTGATTTATCCTTTTCCGGACAGCTTACCATTGTACTTACCGCCTTATTGGCCTCTATAGGTTCGGCAGCGGTTCCTGGCGCAGGTATGGTAATGCTGGTAATTGTTCTGGAAGCCATTGGTTTTCCTCAAGATAAATTGGCGATAGGCTTAGCTCTTATTTTTGCAGTGGACAGACCATTGGATATGCTACGAACCGTAGTTAATGTTACCGGTGATGCTTGTGTTGCTATGATGGTTGCCAAATCTGTTGGAAAACTGGGCAAGCCGAAAGTGAAGAACTGGGACGATAACTACGACAAAGTTAAATAAACGGCGATAAACTTAATTACTAAACTGACGATACCGTGCCTTGGTGAACATATATACTCCATAGCATACTAGTCCCGTTGCCACTATACCCATTAACCATGGGCCAGATGAGTTTTGTTGAATAAACTGAAAGGCTTCCGTAGTACCCTTCATGCTAGACGAATCACTTCCAGCTAAGCTAAAGCCTGCTTTTAAGAAGAAGTAAGATATAATGTTCGTCATTATACCTCTAGCCATGAGTCCAATATAGCCCACATTTTTTATGAACTTGCGTTGAGTTGTATCGGAGAGGGACGTGAGGTTAAATTTCTTAAGGAAATCTCCCTTATATACTTTTATGAATTGATAAATACCTTTTCCAGCCAGAGCGATACCAATGACAATAAAGCAATAGGTCCTAATATCTCCGGTTAATAAAGAACTCGACCCTCCAGAGCCAGAATCCGGTTCATAAAAGATATCCACAATTGCAAAAATACCCAGCCCCAAATAAATTAGACCACTAATAAAAAAGCTAACCCTTTTTACCAGGGCTTTGCCATCAGTACCCATATTTTCCGGGTCCTGAATACTTTGGATAAAGCGCCACAATGCATAGCAAATTAAACCAACCCCAAGAGCGGCTAGTAAGAACTTGCCAAAAGGCTGCTTTTCCAGAAATTCAATAATCTGTAATTTCCCCGCTTTTTGACCTCCCAAATTAAAAGCTGCAAGAAAAGCTAATATTCCAGTAATGGCGTATACGGAGCCCTTGGCTACAAAGCCAACATAGGCTACTTGTTTTATTTTATTGTTCATGGCGTATTGAAGTTCACTAATGATAATTTAAACTTTCATTAGCAATTAGCCCGATTACAATAAGTTTTAAACGAATGAGATAAGAAGGGTTTGCGATTCCTATGAGAGGAATTTGGCTTTCAACTCGGGCGTAGGAATCATACACTCTTCTTTTTTGCCGTACCATTTATAGCGATTGCGCGCTATAAAATCGTATACGATATTGCGTATACTGCTAGGAATCCATAGTAAAACAGACGAAATGACGCCATAACCACTAAGTTGTTTTCCTATTTCTAGTGCGGCATCGGATTTAATGTAAAAAGCCACTCCCGGATCTATTAAAATAATGGAATCTATCTGCGAAGCATCAATATTTCGCTCGGACATTAACTGCTTGCCAAGGTCACTTTGCAATGCCGCATAACGGAAGACATCCTTTTCGTCCCGTTTAATGATAAACTGAACGGCCCCATTACAAAGATTGCAAACGCCATCAAAAAGAATGATTTGTTTTGAATTTTTCACAGTGTAAAGTTACGAAGACCAGGGCATATATTTCAATTTACAACTCCTTGTTTTCAAACCGTAATTAAGGTTCGGAATTACTTTTTAACCCGTTCCACCAACTCCAGCTGATCAACACTCACATTAGTCGTAAAAATGCCGTAGTTTACGATAGCCTTGTTCTTTTCAAGATTATCTATGGTACCCACGGATTTCCCGTCTTGCATACGTACACGGTCGCCTACCTTAAAAATGGGGCGTGGTTTGTTCTTTTCTTTGATAATCGCCTTTTTCTTCTCAACTATCTTTTTCTCCCGTATTACCTTGACCTCCTTTTGCACCTCTTGAACTACCTGTGCTTTTTTCGCACGCTCAACTTTGGCTTCCTTGGCGGTCTTTTTCTTGCGTTTGCTGTTCTCGGTCTCCACAATTCGTAAAAGCTCGGATACCAACGGGCGCTTCTTTTTGTCAATGAAGTATCGGTCAGCAGCCTTATCTACTTTATTGCCCAACTGCACCATACGCTGGTCGTGATCGTACAATTCTTGGTAATTCTCCAATTTACTCTTGACCTTGGCGTTCAGTTTTTCCAAACGAGCGGCTTCTTCACGCGCTTTGGACTCCTCTTCTTGAAGTCTAGAGCCTGTTTTAGCCATTTTGCTGCGTTCTTTCTGAAGTTTGGCTATCGTGGCATCAAATCGCACTTTGCCTCGTTCTACCTTCTTCTTTGCCTTGTTTATCAAGCTGTAGGGAATGCCGTTCTTTTGAGCCACTTCAAATGTAAATGAGCTACCGGCTTCCCCTAGAACCAATTGAAAGGTGGGTTCCAAAGTTTTGCTGTTAAAGACCATGTTGGCATTCGTAGTGTGGGGCAGCTCGTCCGCTAAAGCCTTTAAGTTGGCATAATGCGTGGTTATGACTCCATAAGCGCCACGCTCATAAAAGACTTCCAAAAACGCTTCCGCTAGGGCACCACCCAATTCTGGATCACTTCCGGTACCAAACTCGTCAATAAGAAAAAGCGTTTCATCATTACAGATTCGCAAAAAGTTCTTCATGTTCTTAAGACGATAACTGTAGGTACTCAAATGGTTTTCTATAGATTGATTGTCTCCTATATCGGTTAAAATCGTATCGAACAAACAAACGGAACTTCTTTCATGAACGGGAATTAGGAGTCCTGATTGAAGCATTACTTGAAGTAATCCTATCGTTTTTAGGGTGATACTTTTACCGCCGGCATTAGGGCCGCTAATGACAATAATCCGGTTTTCTAAGTGCAGTTCTATAGTCTGCGGATAAGTCTCTTTACGTTGCAATTTGTTGCTCAGATAGAGCAGCGGATGATACGCATCACGTAAAAATAATCGTTTCTCATCGTTTATTTTGGGGAGTAACGAATTGGTTTCCCTTGCGTAAGAAGCCTTGGCCGAGGTAATATCCATATGGGCCAAAAACTCTTTATACTCGGCCAATAGCCAAGCAAAAGGGCGAATCTGGTTAGTGAGTTCATTTAGAATGCGCTGAATCTCCTCTTTTTCATCGTACTCCAAATTGTTCAGCTCTCGGCTATATTTTAAAGTGGCTTCCGGCTCAATGTAAACAATACTTCCGGTTTTGGAGGTACCCATAACCGTTCCCTTTACTTTTCTACGGTACATGGCCTTTACCGCCAGAACACGGCGGTTCTCCACAACGGACTCCCGTATATCATCCAAATAATCAGAACCGTGGTAAGTATTCAGGGCAGAAGCAAAGCTCTGTCCGATTTTTCCTTTTACCTGGTTCATTTGGCGGCGTATATCAAAAAGTTTGTTCGATGCGCGGTCTTTTACTTCTCCAAATCGGTCTATAACCACATCTATCTCCTTAGGGATATCCGTATTCAGCTGAATTTTTTCGGATACCTCAAAAAGCAGTGGATAGTATTCCTTGAACTTTTTGAGGAACTTTTTCTGGGTTGTTACCGTAGTACAGATAGTGGCAATCTTCTTAAAACTAGATACCTCAAGGGTTGTGTTTTCAATACGAAGGAGTTGTAGCTCTTTGTTTATTGCATCAAAACCATGCGGCGGTATTCGGTTTTCGTTAACGAAAGAGGATAAGTATTCTGCGGTCTGTCCCAAGACATTCTCTACAGCCTCCTTGTCAGTCATTGGTGTTATTTCCAAAGCACGTTCTTTTCCCAATTCCGTGGAGCATCGGGCAGAAACCTGCTTTAAAACTGTGGGAAATTCAAGATCTTGTACCGTTTTAGGGTGAATATTTGCCATTCTTATTTAATTGCGACGGCAAAGGTAGTCAATGGCGGCGAGATGTGAAATCCATTGGCTTGGCTATATATAAGCTTTGTTATTCAATACGTTTGGCCTGTGTAGTGAACGAAAGACCTTGTTGGGACATGGTAGAGTTCATAACTCCCTCAAAAAGAGGTTCTGGGCAGTTTTTTGGTATTTTCCATTCGATTAAAAAATTGGAACCCGTACCACCTTCAATATCTATTTCATCAATAATAATGGCGGTAGTTTCCATTGGGGCCAAGTAAATGGGATGTGAAAAATAAGTGCGAAGCGATTTTCCGTGCGTATCAAAATATTCGGCCTTGGTCAAGTATATCGTGTCTTTATCACTTGTGTTCCGCAAACTTGCCATAGCGGTTAAATTGTGTGTTTTATGCTCTGTCATGCTATAAATCTGGGAGTAAACGGACAAATATGATTTACCGTATTCCAGCGAATCCTTCGCGCTAATATTTATTTTGCGCTTAGACCAGTTTTCAGGATTAATAGAGCTGATCTCCTTTTTATCCTCAATACAACTCATTAGTAACGACACAACCAATAGCGATAAAACACACTTTTTCATTTTTCTGGATATTTAAAGCCGACTTTCCGTAGTCTTTGCACTCTAATTTTTAAGTATTTTTGAAAACGGCGAAATCTACTTGCCACAAGTTTATTTACCGTTGTAATACAAAAATGATCATAATAAATGACAGTACAAATACATAAAAGCTGGATACCACCGCTTTCTCAAGAATTTGAAGCCCCTTATTTTAAACAGCTCATAGAATTTGTAAAGGCTGAATATACTCAAAACACGTGTTATCCCAAGGGAAAGGACATTTTTGCCGCTTTTGACCATAGCCCTTTTGACAGAACCAAGGTAATCATCATTGGGCAAGACCCTTACCATGGCCCTAATCAAGCAAACGGACTCTGTTTTTCGGTTAAGGACGGTATTCCGCACCCTCCTTCTTTAATCAATATCTTTAAGGAAATTGAAACGGATTTAGGCAAACCTTATCCACAAAGCGGAAATTTAGAGCGTTGGGCAGACCAAGGGGTGCTTTTGCTCAATGCTACGCTTACCGTACGGGCCCACGAGGCCGGTAGTCATCAAAAAAAAGGATGGGAAACCTTTACGGATGCGGTAATCAAAAAGCTATCCAACGAAAAACAAGACCTGATTTTTCTATTGTGGGGCGGTTTTGCAAAAAAGAAAGCCAAGTTGATAGATGAAAACAAGCACCATATCTTAACCTCCGGACATCCTTCTCCGTTAAGCGCCAATCGTGGTTACTGGTTTGGAAACCGGCATTTTAGTCAAGTCAACGAAATTCTAAAAAACAAAGATCTTGAGCCTATTAATTGGTAGACTGATTATCTGCAATAGCATCATCAAATCGTGACTCTTCATTGGGTAAAGGCTGAATTTCGGGTTTAACCCGTAAATATTCTTGCCATTGATAGGGGTAGAGCACATTAGCCATTTCAGAACTTTCGTGACTGGACAGAAGTTTTAGTCGATAACGTCTTTGCCCGTTTGTGATATCAGGATTGTTCTCAACCGACCTTTTCTTAACTATGTATTTGGCCACGGTATTCCGAAATTCTAGAGCCTGTTCCGTACCCATGACCAACCTAGGTTGATACTCGGCGGTAATATCCTCTGCTTTCATGCGAATATTCCGGTCTATTTGTAAAGCGTAATAGGTCTGTGCCTGGGCAAAATGAACACCCCAGAAAAATAATACCACAGACAAAAATAGAGTTATACTACGTAGTTTTGTTTTCATTTTCATTAGGAATTAATTCAACTTTAGTTTCGCCAATTCCCTATAAAATTAAAACACATACAACTGCCTGTCAAGTAATTAACTGCTAAAACTTTGTAAAAGTTCGTCTGTCTTAATCTTTTTATCAATCAACTTTAAGTCGATGAGTGTATCTTGCACTTTTTCAATGGTTTGTGGATTAATTTGGGCTTGTCCCCAGCGGGTTATTTTTAACCATTCTTTAATATCTTCCAACTGTTGTCCGTACCTATTGGCCAGATTGCGGTCTATGCTCGGTATTTGTTTGAACTCCACCGTGTATGTATTAATAACTTCTAAAATGTGCTTTAAAATGGCCTTTTCCTCGTTTAGGAATTTTTGCGTTGCGGCAATCACAAAGCAAGGCCATGGTGTTGGGCAATCTCCTAGACGTCTAAAAACACCTTGATCCACCAAAGGTTTAGTGGTGAAATGTTCCCACATAAAATAATCGGCTTGCCCCTCGGTCAAGGCTGTTACCGCTCCGTCCAGATTATTTATAATTTCAAATTGAAGCGCATCCGTACTCCAACCTTCGTTCTGAGCGTTTACAAAGGCCATTAAGTGACTACCACTGCCCATACGGCTAATGGCAGCCTTTGTTCCTTTTAAATCGGCTATGGACTTGTATTGGCTTTCAGCACCCACGTGAATTCCCCATTGCAGAGGGGTAGAAATGTATTCTTGAACGATTTTAGCAGGATTTCCTTCCGTTATACTCTTAACAAGACCTTCGGTAAGAATAATGGCTAAGTCCGTTTCATCATTTTGAAGCATTTGGCACATTCTACCTGTGCCTTCCGGTACTTCCGTCCATTGAAGGTCAATGCCTCTTTCTTCAAAAGCGCCTTCTTCTATAGCCATGTGCCATGGCAGGTTAAAATGTTCCGGAACGCCTATTATTCGTACTGTTTTCATATGGTAAGGATTGTGCTTGTATTCGTAAAATTAAGAAAAAGTAAGTCATCGACCTATGTAAAAAAGCATGGTTATGCTCTATTTGCTGCGACAAGGGGAGTGTTCGCCAGAGCCCCAGAATCACTTACGTTTTTTAAATAGTCATAAATAGCGTATTGTGAGCGAATTGAAATTTCTTTTTGCGATGCTACATGCTCGTTTGTATCGTTCGCATCTTGAAAACGTGCTTTTACCGTATCGTTTATCTGAAGCTCTAAAATAGCCTTTAGTTGATTAAAAACGGCTTCATCTAAAATGGGCGTCAGTACTTCAATACGTCTATCCAAATTTCTGGTCATCCAATCTGCAGAGCCCATATACATTTCTTCCTCGCCATTGTTGTGGAACAGATAGATGCGGCCATGTTCTAGATAACGATCAACTATACTGGTCACTATTATTGGTTTAGCTCCAGATGGAAGCTCATTCTCCGGTCTTGCAACAAGACAACAAAACCCACGGACTATAAGGCGCACTTCAACTCCTGCTTCACTAGCACGATACAGAGCATCTATCATGGTCCGGTCTTCAAGGCTGTTCATCTTTGCCGTTATTTTGGCGGGCAGTCCTTTTTTGCTGTTTTTTATTTCGGTTTCAATTGATTGTAGAAATACATTTCTAGTGTTAAAAGGTGATACCAACAAGCGTTTTAGTTTAGGGATAATCAAATGTCTTTCCAGTGTTAGGAAAACTTGACTCAAATCTTCAGTTATCTGATTGTGAGCAGTAAAAAGTCCGTGATCACAATAAATTCTTGAAGTTTTAGCGTTAAAGTTACCTGTACCAATGTATGCATATCGTTTAAGCTTGTCATTTTCCGTACGCTCTATTAAAGCGATTTTGGAATGTACTTTAATGTTGGGGACACTAAAGAAAACTTTGGCTCCATTATCTTCGAATGTTTTACCCCATTCAATGTTATTTTTTTCGTCAAACCGCGCTTTGGCTTCCACAAAAATGGTCACCTTTTTTCCATTCTTTAGCGCTAAGAGCAACGCATCTGTAAGTACTGAGGCTTTAGCGATTCGGTAAAGGGAAATTTTGATATGCGTGACCGTATTGTCTTTTGCCGCTGCAGCGATAAAATTCTCCACAACACTAAAACTCTGATATGGGAAATGAACCAGTTGATCTCTTTCTGCAATGGCACCGAAAAAATCGTTAGTGGTTGATAAAACCGGATGCGGTAAGGCAGGTTGAGCCTTGTAAATCAAATTTTGATTCTCAACGGGGTTTTCAAAACCGAAAAAATCCGAAAGATTATGATACTGCCCACCGGGAAACAAATCAATTGCACAAATGCCTAAGGCCTCTTTAATGATTTCCTTATTCGATTCAGACATTTGTGCGTCATAAAGCAATCGTGTGGGTTGTCCGGATTGCCGTTGGTGAAGCGCATCATAAATTTGGTCGGCCAATGGGGTATCACCAAAATCATCTTCCAAATAGAGCTCTGCGTCGCGGGACAGTTTTATGGAATAGCTAGCTATCACTTCGCTTTGCGGAAATAAATGATTCAGATGCATGCGAACCACATCATCCAAAAAAACATATGAACGACCTTTTCCGGGCACTTTAATAAAGCGTTCGTGACTATCCGTTGGTATTTTTACAAAATAATATGTTTCATCGGCCAAAGCCACAAAAAAATATAAGCCTCCATCTGCCAGTTTAGGGTTTTCCTGTGCCTTGTAAAGGGTGCAATCCGCAGAAATACTATTAAAATAAGCATTGAGGTAGGTAGTCTGTTCCGATGTGTAGGTAGTATCGGTTAAAAAATGAATATCCTGTTTTTGGAGTTCTTTGAAAATAGCCTCCATGATAATTCCGAACCGTTGCTGTTGCTTATCAATGATGCGAAGAATCTTCTTGAGCCGCTTATTGGACTTTAGAACGAGTTTTCGTCGTAATTCTTTATCTACCGATTTTAACTGTCGTAACTGTGACACCCGTACCTTAAAGAATTCATCAAGGTTGGAAGAGAAGATGGCCAAGAATCGTAAACGTTCTAAAAGGGGAGTAGTGGAATCTGCAGCTTCTAGCAGCACCCTTTCATTAAAATATAGCCAATTTACATCTCGATGTTTGTAATTTCCGTTTTCCATAGAAAACAAAAATAACCAATCGTTATCTCAAGAATCTAAATTTAGTGTTAAGTAGTTAAGCTTTTGTTAGCTTTTCCAGGGTATATTGAATCAGTTCTTTCACCGATTGGGAAGGATTGGCACTAAATTCACCATTAGCCCGGTTGGCCAGGATACAGTTCATAGAAACCGCACGGTGCCCTAACAATTTTGCCAGGCCGTAGATTCCTGAAGTTTCCATTTCCAAGTTGGTGATTTTAATACCATCGTGCTCAAATGAGGCTAATTTATCCTGAAGCCCTTCGTCATTCAGTTTTAGCCTCAATACTCTACTTTGAGGTCCGTAAAAGCCTATATTGGTAACAGTGACCCCTAATCGTATACGATTTGAAAATAGCTTATCACCAAGGTTCTTATCATATTTTACTACATAGGGCACTGATTTGCTAGCGGACCAATTGGTATGTTCAACAAAAGCTTTGGATACCTCTGGCTCCTGAACCGAATCACTGTCGTAAAAATGCAAAAGACCATCAAAGCCCATAGCATATTCACTCATTAAAAAAGAATCGATTGGAATATCCGAACGAATGGCACCGGAGGTACCTATTCTAACAATATCCAAAACCGTTCTGTTCGGTTTTAGGGTACGGGTCTCAAAATCAATATTGACAAGGGCGTCCAATTCATTAAAAACAATGTCAATATTGTCCGTGCCAATGCCTGTGGAGATTACAGAAATTCGCTTACCGTTTAACGTACCGGTGTGGGTATGAAACTCTCGTTTCCCTTTTTTCACTTCAATAGTGTCAAAAAAACGGGAAACATCACTTACACGGTCAGGATCGCCAACGGTGATTATGGTTTCTGCTATGTCTTCTGGTAATAAATTAAGGTGATAAATGCTCTTGTCGGCATTTAGGATAAGCTCAGAGGGGCTTAATTGCATGCTATTACAGCTTTAAAATTCTACTAGCTTCGGTGTTGTAAAGGAAATTGTATTTTAAGGCACCGCCTAGATAAACATCATTGTCTTGAATGCAAGAGTAGTAACTGGTTTTGTTCTCCAGTATCTCTTTTCCTTTTTTGGTGAGTCTTACTGGATTGAAAGAGGAAAATAAAGGTTTAAGTCTTCCTAAGGCTCTATCATACTGCGTATCGGCGAAGCCCAATAAACCCTGATTTTGAAGAATTTCAGAAACAAAAGCACCTTTTGAGGTAGGCTTTTTGTCTACGGCCAGCCTTAGGATGGTATTTTCCATTTCATTAAGTCCGTTTTTAATACTCGGAAAACGGTGTAAGTGCGTACGAACCGCATCTCCCAAATAATTGAACTGAAATTCGCCAAAATCGGACAGATTCTCTAATCTTATAGGGTTATCACTGCAATAAAGTTGCCATACATAGTCCGCATATTCAATATCGTCTTGTGATAGCTCAACTTTGTTGCTGTATAATTTAAGCAATTGCTCATCGGTTAAGTCATTAAGACTGTACATTTTATCAGTATCGTCTTCTTTACCGCTGCAGACCAAAGAAACTTGGGCATATTTGCGGTTGGTCTTTAACCAACTGAGTACGGCAATCATGTTTACTTGACAAAAGAGATCGTACTCAAACCAGAGCACAATCTCATCTTGTTGTTTATGATTACAAAGGGATCTGTATTCTTTCAAGGTTTTTTCAATAAACCATGACTTGGACACCTTGTAGTTTTTGTTTAAGAATTCAAAACGGGCTTTCCAGAAAGATTCGCTTCCCACATTGGTCAAGGTTTTACCCTCGCAGAGCATCTCGCGCCAGGTAATAATATCTCCCTTGAGCTTTAATGATTTTATTCTCTCCGTAAAACTATCTCCGTTGGTGATGTGTAAAAGGGAACTCATGTAGGATGTGAATTAGGTTCTAGAGATTAAAAGTACTTATAATTAAAAAAAAACCAAAAATAATTAACACAATAACGAAATTGTCTTAATTGTATTGTAAAACACTGTATTTAAACCGGTTATCCTCCAACTCGTTTTACTGCAAATCCTTTTTCTTTTAACAGCGCCATAATTTTATCTCTATAATCGCCTTGTATTATGATTTGACCGTTTTTAAATGACCCTCCTACACTTAATTTGGTTTTAAGTTCTTTGGCCAGTTTTTTAAAATCACTGTCCGCTCCGTTATACCCCTCTAAAATGGTAATAGGCTTCCCTTTTCGTTTCTCGTATTTACAAATAATGGGGTCATCCTGCAGCCAAATAGTATTTTTCTCTTGGGGAGTAGCTTCCGTTTCTTCCGGCTCATGGTCTGGAAAAAGGTTTTTGAGCTGATCTTGTAAATCCATGATTATGCCTTAATAAGTCCTAATTCAATTAAACGCTCATGAAGGAACTCGCCTGCCGTAATATCTTCAAATTGTTTTGGATGGGCATCATCAACACAATTATCAAGGCAATTTAACGGCATTTCACTAATAGGGTGCATGAAAAATGGAATGGAGTATCTAGAAGTGCCCCAAAGCTCCTTTGGAGGGTTCACCACTTGGTGTATGGTAGACTTTAATTTGTTGTTGGTAAGTCTAGATAGCATGTCACCAACATTAATCATCAGTTGGTCGGGCCTGGCAATGGCGTCAACCCATTCGCCTTTATGGTTTTTAACTTGAAGTCCACGACCGTGTGCTCCCATAAGCAAGGTGATAAGGTTAATATCGCCATGGGCGGCGGCACGTACTGCATTTTTAGGCTCGGAAGTTATAGGTGGATAATGAATGGGGCGTAAAATTGAGTTCCCGTTCTTTATGTAATCATCAAAATAAGTTTCCTCCAAATCCAAATGAATGGCCAATGCCCTAAGCACGTATTTAGCCGTTTTTTCCAACATCTGGTATGTTTCCTTACCAACCGCATTAAATGTTGGCAACTCACTAACTATAACATTATCCGGATATTCCGCTTCCAATTTTGGATTATCCTGTACATATTGTCCAAAGTGCCAGAATTCCTTTAGGTCTCCTTCTTTTTTTCCTTTGGCATGTTCTTTTCCAAACGAAGTATACCCGCGTTGGCCACCTATTCCTTCAATCTCGTAGCTATCCTTTACTTCTTGTGGAAGGCTGAAAAACTTTTTAATTTCATCATAAAGGTTCTTTACCAAATCATCTGATAAAAAATGGCCACTTAGGGCTACGAAACCAATATTCTCAAAAGCGGAACCGATTTCTTTTATGAATTTCTCTTTTCTTTCGGGACTATCCGAAACAAAATCCTGTAAATCTACACTAGGTATTGCACTCATGATGTTGCTTTATAAATTTTATCAAAGTTAGTAAAATATGCCCAACTATTAAATATAACAATCCAGACGCTAGATGTGGTATTTTTGCTACTTTTATCTTCCAAAATGCAATTTCACCTTAAGAATTTTATGCAATACGATAAAAGGAATTTAAGCGAAGAGACCTTGTTTAAACTATACAAGGACCTTCTGGGGCCGCGTATGATAGAAGAGAAAATGTTGATTCTCTTACGTCAAGGAAAAATTTCCAAATGGTTTAGTGGTATTGGCCAAGAAGCCATTTCGGTGGGGGTTACCAATGCCCTGAAAAATGATGAATACATTCTTCCTATGCATAGAAACTTGGCCGTTTTTACAACACGCGGTATACCATTGCATCGCCTTTTCTCCCAATGGCAGGGAAAATTGAACGGATTTACCAAAGGGCGTGACCGTAGTTTTCATTTTGGCACCCAAGACTATAAAATTATAGGAATGATCAGTCACCTCGGTCCGCAATTGGGTGTAGCGGACGGAATTGCATTGGCCGAAAAGCTTAAAAATAACAAAGCGGTCACGGCAGTTTTTACAGGTGAAGGCGGAACGAGCGAGGGCGATTTTCATGAAGCCCTGAACATTGCATCCGTATGGGATTTGCCCGTTATTTTCTGTATCGAAAATAACGGATACGGACTTTCAACACCCACAAGGGAACAATACAACTGTAAGAACCTATCCGATAGGGGACTGGGTTACGGCATAGAATCGTATACGATTGATGGTAATCATATTTTAGAGGTTTACGCCAAATTGAGCGAGATCGCAACGGACCTTAGGGAAAATCCGCGTCCGGTTCTGGTGGAATTCAAGACTTTCCGCATGCGTGGACACGAAGAAGCTAGTGGCACCAAATACGTACCCGAGGAATTAATGACGGAATGGAGCAAGAAAGACCCCATTGCCAACTATGAAACTTTTCTTTTAAAAGAAGGTATTCTAACCTCGGAAAAAATTGAAGCCTTACGCAATGAAATCGAATCCGAGATAAACGAAAACCTCAAACTTGCTTTTGATGAAGAGGAAGTTGAATCCGAGCCTGCTCAAGAGTTATTGGATGTATACGCTACTTTTAAATATGAAGAAACCAAACCGGGCAAAGTGGTGGAACACATTAGATTGGTAGATGCTATTTCTAAAGGATTGCGGCAATCTATGGAGAAGCATTCCAATTTGGTCATAATGGGACAAGATGTAGCCGATTATGGCGGTGTATTTAAAATTACCGAAGGTTTTATGGAGGCTTTTGGTAAGGAACGTGTTCGGAACACTCCTATTTGTGAGTCAGGAATTGTTTCGGCGGCCATGGGGCTTTCCATAAACGGAATGAAAGCCGTTGTTGAAATGCAATTTGCCGATTTTGTAAGTAGCGGTTTTAATCCCGTTGTAAATTATTTGGCCAAATCCCATTACCGTTGGAATGAAAAAGCGGATGTAGTTATCCGTATGCCTTGCGGAGGAGATGTAGGGGCCGGTCCTTTTCATTCCCAAACCAATGAAGCGTGGTTTACCAAGACTCCGGGACTAAAAGTGGCCTATCCGGCTTTTCCATATGATGCAAAGGGATTATTGGCTACAGCTATTAATGACCCCAATCCGGTACTCTTTTTTGAGCACAAGGCTTTGTACCGTAGCGTATACCAGAACATACCTGCAGATTACTATACACTGCCCTTTGGTAAAGCGGCACTATTAAAAGAAGGAAATGATATAACCATTGTTTCTTATGGCGCAGGTGTTCATTGGGCATTGGATGCTCTTGAAAAGAATCCTGATGTTTCGGCGGACCTAATTGACCTTCGTACGTTGGCACCTTTGGATATGGAATCTGTGTATTCTTCCGTAGAAAAAACAGGAAAACTGATTATACTTCAAGAGGACAGCTTATTTGGAGGTATTGCCAGTGATATTTCTGCATTGGTCATGGAAAATAGGTTCCAATATCTAGATGGTCCTGTAAAGCGTGTGGCCAGTATGGAAACCCCAATCCCTTTTGCTAAAAAGCTTGAAGACGATTACTTGCCCAAAGAAAGATTCCTTACAGCCCTTAAAGAACTTCTTGCGTATTAGTCATTGAGCAAACATCTTTATTTTTTCCATCAACCCAAACAACTGTAATGCAGCAACTTTGTCCGTATTAATATTTGTTTAACGATTTGTTGGAAACATTTAAGGATTTCCACTCGTATATAGACAAAACTTAAATTAAAATTATGATGAAGAATAGTATTGCACTGTTCGTTTGCGCCCTAGTTTTGACTTCCTGTTCTCTTTCTAAGAACGTGCGTGAACAACGCAAGACCATTAATGGTAACTGGGTACTGGAAAATGTGGGGTATGAAGCTAGTGAAGGTTCTTTTAAATCCATGCTTTTTAATGATGCCAATGGGTTCTGTTTTGAGGGAAGTACGTGGTACTTTCTGGAAAACAATAGTACCGGAAGTTACACCATCCCTACCTCAAATAGTGCGTGCGCTGGAGGTGTAAGGAATATTAGATGGTCCGTTCTGGAAAACGAAAATGGGAACGATCAATTGCAGTTCAAATACATTGATGAAAAGAAAAAAGACTTGTATGGAAGAACAGGATACCGATTGGAGATTCTTTCATTGACCCCTTCTCAAATGACTTTAAAATCTGATGTAAACGTGGATGGAAGTCCGGTTTCCGTTATATATAATTTTACAAAACAATAAAATAATTATGAAGAAAGTAATTCTAAAATCAGCATATATCGTCATGGCGTTGACCATGGTAGTAGGTTGTAAGACTATACAGAATTCAAACAACAAACAAAGAGGAGCTGTAATAGGTGCGGGTAGTGGTGCTGCTATTGGTGGCGTTATCGGAAATAATGTGGGTAACGGTAACAATACGGTATTGGGAGCCATTCTTGGCGCCGCCATTGGTGGAGTTGCCGGTGGTTATATTGGAGACCGAATGGACCGCCAAGCAGAACGTATTGAAGAGGAAATTCCAGGGGCAGAGGTGAGCCGTGTTGGTGAAGGTATTAATGTAACCTTTAACGAAGATGCAGGTGTTTATTTTGACACCAACAAATCCGATGTAAAAGGTACTTCGCAAACTACATTGAACAGTTTGGCCAAAATCTTGAAGGATTATCCAAAATCTAACGTATTGGTCGAGGGTCATACGGACAGTGCCGGACCGGATGATTATAATATGACCTTATCCGAACAAAGAGCTACATCGGTTACCAATTACCTAATTTCCCAGGGAATAGATAAAAGCCGTTTAGAAACGAAATGGTATGGTGAAACACAACCTTTGGGAGATAACACTACCAAAGAAGGAAAAGCTAAAAACCGTAGGGTAGAACTTGCTATTGTTGCCAGTGAAGCTTTGAAACAAGAGGCAAAACAAAAAGTCAAGGGCTAATATTACATACCCATACCTATAATTTTATAAAAATACCGGCAGTTCATGTCGGTATTTTTTTTGTTTAATTAACTATCTTCCCCTAGTGGAGCAGTATGATGTTATTATAGTTGGAGGTGGTTTAGCGGGTTTAACAGCCGCTATTCATTTAGCGAAAGCGGAACATAGCGTTTTGGTTATTGAAAAGGAACCCTATCCACATCATAAAGTATGTGGCGAATATGTTTCCAACGAAGTGCTTCCGTATCTAAAAAGTCTAGGAATTGATTTAAAGCAATCCGGGGCGGTTTCAATTGATACTTTGGAATTTTCGACGGTTACGGGAACCGTGCTAAACGCTAAATTACCTTTAGGAGGAACGGGAATCAGTCGTTATGCATTTGATGCTATGTTGTATAAAAGAGCAGCGGAACTTGGGGTTGAATTTGTTTTTGAGAGCGCAACTTCTGTGGTTTTTCAAAAACCTGTATTTAAAATAGTTACATCAACAAATAAAACCTTTACTTCAAAAATAGCGATTGGTGCATATGGTAAAAGAAGCACTCTGGATAAGCAATTGAATCGAAATTTTATACAACAAAAATCATCTTGGCTGGCGGTTAAATGCCATTACCAGTTCAATGATTTTCCCGAAGATAAAGTCGGTTTACACAATTTTAGAGGTGGTTATGGTGGACTCTCCAAAACTGAATCCGGTGCAGTAAATTTCTGTTATTTAGCATCCTACAATAGTTTTCAGCAAGAAAAGGATATTGAGCGTTTTAATAAGCAGGTAGTCAGGGAGAACCCCATTTTAGAGAACTTCTTAAGCAAAGCCGAACCACTTTTTGAAAAACCGCTGACCATTGCCCAAATTTCCTTTCGTTCCAAAAACCCGATAGAGGACCATGTTCTCATGTGTGGAGACACAGCGGGCCTAATTCATCCGCTCTGCGGTAATGGTATGGCCATGGCTATCCATAGCGCTAAAATTGCCTCGGAACTGATTCATGATTTTTTAACGGGAAAAGAAACTGACCGTACGAAGATGGAACGTGCTTATGTTAAAGCATGGAACCGTACTTTTAAAAGAAGATTATGGTGGGGTAGACGACTTCAATCTGTATTGCTAAATCCTAGTTTGGCAGATTGGGCCATAGCATTGGTAGCAAAACAACCTTGGCTTTTGAGACAACTGATTAAGAACACGCACGGTAAACCAATTCAGTAATGGGTGATTTTTCTAAAAGAAGTACCGAAACCGAGTTGATGGACGACCTGTCCCTAGATCGGACAGAGCTTAAAAAGGTTTTGTTGGATATTGACCGTGCCAATTCATTTTTAAACGGAAATAATTTAACTGTACAGGCCGTACATAGCTTAATACGGTATAAAAACAATGAATCATATACGATTTTAGATATGGGTTGCGGCAACGGAAGTATGCTTAGAACCCTAGTTCTTTGGTCACGAAAGCATCATTTTAATTTAAAGTGTATTGGAGTGGACCTAAATGAAAAGAGTCTAGAAATTGCACGGGAGCAATCCCTTAAATTTCCAGAAATTCAATATATAAAACAAGATATTTTAGAACTGAAGCAAGATGAGTTACAGTGTGATATTTTGCTTTGCACCTTAACCATGCATCACTTTAAAAACCATGAAATTCCACAATTTCTAAATCAGTTTTCAAAATTGAGCCGAATCGGTTTTATTATTAACGATTTGCAACGAAGTGCACTTTCATATCAACTTTTTAAACTGTTTAGCACTATTTTTATACGAACGAATATTGCCAAAAAAGACGGACTTACCTCCATTAAAAGTGGATTTCTTAAAAAGGAATTACAGGCAATTGCAGTAGAATTACCAAAAATGAAACATAGCATAACTAAAAAATGGGCTTTTAGAATTGTATGGGTAGCGCAACATTAACGACCGACTAAAATATATGAGCGAAGTACGAATAGTAAAAACGGTCAAGCAATTGCCCGATTATTGCAAGCCTACCGAAGAAATAATACCCTTGGTGAACCTTTGGCTTTCGGGTCAAGAAGACCGTTTCCGTAGAAAAGTCGTTAAAATATTTGAAGGAGCGGCGGTTGATAAGCGCTACAGCATTATGAAACCGGAGGAGGTTTTTACGGCAACCTCGTTTGAGGAAAAAAATACCATTTACATGCGTGAGGTCAAAAAATTGGGAAAAAAGGTCTTGGAAAAGGCTTTAAAAGCCGGTGATTGGGCAGCGGATTCACTGGATTATATCATTACCGTTAGCTGTACGGGCATTATGATTCCGTCGCTAGATGCGTATTTAATAAACGATGTAGGGCTTAGGCAAGATGTAGTGCGACTTCCGGTAACGGAGATGGGTTGTGCGGCCGGAGTTTCAGGATTGATATATGCACAGAACTTTTTAAGGTCCAATCCAGGTAAACGCGCTGCAGTAATCGCAGTTGAAAGTCCCACGGCAACTTTTCAGCTTAATGATTTTTCCATGGTGAACATGGTCAGTGCCGCTATTTTTGGCGATGGCGCCTCTTGTGTCCTTTTATCCTCAGAGGAAAATGCCAGAGGCCCAAAAATAAAAGGAGGGGAAATGTACCATTTTACGGATGCCACGCACATGATGGGCTTTGATTTGACCAATCACGGACTCAAGATGATTTTGGATGTTACCGTACCGGAGACTATTTCGGCTCATTTTCCTAACATTGTACATCCTTTTTTGGAAAAGCACGGTACCTCCATTGAGTCGGTGGACCATCTTATTTTTCACCCTGGAGGCAAAAAAATTGTCCAAACTGTGGAAGAACTATTTGGGGCAATGGGAAAGAATATAGACGATACTCGGGAAGTACTGCGTCAGTATGGAAATATGAGCAGTGCTACTGTTCTGTATGTCTTGGAACGCTTTATGGAAAAAGATATTAAGGAAGGCGACCAAGGACTCATTCTTAGCTTTGGCCCGGGTTTTTCGGCGCAGCGTGTTCTATTGGAATGGTAAACGAATTTTAAAAATCAAACATGGCAAAACAATGGGTTCTTATTCTTGGCGGAAGCAGTGGTCTGGGTTTGGCAACTGCCAAAAAAATGGCAAGTCATGGATTTCATATTATTATAGTTCATAGAGATAGAAGGTCTGATTTAAAGAAAATTAACGCTAATTTTCAAGAAATCACTTCAAGGGGAGTTAAATTGTTAAGTTTCAATATTGATGCTACAAATGCGGAGAAAAGAAACGAAACCATTGATGCTATAAAGACTGCACTTTCTACTGCAGGAAAGATAAAAATGATGGTTCATAGCATAGCCAAGGGAAGTTTAAAACCTATGGTATCGGATGATAGCATAACCTTGAATCATCAAGATTTTGAAATCACTTTAAACGCTATGGCATTGAGTCTTTATGATTGGACAAGAGCTATTTTTGAAGCGGCTTTGTTCAATGATGATGCCCGTATCGTTGCTTTTACCAGTGAGGGAAGTACCAAGGCATGGGAAGGATATGCCGCTGTTTCCGCGGCAAAAGCTACCCTTGAGGCACTCACCCGAAGCATTGCGTTGGAATATGCTCCAAAGGGGATAAAGGCGAACTGTATTCAAGCGGGAACCACGGAAACAAAGGCTTTTGCTATGATTCCCAACAGCGAGACCTTAAAGAAAAATGCGTTAGAGCGTAATCCCCATAATCGTTTAACTACCCCTGAAGATGTAGCCAATGCCGTTTATTTGATAAGCAGGGATGAAGCCAAATGGATAACCGGAACTATAATTAAGGTTGATGGAGGTGAAAGCTTGCAATAGAAATTGACAGATTATGAACTATGACCATATAACCAATGTTTTGCCGTACACAGAACCTTTTTTGTTCGTTGATGAACTGATGGAGGTTACCGAAAATGGGGTGGTCGGGACTTATACCTTTCTTGAGGATTCATATTTTTATAAAGGGCATTTTAAAGACGCTCCCGTAACACCCGGTGTAATTCTAACGGAATGTTGTGCGCAGATAGGAGTCGTATGCTTGGGAATTTATCTTTTACAAAACGAAACCAAATTGCCACCAAGAGGAATGCAAATAGGTATGAGTAGTACACAAATGGAATTTCTATTACCGGTTAAACCGAATGAAAAAGTAACCGTGACCTCAAAAAAAATATACTTTAGGTTCAATAAATTGAAGTGTTCTGTAAAAATGCATAATACGGAAGGGAAATTGGTCTGTACAGGCGAAATATCCGGAATGTTTAAAACCAGTGCCCATGCGTAGAAGAGTGGTTGTAACAGGGCTGGGCGTTTGTGCTCCCAACGGAACGGGATTAGCTGCTTTTACCGAAGCTATTACCACGGGCCAAAGTGGCATTCGGTTTCAACCAGAGTTGGAACAGCTGGGGTTCGGTTGTCAGATTGCGGGGAAACCGGAGGTAAGCGATGAACTTCTATCGCGTTACTTTACTCCACTGCAACTACGCGGGCTCAGCGCTACGGGTATTATATACGGGGTTATTGCAGGCACCGATGCATGGAAAGACGCCGGTCTGGACATTGCCGAAAAGGAGGAAGCAGATTGGGACAGTGGTATCATTTTTGGTTCCGGCACTTTGGGTGTGGATAAATTCCGTGAAGCCATTTATCAGATTGATGCCAAAAACGTTCGGCGTTTGGGAAGTACCAGCGTTGTTCAAACTATGGCAAGTGGCGTAAGCGCCTATTTAGGTGGTATTTTGGGCTGTGGAAATCAGGTTACCACCAACTCTTCCGCTTGTACAACTGGTACGGAAGGGGTTTTAATGGGGTATGAGCGTATTGCAAACGGACAGGCAGAACGTATGTTGGTAGGAAGCTGTAGCGATAGCGGCCCGTACGTCTGGGCAGGTTTTGACGCCATGCGTATTCTCCCCAGAAATTATAACGATAACCCAGAAGCGGCCAGCAGGCCTTTGAGTGCTAGTGCTGCAGGATTTGTTCCTGGAAGTGGGGCAGGGGCCTTGGTTCTTGAATCCCTAGAAAGTGCCCAAGCCCGTGGCGCAAAGATTTATGCCGAAATCTTAGGGGGAGCCGTAAACAGTGGTGGCCAACGTGGTGATGGTACTATGACCGCTCCCAATAGCGAAGCTGTACAACGTTGTGTTAGTCAAGCGGTACGGAATTCCGGCATTCAAAATTCTGATATAGATGTTATTAACGGGCATCTGACAGCTACGAGTAAAGATGCGCTGGAAATTGCCAATTGGAGTACCGCTTTGGAGCGCTCTGGTAGTGATTTTCCCTTTATCAATTCATTTAAAGGAATGTTCGGGCATTGCTTATCGGCGGCGGGGAGTATTGAATGTGTAGCTGCATTGCTTCAGTTTAACACCTCTCAAACCTTTGGAAATGTGAACAGTACGGACTTGCACCCGGAAATTACAGACCTAATAGCTCCTGATTGTATTCCACAGAAAACCATTCCACATCAACCTACTGTTTTAGCAAAAGCAAGTTTCGGTTTTGGAGATGTAAATGCTTGTGTTATTTTTAAACGATTTAATTCCTAAACCAGAAGTCCACAAAGTTTTATCGACCTGACAACTATGAACGAAGAAACAAAATACAATAAACTCAAGGATATTATAAAGGTGTATCTGCCCGAAGATGTTTCGGTAGATGCCATTAATTTAGAGAGCAATTTTATAAGTGAACTCAATATAAATTCCGCTAATTTGGTGGACATTGTACTGGACGTTGAGGACGAGTTTGATATCATGCTCGAAAATGACGATATAGACCAAATGCAAACGGTAAAGGACGCACTTTTCATTATTGATGCAAAACTAGAAACCAAGTAAAATGATATCTGATTTCTGGAGTTGGTCGAAACCTAAGTTATTAGCAGACAAGCGATTAATTGCGCTGTATTGTATTGTTTATTTTAGTTGGGGAATGGTTATGAACTGGTTTGGAGCCACGGTTGAAATTGCCAAATTCACCTATTGGTGGCAAGTAATCACTTGCTACATTTTATATATGGTTCCCGTTTCTTTATTGCTTAGGAATCTCCCTTTTCATACCCAATATGCTTACGGACTTGTGGCTATGGGTTTTCTGGAATTTGGTGGGTATTATTTTGAAACTTCATATGCCTACCCAAACAATCTTATGGACCAGTTCTTTGGTATCCGGAACTTTAGTTTAGGCATGGCGTTGTTCTTTGCCCTGTATTTTCCTTTGGGCAATTGGGCCGTAGAAAAGCTGTACAAAAGCCTCTTTAAGCAGTCTTAACGTTCAATTGAAACCTTTCTTGGTTAATTCTCCGGTTCTATTTCTTCCTTTTTCTTTTCAGGAATCAACAATGAGGCTGCAATCCCGGAAAGCAACGCTACCGATATTACCGCTAGGGATAACCATTCCGGCAATTCCACTTGATGGGAAAACAACATTTTAAGTCCCACAAATGCTAAAATAACCACCAAACTGTAATTGATATAACGGAACTTTTCCAACATTCTGGAAATCAAAAAATACATGGACCGTAGGCCTAGTATGGCCAAAATATTGGAGCTAAAAACAATAAATGGGTCGGCTGTGATGGCTAAAATAGCGGGAATACTGTCCAAAGCGAACAACACATCCGTAAGCTCAATAACCACTAAAGCTACGAAAAGGGGAGTAGCGGCACGCAAACCTTTCAGTCTTACAAAAAAGTCATGCCCGTGAAAGTCCGATGTTATCGGATAAATTTTTCCTATTTGCTTGAATATCCATGAATCCTTGGGTTTAAAGTTTTCGTCATCGCCCTTAAGCATCTTAAAAGCCGTCCATAAAAGGAACACCCCAAAGACATAAATAATCCACTCAAATTTGGTAATCAGTGCCACACCAAAGAGAATCATCAACCCTCTAAAAACAATGGCCCCAAGAATACCCCAAAAAAGCACCCGGTGTTGGTAGAGTGCGGGAATTTTAAACGCGGAAAATATTACGGCAATAACAAATACGTTGTCTATGCTCAGGGACAGTTCTATAAGGTAACCCGTAACGTATTTTAGAACCGCATTATTTGGGGTTAGATTGGTAGGGTTTTCCACCAGACCTTGACTAAAGAGCCAGTAAATGACCCCACTGAATGCCATGGCCGCGGACACCCAAACGGTAGTCCAGATGGCGGCTTCCTTGGTTTTAATAACGTGTTCGTTCTTGTTAAATACGCCTAAATCCAGCGCAAGAAAAACAATGATCAAAGCAATAAAAAGAATCCAGACCCACATATAATGCATTTTTACGCCTGCGAAGATACTTCATTTTCACACTCGTTTCAGGCGCATTTGCAAAAGCCTTTGATTCAATTCAAAAGAAGCGGAATTTAGAATGTTTTAATTGCCCAAATCAAGTGTTAAGCTCACATTTACCTTATTATCTTGGCGTTCTTTTTTAATGTCAATTCCAAAATCCGATGAAAATAGAGTAGTGGTCCCCACGAGTTTGGAGGCCTGTTCCGTAAAGTTGAAGCTAATGGTTTTAGCGGTTCCTTTCAAGGTAAGTGTTCCGGTAACGGTAAACCCGTTGCTTGTTTTGGTAATTTGGGTACTTTCAAAAGTAATAGTGGGATAGGTGTCCGCATCAAAATATTTTCCGCTCTTTAAGGACCAATCCCTGAGGAAATTCCCTGTTTTAATGGTTTCCACTTGTACGGCGCCTTTGAAACTGGATTCCGTTATACGGTCTGGATAAATTTTGGAAGAAGATTCAAACCCGGACAAACTGCCTTCAACATCCTTTGAAATAAAATGAAAGGTAATTTTTGCCGAAGTAATGGAAACCTGGTCCTGTGCCTGAAGCGAAGCATTAAAAAATAAGAGACCAACAATAAAGAGTAGTATGAATTTGACACGCATGATAATCAAGGTTTGGAAAATAAGTTAGTATAAATTACCGATAATATGAACAAATTTATCGCTGTAAACGGAATCTGAGGTGCAAAATAGTACTATTTTGGGTAAATCACTATCTTTATAAAAGAACTAATATGAAGTAATTATGAAAAACCCCCTTTTTATGATAGCTGCCTGCGTTCTTGCAGGTACATGCGGATTGTCTGCACAAGAGATCAAAGAAAAAAAATCTGAGATCACAAAATATACGGTCATGGAGCGTTTTGAGCCCAAAGCCATTCTAACCGTAGAGGAGCGCACGAAATTAAGGGAAGAACGGATAGCTAAAACAGAACGTAGACGTGAAATATTGGATACCTTGGATATTTCCGAACGAAAAAGACAACGATTGCTTGAGGATTTGATAACCGAGCCATTTTCTAACCGGTTGAACCGGACCATGGCCGAAATTGAATTTGAAGACGAAGAATAAGAGCAAAGACCACCTAAACTAGAATACCTTCATGGAGCGCACTGCTTTATGAGGGTATTTTTTTGCTGTTCACTTCACTTTTTGACCTTTTAAGCTGAATTTTAGCTAGTTCCAGAAGTAAAAATTGAGTCCCTTTTGGTCTGAAATGAAATTTTAACACCCTTTAGCATTGAAAAATACGATTTTGAGCAAACTATGTTATTGGTGAATTTTTATTGCTGAAAGACGGTCATGAACAACTAGAACCCAGTAGTTTAGCTGTTAATAACTTTTGGATAAAAACTGAAATTGGACTGATGACATAGTATAGCAAAGAACATTAATTTAATGTTAAAGTCTGATTATATGATAGTTAAGTCTAAAATTGTAGGATTTTTTTTATAACTTAGAGTAACACAGTTTATCTCAACAACCCAAAATCCTGCACCTATGACAACAACTCAACAGCCCGCATCAAGAGTAGAGGAAAATGACAAAAATGCTATTGTCGTAAGACTCGAACGCAACCAAAAAGATTTGGTACAATTACGGACCAAGCTCAATTCTTACCGTTGCGAACCAAAAACCTATTCACTTTATGAACGAATAGAAACCTTACGGACTACAATGGATTCCTTAACCCATTCTAACCGTGAGATCATTAACTCCTTAAAAGACACCCGTAAAACCGTAAATGTTCATTTGGAACGCGCTAAAAGACAGCTTACGGAATTTAGAAGATTAAATGACGGTGTGGCCGAATACCTGGACATTTGCACCAGCCACTAATACTTTATGTAGTTGATTTTTAAGCAAATGTAAATGTTAAGTTAATTAATTGTTTGTAGTATTTATCTGCCTATTTGTAGTGTATCTTTGACGACGGTAAAATCAAGGATACACTATAGATTAGGTTTGATATGGAAGGAACATTTACGAGGCAAGAAGACATTCAAACCACGGAACTACAATTACAAAGATTAGAACGAAATTTAAAGGTTGTAGCGCAGCTGTACGCCAAATTATGTTCTTATATGTGTGAACCGCAAACGTATGACCAGTTCATGCGTTTGGATGATTTAAAAGCCGAAGCCCGAATCTTACGGGATACCAACATAAACATTAGCCAAAAGTTACGTCAAGACCCAAATGCCTCAGCGCGTTGTTACCGTCTCTTCTTAAACTACGTACAAGGCTTTGATGTGTTCGTAAATGACGTGGACCGTTACGTAAAGAGCGTATAACATTTTATTTTAGTTGCAATTGGTTTGAAGGAAAGAATAGTGGGTTTAAAATATTCTATTTTACATAATATAAGTTATAGTACAGATTGGTTTATGTTGTAAAACGGCGCATGCTTGCATTTGATATAATATCAGATATGAGGCCTTTAGGTTCATATCGGCAGATATTATGTCAAAGCCGTTTTGCTGGAATGTTTATTCATATTCGTAAACGATAATTATTCTCGATGCTTGTTTATTGCTTTTAAAGGAGTTCATGAACCTCGTACCTCGGTTTCATTGCCTTATGAGAAGAAAGTTTTTAGAAATAAAAAAATAAAAAAAGATTGTAACAACTTTGCCCGCGCACCATCTCGGTGAAATAATAGAGATTTTTAATCTTCATTAGTATATCGTAACCAAAGCTCAAATTACTTAACGCGGTACATTATGAAAAAAAATGTTCTATAATCCGTCATTAAATCAATTAGCGATAAGTTATTGCAAATTTTCACAGAATGTCCTCTACTTCTTTATAATTCTTTGATTAAATGATTCTTCTGTAGTTTCTATACGAACGGAGTAAACACCAGATGCCCATCCGTCCATATTTAACATAAGGTTGCCGTTAACTACTTCAACAGTTAAACTAGTTAAGAGTGTACCTATATTGGAAAACAGTACTAACTGTGCATTACCAGAATATGGAGTTGGAAGGGCAATCGTAATATCTCCACTCTCTATGGGGTTTGGAAATAGTATTACACGACTATCTATATTTGGTGTTTTTAGACAACCATCAGCTTCAACAGTACTCCCAAGGGGTGTTTCTGAGCAAATGTCAATCGTATTTTCGACCCCATCGCCATCAATATCATCATCACATGCATCTCCTAAACCATCATTATCAAAATCAGCTGTATCAAGCTCAACGATAATAATTTTTCTTTCTTCTGTACATCCGTTAGCATCCTTTACTATGACTGAATTTTCGGATGGACCTAGGATATCAAATATGTTATTAGAAATAAAAGCAGAGCCGTTTATGCTGAATTCATAAGGTGCTGTACCCCCAGAAACAATAATTTCTAGACTACCATCATTTGTCCCTTTACAAGAAACATCGGTTTTTGAAATATTGAGAGTTAGCACATTAGGCTGATTTACTGTTATGCCCGTTGCAGTTGCCTCTTTTGAATTATCATCGACGATAAGAAGGCTATAAACACCAGCAGCAATATCATTAAAGGTACCTTGTAATTGTGTCTTAACTAATGTGTTATTTGAATCTAACAGATTATATGTATAGGGAGCTGTTCCACCTATTGCTTCCCCCTCAATAATTGCATCAGTCAATCCATTACAACTAATTGAATTTATTAATGTTGCCGTAGCGATTAAAGATTCACTATTATCGCAGACATCGCCTATCTTGCTGATTACTATTGGGGTTTCATATTCAAAAGAGCAATCATTGTTTTTAATAATTAGATTATAAGACGAAGGGGCCAAGTTATTGAAGATTGAATTATTTTGAAAAGTAATACCGCCATCAATTGAATAACTTAGTTCATCATCGCTCTCAGTGAATGTGCTTTCATTTAAAATATAATTGGTATTGAATAAAATATCCTTATCTCCATCATGATCTAAATCTTCAGACATTACTAGGGTATTATTCCAAGAACTCAGATTTAAAAACTCACTTTCATTTTGCGAAATAACCCTAATTTCAAACAACTGATTCTCTTGATTTTGAAGAATAGACACGTTTTGTTTTGGGTTTAAAATAATATCCAAATCTCCATCCATATCATAATCATCAACATCAAAATATGTGATATCTATTTCTTTGATTAAAATATCAGTAAAATTTAAATTGCCATCATTTTTTAAAATTCTAATTTCTTCTAGGTCAGGCGCAGAATAAAAAATATCATAGTCATTATCTTCTTGATAATCTTCAACCAAAAAGAAGGTTACATCAATATCAGAAATTAAGAGATGACTTTCAAAAATTTGATTTCCATCATTTTCAAACCAATAAATACCACCCAAGACATCATCACTTCCTCTATTCTCCGTTGAAACTACAAAATCTATATCATTGTCATTGTCAAAATCAATCGGAATTACTTTTGTGATTTCAGATATACCGGTAAAAATCTTATGTCTAGTGAAATGGAAATAACCTAATGAAAAATCTAGTGTGTTTTCATGCCAAGCCAATTCATTATATTGACTTGCTTCTGTAATTATATCTAAATCACCATCTAAATCTATATCCACTGAAATTGGCATGGGGCTGTCAAAAGCGCCTACAAGATTCATTTCTCTTTTCTCGAAATTGAATTCTCCATCATTGACAACTACATACTCCCCATCACCAAGATTTATAACTAAATCATTGTCTTTATCATTATCAATATCCATTGGAAATACACTTTCTATACTTTCATCAAACCATGGTAAAGAAGTTAAAAAGTGTCTAAAAAATTGACCATTTTCTAGATTTTCGTACCAATACACAACATCGTTATCTCGACTATCATCTACGCCAATAATATCAATATCACCATCATTATCAAAATCAGTATAATTAGATGCATAATCACCAATGTGAAATACTTCATCAAACACAGAATCGGTTCTTTTTAAACTTGTAGCATTGACTGCAATTTTACCATTGCCGTCATCACAAAATTCGGAGTCCGTAATATCAATACTAATTACACTGGGCTTATTTTCCGTCAAATTAATTGGATTATTAGCGAAGCCAATTGTAGATGAATTTGATATTTCCCGAGCTACTACTTGATATTGGCCAATACCTAATTGATTAAATACATTGCTCTCTTGGAAGGTAATGCCTCCATCAATAGAAAATTCATACTTAAACGTATTGGATCGGGAACTACAAATAGCTGTAAACCAATAAATATTATAATCATCAAAATAAACAGGTTCATTAACACCGTCCAAATCGACATCAAATATTTCAAAATAACGGGTTACGCCTTCTACGGGCTTTAGTTCCTTTCGTATAAAGGTGTTATTTATATCATTTATATAGGTCATATTGCTTGGGCCTGCTCCGATGATATCAATTTTACCGTCTATATTATAATCAACAATCTTTAATTCATAAAAATATAGGTTTGTTTCACGATAAACCGTTATGCGTTCGAAGTTTCCAAAACCGTCATTTAAATGAAACTCCACTCCACTAGTTGTAGTGCCTTGTCGATACAAAAGAAATATATCTTCATCCCCATCGCCTTCATAGTCAAAGACTTTAATGTCTATAATATCTCTATTTATAAAATCTAAAAGTATCCTATCTGTATAATTTCCAGAACCATCGTTTTCTCTTAATTCTACAAGTTCATCATCAAAATTGTTAGTAGTTATTCTAAGACGATCTATATCACCATCATTTTCAATGTCAATTTTTTCAAATTTCGGAGAAGCCAATATAGACGAAACCTCGACAAAGTATTCATCTGAAGCATATAGGGCAAACTCTGTGAATGTTTCGTTTTCTAACAAATAGTAAAAACTCCAAGAACTTTGTTTAGCAACTACGTCAATATCGCCATCATCATCAATATCAGAAAAACCAATTTTACTAGTTCGTGTAATTGAATCATCAATAATTATTTCATTATACTGACCATTACCAATGTTAAAAAGAACCGCAATCTTTTCGGCGTTGGCATATAATATATCTAGCTTCCCATCTTGATTAATATCTGCTGTAGTATATGCGGTTATTTTAGTAGTAGACTTTAGAATGGATTGATAATTAAAAATATCTTCGCAGGTTGATCCTAATGAACGTAAATTAATCGCAATTCGACCATCATCGGAAGAACAATTAGTTGGATTCAAAGACGAAACAACAAGCTCTTGATTGGTCTGTGAAATGGAATGAGATAATAATAAAAAAATAAAACTAAAGGAGAGTAAGAATCTTTTCATTAGGCATAGTAAACACTTTTTGAAATTGACTTCAAAAAGAAATTTTAGATTAAAATTAACAATCTCGATTGCCACTAAAATAGAAAATATATATGGGTGCTATTGATAATTAGTTACATATACGACGAACTAGTATAAACTTAGGATGAATTTAATTTGATTCTTAGTTTTGATATAGTAAATGTAGTATCCCGTTCCATACACACATTACCCTCCCCTTCTATCGTCGGATTTAAGTAATTATTTAAAGACAGACCATTGCTTATATTCTTATTTGAATAAAGTTTTTATTCCATCTTTCAGCTGGAAAACAGAGTTCACCTCGTTAACTTCTAGCGGTTTATTAAAAATTACAAGCTCATCCATAAAGCCAATATAACCAAGACCCATCATTATTTTACCTTTTTCAGGGTCCCAAGTGAAAGGATCATTAATAGCTTTTATTTCACCTTGTAACTTACCGTTTAAGTATAATTTAAATTCAGACTCTGTTTTTGTATTTACCTTGGAAAAAACCATTGCAACGTGCGTTCAATTTTTTGACTGAAACGGAGATGGGTTTACTGTAACTGTGCGCTTATTCCAATCAGTTTCATCACTATCATTATTAGGGTCCCACACCACCAAATCACCCATGGCTCCGTATCTAAACTGTCTTGGATTATGATCTGTGAAATCTACCCACAAGCCTGCATCACTCCATTTAGAATCTGTAATACAAATAGGATCACAATAATAAGGCGGAAGTTCTTTATTGGGGTCTAATCGTAACCAAAAAGATATAGTGCCGCTCCATGATGTAATGTTGTAGCCTACATTTTTATAGGCCTTATAAAATACAGCAGAAGTTTTTGCTGCTTTAAAGTGCATTGCATCTCCAAAAAGTCCTTTCCCCTTTGCTATTACAACATTAGCATCGTTTAAACCTTTTGTAGTGTTTACTTCTTCTTTATAATTTTCAGCTGTATATATATTTGCATCACCAACGGCAATAGTTGCAGCTGCTTTACCATCAAAAGAACTGTAAAAAAGGACATGCTCCTTTAAAGCACTATTTTGCGAAAAAGTGGTGTTGGTGACTAGTAAAAATAATAACCCTACTGCGGATAAAAGACGCTTTGTTTTCATACTATTTTGTTCATTATAAAATTCATGCTAAATTTTTTACACTCCATTCACTAGCTTTATATGCATGAATCTTTCCAGTATCAAATGTGGGAATTGGAGAATCTATTTCTGAAACTAGAATTGGCAGTTCTGTACAGCCAAGAATAACACCTTCTGCGCCCTGAACTTGAATTTTATTTATAATCTCAATAACTTTTTGTTTTGAAGCTTTTGTGAATTGTCCTTTTACCAATTCATTATAAATAATTTCATGTACTACCTGCCTGTCATTTGTTTCAGGAATTATGACTTCAAGTCCAAAATCATTTATTAAGGTCTTGGTATAAAAGTCCTTTTCCATAGTAAATTTTGTGCCTAATAAACCTACTTTGTTTAAATCTAAGTCGCATATAGCCTCACCAGTAGTGGTAGCGATATGTAAAAAAGGAATAGTAATATTTTGGGTGATATAATGACTTACTAAATGTATGGTATTCGTACAAAGTAGAATAATATCTGCTCCGGCCCTTTCTAGCTGTTGCGCCGCTAGTTTCATAAGTTCTCCAATAGCCTTCCAATCACCTTGAAACGTTAACTTTTCAATTTCTGAAAAATCTACAGATACCATAATAACTTTTGCTGAATGTGAGCCTCCTAATAAATCTTTTACATTAATATTTAAAAACTCATAATACAGTTTTGAGGATTCCCAACTCATACCACCTATTAATCCTATTGTTTTCATACCTGTCTTTTGGACAAAACTAACTAGATGATAAACACTGAATAAGAAAGTAATTTGAATACTTTTGAGGTTATGGTTGAAATTTTCTCAACTACATTGCTCTAAATAGTCTTGTATCTTTGACCTATGGAATTAAAATATTTCAGATTAATAAAAACCATTGCAGAAGAAGGTAGTCTTGCCAATGCTACTGAACGCCTCTTTTTAACGCAGTCAGCTTTAAGTCATCAATTACGTGAGTTAGAGGAGCGATTAGGCTTTAAGGTTTTTCATAGAACAAGAAATAAATGGGAATTGACCCAAGAAGGCACTGAGCTTTATAAATTGGCTAACAAACTGTTCAACTCCATAGAAGAGGGTTTTAGCGCTATAAAACATATCAAAGAAGGCTCCAAAGGTACGATTAAATTGAGTGCTGAATGTCAGTCTTTTTTTCATACTATTCCCTCGTTTATTCAAAAAATGGGTGTGCTATATCCTGAGATAGACATTGATGTAACACTTGGAGCAACACTTCAAAGCATATCACAAGTATTATCTGAGGATATAGACATAGCAATTGTAACTTCAAAACCTGATTCTGAAGACCTTTCAAGTATACTAGTTTTTGAAGATGAAGTTTTTGCGATTATGCATTAAGAAAACCACTTGAACAAAATGGATTACCTAGATGCAAGCTATTTTGAAAATGTGCACTTGTTGATTAATTCTTTTCCTTTGGAAGGTGTTGCCGTTTATGAACAATTTCTGAAACCAAATAAAATAAACCCAATCAAAATTTCTGCAATTCCGTTTACTGAAATTACATTATCAATGATAAATGCCAATATGGGTATTATGTGTGCTCCAAAATGGCAATTAAGACCTTATAAATTATCAAAAGAATTGATATTTAAGCGTATTGGTAAAAATGGTTTAAAACGAAAACATTACATGGTTGTTAAAAAACAACAGCGGAATAAAAAATATATTCATGATTTTATATCAAGTTTTGAAGAGGAATTTTTAATGTAAAAAACTTTATGGCTTAAAGCGCCCCTCCTTGTATTCCAAATTCAGTAGTAGATTCTATTACCACCTTAAAGCCTTTGTATGTTTCCGGCAGCGTATTTTTTACCTCAGTTAAGGAAGCAAAAACCGTTATACAGGGTTTACCGTCATATTCTCCTTGGGCCACGCCTTCAATTCCGTTAAGGTGTAACCAAGATTGTATCTCTTTTAAAGCGTCTTCTATGTTCATGGTTATGTTATTATAAAATTAGTATTTGTTGTTTTTATACAAGTGCAGCCAAGCTCCTCATATAAAGATAATTAAAACAGAGCGCAATTGTAAAGCTCAGGGTAAACTAGATGTCACCCTGAGCTTTTTATTCAATGTTACTTCTAAGCGACCATTCACATTATATTTCCGTTACTCTTACGCGCAACATGGATTGCACATATAAAATGTTGTTCACTATGGTTCTTGTTGCGGAGCCAGCAAACAAAAGCCCTACGGCACCTTCATTGGTGTCGCAAACCAAACTTCCGGAGTCGCCACCGGCGCTCATATCCGTGGTTATTATCTGACGGCAAAACTTGGCTATTCTTCCACCTCCATAATTTACATTAACGGTTGCGTTAATATTGGTCACCTTGCCCGTAGTAAAGCCTGTAGTTCTGCCTGCCTTTTGCACAATGTCTCCTACTTTTGGCGCTGTGTATAGACGTTTAACATGTCCGCCCCAATAGATTTCCCTGTTCAGATCTTGCAGATTGCCTTCTGCAATAGCAGCATCTACATAATTACAAGGTGCATTGTCTCCATCAATAAATTTGATAGGAATATACCTGCTCAACCTTGCGATAACATCTTGCGGATATTTTCCGCCATCATAAGGCCCTGGCTGAAGAATAGGGTCTCCAATACGTGCATCATTACTATTGGCCAACACGTGATTGTTACTTAAAATGTAGTAACTGCCCGGTTTGCTCGGGAACGGAGATAAATCATAACAGCAGGTTCCTAAAGTTCCTGCGGTAATTTTATAATGTCCCACACTAAAGCCACCCATTGCAGGGCGAATTCTTCTTGTTAAAGAAGGGACAAACCCATTGGCTTGAGCAACATCCCGGGTTTCGGGCTCTACTTTTTGTGCTTCTTTTTGAGCTTCGCAATATGCGTTACCCGCAAACAAGGTGCCTACTTCCACCACATCTGTTTCGATTCCGCCAATTTTTTGATTGACCAAATCCTTCTGTGTTAATAAACTGGGGTCCAATTTATGGGTTACAAGTACTGAAAGTACAGGCTTGTTAGTTTCCACCCCATTCTTTACTTTGTTCCCAATGGCAACTCCTACCACGTTTGACAAACTAAGCAACTCATCTTGATGCTTGCTTTGAACGTCTGCAATTTTTAACGACTTTTCATCTAATGTCTGATTAACCATAACATTTATTTTTATGCCATACTATACACTCCCAGCGCTAGGTTAGCATGACGATTGTTTGTACGATTTACTTTTATCTTAAACCGCTGGTATTTAAAATTCAAAATGAATACTGCTGGGGGATGGTACTGCTCGGGGAGATATTGTCGGAGGAAAGTACGGACTGACAGCTGTAAAAAATCAGGAAAGCTTTTTCAATACCGTGAATTATAAATCATTAAAAGATAGAATGACTTTTTCTTTATATGACCACAACAAAAGTAAATGTAATCAATTGCTTATGAGCTAAATATGTATGAGTTGCTAGGATTTATGTATAGATTAACAATAGCATAAAACCGTACTTAGTACACTCCGCTCCCCTAGTTGGTTCGCATGATAAGTGTCTGTTTACAAGTTTAGAATGGCTTTCTAGAAGTGTTCGTTTCTCCAAAGTCACTATCGGATTATAGCTAATCTTAGGATGCCTGACATTCGTCTCAAATTCAATAATACAATCTGAAATCTAGCAATTTACAGACATTGTAATGTCTTTGGTGAAGCTCTTCAACTACCTCAAACATATCATCATCTTCTTTAAATAAGTTAAAGAATACTTTATCCAGATTGGCACTGCTTATACCGTTAAAGACGTTACCGTAGCCAGAGATGGCTTTAGCATTGGTGATGTCCAAGAAATATTGTGCTTCTTCTTCGTCCAGATCTAGGATTTTTGCATTGGAAAAATGTAGAATCTTTCCTTTTAACCGGCCTTCGAACAGTTCTGCAATTTCCTGTAAACTGTAGTAATACCCATTTAGGCAAATGCTATTGGCTTCTCCCGCCATAACCAAATAGATAATCTCATAGTCCTTAAAATTATGGTCATCTAAGACCAGTGCGTTTAAGCTGTCTTCTAGGCCTTCTATAGTGTCGCAGGTTTTATAGATGCTAGCAATACCGTATTTCATGGCCAGTTGCTCCAGTGTTAACTGCGTTTCGGTAACTTTTGGGGAATCTATATCTTCTACTCCCTCTAAACAGTACACAAAATGGTCTTCATCTAATGGTTGTTCTTGGGGCAACTGAGGTCTTTTCTCTAGCAAGCTCTTGAATTTAAACTGGGTGAACGAAACGCAAAATTAAAATAACCCAGCCATTCTTTTAAGCGTTTTTTGGATTAAATTCATTACTATCTTTATATATAATTGGGATCCGGCATCTATGGAAAGATGTCCATATAAGTGAATAATATACAGCTAAAAATGGCCCTTACGTATCGTTAATCTAATTTGCTGAAAGTACTATTCCAACTCAATTTCAAATGCCATCTTATATACCTTTTCTCCCAATGAATGATTTTTCCTCAATACGGTTATCTTGTTTACAATAAAAACTTTGGAATATGATTTTTCTCGAAAGTACGCCCAGCTTCGGTCAAATTCTAAATCCGGAATTTTACTTGCAATAGTCATATGAGGGACTCCTATTTTCTGAGTGCCCCTGTTACCAATTTTCGCTCTCTTTCTCAACACTGCCGCCATAAGGTTTTGAAGCTTGATAATTTCGGCTCCCATAACACCTATACATAAAGTGTTTGAGCCAATAAATTTTTGAAACCCATTGGCATGAACTTCAAATCGCTCTTTACCTCCCAAAGCATAACGCAATTCATTTAAAATGGTTAGCTCCGGAATACTTTCAATCATGAAATTGCTTAGGCTAATGTGGGCTATGGAATGAATATATCTGGCTGTACCAAAACGACACATAAAATCTTTTTTAAAATCGAACAGGTCACTTTGGATATGAGCTGGCGGACTAATAATAATCAGGTACTCTCTAAGACCTTCCGTTAAACACCATGTTCGTTTTTCCAACTCTAAATTGTGCATTGCGTAATGAGGGTTTCATCAATATTAGTAAAAACTCCTAAAATATGGAATTTATACTGAAAGTTGGATTTATTCCAAAAAATAATATCATATCCTCACCCATGTTTCTAACCTGCATAACAACGACATTCAAGATAAAAATCTCATTTGTGGCTAGGTTTCAACTCATTACCGATCATCGAAAATACTGGAGTAAAACTCGGCAGATACAATCTTTTTTAGTGTTTTTAGTTTATATAATTCTTTAGTATCCGCTTACGGGCTGATATAAAGACTAAACCAAAACCAACCTACACCCCACCCCATGAAGTACTTACAAGCTCTTATATTAGTTTGTGTATTAATCACTTCTTGCACAAATGATGATGATTCTTTAGAAAAAACTTTAGTAAATGAGGTTATAAATGATACCATTGCGGTAGATACCACAACAGTAGCTATTGATGCCATTAGCGATATAGAATTTGAGGCTAAAAATTTTGGAGCTGCCCTAACAAGTAATTTTATTGGAGAAATCACGGATATTGACGCTAAGCCTTTAGGGCAAGTGAAGGTAACCATCGGGAGTCAATCTGTAATAACAGACGCTAAAGGTGTCTTTGTCTTAAATGAGGTTACTGTAAATGAAAAATTTGCTTATATCAAAGCAGAAACGGAAGGCTATATTTTAGGTTCCAGAAGTATAGTACCATCGGCCAACGGTAGTAATGTTGTAAATATTACGCTACTTAAAAAGAATACTATTGAGACCGTGAATTCTGGTGAAACCTCGGAGGTAAGCTTGGATAATGGTGCAAAGGTAAATTTTGGAGGAAGTTTTATAGATGCTTCCGGGGCTCCATATAACGGAAAAGTAGAAGTTTCTATGCATTATTTGGAACCCAACCAAACAGAAACGTTTTCCCAAATGCCAGGTTCCCTCTTTGGAAAAAGGGAAAATAACGAAGCCACTGCTATGGAAACCTACGGTATGCTGTCTGTTAACTTATACTCCCCTAATGGAGAGATTTTGAATATTTCAGAAGATACGCCTGCAAAACTATATTTTCCTGTTTCTTCTAGCACACCAAATGCTCCGTCATCCATACCACTTTGGTATTTTGATGAAGCTGTTGGGTATTGGAAAGAACAAGGTGCTGCAACAATTATAGACGGAGAGTATGTGGGTGAAGTATCTCACTTTACCTGGTGGAATTGCGATTTACCGTTAAACACTATTAGGGCGTGCTTTGAGTTGAAACAAAACGGAGCATTACCTAACTCTTATTTTGAAATTACCAGGGCTTCCAATGATCAGCTTGTATATTCCGGTTATACAAATGAACTGGGTCAAAATTGTGGTCTTTTCCCTAAAGAAGAAACCCTTGAAATTACCTTGTTTAGTGATTGTGATCCGGAAAGCCCGGCAGGGTCTAAAGAATTTGGTCCTTTTACAGAAGATGGTTTGAACATCACCATTAATATAGACGACTTGGCAGATGTTTCCATCACAACCTTATCCGCTACCGTAACCAATTGTAACAATGCGCCTTTGACCAATGGTTATGCTTTTATACATTCCACTAATGATATAAGTGACTTTAAAATACTCCCCATAACTAATGGTGAAATTGAACAACAATTAGTGTATTGTAATGACGCGGACTACGTCATTGTTGTAGTAGATGTTGATACCGATGAAACTTCAGATGAAATTACCTTATCCAGTATTGCGAATGGTATTACCAATTTAGGACAAATACAAACCTGCCCTAATCAAGGAAGTACTATATATGAAGGGTCAATAACCTTGACCACTCAAGAAGAAGTAGATGCTTTTGGTGCTTTTGGTTATAGTGAGATTACTGGAGATATAAAGCTAGATGGGCAACAGAGCATTACCTCCTTAGAAAGTTTATCTAGCCTAATGGTTGTTGGAGGGGAATTTTATATAGAAACAGGAGCTAAAAACTTAAATGGTTTAGAAAAACTTGAAACTGTTGGCAGTAATTTGGCTTTCATTTTTAATATACATCTAACTACGTTATCTGCACTTGAAAATTTAAGTTCTATAGGAGGTAATCTACGGTTTACAATAAATACTAAACTTACGTCGCTAACAGGCTTAGAAAGCTTAACTTCTCTTAATGGAATTGAAATAAATGGTAACGGTAGCCTTACTACACTAACAGGATTAGAAAACATAACTTCAGTTCAGGAATATTTGTTTGTATTGGACAACAATAATCTTACTACGTTACAAGGCTTGAACAATGTAACCTCAGTTGGGAACGGCTTAACCATCGGAAATAATAATAAGCTTAACACACTAACTGGATTGGATAATATAATTTCTGTTGGAGGAAATTTACATATTAGGGGTAATGAAAATCTATTATCTCTTACAGGTTTGGAAAATCTTAATTCAGTTGGCAACCAAACCGTAATAGGTGATAGTTTCCGTCCCAACCCTAAACTTGAAAATTTTTGTGCACTGACCAATCTATTCACAACCGGTACTTTTAGTACAGTAAGTATCTCAAATAATAAATACAATCCATCTTTTAATGATATATATAACGGAGAATGTGAAGAACTGCCCCAAAGCGGTGGTATATACGAAGGCTCCATTACTTTAACCTCTCAGGAAGACATAGAGAACTTTGGAACAATAGGCTATACCGAAGTTACTGGAGATGTGATTATAATGGATACTGCTACACCAACTATTACCTCACTTGCAAACCTGGATTACTTAACTACAATTGGTGGCTCATTGACCATTTCTAAAACAGCGGCAACCAATTTGCAAGGTTTACAAAATCTTACATCTATCGGCAATCGTTTGACTATTAGCAATAACAGCAATTTAACCAATATTACGGACTTAAATAATCTTACGGCCATAGAGGGTAGATATATAAACATCAGTAATAATTCTGATCTTACTTCTTTGTCGGGTCTGGATAATTTAACTAGGATAAATGGGGAATTAAGAATTGCTGATAACCAAAGCCTTACCTCATTAGTTGGCTTGGGGAATATTACATCTATTGATCTTGCGCTTATTATTACCCAGAACATGGGACTAACTTCTCTGCAAGGACTGAATAGTTTAAATTCAATCGGACAAGGTATTACGCTTTATGGTAGCGAATATAATACCGTAGGATTACAAATTACGACCAATTCTGAACTTACTTCATTTGCAGGCTTAAATAATGTTACAGCGTTAAAAGGTGATTTGGTTGTTAGGAACAATGCAAAACTAGCTACACTTGAAGGCTTGGAAAACGTTACTGCGGTTAACGGTCATTTACAAATTTCAAAAAACAGCGAACTTATTTCTCTAAAAGGACTAAACAACATTGCATCTGTACAATATAAATTAGAGGTGTATAGAAATAATAAGCTTGCAACTATAATGGATTTAGAAAACCTTACTACAGTAGGTTCTGATTTATCGCTACATGAGAATAAGATTACCTCATTGAACGGCTTTGAAAATCTTAGCTCTGTTGGTGGCGTGATTACTATTGGGGCATCGTTTGATGAAGATTTTAATATGGCCTATGGAGGCAATTATAACTTAACCGATTTTTGCGCATTAACCAATTTTATGATCAATGGCAGTTATACGGATGTATTCATTGAACAGAATGCTTATAATCCTACAGTAAACGATATTTCATACGGTAGCTGTAGCCAATAAAACGGCAATAGAGATTTAAATATATTATTCATAGGAACCAACACCTACGTGGTCTTCAAAAGTGTAAAGTAAAAGGTGGTGCCTACGCCCTCTTCACTTTCTAACCAAATGGAACCGTTATAATATTTAATGATTCTTTTAACGATGGACAGACCTATTCCAGATGAGGAACCAGTGCTTTCTAATTTGGTGAAGATTTTAAATATTCTTTCAAAATAATCGGATTTGATCCCAATACCATTATCTTTTACAAAAAACTCATAATGGTCACTTTTATCAATATAGCCCACATCTACGGTGCCCTGTTCCTTATCGCCATAGTTTATTGCATTCTGAATCAGGTTTTGAATAACCTGCTTAAATCTCCAGGTATTCCCGTACAAACTTGGCATGTTCTCTTGAACCGTAACCTTTATATGGCCGGGCACTAAAATAGTTTCCAAGACTTCTTTAATGAGGATATTAAAATCAACCTGTTTGTCTTCTGATTCTATTTTATCTATAGTGGAATAATCCAGAATTCCCTTTATTAAGAAATTCATCTTTTCTACATTGAACAAGGCCTGATGTAAAGGTTGTATGGTATCCTCTCCCAAAGCTTCCTTATTGTCATCTATAAACCAACTCACCAAAGTGTGAATATTAATGAGAGGGGCTTTTAAATCATGAGATACCACATGGGCATATTCACTTAATTCTTCATTTTGAAGCGATAGATTTTTTAATAGTTCTTCCTTCTTCTTCTCTTGCTCCTTTATCCGTTCTTCACTCTCTTTACGCTGTATGACATTAACCAGCATATTGGCATAAACAAAAAGGATGTCCTTTTCATTATCATCATACTTATTAATTTTTTTGACAGAATCAAAACCGATAAAACCGATCAACTCATTATTCTTGATTTTTGGAATAGTAATTAGACTCTTAATGCCCTGTGGCTCTAAAACGGCTCGTAAACCATGTTCTCCGTCTTCTGGTAATTCACTTACATCTTCCACAAAGAACGGCTCTCCCTTTTTATGTGCTTCTATCCATTGCGGAATAAAGTCTACAGGTACATTCTGTAAGTTCTCTATTTCCGGATCTATACCTTTAGAACACCATTCATAAGTGTTTGAAGTGGTGTTATTTACAAAATCATAAGAAAAGATATAGCTTCTGTCCGATTCTACGAATTCGCCAATTTGCTTTAGGGATGCTCTGATCAATTTATCAATATCCGATAAATCGGAATTAATATGTTTTGTAGAGATACTGATTAACAAATCCTGAAAACGCAGTTGTCTTTCAATGATTTTGTCTTTTTCTAGCTGACTAATAGTTGTATGGTTATCACCTTCATTGGTTGTTGAAAGTTGATTTTCAGCGTGTAAGTCTTGTTTTTTCATTCCACTATTAAAAATAATAAGATAAATAGACTTTTTTATCCCTTGGTTAGAAGTTACAAACTAAGTTAAAAAATATGTATTACGTTACTTGACGTACCATTTACATACGATTTATACTACTTATTAACTCAAAAGTTTAGGATTTCTTCTAATTGACCAAAAAAAAGTATGATATAAATTAACTCTTTTTATGAGTTGCAGGTAGTTCTTATACCTTATTTTTGCCGCCTTAAATAATTATCAAGAATCTCAAAAAGAGGAGATAGCAACCTGCAATAACGAGCAAGGTGCTAAAGAGATAAGCCAATTAGTTGGAACAAATGTTAACCCATATGTCTATCTATTTGCTTCTACTTCCTTTTTTAGCATAAAGAAAGAAATGGCAAACATCAAAGATAGAACTCCAAAATTCTCTGCTCTCGTACCCCTATTCATTTTTGTATTTACTTTTTTGGGTGTGGGTATATATCAAAACGATTTCTACGCGTTACCTGCTCCCATTGCAGTAATTGTGGGGATAATTGCTGCCTTCCTAATGTTTGGGCAATCTATAAATTCTAAAATAAAAACCGTTTTAAAAGGCTGTGGAGATGATAAAATATTAACCATGTGTTTGATCTACTTGTTAGCAGGTGCATTCGCTGCAATTACCAACGAAACCGGTAGTGTTGATGCCATTGTTAATATGGGATTGGATTTTATAGCCATTCAATACATCTACGTTGGCATTTTTATTATTGCAGGGTTCTTATCGGTTTCTACAGGAACTTCGGTGGGTGCCATTGTTGCTTTGGCTCCTATTGTAGTGGGATTTGCCGATAAGAGCGGTGCGGATTTGGCCATTTTATGTGGTGCACTGTTAGGTGGTAGCATGTTTGGCGATAATTTATCGGTAATCTCGGATACTACCATTGCCGCTACACAATCCTTAGGTTGTAAAATGAGTGATAAATTCAAGCAGAACATTAAAATTGCCGTACCCGCTGCCCTATTCACTATAGCTATTTTAATCTTTCAAGGTTTGGGATTAAAGTCCGCCGAAACGGAGACTGTAGTTTATAGTTATTCCATCATCAAAATTATGCCCTATCTTTTGGTCATTGTTCTATCTATTGTAGGAGTGAACGTTTTTGTAACCTTACTATTAGGTTCAGTATTCGCTGGACTTTTGGGGATTGTTTATGGTGATTTTACCCTTATAGAATCTACTAAAATTGCCTATTCTGGATTTACGAACATGACAGAAATTTTCTTGTTGTCTCTATTAACAGGAGGATTGGCTGCTTTAGTAGAACGAAACGGAGGCATAGAGTTTATACTGGTCAACATAAAGAAGCTTATCAAGAACAAAAAAACGGCACAGCTAGGTATTGCCTCATTAGTGAGTACTATTAATATGGCGATTGCCAATAATACGGTTTCTATCATCATTGCTGGCCCCATTGCTAAAACCATTAATGATGAATACGGATTGGATAACAAGAAAACCGCTTCCATTTTAGATATTTTTGCCTGTATTTTTCAAGGTCTACTGCCCTATGGAGCTCAGGTTTTAATGATTTTAAGCTTTTCAAACGGAAAGATTGACTATATAGATTTGGTTTCCAATACCTGGTATTTACTCTTGTTGTCCATTTACACCATCGTATTCATAAACTTTATACCATTACGTGTCCGCTAAGCATGTTTTGAAGATAAAATGGCCCTTGTAGTGTTCTCACGAAGTTTTATATCCTTATACTCCAACTGCGATTAAATTGATACCGAAGTAATTTTTGTTCAAATTCTCATTAATAATTTAAAGTATTATTTACTTTTGTCGCTTATGATGAAAAGCAGCAAGAATTTTGTTTCTATGTTTTTTGTCGCTTTGTTTTTGGTATTCAAAGTGGCAGGACTGCATGCGCTTACGCATCATATTGACGATTCCGACGCGCAACATTGCGAGGTTTGTCACATTACCACAGCGGTTAATTTTACACCGCTTTTAAAAACGGAATCTCCTGTTCTACCGCAAACGGAATTCTATTTTTTTGAACAAAAGTTCTCCAGCAATGCGCCACAGCTTGTTTTTGAGAACCAATTTTTAGGCAATAATCGCTTTACGCGGCCTCCTCCACAAGTTTAACAGTCCATTTTGTATGTAGTACCGTCAATTTTTATAGGACCGGTATGCCCTTTTCATTCGTCATATTCTTTGTTTGTCACACTTCTTTTGATTTGTCGCACACCCGAATACGGTATGCTGAAAGCTAAGTGTTGAATATACATATGGACCTGTATTTTTCGTAAGGACATCTTATTTTCATTTATATCCTAATGCCGCAAATTGCTGTGTATAAGGATGATTACACGATTTACCTATACTCTTAATTTAGTTATACCATTATGTTGAAAGCAACGAACATAAGCAAGTCTTATCAAGGAAAGGCAGCTTTAAAAGACGTTTCGTTTGAAGTTTCCAAAGGCGAAATATTTTGTCTTTTGGGTCAGAACGGCGCAGGAAAAACCACTACGATCAATATTTTTTTAGGCTTTATATCAAAAGATGGCGGCCAAGCCTTTATTGCCGATAAAGAAGTAGGAAAGGACAATACTAATAAACTTACCGCATATATTCCCGAAACGGTACAACTTTATGGTAACCTTAGTGGCGTAGAAAACTTGGATTTCTTTAGCCGTTTAGCAGGATTCACATACACCACGGCAGAGCTGGAAGCGTTTCTATCTAAAACAGGCCTGCAGTTGGATGCACAGCATAAAAGGCTCTCCTCCTACTCTAAGGGAATGCGGCAAAAAGTGGGTATTGCTGTGGCACTGGCCAAAAATGCCGAAGTTATTTTCATGGATGAGCCCACTTCTGGCCTTGATCCTAAAGCCACAGCGGAATTTACTCAAATCTGTAAGGAACTTGCCAGTATGGGTAAGGTCATCTTTATGGCCACCCACGATATTTTTAATGCCGTAGAACTGGGCACCACCATTGGTATTATGAAAGAAGGAGTTTTGGCCCAACAGTTAAAGGCCAATGAAATTAACGCAAATGAATTAAACCAACTTTACCTAGAAACAATTTAGAAAAGATGAACCACTATATAAAAATAATACTGGCCTTACTACTGTGCAACGCAACGTACGGTCAAATAAAAGTGAATGGTAAGGTTAACGATACGAACGGATTACCCGTTTATGGGGCCACTGTTTCATTTTCCAATACGGCTAGGGGAAATAAAAGGGGAACCACCACCGAAGCGAACGGAAATTTTAGTTTTGAGATTTCGGAAACCGGCACCTTTCAACTGACGGTGAGTTACATAGGGATGAAGTCTATTTCCATTAAAAAAACCTTTGATGAGTTAAAAGATTACGATTTAGGAACTTTGGTATTGCAGGAAAATGTAGAACAGCTACAGTCCGTAGAAGTGGTTGGTCGGGCAAGAACGGATTATAATAGTGATTATTCGTTCTCGGCTACAAAAGTGGCCATTGCCAACAAAGAGCTACCACAAGCCATTACTTCTGTAACCAAAGAATTAATTGCGGATCGTCTTGCCTTTCAGGTACCCGATGCCGTTAAGACGGTAAGTAATGTTTCCGTTACAGGGTTGTACAATCACTATAATATTCGTGGTATTACGCAAGCGGATGACGGACAAGTATTAAACGGAATGCGTACCCGTCAATATTACTTCCTTCAGCCTATTACCTCACACTTAGAACGTGTTGAAGTGATAAAAGGTCCCTCATCGGTTACTTTTTCGAGTGCAGATCCCGGTGGTACTGTAAACATGGTTACCAAAAAACCATTGGCTGAAAAACGTAATGAGGTTTCTTTAACTACGGGTAGTTTTGGAACCATAAGGGCTACAGCCGATTTTACGGGACCCTTAAACGAATCTAAAACCCTGTTATATCGTTTAAATGCTGCAATTCAAGAGGCGGATTCATTTAGGGATGTTGTGAACAATAATGCTATTCTTTTTACACCTTCTTTAAGTTATATTCCAAACGAGACTACCTCACTTAACGTAGAGATGATTTATAGCAATGCCGAAGGTAACTTAGATAGAGGCCAACCTATTTTTGGCGCTATAAATGGGAACTATGATATAGATAGTACTCCAATTACAATGAACGTGGGTGCTTCAAGCGATCACTACAAAAATAAAGAGCTCATTTTAATGGCGAACTTTAGCAAAAGGTTTACGGATCGGTTAGGTTTCAATGCACAGTACATGAAACAAACCTGGGACGAAGATTTAGCCGAGCATAGAGTGGATGGTGCAGCCGTGGATATTGATGGGAATGTAATTCCTACGCTGGCGCGAATGCGATATGATGAGAGACAGCAATTTTGGGAAACGGACAACTTTAGTACCTATTTTACTTATGACATAAAAACCGATAAGATTACCAATAAAACCTTGGTGGGTTATGATGCTACACGTTGGGAGCGGAAAATTGGAGCCGGATTCCTTCGTGCCAGAAGATACTTAACGGTAGATGGTGGTCAGGCTAATTATGACCCCAGTAATCCGGATAACTTTCAGCAAACGGTGGTAGATGGTGTTACCATACCCGTGCCTGCGGTTCCTCATTTTAACTTAGAAGACCCTTTTAACGGCGCTAGGAATACCAATGCGTACAATCTTGCGGAACTAAGTATTCCTGCAAACCTAAATACTTCAAATGGTTTCTATATTCAAAACCAGTTTAAGGTGGGAAAATTTTCAGCTTTGGTAAACTTACGATATGAGCGTTTTACGGATATTTTTGATTATGAAGGAGATGAGCAAGAGTTTACAAACGATGCCATTGTACCTAGATTCGGTCTAACCTATGAAGTTACAAAAACCGTTAGTGCATATGCCACTTACCTAGAAGGCTTTCAACCGCACACCAATACAGTTTCTTTATCACCAACGGCAGAAGGTTTCTTTTGGGCCACTTCCCCAAGTAGATTTGATCCGTTGGAAAGTAGCTTGACGGAATTTGGCGCAAAAGGAGAATTTTTAAACGGAAAAATATTCGCCAACCTTGCCATTTTCAATATTACTCAAAAAAACATCCTTCTTGGAGACACCTATGATTTGGACAACCTAACCACCAGAGGTGAACAAAGAAGTAGAGGTTTTGAAATGGATGTATCCGGTTATATAGCTTCGAACTTTCAACTTACGGCATCTTATGGGTTTGCCGATGCCGAAATTATTGAGGATGCCATAGAGGAATTCATTGGCGAGCCTATTGGTGGTGCCCCTAAGCATAATGCAAATATTTGGGGTCGTTATGATTTCACCAATCAAACCTTAAAAGGTATCGGAATTGGTTTGGGTGCCCAGTATATGGATGAGCGGTATACATGGTATAACCCTACTTATGATACGGATAGACTACTCCTCCCTTCCTATACCGTATTTGATGCTGCGGTTTATTATAAGCCAAATAACACAGGAATGCAATTGACCTTAAAGTTCAACAACTTATTTGATGAAACATATTGGTTAGGTGGGCTAAACCCATCTAGATTGGGGCCTGGAGCTCCAAGAAATGTATTGCTGAATGCAACCTATAAATTCTAAGTATGAGAAAAAATGTAATCTATCTATTGGCGCGCCAATTATGGAAAGATGCCTTTAGATATAAAGTGCTCTTAATAGCTTCGGTGCTAATGGGTGGACTATTATTATTTTCGGCCTATAGCGGATGGCAGAATTATAACGACCAAAACCATACCCGCCATGAAATTCAACATGAGGTTCAAGAAAGTTGGGAAAACAATCCGGACAAGCATCCACATAGAATGGCCCATTACGGTTCGTTTGCCTTTAGAATTAAGCATGTACTAAGTATTTTTGACCTCGGGATGGAAAATTTTGTGGGCAACGCCATGTTTTTGGAGGCGCACAAACAGAATACCGTCAATTTTTCGGAAGCAAGCATGTCCACCGGTTTATTGCGTTTCGGAGAAGTTAGTCTAGCCATGTTATTAAAGGTAATCGTACCCCTTTTAATTTTCTATCTGGGGTTCAACACCATAGCTCAGGAACGGGAAAACGGCACCTTAAAATTACTGATAGGCCAAGGTATTACCAGAAAAGAAATTGTTTTTGGAAAATGGTTGGGACTATGGAGTTTGTCCTTGATCTTTCTTTTTTCCGTCTTTCTCGTGCTCCTATTTTTTATGGTATTGGAACGGCATGAAGTACATGCCGGTGGTTTGTTAAGGTATTTGGTACTTTTTGTTTCCTACCTCCTCTTTTTTGGCATTCTAGGCGCTATTACCGTTTTTGTATCGGCATTTAGTAAAACTGCTAAGGGGGCATTGGTGAAGCTCTTGGGTATTTGGTTGCTGTTCATCATTATCGTTCCAAAATCATTGCAGGCAATGGGGTATTACCTCTACCCTACACCCTCAAAAATAGAAATGGAGACTGCGGTAGAACACGATTTGGTTCAACTTGGGGATAGCCATAATCCGGACGATCCGCATTTTAAGGCTTTAAAAGATTCCGTCCTTGCGGCCAATAATGTTACCGATGTGGCAGACCTTCCCTTTAACTATGGAGGGTTTGTAATGGCAAAAGGCGAGGCCTTAAGTGCTGCGGTGTATCACAAACACCAAAGTCAGCTGTATGAAGTCTACGGAAAACAGAACAATCTAGAACGGTATTCTGCTTTTATCAACCCATATACGGCTATTAAAAATCTATCCATGGCCTTCTCGGGAACCGATTTTCAATCTTTTCTACATTTTAAGGATCAGGCAGAAAATTATCGATATGATTTAGCGCAGGAAATGAACCAGTTACAAATGGATTTGATTCCTAACAAGGGTAAAGCGGGACCGGATGTTATTTCCAGCGATTACTGGAAAAATTTTCCGCCATTTCATTATGAATTTCTAAGTATTTCGGAACTTTTTGAGAACGAGCTCATCTCCATCATAGCGCTGCTTTTGTGGGGTGTTTTGGCGCTATTTGGACTCTTAAGATTATCAATTAACCTAAAAGCCATATAAATGTATAGTTTATTGTTTAAATCATTTTTTAGGACGAAAATATTCTTGGTAAGTCTGGTGTTGCTCATGAGTGTTGGTCTTATCAGTATTCTAATTGGCAAGCAGTATTTGGTAAAACAGGAGAACACTATTGTTGCCGCTCAAAAGTTTCAGGAAGAAAGTATACATAAAAATGTAACCTATCATAATGATGACCTGGGATTGTTGTTGTATTACCTTCGTTTTACCTTAATTAAGAAACCAGCCAATATAAACGCTCTTTCTATTGGTCAGAGTGATGTAAATCCGCTATTGCAAGCAGTCACCATTCGCGGTCTGGAAGGGCAAAAATATGATACCGATTTTGAGAATCCGTCTTTGCTCATGTCGGGAAATTTAGATTTGGGGTTTGTCATTATCTATTTGTTTCCTTTAGTATTGATAGCCATGACCTTTAATTTATATTCTGAAGAAAAGGAATGGGGTACGTGGCGTATTTTGGCCGCGCAAACTTCTGGAAAAGCGGCCTTTTTACTCAAAAAACTCTTGGTTAGGGTACTCTTTGTTTTTGCGGTGCTCGTAGTGCTTCTGCTCCTATCGAGCGTTATCCTACAAATACCGATGGACCAAAATTTCTGGGGTATATTTTTACAAAGCCTTTTGTACCTATTATTTTGGAGTACGCTCTGTTTTTGGATGGTTTCGTTTTTAAAGAGTTCTAGTTTTAATGCCCTGGCATTGATATCTATTTGGGTGGTCTTGACCATTTTATTTCCCGCAATGATTAATAATTATGTGCTGAACAAATATCAAGTTCCCGAAGCATTGGATGCCATGGTTGAACAACGCGATGGCTACCATGAAAAATGGGATTTGGAAAAAAGCGCTACAATGGACGGGTTTTTGGAAGCTTACCCACAGTTTAAAAATTATCCTGTTCCCGAAGATGAATTTTCTTGGCTTTGGTATTACGGTATGCAGCATATGGGCGATTTAGAATCTTATGATACCAGTACCGAAATGACCGAAAAAGTAATGTTACGAAACACGGTAAGCGAAACAGTGGCGCTTTTTGTTCCTACCATGCATGCGCAACTCAGTTTTAATCATTTGGCCGGAACGGATATGATCAGTCACTTGGGGTTTTTAAAACAACTTACCGAGTTTCATGAAAAGCTACGCTTGGATTTTTATCCCAAAATCTTTAAAAACCAACCGGCTGAATCTGTAGATTGGAAAAACTATAACATTAAATTTTATGAAGCCAACCGGAGTTTTAGTTGGCTAAAATTAATACTCCCCACCTTATTTATAACCCTTGTCATAGGGGTTTTAGGAAGGATGAACCTAAAGAAATTATAAGTGATAGGGCCGATATTTTTCGGCCCTTTTTTATTTCATTAAAATAGAAACTGCTTTCTTGCTCCAATTGCATATCACCATCCCTTAAGCCGCCAGAATGGCTTCTTTCTATCGGAGCCCGGTCTCAGCTATGGATAAGTACTGGCTTCTTTGGACGTAGGATTACCTTCCAATGATTTTTGCTTTGGCCATTTTTCCATTCGTAGTCCGAACAAAGGTCGTAAAACCTCATTTCTACGAATTAAAGACTCATAGAGGATAAAACAGATTGTAAAGGTAAAAACGGTAATGACAATGAACTGTAAGACAGGATGTATTTGTAAGGGAAGAATCAACCAAGCTCCCAAATACAACGCGAACATATGGATAATATACACCGGGTAGGCCGCCTTGCTTAAATATTCCAATAGTCGGCTGGGCCTGTTAAGGTAGTGGAACACGAGTCCAAAAATACCGAATATCCAACAGGTAGATTCCATGGCCATCAAATAGCCAGGGGCTTCCATATGATATGATATTAGTCGCAGGGTGTACAAGCCTACAGCGAGTGCCAAATAGGCCCATTTCCATTTTTTCAAGGTGTTCCAGAACGCACTGCCTATATAGACGAACAGGTATCCGAAAAAGAAAGCTAGGGCTCCCAGAAAAAAGCCGTGCCAGGTTTCGGCATAGAGCGAATAAATCTGTGGCTTTACCAAAATGGCCTCCAGTACAAAGAATAAAGATACGGTCAGTGGCCCCACCACGTTACCCATAAGTTTCTCCAATAGCTTTTTAAGCCTTTCTCCACGATGTTTCAATAGAAGAAAAACAGGTAGAAATAGAAGGACATAAATAAAAATATTGCCCAAAAACCACAGATGGCCCGTATGGGGGTAGTAACTTAAAGATTGTTTGTAGAACGCTTGAAAAAGATTCATGTGCAAGGGTGAAATGGCCACAATACCAAATAGGAAGGGCACAAGGATACGTTGGGTGCGTTCCCCTATCAGTTGTTTCCAGTTGCGCTTTCGCATGGCGAAAAAGAGTCCCATTCCCGATACAAAAAACAGGATTGGAATGCGCCAAACGTTGAGCATGGTCATGGGTACCCATAATCCTTCAAGGGCGTTTTCGCTGCGTACAAAACCAACGAACATGGCCCAGGGCTGAAAAACAATGGCTATATGGTAGATTAATAATAAGGCTATGGCGATGACCCTTAGCCAGTCTATATCGTAACGTCTAACGGTTTTCATGACTGTCGTTTCTTGAATGGTTATTGGGTTATTGTAGCATTATTGCAATGACAGGACGTGCCTTTTCCAGTTCGGCCAAGTTTAGGTCCAATCCAATAGGCCCCAATTGCTGTTGCATCATTTCATAGATGGGCTTCATGTCTTCAAAAGGTCCGGAGACCGTTTCCCGGGCGGTGGCCCCATAGTTATTCTTGGCCGTTTTGTCGGCCTTGGCATCCATTAGTAACTGTACCAGTTCTACCCTACCAAAAAATGCGGCTACATGAAGGGCGGTGGAACCGTCGTTGTTTTTTATTTCAAGATCGGCACCGGCATCGATAATGGCCGCGGTAATCTCTATTTTATCAAAGGTTATGGCCGAGATTAGAGGGGTCGCCCCACTTAGGGCATCTTTTTCGTTAAGGTCGGTACCGGCCTCAATATGCTGTTTAACAGCTTCTAGGTTACCAGTTATCACGGCCTGTGTTAGGGGAATATCCGGTGCGCTTACTTCGGTCTTGGCTATCGCTTGATCATTGCTTTTCTGTTTTTGTTGTCCGCAGGCGGCTAAGCACATGGCAATAATAAGTAGTAGATAACTCATTTGTTTAGCGGGACGGTTTTCTTGTTTTCTCATGATTTTACTTTTTAGTGATTCAACATTTTATTTGATGTTTCAAAGGTCCATCGAACGCTGACGCAGTACTAATCACCTATGGGGCAATGTATATAAGCCTTGCGGAAGCGATAAAAATTATGATGCAACCCTATAAACTATGACGCAACTCCCTTATTTTTATCTTGGCGCGTATTCATTTATATTTGTTTGAACCAATGGCCAGCCACCAAAAAAATACCATGCCAGACCCGTTTAAAAAAAGTCCTTTTACTGAGCAGGCCGAAGCCTTGGTCTTAGCGAATTTGAGCGATGAGCATTTTGGAGTATCGGAACTGGCAGCAGCCATGCACATGAGCCGGTCCAACCTTTTGCGGAAATGTAAAAAACAGACTCAACTATCTGCTAGTCAGTTTATCAGGCAGATACGCCTACAACAGGCGATGGAGCTGTTGAAGGATTCCGACCTTACGGTTTCCGAGGTTTCCTATCGTGTGGGTTTTGGTAGTACTTCCTATTTTATCAAATGCTTTAGGGAGGCTTATGGTTACCCTCCTGGGGAAGTGGGAAAAAAGGCCATCGAGGCACTCGCTCCACCCGAAGAAACAATCCACCAACCTTCCTTTTTGCAAAAATACAAATGGGTCGTAGCGATAGGAATTCCCCTATTGTTGGTCTTCCTCTATTTAGTGATTCAAAAAAGAAGTTCTTCTGAAGCCCAAAAGAGAGCGCTTCCAGAAATTGAAAAATCAATTGCGGTACTTCCCTTTAAAAACGAGAGCAGCGACTCTACCAATCTCTATTTTGTAAACGGTCTGATGGAGGCGGCATTGGGGAACTTGCAGAAGATTGAAGACCTAAGGGTGGTTAGTCGTACGTCGGCAGAAAAATATCGTAATTCTAATAAGAACATCGGAGAGATAGCCTCTGATTTAGGCGTCAATTATATTGTGGAGGGCAGCGGGCAGAAAGTGGGCGATCAGGTACTGCTGAACATACAGTTGATAGATGCCGCTACCGATTCCCGTATTTGGGGACAACAATATACACACGAGGTGGTAGACATCTTTGCCCTGCAGAACGAAGTGGCCAAAAAAATCGCCAACGCCGTTGAGGCCAATGTTACCCCTTCGGAATGGGAACAAATCGATAAAAAACCTACCGATAACCTTGTGGCATATGATTATTTTCTAAAGGCTCAAGAACCTTTTATACAAAGAACGGAAGCAGGCTTACAAGAAGCTATTCCCTTGTTTGAAAAAGCTCTGGAAGAGGATCCTGAATTTGCCTTGGTCTATGCCGATCTGGCCATTACCTACTATTATTTGGACCTTTATAAAAAGGAAAAGAAGTACACAGAAAAGATTAACAACTACGCTGATAAGGCACTTTTGTACGATTCTAAACTCACTGAAAGCCTTATTGCCAAAGCCCTTTACTATCAACATACTGGCGATTATCGTTTGGCAGTGCCCCACCTTCAAAAAGCCTTGGAATACAATCCAAATTCGTCGGCGGTGGTACAGATGCTGGCGCTTCTCTATTCCAATTTAATTCCGGATACCGGGAAATACTTGGAATATGCCCTGAAGGGAATTCAATTGGATATTGCTGCCAATGATTCCGTAGGAAAGAGTTACATCTATCTAAATTTGGGCAACGCCCTGGTTCAATCGGGCTTTACGGAAGAGGCTTTAAGCTATATAGAAAAGTCTCTACAGTTTGACCCGCAAAATTACTATGCACCTTATGTAAAGGCTTATATTTTGTATGCTAAAGACAGGGATTTGCAACAAACCCTTACCCATATTAAAAGGGAATTGCAAAAAGACCCTGCCCGTTTGGATATTTTACAGGAAACCGCCAAGTTGCATTATTTTAAAAGGGAATACGACAGTGCTTATCACTATTACAAACGGTTTGATGAAATTAGAACAACAAAAGGATTGGCAATCTACCCCCAAGAAGATATTAAACTTGCCGTAGTGTATGAAAAAATGGGACTTACCAAAGAAGCTTCCCGGTTTTTCCAATTGTATGTAGACTACTGTGAGCAAGATCAATCCATTTATAAGCCGGCCAGTATGGCCGTGAGATATGTCCATGAGGGAAAACTGGATCTGGCTATTGACCAGCTCAGGGAATTTGCCGACAAAAACCATTATCAGTATTGGATTTTATTGTTTATGAAATTGGATCCCGTGATTGAGCCTTTAGAAAAGCATCCCGAATTTAAATCCGTAATACAAAAAATCGAAGATCGGTTTTGGGAGAACCACAATCGGCTCCAAGAAACCTTGGAAACCAAAAACCTACTCTAGAAAATCAGTACTTTCTAGCGAAAATAGAGCCTTTCCCCGTTAGTTTAGCTTTCTTTTCACGACACAGTCAAAAAAAACGTTGATGAATAAGGGTTTGGTGGTAGTGGTTTTCAGTGTTTTCTTTTTTTTTAGCTGTACTACCGATGATAATTTATTTGACCCCAATGCCATACGCGTTCCGGCAGAAGTAGTTGGTGAGGTGTCCTTTGCGGACCCCAACTTGGTTCAAGAAGCAAAAGACCTACACACACGGTTACGGTCCATAACACAGCAGGGTATCGCCTTTGGTCAACAAGAAGCTATTGGCGGTGGTATTGAAGCGTTTGACCCCAATAGCCTGGAAAGCGATTTTAGTGCTATTGCCCAAGATTTCCCTGCCGTTATTGGCTTTGATTTAGAAAGCTTAGAGTTTAATGACCCATTAAATCCCAATCTCTCCTTCAGGGATTTCAGAAAGGAATTTATTGTAAAGGCCCATGAAAACGGAAGCATCATAACCATTTCCTGGCATGCAAGCAATCCTATTACAAGGCAAAATTCGTTTAGTAAGGTTCCCGCAGTAACCCAAATGTTGGAAAATGGTTCGCATCGTAAAGTGTTTCTTCAGCATATGGAGCGTTTGGCCCTATTTTTCAACGATTTAAAAGATTCCAGCGGAAACCCAATTCCGGTACTATTTAGACCGTGGCACGAGATGAACGGCGATTTTTTCTTTTGGGGAGAAGGCCTAAGAACAACAGAGGAGTTTAAACAATTGTTCAGGGATACGGTTACTATTCTTACGGAAGATTATAATGTTCATAATTTACTGTACATCTATGCGCCCAATCAATTTTCGCGTAGGGAGGAGTATTTAAAAAACTATCCCGGTGATGCCTATGTAGACCTTTTGGGTATTGATGTCTATGATTTTGAAAACGGTGGCTTTTTACAAAAAGCGATTCATAACCTAAAAATCGTTGAGCGGATCGCCATGGAAAAGAACATGCTCTTTGCACTTACCGAAACCGGTCTAGAGAACTTACCACAACCAGATTGGTATACGGAAAACTTGTACAAGGCCATTAGAAGCAGTGGCATTACCTATGCCATGGTCTGGCGTAATGCCGTCAAGACCCATTTTTACGTTCCCTTTCTGGGGCATTCCTCTGAAAACTCGTTCAAGAAATTTGTGGACAAAGACCTCATTCTTCTAAATAAGGATATTCAATAGACCTAACTATTGGGAAAATCGTACGGACTAAAATCCCTAACTCCCTCGTGCTTAAAGGGGTGTAAAACGGAACTTGAAATTGTGAATATCTATTCCCTTTTTTGATTTTACCGACTAATGCTTACCCCTATATTTGGCTCCCCTAAAAGAAAAAGTTATGAGTGCAACGTGGTACGAGTGTAAAGTAAAATATAGAAAGCTAGACGAAACATCGGGAACACAAAAGGTAAAGACAGAACCTTTTTTGGTAGATGCTATTTCCTATACTGAGGCCGAGAGCAGAATTACGGAAGAAATGTCCGTGTATTTAAGTGATACGGATGAAATAAAGATCACCAATATTAAAGTGGCCAATTATGCGGAGATTCACCCTTTTGAAAATTCGGACCGTTGGTTCAAATCCAGGGTGTCTTTAATTGCTTTTGACGAGGAAAGCGGTAAGGAACGTAAAACCAACCAATATCTGTTGGTACAGGCCAATGACGTAAAGGAAGCGTATGATAATACGGTGGGCGTTATGAAGGATACCATGGGAGAATATACCATTCCCGCCATATCGGAATCGCCTATAATGGATGTCTTCCCTTATTTTTCAGGTGAAGAAGATGAAATGGAGCGTTTGGAGAAATTCACCGCATTAAAAAATTCGGTTCCCGTAAACCTTGACATGGATGAGGAGCTGGAATTAGCAGATGTACTTTCTGGCGGAGAGGAAGAATAAATTCCATCTATAAATATATAAAAAGGCTGTCCGGTTTCTTCTCGGGCAGCCTTTTTTACGTTTTATACTCGGCACAATTCGTGTGGAACCGCGAACTTCATGTAGTATTCTTTAAAATTGTTACGTAACTCATTTTGTTTGAAAAATATTCATATTATCTGCAAAATTATTAGGATTAATTCAATAAAAATTGTATTATATAGTAACGAATTAAAAATAAATCAAAATATATGAGGCAACTGAAGATCACGAAACAAATTACGAACAGAGACACTAAATCCTTAGAAAAGTACTTTCAAGAAATATCAAAAATAGAATTGATTACTGCAGATGAGGAAGTAGAGCTCACTAGAAGAATACGTAACGGAGATCAGGTTGCCCTAAATAGATTAGTAAACGCCAATTTACGTTTTGTGGTTTCTACCGCCAAACAATACCAAGGAAGCGGACTACTACTCTCGGACCTTATTAACGAAGGAAATATAGGGCTGGTAAAAGCCGCTAAACGTTTTGATGAGACACGTGGTTTTAAATTTATCTCCTATGCCGTATGGTGGATCAGACAGGCTATATTATCAGCCATTTCACAACATTCCCGTATGATACGGTTACCCTTGAACAAAATTGGCCAAATAAGTAAAATAAACAAGGTGTACTCCTCTTTGGAACAATCGCACCAGAGACCGCCAAGTGCCGTGGAAATTGCCCGTGAATTGGACATGAGCGCCACACAGGTAAAAACGGCTTTAAAGAATTCCGGAAAACATTTGTCTATGGATGCGCCTTTTCAAGAGGGTGAATCTTCCAATCTGTATCAAGTAATTCAATCTACCGATGCCACCAGTCCGGATGCCAACATGATGAACGATTCACTAAAGACGGACCTTGACCTTATCTTAAGTTCACTGCCCAACAGGGAAAGTGAGGTTATTAAATTATACTACGGTATTGGTGAGCGAAACCCAAAGAGCCTGAGCGAAATTGGTGAACTCTTTGATATTACCAGAGAGCGTGTAAGACAGATCAGGGAAAAAGCCATTAGAATCCTTAGAAACCGTAGAAAGACCGATATTCTTCAGGCTTATCTGTAGCATTGCATAAATAGCATTATGAGAAGTCCGACTACTATACGTCGGACTTTTTTTTGATGTATGGAGGAAGACGAACGTACGCTAAGATGCAATTGCTCCAAAAAATGGCGCGCTCAAACTTCTGAAAAATCGATACCTTTGGGTCAAACGCGATATTAAATAGCATTCAGAACCATGTCATCTCCATCCTATATTACCGTTAACGGTCACCCGCACGTTATTTACCAAGAAAATCCACTTTCTCCAGAAGAACTGGCCAAACAGAGCGAAGCTTTTTATTCCTTGTTGGACCAACGCCGTTCGGTTAGGGAATATGCAGATACTCCGGTTCCTAAAGAAGTGGTAGAAAACTTGATCAAAACCGCCTCCACAGCCCCTTCCGGAGCCCATAAACAACCATGGACGTTTTGTGCGGTCTCCAACCCTGCCCTTAAAACCCAAATTAAGGAAGCCGCCGAGGCCGAAGAAAAAGAAAGTTACGAAAGTAGGATGAGCGACCGTTGGAAAAAAGATTTAGAACCTCTGGGCACGGACATGCACAAACCCTTTTTGGAAATTGCCCCTTGGTTGATCGTGGTGTTTAAAAAGGTACATGACCTTGGTGATGAAGGCGAAAAAATAAACAATTACTACGTAAATGAATCTGTGGGTATTGCCTGTGGCATGCTCATAACCGCTATACACAACGCAGGTCTGGTCACTTTGACCCACACCCCTAGCCCTATGAATTTTCTGGCCAAATTGCTGAACCGCCCCAGTAATGAACGTGCATTTCTATTGTTGCCCGTAGGCTATCCGAAATCACCCACATACGTGCCGGATATTGAGCGAAAACCTTTGGATGAGGTGGCGGAGTTTTATGAGTAGGAATTTAACTCAGAATTCTAAAAATATTGAAGTGCCGCAGTTTGGGCATTTTTTATGAATATATCTTTATTGCTATATTTAAGTTATCTGAATATTCGCCTTTGCAAACCTTTTAAATGCACTATTTACTATTCCAAAATTATAATTTGCTATATAGTGTCCTAACTAGTTTCAAAATATTGGGGAATCATCAATATCTTCAGTTTCAATATCTTCTTCATCACTTATTTCATCTGCTAAAATAACTGCAATTCTTTCTTCGATTGTATTATACAATTTACATAATGAATAATCAGTTAAATCAACTGGTTTTAAAATCGTAGAATGACTCTTACCTGCGTCCTCATGTAAAGTAACGTCATCATCGTAATGATTTGAACTATCCAATTTTACAATCCAATCCATCCCAGCAGTTATGGTATAAAACAACACCTTATTAAATGCCTTTTTCTTTGTCCAATCTTCATTAAGCTTAGTAATAAACCTGCTTTTCAAAGCTAACTGGCGCACTTGAGGATTGGAAAACAGATAGGTTACTAAAATAAAAATAAAGTCTAATCCCAACATTTTAAAGAAAGTAATCCAACTGCAGTTTATAAATAAGTAAGTAAAAGGGAGAGAAAGTAAAACTAATAGTATGTAAAAGGGTATAACAGAACCCTTGTGAGGCGTTGCGTAGGTCAATAAGTCAGTTACGTTGAAATTTTCATTATCCATGTTATCAACTACATATCTACGAGCAATAAGACCACCCATACTATGTCCAACTAAAAGGACATAAGAATAAGATTTACCAGCCTCATCAAGATAATTTTTTAAAAAATTTGAAAGCCGATATATATCGGGACTTTTAAATATCGTTTTCCCAACGAAGCTTTTTTTATCCTCAGGAGTGTACACGACATATAATAAGTCAACAGGAGTAAACTTAGTCCACTTTTTGTTAAGTGCAATAGTAAAATCTTTCCATGTCTCCTTGCTCCCGCCTAAGCCATGAATGAAAACTACTGCAATTTCAGCTGTGCCATTTTTATCACCGATTCTAGAAATCATATGAATAGAGTTACTTGCCTAATTCATCGATTTGTCTTGAAATCTTACCAAGCAAAACAAGGAACACTTCTCGATTCGGCTCATCTAATGATTGAGTATTTAAATTTTCAAGGGAGTAAGATATTGACCTTAGTATTTCAAGAGGCTTATCCGATTTTTTCTTTTCATATAATTTTTTACCATAATAATTTAGAATTTCATCTGAAGAGGATTTTAATTCGGTTATCCATTTTTGGTCCTTTTTCCATGCTAACTCAGAAAAGCTTGCGTCAGGATTTTCCTTCTTTAAATCTTTTATTAATGGCTCTTCATATTTATTGACAATAGCTTTATGACTGTTTAAAAAATCTTTCCAAAGTTTTTCATAAGTAAAAAAGCTTTTAGCATTTGATGTCCTTCCTATTTCTCTTGCTTGTGAAACAGGAATTCTCATTCTAATATAATCAAAATAGGTATTCTTTAGGTCTAATATATCCTTTGGGCTATAACTCCAATCTACTATATCTTTACCATAAACACCATTGTAGACTTTCAAATATTTGAATAAATCAACAAAGTAACCTTCACGTTTGTCTAGTCTTGTATATAACTTGTCATAACCGTAATTCATTAAATAATCCTCCATCAAGCCAAGTATTTCTAACCATTCAATTATTCGTTGCTCCTTTACTGCCATCATATCAGCAATTTCAGAATGGTCGAAGCCTAACAGAACAAGTTCTTTACATCTCAGATACTTTTCAATTGGATCATAATCTACTTTTGAATCAACTCCAATCTGATATACTGTTTCTAAGTATATGATATCTTTTTTACTATCTTCAAGTTCATCAGGAAGTATGATTGCCCTAAATTTAATCTTATCTTCATCTTCTTTTATACCTTCGTTAATCTTGGAAATAATAGAAGCTCTCCTGTTTCCATCAATTATAATTCCGTCTTTTGTAACAATTCCTGGTTCATTCTGACCGAAATGTTCAATACTCTCTTTAGTTTGTTTATTACGGGCTTCTGCACTATTCCATAAAAAGGAAATTATTAAGTCTTTATTTTTAATTGGATCAATTTCCCCAAATTCCTTCTCATAAGACAATGTTATTGCCTTAATTCTTCCATTATATTTGTTGTAAGTAAGATATTCCAGAGGAATCTCTACTACTGGTCTTTCCAGTGGTTTGCCTTTATAACTTATTTTTTTTACTTCACCACTATTAGGTTCAAGCTCACTTAACAAATTAATTATTGTATCTTTTTTCATTTTAACAGCCCTATACTATATTATTTTCTTACAATTTAAGTGTAAAATTTGATTTCTGATTTTAAATTTAATTTTCAGTGCCATAAACTTTATAAAACAATTTCAGTTTGATGATTATCAAAACTCATCCATTTCCCAACTAATCCACCGATCCATTCCATCCTGATACCATCGGTCACCGGAAAGAAAAAGCAGGTCATTGTTTCGTTCTACCTCAAATTCTATGGGCTGGTTGTAGATATTTCCGGCTTTCCATGCGTCAAAACATTGTAGGAGCAAGTCTACTTGCGCGTCTTTGGTCAGGTCCATATCCAGTGCATACAGTTGTTTTATGAGGGGTACGGCTTCCGTAGAAAGTTTATCGTCATAATGAATCAATGGTGATAACCGTATGATGCTATCGTTTAGATTCTTGCCCGTTGTTGCCCTAAAGAACATCATGGCCATATAATTGGCGGTGTCCGGCGGTTGATATAAAATGGTTTTGGCTTGGTTAAAAACGGTTTCCATAAAGAAACTCACTTGTGATTTAAACTTGTGTAGGAACAGCTTCTTTCTTCTATATTTTTGCGAGTCCAACCTCCAATTATAAAAGTTTTCCTTGGTATCCGAAGACATTAAAGGGTTACTAGTGCCCAAGGAGACTATCTGTATGTCCTTTAGGTCTATACCTAATTTATAAGCTTCTATAATCCCGGCCAGAATAGGGTTGTTGAAACCGCCCAAAGCGCCATCCCAAAGCTCAAAGAAAACGCCGCTTTCCTTGGCCTTGAAGCGCGCAGGAAAATCAAAATACTGTACCGGGGCGTTGGAAGAACCGTTAATGGCCTGTGTAAGCCGCACGGAATCATAACGGGAAGGCGTTAGCGCATAGGACTTGAAAAACTTGGCCCTATTATTTAGCGCATCATAGGTGCAGACCACAATTTTTAGAGACTCCTTGCCTATAATTTTTGGCAACTCGTTCATCTGTACTTTATCTATCTCGGGAAATAGGTATTCAAAAGCTTCTTTCTTTTTGGTAGCGCTGTACTTGGGGCCAAAACCAATACCCACAAAACGCAGGTAATCTACCGGAAAAAAGCGGTCCCAAAAGGCGTTCTTATGAAAAATACGCTCTCGATTTTCCTTCGCCCTAAATAAACTAATGGCTTTGTCTATGGTATAATTTTCGGCCAATGCGGCCAAAACAATACTTCCCCCAGAATTGGCAATGACCAGGTCAAACTTACGGAGCACCTCATGGCCGTTCATATTTCCGTAGCGGTCCCTGAGGGTAAGCAATTGTATTATGGCCCAACTGCCACCACCGTCTAACGATAAGATTTTATACATGAATTGGTTGGTTCTATGAACTGCTGATTTGAAGTGAATAAATATATAAATTTAATACGTAAACGATTACAGAAAGACGTAATACCCAACACCAATTTACAGGAACACGTACCCAACCACAGCCAAATTTAATACGGGTTACATTTTGGGTTCACTTTTTTGGAAATACGGCGTATTCCATGCGGAACAAACCCTAAAAAACCAATATCTTCGCGCCCGCTATGTGGATGTATCTTGGGCTTTTGGCCGCTTTATTCTTAGGGTTTCACAACCTTCTTAAAAAACATGCCGTTCAGGGCAACGAAGTGTTTCCGGTGCTTTTGGGTACCATTTCTTCGGGCTTTCTATTGCTGCTTCCTTGCTATTTGGGTTCTATTTGGTTTCCCGCCAAAATGCTGGATTTGCAATTGTATGTCACGGATATTCCCCTAAAAACCCATGGGTTTATCTTTATAAAGTCCGCTATCATGGCAGCCTCATGGTTATTGGCCTACCAAGCGCTAAAGCATTTGCCCATTACCATTGTTACGCCCATACGGTCTGCAGGTCCGTTTTTCACTTTTATAGGTGCTATTACCATTTACCAGGAGAAACCGAACGGCTGGCAGTGGATAGGATTCTTTCTGATTATATTTTCGGTATTGCTGTATTCCAGAATAGGAAAAAAAGAGGGCATTCACTTTAAAAGGAATAAATGGATTTTCGCTATTGTAGGCGCTACCTTTTTAGGGGCTTCCAGCGGACTGTACGATAAATTCCTGATTCAGAGCCTTACTTTGAATCCGCAGACGCTGCAATTCTGGTTTTGCTTTTATACCATTCTCATATTGTTGGTCATCTTAAGCATTACCTGGTTCCCGAATGCGGAAAAGCGCAAAGCGTTCAAATGGCGGTGGTCCATTCCGTTGGTGGGTATACTGTTGCAAATAGCGGATTACTTCTATTTTAAAGCGCTACAAGACCCAGATGCATTGATTATGTTGCTTTCCGCCATTAAAAGGAGTCAGATTATCATAGCCGTAGTGGTAGGCGGACTCATCTTTAAGGAACAGAACAAACGCAAGAAACTGGTTCCTTTGGCCGGCATTATGATCGGGGTGTTCTTAATTTTGTATGCTACCTGAGGTTGTTAGCCTACAGTATTTCCTCATTTGCGGATTAGATGGAACGGTATTTTCAAAAGGACCCAAATTCTTAAAGTAGTGAAAGGTCAATTTTAAAATACTGTAACAAACGTTGGTTAGTCTCGTCTTTAAGGCGAAACGAATGACCAACCCATGAGAAATACACCACTGCTTATCTTCATCGTACTCCTACTAACCTCTTGTACTCAACAAAAAGAAACAAAATATAGCATCGGTCAAAAATCCGTAACATTTGTTGATCAATCCAGAGACAGACCGTTACCGGCTGAAATATGGTATCCCACTCTAGATACTTTAATTCATAAAGAGCCAAAAGAGAATCCAAAGGAGCTTTTTAAAAATATAGAAACAGTAGCAAATGCCACTATTCCTGATGAGAAATTCCCGTTACTTGTTGTCTCTCACGGAACTGGAGGAAATCGGTTTTCTCTTACTTGGTTCATAGCAGAAATGGTAAAAGAAGGCTACGTAGTGGTTTCACTGGACCATTATGGAAATTCTACTTTCAACAAGATACCAAGGGAATTCGTAAAATGGTGGGAAAGGGCCATTGATGTTCAATATGTGCTGACCGAAGTTCTCAAGGACACCGAAATGGGGACAAAAATAGATACGACTAGAATTGGTGGCGTAGGTTTTTCCTTGGGTGGTTACACCAATATCGCTTTGGCGGGTGGCTATGTTGACAGAACCGTAACCGAAGATGAAAAACCCGAAGAGCGGGAATTGCCAGCGGAATTCCCGGATACGGATGAAATTATAGATTATGAAAATGATAGCCTTATCGTTTCGTCCTACATTCAATATCGTAATCTAGTAAAAGATGATAGGATAAAGGCCTTTTTTGTAATGGCTCCGGCAATAGGATTCGGCTTTCATTCCAAAGAGCAGACCCATAAAATTACAGCTCCAATATATATAGTTGCCGGAAAGGGAGATTCAGTAGCACCTGTAGGTACCAATGCCAAAAAGTATCATGAATTAATTAACACCAGTAAAATGTATCTTTTTGATGAAAACGTTGGGCACTATGTGTTTTTAAATGAATCTACGACTTTAGGGAAGGAAATAGTACCCGAAATAGCCGTTGACCACCCCAGCGTCAACAGAAAAAACATTCATGACAAAACATTGCAATTGGCATTGGATTTTTTCAATAGTTCGTTGTGAGGGTTTTAAATTTTGTATTCCTAGGGAATAAAATTAGAACACCCCCTGTTTTCCATTTTATCATTTTTTGACCGCTATCATCATATGCGGACTGAACGTTAACAGATTGCTATCGTTCTCCGTAAGGTCCATCAATTGAAGTAAATTATTTTTCTTTTTTTCATTGGCCATACTGCCAAAAAAATCCTTATCCAGCCAAACCATGCCTTCCACGGCATGTATGTTTATATAGTTCAATCCTTGTTCTATGAATTCGCCCTTTAGTTCATCCGGTCTGTGATAGTAGGCTTCCGCCAACAACCAAGGGAAATCCACAGGTGGGTTATGGATTCCCGTTTGTAATTCTTCCTTGCACATATCAAAAAAGCTGGGCTTGTGAATGAGTCCGTTTAAAAGGCCTACCAAAGTAGTTGCCGAATAATTTATGGCGAAGCCCAATAATACACCGCCCGTTTTTAACACTCTTTTAGCCTCACAAATGGCCGCTTCCCTATCTTTCTTTTCCTGCAGGTGATAAAGCGGACCGTGCAAAATAATTACATCTGCATAATTATCAGGGAAATCCAGTTTTCTGGCCTCGCCCAAACGGACAGAAAATTTGTTCTTTAGTTTGTGGGCTCTATTTTCCGCAAAGGATATATGTTTGGGAACCGGGTCTATCATGTGCACCTGATGTCCTTTTTTGGCCAACCATTCCGAATATTTTCCGGTACCGCCACCTACATCCACTATCGTAGATTTTGGATTTTCAATATACTTTTCGATTAACGATTTTATACGTTCAAATTCAAAGACACCCATTCCTTTATCCAGTCGGGTCTCTTCGGATGCATTGGTATAGAAAAGCTCTATATCCCTACTTATTAATGATTTGTCATACATTTTAACACACTAGTATTTACGCCCTGCCCAAACGAAGTAGTTAAGGTACAGGCTATGTCAATTGGTTTTTTATCCAGTTGATTTACAATTTAAAGTTTTGTGATTATATCTCGAAAGAACATATCCGCACATTAAAGTTTAGACACTTCAATGCAGCCCTCAAGTGGAGCATAGTCTTTAGCTTAAGACCCGAATTTATATGTAGTACTAGTAAAACAGGTGATAAATATATTAATTAAAATTATAAATGCGACCAAAAATAAGATTCAAACCTAAGGTGTTGTGCCTATCTTTGCATTTGTAACCGGTTTCTTTGAAAACCATAATTTTAGTAGCTATAGCGTATGCCATTTAAAAAATTACACCCGCACTTATTGGAGAACTTAGAGCGATTGGAGATTGAAGCACCAACCCCTTTTCAAAAAAGTAGCATTCCCGTAATTAAAAGTGGCATCAATGTCTTTGCCTTTGCTAAAAAAGGCAGCGGAAAAACCACCACTTTGGTGTTAACCACCTTGCAAAAACTAAAATGTGAAGCTGTGGGAGACGCACCCCGAGCAGTGGTTATGGTTGAAAGCAAAGAAAAAGTATTGGAATTATACCAAACCTTTATTGAATTTACCAAATACAGCTCCTTACGTGTGTATGCCAGTTACGAACAATTGCATATTGACGTTCAAAAATCTGAAATATACTTGGGTATAGATATTCTGATTACCACCCCTAAAACATTACACAACCTGTTTTTGACCAATGGAGTAAGTATTTCCGAACTAAAAATAGTTAGTGTGGACGATGCCGAATTCCTATCCAACAAAAAAGAATCCACAGGCCTGATCGCCATGGCGGCAAGTATCAAAAAAAGTCAGTTTGTCATTTACGCCGAAAAACCGCATCCCCAATTACAGCGTTTAGAGAACCACTTTATGGAGCACTCCAGAACCGTAAAGTCTTAAACCAGAAACTATTACCAAGAAATAGGAAAGTAATCCTTTAAGAACTTTCCACACCAGTGTTTTCCGGTATTGATGCCATCAAAAAGCGGGTCTACTACCCTAGCAGCACCATCAACAATATCCAACGGCGGCTGAAAATCGTGTACTTCCTGCTTTCTTTTGGCCAGTTCCGCAGGGTCCTCGTCCGTAACCCAACCGGTATCTACGGCGTTCATATAAATGCCATATTTTGCCAATTCCCCGGAAGCGGTATGGGTAAGCATATTCAAGGCCGCTTTGGCCATATTGGTGTGCGGGTGACGCGATTCCTTAAAAAACCGATGGAACTTTCCTTCCATAGCGGTTACATTTATAATGTGCTTTTGCCCCGTATTTTCCTTTTTCATGACTTCCGAAAGTCGGTTACAGAGAACAAAAGGTGCCACGGAATTCACCAGTTGCACCTCTACCATTTCGGTGGTTTCAATTTCACCCAATTTTAGGCGCCAGCTGTTGGTCTTCCGTAAATCTACTTGTTGTAGATCGGCATCTAACTGACTCTCCGGAAATACTTCCTGTGCCACCAAGCTCGCATCAAAACTATACGGAATCTGAGATAGTTTTGCAGATGACCGTAACCCGATGCCAGGCTCGGGACCGTGCCAAGAAACCGGCATATTTTTGTTGGAAGAAGCTGCAGTAGTTAACGTATTCAGTTCTTCCAGACAATTTATATGGTCCTTTAGAACTCCTTGCGCGAACTTTGGCAGGGATTCAAATGGGCGTTCCTCATTCTGCATAAGGTGGGCATAAAACCCTGCAGGGCGGCGTACCGTCTGGGCCGCATTGTTAATGAGAATATCCAGTTTTTCATAATTCTGCTCAATGTAATTACAGAATATTTCCACACTGGGAATGTGTCTAAGATCCAAGCCGTGTATTTTCAGGCGATGTCCCCATTCCATGAAATCCTCTTCCTTTGAAAAACGTAATGCAGAATCTACAGGGAAACGTGTCGTAGCAATAACGGTTGCACCTCCACGGAGCAACATTAACGAAATATGATACCCAATTTTAAGTCGGGAACCGGTAATGACCGCTACTTGCCCCTTAACATTGGCCGTTTGAAAACGTTTGGCATAATTAAGGTCTCCACAATCTGTACACATGGTATCATAAAAATGGTGGAGTTTGGTGAATTTGGCCTTGCAGACATAACAATCACGGGGCGATTCCAATTCAGGTGTGTCCTTTTGGGCCAAATCGGCCGCAGCCAATAATTTTGGCGCAACAAATACCGAAGCTTCACGCGCATACCGAATTCCAGTTTCGTTACGTGCACTTCTATCCTTTGCTGCCTGTTTACGCTTTGCCGCTTTTTTAGCATCTTTCTTTCTGCGCGAAAACTCTTCCCTACTGGGGCGGGACAATTGCCCCGAAGCTTTGATCAAGGCGGTACGTTGCGCTTTGGGAATTTCAAATATCTGATCGGTATTCGCTACCAATCGCTCTAGAACGGCTATGGCTTGTTTTACCTCGTCTAAAGAAACCTCCTGATTATCCTGCAATTCTTCACTCTTCATTCCGCCTATTTTTCTTTAGCATCCCACTAACCGAACACTATTTTACGCCGCGCGAAATTACACCTTTATTTGTACCGTTGTACTTAAATTCTACAAAAACAAAGATTCGCTGTCCGCTAAGAAAAACAGAATCACACGCGAACAAAAAACGCCTGTCCAAAGGACAAGCGTATTGTTTCGTAAAGTACTATTCCCCTATTTATTCCATATCGATAATACCTACAACTTCATAAGCTCTGGTACCATTAACCTGTATTTTTTCGTACAGTACATTGGCATACTCGTAATAGTTAAGACCGTCTATAGTTACCTTTTCATAATCGTCCGGTAATTCATAAACTACCGTACCAATTTCCGGTTCTACCACTTCATATTCATTACCCACTTCAGTATAAAAAGTGCCCCCAACATTAAAATACACTCGATTGTTATACCTGACTCTATTATACCCTACTGGCAAAGAGCTTATTCTAAAACCAATTTTAGGTGCAATTGGAATATAACGACCTCTGGAAGAAGTGTAAAACCTATTATTGGCATAATAGTAATTCTGACCTTGGTACTTTACCACCCTTTTATTAGGTACCGTTCTTACCGCTACCACTTTCTTCTTTGGGGTTTTGTAAACCACTTTTTTACTGGACACCCTACGTGGTGTGTTGTTTGCTACCGTTTTTGTAACCGTAGTTTTTGTAGTGGTTCGTTTGCGGGTCTGGGCATTTGCCGCAAAAGAGAATCCGATTATTAAAAGCGCTAATGCATAATATTTTTTAGTAATTGTTTTCATGGGTCATACATTTAAAAGTTAAACTTTCACTTAATCATTCGATACTAAGACAACAATTATTGAGCCTGGTTTAACTTGAAAAGCCCATATTTGGGACATAATAGACGAGTTGGCTATTTTTATCTACGAACATTAGAATTTTATAGACAGAAAAAAGCGCAATCCGGAGACCACGCTTTTATACTAAACTCAACTCAAATATTATTTCAGCAAAGCCAAGATGCCTTCCAATTCGGTAAGATTTAAACTTGAATCATTATCAGTATCCAAAGTGTCAAAATTCTCTGAAACCGAACCCATAGCCTCTGTAGAACTTATAGCACTATTATTATCGGTATCCAACAAACTGAACAAGCTAGCCACTTGCTGTACCGTTGAATTAGAACTTAATGAACTTAATAAGGAAGCTGCCTGAGATGCAGTGGACGTATTTACGTTCTTAACACTGTTACAACTGGTCAATACGGCTATAAGTACAAATGATGCTACTGCTTTTTGCATGGTTTTGTGTTTTAAATTTGTATAAGCACAAAAATACTTTCACCTATGGGAAAAGAGAAAAGATATATACGTACGCTACATTTTGCACTACATAAATGCCGTATTTATAGATGAAAAAATTTAAAACAGTTCTCTTGATCTAGGAGTGTATATTGATGGCATTTTTGGCCATAAAAAAAGCCCATCCGTTAAGATGGGCTTTTTGTAAAACTTAAAGTATATATAGAATTATAATACTGTTACGTTTACTGCGTTTAGGCCTTTTTTACCTTCTTGTAGATCAAATTCAACTTCATCGCCTTCACGAATTTCGTCTACTAAACCTGAAACGTGTACAAAGTGATCTTTTTCAACGCCTTCTTCAGTGATAAAACCAAAACCTTTGGTATCGTTGAAAAATTTTACTGTTCCTTTACTCATTGTAATGTAATTAAAAATTTATACTGCTTATTAAAGGACAAAGATGACGCCAATTTTTTTAGTAATGGTAATTTAATTCACTTATTTTCAACTTATTATCACAGTACCTTCTTGTCCTTTCCCCACTTCGCCCCCAACCCCCTAGAAACGTTGGGTTTGTATTGAGCTAAGAGCAGTTTCGACATTACAAAAAAGAAGGAATTACAGCACCGCTACCCTAACTTTCTTGTTCTTTAAACGGGAATTGTTCAATTTTTTAGTCAGTTTATCAGCAAGGGACACGGGTACGGAAACAAATGCACAGTCCTGTTTTAGTTCAATAATCCCTAATTGGTCTTTATTTAGTCCACCTTGTTTAAAGAACAGACCGGCAATATCCCCTTTTGAAATTTTATCCTTTCGCCCACCTGAAATAAAGAGGGTTTCCCAATATTGAGATTGAAAGGCTGCTTTTTTAGAAATATCTACCGTAGCCACATCTTTAATGAATTCCGGTATAAATTCCGTTTTAGACCTTAAAACATAAGCGGTACCCTTAGCATTTACACGAGCAGTTCTGCCGTTACGGTGCGTGAATTCTTCTATAGCCCTGGGAAGTTCATAATGAATGATATACTTCATTTCGGGAATATCTATACCTCTAGCCGCTAAATCTGTTGCAATGAGTACTTGGCAGGTTCCGTTTCTGAACTTAATTAAGGAACGCTCGCGATCTCTTTGCTCCATACCTCCTGAAAAACAAGTATGGTTGATTTTATTTTTATTCAAAAATGTGCTTACCCGCTCAATACTGTCCTTGTAATTGCAAAAGATAATTCCTGGCTGATTGCCAATATACAATAGCAAATCCAATAAGGTCTGCAGCTTGTCCTTATCTGGGGAAACAACCATTTTGATGGCCAGTTTAGATTCCTTTTTTGAATCCAGATAATCAATAACCACCGGGTTATCCAGCTTAACGAACTTAGGAATCTCAACTCCCTGCGTGGCGGAAGTAAGAATCCGCTTTTCCAAATTAGGAAGTTGATTGATGATGGCGCTCATTTCACCTTCAAAACCTGTTTCCAAAGATTTATCAAATTCGTCCAACACCAAGGTTTTGATATCCTGTTTTGAAAATCGGTCTCCCCCAAAATGATCCGCTATCCTTCCGGGCGTGCCTATCAATATAGCTGGGGTATGTTTCAATTCAATTTTATCTTTGGAAATGGGTCTTCCGCCATATACTGCATTTACTTTAAAACCGGAGCCCATATCACGCACCACCTGTTCTATCTGTATCGCCAGTTCACGCGACGGCACCAGTACCAATGCCTGAATTTCCGAACATTCCGCATCTAAGGTTTCCAACAGAGGCAATAAAAAAGCCAAGGTTTTACCCGTTCCCGTGGGTGACAACAGCACGGTATTTTTATTTTTACCGATGACCGATAAAGCTTCCTCCTGCATGGGATTAAGACTTGGTATTCCCAGTTTCTTTAAAATATCCGCTTGCGTACGAATTGTATTGGACATAGCTGCTTATTTTTTTAGGGATTCCAATTTTGGAGTGGCCGGAGTATTTTGTACAATATGATCTGCCAATACCTTCTCTATCAGTTCTTCCTTTGTTAAATGATGAAAAATGGTCTTTATCTTATCCTTTGTTTCTACGGATACATTACGATTGGGTTTTGTTTTAAAAACGCGTTTGGCCCAAAGCGTCAGATTGGTTTCTTCCCTATCTTGAGCATCCTGTTTCTTCATTTCATTGAAAACCAGTCCCAATTCTTCTTCAAACTCCGGTATGTCCTTTCGCTCCTCCTCCTGTATAATGCTGAGCGAAAGCCCTTTTGCTCCTGCCCTAGCCGTACGCCCGCTTCTATGCACATAGGCTTCATAAGTATCCGGCAGGTGATAATTTACCACATATGAAATCTCTTTTACGTCAATACCACGGGCCGCTAAATCCGTAGCAACAAGGATGTCTATATGACCTTCCCTAAATTGCCCCATGATGCGGTCCCTGATTCCCTGGGTTAAGCTACCATGAATAGACCCCGAAGAAAATTTGTTGATGGCCAGCTTTTTGGCCAATTTATTAACGGCCGCTTTTGTTTTGCAGAAAATAACGCCACGTTCCCCTTCCTTGGTGTTCAAAAAATGAAGTAGGACCTCTAACTTTTCTATAGGCTCTACCACGATATATTTGTGGTCAATACCTTGGTTGCCCATCTGTGCCATATCCGCTTCTATGTGCACTACATGTTTGGACATATAGTTCTGTACCAATTGCTTTACAGTGCCGGGCATGGTTGCGGTAAACAATAATGTTCTTCTGGATTTTGGCATTTCCTCGCCAAGCTTATCCAAATCAGTCTTTAATGCTGTTACCATTTCATCGGCCTCGTCCAATACTAAAAACTTTATCTTATTTATACTGACCGCCTTACGCTGGATTAAATCGATCAGCCGTCCTGGTGTGGCCACGATTATTTGGGTAGGTTCCTTAAGCCGTTCAATTTGAGGTTTAATAGGTATACCACCACAAACCGAAGCTATAGAAATAGCAGGGCTGTGCGCAGCAAAAGAAACCAAATTCTCATAAATTTGATGCCCCAATTCCCTGGTGGGTGATAGTATTACGGCCTGCACCTCTGTTTTTTTCGTATTGACCAACTGAAGCAAAGGCAAGCCAAAAGCAACTGTTTTACCGGTTCCCGTTTTGGCCAATGCCACTACATCTTCTTTCTGTTTCAGAAGAATGGGAATGGTCTTTTTCTGAATATCCGTAGGAACGGAAATCTTTAAATCGGTTAAGCTTTGAAGTACTTGCTCGTTGATTCCTAAATCGGAAAATGATGTAGACATAAAATGGATTTAAACAAAGATAAGTACACCTGGCCCCAGAAAGGTATTAAAAGATGTACTATTTAATTGAAAAAAGGGGCTTTAGAAATAAGCCCCCTTTTGAAATTGTATAAAAATAAGGTTTACGCTTCCTATAGCGTACGCTTGGATTTTCTGTAAATGTATTTTGGGTAAATGCTACGCTTGGCAAAACGGTTCAATTTATTGGAATTTACCATTTTAATATAAACGGATTTGGTTACTCCAAAATACTCATAAGTGGTACCATCCATAAAAGTAATCTCCAACAACATACCCTTGTGAACATAGTCCGCAATACCGGAATTGGTAATGGTTTCCGTATAGGCATCAAGGTTGGCCGCAATGGTTTCAGGAGCAATGCTCACCAAAAAGTGATAGCCGTCAATAATAGCTCGACTTTTAACTTCTGCCTCTTCGCGCTTAGCATCTCCTTCTTGAAACTTATCAGGATGCCATTCCTTAACCAAATTACGGTAGGTGGTCTTAAGTATCTTAAGATCAATCTCCTTTTCAATTCCGAACAACTTCTTATACTGACTAATGCGTTTCATAGACCCAATTTTTGAAGCGGCGAAGCTACGTCTTTATTTTGAACCACTTACCGATAATTTTGCCTTTTTTTAAAGGGTTGAAATTAAACCGTTTTTAGGGTGTTTTGGCAGGTGAAAAGAAGCTATGGCAAGAATTATATATAGTTTCATTTATGCGTGTTTTTAATTTACACTTCAAAAGTGAAACTATAGGCGCACACATGAAAAGGGAATAGAAGTTTGACCCATTTGACTATACGAAACTGCTGTTTTTATCGACGGGATTTTTGGGGTAACCCTAGAATTCACACTACTGTTAAACTTCTACCAAAAAACAGTTCTTACTTAAGTTAAACGTAGTCCAATTCCTATATTTGAAATAAGATGAGCCAAAACCTTTGTTTATGAAGAATCTTCTTTTCTCGGTTTTCTGTTTCTATTTTCCGCTTACCGCATATAGTCAAATAGTCCCGAAAGAAAAGATTTCGCTAGATTCTTTACTCATAAAAAATTTATCTCAATACCGTTTTGAAGCCCCCTTGAATTTAAATGAAGAAGTTTTTAAAACCGGTTATTTTGATTACCAGATATCCGAAAAATTTAGCGCCGGCCTAGAACGTAATTACGCCAAGTTTGGTACCCACGAGCAAATTGCGGGTGCTATAGTTCTTAAATATGATGTAAATGAGAAGACCTATCTCTATGCACGTACCGGGAAGACCTTTGATATTGACCAACGCACCGGAAGTACTGAGAGTGCCTTAATAAATGTGAATTTAGGTATTGGTTACAGAATAAAGGAAAAACAAGTACTGGAAGTAGGCATAATAGCCGGTAAGACCAACATACCTAGTCTTCCCCCAACAAATCAGTTTTTATTGTCCATACGGTTTAGATTCTGATGGCCGTAAATACAAAAAAATCCGGCTACCAACGGCAACCGGATTTTCTCTCAAAACTAACCCCTACATCATCTCACGTCATAAAAACTCACTAATTCAAATAATTATTTACTGCCGCCGCCCTTTCGGACACATGGCTATTCAATTCACTTATGGCCGCTTGGAAGTCCGCACTGGAATTCAAGAACGTATATCCCTCAACTTCCGCGGTGGCATACGGTTCAACTAATGAAGTATAGGCAGCGTATTTGGTTTGCATTGCGCTAACTGTAAAAACGTTATTGGCAAACTCCCGTACATAGCTATCATATTTTGCCTTGTACGTGGCATCTTCATACATGTATCCAATCAACGGCCACTCTGTATCATTTAAATCCGAGAAATCTAATGCCAAAGCACCTTGTTGATTGCCCCGTTGTAATGCTTCGTTATTATCCCATGGAATCCACGCCAGTTTTTCTGTATCGGGATTGTTGTACAAAAAGTAATTATGTGTCATTCTTCCATAGGTGTCCCAGTTTTGGATGACCGTATTTACCGCCAAGTAATTCAAGAATGTATCCGTATCAAAAACGGTTTCTAGTTGGGTACGCCACGCATCAGGATCAGTGGTACGGTTATCTGCATGCAAAGCGGCAAAAAGGCTTTCTATATCAGAAAAGTCAGCTTCGTCCTCATTGGTTTTCTTAACGAATACATCTTCAGAAAAAGAGCCATCCGCAAAGCTTGCACCATCGCCATCAGGTTTGTACAAATTACCATCATTATCGGAAAATTGGATGTCTATAACCGTATCATCTACCTCTTCTACCAATGTATACACGCCAAAATATTCAGGGCCGTTACCATGGTCTACGTACACTTCATAAATAGCGGCATGTGAGCTGGCCAAACCGGCTTCTCTAAACAAATCCGTAGCTACTTTTTCGCGCAGCATAGATTTATCATTGTAATTATTTTTCAGGCTCAATTTTTTAAACCCGTAAAAACGCTGGTTATCAATTTGTGGGTACTCGTCTTCAAACTCATCAAAATCTAGCTTAAAGGACAGTTTTAATATTCCTGCGGACCAACTGGATTGCAAACTAGAGTTTCCTTTAAAACGTAGACCTACGCGGTACCATTCCTTATCTTCAAAAAGAACTTCTCCAGGCACAAAAATTGGGTCTTCGTCAGTTTCAACAAGTCCACCACCACCTGGTCCACCAGGGCCCGGTCTGCCACCTGTACCACCAAATTCTCCATATAGAGTGGTCATATCATCTAACATACTCTGCCAGCGATCTTCTGTAATAATTAGGTCTAAGCGCTTTACGGTGTTATCTTCAAAAACCACATCAAAATTAGGATCGGCAGATTTGCTATGTGTGGCATCCGTCCAATCCATAGCTTCAAAATCACTATCGGCATATGATTCCACATAAACTTCGTCATCCTCCGTTTCTTCGTTAGATTCGTCGGTTACCTCTACACCATCTTCCGTAGTAGTTATGGCATCATCATCCGAGCAAGAAATTGTAAACGAAACATGCATTGCCAGCAGGACCAACAGGCTTATTTTTTTCATTGTAAATGTATTTTGAGTTATAATCTATGAAACAAAGGTGCTTATTTGAATTGCACCCTATTTGAAGAATCTGTGAATGACGGATACTTTTCAGTGAATGCTTAAAACTATACGGTGGGGTGTTTTTGCAAGTAGAATTGTAAAACCAATCCTTAGCTTTAGGCAGCTGAGATATTGGTTTTAATGTAAAAAGTAAATCAGAATGACTTAGAAAAGTAGAGGCCCACGGAGCCATCCGAATAACGGGGAATTAGAGAGATATTCTTAGATTTTATAAACGGATTCCACTTGAACAAATAGTCAAAATGATAAACCAATCTTGTCACCAATATTCCTATACCAGCGCCTGCAAGGATATCTGAAATATAGTGTTTGTTGTTGAAAAGCCTTAAGCCACCCGTTACAGCCGCAAAACCAAAGCCACTGTAAGCTAGATAGGCATTGGTGCCTTTATATTCTTCATAAACTGCAGTACCTGATGCAAAAGCAATGGATGTATGACCGGAGGGGAATGCGTTATCATTAGAGCGATCGGGCCTATACTTAACAACGGAATTTTTAATTGCCCTGGTAAATACATCCGTTAGAATCATGGATACCGCCAAATTTTTTGTTTGATCAAACCAATGATGTTGTGCTTTAACTCCAGCTACATTGGCTACGACAAGGGTGGCCACCGGGGCATACCGTGTATAATCATCCAAGTGGGTGCGAAAGTCATTGCCCACCCAACCTTGAGCTGTTTCATGCAATGATATTTCAAAACCACTATCGGACAAAAGTATTCCTGTTGTAAGTAAGGAGAGGGGTAAAATTGTCCTTTTCAGTAATTTGTTCTTGCGTGGTGGCACGATGCTATCCTTTTGGGCACATAGGTTTCCTAAGGTGAAAAATACTAATAGGAGGATACAATTTTTTCTCATACGGGGGTACTGTCTTGGTGGTTTTTTATTCCTATTATCCAGAACAATACTATATTCCAAGACTTTAGAACCAAAACAATATACTAAATGTTTTAAGAGAATTCTCCGTTCGCTTTATTTTTGTTTGCTTTAGGTTTGAGGGGCAACCCTCTATGATTGTACATAAAACAGGGCCAAGAGATGGGAAAATCCACATACCCTTGACCCTGTTTTTGTTTTAAAAAACGCTGTTATTAAGCAACTTACATATTAATTTTCATTACAGCTTTGACATTCACAAATTCACGAATTCCGAACCCACCGTGCTCTCTACCATAACCAGAGTTTTTTACTCCACCAAAAGGCATATTGGGCGTGGCCAATCCAAATGAATTGATAAATACCATTCCCGTATCAAAATGTTTCTTGGCTAATTTAAACGCTTTGTCTTCATTTTTGGAGAAAATTCCTCCTCCTAATCCAAACCTACTATCATTAGCTATACGCATGGCATCTTCATTATCCTTTGCTTTAATCAGTGAAGCGACCGGCCCAAAAAGCTCGTCATCATAAGCTGGCTGTCCGGGTTCCAAGTTTTCTAGAATCGTTGCAGGGTAAAAGAATCCATCAGTATCCGGCATCTCACCGCCAATAAGAACTTTAGCTCCTTTTTTTACACTCTCCTGAACTTGCCCATGAAGAGTTTCACGTAAATCTTCTCTCGCCATTGGCCCTAAATCCGAATCCTCTTTTGTAGGGTCTCCCAATTTAACTTCTTTCATCGCTTTTACAAAAGCATCACGAAACTCATCATAGACTTTCTCAACTACAACAAATCGTTTAGCCGCTACACAAGTTTCCCCGTTATTATAAATCCTGCCCATTACGCTGGTTTTGGCAGCCAATTCAATATCTGCATCATCAAGCACCAAATACGCATCATTACTACCCAATTCAAGTACCGTCTTTTTTAGTGCGGCCCCTGCTTTTTTGGCAATTATTTTTCCTGCATCCGGGCTACCGGTTAGGGTTACACCACGAACAAGTTCATTTTCAATAATTGCATCGGACTGGTCATGTTCTATAAGCAGAACGGTAAATAGATTCTTAGGCAAGCCCGCACGCTCATAAATCTCTTGCAGTAGCAGTGCTGATCCCGTTACACCACTGGAGTGTTTTAAAAGAACCCCGTTACCCGCCATTAAATTGGCAATTGAATAACGTACCGCTTGGTAAGCCGGGAAATTCCATGGCTGTATACCGTAAATTACCCCGGTTGGAGAATAGGAGATTATCCCCTTGCCCCCGTTCGGCAATTCTCGCTCTTCATCTTTTAGATGCTCTTGACCTTCGGTTGCTGTGTATTCGCAAATAGCACTGCACAAATCTATTTCTTGAGCACTTTGTTTTAAGACTTTACCCATTTCCTGGGTCATCAGTTTGACAAACTTGTCTTTATTTTTTTTCAGCTCTTCGCCAATGGCCTTTATTATTTTTGCACGCTCAGCAAGTGATTTTAAGCGCCATTCTTTAAATGCAGTATGACATTTTTCAACTGCATTTTGAGCTTCTTCATTGCTCATATATTCATATTCCTTGATTTCCTCTCCCGTTGTTGGGTTTATTGTAGAAAATCCGTTTACTAAAGTTTCCATTTTCAATTTAGATTTTAAGGTTAAATTCTCTCTGGTCTATTGGTTGGGGATTAGTTCTCTTGTTTTTGCATCATAATCAGTGTAGCCCTTCTTACCCGTTGTATAAAAAGTATTTTTGTCCCATTCTGAAATTTCTACGTTTTCCCGAAAGCGACCTACCAAATCGGGATTAGATATAAATAGTTTTCCAAATGCTATCAAATCTGCATTTCCTTCTTCTAAAACAGCATTGGCCTTCTCTTGGTCAAAACCACTATTTATCATCAAGGTTCCATCGTATTTCGGCCTGTAGCGTTTAGCTATGTGTTGCTCGGCAAACTCAACTTCAGACACATCATTAAAAGGTTCGGATAAATGGATATAGGCCAGGTCATATTCCTTATCCAACTTCTCAATAATATAATCAAAGGTGGGAATGGTTTCTTCATCCATTGTCATCCCAAAAATGTTATGTAATGAGGGGTTAAACCGAACCCCAATTTTTATCTCAGGAATTACTTCTTTAACAGCATCTAAAACCTCAAAGAAAAAGCGAGCTCTATTTTCAATACTACCTCCATACTCGTCTTCTCTAATATTGCTGGTTCCATTAAAAAATTGATGAAATAAATAACCATTGGATGAATGTATTTCAATACCATCAAAACCAGCGGCAACTGCATTTTTGGCCGCTTGAACGAATTCATTCTTAGTGGTTTTGATATCCTCTTGGGTCATTGCCTTTGGAGTAACCGTTTTTTTGCTGCCTTCGGGCGTAAACACTTCTGTTTCCGGATTAATTGCGGACGGTGCCCAAGGAAGTTCACCATTGTGAAAATCAGGATGCGAAATTCTACCTACATGCCAAAGTTGAGCAAAAATTCTTCCACCGACCTTGTGAACAGATTGTGTCACTTTTTTCCATCCTTCTACCTGTGGTTCTGAATAAATTCCAGGTGTATTAATATAGCCAACAGCCCTCTTAGACACTTGGGTGCCTTCTGTTATTATGAGTCCGGCAGTCGCTCTTTGAGTGTAATAGGGTACATGCAAATCTTCTGTAGGTGCATTTTCATTATTATTTGCCCTACTACGCGTCATTGGTGCCATTACAACACGGTTGGGTAATTCTATATTGCCTAAAATATAAGGCTTTAAAATACTTTGTTCTTTCATATTTCCTTCTTTAAAATTCTAAGTAAGACTGTTCATCTTTAAAAGTCTAGTTCGTGAAGTTAAGGAAGGTGAAAAGGGCTCAATGATTCAATAAAAATTGATTTTAGCTTATATGTAATGGTTGAAAATGTGATGTGCCACTATTTAGCAACACACTATAAATAAGTGCTCTATAAAGCATTTAATAAATACCATCATTAGTTTGATAATTGAAATAGAACTACGACATAATATACTGCTCAATACAAGAAAACCTTTCTCACATCAAACTGCAATACTAGGTTATAGATAAAAAAATAGGGCAAAAACAAGTGTTCATGCCCTACTCCTACTAAACTAACAACTCAACAATATTGTTCTATTCCATTTTTACCAGTTGATAGGTATGTATCCAATCTACTTTCATTGTATTCATAATACTATCCTGCAGATGCTCCTTTTTAGCCAGTCCTCCTAGCCAATCTGCATCAACTGTCCACAAGTCCCAAATGATATTTAATTCCCTTGTAAAATTGCGTGCGGAAACCACATTCCCTGCTGGTTCACCGTCCAAATAAAATTGAATGTGTGTTTCGTCCTTCCACCAAACACCAAAAGTGTGGTAGGCCTCATTCCACTGTATTCCTTTAAGCGGATTGTCATTGGAGAGTTCCCTATTATCAAAATTACCTTTGTTGCGCTTGGTGTCATCATTGATTACGTGAAAATACTGGGAGTTCATTTGCCATGGAAAATCAGGTTGACAATCGCATGACGGGTTGGAATTGTTCTCAATCACATCAATCTCGTTTCGGTTTGAGATATTACCGTTGTTCAACCAAAATGTATTGTATGCGGATATGTGTGCTCCTTTTATACGGCTGACCGTGTACATGGGATAGTTAATTCGTGTTTTGGACATTACACGAGAAGACTGAAACCAACGTTCCTCATTTTCGGCCAAGGTTGCCTTAATCCATAAATTTCCATCATTTACACCAGAGTTTTCAGCAACCATATTTACCGGTACGCCATAATTCCACAAAGACTTCGTCCATTTTGTATCATCAAAAGTATCGTTAAACTCATCCGAAAGTTCAGATACCAACTTCCACTCCATTCCTTCTGGGGCTGGCGGTGGTGTTTGTCCGCTAAAATCATATTCTATATTCTCGGAAACGGGTTCTTCGGTCTCCTCTTCTTCTTCTGTAGGTGTTAATTCTTCCTCGTTAGGTAGTTTCTCCTCTGTTTTTAATTCATCTACTTCTGGGGCCGTTTCGCTTTTGCAAGAAATACATAAAATGATGAATAAAATCACTGCGCTTTTGAGAAAGGTCATAGAAGAGAATGTTGAGTCATTAATACAAAACCGAATGTAATTGTATAGACCCTACACGCCATGAAAAAACACTCAATAAAAACTTGACAAGCTCATAAAGCAACCCTACAATTTCTAATCAAAAAATTATAAAACCTTGACTATCAATATAAATACTGTTTTTATTGAGCCTGCCTGTAGTAGCCGAAATCAGTTTCTATTGCCTTGAAAAATATGATGTATCAATTCTAAAACAAGTCTATTTTAGAATGTTCGTACCGCTGAGCATAGCTCTAATTTGTTCACTATCCCAATGGTTATCAAACTCTACTACGCCTCTTTTTAAATCTTGTTCCAGTAATTTTTCTTGTTGTTCCAGCTCTTTCCTTGCCTTAAAGATATAGTCCTCATCACCTATCTTTGTTTCTTTGGCCAATCGTCTTAAACTATCTTCATCATACTTAATGAAATTCTGTGCTTGACGCTGTAAGGTGTATTTTCTAAAGCCCATTTGACTAAGAACTTCACTGGCCAATTTTAAGGAAGTTTCCAAAGACTCCCTATAAATATGGTCTATTTCCATGTTCAGGAATTCATAGGCGGCGTACCTATTTTTGGCCCGAACCATAACCTTAACCTTTGGGTAGTTACTTTTTACCGTTTTTGCCAAGGTCTTTATCACATTCTGGGTTATCCATAGCACAAATAAGAAAATTAGCCTCGGCTATACCTGCCGATTCGAGCAAATCCATACGGGTAGCATCGCCATAATGCACATCAAAACCCATTTTACGTAAAAAATCTACCCGGTTGGAATCGTGGTCCAAAATAGTGGCCTCCACACCATGAGTCCTAAGAAAACGCCCAATAGTACTTCCAAAATGACCGAAACCTACCAAGATGATCTTTTGCGATTTTGCAATGTGATCCATAGGTCTTTTTATAGATTCTTTGGTCCCAAAATGAGGTAAAAGCACTCGCTCGTTCACCATACCAATAATGGGTGTAACTGTCATAGTCAAGGCGGTAACCACCAACATAATATCCATTTGGTTTTGCTCCAGAATATTTAACTGAAACGCAAAGGACAACAGTACAAAAGCAAACTCCCCTATTTGTGCCAAACTAAACGTCAACAGCAATTTCTGATTTAGTTTCAACTTAAAGGCCGCGCCAGTGATAAACAAAATCAAAGCTTTAATAACGATTACGGACAGTAAAATGCCACCAATAGTAAGCGGACTCTTTGCTATTACGATAAAATTTATTGAAGCTCCTACGGCCATAAAGAACAGACCCAAGAGTAAATTTTTAAAAGGCTCCAAAGTACTTTCCAGTTCATGCTTAAATTCACTATTGGACAAGACTACGCCACCTAAAAAAGCCCCAAGAGCAGGGCTTAACCCAACGAGCTCCATCAAAAAAGAAATTCCGAAAACAATGAGTAGTGCAGCAGCGATTAATAATTCCCTAACACCGGTTTTGGCCACTTTACGGAGCATAGGCACTATTAGATATTTTCCTGCTACCACTATAGCGAAAACCGAGACCAAAATGGACAAGGTCTGCAATCCCAATGGTAAATTCTGAAGTAAATTAGCGTGAGTATCACCATTCTCTACAGGAGCTTTTTCCGTGTTTGCCAATAAGGGCAAAGCACCCAACATAAAAATGACAATGATATCCTGAAACAATAAAATGGAAAATGAAGACTGTCCAAAAGTGGTGTTCAACAGGCCTTTTTCTTTAATCGTCTGTAATGCAATTGCGGTAGATGACAAGGCCACCGCCATTGAAAAAGTTAAGGCTACTTTCCAATCAAAACCCAATACAATAAATAGCGAATAAGAAAGTATAATAGTCCCCATAACCTGTAAACTTCCCATGCCTACAATGGTCTTTCGCATTTTCCAGAAGTTTTTAGGCTCTATTTCCAGACCAATCAAAAACAACATCATAACTACACCAAACTCGGCAAAATGAAGAATGTCTTCTCCTTCATTTCCTATAAAACCTAAAACGTAGGGACCTATTAATACGCCTGCCATTAAATACCCCAATACTGAACTTAGTCCAAGACGTTTGGCAATAGACACGCAAATAATGGCTCCCAATAAGAATACAATAGCTTCAAAAAGTATACTACCTGTCATATCTGCGGATTTAATTGTGGAATATCATTGATAAACGAAAAGTTGCCTACGTCTGATAGGGACATATCACTTTGCAGCAAATCAATCAATTTATCATACTTATGGGCGTAATCGTATAATTCCTTATCCTCAATTCTATGGGTACCCATTACAGCAAAAGGCGGAAAGTATTGCATACCGCATAAATTTGCCGTTTGTTCAAAAGGTCTTAAAAATTCTTTTACAGAAAAACTATTGGTTCCTTGTTCGCAGTACAATGCCCTGGAGCCTCCCGTGGTAATTACGTTTAAACATTTTTTTGAGTACAATGCCTTACCGCTAGGCCCATAAGCCCAACCAAATTCCAGCACCATATCTATCCATTGCTTCATTAAGGGAGGACAACTGTACCAATAAAAGGGATGGTGCCAAATTAAAATATCATGTTCACTTATGAGCTCTTTTTCGGCCTCTACATTTACGTTAAAATCAGGGTATTTCTCGTATAGGTCATGAAATGTTACACCTTCTTTGTATTTAATCTTATCTACCAAAATGGAGTTTGCCCTAGACTTTTCAAACTTAGGATGCGAAAACAAAACCAAAATCTTTTTCATTTTGCGAATTTAGGTGAAAATGACATGTAAAAATCCATCCATTTTTCTTTTTAAAAGAAATAACCTCTACTTAATCTACTCTAATGCATAACTATAGCATCCGTAAGTTTAATCAACTCTTCAATTTTCACGTTGTTATAAGCATCCGCATGAGCTTTGTTATATCCACCACGGTCATTATCAAAATACTCACCTGATTTTGCTAAATCTGTCATACTTAAATTGTACAGAATGTCAACCCCTTTTTCTGCTGGTGACCAATGCTGTCCATACGCTTCTTTAGCCATTTTAGTATTTAATAATGAACCTGGATTTACTGCCACTACCGTAATTGATGGTTCTTGTTCTGCTAAATAAAAACTCCACATTGTTAATGCCAGTTTGCTTTGTGCGTAAGCTTCGTTGGCACCCAAGCCTGTTTTGCCTTCTAACGCATGTATATTTATAGTGGATTGTGCGGCGGAACTTAAATTCACAATTCTTGGTGCGTCCGATGCTTTTAAATTTGCTAATATGCCATTAGTTAATGCATAAGGTGCAAAGTAGTTTACCACAAACCGTATATCTGTAGTCCCACTACTACCGTTTGTCATTAAAACGCCTGCATTATTGACTAAAACATCAATTACTGGCATTTTTTCTACAACTTCTTCAGCCATTATTTTAACTGCATTTAAGTCTGAAAAATCCGCTAAAAAGCCTATTACATTTTCATTGCTAGATTGCTGTTTGATTTCTTTTAAAGTAGCGGCTAATTTAGCATCACTTCTACCGTGAATGACAACAAAGTGCCCTTCTTTAGCCAAACGCAAGGCTAGTAATTTACCTATACCGTCTGTGCTTCCTGTTATTAATATATGTTTCATTGTATTTTTTATGTTGATGAAAACTGGCAATATAACTATTGCCAGTTTTATAATTTTATTTTTATCTAATATAATAAACTACGCTTGCTGTAATTAAAATGGTGCAACGGTATCTTTAGGACCATCAGGTAAACTCCAACGTTGACGAGCCGTAACACTTTCCAAGGCAACATCTTTAATGGTGTCACTGTTACTATTCCCATAACTACTAGTACTACCACGTGGTATTTGCATACGGTCTCCATATAGCCACACCACTAAATTACTACGTTGTCCGCTTGTAATTGGGTGTGTTGCGTGTGGCACATTACCTCTATGGATAATGGCTTTTCCTGGCTCAAAAATAGCTTGTACCGTTTTTCCAGAAGCTTTATCATAAAAATCTACTTCAGATCCTGTAAACTTTTCATCCGGTAAGTTAATGTTGATATTCAAGGTAGCCGCAGAAGCATCGGTATGTGCGTGTAAATCCTTGTCTTTATCTGGATTGTATTGTATTGAAAATCCAAAAGTCTGATTGTCATAACCGTAAGTTCCCAATAATAAACGTGCTATCGGACGCATAAAACGGTCCATCATATCATTATAAAAAGCCTGAAAATTAGGTGCTGCCAAATGCCCTTCAGAACGAGGGTCTAGCATCATACCATATCGGTTTAACTGTATACCGTAAGGCGCACGTTTTGGCACTCTTGAGTTTGCAACAGCTTCTAAGTAGTTGCGGAAATCCGCTAAACGATCTACATCAAAAAACTGTGCGACATAAACTCCAGGTATAACTTCCTCCCATAAATCGGCAACAGCAGATTCTTTTTCAGGATTTTCCCAAGCGTCTTTAATAGCTTTACGTAAGCGTGGGTCAAGCAAAGTTTCGTCAGGAACTAGTAATTCGTCTTTGTTTTCTATTTCCCATTCTGCCCAAGCAGCTTCTAACAATTTACGGTTTTCATTCCAAAATTGAGAAACAAATGGATCGCGTCTTAATGATAATTCTCTTGATGGTACTTCTAAAGCACGAGCTTCAGCAAGTGCATTTGTATGTTCTATTGTTTTCATAATTATATGTTTTAAGTATAGCTACTGCTATTGTATTTTTTATCTATAACAAAATTACGCACAACCGGCTGTTCTGCTTTGGTAGTAAAAATGGTGGTTTTAGTAAAAAACAAGGTTTTGCTATTTTTAAATGAAAAATGCCTCTAAAAAGAGGCATTTGACACTATTAATCAACCATAAGGATACATTGCAAATCCTTATTTGTTTTTAGTTCTCAACTACTATTTTACCAATAGCTTTTCCGCTTTGTAAATGTGCGTAAGCATCACCAACTTCTTCTAACGAAAATTTGTTTTCATCTACTATTGGTGTTAAATGTCCTTCATTAGAAATTTCAGCCAAACGCTTTAAAATATTGCCGTGTTCCTCTCTTTTAAAATTGTGCAACATTGGTATTAGCATAAATACCACGTGTAATGATGCTCCTTTAAAATGCAACGGAGTTAAGTCTAACTCACACAACGACACCGTAGTAGAAATGTGTCCGTTTAAGGCAACAGCTTCAATAGAATTGGTCAGGTTTGCCCCACCAACAGTATCAAAAACCACATCAAAACCACCATCGGTATATTTTGCTGTGTAATCTGCTACCTTTTCAGTTTTAAAATCGATAAAAGTTGCGCCAAATTTTTCAACAATAGCTTTTTGATTATCACCAGTACCTGTAGCAAAAACTTCTGCTCCAAAATACTTTGCCAATTGTACCGCTAAATGACCAACACCACCAGAACCACCGTGTACCAATACTTTCTGACCTGCTTTTGCGCCTGCTCTTGTTAAACCTTCATAAGCTGTAATAGCTACCAAAGGTAAGGCTGCAGTTTCTCGCATTGTTAAGCCTTTTGGTTTGTGCGCTACAAGGTAGCTATCTGCTACAATATACTCCGTTAAGGTTCCTGGTAAATCGGCTAATCCGCCAGCGCAACCGTATACTTCATCGCCTACTTTAAAACCTTCTACACCATCTCCAACCGATTCTATAGTTCCTGAGAAATCCATACCTAATAAGGCTGGTGTAGCTGGTGATAATGGTAAATCGGTTCCCATATTTTTGATCATAGTGTCAATTGTATTTACACTAGATGCAGCTATTTTTACCAATACGTGATTTGCCTTTACTGTTGGTTTTTCAATTTCTGATACTTCGAAATTTCCGTTTTCTCCGTAGTTGTTTATAAGCATTGCTTTCATAATCTTTCTTCTTTTTATTGTTATAATCTATTTATCTGTGGAAATATCTCTAGCCTTAGGACAGAGACTTTATTTTATTCGCTATTCGCTATTCGCTGTGCGCAACACGCTCTACGCAAACTGCGATATGCGATTGGCGTAAAGCGTATAGCGCAAGGCACTCGGCGCCATTAATTTACTTCTTGAATATCCATTACCATTTGTTCCCAATTCTTTTGGTTGTTATGGTCAAACTGAGCGCCATTCTCATCGGCGTAGGTGAATCTTTTTATAGCTGGTGTTCTGCTTGTAGCCTGAAATAATTGATAGGCTTCTTCTTTTAAAGCTTCCTTTATTGGTAAGTCTATAGACGCATATACCGCACGTTTGCTAGCCGCAATAGAATCTGCCGGAAATTTAGAAATGCGCTCTGCCAAAGCATCTACATAAGGTCCTATTTCATCTGCATCTAATGCTTTGTTAATAGTTCCGAACTTTTCAGCTTCGTCTGCGTCCCAATCTTTTGCACCTAAAATAATTTCCAGTGCCTTTCCTAAACCTGTTTGTCTAGCCATACGTGAAGCTCCGCCACCACAAGGTAAAATGCCCATACCTACTTCCATTTGCATAAATTTGGCTTTACCTCTTGCTGCAAAACGCATATCCAGTGCCAATGCCATTTCGTGTCCGCCACCGCGCGCAAAACCTTCAATTTTAGCTATAGTTGCTTGTGGTACGTTGCTCAATCTTTCTAAAATTGCTTGTAAGTCTAATAACTGTACTTCGTTTCTCGGTACCGCTTCCATAGACATATCTCTAAGTAAGTTGGTATCATAATGACATACCCAATAATCTGGATTTGAAGATTCAAAAACCACTACTTTTACACTTCTATCGCGCTCTAATCGTAAACAAAGACTGCTTAAATCTGCTAGCATTTCTTGTCCTTGTACGTTTACTGGTCCAAAGTTGATGGTCACTGTTAAAATTCCTCCTTTTTGTTCTGCCGTAAATGTTTGAAAATTCTTGTATTCCATAGTATTGAGTTTTTGGTTAATTATTGTTCTGTTAGTATTACAGTACAAAGTTACCTAGGCACTCAAGCTTTGGATAAGTAAAAAACACAGGGCTTTTAGTAAAAAAAGAGGTAAATGGTAATTTATTGAGAAATACTTGCCTTATAAGCACCAATAGTCATTCCCTTATAACTTTGGAAAGTCTTGTTAAGGTGACTAGAATCTGTAAAGCCTAATTCCATTGCAATCTCTGAGAACTGCAGATCGGTATATTTTAATCGGGTTTCTACGAGTTTTAATTTGTAATTAAGAATGTACTTTTTTAGCGACACATCAGTATGCTTTTTAAAATATTCACTGATGTAATTGTCCGCCATATGAAACTCCTCTGCCAAGTTTTTGGTGGTCAGCAATTCCGGATTGTAAATATTGGCGTGAATAAAGTTGATGATTTGCTGAATTTTGGAGGACTCCACTATTTTGGTACTCATATCAGCATTTAAAAACTGAATGTTACGTGCAATAAGGTGAAGAATTACAGAAAGTGAATTTTGAATTATAAACAGGTCGTATGATTTCTTCTTATCGTTTTCTGCCGCCACCATTTTTATCAATGAAAGTAAATGTATTTTGTCAGATTCGGTTTCAAAACGCATTTCACGTAATTGATGACTCTCACTGTTTAAAATCCCTTCAATTTTACGAAACCAATCGTTCACCGGAAGATTTGCATTTTGCGGTGCATCTCCCCTAAAAAAGCTTTTCAAGAATTTAATGGCAATGGTAGTAGTTTCCGATTCTGGGTTTACGATATAAATATCATCTGGCACAAAAACAAAAATACTATTAGCCGAATAGTTTACCGTTTTTCCATTAATTTTTATGGTGCCGTTACCCTTTTCAAAATACACAATCTCAAAAAACCTGATGGTAGTATACTTACAAAACTCAAAAAAGGTTTGGTCTTTGTATTCTTGAATTACAATATTTTCGATTATGGTACGTGGCATAGGGATTAAAAGTACTATATAATTTTTGCTTCGGTTTCAAGCGCTAAAAATTTATGGATGTCACTAACTACAATAGACCCTTCACCTACTGCCGAAGCTACACGTTTAACCGACCCGGAACGCACATCGCCAACAGCAAAAAGTCCTGGTAAACTGGTTTCAAAAGTGTAAGGCTTTCTATGTTTGAAAACTGATTCGCCATTTAAAGCATTGTCGCAAATAGTGAGCCCTGTGTGTACAAAGCCTTTAGCATCCGTATCTATAATATTGTCTAACCACTCCGTACATGGTTTTGCGCCAACAAATGTAAATAGGTAATTAATGTTGTTTTGGACTAAAGTATCGTTTTGTTTGATTTCTACCTTTTCCAAATATGTATCCCCTTCAACCTTAACGACATTACTACCCGTTAAAACTTCAATATTATCACATGCGAAAATTCGCTGCACTAGATAGTCGCTCATTTTTGCGCCAATATCCTCGTTTCTGATGATTACATATACTTTATGCGCATGGCTTGCTAAAAACAATGCCGCCTGACCTGCGGAGTTGCCACCGCCCACAATGCCTATTTCGCTATTCTTACACATATTGGCATGCATTGAAGTGGCGCTGTAGTACACTCCGGAACCTTCAAATTTTTCAATACCTTCTAAAGGCAGTCTTCTATACGCGGCACCTGTTGCGGCAATGACCGTTTTAGCCTTTAATATAGATGTGTTGTTAGAATTAACTTCGTAATAACCATCTTTGCGCACTATGCCCTCTACCCTATGCGGCACGGATATGGTACAACCAAACTTTTGTGCCTGTATGTAGCCATTATTGGCAAGGTCACGTCCTGAAATTCCGGTAGGAAACCCTAGATAATTCTCAATTTTAGAACTTTTACCGGCTTGTCCGCCAGGGGAATTACTGTCTATGGTCAACACTTTTAAGCCTTCTGAAGCGGCATAAACACTAGCAGCCAAGCCAGCGGGACCAGCACCTACCACCAGAACATCATAAATATCATCATCCAATTGCAACCGAACACCGGTACACGTACCAATTTCATCTATGGATGGGCGAACGGAAATCTCATTCTGACTATTGATCAAAACTGGCAGGTCAGATTCTTTTAAATTGAAAGTTTCTAATAGTTGCACCAATCCGTCTTCCTTATCGGAATCAATAAAATTGTACCAAATATCATTCTTATCCATGAAATCACGGATAGCGTAGGTTTCATTGGAGTGTTCAGAACCAATTAGCTTAATACCCTGAACGTTGTTTTTAAGCGCGTCTTCACGCAATAAAAATGCATTCAGAAGTACATCGCTAATATCACTGAACTTGGCAATGGCACTTTTTAAATTTTCAGGACTTATTCTTATAAGCTGCGTATTTGCCAAGGTTTCACCACAAACCCCAACGGCTCTGTGCGAAAGAATACTACTTGAACCTGAGAATTGATGCCTGGTATGAATGGCAATATTTTCATCTTTTTTGTCAGGATCAATAATTCTGATTCCGCCAGTGAGCACCACAAAAAAATCATAATGCCGATCTCCAAAATCTAATACGACCGTTGGCTCCTTATAGAACTCTATTTCACCGTACTTCTTAAGTTTTTCTACCTGAACATTTGTTAATTCAGGAAATTTTGGATCGATCATAATTGGTTTGGTTTAAAAGGTTGCAAAAGCATTATCAAGATAGCACCAAAACCATTTTTCATTAGGTTCTGCGGAACTTATAACCGGATGCTTGGTTGCATGAAAATGTGCCGTAGCATGTTTATTTTTAGAATCGTCACAACAAAGTGTTACACCACATTCTTGACATGTGCGCAAATGCACCCAGCCATCACCAAGTTTAATACATTCCTCACAAACAAGCTCAGTAGCAGTTTTGATTTCGGAAATCGCTTTTATGTGGTCGCAAGATTTTTGCTGCATACTAACTTCTTTTTATGGAGTTCTTTAAATTTAGCGAAAGAACTTGATACTTACCACTTACATTTCATCTTAAACTAAATTAACCTTCTGGCGGATGACCATGAATTTGCTCAAAAACGGAATCAAAGTTTTCCCGAAGATAAGCGTTCAGCTTTTTCTGATAATCCAGTTTTAGCCAACTAATAAAATTATAGGTGCTTTTACTTATACACTTGCTATAAACCTGTATCCTATTATCTATATCTCCTTTAAGTAATTTTGCTAGGGCAAGAGCGTCGTATAAATCCTCACTGTTTTCTATGCAGATGTAAGCATGTTGCTCAATGGATTTTTCCAGTACCACTTTAGAAGATTGCCCCGAAAAGGTGGCATCTTTATATAAAGCCTTAATATCTAAATAAGTATCTTTGGATTTTGAAAATTCAGATTTAATGTCATCTGCCAACTCATGTTTAAAGCTACCTTCAATTTCCTCATCATCCTTAATACGGTCTATATAGAAGTTAGGCGATTTAAAAATAGCCTCCCAATCTAAGTCCGCACCCCATGGGCCAAAACGATAGATGTTATTACCTAAGTCAATTACGGTAAATTTGGATTTGTTGTTCAATACCCGCGAACCTCTACCAATCATTTGGTAATACAAAGTCAAAGACTTTGTGGCTCTGTTAAGGATAATGGTATCTATAGTGGGTTCATCAAAACCAGTGGTTAGAATACTTACGGATGTTAATATGGCATCCGGAGTTTCATGAAACCATTTTAAAATTTGTTTTCGTTGTTTTTTTGTGGCAGTATTATCCAAATGCATAATGGGCAATCCCGCATTTCTAAAAGTATGATATACCTGAATTGAAGTTTCAATACCATTGTTGAATATCAACGTCTTTTTACCTTTGGAATGCTTGGTATAAGCTTCCAGCAGTTTGTTCAACATAGACGGACTTGTATACAGGTCCGCAGAAGATTTAACCGTGTAATCCCCGTTGGAGCCTACTTCCAAAGAAGTCAATCCCATATCATACTGAAAAGTTTCCGCCCTGGCCAAAAAGTCGTTTTCTATTAAGTTTTCTATGGATTCCCCAGGAATTAACTCATCGTAATTGCTATTCATGGGTAAGTCCTTATTGGAACTCAAAGGTGTTGCTGTTACCCCAAGAACAAAAGAATTTTCAAAAAACTTGAACAGTTTTGTAAAGGAATTATAATGGGCCTCATCTACAATGACCAAACCAACATCAGAGATATCCAATATACCATCATTAAGCCTGTTATTTAAGGTTTCCACCATGGCCACATAACAGTTATAACGTTCTTGGTCGTCTAGATTGGCCATACTGTTGACTACTTTATTTATCACCCCAAAACTAGTAAGCATTTTTGAGGTCTGATTACAAAGTTCTACACGGTGGGTCATCACCAAGACCTTTTTTGAGTGATTTTTAAGGTATTGACGGACTATTTCCGAGAAAATAACAGTCTTTCCGCCTCCAGTAGGTAATTGATACAATAAGTGGTAGTCATCTCTTTCATTATCGAATTTTTCGAATATTCGACTAATGGCACCTTGCTGGTAACTATATAGTTCTTTATCCGTTTTCTTTTCCTGTATTTCAAATAAGGGCTCTTTCATTATATCTTTTTCTAAAGCATGCAAAGGTAAAACCTTCATTAACTTATTGCTAATATATCGTCAGGCTTTCCATAAACAATTCACTTTATTCGTCATAAATAATAAAAACCCGTTCAAAGTAATTTGAGTGTTGTTGGAAACTGAACCCTTCTTTAAATTTTCATATAGTTTAGTTCATTAAATCTACTTCAAGCGTACCAATACAAAAAAACACCAAAAAAAGCGGTTTTCTATATATTCCATTAATGCATATTTCTTTAAGTTTACCTAAAAGAAACACCTTCTTTAATAGGTTTAAACCTGAAAATATAAAACGGTCTAGTTGCTACACTTTTTCCATCATTAAAGGGAGCTCCTCTATTTACCTGTGCAGCAGAAACATACATATACCCATCTACGTGATTAAAACTTACACCATCTGGCCATACCATATTTTCATCTTGCACCATGGTTTCTACATTTCTATCATTCGCTAACACCACAGCTACGCTTTTAGATTCAAGAGCAGTTAAATATAAGTTTCCTTCTTTATCAATGGACATTCCTCCATTGTTTGGTTTGTCTGAATAGGTTTCAATTTTACTATCTAAATCTACATCTGTAAACGTTTCATTTACCAAATCAACTGTTTTAATACGATAGATTTTTCGTCCGTTTAACGGTCCGTAGTAGATGTATTCAAAATTAGCATCAGCAGTAATTCCGTCATTACCAATCAACAAATCTTTTCCGTTTACGGCCAAATGCTTACCATCAATTATTGTCGGTGTGTTTTCTGGTATTGTAGACCTTGTACCTTCTAAAACCCGACGTGTCTTACCGGTTTTCATATCTACAATTATAAAAGCTGCCCTGCTTCCATCTCCACCATTACCAATGCCTTCATCAGCAATAATGAAATAACCATGTTTAGTATCGACTATCATATCATTAGGTTGTGCGATTTTTGGAACTGAAGATTTTGGCAAGTAATAAATACGCTCTAATTCGTCGGTTTCTGTATTCCAACCAACTATTTTAGGCGTTACATTATTACGTTGCGCCATATCTATCATCCAAATAACACCGTTTTCATCATTTCGAATTCCCAAGACATAACTTAAATAATTATCGTCAGTGTCTTTTGGTGTGTTCCATTCCAAGTTGGGAAAAGGCGTAGTAGTATTCGTCTTTTTATTAAACTTTACCACTCTAATTTCTGGTCCAAAAAATGGGTGATGACTGTATACCAATTCCCCATCATTAGTAAAAGCAATATTACCTACCGCCTGGTCTACAGTGGCGTAAGTTTCTACTTCAGAGATGGTTTTTTGTGCTTGCACTGCCATAACTGAAGTAACTAAACTTAATATGATACTTATCTTTTTCATCATTATTTAACTTCAAAATCACCGTTACTTCTTATGTACAGCACTGTTTCCTTTTCTGTCGAAATTAAAGAAGTCGCATTCTCTTCCGCACCAAAATAAGAAGGCGCATCTAATTGATTTTTAACTCCTTTTTTGAATTGATGAGATATTCCTCCAGAAATGACTACAGCTCTAAAGTTTTGGCTCAAATTTTTTATGCTTCCGTTGAAGCCTGCAGGCAATTTTAATAGCGTGGCACGTAATTGATTTTCTTTGTGACTTCCCCATAAAAATGCGGTTTCTACATTGCTCTTTTCAGAAACCCATTGGATGTCGTTAGCGTTTAACCAAACCAAGTTTGTTTTATCAACATTTACAGGTCTTTCGCCATTATCAAAAGCTTCTGCTATTGGTTTTACTAAATACGGTCCTTCTTGAATATCTAAAAACGCCATATTTTCTTCACCGTCAGCAGCAGTAATATGCGCTTCTCCTGCTGGTTGTTGCCAATAAGAACCTGCTGGCAGCCATTGTTTCTCGGCATTTTCATCATCGTTGTGCAATAGCCCCTTAATGACTACTCCCCTATACGTTATGTTATGAATATGAGGCGGCGATGAAAATCCTTTTTTGAATTTCACCAAAAATCCCGCTGGTTCGTTTTTAGTTCTGTCTCCCCAAAGTTTTCCTGCAGCCGGACTCTTATCTCCTCGTAATGGATTTAACCAACCCCATTCTACATTATCTGCGGTAACTACTTCGTTTACAGACTTAATATTGTCTGTTGTTGGTGTTTGTGCAGTTATCTTGTTACTTGCAAATACAGCCGTTACAGCTAAAATTGATAATATATTTTTCATTTTACTTAATTTATTTGACTCATAGAGTCTAAAATCCTTCTAAAACAATTTTACCTTTTGCTTTTCCTGTCTCTAAGAAAGCATGAGCTTTTCTAAGATTTTCAGCATTTATTGCTCCAAAGTTTTCTCCCAAAGTGGTTCTTACTGTTCCGTTGTCTATAAGCTCGGAAACTTCGTTTAAAATGTTATGTTGCTCAATCATATCATCGGTCTGGAACATAGAGCGCGTAAACATCAATTCTATATGAGTAGATACCGCTTTACCTTTAAAAGGCATCACGTTTAACGATTTTGGGTCATCTATGAATCCGAATTTCCCTTGTGGTTTAATCAGTTTAGCAATTTCATCTACGTGATGTTCCGTAGCATTTAAACTCACCACATACTCTGGTGCTGGCAAGTTGTATTTTTCAAATTCCTCGCTAAGCTTATTTCTGTGATTAATTACCGTATCTGCACCCAATTCTTTTAACCAAGAAGTAGTTTCTTCTCTAGAAGCGGTACCAATAATATTCAATTTTGTAAGCTTTTTAGCCATTTGCACCAAAATAGAACCCACGCCACCAGCAGCACCAATTACCAAAATAGATTTGTTGGCATCATCTTTAGAAACCTCTAGTCTATGAAATAGCATTTCGTAAGCCGTTAGCGTAGTTAATGGTAAGGCAGCGGCTTCTGCAAATGATAAACTTGCAGGTTTTTTACCCACAATACGTTCATCAACCAACTGATATTCGGCATTACTACCTTGTCGGTTTAAATCACCGGCATACCAAACTTCATCACCTACTTTAAAAAGAGATACATCTTCTCCTACTTCCTTAACAATACCTGTGGCATCCCATCCAATAACACTCCATTCTCCGTCTGGAGCTGGTCTGTTGGCTCTAATTTTATAATCTACAGGGTTTACCGAAATGGCTTTTACTTCAACTAAAATATCTTTTCCTGTTGCTTTAGGCCTTTCTACTTCTATGTCTTGAAGCGAATTAACATCTGTTGCGGAAAGATTTTCTTTGTATCCTATTGCTTTCATAAATGTGATTTTTAAGTGAACTTGTGCTTATTTCCAAGTTACAATATCTTCAAAATTTCTTCTAGACTTAGGAAACTCCGGGTCTGCTTTTCTATATCCAAAGGCGGCCATAAAAGCTAGTCCGTATTTATCGGTATCAATTCCAAATTTCTCTTGTAATAAAGCCTCTGCTTTTTCTTGATGAAATCCTTCAATTGGGCAAGAATCTATGCCTGTTAATGCCGCTGATGTCATCATATTACCCAATGCGATATAGGTTTGCTTAGAAGACCAATCGAATAACTTTTTATCCGTATCCAGGTTAAAATCGCGCTCCTGAAATTCCCTATAAAATTTAGAGTACATTTCTATAACTTCGGCAGGCATTTGTTTTACCTCTTTCATCATGTGTTCTATGTAAGGCGCATTGTGTTTTACCATTGGTGCTTTCATAGCCAAACCTAAAACAAAGTGACTGGCAGTATCTAATTTTAAAGGTGCGCCCCAAGCAACCGGTTTTAAAAGCTCTCTTAACTCTTTGTCTTGTACGACCACAAAATGCCAAGGCTCAAAACCAAATGAACTAGGCGATAAATGTGCCGTTTCTAAGATGAATTTCATGTCGGCATCAGAAATGGTCTTTGTAGCATCAAATTCCTTGGTAGCGTGTCTGTAATTAAAAGCGTTTAGTATGTCTTCTTTGGCAATATTAGGTGTGCTCATTATATATATTTTATGTCTGTTGTTGTTTTGTTGGTGCAAATTTAAGCGCTTACCTCGTTCATTTTAGAGTATAATAAAAGGGGATGTTGGTAAGAATCGAGGTTTTGGAGCTCAAAAGCCTTAAAATTTCCTTAATTCCATTGTCTAAATTCAAGATTAGCTGAAGAAAATAGTAGATTACTCCTTCAATTATTTAGGTCACGATCATCTCTTTAATCATGGACTTTTCCTAGCCTAAATACATTTTGAACGCTCAATTTACAAGCACTCTTTGTACATGAAAATGAAGCTTAAGTTAGCTAGAGTGATGCCATAGTCCGTTTTTCACTAGATTAAACCTGAACAATAGTGTATTTTTAAAGGTTATTTAAGTTAAAGTAAATGACCGTGTGGGCACAATTTTGTATTTTTGGAGTAGAACGCTTACGCTATGCAGATACTAGAAGCAAAAAAACCTTTTGAAATACAAGAAATTGAATTAACAGACTGGAAACAACGTCCTGTTAAGAATAATTTTTTTGAACTAGTTCTCATTAGAGATGGTGAAGGTACGCAGTGCATTAACTATAACCATCACAGCTACAGCAAGGGAAGTATCTTTTTACTTCCACCATTACGATGCCATTCTTTTACCATTGAAAAACCTACAAAATTCGTGTTTCTAAAGTTTACGGACTCTTTTTTTAAAAGCGGAAAACGAAACTCGGAAGAAAGAAATGAATGGTTTAAAGAGGCTTCCTACATCCTTAGTAATTACAATCAATTACCCGGTGATATTATTAAAAGTGAGATGGACAGGCAGCACCTGTCTATTTTAACTACCATGATTTTACAGGAGTCCATGACCTACAGAAACGAATCCATTGCCTTGGTTAAGAGTCTAATGGTATGTATTATGGAAATCCTCGTTAGAAACATTAAGGAGGGCAATTTTTATGAAATACCAAAGAACAATACTGATGATCGCATAAATAAAATGCTCACTTATATCAATGAACATATAGATCAACCGGAATTACTGAAAGTTGGGAATTTGGCAGAGGTTTTCATGATGTCCCCTACCTATGTAAGTGAATTTTTCAAGAAACAAGTAAATATGTCGCTTCGGGAATACATCATTAAAGGAAAATTGAAACTCGTAGAAATACGTTTGTTGAATTCCGATTACACACTTACCCAGATAGCAGATGACCTAGGTTTTACAGATGTAAGCCATTTATCCAAAACCTTCAAACGTTACTCAGGTACTTCTTTACGCCAGTTTAAAAATAATGGAGAATATATGTTGCTAAAACGAACCGATTGCTCCGCTACCACTACAGTTTAAACTTGTGGTTTTAGTAATACATTTCTAAGTTCTTTCTAGGCACTCCTCGTTTCCATGCAATACTAGAACCCATGCTCGGATATTGGTTGGAGTCTACTTCCTCTCCAGCTAATATTGCATCCAAGGCAGCGGAAAGGTCTGCTCCGGTAGCTGGTTGAATGTTGGGTCGGGTCATATCAAAGCGGCCGGTATAAACACAGGCCAAATCACTATCAAAAACAAATAAATCAAGATTGCATTCCGCTCCATAACTTATTGCTGCATCTTGGTATTCGTCATAGAGGTAAGGAAACGGGTATTTATGATAGTTGGCCATTTGTGCCATAAATACAGGGGCATCTTGGGGAAATTGCTTTATATCATTACTGCTTATTGCAATAAATTGTACCCCTTGGGCTTGATATTTATTGGCAACCTCTACAAGTTTTGGGTTTATGTGATGTACATAGCTGCAGTGGTTACAGATAAAAAAAATAACTGTAGCTACATCAGATTTTAGTTTGTCCAAAGTTAATACCTTACCTGATACGGTATCACGCAACTTAAAGTCTGGGGCTCTTTTCCCCAATTCCATCATGCTTGAAAGTACAAATGCCATGGTTTCATTTTTAGCGGGGTTAATATCCATTAATTTTACTCACTGATAAATTCTGAATTACAGTTCTAATCGGGTCGGTTCAAATACTATATGTAACCTCAATTCCGATAAAGAACTTTTAAACGAATTTTTGATGAGAAGAGAGGACACTAAACTACACCCCTCGTTCCACCCTATTAAGGTAGAAATTTTTATGAGGAAAAATTGTACTTTTAAAGGTTTTATGCAATATTTTTCGGTATGCTATGCTATGTTACCTATAAAAATGAGAGGTATTTGTGTATTTAATGCCTATTCGTTAATTAATCTAGGTATTATTTCCTTTTTTTATACAAAATTGTAGTAAAACTGATAAGATATAAATGCAACAAAAAGTTTTAATTCCTAATCCCGCAGTTTAAATTCAAATAATTGTTATAAAAATTACAATTTGTCAATATTTTAACAATAACGATTCTAGTATCAGGCGAATGAACGGTAGCATAGAGAAGTGTTTTTCTAAAAAATATACTAGCAATGCAAGGAAAATGCACCGTAAAGGGCGATTTTTAACGCCACAATTTTTAAGAAGTTTTAGAGGTATCATGTAAAAGTGTGAACAGTTTGGGATGTTCTACTTCAAGTTTCGGATTCCAAATCATAGTTAATTGCGCTTTTTGAGGAGTATCATCCAATTCATAAAAATCAATAGGCAAGTTTAATCCGCGAAGCGAGGAAATTGGCTCCAACGAAACTCCCATACCAGCCTCTATCAACCGTATACTAGTACTGACAGAATCTGTTTCATGTACCACGTTAGGTATAAAGCCGGCATTGGTGCAAATAGATTCAATAATGTTCACGTAGTTAGGTCCATTTGTTTTTGATGGGAATATAAAAGGTTCTTTGGCAAACATAGAAAACCCTTTCTTTTGTAACCGGTCTATATCAAAACCTTTGGGCACCAATACCGCATAATTATCTATATGCAAAACTTTACTCTTTAAACCTGTTGGGACAAGAGGGTTGGTGGCAAAACCAATATCCAATTCACCAGATTGCAAACGTATATATTGGTCATGGTTGTTAAGCTCTTTTAATATAGTCTTCATGCCCGGTAGATTTTCCCTAATGCTAATGAGAATTTCCGGTAGAATGGACTGCATTACGGAATGGGTAAAACCTATCTTTAGTTCTCCCACCTCTCCATTGTGAATTTGATGGGTTCGTTTTAAAATGAATTCATACTGAAGTAACAACTTCTCCATTTCAGGAATAAAATAGTTTCCCGCATTCGTCAACTCTACGTTCCGTTTATTTCGTTTGAACAATGGCGCCTGAATAGCCTCTTCCAGTTGTTTTATTTTCCGGCTCAAGGCGGGCTGAACAATATGTAACGCTTCTGCCGTCTTGGTAAAGTTTAATTTCTTGGAGAGCAGTACGGCGCTACGTATATGTTGTAAATCCATTTCAGTAATACATATTTGTTATTAATTGATCAAAATTAAGTATTTATATTTATAAGTAAAGATATCTAGCTTTGTGTGGAATAAAGGATGATGTTGAACCATAAAGCTATTCATTATGACCAATGATCAAAGTCTTACAAATGTTTATGACGCGGAGAAATTTAGAGCGGTAGGAAAAGAAGTGATCGATGTCCTTGCCAACCACTTGGGAAATCTGCAAAGCCAGGAAACCAAAACGGTCTATCCAAACAATGCTCCAGAAGACGAGCTACAGTTCTGGGAGAACGATCTTCAACAACCTTCCGACCCCATAACCACTTTAACCACCTTGCTCCAAAGGTCTCAACAAACACAGCACCCTAAATATATGGGGCACCAGACCGCTGTACCCGCACCTATAACCGCTTTAACAGGACTGGTAACGGATTTAATCAATAATAGTACGGGAGTGTATGAAATGGGACCAGTTTCAAATGCTATGGAACGGGTAGTAACAGATTTTACAGCCAAGAAAATAGGTTATGGAGATTTAGCTTCGGGCCTTATGACTTCCGGTGGAAGTTTGGGAAACCTTACCGCCTTACTAGCTGCTAGAAAAGATAAAGCACCACAGAACGTTTGGGAAGAAGGCCATAATGAAAAATTGGCGGTAATGGTTTCCGAAGAAGCGCATTATTGCATTGATCGGTCGGCACGAATTCTAGGTTTGGGCGATAGCGGAATCATAAAAGTTCCTGTAGATGAGAACTTTAAAATTCGGACAGACCTTCTCCCTCAATACTTGAAAGAAGCAAAGAAAAAAGGACTTCATGTTTTCTGTATAATAGGATGCGCCGGATCTACGGCAACCGGGTCCTATGACGATTTGGAAGCTCTTGCAACTTTCAGTAAAGCTAACAATATCTGGTTACACATAGATGGCGCCCACGGTGGAGCGGTCGTATTTTCTAAAAAATATAAGGGACTGACCAAGGGAATAGAAAAAGCGGACTCCGTTGTCATTGATTTTCACAAAATGTTGATGACACCGGTTCTGAGCACCGCCCTATTGTTCAGACAAGGAAACAAAATTTACAGGACTTTTGCCCAAAGAGCACAATACTTATGGGATTCTCCCGAAACCGAAGAATGGTATAATTCCGCTAAACGTACTTTTGAGTGCAGCAAACCTTTTCTTTCGGCAAAAGTATATGTACTCCTGAAAACGTACGGTAACGATATCTTTGAAAAAAATGTAGATCAGCTCTATGATTCGGCACAGGTTTTATCGGAACTTATTAAGGTAAAACCCAATTTTGAACTGGTACACGAACCGGAATCCAATATTGTAAATTTCAGGTACATTACAAGTAACAAATTAAACAACACGGAACTGAACGGATTAAATGGTGAAATACGGAAGCAATTGATCGCTTCGGGAAAATTCTATATTGTACAGACTACAATTAATGGCGAACGCACTTTGCGATGTTCCGTTATGAACCCGTTAACTTCTAAAAGAGATTTTATTGAATTGTTGGATGAAATTGAAAAATTAGCCTTTTCAATACCTGTAGCCACTCCCGCTATGGCTTAGCGAACAATTAGTTATAGTGGTAGGTATATCTTAAAAATGGCAAAATGGTCCGGTTTGCCTATCGCTATAATTTTTCCATTGTGGTTTTCTACAATACGCCTTACAATAGAGAGTCCTATTCCTGTAGATTTATCGTTCTCCTTGCTTTTTAGACGTTGAAATATGTCGAATATTTTCTCACTGTATTGCTGGTCAAAACCCATACCATTATCCTTAACTGTGATTTCGCAATACATTTTAGCTTCCTCTAGACCTTGAACACCAAAAGACTGGCCCAAACCTTGCTTACTATCCACCTCGATCAGCAGCGGTCTTTTATCACTTCTAAAGCTCAAACTGTTGGCAAAGAGATTATAAAAGAGTTGCTCCATTTGAATGGGAACAATATTTAACGTGCACAAATCATTGGTATTAATAATAGCGTTGGATTCTTCCAACTGTGTACTTAACCTGGCTTTTGCCCGATTTACAAGAACATTTAAATCTAGTTCCTTAAAACTTTTAGGCTTAAACTCCGTCTCAGAATACGTTAAAAGGTCATTAAGAATGTTGCGCATTCTTGTGGCCGCCTTTTTAATCGACTTAAAATATTTTTTCCCTTTCTCCGAAAGATTCTTTTCTTCTTTCTTTTCTAACGTACTAGTTAGAATCTGGATTTTACGTAACGGCTCTTGCAAATCGTGACTAGAAATAAAATCATAGGTTGCAAGTTCAACGTCCTTTTTCTTTATTGCAGTATCTTGCCTACGCATGGTCTCTAGGGCATCTAAATGAAAAGCGATCAATTCCGTAAACATAGAGAACATAGCTATAATTTCCGGGTTGTTCACCTTGTTCGGTTTAGTATCCAGTGCACAAAGTGTCCCAAAAAACTCGCCGTTCTTTCTAACAATAGGTACGGAAATATAGCTTTGAAAACCATACTGAGCAGGTATAGGATGGTTATGATATACTTTATCCTGTTCTACATGGTCTATAACTACCAGTTTATCGCTCTCACGCACCTGCTTACAAAAAGTAGTTTCTATTTCAAGTTCATCACCTACGGAAAGCCCAAAGGGTATAGCATCTAAAACCCCACAAGTTACCCATGTTTCATCGGTTACTCTGGCAATGGCCGCAAAGCCCATACCTGTAGCCCTGCAAACCACATCTAAAATAGTGGGCACTATGCTAATGGATTGGATATCTTCAATATCTTTCTGTAATGCACCTACTATTTCCATACGTATCTCTAGTCAAAACTTAACATTATGCTTCTCTAACTTGGGTTTCACAAAGGATTACGACAAGCGTAGAAACAAGGAATTCCAAACCGATTTATACCAATAATACGATTTTACTTTAATTTTTTTCTCTGGAAACCCATTTTTTTTCATTGAAATTAATCTGTAAAGCACCTAAATTCCCTATATCACATAGAAATTGGATAGTTTTGCAGCTGAAAAAAATCCCTTGCCGCATGAAACAATTTTTACCTATATGCATAGCCCTTCTTTTCTTTTATAGTTCTAGTGCCCAATTGGTAAATATTGAATCTAAACGAATGCAGAAAGATTCCGTTCGTTTTGCCTTAAAGAGCGATTTGCTTTTTAACTATACGGACAATAATGGGGCTTACATTCTTCAGGTAGGTTCCAATCTAACCACACAGGTAAAATCCAAAGACCTTAAGAAAATTTTCTTTTTCATAGGCAACTATAATCTTATTAGAAGTAAGGACGAAGATTTTCAAAACTCTTACTTTTTTCATGTTAGGTACAATCAAAAAATAACGGACCTATTTAGGTTGGAAGCTTTTATTCAAAACCAGAACAATACTTTGCTCACCATACGCAACAGGAGCTTGGTGGGCGCTGGTGTACGCTTAAAATTAGTTTCGGAAGATAATGCCAAAGTCTATTTTGGTAATGCCTACATGTATGAAATTGAAATTGAAAAAGATACCGAGGTACAGTTCAACAATCACCGGAACAGTAGTTACCTTTCCGCCACTTACGCCTTTCCCAAAACGGGACTTGACTTTACGGGAACCTTGTACTTTCAGCCCTTATACCGTTATATAGCCAACCATCGCGTATTAAGTCAGCTTAAAGCAGAAATGCCCTTATCGAGACACTTAAGCATTTCTGCCTTATATAATTATTCGTATAGCAGCTTTTCGACCTCTACCGAAAGTGACCGTTCATCTAACTTAAAGTTGGGATTGACGTTTTCCCTCTAAAAGAATAGACCTAACCTACCACGGCCTTGCTCATAGCTTCTCCAATTTTAAGCAAACTATTGCGCTCGTCTTCCGTAAAATCATAGGGCACCGGTTTGGCTATGCCCAAGGTGCCGTATAATTTTCCGTCAAGTAACATGGGCGCGGCAATGGAACCCTCTACTTTGGTTTCTTTGGCAGCAGGACGGGCAACACCGGAATCATCTGTCTGTAAATTACACATTTCTACGGCTTCTTTACGCTCTGCCGCAATACCTGCCATTCCTTTGCCTATGGGGATTATAGATAGTTTAGGTATTAAAAATGGAGGAATGCCTTTCTGAGCTTGTAATTGTAATAGTTCTGTTTTTTGATTTAAGAAATGGAGGGTTCCCGTGCTACAGTCAAAAACGCTAATTACATTTTCCAATACTTGCTGCCAATCTATGGTAGGCTGCTTTAGGTCTGTTAAAATACGGTCTACGGTCAATTCTTGCTTATCACTCATATTCTTGATGTTTACTAAATAGATGGTTTGTCTCCTTAAAGTTTCTTAGGCCAGACCGGCCTGCATACAAATCTACTAAAGTAATCCCTAGATAGTCCCACCCTATTGACATTGAAAAACTAAACCTTTGTTAAAAAAGAATGAACGTTCATTTTTATTCTTAACTTTGTACTAGAATTAGAAACAATGGCAGAATTAACAAAGAGTCAAATTAAGAGAAACGCACTGGTCAAAGCTACAATTGAATTGGTGAACAACAGTGGTTTTCACGCTGCACCAATGTCTAAAATAGCTAAAATGGCCAATGTATCGCCTGCTACCATATACCTCTACTTTGAAAACAAACAGGATTTGGTAAACAAGGTGTACATAGAGGTAAAGGCAGCTTTTACAACATATGCGTTTGCTACATATGACCCCAACATGGAAGTTGAGGAAGGCTTTGAGGTTATATGGAAACGTATTGCCGATTTTAAACTAAAAGAATGCGAAGAAGCAATGTTCTTGGCACAGTGCGACAATACGCCTATGATAGACGAGCAAAGTCGAGAAGAAGGGATTAGGCACTTACAACCCTTATTGGATTTGTGGGAGCGCGGTAAGAAGGAAGGCAAGATTAAACCGTTATCGGATTACATCTTGTATGCCTACTCCATCAATCCTTTATCCTTCTTGATGATTACCCAAAAAAGAGGACGTTTTCAACTGAACGAAGACCACTTGGAAGAAGCCTATCAATCTGCCTGGAACAGTATAAAAATATAAACACAATCATTTTAAACACAACATACAAATGGAATTACTTGATAAATTAAATTGGAGATACGCTACAAAAGCAATGAACGGCGAAACCGTACCACAGGAAAAAGTGGACCGTATTTTAGAAGCGGCCCGCCTTGCCCCTACTTCTAGTGGATTGCAGCCTTTTGAAATTATAGTGGTGACCAATCAAGAGTTAAAGGAAAAAATAAAGCCAGTGGCTTGGAACCAATCCGTGATTACAGATTCATCTCACTTGTTGGTATTTGCCGCATGGGATAATTATACTGAGGAACGCATCAATAAGATGTTTGACCTTACCAATGAAATTCGTGGTTTTAAAAACGAAGGTTGGGAAAATTACAGACAACAACTATTGGGTATGTACCCACAACGTGACCCGGAAGTAAACTTCCAGCATGCCGCTAGACAAGCCTACATAGCATTTGCCGAAGCCCTTACCGCTGCCGCTTTTGAAGGAGTAGACTCCACGCCTATGGAAGGTTTTGACCCAGATGCCGTAGATGAAATTCTTGGTCTTAGGGCAAAAGGATTGCGTAGTTGTGTTTTACTACCGATTGGTTATAGAAAAACGGAAGAAGATTGGTTGGCCAACTTGGTCAAGGTAAGAAAGAGCACAGAGGACTTAGTTACCGTAATGGACTAATTACAAAAAGAGAATACTATGAAAACTATCTTATTAAAAAATAGACCTAAAGGGAAACCTTCGGTTTCGGATTTTGAATTTATAGAGGATAATTCTTCTTTGGAAATCAAAGACGGAGAGTTGCTTTTGGAAACAGCATACGTTTCAGTAGACCCTTATTTAAGGGGAAGAATGAACGATGCCAAATCGTACGTGGCTCCTTTTGAATTGAACAAACCCGTGCATTCAGGTATTGTAGCAAAAGTTATAGCATCTAAGCACACAGAGTTTAAGGAGGGAGATTACCTTGCGGGCACCTTGGATTGGAAAACCCAACAGGTTTCCAATGGAGAAGGACTTACTAAAGTTGATGCGGACAAAGCACCGTTGAGTGCCTATTTGGGTATTCTGGGAATGACCGGTTTAACAGCATATTTAGGGCTCAACGAAATTGGGAAACCTAAAAAAGGGGAAACCTTAGTGGTTTCCGGTGCGGCCGGTGCCGTAGGTAGTGTGGTAGGCCAAATTGGTAAAATACTGGGGCTTCATGTTGTTGGTATTGCAGGTAGCGATGAGAAGGTAGAGATGCTAAAATCTAAATTCGGTTTTGATGAGGGCATCAATTACAATACTACTGAAGATATGACTGCGGCCATTGCCAAAGCAGCACCAAACGGAGTAGATGTTTATTTTGATAACGTGGGCGGTCCTATTTCGGATGCGGTGTTATTCAATATCAATCATTTTGCAAGGATGGTTATTTGTGGTGCCATATCGGTTTACAACAATACAGAACTACCTAAGAGTGTAAGCGTTCAACCCTTTTTAGTGAAGAACAGTGCACTTATGCAAGGGTTTATTGTTTTCAATTATCAGGAAAAATACCCTGAGGCGCTTCAACAACTATCAACTTGGTTGGTCGAAGGAAAATTGACCTATAGCGAAACTATAGTAGAAGGTTTTGAAAATATCCCTCAAGCCTTTATCGATTTGTTCGATGGAAAAAACAAGGGGAAAATGGTCGTTAAAATATAATGACCGAAGAAAAAAAAGAGAAGAAACTATGACAAATTTTGAATTTAAGAATCCTACCAAAATTATTTTTGGAAAAGATACGATTAAGAAAATAACGGAAGAAATTCCTTCTGATGCCAAAGTATTATTGCTTTACGGTGGTGGAAGTATCAAAAAGAACGGAATTTATGACCAAGTTAAAAAAGCATTATCCAATGCTGATTTGGTTGAATTTGGTGGTATACCTGCCAACCCGGAATATGCAGTTCTTATGGATGCCCTTAAGGTGATCAAAGAAGAGAATATTACCTATTTGCTAGCTGTTGGTGGTGGTTCGGTTATTGACGGAACCAAGTTTTTATCGGCCGCTGCGGTTTATGAAGGTGATGAGCCATGGGACTTTGTAAAGAAAAGAGAGCCTATTAAAAAAGGAATGCCTTTTGGAACGGTCTTGACGTTGCCGGCTACTGGTTCAGAGATGAATTCGGGAACGGTAATTTCCAGAAAAGAGACCCAGGAAAAATTAGCTTTTGGAGGTCCTGCCCTATTCCCACAGTTTTCGGTATTGGATCCCCAGGTAATTACTTCTATTCCAGAAAGACAGTTAGTAAACGGTATCACTGATGCTTTTACTCATGTTCTTGAGCAATATATGACGTATCCGGCGGGCGGACTTTTACAAGACCGTTTTGCAGAAAGTATTTTACAGACTCTTATTGAGATTGCTCCTAGAGTAATTAAAGACCCTAGTGATTATGAGGCGGCATCCAACTTTATGTGGAGCTGTACCATGGCATTAAACGGACTTATCCAACAAGGTGTTCCGGGTGACTGGGCCGTGCACATGATGGGCCACGAGCTTACCGCAATGTACGGAATTGATCATGCCAGAACTTTGGCGGTAGTTGCGCCAAGTCATTATAAATACAATTTTGAATCTAAAAAGGAGAAATTGGCTCAATATGGCGAACGTGTCTGGAATATTACCGAAGGTAGTATAGATGACAAAGCGTATGCCGCTATTGAAAAAACGGAAGCCTTCTTTAAGGAGTTGGGCATTGACACCAAACTATCCGATTATACTTCCGAGTATGAGGGTACAGGTGAAAAAATTGCGCAACGCTTTACCGATCGTGGCTGGAAAGGTCTTGGCGAGCGCCAGGCGTTAACCCCACAGGATGCCGAGAAAATCGTAAAAATGGCATATTAATAAATAAAACTTTAAAAACTTAAAAGATGAAAATACTATTCGTTTTAACCTCTCACGATAAATTGGGAGATACAGGTAAAAAAACTGGATTTTGGGTAGAAGAATTTGCAAATCCATACTATACATTATTGGACAAAGGTGCAGATATTACCTTGGCAACACCAAAAGGTGGCGCTGCTCCCATTGACCCGAGCAGTAATACTCCAGGCGCAAGTACTGCAGATACAGAGCGTTTTGAGAAAGACCCGGTAGCACAGGAAAAAATCAAGAACACAAAAGTATTGGCAGATATGAATGCCGATGATTTTGATGCGGTTTTCTATCCCGGTGGCCATGGTCCGTTATGGGATTTGGCAAATGACGCCAATTCTATCGCTTTGATAGAAAAATTCAATGTGCAGAAAAAACCTATCGCTTTTGTATGTCACGCTCCCGCCGCTCTAAAAAGCGTAAAAGGAAATGACGGTGAATTCTTGGTAAAAGGTAAAAAAGTTACCGGATTCACAAATACAGAAGAAGATGCTGTTCAGCTTACGGATGTTGTTCCGTTCTTGGTTGAGGATGCATTAAAAGAAAATGGAGGTATCTACTCTAAAGGTGAAGATTGGGCAGCTTACGCATTGCAAGACGGCAACCTAATTACAGGTCAGAATCCTGCTTCATCTGAACTCGTAGCCGAAAAACTTTTAGCTAGTTTAAACTAATTGTAGTTCCCCCGATTTTCCAAAAAAGCTTACCGGTAAAACCGGTAAGCTTTTTTTAATTCTAAAAAATTAAACGGCTCTTGTTTACACCTCTAGTCTACCTCACTTTTCATTTTTGTCCTGAATATACCTTGGAGCACTTTCAACTCTTTCTTATACTTTAAATCGGTTCGGGATGCAAAATACAAGGTGTTTTCCGTTTTTACTCTTCCGTCCCAAATACGCTTGATTTCATTATTGGAAATTGCCTCATGGCATAAAAAATCAGGAACTAGGGCCAACCCATTTTCGTTACTCAAACACCTTATAATAGAGCCAATATTGGGCAGAATATAATTGGGTTTAAAACTAGGGCGCTTTTTAAAGTTTTCATACCAGAAACGCCTAAAGTGCTCCATTTCATTAGACGCACTATACCATGTATTCCGCTGAAGTTCTTCTTCCAGTTCCTTATAATTGTGGGACTTTATATGGGCTTCTACCGCAGAGGTATCTGTCTTGATTCCAGCAATTAAAATAATCCGCTCTTTTGAAAAAGCCGTGTATTCTACTAGAGATTTTTTATCACTTTGTTTTCTTGGTGTAATTACTAAATCCAATAATCCATTGTTTAAGTCCTTTATCAAATCCGTATGTGCTCCAAACTTGGCAACCAAATCAAACTCTAATTTGGGAATTTCGTGCTCAATACTGTGTTGGAACATTTCGGAACACATCCCCACATGTAACGATGGATTTTTTTCTTGGGTAGTTTTTTTAAAATGTTGTTCCGCTATCTCTAGCTTGTTAATAGATTCTATGATGTACTCGTACAAAAACTTGCCCTCTTCCGTTGGAATCATTTTTCTTGAGGTGCGTTCAAATAGCTTTTTACCCACATAGGCCTCTAAGGCGTTTAGGTGGACGCTTACCCCAGGCTGCGAGGCATATAACGCTACGGAAGCTTTAGTTAAAGTTCCGTTTTCATATATCTCCTTAAACGTTCGGTACCATTCTAAATTCACCATATCTATAAATTTATTGATACAAAGGTATGATTTGTATTATTTTTACAATAGATGTAATGGCCTTAATTTTGTCTTGGATTTAAAAAAAGACAGATGAAAAATATTTTTATTATAAATGGAAGCCATCCTTTTGCGCATTCCGGAGGAAAGTTCAACGAGTCCCTGTTTGAAACTACGGTTACCTATTTTAAGGCGTTAGATGATACCGCCGTACAGACTACACAAGTGGGTGATTCCTATGACCCATTGGAAGAAGTTGAAAAGTTTAAATGGGCAGATTTGATTATTTACCACACGCCTATTTGGTGGTTTCAATTGCCATTTGGTTTTAAGCAATATATTGATGTGGTATTTACGGAAGGACATCAAAACGGTATCTATACCAGTGATGGCCGAAGCAGTAAAAATCCGGATATCAATTACGGAACCGGAGGTTTAATGCATGGAAAAAAATACATTTTAACCACAAGTTGGAATGCCCCTAAAGCTGCTTTTACTTTGGAAAATGAATTTTTTGAGCAAAAAAGTGTTGACGATGGGGTTATGTTCGGTTTTCATAAAATGAATGCTTTTGCGGGTTTAGAACGCTTAGCTACACATCATTTTCACGATATGGAGAAAAATGCCAACGTACCCTTAGAACTGGAGAAATACAACACTTTTTTAAATGAAGTCACACAACTTCAAGGGGTATAAACTGTTGAATATCTCATAAATCTCAGGCTACTAATTGAAATTTATTACGCAGCAGTTGAGTTTTGAAGTCCCATAGGCATATATATATTCCAATCAAACAAAAGAGCTTACCGGAAAAACCGGTAAGCTCTTATAGTTTACTTATAAAGTTGGACTAAACAGCCGTTTTTTTACATTCTATGAAATACATAGGTTGGCTCTCCTCTACCTCTGTAATTTTAAAGAGTCCGTAATTTTCAAACTCCGTTTGTACAGATGCCTTATCATAATAAAATAATTGTACGCCTTGGTGAAATTCGTATCGGTCCTGACCAATTAATTTTCCCTTTCCAAAATTAGGGGCGTCCTTTGTAATGGCCGTAAACACCATAGTCCCATTTTCCGTCAATTGATTATAACAATCCTGAAGAAGCTTGGCGCGTTCCTTAACATCCAATAAATGGATGAGGGCGTAACAAAAAATTCCGTCGTACTTCACGTCGTCAAATGGCATATCTCCTACTGAACCGCAATGAAAACTCATAGTATTGCCGTAATTTTTTTTGGCTAGTTCTATAGCGGTTTTGGATATTTCAATGCCGGTAACCTGCATACCTTTCTCTACAAAAAGTTGTGCATTTCGGCCATAACCAACACCTGGAACAAGGATGTTTTTGGCGGATTGCCCAACGAAAAGTTCTCTGGCCAACAAAGCGGATTTTGCAGGCCTTAAGCCCCACATTTCTTGTTTGTTCACAAAATTATCTTCCCAAAATTCAGCCATTTTAACGGGTTGTATTTGTTTTAAAATTCCTCATGGGCCAGCTCCATATTCACTATTGCACCGGCCTTATTACCTTCTGCAACGGCCGATGCTACAGACCGTAAGCGAGTAGTATTGTCCCCACACGCAAACAATCCGGGAACTGTGGTTTTTTGCATGGCATCCACCTCTATATAACCTTGTTCGTTCAACTCACAACCTAATTGAGCCGGTATATCTGAATGTTGTGTAAAGGGTAGACTCGCATAAGTAGCGTCAAAACCTTCTTTACTTCCATCCTTAAAAATCACATTTCTAATATACCCATTTTCATGTTCGATCTCGGATATCTCTTTTTCAATAATGCGTATGTTATTCTTTTGGAGCTTCAACAGCTGTTCCTCATTAAAATCGGCTGGTCCATTGGTTAAAACCGTGAGGTCATCCGTAAGATTATGAACCAAAGAAGCCAAGTGCATTGCCCTATCTCCATTGGCCATCAAACCTGTTTTTTTATTCCTGATTTCATATCCGTGGCAATACGGACAATGAACAACCGAGATTCCCCAACAGCTAGAAAAGCCTTTTATATTGGGCATTTCATCATGAATTCCAGTAGCAAAAATTACTTTCTTTCCTGTATATATTTTTTCTGATTGTGTTATAATCTGAAAATTTTCACCCAATGTATTTCCCGTTACGGCAATATCATTAACAAAAGTAACCGTCTCATAGGCTAACACCTGAGACTTGGCCTTTTCAGTTATAGCACTTGGTTTTTCCCCGTCAAGGGTTATAAAATTATGGGAATGTGGCGTTTGCCTGTTACAGGGCTTACCGCCATCTAGAATAAGTACGTTTCTTAAGGAACGTCCCAAAGCCATTGCCGCCGAGAGTCCTGCGTAACTTCCACCTACTATTATTACATCAAAATTTGTATCTGTAGTCATAACATTATTTTTTAATGCGAATTTGTCGCATTAGCATACTTTGCAAATATAGCAGATTTTTGTATTATTGCAACACAGTTGCATTTAATTTTAAAATGCTTTTATCATGAAAAGACGAAATACACCAACCAAGGAAGCGGTACTTTCTGTTTTAAGCTCTACCACCAAAGCCATGAGCCAAAATGCCATTGAGCAAAAAATAGACATGGACATTGACCGGGCTACCATTTACCGGGTATTGAACCGCTTTTGTGATGATGGAGTCCTGCATAAGGTGGTAGCAGATGATGGCAAGCAGTATTTTGCCCTTTGTATAAAGTGCGATGAAAAGGAGAAACCATTGCACCACTTTCATTTTAGGTGCACCCAATGCGAGACTATAGAATGTTTGCCCGTTCCCGTAAACTTTGCACTGGACCAAGGCTATGATGTGCAAAGTGTAAATTGTGTACTTACCGGGGTTTGTAACGACTGTAGTTAATGCCACTACTCCCCCTAGTTTTACTTTAGTTTCTTTTTAATCCGAACAATACCTCCGGTAATCAGAGCCGGGACTGCAGTAAGAACGGCTACCTTAACAAAAGGCAACACGTATCGCATCCAACTTTTTCCTGGTTTCTTGGGTTCTTCGCCTGTAGAGATTTGCACACCTTCCCTAAAACCTTCGGCCCAAGAACTATATTCTACAAAATAAATCAAGATAGACAGTATTATACTCAAACCCAACAGAAACATCAGCTGGCGGGACCTATTGGCAAGGATAGTGCCCACGTAGGTCAGGTGATGTACATCTGCCTTAAACTTGAGTTTACTAAAGCCCCCTACTATCCAGCGCCAGTGCAGGGCAATGTGAATTCCAAAAATAAGCATGAAGAGCGCAGCACTCACGTCATGGATTTTAGTCCAAAAATTATCTGGTTGAGGATGCATTCCAAAAAGTGGTAAAACCGACTCCGATATGGCGATTCCCGAAACCGTTAGCACAATCATAAACAGGTACAACGTCCAATTTAGAAAATAGTCAAAACGAGTCTTATTAGGCGCTTTCTTAAAAAACTTTTTTGAGTTTGTTGTTATCCAGTTCCAATTGATGATAAGGTGCAGAAAGAACGGTAAAATAATTACAAAGCTACCCCATTCGTGAATTGGAATTCCCGTGGTCTGCGGTACGAGTACCAAAATCATTAGCGCGAAGAAGAACAGATCTACGTAGATTCTAATTTTTGAAGTTTTCTTTTTCGGTGGAATTTCACTCATTTGGATATGCTTTTTTTGACAAGCAAAGATGTAATTTACACTTGCCCGAATAAAGGTAAAAGAAGGTAATGGGTGGTAAATGTGATACCCAAAGCAAGATGGCTCTGTCTTCTATGCATCAAAAGAAGTCTATTCCAGCCCTTTTTTTTCCGGGTTCCAAAAAGGTTTGGTCTTAATTTGTTTGGTGCTCCAATTAAGTTGCTTTCTAAAATACTGGTTCAGGGTTAGACAAAGTCTACTATCCCCAGCAATATAGACCATCTTTGTACCTTTTAACTTAGCCAGTAATTCTTCCAGCTTTAATTGTATTTCTTCAAATGGGTTTTGCTCCATTTCGTAGAAATTAAAAGGTGTTTTTCCGTCTACGTCCGCAAAGAGTTCGGTCATATCTTGACTGTAAATAATGCTTTCTATCTGTTTCTCTGCGGGTAAATTGCGTTTGATCATATAAAGGTGCGACAAGGCCGATAAGTCTCCGATCATGAGATAACTATCCGCTTGGTCATCCAACAGAAAATTCCCTTTTTTCCATTTAAAATGTACCGTGGTATCCGTTTGGCAGTTTTTGACCCAATTCGCCCCTATTCCACCACTATGGGTAGCGATGGCTAGGTCTATGGTCTCATTTTCGCGATTTATATCCCAAACGCTATAGCTCCTTACTTTGTCCTTTATGGACGGATCTTCTTGACCTATACCAACCCCCAAACGAACAAAATAGCCTGGTTTAAAATTTACATTCCTAATATGGGCACCTTTAATCCTAACTTTATAAACGGATTCCGATAATTGCTCTTTATAGGTAATCGTTCCTTTTTCCAGTACTTTTTTTATGAGAGTCTCAACTATTCCCATGGGGTATATTTTATGCGAATTATAATTATTTTTTAATAAACGGCCATGACTTTTGTATATCACAACCTAATGAAAAATCCAAATGATGCTCCTATGCTGCAATCAACGGATTGATTCCAATTGGACTAATGACGTACGTAATGGTTTAATGGAAATTTGTGTTTTAACTATTCCGTATAATCTACACTATCAAGTATGAAATCTACAATAGGTGCGGGATCTTCCAAGCTGTGCGGATGATGACCTACCCCCTCTTTTCGGATAAGCTTTATGGTACCTCCGGCAGCTTCAAATTTTTCTTTGAGCAATGCCGTGTTTTCCTCAAAAGGAACCACCACATCTACAGCTCCATATACGTGTAGAACAGGAATACCGGCTTCTGCCACCTTTACACCTGTATGGATGGGAATGCCTTCAAAACTTTTTACGGAAACCGAGTCCAGCCCATGGGCCGCCAAGCAACGTTCCCAATCTTTGGGACTTCCTTCTCCGCTGTACAGACCTCCTGGCCAACTTTTAATATCGCAGACCGGGGCATCGGCATAGATGGTAAAAACCTTATCCGTGTTTTGTGCCGCCCAATTGTATATGATGAGTCCGCCACGGCTCAAACCTTCCAACACCACTTTTTTGTTCAAGTTATATTCTGAAATGCAATAGGCATAAAAATCGTTCCAGAGCTGTACGGCCCGTTCATTCCCGAATAAATGCGCCACATCTACGTAAACCACATGAAACCCTTTTTCCAGAAGGGCTTTATCTACCTGTGGTTCAGCACCCCAAAAACGGGCACGCCAAATCCAGTAGCCATTAGCATTTGCTTTCTTGGGAAATACCACCTTGGCATCACGCCCCTGAAACACAAACTCTTTTACCTCATATTCCGAAAAAACCGAGTCTTTTGCAAAGGCCGTTAGCGAAACAAAAAGCGCAATCAGAACAAGAATATGGGTGGTTTTTTGTTTCATTTTTTGGTTGAGTTAATATGGGTTGAAGGTTTGTATTTGAAAATAGAGACGATGATTTTGATTGCTTTTAGTACGAGTTAGATGCTTGACTAGCTGTAATGTTGATAGAGACAATAAATTCTATTGTTTCCATCTTCTATTTATCCAGTCAGATAATATTATTGCGCGCTCATTTATACTTTTTTCATCCCAATTTTCCCATTTTTCAGCGAAATCCCTAGGAGTTTTAAACATAGACTCTTTCCTAAATCGAATTCTTTTCTTTGAATAATTATCTCTTTGGACAGTTTTATTCAACTCCCCAGATAATGGAATCAAATTGGAAAGAGTATCCTTTAACTCTGCATGTTTATCTTTTGATATTACTTTCGACCAATCATCGTTCTCTTGCCATGAGTTTGGCATAACATGCTCAATAGTAAAACTCTCTTTAGGAGTATCACCTTCAAGTGAGATGTCAAACTCCCTGAGTAAATACCCAGTTATTCGAGACTTATAAAGAGGCCTAGTCTTAACTGCATTTACTATTTCCTTATTAGATGGATACTGAACAGTTGTTCGATTTTGGATTTCAATCTTTAAAGCTTGAACTGTTGGATTAAGTTTTATCTCATGCCATACGCCTTTAAATATAGCATGTAAACCAGTCGGTTCAAAACCCAAAATTGCTCTTCGTACTAGAAAAGACTCGAGAAACTGAAGAAGATTAATTCCTTTTTTTAAATCTAGAGTTTTAGCTTCCACTTCTTGTATAACCTTAATAACAAATGGATATGTCGCGGAAGGAATTCTTATCGCATTTAAATTTTGTATTTGACGATTTAGAGCATCTGAATGGTATGAAGGATTACCTAACACTACGTCTAAATATGCTTTCTGATAAGGTTTCATATGGTTGATAATTTGCGTTGGATCTAAATCCTTCCAAATTATCCGTAACTCAGAAAACAACTCTGATTTCTTAACCGAAGAATTGTGTATAAGGGTATAGGGGAAAAAGAAACCATCTTCTCTATCTTCAAAATGTGCCTCAAATGGCCGCCATTCTGTTTCATATGTATTAAATGATTTCTCTGGATTTTGACTAATTCTTGAAAAAATTTCATTTCTTACAAGATCAACTATACCAACTTTTACTCCTCTAAAATTTAACCGTTCAAAAATCTTGGTAGCTACCACAGCATCAGTTAATTTAAGATGAACAAATGTTAAGTCTCTAGTTATAATGGTCAAAGTTTCCTGAAGGAAATCTAGAACAGGCTGAGGTTCAGACGGAGCCATTTTTTTTAACCAAAGTATTATTCTCTCATATTGTTTAGTGAGACTACCCCTAGTGTTTCCTGAAGGTAAAGGAGGTTTCGGTGGGTTATCTTTTAGCGTTTCTTTTAAGTTTTCAGGAGTATTTATCCTATCCCATATCGCCCTAAATTGACTTCTATCTTTAAATGAAGGTATTATTCTAGTGTTATATGTCAGGCCTCTTCTCTGTGGCAGCAAAAGAAATTCTTGAATTATTTCGGATGCTGCCTGCTTATCATAAAAGTGAATTCTCTCGGCAATCGCTAAAATAAATATATACAAAGTCAACAGTCGTTGCTGTCCATCTACAATATCTAAAGTTCTAAGTCTACCAACAATTGATGAATCTCTTGGTCTTTCATAAGCCACTACAGCTCCCAAAAATTGAGAATTCTCAACGGAATCTTTGATTAATTGGATATCATGAATTAAAAAATCAAATTCTTTCTGTTTCCAAACATACTCTCTCTGGAATATAGGAATATGAATTTGGTCTGCATCTCGAAATAAATCCTCAATACACTGTTCATCCTGACTGTCAGTTATCCAGTTATTCATAAGTTTTTATTGACTTACTAATTGTTATTATATAAAACTCTTTGTGAAATAAGTCATTTCAAATTAGTTGAGCTGCTTGTTACTCCACACTCGCCACTTGGCTACTTCCATCATCATAACTTACGCGGTAGATCGCATCACCAAAATCATCGGAAATCAATAAAGAGCCATCTTTTAGGAACAGTACATCAACGGGTCTACCAAATGCTTCTTGACTTTCTTCATCCAGCCAACCTTCTAAAAAGGTTTCATAAGCTACCGCCTCATTGTTTTCAAACTTTACCAAAGAAATACGGTACCCAGATTTTTTGGAACGGTTCCAAGAGCCATGTTCCGCTATAAAAGCGTACTGCTTGTACTTCTCAGGAAACATATCTCCGGTATAGAACTTTACCCCTAACGGAGCTACGTGGGCACCTAAATTCTGTACGGGCGCCACAAAATCCGAGCAAGGGCGTTGGTCTCCAAATTCAGGGTCTTTAATGGTTCCGCCATGACAAAACGGATATCCAAAATGCTGGCCGGCTTCCGTAACACGGTTCAACTCACATGGGGGAATATCATCGCCCATCATATCCCTACCGTTATCCGTAAAGTACATTTCCTTGGTTTCCGGGTGCCAGGTAAACCCAACCGTATTCCGTACACCATGCACATAGATCTCACGGTTGCTTCCGTCAGGATCCATACGGGTAATAGAGGCAAAACGTTTGTCCACTACGGTAGAATCACAAATATTACAAGGTGCTCCTACCGGTACATACAATTTATCGTCAGGACCAAAAGCAATGTATTTCCATCCATGGTGAAACGCTTCCGGATAATCATCATAAATAACTTTGCGTTCGGGAACACTGTCCAGATTAGCTTCAATATTATCGTAGCGGTACAAAGTACTTACATCTGCCACATAAAGCGATCCGTTTCTATAGGCAATTCCGTTAGGGGATTCCAAAGTGGTATCCAACTCAATTACCCTATCTGCCTTAAAATCCCTATCACGGTCCTGAATGGCATATATTTTCTTCTCGTTTCTGGTGCCTACGAACAAAGTACCGTCATCTCCCATAGCCATGGAGCGCGCGCCATCAACACTATCTGCATACACCTCAATCTTAAACCCGTCCGGCAGTTTCAGACGATCTATGGGCAATTTGGATTCCGGTTCATCATAGGTTACCATGGGCTCTTTTTCTTGGGCCTTTTGTTTTTTCTCGTTACAGGCCGTAAAACCTACAAGCGCAGCGGCAAGCAAAACTGCTTTAAGGGAATAGTTTTTCATGTGTTTGTTTTTGTGTTATTAGAGGTATTGTTTTAAGTTTTTCTTGAAGAATTTTGCACTGTCCGCTATACTGGTCATGGAGTCTTTTGCAAAATTACTTCCTTGTTCTATATAGTAATATTCTAGGGCATTCGTATCTATTTTAGAAAGCATGTCCACATAATCTATGGAGCCATTGCCCAGCTCCGTATAATCTCTAGTGAGCTTGTCCATATCTTTTATATGCCACATTACGTAACGTCCGGGCTGCTCTGCAATCCATTCTTGAGGGGTCTTTTTAGAGGAATGCATTACCCAATACATATCCATCTGCAGTTTTACCAATTGCGGATTGGTTTCTTTTAAGATGATATCATAACCGGTTTGCCCATTGTGGTCCGTAAACTCAAAATCATGGTTGTGATAGGCAAAGCTGAGTCCCGCGGAATTTACCTGCTCGGCCATCCAATTTAGTTTTTCGCTCAGCACCTTAAAATTTTCAATGGTTCTAAATTCAGGTGCCAGCCAAGGCCAAGTAATATAAGGTTTGTTCAAGATATACGCCCCTTGGATACAGGCATCCAAATAGCGCCTAAGTTCATCTTTTGGCTTATTGAAATAGGACGAAAAATCATAGTGCCCACTGGTGGTGGTAAGGTTTAAATCGTCTAAAATAAGTTTGAATTCCTTTGCCTCATAGCCATAATAACCAATGGTCTCGGGGTCAAACCCATAGATTTCCAAATCTTCATAACCCATGTCCCGGGCCTTTTTAAGACTGCCCAGTGGGTCCGCTTTCATGGCATCGCGAATAGTGAACAACTGCAATCCCATTTTATATTTTGATGAATTTCCTAAAGAAATACCGGTAACCGGAAGTAAGGTTGCAGCCGAAGCCATACTACTCTGTTTTATAAAATCTCTTCTGCGCATACTTCCTAACTGTAATTTCTAAATTGGACAAAAAAAAGGGTCTGCCTAAAAGCAAACCCTAAGATATTACAATCTTTTGGTACGAACGAAAATATCTACAATTTATGAAACCGAATCTATGGCCTCACCTATTAAAGTATCTCCTGCTAAAATCTCGAAAGTGGTATTTTTAACGGCATCATCATGCAATGCGCGAACCAAGGTTTGGGCAACATCGGCCCTACTAATAGAACCTGATTTCTCCAAACTAGAGGCCGCTTTTATCTTTCCCGTGCCCTTATCATTCGTTAATGAACCGGGGCGCACAATGGCGTACGTAAGATTACTGTCCTTTAAATAGACATCTGCATTATGTTTTGCTTTTAAATATTCCTGAAGGTCACTTGCCTGTTCCGGATTGTCCGCGCCCATAGAGCTTAGCATAACAAATTTCTTTAGATTACCGGATTTTGCCGCGTCTACCATTCTCTTGGCACCTTCTTGATCTACTTCCTTGACCTTCTTTCCGCCAGAACCGGCCGCAAAGATTACCTTATCTATATTCTTTACCGTATGCGATATATCTTCTTCCAAATCGCCCATAACCGTAGTAATGTTCTCTTTCTCAAATTGCTCCTTTTGGGATTCTTTACGAACCATGGCAATTGGAGTGAAATATTGGGATTGGTTTAAAAGTGTTACTATTTTTTTTCCTGTGGTACCATTGGCACCCGCTACTAATACATTTTCCATTTCATCATTTTTTTAGTTATTACAAAGGTAAGTAGCAAGGGTTCTGCAGCTTGATGCAGAATAATTCATTTTTAACCCAGAAGCACAACCGGCCTAGGTTTTAACCCTAAGTCTTCATTACCTTTACGCCATAATTTTTTTTGAATGGCCCACCAACATTTTAAAATGTACAAGCCCTTTGGTTATATCAGCCAAATGGATTCCAACAATAAAAAGGAAAAACGATCTAAACGTTTTATAAGCGAACTATACCCTTTTGAAGATGCGGTTATGGCCATAGGCCGATTGGATCTAAAATCCGAGGGACTCCTTCTAATGACTACCGATGGAAAACTAAGCGATACAGTTAACCGCTCCGGAATAGAAAAGGAATATTACGCCCAATTGGATGGCCTCATTACCCCCGAAGCCATTGAAAAATTACAAAAAGGAGTAGAAATAGGCATTGAAGGCAAAAAGTATTTGACCAAGCCCTGCCAAGCTAAACTGATTACCGAAGAACCGGATTTTCCGGAACCGCACCATTTGCTCCGCGTGGGTACCCATAGACCTAATTCATGGCTTTCCGTAACCTTAACGGAAGGTAAGTTTAGACAAGTACGGAAAATGACGGCCCTAGTGGGGTTTCCTACCTTGCGCTTGGTTCGGGTGCGTATAGGAGCCGTCACACTTAAAGGAATGAATCCTTCCGATGTGGTAGACTTTCCCGATTTGCCCGTTGTATTGAATTTGGAAGATTGAGTAACCTAAAAGTTACTCCGTTAATTGAGAAATAGGTAGTAGTTCTACTTTACGGAACTCTACTTCGGAACCCTCAGCCTGCAATGCAATCTGCCCTGTTTGGGCCGTAGCGTTGTAACCATGGTTGACCAAATCTCCGTTCACCCAAACTTTTATTTCATTTTTCAGGCACTCTATGGTCATACGGTTCCACTCACCTACCGGTTTTTCAGAACCATCGGTAAGGTTAAGGATTCTACGTTTTTTGCCTTCTGTAATGCCCCATTCCGCTTTGGGCCCACGGCGTTCCAGCATATCGTCTACCGTAATATCTTCAACAATACACCAAAAATCACCCGCATTTTCATGCATCATCTGCACTTCTATAGATTTAGGAAACATTTTGTAAAGTGAGCGTGGCGTAGAGGCAAACACAAGAACTCCGCAATTACCGGGTTCCCCGGCAAAACGGTATTCAACATCCAATCTAAAATCTTCGTAAGTTTTATCCGTGATGATATGGCCTGCCGGCGTGCCTAAGCTTACCAACATGCCATCTCTTACAATAAAAGGGTTTCTTGCATCCGTACTGTCCATTGCAGGCACATCTATATGCCAACCGCTCAAGTCTTTACCATTAAACAGGCTTTTTGCCGTAGGGGTACAAGACCAGAAGGTAGTAAGTACTACTAAAAAAAGAGTTAGGAACTTTTTCATAGTTATAGAAAACAAACCCCTAAGGGTTTTGCTTAATTAGGATACGTTACGACAACCAGGAAGGAGAAAAAAGTTATATTTTCTTTACTCGTACCGCGTTCATACCTTTCATCCCTTTTTCAAGTTCATAAGATACTTTATCGTTCTCATTGATTTCATCAATAAGACCGCTTACGTGAACAAAATACTTTTCTTGATTTTCGGAATCAATGATAAAACCGAACCCTTTTGAGAAGTCAAAATACGACACCTTACCGTTACGTACTGGGTCAAACTCTTCTTCATCTCCTTCTTCTTTTTTAGGAATACCCAAAACAATGTCTTCGGCATCTACCTGAACTTTCTGGGATGGATCTGGCGGGGTATCTACAAGGTTACCGTTATGGTCAACATAGGCGAAAGGGATTCCTTCTCCACCTTCTTTTGCAGCAGCTTTACGTGCGTCTTTTTTCTTCTGTTTTTCCTCTCGTCTCTTTAGACGTTTTTTCTCTTTTTCAGTCTTGTTGTAAGTTTGCTGCGATTTAGCCATTCGGTATTTTTCTTGTTTTAAAATTAGGTTGATAAGGTACGGATTTATTTTTATTTTATTCTGATTCTCATGTTAAGAAATTAGAGGATACAAACCATCCGAATTACTTCAAAAAAGTGGATTTAGTCAACTCATTAACAAATACTTGCAGATAATTTTCACACAAGAAAGAATTCTGCTTTTATGTTTCTTTTCATTTACCCAATAACAAATCATGGCTGTGGAGCGATAGCAAGAGGGAATTCCGAAAATTAAATTGCAAATTATTACCTAGGTCGGTTCTACGCCTCCTAGTTTTCGGTTTATCTATTATTTTTGTCCTTCACGAGTTAAAACATACATTAACGGCATATATTAGTATCTTTCAACAGCATTATATCCTTCTGTTTCAAGCGAATAAAACTTTATATTTTGAAAAGACCTATCAACATCCTTGTCCTAATGGTTCTATTGATAACCGGGTATGCCTGTTCTAGTGACAGCAATGAATATGAACCCTTACCCGATCAAGAAAACCCTAATCCAACTCCTGATCCAAACCCGGAACCCATAATAGAAGTTGATGCTATTCCTGCATCCGCACAGCGAACCGGCGATGCCACAATTGGCTATGAGTTTTTAATTTCAGGAAACTACATGAGCTCCGGCGTACCTTACGAAGCTTTTTTACAGGGTTTTGGAGCTGACAATAGCAATGTTTTGAACCGTAGTGGAGATAACGCCAATATTGGCTATGAATACACGGCCGTAGATGCGGCCAACGGCGTTAGGATAGTATCTCCCAATTGTATGTCTTGCCATGCCGGTTTTATAAATAATGAATTTGTGCTAGGATTAGGTAGCCATGCGGCGGATTTTACTATCAATAGGGCCGTGAATATGGATTTAGTAAGTACAGGTATTTCATTTTTGTACGGTGGAAAAGATAGTGATGAATGGGAGGCTTTTGATCAATTCAGAAAAAGTATAGAAGCAATTGGTCCCAAGACACTCACCGAAACCAGGGGAGCCAATCCCGCCGATAAGATTACCCGTGTTTTAGCAGCGTACAGAGATAAAAATACTTTGGAGTGGACAGACGAACCCAATGTTGGTGTGCCGGACGAGGTCATTCCTACGGATGTTCCGGCTTGGTGGTTGTTGAAAAAGAAAAATGCTATGTTCTACCACGCAATAGGACGTAAAGATTTTTGTAAATCATTTATTGGTTCTAGCCTGCTTACGTTGGACGACAAAGCCAAAGCGGAGGAACTAGACCCAAAAATGCCTGATGTTCTAGCTTACATTTACAGCATTGAAGCTCCCGACTATCCTTTTGAAATTGATGCTAACCTAGCCGCAGAAGGGAAACCGGTTTTTGAAGAGAATTGTGTAAAATGCCATGGTTCTTATGGCGATAACGAAACGTATCCCAACCTTTTGGTTGCCCTTTCCACAATAGGAACCGACCCTGAATTATCAAAACTTTACACGGAACCATCGGAATTAAACGATTATTTTCTGGATTGGTTCAATACGGGATGGTTCGGTACAGGCGCCAATGGATTGGAATTTAACGCTGAAGGCGGATATATTGCTCCTCCCTTAGATGGCGTTTGGGCAACCGCGCCTTACTTCCACAACGGTTCTGTAGCAACTATTGCCGAAGTTTTGAACAGCTCTGAACGTCCTAAATATTGGAGCCGAAGCTACAGCAGTACCGATTATGACAAAGAGAACCTAGGATGGAACTACACAGAAGAAACTTCTAAAGTGGACAAAGAAACCTATGATACCACCATAAAAGGCTACGGTAATGGTGGGCATACTTTTGGAGATGACCTTAGCGATACACAGCGCACCGCTTTAATTGAATATTTAAAAACCCTATAGATACTTAGCGATTAAAAATCAAAAAAGCCCTTATCCGAACGGATAAGGGCTTTTTGTTTTATTGTGTCCCGTCCTGAAATAAGTTGACATAAAATTGACTTATTTATGAAACATTCAAGTATTACGGTAACAAAGCGTACTCAACGCGATTACAATCTGGGCTTTAAACTCAGTGTTGTCCAGCAGGTCGAAAAAGGCGAGATGACCTATAAGCAGGCACAAAAGGCTTATGGTATTCAAGGCAGGAGCACGGTTTTGGTTTGGTTGAGAAAACATGGTACATTGGATTGGAGCAAACCAATACGCCGTCAAATGCCAAAATCAAAAGAAACACCTGCACAGAAGATCAAACGCTTGGAGAGAGAGCTTTCCGATGAAAGATTACGGAACAAAATTCTCAATACCATGATCGATATCGCCGATAAGCAGTATGGTACCGCTATCAGAAAAAAGCATTCACCCAATCAATCCAGCGCATCCGACAAGAACAACGATTAAGTCTATCCCGTTGTTGTCGATTGTTTGGGATAAGTAGACAGGCCGTCTACCAAGGAGAAAAACGTACCATTAAAAGAGAACAAGATTTTTTAAAGGTAAAGAACCTGGTCGAAGGTGTCCGCAAGGATATGCCCAGGCTCGGTACACGAAAATTGTATTTCCTTTTAAAGGACGAGTTCGCAATGCACAATTTAAAGATAGGAAGAGATGCCCTGTTCGGATATTTACGCTCGGAATCGATGTTGATAAGGCCAAGGAAGAATTACACCAGGACAACGAACTCCAAGCATTGGCTTAGAAAACATCCCAATCTGATGAAGGGAACCGAAGTTTGCGGACCGGAGGAGTTCTTTGTCAGTGATATTACGTACATTAAAAGCAGGGAGCGGACACATTACCTGTCCTTGGTGACCGATGCCTATAGTAGAAAAATAATGGGGTACCACCTTAGTGACGATATGAGTGCGGAGAATGTGGTAAAGGCGGTAAAAATGGCGAACGGCAATAGATCGACGAGCAAAGACCTGATCCATCATTCCGATAGGGGATTGCAGTATTGCTCGGCCATATACCAAAAAGAACTGAGAAGAAATAGCATGGCCCCATCGATGACGGATGGGTATGATTGCTACCAAAATGCCTTGGCGGAACGGATAAACGGCATATTGAAAGGTGAATTCCTAATCTATAAATGTAACAATGGAAAAGAATTGAAAAAGCTCATAGCCGAATCGATAAGAACCTATAACGGCAAAAGACCACACTTGAGCCTTAATATGAAAACACCTAACTTTATACACAAAAAAAAACCAGAGAAGCTAGCTTCTCTGGTTTGATATTTATTATTTAAAAACTGTCAACCTATTTTAGGACGACTCATTGTTCGTGTTAATCCTATTTTAAAGAAATAGTTTCAACTGTACTGTCCGGGTATATAAGTGTAGCGGTATCATCACAAGTGCCATCTCCAAAATCAACAGAAACAGCTAAACCATTTTTATCTAAATCCATAGTACCCTTTCCTATATAATCGCACGTAAATTCAGCTTCTAAATCTGAGGTAATACCAATAGTATAGGTGTCTTTGTCTGATTTTAGAATCCAATCACCATCAATAGTAAGCATGTTCTTTTCTTCACCAAAAACAAAAGCAAAAGATTTGGTTCCTTTTTCGTAAATCTTTTTATCGTCCTCAAGCGTTAACGTCATATCAACAGTTACATCAAAAACAAGAGAATCATCTTCTCCTTGGCTTATGGCAAAGGCCCTGGTTCCATCTAAACCAATTCCGCCCACCATCAAATCATTATACGTTACGGAATAGGCGTATGAATCGTTATCCGAACCATATAACACACTTAATGAACCGTTTAAGACTTCGTCATTGCCCTCTACGGAACAATTGTCAAAACTTACCGTAAAACCTGTATCGGAATATTCCGCTTCATAGCATGAAGCATCCTTGGCAGATTTACCGGACTCTCTATTACTGAATAAGTCCTGAACGATCATATCAGCCGAACTGGACATTTCATCCGTTTCAAGAACGGTCTTAATTTCGGTCTGATCAATTTTCTGATCTTGCTCGTTATCTAGAATTTCGTTGGCATCATCACTACAACTGAACGCCAAAAGACTAGTGGCTACCACTAGTGCATAAGGTCTAACATTTTTAAACAAATAGCTCATAATCAAATTTATAGGTTTTGCTCTCAGAACGGGTATTCCTGTATTTTATTATAGTTCAGGGGCATTTTAAGACCAAATACACTATTCCAAGTTCAATGAACAACAAACCTGAAATCAGTTCACTTAAAAAAACATTGTAAAATCGTATACGATAACTATATTTACGATATGGGAATGAGTATCATATTACGCGATAAAGTACGGGAACACCTTTTACGACAAATGCAAAAGGGAGATTTACAACCCGGACAAGGTATTAACCTTGCCGCCTTATCCCGTAAGTTAAACGTGAGCGTTACCCCTATTCGTGAAGCACTAACTCAGTTACAGCAGTCCCATATTGTGCGGGCCATTCCCAACCGTGGTTTTGTAATTGCCGCCGTAAATCCGGAAGAGGCCAAAAACCTATATGAGCTTGTGGCCCATTTAGAAGTTCTTGCCCTGGAGGAATCTACGTTTAACGAAAGTGCCATTAATAAACTCAAAAAACAAAGAGACGCCATTGCCAATGCGGTAGATGCACTGGAACGTGTTAATGCGTATATGGAGTTTCACCGGTTACTAACTTCCAATTACAAAAATCCCGTTTTTCAACAGATTCTAAAAGACCTCAAAACCCGTGTGTTTTTCTATGAGAGAGCTTTTATGTCCAATGATTCTTTTCATTACAACTCCAACGATCAACATGATGCCATAATCTCCGCCATTGAAGATGACAATATTCCTTCGGCAGCATTGGTTCTAAAAATGAATTTAATGCTCGTTAAAAGTTACATAGAAAAGCAACTTGTAGTTTTATAGATTCTTCAACAATATTCTTAAATCACTTCTTTTTTTAAGCCATTCTTGTGTTTTTGAATCAGTATTCTATGCGATATCACACAAATCGTTACATACCTTTATACTGTTCATTTTCAAGGGTTCAATTATCAAATCACAAAGTTTTTGTAAAATGATATCCCCTTTTAAAATACCGATTTACATTTGACTTGTAATTCGACTAAAAATCGAAAAGAAAGACAACAATTTTAAACTGAAGACGTTTTAACGATACCTTAAAAAATAGAAAACATGGGTTACTTATCTCCTCAAATAGAAGTTTTGGCCAGAAAGAAAAAACAAGAAGAAAAATCATTGATCAAGAAGGAATATTCTTGTGGTATTTTTCAAGATTATGGCAATCTAGACGAAAAAGAAAGTCTAGCAAAGCTTTAATTTTTTGTAATTACACGGGCAATCTCTAGAATAGTTTTGCCCTCTATCTCAGGCGTACCCTTTAACGGATAAATGGCGTGATTTTCTCGTGCAACAAAAGCTGTTCGTAAACCGGCCCGTTTAGCTCCCAAAATATCCCATCCGTGGGCTGCCACCATCATAGTGTTCTCTGCCGATTCACTCATCTTTGCCAGAACTGAATTATATGATGAGCCTTCAGGTTTATAACGCGCAACAACATCTACGGATATAATAGCATCAAAATAGGATGTTAAACCAGAAAACTCCAATTGCTCGTTCAAAACCTTTTCATTTCCATTAGAAAACGCTACCAACTTTATATTTGCTTCCTTTAAGAGTTTTAGACCTTCTTTTACATCACCATGCGCCGGCAATTTTTTTATATTCCCCAAAATGCTATCTACTTGAGCATCTGAAAGGTTTTTACCGAACTTTTTCATAGTCATTTGTAACGTAGCTTTTCCCACAGCACTAAAATCTTCATAATTGCCAGTTAGGGTCTCCACCAAGGAATAATGCAACAGGGTCCTGAACCATAATGAAAAAGCATGCTGAGAAGCCAAAGCCGTGTTTATAGCTTCCTCCAAGGGCTTCATGTTTAAAAGTGTCTCGTTTATGTCAAAAATAAGCAGTTTAGGTTTTGTCATTTTATATTTTAATGAACCTGCAGTTCAGTTGTTTCCTTTTTGAATATCCGTAATAAAAGTGCGGATGGTACTCGGAAGATTGGACTCATCAAACTGAGATTCATACACTCCGTTATTATCCATAAGCTTTACGGTATACGTAAAACCGTCCCGTATTTGACTATTTTTTTCTTGCTTTTCCGCAAGGGCATTCAGCATTTCTTCTTCCTTGGATTTATCCAAGTCTATTTCACCTTCAAACTGTTTGGGAATTCCCGTAAATCCGCCTTCTATGTTTATATGATATTTCATTAGACAACAATTGGGGTTAGACCTACTTGCGAAAAACTCGTACTTACTGCCTCAACAGCGGCTTCAGCAACTCTATTTTCCGACACCAGGTGCTGTGCGGTACTTACCAATGTTTCTACCATATCATTAAAATCTGCCGTACGCCAGAGTGATTTTAATGTTTCGAACCAAATTAATGCACAATCATCAATGCCAATTTCCAAACAACAGAGATAAAAAGCTTTATTGGGTATACCTGAATTGATGTGCACCCCTTGGTTATCCCCTGCTCCGTTGTAATAATTGTCCATGTGGTCCGGCTGTGTATCAAAATCATTGGCCGTACCGGGAGCTTTCATAGAACGAATGGCCACCCCGGGAAATGCCTCCGTTACCACACTATCTCCAATAAGCCAATCCGCTTCGGAAATATCCTGTTTTAGATACTTTTGCTTGATGACCGTACCAAAAACATCCGAAAAATGTTCGTTGAGCGCCCCAGGTTGACTTTGATATTCCAAGTTGGCGAAAAACTGGGTTACGCCATGTACCAACTCATGGGCTACAACATCTATGGCACTGGCAAAATCAGTGAATTCTTTACCGTCACCGTCACCATACGTCATTTCATCGCCATCCCAGTAGGCGTTATTATATGCTTCGCCATAATGCACATTAGAAATAATATCCAAACCGTTTCCATCAATGGAATTAAGACCAAAAGTCTCTCTAAAATAATCACGTACAAAACCCGAGGTCTCATAAGCCTTATTCACACTTTCATCCTCTACATCATCTTGCCCCTCTTTTCGCACCAACTCCAACCTTTGCTCGAACTGATTTTTAGAATCATAGATAAAACGCTCTCCATTACCTTCTGCTTCGTTCCGTAACAAAAGATTGTTTAGACTGCTTCGTCTGCGATCAACAATTCTAGCCGAATCGTTTAAAGCTCTTTTACAACTGGTATTACCGTGTTTTGCCAATTTTTCAAGTAAATAAGGCGGAATTATAAAGCAGTGGGTCTTTGAGCACATGGGTTTAGGGTTTAGGGTTTAGGGCTTTAATTTCGTTCGATTTTAACGTATTCGCAAAAAATAAGCGTTAAGATTTTCTACGGATATTGTAAAGCCGATTAGTCAACCGGAAACAAGCTTTTATCTAATCCAGGGACCAAACTAAGCGCATTCTTATAATAGACTTTCTTAAGAACTTCATCCGGTAAGTTTAAACCGTACATTGCCCAAAACGCGTGATACTTTTTATAATAAGGAAAGTATTCATCATTTGTTTCCAAGACCCTAAAATAGGTTGGAAATTCTTCCGGTTTCCAGCTATCCTTTCCGAATAAAATGCGGTCTTGATACTTGATGAAAAACGCTCGCGCATTTTGCGGCTGACGCCCTAACTCTGCAATGACGGCCGCTATACCTACGTACATATTGGGAATTTCGTCTAAAAACTTTCCTAATTGCTGTAAATCGTTGGCATACCAACCCATATGGGCGTTTATAAATTTTGTTTTGGGATGTTTTTTGAACATACGGTGCTGTTCATCAATTATCTGTTGCCACGGCGCTGGGTCTGTATCGGAACGCTTACGGCGTGAGTGTGTTTTCAGCTCCAACCAACGTTCATTATCAGAATTCATATCATCCCAAAATGATTTTGGATCTGCGGAATGAATCAACACCGGCACTCCTAGTTCCCCACATTTTGCCCAAATAGGGTCTAAACGGGCATCGTCTACGGCTAGGCGTTTTCCATCACTATCTAGATTCCGAAGGCCCAAACTTTTAAAAACTTTTAAACCTCTGGCACCTTTTTCAATATCAGCTTCCAATTGTGCCACCGTTCTTTCTGTCCAACCAGGTTTTCCGGCGCCATCAAAATCTACATTAGCAAAAACAACAAACCTATTGGGGTACTTCTCCGCAATATTTTCTACACTTTTTGCAAGTTCATTACCGGAACCGCCACTTAGGTTCACCATGACTCCTTCGTTTAGGGCATCCATATCGGCAACCAAGTTTTTAAGACTTTGTGCACTCATATTTCTCTGGTGACTATGAATATCAATAAAGGGATACTTGGCCCGCTTTATCTCATGACTGGGAACAACCAACGTAGACTTTGGGTTGTATTCCTCAAATCTCATTTCTTGAGCCGCTAGGCCACCACTGACCAATACTAAAAACGCAATATTAAGTTTCAGGTTCATTCCTCTGTTTTAGTTGTTCATAATCTTCTGCCGTGTCAATATCCACTATACAGTCACCTGCGGAAATTGTTATAATTTTTTCCCGTTCCAGCAGCTGTTTTGCCCCAAAATCCTTATCCAGCTTTAAAAGCTCGTCAAAATAGCTTCTGGGGAAAAGAGCTGGTACTCCCGCCCTATTCTTATAAGCCGTAGCGATTATTCTATTTTGGTTATCGGACGATGCCTCAATCAACAAGTTTAAATACTTAAAATTGATTAAAGGTTGATCCGCCAACATTATGAGTACTCCCGAAATAGTGTTTCCCGATTGCAGCAAATCTCTTACACCACAAGCAATGGAACTGCCCAAACCGGATTGCCACAAGGGATTTTCTACACAACGCTCCCCTTCTTCTAGATGAGATTGTATCATGCGGGCATTAGCTCCTAAAACCGTCATCACTTCCGTACCATTTGAGGCTTTTGCTGTCCGGATCGCGTGTTCCAATAACGACGTGTTTTCCCAAGGCAACAATTGTTTTGGCCTACCCATTCGCGAAGAAGCTCCTGCGGCCAAAATTAGAATAGCAATGTGGTCAGGGGTCTTCTTCATTAAGTATGTATACTTCCCAATTTGTTCTTGAGCATAATAGGCTCCTTATTTCTTGTAACTGAAAGTATTTCCGATAAAATTGCCAATGCGATTTCCTGAGCGGTTTCCGCTCCAATATCCAAACCGGCTGGACCATGAATCATATCAAAAAATGTGTCCGAAACTTCAGGGCAATAATCCATGAATTCATTCAATAACTTCTCCCTTCGCTTTGCGGGACCCAATAAGCCCAAGTACACAGGAGCTAATTCTTTAATAGCTAACAAATACTTTAAGTCACGAACGTAACTATGTGTCATTAAGATAATTGCCGTTTGTTTATCTATATCAGGAACGGATAAAGTTTCAGGCTCTTCGGTTATAAATATGTTGGCTCCGGGAAAGTCCGTTATACTTTTTTCCTCTGCCGCCGAAGCTACAACCGTTACTTCCCAACCCGTTAGCGAAGCATAGGAACATAGTTGAACCGCATCGTGTTCGGCACCAATAATAACCAATTTGAAACAAGGCTTCATATCTTGTTCAAATACCATTCTATCACCGTTCAAAAGCGCAGTAGCCCTAAATCCAATTTTTTCTCCGTTAAACACCAAAAAAGAACTCAGGTCCGCATAACTTCCTTCTTCCTTTGTATAGGACGAAATTATTTTAAACTGTTTTCTACTTTCTAAAATGAAATCAAAAGCATTGAGAAAATCAACCTCAGGAACAAACGGTTCTATTAAAATATACAATATACCTTCGCAACCCAAGCGATAGCGCCCATCATAAATCATCATTTTTGGCACATCGTCCTTAAAAACTGTTTCTGCCTGCCTAACAATTTCTTTTTCTACACAACCACCACTTACGGCCCCAACTCTTTTTCCGTCTTCTCGAATGAGCATACGCACCCCAGGCCTACGGTACGAAGAGCCCTCCAAAGCAACGACCGTCGCGAGGACGGTCTTTTGCTTCTTTTTTTTAGCGGCTTTATAAGCCCTAACTATGTTTTTTAGTTCATGCGTCATATAAACCGTAATCGGATTAAAGAAAATGATTTTATCATGGTCTATTTTCTAGCCCAATATCTCTTCTTCTTTTACCTTCCACAATTCTGCGTCTTGGATAAAAGGTTGCTTGTATACCCTTTTGCCCGTTGCAGCTTTTAGCGCATTAGCTACGGCCCCACCTGCTGGCGGCAGCGTTGGCTCTCCCAATCCTGTTGGAGAAAGTTCATTTTGCACCAAATGTGTTTCTACCACAGCGGCTTCTTTCATACGTCCCAAACGGTATTTATCGTAGTTGTTGGCCGTAGGCTGTCCATTTTCAAATCCAAAACTGCCGTACATACTATGTCCTATACCGTCAACAATACCACCTTCAATTTGGTTTAACGCGCCCATTGGGTTGATTACAATTCCGCAATCTACAACACAGGTTACCTTTTTAACTACCGGTAGACCATTTTCAATCTGAACATCGGCAACTTCCGCAACGTGCGTATTATGGCAATAGTATGCCACAAACCCTTGGTAAGTTCCTTTAGGCTGTTTTCCCCAACCGGATTTATCAACGGCCATTTTTATAATATTTTGCATGCGCTCCGGCGAATATTGAATTCGTTCATCTTCCGTACCTTTTACCTTTTCCAAAAGGTCTAAACGCATCTTAATTTTATCAACTTCCATTTCTTCGGCAAGTTCATCAAAGAAACTTTGCTCCGCATATGCTAGGAAGTTTGTATATGGTGCACGCCATGCCCCAGTGGTAATATTACTTTTATAATTGGCTACATCTACCTGATAGTTCTCTACGGCACCTGCTGGAAAGAAATTAGGAATTAGACCATACATGTTCACATTAATGGCCGCTTCTTTCAATTGATAACCGGTTAATTGCCCATCTTTAATAGCGGCTTTAATCCTATATTTAATGGCCGGTCTGTAAACACCGGTAGACATATCATCTTCTCGTGAAGAAACCATTTTAATTGGTTTTCTTACGGCATTACTAATTTCTGCAGCTTCGTATACAAAATCGCCATAGAGCCTTCTACCAAAACCACCTCCCATTCGGGTCATTTCCAAGTGAATGTCCTCTACATCACGTCCTAAAAGTTCTGCTACGGTATTGGCCGCGTCCTCTGGAGTTTGCACAGGACCTACCAAATGAATTTTTTCATCGGTTACGTTGGCAAAAAAGTTCATGGGCTCCATACAGTTATGAGGCAAGAAAGGCGATTCATAAGTGCGTTCCAAAACTTTATCCGCTTGTGCAAATGCCTTATGAACATCTCCATCCTTACGCATGGTAACAAATTCCTTACCATCTAAAAGGGCATTTAATTTTTCATCATGAAATTCATTGCTCTCCAAAGGAGTAGCCTCTTTCCAAGTAGCTTTAATCGCTTTTTTACCTTTAAAAGCATCCCAGGTAGTTTTTGCCAAAACCACAACTTTACCTGACCCACTAAGTTGGGCAGTCCAGTTTACTTTTTCCCCACCTAATAAAGCTTTTGCTTTGTCTCCAATCTGAATAACATCTACAACTCCCGGAAGCGCTTTAGCCTCTGTAGCATCAAAAGAGACTAATTCTTGCCCAAAAGCAGGAGGTCTAAGAACGGAAGCATAAAGCATTCCTTCTTCCTTATAATCAATACCAAATAATGGTTGACCCGTAACAATTTTATCAATATCTACATTACGCCTATCCGTACCTATGATCTTATAATCCTTAGGTTCTTTTAGAGTAACGTTTTCAGGTACTTCCAAAACAGCGGCTTCATCTACAACATCACCGTAACTTAAGGTCTCGCCTGCTTTATTTGTAATTATTCCTTCGCTTACCGACAGTTCCGATGCATCTACATTCCAACGTGCCGCAGCGGCATTCAGCAACATTTGCTTGGCCGTAGCCCCTGTTTGACGCAAAGCATCCCATCCAAAACGAATAGACTGGCTACCGCCTGCAATTTGTCTTGTATAGTTCTTTGTATCCAAGGCCCCTTGTTGCACATATACCTTATCCCAAGAAACATCTAGTTCCTCGGCTATGATCATAGGCATTGAAGTTTTTACACCTTGTCCAATTTCCGGGTTGGGCGAAAAAATAGTTACCGCACCGTTTTTGGCTATTTTTATAAAGGCGTTAAAATCATTGTAATTTAAATCCGCCAAATCCACTGGAGGTTTTACATTCTGACTTACAGGCTGTAAAAAGGTTGAAACCTATTAAAAGGCCACCACTCGCCAACGACGACGTTCTTAAAAAATTTCTTCGACTAAATTGTATGGATGATTGTGACATGAGCAGTTTGTTATAGAATTGCGGCTTTTGTTCAATTCAAAAGCATAATAGAATTTTTAGGCCATTTTTTCGGCAGCAACACCAACCGCTTTCTTGATACGGTTATATGCGGCACATCTACAAATGTTACCGTTCATTGCATCTTTTATTTCCTCTTCGGTCGGATTTGGATTTTTTGCCAAAAAAGCAGAAGCCGTCATCATTTGACCGGCTTGGCAGTAACCACACTGTGGCACGTCTACTTCTTTCCATGCTTGTTGTACGGGATGAGAACCATCTTCGGACAAACCTTCTATTGTGGTGATTGACATCCCTTCTGCTGAGGCTACAGGTAAAGAACAGCTTCTAGTAGCGTTACCCTCTACATGAACCGTGCATGCACCACATTGAGCAATTCCACAACCAAATTTTGTGCCTACCATATTTAAATGGTCGCGTAACACCCACAATAATGGGGTATCTTCACTTGCTTCTACCGTATGGGACTTTCCGTTTACCGTGAGTTGATAGGTTGGCATATATTTTCTTTTAATTAAGTTTCTGACTTTAACCTTTACAAGGTATTAAAATTTTAATCTTTCAATCGTATTTTAACAATTTCTTTAGCTTTAACTAGCACTATTTCAACACGAATTTTTCAAAATTCCCTTATCACCAGTGTATAAAGTTCTCACTCACACAATTAAAACACACATATAACGGATTTTACTTCTATCATTTACAGAGTTTGATGTTGATTTTTCATGTGCTTGCCTGAATTTCATTTTTTATTCCATTAAACAAAGGATATCCAAAAATAGTTTTGACCGGTTCCAAAAATCCATACCAAAGCTTGTCATTAACATTCTTTAACATCTTTTTTTTCCGTCGTCATACTTTTAATTGAAAATTTGCGTTGTGATGGTTGAACGTAAAAACCTTGAAAATGAATTCCTCCTTAAATCGTATTTTATTTTTATTCTCAATTGTATTGTTCGTTTCCTGTGGAAATGCCGATGATGATGTAAATTATGCCTTGAATACGGGCGATGGACTCGGAAAAGGACAGCCAGTTGACAAATGTCTTGACCTTGGGGAAAATGACTTAATACTTTCCATACAAGATCAGTTTACTAAAGACCCCGGAAAAGTTTCTGTTTTCTTTAAAGTTTCCAATAGTGACGGTACACCGGTATCAGGATTGACCGCAGACCAGTTTACTATTTATGAGCAAGGCCGAAATGATGAGTGTTTCAATACTATTTCAACTTCGGAGTCCAATGCCAGAATTTCTCCTAACGAGCAAATATTTTCTAGCAACACCTTGTTAATACTAGATTTAAGTAATAGTGTTTTAAGCGGTAGTCTGGAAGAATTGAAAAGTGCTAGTACCAGCTTTGTTAACACGGTAATGCCAGCCACTACTCAGGAATCGTACAAAATGGCCATCTATTGGTTTGATGGTGAAGATGTCCTGCACGAACTTAACCCTCTAACTTCTGAAAAATCTGAATTGACCGAAGCTATTGCCGGACTCAATAAAGATATAAGCGGTGATGTTTCTACAGACCTTTACGGAGCTGTTATTAAATCTACCGATATAGCCTCAGATTTACTGAGCGAAAGTACAAAAGGCGATAAAATTGGAGCTGCATCCGTAGTTATATTTACAGATGGTAGAGACCAAGCTTCACGCTACTCTAAAGAAGCCGCTCAGAAAAAGGTTGATACGGCGGACCCCAATATTTCTTTTTTCACTATTGGTTTAGGAGCTGAAATAGATACGGAAGCTTTGACCGCTATTGGAAAAACCTCTAGTGAGTTTGCGGCAAACAAAGAAGAATTGGAGGATACTTTTAATAAGATATCCGATTTGGTTTCCGAAAGAGCAAGTAGTTTTTACCTTTTTGAGTACTGTAGCCCAAAAAGAGGTGGTGACAATAACTTAGCAATTCAAGTTAAAAAAGGAAGCTTACAAGGCGCCGTTCAGACGAAATTTAATGCTGACGGCTTTACTGGAGGCTGTGAATAAGACTTTGGTTCTTATCAAAATATAAAAAAAAGACACCTAATTTAGGTGTCTTTTTTTATGGCCATATTAAAACTGTGGCATCTCAATATCAAATAATTACGCTGCTATTCAACCTGTTTCTAGAACAGATAATCGAAAAATGTTAATAGGCTTTAACATCTAATTATAGCCCTGCTTCGTATTACTAGTAATCAATATTATAACAAAACATTTAAAATGAAAAAATCGATCATCCTAAGTACGCTTGCCGTTACGTTAATGGCATCTTGTGTTTCTAAGAAGAAATATGTAGCTCTTGAGAATAATTTATCAGAAACGCAGAGCGCATTAACGAAGACTCAAGTTGAGAAAGAAGAACTTGAAGGTAAAATGGCCAAGATAGAAGCTCGCGTTGTAGAATATAATTCTAAAATCAATTCCTTAAAGGAAATTAACGATAGCCAAATGACTTCTGTTGATGATGTTGCCGTAATGAGCAACAACACCAAAGCTAAAATGAGAGCCACACTTGCAAAAGTTGACCCTTCTAAATTGGCCGAAGCTAAAACGTTGCAAGATTCAATGAACTTGGCTATTTCTTACAACCTAAAGAAATCTATTTCTGATGATGAAGATGATGTAGATGTGAACATAGACAAGACTGTTGTTATGATAAACATCTCGGATAAGCTTCTTTTTAACAGCGGTAGCTACCGTGTAAGCAGTAAGGCCAACAAAATTCTTGAAAAATTGGCTCAAGTAATCAATTCTGAACCAAGTATGGAAGTTATGGTAGAAGGTCACACAGATTCTAAAACCATTAGCACTGAAATGTTCCGTAACAACTGGGATTTGAGCGTAAAGCGTGCTACTAGCGTTGTAGATATCCTACAGAACAAATACAAGGTAGATCCAACCAAAATGATCGCTGCCGGTAGAAGTAGCTACTTGCCTTTAGTAGATAATGATACAAGAGAAAACAGAGCGATCAACAGACGTACTAAAATTGTTATCATTCCTAACTTAAACAAGTTCTTTGCTCTTTTAGATGCAGAATCGCTTTAACAGAAAATAAACCTAAGTTAATAAACTTGATGGTTAAAAAAGGGAGAACATACCGTTCTCCCTTTTTTTGTGCCGTTTGACGAATTAAAATAATATTAAGTAGGGTTTTTGGCTACTTCGTTGTCTAAAGAACAACGAGTACCCCATATTCGAAAATGAATACCTACATCCTAAGAACACGTGCTATGCTAAATGGCAAAATTAGAACACATGGATGTATTAACAGTTATTATTCAAAACACCGCTTTAAACGGAATGCCTAAATGGTACCAGGCCTTGACCCTTTCGTTATTTGCATTAATTGCAACAATGGCAATTACAATGTACTTTAGAATTGCTATACACGCTTCGGAAATGTCCGAAATGGCTATGCGGTTTGGCTATTAACAGCTAGTCAAAACACCCTTAGCGGTAAATCATTGCATTTTTAAAATTCGTTTTTTTATCACTATTTAAGTCGATAAGAAAACCATTTATTACGGCATGCGTAAAGACCCCATCCTTTTTAAGAAGAAAGGTTGGGTTTAGCCCTACTTCTATTGAAAAATCAGGCACCTCATACCTCTTGCCAATCATATGGATAGGAAAAGGAGATGCCAATTTTGTTGTAGGTATATTTTCGACACGTACATAGGCATAACCGGATTTTAAAAGAGCGTGTATATCCAAGCCACCCAAGGCTTCTATAGAACTCAATAATTTAGGGTATACTTTACCTTGAACTATGGTGTGCCCTGTAGCATCTAAAGTTTCATATCCGTAATAGGTAGAAAGGTCTCCTTGGTCCAGTATCCTACTGCTGTACCAGAAATCGTTATGCCCTTTTTTATCTACCTCCAAACGGTTCATTCCAATATCTAAAATGTAATCTTTTCCCAAAAGAGGATATGTTGCATTTTCAATTTTAAGATCAAAGAGTTTCCTGTCGTTTTCCGGTATTTTGTCATATTCGGAAATAGCAATATCCTTATAATTTTCTTTCGCAATCGTATAGATAGCTGATAGGATAGAAACATAATTCAATTTTCTGATTTCTTGCTTTTCTACATCGTTATGATAGCCTCCAGACTCAATTAAAATAGTACTTGTGCCCCATTTTTGAATATTGTCCCCAAAAGCTCTTGGCTCAAAATCATCATTGTAACGCCCCACTTGTCCTGGGGCATATTTTTGGATAATATTGTTCATAAAGACAATAACCTTCATGGCGTTGCCCCGCTTTTCGTTTATTTCTTTTTCGTAGTTGTATGCTGGCGCCAAATAGGAAATGGTAGCAGGTTTTTCGGTTCTTTCCGCATTGTAGTACGTGCTTTGGTCATGCAGGTTAAAACCAAAATCGGCATCCAAACTATCACGTACTCGTTTTAGCGTTTGCCCTTCGGGGGATTGCAATCGTAATGCATCCCGATTAATATCAATTCCCAAACGGTTTCTACGTTGAAAAACTTCCGCTCCATCCGGATTTAGCATCGGTAGAAAATGTAAGGTGCAATTGGCTAGAATTTCCTGTTTTTCGGAAGAAAAGTCATCACTGTTCAAAAAGTTGAAAATATCAAAAATAGCTTGTGTAGCCGTTGGCTCGTCCCCATGCATTTGTGACCACAAAAAAACATCCGTTTCGCCTTCTCCAATGCTAATCAATGATAACGAACGGCCTTCTATTGAAGTACCAACTTTTGCCACTTTAAATTTTGGATTGGTTTTGCACTTCTCTATCAAAGGCTGTATATCCTTATGCTTAATGCGTCGCTTTTCTAGTAACGGCTCTTTGTAGGTTTCGTAAGTTTCATAAAGTGAGGTGGTCAAATCTTGCTGCTGCGCGGTAGAATACAAACTTGTCAGCAGAAATAATACAGAAAAAAATACTCTCATTGGGTAATCTATTTTTGGGGTACGGGTTCAAAATTAAGATATTTAACGGCCTGTCTTACCTTGTTCGTAAAATCTTGTCCGGGATCCGTTTTTACGGTACGGTAACCTTTGTCTTTTTCCAGCCATAAAGGATGCCCTTCAAAATTAGTATATTCATAATGCCCTATAACAAAATCTATAGCATATTTATTAGCCAAATATTTAACTAGTTCAATATTGGCTTTGAGCTGTGCTTCAGTGAGTGGTAAGGCCTCCGTACCTCCAACATTCTCTATTCCAATAGCACAATGGTTAAGACCAATAACATGTCTGGCCATTGTGGTCTCCGGTAAAAGTTGGTAAATGGTACCATCGCGGTCTACCATAAATTGAGAAGACACATTTAAACCACTTACATTTTTAATATCAGGTCGCCAATTGGGTAAGGTTGGTGGGTTAAAAGCTTCAAAAGACTCCTCTAGGCTTGGTATTACAGTCCAGTGCAAAACAATCATTTTGGGATTGATAGTGGGCTTGCTTTGCTCCAACCCGTAACGATCTTTAAGATACTCCAAGCTTAGTTGTCTGCGGGTTTCATCAAAGATTATGGGCTTATCTACAATTTTGGGAGACCGTACTGTTTCCTTTACGGGCTTACAGTGCATAAAAACTACACAGCATAAAAGCGCTATAAGTGTTCTAAATTTTTTAATCATTCTTTTTTAATATCGGCTTCCCGCTTAACACGGTATCTAATTTTAAGTTTCTTTTTACCCCAATCCCTAGCTTTATCAACATCGGAACCCATATAAACATCAATTTTATTTTTCCATCTGCTGTTCATCTTATCCATCACCACATAAACTCCCTCTAGACCCGGAATTTTTACATGGGTACCACGTTCCAGCCCTAAATCCAATAAATCCTTAGAAATGGCAATAGCTTTCATGCCCGGAGAAAGTGTGTCTCCCCAAGCTGCCAAACTGGGCTGGTCATCTGTTTGCCAATGAACGGAATTATAAGCGGAAACATGCACTTCCTTCGTTTTCCAGATATACTCATTCTCCTTTTCTGTACATGATTGGTACAGAAAAAGAAGCAATAGAAGTACTATTATCTTTCTGAACATAGCTAAAAGGATTTCCTCTAAAGCTACATAATTTTTAAAATACAGGATAAGGTATAGGTTCCCCTCTATGAAACGCCAAAATATTATGTGCCGCAAAAACTGACATTTGATCACGGGCTTCAACAGTTGCAGAACCAATATGTGGTGTAACCGCTACCTGCTCCATAGACAATAAAGGGTTGTCTTCTTGCATAGGTTCAGGATCGGTAACATCAAGCCCTGCACCCCATATTTCCTTATTTTCCAAAGCAACAATCAAGTCCTTTTCATTATGGACCTGCCCCCTTGCGGTATTAACAAAAATAGCTGTAGGTTTCATTTTTTTAAATGCCTCGGCATTAAACTTGCATTTTGTTTCCGGGGTAAGTGCACAATGCACAGAAATTACATCACTCTGCTTTAGAAGTGTGTTAAAATCTACTTTTGTTGCCCCAAGCTTCCCTTCCGCTTCTCTGTTTGTAGAACGATTGCAATAAATTACGTTCATTCCATAGGCACCTTTGCAACGGTGGGCAAATTCCAACCCGATCCGCCCCAATCCAAAAACACCAACAGTTTTATTTTTAAGCTCAATGCCCAAATTGGCTTGAGGTCTAAAATGTTGCCATTCACCTTTAGCAATGGTCTTGTGCATATAGAACATTTTTCGGGATACGGCCAAAACGAGTGCAAAGGCCATATCTGCCGTAGCATCGGTCATAGAGTTGGGGGCGTTGGCAATAGGAATACCGAGCTTTTTTGCCTCCTCAACATCAATATTATCATAACCTGCCGCATATTGCGATATGATTTTTAGATGACTGTTCGCATTTAAAAAATCGGCATCCAATTTGTAGTTACTAGTGCTTAATAATGCATCGTGTTTTGCTACTGCTTCATAAAGCTCTTCTTTGGTCATGGGCCGGTCCTTGGTCCATTTAGTTACTTCAAGACCTTCGCTTTTCAGCAAATCAATGCCTTTGTCGGGTATATTTAGAGGTACTAGTATTTTCATGGTAAGCAATTTATAAAATCTAACAGACTGTTTTACAAATTCATTTACTTTTACACTTTTTTTGGTGTATTTTTCATCTCAACATCCCAGAAATTCCATGAAAATTTTCAAACGCATCCTTTTAATTTTATTTGTACTTCTTACCGTGGCCGTATATTTCAATTTCCCCAAACTAAACTTCATTTCTGGTTATGCCTCAAAAAATATGGCATCAACCGTTTTTATTACGGACCGTAGTGCCGAATCCGTTCAACTTAACGATAATGATGTTCCCCTCATAAAACTTGCCGATGTTGAGACGGACGGCAAGAGTGCCTCGGCCTCTGTTTTTGGGCTTATGGAGAGAAAAGCCATCTGTAATGAAGGTTTGGGCTGTACATTAGTAAATGACGATTATGACCCAAATACCATAATTCCCACTCCGCAGCGTGTTAAACAAAACAATAATTTAAAATTCCCTTATGGGGATGAAGAAGCCAAAGACACCATTTTCAGCAATGTAGATTATGACCAGGTGCAGAAAGCTCTGGACCATGCTTTCTCTAACAATGACATACAAAAGACCAGAACGGTGCTTGTTGCCCATAAGAACCACATCATAGGAGAAAAATATCTGCAGGGTTTTACCAAAGACACCCCCATATTGGGCTGGAGCATGACCAAAAGCGTATTGGCCACCTTATACGGCATTTTAGAATACAATGGAAAAATAGACCTGAATACGCCCGTACTTTTAAAGAACTGGGACAAGGACAACAGAAAGAATATTACCCTGAACCATTTGTTACGTATGCAAAGCGGACTTGCTTGGGACGAGGATTATACCGCTATATCCGATGTTACACGCATGCTTTTTATGGATGCCGACATGACCAAGGCACAAGGAGAGAAAGAAGCTATTGCTGGGCCAACTGAAATCTGGAACTACTCCTCGGGCACTTCTAACTTATTATCCGGCATTTTAAGGAAAAGGTTTAAAACGCATCAAGAGTACATTAACTTTCCTTACAAAGCCCTAATTGATAAAATTGGAATGAGCAGTATGCTCATTGAAACCGATATGAAAGGAAATTTTGTAGGATCTTCCTACGCATGGGCCACAACACGGGATTGGGCCAAATTTGGCCTGTTATACCTTAACAAGGGTAACTGGAACGGAGAACAACTTTTTGATGCTTCTTGGGTGGACTACGTTTCCAAACCCACTTTGCACTCAGACGGTACCTATGGCGGCCATTTCTGGCTTAATGCCAACGGAAAATATCCAGATGTACCCAGAGACCTTTATTCCGCTAATGGCTATCAGGGCCAACGTGTTTTTATCATTCCATCAAAAGATTTGGTAGTGGTACGGACCGGACTTGCCGAAGAACCCGATTTTGACATTAACCTTTTCCTCAAAAATATACTAGCCGCAATCAAATAAATCCATCATTTTAGGCTCACGAAACACGTACGAAAAAACTTAAATATCCTTTTTGCGTCGTTACACAACAATTTTACCTTGGCTCGCAACAATAGTTTAGAGAAACTACAACCTTGCCGTAAGTTTACAGTGTTACAAAAAACAAAAAGTAAATTTTTTCATTTTCATATAGTGTTCTCGATGAAAGAGCCTTTTCCTTACCGGATGGGCTTTTTCTGGTTTTAAAAGGGTTGTGTTTCAATAGTTAGACATAAAGAAATGCTTCACCAAAGCATCATGGAATATATTTATTCTTTCCAAAGTTAGGTTTCCGCTTTTCTAAAAATGCGTTTCTCCCCTCTTTTGCTTCTTCAGTACCATACGCTAAACGAGTAGCCTCACCTGCAAAGACTTGTTGACCAACCATACCATCATCCGTTAGGTTCATTGCAAATTTTAGCATTTTAATAGACGTAGGCGATTTTTCAAGTATTTCCTGAGCCCATTGATAAGCGGTATCCTCAAGTTCATCATGCGGTATTACAGCATTTACCATTCCCATTTCATATGCCTCTTGAGCAGAGTAATTACGACCTAGGAAAAAGATTTCACGCGCTTTTTTCTGCCCTACCATTTTTGCCAGATAAGCCGACCCATAACCACCGTCAAAACTGGTTACATCCGCATCGGTTTGTTTAAAGATAGCATGTTCCTTACTGGCCAAAGTAAGATCACAAACTACATGAAGACTATGACCGCCTCCTACGGCCCAACCCGGTACTACCGCAATAACCGCTTTGGGCATAAAACGTATCTGCCGCTGTACTTCTAAAATGTTAAGACGGTGCATACCGTCCTCCCCTACATATCCTTGTTCCCCTCTAGCCTTTTGGTCTCCACCACTGCAGAAAGCATATACACCATCTTTGCTCGAAGGTCCTTCCGCCGAAAGTAGAACCACTCCAATAGACGTGTCTTCCTGAGCATCATAAAAAGCCCGGTAAAGTTCACTTGTAGTCTTTGGTCTAAACGCATTACGCACATTTGGCCTATTAAAGGCTATCCGGGCCACACCATTAGATTTTTTATAGGTTATATCTTCAAATTCAATTGCTGTCTTCCAACTTGGTTTTTGCATGAGGTAATTTTTAAGCTCTTGCAAAGTAAAGCAATTTGAAAAAACAAATTAGTATTGTTGAAGCATCATATTGTTGTTTAAGATGCACATTATCAAAAAAATTGTTACGGTCTTTTAATGTTTTGAGAAAAGATTTTAAAAAATACGTATAAGTGATAAAAAATTCATTTATTGTAAGATATTAACTATATTAATATACAATAAATTAGCTCAATTAATGTCGAATTAGTTAATGTGTACCTTGGGTATCAATTTTATAAAATTTCGAACAGAAATACTTTATTCAATTAAACCCTAGTTGCTTGCAAAGGTACAAGCTTAGTTATATGAATATTGAAAATTTTCAAATACAAAATTTAGATAGCGCTATAGCAGAGTTGAATGCTATAGCCAGAATAGGCTATTGGATTTTTGATATTGACACAGGTACATATAATCTTGACCAAGTTTGTTATGAAATACTGCAATGGCCAAATGGCATTGATTTACGTGATGAAAAAACTACCGGGTATTGTAGGAACCAAAGCAAGTGGGAATTTATTAAAAAAATTATAGCAAATTCCGCTAAAACCAACACATCCTTTAACCATGAAGTTGAATTAGAAGTTCCCAACGGAACTTCAATTTGGGTACTGTTAATTGGTAAACGCATTAAATCCTCTGATAAGCGAATAAAAGTTTCTGGAATGATACAGGATATTACTGTCCGTAAAGTTTCGGAGAACGAATTAATAGAAAAAAACGAGCTTCTAAATTTCCAAGAAAACAAAGCAAGTATTGGCCATTGGAAATGGGATTTGGAAACGAATCTAATTACTTGTTCCAAAAATATATCGCGAATCGTAAAAGTGCCTTATGGAAAACGCATTACAATTGATGAATTAACGGAAGCCATCCATCCAGAAGATATTGAAGACGTTAGGTCTTGTCTCAATAATGCTATTAAAAACAAGAAATTTGAAACATTTTTTCATCGTTTCTTACTAGATGATGGTTCTGAAAGAATTATTCAAGTTTTGGGAGAACCTATCTTAGACGAGAATTCTGATTTAAAAGGTTTTATATGTAGTTCTCAAGACATTACCAAAATAAAACAATTTGAAGATGAACTTTTAGAAAAAAATCAACTCTTTAAAGTTGCTCAAGAGCGAGCTAAATTTGGATATTGGCAATGGGAGGTTGCAAGTGATACTATAATAGGCTCCGAGAATATGGCCCGTCTTCTTAAAGTAGAAGAAAACTCAAAGTTTACTTTAGATACTTTATTAAAAGATGTACATCCGGAAGACGAAGACCACGTAAGAACCAGTCTAAAACAAATTATCGAGAAAAAATATTTTGACGGTTTTTCGCATCGCGTCATAATAGATAACAAACTAATCTATGTTAAAGTACAAGGGAAGGTCATAAAAGATTCAAGTGGTGAGATTGTAAATGTTCTTGGAGTTTCCCAAGATGTAACCGATCAAAAAATTATTGAAAATGAGCTTAGAAGTAACAATCAACTTTTAGGTTTTGCTGAACAAATTTCAAAAATTGGTAACTGGCAGTGGGATTTTTCCACTAACCACATAAAATGGTCAGCCAATCTCTACCGCATTTTTGAAGTTGACGAAGGAACGCCCATTTTTTTTGATACTTATTTTGGTTTTATTCACCCGGATGATAAAGAAAGGGTTACAACCAAAATAGATGCATTAATAGAGCACAAAAAATTTGAGGGAGTTGTACACCGGATTGTACTAAAAAATGGTAAGATAAAAACGGTAGAATTATTAGCTACTGTAAACATTGACCGTTCTGATAATGTTACTGAAATGCTGGGTACTTTGCAAGATGTAAGTGAACAACGGGCAGAGGAAATGAAGTTTAAAGCTTTATTGGAATCCGCTCCTAACGCAACACTTATTCTTGGTAAGGACAACATTATACAAATGATAAACTTACAGGCAGAACGTCTGTTTGGTTATACGCCGCAGGAGCTGGTAGGCCAATCCATAGACCTTTTGATTCCATCTAGGTTTGATGAAAGACGCGCTCCTCTGAGAGATGCCTTTTACGCCAATCCAGAAATAAAAACTTATGATATTGGTGATGATTTTTATATGTACGATAAACAGAAAAATGAAATTCCCGTTGAGGTAACTCTGGGACCTCTACAATTGGAGGGAGGCTTTCTTTTATCTGTAGTAGTAAGAGATATAACGGCAGAAAAAGATTACCAGCATAAAATTTTAAAAGCTAAAGAAGAACTAGAAGTACTCACAGAAGAATTAACGGCCCAAAATCTACAACTGGCAGATTTTACCCAGATAACATCTCATAACTTACGCGCACCGGTAAGTAATCTAAATTCACTTGTAGATATTTATAAGTTGATTGATAATGAGGAAGAACGAAATGAGCTGTTCGAAAAATTTGAAATTGTAATTTCTCATCTCACCCTAACCCTTAATACGCTCATTGAAGCATTGAGTACAAAAAATGATACTTCCGTAGAGCGTAGCGAGGTTTCTTTTAGCGAAGTACTTATGAGAACACAAGAGATATTTACTGCTGAAATCTCAAAATGCAATGCCGTAATAAAAAGTGATTTTTCTGAAGTAGACACTATACAATGCCACAAAATATATCTAGATAGTGTTTTTCAAAATTTAATCGGCAACTCTTTAAAATACAAATCCAAAGAACGTATACCACAAATAGAAGTTACCTCGGAAATAAATGATGGCAACGTAATTTTAAAATTTAAGGATAACGGTTTGGGTATAGACCTTGATAAACACGGTCATAAAATTTTTGGTTTGAACAAAGTTTTCCATAATCATCCTGAAGCAAAAGGCATTGGTCTATTTATGACCAAAACTCAAATTGAAGCTATGGGAGGAACTATATCCATAGACAGTAAAGTAAACGAAGGCACCACCTTTATTATTAATTTTTTTTAAAACATATGAAAAACCCCTTTCACCTTTGTATTGTTGATGACGATGATATCTATAGGTTTACAATTATTCAGTCCGCAAAATTCTTAAAAATCGAACATAAGACCTCGGTCTTTCCCAATGGAGAAGAAGCTATAAATTATATAACAGAAAATCAAAACAATGTAGAGGCTTTACCCCACCTAATACTACTGGATATTGATATGCCCATAATGGATGGTTTTCAGTTTTTAAAAGCTTATCAAGCTCTTGAGGACAAAATAAGCAAGAAAATTGCCATCTATATGGTTTCCTCTTCTGTAGACCCAGAAGATATTGAAAAGGCCAAAAGTTATACATCTGTTATAGATTATTTATCCAAGCCTTTAAAAAGTGAACAACTCAAAGCTATAATAGAAAAATATCTCGTTAAATAGAATTACCAGAGCATGAGAGAATTATTCATTTGAGTTATATCGCAAATTAAACGTAACTTATAAATCTATACTTGATGATATAGGCCTAAGCCCCCAAATACGGAGCATGAAAGATCATAAAAATATTATTGGCCCAGACAATGCCAGCGCAATTCGAGCTTTGCTCCGAATAGGCACTTGGAAGTTACATTTGGAAACCAATGCTTATGTTTTTGATAATGCCGCCTATGACATCCTAGAAATTCCCTATGGCACTATATTACACCGTGGACAAAATGGACCACTAGACCGACCTAAAAAAACATCGGAACAAATTGAAAAGGGTTTAAACAATCTAATAGAATTGGGCATCCCGTTTGATTATGAATTAGAGTTCACAACACCAAAAAAAAACAAAAGGTGGCTTCATATTTTGGCCATGCGAAAATTAGAAAACGGCATTTGTACGGAAGTTGTGGGTATACTCCAGGACATTACCAAAATAAAACATAGGGAGAATAAACTTTTTCAGCAAAATCAATTATTAAATCTTGCCGAACAAAAAGCAAGGTTAGGCCATTGGAATTGGGATTTTAAAACTGATACTTTTACCTGTTCTGAAAATATGTGCCGTATACTGGACTTTGATACTAATACACAAATTCCCCTAAACACTATTCTGAATAATATATATACGGACGATAAGGAATATGTTAAGGAACGCTTGGCAAGCAACCTCAAAAACAAGTATTTTGAAAATTTTACACATAGACTCGTTACCTATGACGGAGAGATAAGAACCATTGAAGTTTCAGGAGATATTTACTTGGATAAAGATGACAATATCATTAATATTCTTGGTGTTTCGCAAGATGTTACTGCTTATAAGAAAATTGAGTTAGAGGTAATCAAAAAGAATGAACTTCTGGCTTTTGCGGAACAAAAGGCATTATTAGGCCATTGGCAATGGAATATAAAAACAGATGAAGTTTTTTGGTCTGCCAACTTGTATTATCTTTTTAAGCAAGAAGAAAACTCCAAACTAGAGTTCGATACTTATTTTGGTTACGTGCATCCAAAAGACCAGCAAGCTGTAACGGTACATTTTAATAATGCTATTGAGGACAAGGTGTTCAATAAGATTATCCATCGTATTCTATTAAAAGACGGCACTCTAAAATGGATATTATTGTTAGGGGAAGTAATTGTTGATGAAAAAAATGAGATTACAAAGCTTGTTGGCACCTGTCAAGATGTAACCGAACAGCAACAACAAGCAATAAAATTTAAGGGACTGGTTGATTCCGCACCTAGTGCTACGCTAATAATAGGTAGCGGTAATATGGTACAGATAATCAATAAACAGGCCGAAAACCTTTTTGGGTATTCCCCTGAAGAATTAGTAGGGAAATCCGTTGAATTATTAATACCTACCAGATTTGAAAAAAAGAGAGCGCCACATCGTAAAAAATTCTTAGCCAATCCCAAAGTCCAAAAAATTGATCTTGGCGAAGACTTCTATATGATTCATAAATCAGGAAAAGAGATTCCTGTTGAGGTAACCCTAGGCCCTTTAGAGACCGATGAAGGTTTGCTTATTTCTATGGCCATAAGGGATATTACCGCAGAAAAACGTTACGAACGTAAAATTTTAAGGGCAAAAGAGGAACTTGAGATTCTTACCGAAGAGCTTACCGCCCAGAATTTGCAGCTTGCGGATTTTACCCAAATAACATCTCACAACCTACGCGCGCCTGTAAGCAATTTAAATTCGCTCGTAGATATATATAAACTTGTTGACAACGAGGAAGAACGAAAAGAACTGTTTCAAAAATTTGAAACGGTAATAGATCATCTTACCTTAACCCTTAACACCTTAATTGAAGCTTTATCCGCTAAAAGCAACACCGCCATTTCAAGAAGCGATATTAGTTTTAGTAAAACCCTGATAAAGACCCAAGAAATTCTCACTGCCGAAATCACTAGAACTAACGCAGTAATTACAAGTGACTTCACCAAAGCGGACACCATAAAATATCCCAAAATATATTTGGAAAGTATTTTTCAAAATTTGATAGGCAACTCATTAAAATACAAATCCCAAGACAGATTACCCCGTATAGAAATTACCTCAGAACTAAACAATGGCAATGTTGTTTTGAACTTCAAGGACAACGGTTTGGGTATAGACCTTAATAAGCATGGTCATAAAATATTCGGGCTGAATAAAGTTTTCCATAAGCACCCAGAAGCTAAAGGAATTGGTCTGTTTATGACCAAAACTCAAATTGAAGCTATGGGAGGAACCATATCAATAGCGAGCAAGGTAAATGAGGGCACTACTTTTAGTATTCAATTCTAAGTCACAAAACCTTCTTATTCTTCTCTTCTATCCATTTAGAAAGGTACTTGGTACTTTGCATGCTTTGGTGTTGAAGCAAACTACCCATAAAGTTTTGCTCGCGGTGTTCTTTAAGTTTTTCCTGAATAGTATGTAATGAAGAAGCTAATCGCTCACCTAATTTCTCTTGATTATAAAGTTCATTTATTAGAATTACACCATTGCGCTGTGCTTCTTGCCAATTTTTCTCCGAAGTATAAAGTCGTACAGCCTCACGGGCCAATTCCTGGGGAGTTTCGGCAATTGCACCGCTCCAGTTCAAATCTTCTCGCATGCCTTCTGCCCCAATAGTCGTGGTTATACTTGGGGTTCCACTTTGCATTGCTGTGGTAAGTTTCCCTTTAATACCTGCTCCAAAGCGTAATGGAGCAAGGTTTATTCTTGCTTGCTTTAGTACGGTTATCGCATCTTCTGTCCATCCCTTTATAAAAAAACCCATGTCCGGTTTGTGCAATTGGGTTATTTGTTGCGGCATATATGCTCCGTAAATGGCCACTTGAGCTTCTGGTAGCACTTTTCGTATTAAAGGCCATATATCATGGTACAACCATTTAACGGCATCTACGTTTGGAGAATGTTTTCCGTTGCCAATACAAACAAAATTACTCCGCTCATTAAATTTTGGCCAAACTTCTTGCGTTTCCGGTGTTATGAGCTCTAAGAGAAAAGGAAGGTGCAAGAGTAAGCTTTTATCAATCTTTAGAGTTTTAGTCAATAATTTCATTTCAAATGAAGAAACCATTAGCGTAAGATCGCACCTTAGCATACTTGCTACTTCACGCTTGGTTATATCATCCTTTACCCAATCTTTAACTGCAAAAGGAATTCCTTTTTTATGTGCAAGTTCCCTCACTTTTCTAAGGGAATGCAAATCTTCTGTATCAAGCACTTTTAGCGCCTGGGACACATTTTCGGATACCCGCCAACCAAATTGTTCCTCAGTTAAAAAACGGTCAAAAAGAACTATGTTCGGGTTTATTTCCTTTAAAACTGCTTCAAAGGTGGAATCATTAAGTGCTATGGACTTTGTTTCTATTTGAAGTTCCTCCAAATCAAGTGAGAGTTCTGTTCTAGATGCAGCGCTTGTAAAGATTATTTTGTACCCTTCACTCTTAAAAAAAAGAAGAAGCTGCAACATACGGTTTCCCGCAGCCGTAGATGCGGGTTCAGGCCAGGTAAATCCTATTACCAAAAGGACACTTTGCTTCACCCTTAACTTTTTTTCTATTCTGTGAATATATTGCTTTCCTAATCAGCTCCTTTTAGAAAGAGAGCACGTTACATCTTAGCAGCGAACATACGAGAAATACTTGAGCGTAACTTGCGTTCGTAATCCTCTTCCAACCACTCTTTGTAGTTTTTGGTATTGTTCATAATACAATAAGAATACTGTCTTACACGATACTTAATTTCCTCTTTAAGTTCTTTAGCCAAAATACGTGCATCAAAAACATCTTCGGAGTTTTCCACACAAATTTGTGCGTGTTGGTCAATACTACGCTCCAACACAATCTTGGACCGTAATCCTTGTGCAAAGACCTTCTTATATTCCTCTTTTATATTAAACTCAATATTGGTAGAGTTTTTGAATTTTTCTCTAAGGGCAGCAGGCATTTCATAAACGAACTCCTTCTCAATTTCTTCATCATTCTTGATGTTTTCCAGATAGAAATCCGGAAAATGGAAAATCTCCTGCCAATCTATAGGCGCATCCCAAAGACCAAAACGTGCAACATTATTCCCTAAATCAACTACGGTAAATTCACTTTTATTAGGTAAAATACGTGACCCACGACCAATCATCTGAAAATATAATGTAAGTGATCGTGTAGCCCTGTTCAATATTATGGTTTCTACGGATGGTTCATCAAAACCAGTAGTAAGAATACTGACTGATGTAAGTATAGCATCCGGTGTGTTGGAGAACCACTCTAAAATCTCCTTACGCTCCGTTGCCGTGTTCTTATTGTCTAAATGTCGAATATTATAGCCGGCCTTCTTAAACGTTTCATATACGTAACGAGACGTATTAATACCGTTGTTGAAAATTAACGTTTTGGTACCTTCGGCTATTTCTTTGTATGCAGAAAGTAATTTACCCAACATACTCTGGTTACTGTAGAGTTCATCAGATGATTTTACCGTATAATCACCGCTTATACCCAATTTAAGACTCTGCAGACTTACATCATAATTATACATGTTTCCCTTGGCCAAGAAGTTTTTCTTGATCAGAGAACCAATAGATTCGCCCACGATCAACTTTTGATAGTTGTCTTTCATGGGTAATTTTATATTTGAACTCAAGGGTGTAGCGGTCACCCCTAGAATAGTAGATTTCTTAAAGAATTTAAAAAGCTTCCTAAACGAGTTGTAGTGGGCCTCATCAATAATAACGAGCCCAATATCGTTAATTTCAACTTTCTCTTCCTGTAGTCTATTATTTAGGGTTTCTACCATGGCAACGAAACACATGAACTTATCCTGATCGGTAAGTTCCTTTACTTCGCTATTGATAATCTTGTTCTTTACACCAAAACTGTTAAGCATTCTAGAAGTTTGCGTGCTTAGCTCAATACGGTGTGTTAAAACCACGACCTTCTTGCCTGTTTTTTGGATATAACGACGGGCAATCTCAGAAAAAACAACGGTCTTACCACCACCTGTAGGTAACTGGTACAACAAATTTCCCTTCTCTTCAGGATCTTCCAAATGCTTGAAAATGGTATTCAGGTCTTCTTCCTGATAATCGTATAGTTGCTTTTCGGTGGTATCTTTTTTTAACTCCAAGTAGGGTCTAAAATTTAGCGTTCAATTAGTGTAAATAGGTGGGGTTCCTAAAATTCTCAATTTTACAAAATTAAAGGAAATTTGTACTTATCTGAAATTTATTCTGGTTAAATCGATAAAAAGAAAAAAGAAATGCCCTGCCTTTTCCTTAAAACAATAACGTTTTTGGGGGTTCGCATAGAAAATGGATAAAGCCTTAATAGCCTTTACCCATTACTACCTCATTCAGTAAAGGTTTGTTGTTCAACAACCTATTATGATTTTCTAAAATTTGAGGAACTACGGAATCCGTATCGGATACACTTGCGTAATGAGGTGTCATCTGAATCTTCTCATGATTCCAAAATGCATGTTCTTTTGGCAAAGGCTCTTGATGATAGACATCCAACCCTGCACCGGAAAGGTGACCGTTATTTAGCATTTCGAGTAAATCTTCATCCACTAAATGCCCTCCTCGAGCTACGTTTATTACAAAAGCTCCTTTAGGCAGTTGTTGAAAAAGCTCCTTGTTCAAAATCCCAGTGGTAGCTTCCGTTAATGGCAAAAGACACACCAAAATCTGAGTAGTCTTAAGAAACTCACCCAAACCAGGTTCGCCAACAAAGCTGGTTACCCCTTGAATGTTTTTCTGTGAATTTGACCAGCCCTGAACCTTGAACCCGTATTTAACCAAATCGCTCGCCAATTCCTTGCCAAGTGCACCTAATCCTAAAACACCTATTGTAAAATCTGAAATTCTATGATATTGCATAGGTTGCCAGATTCCCTTTAACTGATTAACCCTGTACCTATCCAAATTCTTTAGGTGACTTAAAATTACCGCTAGCACATGTTCACTCATGTCTTTGGCAAGCATATCATCTACTACACGGGTTATAGGTAGGTTTTTAGGAGCGGTATCATCCTCAAAAATAAAATCCACTCCTGCCCCACTAGAGGCAATCAATTTTAAATTAGGGTAAGGAGCCAATGCACCGTTGGGGTGCTTCCAAACCAAAGCCATGTCTATTTTTTCTTTAGGATGCTCTTCCAAATAACTGTAGACCTCCAAATCTGGTTGCTGTGCTAAAAGTGCTTTTTTCCATAACTCAATTTTATCATCCTGTCTAATAATTACTATTGCCATACCTAATCTATAATATCTAATGCGCGGGAAAATCCCTCGCCAAATTGCCAATTCTGTTCTTGTGTAATCGTGTAAATTCTAACTATCCGCTCCTTATACTCGGACAATAACCCGTTTATAGAAATAAAATGAACTGCTTCCGTAAACGAATTCATCATACTCTTATAAAAGGCATCAGGTGTATTCCTATCTTTTTCAAATACCTGTGCAATCTCTAAATTATAGAGCATTACATCTGCTATGAGATGCGGATCTACGCCTAATTTTATAAAGTGCTTTATGAATTTCTGTGCCACGGAGCGGCGTGCCCTAGGTCTTTTCCGTCTTACAGGAAAATATTCGTTACTGATTTTGGTCTTAGCCTCCTGAACAAGCTTGTCTTCCTTAGGGTTAAATATAAAATTGTAATACTCTTTTACTTGCGGAAACCGCTCATAGAGGTCTAGAAGTTGTTCTTCTATTGCCTCTTTATCAATTTCAGAGAGGTATTTTTTCAGCTTTCGCTTGCTCATTTCTCTTTATTTGTGGTCAAAAATAACGGAACCCATAGAATCCGCCTAGATTCGTACTTGAAATCTTAAACTTCTCATAAATTTTGTATAAGAATACTGACATCTCTTTGGAAAATCGATAATAAAAATGTATACTGTACTCTTGTAGTAATCCTAAACATACTAGATATATGAGGCAACTAAAGATTATCAAGCAAGTTACGAATCGTGAATCAAAATCATTGGATAAGTACTTGCAAGATATCAGTAAAATTGATCTGATCAATGCGTCTGAGGAAGTAGAACTCGCACAAAGGATCCGAGCTGGGGACCAAGTAGCCCTAGAAAAATTAACTACAGCCAACTTACGCTTTGTGGTCTCCGTGGCCAAACAATATCAAAATCAGGGTTTAAAACTACCGGATTTAATTAACGAAGGTAACTTAGGACTCGTAAAAGCTGCAAAACGTTTTGACGAGACTCGTGGTTTTAAATTTATATCCTATGCCGTGTGGTGGATTCGCCAATCCATTCTTCAGGCACTAGCGGAACAATCTCGTGTTGTGCGCCTGCCCTTAAATAAAATTGGTTCTATAAATAAGATTAAAAAGACATTTTCTTATTTGGAGCAAGCTCATGAAAGGCCACCTTCTGCGGAAGAAATTGCCAAGGAATTGGAGATGACCGTAAGCGAGGTGAAACAATCCATGAAAAACTCAGGAAGACACGTCTCTATGGATGCGCCTTTAAGAGAAGGGGAAGACTCCAATCTTTATGATGTACTTCGTAGTGGAGAATCTCCAAAGCCGGATAAAATTTTAATGCAGCAATCATTGAATACGGAAATTAACCGTGCATTGGAAACTTTATCTCCCAGAGAGGCAGATGTGGTTAAATTATATTACGGTATAGGTGACCAACAGTCTATGACCTTGGCCGAAATTGGACAAACTTTTGACCTTACACGGGAAAGGGTTCGTCAAATTCGTGAAAAAGCGATTAGAAAGCTACGTCATAATTCAAGAAGTAAATTACTGAAAACATATTTAGGATAGATAGAAAACAGTACCCTATAAAAAAGCCCTGACGATTGAACGTCAGGGCTTTTTTTGAACAACTAATATTCACTAAATAACTAAGAAAAATTTAACTTGTTAATTTCTTCACTGTTTAGAATTTCATTCAAATTTTCAATAAAATTCATGTAAGCTGCGTTGTCTGGGTTTTGATTTGCCATAGTTGTAGGTATTAAAAGTTGATGGATTTGGGATCCTGATTACATATAATCTAATTCTACTAATTCGTTTAAACTTAAGATTTCGTTTAAGTCTTGAAGGAATGATAAGTACTCTTCTCCGTAGGTATCGTAAAGCATGATTTGTATAGGTTAAGTTACTATTTTGATTTGGTGTCTTAATTATTATGATGTAAACTTATTCATAAAGAGAGCCTCAAACAACAAATTGTGGTGTAACGAATGAAAAATGTTGTAAAACCTGTTAATCCTGTAAAATTGCTCATTTCTTGAACAAAACAGGTGCGTAATTCATCGTAAAAATATCTCATTTCATCCAATACTCTCTGTCTATCAATTATTTACACTTCATCAACCCTAATGTTTATAGGGGTTTATAACGATTTTAACTACAACCCTACCATTTATACTACCCTGTGCCACTCGTTTTACCGAAGATTAGGTCGTGTATGTTTTAAAGCATCCTAATTCTATTAATAAACCGAGAAAAATCAATTTTAGCTTCCTACAATACTGTAGCAATAAGCACGGTTCGTAAAACGTTATATTTTATAGTGTTACTCTTTTACAATTTTGTGTCTCTAGAGTGACTTCTAAATTCTTGTTATCTCATATTCTTCATATATAATGAAAAAGAAAATAAAAATTATCGGTCTAGTTTCCCTTTACGCTATTCTGTGTTTGGGATCTACTGAAATAGGTTTGGCAAAAACCACCCCTACCATCATAACTAAATCCAATAAAGAAACGACCTTGAAGTTGAGCAGCCATAGTTTTAATGCCAAACAAAAAAGCAGCTTTACCATAGCAGGCCAAACAGAACATGTTGAACGTGGACTTACTGTGGTGCACTTTAACTCTTCGGACACTTACGAATTCAAGACCTTTGACACATATTCTAGCCCTGACGAAGTGACCAAATTGGTGGTCCTCTTAAAGAAAATGCAGGCCAACAAAACCACTTTTGCCATCCTAGCACATGATTCGGCGGTAAATGGTTCGCTTAAACCATCCGCAGAACTATCAGGAATGGGGTTTGAAAAACTAGCCACTTTAAAAGGTCGTCAAGCTTATGCTATGCATAACTTTAATGGCATAATAACGGAAGAGGTTAACGATAACTCTGCAACAATTTCAGAAAATATTCCAAAGCTTATTAAAGATAGTACCGTTTATTTCCCACGAATCACCTATGATTTTGAACCTAACAATAACCGGTATATTGCCCATGCAGGTGGTGAAATAAACGGCTTTAAATCTACCAACACCAAAAATGCCCTTGACGAGAATTACAAAAAGGGATTTAGGTTGTTTGAGCTTGATATTATTGAAACTTCGGACGGAGAGTTGGTTGCAGCGCATGATTGGGCCATGTGGGCGCGTTTTACGGATTTTACAGGTGAATTGCCTCCCTCCCATTCAGAATTCATGAAACATAAGATTTATGGGGATTATACTACTTTGGACCTTAAGGGAATAAACGCCTGGTTCAAGGCCCATCCCGATGCTACCTTGGTAACCGATAAAATTAACGACCCAATAGGATTTGCCAACAAATTTGTAGACAAAAAACGATTGCTCATGGAGCTCTTTAGTCCTATGGCCATAGAAGAAGCGTCTCAACATGGCATTTCCGCTATGATATCTCAAGAGCCCTTAATGAAAATAAAAGGAGATAAGCTTAGATGGTTAGCTATAAACAATGTAAAACATGTTGCACTCTCACGTAGAATACTTTCCGCACAAAACAAATTAATGCTTCAACTGAGAGATAACGACATTAAAGTTTATGTGTACAATGTGAACTTTGACCCCGGCAAGGATGAAAAATACGTGCAAGAAAACGAAATAGGTCTTGTTTATGGCATGTACGCAGATAAGTGGATGTTCGACCCCCATACTCCCAAAGACAGCAAATAAAGAAAGGGTAAACTTAAAATTTTACCTCGTAGGTAATACCTGCGGAAACCCCATAAAAGAACTTGCCGGAAGCAAAGGCTAATTCCTGCCTTGAAGCACCAACATTGGCCCTGTAAATATTTGGGCTGTTCTTACCTGTAAACTGATATTCCAAACTTAAACGTTGAGACTCTACATACAAAAGTGTTTCGGCTAAAAGCTCATCACCCGAAGTTAATTGTCTCAGCTCCGGAGAATACCCCATACCCACATTCAATCCCAAATAGTTTTCCGCATCCTTCAGATATTTTCTAACCAACAAGTTTCCAGAAAAACGTGTTAGATTATCGGGCATTGGTGTAATGTACGAACGTAAAGAGAAATAATAATTACCACGATAATGCCCCAGCGAATTGGTGATAACGGATACATTGGTGTTGTCATAAGTAATATACCGGCCTCCGGCAGAAACTTCAAATGCACCGGGAAGATTGGCATACAAGTCTCCTCCTAGTTTGTGTTTTGGATAAATTGAGGCATTGGAAAATCCGTAGTTCATATACGCATAGAAACGCTTTGAAAATTTGGGGTAAAAATCCAAATCATATTGAACACCATAAGTGCCTAAACGATTGCTGTAATTTATTTTTGGAATGATACTTCCTGCCAAGGTTTGCCTTTGGTATGAAATAGTGGAATAAAACATAGGATCATACCTTGTGTCGTATATAGTTGCTGAATTTCTTACGGAGACCCTATTCTTCAACACTTCTTCTGCAACGGGCGTTTTAGCTGCTAACGTATCTACTACTTTAGGAGCTATGGTTTTCTTATCTTCCTTAGTGGATGCTATTTCTTTTTGAGGAGCAATGCCATCATCCTGATCGAACCATCCGGATTCAGGGTACTCTGTTAGGGCTAACCCTTCCTCGGCAATCGTTCTTAACCTTTCAACCTCAGCATCGCTTTTAAGATAGACTAAAGCCTTATTTGCCAGGCCCATTGCCGTTGCGTTGTTTTTGGCATAAAGCTCGTTCTTAACGGCTGCTATCCATATGTTTCTATCTCCCTTATCCGAAGAAAGAATTATATTAAACTCATCTCGTGCTTTATCATAATCGCCGTTCCAACTATATGTACTGGCCAATAACGACCTAGCTGAATTATCTTTGGAGTCCGGTTTTACCAATTTGGTCAGCATTATGTTGGCCGACCTATAATCCCCTTCATAAGCTAAGTTACGAGCGGTGTCAAAACTTACATCACCTAAATTATTATAGTCCGTATCTTGTCCGTTAACCCAAAGGCCAATGAAAAGGCAGAACGCAAATAGGTATGTAGTTTTCATACTCATTCTATTTCAAACGTATTTACGGCGGTCTCCGTATGGGGGTCTCTTATTTTTTCTAGGTACACAGTACTTCTATTCTTTTGCGCCTGTCTTTTAGCCCTTTCTATTTTATTCTTAATTTCATGGGCGCTGGAACTATTTGCTTCTACCAATTCTACCAGTTCCAACCCTTCTTTTGAACGCTCTGACCAGAAATAGACATCAAATAAGGCAGAATAAGAATCAATATAATTGGGATTCATCTTAATACATGCTTTCAATATTTCAATGGATTTTTCATAATTGCCCATCCATACATTTACCCGTCCGGTTAAAACCTTAGTGTCAATATGACTTGGTGCTTCGGAAAGTATGTAACGGCTTAGCAACAATGACTTTTCATATTCCCTTTCAAAAGCCAGCTCTCTAGCAATCATATACACCTTGTCAAAATTCTGTCCGTTGTAAACACTATTTATCCATACAATTTCAGAGTCTGTGAACTTTTCCTTCTTAACCGAGAAAATGGCCAAACTATCCGGAATAATTTTGTCATTATTGGTTACATAGGCGTTCATGGATTTAAAGGCCTTTAACTTGCTCTCTGTCTTTGAACCTCCAAAGGAAGAACCTAAATCCATATTTTTGTCCAAACTATAAATGGAACCATTTGAATATACTTTCTCAGCATCAACAAACTCTTTCAGTTCGTTTTTGTTACGCATAAGCGGAATGTTCTTTACGGAGCGAAATTCTTCACCCATATCTAAAGCGCTTCCCATCCAAGCCACTTTTTTAGGCATTTTTAGTTCATACTTTGCTTCAAGAAGGGATAACAAGGTTGGTGTGACATCAAAATGTGAATTAACGGCACTCATTTTTTTGGTCTTCTTCAAAAGCGGACTATACATAATCAATGGCACGTGAAAACGACTGAGGTTATTGCGCTGAGGTATTGGAATTAATCTGTGATCCCCTGTTATTATGAAAATGGTATTATCATAATTGGGTTGCTTTTGGTACTCCTGAAAAGCATACTTTAGGGCATCATCCGTATACAGTAGCGTTGCGAATACATTGTCATTCTTTTCTATAACATTCTCAACCCGATTCTCATAGTCGCGCTGTGAGAGCAATTTGGCCACTTTATCTTCATAAAACTCCTGATTGGGCGGTATAAACGGTTCATGCGTACTAATAGTCATATAGACCTCCATACGTGGCTGCTCTGCATCTCGCGGCAAACTCATGCTCTTTTTGAAAAGCTCCCTATCCGGATAGCCCCAAGAAGCACCGGCAGCATCTTCTGCCTGCATTTTATACTTGTTTCCAAACCCGGATTTATCCAATACAAAGTCAAGGTTCTCGCTAGATAAAAAACGATCTACATTATCAAAAGAACTATTTGTTCCCTGGTAGAATGAAGTATGATATCCATTATTTTTCAGAATACTGAACAGTGTTAACTTGTTGGGATACTTCTCTAGCTCCATAAATCCGCTTTTACCAAAGGGTAAGGAGCCCAATAGTGACGGTAAAACCCCGAACGTACGGCCCGTATTGCTCAGGCAATTTTCCCAGTACAGAGATTTGGTGGTAAGCGAATCCAAAAAAGGAGTAAAGCCGCCATACTCCGCCCCTGCTCCTACAAAATCCCTACCTAACCCTTCTACCATAATAAAAACGATATTGGGCTTTTGGTTTTTAAGCTCAAAATATTCACCTAGAACATTCTGTATGGGTTTTGATTTGATCAAAGGGTATTCTATATCCGAATTATAGGAGGTGTCCTCTGTAGACGTATCATAAAGATTAAGGGCTAGATACTGTGTTTTGTTATGGTTGATCGGTTTACCTTCTATAAACATCGTAGCAATGAACATGCTAAACAAAATAATGGTAAACGGATACATGCGATTAATGTGATGATAGTGCTTGGAGGATAATTTATAAAAGCCAAAAAACATGGCTATGATAATTACAAGCCCTAAAGGAAGCACCCACGAAATACCCCCGGAATTGGCAATCGTCATTTTTATATCCTCAAAACTATATCCTAATAAATCCGAACCTAAGGGTACCAATGCCGTACAGAAATAGCTAATGAGCATAGCTTCTATGATCAATAGGATAAAAAGCAAAACAAAGACTAAATTAAAACCATAGCGCGGACGAAGGTTTTCCCAAAAATTAAATGGAAACGCCAGAATGACCCCCACCAAAGATGTATAACCAATTTGATGGACCACAGCTATAAGAAAACTCGTTCCGAATATGATATCTACAACCCCCTTGAAGTAGAGCGTTGTATATTGATAAATAGTAAGCACCAAAAGACTACCAAAGAAAGAAATCATCAATCTGGTGTAATGCTTTAGAGAATATCTATCTATCTTACTTGTATTCATTTTACTTTTTAAGTGGCCTTGGCAAAGCCTTTACGAACCTGGGATCCCCAGCCCGATTTTATTTTGAATAGTTTTTTATAATTCCCACGTACCGCAGACCACACCACTATGGGGTGAAAAAATAACGGCTCTATAATGGCGCACAGCATAAGTGTTAGGATATCCTTGGTTTTCTTATACTCATTATAGCTGTACACATCCCATAGAATGGCATAAAACGAGAACATTATAGAGAACAGGTAGACCATTGCCGTTATGGCGATAAAAAAGTCCCAATTTAAAATGCCCAGATATATAAAAAGGATAATGGTGAAGAAGCCAAAAAACTCCATGAGTGGAGCTAGCCACTCATAAAAAAACCAATACGGATAACTCAACAATCCTAAACGCCCATATTTGGAATTAAAGAACATGTCCTTATGTTTGAACAGGGTTTCCAGATTACCCCTGGCCCACCGATCTCTTTGGTTTACCAGTATTTTTAAATCCTCAGGCACTTCTGTCCAGCACAATGGGTCAGGAATATATTCTATGGTATAAGGTTCCTTTCTGTCGTGCATGTACCTTCTCATCTTAAAGACAATTTCCATGTCCTCACCCACGGTTCCAGTATCATAACCTCCTACCGCAAGTGCTATTTCACGATCAAAAAAACCAAAGGCTCCCGAGATGATAAGAAGACTGTCTATACTTCCCCAAGCCATCCTACCTAAAATAAAGGAACGGGTATATTCCAACAGTTGAAACCTCGCCAACCAATTTGTAGGTAAACGTATTTCCTCTAACTGCCCGCCTTCTATTACACAAGAATTGGCCACACGTATAACACCACCAACGGCTATCACCCGTTTTTCCGAACGCTGATAGAATGATTTTACCACATGCAACAATGCATCCGGGAGTAAAAGACAATCTACATCTATGCATCCTACGTAACGGTTGGTGGAAAGGGCCATACCCGTATTTAGAGCATCTGACTTGCCACCGTTTTCTTTGTCTATTACCGTTAACTTGGAAAAAGCCCTGTGCGGCGATTTATAAATTCCCCTAATGGGTTTATTTTTCCAGTTGGGGTCTATTTTCTGATCTATTTTAACAAGGTCATAGGCATCTATCATTTTCTGGAGCGTATCATCCTTACTTCCATCGTTAACGACCATGACCTCATAGTTTACATAGCGAAGCGACATTAATGACCGTATGTTCTCAACAATGGTAAGACCTTCATTATAAGCCGGGGCAATTATTGTGATACTTGGAGATAAAGGCGATGCCATAATTTTTGAAAGGCTGCCAAAACTGTTTTTCTTTCTGTAATGAATAGAGTTTCTAGTAGATAATACCCCCATAATAGTGAATAGGGTGAATAGAATTACCGTAAACAACAGAAAAACGATGTTTATGTAATCTAAGAGGATATTAAAAAAGGTACTATCCATTTAATTTTCCAATGAATTTTCTTGGGAAATCTATGATGGAAGTAAAAAACGAACTCTCGTTAGGAGATACCTCAATAGCATCTACCTTGATATTCAATGTTTTTTTATCGTACTTCTTATCAAGTACTCTCGTATCTTCCAATTCAAAATCAAACTTGATAATTTCTTGGTTGTCTTGCGTATTTACGGCGCTTTTTATTGTTGTGTCCGTTTTGTTGGGTTTTGATTGCGTGAAGGGTTCCAAAATGGAAAGGTCAATAGGAAGTTCCTCAACAGGTTTGGGTAAAAGGTCTTTTTCAAAGTCGCTTTTTCTCGATACTTTTTCCACTAACAACTTAAGGGCATTTTGTGCCTTTTTCCGTATTCGTAAATCAGGATCCTCTAAAAGCCCATCTAAAAAATCGATTTCCTTTTCGTCTCCAACCGAAACAATTTCGTCCAAAAGAATTAGTTTGGACTCCGTTCCTATATTTTTGAACAAGTCTGCAAACACACTAAATGCAGGCATATCCAATATAGGCTCCTCAGGCGCTCTATCTCCAATTTTATTTATCATGTTGCCAAAAGAGGAGAATTGCTCAATGAGACTATTAATACGGTCTTTTATAAAGCCTCTAGTCTCTTCTGCCAGAAGTTCTTTCAACAAAGGCACCTCACGATGATCTCCCATTTCCTCCAAATCATCTAGAAGGCCCATCATATAGGTTTCATGTTCATCATAGTAGACAGGCTCCGGAATCAAGTCTAGAAAAGGCTTGGTGGTTTCGTTTGAGTTTACAGTCTCGTATTCCAATTCTATCTCTCTTAACTCATTCTCTGCCATTAACCAGGACAGTACATCTTCGTTTTCCAATTCCGCAGCTTTTGGCCCTTCCAAATCGGTTTGCGAAGTCTTATCCGGAGTTATATCACCTTCAGAGGTTTTTACCTCTTGGGCATTGGCAAAATCTACTTCAAAATCCGATAACGTGAATCCGTCCAAACTAGTGGTATTTGAGAAAACCAATTCTTCCGTAGTTTCGTCATGCACCTCCTCCTCTATTTCCACATCATTATCTAAAACGATAGGAAGAAAATCCAGCTCATTAACTTCATCTATTATATTGGACTCTAAATCCTCTAAATCTTTATCCTCCACTACAATTGGGAGAAAATCAATATTAGCAATATCAAAAAATGGCTTTCCGGTATTGGCCCCTTTTTGAAGTGTAGAACTTACTACCACATATTCAACTTCAATATTATTAATATCCGGGCTGTGGTTATCTGAATTGGCCATGGGTCTATATTTTGTAGTGGGTTGGTTAGTTTGTATTGAATCGGCTATTACAATTGGTAAGAAATCAAATCGTAATGAAGGTTCTGAAAATATTTCGGCTTGTGGGTCTATGGTTTTTGATACAAAACCTGAGACGATAATTGGGTCAATAACAAGTAGCTCTGTTATTTCAAGCTGTTCTATTGGCTCTTTTACCTCTTCCTTAACTTCTTTTTCTACTGGAGTTTCGGTAATTGAAGTTGCACTATCGCTGTTAACAAACCCTTCTGTCTCTACGGATTTGGCATCTGTGAAGAACTGTAGTTCAGTATCAACGGTCTCCTCTACCGGACTGTTCTCAACAGTATTCTCTTCGCTCTCTTGCGAAGATTGGTTGAAACTTGTATCCGGCAACTGCAAATCTTCAACTATGTGGTCTACTTCTTCTTCGCTCTGTATAGGAGTTACCGGTGGAGATGCAGCCTTAATAGTAGTTTCATTTATTAATTCTACCTCGGCAAAATCTTCCTTGTATGGTTTTGGTTTTTCCAATCCCTCCGTAGGCATAACTGTTTCCGGAGCAATCATATTTATTGCTGCTAAGGCTTTACTGGAAACGGAAAAGTTGCTTTCTTTTTTTGCTACTGATTTTAGGAAATCTATATCATTGGCGCTTCCTAACTCTGAGATAGCTCCCAACACTGCAATCTTACTATCCGTATTGCATTTTCTAAATATTGCTTTAAGCGCAGGTATAGACTCAACCACATAAAACTCTTTAATACAGCCAATTGCCTCTTCTCTTATTTGATAATCTTTATGTTTGACCAACTCTATTAATGACGCATTGGCATCATTTTGATTGTAATATTTAATAAGCCTTAGGGCAAATAACACTACATGTTTGTTTTTTGAGGTCAACCAGGTTCTAAACCTAGGTGGGTCATAATTTTCCCTGTTTCTTAATACATCCAACAACTTTAGCTGTTGCCATTCGGATATTTTGTAGCGCGTAGTATCCAGGAAATAATTTATTCCTTCCGGTCTAAGGGTAACCGTAGCAATCTCGGCCTGCTTTCTTATAGTTCCCTTTTTATGATTGATAAACTTGGTGATAAAACTATAGGCCGACTCCACTTGCATTTGAGTGAGTTCTAAAATGCCTTTAGAAATTATCTCCCATCGCCAGCTTTTCAACTTTTCAAAAGCATCTTTTTCAAGTCCTAAATCTTGGTAAAGGGCAAAAAGTCGTTCTTGCGTATCACCGGAAACATCTTTTCTAAGATCTAGCAATACTTCCACCAATACCTTTCTATTAAAATCATCCTTAAGAAGTTCCCTGATTTCTATTTTTAAGGAGATATAGTTAGATTTTTCTCCCTTGTCCGCATCTGCCTCATAAAACAAGAACTCACTGATCATTGGAGAAAGTTCTTTCTTTCGCTGCTTGGTACGTGAGGCCGTCGCGGATATTTTGTTTCTAAAAAAGAAAACACAGATAAAATATACCACAGCAAGAACAACGAACAAGATGGATAATCCCCAGAGAATGTCCGTGTCTACTTTAGGCGGCGTAATAAAAGCAGCCCCATGATATGTTTTATAGGTTTCTAACAAATTAAGTTTTTTTCAGCTCGCGGGCAACGCGTACCAGAAGTTCAGACGGACTTACCGGCTTGGATATAAAGTCGTTTGCTCCCAGTTCAAATGCATTAAGAACGTTTTCCTCATTGCCTGCAGATGATATGATAATAATAGGCACTTGGGATTTAAGTTCTTTACGCACATAAGCTATAAGTTCCATACCCGAGAAATAGGGCATCATAATATCGCTCACAATAATGTCCGGCATGTTTTTGGAAAGAAATTCCTTTACCTCTTTTCCATTGGTGCTATGGTTTACTTCGTACCCTCCCTTCTTTAACCGAAAGTTGAGCAAAGAAGCCAGTAGCTCATCATCCTCTGCTAACAATAGTCTTTTTTTGTCCATTGTTAGGTGTTTAGTTATTCGTAAGCTCTACATATGCGCGGTCTAATGCCGTCTTAACTTTTGGAAATTCTTCGCTAAAACACTTACAAAGAAATTCTAAGTGTTTGGGATCTTGGTCTAGTTTACAGCCCTTTTGGATTTGGGTGACAATTTCATGCAAATCATCTGTACGCATCATAGCCAGACCAGCTTTTATTTTGTGTGCGGCTAAATCCAACTGATCAAAATCTTGTGTTTGAAGATGTATTTTGGCAGCTCCCATGAACTCTAGGGCATTTCCGATAAAAAGGGTTATTAACTCTCGTAAAAGGCTCATTTCTCCCATACATTCGTCCAATACCACCTGTAAATCTATTTCAACATCGGTGTTTTTTCCTTTGTTCGTCTTTCCGTTGAGAATTAAAATATCTTTTTTATCCATAGCTGAATCAATTTGAAGTTCTTTTAAAACATTCCCGTAAGATTTATGATGCTCTATAATGGCTTCATAGGTCTCTAGGTCCAATTCCGGATAGGCCTTTTCAAACTCATTAATTTTCGCGAAAGATTTTTTATCTTCCTTGGCACCTTCCGTTTCTTTAATGTTCTCCCCGGTAAGGAAAACCATCTCCAAAAGGTTCTTTTTAAAATGCTGGAAAGATATTTTTAAATGGAAAGCCTCATCGGTAGATAATTTCTCAGTAGAAAAATCATTAAGGTGCGACTCTAAATCCGATAATTGGAAAAGTAGGTTTTTCGTTTTCAATGTAGGTAGTTTTAGGTTAATAAGAGTGGGACTGATTTATGGTGTTTCGTTACATTTATCTAGTGTTTGTTTATTTGACATGTTTATTCGATTCTATGTAAAATTCCCTTTTTAGCACAGTGCACACAACTAAATGTTCCCTACAGGGCCTAAAGTGTTGTCAAAATGCATAAATTGTAGGTTTAACTCTTCCTATTATGAGGCATTTTATCTATTTATTGAGCATTTTATCTATAGTTTCCTGTTCCGAAAGCAAGAAAAAAACAGAGGAAACCCTGCAAGAGAAGGCCAAGCGTATACATGAAAAAATAATTACGATAGATACGCATAATGACATCAATATCAATAACTTCACAGACAGCGTAAACTATACCCAACGGCTAGAAACACAAATTAATTTGCCCAAAATGGATGAAGGGGGATTAGATGTTACTTGGCTTATAGTTTATACAGGGCAAGATTCCCTAACAGAAAAAGGGTACGCCAAAGCCGAAAAAAATGCAATTTCAAAATTTGATGCCATACACCGTTTATGTGAAGACATTGCACCAAACGATATTGAACTTGCCCTTAACTCCAAAGATGTAAGACGTATTCATGCTTCGGGGAAAAAGGCAGCCATGATCGGTGTGGAAAATGCATATCCTATGGGTACGGATTTAGCGAATTTTAAAAAGTACCATAACCTTGGCGCCCGTTATATCTCATTGTCCCACAACGGACATAATCAGTTTAGCGATTCCAACACCGGAGAAAATGATAGCGTATGGCTACATAACGGTTTAAGTAAATTAGGCCAAGAAGCTGTAAAAGAGATGAATAGATTAGGGATTATGGTAGATGTCTCCCATCCGTCCAAAGAGGCTATGAAACAGATGATTACCCTTTCCAAAGCCCCTATAATCGCTTCTCATTCTTCCGCCAGAGCATTATGTGACCACAGCAGAAACCTAGACGATGAACAGTTAAAACTCATGAAAGAAAATGGCGGCGTTGTACAGACGGTTGCTTTTAGTTCGTATTTGAATACCGAGAAAGACGAAGCTTACAGCGCATATATCAAAACTATATTGAAGAAAGTAGCAGACTCTATGGGACTTGAGTGGTATTCAAGAGAACAATTTTCTTCTTTAACCGAAGCACAGAAAGAAACCTTTATAAAAAACTATCCTAAGGTTAAGAAAATAGGGATTTCTATTGCCGATAAATCTGCAGATGCCCCTCCTATGGTAGACGTATCAGATTTTGTTGATCATATAGATTACATGGTCGATTTAATAGGAATCGACCATGTAGGTATCAGTTCTGATTTTGATGGAGGTGGCGGTATTAAAGGATGGTCAGATGCCTCTGAAACCTTTAACGTAACCTTAGAGCTCGTAAAACGTGGCTACACCGAAGAAGAAATTGCCAAACTCTGGGGCGAAAACCTATTACGGGTTCTAGATGAGGTTGAAGCTATTGCCAAAACCATGCAAACTTCCTAATCCTCTTCGGAAGCCAAACGGTCTACAACATATTCAATTTTTGTTTTTCCGTGTGGTTTTGGTTTACCCTCATCATCTAGGTTTACCATGATGATGTTATCTACCGTTACAATGGTCTCATGGGTCATCTTGTTCCTTACTTCACAATTTAAGGTTAACGAAGATTTTCCAAACTTTACTACTTCAATACCAATCTCTACTATGTCTCCCTTTACGGCAGAACTCATAAAGTTGATTTCCGACATGTATTTGGTAACTACCTTTTTGTTCTCTAACTGAATAATACTGTACAGTGCAGCCTCTTCATCTATCCACGCCAGTACGCGCCCACCGAACAAGGTCTCGTTAGCATTCAAATCTCCGGGTTTAACCCATTTTCTAGAATGAAATCTCATGATGTTTATAGTTTAAGTGTGTTGAATTTTTTATAAAATTAGGAAAGAAAGAAACCCTAAAATAGTTTACCTGTAGAATCTTGTAACGTTTTTGGAATTTGAAGATGAGTACTCCATTTTTTATTCAATTTGGCAATAAATTGTGCCGATAATAAAGGGGATTCCAATTCCATATTTTGATGCACAAAGAAATTAATGTTCTTAAGGCCTTGATTTTTCCAACTATCCAATCTTTCGATCCAATCGTCCAAACGGTCATAATCGGTAACGTGGTTTGCACCAACATAGCGTACAAAAGCCTCGTTATTCGTTAACCTCATATGCAGCATATCCCTTCTTCCTGCCGTATCCACCACAACGTTGGCAATATTGTTTTCTTGCAAAAGATGATACAACTCTTGACTTACTTTTTCATCATTAAACCAATCTGTATGCCTAAACTCCATAGCTAGGGGAAACTCTTTTGGCCAATATTCTACAAAACGTACCACCCTATCCCAATTCTTAGGCCCAAAATTATCGTGCATTTGCAAAAAGATGGTCCCTAACTTTTCTTTGAGGTTTAAAGTAACTTCTAAATATCTATCAACTATGGGAAGTGAGGCCTCGTTAAGACGTCTTAAATGACTTATATCCCTAGAAATCTTAGGGTAAAATTTGAATCCTTCCGGAGTCTTGTCGTACCACTTCTCATATTGTTCCGCCGGAAAGATGCGATAAAACGTAGCATTGAGCTCAATACTATTAAATTGGGAACTGTAATACACCAACTCATCTTTTGTTCCCCGTGGATAGAAGTTTTTTAAATCTTGACGGTTCCATTTGGCGCAACCCACAGAAATATTGAGAGGTTGACTTTTATCCGTTTTGGCCAGTACACCGGCGGTATCTATATGGTCGGCCGGTAGTGTAAAATCAACATGTTCTGGGTGTTCTACTTTTCCGAATTTCATCTAATATTATTTTCATTTGTCACGCAATTATTCCTATAACGCGAATACCCTGCCTTTATTAAAACAAAAAAGCGGCTATTTAAATAGTCGCTTTTCACTCATTAAACTTAAAAATTACTTTAACGCCTTCTTTATAATAAAACTGGCCATGTTCTTAGCTAGTTTAGCGTAGCATTCTGAAATACGGTACCCGCTATTATAATCATTACCCATGGCTCCGTAACCTTGAACATCTGAGTACTTGCCTTCCAGCAATACATTGCTAGGGTTTGCTGTTTCATAGACTGTTACAGTAGCATCAATTTCTGCATTTTTACGAACTACGCCCACATTGTACCCTGCATAAATTTTGTTGGTATGAATCTTCATTGTGTAAGCCGCATCTTCCATAGAAACACTCACTTCTCCATCGTCAAAACGTTTATTGAAAGATTCAATGAATTTAGGCTCGTACCGGTCTTGGCGGTCTGCAAACCACGATTTTTTAAACTCCTCGCCCTTACCTGCTTCCTTTTCTTCCCTTTTTGCCATTTTATCGGCAAGGAAATCGTCTTCGGAATCATACTTAGGAATCTCAAGGTTACTGTAATCAAATTCTAAAGTATAGGCCGAGATATCTTTTAAGTTTTTAATGTCGCCTTTACTTACTTTCATTTTTTGGGCAAAAGAGTTGGCCGATACGACCAATAATGCCATTACTACGAACTTACGCATCTGAATATAGTTAATTGGTTAATATTCTTACAAGATACGAAGGTTTGAAAAATGTACAACATTATTCTTTTTTCCAACATTATTTTTAATACAAACCGGAGTTTTCAAAGTCAATACAGATGTTCGTGTACTGTATCAATTTTATGAAAAGTCATCCTTTTCAAACTGTAAACATCAATGAAAAATAATCACATAAACAACTATGTATCAAATCACTAAAAACAAAACTTAAACTGATAGTTAATATTTTATAAATACCGTTTTTTTATTCACGAACTCTTTGATACCATGCGAAGAAAGCTCTCTGCCATATCCGGAAATTTTAATTCCCCCAAATGGTAACCTTGGATCACTCTTTACAAGTTCGTTCACAAAAACCGCACCTTCATCAAATTTTGGTACAAGGTTTTCAACTCGGTCTTTAGAGGATGTAAACATACTCACCCCTAACCCAAATATGGAATTATTGGAAAGTTCTACTGCCTCTTCATCCGTACTAAAAGTGGTTATTCCTATTGCGGGGCCAAATGTTTCTTCTTTAAAAATTGGCATATCTTGGGTAACTCCTGTAAGTATGGTAGGCTCAAAAAAGGTTCCTTTTCTACTTCCTCCTAAAATAGCTTCTGCTCCCATCTTAACAGAACCTTGAACTTGTTTTTCTAAATCCTCTGCCAAATCTTCCCGAGCCATAACACCTATATAAGTCTCCTTATCCATAGGATCTCCCACCTTTAAGCTTTTAACTTTTTCAAGATACTTTTGGGTAAACTCATCAACTATGTTCTCATGTACCAATAGGCGTTTGCCCGCAATGCAACTCTGGCCAGTATTTTGAAAACGGGCATTAGCACAGGTTTCAACAGTTTCTTCCATATTGGCATCATCAAAAACAACCAGTGCATTACTCCCCCCAAGTTCAAGTACCGATTTCTTAATATTTTCTCCTGCAATAGAGGCTACGGAAGCCCCCGCAGGTTTGCTTCCCGTTAAGGTTACCGCTTGTACCAGTTCATGTTCAATTACCGATTTGATTTTGTCGCTACTCAATATTAAATTTTGAAAACATCCTTTTGGAAACCCGGCATTTTCAAACACTTCTTGGATCATTTCTGCAGATTTCATAACGTTTGAAGCATGTTTAAGAATACCAACGTTACCGGCCATAAGATTTGGCGCCGCAAAACGAAACACTTGCCAAAAAGGGTAGTTCCAAGGCATTACGGCCAAAACAACCCCCAAGGGCTGATACTTAACATAACTGGTTTCAGCATCGGTTTCTATGATTTCATCCTGTAATTGGTCTTCAGCATTCTCCGCGTAGTAATCACATACCCACGCGCATTTTTCTACTTCTGCAATAGCCTGAGAAATAGGTTTACCCATTTCCTTGGTGATTATTTCAGCATACTTGTCCTTATTGTTCTTTAACTCCTTTGCAGCCTTATGCATTAATTTTGACCTATCCTTAAAAGAGACATTCTTCCAATTTTCATAGCATTCATGCGCTACTTTAATTTTATCATCTAACTCACTACTAGACAATTCATTAAACTCATATATTTTCTCTCCGTTAAATGGGTTTATGGACTCTTTCATTATATCTATTTTCTTTAAAATCTACTTTGTGTTTTGTTCAAATGAACTTCAATTACAAAATAACAGATTTACACCACTGTTCATAACCTCGTTAAAAACTAATTTTGACACAAAAAAGGCTAGACCTCTTTATCCTTACCTTTATAAAAACCTGTATTATGAGCGATCGATCTCACAGTCTTTTACGTATTCGTCCCGAAATTCCCACTGCAAAAATTACTGATGACATGAGCGAAAACGAAAGGTTTCAAAACCTAACTTTTCGTCCTATTTTAAAACTGCAGAACGCCATTTTTATAGCCGTTTTCAAGAACTACATAGCCAAACACAAGAACAGTTTTTACGAGCTTTCTTTAGAAAAACGTTTTGAGTTCATTGAAAACGCCATCCAGAAAGACATTAAGTTCCGCAATTCATTAAAGGGAATTGTAATCGGGCATTTTACCGTGGAAGAGTATGAAATTTATATTAAAAACTCCTCTGCCTTGAACAAGCGAATGATGAACATGGTGATTGATCGACTAAAAGATCAAATACAACTTTTTGAAGAGCCCGTTCTAATTTAAGAGCGATTCTCCATTTAAATTAGTTGTAAGCACATCGCTCATGAAATCAAAAAAGGGCCTAATCGCCCTGTACGATTCGCTAACGTCATCAGCAAAGCCTGCTGAGAGCACTTGTTTGTCCGTAAAATTTTTGGTGAAAATATATTGTTTTTTCTTAATCAAGTCGATGTCCGTATGCTCCTTATCAAACCCTTTAGGTGCCGTTTTTAGTTCATCACCTTCAAGTTGTCCCCAAATGGTCTTAAAATCGTCCTGAGCCATGATTTCCCTAAATTCAAATGCGTCTTGCTCCAATTCTTTCCGGATACGGAGTAAATCTTCCTTGTTCGGGTTCCAAAAACCAGTGGCCAGAAAAGACTTTCCAGGTTCTATATGTAGATAATAGCCGCCACGACGCTGAGCTCCTGCACGTGAAAAAGAACCTGCAAGGTGGGCTTTGTAAGGGGTTTTGTCCTTAGAAAAACGTACATCCCTATAAATACGGAACATCTTTACCCTTTCAATCTCATCATGAGTTCCCAATTTACCCGCTACGGCATCAAAAAATGCTTTTACGCTCTGTTCATGACCTTTAAATTCAGCTTTATTTTCAGTAAACCATTCTCTGTTATTATTATTTTTAAGCTCAATTAAAAAACTAAGTGTTTCTTTCGTAATTATGGGATCTAACATACGACCTAAATGTTGTTATTTTAGATAAAGTTAACCTTTTTAGGAAATCGGCTTTTAGATTTATGAGTAATTTAGCCCTTTCAGCAAAAACATATGGACCATACCTCTATCATTGATAAAATAAACAAGCACAAGAAACAACCCAATTTAAGGTACAAGCTTAAAGAAAAGGTTGAGGAATTTACCAATTTACTCTTCTACACCCTCTTTGACATTGATACGCCCGTGGAAAAAAACCTGGACAAACTAGAACTACTGTTTGATGATGTTGTTGATTTGGCTTGCTGGGATACCAATAAACCCTGTAAAAAAGTCTGGGAAAACTATGTAGCCAAGTTGCCCAGTATATTACAAAGATTAAACCTTGATGCCGAAGCTACCGTTAATTGTGATCCCGCTTCATTATCCGTTGAGGAAGTATATATGGCGTATCCGGGCTTTTATGCCATTGCCATCTATCGTTTGGCACATGAGCTATATTCCGAAGGTTTTCCTTTGGTTCCCAGACTAATGACGGAATACGCACATAGACAAACTGGTGTAGATATCAATCCTGGGGCGCAAATAGGTAATTCGTTTCATATTGATCATGGCACGGGTGTAGTAATTGGAGAAACGGCTATAATCAAAGACCACGTAAAAATATACCAAGGAGTTACCTTGGGCGGTCTTTATGTTGCCAAACACTTACAAAGCACAAAAAGACACCCGACCATTGAAAATAACGTTACCATTTACGCAAACGCCACCATATTGGGCGGCGAAACTATCATTGGTGAGAATTCCATTATTGGGGGTAATGCTTGGTTAACAGCATCCGTACCTCCTAATTCAACTGTTTTTCACACACCTGAAATAAAAATAAAAACACTTCCGCATGTCTCATAGTATTCTAGATCTTATCGGTAATACCCCATTGGTAGAATCGAAAGTATTGAACAAGAACCCCAACGTTAAGCTATATTTTAAAATGGAAGGGCACAACCCGGGTGGTAGCGTTAAAGATCGTGCTGCATACAACATGATAAAAAACGGACTGGAACGTGGTGATTTCGATAAAAATTCCAAATTGATCGAAGCAACCAGTGGTAATACAGGCATTGCTCTTGCCATGATTGCAGGAATCTATGGTCTGGACATTGAACTGGTAATGCCGGAAAAAAGTACCATTGAGCGCGTACAAACCATGAAGGCGTATGGCGCAAAGGTTACCCTTACCCCTGCCGATGTTGGTATTGAAGGTGCTAGGGATTATGCCGAAGCCAAAGTTAAGAACGAAGGTTATGTAATGATCAACCAGTTTTCAAATAATGATAACTGGAAGGCACATTACCATTCTACCGGTCCAGAAATTTGGAGAGACACGGATGCAAAAGTCACTCATTTTGTTTCGGCTATGGGCACTACAGGAACCATTATGGGTACTTCTACTTTCTTGAAGGAAAAAAATAAGGATATTCAGATTGTAGGTGTTCAACCTACGGATAACTCTAGTATACCGGGCATTAGAAAATGGCCAAAAGAATATTTACCAAAAATTTTTGATGCAAAAAAGGTAGACCAAACCATTGAGGTGAGTCAGGAAGAAGCCAAACAAATGGCCGTAAGACTTGCGAAGGAAGAAGGTATATTTTCAGGTATGAGTAGTGGCGGTGCCGCAGCAGCAGCATTAAGATTGGCCGAAACACTTGACAGTGGCATCATAGTTTCCATTGTCTGTGATCGGGGAGACCGCTACCTTTCTTCGGACTTATTTGATTAAGGATATTCAGGATTGAACACTAATCCAAAACCTTGTTCATACCTTCTTTAAAGACTTTAAAGTCCTGTAGATAATTATGTCCTGCATTTGATATACTAAAAAGCTCTTTGTTATTACCAGGAATGGCGGCAAAGAGTTTTTCCGCTGATTCATAAGGAATTACGTTATCTTCTTTTCCATGGAAAATATAAATGGGACATTCTACCTGTTTTATATATTCATTGGACGGAAACCTGAAGTTTGACAACCAATCTATGGGTAAAAACGGAAAGCGATGCTTACCCAGTGCCACCGCACTATAAAAGGGAGATTCCAAAACTAGTTTTTCGGGTTCGTTTTCAGAAGCCAACCATGTGGCTATTCCTGTACCAAAAGAGCGCCCGTACAGTATAATCTCTTTTTCTTGGTACCGTTGTTTAGCATAGTCATAGAATAACTGAGCATCTGTGTACAATGCCGCCTCACTCACCTTACCCGTGCTCTTACCATAAGTTCTGTAATCAACCAAAATGGATTCGTAGCCCTTTGCCGAAAAGAGATTAGCTACGTGAATAAGATGCGATATATTTCCAGAGTTTCCATGGAAGTAAAGAATTAAACCTTTACTGCTATCTTGCTTAATATGAACGGCATTCAGTTTAGCACCATCATCTGTAGTTAAATTGAATTCCTCAAAATCCTGACAAAAATCGTAGGTATGATTAAGAGGCATTTTAGAAGGGAAGAAAACCAATCGTTCTTGATAAGTGTACGCCAAAAAGGCTATTAAAACGTATACGATTACAAGTATAATGCCCCATTTTTTTAATCTTCGCATGAACTACAGAATTTTTATAACTACCTTTTATTTCTGGAAAAATACAAATATGCAATTGAATGTGGTTAACGCTATCACAACCAATTTTTCCTTTTAAAATAAACCATCATACCAATAAAGAGGACAATCATAACTCCCCAAACGTAGTAATATCCGTTTTTATAGTGTAGTTCTGGCATATGGTCAAAGTTCATCCCATAAATACCGGCAATGAACGTTAATGGAATGAAGATTGAAGCCATAATGGTAAGTACCTTCATAACTTCGTTCATTTTATTACTCATGTTGCTCATGTACATTTCCATAAGGCTCATAGACATCTCACGATAAATCTGAATGCTCTCGTTTATTTCTAAGGAATGGTCCAAAGCATCCCTTAAGAATACTTTTGTATCTTTAGTAATCAAAGGATTTTCAGTATCGATCAACCTACTGACCAATTCTTTTACAGGAAAGATCCATCGCCTTATTTTTAGCACTTCTTTCTTTATTTGTTGGATTTCGTGAGCTATTTCAGGTGTGGGATTATCGTATACGATTTCTTCTAAACTCTCTATTCTGTGGTTCATGTGCTCCAAAACCACAAAATAGTTATCTACTATAGCATCCAAAAGTGCAAAGAATAGGTAATCTGCTCCTCGCGTTCTAATTCTTCCGGACTTATTGGTAATACGCTGGCGCACTCCTTTAAAAACATCGTCCTGCATTTCTTGAAAAACAAGAACGCAATTGTCTAAAAGCACCATGGCAACGTGCTCATATACAATTTGATTTTCGTCATTGATATACAGCATTTTGAACACCCCAAAGATGTAATTTTCATATTCATCTATTTTGGGCCGCTGGTGGGTGTTTACAATATCCTCAAGAACCAAGGGGTTGAGCCCAAAACGCTTACCTACCCTATCAATAAATGCTTCGTCACTAATACCTACAATATCTATCCATGAGATTTCCGGTAATTCTTTCTGTGCTACAATGGCATCAATATCTCCGGGAATATGTTCATTATATACGTTTTCATTGTATTCCAAAATGTTAACTTCGCTGGTTCCTCCTTCCCTACGCCCCATATAGGTAATAGTTCCTGGAGCCTTGCCCATTTTCTTTTGAAATTTTGATGTTTTCTTGGGAAGTATTTTCCCTGACCTTTTTCGTTTCGCCATGAACGGATTAATTTTTATAAATATACTAAGAAGCGTACAACTAGATTTTATGATTTGAAAACTGCAAATCGTGCAAAAGCAGCCCCGAACCCGGTGCTACATACGTAAGTTTTATTCCGCTATCCGGTTGCAACGAATCTTTTATATCCGCTAAGGATAAATCCCCTCTACCTAACTGAATTAGCGCCCCCATCATCATACGGATTTGGTAACGCATAAAGCCTTTTCCTTTTACATGCAGTGCATAGCTCTGGGCAGGAAAAAAATTGGCTTGTAACAGTTCATTCTCTTTTAACTCACAAGAAATTATGATACGTTCGGTTTTTGTGTTTTCCTGAAGTCTTGCCGTATACACTTTAAAATTGTGACTTCCTTCAAATAATTTCGCGCCCTTTTTCATTATATCAATATCCAACTTATCCAAGATATTAGCCAAAAATGGAGCGCAGAAAGGGTGGTTTTTTTCCCCATGGGAAAAAAGGTACACATACTCCTTTACTTTGGCATCCTGAATTATATTAAAGGAGCTCTCCGTTTCCGTAATGGTCATTACCCTTAGGTCCGGTGGTAGGTTTCTATTAAAGATTTCCAAAAACTCATCCTCATGAGCTATTGGCTCATCCTCTATGAACAACTCAAAGACCATAGACAGCGCCGAAACTTTAGCATCCGTACGGCCAGCTCCTAAAATTTTAAACTTTTGCGCAGGTAATACAAACTTTAAGGTTTTGGTCAACATGGCCTCTATTGTTTTTTGACCAGGTTGTTTTTGCCATCCGCTATAGCGGAAACCTAAATATTGTAGACGTACCAAATAACAATAACGGGCAACTTGCATGCAATTTTCTCTTTAAGACCAAGCTACTATTTTTTTTGTATTTTGTAATGAACAACCTTTTAAAACCAACAAAAATGACTTTAAATACAGAAATTAGACCACCGGCGTGGTTTTGGATAATCAGCGTAATTGCTCTTTTGTGGAACCTAATGGGCGTCTCCGCCTATTTAATGGAAGCATTTATGAGTGTAGAAGACTTAGGAAAACTAACACAAGACCAAAGACTACTTTATGAGTCAAGACCCATATGGGTTACGTCTGCTTATGCCATTGCCGTTTGGGCGGGTGCACTAGGATGTATAGCTCTATTGCTACGAAAAAAATGGGCAAAAACTTTTCTGCTACTCTCGTTAATTGGCGTGCTGGCTCAAAATGTGTATCAGTTTTTCTTGAGCAATACTTTTGAAGTTTACGGGCCTAGTGCCATATACCTACCAATAATGATTATTGTTGTAAGTATCGCACTTTATTTATTTGCAAAATCTAGTGCTTCTAAAGGGTGGATTTCATAATATTGTAAGCAAGAGTTAATTACGTTAGAACAGCATTCGTAAGTTACAGGTTCTAACTCCTTAATGCTTAATTGAAAACTGTTGTTTTTAATGAGATGAACAAAGCATGCTGCGTTTTAACGATTTTTTTGAATAAAGTAGGAAAAAAGACGTTTTTTAGTCTCCTATTTTTAACCCCCAACCTCTGGAAAACAACTTTTTATGAAGTTCATTTTAAGAATATTCCCCTGGAAAAGAACAATTCACATTTCTATTGCCGTTATAGCTGTCTTGATTATATTTAGTTTTTACGGCCTATACACCAACACTTTTCACCTCTTTAAACCCAATAACTACATTTTTCCGTTGTTGACGTTATCCCACATTACTTTTTTGTACGTGCTGTGGTTTAAAATTAAAGAAGACGAGCTGACCGACCCTCAGATGAGAAATATAGAATACATTTTGTATGTTGTTTTTGCCGTATACGTTTTTAAGACTTTTGAATCTTTGTATATTCTTACCAGTTATTCTGATTTTGAAAACCATATTATTCCTGCAAGTTTTTTTCCGGTTGGAATATTGATTTTTCTATTACACGTACTATTATTAGGTCTTACCTTACTTGCTATTAAATACCGTAGGGATATGGTGGGGCCATACGTTTTTGACGACATGAACCAACACATAGATTCTTGGGAATAACGACCAAACTATTTTTATAGAAGCACAAAACCCCGTTTTTCAACGGGGTTTCTTTTTTTCGAACAGTTCTAAAGTGTTCAAAATTTAACGGCAATCATAATGGTTATTTGATTACAATCTTCTTTGTAAACGTCTTACCATTTGGCTGGCTAATTCGTAGAAGGTATAAACCTCCCGGCACCGATTGCACATTAAAAGCTATTTTCTTATCCTCTACTTGACTTACTCCTCTTTTAACAGGGTTTCCTGCCGTATCGAACAATGAAACATCCACGCTTCTAGAAGTAAAATCCGGTAACGAAACATTCAATACATCTAAGGCCGGAACAGGGTATGCTTTTGATGTTGTTTCAACTATTGGAGCTTCCTTACGCACCACTTCAATAGGATTGGATAGGTCGTAGCACCCAATAAGGTCATTGGCGTTGAGCCCCATTTCCGCACCTTGCAGTCCGTCCTCGTAACGCAAGTGCCAGATGTAACAGGTACCCGCTCCCGCTCCATCGAAATCCACTCCTTCCACGGCTTTCAATGAGGGAGGGATGCCGAGTATCTTGCCTTCCTCGTCCGTGATAACGAACGTACTGTTCTTGCCCGAGCGCTTGCCCGTGACCGCTATTCCGCTGACCATGTCAGGGGTACCGTCCACATAGAACTCGAAAGGTCCGCCAGTTAAAGTGCCTGCATCCGTTTCCGTGCGTACTACTTTAATGGGGTTGGACAGGTCAAAGTTACCTTTCAGCTCGTGCGCGTTCATCCCCATTTCGGCACCTTCAAGTCCGTCCTCATATCTCAGGTACCAGATATAACAGGTACCCGCCCCGGCACCGTCAAAGTTTACGCCTTCAACTGCTTCCAGTGTTGGCGGAAGTCCCAATATCTTGCCCGTATCGTCCGCAATTACGAACGAACTGTTGCTTCCCATGGCATCGCCGCCCAAGGTAATTCCTGAGACCATGTCCTCCGTGCCGTCTACACAGAAATAGAAAGGACCCCCGGAAAGCTCCCCTGCTTCTACCATCGTTTTCTCCTTACGCACCACTTCAATAGGGTTGGATAGGTCGTAGCACCCAACAAGGTCATTGGCGTTGAGCCCCATTTCCGCACCTTGCAGTCCGTCCTCGTAACGCAAGTGCCAGATGTAACAGGTGCCCGCTCCCGCTCCATCGAAGTCCACTCCTTCCACTGCTTTCAATGAGGGTGGGATGCCGAGTATCTTGCCTTCCTCGTCCGTGATAACGAACGTACTGTTCTTGCCCGAGCGCTTGCCCGTGACCGCTATTCCGCTGACCATGTCAGGGGTGCCGTCCACATAGAACTCAAAGGGTCCGCCCGTTAAGGTGCCTGCATCCGTTTCCGTGCGTACTACTTTAATGGGGTTGGACAGGTCAAAGTTACCTTTCAGCTCGTGCGCGTTCATCCCCATTTCGGCACCTTCAAGTACGTCCTCATATCTCAGGTACCAGATATAACAGGTACCCGCCCCGGCACCGTTAAAGTTTACGCCTTCAACAGCTTCCAGTGTTGGCGGAAGTCCCAATATCTTGCCCGTATCGTCCGTAATTACGAACGAACTGTTGCTTCCCATGGCATCGCCGCCCAAGGTAATTCCTGAGACCATGTCCTCCGTGCCGTCTACACAGAAATAGAAAGGACCCCCGGAAAGCTCCCCTGCTTCTACCATCGTTTTCTCCTTACGCACCACTTCAATAGGATTGGATAGGTCGTAGCACCCAACAAGGTCATTGGCGTTGAGCCCCATTTCCGCACCTTGCAGTCCGTCCTCGTAACGCAAGTGCCAGATGTAACAGGTACCCGCTCCCGCTCCATCGAAATCCACTCCTTCCACTGCTTTCAATGAGGGTGGGATGCCGAGTATCTTGCCTTCCTCGTCCGTGATAACGAACGTACTGTTCTTACCCGAGCGCTTGCCCGTGACCGCTATTCCGCTGACCATGTCAGGGGTACCGTCCACATAGAACTCAAAGGGTCCGCCCGTTAAGGTGCCTGCATCCGGTTGATTTCGGTACACAGCTATAGAATTGGAAAAATCATAATCGCCCTCTAAACCGGAAACATTCATTCCGCCCTCCAGGCCTTTTAATCCATCCATATAACTTAAATGCCAAATAAAACAAGTACCGGCACCAGCTCCATCAAAGTTAACAGCTTCGGGATTAGGTGGAAGTCCTAGTATTTTCCCAGCTTCATCGGTAACTACCCATTGTGAATTTTCTCCACTATTCTCGCTAACCGTAACTCCAGAAACATGGTCCGGATAATCATCTCCTACACAGAATTCAAACGGGCCTCCACTAATTGTTCCCCCATAAGATGCCGTATCTATATCATTCGCTAAAACATTAGGTGCAACCAACAAAGTTGCTAACGTTAGCAAAAGTGCAGACCAAGACAATGTCCGTGGTCTGTTGTTCGCATTCAAACAAAAAAGTAATTTTCTTTCCATAATTACGTGTTTTTAATTCGTATCCAAACTAATTGTTATATTGATGTGAGAAATCACAAAATGCTAAACTTTTTCTCTAATTCCGTGATACTTTTGTGAACTTTTACGACTTAACCTTCAGGTTATCAATAATACTAGGATTGTAAAGACGATTATGGACTTTTCCTTACCGTTTATCTATTTTAAACATCCTGTGATAACTGTGTGATACTTTTTAACTTCATTCGTACTCTGAATTATGAAAGAAATATTGATTATAGAAGATGATCCAGAAATCATCAAATTGTTAGAGATACACCTTACCGATCTCATTTATAAGACTTCCAAGGCCATGGATGGTGCCCAAGGATTATTAATGGCCCTAAACCATGATTATGACCTAATACTTCTGGACCTTACGCTCCCGAGCATGGACGGTGTTGAGATTTGTAAAAAACTAAGAGCAGAAAAAAATACTCCGGTTATTATGCTCACTGCCAAGTCCGAAGAAATAGACCGTGTACTTGGTCTAGAGATAGGTGCTGATGACTATATTACAAAGCCATTTAGTATACGAGAGTTGCTAGCGCGAATTAAAGCGGTTATGCGGCGTACAGATGCACAACAGGTTAAAGAGGAGAATACAGCAACTATTGGGTACGAAGGCCTTTTTATAGATATCGATAAGAGAAAAGTACTGTTGAACGACAAGAAAATTGAACTCTCTCCCAAGGAATTTGAGCTTTTGGTCCTTATGGCATCCAACCCAGGACGGAACTATTCCAGGACAGAACTGTTGAATATGATTTGGGGCTATAACTTTGAGGGCTATGAACACACGGTGAATTCTCACATTAACCGTTTACGTGCCAAAATCGAATCAGATATGGCAAATCCTACCTATATTCTTACGACTTGGGGCGTAGGTTATAAATTTAACGAAGACATCTCATTATGAGCCAAAAAGAAAAAACCTTGACCCCCAAGCTGATCAAGAAACTTTGGTTGGCCTTTGTCCTACTTGTATTACTCATGGGGGCATCCTACATATTCATTACCGGTTACTTTGCCAATAAATACAGCCAAGAAACAACACAACGTCTTAACGCAGATGTTGCGCACCATGTAATTGCCGAAAAATTTCAGGACGCGTCCCCGTTTCTTGAAGATGGCAGCGTTAACAAACCTCTTTTTGGTGACTTAATGCATGACATGATGGCCGTAAACCAAGGTATTGAGGTTTATCTGTTAAATGAAACCGGCGAAGTTCTGTATTCCGTGGTTTTGGATCATGGAGATAAAAGTTCAATAAAGAGTGTTTCATTGGCCCCAATAGAGTTTTTCATTAAAAATAATGGAGAGCGTTTTGTACTTGGTGATGACCCGAGGAATTCTGGAGAGAAAAAAATATTCTCCGTAGCTCCCTACTCCGTAGACGGTAGGAACGGCTATATCTATATTGTACTTGCCGGGAAAAAATTCCAAGAAGTTAGCGACAACCTTTTGAGTCAATATTTTACTAAATTAGGCATTGGCGCTACCATGCTCACCATGCTTTTTTCGCTCATAATTGGTCTTTTGGCCATTTGGTTCTTAACTAAGAATTTACGCCTGATTACAAAGACGGTCAGGAAATTCCATGACGGAGATCTACAGGCAAGAATTGCCAATCCTGAAAATTCGGATATTGAAGTCTTTGCAAAATCATTTAATGAAATGGCAGATAGTATTGTTGGGAATATGGATAAAATGCAGTCCGTTGATTTATTGCGCAGGGAGTTGATTGCCAATGTTTCCCATGATCTTAGAACGCCTTTAGCAATTCTAAAGGGGTATATTGAAACCCTACAGATTAAAAACGAAACCTTAACCGAGGAACAAAAACAAGAATACCTACAGATTACGCATGACAACGTAGATAAATTGTCCAACTTAATCAACCAACTTTTTGAGTATTCTAAATTAGAAGCCGAGCAAGTTACTCCCGTTAAAGAACCCTTCTCCATTACGGAACTTTCCCATGACCTGATAGCCAAGTTCAAGGTTTTAGCCGAAAAGAAACAGATAGACCTTCAGCTAGACAATCCGGAAGAAAATTGCATGGTCTATGCCGATGTAAGCCTTGTAGAAAGGGCACTTCAGAACTTAATAGAAAATGCCTTAAAATATACTGAAGCCAATGGTAAAGTAACTTTATCACTTCAAAAGAAAGGAAAAAACGTAGAGATAAATATTACGGATACTGGTACGGGAATTGCCGTAAATGAGCAGCCTTTTATATTTGACCGTTACAAACAGGTAGACAAAAGCGCCAAAAAGCAAGGATATGGACTTGGTTTGGCAATCGTTAAAAAAATCATGGATCTGCATGATACTACCATCACCGTTTTAAGTAAACCAAAAGAAGGAAGTTCTTTTATCTTCAACCTTCCTGCTTATCAGGTTTAACTCTTAACCGATTACCTAAAAATTTATATCGCAATTTCTTGAGCAAAGTGGTTAAAAATCCCAAATGCTCAAGAAATTATTTTCATGAATATATATTCCGTAGTTAATAGGACCTACATATTGTATACCCCTCCATTAATATCCAGTGTTGCCCCAGTTATAAAACCATCGTACTCAGATGCCAGGTAGGTAACCGCCCGTGCTACATCAGCAGCATTACCGGCGCGTTGAATTGGAATACCGGCAACGGTTTCTGCTGCCGACTCTTTGGTCGTATGGGTATTGTGAAAGGAAGTTCCTAAAATAAGCCCAGGAGCCACGGCATTGACCCGAATGCCTTGTGGGCCTAATTCCGAAGATAGTGCACGGGTAAAAGTTAAAATTGCTCCCTTACTTGTTGAATAGACCAATGACCCCGGATGCCCTCCTTTTCGTCCTGCGAGCGAAGCCAAATTAACAATGCTACTGTTATCGTTTTTTGCAAGATGTGGTGATGCAGCCCTCGTTACGAACATCATAGACGTAAGGTTAATATCCATTACCTTGTTCCAAAATTCGGCCTCCATTTCACCAAGCATTTTACGTGCTACAAGCGAGCCGGCATTATTGACCAATATATCAAGACCGCCAAGTACTTCTACCGTTTTTCCAACAAGAGTATTTGCATCGGCCTCCTTAGTTAAATCTCCTGATATAGCCACTGCTTTTTGGGCTTTCGCAGTTGCGTATTCAACCAACTGATTGGCAGTATCCGCACTAGAAAAATAATGAATGGCAACATTGGCACCACTATCAATAAAGTGTTGGGTTATGGATTCTCCTATTCCTTGTGCACCAGCGGTTATCAGCACATTCTTACCGGTTAATTTTGTATTCTTCCCCATTCTATTTTTTACTATTTGATTTTATCGTTTTTGGCAAAGTAGCCTTCATTAGAAACAGCATTGTCACTTACAGTTAAGCTTGCAGTTTTAAACCACACCTCCGCATAGTTACCGTCTGCATATTGTTTTTGGACATCACCACCATGAGTTTCTGCTCCAGAACACCAGTTTTTGTTCACCTCGGGAGACTTTCCATTAGTCTGATTGTAAGCGCCTAGTTTAAAGAAACAACCTTCGCCTGTATACGCTTCTTTACGTTCCACCCCATCTTGGCCAATTGGCACAAATAATTTTTGAGTTTGCTCCGGTATATCCGCAGTGGTTGTATATTCGGATTCGATTAAATTTTTGGTAAATGTTTTGGTTTCATGGCCCTTACTTGTAAAGGTTAAGTTCATGATACCGTTAACAACTTCAACTTCATAGCTAAACTCCTCTCCCAAAGCAATTCCCTCCTTAGGTTCTTCAGGGTAAGTACTTGCATTTGTGCCCACAACGGAAAAATCATTGCCCCAAACAGCAGTTGAATAATCCCACCTAGTTGAATTATCATCTCCAGCCGTATTTATTTCATAATGCCAAAAGACAGAACCTTTTGTATGGCCCGGAAATTTCTTATAGAATATTTTGAGCGGTTCGTTTTCATGTGCATCGGCACTATGAATTTGACCTACCACAACAGCATGGGTGGCCGCTACTCTAGCATCACCGGTAGCGGAGACATTCATTACTTTTAAAGTTGCCGTCAACTTATCATTTGCGGTTTTAGGATACCACTTTTTTACTTGCGCCAATTCCGTTCTGGTATTGTTTGAAGTTCCATGGGTGTTGCCCCCATTGGGTGTTTTAAAAACCACCCATTCATTGGTGCCATCATTTGTAGTAAAGAAGAAATCCTTATTCTCAAAGTTGTTGGCATGTCCCACATTTGAACCATTGCCCAAAATCAATTTCCAATCATCAAAAAATGGAATCACATCACTTGCGTAAACTGTCTTTGTTTCTTCCTTTTTACCCGTATCAGGTGCACCTGCAGTGTCCTTCTTTTTTGTTTCGGTTTTACAACTGCTAAGTATTAGAAAAAAACTAAAGACTAAAAACGTTGTTAGAGAGACTGTTTTTTTTGTATTCATTTCTTGTGATTTGATTTTACTTCTATTTTTCGGTCTAAGCTGAGTTTTAAAATTTACTTTGGCGCTCTATCGTTTATTCTTTTTGGGAAGGTGTTCCTGCTCCCACAGTTGCTTCCTTGAACCAAACCTCTGCATAACAGCCGTTTTCATATTGTTTGGCAATATCTCCTCCATAAGTTTCCGAACCGGTACTCCAAACCATGTTGTCTTCAGGGTTTTTACCATTAGTTTGGTTGTAAGCACCTTGTTTGAAATACTGTATTTCTCCGGTATAAGCATTTTCGCGCTCTACTCCGTCCCTACCAATAGACGCGTACAAGGCTCTTATTTGTTCGGGAATATCTGATTTTTTAGTGAAATCGGATTCCAATAAGTTTTTCGTGAATTTTACCGTCTCATGTCCATCACTGGAAAAAGTAAGGTACATTATACCTTTGTAGACGTTTATTTCATAACTGAATTCTTCGCCCAGTGCAATACCGTCTTTTGGCTCCTCTGGATATGAAGTAGCCGTAGCTCCAACAACGGACATATCATTACCCCAAACTGCCGTAGAATAATCCCATCGTTTTGAATTATCTCCTTTGGTGTTTATTTCATAGTTCCAAAAAACGGACCCCTTGGTATGCCCCGGAAATTTCTTATAAAAGATTTTGATAGGCTCGTTCTCATGACCCTCATCACTATGAATCTGCCCCACTACTACGGAGTAAGACGCAGCAACCCTAGCGTCTCCTGAAGTAGAAACATGTTGCACTTTAAGCGTTCCGGTTAGTTTACCTCCTGTCTCGGGAATCCAGTGTTTCTTTTGTCCCAATTCAGTTCGTGTATTGCTAGATGTGCGTGAAGTTACCCCAGAGTTTGGGGTTTTATAGACTACCCAATCCGTTACACCTTCATTCTCAACATAGAAAAAATCTTTTTTTTCAAAATTTAAAAGTTCTTCGGAGCGAGTGCCATCACCTAAAAGAATTTTCCATTCTTCCATAAACGGTATTACATCACTCGGGTATTTTATTTTATTTTCAGTTGAAACTGTGGGCTCCAAACTATTTGAAGAGGTAGACTTGGAGTTGTTTTTACACCCGATCAGCGCTAAAACCATGACTACCGTAATTACTGATTTTTTCATTTATGAATTGATATTTTTCTAATTGAGATTAATTAATACATGAGTTTAAGCGGAAGGTTTTCTTCTACAATCAGCTCTCCTGAATTTTTAATATCGTTGTTGGAATGGGTATTGTTTTTGGCGCCCCACAAGCGGGCAACAAACTTTACCGGGTTATCTGCAAAAGTATTCCCTGAAATTTCCACATTTATAATACCGTAAGTATTCAATAAAATTCCATCTTCTTCTTTGGCTCCACATTGAGTAAAACTGTTATTGGTGACTACAAGGTTACCCCCAACAGTAGATTCATCATATCCTCCTCTGTAATAATCCACTACATTTTTATCCACTCCTTTAAACGTGCAATTGGCAATAACAATATTCTCTGCACTGTATTCACCTTTATCATCTGTTTCCTCGGACAGTTCCAAACCGTTATTACAATTTTTGATAACCGTAGATTTCAGTTGAATATACTCCGAGAAAGAATGCTTGTAAGCCTTTAAAACAAAGTCAAAATCAGATATTTCGGAATCAACTATAGTTAGGTTGTACAAACTGGACATATTATTCTTTAAACCGGCAAAAGCATATTGAGTTTTTGTTCCTTTTAGAACCACTCCTTTTAGAGTCAATTCGCCTTTAGGATTCATCTCAAATGCCGGGGTTTCCGGTGCGCCCGCGTAATGGATAGTCGCTTTCTTATTGGCATCCGTAGATTTTATCGTGAGAAGTTTATCAATCTTTAAAGACGTTTTCACTTTGTACTTAGCGGAAGTCAATACTATGGTGTCTCCATTTTTCGCATTCTGAATGGCGTTGACCAACTTGGCCGTTGAACTTACTGAATAGGTTTTAGGCGAAGCCTTTTTTGAAGATTTAGCTGGATACCAATCTGGACCATATTGAGATACATCCATAAGATTTGGCTTTTCAGCAGGTGCTTTAACTACGGCTCCTACCGAGTTTACCTCCTTTCGAGAATTACCAAAAAGGTCGGTCTTAATTAAATCGAACTCAAAACCATTATAAAGTTCTGAATCGGTTAAGTCACTTTTAGGAATCCATATGTTTTTTTCTAATTCTGAAACGGCAAAATCTTTAGTTTTAATGCCAGGAATTTTCTTAAACGAAACCCCTTGATTATCTATAAGATTGCTTTTAAAATTTATTCCATCTAATGAGTCATGGGCCACGACCGGCTGTTCATCCCCCGTGCTATTATAAATAAGGTTATTGGCAACAATGGTCCTAATAGGCCTCTCGGACCTTATTTCAGAAGCAGGCAAAATATCTTTCTGATCAATATTGGAACCTACCCCAAACTGTAATGGTGAATCGCAATCTACCCAAGTATTATAGGCCACTACCACATCGGTTACCTGTATGTACCTGTTAAGTGGTGATTTTGGAATACCGTTCATTACAGCAAGTGGACTCCTAAATGTTTTTCCTTTTAGGTTGTAGAAGTAATTATTCGTTACCCAATGTCCCGTACCAATTAAACGTACGCCCCCAATTTGCTCAGAATCCGCATCACCTATAAAGTAGTTGCCGTCAACAATACAGTAGTTCCCGTGTCTCGTTACCAATGAGCCTTCACTTTTATAGAAGACATTATTCCTGAACTCGTTAAAATTTGATTTACTGGAAATAATCTCTACTTCACCATTACATTTATCAAAAAAATTGTTTTCAACAAGGGTATAACTAGGCGCCATGGAGGTAAAACTATTGCCAAGCTGTATGGTTTCTGCACTAGGACCACCCTTAGGAGGTCTAGGCCCAAAATAGTTATGGTGTATCTTATGGTAATTCTTTATACTGTTATTCCCTGCAAGATCAATCCGTACAGTAGGTCCTCTATTGGATTTACCCGCTATATAACAATGATCCAACTCATTATGTCTCCCTTTAAATAGAACCCAGAGATCTGTCTGGTTTTTTTGGGACTTATTAAAATCCAGAATCACGGAATTTGTAACCCGAGAATGATTGGCCACCGTATCTTCACTAATGGCAAATTCAATGACCGCATCAGAAGGAGATGAACCATTAACAAAGTTTAAACCACTAACAACGAGATAATCTCCGCCCAGTTTTAAATCGGATTTTCCGCCAATAACCACTTTACCTGCTGTTTCGGCACGTAAGGTAATTGGCGCATTTTCTTTTCCGTAACCCACAAAACGGATTTGAACATTGTTCCAATCTCCATTGGCCATGATAATTTCGTCACCAGGACCTGCATTGCCTATTGCCTTATGGAGTTCTATAATATCTTTTACGTAAGCCCCTTCTTGTTTTGGGGGTTGTGAAAAAGAGAGAAATAAAAGCGCTGCACTTATGATTATCAGGTTAGTTTTCATTATTCAGATGTGTTGAGATGTAGTTCAATTGGATACTTTACATTGTTGAGAATGCACAGTGTTAAGCTGCAATTTTCAATTGGTTTACCAAACTGGTTTACCAAATATAATCATTTAATCATACCAAACAAATTATTTACAGACTATCGCCTTTATTAAATAGAAATATCACAGACTTTAACTTGCTAAAATTTTCTTCTGGATTGTAAACACGACCTAAATCTAGAATAATGAACACTTGGTCTAATCGCATTGAACCACTGCAATATTACTATACCACCACAGTTATGTTGTTGAACTTAAAAACCCCTATTATGACTTTTAAAAATTTCTTTTTAATCGGCATCTCCTTAGTCGCCCTTAATGCCTGTTCCGATGACGATTTACCATTAGAAATCCCCGAAAAGGAAACAGAACAATCAGAGGAAGAACAGCCAAAGGAAGAAGAACAACAACCTGAAAATGCCGCTCCGGATTCTTTTAGTCTAACCATGTTAGAAGATGGCACGGCCGATGTTGGCCTAAACCCTACACTATCTTGGTCAGCAGCTATTGATTCTGATGGAGATGATATTACATATACTCTTCTTTTAGACGAAGAAGAAACACCGCAAAGTATTCTTGCAGAAAACCTTACAACTCCAGAATTTAATATTGTTGAAGGTTTAGAAAAAAATAAGGTTTACTACTGGAAAGTTGTTGCTAGTGATACTAACGGAGGCGCAACGGAAAGCGCACAAACTTTTAGCTTTAGTACTAAAGGTCTATCTTTTTCCGAATCGGCTTTGACTGCTAATGCCGGGTTTAGTTCCAGAAGAAATCATAGCATTACTGAATTTAATGGGAAACTTTGGATGATCGGTGGAGGAAACGACTCGTCTGGCTTCAAGGATGTGTGGTCCTCTATTGATGGTGAAAATTGGCTGTTAGAAGTAGAAAATCCTTTTGACTTTTTTAGCAAAAACAATCACACTGCTATTGTATTCAAAGAAAAATTTTGGATAATAGGTGGTGGTTTTAGTGATATTTGGTCTTCTACGAACGGAAAAGACTGGGTGCGAAACGAAAATGTTGGTGCATTCGGTTCTAGAGAAGGACATACAACAGTTGTTTATGATGATAAGCTTTGGGTAATTGGCGGTAACAAAGGTTCTGAGCAAATGAACGACGTGTGGTATTCCGAAGATGGAGCTACTTGGAATCAAGCTACCGAAAGTGCTCAATTTTCTCCACGTACAGACCATACTACCGTAGTGTTTGATGGTAAGATGTATGTTATGGGAGGAACTGCCGTAAAGGGTTTTTCACCACTGTTTTACAATGACATTTACACGTCTACAGACGGTGTAAACTGGACAGAAGTAACTACAGAATCTGTATTTGAAATTCGTGCCAATCATTCCTCATTAATCTATGACCACAAAATGTGGGTCATTGGAGGTTGGCAAGCGGTAACGAATGAAGAAACTACCGAGCAAGAGCTTACCACATTTGCAGACGTTTGGTATTCCGAAAACGGTAGCGAATGGAATAAGTTAACTACCAATGACTTATACCAACCAAGAATGGGACATGCCTCTGTAGTTTTTGAGAATAAAATACTTATTTCTGGAGGATTGAATATTAACAAAGAAGATTCAAGTAGAACTCATTACAATGATATTTGGGTCATTGAGTAACTACATTTTATGACAATGAAAAAGCCCCTTTAAAATATGCAGGGGCTTTTTACTTTTATTAGGATTGTGAATTTCTACAACCCGTCTATATAACTTCCGTAAAGGTCCTTGAATTGGTATCCTTCTGCAAATCTGTTTTTGCTAAGTTTCTTATGTGATACCAACCCCCATAAAACCAATTCCTTTAAAAAGTACATATCTTCTTTAGGAAAATCAGGTTGATGTTCTTTTATCAACTGGCTAAGTTCAGGAATACTATCTAAGGTTCTTTTATATTCTTCATCTGTAAATTCATCTAGAAGTTCAAAACCTTCTCCTTGAAAAAACCAACTTAACAAATCATCATAAGGAGTTTTTGCATCCTTTCTTTCCAACTTGTTTATGGCCGGGAAATATTTAGGGAACAAACTTTTTACCGCATCATCTATCAATATTTCGGCTACGCCATCAGCACCTTCTTGCTCCCCCTCATAAACCAATTCAATCTTACCGGTAATGGCCGGAATAATACCCATAAAATCACTCAAACGTACCATGGTTTTATCGGCATCAGTTACTAAGGCCCTTCTTTCCGCTGTACTCAAAAGATTTTCAAACGCGGTTATACTTGTTCTTGCACTGACACCGCTTTTTGCATCTACGTACTCGCTATCCCTTGCTTCAAAAATAATTTGCTCTAAAAGATCCTTGGCCAAGTCCGGCACATAAATTGAATCCGTTTGGCGCGAATCTAATTTCGCCTCCTGTTCAGTAATTTTTCTAGCGGTTTCAATATCATCCGGATAGTGCGTTAATATTTGTGAGCCAATCCTATCCTTAAGTGGGGTAACGATACTTCCTCTATTGGTATAATCTTCAGGGTTTGCCGTAAACACAAATTGAATATCCAACGGCAGCCTCAATTTAAACCCACGAATCTGTATATCTCCTTCCTCCAATATATTAAAAAGTGAAACTTGAATTCTAGCTTGTAAATCCGGTAATTCATTAATTACAAAAATACATCTGTTGGCCCGTGGGATCATTCCAAAATGAATAACCCTGTCATCTGCATAGGATAACTTCAGGTTTGCCGCTTTAATGGGGTCTACATCGCCAATTAAATCGGCTACGGTAACATCTGGTGTTGCTAGTTTTTCAGCAAAACGAGCATCTCTGTGCAACCAAGAAATTGGGGTATCATTCCCTTTTTCCTTTATCAATTCCATGGCGTATCTTGACATGGGCTTAAGCGGATCATCGTTAATTTCCGAACCTTCTACCACAGGGATATACTCGTCCAAAAGATTGACCATTAAGTGAGCCAAACGTGTTTTAGCTTGTCCCCGTAAACCTAGTAAGTTAATATTATGCCTAGATAAAATAGCTCGCTCCAACTCTGGAATAACGGAATCTTCATATCCCCAAACTCCAGGAAAAGTTTCTTCTCCTTTTTTTATCCTTTGAATAAGATTGTCACGTAATTCGTCCTTAACACTTTTTACTTTATAGCCAGCTTCTTTTAACTCGCCAAGTGTTTTTATTTTCTTGTTATCTAATTTCATATATAGCAATCTCTTTTTCTTTTAAAATCAAGTCCGTCTGAAATGAAGAGGAATTGGTCTATCTTATTTCAATCGTTTTTTTCTATTCGCTTCGTAATCTTCAAAAATCATTTCACCCAAACCTTTTAACCCGGTAAAAAATGCCTTGCCTTTGTTCGCTTCCGTAAAGTGGCGAATAAACTGCATTAAATAAGCATCTTGGGCTATCATAAACGTGGTAATAGGAATATGTAATTTTCTAGCCTGGCGTGCCATATTATAGCACTTCTCAACAATATAGTCATCCAGACCTACGCTATTCTTATAATATGTTCCATCAGGTAGCCGCAAGCAACTAGGCTTTCCGTCCGTAATCATAAAAATCTGTTTATTGGTATTACGCTTCCTGCGTAGCATATCCATTGCCAATTGAAGTCCCGCTACCGTGTTAGTATGATAGGGTCCAACTTTCAGATACGGAAGGTCCTTTATAGGTATGGGCCAAGCATCGTTACCAAAAACCAGAATATCCAAGGTGTCTTTTGGATAGCGTGTAGTAATGAGCTCCGCTAGTGCCATCGCTACTTTTTTAGCTGGTGTAATACGGTCCTCGCCGTACAAAATCATACTATGACTAATGTCTATCATTAACACCGTACTCATCTGTGCCTTGTGTTGCGTATCCTCAACTACTAAATCATCTTCGTTTAAAGTGAAGCTACCCATACCATGGTTGATCTGGGCATTTTTAAGGCTCTCCGTCATTGAAATATGTTCTAAACCATCACCATAACGGTATTCTCTTAAATCACCCGTATGCTCATCTCCTTGACCGGATTTTCCGGTTTTGTGGTTACCTGAGCCGCTACGTTTAATTTTACCGAAAATCTGGTCTAGCGCACGTTGGCGAATCAAGCGTTCCATTTTAGCGGTAATGGAAATATTTCCCTTTCTGCCGTTTTCATCGCCTTCTTCCCCTTCTCCACCTGCAGCATCATCGTCAAATTCTTCTTGAATGTATCCTTTTGCTTTTAACTCCTCTATGAAATCATCAATCGTATATTCATCATCTGTTAGCTCATACTCCTTATCCAGTTCACGCAACCAATCAATGGCCTCATCAAAATCTCCCGATGTATGGGTAATGAGTTCCTGAAAAATATCAAAAAGTTTTTCAAAAGGAGTTTGTTCCGGTGCTTCATAGGTTGAAAACCGAAACCCTTTTCTTGTGTTCATAGCCATACTATAAAATTAGTTAATAAAACCGTCAACACCTCCCTTTTTAGGAAATGTTAACGGTTATAGGCTATTGCCTTTCACAAAGCATTGCTGTTTTGCTATTTTGTAAAGAAATGGTCTTTTTAACTGATGATTCCTAATGGTGCCGTAGTCTTCCAAGCACCGCGAGTGAAATCCGGGAATTCCTGTGGTGCGCCATTTGCAGCAACGGAAGTCTCGCTTAAAGGAGAAACCGCACTCCATAAGCAACCCTCGTACACATTCTGGTCTAAAGGCTCTCCATTTCTTAAACACTCTACAATACGAAACAACATCATAAAGTCCATTCCGCCGTGACCGCCCATTTTAGTGGCGAGATCACCTACTCGCTTGTACAAAGGATGTTCATATTTTTCATAGATTTTTGCCAAGGCATCACCTTGTGCCCAATGATGGTGGTCTTCCGTAGCACTTTCAACCCCACCTTCCAAGGCCACACGGGTTGGGAAACCTGCCAAAGTACCTTTTGTTCCTTGAATCATGTTATGGCGGGTGTATGGTCGTGGGCTGGTTTCATCCCACTGCACCATAATCGTTCTACCTAAATCTGTTTTTATAATGGACGTATTGATATCACCGCCCTTATAGTCCAATTTATTCCATTTGTGGTCTGCAGGAAAGTTCTTTTCCGCATATAATTGCCTTCCTTTGGCAGGCGATGAAAAAGCATTGATGAATTTAAAGTTATCATCAGTCCGCCCAATATTCATGTATTGCGCCACAGGCCCTAAACCATGCGTTGGGTAAAGGTTTCCGTTTCTGTGTGCATAATGTGGTGTTCTCCAAGAACCCGTACCACGGTCTACCTCGTTCATTTGAAAACGTAACTCGTGAATATAAGCTGCCTCTCCGTGTAAAAGTTCGCCTATAGCCCCTTCGCGACACATATTTAAATACAACAGCTCATCTCTACCGTAGTTAACATTCTCCATCATCATACAATGTTTCTTTGTCTTTTCGGAAGTGTCAACTATATCCCACATTTCTTTTAAAGTCAAGGCCAATGGGACTTCTACAAAGGCATGGCTACCGGCATTCATGGCTGCAATGGCCATTGGCGCATGCAAACCCCATGGTGTTGCTATAATAACTGCGTCCGGTTTTTGTTCTTCTAGCATTTTTTTCCAATCGTTCTCACCATTGGTATACAGTTTTACTTTTTTGTGTCGCTGTCCCTTTCCTGCCTCTTTGCAGACATCTGCAGATTTTTTGGCCCAATCTTCATAAAGATCTGAAATGGCAACCACTTCAGTGCCTTCAATCGCGGCAATTTGTGCCACATGACCTGAACCTCTTGCCCCTACACCAATAAACGCAAAACGTACCTGATCCAATTTAGGAGCCTTAAAACCTCCCATATATTGCGCAGAAAAAGGCCGTTCCGTTCCTAAAAAATTAGCTTTTGAAATATTTGGCGTTAGGGCAATACCAGCTCCTACCAATGACGTTTTTTTTAGGAAGTTTCTTCTGTTGGAATTCATTTGTGTTTGTTTTGTGAGTTGTTGTTGAATGAAACTACAATATAAAGAAGTTTTAGGGAACTTAAACACGCACGCCTCCGCTATTAACAAAGTCTTACAATGATGCATTATTTTTTTGACAGCCCACAAAGAGATCATACCTTCGTGTAAGATGATAAAAGAACAATGTCTTGGCTTTTTAAAAACACCACCACTGTGGACAGGTGAACAATTTGGTATAGAACAGTTTGTTTTTCCTGAGCTTCATATGAAACGTTTTCTGCCAAAACCCATTTCAAAAAAATTACGTTTGGGTCACCAAATGGAGCATGTTTTCACTCAATTGCTCGTCAGAAATAACACATATGACCTTGTTCTTCATAACAAAGCTGTAAAAGAGGAAAACCGTACCATTGGTGAAATTGATTTTATACTAAGGCATAAAGAAACGGAAAGACTCCTACATATTGAATTGACTTATAAATTCTATATCATTGACCCAAGTATATCGGAACCCATACACCGGTTAATAGGCCCCAACCGTAGGGATATGTTCTTTACCAAAATGGAAAAAATCAGGGACAAACAGTTTCCTCTTTTGCACTCTACCAATGGAATTAGAACGTTATCCGAAAACCAAATTAACCATGACGATATAACGCACCAAGCGTGTTACAAAGCCCAACTCTTTATGCCCCATACCAATGCCCATGTAGACATTACTCCTCTAAATAGAGATTGTATCTACGGCTATTGGTTAAGGTTTGAGGACTTTGAAAATGGTGATTATAAAAAGTACAAATACTATATACCCAGCAAATCCGAATGGGTCGTTACTCCACACAAAAATGTAAGATATTCATCTCATTTTGAAACTTTGATGGACGTAAACCTGCGCACCCTGAACCAAAATGCCCCCATGCTCTGGATGAAAAAAACAAATACTGAATTTGAAAAATTTTTCGTGGTGTGGTGGTAGTTAGTAGTTAGTAGTTAGTAGTTAGTAGTTAGTAGTTAGTAGAATTTAATGATATTGAATTTAAGCAAACAAGTTTGCAGCAATTATTTATCTTGAAATGAATCTTACACTACCTACAGAAGACCCCACAACATTCACTTTTAAGCCAAAAACTCAATACTAACTACTAAATACTCCATACTTAATTTACTCAAACGTATAGCTTGTTCTGTTTACTTCCGTTAGCCTAAAATAGCCATGGGCGTAATTATCGGGATTTGTTAAGTTGATGCAGTTACCTTTTACCGCTACAGGCGTAGCCGAAAAAATATCAACCCCACCTATTTGATCAATTAAAATATCCATGTAATCATAATACGCTTCAGAAATACCGTACATTTCTATGGCCACCACATCTCCAGGCTTTAAAACATCAATTTTATCGGTATCCTCATCTTCTTCCAGTTCATACCACCAATCAATTTCATTTCCGTTAACGAATTCATCGTCCCCTACCTCAAACTCAGGTAGTAGGTCCCCTTCTCTTTGAAATTTAAAGAAATAGTAATTCTCTTCATTGGCTGGGTCCGTAAACTCAACATGTAACTCCAATTCTTCATCGTCAAAACCATCTTCCCTATCTTGGTACAAATCTGTAATATCCGTTACGGGTATCAATGTTTCCTGTGCCGTATAGGTTTCTCCGTCATGAACAACATTTAAGGTGTATGACTGATTTAAAACAGGCACAAACTCAGTGGTAGTATATTCTCCATTATTCTGATCGGTAAAAATAAATTCCGCTCCACTGGTATCGTTAGTAACCGAAACCGATGCTCCCGTAACGGCAGTGTTGTTGGTTGTATCAAAAAATTCGGTTGAGGTGCTCAGCTTCACCAGCTGTTCGTTTCCCGTAGTACCTTTCTCCCAATCTAGCGATGCTTGAATCACCAAACGGGTCGGGCCTTGCTGAACTTCTACATCAACAACATCCGTACAGGATGCTAGTAACCCCATCAAAGAGAGTGCTGTTATTTTTATGTAATTACGCATTTTTTTAAAATTTAAAGTTATAAGTTAAGGAAGGAACAATTCCAAAAATAGCGGTTCTGGTAGCTTCGTTTGCACCGGTCTCCAAGTTTTGACCAAAGGAAATAGAAGCTGCATTTTTACGATTATATGCATTGTAAATACCTAACACCCACTCTCCCTTAAGTCTATTTTGTGGTTTTCTATTCGGTTTATAGTTCACTGATAAATCTAAGCGATGGTAAGCGGGTAAGCGATCAGAATTTCTATCGGCATAACTGGCCACAGAAATCCCTTCGTACTCATACTGCCCGTTTGGGTAAGTTACCGGTCTACCAGTTTGAAAAACAAGATTGGCACCAAAACTTAATTTTTCATTCAACTTATATGATCCTGAAATAGAAATATCATGTGTTCTATCGTATGGGGTATTGTACCATTCGCCATTATTAATGCCTAACCCGCCAGCTATACCTCCTGGAGTACGTTGTTCGGATTTTGATAATGTATAGGCAATCCATCCAGTAAAATCACCCTCGTTTTTACGAAGTAACAACTCCAGACCATACGCTCTTGATTCACCCGTTAAAATTTCGGTTTCAATAGTGTTTTGACCTATTAAATCCGATCCGTCAATATAATCGATTCTGTTATCGGTATTTTTAAAATACACTTCTGCCTCCATAGAATAGGCTTTATCCTTGAAGTTTCTAAAATACCCCAATGCATATTGATTGGACAATTGCGGTTTTATGAACTGTCCGCTTGGCGTCCACACGTCCAATGGCGTTGCAGAAGATGTATTGGACAATAAATGAATGTATTGCGCCACTCTGGAAAAGCCGACTTTTAATGAAGAGTTTTCGTTTAATATATACGCTAGCGAAGCCCTTGGTTCTAAATTGCCAAATTTTTCTATGGCATCTCCTTTTTCATAATTGGTCTCCCCTATAGGCGTACCACGTTGATAGATACCCAATTCAGAATTGTAGACCACCGGTTGATCATTGGCATAATCAACCATAGGTTGACCACCTAATCTTGAGAATGCACTATAACGCAATCCGTATTGTGCCGTTAATTTATCCGTTAATTTATGTTCGGCATTTACGTATACCCCACTTTCCAAAGCTCTTTTTTGATCAAGTTTAAGAGGGTTTACGGCAGATGTTTCTGAAGTAGGCCTAATTTCACCAGGATCAAAATCATAGTATATGCCACTTGCTCCAAAATCCAACTTAAACTTATCGCTGAAGTAGTATTTAAAATCATACTTCAGGTTATAATTTGTGATTGAAGAAACCCAGTCAAACTCTGCCGTGGTTATACCCAAATCATAATCATATTTACTGTACACCGCAGATAGGTTGGAGAAAAGCTTGGCATTAAAAATGTGGTTCCAACGTAAGTTACCTGTTGAATTTCCATAGCTACTTGTGAAGTTTTCACCCAATTCAAAGGCATCCCTTCCAAAATACCCCGAAAGAAACAACCTATTGTTCGCATTGATTTTGTAGTTCGTTTTTAAGTTTAAATCGTAAAAACTAACGCTATTATCTTCTCCGGCCGCCTTTAACAAGAGGTCCGCATATGAACGTCTCCCAGCTATTAAGAAGGAACCTTTTTCTTTGAACAGAGGGCCTTCTAGAGCCAACCTGCTAGAAATTATTCCAATTCCTCCTGTTGCTGCAAACTGCTTACTATTACCATCTTTTTGGCGCACATCCAATACGGATGAAACCCTTCCGCCGTATCTGGCCGGAATACCTCCTTTGTACAATTTTACATCCTTAATAGCATCGGCATTAAAAACTGAGAAAAAACCGAACATATGTGAGGTATTATAAATAATAGCCTCATCCAATAGCACCAGGTTTTGGTCTCCTGCGCCCCCACGTACGTGAAAGCCACCGGTGCCCTCCCCATTATTGGTCACGCCAGGAAGCATCTGTAGCGATTTTAAAATATCTACTTCCCCTAAAACTACGGGCATTTGTTTTACGGTGGCAATGTTCATTTTAACCACGCTCATTTCCGGCTTACGCAAAATTGCCCGTTCAGGTTCGTCTGCCGTAACCACAACTTCCTCTAGTTCAGTAGACAATTCCGAGATTTCAAAATTGAACTTTTGGTTTCTATCCAAGATTACTTCTTGGTACTTTTCAGCATACCCCATATAGGAAATAAGCAAGCGGTACTCTCCTTCTGGAGCGGTAATGGAGTAAAACCCGTACTCATTGGTGACTACCCCAATAGTTGTTCCCTCCAAAAATACGGAAGCCCCAAAAAGGGTTTCGCCATCTGCCTTATCACTAATTTTACCACTTACCGTATAACTCTCTTGCGCAAAACCATGTGCGCTTATCAATAATAGCAGTACGCTCAGAACGGCCGTTAGCCGTAATGCCCATAAACTATTCGTTACTTTTTTTGTCATTTTACTTTTTTTAGTTTTGATTGATGAACACCTCTATGGACAACTGGTTTTTAAGAAGGTTGCATGCCTATTCATTTTTATTTAAAATGATTAAAGTTGCGAAGCTAATACATAGCTAAAGGATAAGTACCCGTATATTTATACCTTAGTGTTAAATATTTCTCACCAAATGCAACCCTTGCAACTTTTGCTTGTCTTTGTTATTGAAATGTAATTTAGAGTACAATCAACCCTCTTAAATTAATTGGAAACCGATATTCGTTTTAGGCACAAATCACTTGTTGAAAATAGCAAGTCTGGCGATAGAAAAGCACAGTACCAACTGTACGAACTCTATGTAGATGCCATGTACAATATTGGTATGCGATTTTTGGGGATAAAAGAAGACGCGGAAGATATTGTACAGGACAGCTTTGTAGATGCATTCAAGAATTTACACAACTTTAAATACGAAAGCACCTTTGGAGCATGGCTTAAACGGATAGTCATCAACAAAAGCATTAATCATTTAAAAGTCAAACGACTACCTCTTGCCGCAATGGACGACCATGAATATCACCTTACGGAAGAACCGAACAACGAACCGGTAGATAAAATGGATGTGGAAAAGGTAAAAAGAGGTATAGAAAAACTGCCTTTGGGGTATAAAAACATAATTAATCTGTACTTGTTGGAAGGCTATGACCATATGGAAATAGGAGAAGTGCTAGGCATTTCAACCTCCACCTCAAAATCACAGTACCACAGGGCAAAAAAGAAACTCGTTGAAATTATAAACACATTATAATGGACAATTTTGAAAAACATATCAGGGAGAACAGGGCGGCATTTGATGACCACAAAGCAGACCGTGCCAAGCTCTGGGCTAACATAGAAGCTAAATTAGACCCGCCCAAACCCAAAGTGGTGCCGTTATGGAAATCGCCCGTATTTCGGGTAGCAGCCACTGTGCTTATTATTTTGGGGATTTCAAGTCTTATTGGCATTACCTTTTTAGGCAGCTCCGCCAATGATAACACATTTGTTTCCAATGAATTACAGGATATAGATATGCACTACCAAGATTTAGTGTCCTACCAAGTACAATTGGTGCGGAAAAACGAGAATCTCTCGGATGCGGATAAAACCGAATTTCTATCCTTTATGGATGACCTAGATAAGGAATATGACCAGCTAAAGTTGGAGATGCAGAACAACCTAGATAATGAACTGGTACTGGAAGCCATTGTTTCCAACTACAGAAAGCGCATAGAGCTCATTGAAAATCTTTTGCGCCAGTTAAACGAATCAAAATTAAATGATGACGACTATGGATACACTTTATAAAAAACTGCTCCTTTTCGCTGCGGCGATAGTCTTTGGCCTTCCGGTCATGGCGCAGGAAAAGGTGTCTAAAAAAGTAACAAAAACATATGGGTTTACCAATGCAGGTGAAGTTCATTTGGATAATAAATACGGCAACGTAAACATCTATGGGTGGACAAAAAACGAGGTCTCCATTACCGTTAATATTACGGTTACCCATAAAAAGAAAGACAATGCCCAAGAACTTTTGGAGCGCATACGCCCCGTGATCAAGGACAGTGAAAACTTTATTTCTATGGGCTATGAAATTGGTGAGACCAGCTCGGGATTCTTTTCCAACCTTTTTGATAAGGCCAACCCTTTTGACTTTGATCGAAGTAATGTTCAAATAGATTACAAAGTGTATATGCCGGAAAAGGCTGAATTGGAAATCATAAATAAGTTTGGTGATGTTTTTATTGAAGACTGGATCGGTATTTTAAAAGCCGATGTGCAGCATGGCGATATGTGGATCAATGACAACCTGAACAAAGCCGATGTGGTAATCAAATACGGAAAGCTTAGGGCCAAAAATATTAATTACGGCAACCTGGACCTGAAAAATGGTGGACTTGATATGGACGATTCCAAAACCATGCGACTGAACAGTGCAGGTAGTGAAATAGACCTGCATACGGTTGGTTCCTTAGAGTTTTATTCAAATAAAGACGAAGTAGACCTTGAAGAAGTAAACACGTTGTACGGAATGCTTAAATTCAGTAACCTACGCTTAGGTCGGTTAGCAAATGACATTGACCTGATTTTAAAAATATCGGATTTTTCAGTGGAGAACATCATAAACCCTAGTAGTAAAATTGCCATTGAACAAGAATCATCGGAAGTAAGCCTTAATATTATGGACTTCCCGCACCAATTTACAGCGGTGGTAGAAGAAGGCTTGATACGTTTGCCCAAATCATTTTACGATGTAGACTCCCATATGTTGGACAAAGGCAAGAAATTACGTGAAATTAAAGCCACTTACGGTAAAAATCCAATAGGGCGTATTTCTATTACTGGAAACAAAGGAGTGGTTTTATTGAAGGAGCTATAGTGATTAGTATTGAGTAAAGAGTAATGAGTAGTGAGAATTGAGTACGATTCCTTTTCGAACTATAAAAAACAAATTACTCAGTATAATCCCCTTGGGCATAAGAGGCCGAAATACTACTATTGGGCGTTTTGCAATTTCTGGGGAAATCAAAGAGATAGATACACTTAGGTAGTCCGTTTTCAAAAGTAATACGAACCGAACCCTTACTATTTCCGCTAAAACCCGAATAGGTATAACCTGCACTTAACTGAGTGGGTCTGCCTTGACCATCTCGTGAAGATACGGTTACCCCAGATACACTACCCGCCACATAGCGGTTAAACGCCCAAGTTTTAGCCTGATCACCCACCAAGTCATCTACCAATTTTGTAAAATTCTGAGTGCCAGTAGGGCCTCCAGACGCCTTCATCTCAGTATACTTGCTACTTTCCTTGGTTCGAATTGAGGCTTCGTTTAATGCAAAACGCTTCAGGTTTTCTTCAAAGCGTCTTAATCCCGGGCTATCACAAGCATTCAATTTATACAGTTGAACCATATCATTTTGAAGTCCTTTTGTCTTGTGTATCATATCCACGGAATTCCCCATTGAATTTGGGTCTAGAATCATTTGCATGGTGGTACGCAAACCATCTGAACGCTGTATGCCCTCAACTTCCATTTTAGCTTCGTACAAATCAGGGCGTGCATAAAGTCCGGAGCCTACCCATTCATAACGTACGCAAACCCGACTGATTTCCGTACCAAAACCATCTCTAGTTACTTCTTCTGTGACGCATACCTGATCCATAATCTCAACCTTGTCTTCCGGTAGGTATTTTGCACAACGACCACCATACGCCCTAAGGTATTGACCAAAAATCATCAGAAATTCCATATCCTCGCGTTTCATGGTGATCTCTTCAAAATGGCCTCTAAAAATATAGTCGTAGAACTCCGAAAAATAAAGTCCGTCTACATTAAACTCCAGTGTTTGCGGTTCATTGGATGAGACCATATTATCCATTGGGCTACCTATGAAAGACGTAGATAAAAACCATACTAGAGTTACCGTTAAAAGTTTGGAAAAAAAACCTATAATCTTCATTTTGGTTGGTCGGTTAGTGTCCGTTACCAGATGCAACAGACTGATTATAAGCTAAAATTAATTAAAAAAATGATGCTATAAGTTAACAAGAAATCAATTATACGGTGTTTTTTTATAGTATTTAATGAATCATATATAGTTACAAAAAAGCGATTGATTTGATAACAAACCAATCGCTTTACAAAATGCATATACATTTCTAGCTAGTGTACGCCCCAGAGGAATACGTAAGCTCATAACTATGCGTATATATTTCAAATACTATACCGAACGGGTCTTCTACATAACACATCCTATATGGCTTTTCGTTAGGGTAATAAGAGCGTATGGGCATGCGTTGCTTACCTCCATACTCCACAATTTTAGTTACCAAATCTTCAATATTAGGGTCTTGTATACAAAAATGGAATAAGCCTGTATTGAACGGATTAAATTCCGGAGCTTCTTTTACACCATGCGGAAAGGAAAACAACTCTATGCCAACACCATCGGAAGTAGACATGTGTGCAATTTCAAACTCTTCCCAATCTTCACCAAATACATCTATACACATCTGACCAATAGCTGTATCCGCCTCTTTTTTTACTTTAGATGGAGGCATAATTACATACCATCCCATCACTTCAGAATAAAATTTAACTGCTTCTTCTATTTTTGGCACGGTAATTCCAATATGTGAGAATGATTTGGGGTAATCCCTATTTGTATTCATAACTTATATTTTATAGCACAAATTAAGACTATATTTACCTTAACAACAATAACTTACCTAAAAGTACTATAGTTACCAAAAAGGGTTAATTATTGATTTACAAATAGTTAATACAAAATATGATTTCAACAAAATACTGTCCTTTAGATTATACAATGAATTTAATAGGCACCAAATGGAAACCTTTAGTATTGTTTCATCTTTTAGAAGGCCCATTGCGTTCGGGAGTTTTACAAAAGAAAGTGCCGGGTATTTCCAATAAGATGTTTACCCAAACAGTACGCGAATTAGAAAAAGATGGACTTGTTGACCGTAAAATTTTTCCCGTCGTGCCCCCACGGGTGGAATATGATTTAAGTGAAAGAGGTAAATCCCTTGAAGGTATTTTAAGGAGTTTGGATGAATGGGGAGCACAAGACCATCAACAAAGAAAATGAGCCTATTTACATTTGTTTTAATGTATGTAATTTTTTTTTTCAAAAAAAATTCATTTTATATGCAACTTTTTAGGGTTTCGGTTGTCTATTAGGTAATCAATCGAAAAACGAACAGTGATGAAACTACTTAAAATGAGTCTCCTTTTTCTTGTATCAGGAGTTACCTTTTCAAGTTTTGGACAAGATGAATCTGACGAATACCTAGAGTTCAACGACCGCAATAATGTGGTGCATGGGGTTTATTTGGGACTTGACCTTGGCGCCGGAGAGATAGATGGCGAACCTTCTTTTACCGGCGGATTAAAAGTTGCCTATGTGGCCAACCAACAATTTGAGGTTGGTTTTGCAGGTACCTTTCTTTATTCAGAACAGGATGTATTTAACAATAGTCTTTCTCGCAACGAAGATTTAATAGGAGCTTACGGAGGTCTTCATCTAGAGCCTATTTTTTTTAGCAAAAAGCGCGTAAACCTTTCATTTCCACTATTGGTAGGTGCCGGTGGTGTAGGCTATATTGAAAATAACTTTCATGACGAAGATTATGAAGAAGAACTTACCGAAGACGATTTTGATGTAGTCTTCGTGGCCGAACCAGGAATAAGTGCTCTCTTTAATGTCTCCCGCTATCTGCAATTGGAAGCAGGTGTAAAATACAGATTTTCCAGTAGAATAGAACTTCCCCCAACACGTACTACCCGCATAAACGGCTTCTCTGCCGGACTAGGAATAAAGGTGGGCATTTTTAACATGGGTAGAAACCGCTATAAAAAGAACATCCAATGAAAGCAACGAACAAAGGAATTTGCGCACATTGTCATGACGTAATCGAAACACAGCACGTATTCAGTGAAAACAATCAAGTGTTTCTTAAGAACAATTTCACCAGTAATTCCACAGTGGAAGTAGAGTGGTCTCCCATCAACTTTCAGTGGATTCCCGTGGTGCAGCTACAAGAGCGTTTAACTCACGCCTAAAACAGTACAATTCATCAACCTGCTTTGCTATAGAGCAAGCTTAAAATCAATCAAAAATGAAAACAAGAACGATGTTCATCGCCATGGCTATGGTATGCCTAATTTTAACCTCCTGTGATTATGATCACATAAAAGCTTCAGGTGAAATCACCACCAAAGATTTGACAATTTCCGATTATGATCAATTAAAAGTTTCCAATGCCTTTGATGTCTACGTTACTTTTTCGGATGAAGAAGAACAGATTAGAATTGAAGCGAATGAAAATCTACACGAACGTATTGTAGTGGCCCGAGAAGGAGACGAGCTTATCATTAAGTTAAAAAAGTATACAACGGTTGCCGGCAACCCTACTTTGAAAGCATTTGTAACCGCTAAGAACATTTCGGAATTTGACCTTTCAGGGGCGGCAAGTGTAACCCTTGAAAACCCTTGGGACATTGCAAGAGCAAAGATAGAACTTTCAAGAGCTTCGGATATAACCGGCGAAATTATAGCGGACTATCTTGATGTTGATATGGGTGGAGCTTCTGAGGCCGATGTTTATGGGCAGGTAAAATCTTTCCATGCAGACCTCTCCGGAAGTAGTGATTTACGGGATTACGATCTTGAAGTTGAACGACTTGATATTGACCTCTCCGGAGCAAGTGAAGCTTTTCTTACCGCAACGGAATCAATAAACGTGGAAGCTACAGGAGCAAGTACTTTAAACTATAAAGGTACCGCTGTCATTAACCACGAACGCATAAAGGGGGCTTCGCAATTAAAAAACAGGAACAAGTAAAACGACTATTTGTGTCGCTTTACCAGTTCTGCTTCTATGTCTTTTAAGGTAAAACCTTTTGCCTGAAGTAACATTAGGTAGTGAAAAAGCAAATCGGCACTTTCATATAAAAAGAGGTCATCGTTATCATCCATGGCCTCTATTACAGTTTCCACCGCTTCCTCCCCTACCTTTTGGGCTATTTTGTTAATGCCTTTTTCAAATAAAGAGGCAACGTATGATTTACTCGAATCCGAAGCCTCACGACGCTGTTTAATAACTTCTTCCAGCTGAGAGAAAAAACCAAAGTTTGAGGTATTTTCTCCATTCCAACACGTATCGGAACCGGTGTGACATGTTGGCCCTATGGGTTTAACGGAAATCAACAACGTATCATTATCACAATCATTCTTGATATCAAGAAGCTCAAGAAAGTTTCCGCTCTCCTCTCCCTTGGTCCATAAACGCTTTTTTGTACGGCTATAGAAGGTTACCTTTTTGGTCTCTTGCGTTTTATCAAAAGCCTCTTGGTTCATATAACCTAACATCAACACATTCTTAGTTACTGCATCTTGAATTATAGCAGGTACTAGTCCGTCTTCGTTTTTAATAAAATCTATTTTCATTCTGTTTGTTTTAAGCAAGGGCAAAATTTACCGCGGCGTACGCATGTTCCAAAGTAGTATCTATTACCGCAATATCACAGTCCTTTTGCTGTACCAACATCGGTATTTCGGTACATCCCAAAATTACGCCTTCTGCGCCTTCTTTTTTGGCCTTGCCAATAATATCTAAATATTTATTTTTTGATTCTTCGCTAATGATTCCTTTAGCGAGCTCATTATAAATTACACCATGAACCGTATCTCTGTCTTCTGCTGAAGGAATCAATACCTCTATACCAAACTTATTCTTCAAGATGTCTTTATAGAAATCCAGCTCCATGGTATACTTGGTTCCCAATAGCAGTACTTTTTTACACCCTTTAGATGTAACGGCTTCTCCTGCAACTTCGGCAATATGTAATACCGGTATTTCTATTTTCTCTTCTATTTTAGGGACACTCAGATGCATGGTATTGGCACAGATCAAAAGTATTTCTGCTCCCGCATTTTGTAATCCCAGGGCTATATCGGACATCTTTTCGTGCAACGAATCCCAATCGCCTTTACCTTGTTTATCCGATATTTCAGAAAAATTGACGGACTCAGTAATGCAGCTACAGGAATTTTTATCGCCTAAAAGCTCCGCTACCTTGGTATTTAACAACTCGTAATACAATTGGGTAGATTGCCAAGTAATCCCCCCTATAAGTCCAATTTTTTTCATCACTTTAAATTTTTATCAGCCAAAAATTTTATAACCGAACCGGAATACCGTTTTCCTTTAATTCTTCTTTTAAATCTTTAATACCGATTTCCTTAAAATGAAAAACACTGGCTGCAAGGGCCGCATCAGCTTTACCCTCCACAAAGGTATCCGTAAAATGCTGCATATTACCTGCGCCTCCGGATGCAATTATAGGAATGTTCAATTCCGTACTTAGTTTACTCAAAGCTTGGTTGGCAAAGCCATCTTTGGTACCGTCATGGTCCATTGATGTAAATAGAATTTCACCTGCACCACGTTCCTCAACTTCTTTGGCCCATTCAAACAATTTACGTTCAGTTGGAACCTTTCCGCCTACCAAATGAACAATCCATTCGCCTTCAATCTGTTTAGCATCAATGGCGACCACAATACACTGCGAGCCAAATTTTGCAACCAAGTCATTGATCAATTGCGGATTTTTTACCGCTGATGAATTAATAGATACTTTATCCGCGCCATTCTGCAATAGAATATCAACATCTTCAACCGAAGAAATTCCACCACCTACAGTAAACGGAATATTAACCTTTTCCGCCACACGGTATACCAAATCTGCCAAGGTCTTACGTTTTTGCTCCGTGGCCGATATATCTAAGAAAACAAGCTCATCGGCTCCTTCCCTACTGTAAATTTCGGCCAGTTCAACTGGGTCTCCGGCATCACGTAAATCAACAAAGTTTACGCCCTTTACCGTTCTACCATCTTTTATATCCAAACAAGGAACTATTCGTTTTGCTAACATATTTTAAAATTTGAACTTTGAAAAGGATTTCAAAAACCTCTACTCCTCCGTTCATTAGTTTACTCCCTTTAAGATTAACCTCTTATTTGCAGGATAAAATCCTCTAACTGCTTTAAGCTGATTCTATTTTCATAAATAGCTTTACCAATGATTGTTCCCTCACAACCCATTTCGGCAAGTCTTGGCAGTTCATCAAAAGTTGATATTCCGCCACTTGCAATCAATTTTAGGCCTTGGGTAACATTTCCACCAACTTCGCTCATATTAACCTTACATTCTTCCAAAATCTTTTTATATAAGTCGAAAGAAGGACCTTCTAGCATACCGTCTTTGGAAATATCCGTACAGATTACATAAGCGATTCCCTTTTCTTGATACTCGGAAATAAACGGAATCAATTCTTCCGTAGATTCTTCCTGCCAGCCTGAAACCGCTACTTTTTCATCCTTGGCATCGGCACCTAAAATAATTTTTTCGGCACCATAGGTCTGAATCCAGCCTGAAAAGGTTTCCTTATCCTTAACGGCAATGCTCCCTCCGGTTATCTGATTGGCACCACTCTCAAACGCAATACGCAAATCATCATCGGATTTGAGTCCGCCTCCAAAATCTATATTCAACATAGTTCCACAAGCTATTTGTTCCAAAATTTTATGGTTTACAATATGCTTGCTCTTAGCGCCGTCTAAATCTACTAAATGTAAATATTGAATACCATGTGCCTCAAAGGCCTTGGCTACCTCTAACGGATTCTCATTGTATATTTTTTTGGTGTCGTAATCTCCTTTTGAAAGACGTACACACTTACCATCTATGATATCTATTGCGGGTATTATTCTCATATTTTTTTTATAAAAGGGATTAAGTAGTTAGTAGTTAGTAGTTAGTAAAATCTATAAATTTCAGTTTAATTATAAGAATCTCTAAACTCATTAATCAATACGATTAAGAAAATTCTCCAGAATCTTTTCGCCTACACCACTACTTTTTTCCGGGTGAAATTGGGTGCCGTAAAAATTATCCTTGGCCAACGCAGCGCTGTATTTTAGTCCGTATTCAGATTGTGCAATGGTTTCTTCACATAATGGCGCATAAAAACTGTGTACCAAATAAATGTGCTCTTTGTCATCTATTCCTTTGAAAAGCCCTGACTTTAAATTTGTTATCTGGTTCCAACCAATCTGCGGCACTTTAACCCCGTTATTGAACTTTACCACATCTACATCAAAAATACCTAAGCCGGTGGTGTTGCCTTCTTCCGAAGAATGACACATGAGCTGCATTCCCAAACAGATACCTAAAACAGGTTGTTTTAAATTTGGAACTATCTTATCAAGACCACTTTCCCTCAATTTTGTCATGGCACTACTGGCCTCTCCTACACCGGGAAAAATAACTTTATCAGCAGATTGAATCTCCTCTACATCACTACTCAGAACAGCTTCGTAGCCCAAACGCTTAATAGCGAATTTGATGCTCTGAATATTTCCTGCACCGTAATTTATAATTACTATTTTCATTTATTTAGCATTGAATATCAAGTAATGAGAACAAAGCAATTATTGACAACTTAATACTTTGCAATCAGTACTCGCTACTATTTTTATAGAACTCCTTTTGTACTTGGTAGCACCATTTTTTCAACATCACGTTTTACGGCCATTTTTATTGCTTTTGCAAACGCTTTGAATATGGCTTCGATTTTATGATGCTCATTGGTTCCTTCTGCCTTTACGTTTAAATTGGCCTTTGCACCGTCCGTAAAAGATTTAAAGAAATGATAGAACATTTCCGTTGGCATATCGCCTACCATTTCACGTTTAAAATCGGCATCCCAAACCAACCAGTTGCGACCACCAAAATCTATGGCTACCTGAGCAAGACAATCATCCATCGGCAGACAAAAGCCGTAACGCTCAATGCCCATTTTAGAACCCAAGGCAGTATGAAATACTTCTCCAAGGGTAATTGCGGTATCTTCAATTGTATGATGCTCGTCTACCTCTAAATCCCCATCTACCTTTATCTCCAAATCCATTTGACCATGACGAGCCAATTGGTCCAACATATGATCAAAGAAAGACAAGCCCGTTTTTATATCGCTCTTACCCGTTCCGTCTAGGTTTAGGTTAATGTAAATGTCGGTTTCATTGGTCTTTCTATGCGTTTCCGATGCTCTCTCCTCCAATTTCAAGAACTCATATATCTTCTCCCAATCATTACTTTCCAAAGCAATGACAGAATCCAGTTCATCACGCTTTACCGTAATTTCACCCGTACCCAAATTGGTTTCATCATTTATAAAAATACCTTTTGAACCTAGGTTTTTGGCCAGCTCAATATCCGTTAACCGATCACCGATTACGAATGAGTTTTTTAAATCATAATCCTCGGAAAAATATTCCGTCAACAAACCCGTACCCGGTTTCCTGGTATTGGCGTTTTCATGTGGAAACGTGCGATCCAAAAAGACCTTGTCAAAAACGACTCCTTCGTTTTCAAAAGACTTCAAGATGAAATTATGGACCGGCCAAAACGTATCTTCTGGAAAAACATCCGTTCCCAAGCCGTCTTGGTTGGTGATCATGACCAATTCATAATCTAATTCTTTGGCTATTTTACCTAAAAACGTAAATGCCTTAGGATAGAAAATCATTTTTTCAAATGCATCTATCTGCTCATCTACAGTTTCTTTTATAATTGTACCGTCTCTATCTATAAATAAAACTTTCTTCGCCATGGTATGAGTTTCTTGAGCTATTGGTTTAGGTTAGCTTTTTTAATACTTCTATTAATTTTTTGTTTTCGGTTGGTGTACCCACTGTAAACCGCAATGTGTTTTCGCACAATGGCTGCGTTGTTCTGTTCCGTACAACCACACCTTCCTTCAACAGTTGATTGTATCTTTTGGTGGCATCATCTACTTTTGCGAGCACAAAATTGGCGTCGGAAGTATAGATTTGCTTCACATAATACACTTCATGTAACGCTTTAAGTAATTGCTCTCTTTCGCTTAAAATATTGGATATTTCACTTTTGACCGCGTTTGTATCCAGGACCCTTTGGAGCGCCTTCTGTTGCGTTAGCTCATTGACATTATAAGGCGGTTTAATTTTATTCACTGCCGCTATAACTTCTTTAGAAGCAATACAGATTCCTAAGCGAATTCCGGCCATACCGTACGCCTTAGAAAGCGTTTGCGTCACCACTAGATTGGGGAATTCAGATAATCTTGTCACCCAACTTTCGCTTCCCGAAAAATCAATATACGCTTCATCAATTACAACCAGACCATTGAACTTATTCAATAAATCCACCATGATTTCTTCTTTGAAAACATTACCGGTAGGATTGTTAGGCGAACATAGGAACAACAGTTTGGAGTGCTCATTTGCAGCATTCAAAATAGCCTCTACATCTGGCTGAAAATCATCTGTTAACAAAACTTCTCTGTTCTCTACCGTATTTATTCCGGACAGCACTTTGTACATGCCATAAGTGGGAGGCAAGGAAATAATGTTATCTATTTTAGGCTCGCAGAAAGTTCTGAAAATCAAGTCCAGTACTTCATCGCTTCCGTTTCCTAAAAGGATATTCTCCACAGCAATACCCTTCTGTTCCGCCAATACCGATTTTAAACCTCTTTGTTGCGGATCCGGATATCTGTTTACCCCGTTTTCAAACGGATTTTCATTGGCATCTAGAAACACCATATCCGAGCCATCCGAAACATACTCGTCACGAGCGGAACTATACGGACTCAAGCCTTTTACGTTTTCCCGAATCAGGTTTTGTATATTGAATTTTTCTTTCATTTTATAAATCTCTATCCAAAATAGATAATCTTACTTAAAATTATTTTCATAATCCAACTTTATCAATGGATAAAATATTATTAATAATACTAACGCATTCAGTACGTAGTTCAACCATATCATTTTAGAGTAAATTATAGGAATTAAATCCATTATAAAATATAAGGCCAAACAAACCCCAAAAATCATTAATCCAAAAAACAATGATATCAACACATTGACTAAACTAAAATCTCTAGTCCTAAACGATTTGACTAGAAATATCACTACAACCAAAATAAAATACCACGAGGATGATAAAAAATTCAAGACCTTATGAGTACTTGATTTTATATAATTCTCCTGAGCCTGACTTGTATTTTTTCTTAATTTTAACTCTCCAATTTTTTCAAAAATATCTTTACGATACAGAATATCGTGCCTCAGAGCCAGTAAACCCTCTCGAACCTCATTAGAAATATCGTTATCATTTAAAACTAAATTGACCTCTTTAATCTGATTAATTTTCTTGTCACTGTTGTAATAAAAGGAAAATCCAAAAATGTTGTTTAACAGTAATATGAGTATCAAGACCATTACGGAAAAAAACAACTTTGTTAAAATTTTTTCATCCTTATTGACTAAAAACGAAAAGAACGTCTTAATTGAATTGTCCATATACCATTTATTAAAAAACTACCTATTCATCCTTTAAACTGTTGAGTCTTAGCGTTACCGCATTTTTGTGGGCTTGAAGTCCTTCTGCTTCCGCCATGATTTCAATTGCATTGCCAATTTCCTGTATACCCGATTCACTTATTTTCTGAAACGTCATACTCTTCATAAAACTATCTAAATTAACACCACTATATTGCTTGGCGTAACCGTTGGTAGGTAAAGTATGATTGGTTCCAGAAGCGTAATCTCCCGCACTTTCCGGTGTATAGTTACCGATAAATACAGAACCGGCATTCTTGATATTATCAATAAAGAAATCCTCGTTTTCTACACAAACAATATAATGCTCGGGACCGTATTCATTGATTAAATCGTTTGCCGCTTGGTCGTCCGCAACATAAATCAATTTGCTATTGGCAATGGCTTTTTCGGCAATATCTTTTCTAGGTAGTTCCTGCAGTTGTTTTTCCACTTCCTTCTCTACAGCATCAATCATGTTTTTTGAAGTCGAAACCAAAATAACCTGGCTATCTACACCATGCTCCGCTTGACTCAACAAATCCGAAGCAACAAATGCTGGATTGGCAGAATCGTCCGCCAAAACCAAAAGCTCACTAGGTCCTGCAGGCATATCTATTGAAATTCCGTATTTCGTTGCAATCTGTTTGGCAACCGTTACATATTGGTTACCCGGACCAAATATTTTGTACACTCCGGGAATGCTCTCCGTACCAAATGTCATAGCGGCAATTGCTTGGATGCCGCCCACCTTAAAGACTTTCTTGACCCCACATAAATTAGCGGTGTATAGAATAGCCGGATTGATTTTACCTTCTTTATTTGGTGGAGAACACAACACTAATTCTTCACAACCTGCGATGGTAGCGGGCACAGCGAGCATCAGAATTGTGGAAAACAAAGGTGCCGTACCACCGGGAATGTAAAGTCCCACTTTTTGAATAGGTCTTTTTTCTTGCCAACATTGTACCCCATTTGCAGTTTGTACCGAAACCTTTGTGGTTTTTTGTGCCTTGTGAAATACTTCAATATTATTTTGAGCAAGTTGAATGGCTTTCTTTAGCTCTTCCGATACCAGTTTAGAAGCTTCTTGGGTTTCTTCTTCCGAAACTACTAAATCTTCTAAAAGTACACCGTCAAACTTCTGAGTGTATTTCTTTAAAGTGCTATCCCCACTGCTTTGCACTTCTTTAAAAACGTCTTCAACCGTCTGTTCAATATCCGCTACGGTCTGCGTTGGACGTTTTAAAACAGTGCTCCACTCTGCCCTATCCGGATTGTATATTTTGTTCATTTTCTTTACTCTAAATTCTTAATCATATGGTATCCTAAAGGCTCAAAACCATGACGTTTCCAAAACTTTACTCCTTTTTCGTTATGCAAGTAGCAATTCAGCTCCAAGCTGGCACAATCCATACTTTTGCCGTATTCCGAAAGCCAATCCATCATTAACCTACCAACTCCTCTACTACGATATACTTCACTTACAAATACATTGTCCAGCTCCAAGTGTTTGCCCTTATAGAACTTTTGTAAAAGCCATATACCACAGCAGGCAATCAACTTTTGTTTATCATAGACTCCCAGACATTGGTATCCGCCCATAGCCAACATATCCTTTAAACGACTTTTCAGTATTTCCTCGGAAAGTTTACCTTGATTCAATTCAAAAATCAAAGGCAGAACAGATTCCATTTTATCATACGGAATCAACTCTAAATTTAAATCGCCCGTCATACCGGAAAATTAAAGTACCATCTTTTCAATTGGACAAACCAAAATACCTTCTGCACCGGCTTGTTTCAACTCATCTATTACATCCCAAAACTTATCTTTATTAATTACCGTATGAACCGAGCTCCAACCTTCTTCTGCCAATGGTAAAACTGTTGGGCTTCTCATTCCTGGCAACAACTCCAATACTTTATCCAACTTATCATTAGGTGCATTCAGTAATACGTATTTAGATTGGCGTGCCTGAAGAACAGACTTTATCCTAAACTGAAGCTTTTTTAGAATTTCCTTTCTTTCTTCGTCAATATTAGGTGACACGGCCAAAACAGCTTCACTGGTAAGCATGATTTCTACCTCTTTAAGGTTATTCTTAAAAAGGGTACTTCCACTGGAAACGATATCACAAATACCATCTGCAAGACCAATGTTTGGGGCAATTTCCACAGAACCATTGATAATATGCAAATCTGCTTTCACCCCTTTTCCTTCTAAATATTTTTGAACTGTATTAGGGTAAGAAGTAGCTATACGCTTTCCTTCAAAATCCTGAACGGATTTGTACTTTACCGATTTAGGTACCGCCAAAGACACTTTACATTTTGAGAAACCTAGTTTTTCGGCTATGCCAATATCCTCTCCTTTTTCTATGAGTACATTTTCCCCTATGATAGCAATATCAACTACACCATCTCTTAAGTACTGGGGAATATCACCATTACGAAGGTAAAATACCTCTAGGGGAAAGTTTCTTGACGAGGCCTTTAGCTGGTCTTTTCCATTATCGATAGACACTCCACAATCCTTTAATATCTGAAGGGAATCTTCGTTTAACCGACCTGATTTTTGAATTGCAATCCTAATTTTTGTCATTTTCTTTTTTATTGTGTTCAAGCCATCAAAAGAGCTCTAAAAATAAAACCCGCTTGATTGCTCAAACGGGTTTTTAAATATGTTGCACTACTACAATACATTCCTACCTCGCCTGAGCGTGAATATGGAAATGATGATGTGTAGTTCTGTTTTTCATTATGAGGTAAAAGTAAAATCTATTTTTCAATTCTCAAAAGAATAGTTCCAAAATAAACAAAAACAATGCAACTACCTTTTACTTAACACAGATTAGTTATTCCCTAAGATTAAGGGCAGCCCTGATTCTCCGCCCCCAACAACAATTACTTTTGCATTAGGAGACTTAGACAATTCTAATGTGGCATCTATACCTTTATCCTGTAAAATCTTGTCCGTTAACGAAGCACTTAAAATTCTGTTGGCATCCGCCTTACCTTGCGCTTCAATTGTTACCTTTTCCGCTTCTTTTTGAGCCGTAACCAATCTAAATTCGTATTCCAAGGACTCTTGCTCTTGCTTTAATTTACGCTCAATAGCATCTTTAATAGTGGGCGGTAAAGTAACATCTCTTACCAATATTTCATTCAACTGAATATATTGCCCGGAAACAATTTTTTGAGTTTCATCAAAGATTTCCTGTTGAATGGCATCTCTCTTACTGGAATATAATTGCTCAGGTGTATAGCGCCCTACTACAGAACGCGCGGCCGAACGTATCGTAGGCAACAAAACTCTCTGTACGTAAGCCTCACCCTTTTCTTGATGCAACTTACCCAAATCACCACGGATAGGCTCAAACCAAGCAGACGCTTCTAGTTTAATATCCAAACCATTACTGGACAATACGTTCATTTTTTCAAGAACCTCTTGCTGTCTTACTTCATAAATAAAAACCTTGTTCCATGGCGCTACAATATGAAAACCTTCACCTAAAGGCGCCTCATCCGTTACTACACCACCACCAAAAGTTTTATAGAGCACACCCGCCTCACCGGAACCTATGGTGACCGCAGATTTTGAAATTAAAATAATAATAAAAATAAAAGCGAATATTACTGGTAAAGCAATCTTAGGTAATTTGTCCATTTATTGTAATTTATATTAGTCCGTTATATTTTCTTAAAAACCATTCTGCAGCAAGGGCAATAACCATAAGCCCTAACAGCAGTCCGAAATCTATCAAAGATACAACATTTTGCTTGTTTTTCCGGGTTGGAAGAAACCTATCGTCTCCTAACAAATCTTGTATTAAATCTTGGTTTTGATTGGGATAAAACAGGCTTCCGCCAGTGTTCTGGGCCAAACGTTGTAGTTTTTCATAGTTAGTAGACAAAAACTGTTTTTCGACATCAAAATCAAGTATGGTAAAACTTCCCGACTTTGATAGATTTTCTTTTTTAACCGAAACCGTAAAATCATACTTACCAGCCGATAAATTACTTAAATCTGCTTCATAATAATTACCACGCAACAACATAGGAATCTCGGAAGTAATTTTGGTCTCAGAATTTTTAAGCTTTAGAAGCATTTCCGCATTGGCATCAAACACAAAAGTTTTATCAAAATAAGTTGCGGAAATTCTGGCGTCACCACTTCCCGTATATGTATTTTCATAGTCCAAGGTTAGTCGCTCTCGCGATTTATTACTGGCCAAATACAACGTTAGCTTCCCAATTAAATCATCAAAATTCTTAAAACTCTGTTCATTTCGGTAGTTCTGCATGCGCCATTTCCAGATATGTTCTCCAAAAAGTACTGCATCTCTCTTTTTTCCTTCTTCAAAAACAGCCAATAAAGGCTGGTTCAAATCAACTCCTTTGATACGCTGTGTTAGCAAAATATCGTTTTTCCCATGTAATACGATGTCTCCCAAACTACTTTGAAGAGGTGGGAAATCTTCCACGGAAAAATCTGCTATATTAAAAAGTCCAAAACCGGAGTTGGTAACCGCAAAAACCTCCTCGGTTTGATTGTAGCTGTTCTTTGTAAAACTTTTTTGTGCCCCATTTAGAAAATTCCAATCGGTTTTAGGTCCTGTAATGGTAAACGTATTTGCCTTTGTATTTTCGATATAATCAAAAACGCCTTTAAAATTTGGGCCAGGTTGATATAAGATAAAAAGGTCTACCCCTTCAAACTTCTTTAAATCGTCCGTAGGACTCAAGATAGAAACCGACCGTTGACCGTTACTTTCTATGGATTTTTTAAGCGCTCCAATATCTGGGTGCATAACAGTAGAGACCAAAGCTATTTTTGTTTTTTCATCAATAACCTCTACTACCACTTCCCTAGTATTGTTGGCCGTATTCCTTTCATTTTCCAGGTTTCCTATGGTAACCTTAAGATTTTTGGTTCCCACGGAATTTGCATTCAACAATGTGTTGATTACTTCACTGGAATTGATACTGGAAAATGAAACGTTTTGTCTAAAAACCGATTTCCCATTTAATGCAATACGAACCGGAACCGTGACATCTCGTTTTCCTGAATAGGACACATAAATTTGAACCGGGTATTTATTCTTGAGAAAAGCATATCGGTTCGTGTTAACCTGAGATATGGCAAGGTCTTCATAACGGGTAGTATCACCAACCGCTATAGGGTATATGGGTAATTGCCTGCCACTACTATTAAAATCATAATCTTGACCCAACGTTTGGTTACCATCCGTAAGTAAAACAACAGCAGAATTTGTAGTGGCATATATGTCTTTTAAGGCGGACAGAGCCTGCGAAATATTCGTATTCTTTTCTTGGAACGAAAGACTATCCCCTTCCTTTAAAAAGCTGCCAAAATTATAGGTATCCACCACAAAGCGTTTTTGAACAGCTCCACTCTGTTTAAGATTTTCTATAGTTTGATGTACTTCTTCTTTTGCCGTGGCTACCGAAGAAGAATTATCGGCCAAAACTATAAGGTTAGCTTTCTCCGTTGTGTATTCGTTTTTTGTGAACTTGGGATTTATAAGCAGTAGAAAACCGCAGAAATACGTAATAAAGCGTAAAAAAGATAACGCAATGCTTAGCTTACCCCTAAGTTTGTTTTTATAGTAATACTGAAATAACACCAGCGCCAACGAGACTATTACGGCTAAGATTATAAGAAGAATCGTCTGGGTATTCATTAAGGAAGTTTCTTTTTAAGCTATAACAAATTAAAGGGAAGGACTCATGCCTTCCCCTTAAAAGTATATCTTATGTAAGCATGCCGCCATCTACATTCAGTACCTGACCGGTAACATAGGCCGAAAGGTCTGAAGCAAAAAACAGACACGCATTTGCAATATCTTCAGGAGAGCCACCTCTTTTTAGTGGAATACCATCTCGCCAGCCCTGAACCACTTTTTCATCCAGCTTATCCGTCATTTCGGTTTCGATGAATCCAGGCGCAATAGCGTTACATCTAATATTTCTGGAACCTAACTCCAAAGCAACGGATTTAGTAAACCCGATCATACCTGCTTTTGAAGCCGCATAATTGGTCTGTCCGGCATTTCCTTTAACACCAACCACACTACTCATATTTACAATACTTCCTTTACGCTGCTTCAACATGGTACGTTGAACCGCCTTGGTCATATTGAAAACGGACTTTAAGTTAATCTCTATAACACTATCAAAATCAGCTTCTGACATACGCATAAGCAAGTTATCCTTGGTTATGCCCGCATTGTTGATCAAAATGTCAATTCCTCCAAAATCTTCCAGAACTCCGGCTACCAATTGCTCTGCCGCTTCAAAGCTTGCCGCATTACTTTTGTACGCCTTGGCTTTTACCCCTAGACCGGACAATTCTTTCTCAAGTGCCAAAGCAGGCGCTTCACTTGAACTGTACGTAAAAGCTACATTGGCCCCGTTTTCAGCAAAAACTCGGGCAATACCAGTACCAATTCCTCTACTGGCACCCGTGATAATGGCATTTTTTCCTTCTAACAATTTCATCCTCTATATAGATTTGCTTTGTTCTACTTCAAATATAAGTTTTGTTTTATAAAAGGGCTATAAAAAAATCCCGTTTCCGATAAGTCGAAAACGGGATTCTTATATCCTTAAGGGAATTAACCCATAACTTCTTTTACTTTCACACCAATTTCTGCTGGAGAATCCACAACATGAATTCCATGCTCCCTCATAATCTTCTTTTTTGCCTGAGCTGTATCATCGCTTCCGCCAACAATAGCACCTGCGTGACCCATAGTTCTACCCGCTGGAGCAGTTTCACCGGCAATAAATCCTACAACTGGTTTTTTACTACCACTTGCCTTGTACCATTTAGCCGCGTCCGCTTCTAATTGACCACCAATCTCACCGATCATTACAACACACTCAGTCTCTGGATCATTTATTAAAAGCTCAACCGCTTCTTTGGTTGTAGTTCCAATAATAGGATCTCCGCCAATACCAATAGCTGTAGTAATACCTAAACCTTGGCGAACTACCTGATCCGCAGCTTCATAAGTTAACGTACCTGATTTAGATACAATACCAACATTTCCTTTTTTGAAAACAAAGCCTGGCATGATACCTACTTTAGCCTCCTCTGGAGTAATTACACCAGGACAGTTAGGACCAACCAAACGGCAATCCATATTTTTAATATAGTTAGAAGCCTTTACCATATCGGCAACAGGAATACCTTCTGTAATAGTAATGATTACTTTAATACCTGCACTAGCAGCCTCCATGATAGCGTCAGCAGCAAAAGCGGGCGGCACAAAAATAATTGTAGTATCTGCACCTACTTTCTCCACAGCTTCTTCAACCGTGTTAAAAACAGGTCTTCCCAAATGTTCTTGACCACCTTTTCCAGGGGTTACACCACCAACAACATTGGTACCGTACTCTATCATTTGTTCTGCGTGAAAAGTACCTTCACTACCTGTAAATCCCTGAACAATTATCTTGGAATCTTTATTGACTAAAACGCTCATATACTCTCTAGTTTATTTTAATGTGACAAAAATATAGGTTTACAAATGAAATCTGAACTTAGACTGCATATTATTCTTCTAATTTTTTTAGAATGGACGGAATTTTTTTAACATAAGCCAATTGTTTTAGCTTTTCTCGCGATTCTTCAATGGGTGTACCAAAATAACTCTTACCGCCAGCAACGGATTTAGTCACTCCTGTTTGCCCCATAATTACCGCCTTTTTTCCTATGGTAATCCCACTATTGGTACCAACTTGGCCCCAAAGCGTAACTTCATCTTCTATGACTACACAACCCGCAATTCCGGTTTGTGAAGCAATTAGACACTTTTCACCTATTACGGTATCGTGCCCAACATGTACTTGATTGTCTAATTTTGTTCCCTTTTTTATAGTAGTATCACCGGTTACACCTTTATCAATAGTGCAAAGCGCACCAATATCAACGTTATCCTCAATAACTACTCTTCCGCAGGAAATTAGTTTATCAAACCCTTCTGGACGGTTTTTATAGTAAAAGGCGTCCCCTCCCAAAACTGAACCTGAATGAATACTAACATTATCCCCAATTACGCAATTATCATATAAACAGACATTGGCATGAATTAAACAGTTCTTGCCAATTTTTACATTGTTACCTATAAATACGTTGGGCTGAATAATGGTTCCCTCTCCTATTTCTGCCGAAACCGCAACCGATGCAGTTGCTCTTTCAAACGGTCTAAAATGTACCGAAAGCTTATTGAAGTCGCGAAAAGGGTCATTAGAAATCAAAAGGGCTTTTCCTTCAGGACAATCCACCTTCTTGTTTATCAAAACAATAGTAGCCTTTGAAGTTAAAGCCTTATCGTAATATTTAGGGTGGTCTACAAAAACAATATCCCCATTCTCAACTACATGAATTTCGTTCATGCCCAAAACCTGAAAATCGTCTGCACCCACATATTCACAATTAATTATGGAGGCAATAGTCTTTAGGCGCTGAGGATTTGGAAATTTCAAAGGAGCAAAGTATCAGTTAGTATTTTTAAAATCGATATAAATCAGTAATGAATAGCGCTTATTCCTTAACGCGCTCCATATACGTACCTTTATCCGTTTCTATTTTTATTTTATCACCCTCGTTGATAAACAATGGCACATTTACCTCTGCTCCGGTTTCAACCTTAGCTGGCTTGGTTGCATTGGTAGCCGTATTTCCTTTTACTCCTGGCTCCGTATACGTTACCTCTAGAACAACACTAGCGGGCATTTCTACGGATAAAGGCATACTATCTTCCGTATTGAAAAGAATTTTTACAACCTCACCTTCTTTCAATAATCCTGGAGCATCTAATGCGCTTTCCTGAAGCGTTATTTGGTTGTAATCATCCGTATTCATGAAATGATAGGTTTCACCCTCAGGATACAAAAACTGGTAAGAACGTGTCTCTACACGAACATCCTCAATTTTATGACCTGCTGAAAACGTATTATCCAAAACTTTTCCAGTGGAAATACTCTTCAATTTGGTACGAACAAAAGCAGGACCTTTACCTGGTTTAACGTGTAAAAATTCAATGATTTTGTATATATCGTTATTGTAGCGAATACATAGTCCTTTTCTAATATCTGATGTTGATGCCATTTCTAGTTTGCTATTTATTGTGTGATTTTATCAATGGTAGCTCTTTTATAAACAACTGAACTACGCACCTTAAAAACCTTAATTAATTATTGCTGAAATATCCTTTCATAATACCACGTTGGGAATCTCTAATAAACTGAAGAATCTCATCCCTTTCCGGAGTAGCTTCCATTTCAGCCTCTATGATTTGAGTGGCCTGTGAATTGTTATAATGCTTTTGGTAAAGAATACGATAGATATTCTGTATTTCCCTAATTTTCTCCGATTGAAAACCACGTCTTCGTAAGCCCACAGAATTGATACCCACGTAAGAAAGAGGTTCACGTGCCGCTTTTACAAAAGGAGGCACATCTTTTCTTACCAACGAACCACCTGTTACAAACGCATGTTGACCCACTGATACAAATTGATGTACGGCAACCAAACCGGCAAGAATTACATTGTCTCCAATAGTAACATGCCCCGCAAGGGTAGAATTATTGGAAAAAATACAGTTGTCACCCACAATACAATCATGAGCAATATGACAATAGGCCATAATCAAACAATTCTCACCAATTACGGTTTTGTTACGGTCAGAAGTACCTTTGTGAATGGTTGCACACTCCCTAATAGTAGTGTTGTTACCAATGGTAACTATGGTATCTTCTCCATTATATTTTAAATCCTGCGGTGGAGCGGAAATAACGGCACCGGGAAAAATGTTGCAATTTTTTCCAATGCGGGCTCCTTCCATTATGGTTACGTTAGAACCGATCCAAGTACCATCACCTATTGTTACGTTGTTATGAATTGTAGTAAACGGTTCTACTACAACATTTTTAGCAATTTTTGCGCCCGGGTGAATATAGGCAAGAGGTTGATTCATTCTATTTCTTTTTAGCTATTTGTGCCATTAATTCTGCTTCGCACACTAATTTATTATTTGCGTAAGCATAGGCTTGCATGTGACAGATACCTCTTCTAATTGGCGTAATAAGGCTACAGTGAAAAGTTAACGTATCTCCCGGAAGTACTTTCTGCTTGAATTTAACATTGTCCATTTTCATGAAAAAGGTCAAATAATTTTCTGGATCCGGAACCGTACTCAAAACCAGAATACCACCCGTTTGAGCCATGGCTTCAACTTGTAAAACACCAGGCATTACAGGCGCTCCTGGGAAGTGACCAACAAAGAAATTTTCGTTCATGGTCACGTTTTTCATTCCCACAACATGGGTGTCGGATAATTCCAAGATACGATCAATCAACAAAAATGGAGGTCTATGCGGAAGCATATCCATAATTTGATGAATATCCATCAAAGGAGGTTGATTTAAATCATATTGAGGAACTTTATTACGTTTCTCTAATTTTATGATTTTTGAAATTTTCTTGGCAAACTGGGTATTTACATAATGACCAGGCTTATTGGCAATAATTTTACCTCTGATCCTTGTTCCTGCCAAAGCAATATCACCAATTACGTCCAATAATTTATGGCGTGCGGCTTCATTTGGTTGGTGCAAAGTAAGATTGTCCAAAATACCATTAGGTTTAACAGAAAGCTTTTTCTTATCAAAAGCTTTTTCTAGTTTTTTCATGGTTTCTTCGGAAATCTCCTTATCTACATATACAATAGCATTATTAAGGTCTCCACCTTTAATAAGTCCGTTTTCCAAAAGCATTTCTAACTCGTGAAGAAAACTGAATGTACGTGCTTCGGATATTTCACTTTTAAAGTCTGATAAGCACTCCAAAGTTGCATTTTGAGTACCCAAAACCTTGGTTCCAAAATCTACCATAGTAGTTACTTGATATTCCTCCGATGGTATCACAGTAATCTCACTACCAGTTGCTTCATCCTTAAAAGAGATAACATCCTTTACAATATACTCTTCGCGTTCCGCATTTTGCTCTTCAATACCGGCTTCTTCAATAGCTTGAACAAAATATTTAGAAGAACCGTCCATAATTGGAGGTTCCGGAGCATCTAATTCAATAAGTACGTTATCTACCTCCAAGCCCACGAAAGCTGCCAAAACATGTTCCGAAGTCTGGATTTTAACCCCTCTTTTTTCTAAGTTGGTCCCTCGTTGCGTATTGATTACGTAATTGGCGTCTGCCTCAATAATCGGTTCACCTTCTAGGTCTACTCTTTTAAATGCGTACCCGTGATTTTCTGGTGCGGGAACAAATTTCATGGTTACCTCGGCACCGGTATGAAGACCAACGCCCTTTAGAATAACCTCTTTTTTAATGGTTCTCTGTTTCATTCTTGTATTGATCGCTGTAGTTTTTTTCCAGTTCGTCAATTCTATTTAAAATCTTCGGTAAATTCTTGAAGTAAACGTACGATTTGTTATAATCACCGTAGTTCAGGGCAGGAGACCCTTGCAACACTTCATTGCTCTTAATATTCCGGCCGATTCCCGATTGTGCTTGTATTTTTACATTATCACCAATGGTGATATGACCTACAATACCAACTTGACCACCAATCATACATCGTCTTCCAATCTTGGTTGACCCAGCAATTCCGGTTTGAGCGGCTATAACGGTATGCTCCCCTATTTCAACATTATGTGCAATCTGAATCTGATTATCCAGCTTCACCCCTCTCCTTAATATGGTAGAACCTAGTGTTGCCCTATCTATAGTAGTTCCCGCACCTACATCAACATTATCTTCTAGGATAACATTACCGGTTTGCGGTACTTTTTGATACTCTCCATTTTTATCCGGACTAAAACCGAATCCGTCCGCACCAATAACAACACCGCTATTGATTACGCAATTATTCCCTATTACCGTTTCCGAATAAATCTTAGCTCCCGCAAAAATGCTTACGTTATTACCTATGGAAACATTATCGCCAATATATACGTTAGGGTGAATCTTTACATTATCACCTATAGTAACATTATTTCCTATATAAGAAAAAGCTCCAAGGTAAAAGTCGCTACCGTACGTAAGCGTTTCGGATTTAAATACGGGTTCTTCTATACCAGTCTTATTGTTCTTTACCTGATTGTAGAATTCCAATATTTTTGAAAACGCTTCGTAAGCATCGTCTACCTTAATAAGGTTAGTCAATAACTCATGCTCAGGAACAAAATCCCTATTTACTATTGTAATGGACGCTTTTGTCGTATAAATATGGGAAGTATATTTTGGGTTGGCTAAAAAAGTCAGGGCTCCTTCTTCGCCCTCCTCTATTTTGGCCAATTTATGAACGGTAACCTCTGGATTTCCTTGTAGTTCACCTTCTAAAATACCTGCAATTTGACCTGCTGTAAATACCATGAGCACAAAAGTAAGAAAAATAGTTAAACAGAATCTTTGGGATAACAGATATAATATTTTGTAACCGTTTTTGAAAGCGCTTTTAGATTCAACTGATCTGAAGCCTTGGCTACATCTATCAACCTCCTGTTCTTCTTTAATATATTGATGTTCTGATGATGACGATCATACGCCTTGTTCTCAATCTTCCCTTTAAACACAAAATATGCGGTTTCTTGGTCTGAAAGGTTATATTTTTCCTTTATCCGTGTGGAATGCTTTTTAAAAATACTACTATCAACAGGACTGTTCTTAAGTTTCACTTTCAAAAACCGACGGTTTATAAGCATCTCACAAAGCTTGGACAACACAAAATCTGGGTGGTCTTGCCATGATTTTATAGCGGCCAGCACATCTACATCGTCCAATTTAGAAAAGGTGTTCAGAATTTCCGCATCAAAATCCTGTTTTTCAATTCGGTTCTCCATAAAAAAACGAAGGGCATCACTACAGACCACAACCTGTCCCCCATGCATAATCTCTTTTGCACGCTTAAGAATACGTATCAACAATTGCTCGGCTACGATTCCCGTTTTATGCAAATACACTTGCCAGTACATAAACCTTCTGGCCATTAGAAATTTTTCAACAGAATAAATCCCCTTTTCTTCAACTACAAGATTACCGTCAACCACATTGAGCATGGTAATTAATCGTTCGGAATTAATATTACCCTCGGCAACCCCTGTATAAAAACTATCCCTTTTAAGATAATCTAAACGGTCCATATCCAATTGACTTGAGACTAACTGATTCAAGAAGCGTTTTTCATATTGTCCCTTAAAAATAGAAATGGCAAGCGTTAATCTTCCGTTAAAGATTTCATTAAGAGCCTCCATAAACCGCAAAGAAATGTGTTCGTGATCTGTACTTTCTACAATACTATGCTCCATAGCATGAGAAAAAGGACCGTGCCCTATATCATGCAAAAGAATAGCGATGCACAAACCTTCTTCCTCCGCCGCACTAACCTCTACCCCTTTATACTTAAGAACTTGCAAAGCCTTCTGCATTAAATGCATTGACCCCAGAGCATGATGAAAACGCGTATGATGAGCCCCAGGATATACCAAATAAGATAACCCCATTTGAGAAATACGTCTCAGACGCTGAAAATAAGGATGTCCGATCAAGTCAAATATTAGTCCGTTGGGAATAGTAATAAATCCGTAAATTGGATCATTAAAAATTTTCAATTTTCTAGAGTTTATCAAAATGAGGATTGCTTTGCAGTGTTCACGGCGGTAAAGTTAGTTAAAAGACAAAGTAATAAACTGGGTAAATTAATTTTTTGAGTCCTATTTCTTTAGTTGAAAGCTATTTTACACCATTTAAAATTGAAATAACAGACCTATTAAATGAATAAAATTACCATATTATGGGTAGATGATGAAATAGACCTACTCAAACCACATATTATATTTTTACAAGGAAAAGGGTATGATGTAATCACTAGCCAAAGCGGACAAGAAGCATTGGAAGAATTACAACAAACCAGGGTGGATATTGTTTTTCTAGATGAAAATATGCCCGGCATATCTGGCCTTGAAACTTTAGGGGAAATAAAAGTATTGGACTCCTCCATTCCTGTGGTAATGATCACCAAAAGTGAGGAAGAGTTTATTATGGAAGAAGCTATTGGCTCCAAAATTGCCGATTATCTTATTAAACCCGTAAACCCTAATCAAATTCTATTATCACTAAAAAAGAATTTAGATCACTCACGCCTAGTTTCAGAAAAAACAACATCCAACTATCAACAAGAATTTAGAAAAATTGCCATGGACCTCTCTATGGTGAATTCAGTTGAGGAATGGGTAGACCTTTACAAACGATTAATCTATTGGGAACTACGCTTAGAAGATATTGAGGACAGTAGTATGTTCGAGATACTGGAATCCCAAAAAACCGAAGCAAATAACCATTTTGGGAAATTTGTAGATAGAAATTATCAAAATTGGTTTGAGGGTAACGGGCCTGTTCTCTCCCACACTTTATTCAAGGAACTTGTTCAACCAGAACTAAAAGATTCGCGCACGTTGCTTCTTGTTATAGACAACCTACGTTATGACCAATGGTATGCGTTTGAGGACACCGTAAGTTCCTTCTATAAAAAGAATAAGGAGGAATCTTATTTTAGTATCCTGCCCACCGCAACGCAATACGCCCGTAACGCCATTTTTTCCGGTCTAACCCCAATGGCAATGGAAAAAAAATATCCTCAGTGGTGGAAAAACGATACGGACGAGGGAGGCAAAAACCTTCACGAAGCAGATTTTTTAGGTGAGCAGATTAAACGACTAGGGTTAAATTTAAAGTGGGAATACCATAAAATAAGTACACTTAAACAAGGTAAAAACCTGTGCCAAAATTTTAAATCCCAGAAAGACAACGACCTAACTGTACTGGTGTATAATTTTGTGGATATGATTTCCCATTCAAAAACAGAAATGGAAGTCATTAAAGAATTAGCCAGCAACGACAAAGCCTACAGGTCCCTCACCCAAAGCTGGTTTAAAAACTCTCCGTTATTAGAAATAATTCAACAGGCCCAACAAATGGGCATGAAGTTGATTATTACCACAGACCATGGTACAATTAACGTAAAGCAACCATCAAAAGTCATAGGAGATAAAGAAACCAGCCTTAACCTAAGATACAAAACAGGAAGAAGCCTTACGTATGAAGAAAAGGATGTTCTGGCCGCCAAAGACCCCGCTCACATACATTTGCCACGTATTAATATGAGTAGTTCGTTTATATTCGCGAAGAATGACCTTTTCTTTGCCTATCCCAATAACTACAACCATTATGTGAGCTATTACCGGAACACCTACCAACATGGAGGAATTTCTTTAGAAGAAATGATTATTCCGTTTGTAGTTTTGTCACCAAAATAGTTTAGTAAAGATTATGAATATCACTTACACCGAAAATGAGATAAAAAATGTTGCCGCAACGGTTATTGAAAAAGCAACGGACAAAGTACTTCTTTTTGACGCCCCTATGGGAGCAGGAAAAACTACATTGATAAAGGCCATTGCCAATCAGCTTGGTGCCGCCGATGCCGGAAACAGCCCAACCTTTGGCATTGTTAACGAATATGAAAATACTGAAGGAGAATTATTGGCCTACCATTTTGATTTTTATCGTCTGAACAATGAACTTGAAGCCTTGGACATGGGTTTGGAAGATTATTTACATCAAGATGTGTGGGTTTTTATTGAATGGCCCGAAAAAATCTCCTCTTTCCTTCCTGAAAACAGCACCCAAATACACATTGAAATACTAGACCCAAATACACGACTTTTGAAAATTTCTTAAACAAATCTTACCATTGGTCGAAAACATCGTTTTTCGTACAACTTTATTGTACGAAACTTGTTAAATTGGCTAAAGTGTAAAATAAATCGGACAAATTGCTTAGCCTTAACATTTAAAAACGTACATTGGCGAGTTTTTTCTCTTACTTTTGCGCTATAACTAATTAATCTTTAATAACTTAAAACCCCTGAAAATGAAAAAATTAGTATTTGGACTTTTAGCATGCGCATCTCTTTTAGCCGTTTCTTGTGAATCTAGTGATGTTGCTTCTGATGATTCAGTTTATGAAGAAGGCGTAGACAGAAGTAAAATTACCACAACCAACAGAAAATCAGTAGACAGAAGTAAGATTACCACAACAAATAGAAAATCTGTAGACAGAAGCAAGATTACCGTATCTAACAGACAATCTGTAGACAGAAGTAAAATCACCACATCGAACAGAAAAAAATAGAAATAAAATAAAAAATGTTTTTTTTAAAAGGGTAATCAATAAATTACCCTTTTTTTCGTTACCCCATATATAGGAATTGATGCTTCAATGAAAAAGTCCCCTGAAAATAAAAAAATAAGAGTACGATTTATTGTTGAATCTGTCGTTATTTTTTTCATTGCCGCTTCTCCATTTATTTTCAAGCTTCACGAATACCTTCCTACTGACCCCGAAGCAACAATAAATTTATTCGGACTTACTGTTGACCGAAACGGGTTTGCAAACTTAAACACCTATGCATGGTTCCTACTTGGAAAAACAGTCCCCCTTGCTTTGTTATTTATTTGGTTTTTAACGTGTAAACATTGGTGGTATCATATAATTCTGATACCCTTATTAATGTACGCTTTTCAAATTTTTGAGGTTTTTTATACAGACGACACATATATTGATACAAGAAATATTTTATGGCTACTTCCCGTTTGTATGGTGGTTATACCATTAGTTTATTTTATTCGAATTAAACTCTATGACAAATATGTACACGGCATAGACCTAGAAGCCATGGAGGCAGAACTAACGGCCTTAAAGAAAAAGCAAGCCGCTCGATCAGACAATAAAAAACTAGATAAATTTATTTCATCTGAAACTGCAAATAATTCTTCTTCCGATTACCAATCTACACCGGATGCAGCAGACCCTAAATTATCCACGGGAAGTATGGAATCCACTTTTAAGCAAGTGCAGAACCGAGTAAACAATTGGCTTCACTTAAAATTTTAATTTCGGACTAAATTTGCAGGATTGTAAAGCGACTTATCACTTAAAATTCATCAAAATATCGTATTTTTACTGTTAATCGCGTGTTACACGATTAGACGTAAAAACTATGAACCAACCTTCTTCTCCTTTTAGCAAACAGCAATTGCTTCCACAAGAGGAAACCCTAGAAGTTCTTCGCCAAAAGGGCGAACTTTTTATAGGAATCCCAAAAGAGAACCAGTATCAAGAACAACGTGTTTGTCTTACCCCAGATGCGGTTAACGCCATAACCTCTAACGGGCACAGGGTCCTAATTGAGTCAGGTGCTGGGGACGGCGCTAATTATACAGATTTAGAATACACAAATGCTGGTGGAGAAATAACCCGCGATACAAAAAAGGTTTTTTCCTGCCCACTTTTATTGAAAGTGGAACCACCTACTCTATCGGAAATTGAAATGATGAACCCACAAGCTACCATCATTTCTGCTTTACAAATTAAAACACAAAGCAAGGCCTATTTTGAAAAAATGGCCAAAAAACGAATTACCGCCATAGCTTTTGAATACATTCGTGATGAAGATGGCAAATATCCAGCCGTACGATCACTGAGTGAAATAGCGGGTATATCTTCAGTTCTGATAGCCTCAGAAATAATGGCAGCCACCAATGACGGTAACGGACTCATGTTTGGAAATATAAGTGGCGTACCCCCAGTAGAAGTAGTTATAATTGGAGCAGGCACCGTTGGTGAATTTGCCGCGCGGTCTGCATTAGGACTTGGTGCCAATGTCAAAATTTTTGATAATTCAATTTCAAAATTGCGTAGCATCCAATCCAAATTACGACAAACAGTATACACATCTACCATTCAGCCTAAGAACCTGTTAAAGTCATTAAAAAGATGTGATGTAGCCATTGGTGCTACACGCGGTAAGGACCGCTCGCCTGTGGTCGTTACCAGCTCCATGGTAGAGCATATGAAAAAAGGCGCGGTTATTATTGACGTAAGTATTGATATGGGCGGATGCTTTGAAACCAGTTCCGTAACTACCCACAACAAACCCACTATTGAGAAATTTGGAGTAATCCACTATGGGGTGCCTAACATTCCTTCTCGCTATCCAAAAACGGCAACACTTTCTATCAGTAATATTTTCACTCCTTATTTGCTTGAATTAGGAGAAAATGGCGGATTGGAGAATTCACTACGGTTTGATAAAGGACTAAGAAACGGACTTTACATGTACCACGGGATATTAACCAATAAATCCGTTGGCGAATGGTTTGATTTACAGTATAGTGACATCAACTTTTTAATTTTTTAAAGACTTTTTGAACATACACAAAGCATAGACCCCATAAATAGACGGTTTATTGCTATTTTTGCCACCGTTTTAAGAAGTAGTGATAATTTAAATTCACAATTTAACTTAAGACACAGGACACTAACCTCAGCAATAGCAAACCATGGATTTTTTAAAACGTTTAGGTTTTTACCTCATTGGACTATCAATCGGAATTGTTTTCTTAACGTTTTTTCTGAAGAAAAAATCAAAAGAAACAGGTACGGAATTTTGCTATTTTCCCAACTGCAGGACCCTAAAGGACATTCGCTCCAAGCCAATGTCTTATTCTGATGACGTAAGCCGTTTATTTAGCGAAAAACAAATAGATACAGTAGACATCGCCAACATCTTAAGAAACGGCGATGTAGATTTTTCCAATAGCCAAACAAAGACTACACCCTGCAAAACATATATTATTGAAGGTACAATACAGGATAAAGAAGCAGTTCTAAAAATCAGAAATTGCAAAGAGAAAGCTCTTTTAGAATCTATTTCATATTAAAAAAGAACGCCCAAAACTACTTTTCCAGGCACTATAAAACTTAAATTTTTCTTCGTTGCCGCTCCTTTTTAAGCAGGGATAATTCTCTTGTAGTCTGCCCTGCCACCGAAGTATTTTCTTCCGCACGACGAATTAAATAAGGCATTACATCCCGCACAGGGCCAAAAGGCAAATACTTGGCTACGTTATAATTTTGATCGGCTAGATTAAAGGAAATGTGATCACTCATACCGTACAACTGCCCAAACCATACCCTGTTATCATTATTTGCAATGGCTTTTTCTGCCATAAGTTCCATCAGCTTATAAGAACTTTCTTCGTTATGGGTGCCAGCAAAAATGGAAACAGTATCTAAGTGATTCAACATATAAGCAACGGCGTTATCAAAGTTTTCATCCGTTTCTTGCTTTGAACTGCATATTGGGGATTTATAACCTTTTTCTTCGGCCCTATCATTCTCCTTTTCCATATAGGCACCACGAACCACTTTCATTCCTATTCTAAAATCATCGTTATTAGCTCGTTGCTGAAGTTGTTTCAAATAGTCCAATCTATCCCAACGGTACATTTGTAATGTATTGAATACAATGGCTTTCTTCTTATTATACTTACGCATCATATCCTCCACAAGCTGGTCAGCAGCATCCTGCATCCAACTTTCCTCTGCATCTATAAGCAAGGAAACATCCAAATCATGTGCTTTTTTACACGTTTTATCAAAACGGCCCACTACCCTTTGCCACTCTTCTTCCTCTTTATCGGTCAATTCTTTACCCTCGCTGCGTTTTTGAAAAAGAGCAAACCTACCATAACCCGAAGGCTTGAATACCGCAAAAGGAATAGCATCTTTCTCCTTAACGAAATCCAGAACTTTTAAAATCATTGCCATAGCGTCATCAAAAGGATCTTCCGTGTCCTTACCCTCCACAGAATAGTCCAGAACGGAGCATACATTTTTAGTGTACATCCGATCCACGACCGGCATACAATCCTTCTCATTAACACCTCCGCAGAAATGGTCAAACACAGTTGCCCTTATCAACCCCTCCACAGGAAGATGCGCTTTAATGGCAAAATTTGTCATTGCTGTTCCAATACGAACAAGGGGTTCGTTGGCAATCATACGGAACAAAAAATAAGCACGCTCCAACTCAGAGTCGGTTTTCAAAGCAAAAGCAGTTGCGGTATCTTCAAAAATTCGTTTCATTTATTGTGATTTCTAGCGGGACCAAATATAAAGACAGAAATTGTATTCTTTAGATAAAAAATATGCTTTATTTTGCACATCAGTCGTTAAAAAACTTCGCTTTAGCGGAATAAAAAATCACCTATTAATGCAGTCTATAACAACTTCTTCCTACGCCGTACATTTTAATCAAAGAGCTTACGACGCACTCAATGCTCACTTATCCGGCAAGGCGTATTCCAAAATCTTTATTCTTGTAGACGAAAACACGCACGAACATTGCTTGCCGTCATTTATGACCCAAATACAGGGCGATTATAATTTTGAGATTATTGAGATTGAATCTGGTGAAGAAAACAAAAACATAGACACCTGTACAGGCGTATGGGAAGCCCTGAGCGAACTTGATGGTGACCGGAAAAGTCTCGTCATTAACCTAGGTGGTGGGGTCCTAACCGATTTAGGAGGCTTTGTTGCATCTACTTTTAAGAGAGGTATAGATTTTATAAATGTACCCACAACCTTACTCTCTATGGTTGACGCTTCCGTGGGAGGAAAAACAGGGGTTGACCTTGGTCCATTAAAAAATCAGATCGGAGTAATCAACCAACCCGAAATGGTACTGATAGTAACCAGTTTCTTAAAAACTTTGGAAGAAAGGCAGTTGCGCAGTGGTTTTGCAGAAATGCTTAAACATGGACTTATCCAAAACAAAAGCTACTGGGAAGCACTTAAAAAAGTTACCAACTTTTTAAATATTGATGATTTAATATACGATTCCGTTGTTATTAAAAACGAAGTGGTACTACAAGACCCTACGGAGCAACATTTACGAAAAATATTGAACTACGGACATACATTGGGCCACGCCATTGAGTCTTACTTCTTGGAAAGCAAAGTACATAAGACCCTTTTGCACGGCGAAGCTATAGGTGTAGGTATGATTCTTGAAGCTTACCTTTCCAAAAGTCTTTTAGGGCTTTCGGACGAAGAATTAGCAGACATTAAGATTACATTCCTTTCTCATTACGAAAAGGTAACCTTCTCCAAAGAAGACATAAAAACCATCTTATCTTTATTGAAGTTCGATAAGAAAAATTCACATGGCAACATTAATTTTGTGTTGATATCTGCAATTGGAGAGCCGGATATAGACATTACCATTCCTGATGAATTATATGAAGATGCTTTTGCATACTACGCTGAACAATAGCTACATATACTAATTCTCCTTATTTGACAACTCTTTAAGGAATTCATCGTAAAAAATACATAGTTTAGGTTAAGATTTATAAACCAAATCAAAAACCTCCTGAAATAAATCAGGATAAAACCAACCTACTATGTTACGAAAATTAGTTGACTACAAGAAGTTAGACCACGAACTCGCCTCATTGCTAATAGAAACCTACTCAGACGGTTATGGTGATGATGACATTATTATCTTCAAAAACCTTAAAGGCGAAACAATTGAAGCTGTAGAATTAAGAACCAATGACACTATCTATTTGGTCAAAATAAGCAAGAGCTTGTCTAATTTTATAGCAAATTTTGAAGAAAACATGGAAAAGGAACTAGATACGGATTCCCAGCCCATTTTAGAAGAAGCAGGAAACTTAGATTACGAATCCAACAACGAAACGGAATTTGAATCAGAGGACCAAGATTAACCTCTATTTTTACAAAAGATAACGCTCCCGTAAAATATTACGGTGGTGCTTTTGGTGCCCACAAATAACAAAACCTAACACAGCCACATTCCATGGCAGGTTACTAGCTACACCTGTTTTTTGTAGCGTTTCCGGAGCAAAGCTTTTATAGAGGGTAATAGTGGATTTTCTCACCGCTATATATTCTTCTATAAGACTATTCTTTGAACGCGCTTCCGCATTGGAATTTGACGCATAAATGTTTTCATCAAAACCTGGAAGGGCCGTTTCATCCCCTCTTGAAAACCGCAAGGCACGATACTGAAAAACTCGTTCCGAGTCTATAATATGTAATAACACTTGAGCAACCGTCCACTTATTTACCTCATATGCATGAGATAATTTGTTTTCAGAAATACTTTTAATAAAATCAGGAAAGTTCTGAAGTTGCCTCTCCAACATATCCAACAACTCTACCTCCCCCAGTACATCAATATAGGTTTTATAAAAAGGGATGGGGTCTACCAGTTTAAGCTCCGAAGTTTTCATAGGCTATAAAATAAAAATTCCTGAGAAGAATAACCGCCCAGGAATTTAGATTACTGTTTAAAGCGGTTCGTTACAATTCGTTAAAAATTGTATGCATTAACCTCTTCTTATCATTAATACTTTCCTCTAGTGAAATCATAGTTTCCGTACGACTGATTCCATCTATATCATCTATTCTAAAAATAATGTTTTTAGCGTGATTGGTATCTTTAGCCCTAATTTTACAGAAAATATTAAATTTTCCAGTGGTAATATGTGCCACGGTAACATTTGGAATCTGCTCCAAACGCTCTAACACAAATTTTGTCTGGTGTGTTTTCTCCAAAAATATACCAACGTAAGCAATAAAGGCGTAACCAAGTTTTACATAGTCTAATGTAAGTGATGATCCTTTTATGATACCTGCCTCTTCCATTTTCTTAACACGAACATGAACTGTTCCTGCCGAAATCAAGAGTTTTTTTGCTATATCTGTAAATGGAGTTCTGGTGTTATCAATTAACATATCCAGAATCTGGTGATCAATTTCGTCTAACTTTACTTTTCCCATTGTGGCTGTGTTTTCGGCAAAAATAAAAAATTAAGAAATAATACGCATTAAAAGTTATGTTTTTTTAACAAAAACGTAAAGATTCAATGATTTTAAAAAATAATGCTCAAAAAAATTAATCTTTAATCAACTGATAAAAAGACTGTTGCCTTAACTTATCTAAATCTGCCTTATCAATACAATTGTATGTTTCATGGCCAAAAAAGGCATCAAGATTACCTTTTTTTTCAATTCTAGGCTCAAACTCAATAGTATTCTCTCTTAAAACTTCTTTATAAAGCACTCCAATACCATCTCCATTTTCTAATTCTGAATCAAGTTCTTGAGCATTCCCTATTAACACATCAAAATAAAGCTTTCCGTTTTCTGGAATTTTAAAATAGTCATCTTGCTCATATTCATTAATTGTATCTTGCGCAATAGTAGTTACTGCAGTTGCAATGGCTTGAAAAATATAAGCCCTAGTCTGCTCTCTTTCATAATCCTTAGGAAAATGTCCTGATTCAAATAATATGGTAGGTACGTTTAACATCTGAAAACTATCCCCAACACAATTCGCATTAAATCCATCATCATACCTCCCCACCTGGTTCGGAATCATTTTTTGCAAAACCGTATTCATGGCAACAATCAATTGCATACTAATTCCCCGCGTTTTTGAAATACTTCTTTCGGGATCATGAGCAGGAGCCAAAAATGATACGGTAGCCGGTTTAGAGGTTTCGCCTACATTAAATATGGTACGTTGATCATGAAGGTTAAAACAATAATCTGGTTTAAACTCATCAAAAACATTTCTCAATATCACACTTTCCGGCTGGGTCCTATCTTGGGCATCCCTATTCAAATCAATCTCATTTGCATTTACCCGTGTATAGACTGCAGCACCATCAGGGTTCAACATTGGAATAATTAAGAGTGTACATTTTTCCAAAATCTCCTGAGCCAAAACCGACTTTCCGTTTAGGAAATTAACGAAATCCAAAACGGCTTTTGTGGTTGTAGATTCGTTTCCGTGCATTTGCGACCACATAAATATTTTTACAGAACCGTTCCCAAGTTGAAGACTTTTTATCTTACGTTTTTGAACGGACTCACCAATTGTTTTCACCAACAAATTTTCCCTGTTCTTTTCCAAGAACTCTAGAATTTGCTCATTAATTACATATCGCCCGCTAACGGATTTTTCCTTTACAAAACTATATTCATCTTTTAAAATGCTCATTTGACTTTTAAATTTGGATACAAAAATAACTCCTTAATAATTTACAATTGTAATCTTAAAAATACACATTTGTAAACATTATATTTAAAGTATTCCTAGCTGAAGTATACAAATGTAACCTGAAAATATACTTAAAATCAACATGCTTCTGAATATAGTGTTAAAATATTACTAATCAGCTGTTTATATGTATTCATGTAAACAAAAAAGTGCATCTTAAGTTATGTTATTTGCTATTTTTAATGTGGTTTTAGCAACTTTTAGCTATTTTTACGGTAATATAAATTACAATGGTAAACACTTCTGATTTTATTGGGCGTCTTGAGCATCTTTTAAAGTATTACGGACTTTCCGCATCTAGTTTTGCCGATAAAATTAACGTACAACGCTCTAGCATTTCCCATCTGTTATCCGGCAGAAACAAACCGAGTTTAGATTTTGTACTTAAGGTGGTGAATGTTTTTCCGGATGTAAACTTATATTGGCTACTGAATGGAAAAGGCTCTTTTCCAACGGATGCAGAACCCCCCCCCGCCAAAACCAAAGCACTGCCAAAAGCAAATCCGACACCTAATACTTTACCCATAAAACCAACAGGCAACCCTAAAAAGACTATTGAAAAAATTGTTATTTTTTATTCGGATGGAAGTTTTGAAGCCTATAACAATGAATAGACTTTAATTCTTTATTTTTGTTGGGATGATACAGAAACTATTCCCCATACTTTTAATCCTTATCCTTACGGCTTCTTGCTACAATCCAGAAAGAAATTGCTCCGATTTTAAGGACGGTAAATACGCCTTTACAACCACTATAGATGGAGAGGAAAAGACAACCATTTTTCTTCGCAACGGTGATTTAGAGATTGATTACTTTGAAGGCAAGGCAGATTCAGCATTCGTTAGATGGATAAACGATTGCGAATACATTGTAAAGAAAATCAATCCAAAGAACAAGTCCGAAGAGCAATCCGTTCACATGAAGATATTATCTACTACGGATGACTCGTACACATTTGAATTTAATATTGTGGGAGACAGCAAGCGCTCCAGAGGCACTGCTACAAGGACAGAGTAATACAATTTTATTCTTTACGCAGAGACAGGCAAAAAGAGTGTTTTACAAAAATACACTTCACCTCGAAAGAAAAAGCTATAAAAACAGTCAATTTAAAGCCTTTTCCGAGAGTGAATCATTATTTTGAACACAGAGCCTTGTTTAGTAAAATTTATTGTCATAAGCGAAGCCTTAGAGGTGAAACCATAAAAAAAGCCGACATTTTAAAGTCGGCAATTTTATTATTCTGATTTATCTTAGTTAGGTCTACTATACGCAACCTCTGGACTCTTCTTCTGGTGTTGCTTAAACAGTCGCTGTTGTTGTTTAACTGTAAGGGTACTACCATCCGGGCTCCAGCCAGGAGGGCCAAAAATATACATAAGTTTATGCGAAAATTTCTTAGCCTTCTTTACATCTGCCCAAATATCCTTAAACTCATGAGTTAAAATCACAAGAGGGTTGTATGATTTTGGAGCGTGAATTACTCCAAATTTAACCTCTACATCATCATCCAACTCTTTCCAAGTCCCGAATATCTTATCAAATATATTCAAAAACCCTCCGTGGTTCTTGTCCAAATACTCCACATTCTGAGAATGGTGCACTTGGTGCATGGTGTGTGTATTGAAAATCTTTTCTACCCATCCCATTTTAGGAACATATTGCGAATGCAATTGAAACTGCCAAAAAGACTCTATGGCCAAAGCAAAGATTACAACTTCCACCGGAAAACCAATTGCAGGCATCCACATATAAAAGAAAGGCTTGTACAAAAGCGTAAACCAACCATTACGAATGGCAGTACCTAGATTAAAATGGTCCGAGGAATGATGTACAATATGCGCGGCCCACAAAATTCTTATCTCATGATTTGCCCTGTGGAACCAGTAGTACGTAAAATCATCGGCCAATTGACAAAGTAAAAACACATACCACGCATACCCAAAAGACTCATATCCCATAATATTGGTACGAACACCATCTACTATAGGATTAAAAAACTCGTAAGTGTATGTAAAAACGGTTATAAGCACCGTAATCTTAATAAGGGGACCTAAAATTGCCGAACCAATACCCATTGCTCCACTAGCCATAAAATCTTTCCACACATAAAGATCTTTGTCTCCATGGGTGTGACTGTAAGTGATTTCCAGCAATATAAACGCTATAAAGCAGGGTACTCCATAAATTAGGGGGTTCGTTAAATCCATTTTAAAACAATTTTTTGCAAAGATAGCATTAATAAGACCTAATCTACATTCTGATTATTTTTTAAAGCTATGACGGTATAGTGAATACACATGCAGTGGTTAAAATCCTATTACTTTTTCTTATTTTGAAGCAAAGCGTTCTGCTCTTGCATAAGCTTTTCCAAACTAGCTAGTAACTGTATATTTTTAGGGGTTTCAACTTCTTTGTTTTCAGGGTCTTCCGCCTTTGACTTAAACCTATGAAACCCTTTTATTACAACAAATATGGTAAGCGCTATTATCAAAAAATCTATTAAAACTTCTAGCATTTCCCCGTAACCCACAGCAACTTCCTGCGCTTCTCCAACAGCTTCCCTAAGAATATATTTTTTATCCCTGAGGTTAACATCATCCGTCAAAAGAGATAAAGGAGGCATGATAATCTTTTTGACCAACGTATTAATGACATTGTTGAACGCGGTACCAATAATAATCCCGACAGCCATGTCAATCATATTACCTTTTATGGCAAAATTTTTAAATTCCTGTATAAAGTTTCCCATACTAGACAATTACTTTATTCAAACAAAGAAGTTTGGACTTCATCCCCGTCATCACCTTTATTAGGCTTTCCGGACTCAGTTCCATTAGAACTAGGTATTTTAGGTACATTTTGCTCATCAACAACCTCAATATCTTCAGTTTTTTGAGGCTCCGGCTCTTCATAAGGCAAAGGCTCTAGCATATTGATTTCAAGTACTTTTTCCTTTGTCAGCTGGTTGCCCATAGCACCTATCCCCTTTACGGAAATAAATTCCTCTAGACTTAGCTCCCAATTATCCTTCCGGTCCTGACCCCGTTTTTTAGCAAAAACCACTTCAATCATTGGCCTGTGGTCCGTGCTAATGATTTCAATTTGGGATTTAGGATGGTCCGTAAGCACATTCTCCTCTTTATCAGGATTCTCGATCAGAAAACGTTTTACATAATACAATTCCTTCTCTCCTTCCCAGTACACTACGGAAAGCGGCTTTTTAGGAATCCATTTTTCAAGAACAACTACATCTTCATCAAAATGAAGGGTAAGCTCCGGAATAACAGTTTTTACAAGTCCGCTCTGATTTACTATCAATAAACGGTCTTCACTTGTGAATTCACCTAAAAACTCACCTCTGTCATCCATGTTTAAACGCTGTACGGTTTCATCAAACCACAACTTCCTCGGTTTTAAGGTAGACAACCCTTTTTCTTTTAATTCAATACGTTTTACCGAATACTTAGTGACAATATTACCTTTGGAAGCACGCCCCTTGATCATGATATTTGCAAAATCAATATCCCATTTCAGCTTTTTAATACTTCCTACGTGCCTAAGATTAACAGTTACCACTTCTGCTTCGCCATTTGGGTTTCCTGAGAAGTAATGCACAAAAGTACCTGCCTTACCGCTACCCATTTCATAATGCTTATCTCTCGTAATACTGGTAACGTTAAAACGTTTAATATAGGTTGCGCCACCTTTACCGTCTCTATAAATCATATTATAAACGGTACGCTTATCTTTTTTCTTAAAGACGGCCACATAAATAATACCCTTTCCCACAAAAGTCTTGGAATCTACCTTAAAGACCATCATCTTACCATCTTGGGTAAAAGCGATTATATCATCAATATCACTACAGTCCGTTACATATTCGTCCCGCTTTAAAGAAGTTCCAACAAAACCCTCCTCGCGGTTTACATACAACTTTGTGTTGCGCATAACTACCTTGGTAGCCTCAATATCATCAAATAATCTAATCTCTGATTTACGCTCGCGACCCTTGCCATACGTATCTTTTAATCGCTGAAAATACGCAATGGCATAATCTACCAAATGCGCTAGGTGATGCTTCACCTCCGCGATTCTTTCTTCCAGATTATCAAGATGTTGCTGTGCCTTATCTAAATCAAATTTTGAAATTCTTTTTATCCTTATTTCCGTAAGCCTGGTTATATCTTCCTCTGTGACGGCCCGTCTTAAATGCTTAGTAAATGGAGCTAAACCTTTATCGATTGCAGCAATTACTCCTTCCCAAGTTTCCTCTTCCTCAATATCCCGATAGATTCTATTTTCAATAAAGATTCTCTCTAACGACGCAAAATGCCATTGCTCCTCAAGCTCCGCTAACTGTATTTCAAGTTCCTGTCGCAGTAACTCAACCGTGGCGTCCGTAGATCGGCGTAACATTTCCACCACACCAATAAAGAGCGGTTTGTTGTCTTCAATAATACAACCCAATGGCGAAATAGAAGATTCACAAGCCGTAAATGCATATAGCGCATCTATAGTTTTGTCTGGAGAAATGCCAGTTGGCAGATGCACCAAAATCTCAACCTCTGCAGCCGTATTATCCTCAATTTTCTTGACTTTTATTTTCCCTTTATCGTTCGCCTTAAGGATAGAATCTATTAAAGAAGAAGTGTTAGTACCATAAGGTATCTCACTTATAATCAGTGTAGATTTAGAATGTTGTGCTATTCGCGCGCGCACTCTTATCTTCCCACCACGAAGACCCTCGTTATAGTTAGAAACATCTATAATTCCCCCAGTAGGAAAATCAGGAAACAATTTAAATCGTTGCCCTTTTAGATGCTTAATGGAAGCATCAATAAGCTCAACAAAGTTATGAGGCATAATCTTAGTGGAAAGCCCCACCGCAATACCCTCTGCCCCCTGAGCCAAAAGCAACGGAAATTTAACCGGGAGGTTTACCGGTTCCTTTTTTCGACCATCATACGATTGTTGCCATTCCGTGATTTTAGGACTAAAAACAACTTCCAGAGCGAATTTTGAAAGACGAGCTTCTATATACCTTGAGGCTGCAGCGCGATCCCCGGTTAAAATATTCCCCCAGTTACCCTGCGTATCTATCAATAGATCTTTTTGCCCTATCTGCACCATGGCATCGGCAATACTAGCATCACCGTGAGGGTGATACTGCATGGTGTGCCCAACCACATTGGCCACTTTATTATAGCGGCCATCATCCAAATCCTTAAGAGAATGCATGATACGACGCTGCACTGGTTTAAACCCATCCTCAATAGCAGGAACGGCACGCTCTAAAATAACATAGGACGCATAATCTAAAAACCAGTCTTTGTACATTCCCGTAACACGGGTAAGTGCATCATCAGGACTTTGTTCCTCGCCATTTACCGCCTCGGAACTATTGATTTGTTCTTGCCCATCATCGGCCGTTCCGTTGGATTGGTCTTCGGGCGAATTTTGATTTTCAGCTTCGTTCAGTTCGTCATTTTCCTCCATTCAGAAAAAATCGTATTTCTTTGGTTTATAATTTAGTATCTTCTATAAGGTCAACCTCTACTTTAAGGTTGTTTATAATAAATTCTTGTCGGTCTGGTGTATTCTTTCCCATGTAAAAATTCAACAATTGTTCTATGGACATAGCCTTGTCCAGCATTACAGGCTCTAGGCGAATATCATCCCCTATGAAATGCTGAAACTCATCTGGGGAGATTTCCCCCAAACCTTTAAATCGTGTAATTTCCGGTTTGCCCGATAGTTTTTGAATCGCATTTTTTCGTTCTTCCTCGCTATAACAATAAATAGTCTCCTTCTTATTTCGAACACGGAACAGCGGGGTTTGTAAAATATACAAATGGTTCTCTTTTATCAATTCAGGAAAGAACTGCAAGAAGAACGTAATTAACAACAAGCGTATGTGCATACCATCAACATCTGCATCAGTAGCTATTACAATATTATTGTAACGTAGGTCTTCCATAGATTCCTCTATGTTCAAAGCAGCCTGCAACAGGTTGAATTCCTCGTTTTCGTATACGATTTTTTTAGACATCCCATATGAATTCAAAGGCTTCCCACGAAGACTAAACACGGCTTGCGTATTCACATCCCTTGATTTGGTAATGGAACCGGAAGCGGAATCCCCCTCCGTAATAAAAAGAGTACTATCCAATCGCCTATCGTGCTTCATATCGCCCAAATGCACCCGGCAGTCCCTTAGTTTTTTATTATGAAGACTGGCTTTTTTGGCTCGGTCCCGAGCAAGTTTACGAATACCGCTCAATTCTTTCCTCTCCTTTTCGGCCATTACAATCTTACGTTGCAACTTATCGGCTGTTTCAGGATTCTTATGAAGGTAATTATCCAAATACCTTCCAATAAAGTCATTGATGTACGTCCGCACCGTTGGAAAATTACCTCCCATTTCGGTAGACCCCAATTTGGTTTTTGTTTGACTTTCAAAAACAGGCTCCATCACCTTAATGGAAATTGCCGAAATAATGGATTTTCTAATATCCGAAGCATCATAACTCTTCCCATAGAAATCACGGACAGTTTTCACAAGAGCCTCACGAAAAGCAGCCTGATGCGTACCTCCTTGGGTAGTGTGCTGACCATTTACAAAAGAGTGGTACTCCTCACTATACTGGGTTTTACTATGGGTAATGGCCACTTCTATATCATCCCCTTTTAAATGAATGACCGGATACAGGATATCTTCAGCATTGTTATTGTCCTCCAACAAATCCTTTAAACCATTTTCTGAATGAAACTTCTCCCCATTAAAAACAATGGTAAGCCCTGGATTAAGATACACGTAGTTTTTGAGCATGCGCTCTACGTACTCATTTCTAAATTTAAACTTTTTAAAAATGGTCTCATCAGGAATAAAGCTGACCTTGGTACCACGCCTTCTTGTTGTTTCCTCCAGAAGTTCTTCGTTCTGAAGCTCACCTGTTTTAAACTCGGCAGATTTGGACTTCCCGTCTCTTGTACTTTCTACACGAAAATAACTGGAAAGAGCATTTACAGCCTTGGTACCAACACCGTTTAGACCAACGGATTTTTTAAACGCACGCGAGTCATACTTACCCCCCGTGTTCATTTTAGAAACCACATCTACCACCTTGCCCAAAGGTATACCACGACCGTAATCACGAACTATAACACGTTCTCCTTGAATGGAAATCTCAACGGTCTTACCCGCTCCCATTACAAATTCATCAATACAGTTATCTATGGTCTCTTTTAGAAGGATATATATACCATCATCAGCAGAAGAACCATCACCCAACTTACCAATATACATACCAGGTCTCAGTCGGATGTGCTCCTTCCAATCAAGTGAACGTATATTATCTTCTGTATAATTGGAATTCTCGGACATAAATCAGGGGTTTGGAACTAAAGTACCGCTAAAGATAAGACGACAATTAAAAAGATGAAACCCCAAACTGTTAAAGTAATTAACAATGATTTTAGCCATTTTGTTGATATATTCGCTAAATAAGTCATATTTCAACCCAAAACAAGGCTAATTTGGTCAAAAAATCGAAAAATCTGTAATCCTTCGGTTTTTTTAAGACCAAAAGCATCCAACGAAATAATTTAAGGGAATCATTTTTACGCCATTTAATACTCCGCAGAATGAACAAACTACTACTAGGCCTACTTTTTGTAATTGCACCCATTACCTCTTCCGTAGCCCAAAATTTTGAAAAGGAATACGAGGCTATAGAAAGTAAAGTTATAAATTGGAGAAGGGAAATACACCAAAACCCCGAACTCTCTAACCGTGAATTTAAGACAGCGGAAAAAATTGCAAAGCACCTTACAACCTTAGGTATAGAAGTACAAACCGGAGTAGCCCATACCGGGGTTGTTGGGATTTTAAAAGGAAAAAAGCCAGGCAAGGTTATAGCCTTGCGTGCAGATATTGACGCCCTACCCGTATTTGAACGGAATGATTTACCCTATAAGTCTACCGTTACAACGGATTACAAAGGAGAAAAAGTACCCGTTATGCATGCTTGCGGACACGATACCCATACTGCTATTCTTATGGGGGTTGCAGAAATTCTCTCTAAGCATACCGATAAAATAAAAGGTACCGTAAAATTTATTTTTCAACCTGCGGAAGAAGGTCCACCAGAGGGCGAAGAAGGCGGGGCACTGCTCATGGTAAAAGAAGGTGTTCTTAATAGCCCCAAGGTAGATGCTATTTTTGGGCTTCATATCAATTCCCAAACCCCAGTTGGGGTAATCCGCTATAAATCAGGCGGCACAATGGCGGCTGCCCAGAAATTCACCATCCATGTAAAAGGAAAACAAAGCCATGGCGCAAGACCTTGGTCCGGAGTAGACCCTATTTTAATTAGCGCAAAAATTATTGATGGCTTGCAGACCATTATAAGCAGAGAAGCCGAACTCACCAATGAAGCTGCTGTAATCACTGTTGGAAAAATAACCAGTGGCGTACGGTTCAATATCATTCCCGAAAGTGCAGAAATGATTGGTACAATACGCACTTTGGATTATGACATGAAAGCTCTAATCAATACACGTATGCAAGAAATGGTACCCACTATCGCCAAAGCATATGGAGGCGAAGCCACTATTGAAATCAAAGATGCAACAGATATTACGTATAATGCCCCCGAACTAGTCACACAAATGCTACCTACATTGAACAAAGTGGCGGGAGCGAACAATGTACAAACACAAAAGGCCGTTACAGGAGCTGAAGATTTCTCTTATTTTCAAAAAGAAGTTCCTGGTTTTTTCTTCTTTTTAGGAGGAATGACGCCAGGAACAACGGAGTCATTTCCACATCACACACCGGATTTCGTTATTGACGACAGCGGTTTGTTACTTGGAGTAAAAGCGCTAACTGAAATGAGCATAGATTTTCTTGATAAATAACTACTTGTTAATTTCTATATCAATTATTACTTTAAACTATTTTTAGCTTATATATGGACCAACTTATTTCAATTTTACAAAGTATTTCTTGGTGGGTATGGATTCTTATTTTCCTTTTGATAGTCGCATTAAGAGATATCTTTTTTCAGCGTTCGCATACCATCTCCCACAACTTTCCCATAGTTGGCCATTTACGATATTGGCTGGAGAGCATTGGTCCGGAAATGCGTCAATATTTTGTAGCGAACAACCGTGAAGAACTTCCCTTTAACCGTATTGAAAGAGGGTGGATTTATGCCTCCGCAAAGAAGGAAAATAATTACGAAGGTTTTGGTACCGACCGTGACATCTATGCGCACCAACATATTTTTGTAAAGAATCAGATGATGGCATATAAGGTACCTGATACCCATATAAATGCCACGGATAAAACGTTTCTTCCCTGCGCTAAGGTGATGGGTGCCCATAACGGGCGGAGAAAACCATTTCGTCCTGGTTCCATTATAAACGTTTCGGCCATGAGTTTTGGCTCGTTATCCGCTGCAGCGGTAGAAGCAATGAATAAAGGTGTTGCTAAAGCTGGCGCATACCATAATACAGGTGAAGGCGGACTCTCCAATTACCACAAACAAGGAGGGGATGTTATTTTTCATTTTGGTACAGGTTATTTTGGGGTACGTACTCCAGATGGAAATTTCTCCATGGAAAAAATGAAAAAACTGGTTGACGAGAATCCAACTATAAAAGCAATTGAAATTAAATTGTCTCAAGGAGCCAAACCTGGTAAGGGAGGCGTACTTCCAGGGGCCAAAATAACACCGGAATTAGCAGAGATTAGAGGCGTTGAAGTTGGTAAAGATGTAATATCGCCAGCTACCCATAAGGCATTTAATACCGTGCCCGAACTTTTAGAATTTATTGAAAGTATTGCTAATGAGACCGGGTTGCCCGTAGGTATAAAGGGAGCCATTGGCAAACTTGAGCAATGGGAGGAGTTGGCCGATTTAATGGAAAAAACGGGTAAAGGTCCAGATTTTATTACAGTAGATGGTGGTGAAGGCGGAACAGGAGCCGCCCCTCCGTCTTTTGCGGACCATGTTTCTTTACCGTGGGTCTATGGTTTTTCCAGTCTTTATAAGGTGTTCTTAAAAAGGAGACTAACGGAGCGTATCGTATTTATAGGTAGTGGAAAGCTAGGTTTTCCCGCCAAAGCAGCTATGGCTTTTGCTATGGGGGTTGACTGTATTAATGTTGCCCGAGAAGCCATGATGAGTATTGGCTGTATACAGGCCCAAGTGTGCCACACTAACCGCTGTCCGGCAGGGGTGGCCACTCAAAACAAATGGCTGCAAAAAGGAATTGACATTCCATTAAAATCTGACCGTTTGGCACAATATTTTATGACGTTTAGGAAGGAGTTCTTAGAAATTACACATGCCTCGGGATATGAACACCCCTGCCAATACACAATGGATGATATTCAACTAAATGTTGATGACAACGACCTGAACCGTAGTTTGGCCTCTTCATACGGTTACAACAAGGCCAAGGTACCTTTTGAGAGTATGCAAAATTTATATGATTGTATCCACTTGGGCGGAAAGCATTGTGAAAACAGCAAAGAATAATATACATTTGTTTATAATAAAAAAGTATTCCAAATCGAGAAATAAGAATTTTAATCCGAGTTATTTATGAAACACCCCCTACTTACCCTTGCCCTTTTGATTTTTACGTGTCTATCCGTACAAGCCCAAAGAAAAAGCGACCTTTTAGAAGAAATAGCCCAATTAAAAATGCAATTGGATTCTGTGAACGACCAGGTCTTTGATGCGAGAAAAAATGAAAAAGTAGCTGTTGCAAAAGCGGAATCGTTTGAAATCCAAGTAACCGAACTTCAAAACGCCAACAACACGTTAATGAAGAACTTGAACAGTTTTGCTGAGGTTTCCAATAAAAATTCAAACATGGTAACAACTGCCATGGCCAGCTTGGAAGCCAAGGAAAATCAGCTTAAAGCAATAAAAGATGCCATTGCCACTAATGATTCTACCACTATAGTTGTTTTAACCAATGTAAAACAAACCATGGGAGAAAACGCAAAAATTGCGGTTTCGGGAGGCGCCGTAGTAGTATCTTCGGACTTATCTAGCTTATATGGAAGCGATACGGGCACAACTCTAACTGCCGAAGGTGAAGCTTGGGTGGAGAAAATTGCGAACATCCTGATTGCAAACCCTAGCACATCGGTTACTATAGAGGGTCTTAGCATGACCGGAGACCTAGAAACTCCCGCTAAACAGAGTATGACTATTGCAGCGGCCCTACAAAACAAGTTTGCTATAGCTTCTGAGCGTATGACAGCTCTAGGAAGAGACGGAAACCTTAAAGAAGGGGTTCAAGTCAATATTCATCCTGACTTCAACAAATTCTATTTAATGGTAAGAGAGCAAATGAAGAACTAAAAATTATACGAAAAATCGTATAATTTTTGATAAAATCCTCCGTTCTAGTATCCAAATAACCAAATACCGAAAAAATGTCTGGAGAAGGAATTTTACAAATGTTCGGCTTTTTATTGCCAGCAGTAGTTACAGGGGTCGTTACCTTTTATTTTTTTAAGTTACACACTAAAAACGAGGATGGTCGTAGACGCTTTCTATTGCACAAAGATTCTCAAAAGAACACCATACCGGTTCGCCTACAGGCCTACGAACGTATGGCACTTTTTCTTGAGCGAATAGCAATTCCTAGTCTAGTAGTGAGGGTGGCACCAAAATCTTCGGATAAAAATGCTTACGAAAGTCTTTTAATAAAAAGTGTTGAAAACGAATTTGAGCACAATCTTTCTCAGCAAATTTACATGACCGATGAATGTTGGAACGTTATAAAAGCAGCAAAGAGCGCTACAGTGCAAATGATTCGTAAAGCAGCAATGAGCGAAACCGATTCTGCGGATAAATTAAGGGAAGACATCCTAACGGAAACTATGGAAAAACAATCGCCCTCCGCAACTGCATTATCTTTCATTAAAAAAGAAATAGGTTATCTCTGGGAATAATCCAAAATCATATATTGAAAATACAAGCCCGCATAAAGTTTAATTTAAGCGGGTTTTCTTTTTTACAACACTTCTCCTTTTTCAGGCTCTATCTGGTTGAGTTCAGTATTTTTAAACTTGGCAAAATTATAGCCACTCTCCCACCAAACGGTCATTTTTTCCTTATCAAAAATCAATGAGTTTGTAGTCAACACCGTAGGTGTATAGTAAAAGTTGATAATAGCATCGTTATGCTTGGCTACGTATTTACCAATTCTTATGTTTTGGTGTTCTATCCTATCAAGCATATATTCAAACATGGTTGTCAATAGTGAAAATGCATTTCTAGAGGGAAGTCGGTTTAAGTGGCTTACTTCAGTCTGCAGTACAATAACATCTACCTCTTTTGCCCCTCGTTTTATAGCTTCCTCAATAGGCACCATATTTCCCAGTCCACCATCGGCATATTCACAACCATTCTTGCGCACCAAACTCATAAAGGGTGTGTAGTTACAGGAAATCCATATCCATTCACAAAACTCCTCATAGGTACAATCATTAATACTCTTATACTCTACCTGATTTAAAGATAGGTTGGAAACCGTAGCAATAATTTCTTTTGGGCCGTTCTTTAAATTTTCAAATTCTTCTACTGTTAAAGTGTTTTTTATAAGCTTCAACAGGTTTCTGCTTTCTCCAAAAGTCTTTCGTCCTTTATAAAAATTCTTTAGTACGTTCCAATGGTCTATACCAATGGTATGAACTCCATGTTTCTTTTGAACGGTAAATGGGCAATTGCTAAAAATACTATGTTGGTTTACACTGGTGTAAACTTCTTTGATTTTTTCAACTTTCTGTAGGGCCAAGTGAGAAATAAGCAAACTACCTGTAGATGTACCCAAAAACAGGTCGTACTTAAAATGGAGTTCTTCCATAAGGTATTGCGCTACCCCTCCGGCAAAAGCCCCTTTGCTACCACCACCAGATATGACCAATGCCCTCATTATTCGTTCAGTTTTTTATTTATATAACGTGATTCCTCTTTATTTAGTTTGCTCACCAATTTCAAGATACGCGTTTCGTAATCGTTATCCTCTAGGAGTTTGTCCGCTAAATTTCTCGAAAATTTCTTAAACTGCCATGAATGATGCTCCGTAGCCTTTATTAAATTAACCAAAGCTTCATCCGTAAAACCAATTTCCTGTAAATATTGAAAGGCTGTTATCCGCACTTCCCATCCGTACTCCGGAGAAGTGTAAGCGCTTAACTCTGCAAAATAACGGGTTGTGTTATGAGCCTCATAATCATTTGTTGCAATAGCTAGCAACAACCATAACAAACGAACATTTTTATTGGGCAATCCTTCAACTCCTTTGGTAGCATCTAAATAGGTCTTTTGGTTTTCCGGAAAGGAAGACCATAGTTTATACAAGGCCATTTCCTGAGTAACATAACTTGGGTCGTTCAATAATGGCTCAAAAACTTCCTTTTGACTCTCTGCTATCTTATTGATGAACTGGATTCCCTTTTGTCTAATTTCTAAATTTGAGTCTTGTGCCAATAAAGGTTCCAAGTGATTATCTACTATTTGCTTTTGAAATTTTTCGATTAAGGCTACTTTAAAGTCCACAGGTAATGCATCACTAAGCCATTTTTTTAAATCAAAATCAGACGCTTTTACCTCATAAAACAATCGAATGGATTCATTTTGACCGATAAGATATGATTTTACATCTTCAACCGGAAAGTCTGTTGAATGCAACCATGTTCCCCTGAAATCATCTAAGTTTTGACCGGAAGCCAGTTCTATCTCCTGAATAAAGTCATCAATGGTTACATTTTTAAATTGATGTTTGTTCAAATATGTAGATACTCCAGTTTTAAAGGCCTTCTCTCCTACTTTATCTTTTAATAATACTAATGCCCAAGCCCCTTTTTCATAGAAGGTTGCACTACTGGCTTTGGGGTCCACCAATGCCTGCCCCTGCCCTTCTTCCGATATTTCTTGAAGTTCTTTGGCCGTATTAAAAAGCTTCCAATAAAAATTGTCATCGCCAAAGATTTCCTTTTCAGCTAAATAAGCATAATAGGTAGCAAAACCTTCATGCAACCAATGATGATTTCCATCTTGCTCCGTTACCAAATTACCAAACCATTGGTGTGCCATTTCATGGGCGTTGACATTTACGTAATTCTTATCTATAAATGCTGTGGAGTCAATGACATATCCATCAGAGAATATGGTAGTTCCTGTATTTTCCATCCCTGCATACAGAAAATCCCGTACCGGAATCTGTTTGTAGTTCTGCCACGGATACGGAACACCTATTTCATCCTCCAAAAAATCAAATATTCTTTTCGTATAACGATATGTAGGTTCAACTTTTGTACTGTCCTCCGGATAATAATAATTTTTAATGGATACGCCACTAGAGGATTTCAGTTCCTGTTTACTATAATCACCTATTGCAAAAGCCAAAAGGTAACTGCTCATAGGGTTTTTCATATCAAAATTCCATACTGGGTTTTCATCCTCCTCCAAGGGCCTAATGGTCAATTTACCGTTCGCAATTGCCTCATATGCTTGTGGCGCATGAATGGTAATGTCAAAAGCTACTTTTTCGGTCATATCATCAAAGCTGGGCAACCAATGGCTCGTGTATTTACCCTGGCCTTGGGTCCAAATTTGCTCGTTTCCCTTTATTTCATCATTCCAACCCAAAAAGTATACGGTCTGTTTCGGTTTTGCTATGTAGTCCAGAACAAGCTTGTGCGATGTTCCTTGCTCGAATTTTTTATAAATCGAAATGGTTTTATCCGTTTTACGGTGTTTCACTTTTTTTCCGTTGAGCTCAACCTTGGAAAATATCATATCCTTTGCATCCAAAAAGACCGAATCTACATTTTGTAGTACATTAAACCGATATACTACACCGCCCTTTATTTCTTCTGTAGCAGGAATAGGTTTTATATAAATATTAGCTTGTGTAAAGTCTACTTTATCTTGGTGTTGGGCAAAACCGACAAACAAGGAACAGTAAAAAAAGAGTATAAAAAGGTTTTTCATGAAATGTTACGAACAAATAGTAGACCAAATTTAGCATTTTAGTTTGTCGCAATTGTACCTATCCCCTAATTTAGTCGCATGAACGCTAATTCTCTTCAGACCCCTATCGTATATCTTAAAGGTGTAGGCCCCAATAGGGCAGAAACCTTACAGTCTGAACTGGGCGTACACACCTTTCAAGATTTACTCAATCTTTTCCCGAACCGCTATATAGACAAGACCCAATACTATAAAATAGGACAGCTACAACGTAGCAATGCAGATGTACAAATAGTGGGTAAGATCGTACATATTAAAACCGTAGAGCAAAAGAAAGGCAAGCGTTTGGTTGCCAGTTTTGTTGATGAGACGGGCGAAATGGAACTGGTTTGGTTTAGAGGACAAAAATGGATCAGGGAAAATATAAAGCTCAATACGCCCTATGTGATTTTTGGTAGATGCAACTGGTTCAACGGCAAATTTTCTATGCCACATCCAGAAATGGAGCTTTTAAAAGACCATGAGCAAGGGTTAAAAGTAACCATGCAACCAGTCTACCCTTCTACGGAAAAATTAAGCAACAAAGGTATTTCCAATAGGGTCATCAGTAAATTGATACAGCAAGTATTTATTGAAACTAAAGGTCGATTTACCGAGACACTATCCGATAAGCTTTTGTATGAACTAAAATTGTTGTCCAAGAGCGAAGCCTTGTTCAATATCCATTTTCCAAAGAATCAAGAGCTGTTGGCCAAGGCGCAATTCCGATTGAAGTTTGAAGAACTGTTTTATATTCAAATGCAGTTGATCGCAAAGAACATGCTGCACAAGCAAAAAATAAAAGGTTTTAATTTTGATCAGGTAGGAACAATTTTTCATGAGTTTTATAAAAACCATTTACCTTTTGAACTTACCGGGGCACAAAAAAGAGTAATCAAAGAAATACGAAGCGATTTAGGTAGTAACGCCCAAATGAACCGATTACTGCAGGGTGATGTAGGTTCCGGCAAAACCATAGTTGCAGTCATGGCCATGCTATTGGCAATCGATAATGACTTTCAAGCTTGTTTGATGGCCCCAACAGAAATTCTGGCCAATCAACACTATACCGGAATTGCTGAACTTTTAAAAGGAACCGGAATTACCTGCTCGCTTTTAACCGGTTCCGTTAAAAAATCGGCTCGCCCCCCTATTCATGAGCAATTAGAAAGCGGAGAACTCCAAATTTTAATCGGCACACATGCACTTCTAGAGGATAAGGTTAAATTCAAGAATCTAGGCTTGGCCATTGTAGATGAACAGCACCGTTTTGGTGTAGCCCAGCGGTCAAAACTTTGGCATAAAAACAATATTCCCCCGCATATTTTGGTAATGACCGCAACGCCTATTCCCCGCACGTTGGCAATGAGTCTTTATGGCGATTTAGATGTTTCTACTATTGATGAGCTTCCTCCTGGGCGTAAACCTATAAAAACAGTCCATAGATATGACAGTAATCGATTAAAGGTATTTCAATTTATACGGGACGAAATCAAAAAAGGAAGACAAGTTTATATTGTATATCCGCTTATTCAAGAATCCGAAGCATTGGATTATAAGGATTTAATGGACGGGTATGAAAGTATCGCGCGTGACTTTCCTATGCCGGAATTTCAAATTTCCATCGTTCATGGTCAAATGAAACCAGCAGATAAAGATTATGAGATGGAACGCTTTGTAAAAGGGGAAACACAAATCATGGTTGCTACTACTGTAATTGAAGTAGGTGTAAATGTTCCAAACGCTTCGGTAATGATTATTGAGAGTGCGGAACGATTTGGATTGTCGCAATTACATCAGCTTCGCGGTCGTGTAGGTAGAGGTGCTGATCAGAGTTTTTGTATTCTAATGACAAGTCACAAACTTTCTACCGAAGCAAAAACCCGCCTACAGACCATGGTACAAACCAATGATGGTTTTGAGATAGCAGAAGTCGATTTAAAACTAAGGGGTCCAGGAGATATTATGGGTACCCAACAAAGTGGTGTACTCAACCTAAAGATAGCAGACATTGTAAAAGACAACGATATTCTCAAGACTGCGCGCTTCCATGCCATGCAACTTTTAAAAAATGACCCCTCGCTTGAAAAACCAGAAAACCTGGTCATAAGACATGCTTATTCTCAACTTGTGAAGTATAAGAATATTTGGAATTATATAAGTTGAGTTTTCGCTTGGACTACTTTTGAGGTTGTGTGATAATAAAATATGTAAAGTTGCAAAAAAAATTAATTTTTATAATTTATACAGGACCATTATAAAAATAGACGTATCCAACCCTTACACTTTTATACAGAATGAACACTCCTCCACTTATGTAATCAGTTAAAATACAGTTTAAAGTTATACTCATTCGTATTGATCGTGAGTCAAATCAAGTTTTAGTTTCCTGACGCTGTGACACAGAGCATCCTTTAATTCAAAATTAAAAATCACGAACACATTTGTATAATTTAAAATAAAAGACAACCATATATTTATAACTTCACGCTATATTACTATACAGCTGTAAAAGACATACCGTACGATTTAAAAGTTTCTATATTTTTATTTATAAACAATACTTCCGCCATTACCACTACATCCACTAAAACTGCCACTTAAAGTATAATCATATTCACCTGGAGGAAGAGGTGGAGTTTCATCGCTTATACCTTGTCCTCCCGCTGGAGCAGAAACGTAATAGGTGCTTCCATCAATAATTGCGGTCACAAAAGTTCCCCCAGATCCACCAAAAGCACTTAGTTGGAATGCTATTGGCCCTCCTACAATCGTCAATCTACCCGTTATACTTCTATTCGAACAACTAACATTGGAACCATTACTAAAAGTTGCTCTTGGCTCTAACGGATTAACTGTCACAACAACTAAATCATTAGATTGAGCTCCATTATTGTCGATCACCGTAAGCCTAAAGAAATAGTCGCCAGCTATGGTCAAGCCCGTTACCGATGTGCTTGCACTGCTCGCGGAAACGATGGTCGCCGTTGTGGGACCGTTGACCTGCGTCCAGGCGTAAGAGGCAATCGTACCGGGGGGCGTATCGCTACTTCCAGAACCGTCCAATGTAACGGAATTCGCAGGCAGGGTGATGGTCCGGTCGAGCCCGGCTCTTGCTACAGGGGCGTCGTTCGGTGCAGGATTTACCTTAACGATGATATTGTCCATACCGCTGAGTGCCGGGGTTCCGTTATCGGTCACCGTAAGCCTAAAGGTGTAGTCTCCAGCTATGGTCAAGCCCGTTACCGATGTGCTTGCACCGCTTGCGGAAACGATGGTCGCCGTTGTGGGACCGTTGACCTGCGTCCAGGCGTAAGAGGCAATCGTACCGGGGGCCGTATCGCTACTTCCCGAACCGTCCAATGTAACGGAACTCGTAGGCAGGGTGATGGTCCGGTCGGGACCGGCATCCGCTTGGGGAGCCACGTTTTGTGCGGCATCCACCGTAACGATGATATCGTCCGTACCGCTGAGTGCCGGGGTTCCATTATCGGTCACCGTAAGCCTAAAGGTGTAGTCTCCAGCTATGGTCAAGCCCGTTACCGATGTGCTTGCACCGCTCGCGGAAACGATGGTCGCCGTTGTGGGACCGTTGACCTGCGTCCAGGCGTAAGAGGCAATCGTACCGGGGGCCGTATCGCTACTTCCCGAACCGTCCAATGTAACGGAACTCGTAGGCAGGGTGATGGTCCGGTCGGGACCGGCATCCGCTTGGGGAGCCACGTTTTGTGCGGCATCCACCGTAACGATGATATCGTCCGTATCGCTGAGTGCCGGGGTTCCATTATCGGTCACCGTAAGCCTAAAGGTGTAGTCTCCAGCTATGGTCAAGCCCGTTACCGATGTGCTTGCACCGCTTGCGGAAACGATGGTCGCCGTTGTGGGACCGTTGACCTGCGTCCAGGCGTAAGAGGCAATCGTACCGGGGGGCGTATCGCTACTTCCCGAACCGTCCAATGTAACGGAACTCGTAGGCAGGGTGATGGTCCGGTCGGGACCGGCATCCGCTTGGGGAGCCACGTTTTGTGCGGCATCCACCGTAACGATGATATCGTCCGTACCGCTGAGTGCCGGGGTTCCATTATCGGTCACCGTAAGCCTAAAGGTGTAGTCTCCAGCTATGGTCAAGCCCGTTACCGATGTGCTTGCACCGCTCGCGGAAACGATGGTCGCCGTTGTGGGACCGTTGACCTGCGTCCAGGCGTAAGAGACAATCGTACCGGGGGGCGTATCGCTACTTCCAGAACCGTCCAATGTAACGGAACTCGCAGGCAGGGTGATGGTCCGGTCGGGACCGGCATCCGCTTGGGGAGCCACGTTTTGTGCGGCATCCACCGTAACGATGATATCGTCCGTATCGCTGAGTGCCGGGGTTCCGTTATCGGTCACCGTAAGCCTAAAGGTGTAGTCTCCAGCTATGGTCAAGCCCGTTACCGATGTGCTTGCACCGCTCGCGGAAACGATGGTCGCCGTTGTGGGACCGTTGACCTGCGTCCAGGCGTAAGAGACAATCGTACCGGGGGGCGTATCGCTACTTCCAGAACCGTCCAATGTAACGGAACTCGCAGGCAGGGTGATGGTCCGGTCGGGACCGGCATCCGCTTGGGGAGCCACGTTTTGTGCGGCATCCACCGTAACGATGATATCGTCCGTATCGCTGAGTGCCGGGGTTCCGTTATCGGTCACCGTAAGCCTAAAGGTGTAGTCTCCAGCTATGGTCAAGCCCGTTACCGATGTGCTTGCACCTCTCGCGGAAACGATGGTCGCCGTTGTGGGACCGTTGACCTGCGTCCAGGCGTAAGAGGCAATCGTACCGGGGGCCGTATCGCTACTTCCAGAACCGTCCAATGTAACGGAACTCGTAGGCAGGGTGATGATCCGGTCGGGACCGGCATCCGCTTGGGGAGCCACGTTTTGTGCGGCATCCACCGTAACGTTCACGGTATAGTCCAATGTAGTGTTATCCTCGGCGGTTACGGTGTAGGTTACATTGTTGGTGAAGTCAGTGGGGGTCCCTGAAGGTGGGTTGACAGACTGTCCAAAAAACTCAATAATAGGGGACAATGCGGTTACATCCGTTCCAAAAGGCAAGGTCACCGATATATCCGTACCGTTGAATGTTCCCGATACCCCATCAATCACAAAACTGTCAATTGATTTTTCGCCGCTGGTTTCCGTGACAACGTTCACGGTCCAGACCTGTGGGTTACCGTTCTCTGCGGTCACGGTATAGTTCACGGGCTGGCTGAAATCCTGTTGCGATGCCGGCCCGGGGTCTATGCCTGCCCCAATGGAAACATCCAATATGGAGGGAACTACGTTCAGGTCCGTTCCGTTCGGTACGTTCACCGTTATGGTATGGTTAACATCGTTTATGGCCACACTGTTCTGAACGGGCAGTTCGAAGCCCGTTATCGCGTTCAGGCCGCTTCCCGTGGGCTGGGATACGGTCACGTTCACGGTCCATACCTGCGGCGTTCCGTTTTCCGCGGTAACGGTATAGAGCACCTGTCCGCTAAAATCCTGTACGGCACCTATCGCTGGCAAGACCGTGGCCCCGGGCGAGACCCCTAGGACCTGTGGGGCGACGTTCAGGTCCGTTCCGTCGGGTACGTTCACCGTTACCGTATTGGTGCCCGGGTCGATATCCGCACTGTTCTGGACCGGAAGCCCGAATGCGGTTATGTCGTTGGCCCCGCTCCCCGTAGGCGGCAATACGGTGGTATTGACCGTCCACTCCTGTGTATCGCCATTTTCCGCTGTGACCGTATAGGTAACGGCACCGGAAAAATCCTGAACGACGGTCCTTGCCGGGGATACCGTGGCGTCCGCCGATATGTCCAGTACCGAAGGGGCACCGGTCAAGTCGGTACCATCGGGTACCGTAACGTTGATGGTAAATGTGGTAGCGTTTATGTCCGCGCCTGTCTGGCCGGGAAGTTCGAATGCCGTTATGGCGTTCTCCCCACTGCCCGTGGGCTGGGATACGGTCACGTTCACCGTCCATACCTGCGGCGTTCCCGTCTCGGGGGTCACCGTATAGGCAACGGCCCCGGAGAAGTCCCGGACCTGGCCGATGGCCGGTGCCACGCTCGCCCCTGGGGAGACCTCAAGTATTTCCGGGGCTATATTAAGGTCGGTTCCGTCGGGTACGTTGACGGTTATCGTATGGTTCCCGGTATCGATGTCGGAACCGTTCTGGCCCGGAAGTCCGAAGGCCGTGATATCGGTATCCCCCGCAACGGGCAGTACCAGTACCTTGGCCGTTACCGTCCAGACCTGCCCGGTACCGTTGCCGGATGTGACGGTATATTGCACAGGAGAAGTGAAATCGCGTTCCTGTAAGAGGGCGGGTGCCAGGGTGGCGCCTTCCGAGACTATCAACAGTACGGGGGCCACGTTCAGCGGCGTGCCCTCGGGAACGGTCACCGAAACGGTATGGGCCTGCGTATCTATGGTTGCGGTCTCTATCTGGCCGTTCAGTGCGAAGGCCTCTATATCGTTCGCCGATTGTAGCGATACCCCCGTGATCTCGACAAGGACGCTTCCGCTGACCTCCGGGTCGGAGACCGAGGTGGCCGTTATCGTGACCGTTCCCGCGGAAAGACCGGTCAAAAGACCGTTTTCGTCCACGGTCGCTATGGTATCGTCGGCAGAGGACCAGGTCACACTTGGGTCCGTCGCGTTCTCGGGGAGGACCGTTGCCGCCAGTTGGCGCTGCGCTCCCGTGGCACCGGGGTCCGCCTGTGAAACGGAAATGCCCGTTACCGGTACCCTGTCCGGGGGGATCACCTCTACGGTGACCGTATCGCTGGCATCGGGATTGGAAACGGAGGTTACGGTAACCTCCGCCGTGCCCAGCCCTACCGCGATACATACATTGTTTTCGTCTATGAAAACGACATCGGGGTCACTGGAGACCACCGTTACCTCCTGATCGGTAGCATTGGGCGGGTCGAAGGTGAACGCAGGGGGTATCTCGTCCCCGAGCTTCATCTTGATCGTATCCTGGCTCGAAAGGGTTATCGATATTACCTCTATAAATTCCACCACGTTGAAGTCCACACCGGCCTCGATCTCCTGTCCGTTGCTGTCTCGCAGGGTGAAGACCAGTTGCTGCGGGCCTATCTCCGAAGGGGTGAAGACGAGCGGGTAGGTGCCGGGGACGATAGGGCCGTATTCCCCCCCTGGGGCGTAACCGTTCTCCTCCGAGGGCACCAGGCTTCCCGCGCCCGAACCGAGCCCGTACACGGCTTGGTAGCCGATCTCCAGATCGGTGTCCAGCCTTTCGAACACCAGCGAAACGTCCACCGGTTTTTCCAGTTCGAGCTCCGAGAGCTCGCTGGAGGCCTCCCAGACCACCGGTACATCGGAGAGCTCGTAGGAGACCTCTATATCCTGTGAGATCCCGAAGTTGTCCGCCCCGGTTATTTTTACCCTGTGCCCGCCGGTCTTGGAACCCATGTACACCAAAGGCGCGGAAAGGCCCTCGGATACGGGCCACCCCTTCCCGGGTTCCACGCGGTTGCCCTCCATGTCCTCGAAATGGCCCTCGCCGTCGAGTATCTCATAGGTGATGGTATATTCGTAGTTCTCCAGTACCTCCTCGGGAACGATGGTAAAGGTGCTGGGAAGCCCCTGGTTCACATAGCCCTCGGCGGTGTGCTGCTCGCTGAGCTCGAACTCCACCTCGGTGATGAGCCCTACCTCCTTGGTACAGGCAAGGGCCAACAAAAAAAGACAAAAAAAGGATATCGGGATCTTTATGTAGTTCTTCATTTTTCCAGTATGGGGACCAACGACTTTTTTTAACTATCCGTAAACAATAAAACTCTCGCTTTTAAAAGAAAGTCCTACAAGATATGCAATCCGTTCCAACCCTGCATAACCAAGGAACTTTTTTGATAATGAACAACGATGAAACGTATCCTTTCTTGGATAAGACGAAAATACAATCTAAGTCCATACCGCTATAAATCAGTTAAAATAGTAACGGATACCCAAACCGCTATAGTTCGTAAGATTACCGAAATCACTATTAACGTGATAGAACTCAGAGGTCTTTATCAATAACGAAAGATGTTCCGTAAGTATAATGTCCAAATCTGCCGTAACTACACCGCCGTATATAAACTTGCTCTCCCCATCAACGGATACGATATTGCTTAACTGCAAGTTTCCGTTGTTAACTGACTCATATCCTGCCAAGGCTCCTCCTCCCAAAGAAAGTGACTGCATTTTCCTGTTTCTACTATAAACCGTTATAAAATAGGAATAACTGGCTGTTACGCTCATATACGGAATACGTACGGCTCCACTTTTATAGTTAGCATACGTACCGTTCAAAGCTATTTGAGTATGGGTTGTTTCACTTAAGTTGGTATTATACGTTATCTCTCCTCCATAACCATCACCAAATAGCCCCCCAGATACCGAGAAAGTATTGGAATAAGTTTGAGAAAAAGCTAGTATTGGAAAACATAGAAATGAAAATATAATTGTGATATGTTTCAATTCGAGGGAGAATTAATTAATAAATAATCGAGTGGCAGTATCACCAAGTTGTCACTATTTGCATCAGCTAAAACTACAGAAATTTTTTCCTTGGCACTAATATTAAAATTTTTAAACACATAAACAACCTCATTTATGCCTTCTGGATCTATACTTTCTTGAAGATTAAAAGTGTATAGGGGGTTCATGATTTTTTCAAGTTGCCCCACTTTTGCTTTTTTAAAAAAGCTGAGTCCCGCGATATCATATTTCCTTTTTGAGTTATTCTCTATTTGCACCACAAAATACTTCTCGTTCCGATCCACCAAGATATTATTGAGCCGAACAGCAATTTTTTTGTTTTGTCTAAAACTCCGTTTAAATACGGTTTTCTGCAGATAATTATTTTCACAAAAAATGCGATAGTACTCTTCACGATCTACATCATACAAATCTTTTTCTTCCGTATCATCATTACTCATGTACACCGGTTCTTGAACAATCGTATCTTTTTGTCTTTCTGAAATATTCGTAGTTAGTGCTTCGCTTAACTTATTTTTTGGTTGATTGTTTGCTGTGACATTTTCAATAGGAATTTCGTTGGTTTCCACAGTTTCTTGACTGTCATTACCAGAAGGTTGTTCAACAATTTCAGGCCTCTTAGAGCTCTCGCCATTACCTGACATGGTTTTACTGATTGCTTGATCTGTTGTTAGAATAAAACTGAATTCCGGAACTTCCTCTGCATAACTCAATGCAAACGAGTAGATATAACCTTGTTCGGTAATAACCAAAAGATTGCTTGCCCTACCCTTCCTACCTTTCAGCAATCCAATGTTAGAACCACTTTCATAGCTAAAACTAAAATTTGCCGCAGGCTCAACTACTTTTTTAATAGTAGATGGAAAAAATATAGTTGTAGTTACAAAATCATTGGTTTTTACAGAAATTGGGGTCTGCGACCAAAGGATATGACTCGAAAATAACAGGCTACCCAGAAAAAAAATAAGTTTTATAGGGAACGACTTCATAAGTAGGTGTAATTTCTTTCAATGAATAATTTAGTGTCTTACACGAGAATGAAAAACACAAAAATACTAATTAACTGGACAACTATCCAAATAATCGATTAAGAGAGGGATTTAAGGGGTTTAGGTACTGTAAACCTAATATACAAGAGGAATGATACCAAAAGAAACAATTACAATACACTCTTTTCACCCAATAATCCATACTGAATACGAAGGGTTAACCTGTTGCGTAATCTAATACAATCATCCCTTCAAGTATTTTCTAAGACTTCTTTAATTATAGGTATATATCCATAAGTTTTGCGTGAGGCAATTATGTTTTATTATGTTGGTAACCATCACCTATATTTGAAAATAAGTCTTAACTAAACTATCAAGATCTTTGACCTTAAAAATTATATCAATTATAATAAGGTGATATTTTAGGAATGAACCATATTAAAACAATGTAAAACAGAAAACCGTAACTCAATGGCAACTAATTAAAATGTATAATTAATCCAACCTTACACTCTAAAATAAAATTAGTTGAATTTTAGCGAAGAAGTTATTTCATTAAACTTTTCTATATTTTCTTTGAAGTTTTCTTTGGCACTTCCCATTATAACAACCGCTCTTCTCCCATTATTGATTGCCGTAAAGACAGTCTGGGTTTTCACTCCTTCGGATTCGCCATAGACCATTTCCTGAAAACAATCATAACCATTGATTTTATTTTTAGAAGTCTGTTTTCTGCTGGTAACTTTAAACCCTTTCTCAATACTGGAATTGATGATATTATCAACTACGAGTTTCAAATTTGGGTTAGTGGGATCGACGAGTATTTGGTTTATAACATATGAAGAACTTGTGTCGTTGGGGTATTCGCCGTTTTCAGTAAAGTGAAATATTTCATTAGCCTGAAAAAATAATTCGAAGCCACTTTTTTCTACATCAACGGAAAAAAATGCAGCTTCCATCGAGCCTATTTCTCGGTCTTTGTCATACTTTATGCTTTTAAATGAATTTATTAGATGACTAACTTCAGTATTATTTGTATTGTTCGTAACAGCAACCCCTAATACAGAAAAAAAAGCATCGCCAAAAACTAAGGTAACCGCTCGGTTTGCATAGTCACTATTGGTAACGAGCACTTTTCCATAGTAATCATCAATTATCGTTTCTTCAAAGTCATATACAATTGCTCCTATTTTCTCATATGCTTTTTTGGTATACTTGTTAGAATTAGCATAATAATCTGTACCATACATATCATAAAAGCGGATAATCTCATTATCACCGTTTTCAAGACCAATAAAATCTTTTGATAGTTGAAACCCTGAAGGGGGTTCAAGGTATATTCTCGTACCAGGAATTAACGTTAGACCTCCTTCTGTTTTATGGCTGACAAGGTTCCTTTGAGACGAACAAAGCGATGTAAAAAGAAATAATGAAATTAACCACAAAGATATCTTAAGATTTTTCTGTTTCATCTCAACTAAATTTTATTCTTGAAACTGATTTCTTTTCTTTTGTGGTAAAGAAAATCCCGCTTTTTTAATTTTATCTATATCAATAACTTGAAGATTTTGTTGTATTTCAGCCCAGTTGGGGTGTTCTGATGAATATTTTACCCAATAAAATTCTCCAACGCGAACATTATAATCAGAATTTATATAATCACTATTGTCATATTTTTCACCGTCTACATAATAATAATAATAAATTGCAGGACCAGATGATGGGCCATTCATAGAATCAAAAACATAACCTATAGCATACTCCGAATTATTTTTTACATTACTTTTAATATATTGCGTAATACAAATTATAATTACCGCAGAAATTCCTACAAATAAAAGTGTACCTTTTTGACTCTTGGTAAGCGTCATTTCTTGGGGTTTTTATATTTATTTTGAGGTTGATTTTCATCTTTAATCTTTTTCTTCCCAGTAGATATAGTCGTTTTCAAGGTAAATAATCCTCCAATACTAAAAACTTCTCCTATAGCCCCTCCAAATTGGGACATTGGTTTACCTACTGCAGAACCATATGATTTACTAGCTTGATTACTTAGTCCACTAACAACCATATTCTCTGAAAATTCCTTGAAACCGTTCGTATTAAAACTTTTTTCAAGTGTATAATCAAATTCTGATTTTAATGGTGTGCTGGCAAAACCACCAAATGCTGTAGTTACACCCAAGTCAAACAAATCCAATCTTCGTAAATTATTCATACCCCACATATTTTTTGAAATACCCGTAGAAACATATTGCTCTCCAAAATTGGAAGCCCCATTAACAGCAGCTACCCTGCCTGAATTAATTGTTAGCGCCTTTCCTAAACCAGGTACCGAGTATTGACTAGCAGCATATAAAAGAGGTACCGCCTCTACCGCCCCTACGACAGCCACAGGAAAACCGAGAACAACTGTAATAATAGTTTTTTCATCAACCTTATCGTAGGCTGCATATATTTTTGCATCTTCCTTTTCACTAACGGTTATCTTCATCATATGTGCAAAGAGCTTTGCTGATCCCGATATGATATCTCTTATTTCCTTACTAGAAATACTAAATTCCCTAACCCTTTCTTGAGTATAGTACGAAGAATAGGAGTTTTTACTATTAATTGGAATATTAACATAATCAATTATATAATATCGATTATAACCAAGGTTATTTCTACGAGGGGTTTCCGCTCGGATCCGGTCACTCTCCATTTCTGTAAAATACCAGTCGTAAGTTTTTGTATTCGTCCTCTTTAACTCTGCGGTCAAATAACGCTGTAGGCTCTTAACTGCCGCCTTTTTAATCTTACTTTTATCGGCTAAAGTCAGCTTTTTACTTTTTGAAAGACGTACGCTTCCTAGCGATTTGTTAAATTCTCGCTTTAACCTCTGCTGTCTTGATTTTTGGGTTAAGACATCCATAGTTCTACTCCCCCCAACTATTTTCAAAAACCATATCTCCCACGGTAATTGTTTTTGCTGAGATAACTATCCTTTTTTGCATAGGCATTTCATCATTTGCATCAAACTCTTCCTCAAGACTAACACAATACGCTTTAGAGAATTTTACCTCTTGCAGCTTTGATAAGGCATCACGTTTAAAAAATACAATGGAACCATCTTTTGTCTGCTCTGGCTCTTTCATCCAGTGAAAAAGGTCATATTTACCCTGTGACTCAATGGTTACAGAAATCTGCCCACCCAAAGGTTTTCCCGCAGGTTTTCCCGTACCATCCATGGGTTGTTCAAAATTATAAATACAATGAAGCACATTATATATCTGTCCATCAACAGTAAGCTTTGCTAAAAATGACATAATTTTTCAGGTTTTTAAAGTAGTGGGTTACTGTTTACAAGTTAACTTTTAAGCAAAAGCCTCCTTTACAAAACCCAAGTTTTTGTTTATTATTCTCTATAACAAGATCTTAGGAGATACAACTTCGTTTAGAGCTGTCTTACTGTTGTGCGTATTCTGTATCCCAATCCGTACCTTCGTCTCCTTTTTGACCATCCATTTTGATCATAAAGTTTTTAGCCGGGAAATAAGGTTTTAGGCGTACATCTAAATAAATACGGTCTTTTTGGTTCGGGTCTTGCTCAAACCTTCTAATCTCAAAATTTTCAATTAGTTTGTCCGGCCCTGTAATATCATCTAAAAACCGCACAATCTGTGATTGTATTTCATTACGGGTCTTTGTGCTAAAGTTTTCAAAAGCCCTACGGTTTAAAAAGTCCATTAATACTTTGGCGACATAATCAAACACCCGTACTACAGAATAGGTTTGAAGGCCTAAGTTATCTCCGTTAAAGAGTGTCTTGGCAGAAAAGGCCATGACCTTACCATATTCATTAACCATAGGTACAAGACCTAGGTTCTCTAGATTGGCAATTTCACTTTTTCTCAAATCAAAACTTACACCATCTACCTCACTTAAACCACCGTGTTTTTTACCTGCGGTTACCTGAGACATTAAGGTTTTATATATTTTACCGGCAAGGGCTCCAGAAGGCGGTACATGTACGTCTTCTTCTTCGCCTACTTCTTCGTGTTTGCCACGGCCTACCAACCAGTTACAGGTCATGATAGTGTTAGACAAATACATATCTCCACTAGCTAAATTGGCACTTTCAAACATTTCCATTACATCGTCTGGCTCATCTAAATGTGCAAAATCTGTCACTAAGGTAACTTTATTGTCGTGTGCTACTTTTGCCCATTTATCCACAACAGATTTAGAACCCAAATACCCAGGAAGAACCATAAGGGAGTAGTTTTCACGAAGATCCAAACGATCGTATTTAGAAACCAACTCTTCTCTTATATGATCAAAGAAACGGGTATTATCCAAATCCGTTAATTGATCAAGTTCCGCATTAATAATGGAAACATTTTTTAAAGATGGTAAATCTGTATTCTTATAGAACAAGGCTACGGAACGGTAGGAAGTTTCAAGTTCACGAGTTTCCTCAAGAGCAGATTTTAAATTTTTTGTTAGTACCTGCTGCGATAAAGCTGCTTTATCATCTGCTGCCTGTACTAAATCTATGATATCATCACCAGATTTAAGTGTTTCTGACCAAAGCTCCAATTTTTTCAAGAGATCGTTACGCTCTTGTTTTTTGGTGTTTTCCGTAAGGAACATTTTCCGACGTGCCTTACGATCGGGGTTCAGATTCTGTACATCATCAATGGCAGATTCCAAAAGATCGTACCCGCCATATTTGACAAGTCCATCCGATTTTTCTTTTATCTGTTCCGCATAAGGTTTTTCACTTAACTGTGCGGCTTTTTGGTTGTTCTGTGTATCGGCCATGTAGAATTATTTAGCGTTTTTAATTTCAGCGATTAAAGCATCTATGGTGTCGACCAAAGATTTTTTAGCATCTGGATCTTCCAAAGCAGCCTTTAAAATCTTATTAGTCTTTAATTGCTTGATCATTTTTTTATATTGATCGCTCTCTATTTCAAGCTCTTTTAAGAAAACACTATTATTGATAATGCCTTTTTTACCGAAATCACCAAGATTTCTGAACTTCAAGGTTTCATTTACGGTACCGCCGTTCTTGTCCTCAAACGGGATTTTTAATTCGGGTTCGTAATGCTCAAAAATATCTTCAACAGTTCTAAGACCTTCCACCACTTCAGGCTTTACTGGTGCATTAGGGGTAAGTTTACCGGCAATTAAAGCCCTGTTCTGTGGAATGCTGTTTAAGGCTTCACTAGCGTCACCTTTTACCTCATTACCACCAATACCTACGTTATCAATAGCCATATTTATATATTGTTTTAAGTTTTAAATTTACTCAAAAAAATGTTATACGCAAACAAAGTACCTGAATGAGCCTGAGTAAGTTTTTTCTTTACTACGCTTCATATATCATCTACAACAAAAACACAACTAAAGCATTTTAAAACACCAAACCGGTAACGTGTTGCCATACACGGGCATTATTACTATTTAGAAATCATTTTGATCAGCTAAAAAGCAAAATATACAATTGTAAAAGCTTGGCGCATTCATTTGAAAAGTAAAAAAAAGGAGGCGTTTGCTTGCCTCCTTTTCAAAAAAATATTGCAAAATGGATTACATTACCCATTCGTTCTGGTGCTGACCACCACCAATACTCAATTCCTTAGCAGACAAAGTAAAAGTCTCCGTTAAAGGATTGGTTCCAGTAGCATCAAAATTCTCTCTGTACTTTACCATATAGGCTTCAGTAAACTTGATTTCTTTTAGGGTAGCATCCGTATCTCTTTTTGTATACGTTATAGAACCATCCTTCTTACCAAAGTTATCCATCATTAACTCAACACCAGCGGTGTCATCATTGGACTCTACAGTAACAGTAATCTTACCTCCTCTTGTTACAGAAGACGGACGACCTGTTGGATCTGTTTCTTGAAAAAGATCGTAGTTACAATTTAAGATGTTGTACTCTTTTCCTCCTAAATTTAATTTAGCTTTAAAAGACATAAAAAATGATTTTTGTGGTAAATAATACCTGATTAAAAGTTTATATAAACGTCAATAAGACAATGCTAAACTATTAAATATCTGATACTCTCCAAACATTTTTCGATAAAGTGCAAGCTTTTAAAATTATTCTGCTTAAAAAATAAAGTAGGAAAAAAGCTATTTTCAAAGAACTAAATACAACTGAATTTTGAAGTTAAATTCACTGTAAAAACATCATCTCAACACTGAATTTTATGGAGTCTAACCCTACTCTCTATTATAGGTATAAATCCACAAAATAAACTTATTCTAAAAACCGATTCTTCGTTCCGTAGAAAAGAAATTATCCAATTTTATTAAAAAACCAAATTGGCCGCCATTTATCGGTTTAGACAAAATTTGTTCGTCAAATACATTTTTTATGATTGTCCTTGCTTATATGCACTCACTAAAAATTCTTCCAAAACAATCCTTTTTTGGTGCGCATATCTACGGTCATACTTTTTATGCAACCTGTTTTCTTGTCCCTGTAGAGTTTAAGACTCTTAATCTCAATCTTAACATCCCTAACAGCTTTAAAGAACTGACTAACGGTAAAGCGATCTCCGCTTTTATTGAAAACGGGAATATTCGTTACGCAAAAATAATTCCGAATACTAATGTCATCAAGATTTCTTACCGAGTACCTTAATAACATATCCTCTATTTCTCCGCTTGAAATTTCAATATAAGGTGGTTCATCTACCTTGTCCTTATCTTCAACTACAGGCTCCTCCTCTTTTGGCGCTTCCGGAATTGTAGCCAGTACATTCTCTATAGGGGCACTTGCATTTCTGCTTCTACCAATACGCTCTTTCTTTTTTGAAGGATATACAGTTAAAATACGTTTAGCTTCATGTCTACGATCGCCATTCACGACCAATAGAATTGTTTTCTCGCCAGGAGTTTTATACGTATATTTCTCCCTTCTGTCATTACCATCTACTGCTGCAGTTTCGCCAAAGCTCCATTGCCATGAAGTGGCAAATTTAGAATCGTTAAAAAATTCAACTTCGTCTCCTACCCTAACTTTTTTTGGTAGAACAATATTAGGTATGAGCTTTGCATCACGTATTATTTTGTCTTTGGAAATTACTATTTCACGTGAAGCTACACACTCACCGTTCATTTTTAAGGAAACGGAATATTTACCGGGTTTCTTAAATTGATGAACAACATCGGACCTGTACGCTTCCGGTTCATTATCCCCAAAATTCCAAGTCCAATTAAACCCTGAAGCATCTGTACTTTTAAACTCAATTAAATCCTCTGTAGTGTAGGAATTTGAAATAATCTCAAAATCTACATTACTACAATCTACCTCACTGTTCAAACGAAAAGAAAAAAGGGCCAATCCAGCAAATAACAATACTAAAAAAGTGATAAACACGTTACTATCAAAGTGAGTTTTAATACTTTTATTATTCATAATTAATCTCTAATTTTATCCATTCTTCCTTTCAATTAAATGTACGATTTTTAATATGAAATTAAAACTGTCTTTTCTTTTAATTATTGCATTGATTACCGGTTGTGCCAATAAATCCTCGGTAGCGGGTCAAGGCGAGTATTACAGACAAGAAATGGAAAAATCAAAACGTTTAGCTGCCCAAAAAGAAGCACAAGATAACAAACAAATAGTTACTGTTGAACCTTCATATCTTAGCAAAGAACAAAGATTACATTTTTCTGAACTTTTAGAAATCCCGTACGAAGAAATTAAAAACGAAAAACTATATGCGAGTATATATGAATGGATGGACACACCTTACCTATGGGGCGGCACTACCAAAAGTGGAGTGGATTGCTCTGCGTACGTGAGGGATATTTATCAAAAAGTATATAGTTTTGAGCTCCCAAGAACTTCCATAGAACAATTTAATTTGGATATTAAAGCACACTTTTCCGGTCAAAAGTTTTTGCAGCAAGGAGATTTGCTTTTCTTTAGGTTAAAAGATGAAGATAAAGTGGTTTCCCATGTGGGCATTTACCTTCAAAACGGAAAATTTACAGGCTCAAATTCCCCTACTGGAGTTCAAATTGCTGATTTGAACTCAAAATATTGGCAAGATAGGTTCGTCTCCGGCGCACGCTTGCTAAAAAACCTTTAAAAATGACCCCCTTATCTCCAGATAAAATACGACAAGAGTTATTTGACCTTGATTTTGACCTAAAGGCCGAAACTTTTATTTCTTACATAAATGAAGAGACCGAACTAGATATTGTACTCTCTGATTTTTTCAAAAGACGCTTTAGTAAGGACATCACCTCAATAGAAGAAAGTCTAGACAAAAAAAACACTTTAGAGGTTAAACTTAGCCGTAGAAGTTTTTACAATATTTTTCCTGAACGTTTTTTTCATCGCACCTACTCTAGTACGCCGTATGTGGAAACAATGGTTACCGATTACAACGGAAGAAAAATTGAGGAAGAAAATGCTCGAAAGTTTTTCAGCCCTCTGGAAACTGAGTTTTTCTTGCAGCGGGTTGCTATAGAATCGGCAGAAGACCTTACCTTTAAATCTTTAGGTAGTCCAGAACTAGTAGATTTTTTATTAAATCTATGGCAGATAGACTCAAGAATTCCAGGGAGCATAGCCGCAAAGATTTTAAAGACTATGCCCTTCATGTATAAGATAGCAGGTAATTTACCGTTGTTAAAAATAGTGTTGGAAAATATTATTGAAGAACAGTTAATAATTGAGAAGGATTACGCCACAATAGCAGCGGAAACCAAACAGGAACCGTGGCAATTGGGCATTAACATGGCAACAGAAGGAAAACCCGTTACGTTTCTTCCAAAATACATTTTTATCATTAATAACATTAGAAGACCTGATAAAATAGTTGATTACATGCCAAATGGAAAAATTAATACGCTAATTCAATTCTTTTTAGAACATACATTGCCCTATGAAGCCGATTTTGAAATAAAATTTACACTGGCCGAAAAGAAAAGAAAATTTGTGATTAGTGAAGATGTATATTCCGGAAGACTTGGAGTATCCGCTACAATTTAGACCCCTATGATTGGAAGTTACCTAAAGAGATTTATAAACATAGAGGCCTTGATTCCTTTTGCGATTGTCTTGGTCTTTATTTTGTTGGCGCTTGGCCTAATTGGTCGAAAAACCCCTGGGTTCAAAAAAAGAAGGAAAAAATACTACTATTATCTTGCGGCATTAATTGCGGTAATGGGTATATTTTTAGCCATTATATACAACTTAAGGCAGTCTACAGTAATGTTCCGTTATTTCTGGATGCTTGCCTTTGCTACAATTATAGGTGGGCTTCACGTGTTTTTCTATCGCTATCTCTTTGATAAATTCGATTCCAACCAGGGTCTTAAAGAATTACTTTTTGGCATAATTACCTCTTTTGCTATAATGGTTCCTGTGATCATGATTGCAGCACACTATCAAGATTTGCAGTATTTGTCCTATTATTTTTTGACGATGGCTGCATTTACAGTACCTACTAGCTTTTTTGTACTCTATAAATATTCCGTTTCCATTCCTGTAAAGTTATATACAAAATGGTACTACCCCCTTCAGAAAAAATATGACACACCGGAGCATTACGAGCTAAAGAACATGATTATACTCAACTTCATGTTCTATAAAAACACCGAAGCGGGAAATATGACTAGCTTTAAGGCCAAAGCTCCAAAAAATATGGAGTTCGGTAGATTGTTCTATTTTTTTATTAACGATTACAATGCCAAAAAAGCAACCACAAAAATAGAACTTACTGACACGGCCGATGACCCGCACGGCTGGTATTTTTATAGCAAACCTAAGTGGTACGGGGCTTCTAAACATATTGATTCAGAGCTTACAGTAGAAGATAATAACCTAAAAGATGGCGATGTAGTCATTTGCCAACGCATATAAAAAGAACATCATGATAGAGGATATCAAAAATTTTAAAATCAATTGGGTAGATGGCATGAAAATCTCCAAGGAGCATTTTGAAAGCCTTCAAAATTTTGCCGAAAACAGCATAAAGGATGCGTATGTGGTTCGTAAAGGCAGATACGGTCATGGGTTCTTGGCTTCCTATCTTAATGGCAACAATGAATATGCTATTAATCTAGATATTCACAAAAGCCTAAAAGTAAGCATCAAAAAATTACGGGCAATTACCCCAAACGGTAACCGAATAGAAATTACGGAAAATACACCATCCGTAAAAGAAGAAATTGTTGTTGATGAATTGGCCGACAATAAGTTGGATGAAGGTTTTTTACTTATAAACTTAGATACGGAGAAAACCATACCTTTTGGAGAGCAAGACCCTAAAGAAATGCCTCCAAGGCACCCATTTTTGACCAATGGTCAATTTTTCACTTTTATTACAAGTGATGATTTGGCAAAATCAGGATTATCCGGCAACCAGTTACCGATCGCCAAAATTCATAAAGAAGGTAAAAGCCTATCCATTGCAACAGACTATATTCCTCCCAGTTTAACTCTAGGTGCTCATGAAAGTTTAGTAGACTTTTATAATGATGCCGATAACTTTGTAAAGATGACGGAGCGAAATGCAATCTTGATCGTTCAAAAGATAATGGCCAAGCAGAGCGACAATCCTATTGCAGATGCCATGCACTTGGCCGTTGACAAAGCTTATGGCTATCTCGCACAACAGATTACCAAGATAAAATGGGAAGAATATGACATGCACCCTAAAGAACTTTTACAGATCATAGTAAGTTTTGCAAGAGTCTTTAAAGGAGCCGTAGATGTCTCCTCTCCACAAAACAAAGAAGAACTTTTTAATTATTTTGGAGAATGGACCGATCTAAAAGGAGGTGATTATGAAAAGATATTTACAGATGTAATCAACATGCAATACAATCATAACGATGTAAACCAAAATGTACTTTTAGCTACTGGTTTTATGAACGTTATTGATCGTTTACTTACTGTACTAACACAAGTAGATTATATTGGAAAACGAAGGGATATGGGAATTTTCGTAAATGAAAATATAGTACAGAACAAACAAGATAAATCAAACAAGCCTTCGTTTTTATCTGAATAAAACATACTATGGAAATACTTAACAAAAAGGAAAGAACCTCTTCTTTTCTACTATTTTTATTAATGTTCGCCATAACGGTCGGTATTCTGTTTACTGCATTTTTCTACAGTTATAAACTGCCGTGGAAAGAAAATGCCGTATTACGTGAGGACAATAAAAAAATGCAATATGAATTTCTTTACCAAAAGAAATTTATAAAAGCCTTAGAGGGCGTAGACAAACAAATAGACTCACTAGACACGGTAAAAGAAGGCTGGTTCTTTGTAGAACAATCTATCATCAAGAATTTAATAGACCTTAGAAGTGATATTCCAAAAGATTCCTTGGACGATCGCAGTATGTACGAGAATTTGGTGTTGACCTATAATAAACTTGTAGATGCCAAGAGAGATTTAAAACAGGTAGAAAGTGCAAGACATGAAATAAATGAGCTTGAGGAACAAGTCGCAGATTATGAAAAAGAAATCAGCAGACTCAATACCGCATTAGATCTTGCTAAACGTATGAACCGAAACTAACCATTGCATGAATACCGAACTAGAGAAAGCTATACACATTGCCACGCAACTTGCAGAAGAGCATCAACATGAAAGTTTTGGTCCCGCACATTTAATAAAAGCTTCATTAAACAGAGACCTTTCTTTACTCCGTATATTACATGAAAAAGGAGTAGATGTATATTTCATTGAAGAATGGGCCGATGTCAATATGGAATCCCATCCCAAACGCACTAGTCGTACCTTATCGGTAAAGGCTAGTTCAGAGGCCAAGATGGTTTTTGTTGAAGCGGAAGAAGTACAAACCAAATTGAATAGATCTGATGTTGATCTTGTTTGTTTGTTCATATCCGCAATTACACCTGGAGTAGGCTTCAGTTTTGACCAAGTAAAATCACTGCCTGTAAGTAGTTCGGAACTGTTCGATAGTTTTTCGGCCGGAATTAACACCTCCGGAGGCTCAAACAAAAAAGCCGTCAACAGTACTAGTGACTTTACTCCGGATACAGATATCCTAAAAAAATACACTAACGATTTACTTATTGAAGCTTCCAACGGTGATTATGACCATATTATTAATCGTGATCGTGAGTTAAAACAAATTGCCGAGATTTTAAGCCGAAAATCCAAACCCAATGTTATGGTCCAAGGAGAGTCCGGCGTGGGCAAAACCGTTTTAATTAACAATCTGGCCCAAGAAATTTATTCCAGAAAAATTGTGGGCACCTTACAAGAAGCCAGTTTACTAGAAATAGACACTGCCGTATTACTTTCGGGTGCATCCTATAAAGGCGAGGTAGAAGATCGCTTGCAAAGCATCTTTAACGAAGCTAAAAATTTGGTAAAACCTATTTTGTTCATTGATGATTTTCATGTGTTATTACAAGATGCAAGTGCCAGCCAAGGCATTTTAAACGTCATAAAATCAGAATTGAACAAAGGGGAAGTCATTTTGATAGGTGCAACTACTGCGGATAATTACAGGAAACACATTGCAAATGATGATGGACTCAACAGAAGGTTTGAATCTGTCACTGTGGAAGAGCCCGATTCCGAAATGGCTTTTCGCATACTAAAAAGTGTGGGCCAAACCTATACAGAACATCATGCGCTTGATATTGATGATGAAGCCTTAAAGGAATCCATTCGTTTATCAAAACGGTATTTAAAAGAAAAAAGCCTACCAGATTCTGCCTTGGACCTGGTTGATAGAACTATGGCCGCAGCAAATGTTTCTACGCAATCTTTACCGACCGATTTGGAAGATTTGAACACCAAACTTGTTGAAATAGAGTCAGAAACTGAAAAACAACAGGAATCGGACAAAATCCAAGCTATAGATTGGGTCTATATTGAATTAAAAAACAGATTAAGCCCAATTGTAACGGGCAAATTTGATACGGAAGATAGCCTACGTTTACCTACCTATGAAAAGAAATCGGCTTACATAAAAAAAATACTTTCAGGTATAACAGACCATTCAAAAGAAAAACGAACAGCAGTAAACGAAGAAGACCTAGCAGCCATGGTTGCTGGTATTACGGGTATTCCGGCCGGTAAAGTACAGAGCCAGGAAAGAGAGCGTTTGTTAGAAATGGAAGACACGTTAAAGAAACGGGTTATTGGTCAAGATAACGCCATACAAACGGTTTCGGAAGCAATTATAGAATCTAGATCCGGACTTTCAAAAGGTGGGCAGCCCATTGGCTCATTTTTCTTTTCAGGGCCTACCGGAACAGGAAAAACGGAATTGGCAAAATCGTTGGCAGAATTTCTGTTTAACGATGAGACCGCCATTATTCGTTTTGACATGTCGGAATTTAAAGAAGAGCATTCTGCAGCATTATTATATGGAGCGCCTCCAGGATATGTAGGTTATGAAGAAGGAGGAGTTTTAGTGAACAAAATTCGCCAAAAACCGTATTCAATAGTCCTCTTTGACGAAATTGAAAAAGCCCATCAATCCGTTTTTGATGTGTTTTTACAAATTCTTGATGAAGGAAAATTAAACGATCGTTTAGGAAAGGTAGGAGACTTTTCAAATGCCGTTATCCTATTTACCTCCAACATTGGCTCAGATTTTATTAGTAAGTCTATTGAAGGAGGCAAAATCCCTAAATCCAATGAGTTATTGGAGATTATGTCCAATTATTTTAGACCTGAATTTTTAGGCCGTATCACTGAAATTGTGCCTTTTGCTCCAATTTCCGAAAAAAATGCCCCTTTCATTTTTGACCTCCATTTGAAAAAAGAATTATTGGTGCTCACAGAAAGATTGGGAATCACCTTGGAAATAGACAAAAAAACCAAAGACCATTTGTCTTTGGATGGGTTCTCTCCTACTTATGGGGTACGACCGTTAAAGGCCGTTATTCGTAATAAACTAAAAAGGCCGTTGTCCAAAATGATTATCTCTGGAGAGATAAAGGCACCACAAACGGTAAAAATTACGTTAAAAAAAGGTGACCTTGACTTTAAAGTAATAAAAAAGTAGATAGATACCGTTCTATGTAGTTTAGCAAGCAGTACTAATCGTATTTGATTTTAAAACAATGGCGAAACCGTATTACCAAGCACCATTTGATTTTAAGCGTTTTTTTGAGAAAAAAGAGCTTAAAAAACTATCGCTCCAAGATTCTATTTCTCAGTTCATAAGTGTTATTATAACCACCTATTTTGAAGAATATACTTTTGATGAGCAGTTTGGCAGTGAAATATGGGAAACAGATTTTGACCTTTTAGTCAATACCAACGTTCTAAAAGAAAGAATCAAAAAGTCATTGACCAAACAAATCAAAACCTATGAAAAACGTTTGTCTAACGTAGACTTGAATATTGAATTGATGGAAAGCCTATCATCAAAGACCAATAAGGTACGTTTAAAAAAATACCTCTATATAACTATTAAGGGAACCATTGTAAAAACAGATGAACCTTTTACGTTCAATGGAGATTATTATTTAGCTCCTTTATCCTATAAATAGATACCACGCAGTAAATGATAGCGAAAAGTCCAAATTCAATTATCAGCCAAAAACGTAACTAAATGAAAAGCCTTACAAAAGAAGAAATAAAAGATAGGCTTATTCGCAGGGCCGCAGATCATTGGGGTGTGGACGATATGGAAATAGAATACTCCTTTGATCCTATTGTGGGTATTCTTTTTGATGCCTGTGCACATGAGTTTGAACGTATTTCAGATACCATAAAAACGAGCCGTACCAAAGTCACGGAACGTTTGGTAGACCTCCTTACCCCAGAAATATCAGTAACCGCCAAGCCAGCGCATGCCATTATGCATGCCTTGCCTATTGATGATAAGATGGTAATCAATGAACGAAGCCAGTTCTTTCACCGAAAAAGAATGCCCTTGTTCAGAGATAGCGGAAAGGAAGATTTTAAGGATTTTTTCTTTTGCCCATCGGGTGAATTTACCGTAAACAACTGCGAACTAAATTATATTGCTTATCCCAATAAAGTGGTCTCGCACCAAAATCACCGGACCACACCTTGGCTTAAAAGCTCCGATTTTGAAGGTAGCACTGAAAACTCCAGTATTTATATTGGTATAAAGCCCGCCCCTGGTGTAAAAACCCTTGATGATTTACTGTGTTATTTTGACCTTCTAAATTTTGCAAATAAAGAGCTTTTGGTACACCACCTAGGTATTGCAGACTGGTCTATAAACGGGGAATCATTAAATGTATCCAAGGGATATGCCCAGCGAGAAATCGTTAAAGACGATTATAGCGCCTACATTAACGAAAGCATTCAAAGTAAGATTCAATTTTACGAGGAATACGTAAGAGAGTTCTATAGAAATCATTTTTACACCGTAGAAGGAAGTATTGACATAAAAGGAAAGCTCAAAAAATACCCTGAAGCCTTCAAGGCCTTCATGAACCAAAAAGATCTTGATGCTCTTACTACTCCGCTGTTATGGATTAAAATAGAATTTTCTACAGTGGTTTCTGCCGAAATGCTGGACAATCTACATTTTCACGTGAATTGTTTTCCTGCGTTGAATAAGAAATTGCACAATGTTAATAAAAGGCTACAGCCCAACTTTAATATCATTCCATTGGAATCTGGAGACGATTTCTTTTTAGATGTCCAAAACGTACTGGGTGATAGCGGAAACGAATATTATGTTCGAGATAGAAACAAAAAGGATGATGCAAGACCTCAAGCCTATTTGCGTTATGGTGGAGTGAGCAGATTTGACGAACGCGATGCTTCGGAACTGTTAAATTACACCCTAGACCTACTTAAAGAAGACAGCGTAGCTTTTTCGGCCATGGGCGATGATTTTATCAATTCAAACTTAAAAGACCTTAAACAGATTGTTTCACGGATTGAACAACAGATAGAACTGCGCAATTTCAGAAAACACAAAATTCCTTATTTAATAGTAAACCGAAATAGTGTAGAGAAGAATAGGGACAAAATTGTCTTTACCGATTATTGGACGACTACAGGGGAAAAAGCGAACAAAATAAACCCTTACAGCAAATTGTTCCAGTACTCGGGAACCGCTTTTAAACCGGATACATTAGTGTTTATAACCGGTAGCTTGGGCGGCCATGACGAACCCAACCCTAGCGAGAAGATTTATGCCTATAGGGAACAGATTTTATCAAGAGGACGTATTATAACGCGGCAGGATATTATACACCATTGCTATGCCGTTTTTAAGGACGCCATTAAAAAGGTAACCGTAGAAAAGGGAGTTATGGTTTCACAGAACTATGGCGTAGGCTACACCCCTACAACTGATATTCATATAACTCGGAGCGCAGATGCGGATTATAGCGAGACAGATTGGGAGCACTTGAAAAAAGAGTTACTTATAGGAATAAAGACCAGATCGGCCAATGTTTTGCCTTTTCGGGTTTTCTATACCTAGAAATATACAACTAGTTAATCTCTCTTACCGTTGAATATTAGTTAGTAAGATAAATTCTTAGTTCTTTTTCTGTTCTGTATGTTACTAATTGGTGTTTGGTGGAAATGGGCAAGCCTGTAAAAAATGACTTGAAAATCAGTTGCATATTCAACAGTATTTTCGGTTCAAAAAACAAAAAATAATTGGATTTCTTATCTCAATAATCAACATATACACTAAAACTTGTACGAAATACCGTTCATCGATTTCAATTCTGATTTTTTGGTAACCCGTACAATTCTAAATACCTTAATCAGCCTAAAAACCTCCGCATGTCTAAAATTGTTGATATCAAGCTTATTTTAAACGGTAACGCTTTTCTTCCTAATTCAGGCTATTCCGTTTCCGTAGAACAGGCCATTGGCGGCCATAGTACATTTCGTATCGCTTTTCCAGCGCATGCCACGGAGACCTATGCAGGCCCCCTTATGAAAAATGCCTTGGGCTATATCGGCAAGAAAATGTCTATTGGGCTAAATGCGGGCCAAATGGAATTTACAGGTATTATCACCAACGTAGACCTCCAAAAAGGAAACGGTGCAGCGGGCACCCTAGTAATTTCAGGGCATGGACCATCGGTGCTATTGGCCAATTCGGCGCAATGCTTAAGTTACGAAGAGGGCACATCGTTATCTCAAGTGGTAGAAGACACCCTAAAAGGGCATTCCACCGATATTCTTAAAAAAAGCATGGGAACGGGAACGGATGTTTCGCTCCCCTATACCGTTCAATACAACGAGAGCGATCTCTCTTTCTTACAAAGGCTCTGTAGCCGTTACGGGGTTTGGCTATACCACAACGGCAGGAATTTTTGTGTTGGAAAAGCCGATAATACCACCCTTAACGGTGTTTACGGAATAGATGTACTCTCTTTTAATTTATCCACCTCGCTTAAAGAACAGATTTTTGATATTAAGGGGCATGATTGGGTAAACAACACTTTTTTGGAGGCTAGTTCAACTTCCCACGTGGCCAGTTCGTCCCACCCTTATCTTGCATCCGTAAAAGGTGAATCCGATACTTTGTTCAATAAAAAAAGTAGTTACGACTACACTATAGGCCAACATGAGTATAGTGCTCAGGGCGGCCTGGATACCGCTGCCAGAGTAAACTCCTTGGGGCGGGCATCGGGCATGGTTACGGCTTCCGGTACCTCCGAACTTGTAGCATTGCGCGTAGGTGATACGCTTTCATTGAAAGGCCTTAATTTCTCGGACCCCAAAACACAGGATCCTTACGGATCTTACGATATTATAAAAGTGGTGCACCGTTTTGACCATAGCGGACATTACAGCAATTCTTTTGAGGGCGTACCAGAAGGTACGCAGCACCTACCCTACTCCAACAGTTTTGCCACACCCCGATCGGGCGCACAAAGAGGTTGGGTATTGGACAATGCAGACCCGGAAGGACTGGGCCGTATCAAGGTACAGTTCCCTTGGCAAAAACCCATGGGCACCAGTACCCCTTGGATTAAGATGATTACCCCCTACTCAGGTAGCGATAAAGGCTTTTACTTCATCCCCGAAAAGGGGGAAGAGGTCTTGGTAGGTTTCGAGGCCGATAATCCTGAAAAACCCTTTGTACTCAGTGCCGGTTTTAATAGTAGTGCCAATAGCGGTTTTGCAAATGCCGATAACAACATCAAAGCCATCAAAACAAGAAGTGGGCATTTAATTGAGCTGAATGATACGGATGGAGGGGAGAGTATTACGATTAACGACAAAAACGGCAATAGCATACATATTAATACTTCAGAGGGAAATATGACCTTTACCGCCCAAAGTGATATGGAGTTCAATGCCAAGAATGTACGTTTTAATGTTCAGGAGGATATGAATTTCGAAGTGGGAAGGAACATGAGGGAATCAGTTATGGAAACTTTAGAGACCTCCGCTAAGAACAGTACGGAGCATATAGCAGAAAACAAAAAAGTAAATACTGGTAAAAAAACAGAACAGATTTCTGCAGAATTAGTTGTTCATACAAGTCAGGGTGAGATGTTATTGAATAGCACAGGAAAAGTTACCATCCAAAGTAAACAAGGTATAGATTACGGAAATTAAACGGAAAGTTATGGAAAGGAAATACGTAGTCGAAGGTGCACAACTGCAATGCACTCTTGGTACTTCACCAGGTAAACTTACCGTTACCTCTCAAATGTTATTGTCAATTGATGGGAAACTTAAAGCAACGGACAAGGATAAACTTTTAGAACCCCCATTTTTTGGCAATTGTACTTGTAAATCACCAAACCCTCCATGTTCACCAGCGTTTTTGGATTGGCAGATACCCGGGAAGAAAACTGCAATGGGCAAAAAGAGTTTTTTAATGAACGACTCACAAATACAATGCAGTCAAGGTGGTACTGTAACTGTGAAGGACGTAAACCAAAATGTGGTAGCTACCGGAGAAAAAGAAGATGAGCTAGAAGAAATGCTGCCGGAATTACAAGGTGAAGTAATTTTCGTAAACGGTTACCTGAGCAATCCTGTTACTAACATGGAATCTCATTACAATGCCATAAATGATAAAAACCCTGACCATCCGGATTCTGGTGCTAAAAAAGGAGAAAATACCGATGAGCATATCCGTACGCATGAAGATGATATCTTCTCCGCTGATGAACTTGTGCAAGAAAAAAAGAGGGAAGAAGAAAAAGAGAATATGCCTTGGTACAATAGGCATAAATACAACAACATTTTTAAATTTACCCCAATGCAAAAATACTGGGGCTATTGGAACGCTAAATCTAACAAACTAAGGGCTACTTCGGATTATTGCACTTATTTTAACGCAGGCAAGAATGAACACTACATCAATGGCTCCCATGGTCTAGGTTCAAACGCCGCACACCGTATTGACCATGGTATTGCACTTGGATATACATGGGCAAAACAGAATTGGTTTATTTTTCCGCCAGATGTTACAGGTGATCTTCATGACGAAAATTCCTTTATGCTTAGTTTTTCCCCTTATTACAAGCCTGTTACGGTAATTGGTCACAGTCAAGGGGCAGCCATGGCTGCGGGAGTGGCAATTGGAGTTTTAAAATATGCAGCGGACATGGGTTGGGAAAAAGTACCTTTAAACATGATATATCTGGGAGTGCACCAACCCAAAAACTTGACTGGAGATGCTTACAAAGATTTACTTTATAAAAAAGTTGACCTGATGGAAGTAAATAGAACTTTTCCCAACATCAAAGGTGAAAAAGAAGATCATGGCCTGGAATTGTTGAACAGTATATCCGACATCTTTTCAGAAAAGTATAATAAAATCGAAAACAAAAGGGGCATTTTCGAACATTTAACAAAGATTCTAGGAGATTGGGAAAGTTTTAAGAACAGGGCCGTACAATTCACTTTTACCAATGATAGAGGAGATCTGGTACTAAGAGATGGTGATATTCCCCAAATAAAAAGTGCTTGTGACCCTCAAAGCGATACGTCTTTACTTAGTGTAGAATTTTACTCTAAACGAAGCAGTATTAAAGACGCCTCTAGAAAAACGATAATAGACTTATCACAAGAAGGTGACGCCAAAGGTTTTATAGTTCTACCTCCCTATATAGCCAACCGTAGATTTGATTTTGAATTTTTGAAAAAAGAGAAAAGCCCAACGGCAGAACAGCTAGAGTTTGGAGACGAATGGGGAAAATACAAAACAGTGGCCGTACGTTGGGGAATCGCCTTCTACCAATATAAATCAGCCAAAAGGATATACGAGGTAAAAACCAATAAAACATTTCATTATCGCAATCTTGCCCAGAACCGGATAAACAACTTTAACAATTGGCTTTATGACAATATGCCCTTTGTAGAGGACCGCCCCCCGGAGAGTGAGTTGGAACTAAAGCTGCACAAAGCGGCATCCCGTGCCTATGAGCATATGTTAAAAAAATATTCCGCTTTACAGACGGCGGACCTATATGCCCACTTTAGTCCCGTAGGTCTCATCAACCATAAAAAGCTCGTATCCGATTTCACGGAATATGGCGACGATATCGTTGGAACCGTTGAAAGTGTATGGGAACGGATTAAAAAGGTCGGAGAAAAAGTGTTTTATAGGGTTGAATATGACCCTAATCCCAAAAAGGCAATAGAAATGAGAGAAGAAAAAAAGAGAGAGAAGGAAAAAGAAGAAATAGAAGGAAAATTAAAGTCCAGACTGATCAGTACATCAATAGTGGATACGCCTTACATCAATAATGTCATTGAAGCCTATATTAATGGAAATGTAAAAATTGAGGATGAAAAATTATACCACGAACCAGATAAAACCAGAGGATGAAAAAAGTGATTTCCTATATCCTACTAATTGCGTTAACTTATAATTGTACCATGAACAACAAGGATTACAAGGATTATAATGAACTACATAAGCATGAGGGAAGTGAAAATTATGAGGTAACCGTCATTGTCCCTGAACAGAATGAAGCCGGTTATATTCATTTTGACACTATCGGACATCACATTGTAGTTGATTCTTATTACGAATCAACTACAGGGAAAAATAGTGTTTTTAAGAGCTTAAAGGTAAACACCAACGGAAAAATTATAGATAACTATGAAATTGATGGAATACTAAAAGATGGTACAATGAAAGCCTATGATTATTATTCTAATTGGATAATCAATGGTGACAAGACAAAGCATGATTTTATCAATCCCTTAACGAGTGAGGAACAAAAAAATGCTGAATCTTGGTTGCAAAAATTTAAAGAACTCTATAACTCCGCTTCTTATATATATGAAACTTCATGGAACTATTATTTTAAAATCGACGGTTCGTGGTACGAAATAAAATACAATCTAGATGTGGTAAACGATGATTTTGTAGCTCAGCACCCCCCTAGACAAAATCAGAATGTACGAATGGTACAACTCCGCGACCTTTGCCCCGATTTTTTCAAATCCAGGGATAAACGGGATACCTCCTTTGTAGATATAGTGGGCTATGAAGAGACCGATAGCGAGAAAGGTTCGGGCATTAACCCCATTTCGTACTCGGCCGGAAACTATTATCTGAATCTATACATGCCATTGGGAGATACTATAAAAATTAAGCGCCACGGCAGTATGGGGGTAAATATGCAGTTCTACAAAATTCCCGTTACCCAAGGCGGGCGCAACGACGTGGTCTTCATTGTTCAGGAACCCAACGAAATGTACCCGGACAGGGAGCTGGGTGGTATGTATGTGGTGCGACCTCGTAATTTGGACCAAAAGCAGTACGGTCCACACGAAAGCAGCGCCGATAGCTACGCTAGTCAATACAATTCTATAAAAGGAGGAACAGATCCAGAATTGAAGTTTCTAAAACCAATGGAGGATTGAAACTTCTAAATTCCCCTCTAGCGCTCATCTGTAACGAGTGCTGAGTTGAGTAGGTACTAAGAATTATTATACTCTTTCTCCTTTTTTAAGTTTACAAACTAAAACCCACGCCATCCCTTAACCTACATTCATCCGTATGTAAAAAGAGTACTTGTACGAAATGCCGTTCATCGATTTCAATTCTGGTTTTTTGGTAACTCGTATAATTCTAAATACCTTAAACCGCTTAAACACAACCGCATGTCTAAAATCGTAGAAATCAAGCTTATTTTAAATGGTAATACTTTTCTTCCAAAATCTGGTTATTCCGTTTCAATAGAACAGGCTATAGGGGGCCATAGTACTTTCCGTATCGCTTTTCCTGCTCATGCGACGGAGACCTATGCAGGGCCCCTTATGGAAAATGCCCTCGGATATATCGGCAAGAAAATGTCTATTGAGCTTAATTCGGGGCAAATGGAATTTACGGGTATTATCACCAATGTAGACCTTCAAAAAGGAAACGGTGCAGCGGGCACCCTAGTTATTTCAGGCCATGGACCATCCGTTTTGTTGGCCAACTCGGTACAGTGCTTCAGTTACGATGAGGGCACTTCGTTATCACAAGTAGTAGAAGATACCCTAAAAGGGCACAACACCGATATTCTTAAAAAAGGCATAGGAACTGGTACGGATGTTACATTGCCCTATACCGTGCAATACAACGAGAGCGACTTGTCATTCTTACAAAGGCTCTGTAGTCGTTATGGAGTTTGGCTTTATCACAACGGCCGAGATTTTTGCATAGGGAGAAAAGATAACACCACCCTCAATGGAGTGTATGGAGTTGACGTACTATCCTTTAACCTATCCACTTCGTTAAAAGAACAGTTTTTTGATATTAAAGGCCATGATTGGGTAAACGACACGCTTTTGGAAGCAAGTTCAACGTCCCACATAGCTAGTTCGTCTCATCCTTACCTCTCCCCTGTCAAAGGCGAATCGGATACTGTATTTAATAAAAAAAGTAGTTACGATTATACCATGGGCCAGCATGAATATAGTGCCCAATCCGGACTTGATACAGCTGCTAAGGTAAACACCTTTGGAAGGGCATCGGGTATGGTTACCGCTTCAGGTACTTCCGAAATCGTAGCTTTGCGAGTAGGTGATACGCTTTCTTTAAACGGACTTAATTTTTCGAACCCCAAAAACCAAGACCCTTACGGATCTTACGATATTATAAAAGTAGTGCACCGTTTTGACCATAGCGGACATTACAGTAATTCCTTTGAGGGCGTACCCGAAGGTACCGAACACTTACCCTATTCTAATAGCTTTGCTATGCCTCGGGCTGCCGACCAACGCGGGCTTGTACTAGACAATGCCGATCCTGAAGGATTAGGTAGGATAAAAGTACAGTTCCCATGGCAAAAACCAATGGCTACAACTACACCGTGGATTAAAATGACTACTCCTTACGCTGGTAATGGAAAAGGGTTCTATTTTATCCCGGAAAAAGACGAAGAGGTGTTGGTAGGTTTTGAGGGAGGCAACCCTGAAAAACCTTATGTAATAAGTGCAGGCTTCAATACGAAATCTAAAAGTGATTATTATAATTCTGACAATGACCTCAAGGCAATAAAAACCCGTAGTGGGAACGAGGTTATTATGAACGATAAAGACGGGAGCGTAACCATTTCCGATGCCGATGGTAACACGGTAGTAATGAACGGAAAGGGAGAAATTACAATCTCGGCAAACAAAAAACTAACCCTCAATTCAGAGGAAATAAATATAATAGCATCCAAGACTGTCAATATAGATGGCTCAAATAATGTAAATATAAACTCTAAGGAAGTATTGGCCGACGGCACATCTAAGGTAACGGTGAATAGTGCTGCAAAAGTAGAGATGACCGCACCTAGTACCCAAGTAGAAGGCAGCGCTGAACTTAAGTTGAAAAGTGATGGTATTCTAGATGCAGATGGCACGACCATGACAAACATCAAAGGCGGACTTTTAAATCTTAATTGAGACCTGGAATTATGAATAACGAGCATAATCCGGTAGCACAATTGGTAACCCGGATTCAACAAAAATGGATTTCAGAGGTAAGTCCACACGAACATATTCAATGGGTCCGGTGGATTATTAAGCCTGACCATGCCCGATTGTACGAGGGGTTTCTTCGTTTGGAGTCAACTTCACATGGGGCTATACCCGATATTCCCATTGTACTTCTTAGTCCTTTTGAAGACAGCAAGTCATATAGCAAAGCGCTCTTAAAAGATTGGTTGGACAATTATGAAAAGGATAAAAAAGTTCAGGAACAGATAAAATCAGGAAAATTAAAATTGACCTGGAACAAGGATTATTTTCAAAACCAACTCCAGAAAGATGATGTTAATTTTGACTTACTCTTAATCGAACTGCTAGAAAATTTTCAAAAGTCGTTGCCCAATTCCAGACAGCATTTAGTTCTTTCGTTACTACCCTATACGGTACAATCAACAGAAGACTACAGAGAATGGATGAATACAATTCTTACTAGCGGTTTACCCAACAATGTTCGACTAATGGTTTTTGACCACAGTCCTGAAAATTATTTTGAACCCATACAAATAAAGCATAAGGATATAGCTAAATCGCTCATGGTTGACCTGGACCTAGAGGCTGCTACCAAAAAACTGGCCCTTTCCGGTGACCCGAACGACCCGGAAGTACAATTTAGGGAGTGCATGCTCGAAATGGGCAATAGTGCAGCAAAAAACAACAGAAAACGCCTTCACCAGTGGGGCGAAAAGGGAATTGAGGTCACCCAAAAAACAGGAAATAAAGCCTCGTTTGCAACGGCACATACCGTTTATGCTGGTATGTTGTTCAATTTTAAGGAGTTTGATACAATTGACAAATTGTTGAAAAGAGCTCAGACCATAGCCAAGCAGGCCTTTTCATCGGGAGATGATTCCGTAAAGCCCATACTTTTACAGACTTATGGTTTTATGGCAGCCAGCAAACAGCACCAAAAAGAAGTTGAGAAAGCGGCAGATTTATTTTGCCAGCAGGCTGAATTGGCCATATCTTTTAAAATGGTACAACAAGCATTATCCGCCTACATGACCGCCTATACCCTAGTAAAGAAGAAGAATACATTACGTTATCGGGAAATAGTGGCTAAAGCCTACAACTTTGCGCAAACCCTTACTCCCGAAGCGTTAAAAACCAGTCCAATAGGTCATATAGCCTTGGAACATCATTCGCTCTCAGACCTAAAGGTCCAAAAACAAATAGATTCCTTCATGACAGAACTGGAGGACAAAAATTGGAAAGAACAATTGGAAATGCAGGAACATAACCTTAAATCAAGTGTTTCTGCCTGATGAAGGGTCATACGAATTTTATCATACGGCTAATGCTTTTAAGTGCAAGTCCAAGATTATTTCATTAATGAACAGCTTTTGCAATTCAGATAATTTTAAGAGCAAATGCCCGATCAGTATAACAGTTTTAACTAACGAATAAGCCCACAGAAAATGCTACTGGCCAACAAACATTTTACACCGGTTTTAGGAATAGATATTCACATTATTGTTTTATTCGGTGTTCCTACGCCCCTGCCTCATCCCTTTATCGGAATGGTAATGGACCCAATGGACTATATTCCCTTTATTGGATCTACGGTAAACGTAAACAGTGTTCCTAAAGGCAATAGCCAAACAGCGGGTATTTTGGGTACTTATTTTCATATTCCAATGGGAGGGCCATTTTTAATGGCTCCCATGATCGGCCATGATTCCGTTAACTTTTTTGGTAGTACTACGGTAAGTACAGAGGGTAACTATTTTTCTCCATCTGGCCATATGCTAATGACCTGTAATGATATTGGCCTGCCCTTAACGTTGGCTCCAGGAAAAAAATTGAAGCCCATACCAAGCATGTATCTTCCGTCATCAATGACCATTCCCTTACCCATGGGCCAACCGGTTATGGTGGGTGGGCCTTATGCACCCGATCTTTTGGGTATGTTAACAGGACTGGCAATGAGTTTCGGTTTTGGTGCCCTTATGAAAGGGGTGGGTAAAGGTTTGGGCAAAGGCCTTAAAAAACTGAACCATTCTGTCATTAAAAAATTCCCAGCAACCGAAGGTTTAAGCAAAAAGCTTTGTAAAATGGGCTTTGAACCCGTAGACCTGGTAACCGGACGCATGGTGTATGATGGAGAGGATTTTAGTCTTACGGGACCTATCCCAATAACATGGGAACGCAACTGGTATTCAGATTCAAGGTACGAAGGGTTAATGGGGCATGGTTTTCATTCAAATTATGATTTAGCCCTCCACATAGACGAAAAAGAAGATGCTTCCGTATTGCGCTTGGCAGATGGCCGGATTACAGTCATGCCTATATTAGCAATACCCGGAGAACAATATTATCACCGTAGTGAAAAGCTTACACTTACCTACATAGACCGAAACACCTATGAAATAGAAAATCATGAAGAGCAACTTACCTATGTCTATAGCAAACGTACTCCTGCCCTATTCAAGCCTACGGAAATAAGAAATCCGGACGGTTTTAAATTGCAACTGGAATATAACGCAAGTAATGCGCTTACCCGAATAATTGATAGTGTTGGCAGAACTGTAGAGATGCGGTTGGACAATAAAAACCGAATTACCGAAATTTCTGCCGAACACCGTGGTCAATACAGAAAATTGGTCTCTTATAGGTACAATAAAGAAGGTGACCTTATAGGAATTGGCGATGCTTTAGACCAGTATACTACAATGGAATATGAAAACCATTTGATGGTTAAAAAGACCGACCGTAACGGACAGTCCTTCTATTGGGAATATGATGGTGAAAAAACAGGTGCCAAATGTATTGCCACCCGTGGCGATGGTGATATACTTTCCGGAACTTTGGAATATGGCAAGGGTAGAAATATGATTACCAATTCACTTGGTGAAACAAGCATTTATTACTTCAATGACTTGAATCTCTGTACCCAGGTCACCGATCCAATGGGCGGACACATCTTTCATGAATACACCCCATTTATGGAACCGTACAGAGATATAGATGAAGAAGGTAATATTACCGGATACAGCTATGATGAACGTGGAAACTTGGTGGGGCTGCACAGTCCGGATGGCGCTGTAACCACTTTTGTGTACGATGAGAAAGACCGTTTGGTACTGACAAAACCACCTATTGGCGGTTCTACGGTACGCACTTTTAAAGAAGACCGCCTACATGCTATTATTTCCGCTGATGGCGGGGTAACCTCTTTTGATTATAACGAACACGGGCTCATTAACGAGGTACGTGACAATGCCGGAAACACCTCTTCCCTAGCCTACGATATAGACTTTAACCTTTCTAAAATGATACTGCCCAACAAAGCAGTAGCCACTTGGAAATACGATGCTTGGGGCCGTTGTCATAAAACCAAGAATGCCGCCGGACACGAACAGAATTTTGATTATGACGAGCTAGATCGGCTAAAGCAAGTGGTAGAAGCCGATAATAATGCCGTACAGTTCAAGTACAACGCTTATGACGAGGTTACGGAGCTACATCAAAAAAATGGCAAGGTAAAGTTTGAATACACCCCTATGGGAAGCCTCAAAATGAGAGAAGAACGCGGGAGAAAAGTATTCTTTAATTATGATACGGAAGAACAACTACGTTACATAGATAACGAACATGGAGAGCGCTACCGCTTTAAACGCAACCCCAATGGGGAGATTATTACCGAAACCGGTTTTGATGGCCTTACCCGCATGTACCAACGCGATCGCGCGGGAAAAGTTTACCGAGTCAACCGCCCCGGTGGCAAGTTTACCGAATATGAATATGACAACAATGGTAGAATTACTAGGGCCGAACATAGTGATGGTACGTGGGAGACTTATAGTTACGACCGTAACGGCAATCTTATTGAAGCCGTTAACCAAAATAGTACCGTACAACTCATCCGCGACAATGCCGGAAGAGTTGTTGCTGAAAACCAAGACGGGCACCTTGTTGAAAGTACCTATGACAAATTAGGCAACCGGATACAAATTACAAGTAGTCTAGGCGCGGAAATAGACCTATTGCGAAACAAAATGGGCCAGATTGAAACGATGAACGCCCAGGTGAACGATATACATTCCAAAGAGAATACCGGGGTCACCCAAAAACCAAAAACATGGAGTACCAATTTCGCCTACAACAGTGTAGGCATGGAAATAGAACGCCTACTTCCGGGCGGAGTAAGGGCCGAGATGGAATATGACGAGGCTGGGCGCCCCGTACGCCAAAAAGTTACCCGCGGCCGTAGCGAAATGCGCCATAGAACCTACAACTGGAGCGTGAACGACCGGCTTAAGATAATGGTGGACCAATTGACCAAAGGACAAGTCTCTTACACCCATGACCAGTTCGGTAATTTGGCCTCTGCTAAGTACGAGAACAATGATATGGATTATAAGTTGCCCGACGAAGTGGGCAACCTTTATAGGAGCCAAGGCAAAAGCGACCGTAAATACGGTGCAGGTGGACAATTATTGCAAGATGGCCGTACCACTTTTAAATACGACGACGAAGGCAACCTCATCGAAAAACGTTCGCCGAACAGAACCGAAGTATACGATTGGTACGGCAATGGTATGCTACAAGCGGTAACCAAAACCAATGGAGAAAGAGTAGAATTTGAATACGACGCCCTAGGAAGGCGTACGGCTAAAAATGTAATACCGGCACGGGCCAAGTCGAGAAGCGGCATAACGCGCTTTGTTTGGGACGGCAACGTACCGCTACATGAATGGAAGTACCCTTTAAAGGACCGCCCAGAATGGATGGTAGATGAATGGGGCATGCTTACAAAGGATAAAGAAGAACCCGTTGAGAATTTAATTACCTGGGTATTTGATGAAGGTACCTTTAAACCTGCCGCCAAGATTGTAGATGGTGAACACTTTAGTATCATCACGGATTATTTGGGTACCCCCATTGAAATGTACAACGCTCAGGGCGCAAGAACTTGGGCAGTGGAGTATGATATTTACGGAAAAGTACGTAAACTTGTTGAAGGTTCTTTGGAAGATTGTCCGTTTAGGTATCAAGGGCAGTATGAGGATTCGGAGACTGGGTTGTATTATAACGGTTTTAGGTATTACGCGTCTGAAGAAGGAGTTTATTTGAGTCAAGACCCAATCCGTTTAGAAGGTTCAAACCCTAATTTTTATGCCTACGTTGTAGATTGTAATAGTTGGATTGATCCTTTAGGTTTAGATTGTGTTCCTACTCATGCAACACCGTTCAAACCGCTATCACAAAAAAGAAGAAAAACCCTAAGAAATAAATTAAAAAATCGTACTATAACCAAGGATGAATATAAACATCTAGATTGGGATAGGAGATTCTCAAATAGACGTTCGAGAGGCGTTAGTAGGTTTTGGGCTAAAGAAAGGAGATCATTAAAACAGGGTGGACAGGGATCAAGAAATTGGTCACCTGAGCAAAGAGCTGATATAGTGTCAGGAAAGACACCTAAACACAACGGAGACCCTATAGAAGGTCATCATAAATATAATGCTTTAGACCACCCTCAAATTGCTGATGATGCAAATAATATTTATCCCGCAACTAATGCCGAACATTTTAGTAGATGGCATGGCGGGAATTATCAAAATGATACTTTTGGGAAACCATTAGACTCATCCTTCCCAGAAGAATTTTAATTTTAAAGTTATGTCGAAAATTGTATTGAAAATAGAAAAATATACCAACCTACCTAGGACTATTGGAAGTATTGCAAAAATAGAAAAAGTTGGAATGTCTGAGATAAAATCAAGGATATCTGAAAATCAACCTATTTTAGAAAGAAAGCTCTTTTACAACAATCATAATGAAGTAGCTAAAAGTTTGATTAATCTCATTATTGATTTGAAATCATTAGGTACAAGTGTAAATATATACGAATTGGAAGAAGAAGAAGAATTTAATGATTTAGATGAACCCGAATTTCTAAAAATAGACAATAAAACTCTAGCTAATATTTTAGGAATACATGACAGAGAAACAGACAGACAACAAGAACTATAATACCAAAAGCCCAACGCTAGCGCTCGTTTGTAACGAGTGCCGTTCAGCGTAAGAAACAACAAACTAAGCTATCTAAACATTTAGATAGCTTTTGTATTTTTAGACGAGAACTAAAGTTGGGATTTCCTGAAAGAATGGCCCAAGCAAACCCTATAACATCACTTGACTTATTCTAATCATCGGCTAAGCAATCAAAATTAAGAATTATTGGGCTTCTTGGCTCAAAGTTAATATCATCCCTATAATCTATAACCTCAAAATTATGCTCGGGCCAGACGATATTGGTCGGGTTACAGGAATCATAAACAAGGCAATCTATTATTTTATTGTTTCCTGTGTTTTCGGCAGTACCAAATGCAGCGAATATTAAGGAGTTAGAGGTAGGATTCCCTCTTCCTTGTCCAAGCTCGCCACAAATGATTTCTTTAGCGCGAATTCTAGTGAACGTAACATTTTTAGAACCTTCTACGGAAGAAACAACGCCGTTACCCATCTCTAAAAAGTCCACATCCTCTACTACACCACCGTAACCGCCACGGGCACCTTCTGTATTTTGGTCCTCAAATAAAACACCCACGCCTGTTGGACTGTTATTCCCTATTATAAGACCTTTCTTTATTTCTTGCCCTGCACTTTTATAGATGCTTATATTGTCTTCTGTCCAAGCAACATCGCGGTCATTGATGACAGAAAAATTCTCAAGTAAGCCGCCTATGCATTTGTCATACTGTACAAATTGCCCTCTAGGATAAGGACCTCTCATATTATGCCCTTCTATGTACGTTAATTCAGATGCATCACATTGGTTTAATCGAATTCCGGTAGAACCATCTTCAACTTTTACATTTGTAATGACCAGATTAGGAGAATTAAAGCCTTCAATACAGTTTCTGGTAAAATCCTCTAAAGGCCCTGCAGAAGGTGCATTGGTATACTTAACGTAGCAATTTTTTATGGTCAGGTTATCGGCGTTCGAAAATTTAATTCCCATGTATGCACCTGTATATTCAATAATACAATTAGAGATTACCACGCCCTTGTAGTTATTAATCTCAATACCATGCTGACTAGATGTTTTAATAAATAGATTTTCTATTTGTTGATAATCCTCGTTAACAACAATAGGTCCGGATTCTTGTAAATTAGATTTACAGAGATTACTAGTAATGTTAGGTAAAACTTTATAGGTTACCGCTGTTCCATTTTCTGCTGTTACGGTATAAGTGACTTCATTGTTAAAATCTTGAACAGTTTTTGATGGCGGACTAACATCGGCTCCAGAACTAACTGTAATTGTTGGTGTCAGTTCTTCAATGGAAACCATTAAGGAATTGAGCGTAACATGGATGGTATTATCGTCTTCATTCAAGGTTCCAATTATGTCGGTAGAAAGTCCTTCGTTATCAACGGATTTAAAAGTGAATTCGGTTATTTTTGCCTCTGTTTCAAAAATCGGTTCCTCTGGCAAACCCTCTGCTTCGCTTATTTGGCTGGGGCCATCACTTTCTGTTGAGCAAGAACTAAGAGCCGATAACATTGCTATCAATACAACTATTAGTACTATTGCATTGGAGTACATCGGTTTATGTTGAATTCTAGCCATAAATCTAATTCTTAGGTTTACTTATAAAAATAGGGACATACTTCAGTAAGCGTTTAGATTAGATAACTAATAATAATTGTATTTGTTGTCTTTAAACTATACCTTGAAGCCATATTTATACAAATAACAGCCCTAATGAAAATTTCCCTACTCGTTGTCCTGTCCGCACTACTCTACTGGCCCTTAAATGCACAGAACACCTCTGAAAACTGGATTGAAACCAAAGCCAAGATTACCGAAATACACAACAATATAAAGGCAAGGGGCACAAGGTCGTTTGCTACGGTTTCCTACATGGATGAAGATGGCAACCAATATAAAAGTAGGGTTGAACTGTTGGCAATCCCTTTTATTGGCACTTTAAAATCGGTAGACGATTCGGTAACGATTTATTATGATTCCGCAAATCCCACTTTGGCAAAATCTCCCGAAACATCTTTTATACAGTCCTACGGGCTTTACCTTTTAATTGGTCTGGGTATCTTATTTACGCTCTACAATTTCAGAAAAAAAATGGGGAGCAACGCTACTTAATACAATTGCTATTGTAGTGTATTGGGTATGGAGAAACATCATATCACAAGCTTAAAAGCCCAGTGAGTTGAAACGTGTATAGGAAAGTTGTTTTCCCATGGAAGAATTAGTAACCTACAATTAAAACAAAACCAATTGTAGGTTATAGATACATATTACTTGCCAGGCTTAATTTGTTCCGCATTTAAACTTAACATTACAGAGCGTTCCCTACCCTCCTCTTCTTTGAGCAGCACATAAATATTCTGGCCTTTGCCCAAAGCAAAATCTTTACAGATAAATACAAGATTATTGGCACTGTGGGCAGCTATGGATTCTTGTAAGTTATAAACGAATAATTCTTTCATTTCTATTTCGTGATTCCCTTTTAGTGATTTTATAAAAAACTTCAATGACTTCACTTTAAAATCGGTCCACGAATCGTTTTTAATTTCCATCACAAAATGCAAATCATTATGGTCCTTGATAATATTGTTTAGGTGTAGCCCTATTAAATTAATAGTGTTGGAGCTTTTCTTAAAGCGGGATTTTTTTAAATAACTATTTTCACAAAAAATCTGATAATAGCTTTCCCTATCCGAATTGTAGAGACTGCTTCCTGTATTTTCTGGCGTTTCGTCCTCTACAGAGTCATAGATCTCTTCCTTAGCTGGAGTCTTTTTATTTACATTTCTTTTTTCTTTGGATGTGGTGCGTGTTAACGGTTCGTTAGAGCCAGCCTCCACAACCGGCTTTTTGTTGTTGGGCTCTTCGTTATGGTGAACTACATCTTCATTTTTATTACTACTGACTGCAACAGCACTAGAACCTTTTAACGTTCCAATAGCTTGATCCGTGGCCAACACATACGTAAAGTTGTTCACCTCATTATCATATTGCAGTAAAAACGAAAAAATACTCCCATCCTTGGTAATCACGGTAAGATTACTTGTTGCTCCTTTTCTGGCTACAAGAGTGGCCATTGTTGCGTTAGGCTCATAATCAAACTTATAATGGGGAGCTGGCTCAATTACCTTCTCAATTGCCGAAGGAAAAAACAAAGTAACCGTTATACTTTCATTTACGGTAACAGGTATAGGCAAGTTGTTCGCTTTCATTGCAATTGTAGTAAACGCAATGAACAAAACAAAAAATGTATTTTTCAGCTTCATAAACAAGTAGGTTTTAAGGTAGTTTGGGATATTATACCTTGCCGTTTAGGCACGTAGCGCGTTAAAATTATAACCTCTTGTTTAGTTCTCACAATTTTTTCGTTGTCCTGATTCTTTAATTTGTTTTACCGACCAAATGCAACATTTTCATCGAAATATAATCGATAAACTACCCTAAAATAAAATTACATAACACAAAAATAATTGGGTGTTACATAAGTTGAACATCGTAATTTTAAACTACATTAATTTCTTAACAACGTCCACTTTCATTAGATTTGTGTGCTTAGAATTTAAATAAAATGAATACAAAAAAGACATTATTCGATAAAGTTTGGGATTCACATGTGGTACAACACATAGAAAATGGACCAGATGTGCTCTTCATAGACCGCCACATGGTGCACGAAGTAACAAGTCCCGTTGCTTTTTTAGGTATAAAATCTAGGGGCATTCCAGTGATGTATCCTGAAAAGACGTTTGCTACGGCAGACCATAACACCCCTACCATTAACCAACATTTGCCTGTAGAGGATCCTCTATCTGCAAATCAGTTGCGTATGCTAGAAGAAAACTCCAATGAATTTGGTATTTCATATTGGGGACTTGGCCATGAAAAAAACGGTATCGTTCATGTTGTAGGACCGGAATATGGTATTACACAACCCGGTGCTACTATTGTTTGTGGTGATTCTCACACATCTACTCACGGTGCGTTTGGGGCAATTGCCTTTGGTATCGGTACTTCGGAAGTAGAAATGGTTTTGGCCTCTCAGTGTATCATGCAGACCAAACCAAAAAGCATGCGAATCAATGTTGAAGGCAGCTTGGGTAAAGGCGTTACACCTAAAGACGTTGCACTTTATATTATTTCACAATTAACGACTTCTGGTGCTACAGGTTACTTTGTAGAATATGCCGGTCAAGTTTTCCGTGATATGACCATGGAAGGCCGTATGACGGTTTGTAACCTTAGTATTGAAATGGGTGCCCGTGGTGGAATGATCGCTCCGGACGAAAAAACTTTTGAATATGTAAAGGGCAGAGAATTTACACCAACCGGTGAAGCATGGGACAAAGCTATGGCTTATTGGAAATCCCTACCTACCGAAGAAGGTGCTGAGTTCGATAAAGAAATTACTTTTAATGCTGCCGATATAGAACCGATGATTACCTATGGTACCAACCCTGGTATGGGCATCGGAATTTCTAATGGTATTCCGCAAGCGGATGCTGTAGAAGGTGGTGTTGCTACGTATAAAAAATCGTTGCAGTATATGAACTTCAATGAAGGCGATAGTATGATGGGCAAACCTATCGATTTTGTTTTCTTGGGAAGTTGTACCAACGGTAGAATTGAAGATTTTAGATTATTTACCTCATTGGTAAAAGGACGCTCAAAAGCGCCTAACGTTACGGCATGGTTGGTTCCTGGCTCTCATAAAGTTGAAAAAGCAATTAAAGACGAAGGTCTTTTGGCCATTTTGAACGAAGCCGGCTTTGAACTTCGCGAACCGGGTTGTTCCGCTTGTTTGGCAATGAATGACGATAAAGTTCCTGCCGGGAAATACGCGGTAAGTACTTCTAACAGAAACTTTGAAGGAAGACAAGGCCCAGGTTCCAGAACCCTATTGGCAAGTCCGCTAGTTGCAGCAGCGGCAGCTGTTACAGGAAAGGTTACCGATCCAAGGGAATTATTGGAAGTTGAAACCGCCTAAGTTTATTTATATCTAAAATCAGAATTACAATTTGAAATTATGGCATACGATAAATTCAATACTTTAAAATCATCGGCAGTACCACTTCCTATAGAGAACGTGGACACCGATCAAATTATACCGGCTAGATTCTTAAAAGCTACCGAGCGTAAAGGTTTTGGCGATAATCTTTTTAGAGATTGGCGTTATAACGGCGATGGTTCCGAAAAGAAGGATTTTGTTCTTAACAATCCTACCTACAGTGGTAAAATCTTAGTTGGAGGAAAAAACTTTGGTTCAGGTTCCTCTCGTGAACATGCTGCTTGGGCTGTTTATGATTATGGGTTCCGTTGTGTGGTTTCCAGTTTCTTCGCAGATATCTTCAGAAACAACTGTTTAAATATTGGCGTGCTTCCCGTTCAGGTGAGCGCAGACTTTCTTGATAAAATATTCAAGGCGATAGAAGCTAATCCAGAAGCAACTTTTGAAGTTAGCCTACCGGAACAAACCATTACCATAGAAGGCAGCGGAGAGTCCGAAAGCTTTGACATAAACGCTTACAAAAAGGCAAATATGTTGAACGGTTTTGATGACATTGACTACCTTTTGAACATTCAGGAAGAAATCAAGGAATTTGCAGCGGATAGACCTTTATAACCTTCCATTGCAGACCTGTTAAACGATTACCGCAATCTGCCGGACCATTGGAGTTTCGGCAGGTTGTTTTTTCCTTTACACCAATTACTACAACATCACCTTAATACAAATACAGTTCTAAAGAAACCCTAGAGCAAATGAAAAGAAAACTGGAAATTATGGATACCACGCTGCGCGACGGCGAACAAACCTCTGGCGTATCCTTTTCCGTTTCCGAAAAACTCACCTTGGCCAAATTACTTTTAGGCGAATTAAAAGTAGACCGTATTGAAGTAGCTTCGGCACGTGTTTCCGATGGGGAACTAGAGTCCGTTAAACAAATAGCGGAATGGGCTTCGGCAGAAAACTGTATTGATAAGGTAGAGGTTCTTACGTTTGTAGACGGTGGTGTTTCAATAGATTGGATGAAAAAGGCAGGTGCTAAAGTACAAAACTTGCTTACCAAGGGTTCATTGAACCACCTTACCCATCAGCTCAAAAAAACTCCGGAAGAACATTTTTCCGATATTGAAAAGGCAATTGCCTTGGCTTCCGAAAATAACATTGACACCAATGTGTATCTTGAAGACTGGAGTAATGGTATGCGAACTTCCAAAGAATACGTTTTTCAATACTTGGATTTTCTTACGCAACAGCCGGTTAAACGTATCCTACTTCCGGATACTTTAGGTGTTCTGACACACACGGAAACATTTGATTTTATTTCGGAAATAGTCGCACGCTACCCTAATACACATTTTGATTTTCATGGTCATAATGATTATGACCTTGGCGTAGCAAATGTTATGGAAGCGGTCAAAGCTGGTTGCCACGGACTACACCTTACCGTGAACGGAATGGGCGAACGAGCAGGAAATGCTCCTATGGCGAGTGCCGTAGCGGTAATAAATGATTTTTTGACGGATGTTAAAATCAATGTAAACGAATCTTCATTATATAAAGTAAGTAAACTTGTTTCTGCATTCACCGGTGTAGGCATACCGTACAACAAACCAATCGTTGGTGATAATGTATTTACCCAGACCGCTGGAATACATGCGGATGGAGACAGTAAAAATAACCTTTATTTTAACGACCTATTACCCGAAAGGTTTGGAAGAAAGCGCAAATACGCTCTTGGAAAAACGTCTGGAAAAGCCAATATTCAAAAAAACCTTCAGGAGCTTGGGCTCACCTTAAATGACGAGGAGCTAAAGAAGGTTACGCAACGAATTATTGAGCTGGGTGATAAAAAAGAAAAAGTTACCAAAGACGATTTACCATATATCATTTCCGATATTTTAGATAGCGGAAATCATCAACAAAAAGTTTTTATAAAATCGTATGTTCTTACCCATGCGATGGGCTTAAGACCGTCTACAACCGTTTCTTTAGAAATTAATGGAGAACTTTTGGAGGCACATGCACAAGGAGACGGGCAATATGATGCCTTTATGAACGCTCTCCGAAAACTATACGTTTCCAAAAAAATAGAATTGCCTAATTTAGTCGATTATGCCGTAAGGATTCCGCCAGGAAGTAATTCCGATGCTTTGTGTGAGACTATAATTACTTGGCAGAATGGAAGTAAAGAATTGATTACTCGAGGTTTGGATTCCGATCAAACGGTGTCCGCAATCAAAGCAACAGAAAAGATGCTTAATATTATTTAGTCATGCTAATCGCCATACGCTAATAGCATGATTAAAATTGAGAGTTGAATAAAAAATGAGGGATTATAGAAAATATAAGGTTTGGGAGTTAGGCCACGAAATAACCTTAATGGTCTATCAATTAACCAAAGATTTCCCTAAACATGAAATATATGGAATAGTAAGTCAAATGCGAAGAGCTGCGTATTCAATTCCGTCAAATATTGCAGAGGGATGTGGAAGGGAATCAGACGCTGAGTTCAAAAGATTTCTTATAATTTCACAAGGCTCGGCCAATGAATTGGAATACTTTACAGTTCTAGCGCAGGATTTAGGATATATTGAAAACCAAATTTTTTCAGACCTTAATAACAAGGTTGATAGAATCAGGAGAAGTTTAAATAATTTGATTAATAAAATTTAATTAACCTTACACACCAACAAATAGATAATATTAAATAAAGCTATTGGCGTGTAGCGTAAAGCTAAAAAAGAATGAAATTAAACATTGCACTATTGGCCGGAGATGGTATCGGCCCCGAAGTTATTGACCAAGCCGTAAAAGTTTGCGACGCTATCGCAACAAAATATAAGCACGAAATCAGCTGGAAACCTGCACTAACAGGTGCTGCTGCTATTGATGCTGTTGGAGAGCCTTATCCAGATGAAACCCACGAAGTTTGTGCCAGTGCAGATGCCGTTCTTTTTGGAGCCATAGGTCACCCGAGATTTGATAATGACCCTTCCGCTAAGGTGCGTCCTGAGCAAGGTCTATTGAAAATGAGACAAAAATTGGGTCTTTTTGCCAATGTACGTCCCACTTTTACATTCCCTTCTTTAATTGATAAGTCGCCTTTAAAACGCGAACGTATAGAAGGCACCGATTTGATAATTCTTCGTGAGTTAACAGGTGGTGTATATTTTGGGGAACGCGGAAGAAAAGATGATGGGAATACAGCTTTTGACACCATGACCTATACTCGAGCCGAAATTCAGCGTTTGGCAAAAAAAGGTTTTGAAATGGCCATGAATCGGTCTAAACGTCTTTGTTGCGTTGATAAAGCCAACGTTTTGGAATCTTCACGTTTATGGAGAGAAACCGTACAGGCCATGGAAAAAGATTATCCTGAGGTTGAAGTTTCTTATGAATTTGTGGATGCCGTTGCCATGCGTTTGGTACAATGGCCAAAAGGATACGATGTAATCATCACTGAAAACCTATTTGGAGATATCCTAACGGATGAAGCTTCTGTAATTTCAGGTTCTATGGGATTAATGCCTTCTGCTTCCGTAGGTGAAAAAACAAAATTGTACGAGCCTATACACGGTTCTTACCCACAAGCCGCAGGAAAGGATATCGCCAACCCATTGGCAACCGTACTTTCAGCAGCTATGCTATTTGAAGATTTCGGTCTACAGGAAGAAGCTGAGGATATCCGTCGTGTAGTAAACAAATCTTTAGCCGAAGGCATCGTAACCGAAGACCTATCCGAAGACGCCAAATCGTACAAAACAAGCGAAGTTGGTGATTGGTTGGCCAAGAACGTTTAAGTAGATTATAATCGATATTACAAAAAAACCTCTCCAGATTAACTGGGGAGGTTTTTTATTATCATCAATAATGTAATTTATATTTTAGACTACACTATATACTTCGCCTAACTATTATAAGCCAGTTTTCGATATTTATTGGCCCTTTGTCTTCTATATATCAGAATAGCAACTGCCATACCTACTCCAATACCCGCTAATACAGCACCAACAACTCCAGAATATACTACTCCAAAACCATAGGCTATTGGCAAACCGGCCAAGTAAGCACCCGAGGCATTTCCCATATTAAAGGCACTTTGGTTCATTGAGGAACCCAACATTTCGTTTCCTTTTGAGGTATTGATTATTGCCATTTGTATGGGTGTAGATACCGTAAAAGAGGCAAGACCAATTAAAAAAGTCATAATCAGTAAAACATTTGGATTAGTTGCCACTACAGCATTTATTAATAAAAGTAGCACCATAAAACTTAAACTAATGGCCACCGCCTTTAGAGGAACAAACCATTCTGCCATTTTGGCCCCTAGAAAGTTTCCAACCACCATGCCCAGTCCAGCAAGTATCATGGCATAGCTTACCATATTTTCACCCCATCCTGCTACATCGGTCACCAAGGGTGCTATATAGCTGTACCAAGCAAAAAATCCTCCTGTACCGATAGTTGTAAGGGCGATTAGCGCCCAAAGTTCCGTATTTCTCAATCCCTTATTGTCCTTTGAACGCGGTTTAGGCAATTCAGGGGCAATTTTAGGCATCCAGAAAAATACACTCGATATCGCCAAAAACCCAACGACACCTACCATAAAGAAAGAAATGCTCCAATCATAATGGTGTCCAATATAAGTGCCTGTTGGCACTCCAATAACATTGGCAATCGTTAGCCCCGAGAACATTACAGCTATTGCTTGAGCAGACTTACCAGCCTTTACCAACTTACCTGCTACAACGGCTCCAATTCCAAAGAAAGCACCATGTGGTAAACCGGACAAGAATCTAGTAACCAATAAAGTCCCATAACTATCCGCAAAACCGGACAGCGTGTTGAAAAGGGTAAACCATGCCATTAATAACAAAAGAACTGTTCGTGAATTTAGCTTGGCCCCTATTTTCGTCAATAATGGAGCTCCCACTACTACGCCTAAAGCATAAGCGGCTATAGAGTGACCCGCTTCCGGAATAGTTATATGTAAACCTTTTGCTACATCGGGAAGAATCCCCATGATAACAAACTCGGTCAATCCAATACCAAAACCTCCTATCGCTAATGAAATTAGCGCTTTTCTATTTGCTGTGTTTGTTTTCATAATATTCCAATTTGTAGGTTCAAATTAAATCTCTCTTAATCCTTAAAATGAATTAATGGGACCTTTGTCTAATTTGTTAATACAAAATTACAGCACTTGTATGGAAAATGACTTTACACATTTATCCAATATGTTTGCAATATTAACCTAATTGAGCTTATAAGAATCGATTTTATGTTAAGATTTAATATGAAGCTAATGCTCACCTCATTTTTTCGTTACAATTACCTATTTTTGAAAGTTATAATGCACTTATAAAAGTATAGAAGAATTGTTATCTTTTTTCAATCTTGATAAGACCTAACCCTATGATATACCTAAGACTATGCTGTTTATTTCTGTTCACCTTGTTTTTAGCCGGCTGTTCTAAAAGCGAAGAGAAAATGCTTCCCGAAAATCAACAAAATATTAACATAGAAGAAGAACCAGAGGCTCCGGAGCAAGTTACTGAGACCTATTTTACTTTGAATGTTGCTCCAAATTGGCTCAGCGAAGATTCAATTGATAATTGGATCGTAATTCATGATGAAAATGGAGAATTGTTAGCTCATAAAAGCTTTGCAAACGGAATAACCCTAACTTTTGAGGCATTGCAAAAAGAGGTTACCGATATCATACATATTACTACATTAAATGTTGTGACTTCTACCGATTTAACCAAAGAATATCGTTTAGAAAGCCATACCGGTATCCCTAAAAACAGTACTTGGAATTTTAAAAAATCTGTTTTAAGCAAGCTACCATTAACACCTAACCCAAAAGTAGGAACATTTGATATTATCGTAGAAAATTTACCTAATATTCATAGACACTACCTTTCTGGCATAAATGTCATAAGTAACGCAATTTCTGAAATAACAACATCAGACCTGCAACCCACACACTGGAAATTACACATAAAAAATACTAATTTACATGAGCAAGACCATTACATATTAATCATTCTAGATGAGAACCAATCGTTAAAATACATAGAACTAGAACATATTCAAGACCAAGAGACTCTTCATTTAGATTATTCAGATTTTAACGATTTTGATGATTATTTAAATATTGAACTACCCACGATCACCAAATCAGATCCGGCAGTATATATGTTAAAAGATGAAAATGAAACAACTCAAAGTTTATTTACTTTAAGTCATTATTTTAATAGTGCTTATTGGTTTAAAGGACTGGATTTTATCAAAATAGGATATCTTGATCAATACGCAACTTACGATGTTGGCATCAGTTTAGACTTAGGAGACTATACATACAGCTATCAGAAGAAAGGCCCAAAAACTGATGTATTGGAAATTCCGGCCAAACCGATCATTACATATGACGATTCATCTATATATAACTTTAGTTTCGCTACCACTACCGAATACGTTTCAAAGACCAACTTTTGGACTTCTGACTTAGACCAGAATACCAACTCTAACACCTTATGGACCGTGCATTCAGATTCAAGTTCAGAATCAAATATTAACTTTAAAAAATTACCCGATGATATTATGGATTCCCACCCTGACCTAAATATCAATTCAATGATATTTTCTTCTACTCTTTTGAAAATAAAAGGAGCATCCTATTTGACTGATATCGAAAGTGATTACGAGACCAATACACAACAAACAAGTTTTGAAAATGCTTTCATATATGTGAAGCAATGATCAGAAAAGAATTTTCATAACCATTGCAACGAATTCTTCTTATTTTTAAAAAACATGAAGTAGCTTTTCAAGCTAAATAACTACAATATATAATCCGTACTAACAAAGTTGGATAGTTTTGCTTCCAATAACTGCTGAATAGTCTCATTGTTTAGGTCGTTATCCTTGAAGGCCACAAACGTTCTAATTGAAAATGAACGCAAAGCATCATGAACGCTCAAAGTAGCTTGAGCTGAGTCTTTTCTTCCGGTAAACGGATACATATCCGGCCCACGCTGGCAAGAACTATTCAAATTTACACGACATACCAAGTTCACCAAAGTGTCTATAAGTGGCGAAAGCGCGTATACATCTTTCCCGAATAAACTCACCTGTTGACCGTAGTTGCTTTCGGCCATATCATTTAATGGTTCTTCAATATCCGAGAAAGAAAGTACCGGTACAATAGGACCAAACTGCTCTTCTTGATACACCCTCATATCCTTTGTAACTGGGTATAAAACTGCTGGCCATATATAATTATCAAACCGCTGGCCTCCTTTTTTGTTCTTTATTTTTGCTCCTTTGGTAACAGCGTCGTCTATCAACTCTTGAATATAATCCGGTTTTCCAGGCTCTGGTAAAGGGGTCAGCTTCACCCCATTGTCCCATGGGTTTCCAAATTTTAAAGCATCTACCCGTTTGCCATAACGTTTTAAAAACTCCTCCCTTATATCTTCGTGTACATATATTACTTTAAGTGCCGTACAACGCTGCCCGTTAAAGGATAAGGTGCCTGCAATACATTCATCAATAGTTAAATCTAAATCTGCATCGGGCAGAATAATTGCCGGATTCTTAGCCTCTAACCCTAAAACCAACCGAAGTCTGTTACTCTTAGGATGTTGTTCCTGTAATGCATTGGCAGATTTACTATTCCCTATAAGCGCAAGGACATCTACTTTTCCCGTTTGCATGATAGGTGCCGCCACTGCTCTACCTCTACCAAAAATAATATTCACCACCCCTTTTGGAAAGGAAGATTGAAAAGCTTCCAACAATGGTGTAATCAACAAGACCCCATGTTTTGCGGGTTTAAAAATAGTGGTATTCCCCATGATTATAGCGGGAATAAGTAAAGCAAAGGTTTCGTTTAAAGGATAGTTGTAAGGTCCTAAACACAATACAACACCCAACGGACCTCTTTTTATATGAGCATAAACTCCATCTTGCTTTTGAAACTTAGCGGAGTTACGGTCTAACTGCTTGTATTCTTCTATAGTATCGTTTATATAGTCTACGGTACGATCAAACTCTTTTTGACTATCAGGTAAAGATTTCCCAATTTCCCACATCAGAAGTTTTACAATGATTTCCCTCTTAGTCTTCATTTGGCGCACGAAATTTTCCATGCACTCAATACGGTCCTTTACATGCATAGTTGGCCATACTCCTTGTCCTCTACTAAAAGCTTTCATGGCCCCGTCCAAAGCCTCGATTGCTTCCGGTTCCCCCATATCTGGAATAGTACCCAATAATGTAGGCTTGTATTCTTCTGTAGATGATATAGTTGAGTATACTTCGGTAGTATTACCGGACCACGTTTTTAGTTCGCCATTTACCAAATACTTTCTTTGGTCTATTGTATTGTCTATTTGGTATTCTTCGGGTATTGCTTTCATTTTAGGAATGGTTTATTATAGTCATGTAAACTACCTCTAAGAAAGTAGTTATAACGAAAATACATAATTAACAAATTAGATAAGGTTATGAAAATTTTAAATAAGCCTAGCTTTTCAGATTTTCATAAAAGAGTCGCAAATTGTGAAACCCTAGACCAAATATTGAAAAAGGTCTGGTTTATCATTTAGATAATCGCCATAAAAATTATTGGCTTTCATACGCTGCACCAATGGTTTTAAGTCTTCCCGACTTTTCAATTCAATACCTACAATAGCTGGAGCATTTTCTCTACTGGATTTTTTAGAATACTCAAAATGGGTAATATCATCGTCCGGACCTAAAATCTCAGCTACAAATTCTTTTAAAGCACCAGGTCTTTGCGGAAACCTAACTATAAAATAATGCTTAAGCTGGCCATAAAGTAGTGCACGCTCTTTGATTTCTGCAGTTCTGGTGATATCATTGTTGCTTCCACTAAGAATACAAACTACATTTTTCCCTTTTATTTCTTCAGCAAAGCCATCTAAGGCAGCAATGGTCAAAGCTCCTGCAGGCTCAACCACAATAGCATCCCTATTGTAAAGGTCTAGAATGGTTTGGCATACTTTTCCTTCTGCAACGGTAACCATGTTATGGAGTCCGTTCTTACAGATTTCAAAAGTAAGATCGCCCACTTTCTGCACTGCAGCACCATCAATGAACTTGTCAATTTTAGAAAGCTCTGTGTTCTTATTGTTTTCTATGGAAGTTTTCATAGAGGGCGCCCCTTCCGGTTCTACCCCGATAATTTTGGTATTGGGAGATAGTTCTTTAAAAACACCTATTAATCCTGAGGCCAGTCCACCACCACCTATTGCAGCAAAAATATAGTCTATCGGCTCTTTGGATTGTTCCAATAATTCCAAACCTACAGTACCTTGCCCCTCTATTACCTTAGGGTCATCAAAAGGATGAATGAACGTTTTTGAATTGTTTTCGCAGAACGTTTTAGCGCTCTTGGAAGAATCATCAAAAGTATCTCCTTCCAACACGACCGTTACCCACTCACCACCAAACATTTTGGTTTGTTCAATCTTTTGTTTAGGAGTTACGGATGGCATATATACCGTACCCTGAATCTTTAAGTGATTGCATGCAAAAGCTACTCCCTGCGCATGGTTTCCAGCACTGGCACAAACAATCCCGTTTTGTCTTTCCTTTTCCGAAAGCGAACTTATCTTATTGAACGCTCCACGAATTTTATACGAACGTACCCTGTGCAAATCTTCTCTTTTGAGTAGAACATTGGCATCATACATTTTGGATAGGCGTATGCTGGACATTAAAGGCGTAACCGTGGCCACTTGGGCAATAGTTTCTGCCGCCCTTCTTACATCAGATATATTTGGAAAATAGGTCATATTAAAAAACCCTGTCTAGAATTTTAATTCCTCATAATAAGGAAGATAAAATAACCGGACAGGGTTGTTCTATTAATTATACAATAGGCTTCATAGCCGTCATAGAGGCACGAAGTCTTGCTCCTACAATTTCTACCGGGTGATCACGAAGTACCTTGTTAACCGTAATTAATTTTGCGTTATCTACACCGTTACCTTTGTCACCGGCATATGCCTTACCAATTACGTCCGTATCTATTTTCTTCATGAAATCGGTCAATAATGGTTTACACGCATGATCGAACAAATAACAACCGTACTCGGCCGTATCTGAAATCACTCGGTTCATTTCAAATAATTTCTTTCTTGCGATTGTGTTGGCAATTAACGGAGTTTCATGCAATGACTCATAATAAGCAGACTCACCAATTATTCCAGATTCCGTCATACTTTCAAAAGCCAACTCAACGCCAGCTCTAACCATAGCTACCATTAACACACCGTTATCATAAAACTCTTGTTCAGAGATGTTATCATCACCTGCAGGAGTTTTTTCAAAAGCAGTTTCACCTGTTGCTGCACGCCAAGTCAATAAGTTTTTATCGTCATTGGCCCAGTCTTCCATCATGGTTTTAGAGAAATGACCGGTCATAATATCGTCCATATGTTTTTGGAAAAGTGGACGCATGATATCTTTTAATTCTTCCGAAAGTTCAAAAGCCTTAATTTTTGCAGGATTGGACAAACGGTCCATCATGTTGGTAATACCACCATATTTCATTCCTTCGGTAATGGTTTCCCATCCGTATTGAATCAATTTAGAAGCGTAACCAGCATCTATACCTTTCTCGATCATTTTATCGAAACAAAGGATACTTCCTGTTTGCAACAATCCACAAAGGATAGTTTGCTCACCCATTAAATCCGACTTTACTTCCGCTACAAAAGAAGACTCAAGAACACCAGCTCTATGTCCACCTGTACCTGCGGCATATGCTTTAGCTTGCTCCAAACCTTTACCCTCTGGGTCATTCTCTGGATGAACGGCAATTAAAGTAGGTACACCAAAACCTCTTTTATATTCTTCACGCACCTCAGAACCTGGACTCTTTGGCGCTACCATTATTACAGTAAGATCCTCACGAACCTGAGTACCTTCTTCAACAATGTTAAAACCGTGAGAATAGGATAACGTAGCTCCCTTTTTCATTAATGGCATTACTGCACCAACCACAGCAGTATGCTGCTTATCCGGAGTTAGGTTGATAACCACATCGGCACTAGGAATCAATTCTTGGTAAGTACCAACGGTAAATCCGTTTTCGCTAGCGTTTAAAAAGGATTGTCTTTTTTCTTTAATTGCAGCATCACGCAAGGTATAAGCGATATCCAAACCTGAATCGCGCATATTTAGACCTTGGTTCAAACCTTGGGCTCCACAACCAACAATAACTATTTTTTTTCCTTTTAAAGCTGATACACCATCTGCGAATTCTGAAGCATCCATGAACCTACACTTGCCCAATTGCGTCAGTTGATCTCTTAATGATAATGTATTAAAGTAATTTGCCATTTTTCAATCGTGTTTTTCAAATTCCGTCCAAAGTTATACCAGTATAACTTTGGACCTGAATCCTTTATTAAATTAATTATTGATTTTTATTTAGTTATTAGTCTTGATAAAATTCTTTTAGCAAAGCGGTAATCTGCATTTCTTCTTTAGAAACTGAAATACGCCCAGAACGTACAAACTGCATAATACCAAAGGGCTTCAGTTGATCGTACATTTCATTGATTTCGTTTCTCCTGCCCGATTTTGCAATTACAAAAAAGTCCCTGGCAACCGTAACGATCTGCGAATTGTTGTCTTTTATAATATTCTGAATCTGTCTTTCATCAAAAAGTAGATTAGAAGCAATCTTGAATAGAACCGATTCTTGATAAATGGTTTCCTCATCTGTATGATAAAAGGCCTTTATTACCTCTATCTGTTTCTCTATTTGCCCTACGATGTTACGCGTCCACTTCTCGGTAGTATGCACAACTATCGTAAACTTAGAAACACCTTCTATTTCTGATTTTGAAACATTTAAGCTCTCTATATTAATGTGTCTCTTTAAGAATATACCAGAAATTCTATTCAGTAAACCCACATTGTTTTCCGAATATACCGATATGGTAAACCATTGTTTTTCCATTGTTCAATTTAATAGGGTTTTATCGAGCGCAGCCGATAACTAACATTGTATTTTTTTAACCTCTCAACTGCACTTGAGAGCGGATTTTCTTTTAGAACAACCCATTATTTTCACTCACAAACACTTTAACTAACTCATTCTTACCGCAAGAACCAACCCTGTAGACCAGTTTAATTTGGTAAGTGTAAAGTCTTTTCTATTTTCCAAATAAGCCAATAAACGCTCCACATTATCCTCATGTCCTTCTGGCCAATTGGGTTGAGCGGTCATATCATCGATTACATAAAAACCACCCACTTTTACCAAATCTAAAACTTCATCAATTTCGCTGTATTTTCCCGGCCACGCATCGGCAAAGACTAAATCGAATTTTTCACCCGTATAGTTTTTTATCCATTCCGAACCGTCTTCACAACACAATTGAACTCTTTTATCAGACTCAAAATAGTCTTTGACAATAGAGATCAACTTTGGGTCATTATCTACCGAAATTAATTTAGACTCAGCATCCATACCATCTACCATCCAAGATAGACTCAACCCTATTCCCGTACCCAATTCCAAAAAGCTTCCTTTTGGCTTAGAGGATACCAGCGTTTTTAACAATGTACCTATGTACAAATCCGAAGGCATGGTAAAACCAATTTCTTCTGACTTTTGTTCGATTTTCTGATGGATTGCAGGTTTATCCTGTATATTGGAATCTATCACTTCTTTCGCTTATAAATGTTACGTGTTCGCCTATTATCAATCGGTTATTTTAAACGAACCTCAGAAACTGATGCCCCAGAAGGGATCATAGGGAATACATTGTCTTCTTTCTCTACTTTTACTTCTAAGAAATATGGTCCTTTAGAAGCAATCATTTCCTTAACGGCAGTTGTAAGTTCCTCTCGGGTGCTTACTCTTTTAGCCTCTATACTATAACCTTCGGCAATCTTAACAAAATCCGGATTGGTCATAATAGTTGAAGCATATCTCCTATCAAAGAAAAGTTCTTGCCACTGGCGTACCATACCCAAGTGATCATTGTTCAATACCACTATTTTTACAGGTACGTTATGCTGAAAGATCACGCCAAGCTCCTGAATGGTCATTTGATAGCCACCATCACCAATGATAGCGACCACCTCACGCTCCATAGCTCCCATTTTAGCACCAATTGCCGCTGGAAGGGCAAAACCCATGGTTCCTAACCCACCTGAAGTAATGTTACTTTTAGTCTGTTTAAACTTCGCATAGCGACAACCAATCATTTGATGTTGCCCTACATCTGTTACGATTACAGCTTTCTGCTCAGATTCTACATTTATTTGCTCAATAACCTCACCCATAGTCAACCCTTCTTTAGTAGGGTGAATATCGTTTTTGATTACCTGATCAAATTCAATTTTATACAATTTCTCAAACTCATTGCGCCAAGCTTCATGCTTGTTCTCCTTGATCAAGGGCAACAATAGACCCAAAGTTTCTTTTGAATTCCCCAAAACCGCCACATCTGCATGAACGTTCTTGTTTATCTCAGCTTTATCAATTTCAAAGTGAATTACTTTGGCCTGTTTGGCGTAAGTATCCAGATTACCAGTTACACGATCATCAAAACGCATACCTATGGCAATGAGAACATCACATTCGTTCGTTAACATATTGGGTGCATAGTTACCATGCATACCCACCATACCCACATTTAGGGGGTGCTCATTATCCATGGCCGAAGCCCCCATTATGGTCCATGCTGCCGGCACGCCGGACTTTTCAACCAAAGCTTTCAACTCTTCTTCGGCTTTACCCAAAATAACACCTTGACCCCAAACAATAAGCGGTTTTTTAGCGTTATTTATAAGTTGGGCCGCAGCTTCTATAGATTCAACTTTTGGTTTAGGTTCAGGGTTGTAACTACGTACAGCAGTGCACTTTTCATAACTAAATTCAAACTCATCAATCTGTGCATTTTTGGTAATATCAACCAACACCGGACCCGGTCTACCCGACCTGGCAATGTAAAATGCCTTAGCCATTATTTCAGGAATTTCAGAAGCTTCGGTTATCTGGTAATTCCATTTTGTAACCGGTGTAGAAATACCGATAATATCAGTCTCCTGAAAAGCATCCGACCCCAACAAATGACGGGTAACCTGCCCCGTAATACACACCATTGGTGTAGAATCTATCTGAGCATCGGCCAATCCCGTAACAAGGTTTGTAGCCCCAGGTCCGGACGTAGCCATAGCCACACCCACTCTACCGGAAACCCTAGCATACCCCTGTGCCGCATGCGTAGCACCTTGTTCATGACGGGTTAATATATGGGTAAGTTTATCCTGAAACTTGTATAATTCATCATAAACGGGCATAATGGCACCACCTGGGTAACCATATAGCAAATCCACTCCTTCAGCCAACAAACAATGTATAATGGCTTCTGCACCACTAATCTTAAGCTTTGTTTTCTTTGGGTTCACTTCGGTTTTTATTTTAACTGTTTCCATAGGTCTTCATTCCTTATAATAGCTAATTTGCAGAGACCTCTCTGCTCTTGGTTTCTCATCACATTTTCAAGAAACCCTTTCATGTTCATTAAAACTCATCAGTTACGCAACCTTGCGCAGCAGATGACACAGATCGTGCATATTTATACAATACTCCTTTTTTAAACTTCAACTCAGGTTCTACCCAAGATTCTTTACGCTTTGCCAATTCCTCATCCGAAACCTCAACATTAATTGAATTGGTCTCCGCGTCAATCGTAATAATATCACCATCTTCTATTAAGGCAATGTTACCTCCTTCTTGTGCTTCAGGCGAAATATGCCCAACCACAAAACCGTGTGTACCCCCGGAGAAACGTCCATCTGTAATAAGAGCTACATCTTTACCAAGACCCGCTCCCATAATAGCAGCCGTAGGCTTAAGCATTTCCGGCATACCAGGACCACCCTTTGGACCTTCATAACGAATAACCACAACATCTCCTTTTTTGACATAACCAGTACGAATACCGTCATTAGCGGCATATTCCCCATTAAAAACTTTAGCCGTTCCTTTAAAGAGTAAACCCTCCTTACCAGTTATTTTTGCTACAGAACCATTTTTAGCAAGGTTTCCGTACAACATACGCAAATGCCCCGTAGCCTTAATAGGGTTATCCAAAGGCATAATTACATCTTGCCCTTCTTCCAAATCTGGAACTTCCTCTAGGTTCTCCGCCAAAGTTTTTCCCGTTACGGTCATACAGTCCCCGTGAAGTAATCCATTTTTCAAAAGATATTTTAAAACAGCAGGTATACCACCTACTCTATGAACATCTTCCATTAAGTATTTACCACTTGGTTTTAAATCTGCTATAAACGGAGTAGTGTCACTAATATGTTGGAAATCCTGAAGCGTAAAATCTATATCCGCAGCTCTTGCTATTGCCAAGAAATGCAATACAGCGTTGGTAGACCCACCCATTATAGTAACTAAACGGATAGCATTTTCTAGGGATTTACGTGTAACGATATCCAAAGGTTTAATATCCTTTTCTATAAGAATGCGCATTTGCTTACCAGCAGCAATACACTCCTCTTCTTTATTACTGCTAATAGCAGGGTTTGAAGAATTGTAAGGCAAGGACATACCCAAGGCCTCTATTGCAGAAGCCATAGTATTAGCGGTATACATACCACCACAGGCGCCCGCCCCAGGAATGGATTTTTTAATGATACTTCTATATTCGGGCTCTTCCATAGTACCCGCAACTTTCTCGCCCCATGCCTCAAAAGCGGAAACGATATCTAATTTCTTACTGTTATGACATCCTGAAGCTATGGTACCACCGTACACCAAAATTGAAGGGCGATTTAAACGCAACATAGCCATTAACGCACCAGGCATGTTTTTATCGCAACCTACTACGGTAACAAGACCATCATAGGACATACCCTGAACAACGGTCTCCATAGAATCTGCAATGATATCTCTTGATGGAAGTGAAAAACGCATACCCGGAGTTCCCATTGAAATACCATCACTAACTCCAATAGTATTAAAAATAAGGCCAACCGTTTCTTTTGAATTGACACCCTCTTTTACCAACTTGGCCAAATCGTTCAAGTGCATATTACAAGGGTTGCCCTCGTAACCGGTACTTGCGATACCAATTAATGGTTTGCTAAAATCTTCATCTTTAAAACCTATTGCATAAAGCATTGCTTGTGCAGCTGGTTGTGTTGAATCTTGTGTTACGTTTTTACTGTATTTATTCAGTTCCATTAAGCGCTATATAATTGGTTGTTCAGTTTACAATATGTACTCTTTACATTCAAAGGTATTGTTTTCTTTATTTTGGTATTTGCCGTGTGTCTTTCGTATCTAAATCCAATAGTTAAAAAAAATATATAAAATGTTGATTAACAGATTTTTAACCAATATATTTTATCATATTCAATTCACATTAATTCATCAAAATACATCATTAAATCTGCCTCTTATCAACGGTTTTCACAATACCAGGGCTTCAATAACAAAAAAAGGCCTGTATCGAATCAATTGGATACAGGCCTTTCTAAACAATGAAAAACTGCATCACCCCCTTACGAGAATGACGTTTACGACAACAATTGTATGTGTGTTTGTTTTCATTAGAACAATATTAATCAAAAAGATAGGGTTTAACAATAAATTATTCGCAGAAATACCCCCTTTTATTTATGAATTTAATTTAAACTGAATTTCGTCTCCATATTTTTTTTGCGCCAGTATTGACAGGGCTTTGTCTGAGAGCTGCAGTACACGAGGGTACCCCCCAGTAGTCTGCCCATCTTTCATTAACAATATGAGTTTACCGGACGGTGTTAACTGAACCGTTCCGGGAAGCGTGGCCGATGTAATCATTGAATTCTGAATGCCTTCAATTTTTTCCTCTAGCTGATAAGCCATTCTATTATTTTCGTTGGATATGCTAAACTTTTTCGCAAACAACATTTCTAATTGTCTATCCGAAAGGCTTTCATACTCAGGCCCTCGGGTAACCTTTAAATCCGTTTCGCTTAGAAAAGAATCCACCTTTAACTTACTTATCCTAGGTTCAAAATGAGAACAGGCGTCATATTCCACCTCATCCCCATCTACAAAATGATTCTTTTGGGTTACCGAGGAAAAGAGCGACCGACTACCTAAAACCACCGGCGTTTTAAAGCCCTCTTTTACGGCAAGGTAGCTACGAAAACCTTTTTCGAGTTTTCCGTAAGAAAGAATATCACCTTTATTCACTTTCAACACCTCGTAATTACCTACGGGTTCATTATTTAAAGTTGCCGAAAGCAAAGCTCCCCCCATACTAACATAGGTTTCTTTTTCAAACAACAAAGTAGGTCCGGTCATGGTTATTTCCAATACGGCAGCATCATCTTCATTATCCAAAAGCTGATTCACCTTTCTGGCCGAAAATGCATCCATATAACCCGCCACGGGCACTCCCTTGTTCAAATACCCATATCTACCGCTATCTTGGACCGTAGTAAAAAGTCCTGATTTGAGAATCTTAAGCATTTACTATAATTTTTTCAAGTTTATAAATGCCTACTTCGTTTTCTATCTTATGCAAATCATATTCGGCCTTTGTTATTTCATAGAATTGAACCTGGTCACCCACACTTACAAAACAAGGTTCTTCCGCCTTGGGATCGAACATAGGCACAGGGCAGTTCCCCACAATATTCCAACCTCCCGGTGAATCTTGAGGATAAATTCCTGTTTGTTTACCCGCTAGACCTACGGACCCCTTTACAACCTTTGAACGTGGTTGAGGCCTTCTGTTAAACTCCAAAACCTGAGGAAGCCCCCCTAAATATGTGAACCCAGGAAGAAAACCAATTCCGAAAACAGTATAGACATGAGATGTATGAAGGCTCACTATTTCCGTAACGGACAGACCGGATTTTTGAGAAATTTCCTTTAAATCAATACCAAAATCTTTATCATAACAGACGGGAAGGCGCCATAAAACCTGTTCGCGCGCTACTGCTTTAATATCTTCTTTGTACCAATTAAGCAGTTTGGTTTTTAACTCAACAAAATCTATAGGTTCTTTTCTATAGATAAGGGCTACTGAGTTATAGGCCGGTACTATTTCCCAATCCTTATCCTTTAAGCAACACTCTTTAAGGTATTGGGTAAATTGAAGTATATCTTCAAGAATAGTAACATCTACCCTAACAGGCCACTCTAACAAGATTGCATGGATACCAAAGGGCCGTATTGAAATGGAGTACTTATTCACTTTTTAAATAAATATTATGGTTGGGTAATTCTTTAGTAAGATACAATACTATTTCTAATGCCGATGGAGTATCTCCGTGAATACAAAAAGTATCTGCCAAAATTGATGGTTCAGTTTCTCCCATAGTTCTCACTCTATTGAACTTTGCTATTTTAACCACATGTGCTAAAACTTTTTCTTTATCAATTATTAGCGCATTTGGTTTTTGCCTGGAAACCAAACTTAAATCTGGTTCATAGTTACGGTCTGCAAACGCTTCGTACTTTATCTTAAAACCTAACTCCACAGCCTCTTTTGCGATTGCCGAACCATATGGCGCATAAACAGACACCTCACCTTTATATTTTTCAATCGATTTTAAAAAACAAAGTGCCAAGGAGCCATCTTTTGCTATGTCATTATAAAGTGCTCCATGAGGCTTAATGTGACTTAGTCTTGCATCCTCCGTTTTTATAATCTCAACCAAACTTTGTACCTGAAACTTTATGCTCTCCATAAGTGCTTTGGCATCCATTTTCATGGAAGACCGCCCAAAATTAGACTTGTCCGGATATGAGGGATGAGCCCCAATAGCCACATTATGTGCTTTAGCCAGCCGTACTACTTCAGTCATAGTCTCCTTATCCCCCGTATGACCTCCACATGCAATATTACAGGAAGACAATAGAGGCAACAGCTCATTTTCATTACCAACACCTTCGCCCACATCAGAATTTAAATCAATATAAGTATTTGCCATTTTGGAATTTCTAATTTCGAAAATACTGATAAACTTTAAGACTTCCTGTCAGAAACGACCTTCTATTAACGCACTAAACAATTACCAACACTTCTTTCGCAACCCCTCATTTCACCACAGTTTTAACATTTTTTAATGCCGTTTATCTAAAAAATTGCAGTTCATCTAAAACTAGGGTGCCGTATATCGAGTCTACATAATATCCAGAAAAATTACGGGTTATTATTATCCCAAATCGAACTTCCCCCTCATTTTAATCGGGGCCTAATTGACCTACTGAAATGAATTGTTTAGAATGTAATAGAAAACTTGGTTATACAGATCACAAACACTCAATGGACCTTCTTGGTGTTGAATTGTGTAGTGAACATAGACCAAGAATGATAAAACTAGTAGAACTTAACGATACCCCTCGTGAAGCCATACAACTATACTATGGATTAAAAGAAGCCGGAGTGCCTTCTATGTTAGAATGGTGGGACGGTTCAAAATCAATAGATATTGCCATATCTAGAGTAAAACTCAATATTGAAATAGATACGGAATATCATATGATGACCCATGAACAAGCCATTAACGACTTGGAAGAAGCCATGCATTCGTTTAAAAATGGCTTTACCACCATACGAATACCCCATGTACTTATAAAATATTATCTTAAAGAAACCGTTACAAATATTCTAGGGATAATGGAAGGCTTGCGTGTACATATCAAAGCGATATAAACTTAAAACCTATTGCCATGTCAAATAATACAAAGATTTTAAAGACTCCATTGAGAATTTCAATCGCAATTTTGTTGTTGGGCATGCTATCTCGCATTTTTCATTGGCCGTACGCGTCAGAAACTATCTTCTTGGCATTTACAGCCATTCTTATCCTATATACTATACGTTTTTGGAAAAAGGAAACCAAACTGTTTATTGATATCGTTAAAATGGTAATGGTAACCAGTTGGGCACTTAATGGGCTTTTCCGGATAGTTGACCTACCGTTTACCCTACTCTTTCAAATACTAATTGCTATCTCTTTCATTACTTGGTTTATTATGGAAGGAACTGCCTATTTTCTGGACGAGGACCGCAGACAAAAAAACAATATGGCCCGTGTACTGTGGAATTTAGCCATGGTAGTTGGAGCTCTTGCCATTATAGCCGGAAGTCTTTTGAATATGTTAAACGAATCCTATGCCATTCCGCTTCTAGCTGTAGGAATAACTATAATTATTGCTTACATTTTAAAGGACGTATTTGCCAACAACAAAGGAAAAGAAGGTCACGGCAACGGAGAGCTTCAATTGTAATAGCATATATATACAACTTCTTACTCAACACCACTCTTTCTCTATTTACTCGTTTTCAAAATTGAACACCAGCCTATTTAAACACCTCTTCTTAACTTGTCTGAAGAACTTATCTGAACTAACTACAAGCCCCTAGACAGAAACATCTACTGTTCCAAAGGGCTCATTATATCATTTCTCTTTTCTATCTAGATTTATTCCAAAAAACAAAGAACACAAACTATCAATTAGAGCTCAAACCTTAGGTTGTATTGCTTAAAAAAAAGGATAAGGTGTTTTTACATTTATTCCGTTTGTGGAGCTATAAATACCACTTACCGACATTCATGTTTTCAATCGAATTTAATCCCCTTTGCCCGATTGATAAAGGTGTCACTAGCCCATAAAAACGTTTTATATACAAACCCAATTCTTATGAAAGAAAAAACTACTCTTAATGATTACCTTGTTTATGCTTTCTGCGCTTTTTGTTTTTTATGGTCTTTGTATGTCATCTTTTACACAACAGTGACATAAGTACCTGTAAGAACCCATATGCAATAGCATTAGTCATAGGCTACGAGGTATTAAACTCAACTCAATAACCAAATACCTCAACTATTTGTAAAAAATAACCCAAAAATTGTGGGGTTTTTCTTTGTTCTATTATCCGTGTATACTTTTATTTTTGTGAAGGAACAACAGATAAATATTCTATGAAGACAAGAGACAAACTCACTTACGCCTATGTTGCATTCAATGTAATTTTTATAATCGTAATGGCGATTTTCCTATACAAAAATCACCCGTTCTAGGAGTCCCTTAAAATTCAAGCTTAGATTATCTAGCTCCTACTCTGTTTACAGATAGGAGCTTTTTCTTTATTTGTACGCAGTCTAACCAAATTACCCTAACCAACCCTCTCTATCCAGGCTACGATATTGAATAGCTTCCGCTATATGAGTGCCATTTACAGCGTCTACACCTTCTAAATCAGCAATAGTACGCCCAACCTTCAAAATACGGTCATAGGCCCTTGCTGAAAGATTCAAGCGCTCCATAGCATTCTTGAGCAGTTCCTTAGAAGCTTCATCCAATCTACAAAATTCCCGAATCTGTTTGGTGTTCATTTGGGCATTGTAATGCACATTAGGTAATTCGGCAAAGCGTTTGGTCTGCACTTCTCTTGCAGCAGTTACCCGTTTCCGGATTTCCACACTGCTTTCCCCTTTTCTATCTTCTGACAATTTATCAAAAGGAACCGGTGTAACTTCAATATGAATATCTATACGATCCAATAAAGGCCCGGATATCTTACTTAAATAGCGCTGCATTTCAGCGGGAGACGAAGTTACGGGTGCATCCGGGTCATTAAAGTATCCGCCCGGACTAGGGTTCATACTTGCCACCAGCATAAAACTGCTTGGATAGGTAACCGTAAAACGTGCTCTGGCAATAGTAACCTCACGGTCTTCCATGGGCTGGCGCATTACCTCTAACACCCTACGTTCAAACTCTGGCAACTCATCTAAAAACAGTACTCCGTTGTGCGATAATGAAATTTCTCCCGGTTGTGGGTAACTTCCCCCTCCAACTAATGCTGCTGAACTTATTGTGTGATGTGGGTTTCTGAACGGACGCTGGCTCATCAACCCCATATTCTTTATCTTACCTACAACACTATGAATCTTGGTAGTTTCAAGTGCCTCATGCAAGGTCATAGGTGGCAAAATAGAAGGTAATCGCTTCGCAAGCATCGTTTTTCCCGCGCCTGGAGGACCTACTAAAATAATATTATGCCCACCTGCCGCCGCAATTTCCATGGACCGCTTGATGCTTTCCTGACCTTTTACATCGGCAAAATCAAACTCCGGAAAATCAAGGGTTTTATAGAATTCTTCGCGAGTATTAATGATGGTCTGCTCTAACGGTGTTCCGTTGTCAAAATATTCTATTACTTCCGATATGTTATCAACTCCAAAAACTTTTAAATCAGAAACAATAGCCGCTTCCTTGGCGTTTTCCTTAGGTAGAATAAAACCTTCAAAACCCTCTTCTTGCGCCTTTATGGCTATGGGCAATGCTCCCTTTATAGGGTGAAGACTACCGTCTAGAGAAAGTTCGCCCATGATAATGTACTTTTCTACATTATCCGACTTAATCTGTCCCGAAGCGGTTAGAATTCCTATAGCCAAAGTCAAGTCATACGCAGAACCTTCCTTTCTAAGGTCTGCCGGAGCTAAATTCAACGTTATTTTCTTGCCGGGAATTTTATAGCCATTGTTCAATAGTGCTGCCGCAATACGGTAGTTGCTTTCCTTTATTGCATTATCCGGCAACCCTACCAAGTGGTACCCAACGCCTTTATCTACATTGACTTCTACCGTGATAGTTGTTGCATCTACGCCAAAAACGGCACTTCCAAAAACTTTGGTGAGCATAATCTTTATCTATTTAAATTCTATAGTTGGCTTTTATTCAAGTTAATTCTTTGGCGTTAATATAAGTTGAGACTTTGATGTGGAAAGTATCTCCTCTTTATTGAGCATCATTTTACGAAACTCTCCCTTTGCATACATTTCCGCCTGATCCTTATAATGTTCACTAAAAGGATTTCCCGATTGTCCCGTAGGCAGGATGCTCATACTATTCTCCACATCCGAAAAATCTACGACCCTTCTTGTTGATGGCCCGGAACTAACTTTATTAATGCCGTCTTCCGTATACGGAAAATAGGTATTGTTAATAACCTCCCGAGTTCCGTTTATAGCAAACGGACCTACATTAAAAAAAGATTTTAGCGCTTCAACCTGACCTATAGGATGCCCGTGTTCAAGGGTATGCACGTTACCCCAAACCCATGCAGTTGTATCTTTGCTCAATTGATCACCAAGAGCTTCCATTGCTTCCTTAAAAGAAATGGTAACAATATAGCTTTGACTTTCAATGGTACCGGATGTATTTGTATTATCCCACCAAATAGAGCTCTCTTTACCTATTATGGGCGCTATGGTCCGTTTTATAAAGTGTGTATTTAAAATCTCCTCAAAAAGTGTTTCCCCTAATTCGTCCTTAAATGTATTTTTTAAAATAAAATACATCCATCTATGGTATACCGTTGCAGCTATACTTTCCACAGGGTAATCGCCTTTCCAAGCTTTAAGGTTATCCAGAATTTGCAAATGACTATCGTTAAGATCCTCAACATTCACCTTTTTGAGCAATTGGGATACTATTTCTACATTTACAGGCGAGGTGTTATCGGTTATCATATCGCTCACAGCTTCCTTGTCCCAGTCGTCTTTACCCTCTAACAGTTCCTCAATTCTTCGCCCTCTATTTTCAGGCAAATAATAACCAGGGTACAACATACCAGCAATAGAATCCGGTTGATTGTTAGCGGAGTACACATAGTGCCACGGTGGATTTATCGCATGCGGATTTTTACTAAAATCCAAATATTTCTTTTCTACAGGCAGACCTTTTCCTTCTTCATATACAAATTTGGTATTTACGCTGTCCGGAATCTCATAAAGCTTAGCTGCGGCCCACCATGCCACATTATCATCGGCATCACCATAAACAATACCTAGTCCAGGGGCATGTAAATCCACCAAAGCTTGCTCAAAACCATCCAACCCCTTGGCGTACGACATATTATAAAGAGAAGTAAGTAACTTATTTTCAACTTTAGTGAAAATCCACCACATAGAAATGGGTCTATCACCGGTAATTTGATCAGCAATACCATTTAATACCGGACCCCTATTCGTTTTTTTATAAAAAAATTGAACATTCTCAGAATCCTTCACTTTAATGTTTTTTGAGATAACCTCATAATCCTTCCACCCACTACCCTCTTTATATTTTCTTGGATCCGTTGGATGTGTTTTCTCGTAATAGAAATCCACATCGTCATTCTCGAACATGGTCATGCCATAGGCCAGCTTTCGGTTATGACCCAAGATGGGATAAGGAACTCCGGCAAGATGATACCCGTATTTCTCATAACTTGGCGTACTTACATGAGCCTCGTACCAAACTGATGGTTGCGAATATCCAATATGTGGGTCGTTCGCAAAGATTACCTTTCCGCTTTTTGTTTTTTCTGGAGCAATGGCCCAACCATTACTACCTTCAAACAATGGAATTGATAGTTTTTCTAGAGAAGACATCACCTCTGAAATAGATTTACGTATGGAATCGTTTATAGTATTGGGGTAGTTTTTTATCCATAACGTTGTAGTATCACTATGAACCGCCAAATCCTTTAAGTACTCAAACCCCAATTTATCCTTTATTTTACTCAATAACGGATCCGTTTTATGAGCCATAGCAAAACTAAAAGCCATATACCCAAGGGTATTGTAGACATCCTTTAGTTCAAACGGTGTTTTTTCTAAACCTGTTAGATAAAACTCCACGGGAGTGGGTCCTTCCTTTACAAATTCATTTACGCCATCCAAGTACGCTTGAGATAGTTGCACCGCCACATCGGATGAATTAAGTCTTGCCAAAGTCTCCGTAGAATACTCATCTATTCCTAAAGCCAGAAAGAACTTATCCGTACCCAACAAGTCTTTCCCGAACACCTCTGACAAACCACCCTTTCCTATACGCCGCAAAAGCTCCATTTGCCACAATCTGTCCTGGGCATGAACATACCCAAGGGCTTTAAATGCGTCCGTATCATTTTCCGCATAAATATGAGGAATCCCATAAGTATCATAATATACCTGTACTTCTCCGGAAAGATTTTGAAGGGACTTTTCCCCATCATAGTCAGGTTTTAAATGATAGGTGAAACTTCCTACAATAACAGCTAGCACACCAATAAGAGTAAGGAAGCCCCACCCTAAGCGCTTAAGTTTTCTCATTCAAGTCTAAGTTTTGACCTAATATAAGAATTATTTAGAAGGAGTATAAACCTGATAGATGAACTACTATTATGTTCTTCCAAACAGAGTTATACACTTATGAACAATACTAAAAATAGCAATATTTCAAAATTCTAAACACTATATATCTAAAAGAGAAATAATTACAATTTTTCTTCTTAATTCTTACTGAATTTGTTTGTTATTTAACATTTCTTGTTAAAAAAAGTTAATACTTTCGGGTGAAATCATAAAAAACACTAAAAATGAAAAAAAACCAAAGAAAACTTCTATCCTTCGCGATTGCCACAGGTCTAATGTTAGGTTCCTGCTCAGATGACATTATCCAAATAGATGAAACTACCGCACCTTCGGCCGTAAGTGCAAAAGCTTCAATTGAAGCACCTTCAAAAGGTCATTTTAATTTAGACTTCTCTAATGCTGTAAGAGAATTTGAGATAGACCTAAATTTATCTGCTGCAGTTGAGCCTAGTGAGTGCGGAGATACTCCATTTAATGAGGTGGCGGATTATTACAACAACTTATTAATAGATGGTTTTATCTCTGCTTGGGATGGTAATCCTGACGCCATTGAAATTATTTTAGAAGACTATTTTGCCATAAACCAAATTGCAGCGGCATACGAAAATAAGAACACTGATTACTTTGGAGCAGATGGAGAGTACACGAACTACGTAAAACAACGCACCAGAAGTCTTGAAAAGTTTTGGGATATGGGCAATTCAATAACTGTTAACGGTCAACACACAGCTACACTAGAAGATTTAGACTTTATCCGGTACATTTATGAAAATTACTCAGATGCAGCTCCAGAAGAAATTGATTATATCTTAAACATAGCAGAGACTTTTAATATAGGAAGCGACCAAATACCTGAAAATCCATTTTTTGCATCAGACGGTTTTGCTACCTCTGACAAGACAATTGTAATTGGCGACGGTATAGTAACATTACTTGAAGACACCGGTCTAGACCCCAAAGTAGTTTGGTCAAGCATTTTAGCCCATGAATGGGGACACCAAATACAATTCTTAAACTTTGACAACTGGGAGTACCCAATACCTGCATTTAGTAATACACCCGAATCTACAAGAATGACTGAACTAGAAGCTGATTTTATAACCGGTTACTATCTAACCCATAAAAGAGGCGCTACGTACAACTGGAAACGCGTTGAAGACTTTTTATCCGCCTTTTTTAATATAGGTGATTGTGGTTTTGAAAATCCTGGCCATCATGGTACGCCTGCACAACGTTTAGCCGCAGCCAAAGCTGGTTATGACTTAGCCAACGGAGCTAAGAAAAAAGGTAAGATTCTTAGTCAAGAAGCTGTACACCTCGCTTTTCTTGCAGAGTTAAACTCAATTACGAATACGGCAGCACCAAGAAGTGTCACCAAATAATTATTTTATAGTTATTTAATACAAATGGCCGCCTCTATAGAGCGGCCTTTTTATTTTCTATACAATATGTGCAAGATAAGTTCTATTTTTCCTCGAAGTTATTCAGCCCTTCTAAAAGCCATTCCCGATACACATCACTATCAGTGTACTGAACGGCATTATTCAAGATTTCCAAATCTGGCGACATTAGAACATAATACGGCTGAGAAGCCGCATTAAAATTAACCGTCTGAAAAGTACCCCATTTCTGTCCTATGGTCTCAATATGTTTTACTCGGCCGGTATCATATTTAAAATCAAATTGCTCTGCCTCAAGAAGTTCCTTTCGGTCATCTACGTACAAAGAAATAAGAACGTAGTCCTGCTTTAAAATAGCATACACATCAGGTTCGCTCCAAACATTCTCTTCCATCTTCCTACAGTTCACACAGGCCCAACCGGTAAAGTCCAACAGAATAGGCTTATTTACTTTCTTTGCATGAGCTACTCCCTCATCAAAATCCTTGTAACAATCTATTCCCAACGGACAGTCGCTCTCGGTTTCAAAAACACTGTAAAACGCTGGTGGCGGAAAACCACTCAAAAGCTTAAGGTTAGAAACCCCTATAAGTCCCAAAAGAATATAAATTGAAAAAGCGGCACTTACCAATCCCGTAACTTTTCTTCCCGCTGAAAGCTTTTGTTTTGGCCCGTCATGCGGAAACCTAAATAATCCAAAAAGATAAAGCGCAAGCAATACGAACAATACCACCCATATACCCAAGAATATTTCACGTTTTAAAATGCCCCAATTACCTACAAGGTCTGCATTGGAAAGGAATTTAAGTGCTAATGCCAGTTCTAGAAAACCTAACACCACTTTAACCGTAGTCATCCACCCACCGGATTTTGGCAATGAATTCAACCAAGCAGGGAATAATGCAAAAAGAGCGAACGGCAGAGCCAGCGCCACACCAAAACCGGTCATGCCCGCTGAAAGGTTCACAGCTACATCTCCCTCTTCCAATACGGTGCTCCCTAAAAGTCCGCCTAAAATAGGCCCTGTACATGAGAATGAAACAATGGCCAATGTTATCGCCATAAAGAAAATACCTATTACGCCACCTATTTTGGAAGAAGCAGCATCCATCTTATTTGCCCAAGAACTAGGCAAAGTCAATTCATAGTACCCGAAAAAAGAGAACGAAAAGAACACGAAAATCAAGAAAAAAGCAATGTTCAACCAAATATTGGTAGCTATGGTATTTAATATCTGGGAGTCTACCGAGTCAAAAATATGGAAAGGCAGACTCAGTAAAAAGTATATTAAAACAATGAAAAAGCCATACAACAGGGCATTTATAATGCCTTTGGATTTTTTTTGCGAGTGTTTGGTAAAAAACGATACCGTAAGCGGAATCATAGGAAAAACGCAGGGCGTCAACAATGCAATTAATCCTCCTAAAAACCCTAAGCCAAAAATCATCCAAAGACCGGAACTTGCCTCACCTACCTCGTGCGTACTCCCTAAAAGTTCCTTATTCTTTAAATCGATTTTTAAAGCCGAACTCAAAGATTTACTGTGTTCATCTATAGTCTTCTCCTCCTTTACAGCCACCCCTCCATCTAGAACAAAACTAAAATCTGCATCCACCGGAATACAGACCTCTTTACAAACCTGATAGAAAAAGTTGATGTCAATTTGATTGACATCCGGATTAAGTAGTTTTATTTTTTGAGTAAAAACGGCCGTTTCCTTAAAATAGGTTTCGTCTACCTCAAAAATATCACTGTACTCAACAATGGTTTCGCTCTCTAAAGTTTCACCAACAAGCTCATAGTTTTCACCTGCATTTTTATAACTGAATTCACTTGGCAAGGACCCTCCTTCAGAAGTGAACTGAGAGTACACATGCCAACCTTCCGCAATGTCTCCTTTCAGAATCAACTCATAATCTGTGTCGCTAATTTTTTTTACTTCTTGAGACCATTTCACGGGATTGTCATCATCCTGAGAAAAAAGACCTAAAGAATTAAAAAACAATGCAATAAATACTATTATATATTTCATTAATTTAATATAAATTTTAAAATATCACTTGTATCTCCCTTTACCTTAAAACGCTCATCTGCCCGCCTACCTATTATCCAAACTACATCTTCACCGGAACAAAGCAACCATTGGCGCTCTTTGGAAACAACATCAATCTTTTCATCCTTAAAAAACTTGGACAGCTTTTTCTTTCCCTGCATTCCTAAAGGATAAAAGTAGTCGCCATTTTTCCATTTCCTTATCGTTAACGGATACTTTAACGCTTTTTTATCTACGTACAGTGTGTGGAGACCCTTGCTTGACAAACTATCTACCGATTCAATTGTAATATGGATGGGCTCTAAAACTTCGGTTTGCTCTTCCGAAATAGCATAAAACTCGGTATCAACTTTCTCAGAAACTTCCGTCAACAATAAAAACTCCCTATCCTTAAGCAAGCGGTGGGTTTTAGAATAAATCTCCTTCCCGCTCATGGCAGTTATTAAATTTTCCACATCATTCCACTCCGTGAACCCATATACCTTAAACAGAGCATGTATATGTGCTGAAATAGGCTTTAAATCCAGTAATGCTTGAGTGGGAATACGAATTACACCTTCCTTTTCTTGAAACAAGCGCGACTTCAATTCCAGAACATGGGCGTCAATAAGCGCTGCACTCTCCGAAAGGTGTTCTTGTGTTTTTGTAAAATTCTTTAAAAAAGAAGGGTTTAAATCTTTCAGCAAAGGCACAATTTCATGCCGGATTTTATTCCGAAGATATTTGGTATCCGCATTAGTGGCATCCTCTCTCCACTTTAAGTTTTGAGACTTTGCATATTCCAAAATCTGACTTCTAGAAAAATGAAGTAGCGGCCTTGACAAAGTCTCCGTCTTTTCCGGAATTCCGGACAGCCCGTCAATACCCGTTCCCCTGGAAAGGTTGATTAAAAACGTTTCCAAACTATCATCCACATGATGGGCAGTTACCAAGGTTTTAATATCATTTTCACGCATGACTTCAGCAAACCAACGATACCTAAGCTCTCTTGCACCAACTTGAACTGAAACTTTATTTTTTTCAATATAACTAATTGCATTAAAATTAGTTACAAAAAATTGAATATCATTACTCGATGCTAATTCTTGAACAAATTTTTCATCGCCGTTGCTAGCTTCTCCCCTCAAATTAAAATTGCAGTGCGCAATGGCAAAATCCAATTTACACCTAACACAAAGATGAACCAAAGCCACACTATCCAACCCTCCGCTACAGGCCAATAAAAACTTGGTCTTTACAAGGTTTTGAAAATTAGCTTCAATATGTTTTTGGAATTCTTCTAACACGATATAAAGGTAAGCAAGAATTAGAATTTGGAGGTCACAATGCGCATCTTTAAACAGGCTTAGCCTTCAAGGACTTCTCGCATAGCTTTTGCCTTCAGCAAACACTCCTCATACTCTTTTTCCGGAATGGCCTTTGCCGTAATGGCACCTCCCACGGAATAGGAAACGTATTTTTTGGACGCATTATAAAGGATACTTCTTATGACTACATTAAAATCGAAATCTCCGTTGGGCGTAAAATACCCCACAGCACCACTGTATAACCCTCGTTTAAAAGCCTCCAATTCCTCAATAATCTTCATGGCCGATACTTTTGGAGCTCCTGTCATGCTACCCATAGGAAAGGATTCTTTGATTACATCAACAGGATTAGTGCCTGACGGAACTTGAGCCACCACAGTGGATATCATTTGATGTACCTGTTGAAAGGTATAGACCTCACAAAGCTCTTCAACCACCACACTACCTTTTAGGGCACTTTTAGACAAGTCGTTACGGACCAAGTCTACAATCATTATATTTTCAGCTCTTTCTTTAGGGTCGGTTTTAAGGGCATTGACCAGCTTATTATCTTCCTCCGGCTGTTTGGCTCGTTTAGAAGTCCCTTTAATAGGTTGCGAAATTAACTTCCCCGCTTCTTTACGTAAATAACGCTCTGGAGAGGCCGAAAGCAAATACTGGTCATAGACCTTTAAAAAAGATGCAAAAGGCGCTTCTGATATCTTATTTAGCTTTTGATAGGTCTTATAAGGGTTGATTTTCGTGTCTTCTGCATAGAATTCTTGACAGAAATTTGCTTCGTAAATATCACCCCGGTGAATATGGGACAACATTTTACCTACTTGCTTAAAATATTCGTCCTTAAAAATACGGAGCTTTATTTTAATGTTTTCCGTCACCGAGATGCTTTCCTTCTCGTGAATTCCACCGGAAATCAAGTCAAAATCGGACTGTATTTCATCATCTACCATCCGCAGATATTCAAAAACCACGGTATTCCCGTTTATCTTGATAATTTTCTTTGGTTGAAAAAAGAACAACTCCGCAAACCCTAGTCCATCGTGATTTTTAGATGACATGTGCTCCACATCATTCTTAAGGTCGTACGAGAGATAACCAAAAATATAGTCTTTGGCCCTATCTTGAAACTCCCTTAATTTTTCAAAAGCCTTTTCACTATCAGTTTTAATGGTCGTTAAGGCATCTACAGCCAGTAAAGCATCAAAAGAGCTGTACTTGCTATTGTGCCCATTGCCATCCAACCACATCACTTCTTCAAACTGTTGCGCCCAAAGCAATAGGTCCTCCTTAAACTTTTTAATTTCAGAAACCGTGAACGTAGTAGAAATACGCAAATGAAAGAGACTTTAGAATTTACTTAAAAACTGGTCTACAGCAGCGCGGTGTGCCTTAGCAAGCTCAGTATTCGTTATACCTTCCCCTTCCTTAAAATTTTCTTGATAAGAAGGTAAAGAAAAAGTAGCGGCTACTTGAGCTCCAAATCTAGGCAAAACCTTTTCCGTGGTTTCCAGAGCTGTCATACCTCCTCTTTGTCCTCCTGAGGTAGACATCAACAACACAGGTTTATCCTCTAAAAACTTACGCTCAACACGTGACAACCAGTCTGTTAAATTCTTAAAATATGCCGAAGGACCACTGTTATGCTCATTAACCGAAATAATGACGCCATCTGCCTTAAGAATGTCATTTTTAAGCTCTACCAAAGAGTTTGAATATCCATTTTCTCTCTCATAATCCTCACTGAACATAGGAAAAGGAAAGTTTACCATGTTCAATAATTGAACATTATAACCCTCAATAAGAGAGACGGTATGCTTTACCAATTGATAATTTATTGATTTAGAGGAATTGCTTCCTGCGAATGCTAATAGCGTTGCCATAATTAGTAGTTAGATGTGTTTTAGCGAAAATATAGCAAATAGAGTTGAATTGCGAGTATTTTATCTAATTTTGCAGCGCAAACATCCAAACTAACTGTATTACAAGTATATATGACAGTTACTCCTATTAACAAAGGAGCAGTACAGCGAACAGAAGTACTAAAATGCAAAGTTTTAAGTTTTAATGATGCTTTTGCCAACTATTGATCGTATTTGCAGTGGAAAATAAGACAGCAAGATTGTATTTTATTGATGCCATGAGGGCATGGGCCATTCTAATGATGCTCCAAGGGCATTTTATAGATGGATTGCTAGACCCTGTTTATAGAGATGGATCCAATACTGCTTTTTCTATCTGGAAATACTTTAGAGGCATTACCGCTCCCTTATTCTTTACGGTTTCAGGGTTTATCTTTACCTATCTTTTAATTAAAGGCGATAAAACCGGACTTCAGAACCCTAGGGTAAAAAAGGGCATAAAAAGAGGGCTTGAACTCTTGTTTATTGGCTATTTATTGCGAACGAACCTTCTAGGTCTTCTACAAGGAAAAATCTATGATTCCTTCTACCTGATCGATGTACTGCATTGCATAGGACTTTCTTTACTTGGAATCATTGGTATTTATCTATTCACTGAAAAACGAAAGAAGTTTGTTTTCCCAACTATACTGTTGAGCGCAACCTTGGTTTTATTCATATTTGAACCCACTTACAAGACCTGGGAATTCTCATTTTTACCGGATGCCTTTGCCAATTACCTAACGAAAAGCAACGGTTCTGTTTTTACCATTCTCCCATGGTTTGGCTATGCTTCATTTGGAGCTTTTTTGTCGGTTGTTTTTACGAAGTTTAAAAACTTGAAATATTTGTATTTCATAGCCATTCCTCTTTTTGCCGCAACAGGGGCTACATTAATAGCCTACTCATCTGATTTGTTTTTACTCGCGTCAAAACATACAGGTTTACAGCTTTTTGCAAACATTTATTTCAACAATTACTTATTCATAAGACTAGGTGATGTACTGCTTGTTTTTAGCGTATTTATGCTATTTAGAAGCCTACTTAGAAACAAGAGTATTTTAAAAATTGGACAAAGCACCCTATCAATTTACATCATACATTTTATTATCCTATACGGCACATTTACAGGATTAGGATTATATCGGTTTTTACACCATTCCCTTTCCCCTGTAACGGTTATTTTAGGAGCTCTAACGTTTATGGTCGTCTGTACTTATTCCGCTCTTGTTTATGAAGAAAATAAGGAGCATATAAAACTAAGAATTACCACTGCCCTAAGATTTGTTTTGACAAAAATAGAGATTACTTCAATCTATATATTTCAACTTTCAAAAAGTAGATTTTTTAGATTCTTAAGGAGAGTTGGTTTGGCTAAGAATTAATTTCTGCCATCTTTAAAATAAAAGAAAAAAATCCGAGTTTATAGCTCGGATTTTTTTCTTTTGAGCAGCAAAGCATTGCGCTGTTCATTTTAACGATACACTACGAATTTGCATTGATTACCTTCATCTCTTCTTCCGTAAACGTCAAATTATCCAACGCTTTTACATTTTCTTTTAGTTGACCAGCAGAACTCGCCCCCACCAATACAGAAGAAATAGCCGGCCTATTCAAAAGCCAAGCAATGGCCATTTGAGATAGCTTTTGACCTCGCTTATCCGCAAGAGCTGCCAAATTTTTAATCTTATCCAGGTTTTTTTCCACTTGTTCCCTGTCCAGGTAGGTCAGATTTTTTGCTGCTCTAGAGTCATCCGGCACACCATTTACATATTTGTTGGTAAGCATTCCCTGTGCCAAAGGAGAAAAAGCAATGCAGCCCACTCCATCATCCTCTAAAGTATCTAGCAGCCCATCTTCTACCCACCTATCAAAAATTGAATACCTAGCTTGGTGCAGCACAAACGGAACCTTTAACTCCTTTAATAACGCAGCTGCTTCTGCCGTTTCTTTAGGCTGATAGTTGGAAATACCCACGTAAAGAGCCTTTCCTTGACGAACAATATCCGCAAGAGCAACCATAGTTTCCTCCAAGGGCGTATCCGGATCAGGCCTGTGGTGATAAAAAATATCAACATAATCCAATCCCATTCTTTTTAGACTTTGATCTATACTGGCCATTAGATACTTTCTAGAGCCCCAATTGCCGTAAGGACCGGGCCACATATCAAATCCCGCTTTAGAAGCTATGAACATCTCATCTCTATACCCTTTAAAGTCTTTCTTAAAAAGCACCCCAAAATTTTCTTCTGCCGAACCATAAGGAGGTCCATAATTATTGGCCAAATCAAAATGAGTAATCCCTAAATCGAACGCTGTTCTTAAAATTTCCCTAGCGTTATGCTGATTATCTATAAAACCGAAGTTATGCCACAAACCAAGGGAAATAGCGGGCAGCAAAACACCACTTTTCCCACAGCGATTGTATTTCATTGTGTCATACCTCTTAGAATCTGCAGTGTATTCCGTAATACCTGACTTGTCATTTATATGCATTGAAAAATGTTTTAATTACTAAAACCTAAAGCTACATAGAAATTACGAATGGAGATGCCACAGCTCAGAACCGGATCCATAAAAATAGTATCAACTTTACACATCCGAAGCAAAAGGTTATTAGGACTGAATCAAAATAGAAAGCAAAACATAAACCCTTGAAAGGATTCTACTATTTTTATCCCTTCAACTAAAAACAAAACAATAGCAAACATGAGCGATAAAAAGTTTACCCCCGTTAAATTGGCATTGGAAAAAGATAAGAGATATGCCTGGTGTACCTGCGGCCATTCCGAAACGAATGTTTTTTGCGATGGCTCTCATAAACAACACCAGAAACCCGGCTCTTTAGTTTTTCAAGTTGATGAAGATAAAGACGCCAGAATCTGCACTTGCAAGCTTACAAGCAACCCACCTTATTGTGATGGAAGCCACAAATAAAAAAATCCCGTCTAGAAGCTAGACGGGATTTTTTTTACAATACTTTGTGAAGTCTAAATATGCAATGCACGGTTATCCGTAGCTGCAAGAGCAGCTTCTTTTACCGCTTCGGCAAAAGTAGGATGTGCATGGCTCATTCTAGAGATATCCTCAGCAGATGCACGGAATTCCATAGCAGTAACCGCTTCGGCAATTAAATCCGCACTACGGGCACCAATCATGTGAACTCCTAAAACTTCGTCCGTTATCTTATCGGCCAATATTTTTACAAACCCGTCCAAATCCATACTGGCACGAGAGCGACCTAAGGCACGCATTGGAAATTGTCCCACTTTGTATGCTACACCAGCTTCTTTAAGTTCTTCTTCCGTTTTACCAACAGAAGCAACTTCTGGCCAAGTGTAAACCACACCTGGAATCAAGTTATAATCTATATGAGGTTTTTGACCTGCCAATTGTTCGGCAACCAAAGTTCCCTCCTCTTCTGCTTTATGGGCCAACATGGCACCACGAATAACATCTCCAATAGCGTAGATGTTAGAAGCCGAAGTTTGTAAATGGTCGTTCACCTCTACTTTACCTCTAGAATCCAATTTAACACCAGCGGCTTCAACGTTCAATCCATCGGTATAAGGTCTTCTGCCCACAGCAACCAAACAGTAGTCACCTTTCAACTCTATCTCTTGACCTTTTTTATCATCGGCCTTAACTATAACCTCGTCTCCGCTTCTCTCAACGGACTTCACTTTACTGGAAAGGTTGAATTTTACCTTTTGTTTCTTTAAAACCTTGGTCAATTCTTTGGAAAGCGAAGCATCCATAGTAGGAATAATGCGATCCATATATTCAACTACGGTAACATCCGCGCCAAGACGCTTGTAAACTTGACCGAGCTCCAAACCAATAACCCCTCCACCTATAATAATCAAGTGCTTAGGTATCTCTTTTAGCGTTAAGGCCTCTGTAGATGTAATTATGCGTTCTTTGTCTATTTTGATGAAAGGAAGCGTAGATGGTTTACTTCCTGTAGCTATAATTGTATTTTTAGTTTCAATGGTTTCCGTAGTCCCATCATTTTTCTTGATATTGATATGTGTAGCATCCTTAAAACTACCCAATCCTTCAAAAACATCAATTTTATTTTTGTCCATCAAAAACTTGACCCCATCACACGTCTGTTTTACAACAGCCGCCTTTCTGGCGATCATCTGCTCCAAGTTTACCTTTATCTCGCCAGGAATATCAATTCCGTGATCCGAAAAATGTTTAATGGCATCCTCGTAATGGTGAGAAGAATCCAATAAAGCTTTAGACGGTATACAACCTACATTAAGGCAGGTTCCTCCTAAAGTACTGTACTTTTCTATTATAGCTGTTTTCAACCCCAATTGTGCGCAACGAATAGCCGCCACATATCCTCCTGGTCCTGAGCCAATAATGGCCACATCGTATGAACTCATAAAATTTTCTTTGAATTTGAAATACAAAATTAATACTATTTTCCGGTTTAAGGTACCCTTTATCGATTTATACAAAAGTTGCACAAACCCCATCAAAATTGTAATATTACCTAATAGCTAAACCGTTATTAATGACAAACCAAAATTCAGGGGAGCACAGAGAGAACGAAAACATCGTTAAAAACAAAGAATTAAATATCTGGGAAGCACTCACCCCCGTTATAGCCCTAGTAGCTATGCTGGCCTATAATGTTTATGTATTTGGAGATGATGCGCTTAGCGGATCCAACCAATTTATTCTCCTCTTGGGAGGCGCCGTTGCCGCCATTGTAGGTGTAATGAACAAGGTGTCTTACAAGCAAATGATGGCAGAGGTAGCAGAAAACCTGAAATCTACCACCGGAGCATTGCTCATTTTACTAATGGTAGGGGCATTAGCGGGTTCTTGGCTTATAAGTGGCATCATTCCCGCCATGATCTATTTCGGACTTCAGATTCTCAATCCCACTATATTTTTAGCTGCAAGTGTCATTATCTGCGCCATTATATCCATTGCCACAGGAAGCAGCTGGACTACTTCCGCCACAGTAGGCATAGCCCTTATAGGTATTGGCGAAGCACTGGGCATACCATTAGGAATGACCGCCGGCGCCGTATTGTCCGGAGCCTATTTTGGGGACAAACTATCTCCTCTTAGTGACACTACCAACCTAGCACCTGCCATGGCGGGCGGAGAGCTTTTTGAACATATTAGATATATGCTCTACACTACAGTGCCAACGGTTAGCGTTACCTTGATCTTTTTTATCATATTAGGATTTTCAATTGAAACGAAAGGGGCCGCGGATATTGATTCCATTTTAACCTCTATTAATTCCGCTTTCACCATTACACCTTGGCTTTTTCTTGTACCTATAGCCGTAGTAGTTCTAATCGTTAAGAAAACTCCGCCATTGGCCGCCCTGCTCATAGGAACTTTATTGGGAGCAATATTCGCCCTTATTTTCCAACCCGATGTTGTAGCAGGTATTACGGAGGCAAAGACACTTACATTTAAATCAGGTTACGAAGGCGTCATTAAAGCCATAACCGTTCAAACCTCCGTACCAACGGATAACGCTGCACTTAACGACCTATTCTCATCAAAAGGAATGACAGGAATGATGGGTACCATTTGGCTCATTATCTGCGCCATGGTTTTTGGTGGTATTATGGATGGTATTGGCGCATTGGACCGTATTACAAAATCCTTATTAAAAATGGCAAAAACTACATTCGGGCTTTTTGCCAGTACTGTAGGAAGCTGTTTGGCATTGAATATTACCGCATCAGACCAGTACCTTGCAATAGTTGTTCCCGGTAAAATGTTCAGCAAGGCCTATGCCGATAAAAATTTGGCCCCTGAAAACTTAAGTCGGACTTTAGAGGATTCCGGAACGGTAACTTCCGTGCTTGTTCCTTGGAACACCTGTGGAGCATATCATAGTAGTGTTCTTGGAGTTGGAACCGCTGAGTACGCCCTTTTTGCCGTTTTCAATTGGCTGAGTCCAATTATGACGCTTATTTTTGCTGCATTACAAATCAAATTAAAGCAACTGACTACATCGTCTTAAAAAAATAAAGATTTCTTAAAATCGCTTAAATGTGAATATCAAAATAACAGGTTATTAAACTAAGAATTTGGTAATTTAAGCTGTTTGATTTTACCGATTTAACACTTTATGTCAAATGAAATACATCGCATCTACAATACTTATTCTTCTATCAATTTTTTAAATACACATTACTTTTATCGCCATAATATTGATGTAATTTTGTAATCAAATTGAAACATTAAAAAACTATATCATATGGCTTTTGTAGGTAAAAAATTCCCCAATCTGAGTGTAAACGCAATGAACGATTTGGGAGACACATTCAAATTAAACGTTTTAGAGGAGGCTCAAAAAAACAACAAGAAGGTTGTTCTTTTCTGGTACCCTAAGGACTTTACATTTGTTTGCCCAACTGAATTGCACGCTTTTCAGGCTGCTTTAGGTGAATTCGAAAAAAGAAATACATTGGTAATTGGTGCGTCTTGCGATACCGCAGAGGTTCACTTTGCTTGGTTAAGTACAGACAAAGATAACGGTGGTATTGAAGGAGTTACATATCCTCTTTTGGCGGATAGTAACCGTAACCTTGCCTCCACTTTAGGTATTTTGGACATTACTGATGAGCAGTACAATGAAGAAACCGGTGTTGTTACTGTTGAAGGAGACAATGTAACCTACCGTGCAACATACCTTATTGATGAAGAAGGTACTGTTTTCCACGAAGGCATCAACCATATGCCATTAGGTAGAAACGTAAACGAGTACCTACGTCTTATTGATGCTTATACGCATGTACAGGAAAAAGGTGAGGTTTGTCCAGCAAACTGGGAAGAAGGAAAAGAAGCAATGACCGCTGATAGAAAAGGTGTTGCCGAATACCTTTCTGCACATAGCAACTAAATAATTGCTTTAGTTACAAGTTAACCGCTTGTACAATTAGTGCAAGCGGTACTTTTTTAACTTAAATAAGTATAAATTTTAAAACCTTTAGATATGGTATTGGAATTGGAACAAGATAATCTGCAAGAAATCATAGCAGAGAAGAAAAATGTAGTAGTACAATATTCTGCCGGATGGTGTGGCAACTGCCGTATCATGAAGCCTAAATTTAAGAAAGAAGCTTCTGCTAACGAAGATTTCACTTTCGTTATAGCCGATGCCGAGAAATTCCCTGAAAGTCGAAAATTGGCCAATGTAGACAACTTGCCTACTTTTGCAACTTTCACCAACGGAGAGTTTAAAAATCAAGTACAAACGAACAAATATGATGTTCTAAAAGAATTGATTAGTGAAGCTTCCAGTAATTAAGCACTTAACAAATTTCATTGAAGAGAACGATGAGGATTTTGTTATTGAAACCATTGAGACCTTAGAAGCATTGACCGAAGTGCCTTCTCTAAAGGACGAGGAACTTGATGTTATTGGTGAACTTATATCTAATATGTACGGCGCTCTTGAGGTACAGAAAGGTATTAAAGCAGGTAAACCGCAGAAGGAAGCCTTGAACGAATTTATGCAACGTGTAATGGGCTCTATAGACAAATAGAACACCCCATTTTACAACGATTTAAAGTGAAGTAACTATTGATTTTTTAAAAGAATCAATTAAGTTGTTTCACTTTTTTCATTTTATACGTTTTCATAAACCACATTTATCATATGCAACACCTTTAATTAGCTATAATTTTATATTTTCACAGCGAATCTAAATAGAACATATCATGGCAACAGTAACCTTAAAAGGAAACGAAATACATACTTTAGGAAATCTTCCAGCAAACGGAAGCAAAGCTCCTAGCTTTACATTAACAAAAAGCGACCTTTCACCTGCAACTCTTTCTGACTACTCCGGAAAAAGAGTGGTTTTAAATATTTTTCCTAGTGTAGACACGGGTACTTGTGCCCAATCCGTTAGACAGTTCAACGAAGAAGCTGCCGAACTGGACAATACCGTAGTTCTATGCGTGTCCAAAGACTTACCTTTTGCCCAAGCCCGTTTTTGTGGCGCTGAGGGTATTAAAAATGTAGAAATGTTATCTGATTTCCGTGACGGAAGTTTTGGCAAAGACTACGGAGTTGCCTTCTCCGATGGTCCCCTAGCCTCTTTATTATCTAGATCGGTAGTGGTACTTAATGAGTCCGGTGAAGTAATTCATACGGAACAAGTTACCGAAACAGTAGATGAGCCCAACTACAAAGCGGCTCTTGAAGCTTTAGCCGATGCCTAAAGAAGAGTCGTTTGCAGTAAACAGAATAAAAAGTGTGGGCTTCGCTTTGCGTGGAGCCCTTCTTTTAGTTAGGACGGAGGCCAGTATAAAAATCCAGGTATTTTTGGCCATTGCCGTTACTATTGCCGGGTTTTATTACGAAATCTCTGCTACGGAATGGATTTTTCAAGTCTTTGCCATTTCTATGGTCGTAGGCATTGAAGGGGCCAATACGGCTATAGAAAAATTGTGTGATTTTATTCATCCGGATTTTGATGAAAGAATCGGTTTTATTAAAGATGTAGCCGCTGGCGCTGTAATGCTTGTATCCATTGGAGCAATTATTGTTGGCTGTATTATCTATATCCCAAAAGTATTTTAGTCCCTATTTCATCTGCATTTGCAATTCTGTTTGGTTGCAATTTTCCATTATACAATGCCAAACCCATCACACACTGGTGTCAAACGAAAGACTCCCATATCAACCAAAAACCATTCCTCAACGAACATTTTCATCGCTGTAGCTAGCTACTTATGATTCCTAAATGATGTTTCAAAAATTCTAAATTTCGCATTTGCCTACCCTATCCCCAATCAATCACCTTTATAAAATTTGCTGCTACAAAATCCGTAATTAAGTAGTTTAAGACTCTGCAGGTTATCGATAAGACCCCATAGAACAACATAATCCAGAAAAACCCGTTAAAAACAAAAAAGGACAAATAAGATAGCAAAAAGCTATGTTCAATAGCATACGGAAAGCAGTTTTCATTAGGGCTTTCAAGGGCGAAAAATCAAGTATCAAAAAAACCATAACCCCCTTTTAGGGAGTATGTACTTTATAAAAACGAAAAGACTTTTCACAATCCCTACTTTGAAAACTTCGTAATACGTATTTTTGCATCCAGTGGAAAAAAAATAATGGCCAAAAAGAAAACAACGACAACCAAAAAAAAGACGCCCACCAAGAAGGCTGGTCTTAAGGTATCCAAAAAGAACAAGATTATTTTAGGGAGCCTACTGATACTTTTCAGTATGGCACTGTTTTTCTCATTTGTGTCTTTTTATTTCACTTGGCAGGATGACCAAAGCCTATTATCAGAATTTGCCAATAGAAACGAACAAGCCAAAAACCTGCTCAATAAGTTTGGGGCCAGTGTAAGCCACTTTTTTGTTTACAAAGGTTTTGGTGTGGCTTCTATTATCCTAACAGTCTTAGTTTGTATTACGGGGCTACACCTGTTCTTAAGCTTGGAGAAAAAAGGGCTTCTAAAAAAATGGATATGGGGTCTTATCTTTATGATTTGGATATCTATTGCCCTAGGTTTTCTAGCAGACACCAAACCCTTATTGGGCGGACTTGTAGGCTATGAAATGAACGACTTTTTAAGAGATTACACAGGTAATATAGGTGTGGTACTTATTCTTCTTTTTGGCCTGGTATTCATATTAGTGCGTTTCTTCCATTTTACTCCTGAAGGAATGGCCCAGTTTTTCCGCAAAAAGACATCAACCTTAAAATCTGAATTGGAATCTACAACGAAAGAAGCATCCGATACGGTTAGAGACGTAAAGGAATCCATTAAAAAGACCGAAAAGGAAGAGCCAATAGTACTTGACACATACACCCATAAAAAAGACATTCCGCCTTTAAAAAAGGAAGAGGTACCTTTAGATGATTTTGAAGTTACCGTTCCTGTAGAAGAAGAAACCACAGATGAACTTTCTATGGAAGTAGAGAAGATAGTGGAAGAGCAAGAAGAAACTGATAATATAGCGGATAAACTAGTGGAGGATTTTGGTGAATTTGACCCCACCCTAGAATTGGGCAACTATAAATTCCCCACAATGGAACTGTTAGACCAGCACGGTGTAACAGGTGGTATCACCATAAATCAAGAAGAACTTGAGGAAAACAAAAATAAAATTGTTGATACCCTTAAGAACTACAAAATTGGTATTTCTCAAATCAAGGCTACCATTGGTCCAACCGTAACCCTTTACGAAATAGTTCCCGAAGCCGGTGTACGGATATCCAAGATTAAGAACCTAGAAGATGATATTGCCCTGTCGCTTGCCGCTCTGGGTATACGTATTATTGCACCTATTCCGGGAAAAGGAACCATTGGTATTGAAGTGCCCAACAAAAATGCGACAATCGTTTCTATGCGTTCGGTCATAGCTTCCAGTAAATTCCAAAAAGCGGAAATGGAACTGCCCATTGCTTTTGGAAAAACCATTAGCAACGAAACTTTTGTTGTAGACTTGGCAAAAATGCCCCACCTTTTAATGGCTGGTGCTACAGGTCAAGGTAAATCCGTTGGATTAAATGCGGTGCTTACCTCGCTTCTTTACAAAAAGCACCCGGCCGAGGTAAAGTTTATCTTGGTAGATCCTAAAAAAGTGGAACTTTCCATCTACAATAAGATAGAAAGGCACTTTCTTGCGAAATTACCAGATTCTGAAGAAGCCATCATTACGGATAATGCAAAGGTTATCAATACCTTGAACTCCCTTTGTATAGAGATGGATGACCGATACGAGTTATTAAAGCATGCCCAAGTACGTAACTTAAAAGAGTACAACGTAAAATTCAAGGCCCGAAAGCTTAACCCCAATGACGGACATAAATTCTTACCGTACATTGTATTGGTGATAGATGAATTTGCAGATTTGATCATGACCGCGGGCAAAGAAGTAGAAACCCCTATTGCGCGTCTTGCCCAATTGGCACGGGCTATTGGTATTCATTTGATCATTGCTACGCAACGTCCTTCGGTAAACGTTATAACAGGTATTATCAAAGCGAATTTTCCCGCCAGGATTGCGTTTAGGGTAACCTCTAAAATAGATTCAAGAACTATTTTGGATGCACAAGGAGCTGATCAGCTTATTGGTCGTGGAGATATGCTCTACACACAAGGAAACGATGTTACCCGTATTCAGTGTGCTTTTGTAGACACCCCGGAAGTAGCCAAAATAACAGAATATATAGGTTCGCAACGCGCCTATCCAAATGCCCATGAACTGCCAGAATATTCGGGCGAGGATTCTGGCACAAGTATTGATGTTGATATAGCGGACAGGGATGCCCTCTTCCGTGATGCCGCCGAAGTAATTGTTACGGCGCAACAAGGTTCCGCATCTTTGATTCAAAGAAAAATGAAATTGGGTTACAACCGTGCAGGTCGTATCGTAGACCAGTTGGAAGCGGCCGGAATTGTAGGGCCTTTTGAAGGAAGTAAAGCGCGCCAGGTTTTAGTACCTGACCTTGTAGCCCTTGATCAATTGCTGAGCAACGAACGCTCCTAATTAGAACTATTAACTTAAACAGTAAAATGAAAAAGATTATTTTAGTATTTACCCTTGTGTTACTTTCAAACGTAACTTTTGCCCAAAATTCAGAAAAAGCAAAAGCCCTATTAGAAGATGTATACGCCAAGGTTAAAAGCTATGACAATATTTACGTAGATTTTAAATACGTACTTAACAATTCAGAAGCAGGTATAAATCAAGAAACACGTGGCGAGGTTACTTTACAAGGAGATAAGTTTATTGGCAACTTCTTTGGCACTACACTATTGTATGACGGCTCTAAAGTCTATACCATTATTCCAGAGAACGAAGAAGTGACCATAGAAGACAAATCTGACGATGGCAGTGCACTGACCCCTGCTAAAATGTTAACGTTCTACAGAGAAGGCCATAATTACGAAATGGATATCCTTCAAAACGTAAACGGAAGAAAAATACAGTATGTAAAGCTTACCCCTATTGATACAGATTCTGAAATAAAGACCATTTTATTGGGTATTGATGCGGAAACAAAGCATATTTACAAACTGATAGAAACCGGTAAAAATGGTACCACTACGACCATTACCGTTAATTCTTTCAAAACTAATCAACCTTTGTCAAAAACCTTATTTACTTTTGACGAGGCCAAGTACAAAAACGACGGGTACTACATAGTAAGAAACTAATATTACCACATTGAGAATTCTAGACCGATATATATTATCGCGGTTCCTTTATAATTTTTTGAGTTCGTTCGTAATATTGATGTTCATCTTCATATTTCAGACGATATGGTTGTTCATTGATGACTTTGCTGGGAAAGGTCTGGATATGGGTATTATTGGAAAGTTTTTCTTCTATATGATGCCCAGTTTAACGGAAAAGGTACTCCCGCTTACCGTGCTTCTTGCATCAATACTTACTTTTGGAACTCTGGCCGAGAATTATGAGTTTGCCGCAATGAAAGCCTCTGGAATTTCTTTGCAGCGTTCTATGCTCAGTCTTATTATTTTTATGATAGGTCTAGGTGGCGTTACCTTTTATTTTGCGAATAGCGTTATTCCTGCATCCGAACAGAAAATCTACAATATGCGGCGTAATATTGCCAAGGTTAAACCTGCCGCAGCTATTGAAAAAGGGGTGTTTAGCGACTTTGAGGGCATGAGCATCAAAGTAGATGAAAAGTATGGTGAAAAAGACCGTTTTCTAAAAAATGTAATTATTCATCAAAAAACGCCTACTAACGTAAACAGTACGGTAATAAAAGCCAAAACCGGCGAACTTATCAGTAGTGAAGATTCGGAACTTATTCAATTGGTTCTGCGCGATGGTCATTATTATCGTGACATGGATAAGAAGAAAAGCACCGAAAAAAGAAAATATCCTTTTGCCAAAAGTAATTTTGAAATTTACCGGATGAACATTGAAATTCCGGAAATGGAACAAGATCTTGAAGAAGAGAATGTATCCAATCGTGAGAAAATGAAAAATGTTTCCCGATTGATTAAGGATATGGATTCCATTGAAAAGGATAACAAGAGAATAGTTCAAGCGTTTTCAAAAAACATTGTATATCGTATGGGCGGTTTTATTCCGCTTTCCCCAAAAGACACTGCTGCTACGGAAAAAATGAACCTGTTGCGCCAAAAAGAAGCCTCTAGCAAGTCTATGACAACAACTGCGGTTGATACTAACACAGTACAAAATAAAGAAGCAGCCCAAATAGATTCAGTTACTCAAACTAGTAATGTTATTAAGTCTGAAGAGAAAACGGCTCCTAAGGAAATCATTTCATTGTTTAAAGACTGGCAGAAGGTACAGGTAATGAACTCCGCCAAAAATTCGGTTTCCAACATTATGACTTCCATTGAAGGAAAGAAACAAGAATTGAACAAGCGTTATGAAATACATAGGCGACATATTTTTTCATTACACGAAAAATATGCCTTGGCCCTTTCCTGTATTATCCTATTCTTTGTAGGTGCTCCTTTGGGAGCTATTATTCGTAAAGGAGGTATAGGACTACCAATGGTAATAGCCATTTTACTTTTTCTTGTCTATTACTTTTTAGGTGTTTTTGCAGAAAATTATAGTTACAAAGGAAATATTCACCCCATTATAGGAGCATGGCTATCTTCAATGGTTATGCTACCTTTAGGCGTTTATCTAACGAGACAAGCTACGGCAGACCAAGGAATGATGAATTTTGGAAATGTCATAGACTTTTTCAAAAAACTTTTTTCAAAAAAAGACAAAACTGAAGAAGAATAAATAGCGATATGGAAAAGAAAATTCAATTGAATACTATTGAGGAAGCTATTGAAGAAATAAGAAAAGGAAAAGTCATTATCGTTGTTGATGACGAGAATCGTGAGAACGAAGGAGATTTTCTTGCCGCTGCAGAACTAGCAACACCAGAAACCGTAAACTTTATGGCCACTCACGGTAGAGGTCTTATCTGCGCCCCGTTAACCGAAGGTAGATGTAAAGAATTAGGTCTGCACATGATGGTCAATAACAATACGGACCCCATGGAAACGGCTTTTACCGTTTCAGTAGATTTACGTGGTGGCGGAGTTACTACTGGTATTTCGGCTTCGGACAGGGCCAAGACCGTACTTGCCTTAACCGATGACAACACAAAACCCCATGACTTAGCTCGGCCCGGACACATTTTTCCACTTGTAGCTAGAGAAGGTGGTGTCCTGAGAAGAACAGGACACACAGAAGCTGCTATTGATTTTGCTAGATTGGCAGGTTTACAACCTGCAGGTTACATTGTAGAAATCATGAACGAAGATGGTAGTATGGCCCGTCTTCCGCAATTGGTACAAGTCGCTAAAAAGTTTGACTTAAAAATTGTTTCTATAGAAGACTTGGTTGCCTATAGAATGGAACATGACAGCCTTATAGCCAAAAAGGAAGATTTTGATATAGACACTCGTTTTGGGAGGTTTCGTTTACGAGCGTATCAACAGACCACCAATAACCACGTACATATCGCATTGACCAAAGGTGCCTGGAGCAAATCCGAGAAAGTTTTGACTCGTATCAACTCTACTTTAGTCAACAATGATATTCTAGGAACATTGACCAATAACCCAGATGCCAAACTTGAAGATATGTTCAAGGCGATAGATAAAGAAGGAAAAGGCGCTATTGTCTTTATAAATCAAGATTCAGAATCATTAAATCTTTTATCCCGGTTGGCAGAGTTAAAAGAGCTACAAAAGAAAGGAATTCAAAAAGCACCAAAAATTGATATGGATGCCCGTGATTTTGGAATTGGGGCACAAATTCTACATGATTTGGATATTGCTAAAATGAGAATCCTATCAAACTCGCCACAAACCAAAAGAGTTGGTATTGTGGGCTATGGCCTAGAGATTGTGGAGTATGTAGCCTACTAGATCCTGCTCTTATTTCTAATCTATTTTATTAACTGACTGGGCGGATACCCAAATTGTTTTTTAAAACAGCGACTAAAATATAAGGGATCGCTGAACCCTATTAATGTGGTTACTTCGGATACGTTGTATTTTTTGGTACGTAATAATTGTGCCGATTTTTTCAACCTAATTGTTCGCACAAATTCATTAGGTGCCAAATCTGTTAGTTCTTTTACTTTTCGGTATAGTTTTGAAGAGCTCATACCCAATGATTTACACAGAAAAGAAGTATTTAACTGGCTATTGCCCATATTTTCGTGAATCAGTTCCGTTAGATTTTCCATAAAAGATTGATCTATGGGCGAGTGTGTTAAAGTGTTTACCTGACTTTCGATTTCCTCGGAAAATCTACTTTTTAGTTCTTTTCTTGAATTGATGATATTCTCAATTCGTGTTTTTAATAAAGCCGGATCAAACGGTTTTACCAAATAGCCATCTGCGCCAGAGCTGTAGCCGTTTATTTTATCGTCATTGTCCGATAAGGCAGTTAATAAAATAACCGGAATATGACTAATATCCGCATCGTTCTTCAATACTTTACAAAATTCCAAACCGTCCTTAACCGGCATCATGATATCCGCTATGCAAATAGCAGGTTTTACGTTTAGGCAAACTTCCAATCCCTTTTCGCCATTTTCCGCTTCAAAGACCTTATAATAGTCCGATAGGAAATCCACCAAATAATTCCGTAGTTCCGCATTGTCCTCAATAATCAGAATACGCTCTTTTAAATGTGTACTCTGTATAATTTTCTTGGCTGTTATCAGTTGTGGTGAATCTTCGGTAACCTGGTTTTTCTCATATTCAAAAACTTCATCATCTCCATATGCGTTGCGGCTTACAGGAAGTTTTAACGTAAATACACTTCCTTTGTTCAGTTCGCTCTCCACAGTTATAGAGCCTTTATGCAATTCTGCCAAAGCCTTAACCAAAGATAGGCCAATACCTGAACCCGTATTAAGACCGGAACTATTGGGTGCTTGATAAAAACGCGAAAATATTTTTTGCTGACTTTCTTTTGGAATTCCTATTCCGTCATCACTCACTTCAACCATTAAAAAAGCCTTCCCCTCCTCTTCTTTTACTTCTATAAAAAGATCTACATGGCCATAATTGTGGGTGAATTTTAATGCGTTGGACAGGAGATTATATAACATTTTATCATACTTGTCCCGATCAACATACCCTTCCATCGCCTCTTTTTCCGATATTAGGTTGAAGTTTATCTTTTTATCGTCCGCCAATTCTTCAAATGATCGAAAGGTATTTTGGGTATACAGAAGAATATCCGTCTTGGTAACCTTTAGGCGCAATTCCCCTGATTGGGCCCTTCTAAAATCCAACACTTGGTTTACCAGATTCAACAATCGGTTGGCGTTCTGATGAATAAGGTTATAACGACTCTGCTGAAAATAATTCCCGGAATCCTTACCGTCCTCCATTAACTGTTTTGCGGGCCCTAAAATTAAAGTGAGCGGAGTTCTAAGTTCATGGGATATGTTGGTAAAGAAGCGCAATTTTTCATTATTCAGTTTTTCATCGCGTTCTCGTTTTACTTTTTCCATCAACCATTGTTGCTTTAAAACAATACGTTCCCTGATCTGTTTACGGATAAAATAAAAAGCCAGTGCCAGTATCAACAGTAGTATAAACAGTGCTTTATAGGTAAACCAAAAAGGAGGAAGTATTTTAATCTGATATTCAGAAGTAGCACTCCACACCCCGTGACTGTTCATAGCCTTTACCTTGAAGACATAATCCCCCGAAAACAAATTGGTATACTGAACCGTACGCTGCCTCATATCTACGGTATTCCAGTTTTCATCAAAACCTTCTAAAATATAACTGTACCTGTTCTGTCTGCCATTTACATAGGATGGACTAGAAAAGGTGAGCGAAAAGTTTTTGTTGGCATTTTCCAGAACCAAACTGCGGTTTAGGTTTAAGTCGGTTTTAAGTATTTCCTGTCCGTTTATTACTGAACCAATTTCAACAGCCTTGTTCTGCACCCGTATATTTGTAATTATAGGTTCTGGTGCGTACCCATTTACCGAAAGTTCTTTTGGGGAAAAGCTAATAACACCTTCTTTCCCTCCAAGGTACATATGCGTCTCATCTGCAAAATAAAACCCTCTAGTGCTAAAAACATCCAGCCGGTTGCCACTTTCCGTATGAAAGAGTTTTAATTCTTGGGAAGTTATATCATACTTACCCAAATTATTATTGTTCATATTCAACCATAGAAAACCATCTTTCCTAGATACAAGATTTGTAATCCACCTATTTTTTACCCCATCAATATCGTCTACCGCCGAAAAATCATCCAATGCCGGATCATAATAACACAAACCTTTACGGGTAGCTGCCCAGATTTTTCCGGTTTCATCTATAGCAATATCGCTTACATTATTATGGGGCAAACCAATCTTGTCATCAGATTGCGCTTCATACGCCCTGACTTTCATAGAAGAACGATTATAGCAAAAGACCCCTGTTTGAGTAGCGAACCAAATTCTGCCGTTCTCACTTACCTTAATAGAATTAATATCTACTCCGGGCAACAAATTACCATACGAGGACTTTACATTGTTGGTGTTTAAATCCAAAATTACAGCTCCCTCACCATGCGAAGCAATAACCATTTCATCATTACCCATAGGTTCAAAAGCCAAAATAGGGGCATGCTCAAAACCAACGTCAATTACCTTTTCCGTTTTTTTCTGATAATCGAAAATCAGTACTTTTCCGTTCCAAAGCCCGCAATAGAATGTTTTCCCGTCCGGGGAAAACATACTGGAAATATCTTCTTGTGTACGATAAAGCGGGATATAACTTTCTCCGTTAGATATAAACAAACCATTGTGCCTGGTAGCCACAACTATCTTATTATCATACGTTTTAGAAAAATCCCGTATACGAGGAATTTGATTATCTATAAACCTGCTTATAGAGGTATTGTATTTGAACTGGTTCTCATAAGGATCATATTTGTCCAGTCCCTCTTCTGTACCTACCCAAAGTACACCTGAGGCATCAAAATAGAGTGCAGATACCAAATTATCAACCAAAGAATCATCATCCGACAATTCCGAAAAATACCAATCATAGCCTTGCTCCCGAACATCTTCAAGTTGGTCTACCCTTAGTATTCCTCCTAGAGTACCTAGCCAATACTTTCCGCTTGATGACTTTGCTACGGATATAAAATAGGGTCCTAGTTTATCCCGTACCTCGGAGTCTTCAATAAATAGATTTTGAAAACGGTCATCAGCTGTATTCAATTTGTACAGGCCATTTCTACTTCCTGCAAAAATATCCGACTTATGGTCTTCGTAAATAAAATTTAAATAAGGACTGGGTTCAATTGTGTTTTGGTCAGATAACGAATAGTGCTTTATTTGTACGATTGAGCCTAAGTTATCCAACGAAATTCTAGCTATGCCCACATTACCATAGCTACCTATCCACAAACGCCCTGTGGAATCTTCAAAAATTTCTTTTACATAGGTAAACCCATCTAAATCAACTTTACTGAAACTTTCTTTTTTAGGGTCATATAAAAACAAACCTTTATCCCTAGTACCAACCCATACCCTTTTTAAGCGGTCAATATGTACGGACCTAATTTCCTTATCCTGTATTGAGCCCGTTCTATTAGGATCCGGCAGAAAAACTTTGAACTTGTAGGTGTTTAAATCCAAAAGGGTAAGCCCATCACGTGTTCCGATCCAGAGTTGGTTTCCTTCTTTATCAAATTCCAATGCTGTTATATCATCATTGGGAATTGTATTTAATGCCGGAGTAGCACTGGTGTACGACTTAAACTCGTACCCATCAAACCGATTAAGACCAGAAAAGGTACCGAACCAAAGAAATCCCTCATTATCTTGAACAATGTGTCTTACTGAATTGTGCGAAATTCCACTGGCATCATCATAATGCTCAAATTTTAACGATTGAGCGTATAGTCCCCATAGTGAGAAGACCAACCAGAATACACACGTTAACAGATAGTTCATTGGTTTTTGCGTTGCTACTACACAATTTAAGCTTTTAAAAAACAACACCAAGATTAACCGCGTTTATTCTAGAATAGCATCCGCAGCCATTTCAAAATCTAGTGTACCCCCTTTACTAAGCAAATCATGCGTAATATGATATTGATCATAGGGTTCTCCGTTCAATTGAATGTTTTTCACATAAACATTGCCACTACTAGCACCTAGAGAATTTAGAATCAGTTTTTTACCATTTTGAAGCGTTATGCTAACCTTCTCAAAACTGGGGCTTCCAAATTCATATTTAGGGTTCTCCTCTGTTCCGCCATTCATTTGGAACAGCCCTATTTTCATCAATACCGCTAAACTACCCATGAGACCTTGATCTTCATCTCCGTTATATCCCGTGGATGGGGAAAGTCCTCCAAAGACAGTACTTGTTACTTGTCGCGACCAATATTGCGTTAAATCTGGCCTACCCAATTTATTAAATATAAATGCGGTCTGGATAGAAGGCTGGTTTCCGTAATTTATAGGAATGTTTCTATACTCCGGATGCAATTCCTGTGCATGGGAATTCCCTGCCGTAAACCCCAATTCTTGGGCCGTTTTAAACTGTTGGTCTAATTTTTCTACGGCTGTCGAGTTTCCTCCCATTAATTGGGCCAACCCTTCCGGGTCATGTGGTACGAACCAAGTAGATTGTGCGCCATTGGACTCTATAAACCCGTTTTCATGCTCATAGGGACTATAATCTTCCTGCCATTTGCCATCTACATCCTTAGGTCTCATCCAACCTATGGAAGTGTCAAATACATTTTTATAATTCTGCGAACGTTTTAAAAAATAGTCCACATCTTCTTTTCTTCCCAGTTTTTTCGCCAACTGTGCCAAGGTCCAATCTTGGTAGGCATATTCCATGGTCATACTTGCCCCGTCTTGGTGCCCCCCAAATTTACCTTCAGGTATGGGGTGCGGCACATATCCATTTTTCAAATAGTACTCCAGTCCACCTCCAAGTATGGTATTGTGCTCATAGCCCGCTTTTGCCATAATACCACCGGACATATGATTTTTCTTTAAGGCTTCATAAATACCATCTAAATCTTCCGTGATGATTCCTTTTTGGATTGCCGTAACTATAAATGGCGTTGATGATGCTCCTGTCATAACATAGGTATAATTTCCGCCAGATGGTCCTCTTGGCACCATTCCGCCATCTTTATAATATTGCAACATAGAATAGACAAACTCTTCCATAACATCAGGATACACCAAGCCCCACAGGGTGTTCAAAGTCCATTGAGCGCCCCAAAACGAATCCGAATTGTAATGATTAAATTTAGGTTTTCCATTCTCGTTGAGCGGTACTTGACCTACCCTAAAAGATTCTCCTGTATTATCCGGGTAGGCACCATTAGCATCACTAATTATTCTGCGGCCTTGCAATGCATGCCACAAATCCGTGTAAAATCTTTTTTGAGCAATTTCAGTACCGCCCTCAACCTTTATTCGGCTCAGTAACGTGTTCCATTCTGATTGAGAGTCTTTAACTACTTGGTCAAAATCCCAGTGCTGTAATTCCGTATCGGTATTACCTCTGGCATTCTTAATTGAGGTATAGGATATACCCGCTTTCATAAGAACTTCATCTGCCCCTTCTTTCAAAAAAACTAAATAGTTTCCGGTTTGATCATCTTTTTCTAGGGAAGCAATCTCCGTATTTAAGTCGATAGTAAAAAAAAGTTTTGTGGGCTTAGGCCTCCTACTGGTTTCCGCAATAAGCAATTCGCCCTGTAACGAAGTTTCATTTACTTGTTCCAGTACTCCATCTGTATTTTTATTTGGGCCCAACATTCCGTTTAGATTAAAAAGTACGGCTGCCCTCTTTCCGTTTTTAGGAAAGGAATACTTGTGTAGCCCTACCCTTTTGGTACTCGTAAGCTCTACATCTATATTATATTTTTCCAGTTCCAAGGCGTGATAGCCTGGAGCTACTTTTTCTTTGTCATGGCTGAATTTCGATTTAAAATCTGTGTATATGGATTTTGCATTTGAATCATCAACGGTAACGGGCATGACGGACAGACCGGAAAGTTGCCAAGCGTGAATATGGCTAAATCCTTGAACGGTATCCACCTTATATCGGTAACCACTTCCCCAAGCACCGTCTACCTCTGTATCCGGACTTAGATTAACCATGCCAAAAGGTCTACTGGCAGATGAAAAGAAAAACCATCTTGAATTTTCAGTGTCTAATTGAGGGTAGACCAAATCTACAGGCTCTAAAGCGGTTACCTTTGGTTTGGACTCTACTTTAGTCTCGCAAGATGTGAATGCCATTATTAGCAGGAGACAGATTCCGTAGAAAGAAATTTTTGAAAATAAACTCATATAATACGTTTCTTTAACTTTTTGAATTGAGATTTGATTCAATTTGTTCCAACATTTTAAAAGTTGGAAAACCATTGTTAGGTCTTCTAATTTTAGGGTTGTACCAATTATCCCATTTTGCTGATTTATCGCCACTGTTTCTATTTTCATAGATTTCTTTTAACTGCAATTTCGCTTGAGGCAATAAAGCTTTGATATCCGTAAGTAAGTCTTTATTAGGAACATCTTCATACTCCTTCTTTAAAACGGACATTTGATGCAACGTTCTTTCAAATTGAATTAAATCTTGATATAATACCGCAGGCAAATAAATATAGTCATGGAAAAAAGTCTCATTTTCCGTAGCAAGCTCAAGGCCCTTTTCAGCTTCTTTTACCGCTAGATTTATACGCTCTTGAATGATTTGTACATGTTCCAAATCATTTTCAACTCTGTTGTAATCATGAGAGACAGGTGATTTCCCCGGTCTTTGTATAGGGCTGTCCGATAGATAAGAAATGGCCTCCCTAATTTCCCAAAGGTGCTGCACATAACCAATCCGATTGGGTTGTGCCTCATACAACAACTTCATGGAAGATACGGCCAAAGTAGCACTGTTGTCATTAAAATAGCGTTTGGTCCATTTGCTATAAAATGAAGTGGCTTTAAAATTATCAGGGTCATTACAGACCTCGGAATAGGCTTCTATATTTAGTAGAAAGGGTCTAAAATTCTGTCCGTTTACCAAGCAGAACTTATCTGCATCATAGGTACTGAACATATCCTTCATTACAGATTCTACCTTCTCTGGATAGGGATTGTGCACCGTATGGTTCAGCCAAAAACCTGCATGCATATAGGTCCCAAAGTTATAGCTGTCCGTGGTTTTTGGGAGATGCTCAAAATCCCCAAAACCATGGTCGGACCAGGCAACAATCCAATCCTTTGGCGGTCTAAAGCCATTGTTCCACATTTCCATACCGTCTGAGTAACACACCAACACTTTATCTGCATTGGGCTTATACTCATCTACCAAATCCCCAAAAGCCTTGTAAACCTGATTGAATACTTCAATTTTACTTTCTCCACAACTACTTTCATACTCCCAATCCCATACCTGATGTCGTGGTCTAAGAATAAAAATATCCGTTTTTCTAAGTGGGGTTTCCTCTAAATAATAGCGCCAAGCCGTTAACCAATCTTCTTTATAGTCTTTCCAACAGGTAGCTTTATCTGCGGACATAGGATGTATTTGATAGCCCAGCGCAAAATCTATCGCCACCTTCATTCCTTTTTTTTGCGCGTAGTCTATCATCTTTTCAACATAGTCCACATCTACTTTATAGTCCGTTAGGTCTTTGTATTCAGGACGAATAAAAAACTCCGGTCTGCCCAACATATCAAATAATTGAATAGCATTGTACCTGAGTCTTACCAGTGAATTTATCATCTCCGTATAACTCTCCCAATCATACTCCAACAGCTTACCCCTATAATTGGCCAGCTCATCTACATCATTCTCAAAATAACAAAGAATCGGCACCTTAGGCGGTACTATTTTCCTTTCCGAAAAGGTAAAAAGGTCAATTGCTTTCTTCTTTGGAATTTCTTTTCCTGTCCAATATTGCAATGGATCAATCTCCAAAATTTCTTGGGCATAGTCATAAATGGCATATTGGAGCCCTTGCACATCGGAACCGGCCAATACAATTATCTCTTTCCTCTTCTTACTAGTTACTTTTGACCAAATGCCACCTCTGGGACCGGGATTTTCAGTAGTAATATTTATTTTTTTGGATTGATTAAAAGTGGCTATCAAAGAATTTGACTGTGGCGTTCCTATAAGAATTGCCGGCGCTTTTTCAGGAACTATATTGATATCATTTACCACTGCCACCTCTCCCGATAACACCTTTTCCAAATCCTTTTGTAAATCTTCGGCTACATTTATCTCAGTTTTACTTACTTGCTTTCCGATAACAACATAGCAAATTGGTGATGGTTCTATGCTAAAGGAAGACAAAAGAAACAGTCCTAACAGCGAGAATAGCGCACAAAATCTTTGGCTAAATGGTAACATCTTCATCATGAATCTTAAATATACATGTACGGACTAGCGTCCTTTTAAAAAATATGGACAGGAATACCACTCCCGCCCATATTCAATCAACTCAAATTAACTAAACTCAATTATTCTAGTATCCGGGGTTCTGGGTCAAAGAACCATCCGATAGTTCCAACTCACTAGAAGGAATAGGTCTCAAAAGATGAACGTTAGGGTCAAAAGCACCGTGATCCTGTACATGTGGATTATGGGCGTTTATACGTTCTTCCAATTTTCCCGTACGTTTTAGCACAGCCCATTCTGTTGGCTTCACCCGCTAGTTCCACAGCCCTCTCATCTAGAATATCATCTATGGTCACTGATGTGTATTCATTAGCTACTCCGGTGGCACGTTCTCTAACGATATTTAAATGGGTTAAAGCCGCTGAAGGATTTCCAGCACCCAAGTAAGCCTCGGCAGCCAGTAAGTGCGTTCCTGCTACCCTAAATACAAAGGTGTCGCGGGCGCCATCCGTGGCTTCACTAAAAATTTCATCATCAAACTTTTTGAAAATAGGAAAGTTGGTACGTTCCGGGTTCAAAGAGTACAAATAATTTACACCAGGTACATTTTCCGGTTGTCCAAATAAATACTGATCGGGTTGGTAAACCCAGTATCTGTCCAAGCGTTCTGCCAATTCTACGGCATCCAAGGCTACTTTAGGGTAGTATACGATCGTATCTCCGGCTACAATTGGGTCAGGCCCTTCCGGCTCATCCCCATCTGCAAGTATGGCCCTGTGTAGTGTTGCTTCGTCCCTGCTATCGTTGTCCGCAAGTAGGGAATAGAAAAACGGAGTAGGCATTGCATTAAAATCACTAAAACCATAGGGAGTTGTAGTTCTATTCACTCCTGGATAATTAGCTACCTGATTCATAAAAATGGAATGCTTGGTATTCACTTGATCAGTAGCAAGCCCATTGGTACCCCATTGAATAGCGAACAAAATCTCATCGTTTTCCTGATTGTCATATGCAAAAACTTCGGCGTAAGATTGACTTCTAATATCGTATGACCCGATTGCTTCTTCGGCAAGAGCTGCCGCAGTATTAAAATCATCCGTACTTCCGAATGAAGTATATGCTCTTGTTAAATATACCTCTGACAATAAATGTTGAGCGGCTCTTTTCGAGAATCTACCCGTTTCAGGCTCATCTAGTAAAACTGGGATAGCGTCTTCTAAATCACTAATAATCAAATTATAAGTTTCTTCTTCCGAGCTTCTCGTATAATCCGATCGAATGCTAGTAGGTTCTTCTAAATCTAGAACCAACCCGCCATATTGTTGTACCATATTAAAGAATGCCAGAGCGCGTAACGCCTTTGCCTGAGCAATACCATATGCTTTATCGCCCAATTTTGATTCAGACCAACTTATCTGGTTTTCGTATCGGTTAATGGCAGTATTGGCCTTGGCCACCACATTGTAATTTTTTGTCCATAAGGAGCCCCCAACACCGGAATCAAAACCAAAATAATCATTGACTGCAGAAACAGCATTCAATTCGGCTTTGACCGTAAATAAATCCGTTCCCAAAAATTGCAGATTATAGTCTTTATATACTTCCCTCAGGGTGGAATATACACCTACAACCAACTGATCGGCCGTACCTTCATCAATAAAATTTTCACTTGTTATATCAGAAAAAATATCTTCTTCAATATAACTATCGCATGCGCTAAAAGTAATCATACCAAGTAGTACGACGCCTATATGCTTTATTTTTATATCTAGTTTCATCTTAATTTTTTATAATGTTAAAAGGCAAGTTTAAGACCTAATAAAACTGTTTTTACCGCATAGGTCATGTTGTAAGAGTTCTGAAGCGCAGTCTCTGGATCAGGCCCTTTGTAATCCGTAAATGTGAACGGGTTTTGTACATCCAAGGACATTTTTAATCTTGACATTCTTAACTTGTCCGCCAAAGTTTGCGGAAATTGATAGCCTAAACCTATATTACCCACCCTCACAAAAGAAAGGTCTTCGTACGTCCAACCTGTATCCCCATAATCTGGAATGGGGTAAGTACCATCTGGGTTGTTAGGTGTCCAATAGTTTAAGTCCAAACTATTAAAAACGGCACCGTCTCCCGATGTTGAGAAATTCTGATAGAACTCAGAATGTCCGTAAGAACCTTGTCTGGTGTACACCTGTACATTTAATTCTAAGTTTTTGTAGTTAAAAGTATTGGTCATACCCCCAATCCAATCCGGAGAGTTTTGACCTAGCAACACCTTATCATCCTGATCAATTGTTCCGTCATTGTTCTGATCAACAAATTTGTACTGACCGGGAAGGTCACCAAAACTAGCCGCTTCTGCAGCTTCGTCTACTTGCCAAATGCCAGCAACTTCAGTATTCCAGATAGCATCAACAGGTGCACCAATTTTTAAAACTCCATGATCACCAAAGGGAATTTCATCCAAATCACCATCAATCTCCACAATTTCATTTTTGTTTTTTGTAAAGTTGAAGTTGGTTCTCCATGAAAAATTATCCGTTCTAAAATTAACCGTATTTAAAGTTACCTCTATACCGCTATTACGAACAGAACCAAAATTACCAAGAGCACTGTTATAACCGGATATGTTGGATAAGGTTCTGGCCAGAATACTTCCCTCTGTTTTCTTGTTGTAATATTCAAAACCTAAACCTATTCTATTGTTGATAATAGAAAGGTCTAAACCTAAGTTGTATTCCTTTGACACTTCCCAAGTTAAATTTTCATTAGGTAAGCCAGCAACGGTCTTTCCTACACTGGCATTCTCTCCAAAAAGATAGTTTGAGGCGGAAAGAAACGCCAACGAACTGTATGCATCTACAGTACTGTCATTACCGGCCTCACCATAACTAACACGTAACTTTAGGTTGTTAAGCCAATCTGCATTTTGAAGAAAAGCTTCTTCGCTAGCTCTCCAAGCGAATGCAGCTGATGGGAAGAAATTCCACTTGTTACCAGCAGATAATTTTGAAGAACCATCATATCTTCCGGTAAACGTAAACAAATACCGATCTTTAATAGAGTAATTTAAACGACCTGCAAAGGAAGCTAAGGTTTCTTTTTGATAGAAACTACCAAAATTGCGTATATCCGTACCTCCTTCGGTATTATAGAAAAGATAGGCATCCGTATCAAAATTTCTGACCTGTATATCGCTACCTTCTTTATTGTTGTAATAAATGGAAGAAATTAAAGTGGTCTTTAAATTATGATCTGGAGCCAAATCAAAATCAAAATCCAATATATTATCCCACGTATAAGCAGTATTAAAATCCGACTGGTAGTGAGATTGTATTCTACTAGGATCGTTACGCGATGATTTGGTCAAAAGGCCTCGGTACTCGCCAAAACGTTGCGAAGTTATATTAGGCGCAAACTGTGTTTTGAAGTTCAACCATTTTGTAGGCTTATAGTTTAAAAATACGTTTGCGATTACGTCTAAAGTCTTTGTGTTCAACCTCCAAGCCCCTTCTGCATCATAAGTTGGGTGCACGAAACGAAGATCTTGATCATCTGGAAACAAAATAGGTTCTCCGTCCGAATCGAAAGGGTTTACGGTTGGCGCCAAACGAAGCGTACTTCTAAACAGTTCCCTACTACCTTCCTCACGCTCGGCAAATGCTAAATAGGCCTTAACACCCACCGTAACTTTGTCCGAAACTTTCTTTGAAACTGAAGCACTTATATTGTACCGTTCGTATCCCTCAATCCCCATTACACCTTCATCACTTAAATATCCTAAAGATGCATTGTAGACCAGACCGTTAGCGCCTCCGGACATTCCCAAAGTGTGACTTGTTTGAATACCTGCTTTACGGTAAAGCTTCATCCAATCCGTATACCTACCGTTGGCAACATTATCCGCTTCCTCATTGGAACTTTGGAATTCTGTAGAGCGGTCTATAACCACATTATTGTAATCCGCTACGGAACCATTTCCTTTCCAAGCTCTTGCCCTTAAAACATCGTCAACATATTGTACATACTCTGGACCGTCAAATAAATCGGGAATATTAGTAGCGGTACGAAGGCCAAAAGAAGAATCATATGTAAAAACGGTTTTACCTTCAATACCATTTTTAGTTGTAATGATTACAACCCCATTTGCACCTCTAGACCCATATATTGCCGTGGCCGAAGCATCTTTAAGAATATCCATTTGTTCAATATCCGCAGGATTCAACACGTTAATATCTTCAAAGAAAATACCGTCTACTACGTACAACGGTTTAGAAAGGTCATCGTTGAGATTATCACTTACACCATCACGACTTGCATTGGTGTTGGTAATTACCGTGTTACCTCTAATTTTTATGGAAAGTGGCGCCCCCGGTTTAGAACTCAACGTACGCACATCTACACCGGCAACCCTACCTTGTATGGCCTGGCCTATATCCGTTTTCTTTTGTTCCGTTAAAGTTTCCGTATCCAATGAAGCCACCGCCCCGGTTAAATCGCTCTTTTTTACGGAACCATAACCAATGACCACTACTTCATCAAGGCCCGTTGAGGCTTCTACCAATTCTATGGTATATGTTGATGCGCTTCCTAGAGCAACTTCTTTGGTTTCATAACCAATATATGAAACCACTAAAATTCCATTACCATCAGCTACCGAAATCGTGAAATTTCCATCAAAATCAGATACAACACCGTTACTGGTGCCTTTTACTAAAACACTGGCACCTGGCAAAGGTACATTTGCCTCATCAACAATGACACCCGAAATTTGTGTCTGTGCCCATGAAACAGTTGTCACCCCTATAAAGAGGAATGCCATTAAAAGTTTGAGTTTTTTCATTTTAATTAAGTTAGTTGAACATTAGTCCAAACCTAAGCTTCTTACCTCCCAACCTTATGGACATATTATTCAAAAACATGGATGAATCCCGCAACACCCCATGTTACAAGGGGTTAACATATATCTCAAATACTTATAAAAAACCTTCAGTTTTATAAAATTTCCATCAAATCATTGCTAATCATTCAATTTTAGAGCTCATATTTATAGAAAAAGGATTTTGCTTCCTTTATTACATGAATGCTACAACCATACAAAACTCTATCACCAACCAACCCAAATCCTCAAAAAAAACCTCTTGAATTCATGTGAATCCAAGAGGTTTTTCAGTTTAAAAAAGACTCTAAATTACCGTCTGTTCAGACGAAAATTTGTGTTCTATAATTTTCTTAACCAAATGTTTCTGAACTGGGTTTTGTTACCATGGTCCTGCAATGAAATAACATCATCTCCATGAGCAGAAGGGTAATTATGAAGGCCTATATAATAGGTATTTCCATTTATTACGGTATGGTTCTGAATCAAAACACCGTTATGAAGCACCGTAATTTCAGCTTTTGAATCCAATGTACCATCTTTTTTAAACCTTGGCGCTCTGTAGATCACATCGTAAGTATTCCATTCTAATGGGCTACGCATTGCATTAACCAAAGGCGCATGGTCTTTGTAAATACTTCCTGCTTGTCCGTTACGGTAGGTTCTATTATTGTACGAATCCAAAATCTGTAGCTCATATCTATTTTGTAAAAATAGACCGCTATTGCCACGTCCTTGGCTTTCTCCTTCTACCTTATCCGGTGCACTAAACTCAATATGCAACTGGCAATCACCAAATTTCATTTTTGTGCTGATACCGCCCGATCCAGGTACTACCTCAAAATGATCGTTATCTACAATTTTCCATGGTGCGGGCTTAGTATTGTCTGTTTGGCTAACCCATTGATCAAGACTACTTCCATCAAACAGAATAATGGCATCGGAAGGGGCATCGCCCAAAGTTTTTGCGGGAGTTACCACAGGGACTTCTGGTTCCCAGATTTCGGTCATTTCCGGCTTCATGGGCATTGGTGATACTTCCGGAGGAGTACTAGAATGTTTCTGTGCCGTTACTTGAAACGAAAGGGCCGCAGCGGCCAAAAAGAAAAAATATTTTTTTGAGTTCATAATGGTAATTACATTTTGTTTTGGTTCAGTATTATTTTAAAAAAACTAAATATAGTTATAACTTCTTAAAAGGAAATTTTATCTCTTGAAGAAATATGCCCCGTACTATTCAGTTAATAGATTAAAGCTTAGAAATTACCTCTCGCATTTTTTGAGCACGTTGCCCAACCTCGTCTTGGGACCACCCTAATTTGATTAAGCAAGAAACGGTACGACCTACCCAATGGTCCGATTTTGAAAAATCGGATTTTGAATAATCTGGTAATTGCCGGTACACTTCCGAAGGTAGTTTGCCTAAGGACTTTTTCTCTATTAAGTGTTGCCATTCACGATAGTAGTGCCAGTTATTATCATACCAATAAAAACAGGCGTCCACTCCAGCTTTACCTAGTTCCACATGGGCTTTTTTTGCTGTTTGGGCATCCGGAAGAAAGAACGTTAGGAATGCATAACTCTCCTCTCCTCCTTCTGGAACTCTTCTAAATTCTACATTGGCCAAGTCTTGTAAAGCTTCTTTTAAGACCAAATAATTGTTCTTCTGAATAGCCAGAAACTCGTCTAACCTTTCTATTTGGGCCAAACCTACGGCCGCATGCAATTCCGAAATTCTATAGTTATATCCTAAAAACGGATGAGTTTCCGCTCCCCTATCTTTTCCTACATGGTCATGACCATGATCGGAATAATGATCGGCATTGGTCTTATATTCGTCGTTGTTGGTTATTACAGCTCCACCTTCCCCACAAGTAACGGTTTTCACGTAGTCAAAAGAAAAACAACCTAAGTCTCCGTAACTTCCTAAAGGTTTGTTTTCAAAAGTACCTCCTATTGCCTGACATGCATCTTCCAGCAATAACAAATTATGCGTGTCGCAAATGGACTTTAAGGCTTTTAAATCTGCCATAGAACCGCACATGTGTACAGGCATAACCACTTTTGTTCGTTCCGTTATGGCGTTTTCTACCGCTTTGGGATTTAACGCCAGTGTATCATCTACATCAACTAAAATAGGAACGGCACCAATGGCCAAAATAGACTCAAAACTAGCCACAAAAGTAAATGTGGGCATTATGACCTCATCACCAGCTCCAACCCCAGCACTTGCCAAGGCTACGGTTAACGCCGCGGTACCACTACTCACCAATTGGGCATGTTTCACCAGCATTTTATCAGCAAGGACTTTCTCCAGTTCAAGTGCCTTCCAGTGGCCATTACGCATTCCGTCAAAACCGTAACGCATGAGCACTCCGGAATCCAATACGTCATTTACTTGTTGGCGTTCCTTGTCTCCAAATAATTCAAATCCTGGCATATGTGTTCTAGGTGTTAGGTGTTAGGTGTTAGGTGTTAGGTGTTAGGTGTTAGGTGTTAGGTGAAAAAACATCAATTTATCTCAATGATGCTTTCTTCTATATTCTTGCGTACTTTCTTGAATTCCGAAAACATATCATCATTTGCTCTATATCCCACGGGAAGTACCAGAACAGATGTGAGTCCGCTTTTCTTTAAATTCAGCATATCGTCATAGGCGGAAGGAATGAAACCTTCCATAGGACAAGAGTCTATTTTTTCCATGGCACAGACCGTTAAAAGATTTCCCAAAGCCAAATAGGCTTGGTTTTTAGACCATTGCTCTATTTCATGTCCCTCTTTTTTAGAAAAATCGGCCATCATGGCATTTTTGAACGGATTTAAAATTTCATCGCTCGTTCCCCTCACCTTTCTAATCTGCTCAAAATAGCGATTAATATAATCTTCGTTTATGTCATTCTGAATACAAATAACCAAGACATGAGACGCTTGCCCAACTTGCTGTTGACCAAAAGAATGCTCTACCAGTTTATTTTGAAGGTCTTTATTGTGTATCACGGCCAAGGATATGGGCTGTAGGCCGTAAGAAGTTGCGGTAAGGTTAAAAGCTTGTTTTAATCGTTCGATTTTCTCTTCTGAAAGTATTCTTTCCGAGTCGAACTTTTTTACGGCATAACGCCACTCCAAATATTTTATAGAATCCAAATTACTTTATTTAGTTTCCGTTTTGACAGAAAATGATAATTGGCCCTATTCTGGGTAGAAGCATACATACAACGGTGTACTATGTTTTCTTAGCCAATCTTCCGCAAAAATAGGATAATTATAAAACATCGCCCAATCTACTGCAACCTTGTCTAAAATTGGTTTATCCCATTTTCATAAAGCGCTAAAAGTTGGTTTTTATCGGTCTCGTTACCAATGTTCGATTTAATATCCTCTTTTAGATTTTCAAGCTCCATATACACAACCTTTCTATTTTCGTCCGAAATGTTGGCGCCGTTAGTTACAAAATGAAGTGCACCTATTAATTCATGTATAACGGTATTATCCTGTTTTGCATATAACCTTATGGGCTGCACCAAAGTGCGCATTAGTTCCGCAGCTGTTATACTATGATATATTAAAACGCATTTACCATTCTCTACGGGTTGTGAAGTTATATGCGGAAATTGCAGATATTTACGCAACAACCTTCCTAATTTGGCAATAGCATCAATAGCCGTTCCCGGATCGTTAATACCTGGAGACATAGCCTTTACGGCAATTTCCATTAATTTAATCATCCCTCCTACACCTTTATCATCCTCATGACGGTCAGATGAAATATCCAGACAGAACATTAAGTTTTCTATCTCCTCGTCAGAAACTGTATCCTTTACTTTTAATATGGGCATTCCTTCCCATAGATGTTTATTTAGGTATGGTAGAACCTCAATCTGATTTTCTTGTTTCTCAATTGACTTTTGAAGCAGTTTGCTATCAAATCCTCTGAAATAACCGGTCTTGTTACTGTTTAAGACCTTCCAGCCCGAGGTATCAACATACTGCAGGGCTATTTTTTTTGTATCGGCATTCATTAAAACATTATCTGCATAAGCATTACACCTTTTAAAAATTTTATCGATTATATTCTGAATTTGAATGGCTCCTGAAATACTGTGTATAAAATAAACGAACAATCCTATGCAGGTTAACGAAAGTATTGCGGCAAACATGGTAGAAAGCCCCATAGTATCTGCATCTATACCGCGAGCACCCAAAGAAGTAATGATAATGATACAGTAAAGCAACGTACCAACATACATACCTAAAATAAATTGATGTCTACTGTTAGAAACCAGTCCGGGAAGTAATCTGGGTGAAAAATTGGATGATGCCTGGCTTAACACAACCATAACCATTGAAAAACTAAATACAGTAAGTGAAATTATCCCTCCAATAAAAACCGATAAAATAGAACGGGCCGTTTCATAATCCTGAATAAACAAATAAGGTACCTTATCTTTAATAGACCTTACCACTTCCCAATTTTCGGCCGTTAAAGCCAAGACAGCAAGAGTTACACATAGTACGGAAATAAGGACTGGATAAAAAGCAATACTCCGTAACACATGTCTATATGTTCTTTGTAAAAATTTTATAATTCTTTTCATTCTTACAGTCAGATTTTAGCACCCTTTTTAGCTTGTTGGATATTATTAAAGTAACCCAATCCAAAAAGTTGGCCCGTTATTTATATCTTGCCACTTTAACAACCAACAATATGCGTAAATAAGCTATTAAATTTAGGCACTATTGAAAATCTTTATAACTCTAAAGTAAATCATGTCCTCAGAAAAATCAGCAGAAAAAGCGCGTCTACACCCTCGCAACAGAAATAGGGAACGATATGATCTAGAAGCCTTAAAAAAATCTAACCCTGAATTAAAAAGCTTTATAAAACCGAATAAATTTGGGGTGGAATCCATAGATTTTTCCAATCCGCGTGCGGTAAAAGTTTTGAATACAGCTTTGCTCAACCATTATTACGGTATTAAAAACTGGGAATTTCCCGATGAAAATTTATGCCCTCCTATTCCCGGAAGAGCGGACTATATTCACCACATTGCAGATGCGTTGGCCAAATTTAATTTGGGAACAATACCTACTGGTGAAAAAATTTCTTGTTTTGATGTAGGCATTGGGGCCAGTTGTATCTACCCTATTATTGGAGTTACAGAATACGGTTGGCAATTCTTTGGTTCCGACATTGACCCAAAATCAATTGCATCGGCAAAACAAATTGTTAGTTCCAACCCATCGCTCAGGGGAAAAGTTGAATGCAGATTACAAAAGAGCGCCAGGGATATCTTTCGTGGGGTTCTTTCCCCAGAACAGCAAATTGACTTGGTCATAAGCAATCCTCCTTTTCATTCTTCAATTGAAGAGGCACAAAAAGGAACACGAAGAAAAATCAAAAACCTTTCTGGAAAAAAGGTAAAAACACCGGAACTCAATTTTTCTGGGGCTGGAAACGAACTCATTTATGATGGTGGCGAGGCCAAGTTCATAGAAAATATGATATGGGAAAGTAGAAAATTAGCGCAGAGCTGTTTTCTTTTTTCAACTTTAGTATCAAAAGAATCCAACCTTAAGCGGATTTATAAATTATTGGAAAAAGTTGAAGCACAAACTGTTAAAACAATCCCTATGGGAACTGGCAATAAATCTAGCCGAATTGTTGCCTGGAGCTTTCTTTCGGCTGAAGAACAAGACCAATGGCGAAAGAGTAGATGGTAACGAATATTGATTTCTAATTGATAGTTTTATCATCAACCAACTATTTTTTGACTATATTCCCGTGAAAATGTGACAAATAGCAATGTTTATCACATTGTATATTCGCTATGAATTATCAGAACACCTAGAATTGATAATTCAATGGCCAAGTCCTCTCAACATTACACTAAAGACCTGCTAAATAACTAAGTATGAATTCATAACCAACAGTAACATCCTTGCTTTTAAAGCAATATTGATTTCACTTTTCTGTTTAATTAATAACTAACCAACCTTAAACCAATGACATCTTATTCAATAAGTGAAATTAACCACATTCTAAAAGGCGAATTAATTGGCTCAACCAGTCAACAAATAGAAGGTCCTGAAGAAATAAAAAAAGCGAATAACAATCAAATTACCTTTATAGGAAATACCAAATATTCTAAATTTTGGGCTGCCTCAAATGCCTGTGCGGCACTTGTATGTCCAAAATCTACCATTGAACCCGGAGATAACCGGGCCTTTATCAGGGTAAAAAATGTGGATTTGGCAATGGCCGAAATCTTAACCCTTTTCAAACCTTCTACTCCCAGTTTTGATACGGACATACATCCTACCGCCGTTATACATGAAACCGCAAAAATTGGTGATGGCTGTAAAATTGGAGCCAATTGTTACGTAGGCAAAGATGTAGAATTAGGGGCAAATGTAATTTTGTACCCTAGTGTATGCGTATTTGATGAAACCTTAATTGGAGACAGTACAATAGTTTGGTCAGGAACGGTCATACGCGAACGCTGCGTTATTGGCAGTCACTGTATTTTTCATACCAACGTAAGCATTGGCGCAGATGGTTTTGGATATAGACCAAGTGATGATGGTCGTGGGCTGGTGAAAATACCTCAAATAGGAAATGTAATCATTGGAAATTATGTTGAAATTGGTGCCAATTCATGTGTAGACAGGGCAAAATTCAGTGCCACTATTATTGGAGATGGTTGTAAAATTGATAACCTAGTTCAAATAGCGCATAATAGCGTTATGGGCCGTTTTTGTATAATGGCGGGACATAGCGGACTTGCCGGATCTGTTACATTAGGAGATGGTGTTATCATTGGGGGCAGTGCTTCAATCAAAGATCACACTACTATACATTCCGGAGCAAGCGTTGGGGCCGGGTCCGGTGTCATGAACGATGTAGAAGCAGGAAAAACCGTTTTGGGCTACCCTGCCCAAGATGCTAGGGATATGCTTAAAGAATGGGCATCCATAAGAAGGCTAGTAAGAAATAAATAGCATGTTTATCAGTAAAAAGAAAGCCTAATATCCAAAACAGACTTCATTAAAAAAAGCTTTACATACAAGATGTAAAGCTTTCTTTATAAGCTGGAGGTCCTCCTATTGAACCTCCAAGGAAAAGCAACTATTCCTACTTTTATACCAGTGCATTGGAATATTCCAATTCTTGTAACTTTCTAAGCGCTTCCGATTTGGAATTGACATCTAATTTTAAATAGATGTTCTGAACATGAAAATTGATTGCACTTGCGGTAACGAATAATTTCTCGGCAATGGTCTTATATGTGGCTCCTTGGCACAAATAATCTATTACCTGGTTTTCTCTTTCAGAGAAAAATTCATTGGATTTACGCTGAAACTTTGAAATGATCTGACTAATAATATCATTGCTCATGGTAGCGCCTTCTGACTTGATCGAATCTAGGGCATTATAAAGGGCGCGTTCAGTCACCGGTTTGGATAGGTAGCCATTTGCGGTATTTTTGAACGCCTTTTTCACCAAGTCAAAATTGTTCTGGGCGCTGAGCATGATAATCTTCACCTTGGGATCTTTCTTTCTAAAAAGACGGATACCTTCTATGCCATTAATTTCCGGCAATGAAACCTCGGAAAAAATAATATCCGGAGAAATACGGTCGTAATCTGCCAAAGCTTCTTTAACCGAAGTATAGATTCCTTTTAAAGAATACTCCGTGTAAGAGCTAAAATACATTTCATAAGATTCATGCGATGTTACATCATTATCGATCACGATAATTTTTAAAATGTTTGATTCCATGGTAGTGGGATTTTTTGGCATCTATTGAAAACCAACAGAATACCTGGTTAAATTTGGGTTAACTATTAATAGATAATCGCTCGGTAAAGCGACATTTTTTTCAAATTTGGGCGTAAGAAGGCTCTTTCCCTGTGATCAAAAAATCAAGAGATTTTGTTATCCGTTCTTTTAAAGCTTAGAAAAAAACCTATGGTTATGACAGTATTCTGCCGGGTCTTAGTTTAAAGCTAAAACAGATATACGCGTTATACGCTGGGTGAATCGTTATGTTTTAGTGCTGTAGGTAAGGCGCTAAAACCTAAAATGATTGCTTTGAAATTTTATCTCTATCAGACGCAGAGATGTTGCACTTTTATGAAGTGGTCAAGTGTGCTTTGCTTGTGGTGCTGTTGTAGGTAATAATGGTACATGGTTTGTGAGATTTGGGGATTAATAAATAGGTTACTTTTGGTATGATTATAATCAAACTTAAGAATTATTTCCTATGCGCTTACTGTATGATCGCCCATTTTCGTTAAACTACCGCTAAAGTCCCTATCTCATTGCATTATATCGGTAATTTCGTACCAATTATCGATATTTAAAAATTAAAAAAAGAGTTAAAAAAGGTGTGAAACCTATTAAAATAGTGGTAAAAAACAAAAAAACAGCGGAGCCTCCCCCGCTGTTTATAGCCTAATTTTCTACCAAAAAATCAGGTCCCACTAACCATAAGTTAATATTGTTATTGATCTTCGTACATGTTGTTCACTACTGCAGAATGATCATCTACTTGCATAATCCATTTTTCGTCGTTGTATTTTCCGTTTAAATTGGAAACGTAAGCTGTTTTTGCATCTTCTTTATAATTGTAATCTGCCAAGTATACATAGTGCAGACCGTTTTCTTTGTTGTAAAACTGTCTAGCGTTAAGACCTTGCTCCTTTAAAGTCTCCATAAAGGCATTTAAATACTTTTTGTTCTTATAAACATTGGCTATTACGTAATATCCTGACTTTACACCCACTATATCTGACTGGTTCAATATCTTGATAGGAAGCTTTACGTAATCCTTAATTTCTTTCTTATCTGCGCCTTCTTCTACAATTGGCTTTGTTTCAGTCTCTGCCACTACTTCTACAGTCTTCTCTACTTCTTTAGTACTATCTGACATTTGCGTGTCATTGGCGGCCAAGAAATCCTGTACATCATTAAATCTTGCATCATTGTCTTGCTTAGCTATTGTTTTCTTAGAAGTATTATTTTCTGTATTTGCAGCCAAAGCCGTGTATTCTGGTGGAACAGGCACCACATCTTCTTCAACTTGTGGTTTTAGGTTCTCTTTAATTTCTTGTTTCAATACGTCTACCAAAGACTTTAAGCGTTCTTCAAAAGCTGCATCTCTTGCCGCATCAATAGAGTCTTGTCTTAAGATCATCTCATCCAAAATCAATCTGTTTTCGTAAGCCATACCGCTCATTTCATCTTCTATTTCGGTAGAAATTGTATTTTTAAAGCTTCTATTTGCCAGAGATGTATTGTTTCTTTGACTGTTCTTTTTACTCTCTTCCTTTAATCTTAAAATCTGTTCCTCATAATTTCTTACGATACGGTCTACTTTAGCATCTTCAGAACCATCTGCAAAGGTGTCCATACTAGAGCCATGGTTGTCAAAAGTATAGGCTAAGGATACCTCATGGTTCCATCCTAAATCGGCATCATCTGTCATTAAATCCTTTTCTAACAAATACCCTAAGGACATACGCTTACTAAGGTTAAAACCTAAACCTAAGGAAAGGCCATAATCATCATCAAAGTTTGTTTGAAACCAACCGTAGCTAGGCAAGTCCAACAATATAGAACCTACATATCCCAATCCGCCATCCTTGTTCTTACCAACTTGAACCATAGGCATTAAACGAGCGTTGGCAAAAAGACCTCTATTGGCCAAAAACTGGTGAGAATACTGTACCGAAGCTTTTACACTCTTGGTACTTAAGTTCGTTAAAAATTCATTGGTAGTTTGGTTATATTTAAAAAGGTCAGTTGCATAAAGTCCAAAATCAAACCCGCCCAATGACAAGGTTACCCCTGGTTGTACCGCTACCTTACTTTCCTTCTTAGCATCCGAAATTTTTGTATCCGTATCTGCTACAACTATTCTATTTTGGTCTAGCCCTTCTGTATAGTAGGTTATGTTCGTACCAAAAGTTAATTTGCTCTCATCTCCTAATTTTACGGCCGTAGCGTAATTGGCGTTGAACCCAAATTCCTGAACAACCCCGGACCATTGGCTATATACACTAATTCCTAATGCAGCATGATCGTTAAGCTTATTACTAAAACCTAAAAAGTAGTTCTGGTTATTATCTTCAAACGTAGCATATTGGTTTCTGTGAAGAATGTTTATGTACGATTTGTTCTCTCTAACCAACGAAAACGTTGGGTTGATCAAAAATCTGTTAAAGAACAACTGGTTGTGATAGGTGCTCTTAGTATTGATCTCTGTAACTGCTTCTTGTCCGTAGTTAGACTGCGTACCAAAGATGGTAGCTAGTAAAAGGAGCAGAAAAATTGTATTGATATTATTTTTTTTGTGGCTCATGGTAGTGATATTTGGGATTATTGAAAACTGTGGTAATACGGTGAATTCTATAGTTTTGAAATTTGGAACTCTTGTGGTAGATGTCCGCATTTCTTAGAACATTTAGATTACCTAAATTTGGGTTATAAACCGGCGACGGTAATCGCCGGCTTTATCTTATCCCCCATTTTTATTAATCTTCTTCAAACAAATTGGAAGTATACGTTGCTTTGGAATCTACATTAAAAGCTTCTAGCGCTCTATATTCGCCCTCGTCTTCTACGCGTCTTTTGTTGGCATAGGTGAAAGCTACTTTCTGAACCGAGGATTTATTGTTACCACGGTTAGACATTACATAGCCTTTACCATTGTCCGATGTAAACGATATGGCAAAATCATCTTCACCACTATTGATCGGGCTACCAAGATTAACGGCTAGGTCTACACTTTTTTGACCAACTTGCGTCATATAAACATCCAGTCCGCCTTGGCCCTTTCTTCCTTCGGAAGCAAAGAACAATGTATTGGTGCCAACTACATTAGGATACAGGTCATCTTTTTTAGTGTTTACCTTTTGACCCAAGTTTTTGGCTACACCCATGCTACCGTCTTTACGAATCGCAGATACATAAATATCATACTCACCAAAAGTTCCTGGCATATTGGAGGCAAAGAATAAACGTTTACCGTCCGATGATATAGAGGGATGCATTGCAGACGCATGTTTGGGAGCTACGGCCACTTCTTTAAGGTTCCTCCATTCACCATTTACTTTATCTGCCCTGAAGATTTTATGCACCTCTTCACTTTTGGAAAAAACACCGTACAAGGGTTTTATTTTCACTTTTTTACTAAAGTAAGCCGTCTGTCCGTCCGGAGTTACGGCAACGGGCATCTTATACCCATTATGATCTTCGGTCTCCTCACCTAGGAAAGTCCTTAGTTCATTCTCAACTATGGTCTGGTCATCTACTATAAACTGACCGTCCTTACGTTGAAAATCCAATTCTCTATACCTTTCTGTTAAAGGTTGATCTAAAATATTTTTAGAATTTTGTTTTTTTACTTTATAATCAGACTCAATTTGAGCGACCCAATCATTCATATCGGAACTGGTAGCTGATCCAATATTTTGATATTTGGCCATAGCGTAGTCATAACGCTTCTGATAATTCTTACTTAAAGAGCCGGTACTGCTTACTTCTTTTAACTTATCATACCAGAACAAGGCGGTATCGTAGTTTTTGTTCAAGAAGTTGGCATTACCCAAGTCTTCAAAGATGGCTTTATCCTTATACCCTTGTTTTTTAAGGTATTGGTAATTTTCCATCCTCTTGTTGTTAGCCTGGTGAATCTCGGTAGCATTACTACTACTAGAATACTGAGCGTCCATAGAACTGCAACAGCACGAAAAAACGCAGGCAAAAAGCACATTGTAGGTTAGCGCATTTTTCATAATAAATTCGATTAGGGGTTAATATCTTCGACAAAGTTCTATAAAACTCTCCTATCTATACTTAGTAATAATTCATAGGTTTTTACTTAAATCGTGTTTTTTTATGTTAAAATCATCGATAAACTGCATTTTTTACGGTTCAAGAGCAAAAAAATCAGATTAAAGAACATTTTTATTACTAGTAACTACTAGTAATCTTTAAAAGAGTGTTCATATCAAAAAATCACTAAAGGACTAAAAATCAACTCAGAAAAGAACAAGTGTAAAAATTTTAACAAGTAGCATAGTGTAGCATATTAATATTTTTCCTACTTTTGTTGAAGCGTACAGACTTGTCTGTTTATAATAGTCCTGCTACCTTTAATTCATGGGAAAAGAAACCGTAAAGGATAAGATACTATTAACGGCTTGTGAATTGTTTTACAAAGACGGGTATAACCAAACAGGAATCAATAAGATTTTAAAAGTCGCCGAAGTATCAAAGGATAGTATGTACCGGCACTTTAAATCTAAAGAAGCTATTGCCGTTGCGTATTTGGAAAGGCAGCACAAAATGGTGATGTCTCTTTTAAAGAGTAATATGGACAAAGAAGAGCCTGGCGCAGATGCGGTTCTTTCCATGTTTGATTTTTTAATTGACTGGTTAAAGGAATCAGGATACAGAGGATGTGGCTTTCAGAATATTTTTACGGATATCCCAAAAGATCAGAACTCTATTAAAGAGATGGTCTATATGAACAAAAATGAAATTCGGCAACTTGTATATAATGAATTAAATAAAGCCGAACCAAATGAGATGGATATTAAGGAATTGAGCGATGAAATTCTAGTACTATGGGAAGGAGCTATTATCCTTTCTCAAATCCAAAAAAATAATTGGCCCATTTTGGCCGGCAGAAAAGCTTGTGAAAAATTATTAAACCGTTAAACACTATGTAAAACTATCATACAGAGCAATCTGTAGAACTAACACCAACGCATTTTGAAACAACTACTACAAAACCCACCCTTCACCCTAGAAACAGCCAAGCAAAAAGTTCATTTAATTGAAGAGACTTGGAGTACAAAAGACCCTCACCAAATTTCCATGATATACTCCATGGACTGCAATTGGTATGTTAACGAATCTACCCTTCTATCCTGCCGTAGAGAAGTTCAAGAGTTCCTTGAACGCAAATGGCAGAAAGAATTGGATTTTGAAGTAACTAAAACCTATATGGCCCATACGGATAAAAGCATAGCGGTTCAATTTGATTATGACTACAGAATTGAAAATAACAAATGGTTTTGCTCCTATGGAAACGAAATCTTTGAATTTGATGAAGAAGGACTCATAGAAAAATGTATTATGAGAATTAACCATTCCTCTATAGAAGATAGTGCAAGACCTATATCTCAAGACCTACATAATATTTTACAAGATTTATAACACATAAAATATTTTATTGAGCGCAACATTTGCATTCCTATTCTGTACTATGGAACCGTAAAACAAAACCCTGGCATTAACTTCAATTTAACGAAGAGATTGTTGGTTTCAGGGTTCATTTACGACAAATCGAGTGTAGATGACATACAATAAATAATGGCTGTCTACTAAACCTAAAAACTAATAGTATAGAAATTAGACTATGAAAAAAATAGCTATAAATGGAATGGGCCGTATTGGCCGTACCGCATTAAAAGTATTACTTGAAACTCCGGAATTAGAGGTGGTAGCCGTAAATGATATTGCCAGTATTGAGAACATTGCCTACTTATTGGAGTTTGACAGTGTTCATGGTAAGTTTGAAAAATCAGTTGATTTTGAAGAGGGTAAACTTATAGTAGATGGCAATACCATTAAATTCTTTAACGAAAGAAATCCAGAAGACCTCCCCTGGAAAGAACTGGATATAGACGTTGTAATTGAGAGTACCGGTATTTTTACCAAATATAACGATGCAGATAGGCACATTAAAGCCGGAGCCAAAACCGTAGTTCTGTCAGGTCCGGCTAAAAGTCCTGAAATACCAACTGTTGTTCACGGTGTAAATTCTGAGGATGGTAAGACCAGTATCTTTTCCTGTGCCAGTTGTACCACCAATAACATTAGCCCTATTATAGAAATTTTAGGGCGTCGCGTGGGTATAAAAAAGGCTATAATGACTACCATACATGCTGATACCAGTTCTAATGCCATGGTAGATTCTCCTAGCAAAGGAAACTTTAGAATGGGACGTTCCGGTATCAATAACCTCATACCCACCACCACGGGAGCTGCTGTAGCTACCACAAAAGCATTGCCAGAATATGCGGGTAAGTTTGATGGTATGGCGGTACGCGTTCCTGTTGCGGTTGGATCTATTTCGGACATTACTATTGTAACCGAAAAAACCGTGACTGCAGAGGAAATCAATGCCATATTGGAGGAAGAAGCACAAACGGACCGTTACAAAAAGGTATTACAGACCACTTATGCGCCTTTGGTTTCTAGCGATATTATTAAAAGCCCTTATGGTTCAATTGCAGACCTTTCCCTTACCAAAGTAGTAGATGGGGATTTACTCAAAGTTTTGGCATGGTATGATAACGAATGGGGTTTCACCAATCAGATGATACGCCAAATACAGAGTTTATAAATAGAACTGAATTACTCATAATTCAATTTCAAAAAACAGGTCAAGCTTTATAGTTTGACCTGTTTTTACTTTATGCGCCTTTTTGTTTTTCGTAATTTGATGCGATTTTTAAATTTCAAATTTTGAAAAAAACACTATACATTGGGGCCTTTTTAACGTTGGTTAACTTTACCGTAAATGCACAGTCCATAAAAAAAGAACATTGGGGAACGGTAAAAGGTAAGGAGGTTTCTCTTTACACCATTACCAATGCTACGGGTATGAAAATGCAGATTATGAATATGGGCTGCATCATTACTTCGCTCTTTGTACCGGATAAAAACGGAGAACTAGACGATGTAGTTTTGGGCTTTGACAATTTGGATGATTACCTGCAAGACCACCCTAGTTTTGGTACAACCGTGGGTAGGTATGCCAATAGAATAAAAAATGCGCAGTTTATCATGAACGATTCCGTTTATAAACTTGCTGCAAACGAAGAAGGCACTGCTATTCACGGCGGCAATGAATTTAGGGATGCCGTTTGGGACGCCAAGGTTGTCTCCAACGAAAAAGGCGATGGTTTACAGTTCCATTATTTATCTCCAGATGGTTCTTTTGGTTTTCCTGGTAATCTTGATGTTTATGCCACTTACCTTCTAACGAAGAACAATTCAATTTATATCACCTTTGAAGCCAAAACCGATAAGAACACGCATGTAAGTATGACCAACCACAGTTATTTCAACTTGAATGGTGCCAAGGACTTAATCTATGACCATAGGGTTATGGTAGATGCAGACAGGTATACCGAATTTGATGAAGACATTACCCCTACAGGAAGATTGCCCCTTTTAAAAGGTACAGCTTGGGACCTTTCTAACTTTACACGAGTAGGTGATAAAGTTCATGATATTCCCCTTAACGGGTATCACCATTGCTACGTATTGAACAAAAAGGGTGATGAAATGACGAAGGCCGCTGAAGTTATAGAACCCAAATCCGGCAGAAAACTAGAAGTATTTACCACACAGCCGGGAATAACGGTCTACGCCAGTAACGGCCTTGATAATATTACGGGAAAGTACAATATCGCTTATACACCTCACATGGCACTCTGCTTAGAGACCCAAGATTTTCCCGATGCCATGAATCATCCTAATTTTCCCTCTACCCTATTAAAACCTGGAGAAAAATATACGGAAACTATAATTTACGATTTCGGGATTGAAAAATAAAGGGAGGATATTGTTATCCATTCCCTTTAACCATTCTTAAAGTAGGCTATCATTTCTTTGGGTGATTTATGTGGCCTTCCCGCAGCTTTTTCATAATCGGACGGTACATCATAAGCTCCATTTCTCATACTTTGATAAATGCCGCCTATTATTGTGCCTATAAACCCTCCTAGTGCTTCTTTCCGTTCCTTCTCATAAGTTTCAACGGATATGGAAGTATAGTTTAAATCCGTACCATAAGCATCATTTATGTAATTTGCCAGTTGCTTTTGGGTAATGGACTCACCCACCAGATTGTAAATATGACCATTATGATTTGCCTTTAAAAGCATTTGCGCATAGGCATACCCCAATTCTTCCCTACTGGTATAACCACATTTTCCGGTATCCGCAGAATTTCTGATTTCACCTTCACTTATATATGTATCTATATATTCCAAATCCGGTTCTATGTAAATTCCGTTTCTGCCAATGACCCACTGCATTCCCGAATCCTTCACATCCTTTTCGGTCTGTCTGTTACTTTCTACCACAGCGCTAAATGCAGACGCTTTCTCCTCTCCAACGATACTGGTGTATATTATTTTTCTAACACCGTTTGCCTTGGCCGCATCAATAACGTTCCTATGCTGCTTTATTCTTTTCTTTGGGTCGTCCATACCAGAAACTAACAGAACCGCATCTACACCTTTTAAAGCAACATCAAAATCCTCACGATTATTATAATCTCCCTTTCTAATTTCAACCCCAAGAGATTCTGCCTTTTCAGGAGTTCTAGCTATACTTATAACTTTATCTTTTCCTACCGCATCAATAAGGTGCCTTACAATTGAAGAACCCAATTGACCGCTGGCTGAAGTAACTGCAATTTTCATAATCGTATGTTTTTAGGTAGATTACATTTTTAATTTTAAAGCTTCAAGCTCCTGTTCTAGCTCTTCTGCTTTCTTCTTGAATTTTTCCATGGCCTTTTTCATCTGACCTATTTTTTTGAAGGCCTCTTCGTCTTGAACTGCTTGATAGGTAACAACGCCTTCCTTTTCCTTTACTTTAGATTTGCTACCACATGTGGGGCATATCGCTACTTGACTCATAATACAATATTTTGTTGTGCAAAGTTTATAAAACACGAATCACGGTTAAAGGTGAATCCCTGCACAAAAATGGTACATATGGGAATTCACCTTAAAATCATGGCACCATCATGAACTAAAGGAATATCCCTATTCCTTTAGTTTCAAGTGATCAATTTTTCCACTCTGAGAAATGGTTCTAAGTTTTCTTTCCGGTTTATTCTGATAACCTATAATGATAGAGTTGTGGACGGTCAATGTTTTAAAATCGAAAACAAGGGTCAAATAATCCTTTAAATCCGTTTCATGCCAACTTACCATATATAGTTCGTCTCCCATTTTAAGGGATTTATAGGAAATATCCTTGTTTCCATTACCTTTTGATGGCCCTGCAACCCATTCATACTTGGCTTTTCCTTCATCAAATTCCATATGAATAGCGGTACCGTTTTGATATTGAAAATTAAAGGAATAACCATCCAAAAAATGTTCTGGCTCTCCAAATTGATATTTACTTTCTTCGGGGGTCTTGTGTTGACCAAAACTAAATCCAACACTAAACAGGACCAGGCCTATACAGATTACTAATTTTGAATTCATTTTCTTTGATTTAAAAGTTCAGTACAAAATTGGCAAAATACCCACCTATAGAGTAGGTAAATCGTTAAAAAAGAATGGTAAATATGAGATTAAAGATCTACAAGTCTGCTTTAAACCGTTTTGGAGTTACCTCTGTGTGTTTTTTAAAGAATTTGGTGAAGTTGGTTACCTCGTCAAAACCCATGTCATAGGCTATTTCCTTTAGGCTTTTATCCGTACTTAGTATAGCACGTTTTACCTCCAGAACTACATACTGATCAATGAAATGTTTAGGGGTGTTCAATGTAAAAATATGCACTAGTTTCCCTAAATGCTTGGTAGAGATACGCATCTTAGAAGCATAATCCTTCACGTTTCTAGTTGTGGCAAAGTCTTTTTCTACAAGGTTTTTAAATTGAAGAAACAACGGATAGTAATCTCTATCCTGATTGGAGATTCGCTTAGCCCCAGAAATGCGTTCTAACTTTAACAGGTACAGTTCCAGTATTTTGGCTAGAATATTCTGCTGTCCATAACTGTATTCTACCTGTAATTCTTCCCGTAATTGATGGACAAAAGAATCATTTAAACCACTACTTTGGACCAAGGGGTCAGAAATATGGTAATTGTATAAATGGGAAATGAACTCAATTGAAGGTTTTGAAAAAAATCTAAGAATAAAATCTTCTGTAAAAATGACAAGGAAACCTTTATAGCCAATTTTTTGCTGAAAGGCATGCACTTGCCCTTTTGCTATTTTCAATACTGAACCTACTTTTACCTGATACCTTTGCAGGTCAACTTCATGATACCCCTCCCCTTCAGTAATGACGAGCAAAGCAAAGAAGTGGATACGATGGGGCTTTTTAGGGTCATGGTCTAAACCTCTATCTATTTTTGCCGATAAGTCGGATATCGTCAGTACATCAAAATCCTTAATGTGTTCCTCTCCATCAAATGCTATGTTGGGAATATCAATCACCCGTCTTTTTTTTCTACTGTAATATCGATTATAGATTGAAGATAGGGAAATTAAGAATAAAGAAGGACCATAGCATCATAGAAAGGTATTACCAACCAATCATTGAATCCGCCTATTAACTTTACCAAACAAAAAATCAAAATAAAACCGCCCTATTCCAATGCATAACATCTAAATAGGGCGGTTTAAAAATTTCAAAAGAATCTTGGGAAACTTTGCTTAATTAATAAGCAAAAGTGCTTTTTGAGGGATAAGAATCTTATCTATAGTATGGATAACCCCGTTGGAAGCTTCAATATCAAATTCAACAAAACTAGCTTTAAACTCAGAAGCATCTTGAAGCGCCAAACCTGCGGCTCCTTCTACAACACCTACCGAATCATCTTCAATTAAAGTGGCCAATATGCCTACTTTTAAGTCATTACGAGCAATTACCTCTTTTACGGCATGACCTAAAATAATTTCTTTAAGCGCTTGTTGCTCCAAAATATTGGTAAAATCCGAAAATGAATTGTAATCATCTCCCAAAGTTTTGAATAACTGTTCTATAGCTGCATTGGTAGGTGCAAAAACCGTATACTCGCCAGTGTTGAATATATCTTCTAAACCAGCTTCTGCAATACCTTCTGCAAACAAGGATAATTCCTCGGTCTGGTTCACTAAATTAATCAAGGTACTTTTGGGGAACAAATCTGCCAAAACGGATTCGGGTATAAGAACCTTATCTATGATATGAACAACACCATTGGCCACCTCAATATCCGCTGCAGTTATTCTAGCATCTATCTCCGTAGTATCTATGATATACACATCACCATCTACCGTAATTTTAATTTCTTCGGATTGTAGCGTCTCTAAAATGGAACCATTTGAAAGTTCAGTAGAAAAATTAGCTCCTCCAATAATGGCGTGGTATTTTAATACTTGCGAAAGGATTTCCTTTTCCAAATCCTCTTCAAAATCCAAAACATCCGTATACTCTTTTAAAGAAGCCAAAAATCCTGTGAACGCTTCATTGCTAGGTACAAAAAATGTAATCTTTTCGCTTTCATCGGAAAGCATGTTTACTAACGAATCATCTATAGTATCCAACGCATTGGCAGAGATGGTTAAACTATCTACGGATTTAATAAATTCCGCGGCATTCAACAAGGTTTCCTCTGGTGTCTCCTCCTTTGGAGATTCGGTTACCGGTTCCTCGGTCTTGTCCTCTTCTTTTCCAATCTCATTCTCTATATCATCTGAAATATCACTTCCTTTGGAACATCCTATAGCCATGGACACCCCCAAAAAGAGCATGCATAATTTTTTAGTAAAGCGGGTTGTACGTATCATTTTCATAACGGTTTTATCTGGGCGACAAATTAGTTCTTTATTAAAATTCATAGCCTAGCCTTAGTTTAATTCTAGGTTAGCTAAACTTTAAATCTAACTATGAAAAAAACTGAATTAGGGCTCGGCAACAACCAATTGGGCCGTTTTTTCATCATCTACGTTTGTATCGGACATGGTCTTTAAGAATGCTATAATGGCCTTTTGTTCTTCTTGGGTGAGTTTCAATTCATCAAAAGGTAAGGTCTGGTGTTCCAAATCAAAGCCCATTCCGCCACCACCGCCTTTGTTGTAGAAATCCATAACCTCTTCCAGCGTATTGTACACCCCATTGTGCATGTAGGGTGCCGTAAATTCCGAATTACGTACGGTAGGAGTTTTGAACATTCCCAAATGCTCAGGTTTATTATAACGCCAGTAAAAACCAAGGTCGTCATCCAAAATTTTGTTTTCGGCCGTTTCCGGAACTCCTATGACCTCTTTTTCGGTCTCTGCATAAAATGGTGGCACTGTTCCATTTGTTAGCGGCATGAAGTGACATGTAGCGCATAACGCCTTGCCCATAAAAAGATTCATACCCAATTTTTCTTGGGAAGTAAACGAATCTTCTTCGGCTCTCATATTCTTATCGAACTTAGAATCAAATCCGTTTAAAGTAGATATATAAGATGAAATAGCTTTAATGATATCTGTGTTCCTATTGGAAATTCTTCCAAAAGCCTCCTCAAATAAAACGTGATAAGTAGTATCCTTTAATATGTCCGTAGAGAATTCATGCACACCTGTATTAAATTCCTGTTCATTATTGAATACGGATGAAATTTGATCCAAAATATTCTCTGCACGGCCATCCCAAAAGAAGCTTTTTTGAAACGCAACATTTATTAATGTAGGTGCGTTACGCTGTAAAGGGCTTCCATTGTTACCCGTATTCACAGGTATACCATCCGTATAGGCTTTTTCCGGCATGTGACAAGTTACACAGGCCATTTTACCCGTTTGCGACAAATTAGGGTCAAAAAACAGTTTTTCGCCCAAAGCAATTTGTTTTTCGGATGGATTTCTATTTATAGGTGGCGTAAAATAGGTTAGGTTAAACGCATCCTTTTCAAAAAAAGTAGGCGCATCAAAATTAAAAGGTTTGTTATCTACACCGCTCCAAAGTCCGCTTTCCTTTCTTATGCTGACCCAATTTCTCGTAATAGGATTCATATAATCCCGTATAAATGTGTAACGGTCAAAAGTGTTGAAATCGTTGTTTTTTTGAAGAAAACTGACCGCTTTTGCTATATTTTGATGAAATTCAGTATCTAAATCACTATTTTTTACCTGTATGATATCACGCAACGTATGATTATACACCTCTTCCAACCCTCGCAACGAGACCTCACTTTCCGAAAGTCCCAAACCGCTTACCGGTGTATCAAAACCAGATATACCTAAACTAATGATTCGTAAAAGTTGTTGATGAGTGGCTATAAAAAAACGCTCGGCACTTAAATCCCGTTCGGTAACATTTTTCAATAAATTAACCATTAAACCTTTGGTCAGAACCGTTTCTTTTTTAAAAACGGCGGGTGATTCGCCGCCTTCATAAATAGACTCTTCTATTTTCTGTAATCCAATAGGGCTCAATATACGTTCCGTATCTTCTGCAAAAACGGGTAAAGCGGGTCCATTGGCACGGTGCCCAACTTCTGGGTTTAGATATGATGCATAGGGTTCTGCTTTTTTAAAGGCAACTCGGAGCTCTTTGAAGATTTTTTTGGCCTCATCGCTTTCTGCATCCATTTTACTCAAGGTATCAATCAAATCTACCGCCTTGGTCATATTTTTTATATAGAACTCTTGTGCATAACTCCAGTCGTTAGTTTTGACATGGTCAACCTTTGCTAGTTCTTCATTTTTATTTTTACAGGAAAGAATACAAAATATCGATAAAAAAAAGAGGAGAAATTTATTCATAACAGAAGTAAGTTGAAACAAAAATTATAAAATAGGGAAAGACCCCCATCAAGAGATAGAGGTCTTTCACCATAAAATAGTATCGTCTTATCTAGGCAAACCTTTTAAGATAATGATTTGACCACCTTGGTTATCTTCTCTAGCACCTGCTGCAATTGCATCAGGGTTTTCAGATTCCATATCGTGACCATCTTTGCTCTTGTAATCATCATTCTGCCAGTAGTGTGGCTGAAGGTTCAACAAGAAAGTATCATCAACACCAACCTTGTCAGAGATATCTACCAATGCACCAAATTCTCCACTGAAACCAGTGCTTCCTGATGGATCAAGATCATTTCTGATCAATAATTCCAAAACTGTTTTTGCATTGTTTCCGTTTAAATCCGTTTGATAAATAGCGGCCGAGTGGTTTCTATCGAAAGAGTTAGGATCTTCTTGAAGGTATACAAAGTTCTCTGTAACCGTAATATTATCAGGACTCTGAAGCTCAGGAAGGTTACCATCCATGTTATTCGTATCTGTATTACCACTAATAATTTGAGTGATTTTTCCAGTCAATGGAGATTCTTCATCCAGCTCCAATTTGTAAGCTGTACCCCAATCGTTGTAAGTACCTCTTCCTGGACCTCTTCCTGTTACGGCAACGAAAACATTTCTTGCATTGTCAACAGAACCCTTTTGGTAATCAACATCTTCAACACGCATAAAAGCAGAAGCACCTACAGCAACACAAGCATCTTCCATTTCATTTTTTGTCATAGCCGCACCGTTTTCGATTTCAACGAATTCGAAAGCATATGTTTCTTGAAAAGCCAACTGACCTTCGTTATAGATAACACCTTCTTCAACAGCCATTGGCGCAATCGGGTTACCGTCTGCATCTGTAGAACCAGAAGCAACTTCTTTTAATTTAAGAACGTAAATTTTACCATTGGTTAAATCGGCATCCCCATTTTCAGAGTAATAAAGAGTAATCTGACCTTCCGAACCGCTAGAGTCATCATCACCTCCTATAATTACCGTTTTACCTTTATACGTATCTCTTGGTAAAGGAACAGCGTTTTCCCATGAGAACTCACCTAAAGCATCTAAACCAAAATCCGCAGTTGGCGTAGGTACGGCAACATGAGGGTCTATACCTTTAACATCATAGTGAAAGCTTTCTGAAGCAGAAAGAAAAATATCTTTTGCACCACCGTGAATGGCAGCTTCCCACATAGTACCAGAACACTGACGAGCGAAATCTGCAACCCCTGAGTTCAATAACCACTCACCGCCTGTAGGGTTTAAGTTTTTATCTAAATGGATACGACTAACCGCATAATCATCTTCAGCATTTACAATATACATGTAACCGTTACCTTCTTTTAAGAAACCGGCTCCATCTTGAGCACCTACCAATTGAAAACCGTCCTCTAAAATATCAGTAGAACTGATTAAAGAATAAGGTTTTACAAAGTTAAAGTTTGAATTCATTACTACTAAAGGCTCAAGATTCGATTTGTTCTCGAACATTGTTCCTTCATCTTCTTTTGGACCACCATGCCCAACATGTTCTTCTAATTTTTCACAGGAAGTAGTAGCTACCAAACCTGCTAGTAATAACAATTTAGATACTGTTTTCATTTTGTTCTTTTGGTTATTAGTTATACTAATTTTGAACAAAAATATCTTAGCAAATCCCAAATATTGTTAACTGACCGTGGTCATACTTTAAACTAAAGTTCAAGTTTGTGTTAAATCGTTAGCTTAACGTTACCATTTATTTTGATTCTAAATAGCAGCTGATTTTGGCATGAAAAACGGATTTATAATATGCCACATGGAATTATAAAATAAAAAAAAGGATGGCTTTTACACCATCCTAGTTATCATTATTAAGTTCTGTAATAACCTACTCGCGAACGATACCCATATCACCTAAATCCAAAGGAATCTTTTTTCCTCCTTCTTTAATTGATTTGTAAATAGCTTCTACAATAATCATATCTCGTTTGCCCATTTCACCAGGTGCATAGTTTGTAGTCCCCAGCATAATATGTTTTGCAAAATCGTCCATCTGAACTTTTTGCTGACTCTGGTGCGGGAATTTTATTTCCTTTCCGTCTGATGTGCGTCCGCTCAGCGGCCCATAATTATGGCAAGGATTAAGTTCTGCCCAACCTTTTTCAAAAGACACAAAAAGCCGGTTGGCATTGGCGTTATGTGAAGTAAATAAGTTACCCACAACCCCATCAGGGAATTCCATCTGTGCGGTAATGCTCTCATCTGTATCCTTAAAGTACTCCGGTCTAGAACTAAACTCCTGTGCAGCAACGGATATTGGGTTTTGACCCGTACCGTATATGTTACTCTGTATGCTGTACACACCCATATTCATTAATGCCCCACCACCGGAAAGCGCATGGTTCAATCGCCATTGGTCAGGATTTCCCCTAGAAATATATCCCGCATCGGAAGAAACGTAGCGTACGCTACCAAAAGGTTTTTGCTTTACCAGTCGTTTAATTTCGTTGGTATAAGGGTCAGATTGCATACGGTAACCAACAGATAATTTTACTCCAGCCTCATTGCACGCATCAATAATAGCATCACATTCCTTTACGCTTATGGCCATTGGTTTTTCACAAATAACATGCTTTCCTGCCTTTGCTGCACGAATACAGAACTCCGCGTGCATACTGTTGGGTAGAACTACATAGACTATATCAATATCCTTATTCTTGGCAATAGAATCAAAATTATCATAGTTGTACACATTCTTTTTAGGTATGCCGTACTTCTCCATCCACACCTTTTCCTTTTCCGGAGTTCCGGTCACGATTCCTGCTAGATAACAATTCTCGGCATCCTGTAAGCCTGGAGCTAATTGTCCGCTACTGTAACTGCCCAAGCCTACTAAAGCTATACCCAGTTTTTTCTTTTCCTTTCCCGAAGAAAAACCATAACCTAATCCAACACTGCTCAAAACAGCTGTTCCTGCGATACCTTTTGATAGTTTAGAATTAAAACTTCTTCTTGATATTTTTTTCATTTTATGTCCCTTTTAAATTTCCCCTCCTAAAATACAGATAATATTGGCTTCTAAAGTGAAGCATCTCAAATTCAAAATAGAAAATAAATTCTTTCCAATACCCGTAACATCTTAAAAGAATTAACTACCTATACATAAAAATAACATATGGCAGGTGAAGGTTTTATGGCACATGCAATTACGAGTTTAAGAACCAACAGGTCACTTTTAAAGAAGCGTAATTTTAAGGACTTAAAGGAGCTTTGTCAAAATGGAACGAGTAAAACGGAAGTTGAATTTAAAAAACTAAGTGCCCGAGAATGGGCAATATTGAAACAAAATATTAGAATGCAGCATAAAAACAACTTGCGCATTGAAATCATGATTTACGTTTTATCAATAGTCCTGACCTTTATAATTCTATTCTATATCTATTGGGCTTTTTTTATATAGCCCTTGCTCAATTAATTTTTATATTTCCGGTTGAAAGGCTACCTTTATAAGCCTTTCTTAACTTAAAAATTTAATGTCTGCCAAACCTTCCTCATATTTCAAAACGTTATCTATAATTCATTTGGCACTGGTTGGTGGCATTATCGCCTTTGGGACATTTAAATACCTAAACAACGGTACTTTTATAGCCAATGCAGACCCCAATGACATCTTTATCTATGTCATACCCATTGTAGGTGCATTTGGTTATTTCATGAGTCAGTTTATATTCAAAAAACAATTGCAAGCCATAAAAAAAACGGATAGTCTTCTTTTAAAAATGCAAAAATATCAAGCGGCTACCATTGTAAAATACGCTCTTATAGAAGGTCCTGCTTTTTTGGCCATAATTGCTTACGGGTTTAACGGTAATGCTCTATTCTTGGTCATTGCTATATTTTTAGTGGTCTACCTCTTCATGCAAAAACCTTCCCAAAGAAAGTTCCTAGAAGAAGTTCCGCTTACACTAGAGGACAAAAAGGAATTCAACAACCCACCAAACAGATAACTCAACAAACACAATGAAACTAAAACCAACGTTACTCGCTTTATTAATGGGACTAGGAATAATCAATGGAATAAAAGGACAGGATTGGCCAAATTTAAGTGAATTTCAAGACGCCAATGCAAAACTGGCTAAACCAGCTGCCAATGAAAACCGAGTTGTTTTTATGGGAAACTCCATAACCATAGGATGGATAAATTCTCGTCCGGAGTTTTTTGCCAACAAACCTTATGTTAACAGAGGTATTAGTGGCCAGACCACACCACAAATGCTTGTTCGTTTCAGACAAGATGTGGTAGACCTTGAACCTAGGGTCATGGTTCTTTTGGCCGGCACTAACGATATTGCTGGCAATACAGGGCCATCTACTTTAGAAATGATTATGGACAACATAAAATCTATGGCAGATATAGCCGAGGCCAACAACATAAAAGTAGTGCTTTCCTCTACGCTTCCCGCTTTTGACTACCCGTGGAAGCCCGGCATGGAACCGGCTCAAAAAATAGTTAAGCTGAATAAAATGATCAAGGCATTCGCCGAGAAAAAAGGCCATATTTATTTGGACTATTTTTCTGCATTAGCGGACGAAAGAAATGGTTTACCAAAGAAATATGCCAAGGACGGCGTTCATCCAACGGTTGAAGGTTACAAAGTCATGGAACCGTTAGTAGAAGAAGCTATTGCCCAAGCTTTGAATAATTAAAATAAACTTATTTGCTGCGGAACATGTGCTGAACACAAAAAAATAGCTGTTTATACATATCTTCGGTCGTGATTCTATTTTTGAATCCTACACTTTAAACCTGCAAATGCAAGAAACAGTACAAAATTCCGATTCAACAAATTCCCAAGATTCATCCAACACATATGATTCTATAATAATTGGGTCTGGAGCAGGTGGTTTGGCCACAGCTATTTGCTTGGCCAGGGCAGGTAAGAAAGTTATAGTATTGGAGCAACACGACGTTCCTGGGGGCTGGTGCCACAGCTTTTACCTAAACGGACATAGATTTACACCTGGAGTGCATTATGTGGGCCTGATGGCCGAGGGTGAAGCAACCAATGACCTATACCGAGGTTTAGGTATTGCCAACGATTTGGTCTTTTTTAGAATGAACCCGGATGCTTATGAACATGTACGGATAGGCAAAGAACGTTTTGATTTTCCCGCTAATCTTGATTTACTTATCGAACGGTTATCATCAAGGTTTCCCGAAGAAAAAAAGCAAATTCACAAATACCTTCACCTTACCCGAAAAGTAAGTGAAGAATTGTATTCCCTCCCCTACTTTAAGGGGTTTTGGCAAAAACTCACCATACCGTTCAAAACCAAACATTTTGGCAAATATGGGATGTTCAGCGTAAGGAAAGTTATAGGTTGGCATATAAAAAATCCGCTTTTAAAAAACATATTGAATATACAATGTGGTGATCACGGCGTGCAACCCAAAAAAGTTCCCTTTGTACTGCACAGTGCTTTAATGTACCATTACTTTCAAGGTGGGTATTACCCCATGGGCGGTGGTGGGGCCCTAATCAAAGCAATGACCAATACGTTAAAGAAACACGGTGGTGAACTTCGTACCAGTACGGCGGTTACCAAAATAGTATTGGAAGGAAATCAGCAAAAAAAAGCAGTTGGTGTTGTTCTGGAAAATGGACAACAGCTTTATGCCAATACCATCGTATCCAATGCCGATGTGGGCATAACGTATAATGATTTAGTGGGAAAAGAAAATTTAAGTGCTAAATTTCAAAAGAAGCTCGCTAATACCAAATATTCAAGCACTTCTTTAATGCTGTTCTTGATTGTAGATATGGATTTGCGCAAGGCAGGATTGGATTCCGGAAACATCTGGATGATGCCCAATAAGGACACGGATGATTTTTACGATAGTATGTTAGCATCGGACATTTCAAAAGGAGATGCTTTTGAAGGAATGTTCATTAGTTGTACTACTTTAAAAGATCCATCTAGCTTTGACGGCAAACATCATAGCATTGAGGCTATCACCCTCGTTGATTATAAGGCATTTGAGATGTTTAAGAACGAAAACCAGGAGCGCTCACAAGAATACTTGGATTTTAAGGAATTATTGATGCAAAAAATGATAAACGGTCTGGAAAAAGCCATTCCGGGAATTAGCAAGCACATAATTCAGAAAGACTTAGGCACACCTTTGACCAATAAGTTTTACGTGAACACCACGGACGGTAATATCTATGGTACTGAAAAAAGTTTAAAGCATATTGGTCCGTTTGCCTATAAAGCAAAAAGTGAAATTAAGAACCTCTATTTGTGCGGGGCCAGTATTCTTTCCCATGGCGTAGCAGGAGTTTCCCATTCAGGTGTAGATACCGCAGCCCAAATTCTGGAATGTGATCCGGATGACCTTAAAAAACCACAAGAAGACCAACATATTAGAATCTACGAGGCTGAAGATTCCACAGATTACCCTGAGTGGATGTTGAAAAAAATAGCGGTCAAAACTGCTCGGGCCAAAAACAAAAGCGAAGAAATTAATACATAAAATATATACTAGGTCGTTTTTGTCAATTTATTGTACTCGGCAGACCATTTGTTCTATCATATTTTAATAATACTTCTTAATTTTAAGAAGAACATTATTATACAGACAAATTATGCCAAACCAAAATCATTTTTATTCAGTCTTACTGTTATTTTTTTCCATTTATCAACTCCACGCACAAGTAAAAGTTTACGAGGGCCAAGAAACAATTCCCACCTATAAAATTGGCACGGACGAGGTCAGTCCCATTTTTTATACGGGTAGAGGTGTACAAGGTGCCCAGGGTAAAGTCTACCCATACGCTTCACAAACCAAATTGGGCGATTCCTTGGTTGATGTTACCTACGACATGGTATACTTAGAAAACGAATATATACGTGTAAAGGTGTTACCCGCATTTGGTGGTCGACTTTTTTCGGCAATTGATAAGACCAACGGTCACGAATTGTTCCATACCAACAGTGTGATTAAGCCTGATTTGATTGGCACCTTGGGTGCTTGGGTTTCAGGAGGAATTGAATGGTGTTTTCCCCATCATCACCGTACAACTACTATGCTCCCCAGCGATTATAGAATGATAAATAATGAAGACGGGAGTGCCACAGTTTGGATTGGAGAAACCGAAAAAACTAGGGATATGCGTGGCGTTGTAGGTATGACCCTAAAGCCTGGCCGTTCATACATAGAGGTTGATTATCGCATTAACAACACTAGTGATGTAACTACGACCTTTCTATTTTGGGCCAACGTTGCCATTACGGCAAACGACGATTTTAGAACGTTTTGGCCTCCTAGTCAAGAAATTGGAGTATTCCACAATAATAGCAGTTTTATAAAATGGCCTTTATCTAACAAAACCGATGATTATGGGCGTACTAGTTACGAAGAAGGCGTAGACCTTACTTGGTGGAAAAACCATCCTAATCCCGTTTCATTTTTCATGTGGGATATAAAGGAAGGATTTATAGGTGGATATGATTACGGACAAAAAGCAGGAACGGTTCATGTTGGTGACCCATTTGAGAATAATGCCTCTAAATTATGGCAATTTGGACCAGGGTTACAAGGACAAAATGCAAGAAGAAAATTAACTGATGATGGAAAGGCATATGTAGAGTTAATGACAGGGACCTTTTCTAATAATCAACCAGATTATAATTGGATACTTCCCCATTCCGTTAAAGACGCAAAAAACTACTGGTACCCTTTACGTGATTTAGAAGTGGTCAAAAATTCAAATACAGATGCTTCCGTCACCCTTCAAATGCGAAATGCAAAAACGGTCTTTTATGGCTTCAACACAACAAAAGATTTTAAAGGAGCAAAAGTTATTCTAAAGAACGGTGCAAACGTTTTAGAAGAAAAAACAATAGATATTGGCCCTGCCCATCCGTTTACAAGTACATATAAAAACAGAAAACCTTTAGATGAATATCAACTTACCGTTACCATCCAAGATGCAAATGGCAGTGAGCTTATATCCTATTCCCCATACAAACCAACCGAACCACAGCTTCCTGAAATTCAAGAAAAAGTAAAAAAACCGGAAGAACTAAAAACAGTTGAAGACCTTTATTTAACCGGCCGTTTCGTGGAACAATTTAGAAGGCCCGGTATAGAACCAGACGATTATTATTTAGCAGCATTAGAAAAATCACCTACGGATTATCGCACCAATATTGCTTTGGGCATTCGCCGAATAACACAAACAAAATATGAAGAAGCGCTAGAATATTTACAAACAGCTGCGGATAAATTAAAGATAAAATACTATCAACCTTTGGAAGGTGAAATATTCTATTATCTGGGAATGGCTCACCAGGCCTTGGGTCATGAAGAAGAAGCCTATTCTAATTTTGCAAGAGCTACCTGGTACTATCAATGGTTCTCTTCAGGTAACTTTAAACTGGCCCAAATAGAGAGTGCAAAGGGCAACTATTCAAAGGCTTTGGAATATGCTCAAGAAGCTTATTCAACCAATAATAGAGACGGAAGAATTGTGGTTTTGAACGCTGCTTTACTACGTAAACTAAACCGTCAAAATGAAGCCAATATAATATTAGAAAAGCAAATTGCCTATGACCCTCTAGATTTTTCTGTACTGTATGAAATAGAGTTGGGAAAAGGTGGTAGCTCAATGGACTCATGGAAAAAAAGCATGCAAAATCCTGAAAATAATTATTTGGAGATTGCTACCAATTACATGAACGCAGGCCTTATTGAAGACGGGCTTGCCTTGTTAACTAGTATAAAAAATGAATCAACCCCGCTTACCGGGTACTACAAGGCTTGGTTCTATTCTGAATCAGGGAATTCGCAGCAAGCTACCAATGCCATTTCAACAGCAAAAAGAGCATCTTTGGATTACGCTTTTCCATATCGTTCGGAAACCGAAACTGTTTTAAACAAGGCATTGGAAATAGATGCCAATAATGCTACTACCTTTTATCTTTTAGGTAACCTTTTGTATGATAAAAGACCTGATGATGCACTAATGTATTGGCAGAAGGCTGGAGCAATAGACACAAGTATTCCTATGGTTTGGCGTAACCTGGCATTTGGGGCTTTCTACCACCAGAAAAATCCATCACAGGCCATAGATTACATGACTAAAGCAATCGCTCTTGATAATTCAAACCCCTTATGGTATTCGGAACTTTCTAAATATTATGATGAATCCGATGCCGATTTCAAGAAAAACCTAGACATTCTAGAGCGTAACCTTTCCATTGCCAAAGAAGATGTGGATGCACCTAAAACCTATGTAGAGCTACTTAACCTTGCCGGTGATTATGATAAAGCAATTGCATTTCTAGACGAGCATCACTTTAGAACTTGGGAAGGCGGCAGGGAAACCTATTGGCACTATGTTGATGCGCACACTTTAAAAGCTAAACAACTCATAGCCGACCAAAAGGCTAAAGAGGCTATTACACACTTAGAACGCGCATTACTTTATCCAGAAAATCTTGAGGTAGGGAAACCCACCCATGATGAGAAGAACGCCATGATTTACTATTATATGGGTGAGGCCTATACTCAGCTGGGCGATACTAAAAAAGCAAAATCCAGTTATCAAAAAAGTGCCGCTGCCCAAAACGGAAGAGGTATGAACAACCTTTTATATTTTCAAGCAAAATCCTTTGAAAAACTAGGAGATTCAGCAAAAGCTACATCTATGTTCCAAAGCTTAATTGAAAAAGGAAGCGCAATGCGTGAAAATGGTACTGGTAATACCCTCATTGCTGTTGAGGAGGCATCGGCAACAAACAACAAATTTATTTCTAACTCCTACTACTTGGAATCTTTGGGCAATGCCGGATTGAACAATACGAGTGAATCAAAAAAGAAATTACAAAAGGCGTTAGACATTTATCCTAATCATCTGTGGGCTAAAGTAATGATGCAAAATTAATATGGAGTATTTTATATCAGCACACCCCAAAATCTGGGTGTTGGTAATTCTCTCGTTATTGTCAACTTGTTTGTTTGCCCAAGAGAAAGCAAAACTTTTCTTGGGAGAACAAGTTATCTACAAGGTATTTAAAACTGGCGAACCCATGACTATTGATGGAAAGCTGAATGAAGAAAGTTGGTCCAAAACAGAAGCCCGAACGTTAGATTATTTTTATAGGATAGAAAAACCTACCGACCAACAAAAATCAACTTTTAGAATGCTTTGGGGAAAAGAAAAGTTCTATGTATTTTTTGAAATGGAAGACCAATATATAACTGCCAGGGAAACTAAAAGAGATGGACAACCTTACTTTGATGATTGTGCCGAAATATTTTTTATTACCGCACCCGATAGTTTAGATACACATTTTGGATATGAACTTAATCTCAACAAGGCTGTAAACGACTTCATTTATTTCAATGATTATACAGAAGGAAAAGATGTAGTCTACAAATCTTTTAACCCAGACTTTGAAGTTGAGGTTACTTATAACGGTACTATAAATGATAATTCTGATATTGATAAGGGATGGACCATGGAAATGGCCATCCCTTATTCAAATTTTGGTGAGCTTGGTGAAGTTGTTACGATTAAACCCGGTAATAGATGGGCTTTTCTTGCTATTAGGCAAGACCGTAATGATGCCAAGGGCAACAGGCGGTCTACTTCAACCATTTTCCCTATTTATGATATTTCCAAGAATGTACATCAAGCCAACCGTTTTGGCTTAATGGAATTCGTTGAATAAAAATATGTTACCAGTTGGTAAACGAACCATCTTTGCGTCTTAGTCTTGGAATTTCAATAGGTTTAAAACCTTTTTCCAAAGCTAATTCCTCATTGAACTCCACTCCCAATCCCGGTGTATCCAATACAGGATAAGTTGGTCCATCCAAAATAGGACGTACCGGATAAAATTCCGGAGCATCCGTACCCATATATTGTGCAGGTGTATTCATTTCTTCCAACCAACCAAAGTTAGGACTAGCAGCCGCCATGTGAATGGTAGCAGCTGTACATATAGGCCCTAATGGGTTATGGGGCATCAAATCAATGTAATGTGCTTCCGCTAAACTCGCTACTTTCATCGCCTCGGTAATTCCACCTACATTACAAATATCAATACGCGCATATTGAGTTAAATTTCGTTCTAAAAATGGTAAAAACTGCCATTTACTTGAAAATTCCTCTCCTATCGTAAAAGGTATATCAACCATTTTCCTAAGATTCTCATAGGCTTCTGGATTTTCATCGCGAATAGGTTCTTCAATATAATCCAACGTTCCCGGTGGCATACGTTTTATAAATGAATAGGTCTGCGCAGGAGTAAGACGCGTATGGTAATCTATACCAATGGTTACTGCAGAACCAACTTCTTTTCTTAAGTCCGTAAGCCATTCAGCTATAACAGCAATGGATTCTCGTGGTTCAAAAAGTTCCTTATCGCCTTCTGCTTCAAATTCTGCAGGAGCCAAACGCAACATGTTCCAACCATCTTTTATACATATTTTAGAATACTCGAAAAGTTCTTCTCGTGTTCTAAAACGAACCGAAGCAAAACAGTCTACATGGTCGCGATGTTTCCCTCCCAATAGCTCGTATACGGGTACGCCCAAAGCTTTTCCCTTTATATCGTACAGTGCAATATCTATAGCTGAAATAGCTGCTGTAAGCACCCTTCCGCCTTCAAAATATTGCCCTCTGTACATTTCTTGCCAAAGTGCACCAATATTGCGTGCATCCTTACCTATCAGGAAACCCTTAAAATGTTCTATTGCACCTATAACTGCCAATTCCCTTCCGGAAAGTCCCGAAGCGCCCCAACCGTAGATTCCTGAATCGGTTTCGATCTTAACGACCAACTGGCTTCCGAAACCTACATTGATAGGAAAAGTTTTAATAGCTGATATTTTCATAAAATTTGTATTTACTAGTGTTTGAGTTTATTTTGATTTTGGTACGATACGCTCAACCTTACCCACAATAAAGGTGTAAGATATAAAACCAAGCAATGCTATACCACCAATAAAGAATAGTGCTGGACTAAAATCTCCATCCTCTACCAAATACCCAATAACAATGGGAACAACTATTCCTGCAAGTCCGCCTATAAAATTAAAAGCACCACCGGTAAGCCCTATGAGTTTCTTTGGAGCCATGAGTGAAATAAAGACCCATGCAATGCTGGCGAGACCATTTCCAAAAAATGCAATGGCCAAAAATAATATGACGAAAAATGTGCTCTCTGTATAATTGGCCCCTATAATACAAGTGGAAAGTAACATACCAATAATGATGGGAGTCTTTCTTGAAATTTCAACGGAATACCCCTTTTTAATCATAAAATCAGAAGAGAATCCTGAAAGAAGTACTCCAAAAAAGGCCGCCAAAAATGGAATTGACGCCAAAAATCCTGATTTCAGGAAATCTAATCCTCTAAATTCTACCAAGTATGTTGGGAACCAGGTTAGAAAAAATATGGTGGTGGCTCCTAAACAAAATTGACCAATATATAGCCCCCACAACTTTCTGTAGATAAAAGCCTGTTTAAAATCGTGCCAATCAAATTTTTTCTTTTCTTCTTTTTTTACATCGTTCTTACCAATCAGTCCGCCACCTTTTTCAATATATTCCAACTCTTTCTGGCTTATGGATTTATGGTCTTGTGGGTTTCTGTAGAAAAAATACCATATTGCCGCCCATACTAGGCCTATAATACCGGAAATAATAAAGAGTCCTCTCCAACCAAAATAATTTTGGATAGCAACAAGAACGGGCGTTAGGAAAGCAAGCCCCAAGAATTGACCCGATGTGTAAACGGCAATAGCAGATGCCCTTTCATTTTCAGGAAACCATCTGGTAACCACTAAATTATTGATTGGGTAGGAAGGCGCTTCAAATACGCCTATACTGGCACGCAAGCCTAGTAATGCCGCAAAAGAGCTTACCATACCCTGTATAAGTGTTGCAATGGACCATAAAGCCATTATTGCAGAGTATAAGATTCGTGTAGGAAGTTTATCCGCAACAATACCACCTGGAATCTGAAGACAAGCATAAGTCCAGCCAAAAGCCGAAAAAACATACCCCATTTGCACATTGCTAAGCCCCATATCTTCTTTCATGGCAAAAGCGGCAACCGAAATATTACTTCGATCTAGATAATTTATGACCACCGTAATAAAAATCATGGCTAGTATATTGTAACGTTTTCGTGAAGAATTCTCCTTTTGGTTTAAGTCAATCATGAATTTTGGTTCAATTATTTAGAAATACGTGCGATTAAAAATTAGCCTTTCAAAAACTATAACAGGATAATTTTACACCCCAATTAAAAAAAGTGTCAAGATAACAATTAATATTTCTTGGAATAAAATATTTCTGTTTAAAATAAATTCAATTACAAGAATTTAGTTAGAAAAAAGAAACGGCAGCAGACCTAAAAGTCTGCCACCGTTTTCAAACAACTAACTCAACTAGTTTATTTTTACCCTTATTAATAAGCTGGGTCTTGCGTTAATACACCAGGCTGTAAATCTATCTGGGTTTGTGGTACAGGCCAGTGATCATCTTGTCCTGCAGTGTAAGTAGAACCTTGTAACCATGGTAATTTTTCATTACTTAACTCAGAGTCTAGGTATTTATTGATGGTAACATCATCTATTCCCCATCTTACCAAGTCTTGGAAACGCATTCCTTCCAAAGCAAATTCTAGACGCATTTCATGATATATAGCTTTTCTAGCATACTCTTGATTTGGAAATGAAGGGTACAGACCAAGATTGTAATTGGCCGCAGGTTGATCTTCATCAATATCCAATTCAGCATCACTTTCAAAAGTTGTATTGTTTACTTTACCCATTACTAAATCGTCTTGAGCACGTTCACGTATCTCATTTACTAAGTCTCTTGCCCTACCAAGGTCATTTTCTTCCATAGCTACCTCTGCTCTCCACAAAATGATATGACTTAACCTAAATAGACGCCAGTTATTCCCGTTAAGACCATTTGACCAAATTGGACTAGAAATGGATATAACCCCTTTGTTTCTCTTATAGAACATAATTTTCTTGTTTAAGAAAGGTCCCATCCCTGCTTGATCCAACATCCAATCACTACCGGACATTGGTCCCCAATCCAAGAAAGGAATACCACGCCTACCAATGGTCCAATCTACTCTTGGATCCAAAGAAACATCAGTGGGTGTAAAAGGTTCAGTATCCAACAGTCCGTAATCTTCCAATAAAAGGTCATCTTGAAAATTATCTAACAACGGTAGACCGTCCGTATCTGTTTTAAATGCATTGAACAAATCAAAACTTGGTGCACTATACGAACAACATGACCCAACTTCACTACCTCTAGGAAACAAAGTTCTGTGGTCCGCTCCACTATTGGCATCGCCTGCACCATCGTTTACCGTATACTGAACTTCAAAAATACTCTCAGCATTATTTTGTTTTTCCTCGTCAAAATTATCATAGTAATGATCCATTAATTCAAAAGGACCGTTATCAATAATATCATCCAAATAAGGTTTTGCTTCGGCAAACTCTTGTTGAAACATATGAACACGTGCCAAAAGCGCTTTGGCGGCCCAACGAGAGGCACGTCCTATTTCAACATCTTCGGCCATACCATTATCTATTCCCCACTTAATATCGGCTTCAATTTTGTCCCATACTTCCTCGTTATTGGTCACTTCACTTGCAACAACATCTTCCGTTATGTATGGAATCTTCTCAATTTTATTACGCAGTTGAAAATGGAACCATGCGCGCAACCAACGTGCTTCCGCCTCTAGTTGTATGGCATCTGCGGGGTCTACATTCTCTCCCGCTTTTTTAAGAACACGAATAGCATCATTAGCTCTGGCAATGGCATCATAATTTGCCGCCCATAAACCTTCTATCCATGGATTGGCCGCATCTGTCTCATATCTTTCAATAAGGTTAATTGGACTCCACCCCCCAGTTTGATCGCCACGGTGCATATCATCAGATGGTACATCTCCCCAAACCCAGTTGGTTGCAGATGCTTCTCCCTGACCGCCTGCTTCACCAGCAGAATACCCATCTATCCTAGAATAAGCCCCAACGAGCAAAAGGTCTACGCCATCTGCGTTGGTTAATATTTCCTCACTTACAGCTCCTTTTGGTTTTTCTTCAAGAAACTCCTCTCCGCACGACCATGAAAGGGCCGTGACCATAGCGAGCAATCCCGTTTTTATAACTATATTATTTTTCATTTTTTTTGCAATTTTATGTTTTATAATGAGATGTTAAGACCAAAAATGATCTGTCTTGGGGAAGGCCAAGTACCCAAATCCAAACCTCTATCTATATCACTAGAGAAGTTAGAATCAGGATCATTATACAAAGCTATTTCCGGATCAAGACCAGAGTAATCCGTTATAGTGAACAAATTTGTTCCCATAACATAGATTCTCATTTTAGTAAGGCTTGTCTTGTCCAATATGCGTTGCGGCACATTAAACCCTATCTGTGCATTCTGCAAGCGTATATAAGATGCATCTTCAACTAAATCTGAATGTGTATTCTGCTCAAAACTGGTCTGAGAAGAAGCTTTTGGCAATACTGCATCTGCATTGTTATCTAAATATGGGCTACCCCAAGATCTATATAAACGGTCTGCACTTTTCGGTCCTTGAAACAATCCGTATCTGGTAAAACGGTTATAGTAGTTAATAGCGTCATTACCTTGGCTCGTATATAAGCTTGCTCTAAAATCAAAACCTTTGTACTCCATTCCCAAGTTAAGACCCGCGGTGAAATCCGGATTTGGATTTCCTATAAAGGTTCTATCATCAGGAGTAATGTCACCACTACCATCGAAATCCCTAATCTTAAGATTACCCGGTTGATTGTAAGTACCATTTTCTGGATGGGCATCTGCTTCTGCTTGAGTCTGGAAAATACCATCTACAATATAGCCATAAAATTCCGGAAATGCTCTTCCTTGCTCTACTCTTGAATAGGTCTGAGCTCTTTGACTTCTACCTGTAATAAATTCATCTTCATTACCACTAAGTTTTTTAACAGTGTTCTTGTAGGTAGAGAAAATTACACCCACATTATATTTAAAGTCTCCTTCTTCAGAGCCACCTCCATTATAACTTAGTTCAATATCAACACCTTTGTTTTCCATGTCTCCAATATTTACACTTGGCGCCGTAGCAAAACCTTCTACTGCAGGAATAGCTATTGGGAACAACATGTCTTGCGTATCCTTTCTCCATAAGTCTACGGTAAGGTTTACATGACTGAACAAAGTTGCATCAACAGCGAAGTTTGTTGAGGTTGTAGTTTCCCATTTTGCATCAGGATTACCGATTGCGGTAGACTGGAAACCTTGTTTAATAGTATTATCCGAACCACCAAGGCCGTAAAAAGAGCTTCCCAAATCAGAACCGAAGGTGCTAAAACCATTGTAATTTCCTATTTGATCGTTACCTGATTGTCCCCAACCTGCTCTAAGTTTTAAGTAATTTAACCAGCTGCTATCTGCCAAGAAGTTTTCTCTTGACACAACCCAACCACCGGATATTGCGGGGAAATTACCCCATCTATTATTGGCACCAAATCTAGATGATCCATCACGTCTCACCGTAGCTTCAACCATGTATTTATCATCATAAGAATAGTACAGTCTTGCGAAATATGAATTCAGTGCCCATGCAGCGGCTTGAGAACCGTTTGTTTGATTTTCCGAACCGGAACTCAACAAAAAGAAATCATCATCCGTAGAAATAAAACTTTCTCTCCCGGCACTAATTTGATCATAATTAAAACGGGTAGATTCCGTTCCTAACAACACATCTAAGTTGTGCTTATCGTTAAATGTTTTTGAATAGCTAAGCGTGTTGGTAAAGTTCCAAGTTAAATCATTACTCCTAGTTTCTGTAAGTGTATGACCTGTGGTACCATTGGTGTTTTCTGGATCAGCAAAACGTGGGTCATGATTAGCGAACCAATTCATGTTATATCCTAAAAGCGTTTTAAACGTTAGGTTCTTAACTGGTTTTACTTCAACAAAAACATTACCTGTAACGTTCAACGTTGTACGTTTATCTTTTCGTTGTCTAAAATTATTTCCAACTGGGTTAGGACCATCATTTAATCCACCGCCAACAACACCTCCTGCAAAATTTCCAGCAACATCTCTCACAGGAATTAATGGGCTTGTTTCAATTATACTGTTAAAACCAACGGTATTACCTTTAGACTCACTAAGGGTAACCCCCAAACGTTCACCTATTTTCAACCAATCCTTTATTTCAGAATCTACGTTGGAACGAATTGCGTAACGGTTAAAAGAGTTATCACGTAAAACACCATCTTCCTTAAAGTAGTTTGCACTAAAGGCATATGTTGTTTTTTCTGAGCCACCCGAAACGGAAACTACAAAATCCTGTATCAATGCGGGTTGGTAAAGTCCTTCCATCCAGTTTGTACCTGCTTTGTTGGTCAAGGTAATGGGATATGTTCTTTCTTGGTACAAAGCCGGGTTCGTAGAAGGGTCTCCTATTGAAGCTCCGTTTGGAAATAAGTAATCATTTACCTGTGTAGCTCTTATATTATTAGGGTCAAAACGAAAATGAGCGTGATTAGGAGTAATACCGTCATTAGTCTGCTCCAACCAAATCTGCTGACCTATTAAGTTGGGGTCAGTAACAAATTCATAACCTGCTGTTGATGTACCCATACCACTTCTTAAACTTACATCTACTTTTGCCGGTTGCGCTTTTCTACCAGAGACCGTGGTTATAAGAATTACACCGTTTGCACCTCTTGAACCGTAAATAGCAGTTGAGGAAGCATCCTTAAGAACTTGCATAGATTGAATCTGGCTAGTTGGTGGTGGCGTTGCACCAAAAACCCCGTCAACAACATAGAGAGGACCGTTACCATTAATAGTACCTAAACCACGAATCCTTACCTGAGCATTCTGCCCTGGTCTAGCCGAAGCATTTACCGTTACACCAGCTGCACTACCTTGAAGTGCCCTTGTTGCATCGGCAGAAGCTTGTTGCTCTATGTAAGCCGTTTTTACGGTACTTACAGCACCTGTTACATCGGCCTTTTTTCTTGACCCATAACCAATAACAACAACCTCGTCCAACAATTGGGAGTCAGGTTGTAGTTGTACATTGATGCTAACGCCGGTTTCGGCAGTTACTTCTTTTGTGGTATATCCTGTGTAAGAAATAACCAGGACATCCCCAGACTTTGCGGCCAACGTAAAATTACCATCAAAATCCGTTACAACACCATTGGTGGTGCCTTTTACTAAAACATTGGCACCGAACATGGGTTGATTAAGTTCATCGGTTATGGTTCCACTTACGTTGGAATCTTGTGCGTATCCCATAGAGACACAAGTCAACATAAGCCCAAACAGCAACCAATGCTTGCGTTTTGTTAGTTGTTTAAATAAACATTCTTTCATAATAATGTCTGTTTTTGTTAGTTAGTATTTTGATTAAACAACAGAAGATGCTCTGAAAATTTAGGATTTTCACTTTCAAAACTATCTTCTAATGAGGAATCAATAATTATTTGATCAAAGAAAGTATATTGTATTAGTTAGCAGTCGGTACTAATTGATCAAAATCGGGTAATTATAGGTCACATGTATTTTTTATGACCTGTAATTACCTAAGCATGAACCTATTTTACCCGATTCATTGAACTTGTTTCCGTATTTTGACCCTTATATATAAAATTGGTAATGCTTCATTCGTACATAAAAGCTGATTCAAATACAATCTTATTTCCATTGATTAAAAAATGGTCTTTAAGGTTGGTATGCGTTCTATTTGTCCTTTCTGCTTCTTGTAACAAATCAATAGAGAAACCTATTGATAATGCCACAACTTTATTCACCTTGGTAACTTCTGAAAATTCAGGAATTGACTTTGCAAATACGCTTACGGAAACGGCAGAGGAAAACCACTTGTTGAATGAAAACTTTGTTACCGGAGCTGGAGTGGCCATTGGGGATATTAATAATGATGGTCTTCCTGATATTTATTTTACCGGCAATCAAGTTCACGATAGACTTTACCTCAATAAAGGAAATATGGAGTTTGAGGATATTACCGAAAAAGCGGGTATTTTAAAAACAAATAGCTGGTCCACAGGAGTAACCTTTGCAGATGTAAATAGTGATGGGCTCCAGGACATCTATGTCTGTAAGAACGAACAAAAAAACAGGGATAAAAGCACCAATTTACTTTATATAAATTCCGGTAACGGTACATTTAAGGAAATGGCGGAGCACTATGGTGTAGATGATAAAGGATTTTCTATACAAGCTAGTTTTCTGGATTACGATAAAAACGGACTCATTGATCTTTACGTTATAAACCAGCCACCAGGCTATGGCAACAGACAAGGTGGTAAGAAAAGAAAAACGGGCACAAATCCAATGTACAGTGATAAGCTATATAGAAACCTAGGGCCTGATATTGGTTTTATTGAGGTCTCCCCCATGTCTAAAACTGAAAATTTGGCTTTTGGTCTATCGGTAGCCGTTGGCGACCTCAATAATGATGGGTGGCAAGATATGTATGTTGCCAACGATTACAATGAACCAGATTTCTATTATGTAAACGATACAAAGGGAGCTTTCAAAGAAAGTCTAAAAACTCATTTTAAGCATATTTCAAATTTTAGCATGGGTACTGATATTGCCGATTTTGACAATGACGGTAATCTAGATATTATGGTATTGGATATGGTTGCGGAAGACCACAAGCGTATTAAAACCAATATGGGGGGCATGAACCCTAAAAGTTTTTGGAACATTGTTGCAGAAGGTGGTCACTACCAATATATGTTCAATACGCTACAGAAAAACAATGGCAACGGAAGCTTTAGTGATGTTGCTCAGATGGCGGGAGTCTCCAATACTGATTGGAGTTGGGGGCCACTAATCGCCGATTTTGATAATGACGGACTAAAAGACCTGTTCGTTACCAATGGTATTAAACGCAATATGCGCAATAGCGATGTAAACAAAAAGTATGAACGCCTATTGGACAGCATTGATAATCTAGCCAAAAAAGAGAATAAAAAATTTGAAGAAGTGGTAGATGTACTGTCATTAGCCAAACTTGCTCCGGAAGACAAACTTCAAAATTATATCTATAAAAATAACGGAAATCTGACTTTTGAAAAACAAAACAAGAAATGGGGTTTTGAATTGGAGACTTTATCAAATGGAGCCGCTTATGCAGACCTTGACCAAGATGGCGATTTAGATTTGGTCGTAAACAACATTGATGAAAAAGCATTTATCTATGAAAACCACACGGTAGACAAGAACATGGGAAACTATCTTAGAATAAACCTTTTTCCTTCTACCCAAACCGAAGCTTTAGGCAGTAGAGTAGTTGTTTATAGAGATACTCACCCTTGGCAAACCATAGAGGTAACCAATGTAAGAGGGTATATGTCCAAAAGTGAAAATACGGTTCATTTTGGATTAGGTGAATTAATGAATGTTGAAAAAATACGCATCCAATGGCCCAACGGTCAGGTAAGTGAACTAAAAAATATTCAGGCCAACCAAAGTTTGGATATTCATCAGAAAAACGAAGAATTCGTAAATACCTCAAACATTTCCATTAAACCTATTTTTAAAGAAAATACCGTACAGACCAACTTAAAATACAAACATCAGGAAAATACGTTTGATGATTACCAAAAACAAGTACTCTTACCGCACAAAATGTCTCAATTTGGACCAACAATAGCTGTAGCTGATGTTAATTCAGACGGATTAGAAGATTTTTATGTTGGTGGTGCTTCGGGAAAAAGTGGAATGTTGTTCGTCCAGAATACCCGAGGTCAGTTTGATTCCATTCCACAAAAAGATTTTCTTATCGATAAAACATCTGAAGATCTAGGGAGCCTCTTTTTTGATATAGATAATGATGGAGATCAAGATCTATTTGTGATCAGCGGGGGTTATGAATTTCAGGAAAACAGTAAACACCTTCAAGACCGCCTCTACCTTAATGACGGTACGGGATATTTTAGCAAAGATAACAGCAGGTTGCCAAAATACTCAGAAAGCGGCTCGCAAGTTATTTCGGCAGATTATGATAATGATGGAGATCTTGACCTTTTTGTGGCTGGCAGACAAATACCGGGCAAGTACCCTTCACCGGCCAACAGCATGCTATTGGAGAACGACAATGGCTACTTAAAAAACGTTACCGAGGCAAAAGCTCCTCGTTTTATGAATTTGGGAATGGTAACCTCCGCTCAATGGGCAAACATTAACGATGATGATAAATTGGATTTAATTGTTGTAGGTGAATGGATGCCCATTACAACATTCCTACAAACCAAAAATGGAACTTTTAAACCCTCTACTATAAAAGGTTTAGAAAAGACCAATGGATGGTATTACAGTGTTACCAAAGCTGATATGGATAATGATGGTGATGATGATTTTATTGTCGGGAATTTAGGATTGAACTACAAATACAAAGCTACACCGGAACATCCTTTTCAAGTCCATAGCGCCGATTTTGATAAAAACGGAAAACAGGATATTGTTCTTAGTTATTTTGAAGAAGGTGAGGTTTACCCTATTCGCGGAAGGTCTTGCTCCGTAGAGCAAATTCCCGAATTGGATGCCAAATTCCCAACGTTTGAATCATTTGGAGATTCTGATTTAAAGGACATTTATGGAGACCAACTCAATGATGCCCTTCATTTATCCGCATATACCTTTGCTTCCTATTATATTGAAAATAAAGACGGAAAATCCTTTACGCTGCACGAACTTCCCAAATTGGCACAGGTTTCTAGTATTAATAGCATCTTAGCTGAAGATTTTGATAGAGATGGTCATAAAGACCTTCTAATTGCTGGAAATCTATTTACTTCCGAAATTGAGACCACAAGGAATGATGCCGGTATAGGTCTCTTCCTGAAAGGCAACGGCAAAGGAGATTTTTTTCCTATAACAACTGCCCAAAGTGGGTTTTATGCCCCATTTGATGTCAAAAACATGAAAATTATTAAGAAAAAGGGCAAATCCAATATTCTAATCGGTAATAACGACCATTACCTTCAGCTTGTGGAGTACAACTAATAGTGACAAGTCATTTTTAGACCAAAAACTCAACAGTTACCCCAAAAAATAAACGCAACAATTAATAACCAAACTCACTCCAAAAAATGAAAAAAACACTGTTAAGTATAGTGTCACTAACCGTATTAATATCATGTAATCAAAAAGAGCAAGAGTCCAAAAGTAAGCCCGTAGAACAAGAAATAGTTCAAAAAGATTTTCCTTACGGTAATGTGCCCCGTGAGAAGCCGGACAGAAATCTAAGTTCTGCTTTTGAACGAATTTATGATGGTACCTATGGCGGGCTGGAAGTAAGCTCTAATGAACTTTTTTCGAACTTTAAATACACGCCTTTAAAAGGCTTTGATTACCACGGTCATGATGGCACGGTATCCAGAAGAGATGCCAGCAAAATAGTAAAGGTTGATGACACCTATTATTTCTGGTATACCCACCGTGAGACCGGTGTTCCTCCCAATGAAAATGGCGGAAACGATACCATTCCTTCACGAGATTGGGATCTATCCGAAATATGGTATGCAACAAGTAAAGATGGTTTTACTTGGGAAGAACAAGGTGTAGCCGTTCCCAGAACCGAAAAACCAAACCCAGGTTGGCGTTCCGTCTCAACACCTGATATTTTAATCTATAAAGGTAAATACTATTTGTATTATCAGGCATACTTAAATATGCCCGGAGGCCCAGGCACTAAAGGAGATGATTGCCCCGTAGCGGCCTCTGTCTCCGATTCGCCAAATGGTCCATGGACACCTTCCAATAAAGTGGTTCTAGACAATGGACCCGAAGGCTCGTGGGACCAGTACGTAATACATGACCCCTACCCTCTAGTTCGCGATGGAAAAATTTATATTTACTACAAAGGTGAGATGGGTGGTGACCCCAAAGTACGTGCACAAGGTTTAGCCATTTCAGAAGACCCTTTTGGTCCGTTTGAAAAACACCCGTTAAACCCGGTAATAAACTCCGGTCACGAAACGGCTCTTTTCCCTTTTAAAGAAGGATTGGCGGCATTGGTGAGCCGCCATGGTCTAGAGCACAATACCATACAGTACGCACAGGACGGTGTTAATTTTGAGGTGGCCGCCATCACCGGATTAATGCCCATTGCCCCTGGCCCCTATGTTCCAGATGCCTTTACCGACACCAAAGATGGTCGAGGGATTTCCTGGGGCCTCTGCCATTTTAGGAATGTAGGAAAAGCTGAAGGTAAAAGCCATAGCTTTTTTGCAAGGTTTGATTGTGACCTGAGCTTAGATGTAAATGACCCACATATGAAAGAAACCGATATTTTTAATCACCCTGAAATCTATTTTCAATTTGGTCTTTCAGAAGAGCAATTAAACCGAATTAAACAGACTAATTAGAGTGACTCCTTAAATTGTAAAAGCCCAATTTCCTAAGAAATTGGGCTTTTGTTTTTATCGTCTTTCTCTATTATTTATCAGCTTTGATTTTCAATATAAATTGGCCTGTTTTTAAACCTTCCGATTCTGCATTAACCGTAATATTACCCGAATTGAGATTGGATTGAAGGAGAAGCAAACAACGACCTTTATCTGTTGTAATTTGGGTAGATTGATAATCCTGAATATTTCTGGCAGAACCATTATCCACACCCAATACTTTTGCGTCTCCGGTAACGGAAAAAGAAATTTTGGCATTAAGATTTTTCACGGGATTTCCCTTACTATCCACTATTTGCGCTACTACGTGAGCTACATCTTTACCATTGGCAGATAATTCACTTTTATCTACGGAAAGTTCTATGGCGTATGGAGCTTCGGCAGTTTGCATCCGTGCTTGGAACTCTACTTTTTTTCCATCAATATATCCCTCTGCCCTAAGTTCTCCTGCACTAAATGAAACGGCCCATTTGTAAATATGGTCGTCAAAGTTGGCTAGTTTCTTCATTCCCAGTGAAGCATCGTTTAAAAACAATTCTACTTCATCACAGTTGGAATATATTTCTACAACCGTAAGTTCATTAGAATCATAATTCCAATATTCATTACTCTCGTGCCAAAACCATAACGCTTTTTCCCACCCGTTTTCTTTCTTTTCTATGGGTTCTCCAGCTTTGTTCAATTTATAAATAGATTTCTCCAAAGACTGCGTTGTCATGTGTAAATGTGGAGCATTGTTCCATAAAGTTTTCATCATGTGGTATGATGTTTTTTCAAAACCAGCCTGATCTAGCAACCCGCTCTGAGTTCCCTTTTTAGGCCAACCTCCATTGGATTCTCCCATATAATCTATTCCTGTCCACAAAAATAGTCCAGAAATAAACGGACGTTCCATAACCGCCTTCCATTCATGCCATTGGGGAAGGTTCTCCGTTCCCATAACAACTTTGTTTGGATAATTTCTGTGACCATAATCATAGATTACCCTTCGGTAACTATAGCCTACTACATCCAAAGCATCGGCATAACCGGATAAATGACTCGCTGAAGGCAAGATACAATTGGCCGTTACATAACGTGTAGTATCCAGCTCTTTTGTCCATTTTGCTAATTTTTTCGCGGTTTCGCCTATATCATATTTCCCTTTAGGCAAAGTATTCAATTTTTCCCTTATCTGCTCTACGGAGAACGGTGGTTCCGAAAAGAAGTAATTGCCCTGCCATTCCATATTGTTAAAAAAACCGGTGGCGTCCGCATTTCTAGGATAGGTCCACTCTATCTCATTCCCAATGCTCCATTGTATGATACTAGGATGATTTCTATGTGCTAAAACGGTATTGGTCAAGTCCTTTTTGGCCCACTCTTGAAAATGTTCTGTATACCCCCTAGTTATAGCATCTACACTCTGCTCATTCATGTTTTTTCTTTTGTCCTTTGGATTATCCCATTCGTCAAAGAACTCATCCTGTACCAAAAAGCCCATTTCATCACATAAATTCAAAAATGCCTCCGAACCGGGATTGTGTGAAATACGGATAGCGTTACACCCTGCTTCTTTTAATTTGCCCAAACGTCTTCTCCATACATCATCGGGAACAGCTGCACCTACTAAACCTCCATCATGGTGCAGGCAAACCCCTTTAATTTTTCTATTCTTACCGTTAAGAAAAAAGCCCTCATTAGGGTCAAAACGTATGGACCGTACGCCAAAATTAGTTTCTTGTTGATCCACTACTTCTCCATTATAAATAATAGAGGTTACAGCTTTGTAGAGATAAGGAGCATCAATATCCCACAAAACAGGATTTTCAATGACAGCGGATTGCCCTTGAACGAATTGTTCATTTCCATCAACAGTTATTAGGCTGATTTCAGTACTGACCTTTTGACCTGTTTGATTGTAAATTTCCGTTCGTAGTTCCGCTTTTTTACCTTCGGAAAAATCATTCTTAATTGAGACCGAAACAGATACTTGGGCTTTCCCTGCTTCTATTTTTGGAGTAGTCACAAACACGCCCCAAACCGGTATATGCAACTTGTTCTTCACCAAAAGTTTTACGTCTCTGTAAATTCCCGAACCGGTATACCAGCGACTATCCGCATAGCGGGTTCTATCTACATTTACCTCTATAATGTTCGAATCTTTTTCCGAATTCAAATAAGGGGAAATATCATAGTAAAACGGAGAATATCCGTAGGGGTGTTCCCCTACCTTTTTTCCATTTAATGAAACCTCAGAATTATTATAAACCCCGTCAAACAAAACATAAGCCTTTTCATCGGGCTTAAGCCGAAGAGGGAATTTTTTACGGTAGGTTCCCGTACCACCGGGGAGATAACCCGTAGCACCTTCTCCGTTTATAGAATCAAAAGAGGCCTCTACGCTCCAATCGTGAGGAAGCCTCACATCCTTCCAATCGGCCGTTTGCCCGTTTATATCAACCAAGCGAAATTCCCAATCAAAATTAAAATCGGTTATGGTGTGAGGTGAAGCTTCAGTTGATACTTGCTCATTACATGCCAGCAACGGGAAAACCATACCTACTAAATAGAAAAAGTATTTTTTCATATGTAATTCTTATGATAAAAAACAGCACTAAAAAAAAGTCCGATTGAACAGGAATAGAAACAACCGGACTTACTACTAAAAACAATATTTTCAACTGCCTAAACCAAACTATTTTCTATCCCAAGCCATTGGCATAAGCAACAATTACAATTCCGGCAATCATACAACCAAGGCCTCCGTACAATAAGTTCCTTGCTTTAGGCGAGGCACTCACCCACTCTTTAGTGACCAAACCGCTAACAATTGCCGTGGCCACAGATGCTGTATTAAATATAGCGTAGCCTACGGTATTACCAGAAGCTCCAAGTTTAAAAGCAGCGTATGCAAATAGTGCAGATGCGGCATAATGGAATACGGCCATAATTAAAATAAGGAACAGGTTTTTGCCAAACGCAGGTGTCTTGAAATCTCCCCAAGCCTTTTTGGCATTAAGTTGCCATAGAAAATAGGCCGTCATAACAATACCTCCACTAATAAAAATAGGGAACATAACCGCTACGGCAGTAATCCAATCGGCATTGCCTTGCGCTACACTTGCTTCGTGTAAATAAGGTCTACCGGCAGCATTGGCATAACTGAAGCCTGTAGCCAATAATCCGCCCACAATGGCAATCATAATACCCGTAACCATAGATCCTTTGGCCGGAGTGCCCTCAGATGCCATTTTTGCTTCATCTTTTTCACGGGTAAGGCCAGCTTTACCATTTAAGATAACTCCCAATAATACCACTAAGATACCTACCAAAATATAGGTCAACACGTTGGAAGGTGGTAGTCCATCCTCTATGAAAGGTAATAAGGATCCTACCAAAATAATAGTCCCGATAAAAATAGAAAAACCAAGGGAAAGCCCAATATGGTTAATAGCCTTACTCCACATCATAACCCCTATACCCCAAAGAAAACTGGTAAGTCCCATTTTTACCCAAATATCCGTTGGCATGTTTCCAAAAATCTCCCCAAACCCCTGAATTAAGGTAACAGAGGCAATAATAGGTACAACGAACATCGTTAAGAGAAAAAAGAGACTCCATGTATTTTCATACTTAAAACCCTTTGTGAACTTTTCAGGAAGGGCATAAAGGCCCAACATCAATCCAGCGAAAATCGCCAATAATACTCCTTCAGTCATAATTTGAATATTTAATTAAGACCCGACTTACCCTTACTGCAAACGGGACCATTTTTTATTTACCAGTTGAATTTGAAAATAGTGGTACTGTCATAAGATTCCCCCGCCCTTAATATACTTTTGGGAGCATCCGGAATATTCATACCATTGGGATAGCGGTGCGTTTCACAACAGAAACCACGGTATTTTCCATACTGAAGCCCAGATTCACGTTTTAGTTCATCAGAAGTATATTTGCCGGTATACAATAACATTCCCGGTTCCGAAGTAAAAACCTCCATGGAACGCCCACTTTTAGGTTCTTTAATTTCCGCCACTTTATCAAGCTTAAATCCTTTGTTCTCAAACAGATAAAAATGTTCAAAACCATCCCCCATGGCATCATGAACCTCTTTTATAGTTTTTTCGGACCGTAAATCATCGGCTTTACCATCTACCGAAACATTTTCTCCCGTGGCAGCGCCCGTCTCATCCCACACTTGTTTGCGATTTGAATTTACCATAACCGAATGACCTTCAACATTTTCAGAAAATCCGGAAAGATTGAAGTACGTATGATTGGTTATCGTAAAAGGAGTGTCTTGGTCACTTATGGCCGCGTACTCTATTTTAAGTTCGTTAGTATCGGTTAATGAAAAAGTTACCTTTACCGTTACATTACCTGGAAAACCTTCCTCTAGATGCTCACTTTTCAGTTCCATTTCAATTCGTGCCGCATCATTGGAGAAAGAATTTACTTGCCACACTTTTTTATCAAAACCAACTTTACCTCCGTGAAGGTTGTTTTCTCCAACAATTTTTGCCAACTCATATTCCTTTCCGTTCAGAGAAAACTTGGCATCCTTTATTTGAGAACAATAACGACCTACCGTACCTCCAAAGTAAGGAGCGTTTGCTTTATACGCATCGGAAAAATAACCGTTGAACGAATCAAAACCACAAACAATTTCTTCTGTACTACCCTCTTTTTGAGGTAAAAGAATTGAAGTAATGGTAGCACCGTAATTAGAAATTTTTACAGTTAACCCATTATCGTTTTCCAATGTGTATTGGTGAATCGTTTCTCCATCCAATACACCAAAATCCATTTGTGTTGTTTTCATTATCGTAAGCGTTTTGATATATTAATAGCTATTATTTAGATTGATATGGAGCTAGTTTCTCCCAATCAAACTCCACTCCCGTTCCCGGTGAATCCGGTGCTACGGCAAGATGGTTCTTAACAACTAAAGGCCTCTTGGTATATTGGTCAATAGGAAAACTGTGCACCTCTAACCAGCCCGAATTAGGCTGTGCGGATACCAAACTTACGTGTAGCTCCTGCATACCGTGAGAACATGCCGGAATATTGTGCTTATCAGCTAATCTTGCTGCGGCCAACCAACCTGTGATTCCACCACAATTGGAAGCATCCGGTTGTACAAAAGATAGTTTTGCCTGGTCCATGGCATATTCAAATTCATGAATAGTGTGTAAGTTCTCGCCCATAGCCAACGGAAAGCCCGTGGCATCTGCAATTTGAGAGAACCCCATGTAATTATCAGGTATAATTGGCTCTTCAAACCATGTAATATCGTATTCTTTAAAGCGATTGATAGCTTCAATGGCTTTGTCTACGGTCATGGAATAATTGGCATCTACCATAAACGTTACATCTGGACCAATAAATTCACGCACTGCTTTGATGCGCTCAATATCCTCATCTAGGTTTTCACGCCCTATTTTAATCTTGACCGCGTTAAAACCTGCGGCCAAATATCCTTCCATATTCTTCAAAAGCTTAGGAATAGGGAACTGTAAATCTATTCCACCACAATAGGCTTTGCACGTATTTCCAGCACCACCGGCCATTTGCCAAAGTGGTTTTTCTGCTTTTTTACAGCGGATGTCCCACAAAGCAATATCAATTGTAGAAACAGCAAAAGAAACTATTCCACCGCGGCCTACATAATGCATGTGCCATTCTAGGAAATCATAAATTCCTTCTACATCCGTACCGTCCTTACCTATCAATGCCGGAGCTATATCATGGTCTACCATGGCTTTAATGGCGTTTCCGCCTTTTCCACCTGTATACGTATAGCCCGTACCCGTGCTTCCATCCTCTAAAGTAATGGTAGAGGTAACCAACTCAAAATGCGTATGGTCTCCGTGTTTGGCATCGTTCATGACTTCCGGTAGCGGAACCCTGAACAACTTACAATCAACCGATTTGATACTTGTGCTCATCTATGCCTTATGTCTAATGTAAAATGTCTTTTTCTCCATGTATTGCTCAAAGCCATACTTACCATCTTCACCACCAGAACCACTTAATTTGTAGCCGTTATGGAATCCTTGGTGTTGCTCTCCATGACCTCTGTTTACGTATATTTCGCCGTACTCAAGCTCATCGTTACATTTCATGATCGTATTCATGTCATTGGTAAACACCATAGCCGCAAGACCGTATTCGCAGTCATTGGCATATCCAACCACTTCTTCAAAAGTTTTGAATTTCAATACGGGTAGAATAGGTCCAAAAGACTCTTCATGAACAATGGTCATATCTTGCGTTACGTTGGTCAAAACGGTTGGTTCAAACCAATATCCTTTTTCAAAAGCACTTCCTTCCGGTTTTTTACCTCCGGTAGCCAAAGTAGCTCCTTCTTCAAGGCTTACCGCTACCAAATGCTCCATATGCTTTAATTCCGAAGCATTTACTTTAGGTCCCATGTCCGTATCCTCCAACATTGGATCTCCCACTTTTATGGCCTTTGTTTTAGCTAGGAATTTTTCCATGAACGTATCATAAATACCTTCATGCACATACATTCTTTCGTTACAGGTACAAACCTGTCCACAGTTGTCAAAACGGGAATGTAATGCTGAATCTACAGCAGCATCAATATCCGCATCTTCAAAAACAATAAATGGTGCTTTACCTCCCAGTTCCAATTGAACGTGGGTCAGGTTTTCCGCAGCATTTCTTGCAATAGCCTGCCCAACAGGAGTAGACCCGGTCATTGTTACCATCTTGGTAATAGGACTTTCAACAAGTGCATTACCCATAGCCCTACCCGGACCGGTCAAAATATTGATAACGCCATCTGGAATACCCACTTTTTTGGCCAAATTACCCAACTCAAGTGTTGCTAGCGGTGTTTCTGAAGTTGGCTTGATAACGATAGTATTTCCTGCGACCAAAGCTGGTCCTAACTTACGTCCTGCCAATGCTAACGGAAAGTTCCAAGCCGTTATGGCAACCACTACCCCGCGAGGTATTTTTTGAATCCAAATTTGCTCATTTGGATTATCCGAAGGAACAATATCCCCTTCAATTCTTCTTGCTCCTTCGCAGGCATACTCAATAAACGAGGCCGTAACGGCAACTTCGCCCTTTGCTACTTTCAATAATTTTCCTTGCTCCTTTACCAAAAGCTCCGCCAGGAAATCAGAATTAGCCTTTATCTCATCTGCCAATTTGTACAATAACTCCGCACGTGAACGCGCCGGTAGTTTTTTCCACTCCTTTTGAGCTTTATCCGCTGCAAGAAGTGCTTGTTGCGCCTCTTCTACGGTTCCGTTTTGAACCCGTGCTACAATTTCCTCTGTAGAAGGGTTTACAATGTCAATGGTTTCTCCAGACGTAGATGTCACCCACTTTCCGTCTATAAATAGTTGGTATTCTTTAATTGCTGACATGATGTTATGATTTATGTTTTCTATATGTGTCCATTCTTGTTGCTGCTTTGCCCTCAAACCTTCTTTCGAGTTGCCAAAGCGGTCGTTCTAAAGTAAGTTCCCAATCAAAAAGCATTTTGTAAAGTTCCCGTACTTTCTCAGGGTGCTCCGTGGCCAAATCGTTAACCTCGGAGATATCCTCTTTAATATTATAAAGTTCTGCAGGACGATCAGGAAAGCGTACCAATTTCCAGTCGTTATGCCTAATAGCTCCTCTAGCCTCTTTCTTCCAATACAGGGTCTCATGAGGTTTTCCCGTTTTGGTATCCGTTAGAAACGGAATAAGGTCCACACCGTCCAAACCTTTAATATCACTTACATTACCACCAGCTGCAGTAACAAAAGTTGGTAGTAAATCTAGTGTACTGATTGGGTTGTCATAAACGGTATTTGGCTTTAATTTACCCGGCCATGACATTAAAAAAGGAACGCGAATGCCACCTTCTAAATGGTTTGCTTTGGTACCACTTAACGGATGGTTAGAGGATTCGTTTGAATCAGACGGTCCGCCATTATCATTTGTAAAAACAATAAGAGTATTTTTATCCAGACCCAATTCCCTAATTCGGTTTAAAACTTTGCCACAGGCTTTATCCATAGCGATAGCCATAGCCGCCAATGTTTTTCTCTTACCCGTTAGGTCCTGAACCTTTACCAAATCTTCTTCCTTTGCCTCCATTGGGGTGTGTACCGCGTTGAAAGACAAATAGATAAAAAAGGGATTTTTTTGGTTCCTTTCCATAAATAAAATAGCCTCATCTGCTAATCCATCCGTTAGGTAACCTTCATATTCTTCATACTCCCCAAAACCTCTTTCTAACCTATCCTCATTTCTTTTAAGTTGATTTTCCGTTCCGTAAGGCATATAACTTCTTGCGCCTCCGCGGAAACCGTAAAACTCATCAAAACCTCTTTTAGTAGGGTGAAACCGGTCTGCATTGCCTTGATGCCACTTGCCGAACAAGGCTGTTCTGTAGCCTTGTTCTTTAAGGTAATCTGCCACAGTCTTTTGATCCAGCGGAAGCCCCATATCATCTCCGGTGAGTCCGCTTTTACTCATAAGCCCAGGAACATTGTTCTCTTCAAACCCGAATTTCTGCTGATATTTTCCTGTCAGCAGTCCCGCTCGTGAGGGACCACATACGGCCGCAGAAACATATGCTTGGGTAAAACGCACCGAACTTTTAGCGAATTTATCAAGTTCAGGGGTCTTAAATTCTTTGCTTCCCTGAAACCCAAAATCTGCGTAACCAGCATCATCCGATAGTATAAAAACTATGTTCGGTTTGTCTTGCGCCCAGCAATTTAGAAGCATAAAAAGGGACGCAAAGAGCAAGAAAACCTGTCTTGGCAATTTCATTTTCCGTATTTATTATTGGATCTTTTGTTCTTTTTGAGTTGATTATCTACCCATCCAACCGCCGTCTACCAACATGGTAACACCGCTCATATAAGCTGCTGCATCTGAACTTAAAAAGACTATGGGTCCTGCAAAATCTTCTGGCTTGCCCCATCTACCTGCTGGTATTCTAGACAAAATAGATGCAGACCTATCCGGATCATTTCTTAGTGCCTCAGTATTATCCGTACTGATGTAACCTGGCGCTATAGCATTTACATTAACACCTTTACCAGCCCATTCATTGGCGAAAGCCATGGTCATTTGGCCAATTGCCCCTTTACTAGCGGCATAGCCCGGTACCGTAATACCTCCTTGGAACGTTAGCAATGAAGCGGTAAAAATAATCTTGCCTTCACCGCGAGCTACCATTTCCTTACCTATTTCACGAGTTAAAACGAATTGTGCAGTTTGGTTGATTTCAATAACCTTATCCCAGTATTCATCAGAATGCTCAACTGCAGGGGCACGAAGAATAGTACCTGCGTTGTTGACAAGAATATCAATTTTAGGGAAATCATTTTTCACCTCTTTTATAAACTCGTACAATGATTCCCTATTACTGAAATCACACGTATAGGCCTTAAACTTTCTTCCGGTAGCTTCTACTTCTTGTTCTACCATGCTACCATGCTTCTCCAGAGAAGCACTCACACCAATTATATCTGCACCGGCTTCTGCCAATGCTACGGCCATAGCCTTACCAATACCCCTTTTACAACCTGTTACTAAAGCTGTTTTACCTTTTAGGCTAAATTGATTTAATATGCTCATTTTCTTATGCGTTGGTTCTCTTAATTATTGTTGACAGTCCATTAGTACTTTCATACCGTCAGGATTATTATCTATGTTCTCAAAAACTTGTTGAATATTGGTCAGCGGCTGTACGTTCGTTATCATATCTTCAAAAGGAAGTTTATTCTCCGTAATAAGCTGAATGGATTTCTCGTAATCTTCTTTCTCGTAAACTCGGGCTCCAATCAAACTAAGCTCTTTCCAGAAAAATTTGAAAAGGTCCACTGGCTTCTTCTCTCCGTGAATAGCTACCATCAATATTCTACCACGAATACCGGCTACCTCGCACATAATATCCAAAGCGGGCTGTACACCTGCAACTTCAAAAACCACATCTGCACGGCGATTATCGGTTTGCTCCTTAACATATTCAACCAAATCAACTTTCATAGGATTTACGGCATGTAACCCCATAGACTCAGCTTTGGCAATACGTTTTTCGTTTACTTCCGAAATAATAACATTTGCCCCTACATCTTTGGCCACCATAGCCACCAAAAGACCTATTGGTCCGCCACCCAGAACAACTGCAGTTTCCCCTGCAACCAATCCACTTCTACGAACATCATGTGTAGCAACCGATAATGGCTCTATTAATGCGGCCAATTTTAAATCGGTTTCCGCTTTTAGTTTATGAAGTACAAATGAAGGTACGTTCCAATATTGTTGCATAGAGCCCGGACTATCGATACCAATGAATTTTAATTCTTCACAAATATGATTGAATCCTTTATCAGAAGCCTTAACCTTACGGTCATCCAAAGGACGAACAACTACTTTGTCCCCCACTTCAAAACCTTCTACTCCTTCTCCCACAGCATCAATAACCCCGGACATCTCATGACCAATGGTCTGAGGCATGGAAACCCTTTTATCCATCATACCATGATAGATGTGCACATCCGTACCACACACCCCTGAGTAAGCCACTTTGATTCTGACATCACCTTTTACAGGTTCTTCAATCTCCTTTTCTACTACAGAAAACGTTTTGTTTCCTTTATAAACTGTTGCTTTCATTAACTATATTCTCTATTATTTAGATTCGCCTTTTGCTGTGTGAGACGTTTTTCTCTCTGAAGAAAACCGCATTATACTTTGATAATCACTATTATTATAAACGTGTGTTAAACCCCATCGTAAAATTTCCGTAGGTTCTTTTTCAACATCTGCCGTCCTATTCAAACCAATGGCATGTGCATTAACTCCCGGAATTACAGATTTAATTTCAAAATTGATACCGTCCGGTGCCCACTGAAGGGTGTTTTTTTCCGGACCGTCCGTAGTTATCAAAGATGCTATACCGCCATTGTAAGGCCATACACAGATTTCATGACCACTATTACTGATCGGGTTATAAGGTGATTTTACATACGGCCCTTTAGGATTATCCGCTATTGCCACCCCATGACGAATTTGTCTTCCACCAAAAGTAATTTCCTCGCCCATTTGCTCTCCTTTGTAGTACAGATAGAATTTTCCTTTATACGGTAGAATACAAGGATCATGAACTTTATGACTATCAAAATCTCCCTTTTTCTCAACTAAATGGCGGTTTTGCTCCTCACCTTTCCAAATTCCATTATCCGCAGGGCTCAAAATAGGCTCTTCGCTTTTGGTCCATGGTCCGTTTGGTGAATCTGCCCAAGCCAGGCCTACTTGATTCTTTACCCGAACATTATATGGGGATTTTACCGTTTGATAGCAGAGGTAATATTTATCTTCCCATTTCATAATCTCTACCGTAAAGACAGAACGGTCATCATAAGCGCCCTTTTCACCTCTAGTAACTGCAGGACCTTCTTCTTTCCACGTCCACCCATCTTCAGAAGTTGCATACCAAATATCGCAACGGTCCCAAGGAAACACTTTTTCCGTTTCAATATCACCACCAAAACCTTGGGTTGGACCCGTACTTTTCGTATACCAAACGTAATACTTGCCGTCTTCCTTAATGATGGCGCTCGGGTCACGACGAACAACACCTTCTTCATAAGCCAAATCCCCTTTTAAAGGTTGAAGTGGACCAAACTGAATAAACCATTCATTACCCAAATCCGTTGGCCACTTTAAAGCTCTTTTTGATGCTGCACTTAAATGGTTGGTGTCCGTTATACCAAGATGGTCTATTTGTTCTGCGGTAAAAGTTACCTTATCATCACAATCTGTGGTAGATTTCATTTCATTAGATGTTTTGGGAGAGTTGCAGGCCGAAACTAGCACCGCAGCAAGAATTAAAAAATGTGAGTATTTGTTCATGATTATCGGTTACTTGATCTATAATTAAATATACCTATTTCTTTACTAACTGGCACTGCTTAACATGCTATAATCAGAAGGTGAAGTACCATAAAATCTTCTGAAACACTTACTAAAATAATTGGGGTCACTAAACCCTACTTGATAGCTTACCTCCGCAATGCGCAATTGCCCTTTTTCTAACAATTCACCAGCCCTTAAAAGCCTTATATTCTTCATATAATCTTTAGGCGCATGACCTGTAAGTTTTTTTAATTTTCTAAAAAACGTAGACCTACTTGTATTCATATCAAAAGAAAGGTCATCTACCCAATAGGTATCATCGGACATATTCTCTTCCATAAAAAGCGTAATTCTGTTCAAGAATTCCCTATCACGCACACTTAAAGACGAAACCTCCGCCTCCTTTTTTTCTAAGAAAGTTTTCTGAACGCTAATTTCCTTAACCGTGTTCTTTTTTTCAGACTTCTCCTTAAATACACGCAACCGCTTAGTTGAGCCTTCTCCAATCTCCGTTTCCAAAACTTTCAACTTTACACCTAATGAGTTCAATGCACCCAATATTATTGCCGGCATATTCAAACCCTTATTGAACACTCCGTTATATACAGGTACATCGGCTCCACAATCGTCTATAAAATCAACTTTTATGCGTAGTTCTCCATTTTCGAACACTCCCTCACCATTTTCAATAGTACTAGGAGCATTCTTTTCATTTAAAATAGTTGCTTCCATGTGGTGTTGTTTTTGATTCAAATAAGAAACTAGTTTCATATTTGAATCAAAAATATATAAAAATTTGACATATCCATATATTTGGATGCTATTTTTTTAAGATTTACTTCACAAACCCCCTAAAAAACATCAAATTCTTGCACACGAGACCATTAGCGTTGAAAAACACTACAAAAAATAATAAGGAAAAAGTGCAGAATATTACCCTAAAGATCTATACCTTAGGACTATTTAAGAAAACTAATTATGATAATCAATGGGTTAGATATCCCAGTTTTGTAGAAATCTCCAATGCGTATTGCTTAACGATTTTGCCCTTGGCCTCAAATTCCGATGCCGGGAGACGTCCGTAAGGAGCTGTAATCCATAGTGCGGCAACTGGGTAACCGTGTTCATTAAAAATGGGAGCGCCTACACAGTTTATTCCCTGTATGTCTTCACTGTTATCCACAGCAAAACCCTTGGCCTTAACCTCTTTAAGAACGGTTTTATATTCCTTTTTAGAAGTAATAGTGTTTTCGGTATATTTTCTTAACGTTTTTCCCCTTAAGGCTTCATCTGCCTCTTCTCCAGATACATTGGCCAGAATACATTTACCTCCTACGGAGCTATGTAAATCAAATTGGGTTCCCGGTTCTACAAAAAGTTTTACGGGATGCGAAGATGGTACTTGTTCCAAGATAGTACCCGTAGCCCCTAAAAGCACGCCCAGCATTACCGATTCTTTTAACTCATCGCGAAGCGCACGCATTACGTCTATGGACTGCTCTACTATACTCTGCTCGTTCATGGAGGATATTCCCAGGGTGAGCATTTTTCTAGAGAGTGTAATTTTCTTGGTTGTTTCGTTTTTCTGAAGATAATTTTTAAAAATCAAAGTGCTTACGATACGAAAAGCACTGGACTTTGTAATGGAAAGTGTTTCTATAATTTCCGCAAGGGTCATACCCTTGGTACGGGTAGCCAGCAATTCTATAATAGACAAACCTCTTTCTAAATTTGGGACATTATAAGTTGATTTTATCTCTACTTTCGCTTTCTTCATTACAAAATATTATACCCGCAATTTAACACTCTTCTTGATATTTTGATAAAAAATATCACTAACATGAAAAGCATTTTCATTGAAATCTACTTATATAGACGATATATATTCCTCTAAATTTACAGACCTATTCAGTTTCATTTTCTTTCGTAACCTATATCTAGTGGTGTGCACCGATTCTACAGAAATACCTAAAAGCCTAGCCATTTCCTTACTGGAAAAATTGAGTTTAATCAAAGCACATATTTTTTGGTCTGCCTGACTTAATTTGGGGTAAAGTGTTGTTATTTTAGTATAAAAATCTTGGTTTACCGCAGTAAATCTCAATCTAAATTCTTCCCAATTATCATTTTTATTGTGAGAAATAGATTTTAAAACTTGTTTAATTTCTGGCTTATCCACGCTCCCTTCCGCTTCTTTTAGACGCTCTGCAATTTCTTTTAAGAATTCATCTTTCTCAACCATTTGTAAAGCAGTAACTGCCAATTCTTTGTTCTTTAAAGCTAGAAGCTCTTTACCTTTTTTAATTTCTAGCTGCTTGTTTTTCCTAATAAGTTGCTTTTCTGCCAGATGTCTGGATTTTTGATATTTAAAAAAAGTAATCCCTATAATAATCAAGAAAACCAAAGAACCCATTAAAATTATTCGTTGCAACATGTAGATTTCATCTGCTTGCTCTAATTTTTCTAAACGTTCCTTTTGAACTAACCGTTCCTGCTTTTCTTTTTCAACCCTAAATTCATCTTTGATTTCCAACAAACTTTGATTTATTGCTGTTCTACTATCAAAAAACTGAGCATCTATTTCTTTAGCTTTTTTTTGATTTTCAAATGCTTTTTCAAACTCTCCGTTTTCTTCAAACAGAGTAGCTAACTTTTCATGTACCAAAGAAGAAAAATCAACGTGACTGTTATATTTACTGGACACTTCCAAAGCTTTTTTATAATACAATTTTCCTTGTCCGAAGTTGGATAGATTCGCATAAACATCGCCCATATCAGAATACACCAAAACCAAATAGGAAGGCCTGTTTTCTATAAACCAAGGCTCTACTTCTTCTAATATTTCTAGAGCCTCTTCATTTTTGTTACTCTCTGAAAGCTGAAAGGCTTTTTCAAAATTAAGGTAAGCCATAGGTAACTGACCTCTTACAGGGGCATAGTGACTAAAACAACTATCTAAATAAATCTTTGCCATTTCCGTCTGGCCCAATATGCGATGTGTTGCACTCAACAGATAGTAATTCATTACCAAATCCGCCTCTTGTAGCCGTCCCTTTTCTACTAATTTTCGATTAATATTTAGCGATGTCTGTAAATATTCCAAGGCTTGATCTTTCCGCTTAAAAAAACTGTATAGCCTTCCCAGCCAATTATAAACAGAAGCCTTTAGTTCATCATTTTTAGATTTATCAGCTAAGAATAATGCAAACCAAAGCGTATCATAAGATTTGGTATAATCTACGTGCTGCCCATAAATAAAAGGCATTTCGAGCAAGGCTTTTACGGCATTTACCGTATCTCCTTTTTTTAAAAATTCCTCATGCTTATCTTGTAGAAGTACCAAAGCACTATCCGGGTTATCACGTCTTAGTTTTTTGGTTTCGCTAAAAAATACTTCTACCAAAGAATCATTTTCTTTCTGAAAATCATCTTGTGCAACCATGTTTTCCGTTGCCAAAAAAACCAAAAAGAAAAATGAGAAAAACCGTATAATTATTGTAAACAGCCGCATACTTTTAATTGGTCACGGTATTTACCCTAAACAAATCGTGAAGGTCATTATTATTGATTACTAGTAGATATCTGTCTTTTTTTGTACTCAAACTCGTTATATTCCTAACATCTTTATCCGCAAAAAAGCCAGACTGTAAGCTATTAGTATAGCGGAATTTTCCCTTACCATTACCTTTCAAGAAACTTCCCACCCCTGCATCGGACCGTGTAGTTTCTACTTCGGACTGATAATTATTACCGGCCAATACTAAATCCTTAAGACCATCACCGTCAAAATCTTCAAACAAAACACTGTTAATAGGCGCTATTTGCAATCTATTTTCAAATGGCTCAAAACTGAACTTATCACCATCATTCTTAAATATTCCCGACCTAAACTCTGTAGCCTTATAATGGAGTGCGGTCTGCAGGCCTTCGCCCATTATTCCCTTTAAATCCTTACTAGCAAAATCAGTATAAGTTGGTATGGTTTGCGCTAAATGCGGTAACTGCTGAGTCATACACCCCTTACCCCTAACGGGAACCTGTTTGCCATCATATTCCTTGGCAAGAATAACATCTTCAGATCCATTCATATCAAAATCTGACGTATAGATTTCAAACGGTTTCTCATAAGAAGCGTGAAATTTTGAATTGAGGCCTAAATTGCCTGCAACAATATCTTTATCACCATCCCCATCTATATCTTCAACTAAGAGCTCGTTCCACCAACCTACTGCATTTGCCAATTCTGGGTATGCGTCACTACGCTTAAGTTTATTGTTCTCATTTAGAAAAACCTGAATTCCCATCCACTCTCCCGTTATTACCAAATCTACTTGTTGATCATTGTTTATATCAATCCATTTAGCGTCAGTTACTAAACCTAACCCTTGTAATTCAGGGGCCAACCTATCATTTTGTATCGTAAATTTACCTCCATCATTAATCAAAAGTAAGCTACTCGCAGGATGCGGATATTTACCCGTAATAAGCCTTCCGCCTATAAATAAATCAATATCGCCATCATTATCATAATCAGATGGCACTACTACAGAACCGGAGATACCAACTTCAGGAATTGCATTTTCAGCTTTCCTGAAATTTCCCTTGCCATCATTCAAATACAACCTATCTACCAACATCCTTGGGTTTTCTTTAAACTCATAACTACCGCTAGCAACATAAAGATCATTATCCCCATCTCCGTCTGCATCAAACAAAGCGGCGCCAATATCTTCATACCCCTTATCACCTATAAGAGCTTGGGAAGCTATATTCTTAAATGAACCCGATGTATTTACCAGTAGCCGCCCTGTTTGCTCTCTTCCCCCGCCAATGAATATATCTTCTTGCCCATCTCCATTAACATCTCCTTTTGCCAAAGCGGGACCCAGTTGTGATAATTTATGGGGTAGAAGAACCTGCAAGTCAAAGTCATTGAAGTACGGATCTGAATGATGGTAATCAAAAGTGACTTTGGTAAAAAGTAAATCTCCCGTACTTTTCTCATTTACTTTAGTTTCCGCTAAGCGATAATTCAACTGCAAGGATTGATTGGCATCAACATTTTTCAATTCCTGAATTTTTCCGTCAGGCCAAATAACCTCCAGCCGTTTTACGGATAAATGTTTCCCGAGACCGAAGTAAAGGGAGCTTGGAACAGAGGACAAAAAACCTCTTGTTGGCGTAACTTGGCGTGTTTGCTTTGTACCATCATCAAAGTATAAGTTTACGGTAGCGCCAACTCCAAAAGTATTATTTCCGGCAGCAATCAGGTCTAACTCCAAATAGTGCTTACGCTGATTATCAACGGCTCTATTTTCTAAAAAAGTAGCTTTATCGTTTATGTTATTTACAACTATATCCAGATCTCCATCATTATCAAAATCTGCATATGCAGCTCCATTAGAAAATGAGGGCGCACTATCTACCCAAGATTCACTTGTGTCCTCAAAAGTTAAATCCCCATTATTCCTAAAGAAAAAATTCCTTAGTTTTTGTTGTGGTAGCATCTGTGCAAATTTTAGAAAATCCTCATCCGTAGGTTTTCTTTTGTTGGTTCGTAAAATTTCTAAAATTTCATTGTTTTTATCTCGGTCAATAACATCTCTAAACACACCGTTAGTAATGAAAACATCATTAAAACCATCCAAGTCAAAATCAGCAGACAAAAGTGCCCAACTCCAGTCTGTATTGGCTATACCGGCCATATTTCCAATCTCACTAAAAGCACCATTACCGTTGTTGACCTGTAACATATTATGCATGTATTGGTGGTGATACCCATTTTCTACCATGTTTTCAAAATCCGCCACAGATGTCATGGCCATGGTAGTTTTAGACCGCACATAATCTTGCGGGTTCATATCCAAGGTCATTAAATCCAGAAGCCCATCATTATCAATATCTGCCATATCACTACCCATGCTATTAAAGGACATATGCTTAAACAATTTATCCCTAGACTCAGTAAAAGTCCCATCCCCATTATTGACGTAAGCCAAATCAGGCACATTAAAATCATTGCTGATGTAAATATCGTCCCAACCATCATTATTTAAATCGCCCACTTGAGGATTCAAGCCAAAACCTATATCATAAAGCAGACCTGCTTTCTTGGAGATATCCGTAAAATGTCCCGTTCCATCATTCTGATAGAGCCTATCACTTCCCTTTAGCTCCAAACTTTTAAGGTCATTTTGAACTTCATTTAAATCTATTATTTCCGTTCTACTGGTTATATCCGGAGTGTTCGAAATATAAACGTCCAAATCATTATCCTTATCAAAATCAAAGAAAGTAGCTTGAATGGTTCTGTTGGCATCGGCCAGCCCCATTTCTTCGGCACGCTCCGTGAAAGAAACACCTGTTTCCCCAGAAGGTCCATTATTAATATAAAGTAGATTTTTGAATTTACCCTCTTCATCCTTCCATCCGCCTCTAGATACGTAAATATCCAAAAGTCCGTCTCCGTTAACGTCAACCATGGTCACACCAGTATTAAAACCAGGTTTTTGCTCAATACCTGCTACTTCCGTAATGTCTTTGAACTTGAGATTTCCCGTATTGAGATATAATTTATCATCAGATGAATTTGAGGTAAAATAAATATCATCAAAACCATCATTATTTATATCCCCCACAGCAACACCTCCTCCAATATAGGTGTACATGTATTTATAGTAATTGGACTCTAATGATTCCTCTAGATGATTTACAAAATCGATGCCTGTTTGTTCCGAAGATATTGAAGCGAACAAATACTCTTTTAGAGTTTTTTCACTTACCTTTTCTTTATCGTCTTTCGTGTTTCCACACGAGAAAAAAGCTAGAGAAACCAAACTTGAAAAAATATAAAAAACTGAACTTTTTAGCCCGTAATTTATTCTGGAGAGAACCATAAAAAATAATTTAAAAAATTTGCTGGTTTGTTACCCACAAAATACAAAGTTTAATGCTAAAAGCCTTATTCTATCGCCATTTTTATAGATTAAAACAACCTCTATTTGACTGGTCTATAATTTGGTGATAAATTGATAATTAATTAGATTCGTTTTCTGCATAAAACCATCCGAGCTAAAGAATAAATATCATGACTTCAAAGAAAAAAATACTGAAATCTGCTTTTTTTGTATTGGTCATTTTTCTCGTGATTTTTATTGGTTACTATTATTACTTGAGGAGCACTTGGGATAATTTTATTAGTGAAAAAGAATTGACAGAATTTGTTACCAAAGTAAAGTTCGCAAAAGAGTTACCGGACCAATTTTATGAATTGTACGAACAAGAACACCCCCAAATTTTAACTTCTAGCCTAAATCAACAATTAGGGAGAGGTTTTTTTTCAAAAGACTTTATCAAAAGTCCAAGCCTTTTGGCCGCTATGATTTCTGAATACAGCCGACAGGAAGAAGATACTACAAGATTGTCAAACAAAAAGGCTTACGTTCTAGCTTGGAAATTAGAAGAAGAGACAACTCAAAAAGAATGCTTGAATTGGGTTCTTGAAAATTATAAATTTGACCTCTACATCCATGGAATAAATGAGGTTGCCAATTTTTATTACAAGAAAGAAGTTTCTAAACTTAGTGAAAGGGAGCTTAAAGACATCATCGCATTAATGCGCAAACCTAGTATTGTAAATGTCCCTGATCGATCTAATGAGGATTTGCATTAAATTCAATGCAAAGTGTTTTCTAATCTTACCCAGGAAATATTTTGATTACTAGAAATACTTGACTCTTTTGGCCCAATATCCAAATTAAACGCTCCTAACAAAAGGTCTAAATCACCATCATTATCATAGTCTTTTACATCTATTGTTTGCCATCTAAAATCTGGTAGACCGTTAATAGATTTTGGTGTGAATTTTAATTCTCCTTCATTCAATAAAAGTTGAACACTTTTAAAATTTGAATCTGTAAAATTGCCAAAATTTGAAATTGCAACAATATCATTATCTCCATCTGAATCAAAATCTTCTACCACTACTTTACTTACTCCGTGAATAGGATAGAAATAATCTTCAGTAAAGCTTTTATTGCCCATATTCAACAGAACCCGTACTCCATGAAAATTTTTAAGAACCGTAGACAGGTCTGAGTTGTCACCATTACCTATAATAATATCCTTTAGCCCATCACCATTCATATCTCTTAATTGAAAATCTACAGAGCCAAAGGCTGGTTGAAATTGAACCACTTTTTGACCGCTAAAGATATTATTCTCGTAATCCCAAATCATGATATATTCATGTTCTTGAGCAAACAAAACCACAATTTCATCTTCATCATCGTCGTCCATATTAGCCATTTGCACCTTTATTGCTCCGGACAAAGGATGAATTATCTTTTTGCTGTAAGTTCCATTTTTTAAATTCTCGAATAGAGAAAAATCACCAATATTGTTGCCATAGTTACATATAAATACATCATCATATCCGTCAGAATTAACATCATGAATTAAAAAATCTACAGGTCTCCTTAAACTATCTATACTTTTACTGCCAATTTTTAATTTGCCGTTTGCCACATCGGACGGGTTCATGCTTCCAATGGTTAAAATATAATCCAGAGAATCCTTAACGACTATCTTAACCGGCGGACTTTCCAATTTCTCAGTGTTAAGGATTCGGCCTTCGTTATCTGCCGTAAGTAACTCAGAAGAACTAGCATTCCCCAAAAAAACTTTTTGTTTTTTACTATCATAAAAAGTCGTGGAAATAACGGATAGAGAATCATAAGAAAACAGATGCGTTTTGAACAAGCTGCTTATTTCTAGATTTTTAACGGAACGTTGCGAATAATCATTACTCGATTTATTTAAATAGTAATGAACTATTTTATCCCATTCTTCTTGAGTAAGCATAGGATCCAAATTGATTTGAGTCCCGGAATTATCATAACTATAAATTGGACCGTGGGATATACCCATTTTTAAGCCCATATTAGGTAATATCATTTCCCCCCAAATTCGTCGAGGCAAGGTTAAAGGAGCCGGGTACATATGACATGATGCACAATGCACCTTGGCCAATTTCTCGCCTTCTTCATGCCTATCCTTCTCGGTACAGCTCACTAGAAAACAAAAAGTTATGATTCCAAAAATGATATTAATAATCCAATTAGTTATTACGTTCATTTAAAGTCTTTGATTTTTAAAAATTCTTGTTTTTTGTTACAAAAGGTTGCTCTAAAATAACGCTTGAATTTCCAATAAAAAGAAAAAACGGTAAGATTTAAAAAATCTTACCGTTTTACTCAAACTAACTCAACAAACTTTATCTTAATTAGCAAGATTAGGATTTTGTTCTATTTCTTGCAGCGGAATTGGCGCATAATAATTATCTGTTCCCAATGACCCTAATATTGGGTTTTGCGCAGTGGTCAATGGTTTTGGCGAACCATTTCCATCGGCATCAAATTCAGTACCAATAGAAACTTGTGGGTTTCTATTTCCAAGAGCTTCCTGAACCTTTTCCTTACGTACCAAGTCATTCCAACGAATAAATTCTCCGGCAAATTCCCATTTTCTTTCAGTGAAGGCCAAATCTTGAATGGTACCATCGCTCGCCGTTAAATCACTTGGAGACATAGCATTGATATCTAAACCTTCTGCTCTTCTATGCACCATATTCAATGCCTCCCAAGCATCAGCGCCAGCTGTACCAGCTTCACCTGAAGCTTCAGCATATATCAATAGAACCTCTGCATATCTCATATACAAATCACTTCTAAGGGTTTGGAATTGAGCCCAATCTCCATCTGCCAAGTCTCCTACAATTTTTCTTAAAATAGGGTTTTGTTGATCTTTAAATTCTTCCCAACGCAGCATTTTCGTAGGAGCCTCTAAATTAATAGCTCCATCATCACCAACAGGTAATTCTGCATAATAGGTAGCCTCTTTTCTTGCTCCCTCTGGCATATCCTCAAAAAATCGAATTTCAGCAAATGTTTCTTGCCAACCATTAAGACCTGGATCAGAAGGAAGGCCTAATTTGCCCATTTTACGGTTTGTTAAATTTCCAGCAGCATTGCTATATGCAATAGTGAAGACTCCTTCTTGGGTAAATCTGCCAGCCAATGACCATAGTTTAGCCAAATCTGGTTCTAATCCAAAATTATGTGCCGATGCATTATCCATAACCATTTTTGCACTTGAAGCGGCCATTGCATATTTACTTTGATCCTTTAATGGAAAACCTGCCCAGTCCATATATAATCTTGCCAAAAATGCTCTTGCCGTTCCACTGCTAGGTCTAGTTGAACCTACATTTGTACTTTCAGGTAATCTTGCCTCCGCTTCCAAAAGGTCGCTTTCTATTTGTTCAAATACCTCAAGCTGAGAAGCCAATGGAGGCTGTTGGAACGGATCAACCTCTAGAACCAAAGGAATTCTTCCATGAATACGCATTAAATGATTGAACATGATGGCCCTCAGAAAATAAGTTTCCCCTATTAACCTCTCTTGTTTATTAGGGTCCGGGTCAGATAAGGTAACCCCTTCTATACTTTGAAAAACTGTATTTGCAGCACGTATCATTTCATAAACACCTTCCCAGTTTGTTAAGGTTCTTGAGTTTTCAGGAGTTACAAAACGTTGGTCATACTCTCTAAAATCTGCCTTGTTACTGGCCACGTGGGTAGTGATATCATCTCCTGACCAACCGTTCACATAAAAAGTTGACATCCATGCCGCCTTGTTCAACTTACCATATATACCGGTAACCCCCAATTCTAGCTGCGGCATAGAACTATAGGTAACCACCTGTAACTGCGAAGCTGCAGGGTTTTCTTCAAGATCAAACTGCTCACAGCTACTGAGCCCAAGTACTACGGCCAACAGACCTAAGAGGCTCAATAGCTCTTTTATTGACTTATATATTTTTATTGTTTTCATATTTATGATGTATTTTTCTATTAGCTATTTATTAGAATCCAACTTTTACCCCTAAGGTGTATGTTCTAGGGTTAGGATAAGCCCCAACGTTTATACCAGGAGCCACATCTGCGTTTCCTTCTGCGGTTCTTCTAGATGATAACTCCGGATCATATCCGCTATAGTCGGTAATAAGAAATAAGTTCTGTCCACCACCATATATCTTAATTGAAGTATCTCCCAACCAAGATACATTTCTTAAAGTATATCCAATGGTAAGGTTACTTAACCTTATGAAATCTCCTTTCTCAACATATTTAGAAGAGTTGAATAATTGCACAGTGGCAGGAACATCTGTTTCGTTACTAGCTGTCCATTGGTTTACTTGTTCCGATGCCAAAAAACTTCTTGAATCTCCAGCTCCACCGGTAATCTGCGCTTGCATTAAATTATAAACGTCAAAGCCGTGAACACCATTCAGGAAAATGTTCAGGTCAAAGTTTTTGTACGTAATAGTGTTATTGAAACCCCAAGTTAGATTAGGTGTACCGTTTCCTATGGCTCCAAACACAATTTCTCCATCTTCATCCCTTAAGTATTTAGCATCGCCCGGTACTTTTCCAAATGCTGCTGCATCAGTAGCTTCGGAACTCTTCCAAGTACCTAGAAAGGTAGCCCCTTGAAACTGCCCTAATGGCTCTCCCAATTCTATAATATTGGCAACTCTAGCCTGCCCGCCAGGAACTTGTACTAAACCTTGTATTTGTTCTAGATCATTGAACAACTGGGTTACTTCGTTCTGAACATATGAACCTGCCAAATTCGCATTCCAAACAAAATCATCAGTTTGAATAATATCGTAGCCCAAGGAAATATCAATACCATAATTCTCTACTTCTCCAACATTTTGGAAAACTGTTCCGCCACCATTGGTTCCGGAAACAGGTACCTCAAGTAGCAAATCGGAAGTAAGTTTTTTGAAACCATCTATACTAAAATTACCTCTACCGTTATCAAACCCAAGGTCAATTCCTACGTTGGTTTGTGTTGTGGTTTCCCAAGTAAGTTCTTCATTTGCAAAACTAGTAATGAACGTTCCCGGATTTGGAGCTCCGCCATCAAAGGCATAAATGTTGCCAGCTAAATTGGCAAAAGTCCCATAGGTATCGATACCTTGGTTCCCTACCTGACCCCAACCGGCCCTTAGTTTTAAATTACTAATAAAACCAGTGCTTTGCGATGGGTTAATAATGCTATATCCTGCAGCTACAGAAGGAAAGAAACCCCATTTATTACCAGTTCTAAAAACCGATGTACCATCGTAACGCCCTGTAGCGGTAATCGATAAATTATCATTCAAGACATATTCAGCCCTTAGCATGAAAGATGATAATTCCCTTTCCGAAAAATTGTTGTTTATTGAAAAGCCTTCTCCTGTTTCCGCAAAGTAAAATCCATTTGGCAATAAAAGATTATCCGCATTATAGCTATTAAAAGATGTCTTGTTGTTAGAATATTCTTGAACCCCTGTCAATTTAATATCATGAATATCACTAAATACCTTCTGCCAAGTAAATATATTACTCAATTGAAATGATGTAAACTTATTTGTACTAAAGTTTGCCGCAGGAGTGTCATTACTATTTTCTACAGTATACCGTTCTACATTTAAGTTGTTAACTTGTGTACCGGCCACCATGGTATAACTAAAATTCTCATTGAATTTATAATTTACATTTAACGTACCGCTTAAACGCTCGTTTATATCAGCAACATCAGTTTCATTCAATGTTAGAACGGGGTTCAAATTTAATGAACCGATCCCCCTTATGGAACGTCTATTGTAATTTCCGTTAGCATCATAAATGGGTGTAGTTGGATCCCACGTTAATGCTTTTGCAATTATACTTCCTTGACCATTGCCGAATCTCTCAAAATTATTTTTTGTCTCACCCCTAATACCAAAAATATTAAAACCAACTTTTAATCTATCATTGACTTGAGCCTCTAAATTTGACCTTACCGATAATTGTTGATATCCGGTATTAATTACAATTCCTTCTTCATTCCTATAATTTCCTGATAAGAAATAACGAAGCTTACCTTCTGAATCCGCGCCGTTTGCGGAGATTTGTAAATTTTGGCTAAAACCAGTTCTCAAAACTTCGTCCTGATATTTTGTACCTCCGCCAGTAGATAAATTTGAAATTTCAGCGTCGGTAAATGTAGGGTTCTGACCAATATTCAATTTTCGCAAATTTTCTATTCTGGCAAATTGAGCTACATCGTCAGCTAAAGTTGGTAAGTTATCCGGCACCTGTGAAACCGTTGTAAAGAAATCCACATTTAGTTTTCCTCTACCTGACCCTCTTTTTGTAGTTACAAGAATTACACCATTAGAACCTCTCACACCATAAATAGCAGTTGCAGAAGCATCTTTTAATACATCCATAGAAGCTATATCATTAGGGTTCAGTGTACTTAAATCCCCTCCTAAAACCCCATCAATAACTACTAATGGGTCGTTGTTTCCTGTAATAGAATTCACCCCTCTAATACGCACTTTAATTCCTGCACCAGGGGCACCATTTGCTTTAGCAACCGTTACACCTGCCGCCCTACCCTGTAAGGCTTCATCTACTCTGGTCAGAGGTTGATTTTCAAACGACTCTGATGTCACACGGGCAACTGCACCGGTAACATCCTTTTTCTTTGTTGTTCCGTAACCTATTACAATAACTTCTTCTAGTTTACTGGCATCTTCCGCTAACTGAATATTCATAGATGTTTGATCACCAACGGTAATGCTCTTTGTTGCGTAACCTATATAAGATATTACCAAGACGTCGGTAGCAGATGCTTCTATGGTAAAATTTCCGTCAAAATCTGATTGTGTCCCATTTGTGGTTCCTTTTACCAAAATATTTGCCCCGGGAACAGGGGTTCCGTTCTCATCTGTTATATTACCTGTTACATTCTGCTGCGCATACAGCCCTTGCATGCTTACAGTTATTAGAAAGAGTGCCAAAAGACAACTTTTTCTTAATAATAATTTTAAGTGTTTTTTCATAATCGTTCTTTTGTTTAAATAGTTTGAGTTAATAGAATTTGGTTATTTAGTATGCTTGCCGTTGTTTAATTTCTTAAATATTCCTTAAAAGAAAGTTAGCATTTTTTTGCCTTCAAAACTAAGAATACCGCAACGACACATAGGTGAAATTATGAATATTGAGTATTCATTTGCTATTATCATCCTAGACAAAAACTAGACAGATGTAATTATTTATGAATTTCAAATAGTAAAATCAAATCAATACAAATCCTTCCTTTTAATTTGACAACACTACAACAATTTAAAACAATTTCAATATAAAAATCTGATAAACAATATTTTATAAACAAATCACCACATCTTACCTTAAAAAGATAATTCATTCATCATTGCCTACATTCGAAAAAAAAAATAGAATTTATCACAACAAAAAAATTGAAAACCAATTACAATTAAACTTAATACTAGACAATACTAGATTATAGCTGATGATTAACCTATCGTAGCACTATTTTACCTTTTGAACATATGTTGTGCTAATTTTGGTATTTATTATATGCAAATATTATGTTAACGAACCATATCTTTATCAATAGAACAAAAAAAGGAGGCGAAAATCGCCTCCTTTTCCTAACTCGCTTATTTTAAATTGTTTAAACCTTAGACCGGTTTCATTTTAATCATTGGTCACTTTACTGCCCCACCAATCATTTTTTGGGTCAAAATCCGGAGAGAGAAATTCCAGTCTTTGTTGTTCTAGTGATGGCAATTTTTTGTCTACTATTTTCTTGAGATAGGCATTTTCCTTTTCCACACTATACTCGGGGTCTTTTGACGGATAACGAGCTCCAACTTCGTCTAGATAGGCAAACAGCTGTTCTCTTAACTGTTTTTGCAAATCCGGATGGTCTTTAACAACATCCGTCAACTCTTCTATATCATACTTTAAATTGTAAAGCTCTTCTCTATCATCTTCATAATAGTGAATCAACTTCCAATCTCCTTTTCTTATTACCGAAGACGGTTCTCCTCCCTGATTACCGTAATGTGGGTAATGCCAAAATAAAGGCCGCTCCCCTATGCTCTCACCTTTAAGAATTGGTAATAAACTTTTTCCATCTATATGTTGTTTCGGTTTTAAATCAATTCCGGCAATATCCAAAATGGTGGGGTAAAAATCTGCTCCGGTAACAGGTTCGGAAGAAGATGCGCCACTTTTCAATAACCATGGAGCTTTAATGAAATACGGCTCACGAATACCTCCTTCAAACTGATAGCCCTTTCCTCCTCTTAGCGGTAGGTTTGATGTTGAAAACGCATCTCCAGCGGAAACTCCTCCGTTATCAGAAGTAAAGACCACCATTGTATTTTTATCTAAGCCTAAAGAATCCAACGTTTGTAAAACTCTCCCCACGGCATCATCCATAGTCTCTACCAAGCCTGCATAAATAGGATTATCCTGTACTTGGCGTATTGGAAGGAATTTTGCCATTTTGTATCCTGTATCGGCTATGCCGTTTTCCTCGGCTTTTTTCTGATACTTTGCCCATTTCTCCTTGGTGGTCTGTATAGGGCCGTGAACGGCATAAAAAGAGAGATAGGCAAAAACTGGCTGACCTGTTTCCGCTGGGTTGTTCTCTTTAAAAAAGTTTACGGTTTCCTCCGCTAAACGCATGGTTAAGTTCTCGCCATCTTTATGATGCTCCAAATTTGGGTTGATAAAAGGTGCAAAATAACCTCCATTAGGACTACCTACATCCCATCCGCCTTTATTGATATCAAAACCATGGTCTTCCGGCCACGAACCCTTTTCTCCTAAATGCCATTTTCCAGCAAAGAAAGTCTTGTACCCAGCCGCTTTCATAGCTTCGGGTAAAGTTATAGCCTCCGCCGGCAGATTATGTTCGTATTCAGGAGGAAGCAATCTATTAAAGCGACCGGCCTTGCGCCAATCCGTTCCTGTTTTGGCTCCAATCCAATCGGTAATACCATGTCTAGCGGTAAAAGTCCCCAGCATAATACTGGCTCTTGACGGGCTACAAACCCTACTAGTTGCATAGCCATTGGTGAAATTCATCCCCTCGTTGGCAATTCTATCAATGTTGGGAGTTTCGTAGAATTTACTACCTGAAACACTCAAGTCATGATACCCGTAATCATCTGCTAAAATGAACAACACATTGGGCTTAATGGCTGTTTCTTCAACTTTCCTTTCATTGTTCTTGCAACTTGTCAGAACCATACCGGTTACTGCGAGAACAGAGCAGAGAAAATACTTCATATCTTTCTAAAAATTTTATGGTGAAATCTTTTACAAGAGGAAAGATACTAAATAATAGTATTGTCAATTTTTTGACATCTACAATTTCAACATAGTGGAAAAAGTAATTTAGACCCGAAGTAACAATGCATAAAATAAAACTGCCCCATTAATAGGGGCAGCTTTATAAGAACTCTATTTTTTATCGAAAAGAAGAGGAAAGAATTTTCCGTCCATTTTTTCTCCTTTAGGCACCTTAATGGGTGTGCCCCTGAGCATTTCCCCATCGGTATCACTAACGGTGCCATCTGCGAATACATTCAAAACAAAAGCTCCTCTGCTAAAATTGGACTTGTTCTCGTAGGAACCATGAATCATTAAAGGGTGATGGAAAGAAGCATATCCTTTTTTGAGCTCAATGGGCACAGGGTTAAAATTTGCTTTTTGCTCATCGGTCATAAATTCCATAAGACCTTCCATTTTTCCTGCAAGTTCCGGCTTTTGCAAAAGTCCCCATTTATGACTTTTGGGCACATAGTAAAGACAGCCGTTTTCGGTGGTGGCATCATCAAGGCCCGTCCAACAGGTTAAATGTTGCATAGGCACGGTTCTGATCCAAAAAGAATAATCTTGGTGCCACGCTACTACGCCACCATGGTTGGAGGGTTTACAGAACAACTGATCATGCCAAAACCTGACATTACTATTACCAAGTAATTGACTTGCGGCCATCGTAAAAGCTGGGTTCCATAACAAATCATGAAAACCTTCTGTAATTCGCCAGTGTCCTAAAGAATGAAAAAGCACCGTATTGGGATCCGTAGATTGGTTTCCGTGAAACTCATAAAAAAGTCCGTGTGCAGGGTGTTTGGGGTCACGGATTTCCTCTAATTCCTTTCTCAACACCTCAATCTGGGTATCATCTAATAATTTTATTCCCGAAACATAGCCATACTCGTGAAAATGTGCTACTTGTTCATCACTAAGCCTATACTGTTCCCATTCCTCGGGCGTTCTTGGTTGCTTAAAAAGGTCTGAAATCAATTCGTGACGATCAGCCAAATCTTTTACTATTTGCATTACCCGTGGTTTTTAAATTATAAATCAATTATTTATATAAATCCTTTAAATCGTTCTTTATTCACTATTTACAGTGTAATGCAAAAAAACGTAACGTATCCCTAACATGTTCTCTCCAATACACCCATTCATGGGCTCCTTCAAATTCTTCGTAGACGTGGGGTATATGGTTCTCTTTTAATTGCTGGTGCAACTCGCGATTGTACGCTATAAGTTGGTCTTCTGTACCACAATCAAATCGTAATTTTGGCAGCCTATCACGGTTCTGGTCTATCTGTCCCCACACAGAGTTTTCCTTGGTATTTTCTTGATAGTAATTCTCCAACGGCTCTTCTACAAAAAGGTTCATTTGCTCAACATCCGTAATGGACGAATGCCCTGAAATGGCCTTAAATCTATTCGCGTATTTTACCCCTAAACGCAAGGCTCCAAAGCCTCCCATGGAAAGCCCGGAAATGAACAATTCCGATTTTTCACTAACGGATGGAATATTCTCGATAACAGCGTTAGGCACATCATCTACAATCCAACTTTCAAAATCTTTTTGATTATGCGGAAGATAACCGGAACCATCTCCCCAAAGTCCGTCTGAGGGCATAGCTATAACCATAGGCGGAATCTCTCCTTTTTGCATCATCTCAAGCGCCGAAATATGGACTCCCGCCTTTTGGGACCATACCCAAGCACTGCCATAAACTCCGTGTAACAAAATTACAAGTGGTAGATTTTCTAGGTCCGCCATTGGTGGCACAAACACACAAATATCCCCTCTTCCCTTTAATTTATTAGTCTTAACGGTTATAAACCTAAGGTTTCCACTCTCGTAAGCAGCATCTGAAATTTCGGTGGTTCTAAACATGTTTTTCTAATCGAAAACTATTACTCCTTTTGCATTTTTACCCGCCAACATATCGTCTAGGGCTTGTTGCAAATCATCTAGTTTATATTCTTTCGTAATCATTTCATCCAATTTCAAGTCGCCCTTCTTATAAAGTCGAACTAATTTTGGAAAGTCTATTTGGGGTCTACATTTTCCATAAAGCGGATTAATGTATATTTTATCCCATTCAAAAAGACGCATATCAATGGTGATATCTTCTTCTATACCACTCACCTGAACGGCCGTTCCGGCATTACGAACCATTGCCAAGGGTGCTGCTCCCAAAGCTGGAATAGCAGTGCACTCAAAAGCATAATCGGCCCCACGACCACCAAGCATGGTTTTTACCTGCTCTGCAACATTGGCCAAACCTATATCTTCTTTATCCGCCAAAATAACATCCGTAGCACCAAACTGTTTGGCAAGCTCTAGTTTATTGGGGTTGATATCTACCGCTATAATTCTACCAGCTCCTGAGATTTCACAGGCATTGATTACATTAAGTCCAACTCCTCCACAACCTAATATTACGGCCGAGCTTCCTGCTGCTAAATTTGCAGAGTTTACCACCGAACCATAGCCGGTCATTACCCCACAACTGATTATACTGGCGGATGAGAAATTCAAATTTTCCTCTTCTATTTTTACCACAGCAGATTCCTTGACCAAAGCATACTCACTAAGAGTACCCAAATTAAATGACCGTTCAATAGGTTTTCCCTCCCATTGGCTACCGTCTAAATGGGCATGACCAGGAGTATGACCGTTTCCACCGGCCACTACCGGAGAATTGTTTTCACATATATGCTGATTGCCCTCTTGACATTGAAAACAGCTCAAACAAGGTGTGGCCCAGTTCAAAAGAACTTGGTCCCCTACTTTTAAACCTTTTATTCCTGAGCCTATTTTTTCTATAATTCCTGCACCCTCATGGCCCATTACAATTGGCTTTCCCCACGTAAGCGAATCATAGTCCGTATGACAAAGACCGGCGGCCTTCATTTTTATAAGCAGCTCGTCTGCCTTTGGTTCGGCAAGAGTAACATTGGTAATAACAAAGGTGCCGTCTCCTTTGGCAACTGCACTTTTTGATTGAATAGACATGTACTATACTTTAATATGTTGTTATTGAGCTATAAAGTTGGCCGGTTTAAACTCCGCCTTTGGATCGCTCAATTTTTCTTTATCGATTTTCTCTCCGCCTTTTATGAATTTTGTACCGTATACATAGGCTTTTGCATTGTTTACCGCATCTACGGACAAAAGTGCATCCCCTTTAAAATACCATACGGAAAAACAGTTTTTCTTATCTACTTCCTCACGTACAACTACCTGATCATAACCTTCGGAAAGACCTACCATTTGTAGTTTTACATCATATTGATCGGACCAAAACCAAGGTATAGCATTATAACAACATTCTTTACCGGCAATGGCAGCCGCAGCAATTTTAGCTTGGTCCACAGCATTTTGCACAGACTCCAACCGGATATATCTGTTGTAGTGTAAATTATGGTGAAACGTACAATCACCTATAGCATAAATAGATGCATCATTGGTCTGCGCCCTTTCATTTACGCGAATACCGTTTTCAATAGTCAAACCAGCCTTTTCGGCCAATTCCTTGTTTACGTGAATACCAACACCCACAATAATCATATCGGCCTCATAACTAGTCCCGTCCGAACAGATCACCGTGTTTTTATTCTGATTGTTTTCTATAGAAATTACGTTCTTTTCTGTCAGCACCGCAACATCATTATCAGCGTGAAGTTTCTGAAAAAAAGCGGACATTTCAGGAGCTGTAACTCGGGCGAGAATTCGTGACTCCCGTTCCAAAACCGTAACATCTGCACCCAACTTTTTGAGCGACGCAGCAGTCTCAAGTCCTATATACCCCCCACCAATAATAACCACTTTAAGTGACTTATTCGCAACTACTGTATTCCTAATATTGGCCACATCGGCCGCTGACCTAAGCGGAAAGAGGTTCTGAGCAGTATTTAACCCCGGTATCGGCGGCATAATGGGCCGCGCTCCCGTAGCTAACACTAATTTATCATAGGGTAATGCACTGCCATCGGCTAGATTAACAGTTTTGTTTTTGCAATCTATGGCATCCACCCAAACCCCAAGCCTAAGTTCAACATTCTCTTTTTTATAACTTTCTTCGGACTTAAGGAGGTTTTTCTCAATACCGTCCTCACTGGTTAAATATGCTTTTGATAATGGCGGCCTATGGTAGGGCAACGTTGGGTCTATATCTATTAAGGTTATAGAACCCTGCCAACCTTCCCGCCGTAGAACGAACGCAAAGTTCACTCCGGCGTGACTCGCGCCAATTACCACACAATTTTGAGTATGAGTTGTATTTTCAGACATTACAATTTATTTGGCCACTTTCAACACGACACTATCAATAGCATCTGTAATATCTATTTGGCAACAAAGACGGCTATATTCATCTGCATTATCATCAAGCTCAAGCATATCAGTCTCAATTTCGCTAGCGCTCCCTGTTTTATCCATATCATCTGGAGCTACATGCACATGACAGGTAGCACAAGAACAAACTCCTCCACAATCGCCATCAATTCCCGGTACTCCATTCTCAACGGCCAAGGCCATTACTGAACCGGAGGTTCCTTCTAGGGTTATTGTTTCTTCGTCACTGGTTATAAATGTGATTTTTGCCATGGTTGTTATTTTGTTAATGGGTTGAATTTCATATGAATACTGTGGAAACCTACTTTACGTTTAAAGTGATGCAAGTCTTCTATATTCTCCTTGCAATCAAATATTTCGAAGGAAGCCACTTTTTCCGCTAATGTCATAAGCAAAGTTTTCATTATCTGACGAGCATGTGTTGCCCCTAAACAGTTATGGTGACTAAAACCGAAGCCTACATGCGGATTGATTTTACGGTCCATTACAATTTCATTAGGGTTCTCGAACACATTAGCATCCCTGTTGGCAGAGGCCCAACATAATGATACCCTGGTGTCTGCTTTTGCCGCATGTTCGCACACAAAAGTATCTTCAGTAACTACGCGCCCCATATGGGTAAGTGGGGAAAAATAACGAATCATTTCCTCAACGGTCTTTCCTGTAATTTCCGGCTCATTTCGTAAACGCTCTAAAGACTCCGGATGTTCGGCCAAATAAGCAATGGCGTTGGTAACGGCATTTATGACCGTGTCCCTACCGCCCGCAAAAGTTAACACCATTACGCCCTTTACTTCTTCTTTAGTCAACTTTCGACCTTCAAACTCAGAATCAAGAAGTATGGAATACATATCTCCCGTTGGGTTCTTACTGGCACGTTCTATTTCGGCATCTATATAATCATACAGAATATTTGCTTTATCGCCATCTAATGCTTCGCCTTCACTCCTAAAGACATGGGTTCCCCAAGAAATCCAAGTTTCCGACTCAGAATAAGGTGTGTTTAAAAGTAAGGTTAGTGCCCGTGACTGTAGTTTTAACGCAAATTCAGTTACCACTTCAACTGAATCTTGTTGGAGAACGTCATCAACTAAACTTTTAATTTGTTCCGCTAACCTCTCTTGATATTCCGGTTGCAAAGGCCTTTTAAACCAAGGTTCTACCAAAGCTCTGTAAATACCATGAACCGGTGGATCTACCTCAAAAGGTATTTGGCGGGTTTCACGAATATTGACTTCCGAAGGCACAACGATCCGCCCAGGAACGGCACCGGATTGAAATGTTTTATAGTTATGTGCAGTTTTACGAACATCCTTATGACGTAAAAGCATGGTTACCGGGTCATTTTGATCGTCCATCTCACCATAACCCTTTGATTCTCTTTTACTTTCAAATGGGTCGGGAAATTCACTTTTCTTCATATCAACGACATTAATTTAAGTATCGACATTTTGTGGAGCTACAAATTTGATTATTTCTTTAAGACTAATAATTGCCTTTTTTAGCAAATAAGTACCTTATTCTGTATCAATCCATTAAATTTTACGTAATTTGAAACAAAATAAACAACATCACCAAAGCCCAGAACTTTATTTATCCTTAGCGATATGGAACCTATTTTAGAGCCCATACATTTAGATGATAAGCGTACCATTACCAGTTTTTATCATTCTAAAAAAGATTTTGATACGCCTTGGCATTTTCACCCTCAACACGAGCTTACCTATATTGAAGAAAGCGTAGGTACAAAGTTTGTGGGTGATTACGTTGGACCCTATGAGCCTGGTGAACTGGTTTTATTGCGTTCCAATCTTCCCCATTGCTGGAAGAACAACACAGAACAAAAAGGGTTGTCCAAATCTATAGTCATCCAATGGAATTTAGGTGTATTTCCCAAAGTTCCGGAATTGGCCTCGCTATTCCAAATGTTAAGGACTTCCTCCAAAGGCCTATTGTTCAATACTAAGGATACAGCCCCACTCCTATCCCGTTTAGAAAAATGCCCGGAACTAGAAGCGCATGACCTATATATAGAACTGCTCACAATTCTAGTAAAGCTATCCAGTTGTGGTTACAAGACGTTATCCAGTGCCAGTTTTACAGAAGACCTCCCTTCTGAATATGGTAATCGTATGGCACAAGTTCACGATTTTGTTAGTGCAAACTACAGCCGCAAAATTTACTTGAAAGAACTGGCCGATCTAGTGAACATGTCCGAACAGTCTTTTTCCAGATTCTTTACTAAAATGATGGGACGCCCCTTCTTTACTTTCTTAAACGAATACCGCATTAATATTTCCGCTAGAATGCTCTTGGACACTCATGATTCCGTCTCCCAAATAGCCTTTGCATGTGGTTATGAGAGCCTGCCTTTTTTCCACCGGCAATTCAAAAAATTCATGTGTTCTTCACCTCTGTCTTACCAAAGAAAATACGCAAAGCCCTAAATTAATGCACTTTAACAACTCATCAAAAACACTACAAATCAAATATTTAACCATTTGTTATAGTTATTTGAACAATTCGTTCTTTCGTTTGCGCTATTAAATTGCAATTTAGCAACTCATTAAAAGCGCCTGTGTCGCCCATCACTAACCAACCTTATAAATTATTTTTAATGAATAAAATATTCACACTTATATTGACCGGAGTTGTTCTTGCTTCATGTGGTTCAAAAACGGAGAAGAAGAAAGAAGAACCAGCAACCCAAGAAACTGCGGCTGTATACGAAGCCAACTGGGAATCCATTAAGAAAAACTATAAAGACCCGGAATGGTTCAATGATAGTAAATTTGGAATATTCATTCACTGGGGGGCTTATGCCGTACCCGCTTACGGATCGGAATGGTACCCACGCCAAATGTATATGGACACGGCCACATTCAGTGCCCAGCTAAACCTTGGTAAAAAAGGACCTAACGCAACATACCTTCACCATAAAAAAACATATGGTGACCAAAAGGAATTTGGTTATAAGGACTTTATACCCATGTTCAAAGCCGAAAAATTCGATGCTAAGGAATGGATAGATATTTTTAAGAAATCCGGTGCTAAATATGTGATCCCTGTAGCGGACCATCATGATGGTTTTGCCATGTACAAATCCAACACAACCCGATGGAATTCAGTAGACATGGGCCCAAAACGTGATGTGTTAGGTGAACTTTTTAAAGAAGGTCGCGAGCAAGGTATGATTATGGGAGCGTCTTCGCACTATGCCTTTAACTGGTCTTTCTACAATAAAAAGGACAAGTTTGACACGACAGACCCACAATACGCAGACTTATACTCTCCAAAAGGAAAAGACCTTACCGAGCCTGTATCTGAGGAATTCAAAAAAATGTGGTGGGACAGAACCGTGGATCTAATCGATAATTATCAACCGGACATTCTTTGGTTCGATTTCTATTTGGATATCCCAGATTACAAAGAATACCGTCCTAAAATTGCCGCTTATTACTACAATAAAGGTATTGAATGGGGTAAAGAAGTAGTTATCAACGATAAGAATTTTGACCATGAAGCCTTTCCTGAAGGCACCGTAATCTATGATTTGGAACGTGGTAAGCTTCCTGGTATTAGAAAATTGCCTTGGCAGACAGATACGTCCATAGGAAAGAATTCTTGGTGCTACGTAACCAATTGGGAGTCGCGCACAGCAAATAGTCTTGTTGACGATTTAGTTGATATTGTTTCTAAAAACGGAAACCTATTACTTAATGTAGGACCAAAAGCGGATGGTACCATCCCAGAGGACCAAAAAGAAATATTGTTTCAAATAGGCGATTGGTTAAAAGTTAATGGCGAAGCTATTTATGATACGGAGTACTGGAGCACATTTGGCGAAGGTCCTACCGAAGTTAAAAAAGGTCACCATAGCGAAGGTCAGAACAAAGACTTTACAGGCCAAGATATTCGTTTCACCAAAAAAGGCGATAAGTTGTACGCTATCATGATGGAATGGCCAGAAGGAAACAAAGTAGATATTAAGTCTTTAGGTAAAGCCAGTGAATATGGTAAAGACCTAAATATCAAAAGTGTAAAATTACTGGGTAGTGATGCTAAAATTTCCTTTGATGTGAAAGACGATGCGCTTTCAATTTCCAATCTAGGAAGTAAATCCGGAGATTTTGCACACGTGCTTGAAATATCGTTATAGCACCTTAATAAAGAAGTTAGTTGAGTTAGTTTTTTTAATTTAGGAGCGCACCATAACGGTGCGCTCTTTTTCAGTAGTACACCAATTGCAATAGGTGTAGATTTCAAAAACTGGATAGTATTAAGAGAAGTAACTTGTTTTCATATAAATGTGACCAAAAACAAATTAAACACATGAAATATATTGTATGCGAGAAGCCGGGAGAGTTCATTCTTAAAGAGAAAGATGAACCAACAAGAAAAGCCGGTGAAGCTATATTAAAAGTTAAAAAAGTGGGTATCTGCGGAACGGACTTACATGCCTATGCTGGTAATCAAGCCTTTTTTACCTATCCAAGAATCCTTGGTCATGAACTAGCTACGCAAGTAGTGGAAATAGATGAGAATCCTCAAGGTATTAAAGCGGGAGACAATGTTGTGGTTATGCCTTATGTAAGCTGTGGTACATGTATTGCTTGTAGAAAAGGCAAAACCAATTGTTGTACCAACATTAAGGTACTAGGGGTTCATACAGATGGTGGCATGCAAGAAAAAATTACGGTTCCTACCAACTTGCTTATACCTGCACAACAATTAACAGATGACCAAATGGCCGTAGTTGAACCGTTGGCTATTGGAGCGCACGCTATACGTCGTGCCAATGTTCAACCTGGTGAAACCATTGTGGTAGTAGGTTGTGGCCCTATTGGTATAGGTATCATGAAATTGGCACAAATTGCCGGGGCAAAAGTAATTGCCATAGACATGAACCAACAACGTTTGGACTATGCTAAAAACGACATTGGTGTCGATTATGTGGTTTTAGGAGGAAAAGACGCTGTAGAACAAGTGTCCGAAATTACCAATGGTGATTTAGCTACTGCGGTTTTTGATGCTACAGGTCACAAAGGAGCTCTTGAAGCAGGCCCGGATTATATGTCACATGGTGGAAGATACGTTTTAGTTGGCCTTTCTAAAGGAGAACTGGTATTTACGCACCCTAAGATCCATGCCAAGGAAACAACTATTATGTGTAGTAGAAATGCTACTTTGGAAGATTTTGAACATGTTATTTCCGTTTTGGAAAAAGGCGAGTTTCCAATAGACTCCTTCATTACCCATAATGTCCCTTATACAGAAATGATTGCCAACTTTGATGGCTGGTTAGACCCAGCTAACGGAGTTATCAAGGCTACTGTTGATTTTGAATAGACGTTCATCAACCAAACTATTAAGCACAGACAAAAGTAAAGAACACTATGTCCAAGCAATTTTTGCAAATTCATCCAGAAGATAACGTTCTGGCAGCCCTTACCGATATTCCTAAAGGTTCTGATATTGTTCATAACAATGACAGCTTTCAGGTAATCCTGAACGTAAAGGCAAAACATAAATTCACTACTACCCAGCTAAATGTTGGGGACCCTATTATTATGTACGGTTCATTAGTGGGCAAGGCCACTAAACTAATTGCCAAGGGAGAGACCATTACTACCGAAAATGTAGTACATGCATCTTCCGAGTATGCTGTTGGTCAAGAGAAGTTGAGCTGGACCGCACCTGACGTAACTAAATGGAAAGACGTAACTTTTAATGGATACCATAGAACGGATGGTAAAGTTGGCACGGCCAATCATTGGTTGGTAATTCCTTTGGTTTTCTGTGAGAACAGAAACGTAGACGTAATGAAATCCGCTCTTTTAAAATCCTTGGGCTACCATACCACAACGGATTTTGTAGTAGATACTGAAGTACTTGTCAATCAGTATAAAAATGGTGCTTCCGATGATGAACTTTTATCTTCGGATATTATTAAAACCCCCGAAGAAATCAAACAAAACCGCACTTTCCCGAATGTGGACGGTATTAAGTTCCTTAACCATGATGGCGGTTGCGGTGGTATTCGCCAAGATTCGGAAACCCTTTGTAATCTTTTGGCAGGGTACATTACCCATCCAAATACGGCAGGTGCTACTATTCTTAGTTTGGGTTGCCAAAATGCACAGTTCAAATTATTGGAAGCGGCTATAGCCAAGCTTGACCCTAGTTTTAACAAGCCACTTTACATACTTGAACAACAAAAGAGTTCCGGAGAACGTCAGTTTATTGAAGAGGCGGTTAAAAAGACCTTTGTTGGGCTCATTGAAGCCAATAAAATAGAAAGAAAACCGGCACCACTTACCAAACTTGTTCTAGGTTTGGAATGTGGTGGTTCAGATGGTTTCTCGGGAATATCCGCAAATCCATCATTGGGCTATGCATCGGATTTATTAGTGGCGCTGGGTGCCACTACGGTGCTTTCGGAATTTCCTGAACTTAACGGTGTTGAGCAAGAACTCATCAACCGTTGCGAAACGGAAGAAAATGCAACCAAATTCGCGGAACTTATGCGCGCCTATTCGGATAAGGCCGTATCCGTTGGGTCTGGATTTGAAAATAATCCATCACCTGGAAATATAAAAGACGGACTTATTACCGATGCGATGAAATCTGCCGGTGCTGCCAAAAAAGGGGGCACAAGCCCCGTAACCGATGTACTGGATTATACGGAGCCGGTTAGAAAAAAAGGACTGAACCTTTTATGTACTCCCGGAAATGATGTAGAGAGTACTACCGGTCTTGCCGGATCGGGATGCAACGTAATCTGTTTTACAACAGGTTTAGGAACTCCTACCGGAAACCCTATTGCACCGGTCATTAAACTATCTAGCAACAATACGCTAAGTAGCCGCATGAAAGATATCATAGATTTTAATACCGGAACGGTAATTACGGGAGAGGATACTATTGAGACCAAAGGCGAAGAGTTATTGGAATACATTATTAAAGTAGCCAGCGGAGAAGTTGTTCCTGCGGCCGTACGTTTGGGCCAGGAAGACTTTATTCCTTGGAAAAGAGGTATATCACTTTAAATATCTCAACTAAATTTTAACTTGACAAACAGCTATTTAATGCAGATTTTAAATCATACAACCGTACCAAAAAGAGTGCAACGCCCATTAAAGGTAATGCAGTTTGGCGGCGGAAACTTTTTACGTGCCTTTGTAGATTGGATGGTACACGTACTTAACCAAGAAACTGATTTTAACGGTGACATTGTTATAATAAAACCAACAGCTGGTGGAGATTATGCCGAACTAAAAGAACAAGATGGTCTTTTTACCGTAGTTCTTGACGGAATAAAAAACGGAGAACTCGTTGCCGAAAAAACATTGGTTACAGAGGTTCAGCAAGTGATTCATTCTTATAATGAATGGGCTACCTATCTTAAATTGGCCGAAACCGAAGACTTACGTTTTATTGTCTCCAACACTACGGAAGCAGGTATTAAATTTAATGCCGAGGATAAGTTTAATGGGGAGCCGCCAAAGGAGTTTCCCGCTAAACTAACGATATGGCTTTACCACCGTTACAAACACTTTAAAGCAGATATTTCCAAAGGATGTATTCTGCTTCCTTGTGAGCTTATAGAGGACAATGGTACCGCTCTTCAACAGACGGTTTTGCAATACGCAGACCATTGGGAGCTAGAAGAAGGTTTTAAAAACTGGATCCTGACGGCCAATCATTTTTGCAGCACATTGGTAGACCGTATTGTTTCGGGATATCCATCTGACAGGACAAATGAAATTGAACAAAAACTAGGTTATAAAGATGAACTTTTAGTTGCAGGCGAGTATTACCATAGCTGGGTAATTCAAGCTAACGAAACAGTTCAAAAAGAACTTCCGTTCGCTCAAACCGATCTTAATGTGGAGTTTGTAAACGACCTTGCCCCCTACCGTGAGATGAAAGTGCGCATTTTAAACGGGGCACACACATCTATGGTTCCTGTAGGCTATTTGGCGGGCATCCGTTTTGTAAAAGAAGCCATGGAAAATAAAGAGGTAAGCCATTTTGTAGAAAGTCTTCTTTTAGAGGAAGCTGCAAAAACACTGGATTTTCCAGATGACGTAAAAAACAAATTTGTAGCGGACGTACTTGATCGTTTTAGAAACCCACTTTTAAAGCATCAGCTCATTAGTATATCCTTAAACAGTACTTCTAAGTTTGTAGCGCGCCTATTACCTACCCTAAAAGACTACAACAATGCGCAAGGCAAATTACCCAAACGTATTGCATTTGGTCTTTCGGCTATGCTTCGGTTTTATAAAGGGGAATTCAATGGAAAGTCTATTGCTCTTAACGATGACAAACAAGTGCTTCAATTTTTTGCTTCCGAATGGCAAAAAGTAGATGATGGTACCTCTAGCTTGAGCACATTTACGAACAATGTACTTAAGAACGCCTCCATTTGGGGAGAAGACCTAACGCAGATTAACGGACTAGAAAATAACGTTTCGAGAAATATTGAGTGTATTGAAACAGAAGGAGTTGCTGCTTGTCTGAATAAACTATAATTGAAGTTCTAAAAAAAGAAAAATGACAATAGATAGTCACCAACATTTTTGGCACTATGAGCCGGTTAAACATTCTTGGATAGATGATAACATGGCAGCTATTCGGAAAGATTTTCTTCCCAATGACCTCAAGAAGGTATACGAAGAGAATTCAATTGATGGTTGTGTAGCGGTGCAAGCGGACCAAACTCTGGAAGAAACCGATTTTTTATTGGATCTGGCCAAGCAGAATAATTTCATTAAAGGTGTTGTTGGTTGGGCAGATTTAAGATCCGAAACTATTGATTCCGTATTGGAAAAATATAGTACTGATAAAAATCTTAAAGGGTGGAGACACGTAGTACAAGGTGAAGCCGATCATAACTTCTTGTTACGACCAGATTTTTTAAGAGGAATTTCCAAACTTGAAAAATATGACCATACGTATGATATTTTGGTTTTCCCGCATCAGCTAGGCTCTGTTCTAGAGTTTGTAAAAAAATTTCCAAATCAAAGATTTGTTATTGACCATATAGCCAAACCCTACATTAAAGATGGTTTTTACGACGGATGGGCCGCTTTGATGAAAGAAATAGGAAAACAGGAAAATGTGTACTGTAAAATCTCCGGGATGATTACCGAAGCGGATTATAAACTATGGACTTCAGAACAACTACAACCGTACATGCACCTTGTTCTAGAGTCTTTTGGCAGTGAACGCATCATGTTCGGGTCTGATTGGCCCGTTTGCCTCGTAGCTGGAAATTACGGCCAAGTAAAAAGCATTGTAACCCATTTTATTGCAACGCTTAGCAGTCAAGACCAAGAGATGATCATGGGGGGAAATGCTCAGGCATTCTATAATCTATAAACAAATTATGCAGGGCAAAATGAGATAGTTTTCAATTACTGAAACACCTCAAATTATACTCTGAGTGATTTATAAAACAACAAAACAATGGATTTAAATTTAAAGGATAAGGTAGTTGTAATTAGCGGAGCTGCCGGAAAAGAAGGCAGTATTGGCGAAACCATATTGCAGCGTTTAGCCGAAGAAGGAGCCATACCGGCCGTAATTGACCGTAATGCCCGAGGTTTTGGGTATGTTGAGAAAATTCAAGAGAAAGGAATAGATGCCATTTTCTGTCAAACTGATGTAACTGATCCCGTCCAGATTGAAAACGCTGTTTCTACCATTGTAAAAAAGTATGGCCGTATAGATGTTGTCATTAATAACGTTGGTGTAAATGATGGAGTTGGGCTTGATGCCACTTACGAAGAGTTTATGGATTCGTTAAAACTGAATATGGTAAGTTATTTTCTTATCGTTAAGCACGCGTTGCCTTCATTAATAGCATCTAAAGGAAACATACTGAACATTGGCTCTAAAGTAGCCCTTACCGGTCAAGGAAGGACTTCGGGTTATGCCGCTTCCAAAGGTGGAGTTCTTGGTCTAACCCGTGAATGGGCGGTTGATTTAATAAAACATGATATTCGTTCCAACGCCATTATAATTGCCGAAAGTTGGACTCCGTCGTATGATACTTGGATTCGCACGCTGCCTAATGGAGAAGAAAAACTTCAGTCTATTGTAAAGAAAATTCCTTTAGAAAATAGAATGACGAGTACCAACGAAATAGCAGATACTTGCTTGTTCACTATCTCAAACAGATCATCTCACACTACCGGTCAGTTTATTTTTGTAGACGGTGGCTATGTGCATTTAGACCGTTCGCTACTTACCGAAGATTAAACGCAACCAACTTAAAAATATACCAATGACAAAGAACACCAAAACACCCGTAGTTCCTAAGAATTTGCTCGTTCCCTTTATTGCTGCAACCTCAATTTTTGCACTATGGGGCTTTGCCAACGATTTAACAAACCCTATGGTAGCGGCCTTTAAAAAGGTTATGATTCTTTCAAACGAAGAAGCTTACAACGTACAGTTCGCATTTTACTTTGGGTATGGTGTTATGGCAATTCCTGCCGCATTGTTTATCCGTAAGTTTAGTTATAAATCTGGATTATTACTTGGTCTGGCCCTTTATGCGCTTGGAGCTATCCTTTTCTATCCTGCAGCAGAAAATGGTTCGTACACGTATTTTCTAATTTCATTGTTTGTCATCACTTGCGGATTAGGCTTTTTGGAAACCACTTCAAATCCACTTATTCTTTCCATGGGAGACAAAGAAACTGCCACCCAACGATTAAACCTGGCGCAGTCTTTTAACCCAATCGGTTCACTTACGGGTATGCTGATCGCTAAATTTGTTGTTTTGGATAGAATCCTTTCCGCAGATTATGCAGACAGTTCTGAAATTGTGGCTTTAGGTACGGAAAAGGCCGCTGAAATAAAGGCCTTTGATCTTAATGTAATTAGCGGCCCGTACATAGCGGTTGGTATCTTTGTAGCCTTGGTTTTTCTTGTCATTTGGAAAACTAAAATTCCGGCCATGGTCATGGGAGACCATTTATCCATTAAAGAATCTTTAGACAGAATTTTTAAAAGTAAGACCTTTCTATTGGGGGTCATTGCACAGATGTTTTACGTAGGAGCACAGATTATGTGCTGGACAGCCATTTTTCAATTGGTAGAGTATCTTAACGAATCGCAGAGTTTAGGAGTTGATGCCACTTGGTGGAACATAACCGCAATGGTATCTTTTGTAACCACCCGTTTTATAGGAACTGCTTTGATGAAAAAAATAAACCCGGCAAAAATGTTGGCTTATTTTGGTATTGCGGCTGCCCTTATGTGTGGCGGTATTATCATGTCTACCGGTATCATTAGTTTGGTATTCTTGGTTTTCGTTTCTGTATTCATGTCTATTATGTTCCCAACAATATATGGACTTGCCCTTAAAGATATGGGCGAGGAAGCCAAATTGGCCTCATCCGGACTTATTATGGCTATTGTAGGAGGTGCCTTTTTACCAAAGCTACAAGCCAGTATAATGGACTTTGGTGATACTGTAAATGGACAGGAAGTTTTTGGTGATAAAATAGCCGGAAACATTACCGAAATTCATTTTTCTTTCCTGTTACCAATGATATGTCTTCTATTTGTAGCTTTCTACGGTATGTACGCCTATAAAGTAACCAAAACTAAAATTGCAGCATAATGAAAACTACCAGATATTGCTATTCATGTGACCTTAAGGATGACCCAAAGCTTATTGCGGAATACAAAGAGTATCATGCAGAAGGTAATGCTAGGCCCGCTATAACCAAAAGTATAAAAGATGCCGGTATCGTGGATATGCAAATTTTCTTGACAGGAAACCGCATGTTCATGATTATGGAAGTTAATGAAACTTTTGACCCTGAAAAGAAAGCTGAGATGGACGCTAACAACCCTGCAGTACAGGAATGGGAACAACTTATGTGGAAATACCAGCAAGAGCTTCCTTGGGCCAAAAACGGTGAGAAATGGATAGCCTTAGAAAAGATTTTTCAATTATAGTCAATTAAAAAAAAGCTACTCTTTGAGTAGCTTTTTACTTTTTAAGGATTTGTAGACCACAATGCGGCAGATTTTAAAATCGCCCTACGTGGTAATTTTAAACCCGATACAATGAGTTCCGCAAAATCTTGAGGTTGTAAGATATTCTCTTCGCTCCCTTTTTGTGCAAATCCGAGATCAATGGTCATATCTGATTCAATAGTACTTGGTGTCATGGTGATTACACGTACATTGTGCTTTCTCACTTCTTTCATCAAGGATTCTGACATACCGATGACTGCAAATTTTGATGCCGAATATGCCGAAACATTTGGATTACCATTAATACCGGCGGTAGAAGAAATATTGACAATATCCCCCTCACTACGTGCTACCATTTGGGGTAAAACTTCTTTAGTAACATAATACATACCCATTAGATTGGTTTGTATCATTTGTTCCCAGTCGTTCACTGGCATGTCTAAAAAAGAACCAACACCTGCTATACCTGCATTGTTTATGAGAATATCTATGTGTTCCATAGCGTCTATGATAGTTTTTATACCTCGTTTTACAGCCTTGTAATTCCCTACATCAAAAACAGCATAGGTAGCTTTTACCCCTAATGCTTCTATTTCTTTTACGGTTATTTTTAGTGTTGCTTCATTTCTTCCGGTTATGGCAACGGCTACCCCTTCCTTAGCTAATGCCAAAGCGGTAGCTTTTCCTAATCCCCTGCTACCTCCTGTAACAAGAGCTGTTTTTGTATTTAAGTTTTCCATCAATCTAAATTTTAAACCTTTTTTATTGTTTCGCTGTCCAGTAATCCATCACTAAAACGCCACCGATTATAGGGCCTACCTTTTTAACCAAGTCTAAATGGGTTTTATGGAACAGGTATTTTTCTCGTCCATGCTCATCATTAAACGTAAGAATAAAAGTATGGGTAAAACCATCACTATGACCTTCCGTGCTATCATTCTCTCCCCATTCAATAGAAACAATTTCAGGAATGGTTTTTTCTAAATCTAAAAAGGTCTGTACGGCCTCTTCTACCTGTTTTGGGGTAGCCTCTTCATTATATTTTAAATTGACAATATGGCGCAATTGCTTGCCTCCTCTATCAATTTTAGGCGCTACTTGATAACTTGCTACTTTATTAAGATCAAAACTCATAGAGCCCGCTACCAATAAGGGGTTGCCTTCGATTGTTAAACTTCTTAAACCGTAATAGATAGGAAAACCCGTTTCTAAATAATTTAAGGGCGTTAATGTACCTTGTGCATCTAATTTTACTAGCTGAACACTAGCATCATCCCGAGTACCTACCGCAAAAATGGCATAGTCTTCCTCCACAGAAACTACTTCAATACGGGTCTGTCCTCGTAGTTTGGTTAACTCATCATCCTTTAAAACAAAATGCGGAACCAAAGCGCCTTTTCTATTCACCTTGAACACACTTACCCCATCTCCGTGGTATGTAAAATCTTTGTTTTTAATGAATTTAGGGGCATAATCATAATATTTATGATGTCTATGGCCCACTACCACATAATGATTGCCTCCAAGTGTTGCACCAGTCACTGGATACGCTCCTGTTAGGTAGCGGTCTGTTGTATTGTCATGGATATTGTTCACATTTCTAAATGTACCATCGTCATAAACTCTAAAACTACTTACACCATTGTCCTGAAATCCGCTGGTATACAGATAGGTTTTCCCTTTTATTTTATGAACGAACATACCAATAATTCCATCGGTGTGTAACTCATCCGTATCTTTCATTGATTGAACATGGGTTAAACTTCCGTCAATATTTATTTTAAAAGAACTTAACCCCGGGGTTTCTCTTTCTAAACCACCTGCGAACAAAAAAGATGCATTCTTCATGTGAACAACCTGTAGGGTGATACCAACCGCAAGATGAGTATCTTCAGTATCTTCTATCATAGCGGCACGTTCCAAAGAACCGCTTTCTAAAATTCTAAAGGTTTCTACTACATTACCAAACTTGTTGGCTACAAAAAGAAAATCGTTTCCACCAATATTGTCAGCAACCATGCCCCTGGCCGGCCCTTTTTGCTTATACAATTCGTGATTGCTCACAGGCGTAAGTATGCCATCTGCATCAATTTGATAGACATCTACATTACCAGCACCTCCAGCATACACATAATGCTTTCCGTTCTTCTCATAACTGGTAATAGAAACCGTATTTTTTCCAGAAATATCTTTAAAATCTTTACGATACAACATAGGGTCGCTTAAATCTTGGGCCGTAATTATGCCACAGCCTAAGATTGCAATAGCTTGTAAAAAAATATTAGTAATAGTTCTCATCAGTATTTTAGTTTTCAGTTAAAAGGAAATCTGCGCCTGCGTTAGCAATAATTCTATCTTCTTCTATGGTGCCGCCACTTACACCAATGGCGCCAATTATTTTACCGTCTTTATTTTTAATGGGTACACCTCCGGGAAAGGTAATAAGGCCATTATTACTAAGTTCAATGTTATAAATGATGCCTCCCGGCTGGGTTAATTCGCCCAACTTGCCCGTATCAATATCAAAATAGCGAGCGGTTTTGGCTTTTTTTATGGCGACATCTATACTGCCTAAGTAGGAATTATCCATTCTTACGAAAGACTTTAGATTCGCACCTGCATCTACCACCGCTATATTGACCAAAACATTCATTTCTTCCGCTTTTTTCTTAGCAGCTTGTAAAGAATTTAAAGCCTGTTCTGTGCTAACATCATACGGGTTTTGTGCTTTTAGTTGAACTACGGATACCATTAAAAAGAAGAGTGTCGCATAAATTTTAATCGATTTGTAAAACATGATTTAGTAGTTAAAGATTAATACTTACAAAAATCAAAAACCTCTGTTACAAAAAAGTTGAACTAGTTCAACTGTCCCAAAATTTTTTAACCGAATTGCTCCTCTCAGAAACATTATTCAATAAAAAAAGCTGCTATCCTTATAAATTGGATAGCAGCTGATTTTTCTCTATTTTAGGGTTCAAGAAAAGCCCTATTTAGTCGTTCCAGTGGGCATCAATAACTTTTTGAATATGAGGATATTTCTCATCCGTTTCGTTCAAGTCCTCACGAAGTCTAAGTAATTCTTTCTTTAAACCTGCAATGGTCTCCGCATATACTGGATCTGCATAGGCGTTGTTCATTTCTTTGGGATCTTTCTTTAAGTCATAAAATTCCCAACCCGCAGGGGTATCGGTATCAAAATCATTGCCCCAGTTTTCCCTATCCCATTCCGCATTGGGGTCTGTAGTATCTACATAATATTTTCCATAGAAAAATATTAATTTATAATCTTTGGTGCGTACTCCAAAATGTGCCGGGTTTTGATGACGGTGAGCCATGTGCATCCAATACCTGTAGTAGGTAGATTTTTGCCAATCTTCCGGTTCTTCTCCTGTTTCTAAGATGGTTTTAAAACTTTTCCCTTGCATATAATCAGGAGTGCTTCCTCCGGCCAATTCAATTAGCGTTGGAGCAAAATCCGTATTATTGATGATTGCATCGGTACGGGTTCCCGCTTTAATTTTTTCTGGATAACGCACAAAGAACGGCATACGCATAGACTCCTCGTACATCCATCTTTTATCAATAAAATCATGTTCTCCCAACATAAATCCTTGGTCACCAGTGTAAACAATAATAGTATTATCCATTAGACCTTCGGCCTCTAAATAGTCCATTAAGCGTTTTACATTATCATCTACTCCTTTTACACAACGTAAATATTTCTTTACGTAGTCTTGGTATACTTTACTCGTGTATTTTCTTTCTTCATCATCCATTTCCCACTTTACATACTCTTCAGGCCTAATTTTATCCGCATCGCGGTATGAACGGTGAATGGAGCTATCCACATAAATATTCATAGCCTGATTACGAATCAAGTTTCTATGTGACACGGATGAACCAATAATTCTGGTTAAAGAATCATTCTTTCCTCTTGTGGCAACAGAACCGTTGTTTCCTCTTTCGTAAAGGCTCTCCGGCTCAGGAATAAACGTATCGGCCAAATACTCTTCATAACGCGGTGCATTTTCAAAATCGTCATGCGGAGCCTTAAATTGATGCACTAGGAAGAAAGGTTTGTTAGGATCTCTTTCGTTCTTTAACCAATCTAAAGAAATATCGGTAACCATATCTGATGAATGACCTTTGGTCTGAACCGTATTCTTAGGCCATGGCTGATCACCACGAACCCTAAATTCAGGATCAAAATATTTTCCTTGCCCCGGTAAAACTTTATAATAATCAAAAGCCGCAGGCTCTTCTTTTAAGTGCCATTTACCCACTACAGCGGTCTGGTACCCCAACTTTTTCATTTCTATTGGTAAAAACTGGCGTGCCGGCTCTATACGACCATCTAAATCCAGAACCCCGTTCAATTGAGAATTTTGTCCGGTGATAATAGCGGCGCGACTGGGCGTACAGATAGAATTACTAACAAAGCAATTGTCAAAAATCATTCCTTCATTGGCAATTTTATCCAGAGTTGGCGTAGGGTTTAGCTTAGCCAAGCGGCTTCCATAGATACCAAAACCTTGAGTGGTATGGTCATCCGCCATAATGTAGATGATGTTCGGTTTTTTTTCGGTAATTACTGCCTTTTCCTCTTTACAGGACGAAAACACAATTAGTAGCAACAGTGCATACAGTACATTGTTTTTTTTGCTGCGCATTTAACTTTTGAATTTAGTTTATAAGTGTTTGATCGAAGTTTGCAGACTTCAACTCGAAAATTACACATATTTCATAGAGGGTGCTAAAAGATATGATCATTTGATTACCACAAATGGCTTTATCCCTACGCGTAGAAAAAAAATATAGAATTTACACCCGCTCTAATTTGATTGGGGGCGTTCTGTTGGCATTCCATTGACAGACATAAAGGTTCTTATCCTCATCAACGAAAACATCATGACCGTGATTAAATATGGCCTTTTCCGATTGATACATTTGTTGAAGCTTGCCATTCTTATATTCAGGCGCATCTCCCCCAGGATTGGAAACTACTTTATTACTACCATCCATAATGGTCACAAACCCCGAATTACTAAAGCGGTGGCCTGCTTTATTTTCTGACCAACATACCCCAGCATAGATATTATCATCGTCTAGCACGGGTCTACATACATAGGCCCCGGGCAACTCTACGGTTTTGATAAACTTACCATCAAGCGTAAAAAATTTAAAGCTCTTGTCCGAACGTGATGTAACCACAAGTACCGGGTTTTGATTATCACGATAGTCTACTGCCACTCCGTGGGCATTATGCAAATCATAGTTTTTATCGCTGTTATCGTGACCTCCCCATTTACGGATAAATTCGCCTTTAGGGCTAAACTGAAGAATAAAATCAGACCCGTAACCATCTGCTACATAGATATCGCCATTAGGGCCAATGGCAGTTTCCGTGGGTAAATACTCTTGCTCTTTGGTATATACACCAATAGTATGTGGATCGGGCAAATTAAATAAAAGCCTCCCGTCTACAGTAGTCTTACTAACAGAACCTGCTTGTTTACTCCATTTTCCGGTACGGTCTACAAACCAGCCACAGTCTACGATATACAACATATCCTCTCCCCCTTCATCATGAAGGGTTAGCCCATGCCCACCAGGATAGCGCGTACCCCAATAATCCAACAATTTTCCGGATTTATCAAAAACCAAAATATTATTATCCGTATGGTCTCCCAACATAATGAGCCTGCCTTTACTGTCCATCTGCATTTCATGACAGTTTAAAATTGGATTATGTGCAACAGACATCTGGGCCCAGTCTTTCACCACTTTGTATTTGAAATCTCCATGACCAATAATTTGGTCCTCAAGAACGGTTTTTTTTAGAATATTAAACCCGAAAGATGATGTTGTGGATAAAGCTGTGGCGCCCAAGGCGGATTTTTTTAAAAAACTCCTTCTGTCGTTCATAGGATACTGATGATTTTTATTTTGATGGTAAAATACAATGAATACTGGTCAAAAACAGGTAAATCTAGGTCAATAAATCTTTAACTACATGACCGTGAACATCCGTTAGACGATAGCGCCTTCCTTGATGCTTAAACGTTAACCTCTCATGATCTATACCGAATAGATGCATAAGCGTAGCGTGAAAATCATGTACGTGAACAGGATCTTTGGTTACATTGTAACTAAAGTCATCAGTTGCCCCATAGGTAAACCCAGGCTTCACTCCTGCTCCGGCCATCCACATGGTAAATGCTTTTGGATGGTGATCTCTACCATAATTTTCGCTCGTTAACTGACCTTGGGAATACACCGTACGTCCAAACTCTCCTCCCCAAACTACAAGGGTATCCTCAAACATACCTCTTTGCTTTAAATCCTTGATCAAGGCAGCAGTGGCCTGATCTGTTTTTTTAGATTGACTTTTTACTCCTCCTGGACAATAGTTGTGCTGATCCCAACCTTGGTGGTACAGTTGTACAAACTTAACCCCTTTTTCAAGCAGTTTTCTTGCCATTAGGCAGTTTGCCGCATACGTACCGGGATCCCTACTATCTTTGCCGTACATATCAAAAATATATTCGGGCTCGTTTGTTAGATCGGTTACCTCAGGTATGGAAGTTTGCATTTTAAAGGCCATTTCGTATTGGGCCATACGGGATTGAATTTCTGGGTCACCAAAGGCATCCGTCTGTAGGTCGTTCAAATTCTTTAAATAATCCAGCATATCCCTACGGTCATTACCATCATAATTTTCTGGATCGCTCAAATAGAGAACAGGGTCTTTACCCGACCTAAATTGTACTCCTTGGTGCTCTGTTGGCAAAAAGCCGTTCCCCCATAAACTTGCTTTTAGAGGCTGTCCTTTTCCGTTTTTAGAAACCAATGCAATAAAAGTTGGCAAGTTTTCATTGTCTGAACCTAAACCATAACTTAACCAAGAACCAATAGCAGGCCTACCTGGTAATTGATTACCCGTTTGCATAAATGTAATGGCCGGGGTATGGTTAATTTGGTCGGTTTGCATACTTTTAATAAAACACAGATCATCTACCACTTCGGATAGGTACGGCATAGCATCGCTTACCCAAGCTCTAGACTCCCCGTATTGCTGAAACTTAAAAGTAGACGGCGCTATAGGCAATGTACTTTGGCTACCGCTCATACCCGTAAGTCTTTGACCACTTATCACGGACGGTGGTAATTCCTGACCGAACATGTTGGTAAGCTTTGGCTTATAATCGAACAGATCCATCTGAGATGGGCCTCCACTCTGAAATAAATAAATAATTCTTTTGGCCTTTGGCGCATGGTGCGGTAGACCTAATCGGTTTTTATTGTAAACCTTTAAAATCTCTTCTTCCGTACTATTCTTGCCTATACCGGCAAATGCCTTTTCTGCGCCCAGTAAACTTCCCAACGCCATGGCACCGATACCAAGTGATGTCTTTTTAAGAAAATGTCTTCTATCCAGTTGCCTTTCGATTTTTTGTAAATCCTGGTTATTGGAAGTCAGTTTATTGTGATGATGATTACACATAGTTTCTTTTGTTTGCTGTTAACAATTATCGTTTGGTGATGCTGGCATCGGCATTCATAATGGTACTTGCCACTACAGCGTTTGCAGCTATAGCCGCCTTATCATCGGTTTCGGAAATTTTAAACGCCCCGGTCTGCAACCAACCTTTGGCCTTATCTAAATTTTGATTGAACTTTTCAAATTCCTGTTCCCGTAATTGAGCAAGAACCTCAAGTTCTTGGTTCGTAATACTTCTTCCTGCTAATTTCATGAAGGTTTGGGCAATACCGGTCTCTACGTCTTTGGCCTCCGCCATTTGTTTTCCTAAAACCCTTGAAGCTTCAATATAAGTAGGGTCGTTCAAAATTACCAAGGCCTGTAACGGTGTATTGGTTTTTTGCCTTCTGCTGGTACATAAATCCCTTGTAGGGGCATCAAAAGTTGAAATTGTAGGATTAGGCACCGTACGCTTCCAAATGGTATACATACTTCGCCTGTAAAGGCCCTCCTCTCCGTCTTGGACATAAGTATCTCCGTTTACTTTCCATAGTCCTTCTGGTTGGTACGGCTTAACACTTTCTCCTCCTATGGTCTCGTTCAACAGACCGGACGCATACAGTACATTATCTCTTAACATTTCCCCGGACAATCGTGTGGAAGGTCCTCTTGCCAACCATTTGTTCTCACCATCCCATTTTAAATGTTCCTCACTAACCACGGAACTTTGTTGATACGTACTAGACAACATTATGGTTTTATGCAACGCCTTAACATCCCAGCCGGACTCTACAAATTCAAGAGCCAACCAATCTAACAGTTTAGGGTGACTTGGCAATTCACCTTGATTACCAAAATCCTCAGAAGTCTTTACCAATCCTCTTCCAAAGAGATTTTGCCAATAACGGTTTACCGCTACCCTAGCCGTTAACGGATTGTCCTTATCTGTAATCCATTTAGCAAGGCCCAACCTATTTTTAGGTAAACTATCTGCCATTGGAAATATCTCCGTTGGAACATTTGGAAATACCGAATCTGTTGGTGAATCGTAATTACCCCTATCCAAAATATAGGTCTGTCTAGGTGTTTTACGTTCTTTCATCACCATTATCTGCTTAATAGGTTCTATACTATCTACTAAGGCTTTACGATTCTCCTCCAAAACAGCAAGAGCTTCATTGTATTTTGGAGATTTATTGAACAAATAGTATTGAGCCAGCTGCTCTTTTTCTTGTTCGGTAAGTGTTTCTTTTGATTTGGCTATTAAGTTTTTAAGCCGATCCGTAGTGCTTATTTGCATTACTTCAACAGCACTCAATTCATTATCAAAAACCATTATATCATCTACAACAGCATTACCAATGCCCTTTCCTCTCCATATAGCACCAATTCTTAAACCGGGCTCTACGGTTTCTTTATAGATATAATTGTTCATATTGTTAAAAACAATATCCTTGTACAGGTTATCAAAAGAAGTAGTGGTTTCAAGTTTTTCGCCATCCATATAAATCCCTATTCCCATTGCCTTACTAGAACCGTCATAGGTAAGCGTAACCTGAACCCATTTTTCCTTTGGAATCTCCTTAACCGACTCTACTACCATTGAATTATCTGGCCACACATGGGCAAACAACGCTTCTAACCTGTTCTCTTTTACTTTTAAGTGATACCCTCTAAAACTATGCAATTCAGGCCCTTGCATCTTATGAAATATAACTCCATCTTCAAGGTCCTTGGGAATAAAGACTTTTATAGAAACGCTAAAAGGCTGGTTACGTTTGTAGACTCCAATTTTATCTAGGTCCAACCAAGTGTCCCCATCCATAAATAGCCCTTTACCTGTAGCTCCCTCTTTAAAAACAGGTTTCTCGTTATCTACAAACTGCTGACGCATACGAATATGGTTTTTGCCATTTCCGCCAGCGGTGTTCACCAATTTTTGGTTATCAAAATTAAAAGAAGCAATCAACCCACGCGGCTTACCTTTAACCGGAATGTTCTTAAAAGAATTACCCGCCAACCACTGTTCAAACTTTTCATTTTCGGTTTTAGCGGTGCGCTCAACTTTATCTACGGATTCCTCAACAATTTTATCTAGATAAGCAAGCACCCCTTCCTGTTCTTCAGTAGGAAGCAACATCGCCGGAACCGGAGTAGCTAAATCCCAAGGAATCAATCCCGTCTCATCTACGTTATTGAAAAAGCCATACATCTCAAAATAGTTCTTTTGAGAAATAGGATCGTATTTGTGGTCGTGACATTTAGCACAAGCATACGACAATCCCAATACACCTTGGCTTACCGTAGCGGTCCTATCCGCAACATATTCCGATCTAAATTCTTCATCTATAATACCACCTTCCAGATTTTGAGGGTGCAACCTGTTGAAAGTAGTGGCCAGTTTTTGCTCTCGTGTGGGGTTTTCAAATAAATCTCCCGCTAATTGCCATGTGAGAAATTCATCATAAGGCATGTTTTTATTAAATGCATCTATAACCCAATCTCTCCATGGCGAGGTATCTCTATATCTATCGTTACTGTACCCATGCGTATCTGCATAACGGGCAACATCCATCCAGTCCAAAGTCATCTGTTCCCCATAATGCGGAGAAGCCAATAAACGGTCTATCTGTTTTTCAAAAGCATCCGGTGCTTCATCGTTTACAAAAGCTTCCATTTCCTCCAAAGTTGGAGGCAAGCCCGTTAAATCAATAGAAGCCCTTCTTAGTAGCAGCTCCTTACTCGCTTTTTTAGATGGAGAAACTCCTTTCTCCTCTAAATTGGCCAATACAAAATTATCTATAGGACTCTGGACAAAGTCGGTCTGTTTTACTTTTGGAACCTCATGCTTTTCCGGTTTTAAAAATGCCCAGTGATCTTTGTACTCCGCACCTTGATCTATCCACTTTACCAGCATAGCCTTTTCATAGGCCGATAAGTTTAAATGCGACGAAGGCGCAGGCATTATGGTTTCCGGATTATCTGTCAAGATTCTTTTAACCACCTCACTATTTCCTGGATTTCCGGGATCAATAGAGAACAACCCTGGTGTATTAATGGATTCGGCATATGCAAATTCAGGGTCATGCAACTGTAAGCCACCCTTTATTTTTGCTTTATCCGGACCATGGCAAATAAAACATTTATCGGATAAAATAGGTTTTACATGCTGATTGAAATCTACCTTTTCCGGAAGCGTCTCATAAGCTTGTTCAACATCCTCTGGAAGGTCCGGGCCACCACAAGAGAATAGCACCAAAGCCAAAGAAAAAAAGAAATAATTTGATAATTTGAACATTCTTTATGAGAAATTTTATGTTTTCCACAAACTTAAAGCATTTGTTTTATCAATTTCTTGCATAAATCAGGCTATGAGTTGTACAAATCCGACATTTATAAATCACGGACGCATTATGTATAAAAATACTTTACAACTCAAAAAGCCCTGAAAATCAATTATTGAAAGCATAATTACTATCTTTACGTGACGATTATAGGTGCATAAAATCCGATAAGAAGTAAATAGTGTATGAATAAAATTCTGCAATCCTTAAAATTGACCTTTCTACATGGTGGATACGGAAAATTAGATTCCACGTGGGATTACGACAATGTAATCAGCCCTTTTTCCCGGCTTTATTTGGTAACAAAAGGAACCGCCAAAATATACCACAGTTACGAAGAGTTTGATCTAGAACCAGGTTACCTATATCTTGTACCCAGCTTTACCTACAGCCGGTATAGGTGTGATGACCATTTAGAACTTTATTACATTCATTTTTTGGAAGAGGTTGGCGATGGGCTTTCCATTTATGACATGAAAGATTTTAGATATGCCATTGAAGCTAATAACGACCATTATGGATATTTTAAAAAGGTTATAGAACTTCACCCAAAGCGTTATTTGGTAGACGATGACCCTACTATTTATGACAAGCAAAAATTTCTACTTGACACCGTGAAAAAGAACGATTTGCTCTCTACCAAGTCGTTTATTGAGACTCAGGGACTTCTTCACCTCTTGTTTGCTTCATTTATACAAAACAGTAAAAGCTCCAAGTTAAATATTAGAAGTGATTTTCACGAGGTACTCAACTATATTAAAGAACATTTACACGAGCCCCTTACCGTAGCGGACCTTGCCAAACACAGTAACCTGAGTGCCGATCATTTTTCTAGGGTTTTTCAGCAGAAATTTGGAATCAGGCCCAGCAAATACATACAGACCATACGTATTGAACGATCGGAAACCTTATTACTCACCACAAACAATACCTTAGCGGAAATTGCGGAAAAGACCGGTCTAGGCACCATTTCCTATCTTTCTAGAATGTTCAAATTAAAAAATGGAATCACCCCCGGAACGTTCAGAAAAGAAAGACCCGGAGGTTGATTTTTAGTATTTTCTATTTTTTCTACTCTTCATTTTGTTGGCTTCACTATCACCTATAAATTTTTCTTTCTTTGGGTCCCACTCCAAGGTGCGGCCCAATTGATACCCTATATTACAAATGTTACCCACACTCGCGGAACGATGGCCTATTTCAACATCGGAAATAAGGGGGGTACCTTTTTTTATGGCATCTATCCAATTCTGATAATGATTGCCTCTAGATTTCAGCCCCTCTTTATCCGTTACCTGAGATTTTAAAATCTTAGGCGGGTCAGTTTCCAAATAACTTCTACTAATATCCAAATTACCTTTGGTCCCTATAAACCGAACACCCCATCCCCTACCAAAATCTTCGTGAACCATTTCAATTCCATTTTCATAGAACATCTGCATACCTCTTACCGCTTTTTTGTCCGCAGGAGGAATAAATTTTACCGGACCAGTTCTATCCATTCCCAATCCCCATTGGGCAATATCAAACATATGAGCGCCCCAATCCGTTAATATGCCACCTCCGGTCTCACTAAACAGTCTCCAATCCGGAAAGAACGCTTTACTCTCCTGTGGCGCAAGCCTTTCATTATAGGGCAACAACGGTGCCGGACCACACCATTGGTTCCAATCTATTTGAGAAGGTACCGGCTGAGAATCCATATTGAATGGAATAGCAGGGTCACCCACATTAACAAGTACTTTTTTGATATCACCTAAATGACCGTTCCTTACCATTTCCGTAGCTTTTTGGAACGTGGCCCACGAACGCTGCATACTCCCTGTTTGTAAAACCTTACCCGTTTTTTTAACGGTGCTCACCATGTCTATGCCTTCCTGAATCTTTAACGTTAAAGGTTTCTCACAATACACGTGCTTGCCAGCCTCCATAGCCCCAATGGCCTGTATGGCATGCCAATGATCAGGTGTTGCAACCACTACGGCATCTATATCATCTCTTTCTAAAATTTCAAGATAATTTCCTGTTGTTGTAAGGTCTTTATAGTTATTCTGTTTGCGCTTATCTGCATACAATTTACTTACATGTGCCTTAAACCAATCGTTTTTAGTTGTCCACACATCGGAACCAGCTACGATTTGCGCTTCGTCTGTATTTTCTAAAAAAGCATTGGACAGCGTTATACTTTGCTTACCAAGGCCAATGTATCCTAAATTTACCTTATCGCTTGGCGCGACAAAACCCCTACCTAAAACATGTCTGGGAACAATACTTATAGCACCCGCAGCTAGAGCCGTTTTAGAAAGAAATGACCTTCGGGATAATGAATCCGTCTTTTTTGAATTTGCTTCAATATTTTTCTTGGCCTTTTTCATGGATTATCCTTTTTTTTCGATTACTATATAATATGCGGAAAACGCGTTTCCTTCATCCGTAATAAAATGACTATTAAGCTCGTAGCTTCCTTTTTTCAATTCCCCCTGTAGCTGTGCATAGGGTTTGTCCAGGTCAACATTTCCTTCTAGAGAAACATCACCTAGTTTCACTTGAGCACCCTTAAAATTGATGCGCCTTCCTACAGGCAATTCATTTACCGTTGATGATCCCATAATAACATCTGAAGCAGCATTAAGAGACAAGCCCGATTCTGGTGGATATCTATACAATTTAAACTCATACTCACCATCTTCAACAATATTCACGCTATAATAGCCTTCCGGAGAAAACTCCCCCTCACGAATTTGAACTTGGTTCCAAGGTATGTTCTCTTTTGTATGCATATCATGAACTGTAATCGTAACAGGATTTGCTTCTTCATGACCAATAGGAATTTCGGCATATCTCATTTCGGGTTCTATACCGGACCACCACTGATCATAAAAAGCTTGCATTTTTTTAACCATGTCCGGATGTTGGTCCACAACGTTATTTTTTTGTCCCGGATCATCAACAATATTATATAGCTCGGTACCACCGATCAATCGCCATTCCGTATTCATAACACAGCTGTTCTTACCTTTTTCAGGCCATTGAGCACGCTGCGTATCTATAACCAACATACGCTCCTTACTTTCTGCACCCTCCTTTAATACGGCTGACATATCTGCCCCATCCAAAGGCTTTTTAGGCTGAAAAGATACTCCTGCCATTTTGGAAAGTGTAGGTAACAAATCTACATTGGCTACCAATTCATTACTTGTAGTCCCCTTTTTTATATTGCCTTTAGGCCAGCTTATAAAAAATGGCACCTTATGCCCACCGTCATAGTGACTACCTTTAGTACCCCGCAAACCAGCGTTGTAACCTAAAACACTTCCATCCTTGCTTTTTGCTATTCCTGCAGCAGTACCATTATCCGTTGTGAATATGATTATAGTATTATCAAATAATTTTTCGTCTTTTAAAAAATTGACCAACTTTCCAAAGTTCTCATCAATATTGGTAATCATTCCATAAAAACGCTTCTGAACATCGGTCAACGGAGCATCTTCGTATTGTTTGGCATAACTTTCCGGAACGTTAAAGGGTGAATGTGCCGCGTTAAGTGGTAAATACAGGAAGAAAGGTTCTTCTTTCGTACGTTGTACATATTTAATGGCCTCATTAAACCAGACATCCGTTGCGTATCCTTCCACCTTTTCCGGAACACCATTTCTAAAATAGGTGTCGTTAAAATAGGTATTGTTCCAATAATCCGGAGTTTGCTGCACACCTCCTCCGCCATTATAAAGCGTTTCTTGGAACCCTCTATCAAAAGGTCTGTATGGGTAATTATCCCCCAAGTGCCATTTTCCGAACATAGCTGTTTTATACCCCCCGTCTTCAAACACTTCCGCTATGGTGGTTTCATCTTCCAACAAGATAGAACATCCACCAATAGTATGCCAAGCATTGTTCCTATTGCCGTTACGTCCTGTCATAAGTCCTGCCCGACTAGGCGCACAAGTCGTGCCCACGTGAAAATTTGTAAGTTCCAAAGCCTCTTTACCAAAAGCAGACAAATTAGGAGTTTTTAGTATAGGGTTGCCATGTGATGCTAAATCTCCATAACCTTGATCATCTGTAAATACAATAATCACATTTGGTTTTTGGTCGTCCGTTTCAATAACGGATACGGTTTCGGTTTTGTTTTTCTGCCCACAAGATAGTAGGGCTAGAAAACAGACTAAAAGGCCAAACTTGTTACCTAATTTATTTTTCATTTTTAAAGTTATGAGGTTGTTTTTTTATCTTTTAAGTTGGCAACATATTCACTAGGAATTACGCCAAATTGCTTTTTGAAACACTTAGAAAAATAAGAAGCCGTATTAAAACCTGTTTTGTACATAATTTCTTTGACGGACAAATCGCTCTGCTCAAAAAGCTGAACCGCTCTTTTTAGACGAATGTTCCTAATGAACTCACTGGAAGATAGACCGGTAATCTCTTTAAATTTCATATAAAGGTTACTTCGGCTATAGCCCATTTCCTTTACAAGCATTTCTACGTTAAAGTCCGTATTCATCATGTGTTTTTCTACAATTTCAATAGCAGTCTGCAGAAAAGACTCATCTACCGAAGTAACGGCGATTTCCGTAGGTTGCAGCGTAATATTCCTAGTAAACTGCTTTCTAAGTTGATCCCTTTGTTTAAGAATATTAGAGAGCGTTAGTTGTAGCAGCTCCATTTCAAAAGGTTTACGTATATATCCTTCCACACCCAATTTCAGGTTTTCTATTTCACTTTCTTCGGATGCTTTTGCCGTAAGCATTACCACTGGAATATGACTCGTTTCTTTATTGGTCTTGAGTTTTTCGCAGAACTCGGTACCGTTCATTACGGGCATTAAAATATCCGTTAAGATAATATTGGGCATGAGACTCTTAGCTAATTTTAAAGCTTGTTTGCCGTTTTCCGCCTCGTATATTACATACTCGGTTTCCAAAGCTTGTTTTACCAAAGTGCGAATATCCTCATTGTCATCAACAATAAGTAGAATAGGGAGTTTAGGGCGTGATTTTGACACATCTTCATCAAGAATTTCATCATTTATCCCAATGGCAAACGACTCAGTTTCCGAAGAGCGCACCAAGAAATCGCTTTCCGAAACCTCCTTGATACTCACCTCTGGAATGTTCATAAAGGTTTCCTTTTCCATTGGAAGTCGTACTATAAAATCAGTCCCTTTATTCGGTTTACTCTTAACGACAATAGAACCTTGATGTAACTCGATCAAATTTTTAGTAAACGATAATCCTATACCCGCCCCTTGAAGATTTCTTCTGTCTTTTTTATCCTGAGTATTAAAACGTTCAAAAATAGTGTTCACTCTATTTTTTGCTATTCCAAACCCAGAATCTCGAACTTTAATAACTACGTTTCTGTTACTTTCCTCAGTTTCACCACTCTTTTCTCTTTCTATTGATATCTCTACGTTTATATGTCCTCCATCAGGAGTATATTTAAAAGCATTGGATAACAGGTTGTTCATAATCTTTTCTAGAGCATCATGATCAAACCATGATACAATAGCGTCATCACTAGCGGAAATATTAAAATCTACATTTTGCTTGTGAGCTAGAAACTGGAAGGGCTGACAAACTTCTTGAATAAATTCAACAACATTACTATTACGCACTACCAAGTGCATTTTTCCCTGATCTATCTTTCTAAAGTCTAAAAGCTGATTTACCAATTTCAATAAATAATTGGTGTTTTTGTACATGATATTGTACTGCTCCTGAACTTTAGTTTGGCTTACCTTTAACCCATCCTTCCTTAAATATTCTAGCGGACCTTTTATGAGCGTAAGCGGTGTTCTAAACTCATGCGAGATATTGGTGAAGAACTCAAGTTTTACACGTTGCATTTCTTCGGATTTCTCTTTTTCAAGATGATCCAGTTCCAATTGATGCTTTTTACTAGTCCTGATAAACGTGTATCTCCAGAATAACCATAAAACACCCAACATTAAAAAGCTATAAAACAAATAAGCGGCAGAAGTTTGCCAAATTGGCGGTGTAATCTTAATTTTTATTTCCGAAGGAGACTGATCCCATAGACCATCATTATTGGACGCTTTTACCCTAAAAGTATAATCTCCCGGTCCTAAATTTGTATACGTAGCAAAGCGTTTATCCGAAGTAGTTTGTATCCAATCCTTATCAAAACCCTCTAACATATAAGCGAACTTATTTTTCAAAGGTGCTGCATAATGTAAGGCCGCAAATTCAAAGGAAAAATTATTCTGTTTATAGCTAAGTTCAATATCACTAATTTGATTTATGTTTTTTTTCAGAATGACCTTGTCGTTCATTTTCTCACCAACCCTTACGGATTTATTGGATACGAGTAAATCCGTAATTACTGTTTCTGCGGGCTGTTCATTATCATTTATTTCTTCTGGGTAAAACGCATTAAATCCGTTTATACCGCCAAAAAGCATTTCCCCATCTGCCCGCTTAACACACGCCAATTCCTGAAACTCATTATCTTGCAGACCATCACTTTCATTATAGTTTTTAAACGTCTCGTTTACAGGGTCAAATTTAGAAAGCCCCATATTGGTGGAAAACCATAAGTTACCTTCACGATCCTCTAGAATACCTTTAATTACATTATTGGGCAGTCCGTCTTTTAACGAATAAGAAATGAAACTATCATCATTTCCGTTTTCACCTGGTATGAATTTGTTTAATCCACCACCAAAAGTACCTACCCATAAATCTCCCGCGGTACTTTGGTACAAGGAAAGAATATAATTGTGGCTTATTGCCCCTTTTTGATTCGGGTCCGATTTATAGGTTTTGAATTTTGGTTGTTTCTTGTAACGTTCTATCTTATTAAGACTACTCAAACCATCTCCAGTTGCAAACCAGATAGTACCATTACTGTCTTCAAGAATATCCCTAATGATGTTGCTAGGTAAAGCGTTGGGTTGCTTGGGGTAACTTTTAAAAGTTGATTTAAGATAGTCTTTGCCATTATCCTCCTTAATCCACCTATGAATACCTGAAGTATAAGTCCCAATCCATATATTTTCGTTAGAATCGTTCAAAAGACTGAACACACCGTGCATTAGTCCTTGGGATTTTAGATTTGATTCTTTAATAGCATTTGGATTACTAATATCCAGAAGATACAGACCTGGTGTGCCTTCTGATCCAATTAATAAAGTTCTCTTATTTGCAATTGTTGTTTCTGTAATTGCAAATGTTCTGGAAATAGAATTAAAATGTTCAAATTTATTATAATTACCGTCATCATCTTCTTCCAATAACATATTTAGGCCGCCACCTTCTGTGCCTACCCATACGGTTCCATTGCTATCCTCGTACATTGCCCTAATCTTATCATAACTTAAACTCTTAGGGTCCGGTGTGTTTCTTACATTTAGGAATTGTTTTTTACCTGGATCAAAAGTATTGACCCCGCCACCGTTGGTCCCGACCCAAATGATACCCGTCTTATCTAGATATAGTGATTTTATGATATTCTTACTAATGCTACCTATATCTCTAGAATCATACGTAAAGCGTTTGACAAATTTGGGTTTTTTCTCAATAGACGTGTTCTCAAAATAAAAGAGTCCCTCATTGGACCCTGCCCAAATGCGGTTGTTATTGTCAACTAGAAGGTTGTTAAAATTGGTGTCGTGAATTTTTACAAGTTCTCTACCCTTGCCTTTTACTTGGCAAAATATACCAATGTTAGTAGCAATGATTAATCGGCCCCAATTATCTTCAAAAATACTCCTAACAATACAATCAGGGAGTCCTAATGAATTGTTTACGTTCCCGAAATAATCCTTCCCATTTGAATCTTTTTTTAATTTAAAAATACCAGTTGCCCCACCAACCAGTATTTGTCCGTTCTTATCTTCATAAATGCTGTAGATAGAGCTACCGTCCCAACCAATAATAAAAGGGTCTTGTTCGGAATTAAAATGCTGAAATTTTATATTCTCTGGCGAAACGTTAAGGTCTACCATATCCAAACCGTCACGAACACCTACCCACAAGCGGTTTTTACTATCCTTAAACAAGGCAGTTACATGGTCACCTATGAGACTATTTGAATTTTCATCCTCATTCCTATAAGATGTGAACGTACCTGTAGCAGCATTATAAAAATTAAGACCACTCCCTGTGGTTCCCACCCATAAGTTACCCTGATCATCCCCAGTTATGGCTCCAATAAGGTTACTGCTAATCTGATTTGGTGAATTGGCACTAGGGTTATAGACCGTAAACTTATACCCGTCATATTTGTTTAGACCATCATGCGTACCAAACCACATGAAACCTTGTTTATCTTGATAAATGGCGTTAATATCACTTTGCGAAAGACCATCACTTGTTGTAATGTGTTTAAAGCTAATGTGGCTTTGGGCATTACCAACAATGGTAAACAAAACTGAAACAATTATAATTATATAATCAAAAAGCTTTACTCTCATCTTCATATATGTGCCCCCTTCTTTTCTATTTCCTTTAATCTAGAACAACCTCTCTACTTATACCTTCAGCATCATAAATTAAAATCTTATCCATTGATTCGTGAACCTGAATACTATTTGACGATTGCGATAAATAACCAGCACCATAATAGAACTCTTGCTTGGCTACATCTCCATTTTTAAAATATATCTCGGCATTAGTTTCCCCCGGTTCAAACTGCACAATGGGTAACTTGAGATTTTGTCTAAAACGTTTTACCTTATTGGAATTTACCGATGCTAACCACAAAAGGGTAGAATCATTTAGAACCACATTCACCAAAGCACGTGCATCATTCTCAACTTTAAACCCAGTTTTAGTATGTAAAACCGATGTGAAGTTCCCTTGATTATCCCCGCTAAGCACAACACCTTTTCCAGCATCATACCAGCCTGAGATTACCTCGGTAGGATAAAAGTTTCCAACTCCCAAAATATCATCCGAACCATCTGAGTTAAAATCACCTGTATCCAAACCAAAAAGTGGAGACAGCTGTGCTTTTTGAGGTAATGGGACTACAGTAAATTTTCCGCTGCCTAAATTTTCAATATAACTAGAGCTTATATAATTAACCTTCAACACTCTCATTCCAGTAGTATCTAATGCCTTTAGTACTTTGGGCATATCAGCCTCTGCATATTGATCATAATTAGGAAATATTTTTTTAATGGAAACCAATTGTTTTGCCAATTCACCTCTAGGAGCCAAGGGTACTTCCTTCCCTTTAATATATCTTGTAATTATAGGATCTATACTAGAATTTTTGTCAAAATCCTTGGCGTATACCCTCATTGGTTCTTTTTCGGTTACTTTATATGCGGTGTTTTCCCCTAAATTACCTGCTATATAATCTATATCTCCATCATGGTCAAAATCCTTACCGATTAAGCTATTCCAAAATCCACTATAATTCTCCAGCCCAGTTTGAGTATTATGCTCCAATCTACCATTTTTATTTTCAAATATGGTTATTGGCATCCATTCTCCAGCCACCATAAGGTCCAAGTCGCCATCATTATCATAATCTGTCCATAGAGCAGAACTGACCAACCCTATTGTACGCAGTTTTTCCGCTTTCTTTTCAGTAACATCTATAAATTTTCCATTAACATTCTCGAGCAAATAACTATTTGGTGTGTCCGGAAAATTTCCTGGAACAATCATACCCCCAACAAATAAATCCAAATCACCATCCGAATCAAAATCGGCAGCTACTACACAAGATCCGCTAGCCTTTATTTCTGGCAATGCATTCTGTTTTATGTTCAAAAACTTCATTTCCCTTATTAATGTACAGCCTATCTTGATAGTGACCTTTATCAAAATATTTTACAGAACTACCTCCGCTAACGACATATAAATCAAGTTCATCATCTCCATCAGCATCAAAGAAAAGAGCCCCAAGGTCTTCATATTTTTCGGAGCCCGGAAGACTTATAGAATCAAAAATACCGTTTGACCTGTTAAGAAAAATTTTACCGGGGTAATTTCTTGCCCCACCAACATAGACATCCCTTTTACCATTACCGTTAATATCTCCTGTTGCTATTCCAGGACCATTAAAATCATTTAAATGCAATAGTAAAGGTTCTCCTCTAAAATCACTGTTATCATTTTCAAAGTGATTATACCCTATAACATTTGCATCTTCAATTTCCGTAAACATTCTGGCAGCAGGAACTTGATTTTTCTTATTGATTGTTGATGCTTCGTTCTTGTTAAGGTTATATAATGTATCTACACGAATATTTTCAAGAAGCTGTTGAGTACCATCTTGCCAAATAACTTTTAAAGAATCTACATGGTTTTGTTTACCTAGCCCCATGTGAATGGCAGAACTTACCGATGACATATAACCCTTTACGGGGTTGTATTCATAATAAAGTTTTTCTTTACTGGATAAAAAAGCAATGACCTTTGCTCCTATACCTTCAACATTATTCTTATTTCCATTTAACCGCACTCTTAAATAGTGGTTTTCCTGAGTCTTATCAGAATTATTTTTATAGAGAAAGGCCGGAGCATTAATATTATTCACGACCAAATCCAAATCTCCATCGTTATCAAAATCTGCATATACAGCACCGTTGGATAAAGATGCCTGTTCAAGTCCCCATAGTTGGGTCTTATCCGTAAACTTTAAACTCCCATCATTGGAAAAAGCGTAATTAGGCAGGAATATACTATCCAACTTTTTTAGGCGCTCTACTATTTTCTTTTCGGAGGCCCTACCCGTTCCATTTTTAAATATCCCGGCCTGACTTGAATATTCCATAAAGTCGTGATTGGTTATATCCCGCCTAAAGCCATTGGTTATATAGACATCTTTAAACCCATCATTATCAAAATCTGCAATTAACGGAGACCAACTCCAATCTGTTTGATGCAAACCAGAATAGCGACCTATTTCACTAAAAACAGGCGTACCTTGTACGTCGTTACCTTGATTTAATTGCAGTGTGTTTCTAATGAACTGTGGCGAAAACCCCTCCCTAAGGGTTTGTTTAAAATGTTCATGGTTCATATTGGCGGTCATGGTTTTCTGACGCTTATTAATCTCCGGTAGCATATCCATGACCAGTACATCAGGCAGGGCATCATTATTTATGTCCGAAACATCTATACCCATACCATTTCTTGATGTATGCTGAAAATATTGAGATAATTTGTTCGAGAATGTACCGTCCTGGTTATTAATATATAAAAGGTCATTAGCAACAAAATCATTGGCTACATAAATATCCGGCCAACCGTCTTTATTAATGTCCGTTATTGCAAGTCCCAAACCATAACCCTCTATTAAAATACCAGCTTTTTCCGAGACATTTTCAAACTGAGGATAGCCATTTGCTCCCACGCCCTTATTCTCATATAGACGGTCCGTACTTGGTCCTGAACCATCATTTTTTGTATATAGCTTTTCTATTTCTTTTGGCGGTTCATTTGCATGAGTCATTACATACAAATCTAAATCCCCATCTCTGTCATAATCAAAAAATCCGGCTTGAGTAGAATATCCGGAATCATCTATACCATAATTTGCTGCTTGCTCTGTAAACTTAAAGTTCCCTTGATTTATATAAAGTTTGTTTTTTCGCTCAGCCTCAGTAGCAAAACCTCCAACAGAGACATACACATCCATCAAACCATCTTGATTAATGTCAATTACTGATATACCATTAGCCCAATAGCTGCCTGCAATACCCGAACTTTGGGTAACATCTTCAAACTTAAAATCTCCAGTATTCTTGTAAATCTTGGATGAAACCACGTTTCCCGCAAAAAAAATATCATTAAGGCCATCATTATCAAAATCTGCCACACCAACACCTCCTCCTATATAGATGTAGGGGAAACTAAAATAATGGAGTTCATCGGTTTCGTTTATCGTGTTTGCAAAATCAATACCTGAATCACGCTCAGAAACCAGCTGAAATTGTTTTTGTTGATTATCGCAGGATATAAAGGAAATCAAACTTGCTATAAATAGTAATTTCTTCAAGGGCATAATTCTAAAATTCAATTTAAAAAAAAAGGAACCATCTCGCAATGGTTCCTTTAAAAATAAACAACAATAAATTAGTATCCTGGATTTTGTTTAAATACAGGGTTAGCATCTATCTCATTCTGAGGAATAGCAATATATTCACGACCAGGTCTATATGAGCTTGTACCTGCACTCTCAGATTTTAACTCTGGTTTGTTTACAATATACTCCTCTACTTTACCCCATCTTAGAATATCAAAGTATCTGGTTCTTTCCAAAGACAACTCTTTAACTCTTTCATCTTCTATGTCTTGCATTGTAATGCTTGTTAATGCCGGCATATCAACTCTTGCCCGTACTTCATTAATAGCATTTAGAGCATCTGCAGTAGAGCCGTTTAACATAAACTCGGCCTCAGCATACATCAATAGGATATCTGCATAACGTAACAACCTTAAGTTGTTACCTGACTGATGCCATCCGTTATCCTGAGAACCTGTCTTATCGTCAAATTTTATATCCAACCACTTGTTACCCCAAACTAAATCGGTATCTGGAAACACCTCTTTATAACTTTTATCTCCATACGTCTGAGAAACCAATGTATCTCCTTGATAAACGGTAAACTCGTCCGTATTAAAAAATAAAGTTGTAAAAGCTCTTGGGTCTATTTCATCATTTACGGTTCTTTCATCTAAGAATAAATCTAGAACCCAATCATTGATACGCATACCATCCTGGCCTGTAAATCCTCTAGGAGCTATATCCGGATGAAAAGCAGCACCTTTACCAGCTCCAGGAGCATCTCCTCCCCAACCAGTATTTCCATCGTTTACCAATTGAATTTCAAACAATGACTCCTTATTGTTTTCCGAAGCTTCGGTAAAGTTATCCGCGTAGTTTTCCATCAATTCGTATCTGCCGTCCATTATTTTGGCAAATTCCGCTTTGGCCTCAGCATATTTCTTTTGATATAAATAAACTTTACCCAAGAAACCTGTTGCGGTACCAGAAGTAATCCTTCCTTTCATATCAGACGGCCATGATTCTGGCGCCATAGCCTGAGCTTCCTTTAAATCGCTTTCTATTTGTGCCCATACTTCTGCAGGATCTGCTTGCGGAACCGCCTTAGGGTTTTCCAAATCTGAAATCGGTTCCGTAATAAGCGGCACATTTAACCAACCGTTTACAAGGTTAAAATAGTTATAAGCACGAATAAAATAGGCTTCGCCCAATATATTTTCTTTGGCCGTAGCATCCATTTCTATATCGGGAACATTGGCCAATACTTCGTTGGCACGGGTTACTCCTTGAAACATAGCACTCCAAACCCAAAATGCACCGTTACTTTGCGGAATTCCATTAAAAGATCCCGCTGCAGTACGTTCTGATGTTGCGAAAGCATTCACAACGTCATCTCTATAATCCGAAAGGAATATTTCAAAACGTGTATAGTACCAGATATGTGTAAACGGACTGTAAGCCCCAATGATACCTTTATTGGCGTCATCCTCTGTTTTCCAAAATGATTGCGGTGTTACCGCGTTTGGATTTTCCTGTTCTAATATGTCTTTCCGACAACTATATGATATTACTAGCAGCAATACCAGTGCAGCCAATAGACTTCTTGATATTATTTTATTTTTCATGTCTTTTTTTGTTAGAATTAAAATGAAACCTGTACTCCCAGTTGAATAGTTCTTGCTGTTGGATAAGCACTTTCATCTACACCCGAGCTAAAAATTCTTCTAGACGATCTTGTGTTTCTACCTACCTCAGGGTAATAACCTGTATAATCTGTAATTGTAAACAGATTTGTAGCAGAACCGTATATACGCAACTTCGTCATCTTCATTTTTTCAGAGATATCAGATGGAATAGTATAACCCAACTGCATATTCTTTAATCTGAAGTAAGCACCATTCTCTAAATAAAAATCAGATGGTCTTCTGTTGAAACCTGGATCTGACTGTGTATTTCTTGGAATGTTTGTATTCGTATTTGTTGGTGTCCAAGCTCTTAGAGCATCCGTAAGATAGTTCCCCTCTGTATCAAAATATCCTCGATAGATATTACCGTTCAAAATTTTGTTACCTGAAACGCCGTTAAAGAAAAGACTTAAATCAAAATCTTTGTATGTCGCGGAAATATTGAAACCGTATTCAAAATTAGGAGCGGGATTCCCTAAAAAGGTTTGGTCATTTTCATCAACAATTCCATCTGGCCCTGAACCATCGGGACCAGCGATATCTCTAAATTTTAAATCTCCCGCTTGTGGGTTATTATTATCATTTGCCGCTAGAGCTTCTGCATCTGTTTGATAGATTCCATCTACAATATATCCATAAAAAGAAGAAACGGGTTGACCAACATCTGTTTTAGTTCCTCTTAATCCATTTGATGTAAACTGTCCTTCTATAATTGGAGTAGCATCACCCAAAGCCGTAACTTCGTTGTTTAATGTTGTGAAGTTTCCACTAATATTAAATGAAAAATCTTCACTTAAACTATCCGAATAATTTGCCAAAAATTCAAAACCAGTATTTTCAATACTTGCCGTATTAAATGGTACTCTGTTTCCAAACCCAGTATATAATGGTAATCCCAACTCAACCAATACATCTTCGGATTTCTTCTGAAAATAGTCCATTGTTATACTCAACTTCTGATTTAATGCCCTAAATTCCAAACCTATATCGGTTGTCTTACTGGTTTCCCAAGTAATTTGGTCATTAATACCTTTAGTAATTGAGTATCCCGTAGCTCTTTCCTGACCGTCACCTATTGGATATTCACTATTAAGATTCAATTCTGGACTTAATGAATAGATTGGAACGTTATCCGACCCAACTTCACCATAACTTGCTCTAATTTTTATATCAGTAATAGCTGTAAAGTTTTCCATAAAACTTTCATTACCTAAATTCCAACCTATAGCAAATGAAGGAAAAGTACCCCATCTAAGATCTTCTTTGAACAATGAAGAACCATCTCTACGTATGGTAGCCGTTAACAAGTATCTGCTATCATAAGCATAACTCAACCTACCAAAGTAACTCTGAATAGTTTTAGTTAAATCTTGCGATGGGAAATTAACTTTATCTTCAGCAGCAGAAGCTACACGCACATCGTTAGAAGGAAATTTTCTAGCCAAAGCTCCAAGAGACCTTGTATTTGAAACTTGATCTGTATAACCAGCTACAAAGTTTATATTATGTTTATTGAACTCCTTACTGTAAGTTAAAGTGTGTTCAATTAAGGTTGAAAGAAAGTTTGTATTCGTTTCGGCCAACTCAGCAAATTGGTTGTTACCAAACGTGGCAGAATTGAATACATAAGTTGGAGTAAACCTATAATTATTGTTCGCATAATAATCCAAACCTAAATTTAGTTTATAGGTCAGCCCATCGATAATTTCAAACGAACCGGCAATATTACCTAATATACTGTTTCGAGTAACCGTTCTATCTTCAACAGTTGCCAGACCTAAGGAGTTACCTACGTTTCCAACACCATAAAATGCTCCTACCGCTACATCAGCTGGCTGATCAGTAGCACTAAAGTTACCTTCATCATCGTATATACGGATAGTTGGCACCAAGTCTCTTTCCTTATTGAAATACGGGTTAGGGTTATCAATAGAACGTGTTAAACCTACCGTGTTTTCTAATTTAAACCTTCCTTTCGTCAATGTAGCGTTGATTCTCGCAGTAGTTCTTTTATAATCTGACTGCTTTACAATACCCTCTTGATCGTAATGGTTCATAGAAAGGCTATAGGTACTATTTTCAGTACCACCATAAATTCTTGCATTGGCATTCATTACGCCAGCAGTACGTAGTGATTCCTTTTGAATATCACTATCTATACTAGGATTGAACTGAGCGTCATTTGCCGGAAACCTTGCGTTTCCATCATTATCCCTAGCCCTGTTAACAATGGTAGCATAATCTCTTGAGTTGGCCCAGTCAATAGTCTTTACAGATGATTGAAGACCATAGCTATAATCCAAATCTACTTTTATACCTCCACGGGTACCTTTTTTTGTAGTAACGATAATAACACCATTAGCCGCCCTAGAACCGTAAATAGCACTGGCAGAAGCATCCTTTAATACGGAAATACTTTCTATATCACCTGGGTTCAACGACGTCATGTCTCCCGTAAGCATACCATCAATCACATATAATGGACCTGCATCTGACAAGGTACTGGAGCCACGAATGGTGACCAGGGCATTTGCACCGGGAGAACCTCCATTGGCCTCTACTCTCACACCCGCTGTACGACCTTGAATAGCCTGAGCAGCATCATTATAAGTAAATTTATTTATTTCCTCGCTGTCTACAGTACTTACCGCCCCAGTCAAATCTGACTTTTTCTGAGAACCATAACCAATTACAACAACCTCTTCTAATTGGCTGGCATCTTCCGCCAGGGTTGCATTAACAACTGTCTGACCATTAACAGCAACCTCTTGCTTGGTAAAGCCAATATAACTGAATACCAAAGTTGCATCTCCTTCTGCGGTAATAGTGTAGTTACCATCAAAATCTGTTTGGGTACCGCTGGTTGTTCCCTTCACAAGTACATTTGCACCCGCTAAAGGAATTCCTGTGTCATCCGAAACCGTTCCGCTTACGGTTATCTCTTGAGCATGGCCATACGCTATGGCCAAAAGCCATAACAATCCCGACAGATATCTGTGGGGTAGCCAGTTTTTAATTTTAAAGTTAGTTCCATTCATAAGTTAAAAAGTTTAATTGAGCAGTTAACATTTGTTTAAGTTTCCCCAAATGTGAACTTTATTTAACTATTCCTTAACAACAAATGATCAGATGACTATAACAAATGGTTCAGAAGTGTTTTTAAGTGTACTAGATACACAATATATACGCTAAAAGCCCATGTAATAAAGAAATAACCTACACTCAAATAGCCTTTAAAAAGTATAATCCCACACTTATTTTAAACAAATTTTTAGTTATTTTTATTTAAATGTTGCAGTATTCATGAATATTTTGCCTTATTAAATTCCGTTAAAAACTAGATTTCAAACCTCCACTTCTATCATTTAAATTAGATTGTTTTATCTTGGCCTTTTAATATAAAACATGAATACATTATGTTCAACATAGAAAATAAAGTTGCTGTCATAACAGGTGCGAGTGGTGCTTTAGCCGGTAGCGTTGCCAAAAGCTTGGCAAAGTCTGGAGTTAAATTGGCCTTGTTAACGAGAAAGAAGACATCGGTACAATCCTTATTAGATGGAATTAAAACCGTGGGCGTACACGCTAATGCCTACGAGGCTGATATTTTGAGTGAACAATCTCTTGAAAGTGCAAAAAACCAAATTATAGCTGATTTTGGAAAAATAGATATCCTTCTTAATATCGCCGGAGGCAACCTTCCTGGAGCTACAGTGGCTCCCGACAAAACCATCTTTGACATAAAAGTTGATGACTTTAAAAAGGTTACGGAACTTAATCTAAACGGAACCCTTATCCCCTCTCTAATATTCGGAAAAGTGATGTCCGAACAAAAAGAGGGTGTCATTATTAACTACTCCTCTATGGCCGCTGACCGTGTCATAACCAGAGTGGCCGGTTATTCCGCCTCAAAAGCAGCAATGGAAAACTTCACAAAGTGGATGGCCGTTGAAATGGCTACGAAATTTGGTAGTGGTATACGGGTTAACGCTATAGCCCCAGGTTTCTTCATCGGAAAACAAAATAAGGCCCTACTAACAAATGAGGATGGCTCATTTACCCAGCGTGGTGAAACCATTATTAGAAACACACCAATGGGGCGTTTCGGAGAAGTTGAAGAATTAAATGGTGCCATACAGTTTTTATGCAGTGATGCTTCTAAGTTTATTACCGGCATTGTTCTTCCTGTAGATGGTGGATTTAGTGCTTTCAGCGGAGTATAGTTACCTATCAAAATTTTAAAATCATATATCAACAATCATAAGTACCTAATATGGAACAAACATGGAGATGGTATGGGCCCAATGACCCAGTAAGCTTACAGGATATTAAACAGGCGGGTGCCACAGGAATCGTTACTGCTTTGCACCACATACCTAATGGCGAAGTTTGGACTGTAGCCGAAATAGAGGAAAGAAAAAATCTATTAGAAAATAATGGGTTGGTATGGTCCGTAGTAGAATCTTTACCTATTCATGAAAGTATAAAGACGCAGCAAGATGGCTTTGAACAACTTATAGAAAATTACAAACAGAGTTTGATTAACCTTGGCAAATGCGACATCAACGTAGTTTGTTACAATTTTATGCCTGTATTGGACTGGACGCGCACCAGCCTAGACCATGAAGTGGAAGATGGGTCCAAGGCTCTTTTTTTTAATGCCACCGCTCTAGCCGCTTTTGACCTATTTATATTAAAAAGACCTGATGCCGAAAAAAGTTTCTCCCCATCACAAACTAAAGCGGCAAAATCTTATTATGATGCTATGTCCGAAGAGGACGTACATAAACTAGTAAAAACAATTATAGCCGGTCTCCCTGGCTCTTCCGAAACATATAACATACCTAAGACAGGTTTTGATTTAAGTCCGTTTCAGAAGACTTTAGACACCTATAAGGGCATGAATGAGGATAATATGCGCAGTAACCTTGTTTATTTTTTAAATTCCATAATGTCTACTGCTGAGGAAAACGGCATACTCATGTGTATTCACCCAGATGACCCGCCATTTTCTATATTAGGATTGCCACGTATTATGCGCACCGAAGAGGATTACGCCTATATTTTTGATAAAGTACCATCTATAAGCAACGGTATTACTTTCTGTACGGGTTCTTTAGGGGCCAGGGCAGATAATGACCTGCCGAAAATGTTTGAACGTTTTTCTGACCGTGTACATTTCCTGCACCTTAGAAGTACCAAGCGTGATGAGAACGGAAACTTCTACGAGGCTAACCATCTTGAAGGTGATGTTCCCATGTATGATCTGATTAAATTGATTCTTGCTGAAGAAAAAAGAAGACAAACAGAAGGAAGGAAAGATGCCATAATTCCTATGAGACCGGACCACGGTCACCAGATGCTAGATGACCTTCATAAAAAAACCAATCCCGGTTACTCAGCTATTGGCCGCTTGCGCGGTTTAGCAGAATTACGAGGATTGGAATTAGGAATTCGAAAAGCGTTTTTCGAATAGTATTAAGATCTTAGCTTTTTAATCAAAGTCAAAGTTTCTCTTACACGATTTTCTAGGCCAGCATAATCCTTGTTGGCCAGAATATCTTTACTGATTAGCTGAGAACCCATACCTACACAGGTAACGCCAGCATCAAACCAACCTTTTAGATTAGCTTCATCTGTACTTACACCTCCTGTTGGCATAACACTAGTCCATGGTTGCGGGCCTTTTATAGCCTTAACATACCCTGGTCCGTAAGTAGAGCCTGGAAAAAGTTTGATGATTTCACATCCCATTTCTTCCGCTCTATTTATCTCTGCCAAAGAACCGCATCCCGGTGACCAAAGCACCTTTCTACGATTACAGGCAATTGCTATATCTTCACGAAGTGATGGCGTAACAATAAAGTTAGCCCCCATTTGCATGAACAAACTAGCAGCAGCGGCATCAGTAATAGAACCAACTCCCATAACCATTCCAGGAAGTTCTTTTATCGCATACTTGTTCAATTCCAGAAACACCTCATAAGCGAAATCTCCGCGAGCGGTAAATTCCATTAAACGTGATCCACCATCATAACATGCCTTTAAAACTTTTTTACCCAACTCTACATCTGGGTGATAAAACAAAGGCACCATACCGTTTTCTTTCATTACGGATGCAACCTCTATTCTTGAATACTGAGCCATATTTTATTGTTTGTAGTTAATGTTCTTATCTTGCAACACGACCGGAAGCATCGCCACCCATCAATTTTTCAACTTCGCTTACGGTTACCAAGTTGGCATCTCCTTTAATTGTATGTTTCAAACAGGAAGCAGCAACGGCAAAGTCCAATGCATTTTGGTCATCTTCTGGGTATTTCAACAATCCGTAGATCAAACCGCCCATAAAAGAATCACCTCCTCCTACTCTATCAACAATATCCGTAATTTGGTATTGACGTGTTTCGTACATTTTGGAACCGTCCCATAATACACCTGCCCACGTATTGTGAGAAGCAGAAATAGAGCCTCTTAAAGTTGTAATTACCTTTTTAGCTTTAGGGAATTTTTTCATCATTTGCTTACAAACGGACAAGAACGCTTCTGCCTTAACATCAGCGCCATCCTTATGAACATCCAAACCTTCAGGGTGAATACCAAAGTGCTTCTCTGCATCTTCTTCGTTCCCTAAAATTATATCGCAATACGATGTAAGTTCGGTCATGATAGCTTCTCTATCACCACCGTAATTCCAAAGCTTGGCCCTGTAATTCAAATCGGTTGAAATAGTAATTCCTTTTTCACTGGCCGCTTTTACCGCTTCCAAACAAACATCTGCAGCACCTTGAGAGATAGCTGGTGTAATACCTGTCCAATGGAACCATTCTACGCCTTCAAACACGGCATCCCAATCAATCATTCCTTTTTCTATTTCAGCAATAGCGGAATGAGCGCGGTCATAAACTACCTTACTCCCTCGGCTAACAGCTCCGGTCTCTAGGAAATAAATTCCCAAACGGTCACCTCCAAAAACAATTTTATCGGTACCAACGCCACGCTTTCGCATTTCCATTAGTGCACATTCACCAATATCATTCTTTGGCAAGCGTGTTACAAAATCAACTGGTACACCATAGTTAGCTAGAGAAACGGCTACATTGCTCTCCCCTCCACCGTAAATTACATCAAAACTGGTGGCTTGAGAAAACCTTAAAAATCCTGCAGGGGCCAAACGCAACATAATTTCCCCGAAAGTGACTACTTTTTTCATTTTAACAATTAGGTTATTTAGTTCTTAGTTTACGAAAATAGTTGTTATTTTTTTGACAGCTACAAAACTAAGATTTCCCACAAACTAATTAACCGTAAAAACTGGTCAATTATTTAACTTTCTATACGTTTAACAATATTCATAGCTTTTGAGATATAAGCCACCCCTACCAATACCTACTAATAATAAGGAGTTTACACAAAAAACGAATATAACTACCGTTCAACCAAAAACCATCTTTACTTCTAATAATATTTTTTTATTTGTGTCCTGAGCCAAAACTATAGACATGAAAAACCACCAAACCACTAACGGCGCTTTGGTAAATACCCTTACCGAGGTAGAAAAAGCCGCTTTTTACAGAAAAACCTATGCCCATTTAGCTGGCGCCGTGTTACTGTTCATTCTTATTGAAACCCTATTTTTTCAGATTCCCCCACTATTGAATTTTGCACTTTCGCTAACGCAAGGGTATAGCTGGTTGATTATGTTGGGAGGTTTTTTATTCATTACCAATTACGCAGAACGTTTGGCTTTGAAGAGCGATAAGAACAGTACGCATTACTGGGGTCTTCTCCTCTATGTTGTTGCCGAAGCATTCATATTTATTCCATTAATATTTATTGCCATAACAATGACGGAAAGTGGCTCTCTTGATATTTTAAACCAAGCTGCCATCATGACTTTATCTTTGTTCACAGGGCTTTCTGCTATTGTACTGCTGACCCAAAAGGATTTTTCCTTCCTGAAATCAATATTGGCCGTGGGTTTTGCCATTGCTCTAGGACTCATTGTAGCAGGTATATTATTTGGTTTTAACCTAGGGCTTCTATTTAGTGCCGCCATGGTAATTTTGGCGTCGGGGTCTATTTTGTACCAGACCTCAAACCTGGTCCATAAATATAAATCCAACCAGTATGTTGCAGCTTCCTTAGGACTCTTTGCCAGTCTTATGTTGCTTTTTTGGTATATACTGAACTTACATACAAATGATTAATTTTTAGTGTTTATTTATTTTGAGAGAGGCCCCGGAAATTTTGCGGGGCTTTTTTATACCTTACCCCTGTATATCGTAAAACCACTAAAAAATGAAAAGTACCACTTTATTCTTTTTTGTATTGTTGACTACAACAGGAACACTTTACGCCCAAAATAGTGATATTGACACCATAAAAAATATTCTTCACAATCAAGAAAAGGCATGGTCTGATCAAGACCTAGAAGGATTCATGGAAGGTTACTGGAAATCCGAAGACCTTACCTATTACAGTGGTGGTAGAATCACAAAAGGATGGCAAACCACTTTGGATAATTACAAGAAAGGATACCCCACCCAAGCCGAAATAGGAACATTAAATTTTAAAATTGACCAGATTTCCAAAATAACCGAAGATTCTTACTACGTTATGGGGCAATATTTTTTAGTACGAGACGTAGGTGATGCCAATGGCACATTTATGATAATCTTTAAACGGATAAATGGTGAGTGGAAAATTATAGCAGATTCTTCCTGCTAATATTTCAATTCTTCTGTTCTTCCAAAACGGTCTGATCTGCAACCGGCGGGTAATATTTTATACGTCTTGTAGTATACGTGTTGCTAGGTGTAATTATTTCTTTCACCCAATTATTGGCAGAAGTACCATCAAATTGATAAATGTATTCTTGAGTAAGCTCACCAAAGCGCTTTTTGGTCGTGACAACAGAAAGAAATCCGTTTTCATCGTATTGATAACTTTCATCGTTCAATGATATCCATTTTTCTGTAGAACCATCAAACATGAACTCTTTATGCTGTATTACCTTGCTCTTTGCTTCTAAAACCTCAACGGTTTTAGAAGCAAGATTGCCTTCCATATAGTTTTTTGAAATTACCTTTTTAAATTTCCGGTCATTCTCTACAAAAGAAGTGGTAGTAACCAATTTAGATAATACACCATTTACCTTTTTAGAAACCGTATCGACGGTATCATTCTTAACATATTCAAAGTCTATTTCATCTATACCGCTGGTATTGGTGCGTACAAGTTTTACTAATTTTTCATCCGTATCATAACTATAAACGTTCTTTTCCAATTGTTTTTTTTCATAAGAAACGATTTTCTCCGTTATCTTTCTTGCTACGGTATCTATCTCATAAAGACTGGCAATGGAAGTGGCATAATCAAAAACGCCATCCATATAATTCTCTATCCTACGTTCTTTTAAAAAACCGTCCTTAAACTTATAATACGTGGTTTCATAATCCGTATCATTATAACGGGTAACCGATTTGGTTAAAAAGCCCTCTGGATTAAAGTAATATTCTTCCTTACCATAGTCCGTAATTACCAAACAGGATTTGACATTTCCCTTTAGATTAAAATCCGAAATTTTAAAAATCTCGATGTCTTGGGAAAATACCATTGAGGATATGCCCCATACCATACACACAAACAAGAATTTCTTAATCATACTACAAAACTACTTGATATTCTGTCAACTGAAAACAAAACACGTACCAAATTGACAAAACGAAAAGACCCGCCCAGAGAAAACTGGACGGGTCTTATATGTAGAGCGCTAAACGCTTATACTTATTTTACTTCTTCAAAGTCTACATCTTCTACGTTATCACCTTCTTTAGGCTCTTCCGCCGAAGCAGTATCGCCCTCAGGAGCTGCACCGTTTTGCTGTGCTTCTGCTTGAGCTTTGTACATTTCTTCAGAAGCAACTTTCCAAGCCTCATTGATCTTATCCAAAGCTGGCGTAATAACTGCTAGGTCTTTAGATTCGTATGCTGCTTTTAACTCGGTTAAAGCTTCTTCAATTGGTTTTTTCTTATCATCTGATAATTTTTCACCAAATTCTTTCAGTTGCTTTTCCGTTTGGAAAATCATTCCGTCTGCTTCGTTCAACTTGTCAGCAGTTTCTTTTGCTTTTTTATCAGATTCAGCATTAGCTTCTGCTTCAGCTTTCATTTTCTTGATTTCTTCCTCTGTTAATCCTGAAGAAGCTTCAATTCTGATATCCTGCGTTTTGTTCGTTGCCTTATCCGTTGCAGAAACTTTGATGATACCATTGGCATCAATATCAAAAGTTACTTCAATTTGAGGTGTTCCTCTTGGTGCTGGTGGAATACCGTCTAAGTGGAAACGACCAATTGTCTTGTTGTCAGATGCCATTGGACGCTCACCCTGCAATACATGAATCTCTACTGATGGTTGATTGTCCGCTGCCGTAGAAAATACTTGAGATTTCTTTGTTGGAATCGTAGTATTCGCCTCGATCAACTTGGTCATTACGCTACCCATAGTTTCAATACCTAAGGATAATGGAGTAACATCCAATAACAATACATCTTTAACATCTCCTGTAAGAACACCACCTTGAATAGCTGCTCCAATTGCAACAACCTCATCCGGGTTTACTCCTTTAGAAGGTTTCTTACCAAAGAATTTCTCAACCGCTTCTTGTACTGCTGGAATTCTTGTAGAACCACCTACTAAGATAATTTCATCAATATCGCTCTTAGAAAGTCCAGCAGATTTAAGTGCTGTCTCACATGGCTCAATAGTTCTTTTTACCAAATCTTCGATCAATTGCTCAAACTTGGCTCTTGTAAGTGTACGTACCAAATGCTTAGGTCCTGTAGCGGTAGCCGTTACATAAGGTAAGTTGATTTCAGTTTGTGCAGAAGAAGACAATTCAATTTTAGCTTTCTCAGCAGCTTCACGTAAACGTTGTAATGCCATAGCATCTTTACGCAAATCTATGCTTTCGTCTTTATTGAACTCATCCGCTAACCAATCAATAATTTTTTGATCAACATCATCACCACCAAGGTGTGTATCACCATCTGTTGACAATACTTCAAAAACACCGTCACCCAACTCTAGGATAGATACATCATGTGTACCACCACCAAAGTCAAAAACAACTATTTTCTGATCCGTATCTTTCTTGTCCATACCATAAGCCAAAGAAGCTGCGGTAGGCTCGTTGATAATTCTTTCTACAGTAAGACCTGCTATCTCACCAGCTTCTTTAGTTGCCTGACGTTGTGCATCGTTAAAATATGCTGGAACGGTAATTACCGCACGGCTAACATCCTGCCCTAAATAATCTTCTGCAGTTTTCTTCATTTTCTGAAGAATCATAGCAGAAAGTTCTTGTGGCGTATACAAACGGCCATCAATATCTACACGTGGTGTGTCATTATCTCCTTTTACTACTTTATAAGGAACTCTTTCGGCCTCTTTACTAGACTCCGAAAATTTGTTTCCCATAAAACGCTTAATAGAATATATAGTGTTGTGAGGGTTGGTTACCGCCTGTCTTTTTGCAGGATCACCAACTTTAATTTCTCCACCTTCTACAAACGCAATTACAGAGGGTGTTGTTCTCTTTCCTTCTGCATTAGGGATCACTACCGGTTCGTTACCTTCCATAACGGAAACACAGGAGTTGGTAGTACCCAAGTCAATACCTATAATTTTACTCATGCTATATGTTTTAAATATTAGTGCTAATTTTTATAATCGGTTTCTAAATGACAAACAATATGCCAACCGTCCACAACCTGACATGATGTCATTTTTACTTTTTTTATAGCGAAGAACACGCCAGAACAACCCTTTTTTACTGCTAAAACCGACAACTTAGGGCAAAAAAGCAACAATTGACTTAAACGGGTATTGCTATTTCTTAAGTTTTTGGCTTCCTGTTTTTGACTTTGCCAGAAGCATGCTTTATCTATCTTTACACCATAAATTAAGTTTATGGAGTCCATCAGTATTTTTGATATGCTTAAGATCGGTGTAGGCCCTTCTAGTTCCCATACCTTAGGTCCGTGGCGAGCTGCCGAACGTTGGATTAGCGAACTACGGTCTGCGCAAATCTTTGATGAGGTTATTGCCGTAAAAGTACATATGTACGGCTCTCTCTCCCTAACAGGCAAGGGGCACGCTACGGACTATGCCGTAATGCTGGGTCTATCCGGCACCGATCCGGTTGAAATTCCCGTTGATACCATTCACTCCATTATATCGCACATACAGGAAAACAATGTATTAAACTTTGGAGCATGTAAAGAAATTCCCTTCCACCCTAAAACCGATATTATATTTCATAAAAAATTTCTAGAATTTCATGCCAACGGACTTCAGTTTGAGGCTACCTTAAAATCGGGTAAAACTAAAAAGAACACCTATTATTCTATAGGAGGCGGATTTGTAGTTGTTAAAGAGCGAAAAAATGCCAAACGCAACATAGCTACTTTTGACAGTTTTCCTTTTCCAATTCAAAAAGGCGCCGAACTTTTGGCATACTGTGCTAGCGAAAACAAGAGTATTTCAGAAATAGTACAGGAAAATGAACGCTCCTTACGTGATGATGCCCAAATAGATCAAAAGTTAAATGATGTTTGGCAAACCATGTTGGAATGTATGTACATTGGTTGTCATACCGAAGGTAAATTACCCGGGGGACTCAACGTTACCCGTCGTGCTTTTGAGCTCAACAAAAATTTATTGGGAGATTCTACCACTTATAATTCTCCCCGAGCTTGGTTAACCACCATTCGCAATACAGAAGTTAAATTCCGCCAAATCCTAAAATGGGTAAGTTGTTTTGCTTTAGCGGTCAATGAAGTAAATGCTTCGTTGGGGCGCGTGGTAACAGCTCCCACTAATGGCAGTGCAGGAGTCATTCCTGCGGTTCTTATGTATTATATGGTGATAGAAAACCATGAGGCCCATTTTGAGCACGTCAAAAAATTTCTGTTCGTGGCTGGTGAAATTGGCAGCATTTTTAAAAAAGGCGCTACCATTTCTGCAGCAATGGGTGGATGTCAAGCAGAGATTGGTGTTTCGAGTGCCATGGCGGCAGGTGCTCTTACTGAATTACTTGGTGGCTCTCCAGAGCAAGTCCTTATGGCGGCCGAAATTGCCATGGAACATCATCTTGGCCTAACTTGCGACCCCATAGGCGGTCTCGTACAAATACCCTGCATAGAGCGCAATAGTATGGGTGCCATAAAAGCCATTAACGCTGCAGAGTTAGCATTAGTCTCAGACCCTAAAGATGCTAAGGTTCCGCTGGACAAGGTAGTTGAAACCATGTGGGCTACGGCAAAAGACATGAGCTCCAAATACAAAGAAACTTCGGAAGGTGGACTCGCAGTGGGTATCAACATGAGTGATTGCTAATACCTGTACCAATGTTTAATATGTCAAACATTTATTTAAAAAGTAGTGTAATTCTTTCTAAAATATAAGATTATTCCTATTTTAATCATATCTATTATACTCATGATATTTAGCCCCAGAGCTAATAAAACAAACAGAACCTATGTATCAAATTAAATTTATTGAGAATGAAATCAACGATTTACGAAATCAACTTCAAAATCACCCCCTTTACAATAACCTCAACAGTATAGAAGATATTAGAACCTTTACTGAAAACCATGTGTATGCAGTTTGGGACTTCATGTCGCTGCTAAAGTCTCTTCAGATATCATTGACCAATGTTAGCATTCCATGGACCCCCAGTGCCAATCCTGTTTTAGCACGGTTTATTAATGAAATAGTACATGGTGAAGAAAGTGATATAAACGAATTAGGAGAGCCTAAAAGTCATTTTGAGATGTATTTGGAAGCTATGCAGCAATTGGGAGCTGACATTTCAAAATCCAAAACTTTTATTCGCTATCTAGAACAAGGGGTTAAGGTAAACGACGCATTACAAAAAATAGACATTCCCAAAAAGGTAGCAGATTTTGTTCGTTTCTCATTTGAGACCATCGCTACCGGAAAACCGCATTTAGTAGCATCTGCATTTACGTTTGGCAGGGAAGATGTTATTCCGGATATGTTTATGGAAGTTCTAAAAAGTGCCGATGCAGAAAATAAAGAGTACAACAAGTTTGTATACTACTTAGAAAGACATATTGAGCTAGATGGTGATGAACATGGCCCACTCTCCTTGCAAATGGTCTCCGAACTTTGCGGACATGACGAACAAAAATGGCAAGAAACATTGTCCGTTGCCAAAGAAGCCCTGAATAATCGCATAAAACTATGGGATGCTATTGACGAAGCTATAACAAGAAATAAAACCGCATTAAAAAACGCTTTGTAAGGACGCAAGCTTACGTAAAAACAAACATAATTTAAAACGTAGAATAACCATTCAACTACTAAAGTTTTGCATTTTTGATGTCTTAACTTTAGTAACACACCTATTTATGGCTTTTGATAGTAATTTTTTGAACACCCCTATACACCCTCCAAAGTTAAATAACATAGATGCTGCTTATCAATTGGAAGGCTCTGAAATAGTAGATTACACCCATTTTTCTTTGGCGTTAAGTAGCCGCACCAAATTTGCAATTTGGGTGGCATGGAATATAGATGGCCGAAACCTTAAAAAAGTCCCCCGAAAGGGTGCAAGCTTTTTTGAGGACTCAAGAATATCATCAGAAAATCAAGCAGGAAACCAATTGTACAAAAGCAATCCTTTAGATCGTGGCCACCTTGCCCGTAGAGTGGATTTAAACTGGGGCAGTTATGCCGAGGCGAAAAAAGCAAACTCTGATTCTTTTGTTTTCACCAATATAGCGCCACAAATGGACAGTTTTAACCAAAGTGGAAAAGGCGGTGTTTGGGGAGAACTTGAAAATTCCCTGTACGATCAAACAGAAATGGATAGGTCTCGTGTTAGCATTATTGGTGGGTGCATTTTTAATGAGGATGACCGTGAATACCGAGGTTATAAAATCCCTTCGGAATTCTACAAAACCGTTATGTACGAAGAGAACGGAAAGCTAAAGACCAAATCATTTATATTGACGCAAGATTTAAGCAGGTTGTCCTTTCTAGATTTGGAAGCGTTTAAAACGTACGAAGTGGATCCGTCAGAAATTGAAGCCAAATGCGACTTTACTTTTGACGAGGCTATTCACCAAGCCAATGAATTTGATTTAAATTCTATTATAACAACGGAACGTAAGCCTTTGACACTTTCTTCCGAAATTAACTGGTAACAATACAAAAACGCCTACCGCTCAAAGGCGGTAGGCGTTTTCTAAGTATTCTTATTGAAGCACTACTCTACTCTTGGAGTTACCTCAAACTTTCTGAACATTATAGGACCGTGATCTCCTTGAATTAAAAACGGACCCGGCTCTCCTTCCTTACTATCTAGCGCCCCACCGGTTATTCCTGGAATATTTTGATTGTTTATAATCGTTTTTCCGTTTGCCACAATGGTCACACGACGGCCAATTAACGTAATATCATACGTTTGCCACTCACTGGCATCATTAGCCGCCATTTCATTTGGGGTTAGAAAGCCGTAGATACCTCCAAACAATACACTTGAAGGGTCAGAACCCTTATCGTCCGTAATCTGCACTTCGTAACGTCCTCTTAGATAAATACCGCTATTACTTCCAGATGGTACTTTAAATTCTGCATGTAGTTTAAAGTCCTTGAACTTTTCTTCGGACACCAAGTTGGCACCAGACTTTGGACTGGACAGAATACCGTCTTCAACTACCCACTGGTTTTCCCCAATAGCTTTCCATCCGCTTAAATCCTTACCGTTAAAAAGCTCTTTGGTCTTACCCCATTTGGCTTTTGCTACGTAATCTAATTTTGGTGCCCTAACGGCGGTCCAACTATAAGGTTGCCCATCCGTATAAATCATAGTTCCCTTAAGACCTTCGCCATCCAAAGCTCCGGTAAAGGTCATATCCGTTCCTTCCGGCTCCCATTGCTTAGGTATAACAAAACTAAAAACATCATTATTTACCACCACTTCCGAAATTGGTCTTGCACTACCAAATGCATACACAAAACGACCTACCAAAGTATTTGTTCCGGAATGGGTAATCTCTAGCCACGAGGGAAGCTGGGTTCCATCCTTTTCAATTACCAAATCCCACTTTCCTTCTAATGGGTTTTCATCTTGCGCTTGTAACACATTTCCTGTCCACAGTAATAAAACTGTAGCTGCCATCATTAATCTTGACTTCATTTTCATTAATTGAGTTGTTTTTAGATTGGTCCGGTTAGCTGAGGTCCCCGTTACCAATTCTGAATTAGTATAAGGTGCTAAATTTATAGATTATTTTTAATTCGGTAGCAGTTCCTCAGATGAAGTTGGGTGATTTTCAACTTCATCTTATTCATGTGGCTCAATATGAATTAATACATGGCCCAAATTTGGTATTTCTGATTTTAAATGGTCCTTTAGGTTATGGGCAATTTCATGTCCGTCCTTTACGGAAATAGTAGCATTTACCCTAGCGTGCAAATCTACATGGTATTTCATTCCCGCTTTTCTAATGTAACATTTTTCAGTATCCAGCACTCCGCTCACTTCCATAGATTTTTCTCGGACCCTAACCAATATGTCATCATATAATTGCTCGTCCATAATCTCACCAAGTGCAGGTCTAAAAATCAAATAGCTATTGTAAAGAATAAATGCCGAAGCCAGCAAAGCTGCCCAATCATCCGCAGTTTCGTACCCCTTACCAAAAATAATAGCTATTGAGATTCCAATAAAGGCCATTATAGAAGTTACGGCATCGCTTCTATGGTGCCAAGCATCGGCTTTCAAAGAAGAGCTATGGGTCTCTTTACTTTTCTTGATAACCAAACGATATAGAATTTCTTTCCATAAAATTATACCCGCTAAAACTATAAGTGTCCACGCTTTTGGAACCTTATGGGGTGTTTGTATGTTCTGTATACTCTCATAGGCAATAATGGTTGCCGAAGTCACTAAAAAGGCTACCACCCCAAAAGTAATTAAGGGCTCAATTTTACCATGACCGTACGGATGGTTGGAATCTGCCGGGCGTTTTGCGTACTTAAAACCCAATAAAACTAGAGCCGAAGAAAAAATATCCGTAGTAGACTCTATGGCATCGGCAATTAAAGCATAAGAGTTTCCAAAAATACCGGCAAGCCCTTTTATAAGTGCTAAAACTACATTCCCAAAAATACTAAGATAGGTGGTGCGTATGCCAATTTGCTCGTTGGTCATCATTGCTTTTTAGGTTACTCGTCATGTAAATTTTAAAGGTAGCAAATACATATGGTTCACCTTGTATTTGCTTAACTGATACCTCTAGTATTATGAAGTTTTAACTTTTCTTCAAAGTGCAGGAAATTTAAGTAACTTTAGAAGCCTTTCACAACTAAAACCAAAAATTAATGGCACACAAAAAAAACAACTCCTCAACCAGTTCTAGAAGATCCTTTATTAAAAAAGGAGCAATCGCATCCTCAATTTTCATTGTCCCTAGGCACGTTTTGGGCGGTGTGGGCTACTTGGCCCCAAGCGACCGTTTAAATCTTGCTGCCATTGGCGCTGGGGGCAAAGGTTCTAGCGATATTTTTAATGCCTCCGTAAACGGCCGCGAAAAAGTAGCTGCTTTATGTGATGTAGATTTTGGCGGTTCTGCCAAAAAATCCGTAGAAAATTTTCCAAAGGCGAAGCTATATGCCGATTACCGCAAAATGTTGGATAAAGAAAAGGGTATTGATGCTGTTACCATTTCTACACCTGATCACATTCACGGCCCAGCTGCAGCGTATGCTATGGAAAGAGGCATACATGTCTACGTACAGAAACCCATGACGCATAACATACGCGAGGCGCGAATCCTGACCCAAATGGCACGGGACAACAAAATTGTAAGTCAGATGGGAAACCAAGGAGGTTCCAATCCGCTTTTAGGTATGGTTCAAAAATGGATAGATGATGACGCTATTGGTGCCGTATCCAAAGTCCAGGTATGGACCAATCGTCCTGTATGGCCGCAAGGTGGTGCCATGCAAGCTCCCGACCCTAGTTTAAAACCAGATAGCCTAGATTGGAACCTTTGGCTAGGCCCGGCACCCGAAAAACCTTACACGCCAAACTTGCACCCTTTTAGCTGGAGAGGTTGGTGGGATTATGGTACTGGAGCCTTAGGTGATGTTGGTTGTCATTTGATAGATATTCCGTTTAGAACATTAGGATTAAAGTATCCTACGGATGCCGAGGCCAGTGTTAGTTCTGTATATTCACAAATGTGGAATGCGGATTATCATCCTGAAGGTTGCCCAGCTTCCTCGTTCATTACACTTCATTTTGATGCCACGGAAAAAACTAAAACTCCAATTGAAATGACCTGGAACGATGGTGGAATTAGACCTTCGCACCCAGATATTATACCGGCCAATAATGACATAGGTGGACCAGGAAGCTATAATGGAGTTCTAATCATTGGAGAAAAAGGAATTATCTCTACCAACATAAACGATAGTAGTCCGCTTACTCCAAAATTATACTTGAACGATGGTACAACTGATTTTGGTCCTGAAACTGAGCCTAACGAAGAACCTGAATACGGACATCAGCGCAAGTGGGTAGATGCCTGTAAAGCCGGTTTTAACAGTGACGAACATAAAGGTTTAACTTCCTCTTTCGATTATGCCGGTCCTATGACTGAAACCGTTCTTATGGGGAACTTGGCCATTAGAAGCTATTTGTTGAGAAAAGAAGACAGTGCAGGCAAAATGGATTTCTATGCCCGGAAAAAACTTTTATGGGACGGCGAAAACATGCGCATTACCAATCTAGAAGAAGCCAACCAATTTGTAGGTAGAACCTACCGTGATGGCTGGAAAGTTTAAATTGACACCTTGTAAAGATTGAAAAAAGGCGGGTTTAACAACCCGCCTTTTTATTTACAATTTTCCTTTCTCCTAGTATCTATAATGTAGATTATTTTCCAATCTTTCTCGTCCTCTTTTACCAATTGAAAAGAGTTGACCCCACAATGATGAAACGCACCATCGATTTTAAAGATATAAGGCGTCCAAGCATTGGCCATTGGACCATCTATTTGAATGGAATAATCAGTTATAACCTCTTCAAATTTTGTGCTTTCGGGAATACTGACTATCGATTTTAAAAAATCTGAAAACTCTTGGGTCTTTACTAGTGGGTTTCCTTTTTCATCCGTTGCAATGGTTTGCATGATTACGGTATTGGAAACTGTATTTTTAATTTGAACCGAATCTTGTTGATGAAATCCATCAAAAAAAGCTTCAATGGTCTTCTTAATGGCTATTTCTTCTGTTTCCTGAGCAGAAACAGACAATGAGAAAAGGCAAAATAGTATTTTAAAAATGTTTTTCATCGCTATCTGTTTTATCAAACTTAATAAATATTCCATTTAGTACTAGCAAGTTATCCACCCTTGTATCTCTATATACTAGAAGGCAACGGCGTTTAGCCTCTAAACCCAACATTTTCCTTACATTTATCCCACCAAAACAAAACTACTATGTCAACGGCAAAGAAAGAATATAAGAGAGTAACGGTAAAGTCTTTAGTGGACATGAAAAAGCACGGCGAAAAAATATCTATGCTTACTGCATATGATTATTCTATGGCCAAGATTGTAGATTCTGCCAATGTAGATGTTATTCTTGTAGGTGATTCCGCAAGTAACGTTATGGCGGGCCACGAAACTACCCTGCCTATTACCTTGGATCAAATGATCTATCATGCTACTTCCGTTATTCGTGCTATAGAAAGAGCTTTGGTGGTTGTGGATATTCCTTTTGGGAGTTACCAGAGCGATCCTAAAGAAGCACTCCGCTCCGCTATTAGAATTATGAAAGAAAGTGGTGCACATGCCGTAAAACTGGAAGGTGGTGTAGAAATTAAAGAATCTGTAAAGAGAATATTGAATGCGGGCATACCGGTTATGGGCCACTTAGGGCTTACACCGCAGTCCATTTATAAGTTTGGCACCTATACGGTTCGCGCCAAAGAGGAAGAGGAAGCTGAAAAATTAATAGAAGATGCCAAACTCCTTGAGAAACTAGGGTGTTTTGCCATTGTTCTGGAGAAAATTCCGGCAGCATTGACCAAAAAAGTTTCCGAAAGTATTTCTATACCTACCATTGGTATTGGCGGTGGTAAGCATGCAGATGGACAAGTACTTGTAATTCATGATTTGTTAGGTATGACCCATGAGTTTAACCCAAGGTTTTTACGCCGTTATATGAATCTCTATGAAGAAATGGGAAGTGCCATTTCGCAATATGTTACCGATGTAAAGAACAGGGATTTCCCTAACGATGACGAGCAATACTAAGTCCGTTTTACCAACTCTAATTATTTGCTCCAGTGGCCAATAAAGTTATTTCCGACCCCAAAAATCTATTGGTTCTATCCGAAGACAATCACCTGATTGCCATAAACAAGCGGCCGGGAGATATTGTGCAGGGCGATAAGACCGGGGATATGCCGCTTAGCGAGGTGGTTAAACTGTATATAAAAGAAAAGTACAATAAGCCGGGGAATGTTTATTTAGGGGTGGCCCATAGGCTAGACCGCCCCACTTCGGGTATTGTGGTCTTTTCAAAAACGTCAAAGGCCCTACCCCGTCTAAACAAATTGTTTGCCGAAAAAGAAGCGAAAAAGACCTATTGGGCCATCGTAAAAAATGCACCTAACAAAAGCCAAGATACCCTTACACATTGGTTGAAGCGTAATCCTAAACAAAATAAATCCTACGCCCATTCCAAAGAAGTTCCGGATAGTAAAAAAGCGGTTCTAGAGTATAAGGTGATAAAAAAACTAGACCGTTATTTCCTTCTTGAAATAGATTTACATACCGGTCGCCATCACCAAATTAGGGCACAATTGGCTGCTATAGGTTGTCCTATTAAAGGAGATTTAAAATACGGTTTTGACCGAAGCAATCCCAATGCCAGTATTCATTTGCACGCCCGTAAACTAAAGTTTGTGCATCCAGTAAAAAAAGAAGCTTTAGAAATAGTGGCCCCGCCCCCTAATGACCCAGTTTGGAACGCTTGTTGTTAAAAACAGTATATTTAACTGTATAAACACAAGACCATGATCAAAAGAACACTAATCCTTTGCAGCCTTGTACTGCTTGCCTCATGCGGTACTTATAATTCAATAGACACTTTCTACAACGCCCACAAAGAAGATGACCATGTAACGGCCGTACGGGTGCCCCGTTTTATGCTCTCGCTCATTAGTGGCATCTCTCCTGAAATGAAATCCCTTGTTGGCAATACCAAAGATTTGCGTTACATGTCTTTTCCCAGCACAACTGCTGCGAAAACCGAATTTTTAAACAAACAAATGAACGGCATAACGGGTAGTTCTTTTATTGAAGTATACCGAAAAAACGATGAACTAAAGCGTAATGTGGTAAGCATACGTGAAAAAAGGGATGCCGTAAAAGAAATCCTGATTTATAATAACAATAATCAAAATGGCTCTTTTCTATATTTTAACGGGAACTTTGACCCGGTAAAAGTGCGTCAAATGGCTCAGAACGAAGAATTTCAAAAACTGGGAGATGGACTTATCAACCAATATCAGGGTGGAAATTTTACTCCTGGCATCAACCAAGAAAAAAGTAATTAAATAGCTTACAGTCGATTTTATTTATAAGCCATGAATAGAATAGTTAATTTCCAACAGGAATAAGATTAGCTTTCTATTTATCATTTACAGACTTAGACTTGAATGTATTCTAAAAAACGCTCGTAAGGAAATCTATTCTTATGAGCGTTTTTTTTGGTTACTTTGCAGAATCATACTAATTAGTATCTTTTATGGGCAAAGCATCAAATACACGTAACACTATCCTTCAAAAGGCCTTTCAACTTATATATAAAAAAGGGTACCAAACTACCAGTATTGATGAAATAATAGCTACCACACAAGTTACTAAAGGTGCGTTCTACTACCATTTCAGAACAAAAGATGAAATGGGAATAGCAATTATAAACGAAATCGTTAAGCCAGAGATACAGTCGGCATTTCTAGCCCCATTGCAAAATTCCAAAGATCCAACAGAAGGTATTTACGCTTTAATAAAATCTCTTTTGCTGGAAACCCCTTTCTTACAATTTGAAAATGGCTGTCCCATAAGCAACTTAGCCCAAGAGATGACACCATGGAACCCTAAATTTTCCGGAGCACTTAATGAATTGGTAATGGAATGGCAAACAAGTCTAGAAAATAGCATACAAATGGGAATTGATAGCGGAGCTTTATCTGGAAATGCAAACCCAAAACAAGTAGCCCATTTTATATTATCTGGCTATTGGGGCGTTCGTAACTTAGGAAAAATATTTAACAGTGCAGAAATTTATCATTCTTATTTAGAGGAACTTAAAACATATTTAGACCACCTGAAATAACTTAGACAAACAAAAACATACTATGTAGTATGTTTTTTTATTAGATTTGCATTGATTTTAATGAAACACCAATGTATCAATCGCTCCTGTACTATCATTCTATCATACGATGGTTTGTTCTTGCTTCTCTAATCATCTCTATTTTTAAGGCCTATAGAGGTTATTTTCAAAACTTAAAATTCTCCAAACTTGATAATCTCATTAGACATTGGACGGCGACAATTGCTCACCTTCAACTTGTAATCGGCCTTATTCTTTACTCCCAAAGTCCTATCATAAAATATTTCTGGAAGAATTTAGATGAAGCCGTAAACAACCTTGAAGCCCTATTTTATAGCTTATTGCACATGATTCTAATGTTATCTGCAATAGTCTTGATTACTATTGGTTCTGCTATGGCAAAACGAAAACCAACGGATAAAGAAAAATTCCGGACCATTCTCATTTGGTTCCTAATTGCCCTATGTATCATATGTATTGCCATCCCATGGCCATTTTCACCATTAGCAAACAGACCTTATATCAGATAATTATGAAGAATTTACTTAACTCAAAAGTGGGTCGTTTACGTATAATTGGCTTCATAGAAGGCATTTCACTTTTGGTGCTTATTTTCATTGCTGCACCTATGAAACATTATTTTAACGAACCAAGTCTAACAAAATCATTAGGCCCTATTCACGGTGCTATTTTCATGCTCTTTGTTATAAATACCTTGAGCGTTGGAATTGAGCAAAATTGGAAATTCCGAACCACGACATGGAAAGTAATTTTAGCGTGTTTTATTCCATTCGGTACTTTTTATATTGACAATAAAATCCTTAGCAAACTGCAACCGTGAGTTCCTTTCTGATTCTTGCTTATTCTTAAAATCAGTTATTATTTACTCAAACCGGCCTATTAAATTTTAAAACATGGTACACGTTTTTAAAACGAGCGTTCAAAACAAAACCCAAGTCGCCAACTTAAAACCATATTTAGACATTTTATTTGGCGAATCTCACTGGAATTTTGATCTAGAGGATTGCGATAATATTCTTCGCATAGAGAGCAAAAACTGCTCAAACAAAACCGTTATAGATTTATTGAAAATTCAGAATTTCAACTGTAAGGAACTCGAATAAATATGATTAGCATCCTTCGTTTCTTTACTAGAAAACTTACCTGTACGACCGGACACTCTCCACGATAACCGAGGTAAGTATCAAACATCCACCTATAACAGTAGACCATGCCGGGATTTCCGATAGAACCAAAGCACCGATTAGGATTCCATAAACCGGTTGAATACTACTCAAAATACTAATAGTGGTAATAGAAAAGTATTTGAAACAATTTACGAACATGGTATGACCAAAGACCGTAGTCACTACCGCCAATCCTAACAGTCCCGCCCATTGGCTAGGTATAGCTTCTAGTTCGTAATAAAAAAAAGCTGGCGCAAGCATTAAACAAATTATTGCCATTTGATACACCATTAAAACCGATCCTGGATAAGTATCTACCTGTTTCTTAAGTATTAAATTACGGACGGCGTAGCACAGTGCAGAAAACACACCAAAACCAATGGCCACGGTATAACTATTCTCAAAACTAAAATCAGGCACCAAGAAATAGATGCCACAAAGCACCAAAACTCCCAACAACAAATGCATTTTCTGAAACCTTGTCTTAAGAAACAGGGGCTCTAGAAAAGCGGTAATCACAGGATACGTAAATAATGAAAGCATACCTATGGCCACATTGGATTTTTGTAAAGCCATAAAATAAGCCAACCAATGCACCCCCATAAGGACTCCGCTTACTAGTACCGGCATCTTATCTTTACTACTCAACCCAAATGAAATTCCCTTTACACGGCAATAGAGAAACAACAGCAGAAGTGCTATTAAAGATCTAATACCAATGGTTATAGGTACGGGCAGCTCTATAAACCTACCTAAAGGACCAGAAGTGCTTAATAGCACCATGGCCAAGTTAATTTCTAGAAAGTTCTTGATGTTAAAAGAAGTATTGGACCCCAAATGTTATCTTTTTACGGCCATAGCCTTTTCACGAATAATTTCTGCCACAGGTCTGTTTTCTAAATGACTTTCTAACCAAGAAATAATATCTAAATACAGAAAAGCCCTCTTTTCATAAGGATGATCCTCATATTTTTTAAGCTCCGTGTGCAATTTTTGAAATTCGTTTTTTAGTTCGTTGGGGAAAATGTTTCCGAGGTTTCTTAGAAACTTTATCATCTCTTTTTGAACCGCGTGTAGATCGTTCATCTTTAAAAGAAACTTATAGGTACTCTTTAACTGAATTTCTAAATGATAGTCCATTCCCGCCTCATAATGCGCCACCAAACTTAAAACCCGTGCGAAACACATGAGGTCTTCCCTCATTTTCAAGTTCTTGTTATTTATTATTTTCTTCAGGTATTGTATACAAGTTTTATTATCGCCAATTCCAAAATACAAACAGGCTATTTTATAGTACAACACCATGATATGATGAGCATCTATACGGTCTTTGTGCTTATTTATTCCGTATTCAACAATTTTAACCAGATACAGGCCCTTATTAAAAGTCCCTTCCAAAAAATGAAGGTTTAATTTATTCGCATTAATGTACAGAAATGATAAGGACGCAATGTTATCGTTTTTTGGAAAACTCTTACTCTCCACTACGGCTTCCAACCGTTCTAAAACTTCCCTAAAGTGAGAACTGTATTTTACATAAAAAATAGACTCTAGCAAATAGTGATTTCCCTTCAAAAAGAAAACCGGATTAAGATGTATTTGTTCTTCGTGCTCATAAAAAAGATCTACCCATTTAGTAGCATACTTGTACGAAGACAGAAAATCTTGGGTTAAAAAACTGTACCAAAGATGTGCCTTATATAACCATAATTTCTCCCTAAAACCTAAATCCTTTAATTGATATTTGGGCAAATGGGTTTCAAAATAAGTCTTTACACGATTATAGTCTTCATCACTTCTAACATAGCCTACTTTTAACATAATACCGTATAGCTGCAAAGAAAGATTAGACAATTTACTGGTCATTACATTCTGTGCGGAAAGCTCTTTGGCCTGTATGGCCAACTCATCTGCCCTATCTGGAATACTACGGGTAATATACTGGGTTTCAATAATTTTCTCCAGTTCCACTATTTCGTAAGCTATATTCTTCTCTTCGTTCTCTATGGCGGTAGATTTTGCCTTGTCAAGAATTTTTAGGCTTTGTTTGTAAAGTCCCTTTTGATAAAGAATTGTAGCAAAATCTAATTGTTCCCGTATTTGAACCCGAATATTTTGGTTCACCGGATTCAACCTTAAGCTCACCAAAATTTGTTTATATAGATGCGCTTTAAGATTAGATAACTGTGCTTTTTTAACGATTCCACTATCTAAAATCGCCTTTTCGTCATACTTTCTAAGCTTGTCCATTAGGTTGAACAAAGCCAAGAATTTAGCATCGGTATTTACCCCCAATCGCCCCACGTATAATTTGAATTGGCGCTTTTCGGATTTTGAAAGAGATTTCACCAGCACGAACAAAGCATCTCTGTGCGCATTTGTCATCGTAAAAAATATTATTTAATTTACTTACTATCAATATATTAAACAACCAAAAAACCAGCTTAACGTTGTACTATTTAATGCAGGTACTAGGTGGTTCGCTCTATTGGTTATATATTCGTATTGAACTTTATTGCCATTTTTTGTTTGGATCTTAACATATAGACGTTTGTACAATAATCTACCCGTTTTGGCAAAAGACAGGGCTAAGGTTATTAAAAAATGTTGATATAACAGTACAAAATATGATATTTGTAGACAAAGAAATTATTGCAAGCAGTTCCTAAGTTAGCTAAACTACAAGATATAATGAGTAAAGATAAGGTACAAATTTTTGATACAACACTTCGTGATGGTGAGCAGGTGCCCGGTTGTAAATTAGATGCTGAACAAAAATTAGTAATCGCTGAACGACTGGATTATTTAGGAGTAGATATTATTGAGGCTGGTTTTCCTGTATCGAGTCCTGGTGATTTCAAATCCGTTACCCAGATATCGCAACTCGTTAAAAATGCTACTGTTTGCGGACTTACCCGTGCGGTAAAGAAAGACATTGAAGTTGCTGCAGACGCACTTAAACATGCCAAAAGGCCTCGTATACATACAGGTATAGGAACTTCTGACTCTCACATAAAATTCAAGTTCAATTCCAATAGGGATGCCATAATCGAAAGAGCGGTAGACGCCGTAAGTTATGCCAAAACTTTTGTTGAGGATGTTGAATTTTATGCTGAAGATGCCGGCCGAACCGACAACGAGTTCTTGGCCAGGGTCTGTGAAGCCGTGGTAAAGGCAGGTGCCACTGTTTTAAATATTCCAGATACAACAGGATATTGTTTGCCAGAAGAATATGGTGCAAAAATGAAATACTTAAAAGAAAATGTAACCGGAATACATAAGGCTACACTTTCTTGTCATTGCCATAATGATTTAGGTTTGGCAACAGCAAACTCCATTGCCGGCGTTATAAACGGTGCCCGCCAAATAGAATGTACAATTAATGGTATTGGCGAACGTGCCGGAAATACTTCTTTGGAAGAAGTTGTAATGATTTTACGTCAGCATCCTAGCTTAAACCTAGACACGAACATTAACAGTAAATTGCTTTTTGACACAAGCCAAATGGTTTCTCAAAAAATGGGAATGATGGTACAGCCCAACAAGGCTATTGTGGGTGCAAATGCTTTTGCCCATAGTTCCGGAATTCACCAGGATGGTGTCATAAAAAATAGGGAGACTTACGAAATTATTGACCCGGCGGATGTTGGTGTTAACGAATCCTCTATTGTTCTTACTGCAAGAAGCGGTAGAGCCGCTTTGGCTTACAGGGCCAAATTAGTAGGATATGAGTTGACAAAACTTCAACTAGACGAGGTATATCAAGAGTTCTTGAAATTTGCAGATAGCCACAAAGAAATTTCGGATCAAGATATTCCAAAAATCATTGAGGCCAGCAATATTACTATAGAGAGTATTTCCTAAGCAAATATACTGGAGGTCTGATCCTTTTATATTTTAATCTTTTTTTAGCCTTAATGTCCTAAAATTTTTTAATCTTAGCTTCTTATGATTAAAATCACTTTCTTGTAGGTTTTATTCAGGTAGCACTTTAAAAATTCTCTAGATGCAGCTAAAAATTGCCCTCCTTGGCGGTGACGGGATAGGTCCAGAAGTATTGGCCCAATCCGTGAAATGCCTTAAAGCGATCGAAGAAACGTTCAACCATAGGTTTGAACTTGTTGAAGCGCCCGTTGGTGCTATTGCCATGTCCGGATCAGGAAGACCTTTACCGGACAAAACCTTGCAACTGTGCAGAGAATCCGATGCTATTCTTTTTGGCTCTATTGGCTCCTTGGAATACGATAACAATCCCGAAGCTAAAGTACGGCCCGAACAAGGACTATTGCGTTTGCGCAAAGAACTTGGTCTTTTTGCCAGTATTAGACCCATAAAAATGTTTCCTGCATTTTTGGACAACTCTCCACTTAAAAGAAATATTGTAGACAATACCGATCTTGTTATTTTCAGGGAGTTGACGGGAGGTATTTATTTTGGGGAAAAAACATTGAGTGCAGATGGTACAACTGCATCCGACCTTTGCTCCTATTCCGAAGAAGAAATAAGTCGTATTGCACATTTAGCGTTCAAAACCGCTAAAAAAAGACGCAAAAAACTGACTTTAGTGGATAAGGCCAATGTATTGGAATCCTCTAGACTTTGGAGAAAAACGGTAACGGATATCTCAAAAAGTTATCCGGAAGTTACTTTAGAGTGCCTTTTTATTGATAATGCAGCAGTTCAAATGATGCTCAACCCGCGCCAATTTGATGTGGTTCTAACGGATAACATGTTTGGCGATATCCTATCCGATCAAGGGAGTGTTATTCTTGGTTCCGTGGGATTGTTGCCCTCCGCATCCGTAGGTGCCGAAAACGCCATGTTTGAGCCTTTTCACGGTTCATACCCTCAAGCAAAAGGAAAGAACATTGCCAACCCTGTAGCATCTATTTTAAGTACTGCTATGTTGTTGCAACATTTTAATCTAAACGAAGAAGCCAACGCCATTGTGGCTGCGGTTCACAAGTCTTTTATGAAGAAGGTAGTTACCACAGATGTTTTGGGTAGCAGTAAATACGGAACGGATTATGTAGGCGATTTTATATCGGAAAATATTGTAGAATCTGATGAAAACCCAAGCATAAACGACGAGAATATTGGTTTGGGGAAATCTACCATTATTTAATTTCTACTCATTCGCCAACATTTTTACATACGCATCAAATTCCTTTTTGAACTTGGTATATTTATCTCCGGTTGCAGGACCGTTAAATCCAGTATGGATTTTTCTAACTTCTCCTTTTTTATCAATGAACAAAGTGGTAGGGTACGACAGGACCTGGTTTAACATTGGTAATTTTTGTTGTGCTTCCTCTTTATCCGATGAACCATACTGAGCCAATAGAATTGGATAATCTACTCCTATTCGCTGTCTCAAACGCTCAATACTCTTAAAGGCAAGTTCCTTTGTTTTAGCATACTCGAACGCCAAGGCCACTATCTCTAAGTCTTCTACCCTATTTTCATTTAAGTAATTGACATAAAATTTAGTCTCATCCAGACAATTGGGGCACCATGAGCCCATAATTTGCACTAGAACAACTTTATCCTGAAACCTTTTATCCGTTAGTGAAACCATATTTCCTTTTGCATCCGGAAAAGAAAACGCAAATTTATCATAGCCTTCCTTTAAAAATGTAAGTGAGTCCGCGTCCGGAAGCTCAAAACTTTCGTTTCTTTTAGCTACAAAAGGCTCCTTAAAATGATTGTCCGAATAAAAAATACCGTTCAAAGTACTGTCCGTTATCTGAGCTTTGAACAAAAAGGCATGAGCTCCGTCAAAAGCCGAAAGTTTTAAGGAATCTCCCGTTACCACTCCGTCCAAATACCTATAGTCGCCAGTGGTAGTCCTAAAAGTTCCAGTTACCTTGCCAGCATTTTCAGCAAAAATTCCTTTTCCCATGTAACTCTCCGACGTATTAGGGCTAAATTCCGTTTCCCAAATACCGGAAACATTTACAGAAACTGGCTGAGTAATGGAAAAGCGGTCTTCCTCTCCATAAATTGCCTCGAAAGACACTACCCTCTCCAAGCTTTCTTTTACAAAGTTCCCTTCTATGCGCTTTTCGTTAAATTTTCCCGAAATGTATCCCTCAAATACCGGGGTTTGAATGCGTATGGAATCACCCTTTATAACAATCTCATCTACTGTTATTACCTCGGTGGCATTATAAATTTCCATTACGTACGCGCCGCTCTCCGCTTTTTTCAGATTAAAATTGAAAGGAAGCTTTTCTCCGTCTATAACTTGCAATTTCCCTAACCAAATACCTTCGGACAGCCCCTGTGTCTTGTCTTCCCTACAGGAAACCAACACCATTACCACTATCCACAAAAACAATAATCTCTTCATTATCACCTATTTTCTTTTACAATCGGAATACATGCCAAAAACTTACAACAAAAAAATGAGTAATTCAGTAGCGCTGTGTATTGAATGTCTTAAAGCATTGTTTTATCTTTACCGCCACTAAAACTTACCGATGCAGATTTCATACAACTGGTTAAAAGATTTTCTTAAACTTGATTGGGATTCCCAGAAAACAGGTGAACTTTTAACCGATTTAGGTCTTGAAGTAGAAGGAATCACTCCTTTTGAGTCTATAAAAGGAGGATTAAAGGGTATTGTAGTAGGACATGTGCTTACTTGCGAAAAGCACCCAAATGCCGACAAACTTAAAGTTACTACCGTAGATATTGGTACCGGCACACCGTTACATATAGTTTGTGGTGCTCCCAATGTGGCAAAGGGCCAAAAGGTTCCTGTAGCTACTGTTGGCACTACTCTATATACCCCAGAAGGAAAAGCCTGGAAAATTGGAAAAGGGAAAATTCGTGGCGAAGAAAGCCATGGTATGATATGTGCCGAAGATGAACTGGGCCTAGGTTCCAGTCATGAAGGTATTCTTGTATTGGACTCCAAACTTAAACCGGGCACCCCTTGTTCGGAGATTTTTGATGTTGAGATAGATGAAGTTTTTGAAATTGGCCTTACTCCCAATCGTGCGGACGCCATGAGTCATTACGGTGTGGCAAGGGATTTAAAAGCCGGTTTAAAACAAAAAGAAATTACCAAAGAGCTGATCACTCCATCTATCAGTCATTTTAATATAGACAACCGTTCTCTTAAGCTACAGGTTCAGGTAGATGATAGCAAATTGGTACCGCGTTATGCAGGTATCACCCTAAGTAATTTAAAAGTTAAACCATCTCCTACCTGGTTACAGAATAGATTGCGCGCCATAGGTATTAACCCTATGAACAATATTGTAGATGCTACCAATTATGTACTACATGATTTAGGACAGCCGCTGCATGCTTTTGATGCCGATCGTATTCATGGTAAAAAAGTAATAGTAAAAACACTTCCGGCCGGAACCAAATTCATGACATTGGATGGTGAAGAGCGGGAGCTACATGAAGATGACCTTATGATCTGTGATTCTGAAAAACCGATGTGTATTGCGGGGGTTTTTGGAGGAATAAACACAGGAGTAACAGAAAAAACAACTTCCATTTTTCTTGAGAGCGCCTATTTTAATCCCGTAGCAATTAGAAAAACTGCTAAAAGACACGGGTTGAATACCGATGCTTCTTTCCGGTTTGAACGAGGTATAGACATAGAAAATGTAGAATACGCCCTTAAACGGGCCGCTCTTTTGATAAAGGAAATTGCTGGAGGTGACATTACTTCGGACATAATTGATTTTTACCCAAAAAGATTTGATGAACATCAGGTTTTTCTAACGTTCAAAAAAACATACTCGCTTGTAGGTGAAGAAATTCCGCAGGATACCATTAAATCTATATTAGCTTCTTTGGACATCAAGGTAAAAAGTGTTACCGAAGCTGGCCTTGGGCTTTCCATACCTACTTACCGGGTAGACGTACAACGTGAAGTAGATGTTATAGAAGAAATTTTACGTGTTTACGGCTATAACAACATCAACTTTGGTACAAAACTAAACGCCTCAACAGCGCTTGTCTCCAAGTTTGATGATTATAAGCTACAGAGCGTAATAGGAGACTTTTTAGCCTCACAAGGTTTCTATGAAATCATGACCAATAGCTTAACAGCTCCGGGTAACGCACAAATGCTGGAAGACAATGCTCCTGAGGAAAGTGTAACAATGTTGAATCCGTTGAGCAACGACCTCTCCGTTTTGCGTCGCTCCATGTTATTTACCGGGTTGGAAACCATTTTATACAACAACAACAGAAAGAAATTAAACCTTAAGTTGTTTGAATTTGGTAAAACCTACGAACAGAAAAAGTCTAAATATATAGAAGACAAACACCTTTGTCTTTATCTGACCGGAAACCGTAATGAAGGTGGTTGGGCCGGTACGGATAAGGTGAACGATTTCTTTTTCTTGAAATCCATCGTTACTAATATTTTAAACCGTCTTGGTATAACCAACGCCACACCAGAACCTACTTCCAACACCTCATTATCCGAAGGTTTAAGCTTAAAAGTTGGAGCCAAGGAATTGGTTTCTTTTGGTATTGTTAAAAAGTCGATTCTTAAAAAAATGAGCCTTAAACAAGAGGTTCTTTATGCTGATTTTAACTGGGGCAATGTTATATCCTATGCGGAGAAAAATAGTATTACCTATCGTGAAATACCCAAATACCCTGAGGTAAAACGAGATTTTGCCCTTCTGTTGGATGATTCCGTTACTTTCCAAAACGTGTACGAACTAGGCAGAAAAACAGAAAAAAAGCTATTGAAGAATATCAATCTTTTTGACGTATATACTGGAGATAAACTGCCCAAAGGCAAAAAATCATATGCTGTAAGCTTCACATTACAAGATAGCCAACGTACGTTAACGGACAAGCAAATAGACCGCATTATGGGCAAGCTTGAAAAAACCTACCAAAACGAATTAGGTGCCGAATTACGGTAATTTAGTAGTAATAAGAAAGAAACTGAACAAAAGGGGAAATTAAGAAGCTCTTAAATTTTCCCTGGAAGGATAACGTTATCAATTTCATGAATAACGCCGTTGCGCTGCTTTGAATCTGCCACCACGATGGTTGCCGTATTTCCAAAGCTATCATTAAGAATGATATCTACACCTTTCATTGTTGCGGTAATTATATCTCCTTGAACCGTGGTAAAAGTTGCTTTTCCTTCACCCCTACACATGGCCTTTAAAATTTTGGAAGCAGTTATATGGCCGGCAACGATATGGTACGTTAATAAGTCTTTTAATTCTTTTCTGTTTTCAGGATCCAAAAGATATTCAACAGATTTTCCCGATATTTTTTGAAATGCTAAATCTGATGGTGCAAATACCGTAAAAGGTCCTGCATGATCAAGTAAGTCCTCCAAATCTGTAGCCTTCATTACCGCTAAAAGCGTTTGATGATTCTTAGAAGTGGCCGTAGAGTTAACTATAGATTTTTCAACTTCGGATTTTTTATAAGTTGAATTTGATTTACTTACACCTTCTTGAGCAGTAAGTGAGATAAAAGAAGAGAATAGCACACAAGAAAGAACTTTAGTAAGGTATTTCATATAAATAAGGCAGGGAGTTGTTAAAGTAGTCGATTAACGGTTCAAATACTTCGACAAGTTACAACTTATGAAATTTATCTTCTTATTTAAACCTCTCCTTATGTTAATTTTTAACAAATTATTAACAAATACTTGTGATTTTGGAATTCAAACATCCCTCTTAAATTTTCTAAATTTGAGATATACCGCACTATTATGCTACTCAAAAAGGTTAATATAGAAGAAAAGCTGAGCAAAATACGCCCCGAAACGGACCATAAAAACCTAAGCGAATTATATCTGATTCTTAACAGGGATATAGAAAGCAGAGAAAAAATCGGGAATACCCTTCAAAATAAAAACAGTTCAGCTACTAACGCTTTTGATCTTGATTTACTAGAAACAAACCGGATATACCATGTAGAGCAAATAAAGAAAATTTGTGTAGATTACAGGTTACGCTTTTTAACATCCAATTATTTTAAAGGAGAAATTCCTGCGGAGGCCATAGCAGAAATAAAGCGGATTGAAGAAGCTCACAGTATTGAATTAAAAGGTTTTAGAATTCTTGCGCCTTCCAAGCTCTTTAAATTAGAGGATAAGGACGACCCCGTATTATTCGCCCCCATAGGTAACAACTATTTTTATCTGATTCATAAATGGGGAAATGACCTTCACCCCCTAAGAAAATGGCTCATGTGGCCTTTTAAAAATATTGTAAACTTAATTTTGCTCATAGTTCTCCTAAGTTTTTTTATGGCCCTATTGGTGCCTGAAGGTCTATTTTCAAAGAACAGCTCTAACGCTCAATTTTTTATTATTTTCTTTTTTATATTCAAATGTTCTGCGTCGGTGGCTATTTTTTATGGCTTTGCATTGGGTAAAAACTTTAACCATGCCATTTGGAACAGTAAATTTTACAACGCTTAGCAGTGTATTATACATCATAAAAAAAGGGCATTCCACCAAATTATGGAATGCCCTTTAAACTTTTACAGGTGTACTTAGTTTATAAATATAGCGGTTGGTATACCTGCCACATCTATACTGTTCAAAAATTTTGGTTCAGGAGCCGGCTTTACCAGCAAGAGCCCTCCTTTGTTCTCCCCGCTTTTCTTTTTGTACCCTATCAACAGTACATTGTTCTCCTCGTCATAGCTTACCATTGTTGTTTTTTCAACTTCAAATTCAAAATTGAGCTGAGTTTCCGTCATGAAATTTTCGTAAGCGTACAACACGGTTAAGTTTTTGCCAAAATCATAAATAGCCGGTATTACTGGAAATATACTATGTGCCGTAGGTGTCATCTCATAGTACATCTTACCTTCCGTATCAAAATGCAAAGAAGCAGATTTTGTGAAATTAGGTTCTTTTCCAACACCATAGCTGGTATGTGTTATAGCAAGACTTACACTGTTCATTGTACTATGCAAATCATCATAACTAATGATAATATTATCATCCGGGTTTGTGAAAATTCGCCTTACATCAAAACCTACCAATTTACTATGAACAACAGCATTGGCATTAGCATCCATTACTGTAATAGAGTTTTCATCGGTAACATTATCATCAACGCCTAAAACAAATAGCCGTTTGTTTGCATATGCCAGTTCAATAGGTCTTTGGTCAAGTTTCACGTCCAAAGAAGTTGTTTCTGAGGCAGACACGTTTAAAACACGTACATAAAACTCATCTACCGTAGGGCTCACATGAAGCTCGTATGCAATGTAGAGCATATCTCCTTTTCGTAAAATTGACTTTGCCGTAAGACTGCACGCTCCTAAATCTGAAAAAACTTGGTACGTTTTACTGCTATCATCGTTAAAGTCGTGAATTGATAGCTCACCGCTACAATTGGATTTTTTATGATACGTGGTCAATACACTGTTTTCTTGAAACGAAAGATCAGGCACCATCATGGAAGCAAATTTGCTCTTTTCCGGATTAATGGTAAGGGCATCATCTTCTACATTGAACAATGTACCACTTAAACTTCCTTTGTTGTTAACGAGCAAGGTGTAGTCTGCTTGAACGCTTTTTTCTTCCTCTTTTTCGTTGCCAAGTGAGTCACTCTCAGTTTTGCTGCAACCCATAAGGACTAATAACGCCATAAGGGCATAAAATAGATTGTAGGTTTTCATCTGTTGCATTTTAATGTATTCTAAATGACTTTTCCAACACCTGCCAGTTGAGCAAAAAAAGGGCCTTTTTTAAATTCAAGTTTTGGGTCCTTGAATTTAAAAAACGCCCCCTTACATCATTTAAAATACTGGTTTAACAAAAGCTATACCGTAGCAACGTCATACATTTTATTACGTTGCTCCCGTAATGTCTTGTCAGACATATATTCATCAAACGATAAATATCTATCAATGTTGCCTTTTGGGGTCAACTCCACGATTCTATCGGCAACCGTCTCTGCAAAGTGATGATCATGGGTAGTAAACATGACCGTTCCCTTAAAATTCTTAAGGCTATTGTTAAATGCGGTAATACTCTCTAAATCCAAGTGATTCGTAGGCTCATCCAACATAACTACGTTGGCTCTAAGCATCATCATTCTACTTAACATACAACGTACTTTTTCTCCTCCTGAAAGAACGGTACACTTCTTAAGAGCTTCTTCGCCACTAAAAAGCATTTTACCTAGAAAACCACGAATGTAGACTTCTTCTCTTTCCTCTTCGGTCTTTGCCCACTGTCTCAACCAGTCTACCAAGCTTATATCCTCTGTAAAGAAATCAGAGTTGTCTGCAGGCAAATATGATTGTGTAGTAGTAATCCCCCATTGAAAAGAACCTTTTTCAGCTTTCTTTTGACCATTTATAATCTCGTAAAAAACCGTGGTTGCTCTAGAGTCACGAGAAATAACGGCAACTTTATCGCCTTTAGCCAAGTTTAGATTCACATTTTCGAAAAGCAAATCTCCATCTTCCGACTTTGCAGAAAGTCCTTCCACATTCAAAATTTGGTCACCAGCTTCACGCTCTCTTTCAAAAATAATGGCAGGATATCTTCTACTGGAAGGCTTTATATCTTCTACTTTAAGCTTAGAAAGCATTTTCTTTCTAGAAGTGGCTTGTTTACTTTTTGCAACGTTGGCACTAAAACGCGCAATAAATTCTTGCAATTCTTTTGCCTTTTCTTCGGCCTTCTTATTCTGTTGTGCTCTCTGGCGAGAAGCTAACTGGCTACTTTCATACCAAAATGTATAGTTACCACTATACAGGTTCATTTTACCAAAATCAATATCGGCAATACTGGTACAGACCGAATCTAAAAAGTGTCTATCGTGAGAAACTACAATTACCGTGTTTTCATAATCTGCAAGGAAATTCTCCAACCAGTTGATGGTTTCATAATCCAGGTCATTGGTAGGCTCATCCATAATCAATACATCTGGATTTCCAAAAAGAGCCTGCGCCAGTAATACACGAACCTTAAGTTTTGAATCTATATCCGACATTAAGGTATAATGAAACTCTTCTGTTATTCCCAAATTTGATAATAAGGCCGCAGCGTTACTGTCTGCGTTCCAGCCGTTCATTTCTTCAAACTGAACCTGAAGCTCTCCAATTTTATCGGCATTTTCATCAGTATAATCCGCATAAAGCGCATCTATCTGCTGCTTTATAGAAAAAAGCGGCTTATTCCCCATAACAACGGCCTCAAGAACAGTAGACTCATCGTAAGCGTTGTGGTTCTGTTCCAAGATGGACATACGTTTACCAGGCTCAAGGTTTACATGACCCGAAGTTGGTTCTATTTGTCCAGATAAAACTTTTAAGAATGTAGATTTTCCCGCTCCATTTGCTCCAATTACCCCATAACAGTTACCCTGAGTAAAGGTTACGTTAACTTCATCGAAAAGGACTCTTTTTCCGAATTGTACGGATAGATTTGATACCGACAGCATAGCTTTCTTTTTAAAATTCGTGCAAAAATACAGAATTTTAATGGCCTAGACCAATAAACTTAAAAAGCATTCACTTTGTCTTAAACCTTAACTCAACCCTGTCATTTTTAACTCCCTATTAACAGCAAACTGCCACAGGGTTGTTTAATTTTGAACGTTACACAGTTAGCGATACCTATATGAATAGAAATTTACTCTATCTTTTTTTTCTTGTTCTAGGAAGTTGTGCTGCAGAAAAAAGCTCCCCTACTGTATTTTTTTCTGGAGAAATTGTTAATCCTACCAGCAATCATATTGTTCTATTAAAAGGAGACGTTGTTATAGATTCGGCAGAATTGGACGAGGATAACCGGTTTGCCTTTTCTCTGGATTCTATCTCAGAAGGCCTGTACCATTTTAATCATGACCCGGAATTACAATATGTCTACTTAGAGCAAGGAGACAGCTTAGTGGTTCGCCTAAATACATCAGACTTTGATGAATCTTTGGTATTTTCAGGAGACGGAGAAGAACTCAACAATTTTCTTTTAGAAGTATTTTTGGCACATGAAGAAGAAGCAAGTGCCGTTCGCTCTATGTACCGATGGAATCCAACAGACTTTGAACGAGGCATTGACTCTTTAAAGCAACTAAAGTTAGATGTACTGGACGAAATTAAAAGTGAAGACAAGCTTTCTAAAAATGAGCTTAAGATTGCTAGCGCCAGTGTAAACTACAACTACAACACCTACAAAGAGGAATACCCGTTTAAACACAAAAGGCTTACAGGAAAGGAAATACTAAAAAAGCTTCCTTCTAATTTTTACGACTACAGAAAAGATTTGGTTTTTGATGATAAGGATTTAACCTATTTAAGGCCTTATTATAATTTTATGATCAACCATATTGGTAATATGTCTTTCATGACTTGCTCACATGCATGCAGCATAAAAAATAATGTAGTTCGTAATCAGCTTCATTTTAACAAACACAAGCTTCACCTTATAGATAGCCTAGTCCAGGAAAAAGAACTAAAGGACAATCTTTTTAGATATGTGGCATTTGATTATTTGTTGAAGGTTCATGACTCCGAAGAAAACAACGAAGAATTTATTAGCGGTTTCAGAGAGTTGAGCAACAACAATAGGCATATGAATGAAATAGATGCTTTGTACGAAGGCATTAAAAACATTCAACCTAAAAAAGAAATTCCCAATGTAGCGGTTACGAGCACAAACGGCACCACACTTACTATGAGAGAGATTGCCGCCAAGAACAATAAAACGGTTTTCTATTTTTGGTCCGCCACGGATAGGATGCATTTTGAGAACATAAAAAGAAGAATTGAACACCTCTCTGCTAAAAAACCTGAATATTCTTACGTAGGCATCAATATAAAAACTAACGAATCTAACTGGAAGGCTATGTTAGAGATGTCCGGCTTGGATCAATCAAAACAATACCGGTCTTCAGATTTTGAAGAGTTGACCAAGTCACTTATTATATACCCATTAAACAAGTGTATCATAACAGATGACAAGGTCATTGTAGATGCGTTCGCAAATGTCTATACCTCTTTTTAATTTAGATTACCACACATAAAATATTTGTATAGAAAAAGGGATGCTAAATAGCATCCCTTTTTCAATTTTTATTAAACAGCGAGATTAGTTCCCCTTGTTGTAATCTGCTAAAAATTTCTCCAAACCACTATCCGTTAATGGGTGATTTAGAAGTCCAGTAATGGAAGATAGACCACTGGTCATAACATCCGCACCAACTTTAGCACAATCAATTACGTGCATTGTATGACGAATAGAAGCAGCCAAAATCTGAGTTTCGAACGCGTAGTTGTCATAGATGTGTCTTATTTCTGCAATTAAGTTAAGACCATCCGTAGAAATATCATCCAATCTACCTATGAAAGGAGAAACATATGTAGCTCCCGCTTTAGCTGCCAACAAAGCTTGTCCTGCAGAAAATACTAAAGTACAGTTGGTTTTGATTCCCTTATCGGAAAAATATTTAAGTGCCTTAACACCATCTTTGATCATTGGAATTTTCACTACAATCTGGTCATGTAGCTCAGCCAATTCCTCACCTTCTTTCACCATCTCGTCAAAAGTTGTTGAAATTACCTCGGCAGAAACATCACCATCAACAATGTTACAGATATCTACGTAATGCTTTAATATATTATTTCTTCCAGTAATGCCTTCTTTGGCCATAAGAGAAGGGTTGGTAGTTACACCATCAAGAACACCAAGTTCCTGTGCTTCCCGTATTTGATCCAAATTAGCTGTGTCTATAAAAAATTTCATTTTCTAGAGTTTATTAGGTTTAATATTAGAGATATACAAAGTTTTTCGGAATCTTAAATTCCCAAGAAACAAAATTACAACTTATAATGGTTTAGCAAGAGTTTCTCGTATACTTTATCTGGCAAAATTCGCTTGAGTACCACAGAAAATTTCTGCAATGGCGAACCTACGTTGTAATGCACTTTGGGCTTCTTGTTTTCAATGATTTCAAAAACCTTTTTAGCAACTGCAATAGGATCATCTCCGTTAGATACATCTTCGTTCATCATCTTCAATGTATTCCCATACGGCTCCTTATAGGGCGAATTGTCTAAAACTGGTGAATGGTAACGTCCTGCTGCAATATTTGTGGCAAAATCTCCTGGGGCCAAAGTGGCAACTTTTACTCCAAATCCTTTGGTTTCCATGCGTAAAGCTTCGGTGAGGATGGAAAGTGCGCTTTTTGTGGCGGAATAAACTCCGCGATACGGCAATCCCATATATCCGGCTATGGAGGTTATATTTATTATCACTCCTCCTTCTTGTCTTCGCATTTGGGGCAATACAGCTTGGGCCACTCTAAGTGGGCCATACACATTGGTATCAAAAGCTTTTTGTACTTCATCTGGAGGCGTTTCTTCCAAAGGACCAGTAATTCCAACCCCTGCATTGTTTACCAGCACATCGATCCTTCCCTCAGCAGCTATGACTTGATTTACGGCAGAAACGATACTCTCATTATCCGTAACATTAAGTTGAAGTAAGTCAAATACCTCAAAATCCTGATGCCTAGCCAAATTTCTGGTAGTTCCATAAACTTTAAACCCTTTTGACTTGAGATACAACCCAATGGACTTTCCTATACCTGAAGAACCCCCGGTAATCAATACTATTTTTTGCTCCATAAGGGTGCAAAATAACAATAATATAGTGTAGTAGAAAAGAAATTAAACCTTGAAGAAGCGCTGAAACAGAAACTTAACAAATGCCCTTATAATTTGAAGAATTTAGAGCAAAAAAAATCGGCAAGCTACCTACATCGCACCGCTACAACCGTATACCCTTGCTGCGTTCCCACCCTGGGGGATTCTACAGGAGCTGGTCGTGTAGGACTTGCCGACTGCAAATATACAACCTTTTGTTTCTTTCGCAATCGTTTTACATTCTAATTTTTATATGAACAATTTGTTTTGAGTTCGCTATTTTTGTGCAACTAAAAAATGCCTGTAAATCAGGCTAAACCAAATTTAATCTTGTAATGACAACTTTAAAGTTTTTCCCGTTTTGCTTTTTTTTAATGCTTTTTATGGCCTGTGGAGGTGATAATTCTCCCTCTTCCCTATTCGAAATTCAACTAGAAGGAAACAGTAAAAGCTTTCAGCAAAAACAAAATGTAGCGGTTTCCATCAAAAACAAAAATAATAAAACCATTGAGAGTGTTACGTATGCAATTGATGGTAAAGAGGTTCCCGTTAATGATGGCAAAATTTCACTGAACATGCCCCATTTAGGAGACAAAACAATTACGGCAACCGTTTCCTATGACGATGCCTCAGTAGAGATTTCCAAGCATTTAAAACTCCTGGCGCCAAATGCTCCGGAAATTTACACCTACGAGATACTAAACGAGTACCCCCACGATAACAAAGCTTATACACAGGGTCTTGAATTTTATAACGATACACTTTACGAGAGCACAGGAAAAAAAGGAAGATCCTCTTTACGAAAAGTAGATTTTAAATCAGGCAAAGTATTACAACAGGTAGATTTGGACCAAACCTATTTTGGAGAGGGCATTACTATTCTCAACAATAAAATTTACATGCTTACGTGGCGCAGTGGTCTTGGCTTTATCTATGATTTAAAGACTTTGGATAAAATTGACAATTTTCAGTTTGGAGAAAGTAAAGAAGGCTGGGGATTGACAAACGATGGAAAAAAACTCTTTAAAAGTGATGGCACAGAAAAAATATGGTTTTTAAACCCGGAAACTTTGGTTGAAGAAGGTCATATAGAAACCGTGACCAACAAATCTATAAATGACAGTGCCAACGAATTGGAATATGTAGATGGAAAAATATATGCCAATGTATACCAAAAACCAAGTGTTATGATTATTGATGCCAATAGCGGTGCTATTGAAGGCGTTATCAATTTTGGTGGGCTTAGCAGCAAGGTTACACACCACGCTACATGGAGCGATACGGATAATGTTTTAAACGGTATAGCATATCATCCGGAGAGGAAAACGTTTTTTGTTACCGGGAAAGAATGGGACAAGATGTTTGAGGTGAAAATTCAAAAAAAATAAATGCAGAGTTATCAAAAAGCGATTACCGTAAAGGAAGACGATTTAGATGACCTTGACCATGTAAACAATGTACGGTACGTTCAATGGATGCAGGATATATCTAAAGAACATTGGATGAAAGCTGCTCCAGAAGAAATGCGCAAAGGAATTATTTGGGTGGTAATGACACATCATATCACCTACAAAAGTGCTGCAGTTCTAGGTGATGTTATTGAAATGAGCACATACATTCAAAAAAGCAAAGGTGCCGTTTCTGTAAGAATTGTAGAAATGCGCAATAAGAAGACCAAAGAACTGTTAGTAAAATCAAGTACAGAATGGTGTCTATTAAATGCCGAAACATATAGACCTATGCGCATATCGGATGAAATCAAGGATTTTTTTACCTGTTCATAGCCCAGTGTTGTCAATCTATAATTTCGCAATTAGAAAAAATGGTTTGAAAACAGCTTTAAAAGTAGACATTTAGACAAAAGATATGAGGCAATACTTAATGACAATAGCACTACTTGCCTTATTTATATCCACTGGGTCTTGCCGTAAAGATTTTGAATACGCACCAAGTAACGGAAACCTTGAATTCTCAAAAGACACCGTTTTTTTGGATACTATTTTTTCCAATATTGGCAGCAGTACATACAGTTTAAAAGTATACAACCGGAGCAAAGATGATATTTCTATCCCCTTCATCGGATTAAAGCAAGGGGAAACAAGTTCTTACCGCCTAAATGTTGATGGTGTTGCCGGGAAAAATTTTTCGGACATTCCCCTAATGGCCAAAGACAGTCTCTATATTTTTATCGAAACTACTGTAACCCTCCAGAATACAAATCAATTTTTATACACGGATATATTACAATTTGACCAAGGCAGCAACAGTCAACAAATCCCTCTGGTTACTTTAGTGCAAGACGCAATATTTCTCTATCCCACTAGAAATAGCAAAGGAGAAAAAGAAATGGTCGTAATTGATGTAGATGCAGATGGAAATAATATAAGCGCTCCCGGCTTTGAGCTTAAAAACGACCAATTACACTTTACCAATGAAAAGCCTTATGTCATTTACGGGTTTGCCGTAGTTCCCAGCGAACAGCAACTAATTTTAGACCCTGGCGCGCGAGTGTTTTTTCATCAAAACTCCGGAATAGCAGTACGCCCTAAAGCTAGCCTGAAGATCAATGGCGCCTTGAGTTCCGATCAAGAGCTATTAGAGAACGAAGTTATTTTTGAAGGAGACCGTTTGGAACCTGAATATGGTAATGTGGCCGGACAATGGCATGGGATTCGTTTAGAGGCGGGCAGCAGCAATAATACCATTAATTATCTCACCCTTAAAAATGCTACGACTGGTATTTTCTCCCAGGGTGGGTCTTCGTTATCCTCCCCTACCTTGACCATTGAAAACTCTCAAATTTACAATAGCTCCAAAATAAATCTATGGGGAAAAACAGCGTATATTGAAGCTAAGAACCTTGTTTTGGGTAGTGCCGGGAACAGTTCTCTTTATTGCAACTTAGGAGGAAGCTATTCATTTACACACACCACAATTGCCAATTATTGGACAGAGAGCTTTAGACCTAACGCTGCATTGACCATAAACAATTTTGAACCTGACGGGCAAAATAATTCAAATGGGGCAGATTTAATAAAAGCTGATTTTAAAAATTGTATCATTGACGGAAATGGCGATTTTGAAATTTCACATGGTTCCAATGGCTCAAATGCCTATAATTTTCTATTCAGTTCTTGTCTTATTACGGTGAATGAAAACAACATTCCACCCAACTCCGGAGAATTGTACCAATTTGAAGATGATACAACTTATAAAAATAGCTTTATTAATGGGCTGCCTGAGTTTGAAGATACCCAAAAGAACAACTTCAGATTAACTTCTACTTCCGAAGCCCTCAATATTGGAGACAAAACAGATGCACTTGCTATTCCTCTGGACATCTTAGGAACAGAGCGTACAGAGTCTCCTGACCTAGGGGCTTACGAATTTTCTGAATTGGACTAAAACATAAACAATCCTAATGTTAAGCCCCCCTTCAACAGGAATAAATCTCTTAAATCAATATTCTACAATTCAGTTTTTACCTACGAAAAATCTGATGAGTGCACTCCAAATGGATTCAAATAAGTACCAATTAACAATTTGGTTAAAATTTAACACAAATAATGTAATCTTTTTCTTTCAAATATAAATAAAACCTTTATATTCCCTATAAAAACCCCAAATATTGTGGGGAATATCTTTATAGCTATGTAACTTACTGTCACTAATTTGCATCAAAATAATGTGTCTTGGAATATACTTACACCATAATAGATTCAGATGCGACTTCAAATTTGCAATTACAGCACTATTTGGAGGATTATGGTGACTTCACCTGTGCCGGTCTGGCACAGAATAGTTCGGACGGCATTAATACAATTTTAAAATACTCTCCAGATGTAGTTTTCATAAATTTGAACGAAAGTGCGTACGAGTATTTTCACATGGTTATGGAGCTTCATCAATATATAAATGAGCTTCCTATTATAATAGGTATATCCAACAGTAAGGATTACGCCTACGATGCCATCAAAAACGGTTTTTTTGATTATTGGCTAAAACCTCATAATGAGTTTGATATTAGGAAATCTATACTACGTCTTAAAAAGCAAGTACCTGCAAAAGCGGAACCCCAAACCCTTTGCTTAAAATCATATCGAGATTTTCAGTATATAAATACAGACGACATTCTTTATCTTCAGGCAGACAACAATTCTACAGAGTTTGTTATGAAGGACGGAACAATAAATAACGCCTACAAAACGTTAAAAACCTTCGAAAATCAACTGCCTAAAAATTTTGTGAGAATACACCAGAGTTATATTGTGAACACCAACTTTATTTCTCGTATTAGCTATGGCAAATCTTACTGCACTTTAAAGCAAACAAAAATGCAGTTGCCTTTTTCTAAATCTTATAGACAGAACATTGATGGTCTTAAAGATTTATTGTCAAAAAACACAATTTCAGCCCTTAATTAATTAAATTCTATTGAAACTCACCCGTTTACTCTCAAAACTGGTGCTTTTACTACTACATTTTTTCAGTTAGTTAATATGCTGTTAAACAATAATAGTTTAGCAGTGTAAGAAATAACAACAACCCCCTAAAACTGGTTTAATTATGAAAAAAGTAGCAAGCATTTTAGCATTAACGATTATGTCATTTGGAGTGATCTCATGTGAAACCGAAACAGATTCAGCTTATGATGTAAATGTTGATTCTTCTGTTGACGGTGATGATGTGCCAACCGATAGACGTGGTTCTTCCGTAGATGGTGACGATGTTCCAACAGACAGACGTGGTTCTTCCGTAGACGGTGACGATGTTCCAACAGACAGACGCGGTTCTTCAGTAGACGGTGACGATGTGCCAACCGATAGACGCGGTTCTTCAGTAGACGGTGACGATGTGCCAACCGACAGACGTGGTTCTTCAGTAGACGGTGATGATGTGCCAACCGACAGACGCGGTTCTTCAGTAGACGGTGACGATGTGCCAACCGACAGACGCGGTTCTTCAGTAGACGGTGACGATGTGCCAACAGACAGACGCGGTTCTTCAGTAGACGGTGACGATGTACCAACTGACAGACGCGGTTCTTCAGTAGACGGTGACGATGTACCAACTGACAGACGTGGTTCATAATATGCAATCAAAATAGATTATCTTAGCCTTAAATTAATTTTTAAGGCTTTTTTTTAACCTGAATTTTTCCGCATGTTTTCTTTCAAATATGGACCTTCTCAGTCAGTTTTTTTTATAAGTTGTTTCTGGCTAGCTCTTGTATTTGTTTCATGCAACAATAAAAACAACCAACTTAGTAATAACCAAATTTCTACCCAAGCAGACTCCATTTTCTCATTAATAGACAGTTCTTCTAACTCAAGATTTTCACATAACGAACATCTACTATTCCTTGAAAAAGCTGAAACTCATACCAATAAAATAGAGAATGACTCTCTAAAGAATAAACTGATTTCTAAAATTGCACTTAGATATTTAGTACTTAAAGACTCTACAAACTTTAGAAGAGCAAATCAACAAACCTTAGAGTTATCCAAACTACTGAATGATAGCATAACGTTAGCCGAAGCCAATTGGGATTTGGCCGATTTTCATAGATTGTATGCAAAAGCCGACAGTGCTTATCTTCACTTCTCGGAAGCGCAAAAAATATACGAAGCTCTTGATATGGATTATGAATCTGCACGTATGCTTTACAATATGGCTGTTACCCAAGCAGACATTAAAGACTATACCGGTAGTGAAATAAACACTATAAAGGCTATTGATATCTTAAAACCCTTAGAAGAGTACAAAAGACTGTACCTCTGTTACAATAATTTAGGTTCAATTACCAAAGAACTAAAAGAGTTTGATAGGGCGTTAGATTACTATAACACAGCTCTGCAATATCAAATGAAAATAGACGCCCCAAATAATTATCTGCTAAGCCTTAATAATAATATTGGAGTTGTTTATTTGGAACAGGGCAACTACAAAGAATCCATCCCCTATTTTGAAGAAGTTTTAAAGGACAAAAATCTCTCTACGGAACGTCCCTCGCTATATGCCATGGCGCTAAATAATCTTACGTATAGTAAAGCCAAAGTTAATTTTAAATCGGACCTATCTTCCAATTTCAAAAAGGTCATAAAGATTCAAGATAGCATTGGTGAAATTCAAGATATTTCAAGAAGTTACTACTGTTTTGCTGATTATTATTTAGGTAAACAAGACACTGTACAAGCCATAACCCAAGCAAAAAAAGCTATGGGTTATGCCAAAATTGCAAGTAATAATGATCGATTTTTAAAGAGTTTGCAACTGTTGGCTAAATTAGAACCTGAAAAATCTAGTTATTACACGCAACAATACATTTCTTTAAATGACAGTTTACAGCAGGTAGAAAGACAAGCACGAAATAAGTTTGCCCGTATACGTTTTGAGACAGATGAATTTATAGCTGAAAACGAAATACTATCACGACAAAAACAATTATGGACCGGTGTAGCGGTATCCATATTACTGCTAGGACTTATGTCCTACATCATTCTAGATCAAAGGTCAAAAAACCAAAAACTTCGTTTTCAACAACAACAGCAAGCCGCAAACCAGGAGATTTTTAATCTAATGCTTACCCAAAAGGAAAAATTAGAAGAAGGAAAAAAAATTGAACAAAAACGGATATCGGAAGAGCTTCACGATGGCGTGCTAGGTAAAATGTTAGGAGCACGCATGGTACTTACAGGTCTCAACAAAAGAACAGAAGAAGAGGCTATTTCTGAAAGAAAGAAAGCAATAGACGCATTACAAGAGGTAGAAAAAGAGGTCCGTTCTATTTCACATGAATTAAGCCATGCCGCCTACCAAAACATTCCAAACTTTATACACTCTATAAAAGATTTATTGCTTACCGTCCAAGCTACAGGCAATTTTGACTATAAGTTTGTTTATAATGAGACCTTTAACTGGGATTCGCTCGGGGCAAGCATAAAAATTAATGTTTATAGGATGATTCAGGAAAGTTTACAAAATTGTGTTAAACATGCCCAATGTAAAAACGTAATTTTGGAACTTAGTAAAACAGATTCTGGTTTTATGGCCACAATCATAGACGATGGAAAAGGCTTCAAAACAAGTTCCAGAAAAAAAGGTATAGGTTTGCGTAATATCTCGTCTAGAATTGAAAAAATAAAGGGAACGTACACGATTAAGAGTAAACCTGGCAAGGGTACCACTGTTACATTGGAAGTGCCTTTAAATAAAAGAAATTAGTTAGAAGCATTTTTTTTTAAGTGTAGACTGACCAAGAAATTATGGATAATTTAATTAGAATATTAGCTGTTGATGACCATGAGATGATTGTTCTAGGTTACAAGTATACCATTGAAGGGTGTGATTTTGAAAAGTACAAAGTAACCGTAAATATTGCTCCTAGTTATCATGAAGGCAAAGCAGAAATAGAAAGTTCCGCAAACCGCATGCCCTATGATATAGTATTATTGGACATCCAAATGTTTCCGGATAGCGCTAAAGAAGAAAGAGGTGGAGTAGACCTTGGGGTTTTGGTTAGAAAAATATCCCCCTCTTCTAAAGTAGTTTTTCTTTCTTCTTTTAGTGACAGCTACCATATTAACAACGTACTAAAGACTGTAAATCCTGATGGATATATGGTAAAATCCGAAGTTGATGAAAAGACGCTGCAAGATATGGTACGAACGGTTATTGAAAATCCTCCTTATTACACTGCAGCGGCATTGCAGGCCATACGCAGAAAAATGGCAAACGAAGACCAAATTGATGAACGTGATAAAAAAATATTGTATCAATTATCAATAGGAACCAAAACCAAGGATATCTCTTCTTTAGTTGCAGCATCCAGCACAACCGTTGAAAACCGAAAAAGACAGTTGAAAGTAATCTTCAATGTTGAAAACGGTAACGACTTTGCTCTTATTGAAGAAGCCAGAAAACGTGGGTTTATTTAACAAATAACAGATACATTGTTGAATAACAATAAATTACACATTAGTTTATTTTCTTAAAACAAAAAAACCCCAGTTTTTATGGGGTTTTTCTTTAAAGTTCAAACAGAACTGAAAACTATCTTTGGCACAAAGTGTATAACTACATCATATGCCACTATACCACGATAGTTTTAGGAACAACCATTCCAATGGTTATACTCCAAATTCACAAATGGAAGGAATGGAGTCTTTCGCAAATAGTTTGGAAAAATTGTTTTTTGCAGATGCTACCATTTTAAATTATACCAATAAAGATGAAAAAACCAATTTAGCCATTGAGCTAAACTGTAATATTTCGTTGGTAGAGATGTTATTTCACTTTAATAAAGGTACTTGGGGCAATTTTAAACCTGGAAGAACCTCTTTTATAAAATTGCTCAACAATCTTGTAAAAGAAAGTGGTTCCACAGTAGATATTGAAGAGTTTACCTTTTTCCTAAAGGACACCGCTATTATCATCAACAAGATTTATGATAATAGTATTCCTGAGCAATTAGACAAGATTATTTCCGAAATATGTAAGCACTATGTGCATTTCAGCAAGGGTTTAACAGAAACACCTTATGAAATCTATGTTCCTGTTTTTGAGGAAGAAAACAATGAAGGAAACGAAATTCTTATACAGAATATAGAGGCAGATAACAATACCAAGAAAGACTATTTTCAGTATTGGGGTCTTTATTTTGAATCTGAGGATGATGCTGTCATCTACGATTTAAAAAGCTCTACAATAGAACACGGTGACCTATTTATGCTTAACCATTGATTAAAACAAGTTTTTTGAGGTAAATGACAGTAATATAAGCTGCCCATTCCCCAAAATAATCAATTCCCCCATTTTCTACTCAATAAATTGAGTAGATTGGGGGATGGGATTATATTGATTATTTGCTATGCTTTGAGAAGTTGGAACTAAACATTAAAAAGTTCTCTTCCACTCATTAAGGCATTTACTTTTTCCTTGACAGCTTCAATTTTTGCATCATCTTCGGCATTGGTCAAAACTTCATCAACCAAGTCAACAATTACGTTCATATCAGCTTCTTTAAGACCTCTAGTAGTTATGGCAGCTGTTCCAAATCTAATTCCAGAAGTAACAAAAGGCGATTTATCATCAAAAGGAACCATGTTTTTGTTTGCAGTAATATCTGCTTTTACCAAAACTTTTTCGGCATCCTTACCCGTAATGTCCTTATTTCTTAAATCAATAAGCATCATGTGATTATCCGTGCCTCCAGAAATGATATTATACCCTTTAGCTACGAAAGCAGCCGCCATTGCAGCGGCATTTTTCTTAACCTGGATCATATAATTGAGGAAATCATCAGAAAGAGCTTCTCCAAAAGCTATTGCTTTAGCCGCTATAATGTGCTCCAAAGGACCTCCTTGGTTTCCTGGAAATACTGCTAAATCCAACAATGCGGACATCTTACGAAGATTTCCGTTCTTTAGTTTTATACCAAATGGATTATCAAAATCCTCACCCATTAGAATAAGCCCACCACGTGGTCCTCTTAAAGTTTTGTGCGTAGTTGTTGTTACAATATGGCAATGAGGAATTGGATCACTCAAAATGCCCTTTGCAATAAGCCCCGCTGGATGAGAAATATCAGCCAACAAAAGAGCACCAACACTATCTGCAATTGCTCTAAATCTTTTAAAATCTATATCACGAGAGTAAGCAGAAGCCCCCGCTATAATCATTTTTGGCTTTTCCTTAGTTGCTATTTCTTGAATAACATCATAGTCTAGCATACCTGTTTCTTTATCAACGCCATAAAAAACAGGGTTGTACAATCTACCAGAAAAATTCACCGGCGAACCGTGGGTCAAATGTCCTCCATGAGAAAGGTCAAATCCAAGAATGGTATCCCCTGGTTTTAAACAAGCGTGGTACACTGACGCATTTGCCTGCGAACCGGAGTGAGGCTGAACATTTGCATATGCCGCTCCAAATAATTCCTTAGCTCTATCTATTGCAAGTTGTTCTATTTTGTCAACTACCTCGCAGCCACCATAATAACGCTTACCGGGATATCCCTCGGCATATTTATTGGTTAGTACTGACCCCGCAGCCTCCATAACTTGTGGGCTTGTAAAATTCTCAGAGGCAATAAGCTCTATACCGCTTATTTGGCGTTCTCTTTCCTCTGCTATTAGTTCAAAAATCTGATTGTCTCGTTGCATAAGCAAATATTCTGTTAAATTGAGATGCAAAAGTACGAATTGCCCCTTGTTAAAACTCATAAAACAATATATTTGATCAAGAATTTATCAAATATAAATTAACAATCTTGCTATGCCCATACATGCCAATGACCCTTCAAAGAGAACATGGCTTCCCGTGTCCGATAATTCAGATTTCCCTATCCAGAACATTCCTTTTGGTGTTTTTCTCACTCGTGATGATATCATAACCATAGGAACCCGTATTGGAGATACCGCCATTGACCTTGGTGCCTTGCACCAACTTGGCTATTTTAATGATATACCCCTTACGGACGATATTTTTCTTCAGGATACATTGAACGATTTTATTTCGGATGGTCAAAAGACCTGGAGGTTAGTACGTAACCGTATTAGTGAAATATTTGAAGTTTCTAATGACACCCTAAAAAATAACGAAGACCATAAAAACGTAGTGCTTTTCTCTATGGATGAAATTGAAATGCAATTGCCCGTACAAGTAGGCGATTACACGGATTTTTATTCCAGTAAAGAACACGCCACTAACGTAGGTACCATGTTCCGCGACCCTAATAACGCCCTGTTACCTAACTGGCTTCACATTCCTGTAGGATATCACGGAAGAAGCTCTACCATTATCCCTAGCGGCACCCCCATTCATAGACCTATGGGGCAGACCATGCCAAAAGGGGCGGAAACTCCTGTTTTTGGGCCTTCTCGTTTAGTAGATTTTGAATTGGAAATGGCTTTCATTACCACGGATACCAATGTCTTAGGTGAACCTATTTCCGTAGACGAGGCAGAAGAATATATTTTTGGAATGGTACTTTTTAATGATTGGAGTGCGCGCGACATTCAAAAATGGGAGTATGTTCCCCTTGGACCATTTTTAGCCAAAAATTTTGCGTCATCTATATCTCCATGGATTGTAACGTTAGATGCTCTTCAGCCTTTTAAAGTAGACAGTCCAAAACAAGACCCTACTCCTCTACCCTATTTGCAGCAAAAGAAAAGACATAGTTACGACATTAACTTAGAAGTAGCTTTAGCTCCTGAAAACGGTACCGAAACTACCATTTCCGAATCCAATTTTAAATATATGTATTGGACCATGTCCCAACAACTGGCGCACCACACCGTAAACGGTTGTAAGGTGAATAGTGGAGACATGATGGGAAGTGGAACAATTTCTGGCCCAACCCCCAATTCCTACGGTTCCATGTTAGAACTATCTTGGCAAGGCACCAAGCCGGTACAATTGAACGACGGCTCAGAACGCACGTTCATTCAAGATAATGACACCGTAATTATGAAAGGATATTGCTCCAACAAAGATATCCGTATTGGTTTTGGAGAAGTTAGAACTACGCTTTTACCTCCTTTTGAGGCCAAAAAGAAAGGCTAATAAACTCTAGATATTTAATCTTGAAGATACCTTTAAACCACTCCCTTATAACGGGTGGGTTTAAAGGTATTTTTCTAAGTTGATATCCGTAATAGCGCCATGGGAATCATGAGCTACTACCCCGCCATTCTTTATCACCAACAACTGAGGCGATTGGTGCATAACCTGAAATTTATAGCCGGTTTCATCGGAAACTTGACGGTAACTATGCAAATCCAAGAAGTAAAAGTCCATCTGCCCCTCTTCTACTGCATAGTTCTGAGTAAACATATTCAATACCATCCGGCTAATTCCGCAAGTAGTAGAATGCTTAAATATTACTTGAGGCTTTGTTAAAGACTTCCTTTCAATTTCATCTAATTGCTCTAGAGAAGTAAGTGCTATCCAAGGAATTTTAGCTTCCTTTTTTTCTTCACCTTCATTTTTACTTCCAAACAAATTATTAAAGAGACCCATTTTGTATTTTTATAGTATCAGTCTAACGTTCTCCAAAACCTTACAACTGACTAAATGTCCTTTGTTTTATTACAATAAGCGACATTTTGTCCTGTGTCTTACATTGGTAAGATTGTTGACCTATTTCAGTCAAAAATAAACAATAACAACAGATAACAATATACATATGAACTTTAATAATTTCACCACAAAATCTCAGGAGGCCATTCAGCAAGCTCAACAGCTTGCTCAAAGCTTGGGCCACCAGCAGATAGAAAACGAACATTTGTTCAAAGCAATTTGGGAGGTAGATGAGAACGTACTTCCTTTTATACTGAAGAAACTAAATATTAACGTTTCCTTGCTACAACAAATCTTGGAAAAGGAACTGAAAAGCTTCCCTAAGGTTTCGGGAGGGGATATTATCCTGTCCAGAGAAGCAGGGAAAACTTTAAACGAAGCCAGTACCATTGCTAAAAAGATGGATGACGAATTTGTTTCCATTGAACATCTTTTATTGGCCATTTTAAAATCCAGCAGTAAAATAGCTCGGATATTAAAGGACCAAGGAGCTACCGAAAAAGATTTGAAAGCAGCCATTGAAGAACTGCGTAAAGGAGGAAGGGTAACTTCTCAAAGTGCGGAAGACACCTATAACTCCTTGGATAAATACGCCCGTAACCTTAACCAGTTAGCAGACAGTGGCAAATTGGACCCGGTAATTGGACGCGACGAAGAAATCCGTCGTATTCTTCAAATTTTATCAAGAAGAACCAAAAACAACCCTATGTTGGTTGGTGAACCGGGTACCGGTAAAACGGCAATTGCCGAAGGTTTAGCGCACCGTATTGTTCAAGGCGACGTTCCCGAGAACCTTAAAGATAAAATTATCTATTCTTTGGACATGGGGGCTTTGATTGCCGGTGCCAAATATAAAGGAGAGTTTGAGGAGCGATTGAAATCGGTCATTAAAGAAGTGACTTCATCAGATGGGGACATTGTCTTATTTATAGATGAAATTCACACGTTGGTTGGCGCTGGTGGTGGACAAGGTGCCATGGATGCCGCTAACATTTTAAAGCCGGCATTGGCACGCGGAGAACTCAGAGCCATAGGTGCCACCACACTGGATGAATACCAAAAATATTTTGAAAAAGACAAAGCGCTAGAAAGACGTTTCCAAAAGGTAGTTGTTAACGAGCCGGATACGGAAAGTGCTATTTCAATTCTACGCGGTATTAAAGAAAAATATGAAGCCCACCATAAGGTACGGATCAAGGATGAGTCGGTAATAGCTGCGGTAGAATTATCGCAACGGTACATTACCAACCGGTTTCTACCGGACAAGGCTATTGATTTGATGGATGAAGCTGCTGCTAAATTACGTATGGAAATAAATTCCAAACCAGAGGAGCTAGATGTTCTGGACCGCAAGATTATGCAATTAGAAATTGAAATTGAAGCTATAAAACGTGAAAACGATAAGGCCAAGCTAAAATTGTTAAACGTTGATCTAGCGAATCTGAAAGAAGACAGAAATGAGCTTTTTGCCAAGTGGGAAAGCGAAAAATCGATTGTAGACGAGATTCAAAAGACCAAGCAGGATATTGAGGAGTTTAAGCTTGAGGCGGAACGTGCGGAGCGCAATGGAGATTACGGTAAAGTTGCGGAACTACGTTATGGAAAAATTAAAGAGTCACAAGAAAAACTGGAGGAACTCCAAAAAGTATTGGATGAACAACAGCTAGGCGATACTTTAATAAAAGAAGAGGTTACCAGTGAAGACATAGCGGAAGTCGTGGCAAAATGGACCGGCATTCCGGTAACCAAGATGCTACAAAGTGAACGCGAAAAACTCTTAAAGCTGGAAACGGTCCTTCACAAGAGAGTAGTTGGCCAGAACGAAGCCATTGAGGCCGTATCCGACGCCATTAGAAGAAGTCGTGCCGGATTACAAGATGCGAACAGACCTATTGGATCCTTCCTATTTTTAGGTACCACAGGAGTTGGTAAAACGGAGCTGGCAAAAACATTGGCCTCTTATCTTTTTGATGATGAGAATGCAATGACGCGTATCGACATGAGTGAATATCAAGAGCGCCACTCAGTAAGTAGATTGGTTGGAGCACCTCCAGGATACGTAGGTTATGATGAAGGTGGCCAGTTAACGGAAGCCGTGAGAAGAAGACCTTATTCCGTGGTTCTGCTTGACGAGATTGAAAAGGCACACCCGGACACATTCAATATTTTATTACAAGTATTGGACGAAGGAAGATTAACGGACAATAAAGGTAGAGTTGCAGATTTCAAGAATACCATTATTATAATGACCAGTAATATGGGCAGTACTATAATTCAGGAAAAATTTGAAAACAGCAAAGACCCTTATAGCGCCACCGAGGCTGCACGAGTTGAGATTTTAGGATTGTTGCGAAAAACAATTCGTCCTGAATTCCTTAACCGTATAGATGACATTATCATGTTTACCCCGCTTAGCCGAGAGGATATTACCAAAATTGTTAGACTACAATTAAACAGCTTAAAGAAAACTATTGCAAAGCAGCATATAACAATTGATGCTACCGAAGAAGCCGTTAATTACCTAGCCAACAAGGGTTATGACCCACAGTACGGAGCCCGTCCCATAAAAAGGGTCATACAAAGAGAGGTTCTTAACAACCTTTCAAAGGAACTCCTGAGCGGAAATATAAAAGCGGATAGTATTGTTCTTATTGATTCCTTTAATGACGAACTGGTCTTTAGAAATCAAGATGAACTGGTAGAGTAAGTATATTTTTCTTAAAATAGACTTGTTTTTAAAAGCACCCGAAAAAGGGTGCTTTTTTTTCTTTGGTATATACCATACAGTATATAATTTCTTTATCTTCGTATAAAACTGTACCATTATGTCTACGAAAGCCGAAAGAACTACAGCCTTTATTATTGAAACTGTTGCCTCCGTTTTTAACAAACACGGATATATCGGAACCAGTATGAGCGACCTTACGGAAGCTACAGGATTAACCAAAGGGGCCATTTATGGTAATTTTGAAAATAAGGAAGCTTTAGCTTTATCTGCCTATCAATACAACAGCAACTTACTCTTATCAAAAGTAGATGAAGTTCTTGCGGAAGAAAACAATGCTCTTGACAAGCTTTTTAAACTCACGGATTTTTATAGAAACTACGACTCGTTTACCCTGAGCATGGGCGGATGCCCTATTTTAAATACCGGGGTTGATGCGCAGCACAACAATAGATTATTGGTTGCTGCCAACAAAGAAGTTATTAGAGAAATGGAAGGCAAGATAGCCTTAGTGCTTGAGAACGGTTCTAAGAATAATGAACTACACCTTCCCGTTACTCCGCTGCAATTTGCCAAACAACTTTTTACTATGATTCAAGGTGCAATTGCCATGGCCACTATGACCACTGATAAAAAGTACCTAACCAATACCATCGCTTATTTAGAGGTGCTCATAAAGAAAGAACTTAAGAAGTAAAGTTTTACACCTACCATTCATAGCTTTCTTAAATCTTTTAGAAGTTTAATAGCTGTTACCTCCTATTCAATTTTAAGTAGGATTTAAAGTTTAACCAACCAGTATTCCTCGGTTTTTTTATCTTCTTACTTGCCAACTACTCTAAAAATCCAAGTGTTGCCTGTAAACTTACCATCAAACTTACTATCTCTAGCCTGCCTAGCCTGTCCCATAGTGTTATAGCGCCCTAAGTAGACGTAATTGAATTTGTTCTTACTACGCACAAAAGATTTAGGCTGAAGTCCCCTTTTCTTCATATCCGCCATAAAAGCATCAAAATACTTTTTGGTCCCAAAAACATTGGCAATTAAATAGTACCCCGGTTCTAGCCCATCCTCAGTTTTTACTTCTTCGTATTTTTCACCTTTTTTAGGAACAACCACCTCTTCTTGTTGTGCTAGCTTAGCCTCTTGAGCCGCCTTCTCTTTTTCAAGCGCCTCTTGTTTTGCCTTTTCTTGAGCTACTTTTTGAGCTTCCGCTTCGGCCTCTCGTCTTTTCTTTTCAACACTCTCGGCTGCAGCAAGTGCCTCTTTTTCCTTGGCGTTATTAATAGAGTCCAGTCTTCTTTTTTGCTCCTCTTGTTCAGCTTTGGCAACTTCTGCTGCTTTCGCTTTTTCAGCCATTACACTTTCTTGCTCTTCTGCTTGTTTTTCTGCTGCTTGGGCAAGTGCTTCCTCTTCTTTGGCTTTTTCGGTAGCCTCCTTTTTAAGTCGTTTTTCCTCTTTTCTTAATGCTAAGGCTTGTTCTTTTTCAGATTTAGCTATGGAATCTTGGGCAATTTTTTCTAATCTGCGACGCTCCTTTTCTTCTTTTTTAGCCTGCTTTTCTTCATCTTTTGAAGCTTCAGCCAATTCCGCAGCTTTTTCCAATTCTTGGGCTACAGCTTCATTTTTCTTTTCCTCTTCAGCGTCGGCAATAGTCTCTGACTCTATTTGATCGAGCTCATTTTCCTCTAGATCAACAGCCCCCACCATCTTATGACGTTCCTCTGGCTTTCCAAAAAAGTAAGCCGCCATCAACTCAAAAGAAGGCTCGGAACTCACGGATGAACTTGCTCCAAATTCTACCAACGCACCTAAGGACAAATGGTTAAAAAATGTGCCTCCCGCTCCAATGCCATATCCATAAAAATTGTTGAAGCCTAATTGTCCCCAATATTTATTCGTGTTCAATAATGCATTAAAACCTACTTGATTGGCCTCACCGGGAATGGTACGCAAATACATAGACGGACGTATAAATGAATTTTGTGCCGCACCTAAAGTTACCGGAAAATCATAGGAAACAATCCCCATAAAGACCTTATCCTCTTTTTCCGTATTCGCTTCTTTTTCGGTAAAATTAAAATCGATTAAATTTTCGGAAGCAAAACCTAATGTAAGTCGCTCCACACTCAAACTCACCCCTGGTGCCACCTGTAGTATAAAATCATCCGTTGGAGCTGATTGTAATAATGGAAAATCAGGATTTACCGTAAAACGGTCATCAGCAAGAGACTGCACAAAACCAAATACGTTTGCCCCTACCGAAAGTTTTACACTTTCATTAAGATTAAAACTGTGCGCGTAATTAATGACCCCGCCCGTATCAAAATAGACACCTGTATTTTGCTGAAAGAATGCCACGCCAACCGCAGACTTACCATTTAATTTTCTAGTGTAATTTAAAAACTGGGTAGTAGGATTACCATCTATTGCCTGCCACTGCCAACGCACCCAATAGGCCAGAGAATTGGCATTGTTCCTATCCATAGAAAATGCGGGATTAAATAAACTGGCGTTGTACGTTGTTAAGTTATGTTGCCTTAAGTCTGCAGGCAAACGAGACTCTTGACTCCGCAGAACCAAAACAGACAATAAAAAGAGAAATGTGTATAGAGTTCTGAGCATGATTACAAAAAAACAAAAACCAGTATTCCTACATACTTTTTTTGTCTAAATTTAGTTAACAATTATGCAAGAGTTTTCAACCAAAAACTATTACCTATTATGCAACGGATCAAATCCTTATATATTATTATCCTTACAGCCTTAATTTTTGTAAGTTGTAAAGACGATACAAAAGTTAATCAAGATACCAACACAAATGGTGTAGTTTCTACTTTTTATTTTATTCGCCATGCAGAAAAAGACCGTACGGACCCTGAAAATGTAGATCCGGAATTAAACCAACGCGGTTTGGGAAGAGCTATGCACTGGGCAGAGATATTAAAAGATGTTGATCTAGATATTATTTACACCACGGATTACGAAAGAACTTCTATGACCGCCGCACCAACGGCCGTAAAAAAAGAGCTTGACGTAAAGTATTACGAACCTCAGAACGTAAACATAGAGCAGTTTAAAAAAGACAATCTTGGCAAGAACGTTCTTGTTGTTGGCCATAGTAACACCACTCCTGATTTTGTAAACCAAATGATAGGCATAGACCTATATTATGAAATGGACGATACCGATAACGGAAGTCTTTTTATTGTACAAATAGTTGGCCAACAAGCTACTTCGCAAAGACTTCACATTAACTGTAATTGTCCTAAAGAACGGTAATCTTCTTTTTTGACGGCACAGAGAAAAGCGGTATAAGTTTTTAATATGCCCTTATCAAATATCTATACCCATGAATTAGTCTATAATTTAGGGAACTTCACTATTTTTGCGGTATGGTTCAGAAGAACATCAACATAAAGAATAAGAAGGCCAAGTTTGAATATGAGTTCATAGACACCTATGTAACGGGAATTGTTTTGGCCGGAACGGAAATAAAATCCATTCGTGAAGGAAAAGCTTCCATTACCCAAAGCTTTTGTGAGTTTAATGAAGCGGGAGAACTATTTGTAATCAATATGCAGATAGACGAATATTCCCATGCTTCTCATTTTAATCACAAGCCAAAGGCGGAACGCAAATTGCTCATGAACAAACGGGAGCTTAAAAAATTGCGCAAAGAGGTTACTACTTCTGGTTTTACCATCGTACCCACCAACCTATTTATAAACGATAGAGGCTTGGCAAAATTAAAAGTGGCCTTGGCCAAGGGTAAAAAACTTTATGACAAGCGAGAAACCCTGAAAGATCGCGACAATCAACGTAATCTATCCAGAATCAAGAAAAGCTTTAATAGCTAAAAAAAAGTGGTTTAGTTCTTATTCTCCAGAAGAGGAACAAAACGAAAAGAACCGAATTCCTTTTTCTCGAATTCTTTTTCGGACTTTCTGATGAACAAGGTCATGATTTGATCGTCCGTACCTACAGGAATAACTAATCTACCCCCAATTTTCAACTGGCTCATGAGTGCCCTAGGTACTTCTGGAGCTCCGGCAGTAACAATGATACCATCATAAGGTGCCTGCTCCGGCAACCCTTTGTACCCGTCACCAAAAATCATTTTTTTAGGTCTATAGCCCATTTTTCTAAAGAAAATCTTGGTTTTCTTGAACAGTTCCAATTGGCGTTCTATAGTGTATACCTTAGCCCTTAAAAGCAATAATACTGCCGTTTGATACCCACTGCCCGTACCAATTTCCAATATATTCTGGTCGGGTTTTACCTCTAATAATTGCGATTGAAAAGCCACGGTATAGGGTTGAGAAATAGTTTGATCGGCCGCAATAGGAAACGCCTTATCTTGGTAGGCGTGTCCCTCAAAACTACTGTCCATAAATAAATGTCTGGGTATGGTACGTATAGCTTCCAGCACATTTTTATCCGAAATGCCTTTAGCTACCAATACTTCGGCCAGCTTATTGCGCATTCCCCTATGTTTTAAAGTATCTCTCAATGGTTTGGTTTTGGAAGGTAAAGTTAACTTGTAAAATTTCAACTCACAAGTCTACCGACTAAATGTCAGCCTTCATTTTTTAAAATCCGTAAACTTTAATCTTCCTAAATGAAACCCGAAAACTCCGAAACTATCCTTATTTTTGATACAAATTGAAATTTATGCTCAGAGTTGGCGTATTAGGCGCAGGTCATTTAGGAAAAATACATTTACGTCTGTTAAATGAATCAAAAAAATATGAATTGGTCGGTTTTTATGATGCCGATGCTATAAACGGAAAAAAGGTAGCGGATGAATTTGGGTACCATTATTACGACAACATCAATAAACTTATTGAAGCTGTAGATGTAGTAGATATCGTAACCCCTACCCTTTCCCATTTTGATTGTGCCAAAAAGGCCATGGAAAAAGGGAAGCATATCTTTATAGAAAAACCGATAACCAATACTTTTGAAGAAGCTGCACAGCTTCTTGAACTAGAAAAAAAGTATAACGTAAAAGGCCAAGTAGGACATGTAGAACGTTTTAATCCCGCTTTTTCTGCAGTAAAACACCAGATTAACACCCCAATGTTCATTGAAAGCCATCGTTTGGCGGAGTTCAATCCCCGTGGTACGGATGTGCCAGTGGTGCTAGACCTTATGATACATGATATTGATGCTATTCTTAGCGTTGTAAAATCCGAGGTAAAACAAATCAATGCAAGTGGGGTTTCGGTCATAAGCAAGTCTCCTGATATTGCCAATGCACGAATAGAGTTTGAAAATGGTTGTGTTGCAAACTTGACCGCTAGTAGAATTTCATTGAAAAACATGCGTAAATCACGTTTCTTTCAAAAAGATGCTTACATATCCGTAGACTTCTTGGAGAAAAAAGTTGAGGTGGTAAAAATGAAGGATGCTCCCGAAAAAGTAGGCGATTTTGATATGGTTCTCCAAAATGCGGAAGGCGAAAAGAAACAGATCTATTTTGAAAATCCGGAAGTGGGCACCAATAACGCCATTCTTGATGAATTAGAAAGTTTTGCAGATGCTATTGCCAATGACACTACCCCAATCGTAAGCCTAAAGCAAGGCACACAAGCATTAAAAGTAGCATTACAGATTATTGCTTCTTTTTAAATCTTAAAAAAAAACCTATGCAGAACATAGCAGTTATAGGTGCAGGAACTATGGGCAACGGAATTGCCCATGTTTTTGCGCAAAACGGCCACAATGTACATTTGATAGATATTTCAGAAGATTCGTTGACCAAGGGATTAACTAACATCTCTAAAAATCTGGATAGAATGTTGGCTAAGGAAAAAATATCAGAGAGCGATAAAAAAGCAACTCTAGACCGTATTTCAACCTTTACCACGCTTAAAGATGGGGTTGCCAACGTAGATTTAGTAGTTGAAGCCGCTTCCGAAAATCTAAATGTTAAACTGGGTATTTTTAAAGAGTTAGACGCTATTTGCAATGAACACACCATTTTAGCTACAAATACGTCCTCTATTTCTATCACTCAAATTGCAGCTTCTACAAATCGGCCGCAGAAGGTTATCGGCATGCATTTTATGAACCCTGTTCCCATCATGCAATTGGTAGAAATCATAAGAGGTTATAGCACTTCCGATGAAACTACGGCACAGATTATGGAGCTTTCCATGCAATTGGGCAAAACCCCAACAGAAGTAAACGACTACCCCGGTTTTGTAGCAAATAGGATTCTAATGCCCATGATTAACGAAGCTATTGAAACACTTTACAATGGTGTAGCCGGTGTTTCTGAAATTGACACGGTTATGAAATTGGGTATGGCACACCCAATGGGCCCGCTTCAACTAGCTGACTTTATTGGTTTAGACGTATGCCTATCCATTCTAAACGTTATGTACGATGGTTTTAAAAATCCAAAATACGCACCTTGTCCACTTTTAGTAAATATGGTAATGGCAAAAAAATTAGGGGTAAAATCAGGCGAAGGTTTTTATGATTACAGCGAATCAAAAAAGGCAGAAAAGGTTTCCAGCCAATTTTTATAAAACCTAAAACAAGCTTAGTAGAACCTACAATCCACAAGTAACATAATGATAAAAGATCATCTTTTAGAAATAAAGAACACACTTCCCGAACATGTGACCCTGGTTGCCGTTTCCAAAACAAAACCGGACGAAGACATCATGGAAGCCTATACCGCCGGCCAACGCATATTTGGAGAGAACAAGGTGCAGGAAATGACAGGCAAATGGGAGCGCCTGCCAAAAGATATTCAATGGCATATGATCGGCCATTTACAGCGCAACAAAGTAAAATACATGGCTGAGTTTGTTAATTTGGTTCATGGTGTAGACAGCTTTAGACTTTTGAGCGAAATCAATAAAAGAGCGGAGCAAAACAACCGTACCTTAGACTGTCTTCTTCAAATTCATATTGCAGAAGAAGACACTAAATTTGGACTCGACAAAGAGGAACTGCATGCCATTCTAAATTCGGAAGCATACCGTGAACTTAAAAATATAAATGTGGTAGGTTTAATGGGTATGGCCACTTTTACAGATGATGAATCCCAAGTAAGAAGGGAGTTCAGACAATTAAAGTCAATTTTTGATTCCATTCAACCTGAAAATCCAAAAATAAAAACCCTATCCATGGGGATGAGCGGAGATTATCAAATAGCTATTGAAGAAGGAAGTACCATGGTACGCATTGGAAGTAGTATCTTTGGTAAGCGGAATTATTAACATTCTACTTTCAACCAAGACCAAACCGCTACCACAGTACAAAAACAGATAGATGTATTCCATTTTAGATATTGAGACCACAGGAGGTAAATTTAATGAAGAGGGCATAACAGAAATTGCCATTCATAAATTTGACGGACATAAGGTGGTAGACCAGTTTATTAGTTTGGTAAACCCGGAAAAAGAGATTCAACCATTTGTTGTAAAACTTACCGGTATCAACAATAAAATGTTACAGACCGCCCCAAAATTCCATGAGGTGGCCAAACGAATTGTAGAAATAACCGAAGACACGGTACTCATTGCCCATAACGCACAATTTGATTATAGAATATTACGGACTGAATTTAGACGGTTAGGCTATAATTTTGAGCGAAAAACCTTGTGTACGGTAGAGCTTTCCAAAAAATTGATTCCGGAAGCGGAATCACATAGCCTTGGTAAACTGGTGAGGTCTTTGGGGATTGCCGTAAGTGATAGGCATAGAGCAAACGGTGATGCCTTGGCAACACTTCAACTCTTTAAAATATTACTTTCTAAAGACCTTGACAAGACAATCATAAAAAGTGTTATTCGCAAAGAAACGGAAGGTGAACTTTCTGATCGGCAGTTGGATATTGTTGACTCCTTACCCTCCGAAACGGGAGTATATTATATGCACGATAAGGACGGGGAAATACTCTATCTAGGCAAAAGTACCAACATAAAGAAAAGGGTAAACCAGCATTTTACCAAATCAGGCGGACGTTCAAGACAACTACAAAAAGCGACTAAAAAGGTAACTTTTGAAAGAACCGGAAATGAATTGGTTGCTCTTTTAAAGGAAAACGAAGAGCTTAAAAGAAACCGACCTAAATATAACCACAGGCCCAAAGCCGTTATTTTTAGTCACGGGATATATGTTGAAAAAAATGAAGCGGGCTACTCAACTTTCAAAATCAGAAAAACAACAGAAAGAAACGGGTCTTTTGCTACGTTTAATAGTCTTGCCGGAGCTTCTAACTTTATTTATAAGTTAACCCGTGAATTCAATCTCTGCGATAAAATAAACGGTATATCAGAAGCCAAGGGCAACTGCTCCAACTACGATGATGATGCGTGCCTTGGTGCCTGCATTTCCAAAGAACCGGTTGAGGAGTATAACCAACGAGTCGCTCAAGCGGTAAATAAATACTCGTTAAACCAGAAAAACGTAGTTATAGTAGATAAGGGGCGAGAAATTGGTGAATACAGTGCCGTATTAATAAAAAATGGAGACTTTAAGGGTATTGGTTATTATAACTTGAATCATCAAATTAATAATATTCATATCTTAGAATCTATAATCGTGCCTATGCGCGGTAATCATAATACCACGCACATAATTGAAACCTATATACGTAAAAAGCACAGTTTAAAAATTCTAGAATTAAGCGATCAATAAAATTTGAGAGAACATAAACCCGATAAAGGCTGGAAGTATAAAGTTCATGAAATTATTTATGAAGCAGATACTCCTTTGGGTAAATGGTTTGACATTTTGTTGTTTATCCTAATCATCATCAGTGTACTTCTGGTAATGTTGGAAAGCGTAAAATGGATCGATGCAGAATACCACCAAACACTTTTTATACTAGAATGGGTGGTAACCATCCTTTTTACCATTGAATATATTGCTAGAATCATCAGCATAAAACAACCTAAGAAATACATTTTTAGTTTTTATGGAATAATTGATCTGTTATCTACCATTCCATTATATCTTTCCTATATTTTCGCAGGGTCGCAAGTACTTTTGGCTATCAGGTCATTACGTCTTTTAAGGGTCTTTAGAATCCTAAAATTGGTTCGGTTTTTAGGAGAGGCCTCTCAGCTTAAAAATGCATTAAAAGCCAGTAGGGCCAAAATAACCGTTTTTCTATTTGCCGTACTTATTCTTTCTGTAATATTGGGTACGCTCATGTATTTAATAGAGGGAGACGAGGCCGGTTTTACCAGTATCCCTACGAGCATCTATTGGACTATAGTAACACTAACTACAGTTGGCTATGGAGACATTGCGCCCATTACACCACAAGGGCAGTTTATAGCCACATTGATTATGTTGGTCGGGTATGGTGTAATTGCCGTTCCTACGGGTATTGTTACGGTAGAGTTTGGTAAAAGAGGACAAGAACAGAAAAAAGTAGGCAACAATCATTTTGTACATGTAAACACTCAAGCCTGCAGGAACTGTGCTAAAGAAGGTCATAGGGACGATGCCAGCCATTGTTATAATTGTGGAAGCGAGCTGTAATGGAAAAAATACTTTTATCCGTAGTAGGCCCAACCGCGATTGGCAAGACCAAACTTGCAATTTCTCTTGCACAGCATTATAATACCGAAATTATTTCTGCGGATTCCAGACAGTTTTTTAAAGAAATGAGAATTGGTACCGCTGTACCAACACCAGAAGAACTAAGTGAAGCCAAACATCACTTTATACAACATATCAGCATTTTTGATTCGTATTCTGTGGGCGATTTTGAACGGGATGCCCTTCAACTGTTAGAAACCCTTTTCAAAAAAAACAATATAGTGGTCATGGTTGGCGGAAGCGGATTATATACCAAAGCCGTAACCGAAGGTTTGGACGACTTTCCAAAAGTAGACCCAAAAATACGTGAACAGCTTAATCAATATTTTGCCGAAAAAGGAATTGAATTCTTGCAAAAAGAACTTCAAGAAAGAGACCCCAAGTACTACGCGTCCGTAGATTTAAACAATCCGCATAGACTCATAAGAGCACTTGAAATTTGCATGGGTACCAACACCCCCTACTCCTCCTTTCTATCAAAAAATAAAAAAAATCGTCCGTTTAAAACCATCACTATTGGTTTAGAAGCAGACCGCTCCCTAATTTACGACCGCATTAACCAGCGTGTAGACATTATGGTTAAGGAAGGTCTTATTGAGGAAGCTAGGCAACTTGATAAGCACAAAGAGCTTAACGCCTTACAAACGGTTGGCTACCGAGAGCTTTTCAGTTATTTTGAAAAACAAGAAAACCTTGATAATAGCCCGGAACATAATGACCTTAACTTTGCCTTAGAGGAAATAAAGAAAAATACACGCAGATTCGCAAAACGACAATTAACTTGGTTCAAACGAAACGAGGAGACCATCTGGACTCCTTATAATGCAGATTTTCAAGAATTGATAGCGATACTAAATAATACTATTTCAAATGAAAAGTAAACACCCCATAATATTCGTCATGGGCGTATCCGGCTCGGGAAAAAGTACGATTGGCAAACTCTTGGCCAAAGAGTTAAATTTAGGATTCTATGATGGGGATGATTACCATCCGGAAGCCAACGTAAAAAAAATGGCCGAAGGCAATCCGTTAGATGACAATGACCGCCAAGGCTGGTTAGAAAGACTGAATCTTCTAGCCATAGAAAAAAGTGACACAGGAGCAGTAATAGCTTGTTCCGCACTTAAAAATAAATACCGTACTATATTACAGAACGGCCTAGATAAGGAACTTCAGTTTGTATACTTAAAAGGAACTTTTGATGAAATTATGGAGCGTCTTTCACAGCGCAAAAATCACTTTATGCCTCCAGAATTATTGCGTTCCCAATTCAACACTTTAGAAGTCCCAAAAGAGGCGATTACAATATCCATTATGCAGACACCCGAAGAAATTGTTGCTAAAATAATTAGCGATTTAAATTAAAAAAGCCCTGATATATCGTATATCAGGGCTTTTTTATAAAATATGCAGTACTACTATACGTCCTCTTTTACCACTAAACGGAAACCTTCTCCGTGAATGTTCAAGATTTCGACCGTATCATCTAATTTTAAGTACTTTCTTAGCTTAGCAATGTACACATCCATACTACGGGAAGTGAAATAGTTATCATCTCTCCATATTTTTGTCAGCGCTAATTCCCTTGGCATCAAATCATTTTCATGAAGAGCCAAAAGTCTTAAAAGTTCATTTTCTTTTGGCGAAAGTTTAATAGCTTCCTCTTCTTTATACTTTAAGAATCTAAGTTTAGAGTTTAAGTGGAAGTTTCCAATTTTAAATTCAAACTTCTTGCTATCCGCCAACGTATTAGATGCTTTTCTTTGAAGAATAGCTCTAATTTTCATTAAAAGGACTTCAGAATCAAAAGGCTTGTTCAAATAATCATCAGCCCCTGCTTTATACCCTTTTAGAACATCTTCTTTCATGGTTTTAGCGGTCAGGAAAACGATCGGAACATTTTCATTCTTTTCACGAATTTCCTTTGCCAAGGTAAAACCGTCTTTATAAGGCATCATCACATCTAAAATACAGATGTCATAATTATCCTTTTTGAATTTTTCAAACCCCTCCATACCATTCTTGGCTAAAGTGACATCAAAATCATTCATTGATAAATAGTCCTTTAGCACAATTCCAAAATTGGGATCATCTTCTACTAAGAGTATTTTTTTATTAATTGTTTCCATAACTTGTTGAGTTAGATTAAAGGCAATTTTATATAGAAAGTACTTCCCTTTCCTTTTTCACTTTCTGCGTAAACTTCACCTTGGTGATCGTCTACAATCTTTTTTACATATGCCAACCCTAGGCCATGCCCCTTAACATTATGTAAATCTCCCGTGTGTTCACGGTAGAATTTTTCAAATACTTTTTTGACCACGGCTTTGCTCATCCCAGCTCCTTGGTCTTTTATTTCTATTACAATATAATTCTTGGCTACCTCTGTATATATATCTATACGTGGTGCCTTTGTTGAATATTTAATGGCGTTATCCAGAATATTTACAATAACGTTCGTAAAGTGCATTTCGCTGGCCAAAACCTCAGTTCTACCTGCGTTTAAATGCGTTTCTATATATCCGCCTCTGTCAGATACAATCAACTCTACGTGGGCAATTGCATCCTCTATTATGTCGTGTACATCTACCCTATCCTTACTAATATCCAACTGGTTCTTCTCCAATTTGGATATTCTCAATACGTTCTCTACTTGGGCATGCATTCGTTTGTTTTCCTCACGAATCATGGTTAAATACCTATCTACTTTTTCCGGGTCTCCTATTATTTTAGGGTTTCGGATAGCCTCTACCGCTAAATTGATAGTTGCAATAGGTGTTTTAAACTCATGTGTCATATTATTTATGAAATCGGATTTTATCTCCGAAATCTGTTTCTGACGTATAAGCTGATAAATTGCACCGGAATACGCTATGACTATGACCAAAGTAAAAAGCAGCGACAACAGCGCCATTTTTATGATAGACTGAATCAAAAACTTTTTCTTCTTTGGAAAGGAAATCAAGAGCGAAAAATTGCTTGCTCCCTCACTATCCTTAAAGATAGCGGTTTCATAAAGCATGTCCTTGTCAAACTTGAATTTCCTGGACTTTACCTTGGTAGGAAGCCCTCTACTGTAAACCCCATATTCATAATCAATATTAAGGTTCCTGTTCTTTAGCTCACGATTTAAAAGCAACTGAATTTCTTGATTGGAAACCCTTTTGTGGATAGGTACTTTCTTGGCGTATTCACTAAAAACGTCTTCAAACTGGGCCTTCTCTATTGCAGAAAGTCCACCAATTTTTTCAAGTTTTTGTACCGCATTCAGCTTATACTCCTTACCGTCCAATCCAAAATCTTCCTTAAAAATAGTTTTGGAACGCTTGCTCGTATAGTTTTTAATTGTGGCTACGGTATCGCTACCATTACCGTTATCAAAGAACGTAGATGCTATATTGTAATCTTCTTCTAAAATACCATGGGAATAAAACCGAATCTCATTGGAGTTTATATCACGGTCTATAAAAAAGATATTTCGTAAATGGGAACTTTTAGGCTCGCCTACACTATCTTTTATATTAATGTAGCGTTCAAAATAATCCTTTGTCTCTCTTTCTTCAATTTTATCCGACACTTCGTTCAAAACTTCGGACACTGTGTTGGAAAATTGTTCTTCCTTGTCTTCTACAGACTGCTTTATCCACAAGAACTGAACAGATATTATTCCTATCAAGGAGAGACTCATCAACGCCACCAAAAGGACAAATAACCTCTTATTCATTTAAAAACAAAATTAAAGATTTAACAACTAGTAGATAGTAGGTTTAACCAAACCTTAACAAAAATGTTAAAACTGCGTGAGGCCTATATTTTATTAAGTATATCGCGATGCACGTCTAAAACTTGAACCTTGGTTTGCTCTATGTTCTCGTTTTGGATAATATAGTCAGAAGCTTCTATTTTTTTAGCATCGTCCCATTGATTTTTCATTCGTGCTTTTATCCCTTCAACGGTATTGTCACTATCACGTTGCATAACACGTTCTATTCTTGTCTCCTCCGGAGCGGTCACTAAAATGATACAATCATAAAAATCCTGTGAACCAATTTCGAAGATTATAGCCGCTTCCTGAATCACATATCCTGATTTTTGCTCCTTGGCCCAACCTATAAAATTTTGACGTACTGCAGGATGAACTATGGCATTGAGGGCCTCTAAAAGTTCCTTGTTATTAAATACCTGCTGTGATACATACGCCCGATTCAATATTCCGTTAAGGTAAGCTTCCTCTCCTAACAAATCTTTAATGCTTTTGACCAATTCAGGGGACTCCTGCATTAAACTTTTGGCCCGGTTATCGGAATTGTATACCGGCACCCCCAACTCTTCGAACATTTTGGCAACAGTGGTCTTACCACTTCCTATACCACCTGTTAAACCTACAATGGTCATTTTTTATTCAATATATATTCCACACTGGTTGTTTGCAGTTTTACGCTATGCAGACCACTTGGTTTTTTTCTTAATTCTAATTTAAGTTTTTCCGGGTTACCATCTCTTAACTGCCCATAATCTGCAATAACCTCAAAATCCGAAACTTCTAATTTTTTAAGACGATCTAATTTGGCTTTACATATTACCCCTACTTCATCTGGAAACGTTTTTACCTCAATGTTACCGGGAAAGTGAACCGTCTTAATTTTAACCTCAAAAACCTTTTCCGAAAAACGCGCGATTTTTGCAGTAAGCTCCACCTCACTTGCAGAGTACATGGTGTTTTTTAGTTCTTCAGGTTTAAAAACCGCTACCATTTCAGAAAAATTGGTATCTAGATCTGGTAAAGTCCTTTTATGGGTTCGGACCACATTTATAGTATCTATTTCCTTTGAAGGCCCCGTAATGGTAATGGAATCCGGTTTAACTTCCATTTTTCCATCCAACAAATAGTTTCTGGCCATATTGACCTCTACATTTGGTCTAACCGGTACTTTCTTGGAAATAACGGCCAACATACCCACAAAAAGAGTGTCGGTTTCAATATCTATCAAAGACATTGATCCACTCAACTGTTTTTCTACTTGTTTTCTATAAATCTTTTGGGGAATATAAAATATGGAGTCCTTTTGTTTGGCATCCGCTAGGTCAATATCAATTTTTGCATGCTTAAAATTAAAACCTAAAAACTGAAACCCACCGGCCTTAAGTTTCACTTTTAGCTCACTATCCGTAGAACCCTTAAACAAATACCCTTCTGGAACGTTCACATATTCCAAATCAAAATTTGCCGTACTCACATAACTCCGTGAAAGGTTGTTTATGAGCCATATCAAGGTGGAAAAAAACAAAAACACTAAAAATATTTTTACTTTTCTCTTCTTAAGTGCCTTTTTTACAAAATCTACTACCTTGTTTATCAATTATTTAAAAAATAAATATGGAAACAATGTTTCCGGTTCCTTTTTGCTAAAGTTAAGGAAGATGGTCGATTTTAAAAAACCATATCCATATCCCATAAATTGAATGCTCACAGCCACCAAAGACAATAGAGCAACGGCCAAATTTCTATTCTTCAAAAATGAATCTATAAAAATGAGTGAAAAATATATAGCGTATAAATACAAGGGGAAGGGTATACCTACCGCCATAAACACCAAAGATGCTAAAAACCCCAAACAAAACAACGTTGGAAACCAATAAGTCATTTTTGATGTCTTAGGATGCCATTTGTTCAAAATAGGTCGTACACTACCAAATTTCTTCACCTGTATAAAAAACTTGTTCCAATCAATACGGCGTTTATGATATACGAATGCCTCAGGTATTAGTTTGGTCTCATACCCTTTCTCCCAAATACGAAAGGTAAAATCCGGATCCTCTCCCGGATGAATTTTACCAAAGCCACCTACGGTTTCAAATGCGGTTTTGGAAATACCCATATTAAAACTTCGCGGCTGGAACTTATTAACTGTTTTCTTATTACCACGAATACCTCCCGTGGTAAGTACCGATGTCATTGCATAGTTAATAGCCTTTTGTAAAAGACCAAAAGATTCATGCGCCGCATCCGGACCTCCAAAACAATGCACATAGTCCTTGTTCAAAACATTATGAACCGCTTCTAAATACCGGGGCGGAATCATACAATCCGAATCTACAATCAGAAAATAATTGCCCTTGGCACGGGCCATTCCGTAGTTTCTGGAATCACCAGGTCCTGAATTTGCCTTTTTATAGTACGATATAGAAAGTCTATCCTTAAAATCTTCCACCACCCTTTCTGAAGAAAGCGTAGAACCATCCTCCACAATCAGCACTTCAAAATCCTTTGAATAGGTCTGGTGCGTTAGGCTTTCTAATAGCTCCGTAATTTCATCGGGTCTATTATAAACAGGAACTATAAATGAAAAAGATAAATTCATGGGCTTTTTAACGGAAATTCTTAGGGCATTTTACATTACTTTTTTTCGCAATGTAAAATGCCCAAAATTTATGCCGAAAACAAACACTTCGCCAGAATTAAATCTATTGAAACGTATTCTATTTCTACTCGGTAAAGTGCTCTATAACTTCTTGGCTAACCCCTGTATTGGAGAAACCTCCGTCATGGAACAGGTTTTGCATGGTAACCTTTTTAGTTAGGTCAGAGAATAGGGTAACCGTATAATCCGCACATTCCAATGCTGTTGCATTTCCTAAAGGCGACATTTTTTCGGCATAGCTAATGAAGCCTCCAAAACCTTTAACACCTTGACCAGCTGTAGTTGGCGTAGGCGATTGAGATATAGTATTGACACGTACATTCTTTTCCTTTCCAAAGAAATAACCAAAGCTACGCGCTACCGATTCTAGATAGGCCTTATTATCCGCCATATCATTATAATCAGGAAAAACGCGCTGTGCCGCCATATAAGTCAAGGCAACAATGCTACCCCATTCGGCCATGGCATCGGCTTTATATAAGCTTTGCAATACTTTGTGAAAAGACAGGGCGGAAACATCCCACCCCTTAGTTGTAAAGTCGTATTTTTCATCTGTGTAAGAACGACCTTTTCTAACATTGATGGACATACCGATAGCGTGCAGTACAAAATCGATTTTTCCACCTAGAATCTCCATAGACTGGGCTACCAAGTTTGCTAAATCTTCTTCGCTAGTTGCATCGGCAGGAATAACCTGAGAACCTGTTTTTTCGGCCAAATCTTTAATTTGCCCTAAACGCATGGCTACGGGTGCATTGGTCAAAACAAAAGTACCGCCTTCTTCATGAATGCGCTCTGCTGTTTTCCAAGCTATAGAATTTTCATCCAAAGCTCCAAAAATAATTCCTCTCTTACCTTTTAATAAATTATACGACATTGTGTTAGATTCTGTTGGTTGTTCTTAAAGCTTCAAAGATATTTAAAAAGTTGGCAACAAATAGTTGCCATGCGAAGAAAAACACATTTATAGTCTTAAAATAGACCTTAAACTAATAATATAACCTCTGTAGTTAGGTACTAAACCTATATTCTAGTTCAAAAGTTGTCTTGCATGGGCCATTGCAGAATCAGAAAGCTCTTTACCCCCTAACATTTCTGCCAATTCCACTACCCTTTCCTCATTGTTCAATTGCTTCATATTGGTTTTGGTTACAGCACCTTCCTCCTGCTTGTATACCTTAAAATGATGATCTCCTTTTGAAGCTACTTGAGGTAAATGGGTAATGGAGAATACCTGCATACTTTTGCTCATAGCCTGCATAATATCTCCCATTTTCCCGGATATTTCACCGGAAACACCAGTATCTATTTCATCGAACATAATGGTTGGCAAGTTTTCATACTTGGCCAAAATAGACTTTATAGTAAGCATTATCCTTGACAGTTCCCCTCCGGAGGCTACTTTTTTCAGCTCCCCGTAATCACCACCTTTATTGGCCGAGAACAAAAATGTAAGGCCGTCCGCCCCATTTGCTTTGAAATCATTTGCTTTAAAAAGTTCTATTTTAAACGTAGCACTAGGCATACCCAATGCTTTTAAAGAACTTTCTAATTGCTTTTTAAGCTGCGGCACTACTTTTTTACGTCTAACCGTCAAAACATCGGCAGCTTTTTGCAGCGCTACTTTCTGATCCGCAAGCTCTTTTTCTTTTCTATCTATATCCGCCTCAAGGTTTTCCGTAACGCTTACTTTTTCAGAGAGGTCTTCCCGGATCTGTAGCAGTTCGGAAACTTCTTGAACACCATGCTTTTTTTGTAAATCATATAGCTGCTGCAACTTGGTATTGGTCTCTTCCAACAATTGCGGATTGGCCTCAGTACCTTCTTGGTAATTCTGAAGCTCGGAAGCTATATCATCAACTTCTATAAAAACCGATTGTATACGCTGGTTAAGATCTGCGTACTGACTACCAAATCCGGATAATTTATTGGCCACTTGCTTCAACTCCGTAAGCAAGCTCACAATACCCACCTGCTCATCATTTAAAAGCTGGTGTCCGGACGATATAAGCTCCAATATATTCTCTACGTTGTTCAACTGCTCATATTGCTCCTCCAACTCTTCTTGCACGCCCAATTTTAAAGGAGCGGCCTGAAGTTCCTCTAACAGAAAACTATTATAATCATGCTCCTTGTTCGCTTCTTTTTGAAAATCAACAAGTTCTGATAACTCTTTTGAAGTTGTTCTATATAGGCGAAGTTTTGAAGCGTAATCTGTTAATTGAGCCTTGTTACCCGCAAGAGCATCTATAACTTTAAGTTGAAAATCATTATCCGTTAACTGTAATGTCTGATGCTGAGAATGCACATCTATAAGACCGCTACCCAAGCGCGAAAGAATATCCAATGTAACGGGAGAATCGTTGATAAAGGCACGGGATTTTCCACTGGGCTGTATCGCTCTTCGGATAATAGTCCGCTCTTCATATTCTAGGTCATTATCCTTAAAGAACGGTTTCAAGTTGTATTTTTCAATTTGAAATTCAGCTTCTATAACACATTTTTTATCCTTGTTCCGTAGCGAGGATAAATCGGCCCGTTTGCCTAAAACAAGAGACAAACCACCCAATAAAATAGACTTACCGGCACCGGTTTCGCCCGTAATACAGGTAAACCCATTGGTAAAGTCTACATTGAGATTATCTATTAATGCGTAATTTTTTATGGAAAGGTGTACTAGCACAGTTTTCTATTCGATTTGTGCCGTAAAGATAATTGATAATTCCGTACGGAAACAACTAGTACTTAATATCGTTCCAAGTACTGGAGTATAATGGCGCTATACTATTAAGTGTTTCTTTCAACTGAACGATATCCACTTTTGGACCATCAGAGAAAATATTCTGAATCTCGTCTGATTTGGCATCAAAAAAAGTCTGGACCAGAAAAGCATTGGGCCTACGCTTGATCATAGTTTCAAACAATTTCATAGTACCGGCAATAACCTGTTTTCCCGTACTGTTGTTATCGCCCAAAATATCCAATCCCTTACGATGGTAGTTATACATGGCAATACGATATTCGCGATACGTATTGGACAAAAGATTATCCACGAGCTCAAACCTACTGCGATCACTATTCTGATCCCAGCCTGCATAATTACTACTTTGTGCCTGTGTTGTAATTTGTTGTGCCTTTCTAAAATATTCCGTGCCGCCTTCCAAAGAAAAAGTATCTGCATCCAACCCTAAAATAATATACACGTAGTAAGACACCACACTAATTAAATTAGATTCGAATACGTTTTCATTGAACACCAAAGGTTGAAACTCTATATACTCAAAATTCAACTGATTGTCCTTGTAATTAAAAACAGGCGTTTCATAAGATGTATTAAAAACAGGCCGTGAAGATTGTATCTGGATGTTCCCTTCAAAACGATTGGATTCGTACTTGGTAATGGTAATGAACATTTGCGTATTAATACGCTCATTTTCCTTGAAGGTACGATTCGTCCATTTATTCTTATTGACAAAATCGTTCAGAGACCGTTCTAACGTACTAAATATCTGCTGATTGGTCTGCGATACCTGATCGGCGTTTATAGTAACAACGCAGTTCATTTCCTGTGCCGATACGGACACCATAAAGAATAAACCTAAAAGTAAAAAAATGAAGTTACGCATGGTATCTTTTCAAGATTTCGTCAAAAATGTCTTTGGCAACCTCCGCCTTTGTCTTTAGTTCAAACGGCTTAATTGATGAATTCTTATCTATAAAAGTAATTTTGTTCGTAGGTTTTCCAAAACCAGCCCCTTTGTCGTTCAGTGAATTAAGAACAATTGCATCTAAATTCTTCTTTTTAAGCTTAATTTTAGCGTTCTCCAACTCATTTTCTGTCTCTAGAGCAAACCCCACTAAAAACTGTTTGTGCTTTTGATCGCCCAGTGAAAGCAAGATATCTTTGGTTTTTACCAATTCAATAGAAAACTCGGTTACCTTCTTCTTTATCTTCTGGTCTGCAACAGTTTTTGGTCTGTAATCTGCTACCGCAGCGGCACAAATAGCAATATCTACCTCCTTATAATGTAAATGCACCTCATTGTACATTTCCTCAGCCGAGGTAACTTTTTTTAGGTCTATTGATTCATGTGTAACCGAAAACTTAGAAGGCCCAGACACCAAGATTACTTCAGCTCCTAGATTAGCCGCAACCGAAGCCAGCTCATACCCCATTTGCCCGGAAGCGTGATTACCAATAAAACGTACAGGATCAATAGCCTCATAGGTAGGCCCGGCTGTAATGAGCACTTTCTTTCCGCTAAGCGGAAGTCCCTTTTTTAAATAGCCCTTAACAAACTCAAGAATATCTTCCGGCTCCGCCATGCGCCCTTCTCCATGGAGACCACTTGCCAGTTCCCCAGAAGTTGCCGGGATCATAACATTCCCAAAAGACTGTAATTTCTCAAAAGAATTCTTAGAGGATGGATGCTTGTACATATCCAAATCCATTGCAGGCGCAAAGAAAACAGGACATTTAGCAGACAAATACGTAGCGAGCAATAAATTATCGCAGGTACCCGCAGCCATTTTAGAAAGAGTGTTTGCCGTTGCTGGAGCAACCAGCATTAAATCTGCCCAGAGCCCCAATTCCACATGATTGTTCCATTCTGTTGCGCCCTCTTCCTCTTTCACAAAAGAAGAAAGCACCGGGTTCTTGGAAAGGGTTGCTAAGGTAAGTGGGGAAACAAAAGAGCTGGCGCTCTCCGTCAAAATAATTTTGACATTGGCGCCAGCTTTAATCAGTAAACGTACGAGAAAAGTAGTTTTATAAGCGGCAATCCCTCCGGTAATGCCTAAAAGGATGTTCTTACCGCCTAGCATATATTACTGGTCTTTCTCCGTATTTCTGTGATAAATTTTGTCATTTAACCACTCCTCTACTGCCAGAGCATGTGGTTTAGGTAACTTTTCGTAGAACTTAGATACTTCAATCTGCTCTTTATTCTCAAAAACTTCCTCTAAGCTATCGCTATACGTAGCAAATTCCTCTAACTTTTCTAAAAGTTCTTTCTTAATTTCAGAATTGATCTGTACCGCTCTTTTAGCCGCAATTGAAATTGCTTCATAGATGTTATCCGTTGGACGGTCAAACTCATTTTTGTTAATCGTTACTGTGGACACTGGAGCGTTCGAATTCTTAAGATCGTTCATATTCATAGTCAAACTAATTTATTTTGCTTCTTTCTCTTGGGTAAAACCCTGTAATTGTAACTGTACTTTTTCAAGTATCTTATCTGCCTTATCAGCATATTTTGTTTTAGGGAACTGCTTTTTTAATGCGTTATAGTCGGCAATAGCTTCTTTTAAACGCTCTTCCTGCAATCTTTCAAAACTATTCAAGGCAAACCTTGAAGCAGATTCAAACCTATAGAACATGGCATCTTCACGATAAATAGATCCCGGGAAATCCGAAACAAAATTATCAAATGCTGCTACTGCAGGTGTAAGGAACGTATAATCAAACTGACCCAATTTATTAAACTGCTTGGCAATTTCATACGCCTTTAGTTCTTTTTTAGTTGTCAGCTCCTTTGCCATTGCGTTCGCTTCGGCAAAATATTCAGAATCTGGATATGAGTTGATGAAAAGTTGCAATTTTGCCAAGGCCTTATCCGTATCCGTTTGATCCAAAGAATACGATGGCGAAAGTTCAAAATAACTTTTAGCTCCTAAAAAAGAAGCCTCCCCAACTTTATCACTTTTAGGGTAAGATTTCACAAAACGTTCAAACTGATAGCCCGCCATATTATAATCTTTCCTCTGGAAATAGGTATCTGCCAAGAAAAACATGACACGTTCGCCCTGGGGCTTACCGATATATTTAGGTGCTATTTGTTCAAAAAGACGATTGGCCCTTTTCATATCACCTTCCTCATAGAATTTCTGAGCCAGGTCATACTTGGGCTTAACTTCTTCATTTTTAAGTACCTTCTGATATTCGCTACATGACTGTGTCATAAGAGCGAGCAATAAGACAGGGGCTAATAACCTCATTTTAAAAAGCATTTTGCAAAATTACGGATTCCGAACGGATATAAAAAACAAAAAATAAAGTAGCTAAAAATAGCATTCTAGAACCCTTGTACCAATGCTTTTGGGGAAGATTTAACACCACTTAGGCAAAAACCTTAAAAGGTTTTACAAAGTCTGCAATACTTTTTTTCAAGTTTTCGGAGGCTTCCATGAGCGGAAGTCTAACACCGGCATTGGCAAGACCTAAAACCTCAAAAATAGCTTTTATTCCCGCAGGGTTACCCTCTTGGAAAATCAATCCCATACCATCTTGAAGCTCATAATGCTGTCTATAAGCTTCATCTACCTTACGGTCCAATCCCGATCTAATCATATTGGAAAACTCCGCAGGTAGTCCTTGCCCTATTACAGAAATAACCCCAGAACCACCAGCAAGCACTGTAGCTAAGGCCGTAGCATCATCTCCTGAAATTACATGGAATCCCTTGGGACATCCTTTGATCAGCTCCTGTACTTGCATCAAGTTTCCGGAGGCTTCTTTAATAGCTACAATGTTATCTACATCATTAGCTAAACGTACAACGGTTTCCGGAAGCATATTGCTACCTGTCCTTCCTGGCACATTATAAAGTATGATAGGTTTTGGAGACACTTGGGCAATTGCCTTAAAGTGTTGATAGATGCCTTCTTGTGTTGGCCTGTTATAATAGGGAGATACTGACAGAACAGCATCAAAATTGGTGAGGTCTAAATTCTGTAATTCCTCAATAACGGCAACCGTATTATTACCACCTACACCAACTACCAAAGGTAATCTGCCTGCATTGGCAATAGTAACCGTATCAATAACCAACTGTTTTTCGGCCTTAGTAAGTGTTACGGATTCACCAGTGGTACCTAATACCACCAAATAATCCACACCACCGTCCACACAGTAATTAACGATATTATGCAAAGCATCTACGTCTACTGAAAAATCTGTTTTGAACGGAGTGATCAACGCCACACCTGTACCAATTAATTGCTTCATTATTCAATTTCGTTTAATACACCAAGGTATTTTTTAAGCTCCGATTTAAAGGTCTTAAAATCTTTCAATGGTGAATCCATTATCAAATCATTATACATGAGATCCACATCTTTGAAACCTACACGAAACCGGGCCCTAGTTTTTACGCTCATCAACTGTAGCAATAAATTATCGGAGGTATAATAGTTTACGAGCAAATCATACTCCCTACTTAAAAATTCAAGTGCGTAACTATTTTCTATAGCTCCGTTCCACCCAAGGTCCTTATCCGAAAAAACAGGGGTGGCATACGGCGAATTTTTGTCGTAATAACTTTTATAACCAATAATCTTTACCGCATTCGGTCGCAAATTATAATCTTCTACGAACGCATAAAACTGGTTCGCATCATCAAAACTGTCCAGATCTACAATGCAACCAATTGAAGTAATACCTTTACTTCTTTCAATTACCGGCGGATCTTTAGCCAGTTCTTGTTTCAGAAATTTAACGCTCGATTTGTATTTGAACTTATCTTTTATTCCCTTAAACATGTACTTTTACATTTTGAACCATTCTGGTATGCAAAAATGGAATGGCTTCTACAAATGTAAAGAATCTCCACGCATAATATGGCGCTAAGATAAAACGAAATATGGTTTTAAAAATAAAACACTTTGTTATATTTACAACATTAACATTTTTGCATTCTTGCAGCGAGCAACACCCTACGCTTCAAAAAATAGATGCAAAACAAGTTCCTATTGACAATTCACTGGCAACTACAGAAAGCATTGAAACTCTTGTAAAGCCCTACAGGGAAAGGATAAACCATGTACTGGACAGCACTCTGGCCTACGCCCCCTATCCTATTTCCAAAACAGACGGAGCTCTTAACACCACTGCCGGAAACCTTATGGCAGACATTGTATTTTCCGAAGCTAATCCCATATTCAAATCAAGAACAGGACATTCAATTGATCTTGTTTTATTGAATCACGGTGGTATTCGCTCCTTAATATCAAAAGGAAACGTTTCTTCAAGAACGGCCTATGAAGTAATGCCTTTTGAAAATTCTATTGTTGTTGCAGAACTTAAAGGCAGTTCTATCCTAAAATTAGCGGCCTATTTAAGAGATTCCGGTCGCGCCCATCCCATTTCCGGGTTGCAACTGACCTTGGATGCGGAAAACGAAATAAAATCCATTTCCATACAAGGCAAACCTTTGGACACAAACAAAGCATATTACGTAGCTACATCTAATTATTTAGTAAACGGTGGGGATAGTATGGTGTTCTTTAAGGAGGCTCTAAAAATTATAAATACCGATTATTTAATCAGAAATGCCATGATAGACTACTTTAAAAAAGTAGACACCCTTAAGCCCATTGTTGATAACAGGTTCATTAAACTACAAAAGTAAAAAAGACAAGCTTTTATGAACAGAAGGAAATTCATCAAAAATACTACGGCTTCCAGTGCCCTTGTGGGGCTGGGCGGACTTTCTCTAAGTTCTTGTTTTGACGATGTAAAAAAGCATATTACCATTTTACACACCAATGATGTTCACAGCCATATAGACCCCTTCCCCACCGATCATTCTGAATTTCCCAATTTAGGAGGATTGGCCAGGAGAGCTACCTTGGTTGATGCTATTAGAAAGGAAAACCCGAATACCTTGCTTTTTGATGCAGGCGATATTTTTCAGGGTACACCTTATTTCAATTTCTATGGTGGTGAGCTGGAATTTAAGCTAATGAGTATGCTTAATTATGATGCGGCAACTATTGGAAACCATGATTTTGACAATGGTATTAACGGACTTTTGGCCCAAATGCCCAATGCCAATTTTGAGATGATCAATGCCAATTATGATTTTAGCAACACGGTCATGAACGGGCAAGTGAAGCCTTACAAAATCTATACAGTTGATGGCATTAAAATAGGGGTTTACGGTCTAGGCATTGAGTTGAATGGCCTAGTTACTAAAAAACTGTATAAAGAAACCCAATATTTAGAGCCTTTTGAAATAGCACAGGATACCGAGCGCGCTTTGAAAAACGAGGAAAATTGCGATTTAATAGTATGCCTGTCCCATTTGGGCTATGAATATAAAAATAAGCAAAAACCTCAAGATGTAACCTTGGCCGCCGCATTGGAATATACAGATTTGATTATTGGGGGCCACACCCACACATTTCTAGACAAGCCTACTATCGTAGAGAATAAGTTGGGAAGAAATGTTTTGGTGAACCAAGTGGGGTGCTTCGGTATAAATCTGGGTAGAATTGATTTTTATTTTGATGGTTCAAAAAACAGCAATGCCACAGGTATATCCATAAATGTATAAGCATGATTAAAATTGAACGGACCACATATCAAAATGAACATTTTCCAGGCTTAGTGGCCAAGTTAGACGCCTATTTAAGCCAAACGGATGGGGACGAACATGAGTTTTATCATCAATATAACGGAATAGAAAATTTAAATCAGGTTGTTATTGCTTTTATAAACGATGTTCCTGTAGGCTGCGGAGCCATAAAAGAATTCAACCCTACTTCTGTGGAAGTGAAACGCATGTATGTTTCACCTGAAATCCGGGGAAAAGGTATTGCTACCCGCATCTTAACGGAACTAGAAAAATGGGCTGCAGAATCCGGATATGAAAGTTGCATCCTAGAAACAGGAAAACGTCAACCGGAGGCTATCGCTCTTTACAAAAAAAGCAATTATCAAGTGATTCCCAATTACGGCCAGTATGCGGGAATGGAAAATAGTGTATGTTTTAAGAAAGACCTGACCTAACTACCTTTCCAACAAATTGGTTGTAATCTCCTGAAGCTCTTGCTCCAATGATATATTCGGAAAAGGTTTTCCTGCTTTCCTATACCAATAGCCCGCATTAAACTTATCTCCTTCTACCCTATGAAGATAAGCGTGAATCCAACTCCCCGTTTCATTGAACATATCTTGCGCTATATCATGTGAAGCCTCCCAATTATCGGTCGCGGCAAACCACATAGCTTTCAATGCATCGGGCCAATCTGTAGGTGGGGTTGCATGGGTTAATGTTTCTGTAAAATCTTGGTAACTTGTAGGTACTGCCATCTATTTATAGTGTCATTTGTTTTTTCCTACACAAAAATACCTAATTTCGATTGAAATTAACTGTGCGCTTTAATGGTTCAACTATCCCGAAGCTTACTACCCTGGAGGCCATTGCCCTATGTAATGGCATTACTCTGCGCCCTAACCATATTGGGCATACATATGTTGCCCAGCGTGGACAGTATGCTTAACGAAAACAATACGCGTATCTCCCATGTTTTTCTAAAATCACAAATCAATTACCATAAGGAGATAGCCCCTTTTGCCCGAAGGCCGTTAACTACATTTTTAATAGAATCCTCACAAAAGATATTTGGGCTTAAAGCTGGCTACGCTTTTATCTTGGTTAATTTTTTGTTGCTGGGTTGCAGTGGTGTTTTAGTGTACAAGCTTTCCCGGGTTCTCAAGGCTTCCAAAACCCACGGTTTAACCAATATGATGGTATTTTTCACGTCATTTTCAGTGTTATTTGCATTTTTCCCTCCTGTATTTACTTATGATGAACCTTTACAATATTGTTTTCTTCTTCTCGCACTAATTGCCTTTGTGCGCCGTAAGTGGCTTTGGTATATTATCTTATTCAGCTTGGCCCTAGTGGCCCGTGAAACTAGTATTTTATTACTCCCAGCATTGGTCTTGTTTCTTCCCAACACCGAAAATCATCTTGGAAAAAATATTTTTTCGAACTTAAAAAAATACGCCCTACTTATTCTGCTACCTACTTTTTTCTACGGGTGCTACGTGGTCTTTTTTATTTACCATCAAAAGTTGCTACACGCAACCCATATTGAGATGGCCAGTAGATATTCCTGTTTTCTAGAGAATATTGAAAGTATTAAGAACAGCGTTGAATCCGTCGTGTCCATTTTTATTACCTTAGGACTGTTTCTTTACTTTACCTATTTCTATTTAAAAAGAAAAAACAGACCTAGTTGGCAGAACAAGTTTGTTTTTGCCTTTCTACTCACCGTAGCTATCAATACACCGATTGTCTTTTTAACCGCTTTTGCAAGGGAATCGCGACTATTTGCCTTACCCCTACTTTTTGTTTGGCCCATGTTCATGCAGCTTTTTGGAAGCGACCTAACCTTTTTAAAAAGCAAAAACGATTACAATAGCTTATTGAAAAATTGGCGAATGATGCTTGTTTTTACAACAATTACATTCGCTAACATTGTATTCTGCTTTGTCTATTACCCACAACTTGGACTGGGTGAAAACACGTACTTTGCAGCATACTTGTTCTGTACAATTCTATTACTGACTATACACTATTGTCTTTATAAATCAACAAATAAAAAAGAGCTGTTATAAAAACACCCTACTTCTGGACCAACTACTTTACCATTTCCAAGAACTCTCCCTCAGTAACGATAGGCACATTTAAAGATTCTGCTTTGGTCCGTTTGCTAGGTCCCATTTTGTCTCCAGCTACCAAATAGGCTGTTTTTGAGGATATACTTGAGCCAACCTTACCTCCGTTCGCTTCAATTATTTTCTTAAGTTCATCGCGACTTACCGTCTCAAAAACTCCTGAAACCACAATGGTAAGCCCTTTTAGTTTGTCCGTTTGATTTTCCAATTGCTCCTCGGAAAGGGAAAACTGTAATCCATAAGTCTTTAAGCGAGCTATAATTTCACGGTTGGTATCATTGTTGAAAAACTCCACTACGGAACTGGCAATTCGTCCGCCAATTTCATCAACGGCAATGAGGCTCTCTTCCGATGCAGCCATCAAGGCATCAATATTCTTATAGGCTCTTGCCAATTTCTTGGCAACGGTTTCCCCAACAAAACGAATTCCTAAAGCAAAAAGCACACGCTCAAAAGGAATCTTTACCGACTCTGCAACACCTTGAACCAAATTTTCGGCGGACTTCTCAGCCATTCGTTCCAAAGGCAGTACTTGCTCTTTTGTGAGTGTATATAAATCGGCATAATTGTTTATGAGCCCTTCTTTGTAGAGCAACTCTACAGTCTCACTACCCAAGCCTTCAATATCCATGGCCTTACGGGAAATAAAATGCTGGATTCGCCCGGTAATTTGAGGTGGGCATCCATAAAAATTTACACAGTAATGCTTGGCATCACCTTCGGTACGGACCAATTCCTCATGACATTCGGGACAATGTATAATATATTGGGTAGGTTCTGAATCTTGTGGACGTTTTGTAAAATCAACACCCACTATTTTTGGTATGATTTCTCCTCCTTTTTCAACGAATACAGTATCACCTTCACGAATATCGAACTTTGCAATCTGATCGGCATTGTGCAGCGAAGCCCTTTTTACCGTGGTTCCAGCTAGAAGAACAGGTTCCAAATTAGCCACAGGTGTTATGGAGCCCGTACGCCCTACCTGATAGGTGATTTCGTTTAGATGTGTAGAAACTTGTTCCGCCTTAAACTTATAGGCCATGGCCCACCTAGGTGATTTGGAAGTGAAACCTAGTTCATCCTGATGCTGCAGACTATTAATCTTTACCACGACACCATCGGTTTCGTAAGGAAGATTGTGCCTTCCTGAATCCCATTCGTTAACAAATGCCATAACTTCATCCGTTGTCTTGCAAAGTTTTGCTACTTCGGGGACTTTAAAACCCCATTCACGGGCTTTTTCAAGCATTTGCCATTGGGAGCTTATTCCCGTGTCCTTTCCTACAATACTGTACAACAGACAATCTAACGGCCTTTGCGCAACTGCCGAACTATCCTGTAACTTTAAACTTCCCGAAGCCGTATTTCTAGGGTTCATATAAGGTTCTTCACCATTTTCGACACGCTCTGCATTCATTTGCGCAAAACCTTCAAACGGCAATACAATTTCTCCACGGATATCAAATTTAGGTGGATAATCACCTTTTAGCTGCAACGGTACGGACTTTATGGTTTTTACATTAGTAGTTACATCATCGCCCTGAAAACCGTCTCCCCTTGTAACCGCTCTTACCAATTTTCCATCCTCATAGGTAATGCTGATAGACGCTCCATCGTATTTTAGCTCACAAACAAATTCTACTTGGGCATCACCCAAGATACGCTGCATGCGCTTTTCCCAATCCTCTAAATCTTCTTTGGAATAGGAATTATCCAAAGAATACATGCGCTCATTATGAACAACCGTTTCAAAATTTTTGGTAACACCACCACCCACACGCAAAGTGGGAGAGCTGGCATCGTAAAATTCCGGATGCTTTGCTTCAAGCGTTTGCAGCTCCTTTAGTTTTACATCAAACTCATAATCGGTTATGGTGGCATTATCAAGCACATAATAATTATGGTTGTGCTCTCGCAATTCTTGACGAAGGGATTCTATCTGTTCTTTTATCTGCATTTCCTGTTCAGTGTTACTCTAATTTAATATCTGTTTGAAGTTTTTGTTCAAGGCGAATTACCCCAAAACTCCCTTTGTCATTCGGTCATTACCAAATATATCTTTTCGGACCTCAATTTCTGAAAAATTATATTCCCGTAAAAGTGCTTCCGTTTCTTTTGCCAAATACTGGTTGATTTCAAAAAAGAGCCTACCCTTTTCCGAAAAACTTTCTTTGGCCAGTTTTGTTATGGCCTCGTAAAATAGTAATGGATTTTCATCTGAAACGAAAAGTGCCATATCCGGCTCATGTTCTAGAACATTTTTGTGCATCTCCCGCTTTTCTAGTTCGCGCACATAAGGTGGATTGGAAACAATGATATCAAAATCCGAAGCAAACCCATCCAAATTCAAAATATCAGCTTGAATAAATTCAACCTTAACCGAGTTAATTTCCGCATTCTTTTTTGCTGTTTGCAATGCTTTTTCTAAAATATCCAAAGCGGAAACTTTAGCCTGTGGCAGTAGCTTTGCCAACGAGATAGCAATACAGCCACTGCCGGTCCCGATATCCAAAATCCGTATACTTTCACCTTTTAAAGTACTATTCCCAACCTCCTCAACAATCCAACGGACCAAATCTTCAGTTTCCGGTCTTGGGATAAGCACATTTTCGTTCACTTTAAAATCAAGATCCATAAAAGTTGTACTCCCCATAATATATTGAACCGGACGATGTAATTTTAAACCGGCCAGAGCCTCAAAAAGCGGTTGCTCCTCTTCTTTTGTCAACGTTAAATTGGGCTGTAAGGCAAGTACAAAACGCTCCAATTGCAAATAATGGTCTATAAGCAAATAGAAGAAACTATCTACTTCTTCCTTTGGATACAGGGCATCCAATTCTTTATGATAAATATTCTTTATTTCTCTTAAAACCATTGTTATTGGGGCTATACATTACAATTTAGCGAGCATATACACCGGACAGGAATAGTGTCCCGTATCGCCTAGCGGTTTATCTATATATTCAAATCCCATTTTTACATAAAGTTTTTGGGCGGCTTTCATATAGGGCATAGTCTCTAGATAGATGCTATCAAAATTAAATTCTTTTGCTTTCTCCAAACATTTTTGCAGCATTTCAGCGCCAATCCCACGTCCGCGGGCTTCTTCCAAAAAATACATCTTTTGGAGTTCGCAAATGTTATCCTCGCAGTTATCCAGTTGTGCAATTCCTGCGCAGCCTAAAATAGTACTGTTTTCTTCCACCACAAAATATGCGGCACGCGGTTTTTCATAATTTTCGAACATGCTGCCAAGGGTTACATCGGCGTAAGCCGTGCCTACCTTTGGCGCCCCTAAATCCACTAACACCTTACGAATCAATGCGGCTACTTTGGCATTATCCTCTTTTCTTATAGCGCGAATGTTCACTACACCCATTTCCAACAAATAAAATTCTATTTTTACAGTGTGAAGATACGTAGAAATGTGCGCATGCTAAGTATCTAAAACACCGCAAACAAAGTTTATGTCCACCAATAAATCCAAATCAAAAACCACAATATCCAAAGACGAAACCTATATGCTTCGCTGTTTGGAAATAGCAAAAAACGGTTTAGGAACCACAGCCCCAAACCCTATGGTAGGTGCTGTAATTGTTCATAACGATATTATTATTGGTGAAGGTTTCACCAGTCCGTACGGTGGGCCACATGCCGAAGTGAACGCTATAAATTCCGTAGTAGACCAATCACTTCTTAAAGAAGCCACCATTTACGTAACCTTGGAACCCTGCTCCCATTATGGAAAAACACCGCCTTGTGCAGATTTGATTGCCAAGCATGGTATACCCAAAATTGTCATTGGATTAAAAGACCCGCACACGAAAGTAGCAGGCAAAGGTATTCAAAAGCTCAAAGATGCCGGAAGTGAAGTGTTAACGGGGTGTCTGGAAAACGAATGCCGTACGCACCACCGCCGATTTCTAACTTTTCAAGAAAATAAACGCCCTTACATTATTTTAAAATGGGCGGAGACTGCAGACGGTTTTATCGCTCCGAAAAAAGAAGAACGGGCCACCGACCCCGAGCCCTTTTGGATTACAAATTCATATTCCAGACAACTGGTACACCAATGGCGAAGTGAGGAGCAAAGTATTCTGGTAGGCACGAACACTGTTATTGAGGACAACCCAAAATTGGATGTTAGGCTGCACACCGGTAAAAATCCTATTCGGGTTATATTGGACCGAAAACTAAAAATTAGTAGCGATTATCATGTTTTGGATGGAAGCGTGCACACTTTAGTTTTAACCGAAGCAGTCAAGACCACCCAACCCAATGCAAGTGTAACCTATCATCAAATTAATTTTGATAAGGACGTAGCACAGCAAATATGCGATGTTCTTTACCAAGAAAATATAAGCAGTATTCTCATAGAAGGAGGAAGCCAAACCCTGCAAACTTTTATTGATTCCGGCCTATGGGATGAAGCAAGGGTCTTTACGGGCATGAGTCATTTTAAATCAGGAATAGCTGCCCCAAAATTTAAAGGAAGGCTTAACAGCACTAAATTCATTGAGACGGACACCCTAAAAATATACAGCAATGATTAAGAACATTATTTTTGATTTTGGTGATGTATTCATCAATTTGGATAAAGGCGTCATCTTCCGAGAAATGGAAAAATTTGGAGGCTCCATAGATTTATCACCGGAACTATTGGAATTGAACGGAATTTATGAAGTTGGCGGCATGACCTCCGAAGCGTTCGTAACCCAACTCCAAAAGCAATATCCCAAAGCAAATACCGCAGAAATTGAAAACATATGGAATTCCATGCTGTTGGATTTTCCTGAGGAACGACTAGAGTTTATTGAAAAGCTTGCTACAGAAGGCGATTACCGACTTTTTCTACTCAGTAATACCAACGAGCTGCATATTACCCATGTAGAACAAAAAATGGGTGCGGACCGCTATGCACGCTTTAAAAAGCCATTTGAGAAGTTTTACCTCTCACATGAAATCAACCTAAGAAAACCCAATGCGGAAATCTATCAATTTGTTTTGGACGAAAACGGACTCAAGGCCGAAGAAACATTTTTTATAGATGACACCAAGGAAAATACGGATGCCGCCGAAAAATTAGGCATTACCTGTTGGAATATTCAGGTGGGCAAAGAAGATATCATTCAATTGAAATCAAAATTATAAGATGGCGTTCCTTGCATTAAGTATATTGGCATCTAGCCTCATCTTCATTATTTTTAAGCTATATACCCGCTTTAAGGTCAATACGCTTTTTGCCATAGTTGCCAATTATTTCGTGGCCTGCAGTGTAGGTCTTATACGGTATGAAGGTACAACCCAAATAACCGAAGTACCGGAAAAACCTTGGTTCTTAGGCACTTTTATTCTAGGTATACTTTTCATTGTAGTCTTTAACCTTATGGCCATGGCCTCACAAAAGGTGGGTGTTGCGGTTACCTCCGTAGCCACCAAAATGTCATTTGTGATTCCCGTTATTTTTGGCCTGTTATTGTATAATGAAGAATTGGGAACCTTTAAAGTAATAGGAATTTTGCTTGCCCTGGCAGCGGTTTATTTCGCTTCTGTGAAAGATTCTTCCATAAAATTCAAAAAATCATCCCTTATACTTCCTGCCCTAGTATTTTTGGGGTCCGGTATAATTGATGCTAGCCTAAAATACATACAGGAAATACACATTAAAGAAGAGGATTATCCAATATTTTCCGCAACCGTGTTTGCGTCAGCCGCGTTGATGGGATTCATAATTACTATTTTTAAACTTAAGGATTTGCGCTCAAATTTTAATCTAAACACACTATTTGGTGGAATTGCACTTGGTCTGGTGAACTATTTTTCCATCTATTTTCTTTTAAAAGCATTGCAAAACGACACCTTGAACAGCGCCTCTGTATTTACCATAAACAATGTAGCCATAGTCATGTTCACAACACTTTTAGGGATTCTTTTATTTAAGGAAAAGATAAGTCCTAAAAACTGGAGCGGTATTGCTTTGGCCATAACCAGTATAATTTTAGTTGCTTTTGGCTAATGGATGAAATAACCGATACATATAAAACTATAGCCAAACCCTCCGAAGAAATTCTGTTCAAAGAAAAAAAGAGCAAGTTTTTTGGATATACGTTTCCCGTTGAAAACGAGGAAGAAGTTAAAGATATAATTGATGCATTAAAAAAGAAACATCCCGGCGCCAACCATGTATGCTACGCATGGCAAATGGGAATTGAACAACCTAGCTACCGCGCCAACGATGATGGAGAGCCCAACAACTCCGCCGGAATGCCTATTTACGGACAAATCCAATCTTTTGAAGTTACGAATGTATTAGTAGCCGTTGCCCGAATATTTGGAGGTACAAAATTAGGTGTTGGAGGTCTAATTTCTGCCTACCGAACCGGGGCACAAATGGCCTTAGAAGCTTCAAAAATTGAAGAGCGACTTATTGAAGATTCCTTTGAGCTTTCCTTTGAGTACTCCGAAATGGATAAAGTAATGCGTATTTTAAAGCAAAAACAATGCAACATTGTATCCCAACAAATGGAAATGGACTGTAAAATCATAGTTTCCATTAGAAAAAGAGATGCAAAGAGCCTATTAAAAGCTTTTGAAGGGTTGCATAAGATCGGTGTTAAACCAATTACCTCATAACCCCTTTTACCTAGTCAAATACAGATATCCAGCCCTAGACTGTGAACCATCTCCCAAATCAAGAACATAATAATAGGTTCCTACAGGTAACAATTCATCTCTTTCATAGGTGGAACGACCGTCCGAAATGCCGGTCCAAGTATTGGCATACCCTTCTTGCTCGTACACCTTTATCCCCCATCTATTGTATATCATCAATCTATTATTGGGGTAATTCTCAATACAAGCAATTTGAAAAACATCGTGGGCACCATCACCATTTGGTGTAATGACGTTAAAAATATTGATAGGACAAACAGGTTCGTCAATTTCAACCTGGGCGCTGGCTTCATCATTTGAAACATCTGTATCCGGTTGGTCTACATGAATCAATCTTATGATATTTAAATAATCGGTAGCTTCTACAACACGTACCCGTATATTCAGTTCAGCGGATTGACCGCTACTTAAGGTTTCAATATCCCACAAAGCACTAGACACATTATAAATCCCTGCCGTTGTTGTGTGTTCAATATAGGAATAACCATTAGGAATTCTTTCGGTTATAGATATATTACTAGCGCTAGCTGTTCCAATATTACGTGCGGTCATAGTGAAATTTACCTCGTCTCCAACTGCGGCAGAATTTGCATCCACAGACTTGGACAAAGCTAAATCTACATAGGAGATAGGAAGTTCTGTCAAAGTACAATCCATACAAGAAGTATCCACAATACAACTCGTGCACGGGGTAGGGTCCGTAGAAGTATTTGTTGTAACCATACCATTGGAGTCTTCCCCTGCAACACTAGCCAAGTTATTTACCTGTCCATTATCTATATCGGTTTGTGTAATTGCATAAGATACCGTATATACCCAAGTCTCAGAGGTATTTAAAAGCCCATCTCCATTAACGTCTCCACTAGGAAGTGCTGTTACATCCCCTCCTAACAGTGGGTCGGATACCACAATATTAGCTAGCTCCACGGTTCCTGTATTGGTTACAGAAAACGTATAGGCAACTGAATCCCCAACATTGGTTGTACCATCTGCATCGGAATCAACATATACACCATCCTTGGTAATAGTTATTCCACGAATACCAACTTCTACACTAGCTTCATCATTGGATGGGTCTATATCCGTTTCGTCCAAACCAGTTAACCGAGCTGTGTTTACATAATCCGCCCCATCAACTACACGCGCCTGAATATTTAGATTAGCAGTTTGGCTATTGCCTAACGTAGGAATATCCCATACGCCCGTTGCAGAACTGTAATTTCCTAACGAGGTAATATGAGTGATATACTCAAATCCATTGGGAAGTATTTCTAATATTCTAATATTATTTGCGGTTACCGCACCATTATTTGTAGCGGATATAGTGAAAAATATTTCATCCTCTATCTCAACAATATCCAAGTTTACGGTTTTCGCTACCGCAATATCAAGGGTATTGGGCAAAGCCGTCATTGTACAATCAACACACAGCGGGTCTATGGTACACGTGGCACAAGGAGTTGGATCTGTAGACGTGCCTTCAACATTAATTCCGTTTGAATCTTCCCCACTAGCGGTAGCCAGGTTATTTACTTGGCCATTATCAATATCTGCCTGAGTAATACTGTACGATGCATTATAGACCCATGTCTCCGTTACATCCAAAGCTCCGTCTCCATTGGCATCACCAGAAGCAGGACCAGATATTGCCCCTCCCAAAAGTGGGTCGGACACCATTACATTCGAAATAATCTCGTTACCGGTATTGACCACAAGAAAGGTATAGTTTATAGCGTCTCCCATATTTGTTAAACCATTAGAATCTGAATCTACGTAAACACCATCCTTGGTAATATCCAGGTTTCCAATTGCCGCGGGTACACAAGCGCTATTATTAGAAGTGTCCGTATCTCCCGTTGCGGTTATATCATTCCTAAACCCTCCACCATTGGAACAGTTTTGGGTTGGGTCCACAATACTTTTATCTACTGAAAAAATAGCGGTTACAAGCCAACTTTCTGCACGAAGTCCCGCTATTGATTCCGAAGTTATTATTTGATCTCCACTGTTAAACGGACTTAAAATAGTTCCATCAATGCCATCGCTCTCTCCTCCATAAGCTAAAGTTGCAGAATTTAAGGTGTATCCTATTCCTAGAATAAACGTATCCACAACATCATACGCACCAGCCAGCCCACCACTATTGTCGGCCGTAATCCTATATGTAACGGTATATTCATCCGTAGCACTGTTATATACTGGACCAGATACAACCGTTTTACTTACATCTATACTAGCTTGACAAGGAGAATCGGGTATGGTAACGGAACCATTATAAACCGTACAACTTAATCCCGGAACAGCCACTTGCAAAGTATATTCTCCTGCTTGAGAAGCGTCAAAAGGGTCAAAAACAAGTTCGTTACTCGTGCCTTGCTGTACTGTAGTGCCCATGGAGTCAATCCAAGTAAATACTGCATCCGGCACGGGATTTGCCATTAAGGTCACCCTTGTTCCCGTTACATCACAATTAGCAACTAAATCCGGTACGTAAGGAGTTACTTCAAATGCACCATCCGCAGAATTACCACAACTATCGGTAATTCTAATCGTATAGGTACCTTCATCTGTTCCCGTAAAAACACCATCTGTTGAAGTTCGCCCGATATTTGCCGGAATTGAAGAATCAATAATTTCATACTGATAAGGCGCTACCCCATTGGATCCTTCCGCTAGAATAACTCCCGAGCCCTCCGTACAGGTATACCCTACTATGTTTTCAAACGAAGTGGAAACATATACCGGAATATTAATATCAACGGTCTGAGGTTCGCAAGGACAAGTAAATGGAAGCGCCGAAGTACAACTACCCCCACTCTGAAACTCTAGAAATAGCTGATAATTACCTGGTGGAAGATTAGGTACACTTACCGGGGTTCCTTCCGTAAAAAAGGAAATACTCTCTCGAAACACATTACTTCCCGTATCCGAATTCACCACATTTACATTCGTATAAAATGATGACCCAGAAGCTTTTATCTCATTTGGATTAATAATCAAAGTATTGGAATTACCACAACTTTGTAAAAAATCCAATGTAAAATCGTGTTGAACAGTTTCCGAAGGCAAAATCTCAAAAGTTACATTTCCGGATTCGCAGCCATCCGAAATTTCCGCTTCGTAATTTCCAGGAGGAAACGCTACGGGAAAAACAGAACTGTTGCTCATATTTTCAAATACCCTAGGATAACTATACGTTGTAACCACTCCGCTTTCCGAAGTAAAACTTGCCGGTCCGGATAGAATGGTAACCCGCCCGTAATTTGTCCCCCCATTTCTCACACGAAAGGACATGCCCGTTGTTCCGTCCATACACCCACGTTCAGGTCTTACAGTAGCTTCAAACACAGTAGGTGCTACAGGATCAAATGTTAAAGTGGTGCTTAATGTAGTGCTACAGCTATCTTCTAAAGTAACATCATAGGTAGCCCCAAGCATAATATCAGTCTGACTAATTTCCGCCTCAAGATTATCAGGATCAGTAAACGTGTAAACAAGAACATCACTCGCATCGGTTTGATTGGTCAACGTTAATGTTGCCGGCACCAGTACACTCTTTTCCTGAACACTATTGGAAGCCAAGGATGCAAAAACAAAAAACGAAGTATTTCCTGAACAGTCCAATGATTTTTGACGCCACATGTCAATATCAGCAGAATATGCAAAATTTATACGCTCCGTTTGTCCACAGGCATCAACAATATTGGCTGTATAGGCCGTACCAAAATCGTAATTGGTTCCAATAGGATATGAAGTGTCACTACCAACGGTCCCTGAAAAAATAACAGTTCCTGTTCCATCCTCGGTAACCGTGATATCATGTGGATAAACTCCGCGACCATAAGAAGAATACTCAGCCTCATAAGTATCACAACCCACTTTTTCAATAAAATCAATTGCACCATCTAACGCCTCAATAGAAGGGGCTGAAATAGTTACGGTTTCACTAACCGTATTTTGACATCCATCTTCAATTTGAAAAGTATATGTTCCTTCTGATAGATTGGTAAAGGTATCCGAATTCTGTTCCTGAATTATAGTTTGGGGCGTTGTACTTAAATCTACAATACGATATTTATAAGTGGGAAATGCCGTCGTTCCTATCAAATTCCCATCACTTCCATTAAGAACAGCCTCTCCGTCCGAACTTGTGGAGCACGATGGTGGCGTTATAGCTACATTAAGACTAGGTAAGGTATAACTGCCCAAAACTTCTATAGACGCTGTAAAAACATCAAAACTGGCATCTCTGACCTCTACGTCATATATTCCGGGCTGCAAGGCCAAGAAAGTGCCAGAGGATTGAAAACCTCTAAGTTCAGGACCATTACTAATTCTATATTGATAAGGTTCCGTACCACCATTAGCTTGAGCCGTAATGCTTCCATCCGAAGAACAAACCGATTCGGATTGCGTTAAATTAAGGTCTAACTGCGCCGTGAGAGTTGTGCAACAAAACAAGAATATATATACTAAAAGTTTAGACATATAAGTGAATTCAATACTTTATGAAAACACTTAACGATTACTAAATCCTAGGTATTGCTATATAGACATTAAATTGCACAAAAAATCGGTTGAATATCACTTACTGTTCTAACCCCATTAAACACATGTATTTATATTTTCGTTTCGTTCACCCTCAATTGGATGATAAAAAATATATCAGACAAAATAAAAACCAAATTCAAATGCGTATATCAACACTTAAATTTAGATAATTATCAATGCAACAAAAATGACTTATTTTTCATTTTCAATTATAATCTCCAAGATGTTTTGGGGGCACCTAATAGGCCTTTTACTTTTCTTATCAACAAACACTAAAACCGTATTTGCTTCTACAAGAATTTCCTGCTTTTCATTACGGATGACATAGTCAAATTCTATCCTAACCGAAGGTGTTTTTTTAAGCCTAGTTTCAACGCTGATGAGGTCATCGTAAAAGGCTGATTTTTTGTAGTTCAACGACAAAGAAACCACTGGTAGCATAATTCCGTTTTCTTCCATTTTTTTGTAAGAAATACCTTTACTCCGTAACCACTCAACCCTTCCCATCTCCAAGTATTGCGCATAATTGCCGTGATACACTACTCCCATCTGGTCTGTTTCCGAATATCGTACTCTAAAAGAAATTTTGTTAAAACCCATATATTATCATGTAAAAATTATATCTTTAAAAGATTTCGATTTTCGCGTTCTGAACATGCAAAAAAAAAAGGGTAAATTCAATAGAGTTTGATTTTTTTTTTAGTTTTTTTGTTCACATATTTGCCCTCCGAGAAAGTAAGGATTATCCCATATACTTTCAACCGACTTACGAAATCACTAACCAACAAAAATAAGATAAACTTTCACATGGGTGTTACTGCTATTTCCGTATGGAACAATTGTTTAACTTTTATTAAAGACAATATTCAACCGCAGGCATTCAAAACTTGGTTTGAACCTATTAAACCAATTAAGTTATCTGATAATGCTTTGAGTATTCAAGTACCCAGTAAATTCTTTTATGAGTGGCTAGAGGAGCATTACGTAAAATTATTAAAAGTAGCCCTTACCAAAGAGTTAGGTGAGACCGCAAAATTGGTGTACATCATTAGAATGGAAAACACCTATGGCAACAAAGAGCCTTTTACGGAAAAGATTCCAAGTTCCAATAGAGCTACAATGAGTCCACAAGAAATGGACGTTCCTATTAAATCAAAAAATCCAGAGCTCAAGAATCCTTTTGTGATTCCCGGTATTCGAAACATAAAAATTGAATCCCAGCTTAACCCCAATTATAATTTTGATAATTTCTTAGAAGGAGACTCCAACCGTTTGGCCAGATCAGCAGGTATGGCCGTGGCCAATAAGCCCGGGGGCACTTCTTTTAACCCATTATTGGTATTTGGCGGTGTTGGTTTAGGAAAGACTCACTTGGCCCACGCCATTGGGGTTGAAATTAAGGACAAGTACCCAGAGCGTACCGTTCTTTATATTTCAGCAGAAAAATTTACGCAACAATACATAGAATCCGTAAAAAAGAACACCAGAAACGATTTTATCCATTTCTATCAATTGATAGATGTGCTTATTATTGATGATGTTCAGTTCTTAAGTGGAAAATCGGGAACACAGGATGTTTTCTTTCACATATTCAATCATTTGCACCAAAACGGAAAGCAGGTTATCCTAACCTCGGACAAAGCTCCGGTAGACATGCAGGATATTGAACAACGCTTATTGTCCCGTTTTAAATGGGGATTATCGGCAGAGTTACAGAACCCGGATTACGAAACACGAATTTCCATCCTTAAGAACAAGCTATATAGAGATGGGGTTGAAATGCCGGACGACATTATAGATTATGTTGCTAAACACATTAAGAGCAATATTCGTGAGTTGGAAGGTGCCATTATTTCATTAATAGCCCAATCTTCTTTCAATAAAAAGGAAGTTACTTTAGAACTGGCCCAGCAAGTAGTTGAGAAGTTCGTTAAGAACACCAAACGTGAAGTTTCCATAGATTATATCCAAAAAGTAGTTTCAGATTACTTTGAGATGGATGTGGCAACGCTTCAATCCAAAACTAGAAAGCGCCACATTGTACAGGCCAGACAGTTGGCTATGTTTTTTGCCAAAAAGTTTACCAAGGCATCATTGGCCAGTATAGGTTCACAAATAGGAAAAAGAGACCATGCTACCGTACTGCACGCTTGTAAAACGGTTGATAACCTAGCAGAGACCGATAAGCAATTCAGAAAATACATAGAAGACCTTACCAAGAAATTTTCTTAAATCCTTATGAAAACCAAAGTCTTAATGGTATGCCTTGGCAATATTTGCCGGTCGCCATTGGCGGAAGGCATTCTACAGGCTAAAGTTGACCCGGAAAACGTTTTTGTAGATTCTGCCGGAACGGGAGGTTACCACATTGGCAACCCACCGGACCCGCGCTCTATTGCCGTTGCCAAGAAACATGGACTGAATATAGAAAATCAGCGTTGTCGTCAATTTCAAAAGTCGGATTTTAAAAAATTTGATGTAATTTATGCTATGGACCGTAGCAATCTTAACAACATTCTAAATTTAGCCGATTCTCCTGATGATGCTAAAAAAGTGAAGTTATTACTTACGGAGGTAGAATTACCTGTAATTGAAGTGCCGGACCCCTATTGGGACGACAATGGCTTTGAAAAGGTATTTCAACTTATAGACACCGCTTGCACGTCTATTGTAAAAAAACTTTAACCCATTTAGGATTATGGCCAACTACAATGAAAACCAGGGAAAGTTATATTTAATACCCACTACATTGGGCGATAATGAACCTTTGGAAGTATTACCCATTTCCATAAAACAGGCCATAGAACAGATTGACCATTATATTGTTGAAAACGAAAAAACGGCCAGACGCTTTATAAAAAAGATAAGCCCCAGAAAATCACAGCCCAGCCTTCAATTATCCGTTCTTAACAAATACACAGAAGCCGAGGAAATACCCACATTTTTACAATCCTGTTTAGACGGTTTCAACACAGGAATCTTATCCGAGGCCGGTTGCCCCGGTATTGCCGATCCCGGTGCGGACGTGGTAAAAATAGCACATGAAAAAAACATTCAGGTAGTACCCCTAGTGGGCCCATCCTCTATTGTATTGGCCCTTATGGCCAGTGGCATGAACGGCCAAAGCTTTGCTTTTAACGGTTACCTGCCCATTGACGGGTCTGAGCGTAAGAGTGCCATTAAGAGGTTGGAAAAGCTAAGCAAAGATTACGGACAATCGCAATTGTTCATAGAAACCCCCTATAGAAACGACAAGCTCTTTGCAGAGCTGCTTAAAACACTACACCCTAACACCAGAGTATGTATAGCTTGCGATGTGACCCTACCTGAGGAATATATACAAACCAAAACCATTGCCGACTGGAAACGCTCCAAAGTAGAATCACTTCATAAGCGCCCAGCTATCTTTATTATTCAAGGGTAATTCTACTTTTTGAGTTTTTAAATCTTATTCTGGAACAATTATTTACTCCACTCCAGATTATTTTTTCATTTTACTAGCTGACTTTTGATATAAGCCTAAATTAACCAGTATTTTTAGTGTTCTTAAAAGTTACTCTAAAGTAGCTGCTTTATTACACCATTAATCCTTAACCTTTTTTTTCTAATATAGCACCCAAATTGGAATTTCTACTTAATGAAAGATAGATTAAAAGAAAATATTGAAAACTTGATAGCTCTTACGGACGAGGAGTTCTCTTTTATTTTATCTCATTTCTCATTAGAAAAGCACAAAAAAAATGATTTTATCATTAAAGAAGGAGAACATGTAACGCATTGCTATTTTGTGATTTCCGGGCTATTAAAATTAGTTTACGATGACAAAAATGGGAAACAACATATTGTATCCTTTGCCATGGAAAACTGGTGGGAAAGCGATTTTTCTGCCTATTTCTCACAAACTAAAGCTAAAATGGCACTACAATGCATTGAAGACACTTTAGTATTTTCCCTAAGTCTTGACAATTACCAAAAACTATCCGATGAATTACCCAAAATGCAGCATTTTTTTCTCCAAAAGTCGAATTTAGGGCATATTGCATCGCAAAATAGAATCTTATCTTTTTTAACTTCAAATGCTAAAGAAAGGTATGAGCAACTTCTTAAACAGTACCCCATATTATTTCAACGCGTTCCCAAAACTCTGCTAGCTTCTTACTTAGGTGTGTCCCGCGAGACACTTAGCCGCCTTTCCTCATAAAATTTGAGCTTCTTTACAATTGTGATGTATGTCACGCTATAACCATACCATTAGTTAAATATTTGCAGTGTAGATGGCAAAGCACAAGTATTAACAAATAAAGTATATAATTAGCTACTGCGTACACAAAAAAAAGCAATATGGAAAAACGAATAATTAACCCGTGGAAATGGCAAGACGAAAGAAGTTATGTACAAGCCGTAGAAGTTACGAACCCAAAAGGCACGCTTTATATTTCCGGACAAACCGCAATAGATGATGAAGGTAAATCTAGCACTGCTAGCATGAAAGCCCAATTAATTCAATCTATAGAAAATTTGGAACGCGTAATAGAGGATGCCGGATATGAATGTAAAAATATTGTGAGATTAAACCTTTATACAACTTCAACTGAAGAGCTGTTTACGTGTTTTGATATTTTCCAAAATTGGACAACCAAGCACAACATACAGCAGGCAAGCACCTTACTGGAGGTTAAAGGCCTTTTTGAAATATTAAAAATAGAACTGGAAGCTACAGTCATAAAATAACATCTGAATTAAGGTATTCACGATTAAAAATACCCTAAAATCGAGATAGAAAACGACCGGAAAAAAACAAACCCCAATATTTCTATTGGGGCTCGTCCACTTTCATATGTACATTAAATCTTAAATAGGCGATAGTTACACTTTAGGGTTTCGTCTTGGCGAAACATATGACATATCGTATCCTGAAAACTTTTTCATGTAAATTGCTATTGTTGTTCCGTAACTGTCCGATACATCAAACGCACCCCACGATCGTAGATACTTTTTAACGTTACCGGCACCGGCCAAATGGGCCGCGGCCAACATTCCGGATTCCGTAATTTCAACACCACCTATTCGTTTTCCAACGAAACGGTCAATGTCTCTTCTCAAAATCCACTTATTACGAGCTACATTCGTGTGAAAAGCTCTTTCTTGCAACACTGGGTCGTTTAAGAAACTTGTTGCGTTATACACACCCATAAGCTGTAAGGTACCAATACCAAACTGGTATTTTCCCAAATACCCAAGTGTATTTGTTGTAAAATAGTTACCCTGCGATTCTTTAAACGCTAGAGCTTCTTTAAATCCGATATAAGAACTCCCTAAAAAAGGCGGAGCTATCAATATCGTTGAATGCATAGTTTTGTTTTTGGGAAACAAAACTTCAGTAGGTTGATTTACTTTAAGGGTTTCCGGCACTTTCACCTCTTTAGACTCAAATCCGAAACTCAATAAAATAAAGGTAATGATTAGGGGGCTTGAAAATCCTAGCCACTTTCTCATACATTATATTTACCTAAGACTTACGAAAATTTAACCTGCTTAGATTACGAGGGGCAAAGATAAGCCCGTTTTAGTCTTACATTTTAGAATGCTTTGTTAAAAATATACCGTTTTAGTTAACAAGTATTAAACTACGGACAAAATGCCTATCTATTAATTTTTTGAGCATTTATCCACCGGACATACTGCGCTTTATTGCGGTTGTGCTGGGCTAAAGTCTTAGCAAATTTGTGGTATCCAAAATTTTCCACATTGGCTACAAAGTAGAGGTAATCGTGCTTTTCCGGACTAAGAACCGCATCAATAGCCGTAATATCCGGCATAGCAATTGGCCCTGGTGGTAGACCTGCGTACTTATAGGTGTTATACGGAGAATCTAATTCCAAATCCTTATAAAGCACTCTTTTGATCACAGTGTTAAAGTTGCCGCTGTGCTTTTTTATGGCATAAATTACCGTAGGGTCTGCTTGAAGTAATATTCCCCTTCGTAAACGATTAAGGTAAACGCCTGCTACTCTTGGGCGCTCATCAACTTTTGCGGTTTCTTTATGTACTACAGAGGCCAAAGTAATCACCTCTTCGGGAGAAAGCCCTAATGCTTTTGCCTTGGCTAAACGAGCATCCGTCCAAAAACGTTTGTATTCCTTCAGCATACGCTCCCTGAATTCTTTCTCGGAAGTATTCCAGAAAAACTCGTAACTGTTGGGTATATACATAGCCAACTCCGTATCCCTATTAAATCCGTTAGCTTTCAAGAAAGCTTCATCTGTAAATGCCTTCAACAAGGCTATGCTATCTGGCTCTATTTGCATCGCTATTCTACCTGCTAGGTCCGCTAATGTTTCCTGGTTGTTAAATGCAACTTTTACAGGTATATTCTGACTACGGAGTGAGTTTACAATATCATTATTGCTCGCCCCCTTTTTAATAGCGTACTTACCTCCTCTTACATTGGCGGCGTACCCCTTACGCTGTGCCACTTTCTCAAAAGAACCCATATCCTTAAGAAGTGGAGATACCAAATTCTTTACTTCGTTAAAATCTGCATCCGAAGGCACAAATACAAAGGCTTCGTTATTTTCAAAAGCCGTATTAGGCGCAAAAATAGCGTTGTAAACCGTGTAAGCAAAGATTCCACCGCCTACAAGACCGGCAATTGCTATAAATACTAGAATACGTTTTATATACATTAGGTATTTATTTTTTGAAACAAAATTTCATTTATATACTTCCCTTCGGAAAAAATCCAATCTCTTTTAATTCCCACCTCTTCAAAACCCATCTTCTTGAACAAATGAATGCTTGGGTCATTACCCTCCAATACATTGGCGTAAAGCTGTCGCAGATTCAAGACCTTATGAGCATAATCACACACCAATTGAATGGCCTCTGCCCCTACTCCTTGGTTCCTCTTTTCTTTATCCAAAATAACTATACCTATTCCCGCCCTAAAATTCTTAGGATCAAAATCAAATAGGTCAATAAGCCCAATTGTTGAATTCTGCTTATTGCAGATACAGAGCCGCAATTGCTTAACATCATAAATGTCCCTATGGGCGTTTTCCAAATAAAGCGCTAGTACATGTTTTGAATATGGGGTGGTCGTACCACTTATTTCCCACATCTGGGTGTTATTCTCAAGTTCGTAGAGAAAATCTAGATCATTGGGTTCTAAAGCCCGCAGATTTATATGTTCTCCATTTAAACTTAACATTCGATCTCTCCTTTGAACACCTGTTTGGCAGGGCCAATTAAATGAATCTGCTCGTACACACCATTCTTTTTAGCAAACTCTACCTCTAGCTCACCGCCCTGAGTATTCACTTTTATTCTATTTGCTAATGTTTTTCCGGCATTATGCATAGCAATTGCTACAGCTGTAACCCCAGTTCCACAGGATAAAGTTTCATCCTCTACACCACGCTCATAAGTTCTCACGGCAAAGGCGTCATTATCTAAGGTTTCAACAAAATTAACGTTGCTTCCGGTTTGTCCGTACAATCCGTAGCGCAACTTTTTCCCTTTTTTATAAACTTCAAAATCTTGAACGGACTTTACCATTTGCACGTGGTGGGGCGAACCCGTGTCCAAGAATACATACTCCGGTTTCTCTTTTATTTCGGACACATCCTGCATCTGCAAGCTAACAATACCATTAGCTATAGTTGCCTGGTGCTTGCCATCTGCAGCATTAAAAACGGTATCTTTATCTATAACACCCAAAAAATTGGCAAAAGCTACGGTACATCGGCCGCCGTTACCGCACAAACTGCCCTCACGGCCGTCTGCGTTGTAATAGACCATTTTAAAATCTGACAGTTCGTCATTTTCCAGAAGTATTAAACCGTCTGCCCCTATGCCAAACTTGCGGTCACATAAAGAAGCTACCAGTTTGGTATCGTTTTTGGGGAAATATAATTGTCGATTATCGATGAGCACAAAATCGTTTCCGGTGCCCTGATATTTGTAAAAATTAAGTGTCATAGAATTATTTAAAGACACAAATATAGGCTTTTATCCCTATCGGAAATAACCTCTTTGGTCCACCACTTAGCGACCTGAATTAGTAGGGATTAAGATATATTTAGCAGTTAAAGAGTAGTTAAAGCAAATATAACGCACCTAAAAAACGACTAATTTTAACATATCAAAAGAATTTAAACAAAACGATAACATGAAAAAAATTGCCAGTACCTTTTTAATCGCCCTCTTTGCTGGAGCAATAACACTGGGCAGCTACAAATTATTTTTTGAAAACACCAATTACGCCGTTATATCCCAAGATGAAGGACATTCGGTTTTTAATACGAGCCTTACACCTACCTCTGCAAAAGGAGCGGGAATTAATGAGGTTGACTTTACCATTGCGGCAGAAAACACCGTAAATGCCGTGGTGCACGTTAAAAATGTAACCATTAACAGAACCCCCCATAGCCTTATGGACTTCTTTTATGGAAGCGGAGGAAATGAAAGGCCTCAAGTAGGAACCGGATCAGGGGTAATTATTTCGCAAGATGGTTATATTGTTACGAACAACCACGTTATTAGCAAAGCAAATCAATTACAGGTTACCCTAAACAATAACAAAACTTATGATGCCGAACTTATTGGCACCGATCCAAATTCTGACATTGCCCTAATTAAAATAGATGCCGAGGGCAATCTGCCTTATTTGGCCTTTGGTGATTCCGATGATGTTAAAATAGGCGAATGGGTTTTGGCTGTCGGCAACCCTTTTAACCTAACTTCTACCGTAACTGCGGGAATCGTAAGCGCAAAAGCTCGTGATTTAGGAAAAAATCAGTCGTTTATTCAGACCGATGCAGCCGTAAACCCTGGTAACAGTGGTGGGGCATTGGTTAATACGAACGGAGATCTTGTGGGTATCAACACCGCTATTACTTCACAAACAGGAAGCTATGTGGGCTATTCCTTTGCAGTTCCCAGCAACATTGCCAAAAAAGTAGTTGATGATATCCTAGAATATGGAAACGTACAAAAAGGCATTTTAGGAATTAAGACCTTGAATATAAACACGCCTTACGCCATAGAAAAAGGACTTAATGAGATTGAGGGTGTATACATTTCCGGGGTTGAAGAAGGAACTGGAGCTGCTGAAGCCGAACTGATAGAAGGAGATATCATAAAGAAAGTAGACAATATCAAGATCCGCAAGTTTGCAGATCTTACCGGTTATCTTTCCGCTAAAAGACCCAACGACTCTGTAGAGGTTACTATTGATAGAGACGGAGAAGAATTTACCGTGCCTGTCATGCTTAAGAAAAGGCAGACCGTAATAGTTCCGGTAATGGGCCTTGAAGTAAAGAACTTAACAAAAGAGGACAACAAAAAGTTTAAGACCAAACAAGGTGTGAAAATTGTTGGTGTACCTGAAACCTACCGTGGTTATGGGTTGGAAGGAAAAGTTCTTCTTTCGGTTGACAATAATGAAATAAACGATATTGAAGAGGCCAGAACCCTTTTTGGAAGCATCTCTAGATACGGTAAAACCAGTATCACAATGATTAACGAAAAAGGAGAAAGAGAACGCCTGATTTTTCAATAAGACATAAAAACACTAAATTAAAAACACCTCAATTGAGGTGTTTTTTTGTTTACTATTGTTTCAAACAACACTAAATAGCTACTTTTATACCAAAATATAACTCAACTCAACAAAATGAAATCTAACGCTTCTTACGAAAAAGAATTAGCCTTTCAGGCTGATAGAAGAAAAGCTACAACCGAATTCATAAAACTGGTCAGTGACCTTTGGTATGATAAGACGATAGAAATCGTGCTTTTCAAAAATCAGGTGATAGACAAAAACGTAAGTGACATTATAAATCTGCATGAATATGCAGGTGAATTTGTCCAAAAACCCATTTCTATTTTCGATTCCACCGAAATATTGCGGGCCATAAACGATATTCAGCTACCTCCTGCTAAATTAGACATTGGCAAGCTTACCTATGAATACCACTCAGATGACAATCACAATACGGATATAAAAGCCTTTGTGTTTGACAAACTAAAAGATGCGGACAATGCTCCACCTTTAAAACCTAAGGATATTGTTCTTTATGGCTTTGGAAGAATAGGTAGGCTTCTGGCTAGAGAGCTTATGGCAAAGACCGGCCAAGGCAACCAACTGCGCTTAAGAGCTATCGTAACCCGAAAAGCGGACAACCATGAGATTCTGGAAAAAAGAGCCAATCTTTTACGTATTGATTCCGTTCACGGTAAATTTTCCGGCACGGTAGAAACAGATATAAAGAATAACGCCCTGATAATTAACGGTACTACCGTTCACATGATCAGCGCCGATCGTCCTGAGAAAATCGATTACACCCAGTATGGAATAAACGATGCATTGATAATAGACAATACAGGAGCTTTCAGAACCAAAACCGAATTGGCCAGACATCTGGAAGCCGAAGGTGCTTCGCACGTTCTCCTTACCGCTCCCGGAAAAGAGGTACCCAATATAGTTCATGGGGTTAATCATAAAACGTATGACCCGGACACCATTAAAATATTTTCGGCCGCTTCGTGTACTACCAATGCCATTACCCCTATTTTAAGTGTTATTGAAGATTCCTTGGGAATTACAAAAGGGCATTTGGAGACCATTCATGCCTACACTAATGACCAGAACCTAGTGGATAACATGCACAGCAAACATAGACGGGGCCGAGCAGCCGCTCTGAACATGGTCATAACCGAAACAGGTGCAGGTGCTGCAGTAGCTAAAGCGCTACCGGAATTAAAGGACAAGCTTACCTCTAATGCAATTAGGGTACCGGTTCCCAACGGTTCTTTAGCTATTCTAAACTTAGAAGTGAAAAATAAAACTTCCATAGATGGTATTAACGCCATTATAAAAAAGTATGCCCTAGAGGGAGATTTGGTAGAGCAAATAAAATATTCCTTGAGCAAGGAAATGGTATCTTCGGATATTGTAGGAACAAACGCACCTTCCATTTACGATAGTAACGCTACAATTGTTAACGGCAGCGGAAAAAATATTATACTTTATATTTGGTATGACAACGAGTATGGTTATTCGCACCAGGTAATACGTTTGGCCAAATACATATCAAAAGTAAGAAGGTATACATATTATTGATTTTAAGCTCTTTACAAGGGAATACTTTCCGCTTTTTTGAAGGTATTCCCTACTAAATAGCAACCTTATCCTTGATTTTTTTTATTAATTGATATTATTGAATTACTTTAGTCGGCTCTAAATAATTAATTCACAGAATCACTTCAACATGAAAGGCTTAAGAATCCTGTTACTGATAACGGCTTTATTAGCATATAACCTACAATTTGCCCAAGAAGCGGAAGCTCAAGAAGAGTTGTCACTTGATAAAGGGCCTATAGATAGTCAATTTGAGTACATTTTTACCAAATCTGGTAATTATCGTGCAGATGGAAAAAAATATGAGGTCGTACGTACGATTTCATTGGACAAACTGCGCCAAAATGTTCTTGATACACTAAAAGGGTATAACAAAAGAGCTGCCGAACTAAAAGCTACTATTGGCGGACACGAATCTACAATAGGTTCGCTAAACAAAAAATTGGAAGAGACTACCAACAACTTGGTAGCCGTAACCGAGGAAAAAGACAGCATGTCCTTTTTAGGTATTATGGTTTCAAAAAGTACATATAATGGTATTCTTTGGACCGTTATTGCTTCTCTGTTGGCACTGTTACTTTTCTTTATATATAGATTTAGAAACAGTAACATCCTAACCCAGGAAGCCAAGACTAATTTAGCAGAACTGGAAACCGAGTATGAAGACCACCGTAGAAGGGCTTTAGAAAGGGAACAAAAAATTAGCAGGCAGCTGCAAGATGAAATCAACAAGTACAAAAAACAGAAATAATCTAAAAAGCTCCTCACGGAGCTTTTTTTTATTCTTTGTGTTATGAAAATTATTCAAGCCAACTCATCGCATATACCATTGTTAGCACCTTTGTTCGATAGTTACAGGGTTTTCTACAAACAACCTTCGGATATAAATGCTGCTACTTCTTTTCTTAAAGAGCGCTTTTCCCAATCGGAATCTATAGTTTTCATGGCTTTTATTGATGAGGAAGCTGTAGGCTTCACCCAGTTATACACTACATTTTCATCCGTTTCTATGCTCCCCTATTATGTGTTGAACGATTTATACGTAGACCAAATCCAAAGAAAAAAAGGCATAGGCTCCGCATTGTTGAGTACAGCACAAGAATTCTGTTCAAAAAAAGGGTTTAAAGGCTTAGCCCTAGAAACGGCAACGGATAATCCCGCACAAAAGCTTTATGAAAAGCTGGGGTGGAAAAAAGATTCGCACTCTTTTCACTACTTTTGGCGCACTAATTCATAGCCCAAACTAAAATGCGTATTGATATTATCACCGTTTTACCGGAATTGCTGGAGAGCCCGTTTAACGCATCCATCTTAAAACGAGCCATAGAAAAGGGCATAGTTGAAGTGCACATGCACAATATACGGGACTACACGGACAAGAGCTACAACCAAGTAGACGATTACCAGTTTGGTGGCGGTGCGGGCATGGTACTTATGATAGAGCCTATAGACAAGTGTATTTCTAAGTTAAAGGCCGAAAGAACGTACGATGAAATTATCTATATGACACCAGATGGGGAAACCCTGAACCAAAGAATGGCCAACGGCATTTCATTACTTAACAATGTAATCATACTTTGCGGCCACTATAAAGGTGTTGACCAAAGAGTACGAGATGCCTTTATTACCAGAGAAATTTCAATAGGCGATTATGTACTTTCTGGCGGTGAACTAGGTGCCGCTATTCTTTGCGATGCCGTAATTAGGTTGATTCCCGGGGTTTTAAACAACGAAACATCGGCGTTGACGGATACCTTTCAGGATGACCTCCTTGCTCCTCCTGTCTATACCAGACCCTCAGAATATAAAGGCATGAAAGTACCGGAAGTGCTTTTGAGCGGTAACTTTCCCAAAATAGAGAAATGGAGGGAAGACCAAGCACAAAAAAGAACGGAAGAACGTAGACCCGATCTACTGGAGTAACAGTCCCATGTATTTTGATATATCAAAAAATCAAAAAAATTATTGTCAGTTCTAAATTATAGAGTATTTTTGCAGCCTGTTAAATCAACCTCTGACGAAAATCGTGAATGTTGACCATAACATAATCATTAATAAAAAAATCATGGAAGAATTATTAAAATTCGTTCAGGACGAGTTTGTTCCAAAAAAAGAATTTCCAAAATTTTCAGCTGGTGATACTATCACTGTGTACTATGAAATTAAGGAAGGTGAAAAAACACGTACTCAGTTCTTTAGAGGTGTTGTTATCCAAAGAAGAGGTTCTGGTGCTACCGAAACTTTTACAATCCGTAAAATGTCAGGTACTGTAGGTGTTGAACGTATTTTCCCAGTAAACATGCCAGCCTTACAAAAGGTTGAAGTTAACAAAAGAGGTAAAGTACGTAGAGCTCGTATCTTCTACTTTAGAGGTCTTACCGGTAAAAAAGCACGTATTAAAGAGGTACGTTCTTAAGCCAAGAATACATACAATAAAAAAATCCCGCAATAGCGGGATTTTTTGGTTATGAACAATTGTTAACATCAGTAGTTCATAAGTTGTTGATTTATAATATGTTAAAAAAATTGGTAACTCAGACTATTTTTCCTACATTTATAAAACAATTAAAGAAAACATCTGTCGAAGATAGTTTCTGAAATTGTTATAGAGGTAGCGTTCTTTATAGTATTGTTTAGGTTTTATAAATGTTTAAAGATGTATTTCAGAGTACGCCATTTAGCAAAACGAACATATCAACAAAAGGCTGTCGCTTTTTGAGAAATGATTATGTGAACATATTTGTAAATATTCAACGGATGCAAGTCTAGGAAATATGCACAAAGAATGTGTAAACAATATGAAGAGATATAAATTGTAGCTTGGTTCGATAATTAAGTACAATTCATCTCAAACGTTGAAATTGTGATGCGAATGCAATCAATGGTTGCCGATCTGTCGTAAGAACAGGGAAGAAAGTTTGCTATATCAGTTTCTAAAAAGCCATATCAATGTACAAGTACAATGATATGGCTTTTGTTTTGCCTTTTTTTTTCCTAATTCGCAAGGTTTTTGTTAAAATAGCCCATAAAGAGATACAGCTCAAAACAACCCCTTATCTTTTGGCTTGGAAGAATACATAAAGTTGTATATTTACTCCGCTTTAAATTAAACCTTTCCTTACATGTCCAAAATTTTTTATACAAAAACAGATGAAGCTCCGGCTTTAGCTACACAATCATTTTTACCAATTGTAAAAGCATTTACCAAAACGGCCAATGTTACCATAGAGACCAAAGACATTTCTTTGGCCGGAAGAATTATAGCAGTATTTCCTGATTTTCTAAAAGATGAGCAAAAAATTGCAAATGATTTAGAAGAGTTAGGTGCTTTGGCTAAAAAACCAGAAGCAAACATTATAAAGCTTCCTAACATTAGTGCCTCCGTTCCACAATTAAAGGAAGCCATTAAGGAATTACAAGACAATGGTTATGATTTACCAAGCTATCCGGACGAGCCTTCCAATGAAGCAGAAAAGGATATTAAATCTAGATATGACAAAATTAAGGGTAGTGCGGTAAACCCGGTACTACGAGAAGGAAACTCCGATCGTAGAGCTCCACGCGCCGTAAAAAATTACGCAAAACAAAACCCACACTCCATGGGGGCTTGGAGTCCTGATTCCAAAACCCATGTTGCCACAATGGACCATGGGGATTTTAAAGCCAATGAGAAATCATTGACACTTGCCCAACCTACGGATATAAGAATAGAATTGGTCAAGAACAATGGAGAAACCCAAGTTCTTAAAGATAAATTAGGTCTTCTAGAAGGTGAAATCATAGATGCTACCGTTTTGAGCAAAAATGCACTTGTCGCATTTTTGAAAGAGCAGGTGCAAGATGCCAAAGACCAAGGTGTGTTGTTCTCGCTTCACATGAAAGCTACCATGATGAAAGTTTCCGATCCAATTATTTTTGGACATGCCGTTGAAGCTTTCTTTGCAGACGTATTCAACAAATATGAAGACACGTTCAAAACTTTAGGAATTAGTGCAAACGACGGTCTTGAAAACTTGTTCGCCAAGTTAAATGAGCTGCCAGCGGATAAAAAAGAGGCTATTGAAAAAGATATTCAAAAAGCTATAAATGAAGGTCCGGACTTGGCCATGGTAAATTCGGACAAGGGTATTACCAACCTTCACGTTCCTTCGGATATTATTATTGATGCGTCAATGCCGGCTATGATCCGTAATTCTGGTCAAATGTGGAACGCCCAAGGAAAACCACAGGATACCAAAGCGGTAATTCCGGATAGCAGTTATGCAGAAATATACTCGGCCACAATCGATTTCTGTAAAAAGAACGGTGCTTTTGACCCTACTACTATGGGAACCGTTCCCAATGTAGGTTTAATGGCCCAAAAAGCTGAGGAATATGGTTCTCATGACAAAACTTTTGAAATTGGCGCTGCTGGAGCCGTAAAAGTAGTAGACATCAACTCTGGTAAAGTTTTAGAAGAACATGCGGTTGAAGAAGGTGACATCTGGCGTATGTGCCAAGTTAAGGATGCTCCTATCCAGGATTGGATAAAATTGGCCGTATCCAGAGCAAGAGCAACAAATGACCCTGCAGTTTTCTGGTTGGATGAAAATAGGGCGCATGATGCAGAACTTATCAAAAAAGTAAACACTTACTTACCTAATCATGATACTACCGGGTTAGACATTCGCGTTCTTTCTCCTAAGAAAGCTACTGAATTTACCTTGGCAAGAATGAAGGAAGGTAAAGACACTATTTCCGTATCCGGAAACGTGCTTAGAGATTATCTTACAGACCTGTTCCCTATTCTAGAAGTGGGTACCAGTGCTAAAATGTTATCTATTGTACCACTTATGAACGGTGGTGGTCTTTTTGAGACCGGTGCAGGTGGATCAGCTCCAAAACACGTGGAACAATTCATAGAAGAAGGCCATTTACGATGGGATTCTTTAGGTGAGTTTCTTGCCTTAGGAGTTTCTTTGGATTTCTACGGAGAAAAAAACCAAAATGAAAAAGCTAGAATTTTAGGTGATGCTTTGGACAGTGCCACGGAAAAATTCTTGATTAATGATAAATCGCCTTCAAGAAAGGTAAAAGAAATAGATACACGTGGAAGCCACTTCTTCTTGGCCATGTACTGGGCCGAGGCTTTGGCCAACCAAGATAAGGATGCCGAATTAAAGGCTACTTTCTCTAAAGTCTATGAAGATATTCAATCTCAAGAATCTAAAATTGTAGAGGAGCTAATGCAAGCTCAAGGCAAACCTCAAGACATTGGAGGATACTACAAGCCAGATGCAGAACTTGCCGCTAAGGCAATGAGACCTAGTCAGACTTTTAATTCTATCTTGGATACATTATAACCATTATGAGTTAAGTACAATAAAAAGGCCCTGCATTTGCAAGGGCCTTTTTATTTTTAAAATAGTGTTAACATTTTCTGTAAAGGTCTTTTTCTAGCTACATTTATAAAAAAATTGCTCTTAGATGAACCAACTTACCAAGGTCGTTCTCAGTGTCTTTCTACTTTGTTTTTTTAATAGTTTCGCCCAAAGGCAATACACTTTAAGCGGAACAATCTCAGAAGATTCCAGCAACGAAACTCTTATTGGGGTGGCTATTGTTTTCCCCGAACTGGAAACAGGGGTTACCACCAATGAATACGGTTTTTATTCCATTACCCTTCCAGAAGGCACCTACCAGTTGTTGGTCAGGTATCTGGGTTTTCAGGATATTGTAAAAACGGTTACTCTGGATACGGATAAAAAAATGAACTTTCAGCTGATGGAATCCGCTGAACAGTTGCAAGAAGTTGTAGTAACGGAAGACGTAGAAAAAATGGATGTACGCAAACCCCAGATGAGCGTGAACTCCTTATCTGTGGGAACCATTAAAAAAATTCCGGTTATCTTGGGCGAGGCCGATGTTATTAAATCCATTCTCTTACTGCCCGGTGTAACCAACGCGGGCGAGGGTGCTTCCGGTTTTAATGTACGGGGCGGTGCCGTAGACCAAAATCTAATTTTATTGGATGAGGCCACTATTTTTAACTCCTCCCACCTATTCGGCTTTTTCTCTGTCTTTAACCCGGACGCCATAAAGGATATTAAACTATATAAAGGGGGAATTCCGGCCCGTTATGGCGGTAGAGTCTCGTCGGTTCTGGATATTTTCCAAAAAGAAGGAAACAGCAAAAAAATTAAAGTAAACGGAGGTATAGGTGCCGTAGCCAGCCGTTTGTTGGTAGAAGGCCCCATAAAAAAAGACAAAGCTGCGTTTCTTGTTGGAGGCCGCGCTTCCTATGCTCATCTATTCCTACCCCTTTTTGATGTAGATAATACCGCCTATTTCTACGATTTAAATACTAAGCTCAATTACAACATAAACGATAACAACAGTATTTTCCTATCAGGATATTTTGGTCGTGATGTATTTGGTATAAGCGATAGTTTTGTAAATACTTATGGAAACGCAGTAGGTAATTTTAGATGGAATCACCTTTTTTCAGATAAGTTATTTTCAAACCTCTCTTTAATCTATTCCAACTATTACTATGGTCTAAAACTGGATTTTGTAGGCTTCGATTGGAATTCGGGTATTGAAAACTTCAATATAAAATACGACCTGAAGCACTATATCACGGACAAGTTTCAAATTAATTACGGCATCAATAATATCTACTATCGTTTTAACCCTGGAAAAATTCAGCCTAGTAATGAAGATTCCGGTATAGTAGAAGAGCAGTTAACACAAAAGTATGCCAATGAATTTGCTGCCTACATTGATGTTGAACATGATATAACCAAAAATCTGAGTCTAAATTATGGACTCCGCTTCAGTAATTTTTTACGATTGGGACAAGACGAGGTAAACGTCTATTTAGATGATAACCCTGTCTTTTTTGACCCGGTACTTCAAGTATATCAGGAAGGCATACCTATAGACCAGTATAACGTAAAAAGAAGTGGTAGCTTGGCTACCTTTAACAATCTGGAACCACGTATATCTTTGGCATACACCTTAAACAACAGCAGTTCTATAAAAGCCAGCTACACCCATTTGGCACAGTACCTGCATTTACTTTCCAACACGAGCTCTCCTACTCCATTGGATGTTTGGACTCCAAGCGGCCCCTTTGTAAAACCCCAAATTCTTGATCAATACGCCGTGGGGTATTTTAAAAATCTAAAGGATGGTGATTTCTCTTTTGAAACCGAGGCTTTTTATAAGGTCGTTCAAAATCGCATAGACTATATAGATGGCGCCAACCTTATTGCCAATGATGCCATTGAGCAAGTTATTCTAAATGGCGAAGCGCGAGCTTACGGTCTGGAATTTTTACTACGCAAAAACGAGGGTAAGTTTCAGGGTTGGCTTGCCTATACGCTTTCAAAATCTGAGCAAAGAACACCGGGAAGAACCATTGAATTGCAAGACGGTACTTCATTTACGGAAACTGGCATAAACTCAGGAGCCTGGTACAATACCCCGTATGACAAGACCCACGATATATCGGCCTATGCGAGCTATGATTTAAATCAAAAATGGAATTTTAATACCAATTTTGTATTTCAAACAGGGCAACCCACCAATTACCCTATAGGTCAATTTCGTTTTCAGGGGCTTACCGTTCCCTATTACGGACTACGAAATGAAGAGCGTTTGCCCGCTTACCATCGTATGGATGTCTCCGCAACCCTAACCCCAAAAAAGAACAAAAACAGAAAATGGCAGACCGAATGGGTCTTCAGCGTATACAATGTATACAATCGCAGGAATGCCGCATCTATAAGTTTTAGTCGCAATGAGGATACCGGAGCCAATGAAGCGGTACGTACATCAATTTTTGGCGTGGTACCGGCGGTAACGTATAACTTTAAATTTTAAGGCCATGAAAAAGTTTATTTATATACTCTGCCTGCTTCCGTTTTTATCCGCATGTGAAGATGTTGTGGAAGTAGAAGTTCCAACGGACCAGTCTCGCTTAACCGTAGATGCCTTAATGCGAATTGATCTTACTCAGCCCTCCTCTACATATTATGCCGAAGTAAGAGTAAGCACGTCAACTAATTTTTTTGAATCTGTAGAACCTGCACGACTAGACCAAATAAGCATTACCAATCTGGAAAGCGAAGAAACTATACCCCTCTTTGAAACCTTTAGCGGTAGCGGTGTCTACCAGAGTGAAACGACCACAGATTTTATGACGTCAGGTGATTTGGTTCTGTTTATTGAACATCAAGGTTCTAGATATGCGGCGCAGACTGCCTATGTGCCTACGGTACCAATTACCAAATTAGAGCAGGGCGATGCGACTCTTTTTTCAGGCGAAGAAACAGAAATAGTAGTAGCTTTTAAGGACCAACCCAACCGAACCGATTTCTATCTTTTTGATTTTGATTTTAACGAATACTTGGTCACGGAAGATACATTTTACCCTGGAGAGACTTTTGAGTTCTCTTATTTTTATGATGATGATGTAAAAGACGGAATGGTACTGGATATAAGTATACTGGGTGTTGATAGGGGTTTCTATAATTACATGAACCAACTTATTGTGCAGTCCGGAGGAGACCAAGGTCCGTTTCAAACCCCAGCAGGCACTGTAAAAGGCAATATTATAAATGTCACTAATGTTGAGGATATTTCGGATTTGGACAATCTTGATAGCCTAGTTGACCAAGAGAATTTTGCCCTAGGATATTTTGCCGTTTGCCAAACGTACTCCAAGTCCATTTCTATTGAGTAATTTTACCCAAATTGAATTTTGCAACTATGTCTCAAAAGAGAACGGATAAAGATTTACTGGTAAAAGGGCTTAAACATATTGCCTATACAATTTTCCTAATGTTCCTGGCTCCAGGTGTAATATACCAAGCTTTTAAAAACCAAAGCCATCCCTTATATTGGCCCGTTCTAATATTAGGTTTTATATTCGCCATTGGAGCAATAGTAATGGCATTTTACAGTTTACGGTTAATTATGGAGTCTCTGTTCGGTAAGAAAAAGAAAAAATAATTCTATTGTTTGCTTCCTACATCTCCCCATTTATTGATTAACTGGGCATAATCATAATCTAGTACAGATTCTTGGCGCTCCAGCCTAAACTCGGAGAAAGCGCGCTGCAATATATCTTCTATAAGGTAATCCTCATGTACTTGATCAGGCTGAAACCGTTCTTTTAAGCTTATTTTAAACATACTTGCCGTGGTATTGTACCAAAAGGCACGCCAACCGCTCCTAAGCTCCTTAACGAGGTCAAAAGCCGTTTCTCCGGTCTGTCTGTATATCAGTTTTACCAAAATCTGACCTTCCGTACGAGTCAATTTTTTTAATTCTTCGGAAAATTCCTCTTCAATAAACTTTTGGATTTCTTTGGTATATTTCTTTTGGTGCCTACGCTTCTTGATTTTTGTAATACTGTCATTAAGTTCCTCTAGCCGCTCAGCCGCCAATTTGGCATAGGGATACACCTTTAATGTCTTTCTTCTCAAAATATAATACCTTAATTTATCCTTGTAGGAAGTGAATTTTAATTTCCCGAACAGATAAACTTCATCCAAATCTATAGAATTCCTAAATATAGAATCGCCTTCTACGATAATCATCTTTTCCGCAATGGAGTCCAAAGGTTCTTCCTCTATTTGAGAATACCCTAAAAGAAAGAGGTTGGTAAAAAATAAAAACAGAATTGTTTTTTTCATAACGGACATTATACAAAAGCCTTGCCAAATTAACGATAAATAGGTCTGCTTATTATTAAATAAAAGTGAATATTAGTAAATTCGTATTTAAATATAAATTTAATGGCTACAAAGAAAATTCTTACCAAAAAATCACTTGATTTTTTTGAAAAATATTTGAATAACGCAGCTCCAACGGGCTACGAATGGGAAGGTCAAAAAATATGGATGGACTACCTTAAACCCTATGTGGACACCTTTATAACGGACACATACGGTACGGCCGTAGGGGTAATTAACCCAGATGCCAAATTCAAGGTGGTAATAGAAGGGCACTCAGACGAAATATCATGGTACGTAAACTACGTTAGCGATAACGGATTACTGTACGTAATTAGAAATGGAGGTAGTGACCACCAAATAGCCCCTTCCAAATGGGTGAATATCCACACCAAAAATGGAATAGTTAAAGGAATTTTTGGATGGCCAGCTATCCATACCCGCGATAAGGGCAAGGAAACACCTCCTAAATTGGATAATATATTTATTGATATAGGAGCAAAAAACAAAGAGGAAGTAGAGAAAATGGGAGTTCATGTTGGGTGTGTTATTACCTATCCGGACGAGTTCCAAATCTTGAACGGAGACAAATTTGTTTGTCGTGCCATTGATAACCGTGCCGGTGGTTTTATGATTGCCGAAGTAGCACGTTTGCTTCACGAGAACAAGAAGAAGTTGCCTTTTGGGCTATATATTACCAACTCGGTTCAGGAAGAAATAGGTTTACGTGGTGCGGAGATGATTACGCAGACCATTAAGCCCAATGTGGCCATCATAACAAATGTTTGCCATGACACCACTACTCCTATGATCGAGCAAAAAACACAAGGCCATACCGAAATTGGTGCCGGACCCGTAATTTCCTATGCCCCGGCGGTTCAAAACAAATTACGAGAACGTATCATTGAAACTGCTGAGGCTAACAAAATACCTTTTCAGCGCATGGCTGCTTCCAGGGCTACCGGAACGGATACAGATGCTTTTGCTTACAGCAATGGAGGCGTTGCTTCCGCTCTTATCTCCTTACCGTTACGCTATATGCACACCACTGTTGAAACGGTTCACAGAGACGATGTTGAAAACGTAATCAGGTTGATTTACGAAACGGTCTTGAATATTAAAGACGGAGAAACTTTTAGTTATTTCGATTAAACAAATCTAACCCTCCCCAAAAAGGAGGGTTTATTTTTTACATATGGATGAATTAATTGATATCCTCGACTCCAATGGAAATACCACTGGAAAGACGGCAATGAAATCCGAAGCTCACCGAAAAGGGTTATTTCACCCAACGGTTCATATTTGGTTGTATACCAAAAATGGACAAATCTTGCTTCAGCAACGGTCTAAAAACAAAGATGCATTTCCTTTACTGTGGGATGTATCGGTGGCAGGCCATATTGGGGCCGGAGAAAATATAGAGATTTCGGCAACGCGCGAAATTGAAGAAGAGATAGGCCTAAGCGTTCAACCCGAAGCTTTGGAAAAAATCGGCATTTTTAAATCCGTTCACAGACATTCCGAGCAGTTGCTAGACTGCGAATATCATCATACCTTCTTATGTGAACTTAAAGTGCCCTTACATCAACTAAAAAAACAAGAAAGTGAAGTTGAAGACTTGGCTCTACTATCTTTAATTCAATTTTCTCAAGAAACATGGGGGCTGGCCAACACCCAAAAATATGTTCCTCATAGTACGGAATACTATAAGACAATTATTAAAGAGATTAAAAAGAGGTTATAATGTTGCTATAAAATCCGAAATGGCATTCAAAGCATACGTTTTTTGCTCACCACTTTCCATATGCTTTACAACAAAAGAATTTTCTTCCAATTCTTTTTCCCCGATCAAAACTACATACGGTACATTTCTGTTATTTGCGTATTTGAATTGCTTCTGAATTTTTGCATTGGACGGATAGACATCTGCTTTAATACCATTTTTACGCAAAGCGGATACCAATTTTAACGCGGCCAAACCTTCTTTATCCCCAAAATTTAGGCAAAGTACTTGCAGGGATTGATCAATACGTTCAGGAAAAAGGCCCAATTCTTCTAAGACCAAATAGATACGGTCCAAGCCAAAAGAGATGCCAACCCCACTTACATCCTTTAAACCAAAAATACCGGTGAGGTCATCATAACGGCCACCACCACCAATAGACCCCATTTTTACTCCTTCCGGTGCGCCAACTTCAAAAATAGCTCCTGTGTAATAATTAAGCCCTCTAGCCAGAGTAACATCAATAGAAAGTTTAGCGGATTGTAGACCCATTTCTTCAATAGTACTCACGATAAAAGTCAGCTCTTCAACTCCTTTACTACCTGTTTCAGAGTCCTTCAACAGGTCTCTTAAAGCTTGAAGCTGCTCTAAATTACTACCCGTTAGTGAAAAAAGTGGTTCTACCTTGGCAATAGCTTCCGGAGTCAACCCTCTTTCCGCCATTTCTTTCTTCACACCCTCTTCACCAATTTTATCCAACTTATCCAAAGCAACTGTAAAATCTATAAGGAGGTCTTGTGCACCTATAACTTCGGCAATACCCGAAAGAATTTTTCTGTTGTTCATTTTAATGTTGACACCATCCAACTTTAAATCAGTAAAAACGGCATCGTACAACTGCACAAACTCTATTTCCTGTAAAAGAGAATCAGAACCAACTACATCTGCATCACACTGAAAAAACTCACGAAAACGTCCTTTTTGAGGTCTATCCGCACGCCAAACCGGTTGAATCTGATAGCGTTTAAATGGAAAGTCAATCTCATTCTGGTGCATGACTACGTAACGAGCAAAAGGCACGGTCAAATCATAACGGAGCGCTTTTTCAGAAATCTTTGGGGTTAAAGAACTTGAATTTTTAGAACTGTAGGTAACATCATCTACCTTGTTCAAGAAATCACCAGAATTCAAAATCTTAAAAATGAGGCGGTCACCTTCATCACCATATTTTCCCATTAAGGTATCCGAATTTTCAAAAGAAGGGGTTTCAATAGGCTGAAAACCAAAGGTCTGAAAATGCCTTTTTACAATATCAAAAATGTAGCTTCTTTTGATGACTTCGGAAGGGGTAAAATCCCTAGTTCCCTTAGGTATGCTCGGTTTTTGTGCCATTAGATGTAATTGTGGTGCAAATATAAAATTTTAGAAAGACGAGCAGTGAATTATATAGATAATCCCAATTCCGTCCTCTGTTGTAAAATTAGCGTGCGATGAAAATAAGATTCGCCTAAACCTCTATAACCTTATCAAACCATTGGTACAGATCACCTTTTGTAATAACTGCACCTTGTTGGATAAGCTTAAATTTATCTAGGTTTTTATCTTCAGTATACATCTTGGAAGCCGTTAAATATTCTACGAAGTCTGACTGCCAATTTTTCTTGAACCAAGAAAACCCAATATTAGTGGTCAAATCTATTTCTGGGTTCATCACCTTTACCGAAATTAATTTCATTTCCTTTTCGGCCAAATAGAATAAATGCATTTGCTTTTCGGAGATATTTTCCAAATACGCTACTTTGGTAAGTACGCCCTCCCAGACCAAATCACTAAAAACATCTATCTCTTCTTCTGCGACTTGTGGTCTGTTCGTTTTAATTTCTTCCCATTCATCACCCGTAATGGATTGTGTAGCCAGGAAGTTTATAAATTCTTGATGCAGCTCTTCTAATTGCTGTTTGGTAAGCCTCATGTATTTCATTCTGCAAAAATAAAAAGACCGTACGATAAGTACGGCCTTTGTTCAATAAAATATGATTTTTAGTTCTAGAAAATATAGCGTAGACCTATTTGAGCCTGCCATCTAGAGGCTAAGCTTGAGTCATAACCAAAAGTTCTACTTTCCGCATTACCATTAAAAGTATATACAGGTAATCCGGCCGCATCAAAGTTCACCCCTAATAATTGCTCACTATTTGGTTGTTGAATTAATCCCCAATCCGAATTGATCATATTACCTATATTCAATATATCAAAGCTCAATTGGATGGTATTTGTTCTTCCATTGGCACATTTAATTCTATAATCTTGCAACAATTTTACATCCCACTTCCCTCTCCAAGGTGATATTGCTCCATACCTTTCAGCATACTCACCTCTTCTTTCATTTAAATAATCATCTTGGGAAATATAATTTTCTAAACTTGCGGCATCATCCGTACCACTAAATTGCATTGCTCCAATTTCACTGGTAGTTGGGATATATATTAAATCATTAATACTAGAACCATCTCCGTTAATATCCCCTCCATAAGTGTAGTTAAAACGTGCACCTTGCGCATACTCAAAAAAGGTGGAAAGTGTTGTTGACCATTTATCGTTACCGTAGTCCCACTTCTTACTTGCAACTCCAATAAAACGATGTTTGTCACCATACTTGGAATGGGCCAAAACATCATTGTTTACATTACCTAAAGCTGGGTTTCCTGCAAAAGCATCTCCTGTTATCTCTGCTTCAATTGAATTTACATCCCTAGAATCCAAGAAGCTATATGCCAACATTGTATACAATCCATTGGTAAAGGATTTTTCAGCTTTTAAAGAAGCATTCCAGATTCTTCCTTTATCAGAATTTGTCATTACATAAGCGTTTCCATTAACAACATCACCCCAAGGTAAAGTAGCCTTTGCATGGTCACCGTCTAAATAAACTGCCCTATTATCAACTCCTTGCAATTGTCCTGAAGGCTCTTTCAAACCCCAGTTCTGAACGTGAACACCATTTATATCTTTCGTATAAGAAAAATCTGCAGTCAGAACAAGACCATTATCCAATCGTTTATCCACACCAATGTTGGTTCTCCAAACTTGGGGAAATTTAAAATCTGGATCTACGGCCTGATAGAAAAAGGCATCCACACCACTTACTTGGTTACCTACCCAAACAAAAGGAAAACGACCGGTAAATACTCCTGTTCCTCCTCGTAATTTAAATGTATTGTCTCCCTTTATATCATAGTTAAAACCAACTCTTGGAGATATCAACCAATCATTATTAGGCATTTCTGTAGAATCAATCAACAGAGCTTCTCCCGTTTCCGGGTCAAAATATTCTGTATCCGGTAGATATACCTCACCATTATCCGTATCAATAAATTCCTGGGCTTTATCCGCCGTATCAAAAAATAGAGGTTTATCCATACGTATGCCATAAGTCAATCTGAATTTTTCAGATATATTCCACTCGTCTTGTACATAAAAAGCTAATTGACCGACATTCGTTTCGGCCAACAACCACCCTCCATCTGCTCCATCACCTAAAGCATTTTTAGTATTAAAAGTAGCTTGCGCCGCAGCAAAGTCATAATTACTTGCATCAAAATCCGCAATATCTACACTACCAAAGACATCAAAGCCATAGCCTTTTAAATTAAATGAATTATCAAATTGAAATTTTTCAAAAGAAAATCCAACTGTATATGTATGATTACCTTTAAAGAAATTCATGTTATTTGTAACCTGAAAAACTTTTTGGTCTAATTTATTATTAATAGAAAAGGGTTCATGACCAGCTATAATATAAGGTGAGCCATCTTTGGTAATATTTATTACTGGAGCAGGTGTTGAGAACGGGTTTCTAAAATCATCAAAATGAGTAAACCCAACTTGCAACTTGTTTGTAGTTGTTGAGGAAAACGTTGAATTTAATTCTAACTGAAAAGAATTTAAGTTGTTGTTAATCTCATATCCCGAATTTTGAAACTGCAATGTATTTGCATTGGGCCCTCTCGTATTAATAGCCGTTGGATGCGCTGGTTTTTCCTTAGATGCTCTTAAAAAATTATAAATAACAGCTAAGCGATGATCATCGTTAATGTTCCAATCTAGTTTAAAAATACCTTTGGTAGATTCCGAAGCATGCGTAAAACCATCATATGAGCCGGTATTATAACCCGCCGCTGCAAGGGCTGATTGAACAGAAATCAAATCACTCTCCAAAACTCTAGATTCATTAATAGCACCTGACCCACTGTTTGAAACCCAACCATTTGTTCCCAAATCATCTCTTTCATCTTTTTCAAAGTTTGCAAAAAAGAATAATTTATCCTTTACTATAGGCCCCCCAATACTAATTCCGTATTGATTTTGGTTCAAGTCGGGTTTTGTAACATCTTCCCCTTTTATTTTTCCTCCAGTTAAACTTTCATTTCTAGTAAAGCCATATACTGTTCCATGAAACTCGTTTGTACCGCTTTTAGTTACCGCATTGACCGCAGCTCCGGTAAAACCAGATTGTGTAACATCATAAGGGGCTGTAGAAACTTGAATTTGCTCAATGGCATCTAACGATATGGGTTGAGAGCCAGTCTGCCCACCAGGAGTAGCTGCATCCAACCCGAAAGGATTATTAAAAACTGCCCCATCCAAAGAAAAATTGTTAAACTGATCATTACGTCCACCAAAAGAATTGCCACTGGCCGTTGGCTCTAACCTAGTAAAATCTTGAGCAGAACGAGAAATGGTAGGCAGGCGTGTTAATTCCCTTCTACCTACACTTGTTTCCGCACCGGTTCTGTCACCATTAAATGTCCCGGACCTATCAGAAACCACAACTACTTCGTCCAATGCCTGACTTTCACTTGTTAAGTTTATGTTTGCATTAAACGTTTCCCCTAATGACAAATACACATTTGTTAAACTATGTGGCTTAAAACCAACATAAGAAACTGTAACCGTATAGGGCCCACCCACCCTAAGGTTAAGTATTCTAAATAGACCATCTTCGTTAGTGATAGCGCCATACTTGGTACCCGTTGGGGTATGTACAGCAACTACGTTTGCACCTAATAAAGGTAAGTTCTGATCATCAACCACCGATCCGCTCATGTTGGAGGTCGTAACCTGTGCAATTGCGCTAAAGAAAGAAAGGAATAGCACAAGACTTAAATGAAGTTTGTTAGACATAATCATCTGTTTGAGTTAGTCTTACAAAAGAGCGCAAAAAAAAAGAGCTATGCAAGCATAGCTCTTCTAAGTTATCATAAGGTTATTAACGTTCTGTTAACGTTATTTTTTGTCTGCAACAACCTCAAAAGGGAAATCTACAATTACTTCCCTGTGCAATCTTATTTGTGCATTATAAGGACCAGTACGTTTAACGGCACCACCTTGAATGCTGATAAATTTCTTATCAATACTGTGACCTTCTTTTTCAAGGGCAGCAGCTAGATCAATAGTAGTAACCGATCCAAATAATTTATCGGCAGCACCTGTCTTAGCAGCAATTTTCAATTCCAAAGCTTTAAGAGCTTCAGCTGTTTTGCTAGCAGCATCAACAACCTTTTTCTCTTTGTGAGCTCTTTGTTTTAAGTTCTCTGCCAATACCTTTTTAGCAGAAGCTGTAGCCATATCGGCTAAACCTCTTGGAATAAGGTAATTTCTACCGTAACCGTTCTTTACGTTTACGACATCATCTTTAAAGCCTAAATGCTCTACGTCTTGTTTTAGTATAAGTTCCATCTTGCCTTAAATTTATTTTAATAAATCTCCTACGTATGGCATCAAAGCCAAATGACGTGCTCTTTTGACTGCTTGAGCCACTTTGCGTTGGTATTTTAAAGAAGTACCTGTAAGTCTTCTAGGTAACAATTTACCTTGCTCGTTTACCAACTTCATTAAAAAGTCTGCGTCTTTGTAATCGATATATTTAATACCTGATTTCTTGAAACGGCAATACTTCTTTTTAGTATTGGTCTCAATGTTCAATGGAGTCAAATAACGGATTTCACCGTCTTTTTTTCCTTTTGCTTGTTGTTGTAATGTTGCCATAATTCCTTAAGCTTTAGCTTTTAACCTTGTTCTTCTTTTCTCAGCCCACTCAATTGCGTGCTTGTCTAGTTTTACCGTTAAGAAACGCATAACACGTTCATCTCTTTTGAACTCTTGCTCATAAGGAGTAATTACCTCTCCGGTAGCTGTAAATTCGAACAAGTGGTAAAATCCACTTTTCTTGTGTTGGATGGCATAGGCCAATTTCTTCAGTCCCCAGTTTTCTTTGGAGACCATCTTGGCGCCATTTTTAATTAAGAAATCCTCAAATTTCTTAACTGTTTCCGCTATCTGATCATCAGAAAGCACGGGATTCAAAATGAAAACAGTTTCGTAATGGTTCATAAATGTATATTTTTTAGGGTTGCAAAAGTAATAATATTTATGAGACTTTACAAGAAAACGGAAATTTCTTCGTTATACTTTGATAATCCTAAAATCTTACATAACCAAATCTTAACCTATGTCATTACAAATTACACAAAAAAGCAGGCCAAGTTTACAATATTATTGTATTTAAGCCCGTTTTTTTAGTATTTTGTCGATGATTTAACCCCACAAATCGACCCATTTATGAAATTAAGAAGTATTATCGTAGACGATTCGTCCATGCAACGAATGGCAGTCGCGAAGCTTGTAAACAGTCATCCCAACCTAGCTATGGTGGCCGAGTACAGCAATGCGATCGAAGCCAAAAACGGCATTAAGAACAACGAGATCGATCTTATTTTTCTTGATGTTGAAATGCCTATCATCAGTGGATTTGACCTACTCGAATCCTTAGAAAACAGTCCTCAAGTAATTTTGATTACAGGTAAGCCAGATTATGCCCTTAAAGCATTTGATTACGATGTAACCGATTATTTGCACAAGCCTATTACCCTTGCCAGATTTGATGCTTCGGTAAAAAGAGCGGTTGCCAAATATGAACAAATGAATAAAGTTCAAGAAGACGAAGAACATATTTTCGTTAAGAGCAACCTTAAAAAACGTAAAGTTATATTAAATGATATTAAATGGATAGAAGCTCTTGGCGACTATATTAAATTGGTTACGGATGAGGCCAACATTGTTATCTTATCTACCATGAAGTCATTTGAGCAGCAACTACCGGAAGATAAATTCTTGCGCATTCACAAATCCTACATTGTGAATCTAGAAAAGATAGAAAAATTCAATAGTAAAAATGTTGAAGTTAGTGGAAGGTCCATTCCTCTGAGCAGGAACAAGAAGACCGAGTTAGCAGAAGCATTGGCCAATGTCTAGGACTTCTACTTTAAAATATAAATCCCGAACATCAAATGGTGTTCGGGTTTTTTTTTATTCGCCCTTAAATATGGTCTACATTATAGATAACCCGTACACTACGATACTGTGAAACGGAATTAAACGATTTTTCTATTCTCTTGATAGCTATTTTCGTCTTTACAACAGATTGGGCATGTGGTATCTTTATCAATACGTTTTTTAAGAAAAGATTCCGTACTCTTGCCACCGGCGGATACTCTGGCCCTAGTACATTACCCCCTAAAGTTGCACGAAGTGCTTTTGCAAACCATTCTGTTGCTTCGTTCAGACGGTTATACTCCCTATGCTTAAAAGTGATTTTTATTATTCTATTACTGGGAGGATATTTATACTGTTCCCGCTCGTACAACTGCTCATTGAACATAGTATCATAATCATGGGTAGATACCTGTTGTAAAATTTGGTGGTACGGATTATAACTCTGTATTAAAACTTTACCTCTTTTTTTGGTACGCCCTGCCCTACCCGCTACTTGTGTCAATAGTTGAAAGCAACGTTCGTGCGCCCTGTAATCCGGAAAATTCAGAAGAGAGTCCGCATTCATAATACCTACCAAACTCACATTTCTGAAATCAAGCCCTTTGGTCAACATTTGCGTACCCACAAGAATATCCATCTCTTGTTGCTCAAAAGCAGTTATTATCTTTTCATATCCATGTTTACCACGAGTGGTATCTAAATCCATACGCCAGGTCTTAGCATCTGGAAATAAGGTTTCCAGCTCCTTTTCCACCTGTTCTGTCCCAAATCCTTTGGTATCCAAAGTCTGGCTACCACAGGCTTGACAGCTTACTTGCAATGCCATATGATACCCACAATAATGACAACGTAATTGTTTTTTATATTGATGATAGGTTAAACTTACATCGCAATTGGGGCACTGGGGCGAATGCCCACAAGTAGTACACTCCATTATTGGTGCGTACCCTCTTCTATTTTGAAATAAAATTACCTGTTCGCCTGCCTCCAGAGCTTCTTCGATCGCCAGAAACAAGCGTTCCGAAAAATGTCCCTTCATACGGCGCTTACGGCTCTGTTCCTTTATATCTACCAATTCAATATCCGGCATAAGCACATTTCCGTAACGCCGGGTAATTGCCGCATATCCGTATTTTCCAATTTTAGCATTGTAAAAACTTTCAATACTTGGTGTAGCCGACCCTAACAGAACTTTACTATCATGTAATTTACCCAACACTATAGCAGCATCACGCGCATGATATCTTGGTGCCGGATCAAACTGCTTAAAAGAACTCTCGTGCTCTTCATCAACCACAATAAGCCCTAGATTGGAAAAAGGCAAAAACAAAGCGGAACGCGCTCCTATGACTATTTGCGCCTTATCTTTGCTGGTCAAAACATTGTTCCAAGCCTCTACACGCTCCTGCACACTGTATTTGGAATGATACACCGTTATTTTTTCACCAAAATAATTCTGTAAACGAGAAATAAGCTGGGTAGTCAAGGCTATTTCAGGTAGAAGGTAAAGCGCTTGCTCCCCTCTTTGCAAACATTCTTCTATCAGTTTTACATACACCTCTGTCTTTCCCGACGAAGTTACTCCGTGTAAAAGAGTAACCTTGTCCGCTTTAAAACTCTCGGTTATATCGTCAAAAGCTTGTTGCTGATATTCATTTAAATCCTTTAAACTATAGTTTTCTTCCTCTCCTTCATAATTGACCCGGTCTGTTCTTATAAAGTACTCTTCCAGGATTCCTTTATTTACTAGCGATTTTATAATCGCTTTTGACCCCCCACTGGTTTTTTCAAGCTCGTCAACTTTAATCGGCTTTTTATTGGTAGCTTGTAATTGAAATAAGGATAGAACCACTTGGCTTTGCTTGGGAGCCCTGGACAAATCGGTTAAAAGAGCTTCTAGTTTTTCTTCCGAAAGGTATTCTTTGCCCAGTTTTACATAACGAACCAGTTTAGGCTTATACTGCTCGTACATTTCTTCTTTAAGAAGAATAACATTCTTTTCTATTAGCCGGTTCAATACCGGCAGAATATTTTTTCGTTCAATAATAGCGCTTACCTCCTGCACTTTTAGTACAGCCTGATGCTGTAATGCTTCATAGACCAAGAACTCATCATCCTCTAGCCCAGATTCATCTACTTCCCCACTGCTGTTCCGCAGAATAAGAGTCTCACTTTCCAATAAAAACGCTCCGGGTACGGCACTCCTGAAAACCTCGCCAATAGTACACATGTAATACTCAGCGATCCATTGCCAATGTTTTAACTGAATAGCATTAATAATTGGGTCTTCATCCAAAATACGGTCAATCTCCTTTGCCTCGTATATTTCAGGGGCATTGGTATGCACCTTGTAAACCAAGCCCGTATAGACCTTAGACTTTCCAAAAGGCACTCCTACCCGCATACCAGGACGCAAAAACTCAGCCTCGGTTTCAGAAACGGTGTAGGTAAATAGTTTCTCTAAAGGAATCGGTAATATAACATCAATAAAATACTGCATACAGTGGAGTGAAAATCTATCCGTCTACCCGTACCCAAGTCTGGGTGCGGTAAATAAAGGCCAAATACCCTCTTACTTTAAGTTCATCAGGATTATCCGGGTTAAGCCAAATTTTACATCTAAAGGTCATTGCCTGCTGAGGGTCAAAAAGAGTATCTCCTTTATAAACCCCGTTCCCATGGTGTTCTGCATCTTCAATAATGGTCATACCCAATACAGGCTTGTCTTTCATATCTCCCTCGCATTTGGTGCAAATAAAGTTTTCTTTTCCTTCTTCCACTATTTCAATCACCTTACCATGCATTTTTCCATCTTCTTCATAAATTTCGATAATGGCTTTTGGTTTACCGGTGCGGTCATCTATGGTTTTCCATTTTCCGAATACACTTTGGGACTGCCCCATTGGAAGCATTGATAAAAACAGGAAAATTAAACTCGTAATATTGGTTACACTCATCTTCTAGAATATGTTTTTCTTAAAGAGTTCAATGAAGCATTAAGCTCGAACCCGAGCAACAATATATTAGAATTTAACCAGATATATACCATAAGTATCAACAAACCTCCTAAAGCTCCGTATAATTCATTATATCTAGCAAATTTTTCAACATATACCCCAAAAAGATATGATGTAAGCATAAACAATAAGGTAGTCATTAAAGCTCCAACAGAAAAGAAGCGTGCATGTTTACCCTCCATCGTACCAAAATAATACAATATAGCCGTTGTAAAATAGGACAGTATAACAAAGAAGAGCACCTTACCTATCTGAGCTCCAACAATATCATTCTCAGTAAGATCATAACCACGTGTTTTGGCTGCCCAAACACTTAAGTAATCCGTAATATAAAACTCAAAATACCCGTAGGTAACAGCACCCACAATGAGCAAAATGGACAGGATAAGCCCCACCATTAAAGCATAAAGATATTGACGGAAAAAATTTCTGGTAAGCTCTACATGATACGAATTTTCAAACCCTCCAAAAATGGCATTTACCCCATTGGCCATCAGAAAAATGGAAAACAAAAAAGCTGAGGATAGCAACCCACCTCTTTTCTGGTCTTTTATTTGCTGATAAATATCCCCAAAATAATCACTTGTAGCCGAAGGTAAAAAAGACTCTAAAAAAACAAGGAACTGAGAATCAAAATTTTCATTGCCCACACTTACGTAAGGCAGTATAAAAGGTATTAAGGTGATGAGAAATATCAGTAAGGGAAACAGCGCTAAAAACAAACTAAACGCAATGGAACTGGCACGTGTAGAGATAGCCCCACGGAAAATACCAAGAATATACATTTCCATTAAATCATAGAGCGATAGCCCCTCAAAAGCCGGTAATTTTATTCGTTTTAAGAAACGAGCAAGCCGGTTAATGACAGGAATTTTTTCAATTCTATCCTCTATCTCCTGCGACATTTACACCGCTTTTAAGCTTAAATCCATATTGTAGACAGAATGTGTTAGCGCTCCAGAAGAAATATAATCCACACCACACTCCGCATATTTACGCAAGGTATCTTCGTTTATCCCTCCCGAAGATTCCGTTAGGCACGTATCACCAATTAACTTTACCGCTTTACGGGTATCTTCATAATTAAAGTTATCTATTAGAATACGGTACACACCACCGGCTTCAAGAATTTGCTCTATCTCATTTAAGTCCCTAGCTTCAACTATTATCTTAAGGTCTCTATTGGTTTCCTTTAAATAGTCTTTTGTTTTCTGAACAGCCTTACCAATTCCACCCGCAAAATCTATATGGTTATCCTTAAGCATGATCATATCATAAAGAGCGAATCTATGGTTTTCTCCACCCCCTATTTTTACCGCCCATTTCTCCAAAGCACGAATGCCGGGCGTAGTTTTTCTTGTATCAAGAATTTTAGTTCCCGTACCCTCTAGTAACTTTACGAACGAATTTGTTTTGGTTGCGATGGCGCTCATACGCTGCATGGCATTCAAAACCAATCTTTCTGCCTTTAAAACGCTCTGTGATTTTCCTGTGACATAAAAAACGATATCACCATGTTTTACCGCCGAACCATCTTCTATAAGTGTTTCTACCTCCATACTAGGGTCTACATACTTAAAAACTTGTTTAGCGAATTCCACACCCGCAATAACACCTTGGTCCTTTACCAATAATTTAGCCTTACCCGTTGCTGTATCTGGAATACAAGCTAGAGAACTATGGTCTCCATCTCCTACATCTTCACGAATGGCGTTGGTTATGATATACTCTATTTCTTTTTGAAATTGTTCTTTGGAAATCATCTATGAAATTTTACTTAAAGCTAAATTAGTAAATTGTTGGGGGTTTATAGACTTTACCCCAAGGGTTATTTATAAGAACTGCTTTGGATAAGAATAACGAGTTTTTATTATTTCAAATTATATTTGTAGCATGACCATAAAACTCATCGCTATCGGAAAAACGGATAGCCAAGCATTGTTGCAACTTATTAGCGAATACGAGAATAGATTGAAGCACTATGTTAAATTTGATCTGACCATTATACCCGACATTAAAAACACCAAAAACCTCTCCGAAACCCAACAAAAGGAAAAGGAAGGTGAACTTATCTTAAAACAATTGACCAATACGGATGCACTGGTTCTCCTAGATGAAAACGGAAAACAGTTTTCATCGGTAGACTTCTCTGCCTATCTACAGAAAAAAATGAACGCCGGTCTTAAACAACTAGTTTTTGTCATAGGCGGGCCGTACGGTTTCAGTCCAGAAGTTTACAACAAGGCACAGGGCAAGATAAGTCTGTCTAAAATGACTTTTTCACACCAAATGGTACGTTTATTTGTGGTAGAACAAGTTTACAGGGCATTTACCATTCTACGTAACGAACCTTATCACCACAGGTAGAACAATACCCTATTCTTCAACCGTTCAATCTAAAAAAAACCTCTTGTAGCTCATATTAACAAATCAACTTTTCTACATTAGCAGTCTAACAAAAAAATTGCCATGATTGTTACTAAAGGAATTCCGTTTAAGAAGTTATTTGATTTGTCTTTCCACCATATCATTTGGCTGTTTCTATATATGGGTAGTGTTGCCGTGCTATACCGATTTAATATTATTTCGTACGAAGTTCCTTGGTTACCAGTCTCCGTAATTGGTACCGCTGTTGCCTTTTACGTTGGTTTTAAAAACAATCAATCCTATGACAGAATGTGGGAAGCCCGAAAAATATGGGGAGGAATAGTAAATGATAGCCGTACATGGGGTATGTTGGTAGATGGGTACATAACTAACATGAATGCCGTAGAAAAACATAATGAAGAGGACTTACATGCCATTAAAAAAAGACTTATTTACAGGCAGATAGGATGGCTTTACACCCATAGAGAACAATTATTGGTATCTACCTCTTGGGAACATGTTTCACAAGGTGGCTTGACCACCAAACACGCCCAAAGACTTGAAGATAACTTTGGTGTGGGTATCATAAGTGACCATCTAGAATACCGTCAATTAAAAAACTTTCTTTCTAAAGAAGAATTTGAACGTTTGGTTACCAAAGCCAATACCGCTACGCAAATTATAAATGAACAATCCAGAGATTTACGAGAATTACGCAAAAAAGGGTTAATTGACGATTTTAGACATATTAAGATGCAAGATGTTTTACGTACTTTTTATGAATTACAAGGTAAGAACGAGCGAATCAAAAAATTTCCCTTCCCCCGCCAATACGCAAACATGAGCTATTATTTTGTTGGGATATTCATTTTTCTATTGCCATTTAGTATGATGCCCGAAGTACTAGATTCCGGAACGGCCAACCTATGGCTTGCCGTACCAATCTGCGTGTTATTAGGATGGATATATGTTATGATGGAATTAATTGGGGATTATTCTGAAAATCCATTTCAGAGAATGGCGAATGATATTCCTATGCTTTCGCTTTGCAGAACAATTGAAATAGACCTTAGGGAAATGTTGGGAGAAACAGAACTACCACCTCCGGTAAAAGCAGAAAAAGGAGTGCTTATGTAGTTTTATGTTGTAGTGATAGCATTATGAATTAAAAGTTGCTTATGCCCATCCTACCTAGAGTCGCAACGAACCTTAACGGAGGTAAGCCAAGAAACATTTACACAATAACACATAAAAAAAGCCCTAATTAAAGGGCTTTTTCAATTCTTATCATTTAGAGAACGGTTTAGTACAATACTCTAAACTTAATAGTATTCTCCACCTTTTTAAGGGCTTTGATTACGTCTTTATTATATTCCTTATCCAAATCGGTTATAACGTAGCCAACCTCACTATCCGTAGAAAGGAATTGCCCTGAGATATTTAAACCATACGTAGCACATACTTCGTTGATTTTTGCCATAATGCCAGGAACGTTCTTATGAATATGCAAGAAACGGTGTGCGTTCTGTTGTTTTGGCAAACGGATGTTAGGGAAGTTTACCGCATCTACCGTATTCCCAGAATTGATATAGTCCATAATTTTATTAGGAACAAAATCAGCTATATCACGTTGTGCCTCTTCAGTACTACCACCTACATGAGGCGTTAGGATAACATTCTTTAAACCTTGAAGCGGTGTATAGAAATCACCATTGCTACGAGGCTCCTCAGGATATACATCAATTGCAGCACCTCCAATTTTTCCGGATTTTAGACCATTGGCCAAAGCTTCAATATCTACAACAAAACCTCTAGAAAGATTGATAAGCATTGCGCCGTTTCTCATTTGGCTAATTTCTCTTGCGCCAATGAAATTCTTGTTTGCCTTGTTATCATCTATGTGTAAGGTAACTACGTCCGAAACATTCAACAAGTCCTCTAACGTATTGCACTTTTTAGCATTACCTAAGGACAACTTATCCTCAACATCATAGTAATACACACGCATACCTAGAGCTTCCGCCAAAATAGAAAGTTGCTTACCTATATTACCATAACCAACAATACCAAGATTCTTACCACGAACCTCTCTTGAACCTTCGGCGGTTTTTTGCCATTGCCCACTATGAATTTCGCTACTTCTAGAGAATACACTACGCATAAGCATAATGATTTGCCCAATAGCCAATTCCACAACGGAACGGGTATTACTGTACGGAGCGTTAAAGACTACAACGCCGTTTTTCTTGGCATGCAGCAAATCTATTTGTGTAGTACCGATACAGAACGCACCAACAACCAAAAGTTTATCCGCCGCATCCAATACTTTTTGCGTCACTTGGGTCTTAGAACGAATACCCAATACATGAACACCTTTAATCTTCTCTATAAGTTCTTCTTCTCCAATACTGTGTTTTACCAGTTCTACTGAAAAACCATCATCTGACAGGTTTTTGAACGCATCAGGGTGAACATTTTCCAAAAGAAGAATTTTAATTCTGTTCTTGGGATAAGAGATATTACGAGGTAAATCGTTTACAAAAAGAAATTCATCCATATTAGGTGTGATATAATCTGCATTTTTTGCCGCTTTTTCGCGATGCACATTTTCCGTGTACGCAAAGAATTTATCGGCAATACCGGCTTCGCGCATTACATAATCGCTATACCCATCTCCAATAACTTGAACTTCTCCTTCTAAGTTCATGTTTTTAAGACATTCTATTTTCCCGTTATGCTGAGAAAGCACATTTTTAGCATCAAAACCAATAATATTTCCTTCTTTATCAAATTCAAAGGTATTTGCATATACCCTATCCGATGGAATATTATACTCCTTAACAATAGGGTCTATGAACTCTTTAAACCCGCAAGAGATGACATAAATATCATCCGAAAATTTTTCAAAAAACTCTTTGTTTGAAGCAATAGACTTTGAAATTTTATGGCGCAACTCCTCAACTAACGGCCCTAAATCATCTTTATGGGCGTTTAATAATTTTATTCGTCTTTCAAGTGATTCGGTAAAGGATATATCTCCGTCAATACCCAGATTTGTAATCTCTTGAATTTGACTAATGATTTCGTCTCGGTTAGACTTGCCTTCCAAGGTCATTTCGGCCAGTACATCCAAAGCTTCTACCCTTGTTAAGGTGCTATCAAAATCGAATACGTATTTTCTACCTGTTTCTACCATGTCTTTGCTAAAAAATTAAGCAACAAAAATAAAGATTATTTCTGTCCAAATTGGACTAATGTTGCTAAAAGTTATCCTTATAACTAATCTAGTTCTTTTTGATAGGGATTTTCATTTTAATAAGAATGATAAAACGTACTATGCTAATCTAGAAAAGAGAGTATCGCCTTTGAAAAAGCAGGAGTTTTATATGTTCCGTTATGGTCTCCGTCCACAATTACAAATTCGCTTTTGGGAATAGCTTGATGTAGTTCCTCCGGACTGCCATTGTCCAAATCTTCATTACCCGCTATGACCAAAACTTTGGCCTGCACATAACTTAAATGACTTTTTCTTGTATACGGCTGAAAACGCTGTTGCAAGTACAGACTCCTAAAATCCGCATTTACGGATTTAGCATAATCTACCGCTTCTTGGGTCTCTTCCGTTACCCTGCCGTTAAATGCATACATAAACTTAATTTTTCGAGGCCACCGGTAATGGGTGAAATCTATTCCCATACCGCCCAATACCGCTTTTTTCACCCGTTTATCCTTCAACAAGAGTTTGGCAAGCACAATACTCCCTCTAGAATACCCAACGGCCATATATTTTTTAAGCCTAAGGTGCTGCATGAGAAACATAATATCCATGATTTCTGAATCTAAGCTATACGCATCTTCCGTTTGCGGTTTGTCCGATTCTCCGTTACCCCTTAAATCAAGCGCAACCACCCTAAAACCTTCGGCTAATAGGTCAGCCTTTAAACTTGTATCTTCCCACGATTCCTTGGTATTTATGAACCCGTGAACCAACAACACAACATCTCCTTTACCTTCATCCGTATAGGCTATTTTTGTATCGTCAAACGAATTGAAAAATTGGGTCTGAGCCGATAATTCGGTAACGAACATGAACGGCATCACCAAAAGAAAAATACGAAGTGTACGCTTATACATTAACATAGATAATCCCTGTAATTACAGCAAGTCCAAAACTTAGCAATGTTCCTATTAAAATATATTCCGTAAGTTTCCTGTTGTTGCTTTCCTTTAAATCGTTAAAGCGAAAAACAGACTTTGCCCCTATCAAAAGCCCTATAGCCTCCCATCTGCCCATGATAATGAACATAAGAACAAATAACCGTTCTATTATTCCAATATACTTTCCGGCATTGGGCAAAGATTTATGGTCTAGTTCAATTTTATCCGACATGGCTTCCAACAACTTCCCCATAATAATCGCAGCAGGAGAACTTACAAATACAAGAGCGGTTACCAACGGCCAATCCAAACCTTGAAAAAGAGCTACCGTATGCTCTGTTAGGTTTCCATAGTATACACAACAGTATAGTACGGTCACATGCAGCACCTGATCTATGAAAAAAGGAATGCTCTTGAGACGGAATTTTGGAGTTAAGTATAGTTTTAGCAAATCGATAACATAATGCGAAACCATAATAACCAATGCTACTTTCCAAAAATTAAAATCCCAGACCAAAAGCATGGTCAAGGCAAAGTGAAGCAAGACGTGCGCGTACAAGTATTTAGACTTCTCCTTATTAGCTTCCTTATGAACTACCCAACGGTTGGGTTGTAGCAAAAAATCACCTATTAAATGTGCCAATAAAAGTTTTGTAAACAGAACCATCTAACCTAAATCTTTTAAAGTTTTTGAATAGTACCCAAGCAACTCTAGAACCAAATCTAGACGTGCTCTTTTTTGACGTTGACTTACCGCAGATTGTTTAATATTTAGCCTTTCGGCGATTTCCCGTTGTGAAGCATTGGGATTGTCTAGCGCCAATACAATTATTTCTGCCGATACGGTGCTCCAATCATCCATAAAGTGCAGGGCCAACTTAAGCATAAGATTTAAGGTGTCATCAAAAAAGCCATTGCCCGTAGCTATGGTTAAATTAAGCTTATCCTCTTTTAGTGATTCAAAAGTTCTACCGGATCTATGATAAGCCGGACCGTTAGACTCACTAACCCCCACCCCCTTAAACGTTTCATTACCCAAACCAATACCCATACGGACATCTAGCCCTTTTACGGTCTTCATTAAAGCCTTGATATATATTGCCGCTTGCAAAGCATCTTCCTTTGCTATTTTTAACTGAAACTCATCTCCTCTGTAAACCTCCCAATCTACTGGCGATTTACCTAGTTTGGATAAGTAATCCTTAAGAATGCCCAACCACTCCGATGAGTTGTAACCCTCGGAATTAATAATATCTCCTGTTATTATTGCCACCATAATAATATAAGCTAAAACGCTAATATACTAAAATATAAGCTAAAACGCTAATATTTTTCTTTATAAGTCAAAATGCTTATAATCAAAACCATCTTCGCACATTTAGACAGTACTGCTTGTACTCCTTTCCAAAAAGCTCCAAAAGAGCCATTTCTTCAGGAATAATCTGAAACCTGTTCATATACGCCACAAAACCGGCAGCCAATAACGTATTAAAGGCATTCCCTAACCAAATGCCCAAAGCCAGTAGAAATACCAACAATGCCAAATACATAGGGTTTCTAGAATAGGCGAAAATTCCTCCATCAATCAATTTACTTGCCTTGGAAGGTTTGGTCGGGTCTATAGTGGTTCGCTGGCGAAGAAACTGAAAAAGAGCAACACCAGCTATAAGCCCGGCAAAGATCAATAAGCCATAAATCAAATAATATCTACCAAAAAAATCAAAATAACCAAAAGGCAAAAAAGTAGCAAGCAAATACATAAGACCTGCAAAAATCAAGAAAACAACTGCTGGAGGTATCTTCAATTCCATAGAAAGAAATATTTATAGCATATCAAAATTACTACTTTTGAGACCGCTAAATGCATCCAAGGAAAAACAATCTTAAAATTGGTCTATATGAAACTTGTTTTCGCTACGCATAACAAAAATAAACTTGAAGAAGTTAAAAAAATCGTACCTCCTCATATAGAATTGGTTTCTTTAACGGACATTGGTTGCTTTGACGATATTCCGGAAACAGGGGCTACCTTAGAAGAAAACGCCCATATAAAAGCAGACTACGTTACCAAAAACTACGGCCTTGCATGCTTTGCCGATGACACAGGACTCTTGGTAGATGCATTAAATGGTGCTCCAGGCGTTTATTCCGCCAGATACGCCGGCACAGATAAAAATTCTGATGACAACATGAATAAGCTTTTAGAGAATCTAAAAAGCAAAAATAATCGCGCTGCACACTTTAAGACCGTTATAGCTCTGAACATCGATAATGAAAAATATGAGTTTAGCGGTATCGTAGAAGGGGAAATAACAGAAGCGAAAAAAGGCGATAAAGGTTTTGGGTACGACCCTATTTTCCTTCCCAATGGTTATAATGAAACCTTTGCAGAACTTCCTTTGGAAACCAAAAACGCCATTAGCCACAGGGGCCGAGCCATGAGAAAATTAATAGATTTCCTCCAATAACGGCTATTTCAATAATAAAACGTACCTTTGCGCCTTAATTTTAACGCCGCCGGTATGGCAGGTGTTGCTCTGAGTACTAAGGTTATACACGATAATCGCTCTATGCAACACACCTATTAGCGATTAAGTATACCTTTTTTATGACAAAATTTGAAGCCTTAGGGCTAGACAAGTCCATATTGGACGCTGTCAAGGATATGGGATTCGAAAGCCCATCTGAAGTACAAGAAAAAGCAATCCCTATTTTATTGGAAAGTGAAACCGACCTAGTTGCACTAGCGCAAACGGGAACCGGTAAAACTGCTGCTTTTGGTTTTCCGTTAATTCAGAAAATAGATAACAACAGCAGAACTACCCAAGGTTTGGTACTCTCTCCTACCCGTGAACTTTGTTTGCAGATTACAAATGAGATGCAAGCTTATTCCAAATATGTAAAAGGCCTCAATACCGTTGCCATTTACGGAGGAGCAAGTATTACGGAACAAGCAAGACAGATCAAACGTGGCGCACAGATAGTTGTAGCAACTCCTGGGCGAATGAAAGATATGATCAGCCGTGGCCTGGTAGATATAAGCAAAATAGACTACTGCGTTCTAGATGAAGCAGATGAAATGCTTAACATGGGCTTCTTTGAAGATATAAAGGATATCCTTTCAAATACTCCCAAAGACAAATCTACGTGGTTGTTTTCGGCTACTATGCCAAGAGAAGTAGCTACCATAGCTAAAAAGTTCATGCACAGCCCTATGGAAATTACCGTGGGAGCTAAAAATGCTGGTACTTCAAACGTACAGCATGAGTATTATGTAGTTGGGGGTAGAGATAGATACCCAGCACTTAAAAGACTTGCAGATGCCAACCCTGATATTTTCTCGGTAGTTTTCTGTAGAACAAAAAGAGACACTCAACGTGTAGCTGAAAAGCTAATTGAAGACGGTTATAACGCAGGTGCTTTACATGGAGATTTAAGTCAAAACCAGAGAGATTTGGTAATGAACTCTTTCCGTAAAAAACAAATACAAATGCTTGTTGCTACAGATGTAGCGGCACGTGGTATTGATGTTGATGACATTACGCATGTTATCAATTACCAGCTTCCAGATGAAATTGAAACCTACACCCACCGTAGCGGTCGTACCGGTAGAGCTGGGAAATCAGGTATTTCAATGGTTATCGTTACCAGAAGTGAGATGCGTAAGATTCACGCTATAGAGAAAAAGATACAGCAAGATTTTATCTCCAAGAAAATTCCGACCGGAATAGAAATCTGTGAGATTCAACTATATCACTTGGCCAACAAAATCAAAGAAACAGAAATTAATGCAGATGTAGAAAACTATCTTCCTGCCATTAACGATGTACTAGTAGGTCTGGACAGAGATGAGCTTATTAAAAAAATAGTATCCGTAGAGTTTACACGTTTTTCGAATTATTACAATAAGACGAAAGACATGAACACCTCTGATGACCGTGGTCGCGACAGAGATAGAGGAGAAAGAAACGCACACGTACCTTCAAACGGTTCTGTACGTTACTTCATAAACGTTGGAGAAAAAGATGGTTACGATTGGATGTCCTTAAAAGATTTCTTGCGCGACACATTGGATTTAGGCAAAGAGGATGTTTACAAGGTTGATACTAAAGATTCTTTTTCATTCTTTAATACCGAAGCCGAACATACAGATAAAATTCTTTCGTTTTTCACAGACTTTAAACTTGAAGGTAGGTTTATAAACGTAGAAGTATCCAAAAACCCTGGCGGAAGTGGCGGCGGTGGTCGTGGCAAAAGCAGAAGCGGCGGTGGCAGAAAAAGAGATCGTGACAACGATCGTGGTGGCCGTTCAAGAAGCAGAAACTCTTCTAAAGGAAAGCCAAGTCATTCCGGAAAAAGAAGAAGCTCAAAAAGTAGAAGCGATTTCTTCTAGACCTCAAGAAACTTATTTTTAAAGTTAATTGTATATTAAAAAATACGCTTCGGCGTATTTTTTTGTTTTGTTTAGTACTTTTAAACCTGTATGCTTAAAGTAATGAAACCACTCTTAATAATTATTCTACTATTTATCTCAACCTTTTCATTTGCTCAAGAGGAAGAAGTTTTAGAAGAAAAAGAAATAAAAGCCATAGTTGTTAATGCCCAAACCGATGCGGTTATGGGTGATGTTCATGTTATAAACTTGAACAAGGTAAAAGGAACAATTACTAAAGAAGATGGGGAATTTACAATTTCAGCATCGGTAGACGATATCCTTTACTTTTCTTTTTTAGGTTTCAAATCACAAAAAATCAGGGTTACCAATGACATGTTCAAATTTAAGGACACTAAAATTGCCTTAACGGAACTGGCGTATGCATTGGAAGAGGTGATTGTTAAACCGTATCAACTTACCGGCTATCTTGAAATAGACGTTAAGAACGCTCCTATAAATAATGCGTACCAATATAGTATTTCAGGACTTTCAGTAGGTTATGAAGGCGGTAATAAAAACCCAAGCGCCGTTACCAAAGTGTTGGGCGCCATTTTAAATCCCGCAGATTTATTGCGTAATCTCTTTGGAAAACAGCCCAACCAGATGAAAAAGCTACGCAAAATAAAAGAAGATGATCAGATACGAGATCTCTTGGCTTCAAAGTTTGACCGTGAAGTCTTAACAGAACTACTTCAGATAGAGAAACTGGACATTCAAGATATTCTAAACAATTGTAATTACTCCAAGTCCTTTATAAGAACTGCCAATGACCTGCAAATTCTAGATGCCATAAGCAGTTGTTACGAAGATTTTAAAGTATTAAATCGTAAAAAATAAATTTTCTATTTTCCACAGCATTTTATAGCTTTAGGGAAAATAGACTACTTATGAAAAGACTGCTCTCTGCGGTTGTTATTTTCTCCCTTCTTATCGCCTGCAAAGAAAAGCGAAAGGATCTTATAGAAGAAGTATCAATTAAAACCGATACTGTTTCCAAAACTATCGAACCCCAAAAAAAACTGCCCTTTACATGGGATGCAGCCAATATTTACTTTCTACTAACGGATAGGTTCAATAATGGCAACCCTGAAAACGATGTGAATTTTGAGAGAACTCAACCTACCGGGCCTTTAAGAGGTTTTATGGGTGGAGATATTCAAGGTATCACCCAAAAAATAGAGGACGGTTATTTCTCAGACTTAGGTATCAACGCCATTTGGTTTACGCCCGTCATAGAACAAATTCACGGTAATACAGATGAAGGTACGGGAAGTACCTATGGTTATCATGGCTATTGGGCAAAGGATTGGACCGCTTTGGATCCTAATTTTGGGACCCGAAAAGATTTGGAAATCATGGTTAAAACCGCCCATAAAAACGGAATTAGAGTTTTAATGGATGTGGTACTGAACCACACCGGACCTGTTACGGAGATAGATGAAGCATGGCCTGAAGAATGGATTAGGACTGAGCCTACTTGTGATTTCAGTTCCTACCAAACTACTGTAGAGTGTACCCTTGTAGCTAACTTACCCGATGTTAAAACGGAATCCAATGAAGCCGTAGAACTGCCTGATGCCCTATTGGCCAAATGGAAAGAAGAAGGACGCTTAAGTCAGGAGCTAGATGAACTTCAGCTTTTCTTTGAACGTACCGGTTACCCAAGGGCTCCAAGATACTATATCATAAAATGGCTTACGGATTATGTAAATAATCTTGGAATAGATGGTTTTAGAGTAGACACGGTAAAACATGTTAACGAAAATGCATGGTCCGAACTTTATAAAGAAGCTTCCCACGCCTTTGAAAATTGGAAAAAGATGCATCCTGATAAGGTACTTGATGACCAGCCGTTCTACATGGTGGGTGAAGTGTACAATTATGGTATTTCCGGTGGTAGGGAATACGATTTTGGCGATAAAAAAGTAGATTATTTTGCCCATGGATTTAAAAGTCTCATCAATTTTGAACTAAAGGAAGATGCCAAAAAAGACTACGAATCTATTTTTCGCAAGTATAATAAAATACTGCACTCGCAGCTTTCCGGAAAAAGTGTGGTAAACTACCTAACCTCCCATGATGATGGTCAGCCTTTTGATGCCGAGAGAACAAACCCATTTAAAGCCGCAAACATACTGTTGCTTACGCCTGGTGCATCACAAATCTATTACGGAGATGAAACGGCCCGAGATCTAACCATTAAAGGCACCGAAGATAACCCCGTACAAGGAGACGCCACACTACGCTCCTTTATGAATTGGGACGAACTTGATAGCTTACCAAGGACTCAAGAAATACTACAGCACTGGAAAAAACTGGGTGCTTTTAGAAGAAACCATTTGGCAGTTGGCGCAGGAAGACACAAAAGACTGGGAAAAACACCTTATGTTTTTAGCCGAAGCTACGTAGACGGTGACTACAAAGACAAAGTAGTTGTTGGGCTGGATTTACCAAAAGGGAAAAAATCGCTTTGGGTAAAAGGCTTCTTTGGTGATGGCACAACACTTTACGATACCTATTCAGAAACAGAAGTAGTGGTTGCAAACGGTAAAGTAATCTTAGAAAATGATTATGATATTGCTCTTTTGGAACTGAAAGAATAAAAAGAGAATAAACGCAATAAAAAGAGCCCTTTAAAACAAAGGGCTCTTTTTATTTTACACCAAATTTACTTTTCCAAGTTTTCCTTTAAACTGGCCAAACCTGCTTCAAAATCCTTTCCTACGGCCTTTTCCATGCTCATAAAGAGCATCATAAAATTCATAGGAAACTTATGCTTTCCCGAAAAGCCCCAAGTTACCTTAGTATTTCCGTTACTCGCATCGTCTACCTGAAGATAACAATCAGACGTCGATTTAAAAGGTTTCAAAAACCGAAGTTCAGATTCTATGCGTTCTCCATCTAGAATATTCTTAATTTCCTGTTCTCCTTCCCCTACTTCTTTGTTGCCGTTCCAATAAGTGGTACAACCTACTTCGCCATCAGTACCGGTAAAGCGCTTCTCCATATTCGGGTCTTTTTTTGCCCATGGAGACCACTCATCCATTTTTTTTAAAGATTTCAAATATTGAAAAACTTCTGGTTTGGACTTGGCCACCTCCACCGTCCTAAAAACATTATAGGTTTTTGGTGCAATTAGTGATAATACAAAAATTAACACGACAACACTTACTACAACATAAAGCAATGTATACATAATAGATTGATTTGTTGGTTATTACAGAAATATACTAAAAACTCCCGTGATTTTAAACAAATCAAAAATCTGAATTCTCCTTTTTAAATATAGCTAGTAACTTATGCGCCGTCTTTTTTAATTTCGGCTTCGTATCGCTTCAAGACGTCATCAATACTCCGCACAGATTTTTTGGTCCAATCCAGCTGTTTTTTGGCCTTTTCCTCTTCGGTCAAACCCCATTCCAAATCCGTAGCACGCATTTTCACCGTTAAGTGCTGTAAAATAATCGCTGCCGAAACGGATATGTTCAAGCTTTCCGTAAAGCCCATCATAGGAATTTTCAAAAACCCGTCACTCATATCAATTGCCTCTTGGCTAAGTCCCTTCCGTTCCGTCCCGAACAACAGGGCCGTTTTTCCTTCAATCTTAAAATCCTCTAGCAAATTAGAATCGTTATGCGGTGTTGTAGCAATGATTTTATAACCCTCGTTCTTAAGCTTTTCTATACAGTCCCTAGTGTTTTTATGACGGTGCACATCTACCCATTTCTGTGCTCCCATAGCTATTTCACTGTCCAATTTTTTACCAAACCTAGACTCTATAACATGCGCTTCTTGAATACCGAACACTTCACAACTACGGATTACGGCACTGGTATTGTGCATCTGGTATACATCTTCAATGGCTACGGTAAGTAATTTTGTACGATCTTTTAGTACATCTAGAAACCTTTGCTTTCTTTCTTCGGTTATAAAATTTTCAAGATATTTAAGAAGTTGTTCATCTGCCATATATCGAATATAATAAAAACTCTATTTTTATAACGATGAAGAAAAAAATTACCGTTTTAACAGGAGCCGGAATCAGTGCGGAAAGCGGCATAAATACGTTTAGGGATGCCGGTGGATTATGGGAAGGACATGATGTTATGGAGGTGGCATCTCCCCAGGGCTTTGCTAAAAATCCAGAACTAGTGCTTAATTTCTATAATCAAAGGCGAAGACAATTACCCGAAGTATTCCCCAACGAAGCACACAAGGCACTTTTTAAGTTAGAAAATTCGTATGATGTTACCATTGTTACCCAGAACGTAGACGACCTTCATGAAAGGGCGGGCAGCACCAGTCTTATTCATATTCACGGAGAACTTCTAAAGGCAAGAAGCACAGGAAACGAAAACACGGTACTTCCTTGGAAGGCAGATTTAAATTTAGGCGACCTATGTGAAAAAGGCTATCAGTTACGACCGCATATTGTTTGGTTCGGGGAAGCGGTACCTTTACTCGAAGAGGCCGCTTTGGCGACTCAAAACGCGGATATTGTCATAATTATAGGCACCTCTATGCAAGTCTATCCTGCTGCAAGCTTAATTGACTACGCCCAGGAAAACGTGCCCATATATTTTATAGACCCCAACCCTAACGTTTCCAAAAACCATTATAACAACCTGACCGTTATTGCAAAAACAGCCGTAGAAGGTGTCCCCAATTTAGTTGACGAACTCCTGAAACAGGCTTAAAATAAAGCTATAATGGCACAAGAGGAACTATACAAAGCACTGGACTATGTGAATCACTCCCGTGAAAAACGGGCAGAAATGGCCAATCTAATCAGTAAAAACCCACAATTGGTGGATGCTCTTTTGCGAATTGCTTTTACCGTTGATGACCCTATTTCCAATAGAGCATGCTGGGTACTGGAGTTTACGGCAAAAGAAAACTTATCATTTATTTACCCACATCTAGATGTTTTCACCGCTAACCTAAGCAGAGTGCGTTTTGATTCTGCCATTAGGCCAGTTGCCAAGATTTGCGAATTCCTGACCATGGCTTATTTCTCAAAGGAAAAGAATGAACTGCAACAAGTATTGACGGAAGATCAACTAGAACAAATAACCACTGCCTGTTTTGATTGGCTGATAGGAGATTACAAAGTAGCCGCCAAAGCGTATTCAATCACTTCCCTTTATTTATTAGGGCACAAATTCCCATGGATACACCCCGAACTAAAAATGGTCCTAGAGCAAAGTTATGCAGATGGAAGTGCCGCATACAAAGCTAGAGCCAGACATGCTTTGGCCAAACTCAAGAAGCATTAGCCCTAAAAACCGAGTTATTAACTTTTTAGGTACAACTTTTTACCACAAGAACCTTAAAAACCTTTTAAAACTACCCATCTTAAGGTATCTTTGCTTTTTTTCAAAAATCAACCTTATACAACGTTATGTCGCTAAACGCTTTGAACGCTATTTCGCCTATAGATGGGCGCTACAGAAGTAAAACTGAACCATTGGCACCGTTTTTCTCGGAAGAAGCCCTTATAAAATACAGAGTACGTGTTGAAATTGAATATTTTATAGCACTTTGCGAAATTCCGCTACCTCAGCTTGCCGATTTTGACCACTCCAAATTTGGGGCACTTAGAGAAATCTACCAGAATTTTGATACCGTAGATGCACAGGAAATAAAAGATATTGAGAAAACGACCAATCACGATGTAAAAGCAGTAGAATACTTCATTAAAGCTGCTTTTGACAAATTGGGACTTTCCGCTCATAAGGAGTTCATTCATTTTGGACTTACTTCCCAAGATATTAACAATACGGCAATTCCCCTTTCCATAAAAGAGGCCACCAACGAAGTATATGTACCCGAGTACACCAAGCTATTGGACAAAATTCAAGAATTGGCAACAGAATGGGCAGAAATACCCATGCTGGCAAGAACACATGGCCAACCCGCATCTCCTACGCGCTTGGGCAAAGAAATTGAAGTTTTTGTGGTTCGTTTAAAAGAACAGTTCAACCTATTGAACGATATACCCAGTGCGGCTAAATTTGGTGGGGCTACGGGTAATTACAACGCTCACAAAGTGGCCTACCCATCTATTGACTGGAAAGCTTTTGGAACTAAATTCGTTCAGGAGAAATTAGGTCTTCACCATTCTTTTCCTACTACACAAATAGAGCATTATGACCACATGGCCGCCTTGTTCGATACTTTAAAACGAATAAATACCATTATTCTAGATTTGGACCGTGATTTTTGGACTTACGTATCCATGGATTATTTCAAACAAAAAATTAAAAAAGGAGAAGTTGGCTCTTCTGCCATGCCACATAAGGTAAACCCAATAGATTTTGAAAATTCAGAAGGTAATATAGGTATCGCCAATGCGTTGTTTGAACACTTATCCGCCAAATTGCCTGTTTCAAGATTACAGCGCGACCTTACGGACAGCACCGTACTTAGAAATGCCGGTATGCCATTTGCCCATACGGTTATTGCCTTTCAATCTACCTTGAAAGGATTGAACAAGCTTTTATTGAACAAAGATAAGTTTGAACAAGACCTTGAAAATAACTGGGCGGTAGTTGCCGAAGCTATCCAAACCATTTTACGAAGAGAAGGTTACCCTAACCCATACGAAGCTTTAAAAGGGTTAACCCGTACCAATGCTAAAATAGACCAGAATTCAATTGCAGATTTCATTGATACACTTGATGTTTCGGATGCAATCAAAAAAGAATTAAAAGTAATAACACCAAGTAATTATACCGGTATCTAAGGATTATAAAAATATCCCTAACGAAAAGAAGGCCGCAAATGCGGCCTTCTTCGGGGGATAATGGTTAGTGTTTATGTAAAAATTATCCTTTCTTTTGAATCTCAACTTGATGTGGGTAAGGAATTTCAATTCCAGCTTTATCCAGTGCGATTTTACAGTTTTCTAAAGTTCCAAAATATACATCCCAATAATCTTCTGGCTTACAGAAAGGACGTACGGCAAAGTTAACTGAGCTATCTGCCAATTCCGAAACATTTACAGAGGGTGCAGGATCTTTTAAAACCTTTGGGTCTGCCAAAAGAACGTTAAGCAAAACTTCCTTGGCTGTTTTAATATCCTCTCCATACCCTACTCCAATAGTAGTATCTACTCTCATTTTACCTTCCGCAGTATAGTTTATGATATTTCCATTTGCCATGGCACCATTAGGGATAATGGCCAATTTGTTCTGGGGTGTTACTAGTTTTGTGGTGAAAATTTCAATTTCTTTTACAGAACCTAAAACTCCTTGTGCTTCTACCAAATCTCCAATTTTATAAGGCTTAAATATGATAAGCAATACGCCACCCGCAAAATTGGATAAAGAACCTTGTAACGCAAGACCAATAGCAAGACCTGCTGCTGCAATAATGGCGGCAAAACTAGTTGTTTCAACTCCTAATTTTGAAATGACCATTATGATCAAGAAAATTGTAAGAGCCCATTTTACTAAACTCAATAAGAACTTCTGTAAAGATTCATCATAACTCTTACGAGCCATTCCTTTACTAAGAACGTTCATTATTTTTTTGATAATCCATGAACCAATAATGTAAATTACTATTGCTCCTAATACTTTTGGACCGTATTCAACAACAAAGTCAATTCCTTTGCTCATCCATACTTCTGCTTGTTCCATAATCTTTTATAGTTTTCTGGTTAACGTTATACTAGGTAAGACACCCAATATTTTAAAAGGTCACTTAAAACTTTAATTTTATTCAAAAAAAAACAAACCAGAAGAACTGATTTGTTTTTTCAAAATATAATATGAGGTGTACTTTATTTCATAAAATCCACAAAATTAGACAGTTCACTTTCTTTTAGTTCCCATTTTTCAAGCGCTTGAACAAACTGAATCATTTTTGCCGGATTCATATTATTTCCTAAAACCCGGACCACTAAAAAGCCCTTATCATCATTATCTCCATAAATCACTACCTCATCTATGGCATCTTCATCTCCCAAATACTTTATGGTAGCCTTGCCAAAATCTGTATTCATTTTCATGAGTTCAGTAAAACCTTCAGCGTTTAGTATAGATTTTACAATAGCCTTCTCCTTCTGAAAATCTGCCTTGTTGGTCTCTGTTTTCTTAAAAGCAAGAACATTTAGTTTCTTTAACGAACCTAAGCTTTCTTTTTGTTCAGGAGACAATTCTGCTTCCTTGATATTTAACAGACCCGCGGGCAAGTCTAAGGTCAGGAAATTAGGGTTCTCTGAATTTGTTACATAATACTGCTGTAGGCTAGGTGTAGAATTACAAGCACCAAGTACACCCAGAAGCAGTGCCGCCACAATCATATTTATTCTTTTCATATAATTCTTTTTAAAGGATTGAGTTTTACCAAAAGTTTATTTGGGACTCCAGTATTACCTTCCTCCTACTTCGTTTAACTCTTCAGGTAAATCCATCTTTCTAGTTAGCGCCCCAATCTTATTTAGATCTATATCTCCTGTTAAGGAAACCAACACACTTTCAAAACTTCTGTTGTCCATATAAAGTTCATCATTATTAATATCCGACACAAATAATAAAAGTTCACTAACATGGTCTTCATCTCTACCCTGCTTAATATAGAATTTTACGGTGGCATCTTTATCCCTCACTTTCATGAGTTCTTCTAGATTAGAAGATTTTAGATACTTTTTTACCGTTTTGCCCATGTCTTCCGAAATTTTAACATCTTCGGTAATAAAAACTTTAATACCATCCAGACCTTGAGCAATATCCGCAAAATCTTGGGCGTCTTGGTCTTCCTTATCAAAAGCAGCAATATTACCCGCTAACCTTATCATACTTTTATTCACGGTTACTGACCCCACATTTTTCATATTATCATACTTATCGAATATGGACTGCGAAATTCCGAAGAATGGCATAAGGGCCAATGCTAGTACTACACTTAATTTTTTCATGACTGTTCGTTTTAAGATTAATGATGATTTTTATTATTAATTGATGATGATTTCTGTATTATCTATTCTTACCTGCCTCATTAAGTTCTTCGGGCAAGTTCATTTTTTTCGTTAATGAACCTATTTTGTTCAAGTCTATGTCTCCGGTTAAGGATAACAATACGGTTTCAAATTTTCTTCCGTTTACATCTATGTCAGATTTCATTCCGGTTACGAACATCAAGAGTTCGCTCACATGGTCATCGTCTTTACCACTACGGATGTAAAATTTTACGTTGGCATCTTTATCCTTTACGCGCATAAGTTCTTCTAACTTGGCCGATTTAAGGTATTTATCTACCGATAGTTTCATATCGCCCGCAATAGCTTTGTCTTCTGTAATAAAGACCTTTAGGTTATTTAAACTCTTGGCTATATCCATAAAATCTTTGGCCTCAGGGTCATCTACCTCAACATCTATTTTACTTAATAAATTAAACATGCTACGGTTTACTACTACCGCACTTACCTTATCTAGGTCTTCATATTTATCAAAAAGGGACTGTGAAAAGCCTATGGCCGGTAACATTGCTACCATTAGTACAATTAATATCTGTTTCATTTTTCGGGTTTTAATTTTACTTCTTGTTATAAATTTTTTGTTTTGCTACCACAAACTCGTTTAGGTAGCCCATTTTTTCCGTGCCTCTCTCCATATTCTGGCTAAGCATATCCAAGGCCTTTTTGGTTTCGTTATAAGCGTAAAGGGCCTGTTGCTGCTCTAGTTCTTTTTCATCATAATAGGTTTTGCCCAAATACACCCCAAACATAAGTACCACCGCTGCAGCAATTGACATCCATTTATACAAACTTCTGTTACCTCCTGTAGTCTTAGGTTCCAAAACAATTTCCTTAGAAAGTTGTTCCTTTTTAGCTCCGCTCGTAAAACTGAACAGCGGAATATACTGCTCCAAGTTTTCAGGCACCTCTCCTTTAGAAAAAAACGCTCGTAGCTCTTTTTCTTCTGCCACTGTTGTTTCTGCTTCAAAATATTTTTCCAGCAATTTTTCTATTCTATCCAATTCCATAGCTGTGTTTTTGAATTAATCTGTCCCTTACGGTCTTCCTTGCCCTGGACAAGGCCACTCTTACCGCCGTGGGTTTCATTTCTAACATTTTTGCAATCTCTTCATAGTCATATTCCTCAACATCTCGCAACTGCAATACCATTTTTTGTTGTTCCGGCAAATCTTCCATTATTTTTTCTACCCATGAAACACTGTCATTTGCTTCAACTTGTTTTTGTAATGAACTACCTTTTTCTACATAGTTGGTATGCACCAACTTCAGGTTTCCGGCCTGTTTGGATTTTAAGCGATCCAAACAAAAGTTTTTGGTCATGGTCATAGCAAAAGCTTCTACATTCTTATATTGGCCCATATTCTTGCTTTTGGACCAAAGTTTCAGCAGAATTTCCTGTGTGGCATCTTCAGCTTCTTCTCTTGACACCAATAACCGTTTTGCCAAACGAAATAGCTTATCCTGAAAAGGACCAACAATTTTTAAAAAATCTGCCTGTTGCATTCTATTGGTATAGTTATTTAAACATCTTTAAAAGACGTTACACAATGAAGACGAACCACTCTTAATTATGTTACAAATATTTTTTATATTTCATTTTTGTAAGTAAAGGCTACAACCTTTTACTAATCATCTACGTATACTAATTAAGAACTTTTAATTTAAACTCCCCCATTATATTATCACTCATTTTTTGGAACGGTAATTGATTCGGTAGTTATAGCCTCATAAAAAAACTATGAAAAAGTATTTCTTATCGCTCCTATCTGTTGGACTTCTATTCGCTAGTTGTAAAAATGACGACAATATTTTTCCTGACGAACCGGAAGAAGTAAAGACGGCATCTGATTTTCCTGCTCAAAATTTCATGTACCAGGTCATGAATTCTTTTTATTTCTGGCAAGCCGAAGTTCCAAATCTCTCGGATAACAAGTTTGAAGACTTGGCGGATCCCGATTATATTTCGTTTTTAGCTTCTGAGGATGACCCTAGTCGCTTTTTTTACAACGATTTATGTAAAGATCATGTTGACGCTGTTGGCGAGAGTGCCGCCCAAGACAGATTCAGTCGTGCTGTTGAAAATTATAAAGATCTAGTAAATTCGTTACAAGGCATTTCTAGTAGTAACGGTCTTGAATTTCAATTATATCTTGCAGAAAATGAGATTGATGTATACGGTGTTGTCACTTATATTTTACCAGATTCAGATGCAGCTAGCAAGGATATTTCAAGAGGGGAAATCTTTAATGGTGTAAACGGACAAGCCCTTACCCTTAGCAACTATATAGATTTACTTTTTAGTGATAATGCGAGTTATACTCTAAATATGGCAGATTTGTCTGAAGATGACCTTATAGGAAATGGTAAAGAGGTAGCGTTGACCAAGATTGAGAATTTTGCGGAAAACCCTATCCATTTGAGTAAAATCATAGAGCAGAACGGCACAAAAATAGGTTACATAATGTACAACGGTTTTTTAGCCGCATATGACGACCAATTAAATGATGTTTTTGGTACGCTGAAAGAACAAAATGTTCAAGAATTAATTTTAGATTTTAGATACAATGGTGGTGGCAGAGTAACTTCTGCAATACAAATCGCCAGTGCGGTATATGGTACAGAAACGGATAAGCTTTTCTTAAAAGCCCGTTACAATGATAAAATTATGGCCACTTTTGAAACTGGAGATGGAGAGGATTATTTTACGGATGTAACATATGACTCAAAAATGCCTCTCAACACCCTAAATCTAAAACGGGTCTTTGTTATTGCTACAGACAGAACGGCATCCGCCAGTGAGCTTGTTATGAATGGTCTGGCTCCATATGTAGATGTTGTACATATTGGAGACGTAACCGTTGGTAAGAGCGAATTTTCAAATACAATGGTAGACGATCGTGAAAGTAATTATTTCTATTCAGAAGACCGTGAAGACTTTATCAACCCTGACAACCAGTGGGGTCTACAACCCTTATTTGGTAAAAATGAAAATGCAGACGGGTTTTCAGATTATGAAAGTGGATTAATTCCTGATTACCCATTAAGGGAGGATCTTGAAAATATGGGGGTACTTGGCCAAGAAGATGAGCCGTTATTAGCATTGGCCTTATCAGTAATTTCGGGCAATACGGCCAAACAAAATTTGAACGCTTCATTAGCTCCCAAACCCTTTTCAAATTCTAGGGTTTTCTCTTTGACAACGAACACAATGGTTATGGATGGTTTACTTAAACCGTTAAAAAGGAAAAATTAAAAAATAAGATTATAATTTTTACGTTGTGATATTCTATTCACGGTGTTCTTTAAAACTTCCCCGAGTAACTTATATCAGCGGCTATGAAAAAAAGTATAACAACAGGATTGTTCCTTTCACTTTTTCTATTTTTTTCTTGTACTAAAAGTGATGATTTCTCCATTCCTGACACAGTAGACCCTGACCCGGATGCAGGAGTGGAAGTACAGGATTTTATGTGGAAAGCCATGAATTTCTGGTATTTCTGGCAAACTGATGTTGAGAACCTTTCAGACACCAAGTTTCCTAATACTCCAGAGGGTTCCGAAGCTTACACTGCATTTCTAGCATCCGAATCAGATCCAGGAAAGTTTTTTGACAACAAGCTACTGTCTTCCAAAGACCGCTTTAGTTTCTTTTCGGATGATTATGTAGAACTTACCCAATCTCTTGCCGGAATTTCCAAAAGCAACGGCCTTATGTTCGGTCTTGCCAGACAGAACAAGAACAGTAGTGAGCTTTATGGCTATGTTCAATACATTGTACCCAACTCTAATGCTTCCACAAAAAACATTCAAAGAGGAGACCTTTTTACAGGTGTTAATGGCACCACCCTTACCGACCAAAACTATATAGCACTTCTTTTTGGCGAAAATGATACCTATACCTTAAATATGGCCGATATTGTAGGGGAAAATGCAGAACCAAATGGTACGGATATACAATTAACCAAAGAAGTGGGCCTCATGGAAGACCCTATTCTTCTAGATGAGATTATAGAGATACAGGATAAGAAAATTGGCTATTTGGTCTATACAGGTTTCACCAATGAATATGACGAAGAGCTTAATAGGGTATTTGGGCGCTTTAAAGCAAGTAACGTTACAGACCTTGTACTAGACCTTAGGTATAACCCTGGCGGATCAGTAAATACTGCCGTTCTTTTGTCTAGCATGATATACGGTACCAATTCCAAAGATGTTTTTCTAAAGGCGATATATAATGAAAAATATCAAAAAATATTAGATGACAATGATACTGAACTGAGACAGTTTTTTACAGAAAAAACAGGAAAAGGAACAGCTATCAACACCTTAAACTTAGATAAGGTCTATATTTTGACCACTAGCGGAACAGCTTCGGCAAGTGAACTAGTTATTAACGGACTTGACCCATACATGGATGTTATTCAAATTGGGGGCACTACACGAGGAAAAAATGAATTCAGTGTAACCATGGTAGATGATAGGGACAATAACTACATCTATAGTCCGGAACGAGTAGGAAAAATAAATAAGAAAAATAATTGGGCCATTCAGCCTTTACTGGGAAGAAATGAAAATGCGGAAGGTTCTTCCGAATTCACTAGCGGACTCACTCCTCAGGTTGAGCTACTAGAAGACCTTAGCAATTTAGGGGTTCTAGGTGATTTACAAGAGCCATTTTTGGCCAAAGCCATAGAACTTATAACCGGTTCATCTGCAAAAGGTGTGCAGAAAGTAGAATTCCCTATTGAAACTATGACCAATTCTAAAATGTTTACACCTTTAAAGGATAATATGTACGTTACCGACCCACCTATAATCTGGTAACCTGATATAACTTAAAACTAAAAAACAGCCTGTATTCAACAGGCCGTTTTTTTTAATAATCCATTATAACTTCAGTATTCATAAAACTTTTGATACTTACGTTTTAAATGCGATGGAATAGAAATTGCTTCCGGATGAAACAATCCCGCCAAAAGCTCTACGCCATCTACCAAGGTAGCTGCAGAGGATTGCGTAAACAAATCAAAATCCGCAATATAAACTTGTTGTTTCTGTACAGCTTCCAGTGAAGTCCAACCTTCTTTTAATAGTAACAAGTACATTTCCTTTAATGTTCTGTTCATATTAAAACCGCAAGGCGCAATGACCATTACTTCAGGATCATACAACTTTACCTTGTCCCAAGAAAGAACTCCACTGTTCCCAGATGGATTGGAAAGCATATCCACCCCACCCGCAAAACCTATTTGGTGCGGAATCCAATGGCCACAATTATAAATTGGTTCTATCCACTCCAACAACAACACTCTTTTTGTACGAACTTTAGCCGCCCTTAGCTGGTCTACCACATAATCTATTCGTTCATTTAACTTTGACAAATACGCATAGGCCACCTCTTCCTTATTCAATGCTTTGGCAATGGTAATAGCATTTTCAAAGACATCGTCAAAACTAGATGGACTTATTGAAATAAGCTCCGGTTGCTTTTCAAGGTTTGCAACGGCCGCTGCGGTACATTCCGTATCAATCTGGCAAACATCGCACATATCTTGTGTAAAGATTACATCGGGAGCTATATCTGCCAGTGCTTTTTCATCTACGTAATAGAGTTTCTTTCCTTCTTTTTTACTTTCGGAAAAAAACACGTCTATCTCTTTACTGGAATAATTTTTGCCTTCCAATATACATCGTACTACGGGCTTTTTCTCCTTTAGTGCTTGTGGCGGACATTCAAACGTTATACCATATAAATGCTCTTGCAACCCCATATCATAGAGCATTTGCGTAACAGCGGGCATGAAAGAGCAGACTTTGAGCATTTAGTTTAATTAAAATATATACCTCCTGGAATGATTCCTACAGCAATGGTGCTGATTAACTCCTTAGTACTTAAATCATAAATATATAAGTCTCCTTTACTAACATAGTCTTTTGCATCTGTACCATAAAGCTTACCATCATTAACAGTCATACTATAAAACGAGACATCGGCTATATGAGCCTCGGTTGGCAATGCCTCTGATCCAGAATCAAATGAATAAACCGCATTAGACATGCCAAAATATAATGTGTTATTTTCCACACTTAAATCGCCAGGATGCTCTGTAGTTTCAAAATCTAAAATCTGTGCCAACGTATTGTCTGACGTGTTAATTTTTGCAAGTGTGCCATTGGTCTCTTCTCCAGTATATGCTGGAGCTCCACTACTTAACACCCATAAATTTCCAGCATTATCCCATTGCATAGAATTGGGAAAATCACCAACAGTGAGCGTAGTTGACACCACATCAGTAGAGACATCTATGATAGAAACCTTATTGTTCTGGCCAAAAGCCCCTTGATGTGCAACATATACAAAATCTTCATTGGAAGTAATTGCCTCTGGTCCTAACTCGGTAGGAATGGATTTTGATACTACATTGGACTCTAAATCAATAATGGCTACGTAATCATCCGTTTCATCGGCCGTATCACCCCAGTTTGTAACGTATCCCTTACCATTGGCAACAGTAAAGTACCTAGGGTTTAAAAGTCCGTCTTCTATGATCGCTTCACTTTTAAACGTATACCGGTTGACCACATGAATCTTATGTGAGTTGTTAACTACAATATATGCCATGTCTTCATCAAAAGCCATGGATTGCACAATGTTGCCAAGATCTTCATTGTTTTCTGCCTTAAAAATAGTCTCTTTAACAAGTAATGAATCATTTGATATATATGTGACAGTTCCAGTACCATTGTTAAACGGACCTTCATTACTTATCAAAATTCCATTTTGGTAATCTCCCTTCACCTCTTCCATTATAACCTCATCGTCATCATCAGAACAACTAACTGCAAATAAAGCCGCCATGGCTACTAAAATTGATACCTTTTTCATTTTCATTTTGTTTTTTTAAATTTTCAACTTTAACTTTAATTGTATGTTTCTATTTGGCATAGGCCTAAAAGCCACATTTTGATACTCTTTATTATATAGATTGTTTATTTGCATTAACACTTCCATATTCAACTTCCGCTTCATTCTAAAATTTCTTCCAAACCCTAGGTTTGAAACGGAATAGCCTGGCAACGACCCAGAATTATCCGAAGTACTAAATACGCTACTATTAAAAAATAATTGGTAAAATAAGCGCCAGTCCGAATATGCATACGTTAAACTAGAAGTTACCTTATGTTGGGGCACATACATTAAAGTTTTATCTGTCTCTGAATCTACCGCCTTAGTGTGCGCGTAACTATTGTCCCAATTAACATCATGATTCCCCCAATTTTGCGAGAATATCAAAGAAACTTCTAGACCATAGTTTAATGCGTCTTTGATATTGACCGGAGACCAAATTCCCATATTGTTAGGTCTCCATTGTATTAGGTCCTCTGAATCAATATAAAAAGCAGCCCATTGAAAGGTATAACTCTCTTTTTTAAAGGCCTGCCCAATTTCTGCCTGTAAAGAAGATTCCGGCCTAATATCCGGGTTTCCACCTGCCCCCCCACCTAAAATCCAATAAACTTCATTGAATGTAGGAACCCTATAATTTTTTGAAGCATTAAAATAAACAGCGTGTTGAGGACTAAAAGAATATCTAGCGTTTAATGAGTAAATTAATGGGCTTTTGTAGTCACTTATAAATTCTTTTCTCAAGTTAGCTCCATAGGTAATTCTATCACCTAAATCGTGCTTAAATAAAAGGGTTGCAGCAAGTGTTTCTCTCTTGCCATTTTCAATAGAAGTCCCTTTTGCTTCAATATGATTATAATCGGCAATTCCATTAAGGACAACATTTTTAAAATTAATTTTATAATCATAATTGACCAAAAACGTATTTGTATTTCCAAAGGAAAAGTCTTCTCTTTCCTTGTTATCATAGTATTTGTACTTTTCATACAGATAACCAAGCTTAACCCGATGAATACGTCTTGCATTAAAGCTACTCCATTCCAAAAGGTTACGGGAATTATAATCCCGATAGTTAGAATTTGAAGGTGCGGTGATAGTGCCTGAAAAGTCACGATTGCCAATAAAAGTATTGTGGTAGTACTTTAGTAATTGCCCGTCAGTTATTTGGTACCCTATGTTTGTATTGACATTGACATTATTAAAGGCTCCATTTTCATTTCTTTGGTCTGTTCCCAAATATTTATAATTATTTTCTGATTCAAGATAGCCTACTCCAAAACCCACTGTGGTTTTCGCGTCTCCAATAGAAGTATGATAGTTAAAATTCCTTGTATCAAAGCTTCCGTAACTAAAAAGCAACTCATGTTCAGAATGTTTATAGAATCTAAACAAGTCGTTCAAGTGTATACTACCCCCAATTGCTCCACTACCAAATTGCACACTCCCACCCCCACTTCTAACACTTACTGCCCCGTAATTTCTTGGTATAATTGTATTAAAATCGGTTTGTCCAGTAAGTTGTGAGTTAATATTGATACCATTCCAGATGACCGCCGTCTGTGATGCGTTAGTTCCACGAAAAGATGGAGAAGAAATCATTCCTAATCCATTTTCTTTCAAATACACATTAGAATTAAATTGTAACAGGTCCGTTAAGGAACTACCGTTACGGTCTACTACAGAGTCATTTAGGATGTCTACTTTTCCATTTGAAAAATGCAAAAGCCGAACATCTGTAAGAATGACCTCATCCAAAACAGTTATGCTTTCCTGTTGGGCATTACAAAGGATAGTGCATAATAAAATATGAATAATCAAAAATGGCTTATAATCTCTCATACCGTTAAAGACCTTTTACCCGAAAGTCTTGTTTAAGGTTATGAAATTGGCAGGTCTCCTGACTTGTTCCATGTTATTTTACCTTCCCATCCATTTAAATGGACAGTGGTGTAGAAGAAAACAACACCCTCATTAAGAGGTACCAAGAAATTCTTGGCAAGAACATACAGTTGCGGGAACAGTTCCGGATTTTAACCGGATTCCCTTTTAATCGACAAAGTATATGCTACCGTATCGAACCAAAATTCGCGGCGAAGGTAATCAATTCGTTCAAAATTGCAACCCTAAAAAAAGTCCGTTCTCAAACGATGTAGAACAAAATAGATGTGCTTTTTACAAAAACGTCTTAATTAGTGGCTAAAAGCTTAACCTCAAAAATAAGTACGGACCCCCCAGGAATACCACGGTTATCAGAGTTTCCATAACCCAAAGCCGCAGGTACCAAAAGAATACCGTTTCCTCCTTCTTTAAAATAGGTGATTCCTTCTGTCCACCCGGCAATTACCTGTCTTAGGTTAAAAGAAATACCTTCCGCACTACTTTCATCAAAAACTTCTTTGTCCGTAAAGTAACCTTTATACGCCACAGTAACATCCGAATTAAAATTTGGTCGTTCTCCCGTTCCTTCTTCTTCAACTACATAATAGAGTCCACTATCGCTCCTGGTGGCATTTAAACCATTGGCCGCAATATATTCCTTTATCTCCTCCTCGTTCTTGGCTACATAATCTACTTTTTCATCATCACTACACGAGCCAAATACAACTAAGGCTAAAACAAATAAAATTTTCTTCATTACAATTTTTTTAAGCATCAAATATAATGAACTATTAACAGGCCTTAAACTATTTTTAAACTCCCTTAAAATTAATTTAATAGCACAATGACAATTAGTGGGTTACGTACCTCCTCTTTCAAAAAATATTTAGCCCGCCACTTTTTTCTTAGGGCATAAAGAATGTACCTTTAATGCCATAATAGAGCCATACCTTAACTACAGAAACAAAACAAACCCATTGAAAAACAGCATCTTAATTCTATTTTTTTGCTTCTTTATCGCTTGTAAGACCGATAAAAAAAGTGACTCGCAATTACCACTTGAGCCTTCAACAGAAATTGAAATTAGCCATGCCAAAGGTTTTTCAATTGAGACCTCCAGTAACGGACTAACCACTATTGAAGTCTCATCTGCTTGGCCTGGAGCGGACACTTCCTTTAAATATGCGTTGATTCCAAAAAGTAAATTGGCCTCAATTACGTTTAATAAGGACGAATATGATGCTGTTGTTGCCGTACCCATAGAACGGTTGATCGTAACTTCTACAACTCATATACCAGCCCTTGAAGCCTTGGGCGTAACCAACAAACTGGTTGGCTTCCCCAATACAGATTTAATTTCTTCTGAAAAGACACGTAAACGAATTGATAATGGGCATATAGAGGAACTAGGGAACAATGAAACGTTGAATACAGAAATTACCCTAAACCTTAAACCTGATGTAGTTGTAGGTTTTGGTATTAACAATCAGAATAAGGCGTACGAAACCTTAATTCGTTCTAATGTTCCTGTGGTTTATAATGGAGACTGGACAGAGGAATCTCCCTTAGGAAAAGCGGAATGGCTTAAGTTTTTTGCTCCTTTTTTTGGTTTGGAAACTAAAGCGGACAGTATATTTAAATCTATAGAAAAGTCTTACTTACAAACAAAAGATATTGCTAATCGTACTACCAAAAAACCTACGGTTCTTACAGGCGGACTATACAAAGACGTTTGGCATGTTGCTGGAGGAAAAAGCTGGATGGCACAATTTTTAAGGGATGCCAAAACCGATTATTTATGGAAAGAAACTCCCGAAACAGGGGGAATTGGCCTGAGCTTGGAATCTGTTCTAGCCACTGCACAAGATGCAGATTATTGGCTAAACCCTTCTATGCTTACCTCCTATGAAGAAGTAAAAGAATCCAACAAACATTACACTCAATTTAAGGCTTACAAGGACAAAACCGTTTTTTCCAATACAATTGCCAAAGGAGAAACAGGCGGTTTATTATACTATGAATTGGGGCCTATGCGGCCAGACCTTGTACTAAAAGACCTTATCCACATTTTTCATCCAGAATTGCTTCCGGACCACGAACTGTTTTTCTTTAAGCCTTTAAACTAATTGCAAGACCCTAAAACATACCGTAATTCATTTATTTTCCTGATTGCTATTTTAGTAGTTGCATTAGGGGTCAACGTCTCTTTGGGGTCGGTTTCTATTCCCTTTTCGGAAACATTACATTCCATATTTGGCAAAGAAATAGAAAATACCGCTTGGGAATATATCATTTGGAACTACAGAATACCCAAAGCTTTTACGGCTATATTGGTAGGCGCAGGATTATCCTTAAGCGGGCTCTTGATGCAAACCTTGTTCAGGAACCCCTTGGCAGGCCCATTCGTACTGGGTATTAGCTCCGGGGCCAGTTTAGGTGCCGCTTTCTTAATTATGGGGTCATCAACATTGGCATCATTATTCGGGTTGAGTCTAGTTACGGATGTATCTATGGCCATTGTTTCCAGTATAGGTAGTTTTCTGGTGCTTTTGGCCGTTATCACTGTGGCTTCCAAAGTAAAGGACACTATGGCCCTTTTGATAATAGGACTCATGTTCGGGAGTATTAGCGCTGCAATAGTGAGTGTGCTTTCTTACTTTACGGATGCAGAGAAGCTTCAACAGTTCGTGTACTGGTCTTTTGGAAGTGTTGGCAACCTATCTTGGCACCAATTGGGTCTACTGTTCATCATTATCCTTTTAGGAATACTTCTTGCCATATTGTGCATAAAACCATTAAACGCCCTTTTGCTGGGAGAAAACTATGCAAAAAGTTTGGGCGTAAATTTAATTCGTTCACGGTATCAAATTATTATTGCAACGGGCTTATTGGCCGGAGTAGTTACCGCGTTTGCCGGTCCCATTGCTTTTATAGGTTTGGCCGTACCACATTTAACGCGCCAAATCTTTAATACCACGGAACATCGCATTTTACTTCCTGCCGTTCTAATCTATGGAGCCATTTTAATGCTTATTTGTGATACTATAGCCCAACTTCCTAATAGTGCCGAAGTATTTCCTATCAACGCAATTACAAGCATTCTAGGAGCTCCTGTAGTTATCTGGTTGTTAATTAGAAAAAGAAAGATGGTGTTTTAACAACTGTTCCTTTCTTTAAGCTTTAAATTATACATATAAGATCATATGTTATACTCTGGTTGTTCCTAATCCTATAGTTTTACAAGTAATGAACTATTGAACTTTTTTCTTTAAATCAATCTTAACAACACCAATGAAAACTAAACTAATTTACCTGCTTCTTCTTGTATCTACAACCTATTTCTTGAACGCTCAAAAGAACGATAAAGGATGGGAGAACCTATTGGACAAAGACCTTACGAACTGGGATATTTTCATGGGTGTACCTCATACGTCATTAGACCTAGAAGGCTATGAAAAAGGAGACGGTATGCACGGCACACCAATTGGACTCAACAATGACCCTTTAAATGTCTTTACCACCACTCAGGAAAACGAGGAAACCATTTTAAATGTAAGCGGTGAAATTTACGGAGGTTTAAGTACCAAAAAAGAATATGAAAACTACCATTTGATCTTTGATATAAAATGGGGAACGAAAAAATACGAACCACGCTTAAAAGATAAAAGAGACAGTGGTGTACTCTACCACGCCCAAGAACCTCACGGACAGTTCTGGAACGTTTGGATGCGTGCCCCGGAAATGCAAGTACAAGAAACGGATTGTGGTGATTTCTTTCCGCTGGCCGGTGTTAGCATGGACATCAAGGCTACAAAACGAATGGACAACGGAAAAGAGTTTTGGTTCTATGACCCAAATGGCGAAATGCGCACTTTTAAAACCGGCGGTAATGGCCGTTGTAGAAGAATTGCTAATTTTGAAAATCCGCATGGGCAATGGAGCCGTTTGGAACTTATCTGCATAGAGGATAAGGCCTACCATATTGTAAACGGAAAAGTGGTTATGGTTCTAGAAAATGCAAAAGAATACAACAAAGAAGGTATCGCAAAATCACTGACAAAAGGAAAAATACAGTTTCAGTCCGAAGCCTGCGAGGTTTATTACAAGAATATCAAGATAAAGAACATCAACAAGTTACCAAAGAAAATCAAAAAACAACTTTAATAAAAAATCGTCATAGGGCTCTTAAAAAAACATAGTACGCTTTCATCTGCCAATCTATCTATTGGATATGGCTCCAATGCTATTGCCCAAAATATTACTTTTGGCCTGGAGCCCGGTGAGCTTACGGCCATAGTTGGCGTGAACGGTATTGGAAAATCTACTTTATTGCGAACCCTGGGCAATTCACAACCTCAGCTGGCCGGCCATATAGCGGTTAAGGGCAAACCTATTGCCGCTTACTCTCCGCAAGACCTATCAGCTGAGATAAGCATGGTTCTTACGGAGCCTATTGCCTCTAAAAACCTTTCCGTTATTGAATTAGTGGCTTTAGGAAGACAGCCTTATACCAATTGGCTGGGCACTCTTACAATAACGGACAAACAAAAAATAAAAGAAGCCCTAAAATCCCTACAGCTTGAAAAACTTCAGGATAAAAAATGTTATGAGCTAAGCGACGGGCAATTGCAACGTGTTATGATTGCCCGGGCTTTAGCCCAAGATACATCTATCATCCTATTGGACGAACCCACTACGCATCTAGACCTTTACCATAAAATACAGATTTTAAAACTGCTTCGTTCCATTGCACATTCCACAAAAAAAATTGTGCTATTTACTACCCATGAGATTGAAATGGCTATTCAGCTGTGCGACAAAATGGTTCTGTTAGATGGAAAAGAAAATTATTTTGGACAACCTTGCGAACTAATTGAACAAAAAGCGTTTGAGTTGTTATTCCCTTCCGATACCGTTGCTTTTGACCCAAAGACAGGTTCTTTTAGGATAAAAAAGTAACGTAAGAGTGATGTTTGGTTTTAAAGCCAATCTCGTATCTTTACCCCCGAACACTTTATTTTACAAATGAACATTTACCTTATATATTTATTAATAGGACTAGTATGTCTTGCGGCAGGTTATTTCCTAGGAAACTATATTCAAAATTTAAAGACAAAAAGCAGCCAGAGTGCGCTTGAAGAACGCGAACAACAATTACATGCCAATCTTGGTGTTATGGAGCAACGGCTACGTGACAGTGAAGAACATAAACTGCAACTGCAGAGTGAAAAAGAACAACTGGGCAACCAGATTGTACGTTACCAGGCCGATTTAGAGAACCTTCAACTAAAAAACAAAGAACAAAAAGACGAGGTAGAAAAGCTTCAAGAAAAGTTTACCAAAGAGTTTGAAAATCTTGCCAACAAGATTTTAGAGGAGAAAAGTTTAAAGTTTACGGAGCGTAACGAAAAGAACATTAAAGACATCCTATCCCCTTTAAATGAAAAAATACAACTTTTTGAAAAGAAAGTTGAAGAGAGCCAAAAGGAGAACATCAGCATACATTCAGCCTTAAAAGAGCAACTTTTAAACCTGCAGACACAAAACCTAAAAATCACCCAAGAAGCAGAGAACCTTACCAAGGCATTAAAAGGCGACAGCAAAATGCAAGGAAATTGGGGGGAATTGGTTCTGGAACGTGTATTGGAAAAATCCGGTCTTGAAAAAGACAGGGAATATTCCGTGCAACAAAGTTTTACCCGAGAAGATGGCTCAAGAGTACTTCCAGATGTTATTATTAACCTACCCGATCGGAAAAAGATGGTTGTTGATTCCAAAGTATCCCTTACCGATTATGAGCGGTACGTAAACGCGGAAGAGGACCTGCGCGAAAAATTCCTAAAGGACCATATTAATTCCCTTAAGCGTCACGTAGACCAGCTTTCTTCAAAAAAATACGAAGACCTGTACGCTATGGAAAGTCCGGATTTTGTGCTCATGTTCGTACCCATAGAACCTGCTTTTGCCATTGCTATAAACAATGACCCTACGTTATACAACAAAGCATTTGAACAGAACATAGTTATAGTTACCCCATCTACCTTACTTGCTACCCTGCGTACCATAGACAGTATGTGGAACAATGAAAAGCAACAGCGCAACGCCATAGAGATTGCCAGACAGGCGGGAGCTCTTTATGATAAGTTCGAAGGTTTTGTAAACGACCTTACCAAAGTTGGTAAGAAAATGGACGAGGCCAAATCTGAATACAAAGGAGCTATGAACAAACTTGTAGAAGGGCGGGGCAACATTGTTATTAGCATAGAAAAATTGAAGAAAATGGGTGCCAAGGCTAAAAAATCCATTCCCGAACCCATATTAAAACGCGCTCAAGACGATGATTTTGAAAGCGAACTAAAACTGAAACCATGAAAAAGTCGCTTTTTGTAACTCTGGGCATTATTATAGCCCTTTTCGCTATTGTTTATGCCTTTATTTACTTTGTACCATATAGCGATGGTATACGCTCTGGAGAGCTAATAAAAATAAGCCACAAAGGAGTTATCATAAAAACTTGGGAAGGCGAGATAAGTCAAGGTATTTCCGGAGCTCAAATCTTTTCTTTTTCTGTATTGGACAAGGATAAAGAAGTAATAGAGAAGCTTCAAGAATATCAGGGCCAATATGTAAAATTGCACTATGTAGAGCGCTTTGCCACCTTTCTTTGGTTGGGCGATAGTAAATATTTCATTACCGACGTACAGAAAGAACAATCACCTCATTTTAGAAACTAATGGAAAAGTTTAAAAGCGCTAACGAGTCTAGAGTATCAATAACAGAGCTTATGCTCCCCTCCCATTCTAATTTTGGGGGTAAGGTTCATGGTGGTCATATTCTTAATCTTATGGACCAAATTGCCTTTGCCTGTGCTTCCAAACACTCGCAGCGGTACTGTGTAACCGCATCCGTTAACCGTGTAGATTTTTTACACCCTGTAGAAGTGGGTGAACTGTTAACGCTTAGAGCCTCTATTAACTATACGGGAAAAACATCTATGGTCGTGGGGGTTCGTGTAGAATCGCAAAACATAACCACGGGTACAAAGCGCCATTGCAACTCTTCCTATTTTACTATGGTAGCGAAAGATGAAAACGGGAAAAGTGTTCCCGTACCCGGCTTACTTCTAGAAAACGAACAAGGTGTTAGACGTTTTTCCAGAAGTAAACAGCGTAAAGAAGAGGCCTTTTCAAGAGACACTCAGTTTGACTCTTCACAATTTAAAATGGAAATGCATTTAGAGAGTCTTAGCAACGAAAATGTTAAACTTGCCCTTCGGTAATTTTAGCGGCCGCGGCCTTATCCAAAAACCAAAGTAAATCTCCTGTTGTAGGTGCCACTAAATTGGCAGGGTACGAAGTGTACGAACCTTCCTTATTTATAATTTCTCCTACCTTTTCCTCTTTACTGGCCCCTGTTACCAAAAAGGCTACAGTTTTAGAGTGGTTGATGACATTCCCGGTTATGGTAACTCGTTTTTGACCAGAATCTGGATGAACGGCAACTGCACAAAGGTTTTCTGAGTCCCACAATTCTATTTCATGTGGAAAAATAGATGCTGTATGACCATCATCTCCCATACCCAAAATAACTAAATCAAATTGAGGGAATCCGTTTTTGGCCGGAAGTTCATTTTTCAATACTTGAGCATAACGCTCCGCTTCCTTTTCAGGGTCATTCTCTCCTTCTACCCTATGAATATTGCTCTCTGGGATATCAATTTTTGACAAAAGGTGCTCTACGGTCATTTTATAATTACTTTCATCATCCGTAGGAAGTACACAGCGTTCATCTCCCCAATAAAAATGCACCAGTTTCCAATCTATACTAGCTCCAAACTTTTCGGCCAGTACATCAAAAACTATTTTTGGCGTGCTTCCTCCCGAAAGCGCTACATGAAAAGGTTCGTTTCCTTTGGTCTGCTCTGCAAAATACTTTGAAAACTCTTGAGCAACTTCAACTTTATCTTGATATATCTTTAATTCCATACTTTTATTTAAATGAACAAAAGAGCCCTTCTTTAAAAAGGGCCTTTACTTTAATTAGCAAATGACACAAAAACCAGGGTCGTCCGTAAGATTAGGACCTGGATTTCTCCACTCACCAATACCATCTATGAGCTCATGAGAATTTTCAGGGCCCCAAACACCGGCGGCATACCCGTACATACGCACATCTTTGCCGTTTTCCCAGTACTTTAAGATAGGGTCTACAAATTCCCAAGCCGCCTCAACCTCATCAGCTCTCGCATATAAGGTTGCATCACCCTGCATAGCATCTAACAATAAGCGCTCATACGCATCCATTACATGGGTTTCAGCTAAACTAGAATAGTAAAAATCTAAATTAGCACGTTCTACCTTAAAGCCCTGACCTGGTACTTTTACACCAAATTTCAATAGAATACCTTCATCTGGCTGAATACGGATTACCAATTTATTGTCCTTGCTATCTAACCCGGAGTCTTGAAAAATTTGATGATGAGGGGTTTTAAAGTGAATCACCACTTCCGTTGCCTTGGTAGGCATTCTCTTTGCGGTGCGAACGTAGAACGGTGTATCTTTCCATCTCCAGTTATCAACAAAGAACTTAATGGCCGCAAAGGTTTCCGTGGTAGAATCTTTATCCACTCCCTCTTCCTCACGATAACCTTTAACTTCTTCTCCGTCTATAACGGATTTGGTGTATTGCGCCCTAATGGTATTATCAAATAATTCCTGCTCGGTTTTCATAACCCTGAGCGATTTAAGCGCCTTTACCTTTTCGTTTCGTATATCTTCCGGAGCATCGCTTATAGGCGGCTCCATAACAATCAAAGAAACAATCTGCAATAAATGGTTCTGGAACATATCCCGTAAGGCACCGGATTTATCATAATATCCTCCTCTTTTCTCCACACCAACACTCTCTGCATTGGTAATTTCTACGTGGTGTATGTAGTTCCTGTTCCAAAGAGGCTCAAAAATACTGTTGGCAAAACGGGTAACCAATAGGTTCTGTACCGTCTCCTTACCTAAATAGTGGTCTATTCTATATATCTGATGTTCCTTAAAAAATTGCTGAAGGCCGCTATTAAGCTGTTTGGCAGTATCCAAACTGTAGCCAAAAGGTTTTTCAACAATTAAGCGTTTCCAACCATTGTTTTGGGTGCTCATACCTGCATCTGCAAGGTTTTGAGCTATTGTTTCATATAATGTAGGTGGCGTAGAAAGGTAGTATATGATATTACCAGATGTTTGGTATTTGTTCTTTAAGTCTTCAACCCTCTTTCTCAAGCGACCATAGTCCGTGTCATAACTCCCTCCTAAATCTTCGTAAAAGAATTTATCCGCAAAGTTCTTTACCTCCTCTTCCTTTAGACCTTTAAGTTTATCCTCTAAATAAGTGCTCTCTAATACCACTTTATTCCTAAAAGCGCTATCGGTCATATCACTCCTACTTGCCCCTAGTACCACAAAATTTTCAGGAAGTTGATTGGCCTGATACAAATTAAAAAGTGCGGGTACAAGTTTTCTTGCCGTAAGGTCGCCAGAAGCGCCAAATATCACAAGAATTTGATTTTCTGTTTTATTCATAATGAGATAATATCCTAATACTATTTGAAAGGTTAAAAGTATCGAAAAGATGCAGTAATACCAACGAGTTTACCCTAAGATAATCTTACATTTCAATAATTTCGTTTAATTTTGGTTGTACCTACCAAAAAAGAACAATTTGAACGTTGATCGTTTAATTTTAAAATTAGGAAATGGAAGAAAAATATGATTTTGGATTAATAGGCCTTGGTGTTATGGGCCGTAACTTTATATTAAATGTAGCAGACAATGGTTTTTCTGCTTACGGATACGATTTAGACGCTGAAAAAGTAGCGGCTTTAAAGGAAGAAGGAGGCCATGAGGCCAAGGTTAATGCCTCTACGAACATCAAAACATTCGTTAAATCGTTAAAGGAACCCAGAAAAATTATGCTTTTGGTTCCTGCTGGTAAAATTGTAGATGCAGTTATAGAAAGTCTTTTACCTCATATAGATCGCGGTGATATCATAATAGACGGTGGAAACTCATTTTTTACGGATACTGACCGTCGTGAAGCCTATCTTCATGATAAGGCCATTAACTTTTTTGGAGCCGGTGTTTCGGGTGGTGCAAAAGGTGCTCGTCTAGGGCCAAGCATCATGCCTGGAGGCTCAAAATCTGCCTACCAACATATCAAACCTATTTTTGAGGCGGTTTCCGCAAAATACAAAGGCGAACCTTGTGTTGCATATTTAGGTCCAAAATCGTCCGGAAACTACGTAAAAATGGTTCATAATGGTATTGAATATGGACTTATGCAATTAACTTCGGAAGTATATGACCTGCTTAAAAAGGCCGGGGATTATACCAACGAGGAGCTTCATACTACCTACTCTAAATGGAACGAGGGCCGTTTACAATCTTTTCTTGTTGAGATTACCTCTAAAATCTTTATTCAGAAAGATGAGCTTAACTTAAGTAAATTGGGGCTTTTAGACCAGATATCTGATCGTGCAAAACAAAAAGGTACCGGAAAATGGACCAGCCAAAACGCAATGGATTTGGGTATCCCCGTTCCTTCTATAGATATTGCCGTTAGCATGCGTGAAATATCAGCCTTAAAAGAAGAGCGAGTGAAGGCAGACGAATTGTACGACCGTCCAGAAGTTGAAAAATTAGACAAGGAAGAATTAGAGAAAATGGCAGAAGAAGCCCTTTACTTCTCCTTTATCATAACTTATGCCCAAGGACTTCACCAATTAGCCGATGCTTCAAAAGAATACAATTACAACTTGGATATAGCTACAATTGCAAAAATCTGGCGTGAAGGATGTATTATTCGTGCGGGATTATTAGCTGATATTTCAGATGCGTTTGAAGCGGACAAGGACCTTCCGAACCTTTTACTTTCTGATCAGTTTATAGACAAAGTAAAAGGCAGTGTTGGCTCTGCTAGAAAATTGGTAGCACACGCAGCCAAAAACGGAATTCCTTTACCTGGCCTTTCTAACTCGCTTACCTATTTTGATGCCTATACATCAAGTAGATTGCCGTTAAATCTTATTCAGGCACAACGGGATTTCTTTGGTTCTCACACTTATGAGCGTTTAGACAAAGAGGGTATTTTCCATACAGAATGGGAATAAAATTAGTTGACCATTAACCTAACTCAATGAGACTAGAACAATAAAGGCATGAGCAAATACAACAATAGGGATTTTTTAATTGAAAATTCTATTTGGGGCCAGACCTGTGTTCTTATACTCATTTTTCTGGTTACCTCTTGCAAACAAGCAAATGAAGAGCAACCAGTAAAGGTTCTTGATGAACATACTTTAACTAGAAGGGTCGATGGTGCTGCCGTCGACCCTCTTACCAAACAAGTCTACGTACCCATTTATTCGGATATTTATAACCAGACCAGAGACTCAAGAACTTTATTGACGGCCACATTAAGCATTAGAAATACCAGTTTAAAAGATAGCCTGTTCATCACCACTATAGATTATTACAATACAGGAGGTGACCTGGTTAGGAGTTACCTGGATCAAGCCATTTATCTCCGCCCTATGGAGTCTATTGACTATGTTATAGAACAACAGGATACTTCTGGAGGTAGCGGTGCCAATTTTATCATAGATTGGTATTCCAAACATCCCATAAACCCCTTATTTCAAGCAGTAATGGTTGGTGGTTTGGGTGCACAAGCATTTTCCTTTACTACAGAGGGAATAGAAGTAGACGCAGAATAATATACTTAAGGGCCATTACGTCCTATCTTTCAAGATACCTTCCATCGATCTATTGACTACTTCGTAATATATTGTGAAGCAAATCCTTATATTAGCTCGTCAAAAAAGGCCAACCCCGAAATTTCTTATTGGCCCCTAAGATTTTATGAGCCCATTCAGATTACTTATTATTGTTTTTTTTCTTTCCCATTTGACTAACACCTTAGCTCAAAACTCAACGGAATGGCAACGGGATACCTTGGAATTTTACGTAAACAAGTCAAACGAGGCCTACGATCAATACAACTATAAAGACGCCATTAAATACGCCGCTACCCTAATAGAAAAAGGACATGAGTACGATTATGATTATTACGAGTTCCTAGGCTACGATATTTTAGGCGGAATTTATTCCGAAACCGAAGACACCATAAAAGGCAAAATCTACTCTGAAAAAGCCCTAGAGCTGGCACGAGCCACAGAAACGGACAGCTTAATAGCATGGGGAGCCTTAAACTTGGGAATCCTTTACTCCGAGAATAAACAAACCTATAACAAGGCCATTGCTTATTTTAAGGAAAGCATAGAATTAAATCAAAAAGCCCAAGATTACGACGAAATATACCTTACGTACATAAATCTTATTTGGACATACTTAGACAACAATCAACTGGATAATGCGGCTCACTACATACAAAAAGCAGAGGAGCTTTCTTTGCAAGAAGTAGATTCCCTGGACAGATTGTACATGGATTTGCTACATGGCAAATATTACCTTGCTAAAAAGAAGTACGATGCGGCAACTCAAAAGTTGGAGAAAATTGCATCGTTTGCCAATGAAAATGATAATACAGACCTTGCCATAGAGGCATACGGAGATTTATCCAAACTCTACAGTGAAACGGATGATTATAAAAAAGCCTTTGCCAATTTAGACCAACACAATCTCTACAAGCAAAAGGCATACACCTTAAAAAAACTAGAGGAAACCGAGAAGGCACGAGCTAAATACGATTTAGAACAAGCACATAAAGAACTACAGTCTGCCTTAAAGGAACAAGCCTATGCAGAGGAGTTAATCTCCAAATCAAAATCGCTTACCACTGTTCTTATTATTGCCATTGTTATTCTTGTTTTAGCCCTTTTCGGCATTATTACTTTCTTTAAAACCCGAAAGATTTACATCAATAGGTTGATGGCAAAGAACAAACAGCTTAGACTTGCCAACGAAAAAGCCGAAAAACTTTCTAAAGTAAAGACCAAGTTCCTATCTACCGTAAGTCATGAACTTAGAACCCCTCTTTATGGAGTGATAGGTATATCTACATTGCTTAAAGAAGACCAAAATCTAAAAGCCTATGCGGACGACTTAAATTCTTTAAAGTTCTCTGCGGATTACTTATTAGCGCTCATTAATGATGTATTGCTTTTGAGTAAGATGGATGCTGAAGCCATTAGCCTATCTAAAGTGCCTTACGAATTGGATACCCTTATACAGAATATAGTACGTTCCTTTGAATTTACGCTACACGAGAACAGCAACAAACTGCACCTTCATATTGACGAGAACATCCCCAATAAATTAATTGGCGACCCTATACGGCTTTCCCAAGTGCTTATCAACCTAATGGGCAACGCGATTAAATTCACCGAAAACGGTAATATTTGGCTAAGCCTCGTTGTAGTTGAAACTACTAAGAATGAAAACACCGTGGTAAAATTCACTATAAAGGATGATGGTCTTGGGATTCCCTTGCATATGCAGAAGGAAATTTTTAAAGAGTTCACCCAAATAGAAAATAAAAACCATAGTTATACAGGTACTGGTTTAGGTCTAACCATTGTAAAAAAGATTCTAGACCTTTACGGAAGTGAAATTCAACTTACAAGTCATCCTAACGAAGGGGCGGAATTCAGTTTTGAATTAACACTAGAAAAACAAACTGAGCAACATAAAGCAGTATCTATTCTTAATGGCGATACTAACTTATCACAGAGATTAAAAAATGGCCATACAAGCCATGTTCTGATTGTTGATGACAATAAAATAAACCAAAAGGTCACACAGAAAACCCTAGAGAAACATCATATCAAGTCCAGCTTAGCAAATGATGGCGTACAGGCCGTTGCCATGTGCAAGTCCAACGCATACGATTTAATATTGATGGACATCAACATGCCTAATATAAATGGTATGGAAGCCACGATGATGATTCGTAAATTCAATAAGAACATCCCAATTATAGCACTTACAGCCGTTGAGCTAGAAGAAGGAACACAGGAAATACTTAATTCCGGAATGGACGATGTCATACACAAACCCTATAACCTTACCGAATTTTTGAAAATTATTTTTAAACACCTTCCTAAAGAGGAAATGGATTTATCCCATTAAATAATCCATTTTTAAATGGCCAAAACTCAATATCAGATTTACGTTATAGAACTTTCTAAAAAAGTTTTCACGGAAAACAGACGTTTTCGTGAAGCAAATCCACAATTTAATGGAGTTTTAGAATGTCTGTATGTAGGTATGACCAGCAAAACACCCAAAGAACGTTTTGAACAACATAAAAAGGGAAGCTTAAGCAAAAAGGGACACAATCTTTCTTCCAGCATTGTAAAAAAATACGGTTCCTACCTAAGACCAAGTCTTTACAACCATATTAAATCTCTAAACACCAGAGCAGAGGCTTTAAAAATGGAAGAAACCCTAGCATTGGAACTACGCCGAAAACGTTACGCGGTATGGTTTAACTAATCGCCTACTTCACTAGCAAATTCCATGAACAAAACAGAACATATTTAAGCTATAAAAAAAAGCCGTAACAACTATCTTGTTACGGCTTTTCTGATATTTACTTCAAACAAATTACTTGCTCAAATACATCTTCCTTCTAGCGTAAAGGTTATAAAACTCATCATCCTTTAAGCTATCTATAAAGAGAATACTCTCTCCCGTACTCTTCATTTCAGGACCTAAGTTTTTGTTTACATTAGGGAACTTATTAAAAGAAAAGACCGGTTGTTTAATGGCAAAACCTTTTAGCTCTGGTTTAAAATCAAAATCTTTTACTTTCTTATCCCCTAGCATTACTTTGGTAGCGTAATTTACGTAAGGCTCTTTATAAGCTTTTGCAATAAACGGTACTGTTCTGGATGCTCTTGGGTTAGCTTCAATGATGTAAACCATATCATCTTTAACAGCAAACTGAATATTTATCAGACCTACCGTGTTCAAAGCTAAAGCAATCTTCTTGGTATGGTCTTTTATCTGTTGCATGACAAACTCGCCCAAGTTAAACGGTGGTAAGGTAGCATTAGAGTCTCCAGAGTGGATTCCACAAGGCTCAATATGCTCCATTATACCAATGATATAAACATCTTCACCATCACAGATTGCATCGGCTTCCGCTTCTATAGCACCGTCTAAGTAATGATCTAAAAGCAACTTATTGTTCGGTATCTTTCTAAGAAGATCCACCACATGCTCTTCTAACTCTTCTTTGTTGATTACAATCTTCATTCCTTGACCTCCAAGAACATAGGATGGTCTTACTAATAATGGGAAATTAAGCTTATCCGCTAAAGCCAAAGCCTCATCTGCCGTTTCTGCAACCCCAAACTCAGGGAAAGGAATATTGTTTTCTTTTAAAAGTTCTGAGAAGCTACCACGATCTTCCGCAAGATCCAAAGCCTTAAAGCTGGTACCTAATATCTTAACACCATATTTCTCTAGTTTCTCCGCAAGTTTCAGTGCGGTTTGCCCACCTAATTGAACAATTACACCTTCTGGATTCTCATGACGGATAATATCATAGATATGCTCCCAAAAAACAGGCTCAAAATAAAGCTTGTCCGCCGTATCAAAATCCGTTGAAACCGTTTCAGGATTACAGTTTATCATTATGGTCTCATAACCACATTCAGCAGCGGCAAGTACACCGTGAACACAACAGTAATCAAACTCAATTCCCTGTCCAATTCGGTTTGGTCCGGAACCTAGAACAACAATTTTCTTACGATCGGTAACAACGCTATCGTTCTCAACATAACGTGTTCCATCCGGTTTTTCTATTTCCGCTTCAAAAGTAGAATAGTAGTAAGGAGTCATCGCCTTAAATTCGGCGGCACAGGTATCTACCAATTTATAGACCCTATTGATGTTCATTTCTTCCGTACGTTTTTTGTGTACCTCGCTCTCATAGCAATCCAGCATATGGGCAATTTGCCTATCGGCAAAACCTTTTTGCTTGGCCTCCAACATCAACTCCTTGTTAAGCGTTGCAATCGTGTAGGTAGAAATCTCTTTTTCTAGCAAATGAAGTTCTTCATACTGCTTTAAGAACCACATATCTATCTTGGTAATCTCATGAATCCTTCTCAAAGGAATACCCAATTGAATGGCATCATAAATTACAAAGACCCTATCCCAACTAGGAACAGTCAATTTCTGAATAATCTGGTCGTAATTACTATACCCTTTACCATCTGCACCTAATCCGTTCCTTTTTATTTCTAAGGATTGAGTTGCTTTATGTAGCGCTTCTTGAAATGAACGTCCAATACCCATAACCTCACCTACAGACTTCATTTGAAGACCTAACGTGCGATCGGAACCTTCAAATTTATCAAAGTTCCATCTTGGTATTTTTACGATTACATAATCTAGTGTTGGTTCAAATAAAGCAGATGTTGATTTTGTAATCTGATTATCCAACTCGTCCAAGTGATACCCAATAGCCAACTTGGTAGCAATCTTAGCAATAGGGTAACCTGTAGCTTTTGAGGCCAATGCCGATGAACGCGAAACCCTTGGGTTAATCTCAATAGCAATAATATCCTCTTCATCATCTGGGCTAACAGCAAACTGAACGTTACACCCTCCTGCAAAATCTCCAATACTACGCATCATATGGATAGCCATATCACGCATTTTTTGAAAAGTTCTATCGGATAAAGTCATAGCCGGAGCAACCGTAATGGAATCTCCGGTATGGATACCCATGGGATCCATATTTTCTATGGTACAAATAATAACTACGTTATCGTTCTTATCCCGTAGCAACTCCAATTCATACTCTTTCCACCCCATAAGGGCTTTATCTATCATTACCTCGTGAATAGGGGAAATCTCCAGACCACGACTTAAATGTTCATCAAAATCTTCTGCTTTGTAAACTATTGAAGCTCCTGCTCCACCCAAGGTATATGATGCTCTAATTACCAAAGGAAAACCAAACTCTTGTGCAATCTCCTTACCTTTTAAGAAGGAAGTGGCCGTAGCTTGCGGTGCCATGCCAACACCGATCTTAAGCATTAGCTCACGAAATTTTTCACGGTCTTCTGTAATATTTATGGCATCAATATCTACCCCGATAAGATCTACTCCAAAGTCTTTCCAAATTCCTTTTTCATCTGCCTCTATACATAAATTTAAAGCAGTTTGACCACCCATAGTGGGTAGCACTGCATCAATTTGAGGGTGTTCCTTTAGAATTTCAATGATCGATTTGGTAGTCAACGGTTTTAAATACACATGATCGGCCATAGAAGGGTCCGTCATGATTGTAGCAGGGTTGCTGTTAATTAAAATAGTTTCAATACCGTCTTCTCGTAATGAACGTAATGATTGCGAACCTGCATAATCAAATTCACAAGCTTGACCTATAACGATTGGACCGGAACCGATCAGTAGTATGGATTTTAAATCTTTTCTTTTGGGCATTAGTTGTATTCTTTAAAACTTTGGCATTAAATTGTTACAAATATCAGTACAAATCTGACATAAAAAAAGGTGTTACTTATAAAAAGTAACACCTATATATTTCTTAAAAAATAATATCATTATTTCTTGTGTCTCGGTTCAGAGGATACAGAAAGTTTTTTTCTTCCTTTAGCTCTTCTACGAGCTAAAACTTTTCTTCCATTTACGGATGCCATACGCTCCCTAAATCCATGTTTATTTCTTCTCTTTCTCTTTGAAGGCTGATATGTTCTTTTCTGTCCGGGCATTGTATTATCCTTTTCTTTGTGTGATACAAGTTTGCGAAACCGCTCGCTAAAACTGGGCGCAAATATACAAAGAGTTTTCTCTTTGGCAAATACATTTTGAAAAATATTTTTATTGAATGCCTACTGCCTAGCGATAGGTTTTTATTACTTTTGCCAAAATCGGATTTTCGCAATAAAATCAATCTATGAGAAACTTTTTGAGCATTATTTTCATTGTTCTTTCAAGTACCGTTTCTTTAGCCCAGACACAACTTGAGTACAAATTGAAGAAAAATGCTGTCTTCACCGTAAAACAAAACGCACAACAAATTATAACACAAGAACTGGACGGTGCCTCGCACATCCTTACCAATAGAATCAATGGTGTTTTAGAGTTCAAGGTACTGGAAGTAAGGGACACCACCTACAGAATAGCTTTAAAATTCAAGGACCTAAACTTAAATATGACCTCTAGCATTCAAGGTGAATTGATGGATGTACACGCTCAAGAGGTGAATGAAAATGATATGCAATCCCAAATATTCAACAGTCTTTTAAATAGGCCTGTAAATATTACCCTTGCCAAAACAGGAGATATCCTTGAAGTAAAAGGGGGAGATAGTCTTGTGGTAAAAATGGCAGAAGCATCTGGCCTTAAAGATGAATTTTCATTGAATATGATGAAAAAGTCACTGCAAAAAGAATTTGGATCAGAGGCGCTTTCTAGCAGTTATAAGCAAATGACCTTCATTTATCCCCGTAAAAAAGTAAAAGTGGGAGATACTTGGAAAAACCAGTATACAGGAAAATTGCAAGCAGACAACATATGGACGTTGAAAGCTTTAAACGCAGATACCATAAATATAACAGGAGCGGCCAAAGTTACAATGAACGTAACGGAAGCGGCAACTACAATGAAGCTTAAAGGCTCTCAAAAAACGAACATTACCACTAGTGCAACTACTGGTTTCATCAAAAAGATGACTGTAGAAGGTGTTTCCACTGGATCCTCTACAATGACGCAAATGGGCGATCAGGAAATACCTACGACCATAGAGTCTACCATTACATATGAGCTTCTAACGAATTTAAACGAACCGATCAATAATTAATACACATGTTCAATAAAAATCTTAAACTTGTCATAGCAGGACTTATTATAGCTTACGCCGTATATCAATTTATAGAAGGATATATTGGTAATGGAATCTTTTTAATTCTACTATCCCTAATCTTCATTTTTCTTTATTTCAGAAACGAGATTATTCTATTGGCCTTTCTCCGTATGAGAAAACAAGATTTAGAAGGCACACAAAAGTGGTTGAGCAAAATAAAGAACCCTGAGGCCGCCCTAGTTACAAAACAGCAAGGGTATTTTAACTACCTACACGGTATTATTCACTCTCAAAAAAACCTTACCCAAGCCGAGAAGTACTTTAAAAAGGCTCTAAAACTTGGTCTTACCATGGATTATGATGTAGCCATGGCCAAATTAAGCCTTGCGGGAATTGCAATGCAAAAAAGAAGAAAAAGAGAAGCCACTACACTTCTACAAGAAGCCAAAAAGCTTGATAAAAGTAATATGCTTACTGACCAAATAAAAATGATGCAGCAGCAAATGAAGAAGATTTAGGTTGTAGTTAGTGGTTAGTGGTTAGTGGTTAGTGGTTAGTGAAAATACTATAACAACGGAGCCCATAACCGACTAAAAGATTCTTTTAGCTTACGGCGTAAACCGCGGTTTTGCCATCTTTCAAGTTCTACCTCTTCGCACTCCTCCAAATCATCAAAAAAGTTGGTTGCGAGTTGGCGGTTTATTTCTTGGTTATAAATCATGGCATTTATTTCAAAATTGATAGAAAAGCTTCTATAATCTAAATTAGCCGTTCCTACCGTTGAAAATTGATTATCGATTACCATAGTCTTGGCATGGATAAAACCTTTACAATACCTGTAGATTCTGATACCCGATTCCAGACAATGCTCAATATATGAATCACCTGCGTACTGTGCGGCCCATGAATCGGATTCATAAGGAACCATAACCCTTACATCCAGTCCGCTTCTTGCAGCCGTAGTCAAAGCTGTTAAAATGGCATCATTAGGCATAAAATATGGAGATGTAATATAAATACGCTCCTTAGCCGAACTAATAGCACAAAAAATAGCTTCCATAATATTGGCCCAGTCCGTATCCGGACCACTAGCGGCAATCTGAACTGCCACAGGTTTCTCTGTTTCGGGTTTATTCTGCGGGAAGAAAGACTTCTCTATATCAACTTCATTATTGGAGGCAAAGTTCCAATTTAACAAAAAAGAAGACTGTAAAGAACCTACTGCCCCACCCTGCAACCTTAAATGTGTATCACGCCAATAACGCGGGTTCTTATAGCTGTTATCATAGCGTTGCGCCAAGTTTATTCCGCCAACATACCCTACCTTACCATCTATCACAATTATCTTCCTGTGGTCTCTATAATTGAGTTTTCCCGTAGAATTTGAAAAAAGTACCGGCATAAAGGCATAATGCTCTATTCCAGATTCGCTCATTTTTTTCTTTACTCTATTTGAAATTTTACTACCTACATCATCATAAACCAACCTAACTTTAACCCCAGATTTTGCCTTATCCATGAGAATACTAATGAGTTTATTTCCAAGCTCATCATCAAACAAAACAAAATACTCTAGATGTATATGACTTTCCGCGTTTCTTAAATCTTCGAACAGTCGTTTAAATTTTTCTTCGCCATTTATTAAAATTTCAACATTATTATCAAAAGTAAGAACCGCTTTCTCATTGTTTTTCAGCAACTTATACACTTTAAAAATACCTTCCCCATAAGTTTCCTCAAAATCTTCCCGCTCACTAGAGTCCAGCCGAAAGTTAGCCCGCCATTCCTTTATCTTTTGATTGTCCAAAAAATACTTCTTTTCAAAAATCTTTGATTTCCGATAGTCTTGCCCAAACAAATAGTATACAATCAACCCAAGAAAAGGCAGTACAGCCAAGGCAAAAAGAAAAGAAAGTGTTTTTACCGGGTTTTTATTTTTTAGAAGAATAAAGAAAGACAGCACAATAACAAGCCCATAGTTAATACCCAAAAGTATCAACCAAAGATTATTATTAAAAAAATTTAGTGTTGCATCCATCTTTCTTACCACCGAATAAGGCCAAGTTCAGCCAAAATCAGCTACTATATAAAGATGGGGAATAAAATGGAGTAAAACAGCCTCAATACGAATTTTATATAACCGTATTGAGGCCTTTTAGATTATTTGCCAACCCTATAATATCCTTTATTTGGGATTTCAATAGTATATTTTTTACGGGAGCTGTTATTTAAATGTGCCTCCCGCAGCCAAGGGTTATGTCTTTTAAGAATTTTATAGTTGATTTCATACTGCTGCGCAAAATCGGCAAAACTCAATACGGGCTCGTCTACCTCGACCTTAAAAGTTGGTACAGCTTGATACATATCTTCTTTATCTATATCAAAACCATATTTTTCAGGGTGACTCAATATTTCCTTTATTGCCATAATACGGAATACATATCTACCAGTTTCCTGCCCCAACAAAAGATCGTAATAATCACTCACCTGCTGGATACCCAAATATTTGTTGATAGCACCTGCTCCGGCATTATAGGACGCCGCCGTCAATGTCCAACTACCATATCTTTTGTAGTTCCTATTCAAATACTCACAGGCCACTTCAGTAGCTTTTTCCAAGTTGTAACGTTCATCTACGTTTCTGTTTACCTCTAAGCCATGCTCCTGCCCTGTAGCCTTCATTATCTGCCAAAAACCAGCAGCACCTGCATGCGAGACCACATTTTGAAGTCCGCTTTCTGCCACTGCCAAATATTTAAAATCATCTGGAATACCATTTTTGGCCAGAATTGGCTCTATAATAGGGAAATACATATTGGCCCTTTTGATCAACAAAACGGCATTGGATTGCCAATAGGTGTTTACCAAAAACTCACGGTCAATGCGCTCCATTACCTCAGGGTCATCCTGCGGAACAATCTCACCTGCAAAATTTAAATTTTCCGGAATCTCTATAGCCGAAATCCGGTACCCATCGGCAACGTTTTTATCTATTTCCTTCATTTCGTTTTCCAGAACATCTGCGTCGCCCTTAGCAGGCTCGGCATTGCTCTGTACAGCAAATATCAAAGTGCTCACAACAAAAAAGACGCCCAAAAGCATCAATACATTCTTTAAAATCTTCATTTTTTGGTATTGTACGGTTTATTCAAAGTTAGTAAACTCTTTTTGAATTTTTCTAAACCAAATGCACTCTTATTGAGCTTTAACTATAATTCTTAAACCCGATTATTAATCGACCATTAAAAAGAAGGTCACAAAGCATACAGTGAATACAAAAAAGGTAAAAAAGAGCTTAGTATTACAACTCATTTATTGCAAAATAATTGTGGGGAGGTGTTCGTTAAACCATCTAGCCCTGTGTATTATCATAGTGTGAGTGCCATTTTTTACAGTTATACACTCTTTAATCTTACCAATAGGAAAGACCGCATCTTTCTCTCCATGAATATGCACAAGGCCGGGAATTGCCTTTTTAGGTTTCCAATTTACAATTTGGTCAATAGACCAATCTATATAATACTTATCCCTAATGGACAGATATTCCTCGTAAAGTGCCAAACGCTTGTTCACGGTTTCTCCAAAAGCATACTTGGCTAAAAGCTCCATATTATTGACCAGCCCTGTAGGCAACAACCTATGCACATGAGTATATTTAGCAAATATCATGCGCCCGGGCAATTCAGAACTGTCTTTTACGCTAGATACGATTATGACTTTCCTGAACGATTTAAACCTTGCCATTTCCTGAACCAACATCCCACCAAAAGATACACCGATCAAAACAGCATTTTCATGATGAATATTCTCGTTCATCTTTTTTGCGTACGCCTCCAAAGACATATTTTTATCCGGCACAAACCATTCTAAAAGATGTTGCACAAATTTGTCCTCAGGTAGGATAATATATCTAAAGATGGAAGGATTTGCTGCCATTCCTGGCATAAAATATATGTGAATCTTAGAATCTCTCATTATGACAAAGCATAGGAATTGTTAGGAAATTAACATTATTTTCACTACTTTTGTCATCGACTTTGGGGGATTTCCATAGTTTATACAAATTTGAGCAAAAGTATATAAAATTACGATTTGAGAACACCGTGATTTTCTTACCTCTTGCCATCATCTAAAATCAAACTATATGAATGAAGTAGAAATTATTGACAACAGTTTCTTGCGTCAATTTGAAACCACGGTTGAAGGCACTTTAGCCAAGATCGAGTATTCTTCGCAAGAACGCAAAGTATTTCTAACAAAATTAGTAGTGCCTGAAGAAATCACCAAAGATGGTTTCAAAGAAGATTTTATCAAATCCGTTCTTCATCACATTCAGGAGCAAAATCTTAGAGTAGTTCCTACGAGTCCACAAATTGCCGGTTTTTTACGCAAAAACAGACAATACAAAGAAATGTTGCCCGTAGGTATCAGAATCTAACAGTATTTCAGAGTTTTTTTGAAGATGAATCCCGCAAACAGCGGGATTTTTTTTACCCTAGTTTGTGGTAACGGCGCTTTTTTTAAATTCAAAGCGTACCAAACCATCCTCATCAATCTCCTTTAACTGAACATTATGCAAGGTATTTACCAGCTCAGGGTTCCAAGGTGATTTTACTTTAACATAGTTACTGGTAAAACCATGAATATACCCTTCTTTGTTCTCCCCCTCGAAAAGCACTTGTTGCGTTTTACCCAATTGACCTTCATAAAAAGCCCTTCTCTTCTTTACGGATAGCCCTCTCAGCATCTTACTACGCTTATTTCTAACCTGTTTAGGAACTACTCCTCCCATATCTGCTGCCGTAGTATTGTCACGTTCCGAATACGTAAACACGTGTAGGTAAGATATATCCAATTCATTTAAAAAATGATAGGTTTCCAAGAAATGCTCATCCGTCTCACCCGGAAAACCAACAATAACATCCACACCTATACAGGCATCCGGCATGGTTTCCTTTATTTTCTTAACACGGTCTACATACAAATCGCTCATATAGCGCCTGCGCATCAACTTTAAAATTGCATCGCTACCACTTTGTAAAGGAATATGAAAATGAGGCACAAACGAATTGCTCTTAGACACAAAATCAATCGTTTCATTCTTCAACAAATTAGGCTCTATAGACGATATGCGTAAACGGTGAATACCCTCTACCCTATCCAAAGCCTTTACCAAATCCAGAAAAGTATGTTCATGCTTTTTATTACCGAACTCCCCTTTTCCATAATCCCCGATATTTACACCAGTGAGGACAATTTCCTTAATACCCTTTGCAGATATTTCTGCAGCGTTATCCAAAACATTCTGCAACGTATCACTCCGGGAAATACCTCTGGCCAGAGGTATGGTGCAATACGTACATTTATAATCACATCCGTCTTGAACCTTGAGAAAAGCACGGGTACGGTCTCCAATGGCATAACTGCCCACATAGAAATCCGCATCTTCTATTTCGCAGGAGTGCACCTCACCAAAATCGTTTTTCGTAAGATCATTGATATAGTCTGTAATCTTGAATTTTTCTGTGGCCCCTAGAACCAAATCAACACCATCAACAGCAGCTAGTTCTTCTGGTTTTAATTGCGCATAACAACCTATAGCGGCAACAAATGCTTCCGGGTTAATCTTCTGAGCCTGTTTTACTATGGTCTTAAATCTTTTATCCGCATTTTCCGTTACGGAGCATGTATTTATGACATACATATCTGCATGTTCGGAAAAATCTACGCGATCAAAACCATCTTCCTGAAATCCTCTTGCAATTGTAGAAGTCTCAGAAAAGTTGAGTTTACAGCCCAATGTATAGAAGGCAACTTTCTTTTTCATACTCTTATCTCTTTCCGCTTTCGTATTCAATTGATGCTATAACTTTTTAGAGAATGCAAATATACGAACTTGTTACCAGCCCATTACAAACTTGAGGCGTTTGAATTTATCAACGCCCAAGGATATAACACCTGAGACTTTTTACCCAAGTTTTAAATCAATTTTAAAAGCCAGAAATTCAAGTGAAAAGTAAGATATACGATATAACTTATAAGCCAATGCTTAATAATTACGCCACTTTTTAGTAAGCTCAAATACGTGCTCCAAAATACGGGCTTCTACATCATTGAACTCAACATTTCTTCTGGCCATCATTACTTTGGCCGCATCAAAAGCTTTTGAGGTGCTATAGGTTGAAAAACCAGATGCTCCTCCCCAACTGAAACTAGGGACAAAATTACGTGGAAAACCAGGTACATAAATATTACAATTCACCCCTATTACCGTACCTGTATTGAACATGGTGTTTATAGCTGTCTTACTGTGGTCTCCCATCATAAGTCCGCAAAATTGCAAACCTGTCTGCTCAAAACTTTCGGAAGCATAATTCCACAAACGTACTTTAGCGTAATTGTTCTTAAGATTGGAATTGTTGGAATCTGCTCCTATATTACACCACTCGCCCAAAACAGCATTACCCAAGTAACCTTCATGCCCCTTACTAGAGTACCCAAAAATAACGGAGTTGCTTATTTCACCACACACCTTTCCGTAAGGACCAATGGTAGTAGCTCCGTAAATCTTGGCCCCCATTTTAACCACGGCATTCTCACATAATGCAAAAGCTCCGCGAATAAGATTGCCTTCCCACACCTCAGAATTCTTCCCTAGGTAAATAGGCCCATCGGTTGCATTTAGGATACTATGTTCAACCTGCGCACCTTCTTCCATAAAAATGCGCTCTGGATGAATTAAAGTATTGCTCTTGGGAATAGGAGCACTTTTTCTTTCTTCGGTAAGGAAATCAAAATCTGCCTGAATAGCTTCGCCGTTTTTGGAAAAAATATCCCACGTATGTTCTATCCTAATCACATCTTCATCAAACTCTATATGTTTGTATGATGTAAAATCTACTTCTTCTTGACTTTCGTTCGTGAAAAAGGCGATAACTTCATCGCCCTGAAAAATAGCTTCATTCTTCCCTAAATCCTGAACAAGGTCCACTAACTTTTGGTTGGGCAAAAAAGAAGCATTAATGAGTACATTTTCTTCCATTTCTACCATGGGAAACTTTTCAGAAAGATATTCCTCCGTAATAGTTGTAGTAGTGTTGCCTAAATACTTTTCCCATTTTTCACGTATGGTCATTATCCCTACTCGGATATCCGCAACAGGTCTTGTGAAAGTAAAAGGCAAAAGATTTTCTCTTACCGTACCGTCAAAAAGAATATAGTTCATGGTTGGTTATTTTTGGCAAAAATAGGTAATCTGATTTTTTAATTTGCAAAGGCAAGGTTATAAACTAAAAAAGCCTCCGACAATTGTGGAGGCTTTCTATATATTTTGAACAAGAATTTATTTTTCTTCTTTATCAGCTTTTGCTGCTGCAGGTTTCTTCTTGAACTTATCGTATTTGCTTTTGAACTTATCAATACGTCCGGCAGTATCCAAAAGTTTAGCTTTACCAGTATAGAATGGATGAGACGTTCTTGAAATTTCTAATTTTACCACTGGGTATTCAACACCATCAACTTCTATAGTTTCTTTGGTAACTGCTGTAGATTTAGTCAAAAAAACTTCGTCATTAGACATGTCTTTAAAAGCGACTAATCTATAATTTTCTGGATGTATATCTTTTTTCATTATAAATAAAATTTTACGCACCCATTCCGACAGGCACTCATTTTAAGGCTGCAAATTTAATTAATTTTCTTGAACCCACAATCTAAATAACCAAAAGAAACAAAAAAATATATTTTAGCTGTAACAAAGTAATGAAAACAAGCACTAACTTTGACAACAACCAAAAACAATAAAAATGGAAGATAGTCAAGCTAAAACCGGAAAGTTCTCACTTAATTACGGCTTAATAGTTGGTGTAGTGGGCGTGACCTTTGGAATCATGCTCTACACTATGGACATGCATTATGAACGTGGGCTTGCCGTACAGGGAACACAAACATTAATTTTGGTAGCAGGTATCATATTAGGCATCTACCAGTTTAAAAAAGCCAATTTAAATTACCTAAATATTTCAGAAGCTTTAAAAGTTGGTGCTGGAGTGGCCTTAATAGCAGGTATCTTGGGCATACTTTATTTTTATGTGTTTTCTAACTACGTAGAACCAGAATATCTGGATAATATGTACGAGTTAGGAAAACAACAAGCTCTTGCCAACAACCCTAAACTAACCGAGGAACAAATTGACCAAGGCATAGAAATGCAAAAATCGTTTGCATGGATGTCCTACCCGCTTATTCTTATCATAAACATTGTTATTGGGCTTATAGTAGGTCTTATTACCGGACTCGTCCTAAAAAAAGATAAACCAGCTTATTAACCCCTTTTTAAATGGAAACTCTTTTCTATTTAAAAGAATGTAATTCTTTAATTATCAACGCCCTGAACAAACATTCAGGGCGTTGATAATTGAAACCTATCTTACACAACCAAAAAGAAAGCAGCTTTATAGCTGAAAAGTTTAAATGACTTCAATATCAAAATTGTATTTTTGGTCAGATATATAGAAACTTTGCATGGATCTGTCCATAATTATACCCTTACTTAACGAAGAAGAATCTTTAAAAGAACTTCATGATTGGATTATAAGCGTCATGCAATCCAATAATTTCGTTTACGAAATTCTCTTTATAGATGACGGTAGCACTGATAATTCCTGGAGAATTATTACAGAACTATCCCAATCCAACCCCAATGTAAAAGGGCTACGGTTCAAAAAGAACTTTGGAAAATCACAAGCCTTACATGCCGGTTTTAAAGCTGCGCAGGGCAATGTGGTGATTACTATGGATGCAGACTTACAGGATGACCCCGAGGAAATACCTGAACTGTACCGGTTGATAAAGGAAGATAATTTTGATTTGGTTTCTGGCTGGAAGAAAAAACGTTTTGATTCCGTTCTTTTCAAAAACATGCCTTCCAAATTATTCAATTGGGCCGCCAGACAGACTTCCGGGGTTAAATTGCACGACTTTAATTGCGGATTAAAGGCCTTTAATAAGAAAGTGGTTAAAAGCATTGAAGTTTCAGGGGAAATGCATCGTTACATTCCCGTTTTGGCCAAAAATGCCGGTTATAGCAATATAGGCGAAAAAGTAGTGAAACACCAAGCCCGTAAATATGGTAAGACCAAGTTTGGTATGGAACGCTTTATAAACGGATTTCTAGATCTGCTCACCATTTGGTTCGTATCTAAATTTGGCCGCCAGCCTATGCATTCTGTTTGGCGCATTGGGTGTTATTATGTTCATTATAGGGTTTGGTTTTGCCATTTATCTAGGTATTGACAAACTTTTCATCAATCCCTACGGACGGTTAATTACCGATCGCCCTCAATTTTTCATTGCGCTTACCGCAATGATTATTGGCACGCAATTATTTTTAGCCGGATTTTTAGGCGAAATTTTAATAAGATCACGAAAAAACGAGACACGATATACTATATCCGAAGAAATTAATCCTAAATAAAAAGCAAAGCAATATTCTTCGTAATTTTAAGCGCTAATAAACACATATAATACAGACACTATTATGGATGCCATTCTAAATACCGCCAAAACCTGGTTAACCGATTTTTTTGACCCAGAAGTAAAGAAAGAAGTTCAACATCTAATAGATAACGATACAGACGAACTAAAGGACCGTTTTTACAAAAATATGGAATTCGGTACAGGTGGTATGCGCGGTGTTATGGGCGTAGGTACCAACAGAATAAACAAATACACCTTAGGAAAAAGCACCCAAGGTCTTAGTAACTACTTGATAAAAACCTATGGGAAGGAAGATATAAAAGTAGTTATTGCTTTTGATTGTCGCCATAATAGCGACACCTTGGCAAGAACTGTGGCCGAAGTATTGTCCGCTAACGGAATAAAAGTTTTTCTATTCTCGGAACTCCGCACCACTCCTGAGCTTTCCTTTGCCGTTAAGCATTTAGAATGCCATGCCGGTATTGTATTGACCGCTTCCCATAACCCGCCAGAATACAACGGTTATAAAGTGTATTGGACAGATGGTGGGCAAATTGTACCTCCACAGGATGGTGAGATTATATCGGAAATCAATTCGCTATCTTTTGAGGACATCAACTTTAAAGCCAACGATAGCCTTATTGAATTAATAGATAAAGACGTAGACGAAGCGTTTATAGAGGCTTCCGTGGCTAACGGAAATTTTAACGCTGCCGGCAAAGACGATTTTAAAATTGTTTTTACATCACTTCATGGTACATCCATTACGGCCATTCCAGAAGTATTAAAAAGAGCCGATTACAAGAATGTTACCATTATTGAGGAGCAAGCCAAGCCTGACGGAAACTTTCCAACGGTAAAGTCTCCAAACCCGGAAGAATCCGAAGCCCTTTCTATGGCTGTTGCAAAAGCAGAAGAGATCGGTGCGGACATGGTAGTTGGCACAGATCCGGATAGTGACCGTTTGGGTATTGCCGTTCGTAACCTAGATGGAGAAATGGAAATCGTAAATGGCAACCAGGCCATGATTCTAATGACCAAATTTCTTTTGGAGCAACAAAAGCAAAAAGGCTTTAAAGGCAATGAATTTATTGCAACCACAATAGTTTCAACCCCTATGATGGAAGCCATGGCAAAAGCTTACGGCGTTGAGTTCAAAACAGCTCTTACCGGATTTAAATGGATAGGTAAGATGATAAAAGACTTTCCTGAATCCAACTTTGTTGGTGGCGGAGAAGAAAGTTTTGGTTATATGGTGGGCGATTTTGTTCGTGACAAAGATGCTGTTACCTCTACCCTATTGGCCTGCGAAATTGCAGCTCAAGCCAAATCTACCGGTAGTTCTTTCTACAAGAAACTAATTGACTGTTATGTTGATTATGGCTTCTATAAAGAAAAGCTTATCTCAATTACCAAAAAGGGAATGAGCGGTGCAGAAGAAATCAAACAGATGTTGAAAGATTTTAAAGAGAATCCTGTTTCTTCAGTAGCTGGATCCAAAGTAAAATGGATAGAAGACTATAATACTTCTACAGCCAAAAATGTACTTACCGGCGAAGAAAAAACCATAGATATTCCAAAATCCAATGTATTGATATATGAAACCGAAGACGGTACCCGTATCGCGGCAAGACCAAGCGGAACCGAACCTAAAGTGAAGTTTTATATTAGTACGAATACAAAATTGGAAAAAGCTGAGGATTTCAAAAAGGTCTCTAAAGAATTGGATGATAAAATTCAAGACATTCTTAGTGAACTCAATCTCGGTTAATGGAGTATTTCAAAAAAATCCTTCGGTTTGCAAAGCCGTATAAATTATTTGCATTTTTGAACATTATCTCGAACATCCTTTATGCGTTGTTCTCAACATTGGCAATGATTTCGTTGTTCCCGATGTTAACAGTTATGTTTGACAATACTAAGCCGGTATACGAAAAACCGGTTTGGAGCGGTCTCTCCGAAATGAAGGATTATATAATGGAATACCTTAATTTCTTTGTCACCCAAAGAAGCGAACAAGGAGATTCTGGGGATGTACTAATGCTTATGGTGGCATTGATCATCGGTATGTTTTTCATGAAAAATGTGTTCAATTACTTGGCCATGTATTTCATTACCTACTTACGGAACGGCGTTCTTAAGGATTTGCGTAACGAGCTTTACGATAAGACCGTAGAACTGCCTATTTCCTACTATTCAGAAAAAAGAAAAGGTGACACCATAGCCCGAATAACTTCTGATGTTTTAGAAATTCAGCATTCATTTCTATCTATTTTAGAACTGATTGTAAGGGAACCATTGACTATAATCTTTACGATTATAGCCATGCTATCCATAAGTCCAAAACTTACGTTGTTCGTATTCTTATTTCTTCCCCTTTCTGGATTTTTAATTTCGCTTATAGGAAAATCCCTTAAACGAAAATCGGGCAAGGTACAAAAGGAACAAGGTCATTTCCTTTCCATTTTGGAAGAAACCCTAAGTGGACTTCGAGTTATAAAAGCGTTCAATGCAGAATCTAGATTTGGCAGAACATTTCAAGCATCAACAAAACGCTTCTATAATTACTCCAACAGTTTGCTCAATAGACAAAACCTCGCCTCACCCACAAGTGAGTTTTTTGGTATTGCAGCCATAGGAGTAATCCTTTGGTACGGTGGCCAAATGGTGCTTGTTGAAAAAACTTTGGCGCCAGGGCTTTTCATTACTTATATGGGACTGTCTTATCAGATTCTAACACCTGCAAAGGCAATTAGTAAAGCCTCTTACAGTGTTAAAAAAGGAAATGCTGCAGCCGAAAGGGTAATTGAGGTGCTTGAAACCAAAAACCCCATTGAGGACAAACCTAATGCACTGACCAAGAAAACGTTTGATAAAGCCTTGGAAATCAAGGACATTTTTTTTAAATATGAAGATGAATACGTACTCAAAAACTTCAACCTTTCTGTTCCCAAAGGTGACACAGTAGCCTTGGTAGGACAGTCAGGAAGTGGTAAAAGTACCATTGCAAATCTTGTAACCCGTTTCTATGACGTTAATGATGGAGAAATAACCATAGACGGCCACAACATAAAGGACATCACCAAAAAATCTTTACGAGGACTTTTGGGGCTTGTTACCCAAGATTCCATTTTATTCAATGATACCGTAGCCAATAATATCTCTTTAGGAAAGGAAAACGCCACCAAAGAAGAAATTATGGAAGCCGCCAAAATAGCCAATGCCCACGAATTTATTACAGACCTACCTCAAGGTTATGAAACCAATATTGGTGATAGCGGAAACAAGTTGAGTGGAGGCCAAAAACAACGTTTATCCATTGCCAGAGCGGTTTTAAAGAACCCTCCAATCATGATTTTGGACGAAGCCACCTCCGCCCTGGACACCGAGAGTGAACGCCTGGTACAAGATGCACTTGAAAAAATGATGCGCAACAGAACTTCTATTGTTATCGCTCATAGATTATCTACTATTCAGAACGCCAACACCATTGTTGTTCTTCAAAAAGGTGAAATTGTAGAACAAGGCTCCCATGATGAGCTCATGGCAAAGGATGGTGCCTACAAAAAACTGGTGCAAATGCAATCTTTAGGCTAGGACATTAAACCTTTCGCTAAATTTATAGTCTTAACTATAGAATTTAAGCCCAATTCATTTGATTGCAGAGGAAACCTTAGTAAATCAATTACAACAAACTGAAACGCAGGCCAGCGCTTTTGGAGTGTTAGTAGAGACCTATAAAGAGCGTCTGTACTGGCATATTCGTAGAATTGTGTTAAATCATGATGATACGGACGATGTGTTGCAGAACACATTTATAAAGGTTTACAAAAACATTTCAAATTTTAAGGGTGATAGTAAGCTGTATTCTTGGATATATAGAATTGCTACAAATGAGGCACTCACATTTCTTAAAAACAAATCAAGGATGATGGGTGTAAAAGAAGGGGAATTACAAGACCGTTTAGTAGAAAACCTAAAGGCCGATGTATATTTTGAAGGAGATGAAATTCAACTAAAATTACAGCAAGCTATAGCCACATTGCCGGAAAAGCAAAAATTGGTGTTCAATATGAAGTATTTTCAGGAATTGAAATATGAAGAGATTTCAGAGATTCTTGAAACGTCCGTAGGGGGCTTAAAAGCCTCTTATCACCTGGCCACTAAAAAGATTGAAGCATACCTAAAAGAACAAAAAGAATATCTTTAGAACCATTGATTATGGAGCCATTAGATAAAAAAAATCCGTTTAAGACCCCCGAAGGTTATTTTGATAAGTTTGATAAAAAACTTTTCGAAAAGCTCTCTAGTGGGGACTCGGTAATACCAAAAGAAGAAGGTTTTAAACTTCCTGACAGTTACTTTGATTCTTTGGGTGATAAGCTTCAACAGAAACTAAAAGAAGAACAGGAAACTAAGGTCATTCCTTTAAAATCTTATAAAAAATACTATTATGCAGTGGCTGCAGTTGCAGCAATATTGATTGTAGCCTTAACGTTGAACCTAAACAAAACAAACGAAATTGGTTTTGATGACCTGGCCCAGTCAGATATTGAATATTATTTTGACCAAAATGAACTGGACCTTACCAGTTATGAATTGGCAGAGGTCGTACCTGTAAACGAATTAGAAATAACAGATATGTTCGATAGTAATTTTAGCGAAGAAAACGTGCTGGAATACCTTAATGAGAACACAGATTATTTTGATGAATTAAATCTTGAAGACAATGAATAGATTAAAAAAATTAATGGTGACCATGGTGTTTTTATTGGTTTCCGTGCAGTTCCACGCGCAGAGAACACATGATTATGATAAAATAAAGTCGCTTAAAATAGCCTTTATAACAGAACGGTTGAACATGACCAGCCAAGAAGCGCAAGCTTTCTGGCCCATTTATAATGACTACGAAGCAAAACGAGGAGCGCTTAGAGAAAAAGAGCACAACCAGATTCGTAATAAAATAAAAGAGTCGGACAAGCTTTCCGAGAAAGAGGCGAATGATGTTATTGAACTATTTCTAAAGCTGGAACAACAAGAAGAAGACATCAGAAAAGACTTTATCAAAAAAGCAGCGGAAGTAATTACGGCAAAAAAAACGTTGTTGTTAATTCGTTCGGAAGAAGAGTTTAAAAGGCAGCTTATTAGAAAATACCATGAAAGGCGAGAAGAAAAAAATAAGAACGAGCCTTAAAAGTTTCTAATCAAACACAAGCTTGGCCATTCTATTTTTTCCAGCCGCATAAGCAACCTTCGTATTTTGAAAACGAAGGGTATAGAAAGGTTCATCGGATAATTGTGTCCAAGTAGATCCCCTATCGGCAGAATATGATATTCCGGTAAAACCAATTGCCACCAGACCATTTCCTTTAGATCCGGGCACAAATTGAATACAACTTTTATATTGCGGATTTTGGCCATCTGCCATCAGTTGCCAAGTTTTACCTCCATCTATGGTGAGTGCCTTGTTCCCACTGTTAATTTCGGGTCGGGTAAAATCGCCACCAATAGCAACACCTAAATTTTCATCATAAAAATCTATAGAAAAGATGCCTTGGGTTTCTGCTTCGCTTTTTATGGGCGTTTGCTGAATCTGCCATGTTTTTCCTTTATCGCCCGAAAAATAGATACGACCTTTAGTTGTGGCTACCCAAGTTTTATCTCCTATAACCTTAATATTGGTATTACTGGCAGCAAAAGCCCCTTCACCCTCTATGCCTGATGGTAATTGTGAACAGGGAATTTTTTCCCAAGTGTTACCTCCATCCCTAGTAATGAGAATACTTAAACAACCATCCATACTATCACCAATCGCTATTCCTTCGGTATCGTTCCAAAACGTCATGGCATCATAAAAAACAGATTCATCCTCCTCCTTATAGACCAACTCCATTCGCCCATTTTCACCTGTTTTGTATAATAATGCCGGATTGGCCACGGACAACATAAAGAAATCGGAAGACGTATGTGCAACAGAACGAAATTCGGGAATGGTAGTATGGTATTTTTCTATGCTCTCCCTCACTTTTCCCGTTGTTAAATCTATACTCCCAAAAATACCGTTACTACCGGCATACACTAGATTATTTCCCATAAGTTCTATAGCTCTGATGCTTACCGAGTCTTCATAAACGGTTTCAACTGTAACGGATGTAAAGGGTTTGTTTTTCTGTTCTTGGGCACAAGAAACTAGGAGAATACCGATTAAAATAGGTAATAGGACACGCATGCGTACAAAGTTTCTCAAAAATACAGGTAATCCAGTGGCAAAACAATACCTTTGCAGCCTTAATTTTTTGTAATGAAGCTACATAGAAACTTGGTATTTGCGGTAATTGATGCCTTGAACTTGATTTTTAATGAAAATGAATATGCCGATAAGGTAGTACAGAAAGTACTAAAGTTCGATAAACGTTGGGGTTCTCGCGATCGCGGTTTTATTGCCGAAACCACCTATGAAATGGTACGCTACAAGCGTTTGTACACTGAAATTGCAGAAATAAAAGCCCCTTATAGCAGACCGGACCTGTTTAGAATGTGGGCGGTTTGGGCCGTTTTAAAAGGCATTAAAATTCCAGATTGGAAGCAGATAGAACCAACCCCGGAACGCCGTATCAAAGGTCGTTTTGACGAGCTTTCAAAAATTAGGAAGTTCCGCGAATCTATGCCAGATTGGATAGATGAAATCTGTGAAAAGGCATTGGGAGAAAAACTATGGACGGCTGAAAGCGCTGCCCTTAACGAACAAGCTGAAGTTATTCTTAGGACTAATACGTTAAACATAGATAAGGAAAAGCTACGTAAAACTCTATTGGACGAAGGTATTGTTGTAGAACCCATTAAAGGTTATGCAAGTGCACTGCGTTTACCGGAGCGTGCCAACGTTTTTGTTACGGAATCATTTAAAAAAGGTTTTTTTGAAGTTCAAGATGCTTCTTCACAACTGGTGTCTGAATATCTAGATGTAAAACCGGGAATGCGCGTGGTTGATACTTGCGCAGGAGCAGGTGGAAAATCGCTTCACTTAGCGGCCCTCATGGAAAACAAAGGTCAGCTTATCTCCATGGATATCTATGGCAGCAAGCTAAAAGAACTGAAAAGGCGCGCCAGAAGAAACAATGCACACAACATTGAAACACGCGAGATTGACTCTACAAAGGTTTACAAAAAACTTTATGGAAGTGCGGACCGTGTGTTAATAGATGCTCCTTGTACAGGAATTGGTGTTTTGCGCAGAAATCCGGACAGTAAATGGAAGATGCAACCTGAATTTCTTGAAAAAATAACGAAAACACAGCACGAAATCATTCGTAACTACAGTAAAATAGTAAAGCCTGGTGGAAAAATGGTGTATGCTACCTGTTCAATTCTTCCTCAAGAAAACAACGACCAAGTGGTTTCTTTTTTAGCTTCGGAAGAAGGTAAAGACTTTAGTTTGGTAAAGGAAAACAAGATTTACGCTTCCAAAAGTGGGTTTGACGGATTCTATATGGCGTTGTTGGAAAAGAAAAGCTAGTCCTTTTTATACAGCAACAATAGCTTAAAAATTATTTGATGGGCATACTATCTCCTCCGCTTTAAGGAGAAGAGAAACTTGGGGTGCAAAGTAATCAACAACCTGTTAACTTTTACTCAGAAAAAATTACGATACTCCTTTACAAAGCGCCTTTTAAAGGTTAAATTTGCGTTTTCTCAAACCTATCAATTTACAAGCTAAATGATTCACTTCTTCGGGGATGTAGCCACAAAAGTTTTTGCCGTACAAACGGTTGAAGAACTTTCACAGGAAAATATTAGTAAACTTACATGGTTGTTTGGCAACCTACCAAAAATAAATACGGCGTCTATAGACGCCTTTTTTGTTGGCCCAAGGGCAGCAATGATTACCCCTTGGAGTACAAATGCCACAGAAATCACTCAGAATATGGGCATTGAGGGCATTGTTAGAATAGAGGAGTTTAAAGCGGTAAGTGAAGATTTTACGGATTTTGACCCCATGCTCTCAGAAAAATTTAACGGGTTGTCACAATCTGTTTTTAAAATAGATGTGGCTCCCGAAGCCGTTCTGGAAATAGAAAATATTGCCGATTATAACCAACAGGAAGGCCTTGCTTTAAGTGATGAAGAGGTTATCTACTTGGAGAACTTGGCAAAGAAACTGGGCAGAAAACTAACGGATTCCGAAGTTTTTGGGTTTAGCCAAGTGAATTCGGAGCATTGTCGCCATAAAATTTTCAATGGTACTTTTGTGATTGACGGCGTAGAAAAGCCATCTTCACTTTTTAAGCTTATCAAGAAAACTTCGCAAGAATTTCCTAACGATATTGTTTCGGCCTATAAAGATAATGTGGCTTTCGTAAAAGGGCCAAAAGTGACCCAGTTTGCACCAAAAAGCGCTGATAAACCTGATTTTTATCAAGAAACAGAGTTCAATTCGGTTATTTCGCTTAAAGCGGAAACACACAATTTCCCTACTACCGTAGAGCCCTTTAACGGTGCAGCAACAGGTTCCGGAGGAGAAATTCGTGACCGTTTGGCCGGAGGAAAAGGGTCGTTACCCTTAGCTGGAACCGCTGTTTATATGACAGCCTATTCCCGTTTAGAAGAAGACAGACCTTGGGAAAAGGCATTCCCGGAAAGAGAATGGCTGTACCAAACTCCAATGGACATCCTTATAAAAGCATCCAATGGTGCCTCGGATTTTGGAAATAAGTTTGGGCAACCGCTAATTACGGGTTCCGTATTGACTTTTGAACATGACGAATCCAGAGATAGTGACCAAAAAAACACAAGAAAACTAGGTTTCGATAAAGTGATTATGCAAGCCGGCGGTATTGGCTACGGCAAAGCAGAACAAGCTTTAAAGGATACGCCCAAAGATGGCGATAAAATTGTTATTCTTGGAGGTGACAACTACCGTATTGGTATGGGCGGAGCCGCTGTTTCAAGTGCAGATACGGGGGCATTTAGTTCCGCTATTGAATTGAACGCCATACAACGTTCCAACCCGGAAATGCAAAAAAGAGCATCAAATGCTATCAGAGGTATGGTAGAAAATGATGTAAATCCAATTGTGTCCATTCACGATCACGGTGCGGGCGGACATCTCAACTGTCTTTCTGAATTGGTTGAAGATACGGGCGGAAAAATAGATTTGGATAAACTTCCGGTAGGCGACCCTACCCTATCGGCCAAAGAAATAATCGGTAACGAATCCCAAGAACGTATGGGCTTGGTTATCGGTAAAAATGATGTAGACCTTTTGCATCGTATTGCCGATCGTGAACGGTCCCCTATGTATGAAGTAGGCGATGTTACCGGAGACCACAAATTCACTTTTGAGTCGGCCACTACAGGCGAAAAGCCAATGGACTTGAACCTAGAGGACATGTTCGGGAGCTCTCCTAAAACTGTAATGACGGATTCTACCGTAAAAAGGACATATGCCAATCCTGAGTATTCGTTGGAATTCTTTCACGACTATCTGGAACAATTGCTACAACTAGAGGCCGTTGCCGCTAAAGACTGGCTAACGAATAAAGTTGACCGTTGTGTGGGAGGCCGTGTTGCCAAGCAACAATGTGCCGGACCATTACAATTACCACTTAACAATTGTGGTGTTATGGCCTTGGATTTTAAAGGAAAGGAAGGTATTGCCACCAGTATTGGCCACTCCCCCATTTCTGGATTAATTGACCCAGCAGCAGGTAGTTTGAACAGTATTGCGGAATCGCTGACCAACATCATCTGGGCTCCGCTAAAGGACAATTTAAAATCCGTTTCACTATCCGCTAACTGGATGTGGCCTTGTAAAAACGAAGGTGAAGATGCCCGTTTGTACGAAGCTGTTGAAGCGGTATCCAACTTTTCTATTGCATTAGGTATAAATGTACCTACCGGAAAGGATTCGCTTTCCATGAAACAAAAATATAAAGATGGAGATGTTATCGCTCCAGGTACAGTGGTTATTTCCGCTGCCGGAAATTGTAGCGATATTACCAAAGTTGTAGAACCCGTGCTACAAAAGAATGCGGGCTCAATTTACTACATCAACCTATCAAAAGATGACTATAAACTAGGTGGGTCTTCTTTTTCCCAGATTAGAAATGCCATAGGAACCGAAGCACCTAGTATAAAAGATGCAGCCTACTTTAAAACTGTTTTTAACGGTATACAGGATTTGATTAAAGAAGGTGAAATCGTTGCTGGGCATGATGTGGCTTCCGGTGGATTGATTACAACTTTATTGGAGCTCTGTTTTGCGGACGTCAATTTATCAGCAGAATTAGACTTGTCCACTTTAGACGAATCGGATACCATTAAATTGCTTTTTGCCGAAAATTCGGGAATTGTTTTTCAAGCGAAAGACGCATCCGTAGAGCAAAAATTAAGCGACCTCAACATAGATTTCAAGAAAATAGGAAAAGTAGTTTCCGGTACCATTCTAAAAATAAAAAATGGAGGTATGGAAATGGGCTTGAACATCAACTCCCTAAGAGATACTTGGTTCAAGACTTCATATTTATTGGACAGCAAACAAACGGCAAATAATTTGGCCAAAGACCGTTTTGATAACTACAAAAATCAACCGCTTCAGTACAAGTTTCCTAAAAATGTTGATTTGAGCAGTATTCCATCAAATACCGGAAACAGACCTAAAGCGGCCATACTTCGTGAAAAGGGAAGTAACTCTGAACGTGAAATGGCAAATGCCATGTACTTGGCCGGTTTTGATGTAAAAGACGTACACATGACGGATTTGATTTCCGGTCGTGAAACTCTGGAGGATATTCAGTTTATTGGTGCCGTAGGCGGATTTTCCAACTCAGACGTTTTAGGTAGCGCCAAAGGATGGGCGGGAGCTTTTAAATACAATGAAAAAGCCAATACCGCTCTTAAAAACTTCTTTGCCAGACCTGATACCTTATCCATTGGGATATGCAACGGATGCCAATTGTTCATGGAATTAGACCTCATCAATCCCGAGCACGAAACTCACGGTAGAATGACCTATAACGACTCCCATAAACACGAAAGTAATTTTACTTCGGTTAAAATTCAGGAGAACAACTCGGTTATGTTATCCAGTCTAGCGGGAACAACTTTAGGGGTATGGATTTCGCATGGCGAAGGTAAATTTAGCCTTCCGCACAATGAAGATCAATACGGTATAGTTGCCAAATATGGTTATGAAGACTATCCTGCCAACCCTAACGGAAGTGACTTCAACACCGCTATGCTCTGCGATGTTACAGGACGCCATTTAGTAACCATGCCGCATATTGAGCGTTCTATTTTCCCTTGGAACTGGGCCTATTATACAGAAGGAAACAATGACGTCGTTTCTCCTTGGTTAGAGGCCTTTGTAAATGCTAAAAAATGGATTTTGGAGACTAAATAGTCTAAAGAAATATATCTATTCAAATTTTAAAACAGCGTGTACTTAAATGTGCACGCTGTTTTTTTTATAATTTAGCTTTAATCAATCAAGGAGTTATGATGAAATTAGAGATTTTAAAGCATATGTCTCAAAATCTTGATTCAACAGAATACAATCATGTTTTCAAGCTTCTGGAAGAACTTGAGATTACATATGTAATGGATTTTTATATTCCAAAAGGAACTTTAATTTCACGTATAAGGCAATCTAAAATTGTTCCTTTCAAAAGAGAAAATCAAATTTCCTACAACCCAACCCCTACAGATTATGGTCGTGCAAATATTCCAAATGAACCTATTTTTTATGGCTCGTTTCAAGGCCCCCAAATGTTAGATACTTTAGACACCAATTTTTGTGAATGGATGAATATATTTAACAAAAAATCATTGAATGAAATTGGTTTTCCCAAGGATTTTACTGCAGGGTTTTGGGAGGTTCAGGAAAATCTGCCAATCCTTCCTATAATTTACGGCAGCGCTTATAAGAAGCGATTTCCACTTTTTGATCAGTTAAAGGAAAATTATGAAAAGCATGAGGGTGTCACTGAAGCCAGCAAAAGTATAATTGAATTCCTATCCAACGAATTTTCAAAAGCTAATATTAATAATCCAAATATTGATTATAAAATAACAGCTGCGTTTTCTGAACTAATACGAAATAGAGTTGGAGACAAATTCCCAGCAATTCTTTATCCAAGCGTAAGAGCCGCTGATGATGGGTGTAACGTTGCAATAACACCTGATGGGGTAAAAAGGTATTTAAAACTTAAGAGGGTAGAGACTTTTACCGCATATGATAACAAAGGTTCGCTAAGATTGGAAAAGAAAAAAATCGTTACTAAAATCAATCCTGATGGAACTTTTGAATTACCCAGTATCTCTAATTTATAAATAGCCTTTAGAAGAAAAATACATAGAGAATCCCATTACAACAAACTCTCTTGTCTTTTTAAATTTTCCCCCATAGTTTTCTAAACATTTAATAATGGAGTAAAGATCAGGTTTCTTTCAATACAAATAAACAAACAATTGAATATGAAAATCCGAAAAGCAACTGAATCTGACCTTCCTTCGATTGTACAATTGTTGGCCAATGACAAATTGGGGAAGCTGCGGGAAGACTATAAAGTGCCCCTACCCCAAAAATATTACGATGCTTTTAACGCCATTAACGGAGATAAAAACCAAGAACTTATGGTTTTTGTAAACGAGACCGAACAGGTAATTGGTACGATGCAACTCTCTTTTATTCCTTACCTAACGTACCAAGGAGGTGTTCGCGCTCAAATAGAGGCCGTACGTGTACATGAGGACTACCGCAGCAAAGGTATAGGGCGGCAGTTATTTAAATGGGCCATACAACGCGCAGGCGACAAAGGCGCACACGTTGTACAACTCACTACGGACAAAAAACGGCCCGATGCATTAAAATTTTATCAAAATTTAGGTTTTACGGCGAGCCATGAGGGTATGAAATTACATCTCTAACTACGCTCTAAAGTTTTAGGAAACTATTTTACCATCAATTTATCACTCCACGTTTTATCATTGCTACTCGTAATTTTGTAGAAATACAATCCTGGAGTCAAGTTGTTTTTCTTCACAACGATCATATTTTGACCTTCTTTTGAATCTCCCGCCATATCGTGGGAAGATATTTTTTTACCGGCCATGTTAAACAATTCAAAAGTATAGGCCCCAGCACTTTCTTCATAAAAATAGAGGTTGGACTCCGTACGTACCGGGTTAGGATATACTATAGATTCCGAAATATCGTCTGAAATAAAAATCTTATCCTCCACTAAATTATTGAATGATACATTGGAAAGGCTCATTTGCTTTTCTTCAACATTTCCTTCTTCGGACAACAGATTAAAGTTGATTACTTTTAAGCTAGAAAAATCTGTTGTTGCATTGGTTGCGTTTTTAAAGTCCGTATCCAAGACCGTAAAAGTTTTCGCTTCAGCCGTCAAATTTACAGTGGTTGTATACGTAGTACCATCGCCCTTTAGCAATTTTACTTCTAAAGTTCCTGTGCCACTAGCCTCAAAGGACAGCTTACCATAATCCGATAGATCAACCGGAGTAAATCGCGGACTTAGCGCTCGATACACCCCAATATAGCTGGATGTTTTTCCGCTTAACTCAATATTACGTTCTACAGGATAGCCATCTTCTATGTAAGGCGCTTGCACTGGTGTAACCTCATAATTCTCTACCGTTGTACCTTCCGCGGAACCATCTAGCCCCCAAGGTGCATCGGCAACAAAAAGGTCGTCCGGAGTACCATCAGCAATACTTACCCTAAAGCCAAAATCAAATATATTTCCGGTACTTAAGGCCACAGAATCTAAATACCCATCTATTGGAGCTGCCAACTTCATGGTTTCCGTGGTGCCGGTTTCGGTCTTTTTCAATCCACCTTCTAGCTGAATTTTCTCTGTTTTGTTGTTGTTTACCAGATTAAGGATAACTTCTCCTTTGGCATATTTTGCCGATTTTACAAAAACGGGTGGTGGCGTAGAACCTTTATATTCTGAAATTGGGCCATGCACTTCCAAAAGATTTAAAATTTCATCCGCCAACAAAAGCAAGTCATCTACCGTGTTGGACCATATTTGAAAATTGTAATAAGCTGAATTATCTGCATAAGCATCAATATTCCAATGAGATTCCACTACAAATTGATCATTAGCATCCAAACGTGCGGAAAAAGTTAATGCGAACTCCGTATTTCCATCTGGCTGCTTGATAATAGACTTTATAAAATCCTTTTCGCGTAATTGAATAGTAGAAACCGATAAAAGTTGCGCTCCCAAAAACCGGTCGCAAATAAATTTACTATGTTCGTAAACCTTATTGTCCGTTTTTATGACCATTAAAGCACCAATATTGTCATCTTTTCTAAGATAATCTACCGAATAAATATCCGAAGCATTGGTAAGATCCAGCAAATCTGCGGGAGAAGATTCAATAGTACTTGTTTCCCCTACTACATCCAAAGGAACAAGTTGGGTTAACGGAATAGCATCTGCAGAGAATTTTCCGGTCTTGGCATAACTTGGTCCCTTCATGACTCTCTTTGCCGTAAGCTTATCAAATTTATAATTGGTTTTAGCTCTATTGTAATTACGCTCCCCAATAAGCGAAGACAAACGGTCATTACTTTCCAGACCACCATCATTAGCTCCGGAAGTCAAGGTAATTGTGGGACATGCGGCAACACCGGAACACGAAGGGTCATCACAATCTACAAGCCCATCGCCATCATCATCAATTCCGTTAATACAATCCTCTTGTGGTACTGGTGCCGTAGGACATCTTGCCCCGTCATTACTAGAAGCTGCAGGGCCAAAAGCAAAAATATTGGACTTTATTAAACCAAGGCTAATGTCTTGAACCCTATCTATTTTATACACCGCTCCCGTTTGGTTGGCGGAAATGTAGAAATTACCGTCTACATCAAAATAGACCGCACCAAAAGTGTAGTTCAACCCTTGTAGAATAGGAACTACTCCAAGTGCTTCTACTTCTCCGGTATCGGCACTAATTTTATAGAGTATATTCGTACCCTTTTCCACAGTGTACAGTTTATTATCTTGAGCATTAAAAGCCCAATCTGCAATGGATAGACTCTTGCTTAATGTAAACTGCCCTAGGTATTTAAGGTAATTTTCAGATTCAGGATTCAAATCAATTTTATAGTATGATGCGCCTCCTGCTTTAAAATAGTAAATACCTTCTGTTGAAATATCGCCTACATATTTGTTACCTGTAGGTAATTCAGGAATTTCATATTGATCCACTTTAAAATCCTTTCCTATACGAACAATAGATCTAGATGGAGTTGACAAGTATCCCCAGATGTATCCATCTGTAGTATTGTAAGCAACCGCATTTACATTACCAGGAGTAATGTTTTCTGAAACAAGATAAGAGCTGCCTGATGCCAAGTCTAGTGCATAAATATCATTATATTGAAACAAATATGCATTATAGTCGCAATCAAACGGGGTAGACTGCGCTTCTGTTTTAGTATTAAAAAATAAGAGAAGTACGGACACCGCAAAAAATTTAGCGGCCAAACCTATGGTGTATTTTTTCTTCATAATTTCTGCGATTTGGGGTTCATAGGATTTATTACAAAGTTAATGCAAGGTTTCAAGGAATTTTCTTACATTCGTTTGGAATGATATCATAACCCGTTCGTTTACAATTTATTGTAGATGAATGGTTAAAATCGATGTATATCTTTAGGCCTACACAGATTGTCATATTTGTAATCAGAATACATTTTATTTATTAATGTAATTTTAAAATCCGGTGTTCTTTCACTATTTTGCAAGGACATTTAAATACCAATATGCAAAACGTTTCCCGTCTGTTCGATTTTCCACACTACCAGTTGGAAAAATTCAATTTAAAAAAGTCACTCGTCTCCAAAAAAGACGGGAAGTGGATTTCTACGTCCACTAAGGAATATATAGACATGGCAAACACCATTAGTCGTGCGTTGCTAAGAATGGGGGTAAAACCTAATGACAAAATTGCCGTAATATCAATGACCAACCGTACGGAATGGAACATTATGGATATTGGCATTCTTCAGCTTGGGGCTCAAAACGTTCCGGTTTACCCCACTGTTTCGGAAGAGGATTATGCCTATGTTCTCAATCATTCGGAAGCCAAATATTGTTTCGTTTCTTGTGGAGAAGTGTTTCAGAAAGTAAAATCCATACAAGACCAAGTATCTAGTCTTGAACATGTGTATTCTTTTGACCAAGTTACCGGTTGCGATAATTGGGAAAAAGTACTTGAGCTAGGCTCGGATACATCAAACCAAGAAGAAGTAGAAAAGTTAAAGGATGCGGTAAAGAGCACAGACCTTGCTACCCTTATATATACTTCGGGCACAACGGGCAGGCCCAAAGGTGTCATGCTATCCCATGAGAATTTGGTAAGCAATGCCCTGGAAAGTTCTAAACGTTTTCCCATTGAGGACGGAAAAACAAAGGCACTAAGTTTCTTGCCCCTATGCCATGTGTACGAACGTATGCTTATTTATTTGTACCAATTTAGAGGTGTTACCATTTACTATGCCGAGTCTCTAGATAAGATCAGTGAGAATTTAAAGGAAACTCAACCCCATGTAATGACCGCGGTTCCTAGGCTTTTGGAAAAAGTTTATGACAAGATTTATGCCAAGGGAGCGGAGCTTTCAGGTATTAAGAAAAAGCTTTTCTTTTGGGCCGTAGAGCTGGGACTTAAATATGAACCCTACGGTGCTAATGGATGGTGGTACGAACAGCAATTGGCCTTGGCCAGAAAGCTTATATTCAGTAAATGGAAAGAAGGTCTTGGCGGAAACCTAAGCCTTATTGCTTCGGGCAGTGCGGCACTACAGCCCCGTTTGTCCCGTATTTTTAACGCTGCGGAATTTGGCCTTATGGAGGGTTACGGACTATCGGAAACATCTCCCGTAATCTCCGTGAACGATATGCGCGATGGCGGTTTCCGTATTGGAACCGTTGGCAAGCCTATTGCACGAACCGAAGTAAAGATTGCCAATGATGGCGAAATCTGTATAAAAGGCCCACAAGTAATGATGGGCTATTACAAAGATGTTCAGAAGACCGAAGAAGTAATCATAGACGGTTATTTTCATACAGGTGACATTGGTGAGTTGGACAGTGATGGTTTCCTAAAGATTACCGATCGTAAAAAAGAAATGTTCAAAACTTCGGGCGGTAAATATGTTGCGCCCCAGCTATTGGAAAATCGTTTTAAGCAGTCTAGATTTATTGAACAGATCATGGTTGTTGGTGAAGGTGAAAAAATGCCGGCAGCTCTTATTCAACCAGATTTTGACTTTTTACATGAATGGGCCACCAAACATAAAATTACGGTCCCGGAAAATTCGGATATCATTCAAAACGAAGAAGTATTGGCCCGCTACCAACAGGAAGTAGACGAAGCCAATGAAAAATTTGCGAAATGGGAAAAAGTAAAACAATTCCGTCTTACCCCAGATGTATGGAGCATTAGTGAAGGGCACCTTACTCCTACACTTAAATTGCGCCGCAAGATTGTAAAAGAAAAATATATGGACCTTTATAACGATATTTATGGACGCTCATAGCGCTTCCTACATTTGTCATAAATTTCAACACAAAATATTATTTTCCTAAAAAAAGTCTTCACAATCTAAGAATAAAGCTATTTCCTCATAATAGCATTGCTTTTCTGATTTAAAAATTCAAAAATATATTATGCATGCATAATATATTTTTTGTATATTTGGTGACCGTCAACCCACCTTATGTATGAAAGACATTACTATAGACTACGCATTGCGAGCCACGTGGCAAGCCGTAGCTCGCATGTATAACGAAGAGGCTAAAAAATTTGATTCTACCATGGCCGTGGGTTTTACGCTTTTAAGTGTGGACCCTAAAACCGGGACCCCTTCTACGGCCCTTGGGCCAAAAATGGGCATGGAAGCTACAAGTTTATCCCGTATTCTTAAAAGAATGGAGGAGCAAGGTCTCATAGAACGCAAACCAAACCCTAATGACGGACGTGGTGTATTAATCTATTTAACGGAATTTGGTCTAGAGAAAAGAAACGATTCAAAAAATGTGGTCTTACGATTTAATGAAACCGTAAGAAACCATGTTTCCGAAGAAAAAATTAACGGCTTTTTTGAGGTTATGGAAACCATAAATGAGCTTATAGCTGAAAAAACTATTTATACTAATGATAACCTGATTAACGGTCAAGATACACTTGGACCAGAAACAGATTAATTAATAACCCAATAACTACATCGTGAACAAGCATATTAAAAAAGTAGCAGTCATCGGATCCGGAATTATGGGTAGTGGTATTGCTTGCCATTTCGCAAATATCGGAGTAGAAGTGTTATTGCTTGATATCGTTCCAAGAGAATTGAACGATAAGGAAAAAGCAAAAGGATTAACCTTAGAAGACAAAGTTGTACGCAATCGTTTAGTAAACGATTCATTAACGGCAGCCTTGAAATCAAAACCTTCACCTATTTACCATCAAAAATTTGCCTCGCGTATCTCCACAGGAAACCTAGAGGATGATATTGCTAAAGTAAGCAAGGTAGATTGGATTATTGAGGTTGTAGTAGAACGTCTTGATATTAAGAAAAAGGTTTTTGAGAGTCTGGAGAAACACCGTACCCCTGGTACCTTAATTACTTCTAACACTTCGGGTATTCCTATTAAATTTATGTCCGAAGGTCGAAGCGATGATTTCCAGAAACATTTCTGCGGAACCCACTTCTTTAACCCAGCACGTTACCTAAAATTATTCGAGATTATTCCTGGTCCGGAAACTTCGCAGGAAGTACTTGATTTTTTAAATGGATACGGAGAACAGTTTTTAGGAAAGACCTCGGTAGTTGCAAAGGACACTCCCGCTTTTATCGGAAACCGAATCGGGATTTTCAGCATTCAGAGCCTTTTTCACACCGTGAAAGACATGGGCATGACCGTTGAAGAGGTAGACAAGCTTACCGGACCTGTAATAGGTAGACCAAAATCGGCCACTTTTAGAACGGTTGATGTAGTGGGTCTGGATACTTTGGTCCACGTGGCTAACGGTATTCATGAAAACTGTAAGGACGATGAACGTTTAGCGCTTTTTGAACTTCCTGATTTCATCAATACAATGATGGAGAACAAATGGTTGGGAAGCAAAACCGGACAAGGGTTTTACAAGAAATCAAAAGATAAGGACGGAAAGACAGAAATCCTGACTTTGGATTTGGACACAATGGACTACCGTTCAAAGAAAAGTGCCAAGTTCGCTACGTTAGAGTTAACAAAAACTATTGACAAAGTGGTAGACCGCTTTGCCGTATTAGTTGGCGGAAAAGACAAAGCCGGAGAGTTCTACAGAAAGAGTTTTGGACAGTTGTTCGCTTACGTATCGCACAGGATTCCTGAAATAACGGATGAACTCTATAAAATTGATGATGCCATGAAGGCTGGTTTTGGCTGGGAACACGGACCATTTCAAATCTGGGATGCCGTTGGCTTGGACAAAGGGTTAGAATTCATTAAAGCCGGAGGTTTAGAAGCTGCAGCTTGGGTGCAAGAAATGAAAACTGCCGGGCAAGACACCTTCTACTCTGTAAAAGATGGGGCTTCTTATTTCTATGATATTCCAAAGAAGACCATGGAAAAAATACCTGGTCAAGATGCATTTATCATTTTGGATAACATCAGAAAATCAAAAGAAGTATTTAAGAACAGCGGCGTTGTAGTTGAAGATTTGGGCGATGGCATTTTAAATGTTGAATTCCAATCTAAAATGAACACTATTGGTGGCGATGTACTGGCAGGATTGAACAAAGCTATTGACCTTGCCGAAAAGGATTTCCAAGGTCTGGTTGTTGGTAACCAGGCAGCAAATTTCTCCGTTGGCGCCAATATCGGTATGATATTCATGATGGCCGTTGAGCAGGAGTATGATGAGCTTAACATGGCTATTAAAATGTTCCAAGATACGATGATGCGCATGCGTTACTCGGCTATTCCAACTATTTCGGCACCTCACGGTATGACCCTTGGTGGCGGTTGCGAGCTTTCGCTTCATGCGGACAAAGTGGTTGCCGCAGCAGAGACCTACATAGGTCTTGTAGAATTTGGTGTTGGTGTTATTCCCGGTGGTGGTGGCTCAAAAGAGTTTGCCGTTAGAGCACAGGATACTTTCAAAAAGAATGATGTAGAGCTTAATGTCTTACAAGAATATTTCTTGACCATTGGCATGGCCAAAGTATCTACTTCGGCTTACGAAGCGTACGACTTGGGTATTCTTCAACATGGTAAAGATATAGTTGTAGTGAACAAAGATAGGCAGATTGCAACGGCAAAAGCACATGCCAAATTAATGGCCGAAGCCGGTTACACCCAACCCGTTAAACGAAGTGATATAAAAGTTCTTGGTAAACAAGCGCTAGGTATGTTCTTGGTGGGTACGGACTCTATGGAAGCGAGCCATTACATTAGTGAGCACGATAAAAAAATTGCTAATAAACTGGCCTACGTGATGGCTGGCGGTGATTTATCCGAGCCTACGTTAGTGAATGAACAATACCTCTTGGATTTAGAGCGTGAGGCTTTCCTATCTCTTTGTACGGAAAGAAAAACGCTAGAACGTATCCAACACATGTTAAAGACAGGTAAACCTCTAAGAAATTAATGATAAAGAAGTATTGAGATATTAGTATTAGGTAATTGGATAAAATGCATAAGGTAGAAGATTTAAAAATATGGAAAAAGGCTGTTCAACTAGCTAAATCCATTTATCTACTGGCATCGGAATTACCTTCGGAAGAAAAATACGGACTAGTTTCTCAAATTAAAAGATGTTCTGTTTCAATTCCCTCGAATATAGCCGAGGGGGCTGGCAGAAACTCTCAAAAGGAGTTTAAATATTTTTTGAGTATTGCAAACGGTTCGACATATGAGCTACATACGCAACTCATACTCTTAATAGAATTAAACTTGGTAAAAAAAGAAAAAGTAAAACCCGTAATTGATGTTTGTATTGAAATTCAAAAAATGAATTATTCGTTTTAAAGAACATTGTAATCTCAATACTATACACTCAATACTCAATTCAAAATAATATGAAAACTGCATATATAGTCAAAGCATACAGAACAGCTGTCGGAAAGGCTCCGAAAGGAGTTTTCAGGTTTAAGCGAACAGATGAACTCGCCGCAGAAACCATTGAATACATGATGAAAGAATTGCCCGATTTTGACAAAAAACGGATTGATGACGTTATCGTTGGTAATGCCATGCCAGAAGGTTCGCAAGGTCTTAACATGGCACGGTTAATTTCCTTAATGGGATTGGATATTGTTGATGTTCCCGGGGTAACGGTAAACCGTTTTTGTTCTTCAGGTATAGAAACCATTGGAATAGCCACTGCAAAAATTCAGTCGGGAATGGCGGATTGTATTATTGCTGGCGGTGCCGAAAGCATGAGTTCCGTACCTATGACCGGTTATAAAACAGAATTGAACTACGATTTGGTTAGTGAAGGCCATGAGGATTATTACTGGGGAATGGGTAATACGGCCGAAGCGGTTGCCAATGAATACAAAGTCTCTCGGGAAGATCAAGACGAATTTGCCTATAATTCCCACATGAAAGCTCTAAAAGCGCAAGCGGAAGACCGTTTTCAAGATCAAATAGTCCCTATTGAAGTTGAACAAACTTACATTGATGAAAATGGTAAAAAAGCCAATAAAAAATATACGGTAACAAAAGATGAAGGTCCAAGAAAGGGAACTTCTGTAGAAGTACTGAATAAATTGCGTCCGGTTTTTGCGGCGGGCGGAAGCGTAACAGCGGGTAACTCTTCGCAAATGAGTGATGGTGCAGCGTTCGTTATGGTCATGAGCGAAGATATGGTGAAAGAACTGAATCTTGAACCTATTGCTCGTTTGGTCAACTACGCTGCTGCAGGTGTTCCTCCAAGAATAATGGGTATTGGTCCGGTAGCAGCTATTCCTAAAGCCCTTAAACAAGCCGGTTTAAAACAAGATGATATTGAACTTATTGAATTGAACGAAGCTTTTGCGTCGCAATCGCTTGCCGTGATTCGAGAATTAGGGTTAAATCAGGACATTGTAAATGTAAACGGCGGAGCTATCGCGTTGGGACACCCTTTAGGTTGTACCGGGGCCAAGCTATCCGTACAGCTCTTTGATGAAATGAGAAAACGAAATATGCAAGGCAAACACGGTATGGTAACCATGTGCGTAGGTACCGGACAGGGCGCTGCAGGAATTTTCGAATTTTTGAACTAACACAAGAAAACTAACATTAAGTAAAAAAACTATGAGCAAAGAAATTCTACGTGGGGGGCAATTCCTCGTAAAAGAGACCAATTGCGAAGATATCTTCACCTTAGAAGATTTGAACGAAGAGCAGAAAATGATGCGTGAAAGTACCAAAGAATTCGTTGATCGCGAGCTTTGGGCACATTGGGAACGTTTTGAAAAGAAAGATTACGCTTATACTGAAGAATGTATGCGTAAAGCAGGTGAACTTGGACTTTTAAGTGTTGCCGTTCCCGAGTCTTACGGTGGTATGGGTATGGGCTTTGTTTCTACCATGTTAGTTTGTGATTACATTTCAGGTGCTACGGGTTCATTCAGTACCGCCTTTGGGGCACATACAGGAATTGGTACAATGCCAATTACTTTATATGGAACCGAAGAACAAAAACAAAAATATGTACCAAAGTTAGCTTCTGGCGAATGGTTCGGCGCATATTGCTTAACTGAACCTGGTGCTGGATCAGACGCCAATTCAGGTAAAACAAAAGCGGTTTTGTCAGAAGATGGTAAGCATTATAGCATTACGGGCCAAAAAATGTGGATATCCAATGCCGGCTTTTGTAGTTTGTTCATTGTTTTCGCAAGAATTGAGGACGACAAAAACATAACAGGATTTATTGTTGAAAACAAACCGGATAATGGTATATCTCTAGGTGACGAAGAGAAGAAACTAGGTATTCACTCCTCCTCTACCCGTCAAGTATTCTTTAGCGATACCAAAGTTCCTGTTGAGAATATGCTTTCGGAGCGTGGTAATGGGTTTAAAATTGCCATGAACGCCCTAAACATTGGTCGTATTAAATTGGCAGCAGCTTGTTTGGATGCTCAAAGAAGAGTTATTAAAGAAGCTGTAGTATATGCTAATGAGCGTATCCAGTTTAAAACACCGATAATGAATTTTGGTGCTATTAAGGCTAAAATCGCCAATATGGCTACCAATGCTTATGCTGGCGAGTCCGCTAGTTATCGTGCAGCAAAAAATATTGAGGACCGTATAGCCATTCGCGAAGCCGAAGGTAATACGCATCAAGAAGCTGAATTAAAAGGTGTTGAAGAATACGCCATAGAATGTTCTATCTTAAAAGTTGCCGTTTCCGAGGATGTTCAAAACACAACGGACGAAGGTGTTCAGATTTTTGGAGGAATGGGCTTTAGTGCCGATGCCCCAATGGAGAAAGCATGGAGAGATGCCCGTATTGCAAGAATTTACGAGGGTACCAACGAAATTAACCGAATGCTCGTAGTTGGTATGTTGGTCAAGAAAGCAATGAAAGGCCATGTAGATTTACTAGGTCCGGCTACTGCTGTCGGAGAGGAATTAATGGGAATTCCTTCTTTTGATACTCCTGATTTTTCCGAGCTTTTTGCCGAAGAGAAAGATTTAATCAAACGATTAAAGAAAGTCTTCTTGATGGTAGCTGGTAGCGCGGTTCAAAAATATGGTCCTGATTTAGAGAAGCATCAGCAATTGATGTTATCCGCAGCAGATATTCTTATTGAAGTTTACATGGCGGAAAGTACTATTTTGAGAACTGAAAAGAATGCCAAACGTTCTGGTGAAGAATCTCAAAAAACACAGATAGCAATGTCTAAATTATACTTATACAATGCTACCGAAACCATTATTCAAAAAGGTAAAGAGGCCATTATCTCTTTTGCTGAAGGTGATGAGCAACGTATGATGCTAATGGGCTTAAAACGCTTTACCAAATACACGAACAATCCTAACGTAGTAGCACTTCGTACAGAAATTGCGGACAAAGTTGCTGCTGATAACGCATATACTTTCGATTAGTATATAACTCAAGTGTTTGTTGTTATGACGAAAAAACACCCCAATTGGGGTGTTTTTTCATTTATAATATCCGCTTAAATTAGCTTCGCATAGACTCTTTAATTTCTTCCGCGCTTTCTTTATTGGAGAAGTTTACGGCACATTCAATTAACGCCAAATGTGAATAGGCTTGTGGGAAGTTCCCCAATAACCTTTTGGTCTTAAAGTCCAAATCCTCACTAAACAATCCTAAATGGTTGCTATAGCTCAACAATTTTTCAAATTGTTTTAGGGCTTCATCATGCTCACCTATTTTAAACAAACTGTTTACGTACCAGAAAGTACAAACGGTAAAGGAAGACGATGGAAGTCCAAAATCATCCTCATTTTTATATCGGTATAGAAGTCCGTCGTTACTTAAATCCTTACCTATAGCTTTTACAGTCTTCTTGTAACGCTCATCGGAAGCATCAACACATCCATAGGATTCCATTAATAAAACGGAAGCATCTAAATGCTTAGAACCGTATGATTGGGTATAAGCACCTACTTCTTCGTTCCAGGCATTCTCATAAATATCGTTCCAGATTTCTTCACGAAGCGGCTCCCATTTTTCAATCTTGTGGGTCTTTCCTAGCATTTCTGCCACCTTAATGGCTCTATCCAATGCAGTCCAACATAACACTTTAGAAAATGTAAAGTGTCTGTCTTCCGTACGGAATTCCCATATACCCTTATCCGCTTCATGCCAGTTGTTCCCTACAATCCAAACAATTCCTTTAGTTATGGACCATAAATCCTCTCCATTCTCAATGTCCACACTAAATTTCACCATCTGCTCGTAAATAACATCCATTAAAATACCATAAATGTCATTTTGCTTCTGATGGTATGCCGCATTACCTATGCGCACCGGTTTTGAACCTTTATAACCACTAAGGTGTTCCAGAGTTTCCTCTGTTAATTTTTTCTCCTTGTTAATACCGTACATGATTTGCAGTTTCTCTGCTTTGTCCGGAATCAAATCGATTATAAACTTAAGGTAACGTCTTGCAATATTCTTATGCCCCAACTCCGATACCACTTTGATTACCATAGAAGCATCACGAATCCAACAAAAACGGTAATCCCAGTTTCTAACTTCGCCAATAGTTTCCGGCAAAGAGGTAGTAGCGGCGGCCAATACCGCTCCGGTCTTGTCATAGCTCAAAAGCTTCAACGTTAAAGCACTACGAGAAATTTCATCATTAAACTTCTTGTACTTTGGGGTTCGAGACGACCATGTCAACCAATATACTTTTGTTCTTTCTAGTTCTAGATACGCTTTTGTTGTACTGGGCAGAAATATCTTTTCATTATATCCCATCAAGAAAAAACCATCTTCCGTTAATGTAATTTCCTTGCCTTCTAGCACGGCCTCTTTATCAAAAGAGGTATAAAGAAACACCGTATCAAACTTAATTTCATGAGTTAAGCTGGCTATAAAATCCTTTTTTATATAACTCTTGGTCTCCCCGGCAGCATACTCTAACTTAGGGTTGTACAACACCTTAAATTTAGGCGTTCCCTCTACCAGTCTTACGTATCTGATAAATTCGGGAGGAGCAACATAGGTACCATCTTCTTTATGGTATCTTGGCATAAAATCGTGAATTTCAAAGCAATCATCACCATTTGTGAACTTGGTGATTAAAATACAGGTACGAGATTCATATTTTTGTTCAATTTTGTAGCTGTCATCAACTAAGATTTCAAAACTACCCCCTATTTCTTCATCTAAAAGTTTTCCAAAAACCGAAGGAGAATCAAATTCTGGCAAACAGCACCAATCTACACTCCCAGTTTTTGATATTAACGCTGCGCTTCGGCAATTTCCTATTATTCCGTAGTCTAAATTATCCATTCAATAAAATTATTGATTCAATAGAGTAACGTATTGTAATTACCCTTCTTTTTCACGAAATTTAGAGAAATTAAATATAAAACACAGCAAAATATCCAATTTATGGGCAAAACTATCATAATCTCAAATAGACTACCCGTTCAGTTACAAATTAGCAATGGGGCCATTACCGCAATACCTAGTGTGGGTGGATTAGCCACAGGAATGAAATCCGTTCATTCCGGGGGCGATAGCCTATGGATTGGGTGGAGCGGCCTTACCGAGGAAGATATCTCTCCCGAATTGGAACCTAAGATAGACGAGGCATTGGCGGAGCACGGTTCCTCTAAAGTAAAGCTTACGGAAGACGAAGTAGATGGGTTTTATTACGGGTTTAGCAATAGAACCATTTGGCCCTTGTTCCATTACTTTTTGGAGTATTCAGAATTTCAACTGGATTACTGGAACACCTACAAAAAAGTGAATCAAAAATTTGCCGATGCCATTCTGGACAATGCTGCCGATGGCGATACGATTTGGGTACACGATTACCAGTTAATGTTGGTACCGCAAATGGTTAGGGAAAAAAGACCAAATGTGTCCATAGGTTTCTTTTTACATATCCCGTTTCCTTCTTTTGAAATTTTCAGGACACTGCCTTGGCGTGAAGAATTGCTAGAAGGGGTTTTAGGTTCGGACCTTATCGGTTTCCACACCTATGATTATGAAAGGCATTTTCTTAGTTCCGTAAGGCGATTGTTAGGGCTAGAAGTAAGCTTTAACGATATTTCTATGGGCGACCGTTTGATAAAGGTTGATTCGTTTCCTATGGGTATCGACTACAAAAAATTTAGCGAAGCGGCCGAAATACATTATAACAAAGCAGAAGACGAACAGTCCGAGCTACAGCAACGCCTGAACACACACAAGAAAACGGACCCAGATGCAAAGTTCTTTTTATCCATAGACCGCTTGGATTACAGTAAGGGCATTGCCAAACGACTGTACGCTTTTGAATACTTCTTAAATAAATATCCACAGTATAAAGAAAAGGTGAGGCTGATTATTCTTGCTGTACCTTCCCGTTCCAATGTACCGCAATACCAATTATTAAAAAGAGAAATAGACGAATTGGTAGGGCGAATTAACGGTGAATTTTCTACCGTAAGCTGGACGCCCATTTGGTATTTCTACCGATCTATGCCGTTTGAAAACCTTATAGACCTATATACCTCTAGTGATATTGCTTGGCTTACCCCATTACGAGACGGAATGAACCTTGTGGCAAAAGAATACATTGCTACACGAACGGATCAGACCGGGGTGTTAATTTTGAGCGAAATGGCGGGTTCTGCCAACGAAATGAACGAGTCGCTATTGATCAACCCAAATAACTTTGAACAGACGGCAGATGCGCTGCACGAGGCTATAAACATGCCCAAGGAAGAGCAAAAAGCAAGAAACTCCATCCTTCAAAAAAGGTTGGCGCGCTATAACGTAGAAAAATGGGCCAATGATTTTATGACCTCATTAAAATCCCAGAACGAGCGCGAGGCGGCAAACGTATCCCGTAAACTAACGGATAAATTATTGTCTCCTATAGCCGAAAAATATAGCAAAGCCAAAAAGCGACTATTGTTTCTGGATTATGACGGAACTCTGGCCGGTTTTAACAACGACCCTCAAAAGGCCGGTCCGGACGAGCAGCTATACCAATTGTTGGATACACTGAATAACCAACCCAATACCGTATTATATTTAATAAGCGGAAGGGACAAGGATACCTTTACCAAATGGTTCTTGCCCAAGAAATATAACATGATAGTAGAACACGGTGTTTGGATATCTCAAGAAGGTGAGCCTTTTAGAATGCTGGAAAACGTAAAGAACGATTGGATGGAACACGTACGTCCTGTTTTGGAGTCTTTTGTAGATCGTACACCGGGAAGTTTTATTGAAGAGAAAAACTACAGCCTAGCATGGCACTACAGAAAAACCGACCCTGATTTTGGGGACAAAAGAGCCACAGAACTTTCCGAAACCCTGACCAGTCTTATTGGTACGGATGATTTAAGCTTGCTCAACGGAAACAAGGTGGTAGAGGTAAAAAGTAGCAATGTAAACAAAGGCCGAGCTTCTATGCGTATTCTAGGAGAGGACGATTATGATTTTGTCTTTGCAATTGGCGATGATTGGACGGATGAGTTCATGTTTCAAGAATTACCGGAACGTACCGTAACCGTAAAAGTAGGGCGCCAAAAAACCTCAGCTAAATATTACGTGGAGAATACCCTTAAAGTTAGAGATCTTTTACAGAAATTTGCTGAACTGTAATAAGCCAACCCAATCAGATGAAAATAATATACGTTCTAATTGTAAGCTTACTGTTTTCTATTCCTAACATTTACGCCCAACAGAATACGGAAGTATATCTTTTGGACATAAAAACGGTAAACGGTAAAACCGAAATGGTAAACCCGAGAAATATAAGTAATAACGAAGGCTATGACAACCAACCTTCTTTTTACAATGAGAATACTATTTTATTTTCATCTACGCGGAAAGGCCAAACGGATATTGCCAAGTACGATGTAAAATCTGGGGCGTTAACATACATTTCGGATACACCACAGGGCAGCGAGTATTCCCCGTTAAAAATTCCAGGGAGAAATTCCACCTCGGCAATTCGTTTGGACACCACAGGGCTACAACGTCTCTATGAATATAGTATTTGGGACGGCAGTTCTACCGAAATCCTTAAAGATCTGAAAATAGGTTATCATGTTTGGTTCGATGAAAAAACCATTGTTTCTGCGGCCTTGGGCAATACCAGCCTTAATCTGGTAATTTCCGATGTAGAAAATGGCAGCCATGATACCATCTATAACAACGTGGGGCGTTCGCTCCATAAAATTCCCGGTAAAAACCTCATCAGCTTTATTAGCAAAAATAGCGACCCTTGGGAGGTAAAATCCCTGGACCCAAAAACTGGAAAAATTAAGACCATTACCCCAATGTTCAAAAATATTGATGATGTCTGTTGGTTGGCCAACGGCCACATTATAGCTGCCGATAACAAAACCTTAATGGAGATAGCTCCAGAGGAAAGTAAAGAGTGGAAACGCTTCTTGCGATTGGACAAAAAGGGGCTGAACAACATTAGCCGGATTGCGGTAAGCCCTAACGGTAGCCACCTTACCTTGGTAGTGGAACAAACACCCGAAGCCATTGTTCAAAATCAACTAGATGCGTACAATGCCAGAAACCTAAACGCTTTTTTAAATACGTATTCGGAAGACATACAAGTTTACGATTACCCCAATACACTCATATACCAAGGAAAAGACAAATTAAAAGAAACATACAAGACCTTTTTTGAGTCCACGCCAGATTTACACTGTAAAATTAGGAACCGTATTATTCTAGGTAATAAAATCATAGACAAAGAAAAAGTTACCGCCAATGGCAAAGTGTTTTGGGCCGTTGCCATTTATGAAGTGGAGAACGGCAAAATTGCCAAGGTTACTTTTATCAAGTAATTTATATTGAAGCCTAAAGCCCATATACTCCCTATAATCATACTTTCGCAATTTGCCTGTACCTCCTTATGGTTTGCCGGTAATGCCATTGTAGATGAATTAACCTTAAAAACAGGGTTAGGGCCCGAAATTATTGGCTATGTGCTCTCTTCGGTACAGTTCGGTTTTATTATTGGCACATTGGTTTTTGGTCTTTTTATGATTGCGGACCGCTTCTCGCCTTCCCGTGTTTTTATGACCTGTTCCGTTTTAGCGGCAGCCTGCAATTTTCTTTTGCTCTCAGAAACCCTTTCTGAATGGACGCTGCTCTTAGCCCGTTTTGGCACAGGTTTTTTTCTTGCAGGTATTTATCCCGTAGGAATGAAAATAGCGGCAGATTATTATCAAGAAGGATTAGGAAAAGCTTTGGGGTATTTAGTTGGTGCACTTGTTCTAGGAACCGCTTTCCCCTATTTTGTTAGTGGCACCAGTTTAGGTAGTGATTTTACATTGGTAATAAAAATTACCTCTGCCCTTGCTATTGTAGGTGGTGTTCTATTATGGATGTTGGTTCCCAATGGACCGTTTCGGAAACCCAGTGCCAAGCTTTCTTTGGGCGCAGGCCCGTTACTTTTTAAACTACCCAGTTTTAGACAAGCTGCTTTTGGGTACTTTGGGCACATGTGGGAGCTCTACGCCTTTTGGGCGTTTACACCATTGGCACTTAAGACCTACTGCACCATTAGCGGTGCTGAATTGTCCGTTCCCTTGTCTACAGGAATTATTATTGCATTAGGCGGACTCTCATGTGTTTTTGGCGGATTAATCTCCTTACGAACAGGCAGCCGTAAAGTAGCTGTAATTTCATTACTCCTTTCTGGACTTTTTTGTTTGCTTTCACCCCTACTCTTTATGCTTCCTAAAGAATTGTTTTTAGTGGGGTGGAGTTTTTGGGGCATGGCCGTTACGGCAGATTCACCTCAGTTCTCAAACCTAGTAGCCGGCTCAGTACCTCCAGAATTGAAAGGCACCGCATTAACCCTGGTAAATTGTATTGGTTTTGCCGTTAGTATTTTTAGCATACAGTTACTGTCTACGCTTGCCAAAACCATACCTCTTATTTACCTATTTACTGCTTTGGCCCTTGGTCCAGCCATTGGACTTTTAGGCCTACTAGGGAAAAATCAAAAGAACGGTTGAGTTAAAAATCACAAACAACTCTTGTAAGAAATTAGCACTAGTATAAGTAAACTAAATTTGTATTTTAGTTTAGAATTTAAACTAATAGCCTTATGTCAATTGATATCGTTAGGTTAGAAGATAACTCTTGGGTAATAGATGACAAGCTGTAAAAATTGCAATTCTACAATTGATGAAGAAGATAATTATTGTAATGAATGTGGTGCTCAAATAATTAAAGAGCGGATAACAATAAAAAGATTATTCTCACACTTACTTGCTGCTTTAGGCTGGGATAGCAATTTCGTTGTCACCTTGAGGTACTTAATTTATAAACCCCAAGTAGTTATCCTAGAATACGTAAATGGAACAAGAAAGAAGTTTGCGAACCCTTTTTCTTTATTTGCAATTATCACGGCTATTTCCTTATTGCTATTTAATCAATATTCTGAGCAATATATTAAGATGTCAAATAACCATAATTCACCCTATGAAGAAACTTATAAAAACCATTTACCTACCGATATTGAACAAAATAATTTTTCGGCTGAGTTTAATAATAGTAAAAATGAAATCAACCGTGATGTTATGAATTATTCATTGAAATATTATAACCTCTTAGCTTTTCTTCTTCTTCCTCTCTATACACTTATTTCTCGTATTGTCTTTGGTAAGGCCTACAACTTTGGAGAACATCTAGTAACCAACACATTTATACAAAGTATACTGGGGTTATTTGGCATTTTACTATTTATTTCAAGTCTTTTAGTTGGTGTCAATCTGTTCTTTACAGGCATGTTTATTTTACCCTTATTTTATTACTCTCTTACATACAAAAAGCTATACCATCTCAAGTTTGGTCAAATATTGCTAAGCGTTTTAAAGTTTATTGGGGTGATTCTTTTATTATTCTTAATATCAGTACTTATTGGTTATTTATGGAACCCTAGTAACAAATAATTAAAGCTAGTTTCTTTTGCATATGGCATGAAGTAGATTTCGTTTTGAGTTATACTATATCACGCCAACAATTAAAAATATCTCTGAAAATGAAAAAAAAAACATCAAGGCATTTATCAAAGAAATTGTTCCAATTATAGTCGGTATTTTGATAGCTATGTATATTAATAATTGGAATGAAGACAGAAAAGACAAGAAATACATCAATCAAATATTTTCATCTATCAATAAAGAGTTAGCCGAAACCAACATAGATATCACCGAAAAACTAGGCATACATGAATCCCTTATTGATACTGTAGACTTTTACTTAAAAAACGATTCAACATCTATTTTAGAGATAATACGAAAAGCTGAAGGCATTAAGATTCCTTCAATAAGAATTAACTCCTGGAAAGCTATCTCCAATTCAAAAATTGAATTAATAGATTATGAGAAAATTTCTGCTTTGGCCAATATTGAAGAACAAAAAGAAATTTTACAAATAAAAAGTGAATACCTGTTAAATTTTCTTTACGCAAATACAAATGAAACAGAAAGAAGTAAAAAAGAACTCCTAACAATCTTAATTAAAGATATTATGGTAACGGAAAAAATGATACAAAATGAAATTGATAAAAATAGAAATGATTAAAAAGTTGGAACAGACTGTTCAAATTTGAACTTAACACAACTGGAACTGAAGTTCTAAAACGTAAAAAACTTGTAGAGTTCACAAATCGTTTCAGAATTCCTACCACTTTTGACATTTGCGACGGTTACATCTATTTTATTACTAATACTCAAATAGATAATTTAGACGGTAACACAAATAAGATTCTAGACACAAACAAACTAGAGCCTTATAAAATGATGAAAATTAAAGTAGATTGAAAAAACTAGCTAAACAAAAAAAGGTAAAAGCTATTGGCTTTACCTTTTTTTGTTATTTAAAATACTACACTTTTATTTTTGACAAAGTGTTGCTGTAAAGGCTCCATCTATACTGTTTTCTCCTTTTTCAGCATCTCCTCCTTTTACTCTTCCAGAAATGGTAGTTTCGGTAACTTCCGTAATAATAACCTCTGCTCCAAAATACGAAGCTGTCCCAGAATCCTCTCCGTCCTTATAGAAAAAATAAGGGCCGTTTCCTTCGTACTCACCTGGTTCTAATTCCGTTTCAGACTCCACGAAAAAGGAGACATCTCCAATAGATTGAAACTCATCACACTCCTCTACTTCACTAAAAAGTTTAAATTCATAACCTGCCTCTCCAAAACTTTCTCCTTTTGTAAAATGAGTAGTTGCAGGAGTAAAGGCTACAGAATTTACTAAGCCGGAAACCGCTGCTGTACTAATTTCAGCTTCTTTAGAACCTTCTTCGTCCGTCTCGTCTGTTGAACAAGAGATAAAAAAAGTACTGCATGCTAAAACAAGACTGGGGATAATGAAATTACGTTTCATCTATTTTTTTTTAAGTTTAGAAAGAATTGAACGAATAAAAAATCAATTTATTTAGTGAGACCACCCATTATGTATAAATGTCATTCTTGGTAATGAAGAAAATTGTAGTAACATTGTGGGCATAAAGAAGATTATCTATTCACTACCGACTGTTTACATTTAAAATTGACAAAATTCATAGAAATAATGATTTTCTAACCAAGTGAAAGGATTTACGTATTTTTATAAGGTTGCAAGTCTAGTTAATCTATTAATAGCCATTTGCATATGGCTCCCCAGAAATCATTACATTACAAATTGAGACCTAAAAAACCTTTATGAAAGCTGCTGTTTATACGGAGTACGGTCCTCCAGAGGTTCTAAAATCAACAGAAGTTGAAAAGCCCAGCCCTGCTGATAATGAAATTTTAGTAAAAATACATGCGGCAACGGTTACTTCTGGTGACGCAAGGCTTCGTAGTTCAGACTTCCCTCCAATTTTCTGGTTACCGGCAAGGCTCATATTCGGGCTTTTTAGACCCAAAAAAAGAATTCTTGGTCACGAATTGGCTGGTGTTATTGAGGCTATAGGAAAAAATATAACCAAATTTAAAGTTGGTGATCAGGTCTTTGGAACAACAACTATGCTTTCCGGAGGTTCCTATGCAGAGTACGTATGTTTACCTGAAGAGTGGAAACATGGCGTAGTAGATTTTAAACCCAAAAACCTTAATTTTAAAGAAGCAGCGGCTTTACCCATTGGCGCTATGACAGCCCTATTCTTATTGGAGAAAGCAAATGTAAGTCAAGCTCAAAAGGTATTGGTCTACGGTGCCTCCGGAAGCGTTGGTAGCTATGCGGTTCAAATAGCGAAACATCACGGAGCTACTGTAACAGGTGTATGTAGCGGTTCAAATTTTGAAATGGTAAAATCGCTTGGTGCAGACCATTTAATAGATTACAAAAAAACCGATTATTCTGACCTTGACCATACATTTGATATTGTTTTTGATGCAGTGGGAAAGACCTCCAAAACAAAAGCCAAGAGTGTTTTAAATCAAGCAGGAAGCTTTGTCACCATAAAAATGATGACCAAAGAAAAAACGGAACATCTTTCAAAAATTAGAACATGGGCAGAGGAAGGAAAACTGGTTCCTTATATTGACCGAAGTTTTAAGTTGGATGATATCGTAAAAGCACATACTTATGTTGACAGTGGAAGAAAAAAAGGTAATGTTGTTATTGAAATATTACCTTCTTAAATAAGCTTCACTACATATTTAGTTGCTATTTTTATTTCCCCATGCACCAAGCGTAAAATTAGTTCCTTACCGCTTCTTCCACCAATGCTTTGATAAGTAAATCCTGGGGTTCGGACAGTTTAAAACCCTATTCGTCCACAAAGGACAGTTCCTTCTTAGAATTATCGATTTCTTTAAAATAATAATCGGATTGTTGACACTGCTGTTTAGAGATAAAAAAAGGGACACCTATGCCCTTCTCTGTTACCATATAAGTAGGCAACACCAAAATTGCGATTAGTATTTATCCCTCCGGTCCTTAGCCTAACATTGATACCCCCCGAAAAGTACGATATAAGTAATTTTCAGAATACCATAATTACCTGATAGTGTAATAATTAAATATTTAATGTTTCAAAAAAAAAAACTCCAAAAAGCTTAACCAATCTAATAATTTAAACCAAGTACAATGAGAAAAACAATTTTTACGCTCGTTATGATGACATCGCTCATCACATTTGCCCAAAAGAAAAACGGAACAGTTTATAAGGACCACCCGGCCATTGATGTAGTTGCTAGTTTTACTCAGGCATTTGTAAAAGGAGACTCTACTAAGTTAGCTAGTATGCTAACCGAAGATTTTAAGGCATACAACGGTCTTTCCCAAGACCCTAATCCCGAAGGCACTGGAAAAGCTAAATTCGTAAAAAACTCGTACCGTTGGTTTGATGAGCTAGATTATTTTTCAGTTTCTGATTTTCCTGGTTCATACCCCGATGCCATTGAGTACAAAGAGGATAATAAGGAAAATGAGGTCTGGGTTCAAACATGGGACTTATTAAAAGGCATCCATAAAACTACGGGTGTAAAATTTTCTTCGCCAACGCATCGTCTTGTTTTAGTTACCAAGGACAATAAAATTAAAATGACGATCGAATACCTAAACGAAAGCATTTTTGATGAGTTGAGAGCAAGTTTTGCTGACCGTACCAACGGTACGATTTACAACCATCATGACAATATCAATACCGTAAGAAAAGCTGTCTATGCATTCGAAAACTCAGATTTGGACAAGGCTATAAATTACTATTCCGAAGACGCTTATTTTTATAACATAAATGACGATTTTAATACTCCTGGAACACGAGATCAAGTAAAAACTATCCGGCAAAAATTTCTTGACGATTTTGAAATTAAAAGCATTGAAATGATTGGCTATCCCGACTATTTGGAATACGAAATGGACAACGGAAGGTCCGTTTTATCTTGGTGGGATTTTCACCTTATCAGAAAATCGGACAAGAAAGAAATAGACTTACCCATTCATCTTAATGATAACTTTGACGAAGAGGGTAAAATAACATCTGAAGTTATTTACTATAATAAATCACTACTACTGGAAAAGTAATAATTACGCCGTGAAGTATAATGTACTTCACGGCATTTTCAAATTAAATGAAAACACAACTATAAAATTAAACACCTTCACTACCGGCAATAGCCTTGTCGTATGAGACTATTGGATGAAGCGGTTGCCTGAAGCGAATTTGCAGTTTTACTAAGTGTGTATTGCATAAAAAAGTGGTACTCAAAAAAAGACAAAGCAATATCTAATTAGCGGATTTATTCAGCCAATTACAACACAAATTACATCATCATTATAAGAAATTCGTGTGCCAGATTTACTTTCCAAATCCGTTTTTCCATTGTTCGTTAATTGCAGTATTTCATCGATTTTAAAATTACATATTTGTAGGAAAAATTACATTCGCCCTTAAAATATATAGTTATGTCCGCTACATTAAGGTCGTTTGTTTTCTGCTTACTCTTTACCCTATGTTCAATTCATTTTGTTCAGGCCCAACCCAATAAAGGACGATTTATAAAGGCATCTATTGGTTATGGCATTACTTTGCCTCTAGATGAGTACAACATAACTGGTTCTGGATTTTACACTCAAGGAGAATATGTAATTGGTATACGCAAGTGGTTTGGTATAAGACCTTATGCCGGAGTTATTTTTACCTCTCCAAACGAAACCGTTACGGACGCCAACCTCCTACAATACAAGGTTACGGCCAAAGCCTTTATGATTGGTGGCAAGGCCCGTATAGTTGCGCCCATACCCTATGTTGCTCCCTACTTTGAACTTGGTCTTGGAACGTCTATAGGTTCTTTTGAGACTTACACCCCAGCAACCCATATAAAAGCTAATGGTGTACAATTTCATGTTCCTTTTAGTATAGGCCTCGCAATAGGTAAAAAGCACGATTTTGAACTTGAATTCACCAATTACACCTACCCTTCTTTGGAACAAGTCTCAGGAGCAATGGCACTGGGCTTTACTTTTCCCATAAACCGATAACTTATTTCCATTTAAAATTAATTATGGCCAATGCGAGATATAGAGACCTTGCATTTTCTAATAAATTCTACATAAATAAGAGGCATCAAAAAAATTTAAAACTCTATCTTGAAACTTGTTCAAAAGATTTAAGATTTTATGAAGAAAAAAATGCTAGCATTAATGCTGATGGGAATAACATCGGCAGCTATTGGTCAGGAATTTACGGAACAGGATACCTTAAGAGGAAGCATTACCCCTGAACGGGAATGGTGGGACCTTAACTACTACCATCTTGATGTTGCCGTAGACCCGGATAAGAAGTTTATTTCCGGAAGCAATACCATCCGCTATAAAGTGTTGAAGAAAAACCAAGTATTGCAGGTAGACCTTCAACCTCCATTAACTATAGAAAAGGTAACTCAAGACGGAAAAAAGCTTGAAGTTGTTTCTAACGGTAATGCCCATTTTGTTCAACTGAAGAAAAAGCAAAAAAAGGGCGATTTCAACCAAATAAAAGTATACTACTCTGGGCATCCAAAAGAAGCCGTAAATGCCCCGTGGGACGGTGGTTTTTCTTGGAGAAAAGATAGCAACGGAAAAGACTTTGTAGCCACCTCTAACCAAGGATTGGGTGCAAGTGTATGGTGGCCCAACAAAGATCATATGTATGACGAGGTAGATAGTATGCTCATAAGTGTAAAAGCTCCAAAAGGACTCATGGATGTTTCTAACGGTAGGCTAAGAAAAGTAGACAAGGATACAAATACCTACCATTGGTTCGTTTCAAACCCTATTAATAATTACGGTGTAAATGTCAACATTGGCGATTATGTTCATTTTGGCGAAAAATATGATGGGGAGAAAGGTACGTTGGACATGGATTATTATGTGCTTCGCGATAACCTAGATAAGGCCAAAGAACATTTTAAAGATGCTCCAAAAATGATGAAGGCCTTTGAGCATTGGTTTGGCCCCTACCCCTTCTATGAAGACAGTTTTAAGCTGGTAGAAGTTCCGTATTTAGGAATGGAGCACCAAAGTTCCGTTACCTACGGTAATCAATATAAAAAGGGTTATTTAGGTCGAGATTTGTCCGGAACAGGTTTGGGGATGAAATTCGATTTTATAATCATTCACGAGGCTGGTCACGAATGGTTCGCTAACAATATTACCTACAAGGATATTGCGGATATGTGGATTCATGAGAGTTTTACGGCCTATTCCGAAAATCTGTTTTTAGACTTTTACCTAGGCAAAGAAGCTTCTTCTGACTATGTGGTTGGTACCCGTGCCCTTATAAAAAATGACAAGCCTATTATTGGCCCATATGATGTAAATACAGAAGGTTCGGGAGACATGTACTACAAAGGCGCCAATATGCTGCATACCATACGGCAATTGATTGGTGACGATGAAAAATGGCGACAAATTCTACGGGGTTTAAACAGCGAGTTTTATCACCAGACCGTAACCACTAAGCAAATTGAAGACTATGTTTCAAAAAAATCGGGAATAGACTTGTCCAAAGTATTTGATCAGTATTTACGTACTACCATGATTCCTGTTTTTGAATATAAAATTAAGGGCAACCAACTAGAATACAGATATACCAACACAGTTGATGGTTTCCATACGCCACTCAACGTTTTGATCAATGGCAAGGCCACTACGCTTACACCAACCAACGAATGGCAAACCCAACAGTTAAAGGGCAAGCTTTCTACATTGACTGTAGACCGCAATTATTACCTAGACCATAAAGAAGTAAAGTAATACACAAAACACCATAAAAAAAGGGGCCATATGTACATGTGGCCCCTTTTTACTTTTTAAAACGTACTATTTGGATGAATCCGTTTCCTTTGCTCTTAATACAACGGTTTTCATACCGGTAAGTGGTATAGTTCCTTCTTGACCTTTATCCGTGTAGGATGCGGTTATTACCATAACCTTATCATCTTTTGTAGGTTTAGGTACAATACTACCCGATGCAGGAAGCGATTTAACCTTGGCCGAAGTATCCGCTAAAGACATAATGTATTCTACCACTTGTCTTGTTTCGTCTTGCGTAATGTTTGGGTGTGCAGGCATTACCACTTCTCCCCAAACTCCGCCACCACCAGAAACGATTTTCTTCTGAAGGTAAGACTTTGCTCTTTTGTCCTTACTATACTTATTAGCTACATCTGTGTAGTTTGGACCAATTGAAGGACCGGACTCTTTATGACAGGTCTTACAATCCATACCTTGTGTAAGAGCCTTTCCAGTAACAGCAGCGGAAACCTCTTGATGACCCAAAGACATACTTTGTTCATCAAAGCTCTCTAAATAATCTACCGATACATAAATGTTCTTAGGGTCAATTGCATCCCCATCGGCATCCGTAGCTTTTACTTCATAGCTTACGGGAACCCCTTTTTCAAAAGTGGTACTGCCATCTCCAAGGTTAATAGCTACCTCTGGTCTGGAATTACCCGCAACAATAGTAACTACCTTACTTTTAACGGCATCGCCTTGGGCATCCTTTACTTCTACAGAAATATTGTATTCGCCCGGAGTACTAAATGTATGGCTGATTTCCGGTTCGGAAGTTTCTTTCGTTTCTCCGTTACCTAAGTTCCATATATAGGAAATAGCATCATCTTCACGATCTCTTGCCGCTACTTTAGCGTTAACCGTAAGTGGTAATTTACCGGAAGTATGATCTACGATCATATTATCTATAATTGGTGGTCGGTTTCCTCCATTATATTCAATATAACTCAAACCAGAATCTTCATTTTGGGTAAACCAACCACTTCCGTATTCTAGTAAATAGATTCTTCCGTTAGGTCCCATTTCCATATCAATCAAGTTATTCACCTTAATATCCGAAGCAAACGGTTCCATTTTATTTAATGTACCGTCTTCAAAGAAACTTACGGCTTTCATCCATCCTCGCATCCATTCGTAAATAATGGTCTTTCCGTTAAAATAATCGGGAAGACTACCTCCGTTTGGATATAAATCCGAATAATAGGTTGGTCCTGCCATGGCATTTCTACCACCGGTACCCACTTCAGGAAATTCTTTGGTTTCATCGTACGGATAGTAGATGTAAGCGGATTTTGCAGGAGGAAGCTCACGAAGCCCCGTATTGTTCTTAGAATCGTTTATAGGCTTTTCTGGGTCAAATGTGATACCGCTCTCCCCGTTTTCATAATCATAGTCTACATACGGTTTGTTGTTTCCTATAAATAAGGGCCAACCAAAATTACCGGCTTCCGTAGCTCTGTTCATTTCATCATAACCTTTAGGGCCACGGGTTTCAAACTCGTCTTTACGAGCATCCGGTCCTACTTCACCCCAATACAAAGTACTATTCTTTTGGTCTACTGAAATACGGTACGGGTTTCTGTGTCCCATGGTATAAATTTCCGGACGCGTTTTTTCCGTTCCCTCCGCGAACAAGTTGCCCTCAGGAATATCATAGCTGCCGTCTTCATTTATTTTTATTCTGATAATTTTTCCCCTAAGGTCATTGGTATTCCCAGAAGACCTACGCGCATCATATTGCTCATGACCGGGAATATCGTTTAACGGTGCATACCCATTGTTAACGTATTTTACTCCTTTTTCGTTAAACGGAGTGGAGTTGTCACCCGTTGAGAGATACAACAATTTGTCCGGCCCAAATGCAATTGACCCTCCGGTATGACAGCAAATTTCACGTTGTGAGGCTACATCTAATATCACCTGCTCAGAATCCATATCCAACACCCCATCTTTATACTTAAAGCGAGATAAACGGTTTACCCATTCATCTCCGGTGGGTGCATAGTAAAGGTATATCCAATTGTTCGTAGCAAAATCAGGGTCTTTCTGGAGTCCCATTAAACCTTCTTCTGCATTAACACCAGGGGTATTCAAAGTTTTAAAATACACGTCTAAAGAGGCTATTTCCTTTAGCTCCTGGGTAGCATCGCTATATAAAGCAATCTGACCACGACGCTGTGCGATTAACACATCATTATTAGGTAATACAGCCATTTCTGTAGGCTCAAAAAATTCACCTACACTCAACTGTTTTTTAGTAAAACGGTCCACATCCGGTGGTATCTGCGTAGTAGCCTTGGAGTAATCCAAAACTTTATTTTCACCAATGGCATAGTTGATACCTCCAAGTAAATGTTTTAAGAACAGTTCTTCGGAAAAGGTTTCGTCCGTATGTCCCGCTCCGGTGTAAAAAGCTCTACCACCATCATATTCATGGTACCATGCAAATGGATGATTATCTCCATTTGTTCCTCCTTCGTAGGTAGACTCATCTACGGTCATGACCACATGAACATCTGGGTTTAGTTTGTTATAGTTATAGATTTCATCACTTCTGTGCCAAACGGAATCCGTAAAAAACTCCGTTGCCCCAAAGTTTTTGTCCGTAACAATAAAATCGGCTTCCGGTGTGCCTTTAGGATGACTGCGGAACTGTGCTCCCACCAGTTTGGTGTACCAGCCCCAATCGTATTCCGTATCGGCTGCTGCGTGCACGCCAACGAAACCACCACCTGCTTGAATGTAGCGTTCAAAAGCGGCCTCTTGCTTGGCATCCAAAACATTTAGCGTAGTGCTTAAAAAGATAATTGCGGAATATTGCTTTAAATTATCCTCGTTAAAAAGTTCGGAATTTTTTGTGGTGTCCACTTCAAAACCTTGTTCACCTCCCAATTTCTGAATAGCAGCTATACCGGCCGGAATGGATTTATGTTTCCAACCAGATGTTTTGGAAAAGACCAAAACTTTAGGTTTACCTTCTCTTTTTTGATTACCGTCACCACAACCGGCTAGAATCAGTCCTACCATCAGGACCAAAATGGATACTGTTTTTTTCATAAATGATATACTTGAATATGTTGGGTTAGTTTAGAAACAAGTTTTAAATGTAAGGATTAGCTTTCTAATCGCCCAAAAGGAAGTGTCAGAAATACAATTTTGGGATAAAATTAATACACTTTGACCTTAATTTTATAGTCATTAGAAATTTCGGATTAATTTCATGGCAAAAAATACGATGAACGAGCTGCGTACTTATTGGACACAACGCTATAAAGAAAACAACACGGGATGGGATATAGGCTACCCTTCCACCCCTATAAAAACATACGTTGATCAATTAGCGGATAAAGACCTATCAATTTTAATACCTGGTGCCGGAAACGCCTATGAAGCCGAATATCTTTGGGAGCAAGGATTTAAGAATGTATATGTAATGGACATTTCCGACATTCCCTTGAAGAAATTTGAAGAGCGAAACCCTAAATTTCCAAAGAACAATTTACTTCTTGAAAACTTCTTTCTCCACAAAGGACAGTACGACCTTATTTTGGAACAAACCTTTTTCTGCTCCTTTGTTCCTACAGATGACAACCGCACACGCTATGCCCAACAAATGGCCAGTCTTTTAAAACCTTTGGGAAAATTAGTAGGGGTTTGGTTTGATATTCCATTGACGGGTAACATGGAAAAACGACCCTTTGGAGGTAATAAAGAATTGTATTTAAAATATTTGAGTCCGTTTTTCAAAACAAAAACTTTTTCAAAATGCCATAATTCTATACCGCCAAGGAGCGGTAACGAGCTATTTGGCATCTTCGAAAAAAAATAAGAGGTACTTTCTGTTAAGAATACCATCTTTTTGCCCTTATCCTGTCATCAATTGAAAAAAGGAACTATTTTTGCCCCATGAAGCAGTACGTAGTACTTTTCGTAACTTTTGTAATGATGGTCAAACCCCTTTGGCCAGTGGCCGAGTATATTGCCAACTACGATTATATTGTAAACGTACTCTGCGAGAACAAAGACAAACCAATGCTTAACTGTGACGGTAAATGTTATCTTGCCAAGCAGCTCGCCAAAGAATCCGAAGAAAATAGTAAAAACCCTTTTGGGGAAAAACAGTCAAAAGTAGAGATACAGACCGTTGTTTTCTTTCAATCTCTCCTACAAATAGATTTTGGTGTTGATACCTTTTACACACCACAAGGGAACTATAAAACTGAATCCAATTTAATTTCCCTTCTCTTAACTTCCGATATAGCCCAACCACCCGAGTTGGCTTAATCCATTTCTACAGAATTGCTTTTATCCATGTTTAAAAATAAACAGGGATAAGCGCACATATTCAATATGCTTCACCTTTTTGGAATTGGAGCATCCGTTTCATAAACATAATTCAAAAAAATCTATTGAATTCGGTTCCTGATGCAGAAAAAAATAGACTGCATTAGACAAACCATTCAACATAATATATTTACCAATGAAAAAATCATTATTAGCCCTTTCTGCCATATTCGCACTAGTTCTAACCTCTTGTTCAGACAATGATGACGTAAACGAGGAAACCCTAACCGGAAGTGGTGAAATATCTTTAAAATTTGACAATGGCTATAACGGCAACGACCTTGTCTTAGGAACTGCCAATGCAGCTAATGCCAACGGCGAAGTAATTACCGTAAACCGTTTTAGCTACATTATAAGCAACATTAGTTTTATTAATAAAGACGGGGAAGAGTATATCTACGCTAAAGACGATAGTTATTTTATTATCAATCAAGAAACCGAAGAAGATCTAATTGCCCTTGTAGACATTCCTGCCGGCGAATACACTACCGTGAAATTTGGAGTTGGCGTTGATCAGGAAAAATATTTACAAGGTGCTGAAGGACAAGGTGATTTCTTAACGCTAGCCGAAGAAAACAATATGATGTGGTCTTGGCAAGCCGGCTACAAATTCTTGAACTTTGAAGGGACGTTTACCTCCGAGACTATAACCGAAGCCACAGAGTTTAAAATTCATATGGGAAGTCATGGGTCAAGTCTGGATAACTACAAAGAAGTTACCCTTGCACTACCGGAAAATGTAGTTGTTGGAGATGGAATAGATTCTAACATTCACCTAAAAATTGACGCCTCCAAAATATTGGTAGGTGGCACCAACAGTATTGAACTTACTGAAAAGCAAGTTATCATGGTTGATGCTGAAAAATCTCCTCAGATTGCCGTTAACACCTCTGAAATTTTTGTAGTAGACCATATTCATAACGGTAACGGTCACTAAAAAGGTACTGCTATTACAGCAACAATAATTGGCAACCGGTTTTTGTATAGCCGGTTGCCTTAATTAGATTAAAATGCTTAAAACAATCCTATATACAGCATTACTATCGCTGGTTTTATATTCTTGTAGCACTTCCTATGATGAAGATGAGTACCAAGCTATTAATGAACCATTGGAGTTCTCCGTACCTTCTAATTTTCCTGAGGCAACTTATAACTTGGAGGCCAATCCGCCTACCAAAATAGGCTTTGAGCTTGGAAAGAAGCTTTTTTATGATGGCCGCCTATCCAGCAATGGGTTTATATCATGTGGTTTTTGTCACGAACAAAGAACCGCTTTTACGCATCATGGTCATCAATTTAGTCATGGTATAGATGATTTGGAAGGCGTTAGAAACACTCCTGCCATACAGAATGCCGCTTTTATGAAAGAATTTGCTTGGGACGGAGCCACAAATCATTTGGACTTGTTTCCTATCATACCCATTACCAATGAAGTAGAAATGGGTGAAACGGTAAGCAATGTCATAAACAAAATTAAAAGTGATGATGAATACAACCGTTTGTTTGCCTCCGCATTTGAAGATGGGGAAGTAAATAACGAAAATTTCCTTAAAGCCCTTGCCCAGTTTATGGTTATGATGGTGTCCTCAAATTCTAAATATGATGCATACGTACGCCAAGAAGAAGGCGGGACTTTTACCGCGGAAGAATTGGAAGGACTATCCGTTTTTCAAAATAAATGTGCATCCTGCCACGCTACTGATCTTTTTAGCGATGATGCTTTTAGAAACAATGGTCTGCCTCCAAACCCTTCATTTAATGATATAGGCCGTGAAGAAGTTAGCGGAGATGCCACAGATCGCTACAAATTTAAAGTGCCCAGTTTAAGAAATGTGGCCCTTACCGCTCCATACATGCACGATGGTAGATTTGGTACTTTAGAGGCGGTACTGGATTTTTACAGCGGGGCGGTTACGGATTCTCCTACTCTAGATCCTATTCTAAAACAAGACGGTATTTTGGGCATAGCCCTTACCAAAAACGAAAAAAATGTGTTGGTGGCTTTTTTAAACACACTAACCGATGAAACTTATATAAACAATGAACGATTTTCAGAATACTAAAACCTGGTACCGGTTTTTAACTTGCCTATGTGTTGGCTTTTTTACGGCCATTTCTTACAGTAATGATAAAATTACAAACATAGACCCAACTCCAAACAATTGTGCTACACACATACATTATGATGGTGAATATTTTGATTTTTGTGACACCTGCGGTTGCGGCAGTAGCGGAGGAAGTATGGGGTATGGCACCGGACTTAACAATAACTTTATAGGCATACGCTATATTGGGCAAGAATACCGGTCTAGAGATGGTATTTTTGCTGATTCTCCTTGGATTACAGAAAACTTCAACACCGTACAAGCTTGGGCCAATGTACCCATTACCAAGAGAGCCATCCTAAATGTTATTGTGCCCTATCAATTCCACAACAGGGTTCTTCCGAATAATACGGAACAGAACATTAACGGTATTGGAGATATGAGTGTTCTAGGGTACTATAATTTACTAAAATCCACTCCGGACACTATCGTTTCCATTAAACCGGAACACTATCTTCAATTAGGAGGAGGTATTAAAATGCCTACCGGCAAATATGACAAAGATAATAATGAGGGGAGTGTTAACCCAAGTTTTCAACTGGGCAATGGTAGTTGGGATTATGTACTGGCCATGAATTATGGCTTCACCTATAGAAATTGGGGTATAAGCACTATGGCCAATTACACCATTAAGACCAAAAACCCCAAAGACTACCAATTCGGAAATCAATTAAATTTGGGAATCAACGCATTCAAAACCTATTATATCTCGGATTTCGCTGTAACCCCAATTATTGGTGTGGCCGAAGAAATATATGGTACTAATAAAGAACTGGGATTTGATGTGGCGGATACCAAAGGTGATGTGTTCTTAGGAAAATTAAGTGTGGAAGCCAGTTACAATAGATACGCTTTGGGACTGACAAGAATGCTACCTATTAGCCAGAATTTAAATAGCGATAAAGTAGAACTCCGAAATAGGGTCTCTGTTTACTTGAATATTAATTTATAGTTTATTTTTTGTTCCTAATCCTGCTTTCGGTATGTAGTAATCATTTTGAAAGCAGGATGTTTTATTTATACATGGCAGCTACAACACCCCGGTAACAAGGTAAACCAAACTACATTAATGTCATTTTAAACGTATCACGTTTTATTTTTTCCTTACGTACACCTTCTCCTTAACACCCCTTTAAGAATTGAAACTCAAAGTTTTTGGTATATTTATGACTTTACCAAAAACTCAACATGTTTTCAAAGGAAAACCAAATCCCCGATTTTTAATGAAGCGAATTTTACTAAGTCTCACATTTCTATGTTCAATTTTTAGCAATGCCCAAGAAACTGGGGAGAACAGCCTAGGTAGTTGGCATATGTATTTTGGCACGAATAAAATATCTGAAAAATTCAGTATTCATACGGAAGGCCAACTACGGTATTACGAACAGGCAAAAAACTTCAATCAGCTTTTATTGCGTACAGGACTAAACTACCATATTAACCCAAATGCCATAGCCACTATGGGTTACGGGTATATTACTACCGATGGCACTTTTGAGGAATTCCCCGATGAGACCAATTCCAAGGAACACCGTATTTTTGAGCAACTTATCCTAAAAAACAAGGTTGGCGATTTTCTATTTGAGCACCGTTATAGGCTTGAACAACGTTTTTTGGATTTTGGGGAAACTACGGATACCCAGCACAGAGCTAGATATAGATTGCAGGTTACCCTGCCCCTGACCAATACTTTTTTCCTTAATTTTTATGATGAGATTTTCTTGAATCTCCAAGATGAAGTGTTTGGGCAAAACCGCTTGTACGCGGCCCTTGGCGTAAATGTAACGCACAACCTTAGTATACAGGCAGGTTATCTTAAAAACCACTTCCCTTCGGCAAATTTTGATAGATTGCAGATAGGTGTTTTCTATAATCCCGACCTAAGAGGTATATTCAATAAAAATGACAGCGGCAGTTTATAGTAAAACCAAGGTGTCATTTTATGAAAATAAGTGTAAATGAAACTTCAGAAGGTTACTTTTCAGAACAAAGACGGGCAGAGCCTAATAGGCAGGTTAGAATTGCCCGCCAACAGGCATCCGCATAATTTTGCCATTTTTGCGCATTGTTTCACCTGTACCAAAAATTTAGCTGCCGTACGTAATATAAGTAAGGCGCTTACCGCAAACGGATTTGGGGTTTTACGTTTTGATTTTACTGGTTTGGGAGAAAGTGAAGGAGACTTTGCCGACACTAATTTTTCCGGTAATGTTGAAGACCTTGTTGCCGCCGCGTCCTATCTAAAAGATAATTACAAAGCCCCTACCCTTTTGGTAGGCCATTCATTAGGAGGAGCCGCTGTTATATTTGCTGCCGATAAGATAAGTTCCGTTAACGCCCTAGCAACCATAGGAGCACCGTCTAATCCCGTTCATATAGAGCACCTACTGCAAAGTGGAATTCCGGAAATTGAGGAAACGGGAAAAGCGGTTATTAATCTTAGTGGTAGAGACTTTACCATTAAAAAACAGTTCTTGGACGACTTGCAGCATAAGTCGCTACCACAAACATTGAGCAAACTCCGTAAACCTCTGCTTATTCTACATTCGCCCCAAGACAGCACAGTAGAAATAAAAAATGCCGAAGAAATATATGTAGCCGCCCACCATCCCAAAAGTTTTGTTTCCTTAGATGGCGCGGACCATTTGCTATCTAACAAAAAAGACTCGCTATATGCCGGTGAGGTCATTTCCGGATGGGCCAAACGATATCTAGAGATAGATACAGAGCGCGCTGAAGAACCAAAAACAAAGCATCAAGTAGTGGCCAGTTTAGATTTTGATGATGATTTTTCCACTCAAATGAAAGTAGGCAACCATTTTATGCTGGCCGATGAACCTGTTGATGTAGGCGGAAACGATTTTGGACCTTCTCCTTACGAGTTGGTTTCTGCCGGTCTTTCGGCTTGTACGGCAATGACCGTTCAGATGTACGCCAAAAGAAAAGGGTGGAAAATAGACAATATAGAAGTGCATACTTCCTATAGTCGTAGTCACGCCGCAGATTGTAAAGATTGTGAATCAGATGCCGCAAAAATTGACACTTTTACGAGGGAAATAAAACTTACTGCCGATCTAGACGAAAAACAGAAATTACGTATTCTTCAAATTGCGGATAAGTGCCCCGTTCACAAGACCTTACATAGCAAAACACAGGTTGTAACCACACTTATAGAATGAGGCAAGAAATATCTTCTTTAAAAACTACGCACCCATTCAGTTTTATGTGTTAAAATCGTCTTGATCCTACCTTGGTTTCGCTGTAAGAATGATTAACTTTGATGCCAAACCTAAAAATTCACAGTGAACATGAAAAAAATTAAATTGATAGTCCTTGGACTACTGTTAGTTGGCGCTTTTAGCTGTAAAGAAGCTAAAAAAGAACAAGAGCAAAGTACCGAAGCACAAGCTGCGACAGAAACTTATAGCCTGGTACAGGACTCTACTAAGGTTAGCTTTACGGCCTATAAGACCACTGAAAAATTACCGGTTGGCGGCAAGTTCACTAAAATAAATATTACAAAAGCAGGCGAAGGTGATTCTCCTATAGCTGCTTTGGATGGTACGGAATTTAGCATTCCCGTAAGCAGTTTGTTTACCAACGACGCTACAGGCACGCGTGACCCAAAAATTCTGGAATTCTTTTTTGGAGTAATGGAGAACACTGAACTTATTTCTGGTGTATTCAATGTTTCAGAAGATAACAATTATTTTATTGATGTTACACTTAACGGTAACACTGCAACTATTCCTTTGACTCATAAAGCCGTTTCGGATACCTCTCTAGTTTTTGACGGTGTTATGAATCTAGAAGAGTGGGATGCCCTAGATGCCGTTGCTTCCATCAACAAAGCCTGTGAAGCATTACATACGGGTAAGGATGGAGTTAGCAAAACATGGAGCGAAGTAGCCGTTCATGCAGAAGTATTGCTTCAAAAGAACTAAGAAATAAAAAGGAAGTACCTGAGTTTCCTTTAGTATCTCATAAAATTATCCTCTTACCAGTACTTATTTGGTAAGGGGATTTTTTATACCCTCTATTTTTTAACGCAATAAAAAAGAATCGTGCCGCATACGATTAGTAAGGTTGAAAGCACCCTAATTTCTTATTACATTTCAACTTAATCACAAAACATCAAGACAATGAAAAATATAAAACTAGGGGTTATAGCAATGCTTGCATTGACTATGATTAATTGCAAAGAGACCAAAAAGAATGCAGCAGACACATCTACAGATGGCATGAACAAAGGTGCAGAGCCAATGGAGAATAGTGCATCTGAAATGCAAACAGGGGACATGGACAATACACTAACCGTCATGATGACTTCTAAAAGCAATAGTAACATGAACGGTGAAATTACCTTTGTTCAAAATGGCGATGAAGTTGAAATGACAGCTAAATTTTCCGGTTTGGAAAAAGGTTCGCACGCCATACATTTACATGAAAACGCAGATTGTTCATCCGATGACGGTAAATCTGCTGGTGGTCATTGGAACCCTACTGACGAACCACATGGAAAATGGGGCGCGGACAAAGGATTCCATAAAGGTGACATAGGTAATTTTACAGCCGATGCAGACGGAAATGCTACCGTAGAGTTCTCTACCGATAAGTGGTGTATAGGTTGTGATGATAAAACTAAAAATATCATAGGGCGTTCGGTAATTGTACATAAAGGTCAAGACGATTTTACTTCTCAACCCAGTGGAGATGCAGGTTCTAGAATTGGTTGTGCCGGCATTACCAAATAATCGTATTAGTAGACTTTAACACCAAAAACCGCTGTTACCAGCGGTTTTTTCTATCTTTAACTCATTTACTATAAATTATGGATTTAGACACTTTGGTCGTTCGCTTCCAAAAAAAGGATATTCTGGCTTTTGAAAAGCTTTACGATATGTATTGGGAAAATATATGTGGCGTAATATACACTATTGTAAAGGATAGGGGCTTATCAGAGGAAATCTGTCAGGATGTTTTTGCCAAGGTTTGGAACAATTCGGACAGCTACAATGCTTCAAAAGGACGTTTTTTTACATGGATTTTGAATATTGCCCGAAATGCTGCCATCGATAAAGTGCGCTCAAAATCCTATAAAGACCAGAAAAAAAACCTATCGGCAGATTACTTCGTAGGTATTTTGAACAGAGCGGATAGTCCTGAAGAAGACAAAGAAGAGATAGACACTTCCGCGCTTAAAAAATTGGTTTTGAACCTTAAGGAAAAATGTCTGGAGATTATTGAAATGCTTTATTTTAAGGGTTACACCCAAACAGAAGCATCAAAAGAGCTGGATATTCCCTTAGGCACCGTAAAAACACGAAATAGAAGCTGTATTTCCCAATTACGGAAAAATGTTACATTAGAATGGAAGTAGACAAATATATAGCATCGGGAATTTTGGAACTTTACGTGGCGGGAGCGCTCACGGAAGAACAAAATATGGAGGTGTTTCAATATGCTCGTGAGTATACTGAAATACGAGAAGAGATATTGGCTATAGAAGCATCTATTTTGGAGTTGACCAAAACCGTTGCTCCAAAATTGGCCAAAAGAAAAGGTTTTGATGATGTTAAGGTACGTATTGGTGAAAGAAAAGACACTAAAGTAGTTCAGTTTCCTAAGGAAAAATCCAATTGGAGCAGTTATACAGGTTGGGCCGCTGCCATTTTATTGGGTGTTGGTGTGGCGTGGTTCTACAATGAAAATACACAACTTAAATCAGATATTAATATTGTTGAACAACAGAACCAAATTCTGGAGCAGCAAATTTTTGAGGCACGGGGATCATTGGCCAGTACCAATGAGTTGTTAACTAAACTTAGGGATAAAGACATTATCCTTACACCTTTGGGCGGTCAAGAAGTTTCTCCTACCTCCTATGCCAAGGCGTATTGGAACCAGAAGGAAGACAAAGTGTATATAGATGCGCAAGGTTTACCGGAACCTCCGGACGGTATGGTGTACCAAGTATGGTCTCTAAAACTAGACCCTTTAACGCCTACCAGCATGGGACTTCTAGAGGATTTCACCGAAGACGAAAACAAGATTTTTACTTTGGACAATCCAAACCAGACCGAAGCTTTTGGTATTACACTTGAGCCAGCAGGTGGTAGTGAATCACCTAATTTAGAGCAGCTCTATACATTAGGAGCAGTAGCATCTTCATAATAGATTATAACTCTGAGCTAAAAGAGCTTTGCCATTAACGGCAAAGCTCTTTTTATTCATAGGATTGTGCTATATACGCAAATAATTATCATGTCTTATGTTGATAGTCCCTATTAAGAAGTGAATTGTGGACAAATTTTAGCCTATTGGAAGGAAGCCCCATTCTAAAGAGAATTACAAGTAATAGATTTGTTAGGTTTACGCGCAGGTAGGAGTTACTTTCATATTTTCTAGCAGAAACAATTAAATCACTGTTTACGATGGTGTACGGAATATGATTTTTTTTCATTCGTTTAAAAAATTCAAAATCCTCCATCAAAATCTGCCGCTCATTAAATTTGCCGAGCAGATCAAAAGTAGAGCGTTCTATAAATAGGCATTGATCTCCTCCACCCGTAAAGATGCCATCCTTACCGGTAAATGAAGCGTTTATATTCAACAAAAAACTCTTTTTATCAAACTGGTACGAAAAAAATCCAGCCTCATATTTTCCTCTCAATGCATTTTCTATATCACATAAAAATGTTTTGGGGGGTCTTACATCTGCATGCAAAAACGCCAAAATAGTCCCCTTTGCCAAAGCAGCACCTGTATTCATTTGTACCGCCCTACCCCTGTCTTTACATCTAACAAATGAAATATGTGAAGAGACCTCCAAGTTCTCCGAGCCATCCATGCTATCACAAGAAAGCACCACAATAACCTCAAAAACAACCCCGTTAGAATTTAATTCAAGTGAAGGTAGTAGATGTGACAAATTCTGCCTTTCGTTGTGAGCAGGTATAACAATGGATATCATAGCGTTGTATAAGTTTTTTCAAGAGCTAATTTGTTAATCAATAAAATTGCTCTTACAAACCATATCTACGTAACTTTAAAAGAAAGGTTTCGCTATAATTAGCAACCAAACCTTTGTTTCCAATATTACGTAGGTAACAATAGTACAATTCTAAACAAGAACCCATGAACGATATCCAATATAAAAGTCCTGTTATTTTATTATTCTTTATTTTGCTCATTGCCCCCATTTATGGTCAAATGGACAATAGCAAAATTTTAGACCTGAATATACTCTCGGAAACCTTTTTAACTAGGGTACGTAATAACCAGGAGACTAATGACATACAAACCCAACTTTACAATACCACTTTAGAAAATCTGGAAGAAGGTCTAAACACGGATGAAAAAAAAATAGCCTTTTGGGTCAATATTTACAATGCCTATATTCAAGTTATTCTATCCAACTACCCGGAAAAATATGAGGACCGAAGAACTTTTTTCAGTTCAGAACAAATACCCATAGCGGGCCGGCTGGTTTCTTTTGAGAAAATAGAGCACGGTATTATTAGAAAATCGCAGTGGAACTTGGGACTGGGCCTTATACGTAAATGGTTCCCGAATAAATTTGAACGGAAACTAAGGGTAGACCAAAGGGACTACAGAGTTCATTTTGCACTAAATTGTGGAGCAAAAGACTGTCCGCCAGTTGCGATATACAATCCGGACAAGCTAAACGAACAGCTCAACCAAAGTACCGCCGCACATTTAACAAAGACCTCTTCTTATAACCAAAAAACCGGAGAAGTAGCTATGACCTCCCTATTCAGTTGGTTTAGGGGAGATTTTGGTTGTAAAAGTGGGGTGAAGGATATTTTAAAGGAATTTAATATTATTCCAACTACAAAAAATATTGATTTAAAGTATAAAGATTATGATTGGACCTTGGATTTAGATAATTGGACCAACCTTTAAACCCCGTTCCTAGAATGCTTCTTTTATCGTAAAATAGAAATTACCTCCTTCGCTAGACATACCATAATCTGCGCGTATACGCACACCATCTCTCTTATTGATAATGTACCGAAGCCCTACTCCTGCCGCATTTTTATAGGCCGATGAAAATAGATTGTCAAACGAGGGCGCTACCGTTCCAGTAGAACCAAAGACCGCTCCACCAAATCTTCCGGCAATTGGAAATCTATATTCCAAAGCCATACTCAATTCCGAATTATCCTGAAATCTTCTGTTGTTGATACCTCGGGTACGCGGGGATCCCAAATAAAACAAATCGTAAAAAGGAGTGCTCTTACTACTTCCCCCTAAAAAAACATTGGCAGCAACTACCTGTTTTTTTCCCACCTTCTGATAAAAGCGATTATCCAATTGAAATTTGGAATACTTAAAGCTAGAACCCAAAATTTTACTAGAAGTATAAATGCTTCCCTGAATATAAAATCCTTTGGTTGGAAAAAAGATGTTATCCCGTGTATCGTAAAACGCCTGTATACCAATGTTTGATATTGTACCGTCTTTCTTTCCTGGAACGTCCGAGGCTTCTAAAATTCCATCCTCTTTAATTTTCAGACTACTAAAGCTATCAAACTCATAACCCAATCCTATAGAAAAACTGGGAAGTACCTCACGCATCAAAGCCAAGCGAGCCCTAGGAAAAGTAACCTCGTAGACTTCTTCGTCCTCCTCCTTACTATCAATTCCAACTCCATAAAAATTATAGAAGTACTTATAAAAACCCAATTCACCCAAAAAACGCCATTTCTCATTATCCTTATAAAACTCAAAAGGCATATATAGTAAAAATTGACTCTTGGTAGTATAGCTTAAGCCCAACTGTATGGATGAAGGCCTCGTTTCTCTCTGTTCGTTTCTGAGCCAAAAATTGGCAATACCTATTCCTCCAAACCCAAAAGCGGTTTCCGGTGTATAAAATGCTACGGGAAAAGCAGAAATTTTTAAATTCTTGACAATGGAGTCTTGACTACTTTGTTGCTGCTTTTGAGCGATTACAAAATTAACGCTTAAGCAAAGCAACAAGGCGGGTAATATTCTCTGTATGTTGGTCATTCTTTGTTTTAAGATACCTTATGTTTTAGTAAAGTAATTGATTATCGTCTTTGAATGGGGTAATTTAGCGCTATAATTGTTCAGCAGATATTCCATATGCATAAATTACTTGCTTTAAAGAAAACCGTACTCCTTGCCTTTGGTGTTTTGAGTGTTTTAGCGGCAATGTCTCTTAATGATTTAAAGTTCTCTTTTGATTTTAGTCAGTTTTTCCCACAAGGAGACCCGGACCTTGTTTTTTATAATGAATTTATTGAGGAATTTGGTACCGATGATAATTTTCTACTAGTTGCCGTAGAAAATAATTCCGGTGTTTTTGAAGAAGAGTTTTTAGAACGTTTTCATGAACTATCAAAAGAAGCCCGAAAGCTGCCATACGTAACCGAATCCCAATCTCTAACAACTCTTTTTTATCCCTTAAAAACCTCATTTGGTTATACCAAATTACCCATTATCCATTTAGATGACCCTTCTCAATATAAAACGGATCTAGAAAAAATACAGGAAGACAACCTATATGTTAATGCGCTAATAGATGAAAATGCCACGTCTTTGGTACTGGCATTGGAAACGGAGAACAAACTTGACTACGAGCAAAGCATTGTTCTTTTGACCGAAGTTAGAGCACTGTTGGCTAAATATGAGTTACCCGACCATCACCTTTTGGGCCGCGCCTATTTTTATGAGGCGTTGGTGGCCATGCAAAAACAAGAGGTGATAAAAACAAGTATCGCCTCCATTCTCTTGATATTCATTGTTTTACTGTTGATTTACCGCAAAGTCATCATTGTTTTCATAGCCTTGTTTTCTATAACCATAGCGCTCTTGATCTTTATGGGGCTATTGTCCGTATTAGGAAAGGAGCTTAATGCAATGGCCGCTTTCTACCCTATTTTAATGCTCATAGTGGGCACTTCTGATGTAATCCATATCGTAGATGATTATCTAAACAAACTTAAGGCAGGGCTTTCCAAAGAGAACGCGTTATTATCTGCACTAAAAGAAGTAGGTACCTCAACGCTTTTAACCTCTGCCACTACCGCAATAGGGTTCGCATCATTACTAACGTCAAAATCCAGTAGTATTAGTGATTTTGGTACAAATGCTGCTTTGGGAGTCTTAACAGCTTTTGTTACAGTAATTTTTCTAACTAGTGCTCTTATATTACTACCAAAAAAAGAGCTATTATTACCTAAGGAGACAACATCTAACCTATGGCCTGGGCTACTGGGCAAGGTGAATGATTTCACCAAGAAAAGACACCGACCTATACTTTACGGAAGTTTTATATTTACACTAGTCTGTGCATTTGGAGTTACCAAAATAGATACCAACTATCAAATTAAAGAAAGCTTACCGACCAATAGCCCTATTGCCACAGATTTTCAATTCTTTCAAGACCACTATTCCGGTTTTAGGCCATTAGAAGTGGCTATCATGACCCAAGGTAGCAGTAAAATATCCGATTTTGATGTAATCCAACAAATTGAGATGGCAGAGCAACAACTGACGCAAGAGGCACCTATAAAAAACATACAATCCGTTACAACATTTTACAAAGCCCTTAACAAAGCTCACAACCTAAATAAAAGGGAATATTTTACACTGCCCAAAGACCATAAGACTTTTGATATCTATAAAAGAGACATCAAAAAAATGGGCCGTAAACAGTACAATAAATATGTAAACGGAAACGAGACCAAAGCCAGAATAAAGGCGAGAGTGCTAGATGTTGGCACAGATACTCTAAATCTACTATATAAAAGATTCGACAATTTTATCGCAAGTCAAACTGACTCCTCCAAAGTAAAATTTAAACTTACGGGAAGTGGGGTGCTCTTGGATAAAAACTCTTATTACATTCAAGATAGCCTCATATCCGGGCTTTTAGCAGGTTTACTGATTGTAGCTCTTATTATGACCCTTCTTTTCAGAAACTACAAACTGCTACTAATTTCATTACTGCCCAACCTAGTTCCCCTTTTGTTTGCAGGGGCTTTGTTAGGATATTTCGGTATTCCCTTGGAATCTACAATTTCCGTTGTTTTTGCTATTGTTTTTGGAATTGCCGTAGATGACACCATTCACTTTTTAGGAAGGTACAAGTTATGTAGAGATAGAGGGTTGGACAAAGAAGAAGCCCTAAACATAACTTTTTCGGAAACCGGTAGAGCGTTAATAATAACTACGCTTACCTTGTTCTTTGGCTTTTCAATCTTACTATTCTCGGCGCATGCCCCAAGCGTTACTATTGGTTTATTGGTAAGTGTAACCTTATTAACCGCACTGGTGCTGGATTTACTGCTATTGCCCGTTCTAATTAGATCTTGGTTGAAATAAGGACGGAAATGAGCAAAAACACAGCTTAAACAGAAAATACGCGTATAGTATCAACTTATGTTGTGAGTTCCAACAAAATGTAACTCTCCCATCAATTCTGTATTATCGTAGAAAACGATAACGGTTATTTTTCAGTTTTAAGGGATTTTCTAAGGGCTCGTCGAGCTATTACGACGCGGTATAATAAAATAGACATAAATGAAAGCCAAGCGAAGAAAAGAATGTATTCCATAACACTACTAATTTTGGGGACTATTTAGGTTAAATCGTTCTTATTCAAGGTATAGTATAATACCATAGAATAGCATATGTGTAATTTGGAAGGTAAACATAATAATTAGTTTTGAAATTTCCTACACTAAAGTTAAAAAAAACACAATTAATTTGTTTTTTTCATTAAAAAAGGTGCCAAAACTACTGTTTTGACACCTTAAACAACAACTCTAATCTAAAAACCTCTGTGAAAATCAAACAGTTGCGAAGTAAAACCTCAACAAGCCATTTATCTTTTACAAATTCATAATACTTTTTTCTGACGAAGGTCCTAATTCATAAACTGCACCAACCAATTCTGCTTTTATTTCTTCGGCCTTTTCTACCTGTCCGGTCGCCTTATAAATTTCAGCCGCATAAAGTAGTATACCGGGTTCAAAAGTTTTGCCTTCAATATACTCTTGAACAATTTCCAAGGCTTTCTCTTTATCTCCCTTTTTGAAATGACTATACGCTAACAAACTATAGGCTTCAGGAGTAGGCCTATTACCCACTTCCTCTCTTGAGAGCTGCAATGCTTTATCAAACTGGTCCGTACGATCTAAATAAAGTGAAACGTTATAGGCATTGTACATATCTCCATATGCCGGGTTTTTCACCATTTCAAAATATGCATCAAAATTGGATAGACTTTTTAAATCATCTCCCATAAAATCTGCAATCTCGGCCTTCAACAAATAATAATCCGGCGCTTTGTAAGTTTTTGTAACAGAATCAAGAATACGCATGGCTTCCTCTGCTTTTTTTTCGTGCGAGAACACGATCCATGCTATTCCCTTCTTGGCATATGCGTTACCAGGATCTAACTCCAATGCTTTTAAGTAGTGCTTGTATGAGTCTTCAATTCTTCCGGCATGACCGTAATAGTCTGCCAAATTGGTGTAAGCCCATAGCCTTAACTCTTTATTTTTTGAATCATCGGCCTTTTGTTTTGCCTTTTCCATAAACCGTATGGTAGTATCCAAGTCGCCTTTGTAATCATTCCATTTTGCCAATCGAATGAGATATCCAAAATCGTTCATGTTCTTTAAACTATCCAAGTAACTTTCAGCTTTACTGTAGTTACCCAGTTCCATATTCACATCAAACAAAAGCCCTAAAGTTTGGTCTACTCCACTGTTTACCGTTCGTGCTGAATCTGCAAGTTGCGCGGCCTCTCTAAAACGGTGCTGCGATACATAATTTCTGGCCAAAGCCCTATAATAACCGGCCTTTCCTATAGCGGCTATATCTACCGCTTTTTTCAGAACCTGCTCGGCCTTTTTTAAGTACTGTATGTCTCCTGTATTTTGAAAATACCGGTTATACTCCCCTCCTACTATACCAAAGCTCATAAGTTGCGAGCTATCCGGTTTTATCTTTGAATTCCAAAGTTCAAAATACTTTGAAGTTGTGTTGGCCGGTTGAGAGGTCAAATATTTGTTATAATCTTCCTTATGTGTCAACAGGTCTTCTCCCTCGGTTTTACATGAGGAAAGAAAAAGCAACACAATGCATAGGGAAAGGGTAATGTATTTCATCTTCAAGTTTTTAAGGTTCGGAAATTATTGTTTAAAAAAAGGGAGGACGGGATTACCATCCTCCCCACTCCTTCTTTTTCATAGACTTGCGCCTTATTCAGGAGCTCCCAAATACGGGAATGTATCTGTAGGTTGTGCAGTAAAAGCAACACCATCCGAAACTAATCTTGGAAAAGTACCTACACCTTCTACTTCTTGTCCGTTAAAACGTGCTCCATCACCTCCACCAAATAGTAGAATTAGAGAAACATCAATAACATCATCTTGTAACGTTCTACCCGTTAAACCAATAGCTCCTTCATAATTTGGAGCACCCGTACCCGGGTTAAAATAGGTAGTTGGCAAATCTGGAGCAACTTCCAGAACATCGTTCGCTAGAATTGTGGTTAAAAGTTCCGCACTCACAGGATTGTCAGTAAAACCATCCTTATCAGGACCATTCAAAATATCTCCTAAAATATTAGGCTGATAATTAACGTCCTCCGGGTTAAGACCTAACAACTCTGCATACACATCATGCAAACCTTCTAATCTATTTTCAAAATCTTTTTGATAAAACTCAGCTATAGTAGACGGTACAGCCTGGTTGTAAGGATCTTTAAAATCAGGAATACTCAATACTGTATTGATTCCTGGTCTACCCATAAAATCTACTTGAGCGTAGGTTCCTGAAAAATCCGGAGGTGTAACCATCATTCCGTCACCACCATCTCCATCACCGCCACCATCTTCGCACGGCTGACAAGAAGTACCACCACAATCTACACCGGTTTCGGTACCGTTCATAACACCATCCGTACAGCTGGTCTCTACCATTTCTAAAGCGTCATCATCATCGCAAGCAACAAACATGGTAGCTGCACAAAGCGAGAGAAACATATATTTTAAAGTATGTAATTTCATTTTTATTGATTTTAAGATTAGTTATTATTGTTTTCTATTGGTAGTTACCCAAGTTTTGTACACTTTTAAGCCTAATGCGTTAGTTGCCGTAGTTTCTCCTAGAATGCTATTAGGAATCTCCAACACCAAAGCCATTGTATTGGCTCCATCAAAAGTATCTACAGCCTCGCCCTCTGGTAAAAAACCTTCTGGTGCAGTACCGCCAATTACTTTATTGAATTGTCCAAAATCAAAAAAGAAAGCATCTTGTCTTGGTCCGGCAAAAAGAGAAACACCGTCTTCTGTAGTAGTCGTTAATGCACTTTCTCCAGATATAGCAACTTGCCCTAATGGAGTGCCAACCATAACACCACTGGTTTTTCCGGTTTCAGCAGGAACAACAGGACCAAAGAAATACATGGTATCTTTTCTAGGGATGGCCTGAATAACCAAATCCTCTATTAAGTCATTATTTGTATCTATATTGATTTCCGTTAATACATCTTCATCAAATGTTCCATATGCCAAATCAGGAAGTACGTTGGTCTGTAGATCTATAATAAATACCGTATTCTCTGGATTAGAAGGCGATTCAAATCCGTAGAAATCCGCAATATCCGCAGTATTGCCCGTTGTTCCTGGCGCATCAATATGATCCGCAGCCACTAGAACCGCACCAACAACGGCGAGGATTCCCATGCCAAATAAAAATTTTGTCTTTTTCATTTTTAAGTTTTTAATGATTATTAATTCACCCCTACTTACGGGACTTTAATAGCAGGGTTTGGTTTTAAATGTTAATAAAATGTTAAATGAAATACAGCGGAAACATTTCCCTTAGAAGCCCTATTACTTTTTATACATAATTGAATCCTCTCATTATTAGTAATTTGACAATACCCAACCCCATATACACCTACGTTTTTAAAAATGGGCTATCTAAACATATTCTATTCCCAACGAGGATTGTTTTTATTCATTTTAGCGTAATTTGGCACTCTAAAAACCAATAAAACTATGAACCCTTCGGCTTCAGGTTGGATCAATAAATTCGGTTCGCTTGTAGAAAAAGAGCGAGACCGCTACTCTAGTTTTGATACACTCTACCGTGACTTAAGAAGCACCGGTTTCGTTTACGGTATCAACATGGGTATTCCACAATTCATTGTTGCCGAACATAAACTTTCCGAAGATGAGTGTGCAAAAATCAACCTTCTAAACGCACTCTACGGTACCTACACCCTGGAGACCAGCAAAACGGACTTCAAGGCTTTTCTAGAAGAAATTTTTCGGTTTTATAAAGAATTAGAGATTGGTCATATTTCTCTTCTTAGCAAAATACTTACCGGCTCACAAACGGCTGCGCAGTTAGAAAAACTAATAGATTCTAGAGTTTCTCTTGGAGATAACTTAATTAGCAAGACATTCAACAGCATTATTACCAATTCATTATTATTTATAGATGTCCTTCTATTCAAGCGGTACTTATGCAATTCTATAAACATAAGAGAGCAGGCACAATTGGTAGAGTACCTTACCATAAACATTACCTATCACGCCCTAAGCTCCAAAGAAAAGAACAAGAGCGATGAGCGTTTGGCACAACTATTTGCGTCCTCATTGACCTTTATTGAAATTGATTCCCAAAATTTTGACGGTTCATACCGTGAAAAACTACTTGAGAACCGTTCCGAAATTGAAAACCGATATTTTTTAGATGTAGCCTGTTTAGCGGTATGGGAAGACAAGTCTTTAGAATACCAAGAATCAGAGTTTATATTTGGTCTTGGCAAGGACTTGAAATTAGCAGAAAAGGATATTCTTAATTCCCTTGAGGAAATTAAAATTTTCTTTATAAAAAATTCTAAAACTATACCCTTTTTAAAAGACACCAATCTAGCGATTCAGTTTTATGATAACATGTCCAAAATGGTAAATAAACTGATTTTAAGAAATAGCAAGCGCTTACAAAAAGAACTATCCGAAAGCAAAGAATTGGTCTACCTCATTTCAAAATCTACCTTAAAAGATCTTACCCCGGAAGAAAAGAAAAAGGTACAAAATCAACTGATCGATATTTTTAAAAGCATACCTTCCTTAGCTATTTTTATACTTCCGGGAGGTGCCGTGCTCTTGCCCATTTTTATAAAACTAATTCCAAAGTTACTTCCTTCATCTTTTGATGAAAATCGTGTAGAAAAATAGATTTTTTGCTAAAATAAGCACTATAAGAAAAATCTATACACACCATTAATTAACTTTAAATAAAACTATTAAATCACTTTACTCCAACCATAACTTAAAGTCTTTGACGCGCTCTCTACTTACAATGATTTCTTGCTCATTAAAGTGATTTAACTTGATTTGAAGCCGAGAATTAGTGTAAGAAACAATGTCTTTTATATGATTTATATTGATGTAAAATTTACGACTCACCCGAAAGAAAGTTTGAGGTTCCAATTCATTTTCCAGATTTTCCAAGGTGGTGTCCAAAAGGTAATTTCTACCATCCGAAGTTGCCGCATAAGTTCCTTTGTTTTCACTATAAAAACTTTCAACTTCATCTGCATTGATTATTTTTAAGTGCTGCCCCACCCTTGCCGTGAATCGTTTTTTATATTCCCGCTCCAACGGGTTTACCAAGAGGTTTTTTATATCGTCAAAGTTGAGCGTCATAGGTTTGGTTTCAGGCCTTAAGGACCTATATTTTTCAACAGCCGCCTCCAGCTCCTCATCATCTATGGGTTTCAACAAATAATCAATGCTATTCAACTTAAAAGCCTGTAGCGCATATTCATCATAGGCCGTTGTAAATATTATAGCACTTTTCACCTCTACAACGTCAAAAATCTCAAACGAAAGTCCGTCCGACAGCTGAATATCCAAGAATATAAGATCAGGATGCGTATTACTTTGAAACCACTCAACAGCCTCTTCAACAGAGTGAAGCATTTGCGACACCTCTACACCTAAATTCAACAACAAACGTGATAACCGCCTTGCCGCAGGCTTTTCATCTTCTATAATTATGGTCTTCATACTGGGTTGGATTGGTTCAAATCTAGTTACCTAAAAGTACTTCTTCATTTCGTTTTTATCGGCCTCCATATATTTCTGAATTTGGCGCTCCTCCCATTTTTTACCAAAGAAAGGATTATACGAGAACACCTTAAAACCATGAAACAAAACCCCTATTCCCCAAAAGAAGAATGTAGAAAACGTTCCGAAATTAAAGAACGCCTCTGTAAAACTCTCGCCATTGTTCATGTTACCGATTACAGCTCCGGTCATAACCATGATATTCACCAAAACAAACACAGTTAAATGAATATAAAACCCTTTTAATCGCTCCACCTGTTTCTTTGCCCTAGCCTGTTTACTCCTTCTATCTAATGATTGATGCATTTTAATTTGTTTTAACATTATACTTACTGCCATTTAGTTCTCTGCTCATCCTCCTGCATAAACTGCTTTATTTTGCGCTCTTCCCAATCACGCCCAAACAACGAATTATTTCCGAACGTTTTTATCGCACCCACAACAACACCTATTCCCCAACCAAATGCAGCCCAAAGAAACCAAGGGTAAGCAAAGCCGTTCGTCAAATAATTTACGACCGCCAAAAAGCTTATGGCCACTACATAGGAAATTAACCCTGTATAAAATTTCGTCTCTGCCTCAACCCTTTCTTTTGCTCTAATGTATTTACTTTCCCTATCCATAATTTAAGTGTTTTATCGGTTATTGTTTACTGGGTCAAAATTCGTCCAAAATGCTCCATTTTTAAAATATTACTTCCTGAACTGTAATTTTTTAAGACCGAATTGCAAACTATTCGTTTAAGTTATAAATCACCACTACAGCCGAACTAAAAGTTTTCATCATCCATATACTCCCGCATCTTTTTTTCCTCCCAGCGTTTTCCCCACAGCGGATTGGTACCAAAAGCTTCCATAGCGTGCATAGCCACTCCAAAACCCCATCCCATTACAGGAAAAATAACCCACGGAAAACTGGTCGTCCTATAATTCAAAAAAGCCAAGAAGGGGATTACAATACAATACGCCAATAAATTACCGTAAAACCCTTTAATAGCCTCCACACGCTCTTTTGCCTTCTCATAGCGTTTATCCTGAATATACTCTTGTTGCACCTCCATAGTTGAAATTTGTTTTAAAAGTATAGGCAACTTGACACTGAACTCGGTTGCCGTTTTATCTATATGAACTTTCCTGTCCGTTAAAAGGGCATAGCGCTCACGTATATTATACAAGCCCACACCACTGCTCTTCTTTACCACCTGTTTCTCCTGCAAGTTATTAATTACAATCAGTTCTCCTTCTTGCTCAAACACCTGTAAACGTAGTGGCTTGCTAGAGGTTACCACATTATGTTTTACCGCATTTTCAATCAATAACTGAAGTGACAATGGCACTATCTTGGATTCCGGGTTCAAGGCTGCTTCTGGGATATCAAAAACAATACTGTCCTCAAATCGCATTTTCAAGAGTTGCACGTACGTTCTGGCAAATTTAAGCTCCTCATCAACCAAAACCAGGTCTTTACTTTTTTGTTCAAGTACATACCTATAAACCTTTGATAAAGAAGAAGTAAACTTTTGTGCTTGATACGGGTCTTCCTCTATAAGACTAGACAACACATTTAAACTGTTGAACAAAAAATGAGGATCTAATTGATTCTTTAATGCATCAAATTTTGCCGATGCCGTATTGGCTATTATTTTTTGCTCCTTTACCTTATTTTCTTGCCTATACCTGTAATAATAGATAGCGTAAAAAACCATAGCTATTATCAGGGAAATTGCAGTAGAACGCAGGTAATTATCCGTTGAATGATATCCCAAAGCCTCTTGAACGGACTTACCATAGAGAGAAACCATTGCAATAAAAGTGGCTACAAAAACACCAAAACAGGATATAACCGCATTTCCCAAGACCGCGAACACCATTCGCTTTATGGTATATATATTTCTTTCATATTTCCTCAAAAGAAAATAGAACCAATACATATTTACAATATACAACACCACCGAAAATATGATGTTCACCATATACTCCCGCCAGACATCTTCGAAAATCAATTCAAATCTTTGCTCATTGGTAAAATACCAATATGCATTAAACCCAAAAAACACTATGTTCCCGATAACAAAACCCCAAAAGAGCTCCTTTAAAATCCTACTGCCACCCATTTTTCTTGTTTTCTAAAAAACATCCATGCCAATTAGCGATGTAAAGATGCCCAACCATAGCCCATTTTAAAAATGAATATGACCCAACTGTAGATAAACCGCCCCAAACTGCAGTCCGCATCTACTAAAACGGAACACCATACCCTTGTTTTATAGTCCCAATTACAAAAGTGCTATGCGCACTCCCTATATTATTTACAGCCCCCAAGGTGTTGATTACAAAGTCCTGATAATGCTTCATATCACGCACCAACACTTTCAGCCTAAAATCATAATCGCCGGAAATATTATAACATTCCGTTACTTCCTTTACTGCGCAAATATCCTCAACAAATTGATTTCCAATATCCTTTGTATGTTGTTTTAAGGTGATATCACAAAAAACAATCAGCTCTAGCCCCATTTTTCCTGCATCCAACAAAGCGGAATACCCTTTAATATACCCCTCTTTTTCCAATTTTCGCACTCGCTCATAAACCGGGGTTGGAGATAGATTAACATTAGCTGCCAGCTCTTTTGTAGTAATATTCGAGTTTTTTTGAAGCTGTTTTAATAATTTCAAATCGGTCAAATCCAAATTTTCCATAGATAAATCGTCTTTAAAACATCCTTTATAGAACATTTACTTTTCATTTACACTTTAAAAATACCTGTTTACAGTTAAATATTCTTAATTAAAATCATAATTATGGATAAAATATCCTTTACAATAGCTTTGCATAGATATTAATTGAAAAACAACAGAATGAAAACTACCAACCTTGGTTATCCCCGAATTGGAAGTAAAAGAGAATTAAAAAGAGCCCTAGAACAATATTGGTCTGGAAAAACAGACCTTGAATCCTTGTTGGCTACGGCAAAAAACATCCGGAAAGAAAACTGGTTGTTACAAAAAGAACAGGGCATAGACCTGATTCCGAGTAACGACTTCTCCCTTTACGACCAAGTATTGGACCTTTCTACAACCTTAGGGTGTATTCCAGAGCGCTATACTGCACTGGCAAACAACCCGTCTTTCTCCGGCCATGACCTTTATTTTGCCATGGCAAGGGGTATTCAACAAGATGGAGCGGATATTACCGCTATGGAAATGACCAAGTGGTTTGACACTAACTACCATTACATTGTTCCAGAATTTACTAAAAACCAAGTGTTTAATGTTTCTCCGGATAAAATCATAAACGAGTACAAAGAAGCACTAGACTTAGGCATCAAAACCAAACCGGTACTGATCGGCCCTGTTTCTTTCCTTCTATTGGGAAAAGAAAAGGAAAATGGCTTTCATAGAATAGACCTTTTAGAAAGACTTCTTCCCGCGTATGAAGAAATTCTTCAGCAATTGGTTGATGTTGATGCGGAATACATTCAATTTGACGAACCTTATTTGGCGCTCAACCTTACGGAAAAAGAGCAGCGCGCCATACATCAAACCTATTCATATTTCGCCAACAAATTCCCTAGTTTAAAATTAACGGTCGCCAATTATTTTGACTGTTTTGGCGAAAATATAGATACAGCATTAGCTCTACCTGTACACACTTTACACTTAGATTTAGTACGCTGCCCGTTGCAATTAGATGATATTATAGAATCAAATAAACTAAATAGTTACACTCATTTATCTTTAGGAGTAGTTGATGGTAGAAATATCTGGAAAAACGACTATGAGCAATCCCTTAAACTGGTTCAAAAAGCAATTGACCATGTGGGTGCCGAACGCGTTCTTATTGCGCCTTCCTGTTCCTTGTTACACTCCCCTTGCGATTTGGATTTAGAATCAAATGAAAAGAATCTAAACGAAGAAATCAAACAATGGCTGGCTTTCGCCAAACAAAAATTAGAAGAAGTTGCCACGATCAAACAGTTGGCCAATAAAGAGAACCTTTCCGGAAGTCTGGAAAAGCTAAAAAAGAATAGCGAAGCGCTTGCCAATAAAAAAACGGCAACGCTAATTCATAATCAAAAAGTAAAACAACGCGTAAGCGCCCTTACCGCCAAAGACGACCAAAGGGAAAGCACATTCCCAACCCGACAGAAACTTCAGAAAGAAGCTTTAGACCTTCCTTTGTTCCCTACCACTACCATTGGTTCTTTTCCACAAACCAAAGAGGTACGTAGCTGGAGGGCCAATTTCAAAAAAGGAAACCTATCTGCTGAGGAGTACAATGTTCTTTTGGAAAAGGAAACAAAGGAAACCATAGAATTCCAAGAGCGTACGGGTCTAGACGTACTTGTACATGGTGAATTTGAGCGAAACGACATGGTAGAATACTTTGGGGAACAACTAAACGGGTTTGCTTTTACCAGCTTTGGTTGGGTACAGAGCTACGGTAGTAGGTGTGTAAAACCTCCGATTATTTATGGAGATGTGTCCAGGGAAGCGCCTATGACGGTCAAATGGTCCGCTTTTGCACAATCGTTGACCAAGAAACCCGTAAAGGGAATGTTGACCGGCCCGGTTACCATTTTACAGTGGTCCTTTGTGCGTAATGACCAAGCACGTTCTGAAACCTGTACACAGATTGCGTTGGCCATCCGGGATGAAGTTGTAGACCTTGAAAAGGCCGGGTTACAGGTAATTCAAATTGATGAACCCGCTATTAGAGAAGGGCTACCCTTACGTAAAGAAGATTGGGATACCTATTTGAACTGGGCCATAAAGGCATTTAGAATTTCCGCTAGTGGTGTAAAGGATGAAACGCAAATCCACACCCACATGTGCTATTCCGAGTTCAATGATATCATTTCCAATATAGCGGATATGGATGCAGATGTCATAACCATTGAGTGTTCGCGATCGCAAATGGAACTTTTAGATGTTTTTGCAACTTTTAAATATCCCAACGAGATTGGACCGGGAGTGTATGACATTCACTCACCAAGAGTTCCGGAAAGGGCGGAAATGGTTGCTTTAATGGAAAAAGCTGCCAAACAGATTCCGGTAGAGCAGCTTTGGATCAATCCGGATTGCGGGTTAAAGACCAGACACTGGCCGGAAACCAGGGAAGCCCTTATAGAAATGGTAGCCGCAGCTAGAGAATGCCGCCAAAACAGTGCTGTTCTAGCGTAACAAACCCAAATTAAAGTTCAAAAATGCATCCCACAATTCGTAGGATGCATTTTTTTATACCATAAAGCGCAGTAGCTTTGCATTATGGTAAGAAGAATTCAGTTACGCGTATCGTTAAAAGAGGAAAGCAAGCCCAATATCCTCTTACAGAAAACCGCCAAATATTTGAGTGAGGACGAGAAGAACATCACCATTAAGGTGTTGCGTAAATCTATTGATGCCCGTAAACCTACCATCTATTTCAATTACAAAATGGAGGTCTACATTAACGAGAAACCTTCAAAAGCTCCCGATTACGAATTTAAGTACCAAGATGTTTCCAAAGCCAAGGAAGTTCATATCATTGGTTTTGGCCCAGCGGGCATGTGGGCCGCCCTACGCTGTTTGGAGCTTGGGTACAAACCTATTGTTCTAGAACGCGGGAACAACGTTCAAAACAGGAGACGGGACCTAAAAGCCATCAATCAGGACCATACGGTAAACGAAGATTCCAACTACTGCTTTGGCGAAGGTGGTGCCGGCACCTACTCCGATGGTAAATTATACACGCGTAGCCTTAAACGCGGAGACGTACGCCGTATTTTTGAAAGTTTGGTCCATCATGGCGCTACGGAAGAAATTTTGGTAGATGCACACCCACATATCGGAACCAACAAGCTGCCTAAAATTGTTCAGAACATAAGGGAAACCATTATCGAGCATGGCGGCGAAGTCCATTTTAATACAAGACTTACCAATTTCACCGTAAAAAAAAACAAGATAGAAAGTCTTCAGTTGCAGAACGGAAATGAAATGAAGGCGAATAGGGTTATCCTCGCCACGGGACATTCCGCGCGGGATATCTATTATTTACTGAACAACAAGAAAATCGGCCTGAAGGCCAAATCTTTTGCTATGGGCGTTCGGGTAGAACATCCCCAACATATAATCGATTCTATCCAATACCATTGTTCAGGCGAGCGCAATGAATTGCTTCCTGCTGCAGCATATAGTTTGGTAGAGCAAGTAAAGAATCGTGGAGTGTATTCTTTTTGTATGTGTCCCGGCGGATTTATCGTTCCGGCTGCAACGGCTCCCGGAGAAGTGGTCGTTAACGGTATGTCTCCCTCAAAACGAAACAACAAATTTGCCAATTCGGGTATTGTAGTAGAGATCAATGCCGATGAAGATTTGTACAAATATGAACGTTTTGGGGTCTTAAAGGGACTGGAATACCAGAAAGATTTGGAGCGATTGGCATTTACCGCAGGCGGAAGAACACAAACGGCACCCGCACAGCGTCTAACGGATTTTGTAGAAGGAAACCTTTCGGCGGACCTCAACCCCACTTCCTATCAACCTGGATTGAATTCCGCTCCGTTACATTCCCTACTTCCAAAACTGATCGGCGGAAGACTCAGACAAGGTTTTAAAGCTTTTGGCGATAAGATGAAAGGGTATTACACGGCTGAGGCGAATATCGTAGGGGTAGAATCCCGAACATCATCTCCGGTTAATATTCCCAGAAATGAAAAACTGGAACACCCTGAAGTGGAAGGGCTTTTTCCTTGCGGAGAAGGTGGTGGCTATGCAGGCGGAATAGTTTCTGCCGCTATGGACGGTGAACGGTGTGCAGAGGCTGCCGTAGCGGGTCTATAATTAGTGTTTATAGGCTTATCCAAACATTAGCCGTATCTTTGCCGCTTATTAAATATACATGACATTTAAAGATTTAGGTATTGCTTTGCCTATACTCAAAGCTATTGAGGAACAAGGATACACAAACCCGACCCCCATACAGGAACAAGCCATTCCAATTTTACTTAACAAAAAAGACCTTTTAGGAGTTGCACAGACAGGAACCGGAAAAACTGCCGCGTTCAGCATTCCTATTATACATCATTTACACAAGAGTCAAGAACAAACTAGAGGGAAACGACGTATACGAACCCTTATCGTTACCCCTACACGCGAACTAGCGATTCAAATAGCCGATAACTTTACGGCCTACAGTAAGCATACCCACATTAAGAATACCGTAATTTTTGGCGGTGTTAAGCAATCCCGACAGGTAAATGCTTTGCGCAACGGGGTGGATGCGTTAATTGCCACACCAGGACGGTTATTAGACCTAATGAACCAGAACATTATCTCTTTACGGGATATTGAATTTGTAGTTTTGGACGAAGCCGACCAGATGCTGGATATGGGTTTCATTCACGATATTAAAAAAATCATTGCAAAGCTACCCAAGCAGAGACAATCGCTTTTCTTTTCGGCAACGATGCCATCAAGTATCGTAGAGCTTTCCAGAACGCTTTTAGGAGATTTTGAACGGGTTACCATAAAACCACAACAGGCCACGGCCGAAAAAGTAGAGCAAGGTGTTTATTTTGTTAGCAAACCTAACAAGCCCAAGTTATTGGTGCACCTAATCAACGAGCGTCCTACGGATTCCGTTTTAGTGTTTTCACGTACAAAGCATGGCGCCAATAAAATAGTCAAGAAACTAGCACAAGCAGATATAAAGTCCGCCGCTATACACGGTAACAAATCGCAGACCGCTAGACAAAAAGCCTTAGGCGATTTTAAGGACGGAAAATTAAGGGTCTTGATCGCTACGGATATTGCCGCAAGGGGAATTGACGTTGAAGAACTCTCTTTAGTGGTAAATTACGATTTGCCCAATGTACCGGAAACCTATGTGCACCGTATTGGTAGAACAGGACGTGCGAGTGCCAGCGGTATTGCCCTTTCCTTTTGCGACAAGGAAGAACGCGCTTATTTGAAAGATATTGAAAAGTTGATCAAACAACAGGTACCTCGCATGCCGGAGCATCAATTTATTGATGGAGATGAAGGCGAAGAAACTACAGAGGAAAAAAGACCTCAGCAAAGACGCCCTTCAAACAACTCCAGAAACAATAGAAATAGAAACAGGAATAGAAATCGTTCTGGAAATTCTAACAACAGGAATTCAAATAACCGGAATCGTGGTAATTCCAGCAGGCCTTCCCGTAGAGAAGACTAAAAGTATCCCGTTCATTCTTGAACAATAAAAACTACCGTAAAATGTTTGGGCCGTATAATACAGCCTACTCATTTTACGGTTTTTCTTTTTCTATTATTTAAAATAACAGTTTCCTAATTTCCCATTGGGAGAAGTGAAATACAAAATACTTAAATTGCCCTAGCAAACGAATATATCTCAACTAAATATGGCTTTAAAATCATTTTTTGCTTCGCTCCTATTTTTCACTCTCAGCATAGCACATGCCCAAGATATAAAAGTAATGAGCTACAATATTAAATATGACAATGTAAACGATACCGTAAACAATTGGAACGACCGTAAAGCTCCTATGGTTAAGCTGCTACAGCATTATGCGCCCGAATTTGTGGGTATGCAGGAAGTTCTGTTTAGCCAATTAACTTATTTGGACGAGGCGCTAAAAAACTATAACTACATTGGTGTAGGTAGGGATGACGGTAAGAAAAAAGGCGAGTTCTCCCCTATTCTTTACAATAGTAAAAAGTATAATCTATTACAGTCCAATACATTTTGGTTGTCACCAACACCGGAAAAAATAAGTGTGGGTTGGGATGCCGCTATGGAACGAATTTGCACCTATAGCCTATTTGAAAACAAGATGAACAAACAAAGGTTCTGGGTTTTTAATACGCATTTTGACCATGTAGGAACGGAGGCCCGTGAAAAATCCGCAGCACTTATAATCAAAAAAATCAATGAGATAAATACGGATAATATACCCGTGATGCTTACTGGAGATTTTAACTTGAAGCCAGAATCAGAACCTATTCAATTTCTAAAAAAGGAAATGACAGATGGCAAGGAAATTACCCAACAGCCTTTTTATGGTCCTACTGGTACATTTAGCGGGTTTGACCATTCACGAGTACTGGACCATCGCATAGACTATATTTTTGTTAAAGGAGTGAAAGTTGAAAACTACCTTCACATAGATGACCGGATGGAAAATAACAAGCATATTAGTGACCATCTTCCCGTAATGGCCAAATTAAGCTTACAAGCCGAATAACTAATCCATAGTTTCAGGTATGGAAGTTAGACTAAGATGCACATATGACTTCATACCGTTTTTATTCTGGATATGCGCCCAAGAATCGGTTGTACCCAGTAGGGCTACTGTATCATTTTTTATGGCCTCGCCAATTTTTTGACCGCTGGTAGTTGGCGCATTCCTAAGATTTGCCCTAACAGCTTTAATAATTATTATTGGGGATTCCTGCCAATCCTCCGAATAATCAAACTCAGGTATTTCTGAAGTTTTCACGAACGGCAATGGATCCATAGCACCATTGTAGCCTTCGTAAATGCCAAAATGAAGATGAGGACTGGTAGTTCTAGCATTACCAGTATTCCCGACCAAACCTAGCGTATCACCGGTTTTCAGGTTTTCGCCTGATTTTACTAATATACTGTCCAGATGCGCATAATATAAAGAATACCCGAAAATGCCTGTTCTTTGCCAAACTTGTTTTCCTCCCAAACCCCGGTTTCTTGTAGAGCTAACCCTACCGTCCGCCACCGCCAAAACCGGTGTACCACGGTCCGCAAAAATATCTAGACCTTCATGCAACCTTTTGCCTCCATCTCTAGCAGCTCCCCAAAAACTTTGAATTGCCTTATTGTCTTTGCCCGCAACGGGAAAACCGAATAAAGGCTTAGTATACAGTCTAAGAAAGAATCGTGTAGTCATACTCATTTCCGGTTGAACGATCAGTTTATAATTTCCTGGTTGTTCTACGACGTATGATAATGAAACCTTTCCTTTATCGTTACTTTTTATGTGCTTTAAGGTCGACAAAGAATCGGTGGTCGTGCGGTACAAGTCAAGAAATACTTTTTTACCAATGGAATCGGTTTCAACCTCTGCCATTAAGGTCTCCCCTTTTTCAAGTTGAAAATTATATGCGTAAGACCTATAACTTTGAGAAAAATAAGTGCCCGTTTCCGAGTAAGGCAAATCAATTCGTAAACTATCGTTACGGCTGGCATCAAACGCCCTCTGCCATTGCGGAAAATATACGGAGTCTTCATCAAAATCCCTTGCATACAGTTCTCTTGCTGAAGGGTTCGTTATCAAATCAGTAGCTTTTCTGACTTGTTTACAATTCACCAACAAACAGCTTACTACAATAATAAAACATATGTTCACTAGATATTTCATTCATCAACTTTACTCTGATACTCATTTTAATTTTTAGAAACGAAAAAGCCAGGCCAAAGGCCCGGCTTTATTCAAAATATCTTGTTATTACTTCTTCAGAAAATCTATCAAAATACGATTAAGTTCTTCCGCATGCGTAAGGTTCAACCCATGTGGCGCATCTTTTATTACTTCGTATTGATTATCCGCAATCCCTTTTGCCGCTTGATCTGCAGAAGTAGCCTGAGGTACGGTATTATCCGCATCACCATGTACAATAAGCGTGGGCACAGTAACATTTTTCAATTCAGGCCTAAAGTCCGTATGCATCCAAGATAAAGCCGCCTGAATCGTTGCTCGTGGTGAAGCATGGGACGCTATGCTAAAGTCATACTCTAACTGAGCCTCGCTAACCTTATCCTTGTTGTCATCATAATTATAAAAGCCGGTTAGGAATTTTTCCTTTAGGAATCCAGCGCGATCGTTCTGTAAAGCATCTTTGATTCCGTCAAGAGCCTCTTCGGGCACACCATCCGGATTATCATCTTTCTTCTTCACCAACGGAATTATGGAACTGATCAACACAGCTTTTGCAATTTTATCCGTTCCATAGTCTGTCATGTAACGCACTACTTCTCCGCCTCCCATAGAAAATCCTACAATCACGGCGTCTTTCAGGTCCAAGTCCTCAATTATAGCATTCAAATCGCTGGCCAAGGCAGAATAATCATAATCGCCCCATGGAGCCGAAGACGCTCCAAAACCTCTTCTATCGTATGCTATGCATCGGTAGCCTTCCTCAACTATTTTCCAAACTTGCTGCTCCCAAGCTTTGTGGCTTAATGGCCAACCGTGAATAAGTATAACCGGCTGTCCGGACCCATAATCTTCGTAAAATATATCTACTTCTTCTTTTCCTTTTCTGTTCTTTATAAATGGCATATATTTAATTTTAAAGTGAATTTAAATTTACAAGATTACTCGTAAAAGACCTTGCTTCATTCCTAATAATATTCCCCCAAAAAGATACTTTTGTAATTTCTTTAAGACCAGTTTCATTAGAATCAATATTCATACAGCCTATGTTCGTACCTGATCACCACCGTAACGATAATGCATCAGAAATAAGAGCCTTCTTAAAGGCCAACAGTTTTGGCATTCTTGTTAGCCAATACCAAAATAAACCCTGGGCTACCCATATTCCTTTGGAACTAGAAACTACTGAAGATGGAAAAGAAGTGCTTACCGCACATATTGCCAAAGCCAACCCCCAATGGCGCGAATTTGACCAAAACGAAGAAGTACTTTGTATTTTTAATGGTCCGCACTCTTATATTTCTTCCTCTTGGTACAAAGAAGAAGAGGTCCCCACTTGGAACTATATTGCCGTTCACGTGTATGGTAAGTTGAAAATTTTAAGTGAGGAAGAAGTTATGGCTTCTATGCACAGACTAGTAGATAAGTACGAAGCAAACTCCAAGAACCCAATTTCGCTAAAAAACATGTCTCCCCACACCTTAAAACAAGTAAAAGGTGTAGTAGGTTTTCAGATTGAGATTACGGATATCCAGGCCCAGTACAAGCTTTCCCGTACCCGGGAGCAAGACCACCCCAAAATAATTGCCGAGCTTGAGGACACCAAAGACCCCATGCGTATTGAAATTGCCAAAGCCATGAAAAATAAAGCCTAATTCCTTTTATATTGATTTATACGCTTTTAGAATTCGTTCTATCTTGGCATCGGTTTCGGAATCAATCACTTTATTATCAGGATTTTTATCCAACCATTTCAATGTTCTTCTAATACCTTCCGAAAAAGGAATGGTAGCCTTAAAGCCAGGAACAAAGGTCTTTATTTTACTATTGTCAAAAATGACACTTTCCCCTTTATCCGCCAATAGCGTACCGGTAAACGAAGGTTCCATTTTACAAATAAAATCAGAGGCTATATGTACCACCTTAGCTTCTTTGCCCAAGGCATCCGCTAGAATTTTATAAATCATATTCCAACTTAAGATTTCATCGGAAGTAATATGAAACGCATGGCCAATGGCCGTAGTTAACCCCAACAAGCCAACAAAACCCTTTGCAAAATCATCGGCATGGGTTACGGTCCATAACGAAGTACCATCTCCATGAACAATAATTTCCTTTCCTTTTAAAATACGGTCCGCCGTTGTCCATTCCCTAAAACCCCCAATGGCAATAGGAATTACCGTATCATAAGTTAGCGAAGGACGGACTATGGTAACAGGAAAACCGGTTTCTCTATAGGCCTTCATTAAACGGTCCTCACTTCTAATTTTATCGTGCGAGTAATCCCAAAGATTATTGCATAACGGCGTTGATTCAGTTATAATTGGATATTGCAACGGAGTCTGATAGCAAGATGCCGAACTGATGAATATATACTGTTTTGTCTTTCCTTGAAACAATTGAATATCACGCTCTATATCTTCGGGTGTAAAGGCAATCCAATTAACTACCACATCCCAGGTATGCTTTTGTAATTCAGCAAGTTCCTCCGGTTTATTTATATCGCCTAAAATTGTATTCACACCAGCCAGCCCCGCCTTATTTGTACCTCTGTTCAAATGATAAAGGTCAACATCTCTTTCCACCGCCAGAAGGCTAGATGCTGTACTTATATTTCCCGTTCCCCCAATAAATAAAACCTTCATTACGCTGTCATTTTTTGTTGTTCGAATATACTCATTAGCAATGGTAATCCCATAATGTCATAGGTTTATTGAAATTCCATGATACTCCAACCCTAGCGCCATAACCATTTAAAACAAAACTGTACTTTTGAATAACGGACAGACCTTTACCCTAACCTCCTTATCCTAAAAGATAAAATATGGCTTACGACGAATATCTTGCAGACCGATGTAGACAAATATTAAAGCAAAAACATGTGTATTCCCAAGAGAAGAAAATGATGGGTACCCTATGCTTTATGGTAGATGATAAAATGTGCTTTGCCATTACTATTGATAAGGACAGTGAGTCTTCTCGCATGATGGCAAGAATAGGAAAAGATAATCAAAACGAAATACTTCAATTGCCGCATTGCAGACCTATGGATTTAACCGGCCGTAAGATGAAAGGTTATATTTATGTAGATGCGGATGGATTGGATACCGAAGAAGATTTAGAGCGTTGGATTCAACTTTGTCTGGATTTTAACCCATTGGCAAAAAAGAGCAAAAAGAAAAATAAGTAATAAAAAAATCCCCAATGAACCATAAGTCCATCGGGGATTTCTATCTATAATCACCTAAACTATATTTCTTCTGCCAACCAAGCTTTCATCATCCAAACTGTCTTTTCCTGACCGGTAATGAAATCGCTCATCATAGAGTTGGTTCCTTCATCTCCAGATTCATCCGAAGCATCTAGAATACGTCTCTCAATAATTAAAAGTTCCTTTAGGGAATCTACTATTAAACGAATAGCTTCCTCATCATGAGAAACATTCTTCCCAACAGGTACTTTTGCCTTTTCAATATAATCTTCAAAAGTGTGCAACGGCACTCCTCCCAAGGTTAATATACGTTCTGCAATTTCGTCTACATTAAGGTTTGCCTCGGTATATAACTCCTCAAATTTTGGGTGAAGTTCAAAGAAACGTTTTCCTTTAATGTTCCAGTGAATACCTCTTAAATTCTGATAATAACGCTGAAAATTAGCCAAAAGTTCGTTTAAATCATCACTTAATGATTTTGAATCTTTTTCGCTTAATCCTATACTATTTAGTTTCATGATTCTTGTTGTTTTTTCTATGGTATAAAGGTACTGAATAATAGCCCCTGTAATATGATAGTTATCATTGATAGTTTTTATATTTTTATCGTTCGAACTTATAGCAAATGACAATTACTCAACTACAGTACGTACTGGCCGTTGCCGAGTACAGAAATTTTACTTTAGCCGCCGAAAAAAGCTTCGTTACCCAACCTACCCTAAGTATGCAAGTACAGAAGTTGGAAGATGAATTAGATATCTTAATTTTTGACCGAAGTAAAAAACCTATTTCTATTACAGAGGTGGGCGCAAAAATTGTTGCACAGGCCAAAAATATCGTAAACGAGGCCAGTAGAATCAAAGACGTGGTAGATCAGGAAAAAGGATTTATTGGCGGAGATTTTACTTTAGGTATTATACCTACCATTATGCCCACTTTGCTGCCCATGTTCCTAAAGTCTTTTATCAACAAGTACCCAAAGGTAAATTTGATCATAAAAGAACAAAGCACGGAAACGCTTATTAGAAATATTCAAGACGGACATATAGATGCCGCAATTGCCGCAACACCCTTGGGAATTGAATTTATAAAAGAACGCCCTCTATATTATGAACCCTTTGTGGGTTATGTACCCAAAGAACATAGATTGGGTAATTCCGAAACACTAAAACCCGAAGACCTTGATATTAGCGATGTTCTTCTTTTGCAAGACGGCCATTGTTTTAGGGACAATGTAATTAACCTCTGCAAAGCCCCACGGAATTTAGACCATAAGCAGTTCCGTTTGGAAAGCGGCAGTTTTGAAACTCTAATTAATCTAGCGGACGAAAACCTAGGTATGACCCTTTTACCTTATTTGAACACCTTGGTTCTGGACGATAAGAAAAAAAGCAAACTAAAATACTTTGAAGCACCTTCTCCTGCCCGCGAAATAAGTCTTATATATCACAAAAGTGAGCTCAAAATTCAGATTACTGATGCTTTAAGAGATGTTATCTCCAGTATTGTACGAGGGGCTATCGCTTTTCAAGATGTACAAATCATAAGTCCCATCAACAAATAGATAGACCTAAATCCAACAAACCCTTGTACTATACTAGGGTATGATAACATAAGTCCATAAAAAAAGCCCTCCTAAAGGAGGGCTTTTTTATTATGCTTTTAAATAAATAAGAGTTTGTTTTAGCTCCGGTTTATCGGTTATAAACTGCTGTAACCAAAGTTTAAGTTCATCTACTTCTTCAGGTAGCAGCATTGAGACTGCTTTTTGTAGTTCTTTGATGAACAATTTTGCGTCAAAACTAACTTTTTTCAATACTGTTTTAGAGTATTCAAGCATAGCTCTAGCCATATTTCAAAATGTTTAAGTTATTAGTTGTTTAAGAGATATTCTCTCTCCATAAAGTTAAACATTAATGCATTTACTATATTGCATATGCGTTGTTAAATGTTAGCCAAATTCTTGTTAAATAGCCGTAACGCGGGCGTTAAGACACCATTAAAAATGAAAAACAGCCTATTGATTTTTGCTCTGCTTATATTTGCAACTAGCTGTACCTCATACAAAAAGACCATAAAAAAATCTACGGACGGTATAGTTCTTTCCAATTTTTACAAAAATCAGTTTGTAGGGTTACTAGTTTTGGACCCGGAAACGAACGACACTTTGTATGCCCACCAAAGTGAGAAATACTTTACGCCGGCCAGCAACACTAAAATCTTCACACTTTTTGCGGCTTTACAATTATTACCGGAGAAAGTTCCCGCCTTACAGTATAGTGTTAATAACAATACGCTATATGTAGAAGGAACCGGAGACCCTTCATTTCTTCACCCACATTTTCAAGATAGTACCGCATACCATTTTCTAAAGAAGTACAAATCCATAGTTTTTAACCTGAATAACTATGTGGATGAAAAATTAGGCCAAGGTTGGGCGTGGGATGATTATCAATATTACTACCAACCGGAGATGACCTCATTTCCCCTCTACGGAAACGTTACAAGTATATCTAACACAAACGGTCTAAACGTTAAACCCGGTTTATTTAAAGATAGTGTTGTTCGTACATGGTATACGAAAAATAGGGAATTAGAGCGTAATACCTTCTACTTTTCGCCTTCTCGCAAGGACACTATTGAAATTCCTTTTAGAACCGATACCGTTTTGAGCAAACAACTCTTAGCATCTGCTTTAAACCAAAAAATAAGCCTATCCAATAAACCCATAGCTGGTAAAAAGGAAATACTTTACGGGCAAGCATCCGATTCTTTATACGTACAAATGATGCACGAAAGCGATAATTTTATTGCAGAACAACTACTTATAGTGTCTTCCTCTACCCTATCAGATACTTTAAGCGGCAAAAAAACACGCGAGTATATACTTGAAAATGAACTTGCAGACCTTAAGCAACTACCAAGGTGGGTTGATGGTTCTGGACTTTCTAGGTACAATTTATTTACGCCAGAATCTATGGTCATGGTTCTTAACAAAATGTACCGGACCATACCACAACAACGATTGTTCTCTATTTTTCCGCAGAACGGTGTTTCAGGAACATTAAAAGGATGGGATTACAATGCCGGGTATCCCAAGCTATATGCCAAATCTGGCAGTTTAAGCAATAACTACTGCTTAAGCGGTTACCTCATTACTAAAACCGGAAAAACCTTGATTTTTAGTTTTATGAACAATCACTACAAAAATCCAACCTCCGAAGTAAAAAGAAGAATGCAATTGGTACTCAAACAAATTGCGGATACTTACTAAAGCTTTAAAAGGTGATTATTCCAACAGCTTATGCACCGCTGCATACTGTAAAAGAAGTATTGTTTTTGCATCTTTAATTTCCCCTGAAGTTATCATGCCCATGGCAACTTGAAACGGGTATTCCAAAACCTCTATATTTTCGGTTTCATCATCCGCTCCTCCTCCTTCGCCAATTTTCATCTTTTCTTCATAGGCACCCACGAAAAAATGGAGTACCTCCGTAACCGAACCTGGAGACATATAAGATTCAAAAACTTTATGAACGTTTTCTATTTGGTAGCCGGTTTCCTCTTCTACCTCTTTACGGATACAATCTTCCGGGTTATCACCATCTAAAAGACCGGCACAGACCTCGATCATCATGCCGTTGGTATTGCCGTTTACATAGGTAGGCATACGAAATTGTCGCGTTAGAACAACTGTTCCTTTTTTCTTATTATACAGTAGAATTGCGGCCCCATTGCCCCGGTCATAGGCTTCCCTTTCTTGAGTTTCCCAAGAACCGTCTTCCTTTTGATATTCGTACACATATTTATTAAGCGTATACCAATTGTCCGATAATACTTCTTTCTTAATATTCTTGATTTTACCGTTCTTCACGTTGAAATTGTATGAGATTATACAGGAGAGATTAGTTCAAAAAAAAGAGAAACCTTACCGGGCTTCTTCTTTTTCTCCAAATATACGGCCTAAAGCTCTTTTTGAGATAGGCTTATCAAAATATCCTTTTACTTCGGGGTGGTGAGAGGCCCGTTGCCTTTCTTTGGTACTTAAAAATGCCGAAAGTATATAAACGTCAGTAGCTTTTACATGTTCTGGCATTTTTTCCAGTTTTTGCAAAAATTCCCAACCATCCATTTTGGGCATTACCAAATCCAGTAAGATTATATCCGGGAGATCGGTGGAACCTTCAAGACTATCGGACAATACTTTAAGAGCAACTTCGGCGCTGTCAAAATCCACAACTATATAAGGCTTCCCCAGTTGTTCTATGCCATACCTAGCCGCAAACAACGATACAAGATCGTCATCTATAATCCATATTGTTAACGGGGTAACTTCTTCAAATTCCATAATCGCTCAAAATATAGTCAGAAAAATCTTTCAAAACTAGAAAAATAATTCAAAAATGAAATAAAAATAGGTAAATCATTTATTTTCTTTCGTTTTTAGATCACAGTCACCGCTTTATTAAGATATCGCCTAAAAGGCAGCATTTCTTTATATAAATTAACAACTTTCTCCTCAAAACCGGACATAAATACCTCATTTGTAGAAAATTCATGTGCTACGGCAAATGTTTTATTTCTTAAAAGCTCTATATGCTCATGGGAATTGGAGAATCCTTTTGGGGCCTTTATGAGTTTCGCGTCTTCATAAAGTCCGCCAAACGCCTTTTGAAATGATTTTTTCTCCAGGATATTCTTTAACAAATCTCCATCATAGTCAATACCTTCACGGATACTCTTGAGCGTTCCTGAATCAGGCCGCCAAAAACCACCGGCCAAGATGCATCTTTCTATTCCTATTTCAATATAAAAATCGGCCGTAAAGGGTCTTTTGTCCAAACCAGCTCCAAAGTGATCTTTGTATACCGGCTTGTTGGGATGAAACATAAGGTTATTGTTAATCCGGTTAATGCCCTTTTTACCCGGTGTATCATAATACTCTTGGTCTATTTCTGCCAAGATAAGATTCATATGGTCCAACCATTTTACAAAATCGTCCCGTACTTCTTTATACCACTTACGGTTGGCATCCATCCACTCTTTGGAATTGTTCCGTTGAAGTGCCTTTAAAAATTCGACTAGGTTTTTAAAATCCATTAAATTATCGCCATAAGAGGCGTTTACCATTTAAGTTATTTATATACGGTAAGAACGCCTAAAAACGATTATCCCCTCCTACTATATCTCCAAGCGTACCCAATATACTTCCTTCACCTTTATCCTTACCTCCTCTTGGCACCGATGCTAAAACACGGCCGGCAAGCCTACTGAACGGCAAAGATTGAACATAAACGGTTCCCGGACCTCTTAATGTGGCAAAGAAAAGACCCTCACCACCAAAAACCGTGTTTTTTATTCCGCCTACAAATTCAATATCATAATCTACGGTTTGTGAAAAACCAACAATACAGCCGGTATCTACCTTAAGGACCTCACCTGCGGCAAGCTCCTTTTTGGCCATAGTACCGCCTGCGTGTACAAAAGCCATGCCGTCTCCCTCTAATTTTTGCATGATAAACCCTTCACCACCAAATAGGCCACGACCTAGCTTTCTTGAAAATTCAATGCCAACGGATACCCCTTGAGCAGCGCAGAGAAAAGCATCTTTTTGACAAATGAACTTACCTTGCTTTTCAGATAGGTCTATGGGAAGTATTTTTCCTGGATAGGGTGATGCAAAGCTTACCTTTTTCTTGCCTCGTCCTATATTTAAAAAAGCGGTCATAAAAAGACTCTCTCCCGTAAGGATACGCTTACCTGCGGAAAAAATCTTGCCTAAAACACCCGTTTCTTGGTTGGAGCCATCTCCAAAAATGGTATCCATCTTAATATCGGAATCCATCATCATAAAACTACCGGCCTCGGCCACTACGGCTTCTTGCGGGTCTAGTTCTATTTCTACATATTGCATTTCTTCACCATAAATCTGGTAGTCTATTTCGTGTGCGTTCATTTCTTTTCGTTTTTTATTGATGTGTGTTAGTTGGCCATGAAGCGGAAAATGTTACAGATAGAGTGAAAATTTTTATTGTTTTACCCGCACAGTCCACTCAAAATTAAAGGTAGATACTACTACTCCATCTTCATTAACACCAACGGACTTCATCCAAAATGCCTGTCCCTCTCCAGTAGCAATAGTTTTGTCTATGGCTTCTTTTATGAGATGGCCATCCTCACACGTAAAGGTTATTTTTCCGGTTGCCTTTTTAGAAAAATTGGCATTATTATTAGCTACGAGCATAGAAATTTTCTTCCCACTTTCTCTAATCTGGGTTATGACCATGGCCCCCGTACTTAGTTCTGCAGCCATACCCTGTACCGCCCAAAACATACTTTTAAACGGGTTTTGATTAAACCATTTATGGGTAACGGTTACAACAGCCTTCTTCTCATCCATATAACGCAACCTAACCCCACTCCACCATGCAGAAGGTAATTTAAAAAATGTAAATGTGTTGAACTTGCCCGTAGATACTGCCATTGTCTTATATATTTTTCCTAAATGTAGATATTTTTTTTCTGTTTACAATTGTTAATATAATGTTAATATTTAGTACTTTGTTTTGCATAGTACCTTCTTTTAGATATATATTTGCATAAGAAATTACTAAGCCATGGAAAGTACAATAACAAAACATGAACGAAATTTAGCTGCAATCGTGCACGCTTCTTCTTTTTCAAAATTCTTTATTCCATTCGGTAACTTTATAATTCCGTTAGTGTTATGGACCGCCAATAAAAAGGATTATGCGTTTGTGGACTACAACGGCAAACAGGTTTTAAACTTTCAGATTAGCCTTTTACTCTACTCTATTGTCCTTGGCGCAATCAGTATTCCTATGTTTCTAGGTTTTTTTCCTGAATTGTTAAACAGTAGCTTTTTGGGGCTTGACCATTTAAACGATTACAACAATCTTAATCTTGATTTGAGCCAAGGTCTCAATTTTGGTTCTTGGCTATTTCCTTTGGGTATAGCAGGTTTAGCCCACGGTGCCCTTTTTGTAGTGAACGTAGTATACACCATACTTGCCGTTATCCGTACTAATGAGGGTCAAGAATTTTCATATCCGCTAACTATAAAGTTTTTAAAATAATGAGATTGTACGCATCCATAACCGCACTTGTTTTTGCTTCTAGCTTCTGGGGAGTGACAGCACAATCTCCTTCCGAAAAGGAATTAAGGGAAACAATTATCCGGTTAGATACCGAGTATTTTGAGGCATACAATACCTGTAATATGGACAAACAAGCCGCGATGTATGCCGAAGATTTGGAGTTCTATCATGACAAAGGCGGATTATCCACATCAAAACAAGATTTGCTGGAAAGCTTAAAGAAGAACATCTGCGGAAAAGTAACACGCGAATTGGTTGAAGGAAGTATAGAGGTATACCCCATAAGCGGGTTTGGCGCCGTAGAAATAGGAATGCACAAATTTCACAACAACCAGGAACCGGATGCTATTTCCAAGCCTGGTAAATTTATAATGATATGGAAAAACACAGATTCTAATTGGAAAATCACGAGGGTCATTAGCCTTCATTAATATATAAAAGGGTACTCATCATACCCAATCAAAAAGGAGTTTATTCATCAATCAATTTATTCTAAATCCGCAACGGGTCCCACTAATCACGGGACATTAACCAAAACGGATTCGGAATAGCAAAAAAACGAACAATCAAACTATGCAGCGTACCATTTACGAACAATCACGTTCCCCCAATTTAAAGGAACTGCATAAAAAGCAAAAAGAAATTATGAATGTAGAAAATACAAAAGCACAAATGCGCAAGGGCGTTTTGGAGTACTGTATTCTGTCTATCCTTAACGGAAAGGACAAATACGCCTCTGAAATTCTTGAAACGCTAAAAGATGCAAAAATGCTTGTGGTAGAGGGTACTATTTACCCTTTGCTTACCCGTCTTAAAAATGCGGGACTACTCAGCTACCGCTGGGAAGAATCAACTTCTGGTCCCCCAAGAAAATATTATGCACTTACAGAAACCGGTAAACTTTTTCTAAAGGAACTGGACAGTACGTGGGACGAGCTAAGAACAGCAACAAATTTGGTAACCAATAATAAATAAACCTAAAAAACTACTCTGCAACTTCATACTTACTATGCACTTACAGAGAAAAAACGACTAAAATGAACAAAACTATAAACATTAATCTAGCCAATATGCTCTTCCATATGGATGAAGACGCATATAACAAAATGCAGCGCTACTTAGAGTCCGTTAAACGTTCTTTTGCGAATACTCCCGGCAGTGATGAGATACTGGCAGATATTGAAGCCCGTATAGCGGAACTGTTCCATGAAAAGCTTGAGAACGAGCGCCAGGTCATTACCCAAAAACAGGTAGACGAGGTTATTGCCATCATGGGGCAACCAGAAGACTATATGGTTGACGAAGATATTTTTGAAGACGAACCTAATACAAGAAGTGGTTATTCGGAACCAAGAAAATCCAAAAAACTGTACCGAGATACGGAGCACAAATATGTAGCGGGCGTATCTTCCGGTCTGGCTCATTACTTTAATATAGACCCACTTTGGGTGCGTTTAATATGGGTACTGTTAACCATTGGCTCTTCGGGTGGGTTTATTTTAATCTACGGCCTACTCTGGTTATTGATTCCCGAAGCAGTTACTACATCGCAAAAGTTGGATATGCGGGGGGAGGACATCAACATCAGCAATATAGAACGCAAGGTCAAGGAAGGCTTTGATGATGTTGCCCAAAAAATTAAGAGCGTTGATTATGAAGGTGTAGGTAACAAAGTAAAAAGTGGCGGTCAGTCGTTTTTTGACACTTTAGGAGATATCATAATGTTTTTCTTCAAAATCTTTGGAAAGTTTATTGGTATTCTCCTGATCCTTATTGGTGCGGCTACTATTATTGGGCTGTTTATAGGAATGATAACTGTAGGTATTGCGGATATGGTTCATGTACCAGGAATAAACATGTACCATATTGTGGATGCCAGTGATATGTCTATCTGGTTGATTTCACTACTTGGCTTTTTTGCCATAGGTATTCCGTTTTTCTTTCTTCTTTATTTAGGATTGAAAATCTTGGTCAACAACCTTAAATCTATTGGAAGTATTGCTAAATTCTCATTATTAGGCCTTTGGTTAATTTCCATAATACTATTGATTGTTTTTGGAATAAAACAAGCTTCTGCGCGCGCATTTTCTGAATCTACTGTAACTATGGAGAATATTCATTTTCCAACCATGGTAGATACTTTAGAGATCAACTTGGAATCCTACAACCGAAAATTCCGAAACAAGCGTAAAGTTGAAATGGGTAACGGAGTAACTATTAGCAGAAACGAATCTGGTGAAGAAGTAATGGTGTTAGATGATGTTAGCTTCTATTTGGAAAAATCAAAAGATACCATCACTAGAATAGAGATTATAAAAGAATCCGATGGTTCTTCTTTTGAGGTGGCAGAAAAATATGCCGAAGCTATCAACTATAGTTACAAGGTTGAAAACAGCACGCTCTACCTTCAGGACTTTTTAACAACTGCCAGAGAGAATAAAATGATGAACCAAGAGGTTCGCATCAACCTTTACATTCCAGAAGGCACTGTTCTAAACTATGTAAATGATAGCGATTATAGATGCTGGCGCTTCCATATTCAAAACGATAGAAACCTGGATGCCTGCGATATAAGCGAATATACATGGAAAATGGGCTCTGATGGAGAATTAAAATGTCTAGAATGCCCGGAGTTCGTTGATGAGGACGAGGATGATTTTGATGATGACAATAACGGAAGAAACAAAATCAGAATTAACGAAGGCGGTATTGATATAGACATTCAAGAAGATGGTGAATCATTTAAAATGAAAATAGGTGAAGACGGAGTACAAATAAAATCCAACGAAAATGGCTCTGATGGTAAAAACCGAATCAATATAGATGAAAACGGTATTGATATAGATATAGACGACAACCGTTCTGAACCTGAGGACACCAATTATAAAACATAATTATCAAGGCGATCTATCCAGTGTAATCAATTCAGTATCAAAATATGACGTTTGAGTCTGAAAATCTGGTAAGAAAGCAACCAATAGTTCAATTTTACATCAATCTAAAAACAACAATCATGACAACATTAATTCGCATTGCAATAGCATTCTTAGTTGCGCTATTTCTATCATCCTGTGGGTTTGACATAAACATAGGAGATTTTGGAACAGGAGAAAAAGGAAACGGAACCGTAGTAACGGATAACCGAGAAGTAACGGGCGAGTTTACCAAAGTATCATCCTCTGAAGGGCTAATGGTGTACGTAACCCAAGCCGATGAATTTGATATTAAGGTAGAAGCGGATGAGAATATTATAGACCTCATTGCTACGGATATAAAAAATGGAAAATTGCGTATTCATGCCAGAGAGAACATTGGCAAAGCAACCAAAACTGTATATGTTTCGCTTCCCGTAATAACTAGTTTAAATGCTTCTAGCGGTTCTCAACTTCGTATTGAAAACACAATTGAAAGTGATGATCTAGAAATTGATGGCAGCAGTGGCGCTCAAATTAGCGTAGAACTTGTAGCAAATACCATTGAAATAGATGCCAGTAGTGGAGCCAATCTAAACATCTCCGGCCAAGCTAATCGTGCAGATGTAGATGTAAGTAGCGGTGGTAATATTAACGCAAAAACACTTTCTACCAAAACCTGTACCGCAGATGCCAGCAGTGGCGGTAACATGAAAATTCTAGTTTCAGAAACCCTAGTAGCCGATGCCAGCAGCGGTGGCAATGTTGCTTACTCCGGTAATGCCAGTGTAAAAACAAAAAAATCGGTTTCCGGTAGCGTACATAAATATTAAAATCAAAAAACGATCGACCATGAATGCAAGCTGTCAAATTTTTGGCAGCTTGTTTTTGGTTTAAAGGGTCTTTAATGTTAATCTTTTCTTCTTTCCGAAAAAAAGCGCGCAGAAAACTACAAACCCTATTTGTCTTTTTATATTAGTAGAAAGAATTGAACCATGCAGTTAGATTTAAAAAAATACGTCCTAGCCTTAAAACACACCTTTAGTATTTCTCGTGAATCACACGATTTTCAAGATACCCTTATCGTTGCACTTTCATTGAACGGCGAAACCGGTTACGGTGAAACTACCTCTAATCCGTACTATAAAATTACGGTTGAAAGTATGATGGCGGAAATTGAAGAAATCAGAACAGAAATAGAGGCGTTCAACATAGACCATCCGGAAAATTTCCACGCTTTCCTAACCACAAAAAACCTTTCTAATTTTGCTATTTGCGCATTAGACCTGGCCGCATGGGACCTATATGGAAAACTTAATAAGAAACCATTGTATAGCATTTGGAATACCGGTAACGCCTCGTACCCCATAACCAACTATACCATTGGTATAGCTCCCGTCGAAAAAATGTTGGAGAAAATGAAAGAAATGCCATGGCCTATCTATAAAATAAAATTGGGAACGGAAGATGATGTTGCCATTGTAAGGGAACTGCGCAAGCATACCGATGCTATTTTTAGAATAGATGCCAACTGTGCATGGTCTGCTAATGAAACTATTGCCAATGCCCCACTTTTAAAAGAATTGGGTGTTGAATTTCTTGAACAACCTTTAAAGGCGGATGATTGGGAAGGAATGGAAAAAGTTATGCATCATAGCGTACTACCCGTTATTGCCGATGAAAGTTGTATTGTAGAGTCAGATGTAAAAAAATGCGCGCTGCATTACAGTGGAATAAATATAAAATTGACCAAATGTGGAGGCATAACCCCTGCTCTACGTATGATCGCCCAAGCAAAAGATATGGGTATAAAAGTTATGATCGGTTGCATGACGGAATCTACCGTAGGAATTTCAGCTATAGCGCAATTGGTTCCCCAACTGGATTATGTAGATATGGACGGCCCACTACTTTTAAAGGACGATATAGCCGATGGCGTTAAAATTTTACCCAACGGAAAACTTGTTTTTCCTCAGTTGAACGGAACCGGAGTAAGCCTTAGGCCATGAATCATTATATAGATACATTTCCCGGAAGAAAAGTAATCATTAACGAAGTCCCCCATCTCTATTTTGGGGGCACCTCCTACCTTGCACTTCAAACGGACAGTGATTTTCAAAAACTGTTTATCAATAACATTAAAAGATATGGCACCAATTACGGAGCTTCTAGAAAATCCAATATTCGCTTAAGAGTATTTGATGAGGCCGAGCGTTATCTGGCCAATTTAGCTGGTAGCGAAGGATGTATAACCGTATCCTCAGGATATTTGGCTGGTCAGTTTTTAGCTCAGGCCCTCAATTCCAAAGAACATCACTTTTTTTATGCACCAAACACCCATTCTGCGCTATACCAAGTAAAACGGAAACCGTTCACCACCTTTGCTGCATTGAATATTGCCGTTCGCGAGCATCTAACTTCCAGTAAGACTACCCCGGTTGTATTTTTGGACAGTATTGATTTTTCAGGATGTAACTATCCTAGTTTTGATGCATTACAAGTACTGCCATTAGAAGAGATTATTTTAGTGGTAGACGACTCCCATGGATTGGGTGTAGTTGGGGAAAATGGAGGTGGCGTTTTCTCTATTTTATCCAAGTTAAAAATCAAAGAACTTATTGTTTGCGGGTCATTGGGCAAGGGTTTCGGGATTCAAGCAGGTGCCATTTTTGGTACGGATGAGCGCATCAATTCTTTAACCGAGACCTCTTTTTATGGTGGTGCAAGTCCGGCAACACCAGCAGCTATGGCCACTCTTATAGAAGCGGGTGTTATTTATGACCTAAAAAGAAAGCGACTACAACGAAATATGAATCACTTTTTTAGGCATCTGAAAAAGCGAAAAAAATTCCATTTTATGCCGGGTCATCCTGCCTATTCCTTTTCGGACGTACAACTAACCGAATACCTTGAAGCCAATAGAATTATCGTTACCAGCTTTCCGTATCCAGATGAAAGCGCTCCCCTTATGAGCAGAATCGTATTGAGTGCCGCCCATAAAAAAAAGGATATTGAGCACGTATTACATTGCATCAATATCCTTCCTTAAAAAATATTCTTTAGTGGTTAATCCCTATCCCACCAAACAGGCTCACTTATATTCTTGGTTACGGCCTCAACTTGTTCTCCATTTCTAGTTTGCTCCGATGCAGGATACTGGGCTCTTCTAACCCACTCCCCATTTAATATTTCATTATGTCCCACAGGCAATTCCAAGCCTATAAAAACATTGGGGTCAAAATCATACCTTCTTAAATCAACAAAAGATTCCGGATTTAAAAAAGTAGCAATGAACTTTTCGCGCATAATCAACGCCATGGTTAAATTATCAGCACCAACAGCAACGGACGCATCGCTTAAATAAGCCGCTTTATCGGCTGGCAAGACCCCCAGTTTATCCATATTAGCTTCAACTCCAGCCAAATAAGCATTGTAGGCTTCTACAGAACTACCAACAGAAGTAGCGTTACCACCATTCTGAAGGAATAGAGCTTCCGCTTCCATGAATCTGAGTTCCGAATAACTTCCTAATAGTACCGGAGCTGTCTGTGAGGAATAAAAATTATTAGCTCCAAGGTCTGTGTTGGCACTTACTCCATCATCGTCTTCCGATGCGGCCAGCTCATGACTTCCTGCAGAACCATTAATAGCTCCTCTATACTCCGTATCATCACCTATAGTAGTAATTAGGGGCAAACGTGGGTCTAGTTCTATAGTTGCAAATGGTATTGAAGTACCATTCATTAAGCTTACCAACTGATCGGACAATAACACTGAAAAATTTCCCGTATTGTTAGGCAAAACAACTCCTGAGTTCCATGGGTTAAAATTTCTTTCATTGTATACCAACTGAAAATCATCTTCATTACTAGAAAAGCTAGAAGATACATTGGCCAATACACCCTCAATTGCTTCGGTTTGGTTTACCTCGGATAAATGAAGCGCATACTTAGCTTTTAAGAAATAAGCCGTTTTTATCCATTTAGACAGGTCTCCGCTGTAAATCAAATCCGCTTCACCAATAGTACTGGAACCCGAAGCTTCCAATAAAGTGATTGCTTCATTTAACAAGCTGTTTATTTGAGTGTAAATACTTTCTTGGGAATCATAGGAAGGCTTAAAATCATCTTCGCCTTTTAAAGCCGACGAAAAAGGTACGTCTCCCCACTGATCCGTTGCGAGTCCTAAATTGAATGCCTGTAAAACCTTAGCCACACCTAAATAGTGGTTAGCACCGTTTTCTTCAGCTATTGCAACTACTTGACCCAAGTCTGCCAAGGCCTGCAAATAAATATTGCTCCATCCTCCACTGATCTGAACCTCTTCCTGAGTATCTGCCCCAGGCTCAAAATAAGAGGCCAATTGCTGAGAATATTGGCATATGCTTAAGGCTATACTGTAATGTGCAGAGGATGAATTGTAAATAGCCGTAGGCAATAAATCTGCTTCCGTAACATTTTCAGGAAGCTCTTTGTTCGGGTCTACATTATCGCCCAAATAATCATCACAACCAATTAAAAAAGAGGTCGCTACCGTAACCGAGAATATATATTTTAAAACTTTCATTTTTCTAGAAATTAAGGTTAAGACCAAATATGAACGACTTTGTATTAGGAATATTAAGTCCGGTAAAGCCATAAGCATTTGTACCGGCACTAAACTGACTACCTTCTGGGTCATAACCTCTAAAAGGCGTATCTAACCAAAGGTTGGTGCCTGTAAAACTGAAGCCCATTGTTGTAAAAGGGGTATTCTTTATCAATTTACTAGGAAGGTCATAAGACAGGGTAACATTGCGCAAACGCCACCAAGAAGCATCTTGAACCAATATTTCTGAAGCACGATTGTACACAGAAGAACTTCTATAGTAATTTTCATCTATAAGCACAGGAATATTATTTGGGGAACCGTCTGCCAGAACACCGTCCAAAACAATTTCGGCATCACGGAATTCAGTAATGGCCAAAACCCCGTTACGGATACCGTTTCGTTGCCCTGAGTCATAAAGCTCACCTCCTTCTTTTCTTTCCAACAAAAATGATAATGCCAATCCTTTATACTTAACTGTGCTGCTTACACTTCCCAACCAATCTGGAAGCGCATTACCCACTTTAACACGATCAGAAGGGTTATTGGCCACGATGGTAGGAAAACCGTCATCACCAATTAACCGACTACCATTTTCATGTGTTGCATAAACGTATCCAAAAAGGTCACCGGGAGCACCGCCAACTTCTAATTTGGAAACAACCCCGGGGAAACCACTATCGGCAAATATAATTTCGTCTATACCGTTAGGTAATGAAATAACTTCCGCTTCAACCTTAGACCAGTTTAAAGTAACATCCCACTGAAAATTATCGTTCCTTATGGGAACAATATTTACCAATGCTTCCAATCCTTTATTTTCAATTTCACCTGCATTTAGAACAAACGTATCAAAACCAGAAGATTGGGCAACGGGCACGGGTAGAATTTGATCCTTACTATTTTGTTTGTAGTAAGTAAAGTCTATTCCAAATCGATTATTGAAAAACTTAAACTCTCCACCAACTTCAATAGAAGCCGTGCGTTCCGGTTTTAGGGTACTTGAACCTCCGGAGCTATCTCGTGAAAGTCCATCTACAGTGCCAAACGGAAAGTTAGAGGGTTGATCATAATAAACTCCTACATAAGCTGGGGCATCCTTACCAACTTCAGCATAAGAGGCCCTAAATTTAGCATAGGTTAAAAAGTCCGGTAAGCTTCCTGCATCTTGAAGAGTTTGAGATAGAACGTAACTTAAATTGAAAGATGGATAAAAGAAACTTCTATTCTCCTTTGGTAGTGTAGACGACCAGTCGTTTCTACCCGTTACGTTCAAAAACAAAGTATTCTTATACTCCAGCCTTGCATCTCCGAACACACCAACAATCTTACGTTCGGCACCACCAATATCCTCAAAGAAGTTATTTGCCTGGCCAAAGGCTGTTAAATTGTTTGGGTCAAGACCTTCGGCACGTAACGTAAGCCTTCTTGTTTTTGTATCCGATATTTGGTTTCCTACGAGGATAGACCCAGAAAAATCTTCGTTAAAATCCTTTGATAGTGTAACGAACAAATTAGATGTTAGCTCATTGTAATTTAAAGCTTCGTCAACAATAAAACCTTGGGTTGCAGAACCGGGGTCAATATCCGGCGGAACAAAACGAAGCCTTGAATCATGATAATTGTCTACACCCAATTGATATTGCACGGAAGCCCAATCATTAAATTTATAATTGAACTTTGTATTGGCTAAAATTCTGTTTACCCTACTGTCCAGATAGCTTACCTCAGCAAAATAACGAGGATTGTCTACCACTCCTGCCGTATAATTTTTTTCGTCTCCGTTAGGCAGGATATAATCATTTACATCTATTGTAGGGGACCAATAGGACAGAGAACTCATTATAGACTTATCGCCACCATTTGGTAATCTCCCATCTGAAATAATGTATGAAAAAGAGGGTTCTACCGTAAACTTATCGGTTATATTAAAAGTACCTGAAAGCTTAAGGGAGGTTCTATCAAAATAGGTATTGGGTACCAAGCCCTCATCATCAGACCGCGATATGGAACCAAAATAAGTATAACTCTCACCACCACCACTTATATTTAAAGAGCTACTAGTAGTAAAAGCCCTATTGAAAAAATTCTTGAAATTATCGTAATTCTTGTCGTTTGGGCCATACTCAGGACCTAGTGTCCAAAACCCAAAACTGTTGTCACCAGCAAAATCATATCCGTCCGGGGCGTTGTTATTGGATGTAGAAATAATCTCACCACCTCTTCCTTCGCGCCATTTGGTTTGGACATCAGGCGTTTTATTTACTTCCTGCCAACCAATACTTGTTCTCAGGTTAAATTTGGTTTCTCCATTCTTTCCTTTCTTGGTAGTAATTACCACTACCCCGTTAGCTGCCCTTACACCATATAAAGCTGTAGCAGCAGGACCCTTTAATATGGAAACACTTTCTATATCATTAGGGTTTATATCCGCCCCTCTGTTCGTAAAAGAAAACTGCTCTGAGGAAGAGGGTGCATTAGACCCTGTGCTTGGCAAAAGATTACCCGTTGTAGCTTCATTACTTATAGGTATACCATCTACAACAAATAATGGCTGATTGTTTGCTGAAGGGTTCAAAGAAGTAATACCCCTTATTATAATGCTAGAACCAGCTCCTGCAGCACCGCTACTAGAGTTGATATTGACCCCGGCAACTTTACCTTGTATTCCACTTAAAACATCTCCGTTGTTATCCCTATTAAGCTCATCGGAACCTATTTCCTGAATGGCATAACCAACAGAGCGTTTTTCCTTTTTAATACCCAAGGCCGTAACCACAACCTCATTAAGTTGTTGGGCGTCTTCTTCTAAGACCACATTAATGGTTTGGTCCGCGCCAATAGTGACAGTCTTACTTTTCATACCTATATAGGAAAAGTTGAGTACATCACCCTCCGAAGCTGATATGGAATAATTACCATCAAAATCCGTTGTGGCACCTTTGTTAGTTCTTACGACCACAATAGAAACACCCGGCAAGGGCACCTCTTTTGTGTCAGTAACATTTCCTGAAATTGTTTGGCCAAACGATGTATATGAACAAAGCAAGGCAAACATTACGAGTGTAATATTCTTCATGTGTTTTGGAGTTAGTTTATCTATTAAATTTAGGGATTTTTTGCCCAAAACATCAGGCTAAAGAGCAGAAATGACACATCTATAATATACAATCGTCAATTTATCAATATGCTATTTTATTCAATTTAGATTTACAAATACCCATAATTGAAGATTTTACCTACACTGAGAATACCCTATTTTTTTGTTACAAAAAATACGATTTTCACAAAATTTGTTGCAACTTATTGGTACAAAACCGCTTATCCATTTAAACTACACTATTATGAAAAAACTATTAGGATTGGCCTTATTGATGCTTCTACTCATCTCCGCAACAGGAACTACTACTGTTAAAACTGAACTTCACCCTTCAATTGAAGGCACATGGGAACTGGTTAGCCGCTACAACTATGATGGTGAGAATGTTACAGATACACTAACCCCGGAAAAGGGCTTCAGCCAAATTAAAATGTACTATAACGGTAAAGTCATGTGGACACGCTACACGCCAAACAAAACGGTAGAATGGTTTGGTTACGGCTCATACGAAGCCACGGAAAACACACTTACAGAAAAACTAGAGTATATGTCTGCCTCCATGCGCAAAATTGCCAACCCGGATATGCAATGGAGTATGGAGCTACAATTGGAAAACAACGCATTTACCCAAATCTCATTAGATGAAGATGGTGGGCGAATTGCTTCTGAAAATTATAGGCGCATTGATTAATTAAGAACCATAAAGCTAATGCCTCTTAGTTGGTTTTATCAAAACGCAAATAACATTTAAAACACTTAGCCATGAAAAAACTAATTACTATAATCTGTATTTCTTTTTTACTTGTTTCCGCTACTAACTTGGAACCACCATCCACTCCCTACCACCCTTCCATTGAGGGGACTTGGGAACTTGTTAGCCACTACAACTACAATGATGGCGTACACCCTTCCGATACACTCCTTGCGGTTGACGGGTACCGACAAATTAAAATGTATTATAACGGTAAGGTCATGTGGACCCGCTACGTACCCAACGATTCCGTAGAGTGGTTCGGGTATGGTTCTTATGAAACTACGGACAGTACCTTAACGGAAAAGTTAGAGTACATGTCTGCCTCCATGAGAAAAATTGCCAATTCCGATATGAAATGGCACATGGAATTACATTTGGAAAAAGATAGGTACAGTCAAATTTTTAGGGATGAAGAAGGAAACAGGATAAATTCTGAAAATTATAAACGTTTAGATTAACAATTACCCATAAAAAAAGCTGCGTAAAGCAGCTTTTTTCTAATTTATATCCTACAATTCTTAGATTGCTTCCTGCGGAGTTTCTACCGTAGCCAAATAACGCTCTGCATCCAACGCAGCCATACAACCTGTACCTGCTGCCGTCACGGCCTGTCGGTACTCCTTGTCCTGAGCATCTCCACTGGCAAAAACACCAGGTTTGTTAGTTTTGGTAGATTTTCCCTTGGTTATAATATACCCGGTTTCGTCCATATCCAATTGACCTTTAAATATATCCGTATTCGGTTTATGGCCAATAGCTATAAAAAGTCCTGTGATAGCAATATCCTCTTTTGCCCCTGTCTGGTTGTTCACCATTCGCAAGCCTTCTACAACTTGTTCACCTAGAACCTCATCAACCTCTGTGTTATATCTAATTTCAATATTTTTGATACTTTCAACACGGTGTTGCATTGCTTTTGAAGCACGCATATGGTCCTTACGCACCAACATAGTAACCTTGTTACAAATATTAGCTAAATATGAAGCTTCTTCCGCTGCAGTATCTCCCGCACCTACAATAGCCACATCTTGACCTTTGTAAAAGAATCCGTCACAAACGGCACATGCCGAAACACCACCTCCACGTAAACGTTGTTCACTAGGGATATTAAGGTATTTTGCAGAAGCTCCCGTAGAGATAATGATAGTCTCTGCTTCTATAGTCTTAGAATCATCAATAGTAACTTTGTGTATACCTCCAACGGTATCACTCAACTCAACAGCGGTAGCCATGCCAATACGTACCTCAGTACCAAAGCGTTCTGCTTGCTGTTGCAATTGCACCATCATGCTTGGTCCGTCTATACCTTCAGGGTAGCCTGGAAAATTATCGACCTCAGTTGTAGTGGTCAATTGTCCTCCTGGCTCCATTCCAGTATAAACAACCGGTTTTAAATCTGCTCGGGCCGCATAAATAGCCGCAGTATAACCTGCAGGTCCCGATCCTATAATCAACGTTTTAAGCCTTTCTATTTTCTCAGACATAATCAAATACTCATTTTAAAATAGTTAAAAAACAAAAATAGCCTTTTTGCAAAAAGACCCTTCTAAAAGTTATTAAAAGTTTTAGGGATTGGTCGTATTTGTTCTGCTTACTTACAATGCCGCAGACCTTCAACAAACACTAAGGTTTTAAGCTTTCTTCATTTAAAAACGAAAGATGAATTAACAAAAAGTTCTTGAAAAACCAAACCCTTCATATGCGCATCTCGTAAATACTGGTTGAAAAAGAACAAGCTATTATGGAAAATTTAAAGTTGACATGTGCAATTATTGAAGATTCTCTTGCTCACACCAAGCAACTGGAAAAATTAATTCATCAACACACGAGTTTAAAGTTAAAAAAAACCTATAGAAACGCAATAGAAGCAAAAAACCATAGAGCGAACGAAAATGTTGATCTCCTTTTTTTGACTGTGGAATTACCGTTGATTACCGGTTTTGATTTAATTGAAAGCTTTAAAAAAAGTCCGCAAATTATATTGGTAAGCAGTAAGCCAGATTATGCCTTTAGGGCATTTGATTATGAAGTAACCGATTATTTACTGAAACCTATTTTGTCCTCACGATTTAACAAATCAATTGAAAAAGCACTGCGAAATGCTAAACTGACAGCAATCTTGCAAGATGAAGCGCATTTCTTTGTGAAAAGCAATTCAAGAAAAGTAAAAATAAACTACAAGGATATTAAATGGATAGAAGCTTTAGGAGATTACGTAAAATTAGTCACCGAAAAATCTAACCACATTGTATTATCCTCTATGAAAGCTTTTGAAGGAAAACTACCTACTTCGCAATTTGTACGTATTCACAAATCTTATATCATCAACTTAAAAAGAATAGAAAAATTCAACAACACCATGGTAGAGGTTGAAGGTAAAAAAATAACCCTAAGCAGAAGCCGAAGGGATTCTTTTATGAACGCCATAGGAACTTCCTAAAGATACCTCTTGGCTTAGTTGGCAACTGGCACCACCAAAAAAGGTATTTCTACGCAAAAGCTTACTTTTTTGATTACAGGCTCTCTCATTAAACCCTCTAGAAAGTCATGATCATGTTTGATCATGGCCAAAATATCAATATCCAACTCGTTAAGAAAAACCTGAATACTCTTTGTCTTGTTTGTAAAATTGGGCATCCAATGGTAGGAGAGTTTATACTTTGATAAATAAGCTTCTAAGGTATTTCTATTGGAAATCTGTATAGAATCTAACCGCTCCTCCTCATTTATATGCATTACATGCATACTGGCTTCGTACTTATTGAGTACTTCTTTTATAGGCTCCAAAACGTCTGCGGAGAAGTTTCTTTTAAAATGAGTTGCCAATGCTATTTTCTTAGGCTCTTTATAAAAGCATCCATTAGGAATTACTAGTACCGGACATGCCGCTATCTTAATTACGTTTACCGTTCTCGTACTTAAAAAAACAGATTTTGCTCCTGTTGCCCCTTGGGTACCCATAACAATACGATCTATTTTTTCTTTTGCAGATAACTTTAGAATTTCGGTTAACAAGGATTCCAAAGCTATGTGTTCAATAAATGTATGCCTTGGGTTTTGGTTCTCCTCTGCAATGTTGGTACAGAAATCATGCATTTGACTTTCTGCTTCCAATTGCCAATTATCTCCCAATCCTACCTGTGCGGGCGAACCTAAGATGTAATCTATTCTATAGGCTGCCGGAGTATAGGTGTGCAAGAAATAAAAGACACACTCTGTATGCTCATACAATCGCATGGCATAATCAATGGCATTTCTAGAATTTTCAGAAAAATCTGTGGGCAAAAGGACTTTTAGCATGACTTTTGATTTGATTTAATAAAACTATATCCTTTTAAAGAGAAAAAACATGACATCTATCAGCTTTGAATGAAATATTCGGAATTTTACGGGTGTCAAGTCTAATTTTAAATGAGCTGGGGAGCCAATAAATTTTTAAACTATATATTTGTAATAGCTAACCTATTTTATCTGGCCCCACAACTGTTAAAAGAAGGTGATTAGTTAATTAATATTTAACCTCTTTAAGAAGTTACATACTTTTTAAGCAATCCTCTTAATATGAACTCTGTAAAATTAACGTGCGTAGTTATAGATGACTCTAAAACACAACGTACCGCAGTTGCCAAGCTTATAAAAAATCATATTAACCTGCGTTTTCTAGCCGACTACAAGAATGCGGTAGAAGCTCAAAAACATATGGAGAAGAACAATGTTGACCTTGTTTTTCTTGATATAGAAATGCCGCTCATTAACGGGTTTCAATTTTTGGATTCTTTAAAAAATCGTCCGCAGATCATTTTAATTTCGGCAAAAGAAGAATATGCCATGCAGGCCTTTGATTACGATGTAACGGATTATCTTCTCAAACCCATTGGCCAAAGCCGTTTTAACACTGCTATAAAAAGGGCCCTTCAAAATAATATTGAAGTTGAGGAAAATGAGGACGATTACATTTATGTAAACAGCAAACTTAAAAAATTAAAGCTCGTTCTTGGTGATATTAAATGGATCGAAGGTCTTGGCGATTACATAAAGGTGGTAACCGAAGAAAAGAATATTTTAATCTTATCTACCATGAAATCTTTTGCCGAGAAGCTACCTAAGGATAGATTCTTGCGCGTACACAAATCCTATATTATCAATTTAGATAGGGTTGATAAATTTAACGGTTCCCAAGTGGAAGTATGTGGGCATTCCATTCCGCTAAGCAGACATAAAAAATTAGCATTGGAAGATGCACTTATGAACTCTCAGGCGTAAAGCTATTGTTTAAAACAAAAAAAAGGCCGATTTTTTAAATCGGCCTTTTTAATTATATAGCGGAAGTACCGCCACTTGGCCGGACTTCAAAAGCTTCAAGAGTAATATTAAACTTATCTTTATATGCTTTGGTTGCGGCACTTACAAAATCTTCTACCGCACTATCGTGTACAATATTCAAGGTACAGCCTCCAAAACCGCCACCGGTCTGTCTAGCGCCTAAAACCTGATCGTTACCTTTAGAGAAATCTACCAAGAAATCAGATTCCGGACAGCTCACCTCATACTCCGTACTAATTCCTTCGTGAGCTTTATATAGAATCTGACCTACTTCTTTAAGATTGTTCTCTTTTAAGGCTTTAACCATTTCCAATACCCTATCGTTTTCCTTAACAATAAACGAACACCTATTATAAACTATAGGATCCATCTCTTCTTTAGAAGCTAAGAGCATTTCGCTATCAACATCCCTTAGTGATTTTATGTTTGGATGTTTTTTCTGAATAATGGCTACCCCCTGTTCACATTCTTGCTTACGTGTATTATATTCGCTGGAAGCTAAATTATGAGACACTTTCGTGTTTAATAGTATGATTTTATACGGATTTAAATCTATTGGAATATGGTCGTAATCCAATGAACGGCAATCCAATAAAATAACATTACCGGCCTCACTCATAACCGAAGCAAATTGATCCATAATTCCACACTGCGTGCCCACATAGGTATGTTCAGCGGTTTGTGAAAGCTGAACCATTTCTATTTTTGATAGTCCAAGGTCAAAAATTTCGTTAAGACCAAAAGCCAAACCACATTCTAAGGCCGCAGATGAACTAAGACCTGAACCCGTAGGCAAATTACTTTCTACAACACAATCAAAACCTCTTACCTTATCGGTTCTTTTTGAAATTTCGTTCAGCACGCCCAGGATATAATTCTCCCATTCTACCTTGCTTACTGCAATTTTATTCAAATCTATCTCAAAACCCGTATCGTAAGTTTTGCTATACACGTGGCATTGGTTGTCAGAACCGTTCTTTCTAAAACTAAAAGTTATGTTCTTTTCTATGGCCGTAGGCAACACATACCCCATGTTGTAGTCCGTATGTTCACCTATAAGGTTAATTCTACCCGGTGATGATATAACCAGTTCTGGCTGAAAATTTTCTAAAAATTGCATAAGAGAAGTTGTTTATTTTGAATTGCGGACCATATCGGGCGTTGCAACAGTTCTAAAACCCAAATGTTCCAATGATGAATCTAAACTTGTAGCCATACGAGACGATATCCTATAACTGGCGCAATAACTGGCATTGCACAAGAACGAACCGCCTTTCATAACTTTCTCCCTTGCATAAGGGTCTCTTTCATTATAGGCTTGATCCGCACCCAACGGGTTTTTAGCTACCGGATATGTTGCGCTTAATTCTTTATAGTAATTGGTGTTATACCAGTCATTGGTCCATTCCCAAACATTTCCGGCCATATCATAAAGACCAAAATCATTGGCAGGATATGATTTTACCGGTGCCCGAAGTCCAAAACCATCCGTTTCTACATTGGTTACCGGAAACTCACCCTCCCAGGTATTCGCTTTTTCCGATAATTTCGTATCCTCATCTCCCCAGAAATAAGTTGTAGTTAAGTGATTACCACGTGCAGCACGTTCCCATTCCGCTTCGGTAGGCAAACGTCTGTTGGCCCACTCGCAATAAGCCAAGGCATCTTCATAAGCAATATGCACTACGGGATAATTCCCTTTTCCTTTAATGGAACTTTTGGGTCCGTTAGGATGCTGCCAATCTGCACCAATGGTCCAACTCCACCATTGTGAGAAATCATAAAGATTGGGCACAGGACTTTTTGCCTGCTTAAACGTTAGCGACCCTGGTTGCATGATACTATCATGTGGTTTGGGAGTGCCTTCGGGAAGTTGCTTTTTCATTTCCTCCCAATCTATTTCCCTTTCGGCAACTGTTTTATAACCTGTTTCCTTTACAAATTCTTTAAACTGATTATTGGTTACTTCCGTAATGTCCATAAAAAAACCATCAACGGCAACCTTATGTGCTGGTTTCTCATGTTCCATTGCCCCTTTATCCTGTGGTACGGCACCTTGTGAGAAAACTGCTCCTGGAATCCAAACCATTCCTTTGGGAGTAGTTACATCTTCTGGTTTTTCCTTAACTACCGTTGTATCTACCACAATTGGCTTGGACTCCTCTTTCTTTTCTGGAGTTTTTACTACCTCTGCCTTTTGTGATTTATCTTCTTTGCACCCTATGGCAAAACATAAAACCGCAACAGAAGCAAGTATTTTGATTGTATTATGCATAATTCTATTTCAAAAATGGAAAACAAAGTTAAACCTATTTTCCGGTTAACCACTATATTGGATTCCGTCTGTTTCTTTTAAAACGGAAACAAAAAAATGTCCCCGAAAAAGACGGGGACATTGTTATTTTGTGATACTCATAAATTATATGACTACGGTTTCACCTGGTTTTGGAATGTTGTAACTACCGTCCGCATTAGGTTGTACGGGGGCTGGAGAATCCCATGTTAAATCATCAGGTGCCAGATCAATGTTAGATTGCATGGCTTCGTCCCATTTAATTACTTTACCCGAATACGTTGCCATTCTTCCTATAATGGCACTCATGGTACTCTTGGCCCCATTTTCGGCATCAGCTATTACGCCTCCGTTTCTTATGGATTCAAACAACTTTACATGTTCTACTTCATATGGATTAGGATCATCCTTACCTCTATGTTCAAAGACCGAGTTTCCGCTCCAATCTGTAATTGTAGCGGTATCCCCTTTTGTATAAACGGTACCCTTCGTTCCTTGGAAAAACTCCGAAACCTTACTCATAGTTTCCGGCTGATGACGACATTGACTAGCAATGACCGCGCCACTAGGATAAGTGTATTCTACAAAGTGGTGGTCATAAATTTCACCATGGTCCTTACCGTTGCGAACCTGTCTACCACCCATACCTTGGGCAGAAATTGGGTATTCACCAACAAACCAGTTGGCAACATCTATATTATGGATATGCTGCTCCAAAATGTGGTCTCCGCATAACCAATTAAAATAATACCAGTTACGCATTTGGTATTCCAACTCGCTTTGCTGTGGTTGGCGCTCACGAACCCAAACACCACCACTGTTCCAATACACCTGTCCCGAAACAATTTTACCGATGGCATCTTTTTTAATCTGGTCAATGGCAGATAGATAACTATCTTGATAATGTCTTTGCAGACCTACAACAACGTTCAATTTATTCTCTTTGGCCTTTTTGGCAGCGGCCAAAACCTTACGAACGCCAGGTACATCTGTAGCAACTGGTTTTTCCATAAAGACGTGTTTGCCATTGTTTACCGCATATTCAAAATGCTGCGGACGAAATCCTGGAGGCGTTGCTAGGATAACAACATCTGCTAGGTCCATTGCCTTTGTAGCTGCATCAAAACCAACAAATTGGTTCTTTTCCTTCACGTTAATTTTTTTAGTTTCGCCCATTGCCTTTGAAATATTGGCCAAACTACCTTTTAGACGATCTTCAAAAGCATCGGCCATAGCCACAAGCTCTATATTATCATCTGCATTCAACGCTTGTACAGCTGCGCCGGTTCCACGACCTCCACAACCTACTAGTGCTAATTTCAATTTCTTGTCCCCTAATACATTTGCCATACCGCTCATCTGTAAATTGGGCAACAACAATGCTCCGCCAGTAAATAAGGCGGTGTTTCTAACAAAATCTCTTCTGGATTTTTTGATCATACTGGTTTTGGTCTTGTCTACTTTCATTTTCTGTATATTTCTAGGATTATTTGCAGTAGCTGGTACATCTACGAAGCAACTGTGAATATAAAAATAATAAGCCAACTTATTTCATCAAAATTTGCGTTTTTCTCACTTTCTGAAACATTATTTTATCAAAGCAATACAAATTTGTTAGTTTTAAGAATATCCAGTCAATTGGATGGGCGCAAACTACCTTTTCAGCCGTAAGTCTGCCATTTAATAGCTTTAAGTCTTTTTTACTCCTAACCACCTGACTTTTGGCACCTTGAAGATATACCTCCAATTTCAATTAAGTGTACTTTTAACACATTTTGAATTTTAAAAACGAACTTTTTGTCTAATTTTCCTGTGTTAGGCAAGTAAACCAAGGATTGTTAAATTCACTTTTTTTTTATCAATTACATATTTTTAAATTATCTTTCGTTTCGATTTTCGTAAAAAAACTTTTAATAAAAATTACTTTTACAAATCTGAACACCAAAAACAACAAACCAAATATTATATGGAAACAAACACAAATGAAATGGCTTCAAACGCCAATAGACTTTTTTACGCGAGTTGCTTTGCACTTATTACCACCGCATTTTCTTTTAGTATTAGGGCTGGTATCTTACCACAATTGGGCGAAGAGCTCAGTTTAAGTGGTGAACAATTAGGCTTTATTAACGCTATGTGGTTTATCGGCTTTCCTTTATCTATGGTTATAGGGGGTCTTATTTACCACAAAGTTGGTGGTAAAGCCATAATGCAGTTTGCTTTTTTTGCTCATGCTATAGGAATTATACTTACCATTTATTCCGGTAGTTATACTGGTCTTCTTATCTCTACTCTTTTAATAGGTTTGGGTAACGGTTGTACCGAAGCCGCATGTAACCCTATGATTGCAAATGCATACCAAGGAAACAGGATGAGTACTATGATGAACCGTTTTCACATGTGGTTCCCAGGTGGTATTGCTATAGGAAGCTTAATTTCAAGCTTTATGACAGATATGAGCTTTAGCTGGGAAAGTCAAATATGGCTTATTTTAATACCTACTTTAATCTACGCCTATTTATTCTTTGGCCAAGCATGGCCTAAGGCTAAGGTAGAAGAAGCCGCTACACTTGGCGGGAACGTAAAAGCTATGTTATCGCCATTATTCATCTTTATGTTGGTTTGTATGTCTTTGACGGCTATTTCCGAATTTGGCCCTAACCAATGGGTGGGTCTTATCCTCTCTAAAAGTGGAGCCAACCCTATGATCATTCTTGCCTTAACAGCGGGACTAATGGCCATTGCAAGATTCTTTGGAGGTAATATGGTGAAGCGATTTAACCAAACCGGCGTTCTTTTAGGTTCTGCCGTACTTGCCACTTTAGGTATTTACTTATTTAGCACGCAAACAGGTGCTATGGCATATGTTGCTGCTATTTTCTTTGCCCTAGGTGTTGCATACTTCTGGCCTAACATGATTGGTTTTGTTGCTGATAAAATTCCAAAAAGTGGTGCATTAGGTCTTTCTATTGTTGGTGCCGTAGGTATGTTCTCTAGCTCTATTTTTCAACCAATTATTGGTGGATGGATTGATGCCGATAAAGCAAAAGCTGCTGCGGAAGGTTTTACAGGTGATGAACTGGATTTGGTTTCCGGTCAAGCTACTTTGTTGACAATGACAATATTCCCTGGTATTCTAATCGTGCTTTTCACCCTGCTCTATTTCTGGATGAAAAATAAAAAAGAAAACACTCAGGCTGAAGTTGCTTAAATCTTAGCCTTATAATTTATATGGAAAAGCCCGATGATACATCGGGCTTTTTTATTTATCCCTCCCCATTAAGTGCTGCTCCTAAAGTCCTCTCCTTCATTCTCCCCTACTTGTTTCTATGTATTTTGAAGTACTCTATATTCTAGTTACTACGAACATAGCCTTGCTGCACTATAAACTCCGTTTTCTTGGTATTATATTTCAGGATTTTTTCAAAGCAATTTAGCAGTTGTATGATACAAAGTAAAACATATGCATAACATATGGTTTTTCGCTTCTTATTTATGCCCTCTCAGACACATATCACATTACTAATTTTCACCTCTCAAAACTATTAAATTCCTCATTTTTACCCCGTAAATATTGGGATAACAAAAGGAATGCAACAAAATTTCCATCATATGCGTCAAATCTTTTACTTCTCGTTCAAGCCTTCACATACATTTGTTTCGGTGATGTTTTCATTGATACCAACATCCTAAAAATTAACTAACTAAACTTAATGATTATGATTAAACTTAAACATGCGATCATTGCATGTCTTGTAATGATCGGACAGTTTGCTTTTTCTCAAACCTCTACCGTTAATGGTGTGGTTTCAGATGAAAGCGGAACTCCCTTGCCAGGTGCTACAATCTTAGTATCCGGAACAACAAACGGTACAACCACGGATTTTGATGGTAACTATTCCCTTTCTAATGTAAGCCCTTCGGACAATTTAGTTTTCTCCTATATAGGCATGACATCACAAACCATTACCGTAGGAAACAGAACCTCTATAAACGTAAGCTTACAAGAAGACGCTCAAGCTTTGGATGAAGTGGTTGTGGTTGGTTACGGTACGCAGTCCCGTGCAGAAGTAACCGGAGCTATTGCCACCGTAGGAGCGGAAGAACTCTCCGCATTACCAGTAGCTAGTGCCGATCAAGCCTTGCAAGGTAGGGCCGCAGGTGTTACAGTCTTAAATACCGGTTCTCCAGGTACCGCCCCGGTAGTTCGTATTCGTGGTCTTGGTACTATGAACAACAATGATCCATTATATGTTATTGATGGTATTATTGCTGGCGGTTTGGGCGATTTGAATCCTAATGACATTGAATCCATCAACATACTAAAAGATGCCTCTACAACGGCCATTTATGGTTCTTTGGGATCTAATGGTGTGGTTATGGTGACTACTAAAAAAGGAAACAGGTCCGGAAAAACCTTAGTGACGCTTGATGCATATACAGGGGTTAATTTCTCAAACCAAAGGTTTGACCTATTGGATACACAGCAATACTTACAGTACGCACAGGACGCTTTTGGGTTTACCCCAACTTCCGCCCTTTCACAATCTAACGGGAACACTACGGATTTTCAAGACGCTCTATTTAGAACGGGTGTTATGCAAAAAGTAGATTTTGGACTTGCTGGTGGTGGTGACAATAACAACTACAGATTTTCTGCCGGATATATGGATCAGGAAGGAGCTATTATAGAAACTGGCTTTGAAAGATTTTCTTTCCGTGCCAATAGTAACTTTACCGTAGGTAAATTTAATTTTGGCGAAACCATGGCGGTTTCCTTTCAAAAGCAAAACCCTGAAAGAAACCTAGGAGATAGGTCCCTTTTGGAACATGCTATAAAAGCCGCTCCTTATTTACCTATTTACAATCCTAACAACTTACAAGGTTTTCAGGGACCAAATAATGATGCGGACGGCCAAGACGGCGAGAACCCAATTAGAGTTCAAACCCTTGGGGAACACGTGAACAAATCATCTGCCGTTCTTGGTAGTATTTTTGGTGAATTTGAAATTATAGACGGACTTAAATTTAAAAGTCAAGTGGGTCTAGAGTACAGAAACGCCAATACCAATATTTTTGTACCTTCTTATAATGATGATAGTCAAGGAGCTACGCACAGCTCAGAATTTGCGGCCATTACCAAAAATTCTAGCCTAAGAAAATCAATTACGATTACCAATAGCTTAAACTATACCTTCTCTGTTAATGACAAGCATAATTTTGATGTACTGGTACTTGCAGAGAAACAAGAAACCATAGATGAGCTTCTAAACAGTAATAGTCAGAACCCCATTACCAATGATATTAACCAAGTATCTTCAGAAAAAGCATTCTTACAGTCTTTTACGTATGAATATAACCGCTTAGGATATTTGGGTAGGTTAAACTATAACTTTGACCAGAAGTATATTTTTGCAGCATCAATCAGACACGATGCTTCCTCTAGATTTGGAGAGAACAACAGATGGGGTACTTTTCCCTCTGTTGCCTTAGGTTGGAACATTGCCAAAGAAAATTTCCTTACGGACACCGCTTTCAACACTTTAAAATTAAGAGGTAGTTGGGGTATTACGGGTAACGACCGTATTAACAATTACCAGTACAGCGCTACCTTACTTTCTGATTTCTTTTATCCGTTTGGCGATACATTGGCAACTGGAACAACAGCAGGCGGACTCGCTAATCCTGATTTAAAATGGGAGGAAACTACCATGATGAATATTGGACTTGATTTTGAACTGTTCAATAGTAAACTAACGGGTGCCGTTGAATACTTCAACAACACCAGTGATGATTTACTTATGAGTCGCCCTCTTGCCGGGTCACTAGGAATTCACTCTGGTTCCGTAACCGAAAATGTAGGTTCTGTTGAAACGAATGGAGTTGAATTTAATATTGGTTACAATGATTACGACGGAGACTTTACATGGTCTGCCAATCTTAATGTAGGTACGTCTACCAACGAAGTAAAATCCTTAGGATCTAACGAGTCGCTTTCTGGGGGTACTTTTGAGTCTCAGGATATTTCAAGGATTGAAGTGGGCGAGCCTTTGTTCTTTTTCTTCGGTTATGAAACAGACGGTATTTACCAAACTCGTGCAGAAGTAGACGCTAATCTAAACCAAACCCTTGTTGATGGTGAGTTCCCGGTTAACCCTGGAGATATTAGATTCGTAGATCAAAACGGAGATGGTCAAATTAATGCGGACGATCGTGTGAAAATTGGAAACCCATATCCTGACTTCACTTATGGGCTAAACCTAAACGCTAATTACAAGCAGTTAGACCTTAACCTATTCATATCCGGGGTATCCGGTGTTGATGTGTACAACACCAATATTTATGACTTGGAAGGTATGCCAAGGTTGTTCAACGCAGGAACTAATGTCCTAAACCGTTGGACGGGCCCAGGAACATCAAATAGCGTACCTGCTGCAGGAGGTAATGCCCAGAATTTCAACTCCATTTCCGATCGTTTCGTAGAAGATGGTTCATTTACCAGATTAAAGAACATAACACTGGGGTATACCTTAAAAAATACTGCCTTGGAAGATTACTTCTCTAAATGCAGAATTTACGTGAGCGGTCAGAACTTGATTACTATAACAGATTATTCAGGTTTGGATCCAGAGATAGGAAACCCTTTGACAAATAATGGTGGAAATAGCCAGTATGAATTGGGAATAGATAGAGGTAACTATCCACAGCCTAAATCAGTATTACTTGGAGTTCAACTATCATTCTAAAAAAATTATCATGAAAAGAAATAAAATATTAGTAACGGTCATAGCTACGATAGGTCTGGTGCTATCGTGTAATGAAGATTCATTGGAATTGACCAACCCGAACGAACTTTCGCCAGATACCTTTTTTACGAACAGCACCCAGGTACAGTCTGCCGTTAACGCGGTGTACTCTAACTTGCAGACCAGAGGCCTCTATAGTCGTCATATGTTCTTTATGATGGATAATATGTCTCATGAAAACGGAGGAAACAACCAATTAGAGGCCGATAAAAGACAATATCTTGATTTCTCATTTGATGCCAGTCATGGCGCCATTGGAGCTTATTGGGAAAGTTGCTACAGAGGTATCAACAAAGCCAATTTCGTTATTGAGAATTCAGAGAAAATCAATGAGATTCTACCTTCTCAAATGAGCGATGCCCTAAAGCAAAAGGCCATTGGAGAGGCTAAGTTCTTGCGTGCCCTGTTCCATTTCTTTATTGTAACCAGATATGGAGATGCGCCGTTGGTTACTACATTGCCCCCAGATGATGGTTCCGGCCCAGGCAAGAGCCCTAGTTCTGAAATTTATGCACAGATCATCAAAGACCTGCAAGAAGCTATTCCTGTGCTTAAAGTAAAGGGTGAGGAAGAAAATGGCCGTGCTACAAAAGGGGCCGCTCAAGCCTTACTGGGCAAAGTATACTTGTTCTTGGAGCAATATGATGATGCTTTGGCTCAGTTCAATGCTTTAAACGGCTATCAATTGGAAGACAACTACTTTGACAATTTCATGGAAGAAACCGAACATGGTGTTGAATCTATCTTTGAAATTGAATATAATGATGATTTTGGTACCAGCGCACAGTGGAACTCGGACCGCAGCGGTCAAGGTCCTAACGAGGCCACTTTTAGAGGTCAAGAATATGGCTTTAATGATTGGTTCAATGTTTTTCCTTCGGATGATTTATTGGAGGAATATGAAATTGGAGACATTCGTTTTGAGCAAAGTTTTTACGTAAACGGAGATACGTTTGGACCTGACGGTTCATTAACCGTAGATGCTTTCCCTAGCAATGGTGGTGGCAATGCAGGCTGGTCCAAATACAACAACTATTACAAAGATGCCAATGAGGATCAAACTTCCGGTATCAACTTTAAATATTTAAGATATGCCGATGTTTTGTTAATGATGGCCGAGTGTGAGAGCATGAGACCGGGAGGTGACCAAGATGTAGCCATAGGTTACATCAACCAAGTTCGCGAAAGGGCTACATTAGACCCATTGCCTACAGGATTATCCAAAGCTGAAGTCTTTGATGCTTTGGTACACGAACGTAAAGTTGAATTGGCCGGTGAGCAATGCAGGTTCAATGATATTATCCGTTGGGGAATTGCAAGTACAGAATTGTCCGGGACCCAGTTCCAAGAAGGCAAGCATGAGCTTTTACCTATACCTCAAGCAGAGATTGATGCCAATATCAATATTTCTGCTGCAGACCAGAATCCTGGCTATTAAACATTTTACGAGTTAGTTTGAGTTAGTTATTTTAAAAACAGTGTGTTTTGGTCGACACACTGTTTTTTTGCTTCAATTCTATTTAAAAAAAGCTGTATCTTAAAAATTTGAACACATATCCAAATGGATTTTAATATGTACGGTAAAACACTGGTATACTCCATTATCCTTCTTTTTTTGGTGAATTGCACCATAGAATCCAATAAAGTGGAAACAAAATTATTTACGGGTTTAGACCCGGAGCTTAGTGGTTTACACTTTAATAATACCCTTACGGAGAATGATTCCTTAAATTATTTTACCTATTCGTACCTGTACATGGGTGGTGGCGTATCTGCTGGGGATATTAATAATGACGGCTTGGTTGATCTTTACTTTACCGGAAATCAAGTTTCTAACAAATTATATCAGAACAAGGGTAATCTTCAATTTGAGGATATTACGGAAAAGGCCGGCGTAACAGGTGATAACCGTTGGTATACCGGAGTTACCATGGCCGATGTAAATGCAGATGGATTTCTAGATATCTATTGTTCCGTAGGTGGCAAATTCGGTCCAAAGGACAATGAACTTTACATGAATAACGGAGATGGTACTTTCACCGAAAAGGCGGCAGAATATGGTCTTAACGATATAGGCAACAGTGTGCAAGCTACTTTTTTTGATTATGATAAAGATGGTGATTTGGACCTGTTCGTAGCCAACTACCCTCCTACTAAATTTGACTCTCCCACTTTTGTTTATTCATATAAGATGAAAAATGTCCAGGACCATGAATCCGGGCACTTGTACCAAAACAACGGACAGACCTTTACCAATGTTACCGAAGCCTCGGGACTTAAAGCGTACGGACTTTCCTTAAGTGCCACCGTAGGCGATCTCAACAATGATACTTGGCCGGACCTTTACGTATCCAATGATTTTAATTCTCCTGATTTCATGTACATTAATAATCAGGACGGTACATTTAAAGAAGTGGTAAAACAAGCTACATCCCATACTGCGTTTTATGGTATGGGAGCCGATATAGCAGATTTTAACGACGATGGAAACCTAGATATTTTCCAGGTAGATATGGACGCCAAATCAAACCGACGAAAAAAAGCCAATATGGCCAGCATGAATCCGCAACTGTTTTGGGACGTGGTAGATGCCGGGTTCCATTACCAGTACATGCACAATTGTATGCAAATGAATTCTGGAGTTTTTGAAGATGGCATTCCTCATTTTTCCAATGTTTCTAGAATTACCGGAACCTCTTCAACCGATTGGAGCTGGGGCCCTCTTTTTGCCGATTTTGATAATGACGGGTATAAAGACCTTTTTGTATCCAACGGTACGCGACGGGAAATCAATAATAATGACTATTTCAACAAACTGAAATCCATCAAAATAAAGAATGATACGCTACTGGAACTCAGTCAAAAAATTCCATCTGAGAAAATAGACAACTTCATTTTTAAGAACAACGGAAACTTAGAATTCAAACGAGCCAACAAGGATTGGGGCATTGAGTTTAAGGGTTTTTCCAACGGCGTGGTCTATGCTGATCTTGATAATGATGGAGATTTGGAAATCGTTACCAATAACATAGATGATAAAGCCTCGGTTTTTAGGAACAACGCTTCGGAGAACAATAATTATGTACAAATACAGCTCAAAGGCAATAATACCAATCCATTTGGTCTAGGCGCCCGTGTATATGTAACGGTTGATGGACGGACACAAATGCAAGAATTAACGCTGACCAGAGGATTTCAGTCTTCAGTAGCTCCTATGCTTCATTTTGGATTGGGCAACGCTTCTAAAGTAGACGGATTAAAAGTGGTTTGGCCTAACGGAAAAGTTCAACAACTGCAGGCGGTAAAAGCCAACCAAGCACTGACCTTAAATTTTGAGAGTGCTGTTACGAATATGGAGAAAAAGGAATCTCAAACCAAATTATTCGCCACGGTTACCAACTCAAAGTTCCCTGAATATCAACATACAGAAAATGAATACGATGATTTTGAGGACCAGGTTCTGCTCCCACATAAAATGTCCTCTTTTGGTCCTACTCTTGCTGTTGGAGACCTTAACAATGATGGTCTAGATGACTACTTCGTAGGGGGCTCTTCCGGAAATCTTGGTAGTATATTTTTACAGACGGATGATGGCTTTGAAAAGCAATCTTCTAACTTTTTACAGGATGATATAATAAGTGAGGATTCCGGTTCTTTAATTTTTGATGCCGATGGGGATGGAGATAATGACCTCTACGTGGTAAGTGGAGGATATGAATTTTCAGAAAACTCTAATGCATTACGAGATAGATTATATCTAAACGACGGCCAAGGCAATTTCCAAAAATCTGATGCCACGGCCCTACCGGATTTAAAAATTAGCAGTTCCCAAGTCTATCAATCCGATTTTAATGGAGATGGCAAACCGGAACTTCTGGTCTTAGGCAGACAGATTCCTAAAAACTACCCTAGCCCTACTTCCAGTTACCTTCTTAAAAACACGAGTACAAACGGCAACGTTAGTTTTGAAGTCTTTGAAGATATGCAACCACAAGAATTCCAAAATCTGGGTATGGCCACAAGCGCCCTAATTACAGATTTTGATAATGACAACAGACAGGATATTATGATTGTGGGCGAATGGATGCCCATACGCCTGTTCCAAAATACCGAGAAAGGTTTTGAGGAAGTTTCTGCGTCTTGGGGGCTCACTAAAGATACTACTGGCTGGTGGTGGAGCATTCAACAAGGCGATTTTGACAAGGATGGCGATATGGATTATGTTTTGGGCAACAATGGTGAAAACTATAAATATAAGGCCACTGAAGAAGAAACATTTGATATTTTCGTGAGCGATTTTGATAAGGACAACAACCAAGATATTGTACTTAGTTACTATAATGATGGTAAACAGTACCCTGTTCGTGGCCGTGGATGTTCGTCACAGCAGATTCCTGCTATAAAACAGAAGTTCCAGGATTACGAGAGTTTTGCCGAAGCAACCTTAGAAGATGTCTACACAGAAAAGTCTCTGGAATCCGCGCTTCATTATCAAGTAAAATCCTTTGCCAGTATCTATTTAGAAAATAAGGACGGGAAATTTATAGTTCATAAGCTTCCGGTGTTAGCGCAAACCTCTAGCATTAACGAAATATTGGTAGACGATTATAATAAGGATGGAAACCTAGATATTCTTGTAGCGGGCAACCTTTATGCCTCGGAAGTTGAGACTCCACGTAACGATGCAAGCCACGGACTCTTCCTAGAAGGTAACGGAGAAGGAGGTTTTACACCTATAACAGCTTCTGAAAGCGGCTTTTTTGTTACCGGAGATGTGAAGCATATGGCCCCTATTCAAGTAAATTCCCAATCCTACATTCTAGCGGCCAAAAACAATGATTATTTGCAGTTTATAGCACTTAAAAAGAAAGAGGGACTACCACAATGATAGTCCCTCTTTTTCTTCATTATAAAATCCAATCAAAATTCTTTATATGGGTCTAAGGTTACGATACTCCCATCTGGATTATAAGTAATCTCCGCAACTTTTACAGACCGTAAATGTGTAACCCCTCGGGAAAGACTAGAGTCATGGTAGAACAGATACCACTTGCCATCTACCTCACAAATGGAATGGTGAGACGTCCAACCCACAACCGGATTCAAGATGCGTCCGGCATAGGTAAAAGGTCCGTATGGATTATCACCTATAGCGTAACAAATGAAATGGGTATCTCCAGTGGAATATGAGAAATAGTATTTGCCGTTGTATTTGTGTAGCCATGATGCTTCAAAGAAACGTCTGTTATTATCCCCTTCTAACAAAAGGTTACCATTGGCATCCAAAATTTGTACTTCTTTTGGCTCCTCGGCAAACTCCAGCATATCGTCCGTTAACTTGGCTACGATAGGCAATAAGGCCGTTTCTTGGGGTTCGGGCATTTCATTGGTCTTATCGTAAGCATTTTTACGGTACTTTTGGAGCTGTCCGCCCCAGATTCCACCAAAATACATGTAGTAGCTTCCGTCCTCGTCTTCGAATACTGCTGGATCAATGGAATAACTTCCCTTAATAGCTTCGGGTTGGGGCGTAAAAGGTCCTTCTGGAGCATCGCCTACGGCAACACCTATTTTAAAAATTCCATTATAATCCCTAGCAGGAAAGTACAAATAATACTTCCCGTCTTTATGGGCCGCATCCGGTGCCCACATTTGCTTCTCCGCCCAGGGCACATCATCAACATGAAGTGCAACCCCATGGTCTACCGTTTCACCCGCTATTCCGTTCATGGAAAGCACGTGGTAATCCTCCATTGCAAAATGGCTTCCCAAGTCATCAAAAGGAATCCCAGATTCTATATCATGAGATGGGTAAATGTAAATTTTTCCGTTAAAAACGTGGGCAGAAGGGTCTGCGGTGTATATGTGCTTTACCAATGGCTGGGAAATAGCCGTTTCGTTCAACTTATCAAAATCGATATTTTCTATAGATTCTTCTGGCATGAAATCTTGTGTTTTGTTTTAGATATTATTTTTCTCTTCGTTTCTTTAAATCCAATTCTATGCGGGTTTCCATTGTTTTGTTGATTTCATAGAAAAACAACAAACCTATACCTATCAAAAATGGAATGGCCGGATAGATACTAACTAACATTCGGGTGCCTTGTACTGCAGTTTCCGGCTGCACAATGGCTTCTCCGGCTACCACTGCTTCTTTTGAAACATAATGGTACATACCCAATATAGCGGTTACCAATGCGCTCCCTATACTTAAACCTCCTTTTAACCCTACCATCATGGCAGAGAAAATTATGGCAGTGGCCCTACGGTTGTTCTTCCATTCGGAGAAATCTGCAACGTCTGCAATCATAGCCCAAAGCAAGGGTATGGTGATACCGTAAAAGAAGCCGTGTAAAATTTGTGAGATAAAAATCAACCCAATAGAAGTAGGTGCAAAAAAGTAAAAGAAAACTATGAACAGTGTTGATAAAAATAGGGCTACCATAAAAACATCCCTTTTACCATAGGTATCTGCGAACCGTTTTGAGAGCGTAATACCCACAATCATAAAAATAATTCCCCCGGCATTAAAAAGGCCAAAACCAGCGGATACCGGATTTTCCCCAAAAAAGTTGACCCCAATAGCGGACAAACCATCAAGAACGGGCTGTATAAAAAGGGTAAGGCTTTCTTCGTTTACATAATTTTCAAAATAATACACATAAGAGCCACCTTTCATGGCCAAGGTTATGAATACCAAAGTGGTAAGCACCAACATAATGATCCACGGCCTGTTACCGAACAAGTCACCCAAATCTTCCTTAAGTGTAGATTTCTGTTCCAAAGTAGGAACAATACGTTCTTTAGTGGTCAAAAAGGTAATGATCAGCATTACGGTTCCTATAATGGCCAACCAGGTCATTACAATTTCAATACCTACGGCTTTATCACCACCTCCTGCAGATTCAATTATGGGTAACATAAAAACCTGAACAAAAAACTGTGCGAACATAACCGCTACAAAGCGGTAAGCGGACAAACTGTTTCGCTCGCCCATATCGCCCGTAATAACCCCACTTAAGGCCGAGTAAGGCAGGTTGTTCGCAGCGTACAGCAATAATAGCAACGTATAAGTTACCACGGCATAAATGACCTTGCCCTTATAGGCAAAATCAGGTGTACTGAACGCCAGCAGCGCCACTACTCCTAGCGGAATGGCCGTAAACAAAATCCAAGGTCTAAACTTACCCCATTTGGAGGTGGTACGGTCTGCCAAAGCCCCTATAATAGGATTAAAACCAAAGGCCGCAATAAGACCTACGGTAAGCATAATGGCCGATGCATGGTTGGTTTCCAAGCCATAGATGTCCGTGTAGAAATAGGCCAGGTACGTCATTAAGGTCTGAAAGACCAAATTTGCCGAGAGATCGCCCAGACTATAGCCTATTTTTTCCTTAACGGATAATTTTTGAGATTCTAAATTCATGAAGATTAATGTTGGTTGGTAGCATCGGTTTTTAAGCCTGTAACAGCGTAGTATGCTTTTTTGGTTTTGTACTCCCGATCAAAAAGTAGCGGATAGTTGGTACGGTCTTTAATGGGCCAATTGTTAAGCCACGAGCTTCTATCGTTCACGCCCCAGAACGTAACCCTGTCAATTTTATCGCTGTGCTTCAAGAAAAGCTTAAAAATATCTCGGTAACGCTCCGCCAACTGTACTTCTACAGAATCCGGCAAGGCATCCGGGTATGGATTCATTTCCTCGCTGTTCTCAAAGTTCTGGCTTATTTCCGCGCCCTCCAGCTCCCAAGGGTTGGGCAGAACGGTAACGTCCAATTCGGTTATGGCTACTTTAATCCCTAATTTGGCATAGGCTACTATACTTGCCTCTACTTCATCCAACGAAGGTTCCGTAAGACCCCAGTGGGCCTGCATACCAACCCCGTGAATTTTAGCACCGTTCTTTTGAAGGTTTTCTATAAGCCTAATGGCGCCTTCCCTCTTTTTAGGCTTCCACATGTTATAGTCATTGTAATACAACTCTGCGGAAGGATCGGCCTTTTCTGCCATTTTAAAAGCGAACTCCAAATAGCGCTCTCCCATTACTTCCAAGAAAACGGATTCCCGTAGAGAGCCATCCTCGTTAAGCGCTTCGTTCACCACGTCCCAACTGTCTATCTTACCCTTGTACCTATCTGCAACCGTGGTAATGTGTTCTTTAATATAGTTGGCCATTTGGGCGCTATCCTTGACGGAATTCATCCATTGGCCAATTTGGCTATGCCATAACAATGTATGCCCTACAATGTGCATATTATTCTTTTTGCCCAACGCCACATATTTGTCCGCCATCTCAAAATTATAGGTATCGGGAGATGGATGAAGGGCTTCCCATTTCATAACGTTTTCCGGGCTTAGCGAATTGAAATCCCCTTTCAAGACTTTAAGCGCTTTTGCATCGTTTCCTGTAATGATCCGGTCGTTTACGGCCGCCCCAATATAAAAGTCTTTTTCATATACTTTCTTGAGACTGGCAGCATCATCTTCGGTTTGAAAATTGCTTTCCCTGATTTTTCCAAAACCGAACAAAAACAACAGAATCGCAAAAAATAATACAACGGATTTAAACATATCATTAATTTAAAAAGGTTAAATAAAGAAATTGATAATAGCTCCTTTCTGTTTTGAAGACTATAGTTTGATAAAAGTCGGAAAATAAGCAGGTGGGCCATACTACAAATGAAGCGCAGTATAGAACATTTGTGGCATTTTGTTTTGCAAATGCAATAGTACCAAAGCATTTGGGCCCTAGGCCGAAAATGAGAGTGTAAAATTATGCCCTAGGACAGTGAAAAAACAGAAGGCAGGAGCGAATTTAATTGAAGTAAAAACGGATTGAAATAAGGTGAGTTTTCACGGCTTATTTTGAGTATTGAGGAAATTACCAATACCTATTCTCACAAACTAATCAACAAGGTTAGCATAGAAACAAAAGCCATTACTCCGTAAAGAATTTTGGATGTATTGGACTTGATTGTCTTTGTCTTATACAGTCCGTAAAAACCAAAAGGTGGCAATAAAAACAATAAGATATCTACCGTAGTGCTGCTATTATACCATTTACTCTGTTGTTTAGTTTCCATATCTAGAATTCGTCACGTTAGTTAAATAAATATAATTAATGCTATTGAGTTGGAATGTATTGTTTACAATGTTTTATGATAAAATTCAGTCGAGTCAATTTTGGAAACATTTGATAATTCCATTATAAAGTTTTCTTCATACCCTAATTTTTCCGTTTCCATCATTTTATCAATCCGCCAATACCTAAGTTCTTGCATGTTTTTTGAAGTAGCTAAAACATATTTTTTATTAAATCCGACACTTTCTACATCTCTTATCACGCAAATACTTGATTTTTACGGTTCATTTGGGTTTACAGGAATCACAATGCTATTATAAGCTGGTTCAACTAAATAGTAAAAGTCCGAACCCAAATAAATATCTCCATACCAGTTTAATTGGCAGGAATTTAAAGAGGATAACAAAATGAAAAACAGAATAGTTCTTCTCAAATTTTAATAGGTTATTACTTTTATTGCCAGATAAGTAAATAATCCAAATGTTATAATAATTGCAAATAACGACCTTGAATTCTGCCGGGTAATCATTCCTCCATATTTAACCACATCTTTATCTAAATTCCAATTCATTCTTTGTGATGAATGTCGATAGATTTCCATTTGTTGTTGTTCCAAAAAAATTAAATAGCACAAAACGGAAATTGGTAAAAGCACTAACCATAAACTAATAATAGGATTATCAGTTGGGAACTTCCCAAGTCCAAAAAATGATGCAACTAAAATTCCGTTTACAGTAAATAATTTATCGTGAATTCTATCAAAAGTAGATTGTATTTTTCTACTTGCTTCTTCTCCTTCTTTTTCAACTTTTTCAATCAACTTATCTCCTTCAGAAGTTAATTCGTTGGTCGAAATTCTAGCTTCATTCTTAGCCAGTAATTCTAATATTTGCTTTAATATTTCATTTGAATCTTCCATTTCTTAAGTTGTACCAATGCTTAAATAAACCTACTACAAATCCTATTCACCCCTAATTTAATTAAATCCAATGAAGAATTAAGATTTGTACTACAACAAAAATTAACAAGTCCTTACTTTACTTCTGTAGGTAGAAACCCAAATTGGGCCTTAAAGCATTTGGTGAAATAAGAAGGAGAGGAAAAACCCACTTTAAAGCAGACCTCACTGATAGATTCGTTTCCGTTCTCTATCATTTTCTTGGCTTTTTCAAGCCTTATCTTTCTCAAGAATTCATTTGCGGAGTAACCGGTGAGCGCTTTAATCTTCCGGTATAATTGACTTCTACTTAGGTTCAGTTCTTCTGCTAACTGCTCTACATTGAGGTTTTCATCCGATAGGTTGGCGGTAACATAATTCAGCACTTTGGAAATGAAACCTTTATCCAGTTCGGAAGTGTTTTCGGGTACTTTTACGTTATTGGAATCATTTAAATACTTATTAAAAAGTACCTGTCTGCTGCTAAGAATCTGCTTTAATTGAGCTTTTAAAACGGTCATCTCAAAAGGTTTGGTCAGGTAGATATCCGCTCCGGAATCAATTCCCTTTACCCAATCCTCCGTCATGGTTTTGGCCGTTAACATAAGTATAGGAATATGGCTTGTTTTTAGGTCTTCCCTAATATGTCTACAAAACTCAAAACCATCCATTTCGGGCATAACCACATCCGACAGGATAATATCCGGAGTTCTTTTTTCCGCAGCTTTTAGTCCCTCTGTACCGTTTACGGCTTCAATAACAGTGTACTCCTCCTTAAGTTCGCTTTTTAGGTAGCTACGCAGTTCCGCATTGTCCTCCACAATGAGCAAAGTAATACCGGAGCCTTTATTGGTAAGCCTTTCCACTATATCTTCATCTACCCTGGCCAGTGGTAAGTCATCCGTTTTAGGTGTTGGTTTTAAGAAAAGTTCGCTAGGTTTAAAATGGGCATTCCCCAACGGCAGGAAAATCCTGAACTTGGTTCCGATACCTTCTTCGCTTTCTACGGTAATTTTTCCTTTTAACAGATCAACAAAACTCTTTACCACTTCTAGACCAATACCTGTACCGCCATAATACTGGCTGTTCATTTTTTCAACCTGATAGAAACGCTCAAAAACCTTTTCCAATTCGTCCTTACCAATACCGCTACCGGTATCCTCAATATAAATTTCCAAGGCCTGAACGGGCTCTTCCTCGTTTAAAAGTGGCAATATAATTTTATCGGCACGTTTATAAATACCCACGGTAATGGTGCCTTTATCCGGAGTAATCTTAAAGGCATTGGAGAGAATATTAAAAATTACTTTCTCTAGCATGGAAGGGTCGCTCCATAGCGTTATGGGCGGTTCATCCGACTCAACCACCAAATGCACATCCTTTAAGATAGCTTCTTCCTCAAAATGACCGGTTATCTCCTTTACAAAAGCCACGGCTTCCAGTTCAGATACTTTAACGTTCAGCTTGTTGATGTCCAGTTTTCTAAAATCCATCAGCTCATCTATCAACCGTTTTAACCGATCGGTATTCTTATGGATGATGCTCAACTTCTCTTTCATTTTCTTTGAAAACATCTGTTCCGAATCTCGCAAAATGTCTTCCAAAGGATTTAATATAAGGGTAAGTGGGGTTCTAAACTCGTGAGAGATATTGGTAAAGAATTGAATTTTTCTATCGTTCAGCACTTCTTCCTGCAGTCGTTTTTCACGTTCAAACTGAACTATGCGCTTTTCACGTATGCGCTGGCTGGCCAAATTCACTAAGAAATAGGTAATGAGAAGAATTGCCAAAACATATAGAAATATGGCCAGATTGGTACTCCACCACGGCGCCAAAACCGTAATGACCATTGCCGTTGGGGTATTGTTCCAAACCCCATCATTATTGGCGGCCTTTACTTTAAAAACATAATCGCCCGGAGGCAGATTGGTATAGGTGGCACTCCTTGTACCGCCTACATAGTTCCATCTATTATCAAACCCTTCCAGAATATAGGCGTACTGGTTCTTTTTGGGCCTTGTAAAATTAATTCCGGCGTACTCTATGGTAAAAACGGACTGGTCATGGGAAAGAGTCATGGCCTTGGTACGATTAATTACCTTCTCTAAAGGCGAGTCTTCCGTTCCCGGAACCACGGATTTATTGAAGAGTTTAAAATCCGTAAAATATACTTCCGGTTCGTGCTCATTAAAATTCAGGTTCTGCGGGTCTATAGAATTTACGCCCTCATAACTCCCAAAATATAGTATACCCGCTTCATCCTTAAAAGTGGAATTAAAATTGAAATCATTGGCCAGAAGTCCGTCGTGAACATCAAAATTCTTGAAATTCTCTTCTTCCACATCCATTCTAGAGATGCCGTTGTTGCCCCCCAACCAAATGGCGCCATTATTGTCCTCTAATATAGAAGCTATGGTCTGTTGGGTTAAACCGTTCCTATCTCCGTACCAAGTAAACGAGTCTTTGAAAGGGTCATATTTACATAGACCTCCGCCGTCCGTGCCTATCCAAATAATGCGGTTACTATCTTCATATAAAGATACAATCCTATCTACTATAAGCTGTTGACTCGTATCTGCATGCATGCGCTCCACCAAAGAAATAGCCTTATCTCCTTCGGAAAAATCACTTTTAATTTTGTACAGTCCGCCTGTGGTGCCCAACCAGATAAAACCATTGCTATCTACCAGAACCTTACGTACCTCTCCGTGATGGGGTACCTGGTCATGAAAAATCCGGTCAAGGTGAGGTGTGAATTTTTGGGTTTTAGGATTATAGGAATGTAAACCCGTTACATAGGAGCCGATCCAGATTATTCCGTTTTTGTCCTCATCAAAGGTCATGATACGGTTACTGGTTAATCCGCCATTGGTATTGGAAATTTTATAATTTTTAAAGGCTGTAGCATTCTTTTCCAAAAAGTAAATGCCCGAGTTCCATGTTCCTACCCAGAGATTGCCCTTACTGTCAAAAAACATCCCTGAAACCGCAGCGGCATGCAGATTTGTGGCTATCCCGTTTTGAGGGTCTTTCAAATGTACAATGCTATTGTCTTTAGTGTCATATACATCTATTCCACCCCCATCCAAACCTATCCACAGTTTTCCTTTTTTATCGCTCACAATGCCCGTAACGGAAGGCAACAGCAAAGAGTTATTGATGTTCGCCAAGCTCTTTATATCTCTGAACTTATCGTACAACTTGTCATAAACCCCTACCCCCTTGTTGTAGTAGCCGATCCAGATACGCTCTTGGCTATCTACAAATACGGACCAGATGGAATTGGATTTTATGCTGTTTACATCAAACTTGTCATAACGATAGTTCTTGATCAGCTTTCCATCTGCTTTTAGGACAAAAAGGCCATCATTTTCCGTACCGCAGATAATATTACCATCTGCAGCTTGAGCGATTGAAAAAACCCGCTCCGGAGTTATTTCAAAGGAGTCTATACTGTATTTGTTCCCGGATATGAATTTTATTTTCACCAAACCATCCGATAAGGTTCCCAACCAAATGGCCCCTTCTTTATCCTGGAATAAAGTCTCGATATTCCTTGATAGACTTTTGACTTCCTCTCCCTTTTCATTTACTATTTGTGAGGGTATTACCTTAACTCCATCATACTCAAAGAGACCATAATTTGTGGCCACATAGATTTTACCCGTGGTGCTTTTTAAAATATAGTTGACCTGAAGTGTGGCTATATCTATAGTAGATTGAATGGGAATTGACTCACTTTTCATAGTCAAAGGGTCTACCCTAAATACACCATGATAATGTGAGCCCACTAAGAGTTCTCCATTAATACCTTCTTGAATGGCCCTAATAAGGATACTTCCTTGTCTTGCTGTATCATTCCCAAGTTCTACTTTATCAAAATTATCAAGGTCTGTGTTGTAGAGATCAAGACCTGTTTCCGTACCCACCCAAAGTCTATCATAACGGTCTATATACGAGGTATGTATAAGCGAGTTACTTATTGACTTGGATTCGTTTATATCTTGTTTGTAGGTAATAAAATCAATGCCGTTATACTTTTTTAACCCAACGCCATTGGTTCCTATCCAGATAAGTCCCATACTATCTTCAACAATAGTAGAGACCGCTCTTTGTGTATTGTCCTGCTCAATACTTACAAAATTATATTCCGTTTCAGAATTTTGGGCATACAGGCAACCTTGCGTAAAAAACGCACAAAAAATTAAGACCAAAATTACCTTTACAAACTTCATATATAAGTACCGCCTTGCGGATGAATTATAGATTACCGATTTGACTCTAAAACGAACGCCTTTTCATGCCTGCCTGAAGATAGACCAATTGATCAATCCACACAAACGGAACAGTTGGCCAACGCTCTGGCACCATGAAAGGAAAAGCTGTCACCAAAGCATCTACATTTAATACTGGATACTAAAGATATCACAAACCAAATTGCCGGTAGATCAGACCACCGGCAATTTCATGTATTGAATCAAAAATTAACCATTGGGGCGACCATGGCTACATGGTCTACTTTCTTAAGTTTTTTTTATTAGTTTCCTTTGTTATAATCTGCCAAAAACTTCTCTAAACCACTATCCGTTAATGGGTGCTTTAGAAGGCCTTCAATTGCTGATAATGGACCTGTCATTACATCAGACCCTAATTTGGCGCAGTTAATAACATGCATGGTATGACGTACGGATGCGGATAAAATCTGTGTATCAAAACCGTAGTTGTCATAGATCAAACGTATTTCTTCGATCAAACGTAAACCATCCGTTGAAATATCGTCCAGTCTTCCTAAAAACGGAGAAACGTAGGTAGCTCCCGCTTTAGCGGCCAATAACGCCTGCCCCGCGGAAAAAACTAAAGTAACGTTGGTCTTTATTCCCTTGTCCGAAAAATATTTACAAGCTTTAACTCCATCTGCAATCATAGGTAATTTTACTACGATCTGCGGGTGTAAGGCAGCCAATTCTTCGCCCTCCTTGATCATACCGTCATAATCCGTCGCAATGACTTCAGCGGAAACATCGCCTTCAACTTTCTCACAAATAGCCAAGTAATGCTTTAAAATGTTGTCCTTTCCAGTAATTCCTTCCTTGGCCATCAAAGAAGGGTTGGTAGTTACGCCATCCAAAACACCTAACTCGTAGGCGCTTTGAATGTCGTTTAAATTTGCTGTATCTATAAAAAACTTCATATATCTTAGATGTACTGGTTTACAATATTCTCGAACAATTCTTGCTTACCGCTCTTAAGCTCTAACTCACCATTAGTTACCGCTAAATCGTATAAGTTCTCTAGGCTTAACTTACCGTCTTCAAATTCTTTTCCTTTTCCGGAATCAAAAGAACTGTAACGATTTTCGCGAAGTTTGGTGTAGTCCGAAGACTGGATAATTTTATCTGCAGTAATCAAACCTCTTGCAAACGTATCCGCACCTCCAATGTGGGCCAAGAAAATATCTTCTAGATCGGTCGAGTTTCTTCTGATTTTAGCATCAAAATTAACACCACCACCCTGTAGGCCTCCTGCTTGCAAGAAAACCAACATAGCTTCTGTAGTTTCAAGAATATTGTTAGGGAACTGATCTGTATCCCATCCGTTTTGGTAATCACCACGGTTGGCATCCAAGCTTCCTAGCATTCCTGCATTTGCGGCAACTTCCATTTCATGCTGAAAAGTGTGCTGTGCCAAAGTAGCATGGTTTACCTCTATGTTTATTTTAAAGTCTTTCTCAAGTCCGTGCTCCCTTAAGAACCCGATTGCCGTAGCCGTATCAAAATCATATTGGTGCTTTGTAGGCTCCATTGGTTTTGGCTCAATAAAGAAAGTTCCTTTAAAACCTTGCTTACGGGCATAATCCCTTGCCATGGTCAAGAACTTGGCCATGTGATCCAATTCTCTTCCCATATTGGTGTTCAATAGGGACATGTATCCTTCACGACCTCCCCAGAAAACGTAGTTCTCACCATCTAAGGCAATAGTAGCGTCCAATGCCATTTTTACCTGACCTCCGGCTCTGGCAACCACATCAAAATCAGGGTTGGTAGCGGCACCGTTCATGTACCTTGGGTTAGAGAAACAGTTAGCTGTACCCCATAATAATTTAATACCTGAAGCCGCTTTCTTTTCCTTAAGGTACTCCGTAATCGTAGCCAATCTTTTTTCCGACTCGGTAAAAGTTGATGCTTCTTGAATTAAATCGAAATCATGAAAACAGAAATAATCAAATCCCATTTTGCTGATAAACTCAAAAGCGGCATCTGCCTTGTCCTTTGCTGCTTGAACGGGATCCGTAGATTTATCCCACTCAAAGCTTTGCGTACCTGGTCCAAATGGATCGGAACCCTGCCCACAGAACGTATGCCAGTAAGCAATGGCAAACTTAAAATGCTCTCTCATGGTCTTGCCAGCAACAACTTGATCGGGGTTGTAATATTTAAACGCCAAAGGGTTATCTGATTCTTTCCCTTCAAACTTAATGTCTCCAATACCTTTAAAGTACTCCTTGTCTCCTAATAATGCCATGTTACTTGTTTTTTAATAATTGTTCTAATTCTTTTTTCCATGCGGAATATGCTGATTGCAATGCTTCTTTTTCTGCGGATGGTTTATAGCTCATGACATAATCATTGGCCATAATCTGTTCTCCGAAGCTTGAAAAATCGCCATCGCGTAAAATACAGGCCCTAGCTGCGCCAATAGCGCCTGTGGTATTATAAATTTCTATTTCGCGATCAATAAGTGTCGCTATAGTGTTCGAGAAAATTTCCGAGCGAAACAGGTTATCGTTTCCTGCCCGTATTTTGGTAGCGGTAATGCCGTCCGACCTTAGGATTTCCATACCGTACACAAATGAAAAGGCAATACCTTCCAATGAGGCCCTACATAAATGGGCTTTGGTGTGGTTGTTCAGGTTGATACCAAAAATATTGGTTCCTAGGTCTACATTGTTCAACATACGTTCGGCACCATTACCAAAAGGCAATATTTTTACTCCGTCCGAACCTTGTGGTACCGAATTGGCCAAATCGTTCATTTCATCGTATGAAGCAACACTTAAGTTGTTCAATAACCAGCGGTATTGAATACCAGCTCCGTTAATACAAAGAAGCTTGCCCACAAACCTGTTGGCCTCACTATAATTCACGTGGGCAAAGTTATTTACCCGCGAGCTTTCCTTAACCGAAAGATTATCCGTAACCGCATAGATTACCCCAGATGTACCACCTGTAGCCGCTACCTCCCCCGGATTAAAAACATTCAATGATAATGCATTGTTGGGTTGGTCTCCTGCGCGGTATAAAATAGGCGTGCCTTCTTTTAAACCCGATTCTTTTGCACCTTGTTCGGACACTTTACTTTGAACCGAAAAAGTATCTACTATTTCAGGTACATGAGATTCGTTCAATCCGTAATAGTCCAATAACCAAGTAGCCAGACTATTCGTTTTAAAATCCCAAAAAATACCTTCGGACAAGCCGGATAAGGTAGTGTTTGCCGTTCCGCTTAACCTACAAGCTATATAATCTCCGGGAAGCATAAACTTATGGATACGCTCAAAAGTTTCCGGCTCGTTTTCTTTTACCCATTTTAATTTGGAAGCGGTAAAGTTGGATGGCGAATTCAATAAATTCTCACTACAACGGTCATTGCCCAATTCATCAAATGCTTTTTGACCTATGCCCACTGCCCGACTATCGCACCAGATAATGGAATCACGCAAAGGCTTTAGATTCTCATCAACCACCACCAATCCGTGCATTTGGTAAGAAATACCAATACCTGTAACCTCTTCCGGTTTAATATTGTTCTCGGACAACAATGTTTTTGTTGCGGTACACACATGTTTCCACCAGTTATCCGGGTCCTGTTCCGCCCAACCATTATTAATGGCCAGAATATCCATCTCTGTTTTGGGTTCGCTCACTACAGCTACGGGTTTACCGGTACCCACCTCTACCAAGGCCGCTTTTATTGACGAACTTCCTATATCGTAACCTATACTATACATCATCTTTTGGTGTTTGTAAGTGCTTTTATTTTTTGAACGTTACCCTATTGGATATTTTGTATTCCATTAAAAACCAAGCCCTTTTGTCAAATTTAAACTATAACTTAAAACGAGTTCCAGATAATTCGTTTCCGTACTAAAAATACGAAATACAAGCGTTTATAAATTCAAAATTTCGCAATCACAACCTATTTAAAATCAGATATTTACAATATTTTACATTTTTCGAAACGGGTTTCGTAAAAAGCGTAGGGCCAAAATGGTATTTTAGCGATCAGGAAGGTAATAAAGAAGTAAAATGGTATTGATGATATTTAGTATCTTGATGCAGTTATGAAACGAAAACTTAGTTTAGACGATATTGCAAAGCATTTTAAGGTCTCTAAATCTACCGTATCCAAAGCATTGAACGATAGCCATGAGATCAGTGCCCGTACCAAGGCCAAAATAGTTGCTTACGCCAAGGAACACAAATATCGCCCTAACCTTAATGCCATTAATCTAAGAAAGGAATCATCGCAATCCGTGGGTGTTATCATTCCCAATGTTCTTAATTACTTCTTTGCCCAGGTCATTAGCGGTGTGGAAAAGGTCCTGAACGATCATGGTTATAATATGATTGCCTGTATCTCCAATGAATCTTACAATAAAGAGGTTGCCATTACGGAGATGTTACGCAAAGGTGCCATTTCCGGACTTTTAGTCTCCTTGGCCGAGGAAACCGGAAAGATGGACAAAGTAGACCATTTTGAACCTTTTTTGAACAAAGGTATACCGTTGGTGATGTTTGATCGTGTTTCCTCAAAATTAGAATGCGATAAGGTAACCATAAATGATACCAAAGCTGCCTACAATGCAACAGAGCATCTTATAAAATCCGGATGCAAGCGTATTGCCGTTGTTTCGCTTTTGGGCGACCTTGAGATTTCAAAACTGAGAATTAACGGGTACCACCAATGCCTAAAGGACCACAATATAGAACTGGACCAGAGCTTAATTTTTGAAAAACTGGAGAAGTCTTTTATGGAGGTAGAAATTCGAAAATTACTCTCTGCCGGAAAAGTAGACGCTATTTTGGGATTGGAGGAAGAAGCAGGAGTTACCTCTTTGCTGACCGCTAATTCTTTGGGCATGAAGATTCCCGAGGCGCTTTCCATAATCTGTTTTACCAACGGGGTGCTTCCCAAATATGTAAGGCCCAGCCTAACTTCTATAAGTCAACATGGGTACCACATGGGGCAACGCGCAGCCCAACGGTTGGTGAGCCGGATAGAACAAACCCAAACGGACAAAGCTTTTGAAACCGAAGTAATCAAAACCACTATGATCGAACGGGATTCTACCATACCCTTGGTAAAAGCCTAACCCTTAAAAAAAGAACAATTGATTAACGCGTATGATCTGGCCTTTTTGCGGTTGCGCTACTATTTTTAAGTATTTATAGGATTGCTTCGGAAGCTTCATAGATATTTCCTTAAGTCGCTCCATTATATTTTCATGGGCAAAACTCTGTTGTTTAATCAGTTTCCAATCTTCCTTGTCATCGCTGGCCCAAACGGCTACATAGTCCAATGGCGAATCTTTTTGCTTAAAATGGATACCGCAACTTAAGACCACCTCCCCAATTTCCGGTGCAGAGCCACTAAAATCAACAACGGCCACTAACGGGTCCTTCTTAAAAGAGGCCCAGTATTTAGAGAAACCTATTTTTTCATTGATGCGAACGGCATCCGTTAATATTTTCTCGGCATTGCCCGTGTACGAACTTAATAGCCCGGGGTGTAAAACTTCTACGCCCTCAGGAACCAAACCTCTAATATAAAACTCATAGGAAACCGGTTTACTGGCCAACCAACCGTCTTTATAGGCCAATGTTTTTATGATCTGTTTTCTTTCGCCATTTAAATCTAACGCAAAGGGTTTTGTAAAAATGGTTGAAGTAGAATCCGGCTGAGAACCATCTAAAGTATAGCGTATAGCAACTCCGTTCATTTTATGTCCTAGGGAAATCAAATCACCAGAACTTATAATATTGCCTTCGTTCTCCAAAGTTGGTGGCGTTAACTCCAACTCTTCTTTCGGGTTTGGAATGTAACCTTCGTTAATAACCACTTTGGGCAATCCATTTCTTAATGCCTCAATATCCTCTGCCTCCAAGTCCGTATTCCAAACAAACACCTCCTTTAGACTTTTTAGACCTTTTAAGTGCTCCAAAACACTGGCGTCTACATCAGTTCCGGACAAGGATAAAGTTTCTAGTTGGGTACAACTCGCCAACGCGGCAATAGATTCACTATTTACATCTGTAAAATTGAGTACCAAATGCTCCAAGTTCCCGAACTTTCCTATGGTTGTCGTATGACCTGTATTAACGGGGAGGTTCGCCAGATTTAAATAAACCACTTGATCCTTTACCTTTTCCAATTCGGTTAAATTGGCATCCTGAAAAGCGCTTCGCCCAAATATTGCAACGTCCAGACCAGGTGATGAAGGCGACTTTTGAACTACCGTACGGTACGGATTATTGAGTTCTTTAATTGTCTGCGGACTTACAAAACTGAATTCATACTTTTTTTCTTCCGTAGATTTTATCCATTTGCTGGCAAGTAGTTGCTTTAAGGTATCGGCTTCTTTTAGTTGCGCATAATTCACTTGATGGTCCGCTCCGTGTTGGATCCAAGTCCGCATTAATTCAATTTCAGTTTCGGTAAGTTGCGGTTTTCCTTCGGGCGGCATGTGCTCTTCATCATCAAGTGGTAAGGCTACCCTTTTTAGAAAAAGACTCTCCTCTGCATTATGGGGTAACCACAAGTCTCCATTTTCCCCTCCTTTGGTTATAGCTTCGATTGCGGTCAAATCCAAATCGCCCTTATGTTTCTGCGGATTATGGCAACTGGTACATTTCGCCTTTAAAACAGGAGCAATATATGCCGTATAAACCGGTGTATTTTCATCTATAATTTCCTCTTTTGAAGCGGTAATAGGCTCCATTAAAAAATTAGTGCCATGCGTCAATCCCGCACCAAAATGCCCGCCTACCATAACACCTATCAAACCCACATACAGTAATACCTGAAACACTTTTGGATAGGAATAACACCAAACAAGCGCATAGATCACAAAGCACAAGGCCACGCCTACCCATTTATGAAGCGTTAGCAACTCCGAATCATACCCTTCCAACGATAACAAAAGCCCCATAAGGGTTGCCAGAACCGTTGTAAAGGACGTAAGCAATAACAGCGCAAAGTTTATCCTTTTAAAAGCGGCGGGTTCCAATTGCTTTTTGAACAGATTGAGTACTACCAAAAGTACGATGAACGCTACCGGAAAGTGCAATACCAAAGGATGCATCCGTCCTAAAGGTTGTACCCAAAAGGGAATCTTCATATAGCTTTCAAAGAGCACTAAAAATGCCAATAGTACATGCAGAAAGAACAAAACGTTCAAAACGTAGGGAACCGCTTTTTTCATATAGCTAGGCTAGAATATCTTTTACCACATGGCCATGAACATCCGTTAAACGGAACCTTCTACCCAGATGCTTATACGTTAATTTTTCATGGTCTAAGCCCATTAAATGCATAATGGTAGCATGTAGATCGTGAATATGCACCGGACTTTCTACTATGTTATACCCTAACTCGTCCGTCTTACCATAGGAGATACCCGATTTTACACCGCCACCGGCCAAAAAGATACTGAAACAACGCGGGTGGTGATCACGCCCGTAGTTGTCTCTTGTGAGTTTTCCTTGGCAATAGTTGGTCCTACCGAATTCTCCGCTCCATATCACCAAGGTTTCATCTAAAAGTCCCCTTTGTTTTAAATCGGTGATCAGGGCTGCGGAAGCCATATCTACATCTTTGGCCTGTCCTTTAATCTCGCCTACCAGATCATTGTGCTGATCCCACCCTTGGTGGTACAATTGTACAAAACGCACTCCGGATTCGGATAGTTTTCTTGCCAGCAAGCAATTGGCCGCATAGGTGCCCGGCACCATACAATCCGGCCCGTACATTTTTTTGATGTGATCGGGCTCATTGGATACATCCGTAATCTCGGGAACGGCCGTTTGCATCCTAAAAGCCATTTCATACTGCTTTATCTTTGCCGGAATTTCCGGATCGCCAAACTCATCGTACCCTAGCTGATTTAAAGACGCCAAATGGTCTAGCATCTTACGCCGGGTTTCACGGTCCATTCCCTTTGGGTCGTTCAAATATAAAATAGGGTCTTCACTGGCACTCAATTGCACCCCTTGGTGCGAGCTGTCCAAAAATCCGTTAGACCATAATTTTGAATACACACCTTGACCGTTACCCTTGCCCTTTGAAAGTAACACACAATAGGCCGGTAAATTTTGGTTTTCGCTACCCAGGCCATAACTGAACCATGAACCAATACTGGGCCTATTCCCAACCTGAGCCCCAGTTTGCATAAAGGTTAGTGCCGGATCGTGATTAATAGCATCCGTATGCATGCTCTTGATCATGCAAATATCATCTGTGATTTTGGCGATATGCGGAAAAAGCTCACTTACCCAAGTACCGGATTCCCCATATTGCTTAAAGCTGAATTTGGACCCGACTAACGGAAACGATTTTTGCCCCGCTGTCATACCCGTTAACTTTTGCTCTCCTCTAATTGAAGGCGGTAGCTCTTGGCCGAACATATCGTTCAATTTGGGTTTGTAATCAAAAGTCTCCAATTGGGAAGGTGCCCCGTTCTGTACCAATAAAATAATCCGTTTGGCTTTGGCGGCAAAATGCTTTAATCCCAAGGGCAACTGTTCTTCTGCTGCTTTTTTACCTTTTAGCAAATCGGGCATTAAAAGGGAACCTAAGGCTACACCCCCTACTCCCATGGCCATTTTACCCAAAAAGTGTCTACGGTTCGTATTCAAATAATGTTCAAAAACTTCTTTATCCATATCTTTTGATTGAACGTTAACCTTTTACTATGGTTTCTTCCAGGTTATAGATGGTGTGAACAATCTGCATTAGTGCGGCAACTTTCACCTCATCCCAACCCTTTAAAATGGGGTACTCCCCAACTTCAATAAAATCTTTTGCTTTCTGCGTATCGTTCGCAAATGCCTCTTCCTGATCTTGGTAATACTCTACCAACATTTCCTTTTCCTTGAGCTTTATACTCCTACAGAGAATGCGCTCAAAGGCTTTCTCTATTTTTTCATCTACCGTACTTTTTTCCTGTATTAAACTTTCGGACAGTACTCTTGCCGCTTCAAGAATGGTAGGGTCGTTCAAGGCTATGAGTGCCTGGAGCGGAGTCATGGTTGACTGCCTCTTTACCTCGCATTGATCCCGTGTGGCCGCATCAAAAGTCAGTTGAACCGGTGGCAGGGTTGTCCGTTTTATAAAAATATAAATTCCCCTTCTATACAGGTCCTTCCCATGATCTTGCACATAATTGGCCAAAATACCACGTCCTGAACTGGCTGCTTCCCAAATACCATCAGGTTGGTATACTTTTACGCTACGGCCTCCTATTTCATCATTTAATAAACCGCTGGTTGCCAATGCATGGTCCCTAATCGTTTCTGCACTAAACCGTAAGCGCGTCATGTGCGAAAGGTATCTGTTGTCCGGGTCTATGGCCAGCTTTTTATCATCAACCACCGAAGACTGTCTGTAGGTAGATGACATGACTATTTGCTTCACCAAACGTTTCATATCCCAATCGTTCTCCATAAAATCTGCGGAAAGCCAATTTAATAGCCCTATGTGCGTGGGCAGGTCTCCCTGCATACCAAAATCTCCAGAAGACCTAACGATACCTTCGCCAAAAATTTCTTGCCATACCCTATTCACAAAAACACGGCTCGTTAATGGATTCTTTTCATCAAAAAGCCATTTGGTAAGACCAAGCCTGTTACGATCATAAACCAAGGTATCAAATTTTAAAACCGACTCCGGTGTGCTGGGCTGGACAATTTCACCTTTATCATCATACACACCCCTATTTAGCAAATGGGTGGTTCTAATATCCGGTTTCTCCTCTATAACCATAACCTCTACATCTTCCGGTTCCTTTTTGTTCACGAACGGGAGTTCCTTTTCTACAACCTCATCCGTAAGTGTAATTAATGGAGGCTCTGCCAATACTTCGCCCATTGGTTTTGGTCTATGCACTACCTTATCAAAGAAGGCAAAGGTGCTGAAGTAGTCTTTCTGCGAAATGGGATCGTACTTGTGATCATGACACTTGGCACACTCCAAAGTGAGTCCTAAAAAAGCCTTCCCAAAAGTATTGGTACGATCTGTTACATTTTCTATCCTGAACTCTTCTTCTATAATACCGGCCTCTTGGTTTATTTTATGATTCCTGTTGAAGCCGGTTGCCAAAATGGTCTCTATGTTTTTAGTGGGCATCAGGTCTCCCGCCAACTGGTAGGTTACAAACTTTTTGTAGCTATAATTTTCGTTAAAAGCATGGATTACCCAATCCCGCCATGGCCACATGGTACGCAACTGATCGTTCTGGAAACCGTGCGAATCTGCATAGCGGGCCACATCTAACCAATGGCTCGCCATTTTCTCACCATAATGAGGACTGGACAATAACTCATCTACTATTTTCCCATAAGCATCGGGAGCATTATCCGATATGAATTTTTTACGCATTTCTGGAGTGGGCGGCAAACCTGTAATATCCAAAGAAACCCTTTTTAACAGACGTTCCTTATCCGCAATTTCGTTGGGTTCAAGACCTACTTCACTCAGTTTATCCAAAACAAAATGGTCTATTTCATTATTCACCCAATCTGAATCCGTATTTGGAATTTTTGGTTTTTTCACAGGTATGAACGCCCAGTGAGGGTCATAGACCGCTCCCTGCTCTATCCACTTTTTCAATACCTTTATTTCGTAATCCGATAGTTTTAAATTGGATTCCAACGGTGGCATAAGGTTGGAACTATCTTTGGTCGTAATCCGTTGGTACACCGTGGATTTTTCAATATTCCTAGGCACAATAGCAAACTCGTTTTCCGAATCCTTTAATGCCTTATACGCCCCTTCGGGAGTATCTAGCCGCAGGTCTGCAGACCTTTTATTGGCATCGGGACCGTGGCAATTAAAACACTTGTCCGACAAGATAGGACGCACATCAAAATTATAGTCTACCCTATCCGGTACTTTTTTCTGCGGAATGGAAGCATATTGCCCTTGGTCCTTGCAAGAGACCAGAAGTACGCCCAAAATTAGGAGTTGTAAAACCTGTTTTTTCATGAACTATACCCTTTCTAATTTTATAGGATAGGTTTTATTGGCATTCCACTGACAGACATAAATGTTCTTATCATCATCAATACACACATCATGACAGTGATTGAACAACGGCACCGCTTGCACCATAAGCTGTAGTTCCCCTTTCTTATAGACAGGGGCAGTTCCTCCGGGATTTGAGATTACTTTATTGTCCTTGTCCAGAATGGTAACAAAACCCGAATCCGGAGTTTGCTCCAAATATTTAAGTCTGGACCAACATACGCCCGAGTACAAATTCTCACCATCTATGACCGGCCTACAAACAAAAGCCCCGGGCAAAAAAATACTGGACAGATATTTACCGTCCAGGCTATAGCGTTTAAACGAATTGTGCTTTCTAGAGGTACATAATAAAGTGATATTGTTGGGATCTCTGTCATCTATCGTAACTCCGTGGGCCGTACTGAACAGATGATCCTCAAGACCGTGCCCCCCAAATTTTCTGATAAACTCTCCATCTTTTGAGTATTGCAAAATGAAATCGGAGCCATACCCATCAGCAACATAAATGTCTCCGTTGGGACCAACAGCAGTTTCCGTAGGACGGTACTTTTGGTCCTTTTCATATACCCCTATCTCATGCGGATTTGGCAATTGCATAAGTACTTTGCCGTCTACCGTAGTTTTTAAGATAGCCCCATCGTTATCGGTAATAAAAAGCATATCCTCTTCCCCTTCTTTGGACAGTGTTAAACCATGGGCGGATTTTAAATCATGAGTCCAGCTTTTTAATAGTTTTCCAGACTTGTCATAAACAATAACATTGTTCTTTATTTCATCCGTTACCATGATCAATCTGCCTTTGGAGTCCATTACCATTTCATGGCAATTTTTCACCGGAGTGCTTGCCGGATTTAGGTTGCCCCACTCTTTATGGACACGATATTTAAAATTGCCATGACCAATAATTTGATCGGATAATTTTGGCCTGTTTATAATCCCAAAACTATAAGTGGGTATGGTTACAGCGGCACTTGCAAGAGCGGACTGTTTAATGAAGTTTCGTCTGGAGTTTTTCATTTGAGTATTTTTGGTGCAGTTATACAAAATGCTTCTCAAAAATACCTAACTCCCTCTTTTACAATGTAGACTTATTACTCAAATAGGTGCATTTTTTGTGTATTACATACACTTAACCTACTTCTTGGATACGTAATGAGATGGCGGGTGGCCAAACTCCTTTTTAAAAATTCTACTAAAATACCGGTTGTCATTGTACCCTACTTTAAACGCAATTTCCTTTATGCTTAGATTCCCTTCCTGAAGCATGGGCATGGCTTTGGATAATTTATAGGTATTGATATATTCAATTATGGTTTTACCGGTCAAGGCCTGAATTTTTCGGTACAATTGTGAACGCCCGATAGCCAATTCATCACATAGATAGTCGATTGAAAAATCCGAGTTTTCCAGATGCGCATCAATGACTTCGTTCACCTTTGTCAAATATTGATCAACGGACGAGCTAGGTTCTATGAACAACTCTTCTTTTTGATATTTTTTAATGAGTCTATGCCTACTTTTTAGACGGTTCTGGATTTTCATTTTAATCTCCGAGACATTAAAAGGCTTCTCAATATAATCTTCGGCACCCGTTTCCAGACCTTTCAATTTGTTTTCCAAGCCCGTTTTGGCAGTCAAGAACATCAACGGGATATGGGCCGTTAATTCATTTCCCTTTAATTGATTTGCCACTTGAATTCCGTCGAACAAAGGCATCATAATATCACTTATTACAATATCCGGAATATGCTCCAAGGCCAACTGAAAACCATCCTTGCCATTATCTGCCTGAAGAATTACATAATCGTCGGACAACTCTGTGGTCAGGTAATTTCTGATATCCTCATTATCCTCAATAAGCAACACTACGGTTTCCCCCGTTGTACTCTCTACCATAGGAACCGCTTTTTCTTCAACGGCGGTTTCATAATCTTTATAACCTATAGGCAAGGTGATGGTAAAATGCGAACCTACACCTTCTTCGCTCTTTAAGCCGATACTCCCTCTGTGCAATTTCACCAATTCCGAAATCAGCGAAAGACCAATACCACTACTGTACCCTTTATTGGGGTTCTCATCTAACTGATAAAACCGTTCAAAAACTTTTTCCTGGTACTTTGCCGGAATGCCCGAACCGTTGTCTATGACCTCTATACACAAACTTCCGTTCTTTACTTTATCATCCGTATCAATTTCAAGATTTTCGTACGATGCCTTCAAGGTGATTTTTCCGTTTTTTGGTGTAAACTTAAACGCGTTGGAAACTAGGTTACTCACCATTTTTTCAATAACATCCTCATCAAAATAAAGGGTATAATCCGTTTCCGGGGCATCACATATAAAATTTATATTCTTCTCCTTTGCCCAATATTCATAGGCCGTGTACATGTTGGAACAGACCAATAGTTCATCATGGGCCTTGATTCGCAATTGTTGGTTTCCTTCCAGTTTTCTAAAATCCAGAATCTGATTGACAAGCTCCAACAGACGGTTACTATTTCTGTGCATCATCTGCAATACCTTGGTATCCGGTTTGGTACCTTTACGTATGTACTTGTCCAACGGAGAGGTAATGAGCGTTAAGGGTGTACGCAGCTCATGGGAGATATTGGTAAAAAACCTCAATTTCATCTGTGCCAACTCCTCAAATTGATACACGCGTTGCTTCTCTATCTCAAACTTGTTCCGGGTCCTTTCCCGTAGCAAGAAGTAGCGAAATGCCCAGACCCCTAATAAAATCACAAGAATTCCCGCTAGAATTTGAACCCACAGGCGTTCCCAAAACGGAGGGGTCACTTCAATGTGCAATCGTTTTAATTTATCCGTCCAGACGCCGTCTTCGTTGGTAGCTTTTAATAAAAAGGTATAGTTCCCGGAGGGCAAGTTGGTATAGGTTGCCCGGGTACCATTGGCCATGGTCCAGTCCTTATCAAAACCTTCCAGCATATACGCATATTGGCACCGCTGTGTATTCTCGTACTGAATGGCCTGAAAACCCAGTTCTATCTTTTGGTCCTTATAGGATAACTGTAGATGGTCCTCTACCTCAATACTCTTTTTTATGTAATCGCTATCCGGCGTAACCAGTTCATTGTTCACCCATAATTTAGAAATATAGACCGATGGTGTCTTGGTGCTGGGCACTACCCTTTCCGGGTCAAAAGTCATAATGCCCGAGTTGGTGGAAAATACCATATGCCCGTTATCCGTAACCGCGCTAGAAACATTGATTTTCTGTGAAATGAGTCCGTCCTGCTCATTTAAAATACGCACCACATTATTCTTCGCATCCAGTTTTATAAGTCCGTTTCTTGTACCCAACCACAGGTTGCCCTTGCCGTCCTGTTCAATGCTGTTAATAATCCTATCTTTCAGGAGGGCATTATCATACTGAACAAACAAATCTTTTTGTGCATCATAACTACAAAGCCCCGAGTTTGTTCCCACCCAAAGGGTACGGTCTGCGTCTTCAAAAATTACATTTATAAAATTGTTGTTTACCGTTGCGGTATTGCCAATCTCATGCCTGTAGTGTACAAACTGATTTTTCTCCGGTAGATAGCGTTTTACCCCATCGCCATTGGTCCCGATCCAAATTTGATTTTTATAATCCTCGAACAGTTCATTGGCACGGTGAAAGTACCCGATACCGTTAGGGTCATTGGGGTCACAGTCAAAATAAACGGTGGCATCGGTTTTGGGGTCGTAGATACGTGCACCCAAAACCTCTCCTGTCCAAACCAGTCCGGAACTGGTCTCCAAAAGACCAAAAAGCTCGGCAGGTTTTCTACCGGTTTTGGACAGCGTTTCCCCTGCTTCGGTAAATTGATAGATGGAATTGGTATCTGCCACCCAAACGGTTTCCTTGTCGTAGGAACTCATATACGTTCTATGGTAAAACCCCTTTAGCGTTTTAACCTGTTCGTGAGTAGCTTTGTCATAGATGGTAATGGTACCTCCATCAAACACCCAGTAGTTGCTATTTGTTTTTAGGATTTTGCCGCTAACCCCAGGTGCTATGAACGGCTTAAAAATGACTGCCGATTTTTTAATGTGGAAAAAATGGCCCGTACCGTCCAAGGCCCAAGAATCTTCCTTGGCCGGGTTGTGAAATATTTGCCGTATGTAAAAAGCCCCATCCTTGAACCGCTCATTTAGCGCTATTAATTTCTGGGTTTTAAATTGGTCATCTATAATCGCTATTTCTCCCCCATGAGCTATCCAACAGTTACCTACGTCATCCGGCTGTATGGCACTCACCCAGTCCTGGGTTAAACTCAATCTGTGGAATCGGTTCTTTTTATCTACGGTAAACAGCTTACCGCTAGAAACGATTAAATCATTATAAAACCCCAAAACGGGATACGCATGGGAACCCTCCGCTATATTTTTTACCAAACGTGTAAATTTCCCCGAATTTGAATGGAACATATTTAGCCCGATCCATGTACCTACAAAAAGGCGACCATCCGGGCTTTCCTGTATATCCAGCACATTATTATGGCTAATACTCATGGGGTCCTGTGCATTGTATTGAAACCTTTTAAAAGTTCCGGTCTCACGGTCCATGATATTTAACCCGCCACCATCCGTCCCGATGTAAAAAGTTTTGTCCGCTGCTTCATAAATTACCCTAACTTCATTAAAACTGAGGCTTTCCGGGTTATTTTCGTCATGTATAAACCGCTGAAAACGGTCATACTCCCGATCATATTTTAATAAACCACCACCATAGGTACCCACCCATAAAACACCCGCACTATCTTCAAACAGACAAAAAACATGATTGTCCGTGATACTGGTCTGCTCATGCTCATTTTTACTATAATTCTTAAAATTACCCCCATCAAAACGCCATAAACCATTGGTAGAGGCTATCCAAAGAAACCCGTAACGATCTTCCAAAATATCCTGGGCCTCCGTTTCTATGGGCAGTTGAAAATGAGTAATTTCATAATTACCAACCTTACCTTGCCCGTAGACCGTTGTAGAAAAAACTAGAATACAGACCGTTATAAATTGAAATAAAAAACGAGAAACGTTATGCATGTTTTGAATATAAACCAATTCTCATGAAAGGTAAATTAATTTTAAAATTTATAAGCCCCTAATTAAAAATACACACCGCTTTCTGGTGTGAAAACCTACTAATTACGTCTGTTAGCCAAGAGGGTAAAATAGTGCCGACCCTTGCTAAAATACGAAAACGCACACTCCCCATTTTAAGGTTACTTTGTAGACCGTTGTATGTGCCCTTCCGTGACTTTAAGAACTGGGCACTACAAAATCGTTTTATAAAACACGCTAAAAATGAACATTCGTATCCTTGCTCTTGTCTGTATTGGGTTGTTATTCGGTTGCAAAAATTCTACTACTCCCGCACCAAAAGAAACACCAAAACAACCTAACATTCTGTTTCTTGCCATAGATGACCTTAGGCCGGAATTGGGCGTGTACGGTTCCGAAATTGCCATTACCCCATACATAGATGCACTTGCCCATGAAGGTCTTCGTTTTAATAATGCATATTGCCAACAAGCCATTTGCAGTCCTTCCAGGGCCAGTTTAATGACCGGTGCCCGGCCGGAAACCATTCAGGTAATTGAAAACTTTACGTATTTCAGGAATAAAAATCCGGATATACAGACCCTTCCCCAGCATTTTAAAGCCAATGGTTATGAGACCGTTTACACCGGAAAAATCTATCACGGCAAATATAACGACCCAGAGCTTTCATGGAGCAGAGAGCCCGTTGCCATGAGCAAAAGCGATGTGAAATTCGGTTTTAAACTGCCCGAGAACATTAAAATGCAAAAAGAAAATAGCGCAGCCATGGTAGCCAAATACGGTGAGAATGCGCTTAGAAACGGACTTGGTAAAGGGCCTTCCTATGAGTTTGCCGATTTTCCCGACAATGCCTACGAAGACGGTTTCAATACCGATCTGGCCATTGCCACTATGAAAGATATGTTGGAAAAAAATCCTGAAAAACCTTTCTTCTTGGGTATGGGCATGAAAAAACCCCATTTGGATTGGGTAGCCCCTAAAAAATACTGGGATATGTACGATGAGGCGGACATTAAACTTGCCGAGCAGGACAAAGCCCCTAAAAATGGTGCTACTATGGGGCTTCATGCTTCGTTTGAATTAAGGGCCAGGGCGGGAATTCCTAAAAAAGGCGATATCTCTCCCGAACAGGCCATAAAATTGAAACATGCCTATCTAGCCTGCGTAAGTTACGTAGATGCCCAAATTGGTAAAATGCTTGCCGCATTGGAAGATGCTGGAATTAAGGACAACACTATTGTTATTTTGTGGAGTGACCACGGTTGGCATTTAGGCGATATGGGTATTTGGGGGAAAGCCACCAATTATGAAATTGCAACACGAGTTCCATTAATTATACGCACTCCGGATATGGCAAAAGAAACCAGAGGAAAATCTACCGATGCCCTTGTAGAGCTAGTGGATATGTACCCAACCCTTTGTGAACTTGCCGCTATTTCAAAGCCCGAAACTTTAGAGGGCCAGAGTTTTGCGCCTTTACTTTCCAATCCCGAACAAGAATGGAAAACAGCGGTTTTTTCTCAATTCCCCACACCAGCACTACGAGAATGGGCGGCCAACCCCTTATCCAAAGGAATGCGGGAAACTTCATTTGGACCGTTAATAGAGGAAGTTGAGGGCCGTATTAAAAAACAACAAGGCGAAAAATGGGACCGCGACCTATTTGAAAACCGACTCATGGGCTATTCTATGCGTACCCAAAAGTATCGGTTTATTGTTTGGAAAGATTACACGGACGCTACAGCAGAACCCATTTTCATAGAACTCTATGACCATGAAAAAGACCCGTCCGAAACCGTGAACATTGCCAAGGAGCAGCCTGAGCTTGTAAAAGAACTTATGGAACAATTCAATAAAGGTTGGCAAGGGAACCAGGCCAAAATTGCTGAGAAAGGAGCTTAACGCTCCTTTACCACACAGTGGTGCGAAGCAGAAAAAACCAAACGTAACTTAGGTAAACAACCTACTGTTTCCCTTCCTTTTTTTGAGCGGTGGCCAGCGCCCGTTTCTTTTTGTAGTGTTCCTTGTTCGCTACATAGATCGTTTTCTTTACTTCGCAGAAAACAGTATTACGATCGGCATTCATTAAAAGGGTTGTCTTTACGATATCTATCTCCTCTTCCTGCCCTAGCCTTAATTTAATTTCATCTATTTCTTCTTGGTCGTATTCAAAATCTGCGTATACGTCCTCTTTTGCCGGTCTTTTAAAAGCGATCTCCGCAGATTTGTCCCACACCACAAAATCATTGCCCAAAATATGAATTAACTGCACCATGGGTATGGGGTCTACCGCCGAAAAAAGACTGCCCCCAAATATAGTATTTACGTAATTCCTGTTTTTATAGCTAATAGGAAGTTTAACCGTTACCTTTTTAAGGTCTTCAGAAACGTGTTTTACCCTAGCGGTAGTTCTGCGGTACATTGGCGATAAGTTAAACCCATGTTTAAAAAGGGTGTGCTTGCCCATAAACCGTGAACCAAAATCCGATACCTTACTATAAAATGACATTTGCCCTCTGTTTTTTTATGTAATAAAACCACAAATTTAGTACTCTAAAAAGTGTTTAAGAAATATATACATGAGAAACGCGGTACAGTGAAAAACATAAAAAAGGGGTACCCAAGTTTTGTCAGCTGTTAAGATAAGTTCTGGGATAAGTAATTATTCTACAAACGCCCAGCCGTTTTTAAGCGTTTGTAAAGGCATATTATACGTATGCTATATTCTTATTTTCCTACAAATATTGACAGTATCCAAGATTTAAGTAAATTACCGCTTAAATAGACATAAACGTACTTGAGTTTCTTTATACAGTTGTTGGCAAACATTTACCAAACCCTTTCTGGATTAAATAATATTTAGAGCTCTTATTCCAATCAAATAGAATATATTTTTTCTTATTCCATATTTTTTAGTTTGACTGGAATAACGTATCTTTGAATTCCAATAGACTGGAATAAGAAAAATGGCAGAAAATCACAAACTTGAATTATTACCACCGAAGATTGACTATACACTTATAATCAAAGAGATAAGTGAGGCTAATAGAATTTTAGGAAGTTTAAACGGATTATTGACAAATATACCTAATCAAAGTTTATTGATTTCGCCTCTTTTGACCAAAGAAGCTGTTGCAAGTTCTAAAATTGAAGGAACTCAAGCTACTATAGAAGAAGTTTTTAGATATGAAGCAGATGGGAAAAGTTCAGAAAAAGATTCAAAAGAACAAGACATCCGAGAAATTATTAATTATAGAACTGCAATCCATATTGCGATCGAACTATTGAAAGAAAAACCAATTGGAGAAAACTTCATAAAAAAACTTCATTCAATTCTTTTAGATTCCGTAAGAGGAACTAATAAAGACAAAGGTAATTTCAGAAAAATCCCTGTATTTATAGGGAAACCAGGAGCGACTATAGAAAATGCTATTTTCATTCCGCCATCAGCTACAGAATTAAATGATTTAATTTCTAATTGGGGAAAATTTGTGAATTCAATTGATGAGCCAGATGTATTAGTTCAAACTGCAATTGCTCACTATCAATTTGAAGCTATCCACCCATTTATGGATGGAAACGGAAGAATAGGAAGATTATTAATACCTATTATGCTCTATGAAAAAGGAATACTTTCATATCCATTACTATATGTAAGTGAATATTTTGAAAGAAACAGAAATGATTATTATGCTTATTTGCGTTTAGTTGATAAAGAAAATGACTGGGAATCTTGGGTTAAATATTTTCTTAAATCAATAAAAGAACAAGCTTTGGATACACAAAACAAAGTTCTGAACATGCTTGAACTATATAAAAACGTCAAAGAAAAACTATCAGATTTTAATTCGCAATATGCTATTAATTTACTTGATATAATTTTCGAAAACCCAGTTACTTCATTCAGAAACATCAAAACAAAAATCAATACTAATAGCTATCAGACAATTTATAATCTTCTAGATAAGTTTCAAGAGGAGAAAATATTAGTAGAAATAACTGGTGGGAAGCGAAACAAAATTTACGTGTTTGACGAATTAATGAAAATTATAAGATAAAAAAAACGATTTGCCAATCGAGTAGACGGCTCTCCTAATTAAAGGAGAGTGCACCCCTCACACTACCGTACTTACGGGTCTGGTATACGGCGGTTCGCAAATCATCAAACCAAGGCTCTTTCCACCCTTGGCACTATCTTCTAATTTAGGCATAGGCTACAACCTGTGCTCCTATGCGAATTTCGAAGAGAATTACGTTCGGTCCTTCCTTACTTGTGAGACCTCTAGGGTATTGCCCTAGCTCATTGCCCGTAAGTACTATGACCTCTGCAGACTTCTCCATGTAGCTACACGTAGCTTTGGAGACCTCCCCAGGTAAGAACACCTTCTTTTGCTCAATAACCGCCGTATCTACATACTTACCCTTTTGTAATCTTAGGGCGTTACAATGATGTGCTTGCTTACCCAAGTAAATATGCCTCCCTATACGGTTCCTGTTCGTCGGTACCGAGTTTTATAGTCTCGCTTTCTTCAGATGTAACTTCGCAGTTACCACCCTTGCGACTTACTAATGCTTCCAGAAGTTACTCCAGCGCATAAGGGACTTACACCCTCTAAATAAATCCTTATATTGCTATAAGGTAAAGATGCACATACTGGGCACACACAGCCTAAGCGTAATGCGGACTTTAGGGCTAAATCAAAAGGTCTGTGTATATTTAGAATGCCGCTAAATTGAAAATTAAGCGTGAGCGAAATGTTCAAATTTAGCTTTGGACAAGAAAAAATAAAACTAAACAATAAGCTTTAGCTAAGTGCTCAGACGGAAACGAAAGGTTTCCTTGCCTCCGCACTACGGCACTACACCTAGCAGAACCAAACACTAATGAAAATATTCACATTTCTAATTTTGTTCTCTTTTTTGTCCAAAGGTTTTACACAAGATTTTGAGTTGAGAATTACCCCGTTCATCGAGAGTAAAATTGTGTATAAAGACAGTACCTCTGACGAAGGACTTTTGAGATTGGCCAGTTCCGCCTTTAAATTACGCTTCAAGAAAAACAAGAACGACAAGGAAAGGAAAATCGACTATGAAAAAGTAAAAATGATAGTTACCAATCCAGATACAGAAAATGAACGGACATTTCAATATTTAAAACATAATTACAATAAATTCAATATTTTTACTGAACTTATTTATTCCGACGTTTTGAGCATCTATATTAGTTTAACAGATCCCGATGAACTTTTTTACTCGGACTTTGACAGACAGAGTATTCCAGAAATAATGGCGCAAATCAGATTCCAAGGCGGTACCGGACGCCTTAAAAAATCGGATACCCTGGAATTAATAAACGGAAAAAAATTAGCAATCCCAATTCGATATTCATATTATTACAATTACAGCTATGGCCTAGCTTCTGGAGTATCACCTACCTTAAGGTATTATATTTTAAAAGATGGAACTTCAGAACTATTACGGGTTGAAAAAAACAAACGGTTTCTTAAAAATTCACAAGAAAAATTCAGTGATTGCCCTGATTTGATTTCGGCCTTAAAAGAGAAAAGAATTACCGTAACTGATTTACCTAGTTTTATCGAATACTATAAGATTACATGTTTGGAGAACAAAACCGTGGAAAAATAAAACAGTAACCGTTTCACAACTGTATTTTTCAATTGAGCCCTATAATTTTCAAAATTTTTTAGAAAAAATAGCTAAAAATCAAATAGTTACAAATTTACATAAAACTAAAAATGAATAATCTTATGAAATTACAGCTTGTGCAACAGGCACAAAACCTATAAAAATAAAGGCCTCGGGCTTAATCGAAAGGTTTGCGTATTTTTATAAAGTCCGCAAAATCTTCGGGATTTTGATTTAAACAAAAAAGAAAAAACAAAACCAAAAGCTCTAGCTTCGTGTGCATACGGAAACGAAAAGTTTTCTTATTACCGAACTACGCTTGGTTAAGCCGTTACAATCAATAGCTCAATAAAAAAAAACCTTTAATTACAGGTATAAAAAAGTTTCCATTTTATTATTTTGTATACATTTGACATCACTAAAACAAAATATATATGATTAAGATTTTTCTTACTTAAATGATATTCGAATTCTCGCCCTGAGTGAGGTTTGACCTTTCGAAAATCAAAAACAAGAATCTTAAATTATAATATATTCATTAATGAAAAATAGCATAAAGCGTTCACCACGCACAGTTTCTACACTATTACTTTTTTTCTCCTTTTACGGCATTATTCTTATCAGTAGCTGTGATTCTAAAGATGAAGATTGCACAAAAAATGCTGTTGTTAGCGATACTTACTTCTTAAATAATCAACAATACTTCATTGATAAAACTATTGAACTACCCTGTAGCTTTCCTGATCCAGAACCATTAAATCAAATTGACCCACCGGAGTTAGATGGCTTTACTTACGATGTCTTATTTTATGAGTTTACACCTGATACTGGAAATAATACTTCGCGTTGGCGATTTGAAATTCAATTAAATAACCCAAATGTTTACGATGTTACAGGGTTGCCTATATTAACTGTAAAGATAGGAGAGCTAACGTCCAGTCAAAGTTATTCAGATAAAACAACCTTACCTTGCTTCCAACTTGGAGCTAAATCCAGTTGTACGTTATTATATGACCAAGAAAGTTCCCTAGATTTAGGTATGATCAATGATATAGAACTTGTAAACGTTCAGTATTTTTTAACTAATTAGAATTTACTTGATTATGAATACAAGAAAGTTAGTTAAAGTCAGATGGACTTTACTAGGGTATAAAAAAGAATAATGTGCTTACACGAACGTATAACTACTGATTACAACAATAGTAACCGTTACATAAGCTATTTACATGCAAAAAACGGATTCAAATAAGCCCCTTTTAAGGGGCTTATTTTATGTCCGATCAAAAACGGAACTCTAACCTTAGACTTTTTATATATAAGGTAAAAGCAAGTAACCCTGACCCAATTTTTGACCGTTTTTGTTTGGGTTTTTATTCAACCGGTTTGACGATTATAAAAACATTTTATATTTCTAGCATCTTTTATTTTCCTGCAAATAGTAGTGATATATAAGAACTCACTAAATTACCATCTAAAAGAGATAGGTTTACTAATAAACAAATTTGTACGTTAGCTATAACAAAGAAAATTAAAATGGAAACTAGAGAAGTTCATAGAAACGAATATACCATTTCAACTGACAAGGATAAATTAGATATTTTGAGTATTCACAAATTCCTTGCAAATGAAACCGATTGGGCCAACGGAATTCCAATCAATACTTTAAAAACATCAATTGAAAACTCTTTAAATTTTGGGCTTTATCACGAAAACAAACAAATTGGTTTTGCTAGAATAATTTCGGACTATTCCACTATTGCATATTTAGGAGATGTTTATGTTCTAAAGGAATACAGAGGAAAAGGATTAAGTAAATGGCTAATTAATGAAATAATGGCACATCCAAATCTTCAGGGCCTAAGACGCTGGATTTTATTGACTAATACAGCTGAATGGCTTTATAAAAAATTTGGGTTCACAGAAATACCTAATCCTGAATTTTATATGGAGAAACATAACCCGAAAGTATATAGCGGAATAGAGAATACTAATGACGTTGCCAATAATTAAAAAAAATCGTGTCTAGAATACAATTGTCCCAGATTATAACCAAAAGGCTAATTCTAAATCAACCTAGCTTAAACGATTTGGAAAAAATAAGTTCCATACTGAATGCTAGTGAACTGTACTCAAAAAATACAATTAACATTCCTTTTCCTTACACCCTAGACAACGCAAAATTTTGGGTGAAATTAGCTGATGACGGACTAAAAAATCAAGATCAGTATATCTTCGCCATTCGCTTAATAGAAAGCAATGAATTAATTGGAGGAGTTGACTTGGGAATTGACAAACCGTTTAATAAAGCCGAATTGGGATATTGGCTAGACCAAAAATATTGGAATAATGGGTTTACGACCGAGGCCGTAAAATCAATAATTCAATTTGGTTTTGAAGAACTAAAGTTGAAAAGAATTTTTGCAACTCACTTTACCTCAAACCTATCATCTGGAAGGGTTATGGAAAAAGCAGGAATGAAAAAAGAGGGGATATTAAAGTGCCACACCTATAAAGCTGGAGTATACCAAGACCATGTTTTATATGCTGTTTTAAACGAATAAAAACTACATGTACTAATGATTGACTATCTAAAATCCTTTAACCTATTTACTGACTACGAAATAGACGATTTTCTAAAGTTGACAGAAACAAAACATGTAAAAAAGGGTGATACTTATATGGATCAAAATGAGGTTTCTAATTCACTAAGCTTTATCAAAAGTGGTATTTTCTGGTAATAAATCACAGGAAAACATTAAATGTTTATCACATTCCGAAATCATCTCGGTATCAAAAACAGATTTATATAAGCCTCTTTTAAGTGGCTTATTACTTAACAAGAATTAAAACCGCTACGCAGGAGTTCTCATTCATACAGGTGGAAACTTTAAGAAAGTTCTTGAAAAAACAGATAATTCTTATTAAGAGAAAACTAAATCATTTCTCCCATCATCATAACAACATGGGTCATGATATGAGCGATGATTGCAGCCTCCAGTCCCTTTCTCCAATAAAGCCAACCAAAAAATAACCCTGCTATGGAATTGCCTACCATAATATATGTCAGAAATGAAGCGGATGGATTTGCTACTACGCTAAACACCGTTGGAAAATGTCCAATTGCAAATAAAAGACTTGCCAAAACAATTCCGACCCAATACGTTAAATCATTTAAATTCTTGGTGATTTTAAATGCTAACCAAACTAGCAATGTCATAAAGCCAAAACGTACTAAAATTTCTTCGGTAATCCCTCCATATAAAAATCTGGCAATAGGGGTAAATTGGACTTTCTCTTGCATTTTTACAAACTCTTGAGGAATAGATGTTTTTAAAACCAATGTAACTGTGGTTGTCAATATACCAGCGATAATCCCAAATAAGACTCCAAATTTAATTTGTTCCCTGAATGATCTTTTAGGGCTTTCAATTTATAACGCATTGGAAATAGAGGGCACCTGTAAATTGACCTTATCATAAAGCATTATTCCAATAAAAACAGCAATCAATAGCAAAACTGTTGGTTGTATTAATGACAAATACTTAAGGGTTTCTAGCGGTATGGCTTCAACTAGTTCCTTGGGTATCCCATCCTCTGGAAAGGTAACCGTGAGCATTGATAATATACCTAGAATACTCAGGCCAAATAGTGTCAAACCTAGTTTTAACTTATTGTGCATATTTAAGGTTTCAAAAATTATTTGTACATAAGAAGATGGATTCGGTTATCATATCCTAAGCAATGTTTTTTAGTTTCCTGAATAATAAGTAAGAATATAAAATTGGAAAAAGACTTATCAAGGTTATTATCCCCAAGCCGAACTTTATGCTAATTTGACCATCTAAAATAGAACTGCCAAGCAGAAGTACCAATCCACCTACAAAGCATAGTTTACCCGTGATTCTGTGTGTTTTTTTCCATACAATTTCGTTTTCTAGAGTCCAAGGAGTTCTGATGCCTATAAAGTAATTAGCTTTTAATGTTTGGAAATAATTACCAAAAATTATTAGAAAAACGCCAAGTAAGGGAATTATATAATTTGGGCTAGAGCCAGGTTGGTTTTTTACATTATAAAGAATAAAAATTGAAATAACGGACATAAGTAAGGTAACCAACATTTTGAGATGGCCATATTTAGCGCCCATATTTTTAATCTTTCCCTTTGGGTCGATATATGGAACAATAAGAAAGATGACATAGCTTAAGAGGGGTAAAAGAATTGGAATTAATACTAATTCAAACTTGCTTCCATATCTATCAATTTCGCCCTGTAAGTTCCAATGTACGGCAACTTTTTGTGGTAGTTCATTCCATACATATGCCAAGTATATGAAAGGCAATAAAACCATACTTATCAAAGGAAGTTCTTTATGTATTGAGAATTTCATGTTTATTTTTTTAAGGTTAATATCCAAGCTAGTAAATCTTCCAATATGCTCGTGTTTAATGAGTATTGGACAAATTGCCCTTTCTTTTCACTTATTATTAAATCTGCTCTTTTAAGAATATCGAGATGATGTGAAATACTGGGCTTAGAAATGTTAAATTCATTTGCAATTTCCCCTGCATTCATATCCTTATCCTTCAATAGTTCTATAATCCGTCTTCTTGTTTCATCATTAAGAGCTTTGAACAAATAATTCATTTTGTTTAGTTATTTAGACAAATATCTAAATAAATTTTTAATAAATGTCTTATTTAAAACAATTCTCTTAGAAGTAAACAAAATTTGCTTCCCGTCAGACTAAAAAACAGATTCATATAAGCCTCTTTACTGGGTTTTTTTTATGCCGTCCTAGAAATTGAAAGTAAATTTTAGAGTAACCCTATCTTTTCAAGGACATCGCAAAATTCAGTGTCTGCGCATTCCAATAGGTCTGTCCGGAACGATTGGGAATTACCAAAAAGTATACAACATATGAAAATCCGTATACGTACTTAAGTTTACGTCTGTCCGACCTTTGCCCTATTATTTTAATCATCAAAAAATAGGCAATAATGACAACAAATCAGTTTGAGGAAAATGGTTGGACACCGGATAGAATTGAAAATTTAAACGGTAAAACCTTTGTGATAACGGGCACCACTAGCGGAACCGGATTTGAAGCTGCTAAAATACTATTGTCTAAAGGTGCAAAACTGGTAATGCTGAATAGAAACCCACAGAAATCTGCGGATACTATTGCTACATTAAAACAAGAGCTTGGTAACGCTATAGAGGTTACGGCCATAAAAATGGATTTATCAGAACAAGCTTCGGTAAAAAAAGCAGCGCAAGAAGTTCTAAAAACAGTTTCTCAAATAGATGCGCTTATCTGCAATGCCGCAATAGCTCAGGTGCCAAAACAAACACTAACCGTAGACGGTTGGGAAAGTCAAATGGGGACAAATTACTTTGGTAATTTTACACTTCAGGCATTATTGTTTCCCCTCATTGAAAAATCCAAGGGACGTATTGTAACGGTAGGAAGTATGGGCTATGATATGGGAATTAAAACCATAAAATTTGATGATTTAAATTGGAATAAAGAGTATACCCCTAATAATGCCTATAGCCAAAGTAAACTGGCACAGATCATGACTATCTATGAACTACAGGATAGATTGGCAGCAGCAGGTAAAACAGAGGTAAAAGCATATGCTTGTCACCCGGGTTCATCAAGAACCAACTTAATAAATTCCAGTGGTAGTTTTATGATGAAATTTATCTTTAACTTAATGAAATTATCTCCTTTGACACAATCGGCAGAAAAAGGGGCCTACCCACAACTCATGTGTGCCACAGAACCAAATTTGGACCAAAGTGGTTTTTACGGCCCAACGGGGAGAAACTTTTGGACCGGTCCGGTTGGGGCGCATAAATTGGAGCCCCATGCCAAAGATAAAACGGTAGCTAAAAGACTATGGGAACTTTCAGAAAAAGAAACTGGTGTAAAATGGAATATTTAAAGCAAAGCAAATGAACGTAACAATTACGGGCGCTACAGGAATGGTAGGCAAAGGTGTTTTGTTAGAATGTTTAGATGATAAGAGAATTAAAAAAATCCTCTTAATAAATAGATCTTCTATAGGCATTAAAAACCCTAAAATAGAAGAAATAATCCATCAGAATTTCACTGATTTTAGTGCCATTCAACATACTTTTGAAGCGTATAATGCCTGTTTTCATTGTATGGGAGTTTCTTCTGCTGGAATGACAGAAGAACAATACTATAAATTAACCTATACCGTTACAGAGGCTTTGGTCAATGCTACCTATGAAGCCAACCCAAACTTAACTTTTGTTTATGTTTCAGGGGAAGGCACGGACAGCACTGAAAAAGGTAGCACCATGTGGGCAAGAGTAAAAGGTAAAACAGAGAATTATATTTTTAACAAAGGCTTTAAAGATGTCTATGCCTTTAGACCAGGAGTTATTTTGCCAAAAAGAGGAATTAAATCTAAAACTAGACTGTACAATATTTTTTACATATTAACACGACCATTTTTTCCTATAATGCAAAGAATGAAATCTGTTACTACTACTATAACCATAGGTAAAGCTATGATTGCTTTAGTAGAAAGACCTCAAAATTTAAAAATCTTGAGTGGAAGAGCTATTAATGAAGTACTATTGAACTGATTAAAACTATGCAACACTTTAAAACATTAGCATCGTATTTAGATTATTTGGGATTGCCAAGACCCGAGCACCCTATGTTAAGTGTTTTTAACTCTAAAGGTGATGGCTTTTTACCCTGTCCTAGGGAAAGTTCGCCTGCAATTACAAATGATTGTTATTCCATCAGTTTTAAAAAGTTTGTAAAAGGCGAATTAAACTACGGCCGTACCAAATATGATTTTACAAATGGTGCGTTAATATGTATTGCTCCAAGACAAGTGTTACAATGGGATAGCAGCGTGGTTTTTGAACAAAAAGGTTTTTCTATAAACTTTCATGAAGATTTTATAAAAGGTACGGAATTGGCGCAACAAATAAAAAATTACGGTTTCTTTTCGTATTCCGTGAATGAAGCTTTGCACCTTTCGCCTAAAGAAGAAAAGCAAATAGAACTGCTGGTTGAAAATATTGAAATGGAGTACCAGAACAACCAAGATGCTTTTAGCAAAGAAATTATTATATCGCAATTGAGTACCCTTTTAAAGTATGCCAATAGATTTTATGAGCGGCAATTTTTAAATAGAAAAGAATTGTCCAATAATTTGTTAGAAAAGTTCAATGCGCAAATAGCTGCCTATTTAGAATCTGGACAATTACAGGAGAAGGGCATACCGAGCATTGAACAAATAGCGGATAAAATGTTGGTATCGCAGCGTTATTTAAGTGATACGCTTAAAAAAGAAACCGGTAAAACCACTACTGAACATTTACACTTGCATTTAATAGATGAAGCAAAAAATATTCTGTTACAACCCAACAAAAGTATTGCAGAGGTAGCGTATGAACTAGGGTTTGAATATCCGCCTTACTTTTCTAGATTATTTAAAAAGAAACAAGGTATAAGTCCTACTGAGTACAGGGAAAAATATAAACTTAACTAAGATATGGAACTATTAAAATTAGCCACAGAGTGGGCAAAGGCCGAGGTTTTTTCAACCCGTTTCTTCATCTTATTTGCAACTTTATTTCTAATAGCAAGTGCTGGTTTTTGGCAATTGGGAAAAACCGACTTAGCAAAGGCTTACATAATTCCAACCTTGGTAGCAGGGCTATTACTCATGACTATAGGCCTCGGTTTATTTTTTACAAATACTTCTAGAATTACCCAATTTGAAAAAGCTTTTAACACAGATGTCCCTGCCTTTTATAGTTCAGAAATTGAACGTACAGAAAGTACCTTAAAGGAATACACTGTTGTATTCAAGGTCATACCTATTCTCATTATCATAGCGGCACTACTTATTCTCTTTTTTCCTACCCCAACGTGGAGAGCCATTAGTATTACAACAATTGCAATGTTGACGGTTATCTTATTGGTTGACGGAACGGCTTACTCAAGAATTGAAGCTTACCATAAAGAGCTGAAGTTGGTGGATATAGAAAATGAAAACAATCGCTAGCAATCCTCCGCCGGTTATTAAGATGATTACACCAAACTAATAGATCTACATATATAAAAACTAAAAGCTTTGGCTTACCTATTAAATATAACAGTAAAAAGTGCTGTACCAATCATCCTTACCCCCAGGTTTTCCAATAAACTCTTTCAGTAATTTTCACAAAATCCTATAGCCGAATATTTCTCTTTAACTTACGGTTTTATAACTTTCTCTTTATTGATTTAAACTTCTAAAAGCGATACTGCTTTGAGTGTGTAATCACACTATTTCCGTATTTTTACTATACTCAAATAAAATAAAATTATCCATTAGCCCCATTTATTTTAGCTTTGGATTGATTATCTAAAGTATTAATCTAAAAAGAAAAACAAAATTGATTCATCCGGAAATAATAGAATTAAGAAAAGAGCTTCATTCACATCCTGAATTATCTTGTTTTGAACATGAAACGGCCAAAAGAATCCAAAGGTTTATTAATGAGCATAACCCTACAGAAATTCTTGATGGTATAGGTGAAACGGGGTTTGCCGCTATCTACAAATTTCCTAAAAAAGGAAAATCCATTACTATTAGATGTGAGTTGGATGCATTACCAATTCAGGAAGAGAATCAATTTCTCCATAAATCAAAAAACAAAGGAATATCTCATAAATGTGGTCACGATGGCCATATGGCAATAGTTTCAGGATTACTATTTTGGTTAAAAAAAAGTTCGTTTAGTTCTGGAGAAGTCATTTTACTCTTTCAGCCAGCAGAGGAAAATGGAAAAGGAGCCAAAGAGGTCGTAACCGATGAAAGGTTCAAAAATCTTAACACGGATTATGTATTTGCGCTTCATAACATCCCCAAGGAACCTTTTCATAATATTATTGTTATAGATAAAGGGTTTTCGGCAGAAGTACAAAGTTTTATTGTGCGGCTCGAAGGTAAAAAGTCTCACGCATCCGAACCGGAAAATGGCAACAATCCAGCATTGGCACTTTCCAGTATTATCAGCCTACTTTCCAGCTTGGAAGTAACCGATCCAGAAGATGAGAATTTTAGCCTAATAACACCCGTGCATATTAACATGGGACAAATTGCTTACGGTATTTCGCCGGAAAATGCAGAATTGCATTATACTATGAGAACATGGTCCGGAGAAAAAACCACTCATCTAAAATCTCAAATAACATCCGTTATAGAAAATACTTGTGAAAAGTATGAGTTGAAGCACGAAATAGAATGGTTAGAATATTTTCCCGCTTCTACAAACCATACAGAAAGTACCAATTATATAATAAAGGCTGCTGAAAAAAACAGTTATAAAATCATCAAAAGACCTTATCCATTTAAATTTGGAGAAGATTTTGGATGGTTTTCAAAAGAATACAAAACGGCAATGTTCGGTTTAGGTGCAGGCATTGAGACACCCGCTTTACACAATTCTGACTATGATTTTCCCGATGAAATTATAGAAACCGGGATTAACATGTTCAGATCCATAATTTCAGCTATTTTGGAAGAGTCATAAATTGATTAAAACAACGATTTCCAGTGCTTCAGCTTAAATAAAAAATGGTTCACACACTTTTATAAAGTCTGCAGACGAACCATCTGCCCTAACACATATCTCAAAAAATGAAAATACATTTTCAATTAACTATTTTAATTATTTCTTTTCTCTTTGTTTCTTGTCAAAAAGAAATTACAAAGGCCGATTTCATCATTCAAAATGCTAACATCTGGACCGGAAATGTAAATCAGCCAAATGCCCAAGCCATAGCTGTTAAGGGGGATTCTATTTTGGCCATTGGTTCTTTTGAGGATATAGAAAAAAGTGTAGGTGATGCTACCAAAATTGTTGATGCTCAAGGAAAATTTATCACCCCAGGTTTTATTGACTCCCACGTACATTTATTAATGGGCGGAAACAGCCTTTTAAGTGTTCAATTAAGAGATGCTGCCACAAAGGTAGAATTCATCAAAAGGATAGCGTCATTTTCAAAAAACCTAAAACCTAAACAATGGATCGTAGAAGGCAATTGGGACCATACCCTTTGGGGCGGTGAACTTCCTACGAGAGAGTGGATAGATGAATTTACGCAAGATAATCCTGTTGCCCTGTACCGAATGGACGGCCATATGATTTTAGCGAATTCAGCAGCTCTAAAAATCGCGGGTATAGATAAAAACACGCCAGACGTAGAAAATGGGGAAATCGTTAAAAACTCAAATGGTGAACCCACCGGAATTTTAAAAAGTGAGGCTATGTATTTGGTTCTGAACAAAATTCCCGCTTTATCCGATTCTCAAAAAGAAAAAGCTATTAAGGCGGCACAGGATTATTTAAATGCCCAAGGTATTACCAGCATTCATGATGTTGATAGCCTAGGTGGTTTTGACATTTTGAAAAAAATTCACTCCAACAATGAGCTTAAGGTCCGTGTTTATTCCGCTGATCCTCTACGCAATTGGAAACTACTTTCCAACAAGGAAAAATCAGATAACAAATGGCTAAAAAACAGAATGCTCAAAGGATTTGTAGACGGTTCCCTAGGGTCACATTCGGCGGCATTTAAAGAACCCTATTCGGACCAGCCAACGGATAAGGGAATTTTAACCGCTAATTTAGATAGCCTTAAAACATGGATTACAGAGGCGGACAAAAATAATTTACAAATTACGGTACATGCCATAGGAGATAAAGCCAACAATACCCTCCTGAATACTTATGAAACGGTAATACAATCCAACGGAAAAAAAGACCGTAGGTTTAGAATTGAACATGCACAACATTTAGACCGTAAAGATATAGACCGTTTTTCAGAATTAAATGTAATTGCAAGTATGCAACCCTACCATGCCATTGATGATGGTAGGTGGGCAGAAGATTTGATCGGTCCGGAACGAATAAAAACAACTTATGCCTTTAAATCTTTGCTAGATGCCAATACAACATTGGTTTTTGGTAGTGATTGGCCCGTTGTTCCCGCTTCTCCCCTATTAGGTATCTATGCGGCCGTAACGCGTAAAACTTTAGATCATAAAAACCCAAATGGTTGGGTTCCCGAACAAAAAATAAATGTACAACAAGCCCTAACGGCTTATACCAGAGATGCAGCATATAGTTCATTTGAGGAACGCTTAAAAGGAACCTTAGAAAAAGGAAAACTTGCTGATTTTGTTATTTTAAGTGATGATTTAACCAAGATAGATCCAGAAAAAATAAAGGATGTTAGAGTTTTAGAAACATACGTTGGCGGGCAAAAGGTTTATACAGGTAATTAAAAGTAATAACTAAACTAATTTTAAACAGAAAAACCTTTAAAGTCCCTGTTACAAGTGGCCTAATCAATTTTAATTGTTGTATTTAATAGCATAAAATGAGCAAAATAATCGTACAAGGAATACAATTCGATGAAAAATCTTCATATGAGAAAGGCCCTAAATTAGCTCCTCCTTTGATAAGGGAAGCGTTAAACTGTGGCTCTGCCAATATGTATGCCGAAAACTTGATTTCTATCGAAAATTCAAGAATTGAAGATAAAGGCAATTTTGAAATAACCGAATATTTTGATATTGAACGCATAACTGAAAAGCACATAGACTCCGGTGCCAAAACCCTTACTTTAGGGGGCGATCACTCCATAACCTTCCCCATAATTAAAGCCCACAGCAAAAAATATCCCAAACTAGACATCCTTCACATAGATGCACATTCAGATTTATACGATAATTACGAAGGCGATAAATATTCCCACGCATGCCCTTTTGCGAGGATTATGGAAAACGGCTTTGCCATAAAATTAGTTCAAGTTGGAATTAGAACATTGAACACACAACAAGCGGAACAAGCAGATAAATTTAATGTTGAAATTCATCAAATGAAGGATTTGGATTTAAACCGAATTCCAAAATTTGAGAACCCCTTGTATATTTCTTTGGATATGGACGGATTTGACCCGGCCTTTGCTCCAGGAGTCTCGCATCATGAACCCGGAGGATTAACCTCCAGAGAAGTAATTCATATAATTCAAAATATAAACACCGAAATTATTGGAGCCGATATTGTTGAATACAACCCAAATAGGGATTTTCAAAATATGACTGCTTTTCTAGCTGCCAAAATGATGAAAGAACTATTAGGAAAAATGCTTTAAAGCATGGATTTTTTATACCATATAACTCTAAAAAATAAACATTTGGTGAGCTCTAAATTGTAGCAAAGTCTTACTTAGACTTTATATTCAGAAAGCCTTCCACAGGAAATTTAAAAGCTCTGCAAATAGCCAAAACATAAATCAATGCGTATATGCTTTTAGGCAATTCCTATGTAATACCTTTATGGTAATTTTCGGGTTTAACCAAAGATATATAGAATGTTTAGACATCAAGGTAAAAGCAGGACTTTAAATCACAATCTGCGTATTGCCACCATTTTGTCATTCGTTGCAGGCATTGTAAATGTTACCGGTTTTTTAGCTTTTCATCAATTAACTACAAATGTAACCGGTCATTTTGCCCTCTTTATAAGCGATGTAGCCAACTTTGAGTTTTGGAAGGGAACAGTTTATTTCTTATATATTTTCTCCTTTCTTCTAGGTTCTTTTTTATCTAGTTTTCTAATTGAAAAGTTTAATGGTAATAAAAAACTTAATGTCTTTGTATTACCCACCGCTATAGAGTGTCTAATTCTTACCTTCATTTCTTTTTTGAGTACTGTAACGGCCCTAGAATATCCTAATTTTATTGTTTGCTCCTTACTTTTTGCAATGGGACTCCAGAATTCTTTTGTAACCAAAATTTCAAATGCCGTGGTAAGAACAACTCACCTTACAGGATTATTCACAGATTTAGGAATTGAGTTATCACAACTGTTTTTTCCCAAATCACATCCAAATAGAGAAAAAATTAAATCAACTATAAAACTGCGGAGTTATATCATTTGTTTCTTTTTTATTGGTGGAATCTCCGGAGGATTCTTCTATTCCCGATTAGACCTCAGATTGCACACGTTAATCATAGGAGCTGTAATTTTAGCTACAAGCTTATTTTATGATGATTTAAGATATAGGCTAATCAGGACCAAAAGGAAATATAGGCAAAGAAAAAATGCTCATAGACTTGTATAACCCCTTTGCCGCGGTAAACTTTAGTATCTAAACTTTGTCCGCTATAGTTGTACGAAAAACCCAAAAAATTGTTTTCGTATATATTCCTTTTCGGTTACAAATCGCCAAAAACATTGATATCCAAAAATGAATATTGATTTTAAGAATATTGAATATTTAAAATCCGGTACGGAAAGACAACAGCTTGCCCATGCCGAAATCATAAAATATAAGGTCTTTGGGAAACTGAAAAAATACAATCCAATTTTAACCGGTACCATTCCCATTGGTATTGATTTACCTGAAAGTGATTTGGATATAATTTGTGAGTGTAAAAACCATGCCGAGTTCACAATATTTATTACGGAGCAATTTTCCCAAGAAAAGGGTTTCAAGATCTATTCTACGGTTCAAAACGGTACCGAATCCACTATTGCAGAATTCAAAACAGAGCATTTTCTATTCGAAATTTTTGGGCAGAACAAAGCTACCGAAAAACAGAACGCTTACCGGCACATGCTTATAGAAAATAAAATTTTACTTGAAAAGGGAGCAGACTTTAGGCAAAAGATAATAGAATTAAAATCTAAAGGAATAAAGACCGAACCCGCTTTTGCTCAATTATTAGGCCTAAAAGGCAACCCCTATCTTGAATTATTTAAACTTAAAGAAAAGTAACAGGGCCAGCAGTTATAACTAATGCGGAAGTAAAATTAGAAAATGCGAACGATAACTTCAAATAGGCCTTAGCACTGTTTTTTCAAACGGGGATAACATCATCATCTGTTCTATCATAAACAGTACTAAAGGCCTTCCTAAAAATCCGATCCATCACGTATCGTCCGCATATTAAAGAACTTAAACCTTAATTCTACTAGTGAATTCTTTGATTTGCTTACTTCAAAATTACAATATACATGTAGTTATTATCCTACAATTTAGACGAATGCCGTTTATCCGTACTCCAATCTTACATATCTGTAGATGAACCGTTTTATCTTCTAAATTTATTTTAGGTTTGTAGAAAAAGGACAGCTCATATTTATTGAATTCGTTTACTCATAACTTCATCAATTCCTAAACAACATAAAACCTAATGATTAAGACCATACTACCATTTTTTTTCATTATTGCGTTAATGAGCTGTAAATCCTCTACTGAACTAACTAGTTATTTTGGACAAAAATACCCTGGAGCCATTCCTGAAATATTTGCTCCGGACGTTATTTCTGTTAAAAACAGATTTGAGCATGGCATTTCATTTACGCCTAATACCAATGAATTGGCTTTTGGGATTTTGGATAAAACTGGTGTTAGGGGAGAAATCTATTATTCAAAAAAAGATAATAACACATGGTCCGATCCGCAGACTTTTAAGCCACTAGAAAATAGGAGCGTATTTCTACCCTATTTTACGCCAGACGGACAAGCGTTGCTCTACGCTCAAAGCATACCTGATACCAACAACTTATACATTACGAACATTGGGAGAGTTAAAAAAGTGGATAATCATTGGGGACTCCCTGAAAAACTAGAAACCCCAATAAACTCAACAAGCAGGGAAGCTAGTGCCAGTATGACTATGGATGGAACCCTTTATTTCTCATCAAATAGAAACTGCCAAGGAAAGGAAAACTGTTTTACGGCAGATTTGTTCTTTTCAAAAGTCTTGGACAAAAAGTATCAATCCGTAAGTGAAATAGCCGACCTAAATTCTGCCAATGATGAAGAAAGTGTATTTATCTCCCCTAATGAAACGTACCTTATTTTTTGCAGATATACTAATGGCGAAACTTTTGTAGATTTATATATTAGCTACCGTAACCACAATGGAAATTGGACATCTCCACAAATCCTTGACCCCACTATAAATTCCAAAGATTGGGACCGGAGACCTTTTGTAAGTGCAGATAACAAGTATCTATTCTTTACGCGTTTACAAATTTCCTCAAACGGTTTAGCCGAATCTGACATTTATTGGTCATACACTTCAAAGGTCTTCCATCCTTTCGTTTACCATCCGCTTGACGCCATTACCATACGAAAAGGAGAAAATTTTGAACTACAGCTTCCCCCGGATTATTTTAAAGACATAGATGATACGCAACTGGTTTTGAACACCACGAAGAGTAAATTGAATTGGCTAAATTTTGATAATGAAACCATGACATTATCCGGACGCCCTACCCTAGACGGAGAATTTGAACTGATTTTTACGGCAACCGATAAAGCTTTAAACTCTACTGAAGACAGATTAAAAATAACTGTTACCCAATAATCTTGCTATTAGAAAAAGTTGTACTACCACAGTTAAGTATTTTTTTGTATCTTAAGTTAATAAACACCTGACTACCAGTCATTAATCAATAAAAAAATGGCAACGAACTGGATTTTTGCATTAGCAGTACTTTTTCTGACCACTTTTCTTTTTTGGAAGCTTCTGAGCGCACATTTCAAAAAAGAATATGGAGAAAGACTTTGGAAACAATGGGGAACAAGGCTCTATTTTTGGCAAGGTGCCATTTACACTAGTACAGGAGTTACCCTTCTTGTACTTTGTGTTTTAAAATGGGCCAATGTTCTAACTTTTTAAAGGAGTAAATTCCCAATTTGGATATGGGAAAAGAAAATATAAAATGCGAACGATAGTTTCAACTCGGTCAATTGCTGTTTTTTCAAAAAGGGGGAACATTTAATATCATTCTATCATAAACAATAAAACTGACCTTTCTCAAACTTCATATCAGACATATATCGTCCGCATTTTAAAGAACTAAAAACCAATAGTGATTAAGCATTTTTTAATTTGCTTACTCCAAAATTACGTCTTCGCTGCTGTTAAAAACCCTCATTTTCGGTCAACTCCGTTTATCTACACATTAATCCCTAAATACCTATAGACGAATGGTTTTTTCGCATAAAAAAAGAGCACTTTTTAAGATGCCCTTTAAAATATATTGTGGAAAACGTTGTAATTAATCCAAACGCTCAGATTGTATACGCTCCATTTGTTTTTTACTTAATCCTTGGCGATAATATACATCCGGTTCATGGTTTACCCTATGGTTTTTCATACCGGGATCATCCAGATCTAAACTCAAATCACAGTCAAACCGGACAAGTTTGGAATGAAACTGGTCCTTGCCACCCAAACTGATAAAATGGGCAAGTCCCCACGTAACTCCACGTCCGTCCGTTGTATTCGTGAAAGCATCGGGCACATAAGGCGCTGCAGCATAAGGCATTAATTCTGTAATGGAAGCTATTTCAAAATTTACCCAATCCTCTGCATATTGAATGGTGTTATGCTCCGGCCCATCTTTATACACTAAGGCCGCTACCCCTTTTCTAAATGGAAACAACGATGTTTCATGTCCAGATGTAATTACCGGGTTTAAAGGGTGCTTTGTAAAAGGACCCAGTGGATCATTGGCTATGGCCAGCCCTTGCATACGTACTTTGTCAGGATCACCAAAATCCGATTTATAATAAATATAGATTTTGCCATCGTGTACCAAAGGGTACGGATCATGAATTGAATATTGGTCCCACTCCCCTTTTTTTCCATTGGGAATAACTATTTTGTTGTACGCTGTCCAAGGGCCATCCGGAGAATCTGCATAGGAAACGGCCACCGGGCAATCATCCCCCCTTTTACCGCTAGCCTCCATAAATCCTTGATAGTATAGGTAGTATTTTCCCTTCCACTCCAAAATATCCGTAGTTGTAACGGAACGCCACCCTACCAAAGGTTTTTCCGGTCTTTCAATAGCAACTCCTTGTTCCTCCCAAGTAATGCCATCCTTGGAAGTAGCGTACCAAATCTCCGCAAGATCCCAATCCGATGATGGAATTGTGTCATTGCTCATATCGGCCCCACGCGGTGGTGTAGAAGTGTTTCTATAAGTGTACCAAACATAATACTTACCATCATGCAAGAGTATTTTTGAGGGGTCTCTTCGTGTAATGGTTCCGTCGTGCCCATTGTAGTCAAACCCCTTAAGTTCAGTATACTTAAATTGACTAAAAAGTTCATTCTTATGGGGTTCGGGAGACTCATAATTCGTGTAAATACGTTCCATGGCAGCACTCATTTGCCTATTGGGCTTCTCCTCTGGCAACTTAAACGGGAAACCTTCTGTTTTCTCTTTTACTTCTTCCACCACCTCTTTATGGGGCTGTTCCTTACATGCGCTCAAAACTAAAAATAGCGACAGGATTGTAATTATGTTTTTCATTGTTCGGTTTGTTTTAAGGTTTAAAAAAATCTTTTATTATTCACCCAAATATTCAATGTAAGTGTAGTATACTCCAAAGGTTTTCCCGTTTTCAATAAAATCGTTCACCAACATTGTCTTCCCTTTCTGAAGGTTTAATATAAAATCTGCACTCTGCATGTCACCTTCAATAGTTTGCTCTCTAATTTGATTGGCAATTTGGATGCGCACCTTCTCCGGATGCATGGCTTTATAGACATATTGGTCCTTGGGATTTTCCTCTGGAATGCCTAAAATTGGTCCCGGACATTCTTTGGGCCAACGCATACATGATATTTTGTACCTACCTGCTCTTTCTACTTTTATGGGGTGTGTATTGTTATTATTTTTCATTCCTGATGCTACCTGCTCCGGTTTCCAAATACCTCCGTCCTCTCCTATGGCGTGCTGTATGGTTAGTTTTATCTCCTTTTGGCTTTCGTTTCCAACAATACTCACCGGAAATTCCTGATATTCATACCCCGCTTTTGCTTTATCTAAAAAGGATTCGTTACGCGACAGGAGACCATCAACTACTTCTCTGTTTTCTAATGCCACATTCTTATCTTGATGTTTATCCGCCTCAATATTGTAGAGTTCCTTTCCGTTTACCAATCTCCATTTTTCATTAAGAATTGCTGTTTCTTCTTTGTCATGTGGAGTGCGCCAATCTTGACGATTATGAACAAAGACCGTTCTACTGCCATCTAGTTTTCCGGTTTTTAGGAGCAAGGGCGAAAAATCGATGCCGTCTAACTTCATACTCTCTGGAATTTGAAGATTACAAAGTCCGGCCAAAGTTGGAATCAAATCTACATGAGCAGTTAATTCATTGAGGTCCTTCCCTCCTTTAACCTTACCATCTTTCCATCTAATAAAGAAAGGAACACGATGACCACCTTCTGTGCGATGTCCCTTTTTTCCTCTAAACCCCTTATTGAAACCTAATTTTCCATCGTTACTTAATCCACCTCCGGAACCGTTATCGGTCATATAGATGAGTATGGTATTGTCAGCCAACTTTTTCTCCTTTAAATAAGCTTCTAGCTTCCCAAAATTTTCATCTATATTAGTAATCATACCATAAAATTCAGCCCCAACAATTTTATCTCCCACCAAATGCCGATAAGGAGCCGCATACTTTTCCGCGACTATAAAAGGACTATGGGGAGCGTTCGTAGGTAGATACAGAAAAAATGGAGCATCTTTATTCTCATCCATAAAGCGCATAGCTTCTTGGAACCATACATCCGTACAATACCCTGAAAACTGCTTGGGCTCATTATTCAGGTAATACACGTCATCATTATAACTATTGCCCCAATAATCGGATAGTTCTCCCACTCCACCAGCTTTATGATGCACGGCTACATCAAAACCGCTGTCCGTGGGTCTTGACGGATAATTATCTCCTAAATGCCACTTACCGAACATGGCCGTTCTATACCCATTGTTCTTAAATACATCGGCCATGGTAATCGCGTTTTCGGCTAAAGCGTCCCTTCCTTTATAAGTTGCCCAGGTACCGTTATTTACCGGATATCTTCCTGTCATTAACGCTGCACGTGTTGGCGTGCACATAGGGCTAACATGAAAGTCCGTCATACGCACCGCCTGCTTATAAAACATATCTATGTTAGGCGTCTTTATCCAAGGGTTTCCATGACAGCCTAAATCTCCAATTCCTTGGTCATCTGTCATTATTAAAATTACATTGGGCGGTTTCTTTTCTTGCGCGAATAGGTTGGTGCCCCATACCGTTAACAAGCAAATTAGAAGTAATTGCTTATACCTATTTCCAGACAACTGTAGCGTAATCATATTTAAGTGAAATTTCATTTCCTGTAACATTCTAATGAATTGAATAATCAAACCTCTCAAAACTAACCATAGAAAAGCATAATTGACCAAAAATGTACTTTACAAATATTATACAAGACTAGATTTAAATGCTATTATTGCCATTATCACCCTAATATTTAATATCTTGATTTAACCAAACGAAAAAAATCACAATACACTGTATTACAAACAACTACATATATTATTATTTCTAATTCTTGCTATTGCAACGGGAAATTGCCAAGTTGAAAGCCCAAAAAATAGTATACAAGACAGTGCTTTATACTATACAGATAGATTTGGGAAAGCGTTGGCCAACTCTAATCTATTTCCTACTGAATCCTATGAGGTTCTAGCAAATTCCAAAGCCTATTTTGAAAGGAAAAAGGATACATCCAACTTGGTAAAATGTTTGTTGGCCATGGCGGACATTCAAAAGAAAAAAGGAAAATTCAGTACATCTTTTGACCACTTGTGGCAGGCTAAATATTTAAGTGATCAAGTTTCAAGCAAAGCCCAGAAAGTTCAAACCCGTATTAATTTAGCCAGATTGTACGATGAGTTCAACATGGACGAGCAATCCGTTTTATATTTAAAGGAAGCCGTAACAATTGCCAAGAAAATCTATGTTCAAGATTCCACAAAAATAGACGATCTTATTTCTAGTTATATGTATTTGGCCGTACGACAACGAAAGATGGGCAACTATCAAAAAGCGCTTCAGTACTTGGATTCTTGTTTTGTTACTCCTTCTATTACCCTGGAAAAAAGTATAGAAATGCCCTTTTGGGATGCTGAAAAGGGGAAAATTATGCAAGAACTGCATCAGTTTAAAAAAGCAAATACATTTTTGCATATTTCCCGAAACCATACGCTTGGAAAAAAACTAAATTATAGACCCAATATCTCTATGTATTTGGGCGATTTAAAAAAGGACCTTGGCCAAAAGGACAGCGCTCTTTTCTTTTACAATGAAAGTCTGGCCCTAAGTCAAAACCAAGGTTTTAGAAATGATTTAGAAGCCGAAGTGTTACGAAAGATATCCGAAGTTTATTCTACAAACGGTGATACGCAACTTGCCTACGACTATCTTGTGAAATCTACAAAAAAAGCAGATCAGGTACTACAGGCCAAGAACCAAACCAACAGTGAGCTTTTTCAAATAAAGGACACATATTTAAAATCCATTTCGGAAAAAAACGAACAGTTAGAGCAAAAAACACGGACTATTGAAGAGAACAACACTATTCAATTCCGGTTAAAAATTATACTCTTTCTATTGGTTCTTTTAGGTCTTGTTCTGGCTATTGTATTTCAAATGCGCTTAAAACTTAAAAAGACCCTTTTACACAAAAAAGAGGCGGAACTTCAAACAAAACTCATAAAGGAAAGAAGCCATAACGAAATAGAACTTAAAAGTAGGGAGTTAACATCATATGCACTGCAATTGATCGATAAGGATAGTGCAATTGACGAACTTTTAGAGCTACTAAAAACGGAATCTTCACCTAAATACAAATCACTTTTCAATAAATATAAAAAGGGTTCCAAAGACCTTTGGAACGAATTTAATCTGCAATTTACCCAAGTTAACTCGGCCTTTTATGACAAGCTTAAAACGTTACATCCCAAATTAAGTTCTACCGAGCAGAAACACTGTGCCCTGATCAAACTAAATTTAAGCACCAAAGAAATGGCCAGAATCCTGAACATAGAACCACATAGCGTTCACGTTTCACGTTCTAGAATCCGTAAAAAGATGGGGTTGGAACGGTCAGATAATTTGGAGAGTTATATTGCGGGTATTTAGTTCTTTCCATTAGCCTTGGCACTGCCATCAATAACTGCCTTTACAATCGCATCCGCAATTTCCGGGTAGGTCCACTCCAACGTATTTCTATTGAAAATGGCAAACTCGTCAAGATTTCCATTATCCCACCAAACAGGACAAATACCTCGCTCAATGCATGCTTTCGCATAAAACTCCGCGTGGGCCAAACGGTCTTGTGGATTATTACTAAATGTAGAACCCCACTCCCCCATTACAACGGCTCTACCTTTCTTTCCAAAAGTATCCTGAACCGTATTCAATTCCTGGGCTAACTCGTTTTTATCAGTCTCTGTACCCCATGTAGGGTCGGTTCCCTCTAGACAGAACAAATACGGAAAATAACTGTGAACGGAAACAATTACATTTTCATCTTCATTGGGAACTTTATAGTCACTAAGAGCATTGGGGGTTGTACTGGCGGCATAGGTAGAGACCATGATTTTTCTGGTGGCGTTGTTGCCTCCGGTAGCCCGGATCGCATCTACACTTACCTGGTGATATTGGTTTACGGCATCACGCCCCTCTGCAGTACCTCCATTCCATTCCTCGGGGCTCTCCTCTAGACGGGGTTCATTCAACGTTTCAAAAATCACATAATCTCCGTAGGCTTTAAATCTATTGGCTATCTGGGTCCATACCTTGGTGAGCTGGTCTTTAACCGCTGGTACCTTTTCATAAGTGGGTATAATCCATGCTTCATCGTGATGAATATTTAAGATAACGTACATGCCATTATCCAATGCATAATTTGCAATTTTCTCCACTTTATCCATCCACTCCTCTTCTATAATATAGTCTGGAGCAGGCCCCATATGAAACCTCCACGTGACAGGCAATCGTAAGGTTTTAAAGCCTTTTTTGGCAATCTCATCAATCATTGCCTTTGTGGTGATAGGATTTCCCCAAGCCGTTTCATCCTCATTTTCGGTATCCATAGCGTTACCAAGATTCCATCCGGCACCCATATCCGTAACAAATTCCTGCGCGGTTATTTCACGCATATCACCATCATCCTCTGTCTCATCTGGTATTTCCGTTTCAACAGTATCGGTCGTATTATCCATATCTTTGCTATTATCATTTTCATCCTTATTATTTTGGGCACATCCAAAAAAACTACCCAAAGTAATGCTGAGAACCATGCATACTAGTACTGTATTTTTCATCTGATTTTAATTTTAAAGTGAATTGCACTTGGTTTTAACAAACCTAAAACCGTTTGACCTTCTGTAAACAGAATACTTAAATAAGGTACGAAACGAAAGGACAAAGCCGGTTGATTATGAAAATAAACCGGCCCTACCTCTGCAATCATTGACTAACTAAACAACTCAACTCTGTCAAAAAATTACCTTAACTAACTACTAAACTAATAAACTACAACTTTTCCAATTTTACATATTGCACCATAACACCATTGGTCTGGTTTCCGATGTCCAATAAAACACGACCTCCATTTGTGGTCTCTTGTCCCATTACAAATTCTTTCTCATAGGTTTGGTATTCCGTATCACCGGCCAACCAAACGCCGCCTCCACCATCATACGCTTGCCAGCCATCTCTACCGGTGCCATCCCCAACAGAAAGTGAAAACCAGAAATCTCCTTGTCCTGGATATGCTTTTACAATAACCGTAAGCTTATACTTAGCTCCTTTCTCAAGAATTATTGAAGGTTTGAACAATTGTACATCCCAAGGATTAGCACCTACAACAATATCAGTTACAACAAGCAGATTATCTTCTGCAAAGAAGTTAACAGAACCGCCCCCATTTTGATTGGCCGCCCAACCATCTTCACCTGCTGAAAAATCAGATTCGTAAATGGTCTCCGACCCTAAGGATATAGAAACGGTATCCAGTAAATCCGGATAGGAAACTACAATTTCACTGGTGCCTTCAGTATAAACTTCTCCTTGTGCGGGAGTGGACACAATGCCATAGATATCAAAATCTTCGCTTGCTACAATAAGGTCCTCCTTACCATTAATGGATAATCTAAGAGTCAATCCTTTAAGGTCTATTGTCTCCCCATCTGCATAAAGTGTTTTTTCCGGTTTTGTTTCCATAACCATACCTGTAATATCCAGCATATTTACCGTAATAGGAACGGCAACGGAAACTCCGGAAGAATGTGCAATTTGAACTTCGGTATCCGTAGCTTTCAATTTAGTTTCGTTTGCCGGAGTTGCCATGAGTTCAAAAGCTTCAAACTCTTCAAAAGGAACCACTACCTCTAGACCACCGGTCATTTCATAAGTTATAACAGCGCCCTCTAGATTCAACCGCTCCCCTATCTCATATTCACTTTTAATAGGCGGTGTAGTAACCGTACCGCTTAAAGGAGCAAATGGCAGTACCTGAATTTCCTGTGCAACCTTAGCGTTCGTAGAAGCATAAGTAACGGTAATTTCTGCATTGTCTACGGATAAGACATCCCCATTCATTGGAGCTACTAGTATCTCCGTATCAAAATCGGCAAAAGCGACATCCGATTTGGTGCCGTCCTCCTTAACTAGTGTAACCACCATGGCGCTCAAGTCCAATTTTTGGCCATTCACATAGTTCTCGGTAGCCTTGTTCTTTACTTCTAAAGCCACCACATTATTGGTTACACTAATAGCCTGAATCAACCCCGTTCCAGATTCCCCAACGGAAATGGTTATTTGTTGGTGAGAAAAATCCAGTACCGTACCATTGGCGGGGTCCGTACTAATGTTTTCCGAACCAAAAGAAGCAAACGGAACATCTACAACACTCCCGTCTTTATCCATAGAAATAACAATACCGGAAAGGTCCAACGCCTCTCCAAGTACATATGCCACTTTGGGCAAGGTTTTCATACGTACCGTGGACCCATCGGCCACCTCAGCATCGTCATCACTATTACAGGAAGAAAATATGAAAACCGTTAATGCCATTAACAGTAATACTATTCTGTTCTGTGCAAAATTTAGAATATATTTCATTTTCCGATCTTATTTTAATTCAATTTCAAACTCTTCAAAAACAGCGGTCCTATCCCGTATGACCAAGGTATCCTTAACGGCATGAGTTTCTGAATTATCCGCATCTGTATAGGTGTAATCCAAATAAATAACATCTCGTGGTTTTCCTCCCCATGTATCTCCTCCTTCTACAAATGTTCCTGTACCACTAACATTATAAGGGTCATCTTTATAGCTTGAAATGGTGCAATTATCTTCTGTAAAAGTTAGTTCCATAGCTACGTTTCCGGGACTTGAGTTTTCTCCTCGTCCAATAATATTTTCTAGGTGTACTTTGTTAAAACCGCTAGTAGCCACAAAGGTTATTTCATCATCTACAGTAAACTCTGCATTGTATTCCCTACCTAGAGTGGGTGTTCCCGAAGTAATCATATCAGTTCCTCTTCGGAGATAATTTCCATGAAACCTATTCATGTATTTGATACCAAAAAGCGTGTAGTCTTTAGGAAGAATGTCCCAGTGATTGGCATTCACCCTATCTAAATCGGTTATACCTTCAAAGCTCACACCTGAATGAATACTATCTATATTTTCGGCCTGTGTTAGCCTAAGGGGAATTACGTAATTGGTAGTATTGGTTGCTCCAAAAGATAAGGTGTCGTTAAAAAAATCATCGTACAACTGTACCTGTATTCGCGCCTTGGTATCTCCAGAAGATATGGTTACGGGACTAATGTTCTCAAAAGTATAATAGCTTGCCGGAAGTGGTTTTACATTTGCAACATTGGCCAATAGACTATTATCTACCTCAAAGTGAATTTTTCTTTCTTCATCGTTAGAATAAACCCCGGTCATTAAAGCCGTAATTTCAAAACGATGGGCATTATCCTCCACATTTATTCCTTGGTCATAATTACCCAGAATTAGGGTTCTTGCCGGTGTTTGGTATGGAAAATAGACGGTTTGCGTATCAAAATCATCAAATTCAGGTTCTGTATTGCTACACGATCCCAAGAATAAGATTGAAAGTATACCAATGAAATATCTTGTGTTCATAAAATGAAAAAATTAAATTAACATTTTGGCCGAAGCTTAAATTTATATCCTTTTTGAATGCCTTACCATCCTTGGTTTTGCTCAATTAAATTAAATCGTACAACTTCATTTTGCGGGATAGGCGCATAATTGGCATTAGCATTATAGAGCCTTGGTTCTACCGTAAAGCTTTCGTATGCGCCCCCATCAAACTGTAACCCTTTAGCATCCGGGGTTTGGTCAAAAAGGTTCCACCTTCTTAAATCGTACAAACGATGGCCTTCAAAGCAAAGTTCTAAACGGCGTTCGTTACGAATCAGGTTTCTCATATCTTCTTGAGAACTTATACTACCTAAATACGCATCTGAATTATCCAGTCCAATACCAGCTCTCTGTCTTATGGCCCCGATGATATTTCTAGCGGACATGCCACCTACCATTTGATCCGGCCCTCCTAATTCATTGGCTGCCTCAGCAAGCATAAGGAACAAATCTGTATACCGTACAAAAACATTTATCTTCTCCGAGCTAGAGATTGATCCATCTGCACTTATTACTACTCTTTGATCTAATAATTTTTTTAGATAATACCCCGATCGTGTTGACCGTTGCGAAATTTGGTCAATACCATCAACACCTCCATCATTAGTAATACTTACCGCCCTCCCATTTAAATCATTACCGTTATAAAGTATGTACCGCTGTAATCTCATATCCCTATTTTCAAAAGGATTGGCTGGATTATAGTCTGGGTGGGATTCCGAGAATGGAAAACCATCTAACATAGGAAAAGCTTCCACCAAGTTTTGAGACGGGTTAAGTTGACCTTGCCCGTTTAAGGAAGGTGGAAAATGCTGACTTTCTACCCAGGTCATAGAGGTAAAAGCGTTACTTCTCCATAGTACTTCAGGAAAATTTCGTGTTCCTATGGGAAATTCATAAAAATTATAATACCCTTCAGGGTCAAGTCCACCAAGACCTCCAATATCATTTAAAAGTTCAGCAAGAAGATTAGCCGCTTCTTGGTAATACCCTCCTTGGCCGTTCATAAAAGCAGGACTTGCCGCCAATAAGTACAACTTAGCTTTATACGCCTTTACGATTCTTCCGTTTATTCTGTTGTCCTGATCTTTGCCGAAAACAAATTGATACTTATCATCATCAGAATCATTATACCTAGAAGGTCTTTTGGCCAAATCACCATCATAATCCATTGGTAAGTATTCCAGTGCCTCATCAAAATCTGCCACAATTCTGGCTACCGTTTCTTCAAATCCTAACCTAGGTGTGTTGAAATCGGCATCAAATTCATAGAACTCGTTAATGTAAGGTATGCCCAATAATTGCCCTGAAGCACCACGCCCCCCATGCTCCTGAAGAATCCAAAAATGTCTAAGTGCCCTAAGTGCAACGGCTTCACCATACAAACGCTCTTTAAACAATTCATTGGTTTCCTCGTCTCGCTTCCACTGCACCTCTTCTATTAAAGTGATAAATTTATTGGCATATAATACTTGCTCATACATACCCCACTTACTTGTATAGGCGTTTTGAGCATTCCATTCTCCCGTGGCCATTCTGCGGTAGCCGCTCAAAAAATTATTTACGGCATCATCTGTTGCAGCATCATTAAAATAGAGTTGATTAACCAAGCCCTCATATGCGTTTAGCAAAACGCCCTCGGCAAAGGCCGGATCAAAATTTAGACGATCTTCCCCCAATAGATTTTCATCTACGGGTTCTACCAAGCTACACGCCATTATGGATAAAAATAACGTGAAAAGGGTTATATTTTTAAGTATGTTCTTCATTTCAATTTTATTTTTCACATTAAAACTTCATTCTTGCCCCAAAAGAGAAATACCGGAACATTGGATTAAAACCTAACTGTAATTCCCTGATATCCTTGTTTTTTGAAAATTCCGCCAAATTAGACACCGAAGTAAACAAGTTAATATCCTTCATTTTTAATTTGTCTACCAATTGATCAGGCAAATCAAACGTTAGCTGTACCCGTTGTATCCTAAAGTTATCATTACTGTACAACCAATAGGTAGAGGGTTTATCAAAATTATTGGTGTTCCCAATAGAGGAAAGCCTTGGAAACGTAGCTGTATCCGCAGTAGCTTCCGTCCATCTGCCCTCAACAACTTCTGAGTACTTGGCGTCTCCTTGAGGTCTGTAATAATCTCCGGACAAGAGTCCGTCCCTACCCACTTCTGCAGTAAAGAGAGCGAATAAAGTAAAGGCTTTGTAAGACCATGTAAAGTCAGACCCAAAACTCCAAGGTGCTCCGTACAATCCAATTTGGACCATATCTTGATCATTTATAACATCATCTCCATTTTGGTTCTTATATTTAATATCACCCGGTTTAACTGTACCATATTGTGTTGGCAAGTCACCTTTAAGGGTTCCATCCTCATTAAAATCATCCACACCAAATAGTCCTAAAGACTCAAGGCCCCAGATAGCATCTACGGGAGTGCCTTTTCTATTTTGATATTCGTCTTCGTAAATCTCGTCTACTTTTGTTCTTTTTGACTTCGTATACAGTACCCTGGCCCCAATATCCAAAGTTGAGTTCTCTGTTTTTGTATGGTAATTGACACCTACCTCAAAACCTGAATATTGATTCTCGTTAAAATTGCTATACGGTCTAAACGAATTGTAATAATCAGGATATAAAGTAGAAGCCCTAATAACTTTTTCTCCCATTACGGATTGAAAAACATTGGCCTCTAACCAAACCTTTTTGAACATTAATGCTTCAAAACCTAATGTGTAATCCGTTCTTTTCTCAAAATCCAAACCTAAGTTCTGACCACGTAGAATTTTTGTAGATGCATTGTAATAGCCCGCTCCATTGGTATCTCCCCAATTATAACCCCCACCATCTTGCTGGTAAATAGCGTCGTAAAGAAAATAGTCCTGAATACCCAAATCTGTATATACCACACCAATGGATGATCTTAATTTCAAATAATCTAACCATGATGATTCTATTAAGGAAGACTCCTCAGTCAATACATATGCCAAGCCTAGCGAAGGTGCAAATTTACCTCTATTGCCCTCTGCCAACTTTACAGAGTTTACGTAGGCCCCACTGAAATTAGCGTATATCTTCTTCTTATAATTGTAATTAAGGCTAAGCGCTACATGACTGTTTTTAGCGGACTGTTTTTCATCTTTTACATAGGTATTGTTGGCAAAGCCGATTAATGATGCATCTATAAAATGGTCATCCTTAATTTGTTTTTCATAGTTCAACAGACCATAAAAACCATACCTGATGGCAAAAACGTTTGTGTTTACACTTTCAACCTGATCTTTAAGGTCGTTATCCCTTACGTTGACCAAATCGATAATTTTGTTCTGATCGTTCCAAGTAGGTTGATACACCGCATACTCATTCTGAACACTTAAATTGTAAATGTTGTAAAAATCAAAACTCACATAACTTTTTGCAGACAACCCTTTTGTAATTGCGCTAAGGTCAAAATCTATAGCATTGTTCACCTGACTCATACGGGTCATGTTCGTTTGGTAACCGCCTGCATAAATACTTGCAATGGCACCACCATTGAACACTTGGTTCCCCCCTAAAAGAAAACCATCATACTGGTTAGCCGCGTCAACAACACCGCGTAAATCAGGATTTGCAGAAAAATCAATCTCGCTTATGGGCAGTAATGGAGAATATAAGTTAGGTCGAATAAAACCGCCCGATGCGTAAATATTACTAAGCGATGTTTTATTTTTATCGATTATAGCCACAACATCTAAGCTGCTTTTAATCCAATCATTTACTTTAAAATCTATATTACCGCGTACATTGAACCGTTTTGCTCCTTTATCATTTTCAGGGTTTACCGATTGAAAACTACCATCCGATTTAAACCCGAGATTAATATAGAACTTGGTATTTTCCGATCCCCCGGAAAAATCAGCCGTAACATTGGAATACGGCGTTAATGGATTAAAGTTTCCATCGTCATAAAAATCTACATTTGGGTATCTGTAGGGGTTGACACCGCTTCTGTGGTTTTCTATTTGTTCTGCAGAATATAGTTCGCCCAGACCGTCATTGGCGCGAGCCTCATTAAAATATTCCATATAATCTGCCGAGTTCAAATAATTGGGCATGCTAATAGGTAATCTTACCCCAGTACTGGCACTTATATTAAACTGCTTTTGGGTGGAACCCCTTTTTGTAGTTACTACTATAACACCGTTTCTGGCCATAGAGCCATAGAGGGCAGATACATTTGCATCTTTTAATATGGTGATTTCCTCTATTTCCTCCATATTTAACAAGTCTATATTACGCCCCGGGATACCATCAACTACTATCAAGGCCTCTCCTAACCCACGCACACTGCTACCTCCCGATAAACCGGTAAGTCTTCCCCCAAGGGCATCGCGTACCCATTGTGTAGTATCAAATTTTAAAAAGTCTCCTGGTTTTACGGTAGACGAAGACCCTACAATATCTTTTTTCTCCGTGGTGTGGAAACCCAAGTTTATATCTTCGTTTAAATAAGACTCCAGCCCATTAGGTGCGTTCTCTAAAATAACCGTACTGGTGGAATCTATAGTTTGTGCCGTTACCGACATGCAGCAGAGCATACAGAAGGACCCACCAAGCAGAAGTTTTGTAAGTATATTTAATTGTATCATAAAATATGGTTATTGTCTAGTGGTGAAATAGTTTTAATTACCAACCTGGGTTTTGCGGAAAACCTTCATATATTTCTGTGTCGTTTTTAGGGAAAGGCAACCAATAGTGCTTATCCTCAAAAACTTTGGTTCTTAAGACCCTTTCTACAAAATTTATGGGTTTACCTTCGGCATTACGGTCAAAAATTATTTCTGTTTTAAGCTTATATTTTTCTTGAGTGCCCAATTTCCATCTTCTAACATCCATCCAACGATGAGATTCATAAGACAGTTCTACAGCCCTTTCCCTTCGTATTTCGTCCATAAAAGCATTATCACTAACAAGGTATTCCGGCTTTACATTTAAGCTACCATCCGGAACTGCGCGCTCTCTAATTCTGTTAATGGCATCAAGTGCGGATAGTTCAAACCCTTGTGGCTTTCCATTGATTCCGTAAGCCACCAAAGCAGCTTCCGCATACATTAAATACACATCTGTTAACCTCACATGAAGACGCCATGCAAATACACCTTGATTGTCAAAATTGTTGAATCCCACCGGAAACCATTTTTTGGCTACATATCCCGTTCTAGATCCATTTCCTTTGTTAGGATAGCGGTGTGCACCTTCCCTAAAAAACTGGGCATAACGATGCACTTCGTTTTCACCGGTTGCGGCACCAAGGTTCTCCACCATTTGATCTCCATCTAAAACAATCCATTTGTAAAGTCTTGGGTCTCTATTCTCCCAAGGATTGGCCGGGTCATAGAGAGGGCTATCCTCACAGGACAATCCATCGCTCATTCCAAAATTGTCCTCAATATAATTGTGGGTAGGGAACGACGCTAGGTTATTTTGACCAATTGCCCCCAACTGCCAATTCGTAGACAGAAAACTTTGAAACCAGCCTACAGAACCTGCCTGGCTAAAAATATACTCCGAAGAATAGGGATATCTACCTTGTGTTGAATAGAAAACACTTTCATACTCATCCCAAGGTGTAAGGCTGTATCTAGACATTTTAAGTACCTCTGCAAAGGTATCCGCAGCACGTTTTGCCAATTCTACGTCATAATCATACGTACTACTACTATTTTGCATGAGCGGACTAGCTGCATAGAGCAAGTTCTTTGCTTTTAAGGACAAGGCGGCTCCTTTTGTAAGCCTGAACATATTTTCTCCTCTTGATTTTAATCCGGGCTCAAAATCAGGGTCGTCCCAATCAACCGGTAATAAATCAACAGCTCTTTGAAAATCCTCGTCTATTTTAAGAGCAGTTTCGGACCATTCCGCAGGTCTCTCCAACTTCCAATCATCTTCAAGAACCTGGTCTATATATGGAATGCTTCCCCAAAACTTCATGATTTCATGATGAAAAAATGCCCTAAAAAAATACGCTTGCCCTAAAACCACATCTTTTTCTACCTGGTTGGCACCTGTCATTAGGCTGTCCGCATCGGCTATAACAATATTGGATTTACGAATACCCGCCCAGCTGCTTGGCCATAGTTTGGCCCTGTCAAAAGGCAATTCAGCATCGGTGTTGGTGTTACCATCAAACATACTTCCCGGACCGCTTCTTTGCCATTCCCAATATCGTCCTTCATCAATGGCATAATCAAACTGCCATGTATCAATACCAACCGCATCTTCTGCATAACAGTGAAAATGTTGCCAATGTGCCGCCGTACTGTAATCTACGATCATGGCATACATCTCTTCAACGAAGCCTTGGGCACTATCAAAATTTTTAAAGACTTCTTCCTTTGTAAGTTCTGTCTCTATTGATTTATCTAGGTAATCTTCACAAGAGGCGAATATTCCCAGAAAACATATTCCTATTACCAGTTTGAATATTTTACGCATTGTCTACTATATTAAAAGTTAATGTTCAGCCCTATGTTATATCTCTTGAACGTAGGGTAATCACCTCTATATTCAGAGGCCGTACTACCGGTGTTATCCTGTCTGTCATCAGGTAAATCTGACCAGTAGGCCAAGTCGTTACCGCTTACGTAAACCCTATAACTACTTCCGTTTTCGGTTTTAAAAGTATAAGCCAACTCAATATTTTTAAGTCGTACAAAAGAAGCATCGTACCAATTTCTATACGGATCGGTTGCCCCTCCCGTACCCAACCAAGCGGGAAGTACTTCTTCTCCATCTGGATTATCAACACTCCAATAATCAGATTTATACTCAAAGAATAGAGGGGTTTCTAGCATGAAGGTTCTATCCGTAAAATTTTTGGTAGCATTGTTCACTCCATAAAACTGAACCATGAAGGATAGGTTCTTGTACCCAGTTCCCAACGTAAGGTTATAGGTATTCTGTGGTCTTACGGTATAACCAAAAGGAACCGCATCATCACTATTTACTACCCCATCTCCGTTATAATCTATTTCATCGTAGTAACCGGGGCGTCTGGTTTCTTGACTGTTCTCTTGAGGCGTTGCACCGTACACGTCGTCCCAAGACTGTAATATATCTCCCCTAATATTAACCCTAGGTTGACCAATAGCAAAACCTTCTTCTTTTTGATAGCTTTGCTTCAAAAGTGGGTCTTCTTTAAAAATAATCTCGTCTCTTGCCTTGGTAAAAGCGAAATTGGACCAGATATCCCAGTTTTGGGTCAACTGTTTTTTATAGTCCAAGGAAACCTCAATACCCTCAACCGTTGTCTCTCCAATATTAAAATCAGCAGGTTGAAAACCGAAGAAGCTAGGAACACTGCGGGAATCTGCCGGCACAATTATATCATGACGGTCCTCTTTAAAAACATCGACTTCTAAAGAAAGGCTATTTTTAAGAACCGATAGCTCAAAACCTATATTTGCTTTTTCGGACGTTTCCCATTGCAAGTTGGGGTTACCAATTATATCCTCCATTCTAAAGGTATATGGTGAACGCGTGCCGTAGGGACTTACATTATTTAAAAATGCACTACCTCCACTAGACCATTGTGACAGATAAGCCCACCTTTCTCCGGCACTATCATCTCCAACAACTCCGTAAGAACCTCTTATTTTAAACTTGTCCAACCACGTTGCCGATTCCATGAAGGGTTCATTACTTACCATCCATCCCAAAGCAACTGATGGGAACAGCTCAAATTTATAACCTGGCCCGTACTTCTCCGAACCATTGTAAGCTCCGTTTACATCAAGAAAATAGCGTCCATCGTAATTATATGTAGCACGTGCAACCCAATCCTCACGGTACCTCGGGAACATACTACCAATGGCATATTCTTCCCTGTTCATCAACATTAATATGGTGGTATTGTGCTTTTCAGCAAAGGTTTTATTGTAGTTTAATGAAAGCTGATAAAACAACCGTCTGCTTGTTTCCCAATCTTGTATGGTAAGCCCATTGCGTTCCCAAGGATTCAGTACAAAATCAAACTGATTTGTGCCTACCGGTGAAACCAGTTGAGCAGATCCGTCTTGGTCGTAAATCTTGTACACTACGTTATCTAAACCTCCAGGATTTTCCTCAACAACTCCGCCACCTCCTCTAAAATTGTTATCATAGGACAAACGCCCGGTAAAACTTAACCCATTTAAAAGGAAATCTAATTTTTGATCTAGGACAAAATCGCTGTTAACCTGTACCCTATGGTTTTTTGTTGAACCTTTTGCGGTTAGTATTACGGCAGGATTACTTAACTCAAAATTCTCTGTAATGGCCCTGCCGTAAGTACCGTCTTCATAAATAGGAGTGTATAAGTTTGGTGCCAATGAATAGATACTGCTGTACAACAATTGTGGGTCTGCCTGGTTAGAATTCTGAAGCCCATAGTAACCGGACAAGTTAACCGATAAACGAGTTGTAGGCGTAATATCAAAATCTATGTTGCTTCTATAATTAAATCTATCATAATTAAAGTTGGGCGCATAATCACGTCCGTTATTGAAACTTCCCGCATCAAAAATATCACCCACGTGCTGGTAAGAAAGTGCTCCAAAATATTTAACGGATTTTGTTCCTCCGGCAACAGAAAAATTAAGCCTATAATCTGTAGCAAAATCCTTTTGCATTACATCTACCCAATCTACATCTGGATAGATACTTCTCTCCAACTCGTTGGCCGGATTACGATATTTTTCAATAATATCTACGGGTGTATAATTTCTCCAAGCTTCTTCGCGAACGGGAACCGTTCTTTCAATGGCCTCGTTGGCCACCATTAAACTGTTATATGAATCGTATTTTTCTGGAATTCTAGACAATGTCTTTATTGCGGAACTTGCCGTAAGTGATAGTTGCGCTTTACCTTCCTTACCTCTTTTAGTGGTAATAAGTATAACTCCATTGGCTCCCTTTACACCAAATACTGCCGTTGCGGAAGCATCTTTAAGAACGGAAAGACTTTCAATATCTCCCGCATCTATATCATTCATACTACGCTCAATACCATCTACTAAAATAAGAGGTTGTCCTCCACCGTTCCATGAGCTTTGACCACGAATAAAAATTTGGGGAGATTCATCACCAGGTCTACCTGTTGAAGATACCGTAGTTACACCAGGCAAACGCCCGGTTAATGCCTGCCCTACCGTAGAAACACCACCAGACTGCATAAGGTCTGCCCCGGTTACCTGCGCAATGGACCCTACAACACTCTCTTTGGTCTGGGTACCATACCCCACAACTACCACCTCATCCAGTTCCGATGCCTCGGACTGCATGACAACGTCTATTTCTGTTCGTCCGGATACGTTAATGGTTTGTCTTGCATAACCTATATAACTGATAACCAATATTGCATCTTCCGGTACATTAATAGTATAGTTACCATCAAAATCTGTCATTACCCCATTTGTGGTTCCTTGTTGCAATATACTGGCACCAATAATTGGCAAACCGGTATCCGCTTCCGATATATTACCGGTTACCGTAATCTTACTTTGCGGGTAATCATTGGCAGAAAGAATAATAGGAGAAAGCAAAATAAACACTACTAAAACTCTCATCTTCTTTAATAAATGAAAACAAAATATAGACTGTTTTGTACAAGGAATCCGTTTTTTCATACCGCTATAATGTGGGTTGATATTTCTTAATTGAGCTTTGTATAATTATGGTTGGTATAACTTTTTATTATCATCAAAAAGTCCGGCTTTACTTAGACTTATTGAAACTGGTAAAACAAAGAGCTACTTGAAAATCATAAATAAATCCTAACGACTTTTCAAATTCACAATTGAACGTTAGATAATTGTTAATTTCCTGTTGTAAATGTTAAAAAAAAATCAAATAAACAAAAACAGGGATGATGCCACTAGCCTTTTATTTGTTGCAATTATTCCTCGTTTGATGCACATTGCAACATTTGTAATTTTTTGTGCAACATTTGTATTCTTGTCGAATAGAAAAACCGCATAACCCTGTCAATCTCATGAGTATTTGAACCGATAACATATGGATTTTAACGGAAAGGGTTATGGAAAAACTAAATAACCAGAGCTGATTTAAGTCTTTTAAAGAAGCTAATAGTACCTAAAAGAACACACTATAAAGTACAGTCAAGAAACAGGGTCCTAGTTTTGTTTCACACTCACAGAACTACTGCAACGGAACAAAATTTTTGCTAATAAAAAAATCCAAGGGGTTATTGTTACGAAAGATGCATTTACCCAGAAAAGGGGAAAATAGGCTATGAAGTTTTAGGCTTTGTTATTTTGCACATCCATAGGAGCTATTCCGAAATAATCCTTGAATCTTTGGGAGAAATAGGTTGTAGATGAAATACCAACTTTGGAGCAAACATCAGTCAGGTCTTTGTTTCCGTTTTCGAGAAGTTTTTTAGCTATTTGAAGTCTTTGGTTCCTAATAAATTCGTTAGCCGTTTGGTTGGTCAGTCCTTTTACTTTCCGGTACAACTGACTCCTACTCAAATTTAAATGTGAGGCCAACGACTCTACCCCTAAATTTGGGTTAGTGATGTTCTCATGAATATAATTCACCGCTTTTTCAACAAAAGCTTTATCCAAAGATGTAACACTGGTATCGTCTTGGATCTCTCCCATAGACTTAAAATATTTCTTGTAAATAACCTCCCTGCTATGAATGAGCTGTTTAAGATGTTGTTGTACCAATTTCATATCAAAAGGTTTCTCCAAGTAAACGTCCGCACCCTTTTCAATACCTGATATTCTATTATCCACCTTAGATTTAGCGGTAATCATCATTATGGGAATATGACTGGTCTTAATATCCGTTCGTATGGCTTCACAGAAATCATAACCGTTCATTTCGGGCATAACAACATTCTGTCATAATAACATCGGGCAGAAGTTCCAAAGCCAACCGTAAACCTTCTTTTCCGTTTTTTGCAATATGAATTTTGTACTGACTCTTAAACTCCGTTCTCAAATAATTTCGTAGTTCTGCATCATCCTCAACGATAAGTAAGGTTTTTGTTGTTTTTGTTGATGAAGGCTGACTATTTTCCTCGGGAACAAAACTAGATTTAACTAAACTTTGTTTTGGAAACGACACCCTATTGTTTTCGGTTAGAATTTCTGAAGCTTTAAAATGCGCATTTCCTAATGGAAATGAAACGTTAAAGGTTGTTCCCATATTCAGTTGGCTATTGACCTCTACATTGCCGCTATGGAGTTTCACAAAATTATGAACCAATTCCAACCCTATACCCGTACCGTTATAGAATCCCTTTTTGAAAGGTTCCGCTTGATAAAACCTTTCAAACAATTTATCCTGTTCCCCTTTCTTTAGACCAGGTCCCGTATCCGACACAGAAAACTCTACATGATTTTCTTTTTGTTCAATATTAACGTGAACGGAACCACCTTCTGGTGTAACCTTGAATGCGTTAGACAACAAATTAAAAATTATCTTCTCCAACATTCCTTCATCTGCCCATAGCCTAATAACATCTTGATTTGAACTTACCTTTAGCTCAATATGATTTGAAAAAGCTTCTTCTTTAAAATGGTCTACAATTCCTTTTACAAACGGTACAATATTTAGATTGCTGGCATGAATTTTAATTTTGTCGGATTCTAGTTTACTAAAGTCTAACAACTCATTGATCAAACGAATTAAGCGCTCCGTATTCTTATATATAGTAGCATGCTTGATTTTAAGCCTGCTAGAAAAATTAGTGTTCGGTTCGCTTATAATATCTCTAATAGGGTTCAGAATTAAGGTAAGCGGCGAACTAAATTCGTGGGCTACATTTGTAAAAAACTGAATTCTCTCCTTGTGTAATTCTTCCTCCCTTACCCTTTTTTGGCGTTCGTTTTCAACCTGCTGTTTGTCTATAATTCGCTTTTTTTCAAACTGCCTTAACAGCCCCAGCAAGGACAAAATAATAAGAGCATATACAAACATTGCCCAATTGGACTTCCACCAAGGAGGCAACACCTCTATGTATAGCTTCTTTGGAGTTTCACTCCACACCCCATCATTATTGGCCGCTTTTACCATAAATGTGTAATGGCCCGCATCTAAGTTAGTATAGGTAGCACTCCTTGCCTTACCCACAAAATTCCAATCGGTTTCATAGCCATCCAGATAATACGCATACTGGTTCTCTTCGGCTCGTGTATAATTTATTCCGGAAAATTCTATGGAGAATACGGACTGTTTACTGTTTAACGTAATACTATCCGTTTGTGAAAGCGCTTTTTCCAAAGGAGAACCTTCGGCCGCAGGCTGCACGGTTTCATTAAATAGTTTCAGTTTTTTGAGATAGACCTGAGGAGGTGTTTCCAATATATTTATGCCATTGGGATTAAAATAATCAATTCCTTCTGTTCCCCCAAAATATAACTTTCCATCATTGTCCTTATATAACGCATTCTTATTATAGTCACTAGAAACCAAACCGTCGTTTTTAGTGAACTTGGTAAATTCATTGGTTTTAGTGTCAAACAATACTAAGCCCGAATTACCATCCAACCATAAATTACCATTGGAATCGCCAATAATTCCGATAACGTTAGGCATACTTAAACCGTTTTCGTTATTATACCAAGTAGTAGAGCTATCCCGAGTGTTGAAACGCAATAACCCCATACCCCTAGTTCCTGCCCAAAGAATGTCTCCATCTGCATACAATGATACTATGTCATAATAGGTCAAATTTTCGGTCTTATCCGCAGATATAGAATTGTTCATACGTAACAGTTTATACGAGCCATCCGTATCTTTATCCAATTTGAACAGACCATTAGTTGTTGCTATCCAAATGGTATTTTGAGAATCTACTTCTACTTTATTTATATATTCCCCTGCCAAATCATGAAGCTCAAACGATGAAGGAGTTATATTGGTTTCATTTTTATCATTAAGTTGAAACGAATACAAACCCTGATTAAAGGTCCCAACCCAAATCTTACCGAAATCGTCTTCTGCGAAGCTCATAATAGCGCCGGAGCCTTTTCTGTTTCGTATGACAGGAAATTTGTAATTGACGAATTTTGTAGTTCCCTTTTTTAGAAAATAAAGACCTTTATCCCAACTACCAACCCAAATGTTCTGTTGGCTATCCATAAACAAAGACTGAATATAATCACTGGTCAAGCCCGTGTATTCTGAACGGACACCTGTATTGATATGTTTGAAATAGTTAGTTGCTTTATCCAGCACATCAATACCACCTCCATCCATTCCTATCCATAACTTACCATTATTGTCTCCAATAATTGAGGTTACCGAACTTATTTGCAATGAGTTGGACTTATTATAGATACTTTGAATTTCACTAAACTTATTGTGGAATTTATCATGGACTACAATACCTCTATTGTAAAAACCCATCCATATTCTTTGGTCTTCATCTACATACAAAGACCAAACAGAATTGGATAAAATACTTTTCTCATCATTTTTATCAAAGAGATAATGATGAATTACACCTCCATTTTTGTTTAGGCTATAAAGTCCGTCATTTTCCGTTCCAAGTAAAATCTCATCGTATGGCGATTCTGCAATAGCGAAGATGTTATTTGATGTAACCTTAAAATTATCTACAGCAGGTGTTTGGCTATCTGCAGACAACTTTACCCTATAAATACCATTAGAAATAGAGCCCGCCCAAATGGTATTATCCGAGTCTATAAACAATGACTGTATGCCCACGGCAATAGTCTTTGCCTCCTTTCCATCTCTGAATAGCGCAAAATCTACCCTCTTATTTCTTGGGTCTACCTCTAGAAGGCCACCACTGGTAGCGGCATAAATTACTCCAGAACTGGTTAACTTAATCTCATTTACGGCAAGATAAGTTTCTGAATTGGGGTTGTTAAAGGCTAATTCCTCAAGCTTTAATGTTTCAAGGTCCATGACATATACCCCTTGTTCCCCGGTTCCAACATACAGGTTGCCCTTACCATCACCTTGCAAACTTATAACCCCTATATTACCGTATTTTGAGTTCTCCTTGGAAATTAATGGTATATGACGAAATTCATCATTATCTCTATCATAGAGCGCAAGTCCAATATTAGTTCCTGCCCATAATCTATTGCGTTGATCTAAATAAGTACAGTATACGAAACTACTGTTCAACGTCTTATGATTAATATCCTTGGGCCTGTAAGAGACATAGTCCATTCCATCATAACGATACACACCCGATCCATGCGTACCTATCCAAACAAACCCGTTGTTATCTTGAGCAATGGTATGCACACCAACCTGAGAAATACCATCCTTAATCTTATAAAAATCTAATTTCTTTCTTTCATCTTGCGCCGTTACCTGCCAGCTTAATATGCTTACGAAGTATATATAAAATAGTAATCTTTTCCCCATAGAAACGAGTGTCCCCCTGTGTTTTTCAATAGTTATACGAGATAAGGATAACCACCTTTATCCGAAAAAAAGTTAAGTTAATAAAAAACCGTTCCAAGTAACTATATGTATATGTTAATTTGATAAATGAATTTGAACGAATAGAATTTAACGCTTTAAGATTGTTATCTGTAAATTCCAATGGATAAACTTTTTAGTGTTTAAAATTCTATTTCTTTCCGATAGACAGTGCGAGCAATCCCCAATTCCTTTATTTTTAACTTTTGTAAAAGTGAAGCGTATTAAATGGAAGATAAATTGAAGAATCCCGTATGGTATTCATTAAATGAAACACATTCACAATTTTCCCATGTGGGAGAAGGTATTGCTTTTTATAAACCAGACTATTGCCCGTTTGGCGGTGCCAACGCCATTGAAAAAGCAACGCAGAGCATTGTAGAATACAGCCAGCATATTAAACAATTCTTTGTGGTAGGTAGTCAACCATTACCATCACCTCTCTATACGCTGCAAAAAGAATATATCTGTGATCAAATGATTTTGAGAGCTCCAATTGATTTGAAACTAAAAAACCAAATAACATCCTTAACCAGTAATCTACAGAAGAACGAACTTTATGAGTTGGTTAGTTTGGTACAGCCAGGTTATTTTACAAAAAAAACTGCAGAATTAGGACGCTATTTTGGGATTTATAAAAACAATGTACTTGTTGCGGCGGCTGGTGAACGTCTACAAATGAATGATTTTACCGAGATAAGTGCTGTTGTAACCCATCCTGAACACACCGGAAACGGATATGCAAAAGAGTTACTTAAATATACTTCTGATATTATTTTTAAGTCAGGGAAAACTCCGTTTTTACATGTTTTGGAAATCAATACCCGAGCCATAGGTATATACAAATCATTGGGATTCCAGACACTCAGAAAAATGAGCTTTAATAATTTAATGGCGACTGATTCAAATCAACATAATTCCGATTAATTCCTAACAACACATGGTCCTTAAAACAATTTGAATAGACCCGTAATTTTTTGTTCTTACACCAAAATTGGGCCTTTACAGACCATGTATTCAACTCTAAATTCAAATGTTCTTAACCAGAAGGAAAGAGCTGCCATTTATTTAGTATTCCCAAAATTTGAAAGCTCTCAATAGAACCAACCCAAACAATTTTGCTAAACCATTAAAAGTGATTTGCTATATCTATTCCAAACAGAAATTATTTCTTTTGGGTCATAAGATTTAAGAATCAATTGCTAAAATTGACTGTTACTTGTTAGACAATTTTAATCAGAGTCTCACTATTTGCATACTAGAATATTTTGCTAGGTTTTAATATTACTAAGACTACTGAGAAAAGTAAATGAAATTTTATGATAGTAAAACACACATTAACAGGTTGGGAAATTATATCTCAATATGCTCATGGCCTTCTTGCTGGAAAGATAGCATCTCAATTAGAGACAAGCCTAACACAAAGTTTTTGGGTTGATGCCCTAACAGCTATTGTAGAGCATGATGACTATCTTTTAAATTTTGAAGAACATGATTATTTGACACAAAATGGTAGTCCTAAAGATTTTACAATGGATACTAATTCCCCTTCAGATGCTTTAGAACATGCTAAAAGAGTGTTTGAGAACTCCATGCAAAAATCTCAGTTAATCGCGCTTTTAATTGGCCGGCACCTATCCTTCCTTTATGAATCGTTAGCAGTTGACTACGAGCCTTTGAAGCAGTTCCTTTCAGAAATAGACTCTAAGCGCTCAACTCAAAGAAAACTCTATGCAATAACAAAAAAAACTGAAGACAAATTATATAATATATTGCTTTTTTCAGACCGCTGTTCCTTAATTCTAAGCCAAGACAAAATACCGGAAGTTGGTCGTAAAGTAGAAATCAATAAAACTATAAATAATGAAAGATACTATCTAAGGCAAAAAGAAGATAATTCCATTACCGTAGAACCTTGGCCCTTTAAATCCGATTTCTTTAAAGTCCATTCCGAATACAAAGTCTTGGATACACCTGTTTACAAGGACAACAATCACTTAAAGAAAGTACTTGCAAAGGCAGATTTTAAGATGCGTACTTATATCTTTAAAAAGTAATATACAACTGAAGACTTCCCCATTAAGCTATTTATTGATTTACAAGCTTAACCCTCATTTCCATTTATAACATAGGATTCCAAGAACCTCTAGAATGTTTCTATAATTTTTATTTAAGAAATTCTCTTATGATGGGTCTTTCGAGATTAAAATTCATTTGGGATATTTTCATATTGCATAAGGTTCATCCTATTTTTTCCCTTAATGTAAATTTAATTCTAGAAACGTAAAATTTTAAAATCACACAAAGATTATCTGTTGCTAAATTTCACTTTTATGGTTGTTTACACCAAATAATCTTCGCCAAAATATTGAATCATGGATATACATAAAAACGCTACTAACGCACATAATAATAATGAATCTAGAATTGATGATGTGGTCTCTACAATAGATGACCAAATGACCCTTGCCAAAGAAAAGCAATATAAGCAACCGGGCAACCAACATTCTATGGAAATAACACCCCAAACTATACGCAAGGATTATGAGGGGAGCAACAAATTAGAAGGAAAGGTAGCTATAATTACGGGAGGTGATAGCGGTATTGGTAAAAGTGCTGCAGTACATTTTGCACGAGAAGGTGCTAACGTTGCAATAGTTTATCTGGAAGAAGACCAAGATGCCAAAGAAGTGCAAAACACGGTTGAAGCAGAGGGAAAAAAGTGTCTTTTATTAAAAGGTGATGTACGTGACGAAGAATTCTGCAAAGAAGCTATAGAAAAAACAATTGAAGAATTTGGAAAAATTAATATCGTGGTCAATAATGCCGCTATGCAATTTCCTTCCGAGAACATAGATGATATTCTAACTAAGAATCTACATAAGACCTTTGAAACCAATATCTACTCCTATTTTTATATAGCACAAGCCGCAATACAACATTTAAAAAAAGGTGATGTCATCATAAACACAACATCCATAACGGCATACAGAGGGTCTGAACATTTAATAGACTATTCAAGCACGAAAGGGGCAATTGTTGCCTTTACCAGAAGCCTCTCCAAGAATTTGGCTGCAGACGGAATTCGGGTCAACGCTGTTGCTCCCGGACCAATTTGGACTCCGCTAATTCCCGCTACATTTGATAAGGAAGAACTAGAGAGCTTTGGCAAAGATGTTCCTTTAGGGCGTCCGGGACAACCTTCTGAGCTTGGGCCAGCATATGTATTCTTGGCATGTGAAGATAGTAGTTATATGACCGGCCAAGTGTTACATATTAATGGCGGAGAGATAATTGGGGGGTAATAGGTACACTATTTCCAGCGTACCTTTATCGGTTCAAAAAATTAAATATTAAGAATTACGCGCCTCAAAAATTGATGCGGGTCCAATTAAAATCTCTTCCTAAAGCTACAGAATGAAAGGGTAAAATTATGATGACAAAACTTGCTACAAAAACTCTTGATGGTCTTATCAATAAGAACATACAGGCCGAAAGAGTTTTTTTTATGGCGTCTAAAAAAGTAACTGCTGAGTCCCTGACCCAATGGTTTGATGTTAGAAAAAATGAAAGAAGAGATTTCAAAATAGAGCTCACCGAGGAAATGAACAGCTGTGATATTTCGGATAAAGATTTACAAAATATGGTGGAAGGTTTAGTATATAATTGGATAGATTTTAAAACTATACAAGCCGCAACTGACGATGAAACTATACTGAAAGAAGCTCTAAGAGCTGAAAAAGCAGCTGTGGATGAATATAATAGCATTCTTTCCAACACGAAATTACCTTCCAGAATTGTGGTGATTCTAAAAAAACATTGTGCAAAGATTGAATACGGGCTAGCTATTCTGAAAGAGCTTGACAGCATTCCGTTTCAAGAAGAATCTTAATTTTAAATATCAGAAAATATATGAACTGCCCTCAACGTCGTAAGCGTATGTTTAGTTTGACTAAAACTCTAAGATGAAAGAAAAATTATACCAATTAATTCAAAAGTTAAGAGGGTTTCTTGAACTTCACTACAAAAAGTACAGTACCTATTTACCCTATATCATTGCTGTTATTTCTTCTACAGCTATAGTAGTTGGTGGCATTAATTTGTTCGTGGAACTTACCGAAGAATTAAAAAACGAAGTCCTAACTGCATATGACACTAGTATTACGGATTATATAATTTCTTATCGCTCACCAAATCTTACCAATTTCTTTGTATTCATTACCCATGTAGGAGACGTATATGGCTATCTGATTATTCTTGGTCTGGGCGTATTACTTTCTGCCGTAGTTTATAAAAATTGGAAATATGTTTCACAGATTACAATTGTTCTTTTTTTAGCTACGATTTCTAATATGGTATTAAAGCGATTTGTTGATAGAGCCCGTCCGGGTATTGAGCACCTGGTTTCGGTTGAAACTTTAAGCTACCCTAGCGGTCATGCCATGAGCGCAATGGCATTTTATGGTTTTCTAATATATCTATGCTCTAAATTAAAAATGGGCCGACTTTTTAAAATCCCTTTGATTATTCTTTTGGTTGCACTCATATTGAGCATTGGAATCAGTAGAATTTATCTGGGAGTTCATTTTCCTTCAGATATTGCCGGGGGGTTCATAGCCGGATTCATATGGGTTATATTTTGCATAATGATATTTAATCTAATAGACATATTCAGAAGAGATCCAAAAACTTAGTTTAGAATTGGGCGAATTAACGGAGTAATTAAAAATCTCTTCACTAAGTTAAATTCCATTAGACAGTCCATTCCATATAAACAATCACAGTTTACTAATCAACTGAGCTAACATTGTTTTTAATAACATCTATCATTTCTCCATCTGTAGATTAATTTTAGTATAATTAAAATATAGAAACCATGTTAAAAAATATAATAGGTACAACGTTACTCATAATTTGCTTTACAGCGTGCACAAGCACCAAGCAAAAAGCAACAAATAACAACTCCGAGATAGCCCAGAAACAAAATACCGAGACCTCAATTGGCACTACTTCTTCTGATTCCCAAATATCCGGTGGAGCTGCCGCCAAAGCTAACGGAGCTACAGGAGCCATGAATAACTTACAAGCCAATGCGCAACACAGTCAAAACATTACCTCCGGAGATTCGCAATTGTTTTCACATTTGGATATGACAGAAGAACAAATCAACTCCTACAAATCGGCTATAGAAAATTTCGAAAGTCAAAAGCGAAATATGCCAAACGGCGAGATGCTAGGAAGTTTTGAAAGTGAACGCTCTAGACAAATGAAGAATATATTATCTGATGAACAATTTATCAGATATGAAAAATGGGTAGCTGAAAATGAATAATTCTTATTTAGTAACTCAATATACTATTTAGTTCACAGTTAATCTTTATACATTTCCGGACACCTTGTTCCGTATACATTCTTAAATTCCTTTAACTATCTAGTATGGATACCGTGTCACCCATAGCAGGGTGCAGGCAAGGATTAAAAACACAAGTTTTTTATAGATAATTTAATCTATATAGTTGCCTAATGCAGTGTATATGCACGAACCGCTGGTGAACAAAGATTTTATTATATCTCCTTTAGTTCTGCAATTTACGCAGGTATTGCGCAACTCGTCCCCTATCAGCTTTTAACTCAATGAATTTTCTTATGAGGCAGAGTCCAGAACAAAATAAATAACACAAAAAACCATTAAAAAGGCAATTACCATAATGATAGTTACCCAAGGAAAACGGGTTCTAGGAACATTGGTAGTCTGGTTTCTTACTGATCCATCATCTTTTTGCTTAGTAGGCATAGGGGCACTTTCACTAGCCTTCATCTCTTCTTTATTAACTCCAGTACTCATAATCAATATTTAAAAGGTTCATTTTACTTAAAAGCTGGAATTTCAATAGAAAATTCCTTCGCCATGTCTTTTCTAAATTCTTCATTTCTACTGGGAGGCCTTATTGTAAATGCGTTTTTTTTTAATACAAAAAGAAGCAAATCAATTTTTTTTAAGCTGTCCTTTTAGGTCAACAACTATTTTGATAGCGTTTAAAAGAATCACCCTATTCACTAAATTGAAACCAGTTAACCATAATCACCTTAATACAATCCTTGAAGCAGTTATTCTTTTTTTCTATTTGCATAGACTAGTAATTAAGATTAGCTCATTCGAAGGAAAAACCAAACCATGCTAAAAAAAATAATATTAGGTTTCGTTGCAATTGCGATTCTGTTTATTACAGTCGTTTATTTTTCTGTATCCACAACTGAAAAAGAATTTAGCACCTGCAAAATTTTGAATATTGACCAGTTAGAATCCGTAAATTTTCGTGATTACGATTCGGTACTTGTAGCTGCAAGCACTTTATACAAAGGCAATTCATTAAAAAAAATAATTCAAGGAGAACAGTACCGTAAGGTATGGGAAACACCTATTAAAGTTCCTATTGCTTTCTTGGATACTTTAAAAGGAGGTCTTACAATTATTGATGAAGGCGGGGGGCAACAAACCCATTCTTTAAAATTAAAAACCTCCAATGGTACTATATTTACCCTACGGAGTGTTACCAAAAACCCAGAACCTTTAATCCCCGAATTTGCACGGATTCTTGGCTTAGAAAATATTATTGTAGATGGAATTTCCGCTCAACACCCATATGCGGCATTGGTTGTCGCGCAGTTGGCTAAAGATGTGGGTATTTCATCAACTAGGCCACAGCTTTTGTTCATTCCCAAACAATCAACACTAGATAAATATAACGCCAAATACGGTAATAGACTATACTTGTTAGAACACGAAGATTCCGGCAATGCAGAATGGAGTGATATACCCAACACTTGGAAAGTGGTAGATACCGAAGAGCTCCAACTTTTGAAACTAGAGTATGGAAAAAATCTGATCATTGACCAAAACTTATTGGTCAGGTCTAGATTATTTGATCTATTAATTGGGGACTGGGACCGTCATGCAAAGCAATGGGGCTGGATTATACAGAAAAAGAACGACAAACTAAAAGCAATACCACTACCCTGCGACCGAGACAATGCCTTTTTTAAAATTGAAGGTATAGTTCCTACTATTATTTCTAACGAAGTATTTATTCCCGATCTTCAAAATTTTGAAAAGGAAATTGATTATCTCCCTGGACTAATAATGGATTTTGATGTATATTTTTTAAAAGAAATAGATAGGCGAATTTTTGAAGAAGAGGCCAAATATCTCGAAAACAGACTTACTGATCAGAACATTGCAAATGCTTTTAAAGTTTGGCCTACAGAAATATTCAATTTGAAAGGCCAAGAAATCATAAATAAAATACGGGAACGCAAATCAAATATTCATGAGTATGCCATCAAATTCAAGGGTCTGATTGATGACCAACCCTATATTGAGAAACCTTTAAAGGGATCAAAAAATGACACCATTCCCTCTCAACTACACAAATGCTTTGCGTGTTGGCCCTAAGAAACAGCTCCAATGAAATGAATATTATAGAAGTAAATTTTTCAAACTTATATTCTATCAAGTCAAATAAAAATTTATTCGGTTACAAAACTTTTGACAACCTTATATATTTTTATAGAATATATTAATCCAGTTTCCATCTATGAAAACATCTACCACAAGATTAGACGATGATTAGTTCTCTAGAAATTGCAAATAAGCCTAGTCTAAGCGATAACCTATGAGCACTTCCATAAATTTTTAACCTTTCAATTTTCATAGTAACGATGAGTGGTAAAACATATAATATATTTCTAACCGATGATGATTACGATGATCGCCAATTGTTTGAGGAAGCCATAAACGATATTGGTATAAATATCGTTTTCAAATCATTTGAAAACGGTGTTGATTTAATGAAAAATTTACTGGATGCCGAAATACAACTACCCGATTGTATTTTCCTAGACTTGAATATGCCCATGATGAACGGTGAAGAATGTTTGAACGATATTAGGCTAGAATCAAAATTTACGCAGATTCCAGTTATTATTTATTCCACCCTTATAGATTCCAAAAAAGTTCTTGAACTACAAAGCAAGGGCGCGGACCTTTATCTAAAAAAACCGAATACTTTTGACCAATTAAAACTAGCTCTTACAAAGTGCATTGAGTTTATAGATTTTAAATTTCGTCAGGAAGTTTCCTCCAATAATTTTGTTCTCAAATATTAACCTTTATGGAAGCCAAAACGGAACATACTTTTCCATTTATGGAAGGCGGAGGTGAAATGGGAGAACTGACCCGTAACAAAAATTGGGAGTCAACTGCTTTGGGCTCTCCTAGTACCTGGCCACAAAGTTTACGTACAACATTAAGTATTGTTCTAAATTCAAGATTTCCTATGTATGTCTTTTGGGGTCCTGATTATATTGGGTTTTACAATGACGCTTATAGGGTTAGCTTAGGTAAAGATGGAAAACACCCTTCCATTCTAGGCATGAAGGGCAAGGATGCCTGGCCTGAAATTTGGGACACTATATACCCCCTTTTACAGAATGTTTCAAAAGGAAATGGGGCAACATGGAGCGAAAACCAGCTTATACCAATCTACAGAAACGGTACTATTGAAGAAGCTTACTGGACATTTAGCTATAGTCCCATAAAAGAAGAGAAAGGAAAAATAAACGGAATTTTGGTAACCTGTTCCGAAACTACAGCCAGTGTAAAAACAATGCAAAATCTTGAAGAAAGTGAAAGTGATCTTCAGTTTGCCATGGATGCTGCCGAACTTTGTACATGGGACTACAACCCTCTTACCAATAAATTTAAAAGTAACGAGCGTCTTAAAGAATGGTTTGGCCTGCCTATGGAATTCCATATTCAATTGAATGATGCCATAGCCGCCATACAAAAATCAGATCAAGAACGCGTGTCCAAAGCTATTGCTAGGGCACTAGACTATACCTCGGGAGGCAAGTATGATATATGCTACACGATTCAAAATAAAAAGACCAAACAAACAAGAATTGTAAGGGCAGTTGGCAGAAGCTGGTTTAACAATGAAAATATAGCATATCGCTTTAATGGTATTTTGCAGGATATTACCGATGATAAAAAAGCCCAACAAAAAATTCAAGATAGTGAAAAGAAATTCCGGAATCTTGTTCAGGATGTGCCTGTAGGTATCGCTATAATCAATGCCAAAGACTTTAAGGTTGAGTTAGTAAACGATAAGGCTCTGGATATTTGGAATACAAATAGAAATCTTGCTGAAGGAAGGTCCATTTTTAATGTTTTAACAGAGATAGAAGCAGGTCTTCGTCCCATTTTTGAAAACGTTATTCAAACGCAGACTGCTCAGACGGGTATGGAATACCCATTTAATCTGGTGCGTAACGGGCAGACAGTTACAGCCTATTTCAATTTTATATTTAGCCCCTCAATTGATGACAAAGGTAATGTTGCCACAATCTTATGCGTTGCATCAGAAGTAACGGAATCCGTTATTGCACGTCATCATGTTTTAGAAAGTGAAGCCGAATTTCAGAATTTAGTATTACAGTCACCCATTGCTATGGGAATATTACGAGGCACCGATTTAAAAATCGAGATGGCCAATGAGGTATTATTGAACCACTTTTGGAGGAAGAAAAAGAAAGAGGTTTTGGGCAAAAATCTTCTAGAAGTGTTTCCTGAGCTTAATTCTCAAGAATATCCTACCTATCTACGCTCGGTTATTAAGACCGGTAAGCCTGTGTCTGTTAAAGAGTCTCATGCCATTGTAGAAAGCAATGGTGTTAGAAAAGAGTATTATGTAGATTTTGATTATATACCTCTTAAAGAGTTAGACGGTTCAATCTCCGGGGTTATGTTAACGGTTACAGATGTAACCAATAGTGTAGCGGCAAGACAAAAGTTAGAAAACTTCTCAAAGGAACTTGAGCAACAAGTACTTGAAAGGACAGAATTATTAAAAAAGGCAAATGAAAAATTAGAAGATACCGTACGAGAGCTGGAGAAGAGTAATGATGAGTTGGAGTCTTTCGCCTATATTTCAAGTCATGATCTTCAGGAGCCCCTGCGCAAAATACAGATGATGAGCAGTCGCATATTAAAAATGGAATCCGAGAATTTGTCCGAGAAAGGTATGCAATATTTTGACCGAGTTATATCGGCTGCAGAACGTATGCGAACCCTTATTGAAGATTTATTGGCCTTTTCAAGAACCTCTAAACAACAAGAAGAGTTTGAAGTTCAGAATTTGACATCATTATTAGAACAGGTAATTGAGAACCTCTCCGAAAAGATTGAAATGACCAATACCCAAATTACGTACGATGAACTTGGCGAAGCAAAAGTAATTCCCTTTCAAATAAGACAAGTTTTTCAAAACCTAATAGAAAACTCAATAAAATTTGCAAAGATAAATACTCCTCCACAAATTGATATCAAAGTAAAAACTATTCATGGTTCCAAAATAAAAAATGTGTTATTGGATTCTGAACTTTCCTACCAAGAGCTCAGTTTCCACGATAATGGTATAGGTTTTGAAAAAGAACATGAGGAGCGAATTTTTGAGATTTTTAAAAGACTACATGGTAAGTTGGAATACCAAGGAACCGGTATTGGCCTAGCTATTGTTAAGAAAATTGCGCTTAATCACAATGGTGCCATAACCGCCAATAGCAGCTTAGGTGAAGGGGCTATTTTCAGACTGTACCTTCCGCTTGCTTAAGCCCGCGATATTGAAAAAAAAATAAGATAATTACAATTTTATTTTCAGCGAGCTTACTAAAAACATTAATATTAAGCTTAGAGAAGATAGAATTGAAATTAAGCAAAGAGAACCTGTCCCAATTGCAAGAACGCGTGTACATACAGCTATGGGATACTGTGAAAACTGGCTAAAATGGAGCTTTACATTAGACGACCCAAAAATTTAAAATAGTATTTTACCTGATTGTGATAATAACGAATGGTTGGAGGTAACCAAAAATAGATTGGCCCTTAATATTATTGATACTGATGGACAGTTAGACATACAACCTCTATCAATATATTCTGCATCAGGATATCAGGTTGTATATACTCGGGTACAAGTAATAAGTGAAACCTGGTATACCTTTGCCCTTGAATGGTTTGGGGAGGAACATATTGATTTAAGCGATAATATCCTAAGTTCTATTCTTGGTGATGAAAAATTGCCCTTAAAACAATCAATGAGCTATGCTGCATTTTTCAAAAATAAAATTTCCAATTATTAAATTTTAGAAAATGTATAGTGTAGGTATTGAGCTACTCGTTCAATTTTCCATTAGTCTTTGCACTATCTATATTTACGGTATCCGCTCCAAGACGTTCTTCGCTTTTCCATTTTTTTTCTCGTTCCATGGCCTCTTGTTGTGTTTCCTTAACACCATCCATAGCACTTCCCGGGGTTGACGACTTTTCCGTACTTTCTCTGCATGAAGTTATTAGAAACATAAATAGTGTAAATACACATAGTAGTTTTGGAGTTTTCATCATCACTGTAAGTTATAATTAGACTTTAATACTTACACGAAATTTAATGAGATAGCTTTTTGATGTTTAACTATATCAGGTGGAAAACTATCTGAAAAAATTGTTTGCTATCATTATCATATTACGAAAAGGGTTTGCCCATAAATCTGCTCTAAAATAAAATAATGAGTTCCAGTTTTAAAGTGAAACAACCTGTTTTACGGCAATCCGAATAGTGTTATATATTTATCGTATATTGTTATAAGAGGCTTACTAAAAATACTACATTTATTTAGTGAGAAATCACAAATACCCCAAAATCACATTTATGAACAACTACAGTGTTTTTAGTCCCTTGGCGTATGCAGATGATGATGAAGATGACAGAATGTTCTTTGCGGAAGCCATGCAAGATATTTTCCCTGAGATAAATATGGAAATATTTCCTAATGGAAAATTACTAATGACCCATATATTGAATACTTTATCTGCGGGTATACTTCCTAAGGTAATTTTTTTAGATTTAAATATGCCCGTAATGGACGGGTTTGAGTGTTTAACACATCTTAAAAAAAACCAATTACTAACTAAAATCCCGGTTGTAATCTATTCTACTTCCTCATCGGAAGAAGACCGACGGAAAAGTTTAGAAATGGGAGCCTTATTTTTTTTGACAAAAGAGACCTCTATAAATAAAATGCACAATCAATTAAAATTGGTGATAGACGAATTGTTCAAAAGAAAGAAAAATCTAAAATTGGTGTAACTAATAGAAGTCAAGCGGCGGAGTTATCCGTATGGACTTTTATAATATTTCTAACTTTTCTCCATAAGTTTTCAGAGTCTATAGCACTATTGTCCAACTTACCCAAAACATTACTTAGTTCTAAACTCTTGGCACTTCCTTGAATTTGCACATCTAACACACCCTCGTCACTAATTGTTGCCAATGCCCAATTTTTAAATTCCCGTCTTATTTTGTAACCTTTCCACATCACCTTAATATCCTTATGCCTCTCATCGTTCTTGATATTATCAAACAACGTTAGAATATCCTTTTTGGGACCTTCAATAATTTGGAAAAATATATTACGGTGATAAATGATACAGCCAGTTATATTAAATTCGGGGTTTAAGGATCTTGCCGTTTTAATAATAGCATCAACATCCTTTCCGCTAATAGTATCTACAGCTAATGAGCGGTAGCTTATATCAAAAAGTAAATTGGCGTCTTCAAACCTCTTTTTATAAACACTTGGGCTAAACCCGTACATATCCAAAAAAATCTTAGAAAAGTAACTTTTACTTTGATAACCCACCGCAAGACATATCTCCGAGATATTCATTTCGGTTGAATGCATTAACTCCCTGCTGTGTTCCAAACGAAGTTTTGTGAGATATTCATTTGCAGAATACCCATACAGGAAACGAATTCCGCTTTGAAGCTTTTTTGGTGAAATACGCAAGTGGAGGCTGATATCATCTATGGTAAATTTATCGGCAATACGCTCGATCACATAGTCACCAACATGGGTTATTCTGGAAAGCTCAGATTTAGTTAAAACAGGTCGAAATTCTTCATTATTACGGTCATGTTGATGTGCCTCTAATTGCGAACCCAACATTCTGAGCACAGTGCCTTCCGTAATTAATCTACCAACCACGTCTGTGCGTAAATTTTCAACAATGATTGAGGCGTAAGTTCCAATCCTAGTATCAATGTCACCAAAATATCTATACGGGTGTTTACTAGTTTTATTATCAAAGTTCGCCTCCAACTCCTGAAGAAGTCTTTTTTTACTAGCTATATTCCCCTCTGCCAATTCCTTAGGATTGATAATAATATAACAGCATTTATATGCAATATTACTTGGTACAATAAATTCTGAGCTAGTATTAGGTTCACTAACAATAATAAAATTTTGCCCCTGCCTTATTTTCTTATGTTCAGGTTCATTAGGAAACTTCTGCAATTGGTGACCTGATACGTTATACCCAAAGTAATAGGGCCTATCCTCGGAGAAGTTCATATTGATTACTAAATTTTGGGTAAACTCAATATTATACACCCATGCCGTAAGACCTGGCATCAACTCATATAAACTTACGTACCCTTTACCATGCTCATTATCAATTGACATTTTGGCTGCACCCAAATTTTCAATGAGGTCGCCATCATAGTAAACTGAAAATTGACGTAGCATTTCCAAGGGATTATCTTCCCTTAATCTCAACATAATTTTTTCTTTAAAAATAAAATTATTGTTGAATAAATTTTAACGCTATCGAGAAAAATTAACGTTATTGAGCAATGTAAATGTCAACTTGGCATTTATAAAGTGTAAATATAAATCCAGCATATACTCCCTTATGAAAAAAAATTACCTGAAAATCTTATGCAAAACTACTCTAAATGCATATTTAAATTTAAAATCATCCAAAGTGCTATAAAACCTACTTTATTCAAATAGAGATGTTTTACAAAAAGGGAGAGTAGAAACTTTTTCTCATTAAAAAACAAAAAAAGCCAGTAAAAATTTACTGACTTTTGTGTTTTTACATTAAAATCGTATTTAAACACCTTAATTTGTCGGGATGACAGGATTTGAACCTGCGACCACACGCCCCCCAGGCGTGTACGCTACCGGACTGCGCTACATCCCGAAATTGGATTGCAAAAATATAAAAGTTAAGCAGATATTCTCCTATCTTTTAAAAAAAATGCAATAACTACTCTAGATGCTCCATCCAACCGAACAAAAGCTCTGGCCAAGTTCTTAAATGCACATCTGCCAACCCCAAGGCAAAACCATGTCCGCCGCTAGGAAATATATGTAAAGCGGCCGGCACATTGTGATCAACTAATGCTTTGTAAAACGCTAGGCTGTTTTCTACTGGCACGGCTTTATCATCCGTCGCATGCAGTAGAAAGGTAGGTGGAGTATTGGAGGTCACATGTTTTTCATTACTAAAACGATCAACCGTTTCCGGTTTTGGATTATTGCCCAACAAATTATTCTGAGAGCCTTTATGTGTAGATGATTGATTAAAAGTAATAACCGGATAGCACAAGGTTAAAAAATCCGGTCTCGCACTTAATTTATCGGCTTCATCAATTGCAGTGTATACTTTTTCATCAAAATGAGTTCCTAGAGTAGAAGCTAGATGTCCGCCGGCCGAAAATCCCATAGCACCAATTTTATTTGGATCTATATTGAACTCCTCTGCTTTGCTCCGCACCAGTCGTATTGCTCGCTGGGCATCTATCAAAGGAACATTTTCTTTATGGGTCTGCGATACAGATGATGGTAAACGATATTTGACAACGATACCTGCAATTCCTTTACTGTTCAAAAATTTTGCAATATCTATTCCCTCCCAGTCATATGCTAAAATACGATATCCTCCTCCTGGAAATATAACCACAGCCTGACCATTGGCATTTTTTTTTGAAGGCAGATACACTTCAATCGTAGGGTCTTGCACCTTGCTTATACGCAAAATATCCTCCCTAACATGCTCCTCTTTTTCATCCGAAGCTATATAATTGGGTATCTTATCTTTAGGCCACAACGGTATTATAGTGTCTTGGGAAAAGGCGTTTGTACTCATTATTAAAACGGTAAAGAATATTAGTCTTTTCATTTTGATTTTTATCATTAATTACAATCCCATTTAAAATTTGCAATAGGATATTTATGCGCCCCTTCTAAATTATAATGCCACCATTCCGTTCTAGTGGACCAAAACCCATGCTTCTCCATAGTTTCTTTTAGCAGTTTTCGGTTATCCAGTATCTCTTTTGGTAGATTAAAATTATCATGATATGCTCGCTTTCCAAAGAAATCAAAGTCGGTTCCCATATCCAGTTCTTCACCTTCCAAGGTTTCCAAGGTAATATCTACGGCTCCACCTTTGTTATGTATGGAGCCTTTTTTTGGATTGGCTACATATTGGGGATTGGGAACTATTTTCCACATTTTATATTGTACTGAATTTGGCCTGTAACAATCAAAGAACTTGATGCGAACCCCATTCTTTTTGAAATCTTCATTTGCCTTCAATAGCGCCTTAACCGTTATTACCCGGGTATAGCACTCTGCGCAATCATAGACCTTTTCCTTAAGAAAATTATTCTTGGTTGCATAACGTAAGTCATAGGCAAACCCATCACTAAAATCGGCTAAGCGAACAAAGGTGGTATCCGTCAAATCCTTAAATGTCCTGAAAACCTTTTGCGGAGCTGGTTTTTCCTTGACCACCGTATCAATCTGGTCTATACTTACTTCTGTATTTTGCTCTATGTTCTTTTTAGTTTTTGGGTTTTCCCCACATGAAATAAAAAAAAGTATTAGGGTAAGTACAGTATAAAAATTCCTCATAAAAATAAATTATCGGCCTAAACTATATTACATAGGTCTTAGTATAGATTGATGTAAACCGAGTTTCAGATTATATATGCAAGATATTACTTTCTAGCAATTACAATTACCCAATCTTTTTCTTTTTGTCCATTGTAGGCGGATAATTCTACACTGTTGGGTTTAGTAATTTTCCAACCTTCGTTCTGTTTATCATAAAGCATACCTCCTGCTTTTGGGTCATAAAAAGCAATGGTAAAGGCCCCATCACCAATGGCAAGGTCCGTAGTTTCATTTTTCGGAAGGTACACTAGATAAATCTCATCCTTTTTAGCAAAGCAGTACGCCTTGTTATTACTTACCAACTCATCATGATTTTGCATGGTATGGAACGGCAAGTGGTCTTCAAAGAACTTTTTGGCATTATTGGTAATATCCCACCAAGCATCACGAGCCCTAAAATCCTCGGCCGAAATATCATTATTGGGTGTATCTTTTCCCCCAAAGTACCAAGAAGTTCCTGCCGCCCCGGACATTAAACTTCCCCACAGACTACTGTGCATAACCATATCATGGTTATTATTTGCTGCAGTGTCCGTTGTTATACCAATATCCCAATGGCCAATTTCATCAAGATATACTACCCAAGGTTTCTTTTTCTTGGCTGATAAATCTATCCACTTCTTAACTTCTTTATGCACTTCTGTAGTGTCATACATCTGTAAAGAAGGGATTTCAAAATTGCGATGCCCCAACATAGGGGTAAACGTTTCCTTAATAGGATCCAAGGGCCTACCCTCTCTGCGCTCTCCAGTAACCCGAACGTGATTATGAACAGCTATAGGGTGATTATAAGGGTCTATTTTACGAATATAATCCGCATAACTTTTTAGTTGTTCCGGACTCCGGTTGGTCTCTTCTCCCAAATTCCAAACAACTCCCAAATGATGACCAAAACGGGCTACGAGTTCTTTATAGAAAAGTTTTCGCTCTAACCCCAGTTCCCCTTTGTTCAATATGGTATCGTTCTCCGTTTCTTGGGTAAAAACGTTCATGGCCATTCCTAGCTGGTCCATATGGGTGAAAACAACTTCCCACTGGTCCAGCTTACTAATATCATAGCGCGTTTGTTCCTTGGGTGCAATCCAAGGCCAGACATCATTTCCATCTCCATTTTCATTCATCACCAAAAAATAAAGACTGTTCATTCCTTTTTCCGATAAATAATTAAGAGCCCCAATTATTCCTTTACCATTGTAGAAACCCCATACCGGATCAGAAGTCTTCCAATCATCAATATGTGATGCATATTCATGAAGGCCATCATTTAATGTTGGTGTGGCCGGACCGCCATTGTCAAATGTTCCATCAAATTCCGAATAGGCCAAGAAGTTTTCTGGGCTACCTACTCCATTTTTCAAAAAAGGTTTTTGGTCCTCACTGCACTTAAGAAAGTGGGTTCCATCGTAAGTCAACTTTCCTGTACTATAAAATCCTTTTGCTGTAGAATCTACGGGCTGTATCTCAAAACTTCCCTTTACATCCCAAATACTTTTATTTTTCTTTGGTAAGGAGAACTGCTTTACGGCAATGTTTTCACCCTCCATCAAATACGCCTGAAACTTCCAATTTCCAACGGTATTGGGAGAAAATTTAACTCGCCATTTATTTCCGGAATCCGCACTTGTATCCGCCGCTTCACCATCTCCTGCAAAGTAACCATGTACCATATACGTGGTATCCTTATTTGAAAATTTTGCAAGTAGCGAGTAATCTAAAAAGGGACTTATAGAGTCTGTTTCCGATACTTCAGGGCCATTAAAAGTCAATGTCACGGGCTGCCATTTACGCAAAGAACCCTCCAAAACATAATTTTTGGAAGATTCCATATCCGAACAGGAACAGAACAGTAACATAAGGGCATAGAACCCTAGGGGAAAATGCTTAAAAAAGTGGGAACACATAAGTAGTACGTTGAATTTAAATCATCATAATATAAGTATTTTTTTTCATGGAAAAATCTATTTCATCTTCAAATTTCTATTTGGTTTTATCACTATATTCATGAGCTGTTAGAGTTATATCTATCGAAAAAAAATAAGCTCCTAACCATATTCTTCTTTTAAACTATACGCATGGTACTACCTCAATTACTTAAAATATCCGTCTTGTGCATATTTAGTTTATCGTTTGTAACGTGTAAGGGTGATTTGAACAAAACTGAAAAAAACACCAAAACTGACCGTTCTACCAAACCTCCCAATATTATTTTGATTGTAACGGATGACCAAGGTTGGGGCGATTTAAGTAGTAGTGGAAATACCAATCTAGAAACCCCGAATATAGATGCCATTGGCAAATATGGGGCTTCTTTTGAAAATTTTTATGTACAACCGGTTTGCTCCCCTACCCGTGCAGAAATACTTACCGGAAGGTATTTTCCTAGAACGGGTGTCTACTCAACTTCTTCGGGAGGTGAGCGGATGGATTTTGAAGAAACTACGTTGGCGGAAATCTTGAAAAAATCAGGTTATAAAACCGCTGCCTATGGCAAATGGCACAACGGCATGCAACCGCCTTACCACCCCAACTCACAAGGTTTTGATGATTTCTACGGATTTGCCTCCGGTCATTGGGGAAATTATTTTAGCCCTATGCTGGAGCATAATGGCGAAATTGTAAAGGGAACAGGTTTTCTTGTAGATGACCTCACCGACCATGGCCTTAATTTTATTGAAACGAACAAGCAAGACCCTTTCTTTCTATATCTACCGTACAACACGCCCCACAGCCCAATGCAAGTACCGGATGAGTACTGGAATCGTTTTACCAAGAAAGAACTCAGGTTATATTCCGATGATAAAACCAATGAAGACATAGATTTTACAAAGGCGGCATTGGCCATGGTGGAAAATATAGATTACAACGTGGGCCGGATTACTGCAAAATTGCGCAAATTATATCTTGATGACGACACTATTGTAATCTACCTTACGGACAACGGCCCAAATAGTTTTAGGTGGAACGGTGGCATGAGGGGTAAAAAAGGTTCAACGGACGAAGGTGGGGTACGGAGTCCATTATATATACAATGGACAGATGCTATCCATCCCGGAAAAAAAGTACTGCAACTTGCTAGTGCCATAGACATCTTACCTACTGTAACCAGCATGCTAAATATCTCTACTGATAAGACCAAACCCATTGACGGTAAGGATCTATCTCCTTTATTGTTCAAAGATGACCCCAGTTGGGAAGACAGACCTATCTTTAACCATTGGAACGGCCATACCAGTGTACGGACTCAAGATTATCGGCTGGACAACGAAAACCGTCTATACGATATAAGAAAAGACCGAGGACAAACCAATGATATTTCAAAACGATTTCCGAAGCTTGTTGATTCATTAATCAAAGCCAAGGAAAATTGGCTAACAGAAGTAAATCCGTCTACTTTAGAAACTGACGATAGGCCTTTTACTCTTGGCCATCCTGATTTTCAATTTACCCAACTACCCGCACGTGATGCTATTGCCCTCGGAAATATTAAACGAAGTAATAAGTACCCTAACGACACATTTCTTACCAATTGGAAAAGCAAAAAGGACTCGATTACTTGGGACATTGAAGTTCTTGCCGATGGACAGTTTGAAGTTCAATTATTCTACACCTCTCCAGAAAAAAATATTGGCTCCATTATAGAACTTGGTATGGGTAACAGTAAAATTGCCACTAAAATATCCGTAGCTCACGACCCTCCCTTAAGCGGCGCAGAAAACGACCGGATACCAAGAATGGAATCTTATACAAAAGATTTCAAGCCTATGAAATTAGGCACTATGATTCTAAAAAAAGGAAGAGGAACGTTAACTTTAAAAGCTCTAGAAGTTACTGGAGACGAAGTTGCCGATGTCAGGCTTTTATTGTTTAAGCGAATAAATTGATTGCATTAAACTCTTTCCGAATCTATAAAAGGGTATTGTTTTACCAAGAAATAAAAAACCCTGCTTAAAAGGCAGGGTTTTTAGTTTATAGCATACTCTTGGCCTTGTTTACTTATCCAAGCTTTTTAAATATTCCAAACTTTGAGGTACCTGTTCAACTACACTAGACGATTCATCCTCAATGAACACATACTCAATACCCAATTCCTTGGCTTCAGCAACGATTCCCGCAATATCTATTTGGCCTTGACCTAAAACCACATTAGTTTCATGGTCTTCCTGTCCCGTATTATTACCCTTTACACCTTTTTCCATATCCTTAAGGTGAAGAAGTGTAAACTTGGATTTATATTTTTTCATCAATGCTAAAGGGTCTGCACCACCGTGTTGCGCCCAAAACACATCCAGTTCAAAAGTATAATCCGTAGCGTTTTGAATCATATAGTCAAACAAAGTTCCATCTTCATAAGGTCTAAATTCATACCCATGTGGGTGATAGGCCAAAGTAATACCGTTCTCTTTTAGTATTTTACCCGCTTTATTGAACACCTCCGAAGCATGTTGGGTCTCTTCTAAATCCCATTTATTGTCATCATGTGGAACCCAGGCACACATAACATACTTAGCTCCATATGCTTTAGCGTTCTCCACTACTTGTTCTACATTCTTTTCCAAATCTCCAAATTTGGCTCCTACGCTTACTACATCAAGACTATTCGTTTTCAACAACTTCTTGAATTCATCTAAAGACAGACCATACGTTTCACCACCTTCAATTTTGGTAATGCCCCACCCTTGGATGGTTTCCAAAGTACCGGGCACATCTGTTTTAAACTGATTACGTAAACTGTACAACTGCAGCCCCACTTCTTGCGCCGATAGCGATACCGTAAAAAGAGCAGTTGCAATAAAAACATTTAGTTTTTTCATTTTCTATATATTAGTTGAAAGCTGAAACTTTCTAAAGTTTCAGCTTTCCGTTAAAATTCTATTCTACCAACCCCTAGCTAGGTCAATAAATTTCCTTGTTCGTCCCATTCCGCAATATCGTTCCTTTTGCTTTGGTCCACGCATTTTGCAATCCATTCCGGGTCATATTCCACTCCGTGTTTTTTAAGCACCTCATCCGGCACGCCGTCCCATACATTGGGGGAGTTACCTTTATAACCCAAGTCGGCAATACCTACTTTTGAAGTATAATATCCGGTAACCACCAAGTTTCTCATTAACGCAAAAAACTGGATTTCTAACGGTTGGTCGTCCAGCGGCACCTCCAAATCGTGGTTACAAATGGTATCCAAAATTTGCTTTTGTTGCTCCAAACTTGCACTTTTAAACTCTACGCCGTTATCCGTATTGGATTTATGATCCAACCACATTAACCCGCCCAATAGCGTATTCTGCATTTGAGGTATATCCTTACCAATAAACTCAATAAACTCAGGAACATCGGCTTCAATAGGCCCTCCGTGCGGTTCTTTTGGAGGAAGGATTACCGTACTCAAAACGGCAATGGTTTCCATTTCATGCTCATTGAACAATTGTTCTGCATTCAACTTCTCTACGCGCTCCAGCTCTTTGGGTGTCCTTCCATAATAATTGGTATCCGTAGTAACGGCAGTTTCCGGTATTGCTGGCTCCGCACCTTCGGTCTTACATCCGTGAAAGGCTATTGCAGAAGCCCCTGCACCCAAAATCATGGTCTGTATACTCTTTCTTCTGTCCATCATTAGAGATTTTGTTGTTTCAGTTGTTCAATAATATAATCCGATGCCCTCCACGATAGGGCCAAAATAGTCCAAGTACAATTTTTATCAGCCTGCGAAACGAACGGTCCAGCATCAACTATAAAAACATTGTCTACGTCATGTAATTGGTTGAACTTATTGGTTACCGAAGTTTTAGGGTCGTTACCCATACGGGTAGTACCTACCTCGTGTATAATTTCTCCCGGAGCATGAAGGCCGTAATCTTTATCTTTACCTGGTTTGTTCAAATAGATTCCGCCCATATTGTGTGAAATCTCTTCAAAAGTATCCTGCATATGCTTGGCCTGACGCACTTCAATATCGGACCATTTATAATTGAACTTTAAAACGGGAATACCATAATCATCTACTGTGGTAGGGTCTATCTCACAATAATTCTCTTTTACCGCTAGACCTTCTCCTCTACCGCCAAATCCTACTATTGCACCATAATACCGCTTAACGTCTTCCCTAAGTTTATCTCCATATCCGCCGGTAGGTTTCCCCACCAGTTTATTGAAGCTATCCTGATCAAAACCAAAACCATAATTAGGTTGTCCCATTCCGCCCCAAACTTCAATATGGTACCCTCTTGGGAATCCTAACTTCTTATTATCTCCCCACCATGGACTGTATACGTGCATACCTCCTACACCATCTTCGTTATAGGATACGTCCCTGTCCATTAAGTCCGGCACGAATGCCATACCACTACTACCTGTGGAATCATGCAAGTATTTACCAACAAGGTCACTGCTGTTTCCTAGTCCGTTAGGATGTTGTTTACTTTTACTGTTCAATAGAATTCGTGCAGAACTACAGGCCGAAGCCGCAAGCACCACTACCTTACCCCTTAACTTATATTCCTTTCTATCCTCTTTGTTGATATATGATACGCCAGTAGCTCTTCCTTCTTCATTTGTGGTTACTTCACGAACCATGGCATTTACATAGAGTTTTACTTGACCCCCATTTTTTTGCGCTGGAAAGATTAAACAGCTACCTGCCGAGAAATCTGCATAAACGGAGCATGATCTATTACATTGACCACAATAAAAACATACCCCACGTTCATTGTTAATACGCTTGGTAAGCATTGAAAGTCTTCCCGGAATAACCGGAATACCTGACTTCTTAGCTCCTTTTATGTAGAAAAGTTCATGTAGCCTTGGTTTAGGAGGAGGAAGAAAAAAACCATCGGGATCGTTCTCACGACCTTCATTGGTGCCGAACACCCCAATTAATTTATCTACTTTATCATAATATGGTTTTACATCTTCGTACCCAATAGGCCAATCCTCTCCATAACCATCTCGCGTCTTGCCTTTAAAATCCAATGGTCCAAAACGTAGTGAAATCCTTCCCCAGTGGTTGGTACGGCCACCGAGCATCCTTGAACGCCACCATTTAAAGGTGGTACCTTCCGCATGTGTATAAGGTTCTCCATCTACGTGCCAATCGCCATAGGACATATCCCATTCCCCAAAGGCACGGGTGGTACCCGCTCCACGACGTGGTGAGTCATAGGGGTTTTTCAATTGGGTCATTGTTTTTGGGTCTGCGGGGTCGAAGAAAGGGCCGGCTTCTACTACAGCTACCTTTAGTCCGGCATCTGCTAGTTGTTTCGTGGCCATACCACCACCTGCCCCTGAGCCTACGATGATAACATCGTATTCTTCCGGGTTTTCCTTAATCTGCATAAATTGTTAATTTTTGTTAGTTTGTTGCCACAATTTATAAATAAAAAGTGTTTACGCACCACTTTTTTAACAATCGGCTTGTAAATTCTGGTGATTTAAAAATTCCTCATTTGACCAAGTGCTTCATTTACAGTTTTTACCGGCAATTTACAGGTGGTATTTTGACATACATAAATAAAGGTGCCATCTGCAACATAGCGGTCTTTAAACAGTGGGGAACTACTCTCAGATTTACTTCCGACCACCAAAGCATTTGCCATTGGAATTTCATTTAAGGCCTTTACCAGAACAGGTGCATCCTTGCCCACTACGGCAATCTCAAAATAAGGGTAGGTATTGTTAAGTAACAGTGCGTTCCATTTGGAATAGCTAGGGGCGCTTTCTATAATAGCGGGTACCATTGCGGATAACATCTGTTTGGACTTGTTGGTAAAATCGACATTATATTCTATATGTCCTAACCTAAAAAGATTATATGCCATTACAGCATTAGGGGAAGGCAGCACTCCGTCATCCGTTTTAATTATTTTGGCGATAAGGTCGTTACCCTCATTATAATGGTACATTCCTGAAGTTTCATCAGCAAATTCGGTTTCTGCAATGTGATTCAGCTCTTTGGCAAAGTCAAGATATTGTGTATCCAATGTTACCCCATACATTTGTAGCGAAGCATCTATCATGAACGCATAGTCTTCTATAAAACCTTCTTTGCGCTGACTTCCTTTTTTAAACGTATGAACCAGCTTTCCGTTTTGATAAGAATTGGATTTTATAAAAGTGAAAACACTTTTTGCCTTATCTAAAAATTGCTCCTGACCAAAAGCTTTATAAGCATCTACAAAACCGTTTATAAGTAACGCATTCCAAGACGTTATAATCTTATCATCACTCCTAGGGCGCACTCTTTTATTCCTTGCCTCCAACAACTTTTTGTTCCATTCAGACTTTATAAAATTCAGTTTGCTTTGGTCTATATTATGCTTTTTCACGAACGCAGCGTCATCTGCCTTTCTATGTAAGACATAGTTTTCATGTTCCCAAATAGCCTCTTTTTTAATTGTATAATATGCTGAAAAAAGTTCAAATCCATCTCCTAAAACCGACTTTAACTCTTCTTCCTTCCACACATAGAATTTTCCTTCTTCCCCTTCGCTGTCCGCATCCAAAGCAGCATGGTATCCGCCATTTTCATCTTTCATTTCCCTATCCAAAAAATCTACGGTCTCCCAAACAATATTTTTATAACTATCATCTTTAAAAACAGAATATGCTTTTGAATACAGGCTTAAAACTTGGGCATTATCGTACAACATTTTTTCAAAGTGAGGTACCTTCCAAAAAGCATCTGTACTGTATCTGTAAAAACCACCGCCGATCTGATCATATATTCCCCCCAGAGCCATTTTATCCAAGGTATTTCTAACATGAGTTTTCGCCTTATCGTCATTTGCCAAATCTGCATAATCCAATAAAAAATTTAGATTAGAAGGAATCATAAACTTCTGGACACCCTTTTCACCTCCTCCTTGGGCATCCCAATTCTCTTTCCAATTTGCAACGCTGGTTTTTAAAGCCTCTTTGGTAATGGCATCAAACCCTTTTGCTGGTTCAATGAGGTTGGCCTCTGCAATACCGGCAGCTACCATATCCGAATACTCTTCTGCTTTCTTGGGATCATTTTTATAAAGCTCACTGATTTTCGTTAATACTTTTTCCCATTGGTCCTTGGTATGGTATGTTCCGCCATAAAGAGGTTTACCATTTGGTAAAGTAATCACGTTTAAAGGCCAACCTCCATTACCGGAGATTAATTGCAATGCGGTCATATATACTTGGTCAACATCTGGACGTTCTTCTCGATCCACTTTAATATTTATAAAATTGTCGTTCATGATTTTCGCGACTTCTTCATTTTCAAAAGTTTCTTCTTCCATGACATGGCACCAATGGCATGAAGAATAACCAATACTCACCAGGACCAGTTTATTCTCTTTTTTTGCATCATCTAAAGCCTCTTGGCTCCATGCCCTCCAATTTACCGGGTTATGAGCATGCTGTAACAAGTACGGACTCGTTTCATTTGCAAGGGCATTGGTATATTTATGTTCCGTTGCTTCTTGCTTCTCTTTTTCCCTTTTACAGGAAACAACAAAAAACATGGCCAAAGCCATAAAACCGGTCCAAATACTAGAATATCGTAAGGTCATAATATTATTCTTATTCCGTGAGAACTAAATCACAATGGGAGTTATAATTCAAAAAAAAAGCGGGAGGTCAAAGTTACTCACTTATAAAAGCCGAGGCTGGTAAACCAGCTGCATTAAAGAGATTAGGTTCTGCAATATTGTCCCATGCAAACCTTATTTTTAAAGGTGCTTTCACCTCTTTGGAGGTCAAAATAACCTTATTCCCTTCAATTTTCGCTTTCGCGGGATGAAATATTCCGTCTGCTCCCGCAATTTCAAAATAGCTTTCCTTTTTATCGGTAAACATGAGTCCATCTGCATGGTCAAAAATCACTTCAATCTTTTTCCATTGCAGGTTTACCTCCTTAAAAAGGGGACCATACACCTCTCCATCATAACTATCATAGGTTTCTTTGAGCGCCAAATTTGCCAGACGAAGACCTACGTCCTGTTTGTTCGTAGGGTGAATATCATCAATTGTAGCAATATCGCTAACCACTACCATTCCAGAATTTGGTATGGTTTTCAAAACACGTCTCTGCACATCTCTTATCATAACACCTTGTTCGGGTTCGTTATAATTAAATGGTGCTATCTGCACATAGTAAAATGGAAATTCAGAGCCCCATGCGTTTCGCCAAGAACTTATCATTTCCGAAAAAAGTTTACCGTAAACATTGGCTCTACCTCTATTGGATTCTCCTTGATACCAAATTGTTCCGGCAATTTTGAACGGAGTAATGGCATGAACCATTCCATTATATAATTGCGAGGGCGATACAGGGCTCCACGGCGTTTCTTCAAGACCCTCAGCAGAAAGTTTTAAATCTTCATGGGCGTCAAAAACCGATTTTGGAGTCCAGACCTCTGCTGGCGAACCGCCCCATGCATTATCTATTAAACCAATAGGCACATCTAGTTCGCCCTGTAACCTTCTTGCAAAAAAATAGGCTACAGCACTAAAATCTTTCATAGTATCCGGGGTACATACTTCCCAAGACCCTGGAATATTTTCTTGCGGAAAATCTGATGTACGCCTGGCTACCGTAAAAAATCGAATATTAGGGTAATTGGCATTTTTTATTTCTTCCTCGGCATTATCAATACCCTTGTTTGTTGTTGCACTCCATTCCATATTGGACTGTCCCGAAGCCAACCAAACCTCACCGATCATGACATTTTTTAACCTTATTTGATTTTCATCACCTTTAAACGTAATGTTATACGGGCCACCTGCCTCGGGAGTATCTATTTCTAATTTCCATTTGGCATTTATGGTGGCCTTTACCTTATATTCTTTATTATCCCAACTTGTAAAAACAGTTACTTCCTCACCCGTATTTCCCCATCCCCAGAACAAAACTTTTTCATTCCGTTGTATCACCATATTATCGGAAAACAGGTTGGGCAATTCAATTTTCGCCCAAATCGATTGGCATGACAACATCAATAAAAAAGCAACAATAAAAAATCTAAATTTCATAAAAATCGGATATTAGTTGGATCAAGATTTAAATATACTATTTTCTTAAAGTACCCCAATACTATAGTGTTAATTGTAATCATTTAAATATCTTTAGAAAGCGAACCGAACCTAAAAGCTATGTACACGAGAAACAATTCTATAAGCCGGAGAAAATTCATTAAAAATACTTCTAGTCTAATGGCCCTATCCACCTTTGGAGCATACGGACTAGATTTTGCTCATAAGGAAAAAGCCTTTAGAGTGGGGCTTATAGGTACAGGTTGGTATGGAAAGAGTGATCTTTTCCGGCTTATGCAGGTTACGAATGTTGAAGTAATTTCCCTGTGCGATGTAGACCGGCATATGCTGGAGGAAGCGGGTAAATTGGTTGCGCTTCGCCAAAAATCAAAAAAGACTCCCCGTCTGTACACCGATTATAGAAAGATGCTCGCCGAAAAGGATTTGGATATTGTTCTTGTGGGAAGTCCAGACCATTGGCATGCTCTGCAGGGTATAAATGTCTTAAAATCCGGAGCTCACCTCTATCTTCAGAAACCCATAAGTGTAGATGTAATGGAAGGGGAAGCCCTTGTTGCCGCAGCAAACAAATACGGAAAAGTTGTGCAAGTGGGTACGCAAAGAAAGAGTACACCCCATTTGGTAGAAGCCAAGAAGAATATTGTAGATGCTGGATTACTGGGTAAAATCTCTCATGTAGAAATTTGTTGTTACTACCATATGCGAGCCAATGGCAATCCGCCTGTTGTGCCGGTACCTGATTTTTTTGATTATGATATGTGGACAGGCCCAGCCCCCTTGAGACCATTTGACGGTTTACCTCACAGACGCTGGTGGCGTACTTTCATGGAATATGGTAATGGTATAACGGGTGATATGTGTGTACATATGTTAGATACCGTACGGTGGATGCTAGATTTAGGTTGGCCAAAGAAAATAAGTGCTACAGGGGGCATTTATGTTCAAAAAGAAGGGAAGTCCAACATTGCAGATACACAAACCGCCGTTTTTGAATTTGATGAGCTTGATTGCATTTGGAACCATAGGTCCTGGGGAACACCTGCCGACCCTGAATATCCCTGGTCTTTTAAACTTTATGGAGAGAACGGAACACTCTCCGGAGATGTAAAAAAGTATGATTTTGTACCTCATGGTGACGGTAAGAAAATACATGGCGATGTTATCTACGAAAGAGAAAAGTACCCGGAGGACTTAACGGAAAATGATATTGAACTACATGCAGCACCGGCCACAAGGGCCCACATGCTAGATTTCCTACAAGCTATAGAACATAAAACACAGCCTGTAGCCAATATTCAAGAAGCCCATATTTCTACTGCTAGCTGTATCCTGGCCAATATGGCCATGGAACTAAACAGGCCATTGGTTTATGACCAAAAACAGTTGTCCGTGGCAAATGACCCTGAAGCAACAAAACTTCTTCAGCGTGGTTATAGGGAAGGTTGGGAACATCCGCTTCCAGAGATGTTCAAGGAATAAACATTTTCCTGATTCCTATGGAAAACCTATGTCGGTTACAATTTTTATTATAAAACCGATATCAAAATATGGGTTTCTCAAAGTATACACCTTGCTACCTTAATATCCTTATTTTTAGATAATTTTGAGGCAAATCTTACTTGTCTAAAGATATAATTCTACATCTTTGCCACTATAAATAAAAAACCATTAGAACTCAGCATTATGAAAAAATGTTTGATTACAGGAATTACAGGTCAAGATGGAGCATACTTGGCTGAATTTTTACTAAAAAAAGGATATCAAGTTCACGGACTAAAAAGAAGATCTTCTCTTTTTAATACTGACAGAATTGACCATTTATACCAAGACCCACATGTTGAGGGAAGAAACCTTCATTTGCACTATGGCGATATGACCGATAGTACAAACCTTATACGTCTTATTCAAGAGATTCAACCAGATGAAATATACAACTTGGCCGCAATGAGCCACGTTGCCGTTTCTTTTGAAACTCCTGAATATACTGCAAATGCAGATGGCATAGGTACATTACGTATCCTAGATGCCGTGCGTCTTTTGGGTCTGGAGAAAAAAACAAGAATATACCAAGCTTCAACTTCTGAGCTATACGGAAAGGTGCAGGAAGTACCACAATCGGAAACCACTCCGTTCTACCCTCGTAGCCCATATGCTGTTGCAAAAATGTATGCATATTGGATTACGGTAAACTACCGTGAAGCATACGGAATGTACGCATGTAACGGTATTCTTTTTAATCATGAATCCCCTATTCGTGGAGAAACTTTTGTTACTCGTAAAATTACAAGAGCCGCTTCCAGAATAGCATTAGGTCTTCAAGACAAAGTTTACTTGGGTAACCTTGATGCCAAAAGAGACTGGGGCCATGCCAAAGATTACGTTAGAATGATGTGGATGATCCTTCAAGCTGACGAAGCTGAGGATTGGGTAATTGCCACGGGTAAAACTACCACTGTTCGTGATTTTGTAAAAATGAGTTTTGCTCAGGCAGGAATAGAAGTTGCTTTCTCAGGTGAAGGTGTTGATGAAATAGGAACTGTAGTTTCTTGCAGTAACCCGGATTACCAAGTAGAAATAGGAAAAGAAATAGTTGCTGTAGATCCAAGATACTTTAGACCTACGGAAGTTGATTTACTTATTGGAGACCCAAGCAAAGCTAACAACAAACTAGGATGGACTCCTAAGTACGATTTAAAGGACTTGGTTGAAGATATGATGCAAAGCGATTTAAAATTGATGAAGAAAGACACCTATCTGAAAGATGGTGGCTATCGTATCATGAACTATTTTGAATAGCATGAACAAAGACGCAAAAATTTATATTGCAGGACATAGAGGTCTTGTTGGTAGTGCCATTCTCAAAAAACTGAAAGCAGATGGTTTTTCAAATTTTGTTTTGAAAACACATGCTGAACTTGATTTGACGGATGCTAATGCCGTTGCCACATTTTTTGCCGAAGAAAAACCGGAATATGTTTTTCTTGCTGCGGCTAAAGTGGGCGGTATTGTTGCCAATAACACCTATAGGGCAGATTTTATTTACGCTAATCTTATGATTCAGAATAACGTGGTTCACCACAGTTATTTAAACAACGTAAAAAAACTGTTGTTCCTAGGAAGCACCTGTATTTACCCTAAGGAGTGTCCTCAACCCATGAAAGAAGATTACCTTCTTACGGATACTTTGGAATACACCAACGAACCATACGCAATTGCTAAGATTGCAGGTATTAAATTGTGCGAGAGCTACAATTTACAGTACGGAACAAACTTTATTTCCGTTATGCCTACAAACCTCTACGGCCCCAATGATAATTTCGATTTAGAGAAATCGCACGTGCTACCCGCACTAATTCGAAAAATGCATTTGGGCAATGCTTTAGAGACACAAGATTGGGACAACGTTAGAAAAGATTTGAACGAACGTCCAATCGAAGGTGTAGACGGTAATGCTAGCGAATCCGATATCTATGCTATTCTTGAGAAATACGGTGTTAAAAAGACCGGTAACGAGATTAGTGTGGAAATTTGGGGAAGCGGCAAGCCTATGCGCGAATTTCTTTGGTCCGAAGATATGGCCGATGCGTGTATATTTATCATGAAAAGCAGAAATTTTGAAGACACCTATGCCACTGGTGAAAAAGAGATTCGCAATACCCATATCAACATAGGTACAGGTAAAGATCTTTCAATTCGCGAGCTGGCAGAATCAATCAAGGAAATGGTAGGGTTTAAAGGTTCTTTAAATTTTAATGCCGATAAGCCAGACGGCACCATGAAGAAATTAACCGATGTCTCCAAACTACATGGTTTAGGTTGGAAACATAACATTGACCTTAAAGAAGGTATTGAGAAAATGTACAGCTGGTATCGTTCAGCATAACTGCTCAAAATCTATTGACATAAAAATCCCGCTAACCTAATCGGCTAGCGGGATTTTATTTTGTTTTACAAAGTATGTAAAATTACTTTTCTAAACTAAACCGGTATCTTTCCAACTTTTAGAATTGGCCGAGTTGATTACAGCTTCGCAAACTTTTTGCGTCATTAGAGCATTCTCAAAACTAGGCTCACAAGGCTCCCCTGTTTCCAAGCTCTTTAAGAAATCGGCTACTTGATGTACAAATGAGTGCTCGTACCCGATAGACGTACCAGGAATCCACCATTTATCCATATAAGGCTGATCACTGTCCGTAATCAAGATTCTTTTCCATCCTCTTACTATGGCATCATCTGCATGGTCATACATTTCAAGATAGTTCATATCGTGCAGATCCCAACGTAACGAAGCATGCTCCCCATTTATCTCTAAGGTATTTAGGGCCTTATGCCCACGAGCATAACGTGTTGCCTCAAACAAGCCTAGAGCTCCATTCTCAAAATGACAATGAAAAATACATGCATCGTCTATAGTTACTTTTTTTACCTCGCCCGTTCCTTGATGCACACGCTCCTTAATAAATGTCTCGGTTACCGCGGATACATCCTTTATTGGCCCGTTCAACCACATGGCACTATCTATACAATGTGCCAATAAGTCTCCCGTTACCCCGGAACCTGCTGCTTCGGCATCTAAACGCCATAAAGCCTCGCCGCCTTGAGGCAGTTCCGGATTAATGGTCCAATCTTGCAAAAAGTTAGCCCTGTAATGGAATATCTTGCCCAACTTACCGGAATCTACAATTTGTTTGATTAAGGTTACTGCCGGAATACGACGGTAATTATAAAAAACCGTGTTAGCTACGCCTGCTTTTTTAATAGCATCTACCATTGGCTGGGCTTCAGCAATGGTACGGGCCAAAGGTTTTTCACAAAGGACCATTTTACCGGCCTCGGCTGCAGCAATAGCAATATCGGCATGCATATCGTTGGGAGTACAGATATCGACAGCGTCAATATCCTCTCTGGCAATAACCGCTTTCCAATCGGTTTCATAAGATTCAAATCCCCATTGCTCAGCAAAAGCTTTTACCTTTTCCTCGGTTCTGGCACACACCGTTTTTAAAACTGGGCGGTATTCAAGTTCAGGAAAAAAATCACCACTACGTTTGTAGCCATTTGTGTGCGTCCTTGCCATTAAACCAGTTCCTATCAATCCTATACGGAGTTCCTTTTTGTGTGCCATTTGCTGTAATTTTAAGTTTAAAAAATGTTTATATTCATTTATATCAAAGGCCTTAAAACCTCTTCTATGTAAATACCATCTTTTAAAGTAACCCCGTCTGGATCGGTTATTGCAGCGTCACATTCATCCTCTACAATAATCCACCCCTCAAAATCGGTTTCCTTTAAATACGATGTTATTCCCTTAAAGTCAATTATACCATCGCCCATTGCTGCCCATTTTCCATTATCATACATATCCTTGTAATGAACACAGTTTACCAATTCGCGATACTGTTTTATAATAGGTAAGGGATCCATACCCCCTTTGGCCATATGCCCCACATCCGGTGTGTATTTGATCACATTACTATCCAGACCGTTCAATAGAATTTTATAATCCTCCTCTGTTCTATATATAGAGCCCATTGGAGAATTAGGGTGATACGAACACACCACACCTTCCCCTGCCGCTCTAGTGGCAATCTCATTTACACAGCTCAATAGATTCTGTTGCCGTTCTTGCAGGTGCTCACGGTCTTGCCCTGGCATTTGCACCAGTAACAATATGGCTTCCGGAAAATGCTTCATGAACTCGATCCATTGATCGGCATTTCTCTTTTCCTCATCAGTTTCCTTTGGATTCCTCCAGTCTTCTACATGACATAGGACAGACAATTCAATATTGTTTTTATCTAAGGTCTCCTTGAAAACTTTAGGATCTGTAAACCCGTTCATGAAACCCGTATCTGGCTCAACACCTTTAAACCCCGCTTTAGAGGTTACCTCAATTATATGGTTTAATTTATTTTTATATTTTTCACCGGACATTGCCCAAGTATAGGTTTCGCAACCAATTTTTATTTTTGACATTGCAATATTATTTTTTGTTAGGATTAGATGGGTCATTTATAAAACGATAGGTATTACCCGTAAACGTTCCATACATAACCTGACTTAATAGTTGGCTTTTAACCAGTTCAACACTCTTGGATTAAAATCGTCCAATTTCTCCCAATGGAAAGCGTGACCTGCATTATCATACAAGTGAAGTTCGCTATTTGGAATCCCATCTGACACTTCACGTACCATCCATTCCGGTACGAACATATCTTGCTTACCTCCTATTACAAGCGTAGGCGATTTAATCTGAGGTAATTGTGCCACCACGTTGTGACTAATACAGGCTTCTGCCTGAGCTTCCAATCCATGTAGGGGTTGTTGAATAGCTTCTAAAGCAGCACCTTTTTGGCCACTTAGCAATCCTTCAAATTCGGCATCATCATCAAAAGTGGGCTTGTCAAAAATGAGCAACTGCATAAAATTAGCAAACTGCTCCGGCCTTAGATGCGCCTTTATATGTGTAATGTGCCTAAATATAGCTTCACCCTTTCTATCGCAACTGGCCCAAGGACACATAGCTACCATAGCCGAAACCTTTTCAGGGTGCCTAATAGACATCTGCAAGGCTATAGCTCCTCCCATGGAAACCCCAACAACAGCTGCACTAGTAATGTTCAATGCATCTAGAAGCGCCGCACTGTCATCGGCCATTTGAGCCGTGGTATAAGGTCCTTCCGGTTTATCGGACAATCCTACTCCGCGATTATCAAAAAGTATACATTGGTATTCCTTTTCCCAATGCGAAACATGCTTTTCCCAAACTGCCGATGCAGCCGTAATACCCATTATTAAAAGTAAGGGCTTGCCCTCTCCTCTTATTTCGTAATTTAACTGAACTCCGTTAACTGTAACAAATGACATAGTTTTTCTCTTTTTTGTTGTTAGTTAACTCCATCCATGTAATTCGCGAACCTTAATAAGGGTTGCCAAAATATCGTTCCAAGTCTGCTGTTTTAGCATCACATCATTATCAAACATGCAACCATCCCAACAAATATGTTTAACCGCTTTTGTCAATTCGCCATTTCCGTCTCTTAACCAGTAGCCGGCATCCTTAGCAACATCTAATTTACCGTTTGGATCCGTGGCCAGACAATGACGCCCAGTTTTATCATGTGAACCGGTACCATGTACCGTTCCATCATTTTGGGCCACATGAAAATCTATGGTCCATGGTCTTAAAGCATCCGTAACGGTTTTAAGACCCGCTTCCAATGTTTTTCTGTCCGACCAATCAAAATCCTGCGGCAGAATTCTATCTTCTGGCGCGTTATAGCCCAATAGATATAATAAGGTATGAGACATATCTGCTTGAAAACCAATATTGGGTCTATCTACAGCTTCTAAAGTTTCTACCATAGCCTTCCAGCTATGCATTCCCGCCCAGCAAATCTCACCTTCTGCAGCTAATTTCTCATCATAATCCGCAGCTACATCACATGCCTCACGAAAGGTTTTAGCAATCAATTTGGTATTGTTTACTGGATCCTTGGCCCAGTCTTCCGAACTAGAGGCAGAATCTATTCTAATAACACCATATTGTCTTACACCGTGCTCCCTGAAAATTTTTCCAAAATGACACGCACGTTGTACCATAGCTACAAATGTCTTACGGTCTTCATCTGAACCCAAGGTAGGTCCGCCCCAAATAGGTGCGACCAATGTGCCAATATTCAGATTGCGACCAGCAACCTTATCCGCAAGTCTTTTAATGTCATCATCAGAACTATGAATATCAACATGTGGATCAAATAACCCAATATCTATTCCATCAAACTTAATACCGTTAACTTCTGCATTTGCAGTCATATCAAGCATTTGATCAAACGAAATAGGCGGTTCCGAATCTGGTCCTTTACCAACAATACCAGGCCATGAGGCATTGTGGAGTTTTGGAAAAGTGTTGTCTTTCATACTTCTGTTCTTTTAAATTATACGTATTTACTTCTTTCTTTTAGCGTAATTTTAAACGTAAAAAATACACTTGCTCTAAAATACGGTTTATTTATAATTTAAGGTCAGGATTTTTTGGTCCAAAATGTTTTAACATTACAATAGGATCGGTTTTACTATGATTTACGATGGTAACACCTTCTTTTGCAGCTTTTTCAGTTACAAAATATTCATCATGTGTTAATTGTCCGTATCTGATAAGTGACGGGGTCTCTATATCCCAAACACCCATCTTACCATGGCCTTGCATCATAATCATTCCATAACAAGCACTATCCTTAATGGTGACTGTTTGCTCTGGCAGAACCGTCAATTCTTTGGCACTAAAAGCATCGGAACGGTAACAAATCCATTTATCAACATAACCCTCTGCCTCCATTTCCTCCAAAGGTTTCACAGGAATAGGCCTCATAAAACGGGTTTCCAACATGTTGGGGTCCGTATTCAATTCCCAATCTATTACTTCCATAAGCTGGTCAAAATCTCCTTTCCTATCCTCTGGAGTTCCGTTCCACAACAGTTCTTCCGGAATAATAGCTTCATTTACCAAAGATTGGTACATTGCAAACACATCGGATGCTTTTTGCGGTTCGTAGGTACACATACTACCTGGAGCGTGAAGCATTCCCGGCGGCACATCCCAACCCGTTCCCGGTTCCAATCTAAAGGCTGATGAAAAGTTTGTAATCTTGTTATCTCCTTTGGTAAAGTTCTTTAGACATTCTTTTATCTCCTCTTTGGTCGTACCCGGAGTTATTCCGAAGAAAGTGTACGGAAAATCGCCTCCATGGTTATTTACCTGAGGTGGAAAATAATATGCTTCCGGTTTTCCCTTTTGACCAATTTTGGCCGCATGCTCATCATTATGGTGAATGTGATGTGGCAACGGTCCCATATTATCAAAAAACTTGGAATACATAGGCCAACTTTGGTACTCGTTCCATAAACGGTCTCCAATAATCTCACCTTTTAATTCATCAATAACATCTTTTAAAAGAATCTGCACTTCTTTGCCATCTTCTTCAAAAACAACCGGACTTAAACCTTCGTTCTCTCCGGTTAACGGTCCATTTTCCGCAGGTGTCGTTGAAGAAAACCAACGTTCATCTATACCTCCACGCTCCCCTCCCAAAACGTAATAATCATCTGGGTGCAATTTTATCCTTCTACCCGGAACACAAAAAGAACGCGGTACCCATGTTGGTGCCAAACGTAAAATTCCCTGTCCCTGCTCCAAAGCCTTTCTAGCCGATGAATTTGCCATAGTATTCAATATTTATTTTATAAAAAAGATGTTATAAATGTTTCTATTTTTTTCGGTGATAACACTTCCAATTCCAGTGAATAGCTTCTGCTTTCATTGGGTTCCAACAAAATAAGTGTGCCATCTTCCCGTGCTTTTTTTTGTCCTACCGGTGGATTTGTTGCCGGCTCTAAGGCCGTAACATATTCATTTTTGCCCCAATGTTGCCAATTGATCAACCAGGGTAATTGTTTTTTAGGAAAGCGAAGTGATACGGCCAAATTGAGTTTTTCGTTATAAATTCCGCAGTGGCAATTTCCTTCAGTATCCGCTTCTGCATCAATAAAAGCAACATCCTCTCCTTTTCCGGAATGCGCCTCTAAAGGCTCTGGACATTTTCTAAAGTTCACTTCGTCCTTAAACATTTTGCGTTCAGAGTCCGGTGTTGGCGATTCCCAGTTGCCTTTCCAAAGTAAATCCGTGCCTTCATCTACTAAAGGCCACCCAAAATTTACATGGTACAAGAGCATATGTGGCGCCGTTTGGTTCCCGCGATTAAGGACCTCATCATGAACGTGAATTTTAGCTTGCCCCAATTTCCCTGAAATAGTCCGCTTTAATTCCAACACGGGTCCAAAAACCTGAGCTTCCCGAACAATACCGGTGATACTCATTTCCATTTTTCCCGCAGTTGGGTCCGGCTGAACAATAGAAATAATTTCTGCAGGCGTATTGCTTATAAGGCCATGAAGCCCTCTTACCCCATATTCATCTTCCTCTGGACCTCCCACATGCGATAGTCCGCAAGTGGTTAAAAGTCCGCCGCCAAAATTCCGTATCCAGCCCATTCCCTTGTCTGAAAATCGTTCAGGAGGAACTACTCCAGTTTTGCTCAACCAAGCCAAATTATATTCTTTATAAAAGGCATCCGCAATATCCATCCCACGATCAATAACAACCTTGTATCTTAGTCCCGTTCCTGTATTGATCCATGCAATGCGTGTTCCTCTCCCTAAACCATTATCAAGGACAGAAGTCTCAATACCACCAACCTGAGCGGTATTCCCAATCTTGTCTTTACCTTTATGTATAATTTTTTCCGTGAGCATTGTGAATGTAATTCTGACTTACCAAATATCTTATTCCTTAGCAAAAATTTCGTTTTCGGCATCACCACCAGCAATGAGGTACGCCAATAAGTCTTTCACCTCATCATCACTCAAACGATTAATCGTACCTGGCGGCATCAATGAAACCGATGACATTTTAGTACCCGTTACCTCCTCTTTTGGAATAGTCCTAAGAACATCAGGCGCATACGGATTCTGAGAAACCGTATAATTTTCCCCTTCCTCACCAATTAATCTACCCACAATAGAGTTTCCATCCTTAAGCATAAAAACCGTGGTGTTGTACTGATCTGAAATTACATCACTTGGATCAATAATAGCTTTAAGAATATCTTCCGCAGAAAACCGAGTACCGATTTGGGATAATTCCGGGCCTATATTCTCTCCTTCGCCACGCATACTATGACACGTAACACAATTGGTTGCCAAAAACATGTTCCTACCGGTTTCAAAATTTCTGTTCTGCAAACCATCGGCCAATAAGGGTGCTATATCCTTTTCTTCCCATCTCTTGCCGGGCCCTTTGGGCTGCACTGCACTGGAAACCAACTCATTTCCGGATTTACTCAGCAATGAATCTCCTGACATTTGATTGTAGAATTCCTTTCTATTCGCAGCCACGTGGGTCAACGCTTTCTTCCTTGCCTTATCTATAAAACCAATATAGCTACGGCCCGCTTTAAATGAAAAAGCTTTATAAAACCATTTGAAATATTTCTCTCTTAACTCCGGCGTCCAACCTACTGTGGCATCCTGTAATACCAGACCATAATATGTATGCTGTGCCAAAGGCATATTTTTTAGGGTTTCGGCGATGTCCATTCCATACTGCGGATTTCGTAAAATCAAATCTGCCGCATCCGTGGCCGTATTAGCCATTACCGAAGCATTTTCTCCTTCTTCGGATTCTAATAAGGCAAGTGTTTTTGAAATCACCGAAGCATCATCCACAAATACCAATGTTTTGCTCAACAATTGATTTAACACATCCGTATCCGCTGGATAATGGGCTGAAAGATATCCGCTGATTTTTCTTTTAATATCTGCATTAGGTTTTCCAAAACGCGCTAAAGTAAGCTCTATGGCACGAACCAAATCTACTTGGTTTTGCTCAGAAAGACTTGCATAATCAATATGTACCAAAGAATTCAATAGTTGATCACGCTGACTTTTATCTCCCTGTCTAGCCAAAGCAACGGCTGCATGAATCTTTCTAACCGCATTAGTTTCCGCATAAACTTTTTCCTGCCAAGTGCTTACAGGTTGATGTTCTACAGCAATACGGGCAGCATATTGAATAAAACGGTCTTTACTATTTAAATAAGGCCAAGCAAAATCTAAAGCCCCATCCTTAGGAGCACCGTGATAAGTCTCCAATTTTTTACGGATTTCGTTTTCCTTAGTAGGCTCCAAATTCGCAACGGTCCCCGTTAGTTTATCTGAATTTTTATAATAAACACGATACAGGTCTGATTCTAACCTACGTCCTCCGGTCATAAAGTACATGGCTCCGTCCGGGCCAATAACCCCATCCGTTAACGGAAGTGGAATTCCAGATAAAAATTCCTCTTTTTCACCAATATAAGATGCACCATTAGCTTTCATTTCAATGGCATAAATAATCCCGAAACTCCAATCAAACGCAAATACGCTATGTTGATATTTTTCAGGAAACTCAGCTCCATTTCCATGCATTACATTAGTAGGTGACCCTTGACCTATATTAAGTACAGGAGGTACATTGTCAGGATACGCAGCAGACCATTTGCCATTTCCCGTTCGCCATCCAAATTCCGCTCCGCTTGTAACATGGCAAATTCGGGTAGGGCGATACCATGGCATTCCCAAATCCCATTCCATATCCGAGTCATAAACGAACATATCTCCCAATTCATTGAACGCCAAATCAAACGGATTTCTGAAACCTGAAGCCACAAGCTCCCATCGTTTTCCCTCAGGGTCAAGATTTGCCACCCAACCGCCGGGAGCCCCACGGTCATTGGCATGCCCACGAGGGTCTTTAATTTGAGGAAACAAATTGTCATCCTGCCAGTTGTTAGGAAGACGATATCCTTCCATCTCCGGTAAGTCTGTATGGTTACCAGCTATAACGTATAGCGACTCCCCATCTGGAGAAAGAACTATACTGTGCGGGCCATGCTCTCCTGCCCCGTCCAAAGCCTTTAAAAGTGTTATTTTGTCGTATTGATCATCATTATCCGTATCCTGTAAACGATAAAGGCCACTAGTCTTTTCAAAATCATCACTGCCCCTATGGTTTACCATTACATAAAGGCTATTGAAAGCGTACAATAACCCTTGGGCATAACCCATTTGTATTATGGAATCTGCTACTTTCGCTTCCGTTTGAATTTTAAGCTTTTCTATTTTTGGTGTAAGATTGTCCGCTCCTATTGGTGCAACTTCCATTCTGTACAAAGCACCGTATTGATCTGAAGTAATTAATCTTCCCTTATTATCAAAAGTCATGGCCACCCAAGACCCCATATTATTATCTCCAGGACTATATAAATGTTCTGCATCAAAACCTGGCTGTAATTTTAGCTTTGCTATTTTAGGGTTATCGGACTGAACCGTTTCATTTTCAGCTTTTTTCTCGGACGTACAGGAAGTTGCTAAAATCAAAACACTACAAAGGAGAAGATTAAGCTTATTAATCCTTAAAAAATTTATAATCATTTTAAGTTTTGTTTAAATAGAATATAGGTTCATTAAAGAACCGATAATTCTATTGAGTTGAGTTGGTGTTTTAAAAACATGGCTATAACTTTACGGTTATTTTTATGTTTCTAAGTCCCTAAAACTAATGAAGCATTTTTTCTTTACTATCCTGTAGTGTACTGCCCAACAGTACCGAAAAACTTTAAATTAAAGTTAGAAAACTGATAACCAATCAGCTAAACACATTACCCTAGAATTTAGAGTTAGTAGTATTAACACTTCTATCGGTTGCTCCAAAAAGATTTTAAGTTATTCTTTCTCGGAAATAGCATTTTCCCTAAATCTTTACATTGCACTATTCTACCGTTAAAATTAATATTTTATAATATTTGAGGTAATTTTGTATATTTATGAAAATTTATACTCACTAAAAAAACGAATCCTTGAAAATTACGCCTCAAAATTCGTTTTATTATGGGTATCCCTGACGAAAGAAATAGACTATGAAGCTGACGTACAAACAAACCGAAAAACGACCCGAAAATTCCTTTTTAGCTCGGCAAGACCGCTTACCATGTATAGAACAGAACTGGCATTTTCATAAGGAACTAGAACTTATATACTTTATAAAAAGTAGCGGCACACGTTATGTAGGTAATTCTATTGGAAGCTTCTCTCCGGGAGAACTGTATCTCATTGGCAGCAATATTCCCCACCTGTTCCGCAACCATAAGGAGTATTATAACGACCAACAGGAAACCGAAGCGGTTAACCTGATCGTAATAAAATTTGAACCTAACTTTTTGGGAAGCGACTTTTTAGACCTTACCGAATCCAAGCGGTTAAAAAATCTTTTTCAACAAGCGGAAAGAGGTATAAAATTTTCCGAATCCGCCACCTATATGGTTCACAACCTTATCCTAGGCTTGGTCGGGGACCAAGGTCTTTCCAGCATTGTGGGGCTTCTAAAAGTTCTTGATACACTATCTATAAGTGAAAATTATGATTTGCTCTGCTCAGAAGTAATAGCCAACACTTACAACAGCAATGAAAAGGACAGAATGCGTAAAATCATAAATTTCTTGACCGAAAATTTTGAAAAGAAAATAGAGTTGGAACAAATTGCCTCTATAGCACACATGACGCCAAATGCATTCTGTAGATACTTCAAAAAGAAAACTAGAAAATCCTTTACACAATATTTGAATGAAATACGCCTTAGAAACGCTTGTAAGTTGTTGATTGAGGGAGAAATGCAAATCTCAACCGTTTGTTATCAGTCAGGTTTTAATACGCTCACCAATTTCAATAGACAGTTTAAAGCTTTAATGAACATTACCCCAACCGAGTATATGCAAAAGTATAACGAGAAAAAAGAAGTTGTATAAACTCTTATATATCTAAAAAAGCACAAGTGGGGTTACAATAGTGCCTATAATGGTTAATGTACGCATTTTCACGATGGTATATTTCTGCTATTTTTGTTTGGATAGCCTGTGGCCTACCTAACTTAAAAATGACCTTGTGACCAGCCTAATATTTTTACTCCTTTGCATTGTTCTGCTCATTGTTGCGGTAACTGTTTTTAAAGTACACCCTATTCCCGCCTTACTTATTTCAGGGTTGATTCTAGGGCTAACAACAGGGAGCTCTGTAGAATTAGTAACAGAGAGCTTATTAAGCGGTTTTGGAAATACTCTAAAATGGATAGGACTCATTATTCTATTTGGCACGTTATTGGGGGAAATTCTAGCGCAAACCGGTGGTGCAGATGTCATAGCCAATACGATTATTAATTTATTCGGTACCAAGTACCTTCCGTTAAGTATGGCCGTAATTGGCTTTTTGATAGGAATTCCGGTTTTTATGGATGTGGCCTATCTGACCTTGCTCCCTACCATATTCGTCCTCTCAAAAAAATCAGGCCATTCAGTACTTACCTTAGGACTTTCATTGGCCATTAGTCTTACCGTAGCCCATGCCTTGATTCCACCTACCCCAGGACCTCTTGCGGTAGCTGCCATTCTTGAAATTAATATTGGGGATATGATTCCCATTAACATTGCGGTAGCTCTAGCTGCGATAGCCGGTGGGTTATTATGGATAAAATTGAACAAGAAAAATCTTGCCCTGAAATTACCGGACACGAATACGGGCGAAGCATCGCAAACCAAAGAACTAACGGGGTTCAAAAAAGTGTTGCCTTTTGCAGCCTTATTAGTGCCATTGTTTCTTATGTCCATAGGCACTATTTTCCCTTTGGAAAACGGGTTCATTGCATTTATAAAAAACCCTGTATGGGCACTTCTCATAGGCCTACTTTTTGCATTACCTTTACTTCCTAAAGAGAATTTTTCTACCCGTTTAAATTCATTTTTTACGACTTCGGGAGAAAAATCAGCTATCGTTATTCTTATCACCGGTACTGGTGGTGCTTTTGGACAGGTAATCAAAGACACAGAAATAGTAGGTTCTATGTTTTCCAATTCGGGAGATATTGCTGCAATGGGCATAGTTATACCTTTTCTATTAAGTTTCCTTTTTACGACTGTTACGGGATCAATTACTGTTTCGCTTATCACTACGGCATCTATTGTTGCACCACTGGTTTCCAACGGCACATTGCACCCCACCTTTACCGCCGCGGCTATTGGAGCCGGTTCTCTTGGTATTATTCACGTAAACAGTAGTTTCTTTTGGCTATTTAAAGAAGTACACGAAGTGTCTGTTTCTCGACTGCTAAAATCATTTAGTCTACTATCCGGTGTAGTCGCATTAAGTGGCGGACTTTTAGTATTGGCATTATATTACTTTACGCAACTTTAATGCAATCACCACTAGGATAAAATAATGTTATACTAGGGTAAAATCCGGGAATCCATCTCCTTTATATTGAATTTTCTTTGTGTCTCACGAAGGTTTAGAACACGATTGCCCCCTTCTATTATATTCATCTATAAAATAAAATCAACTCATATGGATACCTATCTACTGGCTATCATTTTAATACTATTTGCAAGCTTTTTTCAAGGAACTTTTGGTCTTGGCATGAAGCATATTGCACCATTAAAATGGGAGGCTTGGTGGTTAGTTCACGCATTTACGGCCATGATTGCATTCCCTATTATCTGGGCCTTGATCGTTATGCCCAATCTTTTTGAAATCATTTCCCAAGCAGACAGTCAAACACTGTTCGTAGCTGCGTTTTACGGTTTTCTGTGGGGCATTGGGGGTATTCTCTTTGGGGTTAGTGTGGAAAAAACCGGTATTTCCATTACCTATGGCATTGTTATGGGTCTTGCGGCATCGGTAGGTTCCATTATTCCTCTTTTTCAGATTGATGGGGCCTTTGACCAACCTTCCTTTCCTATCATAATGTTAGGGGTAGCCTTGTTACTGGTAGGAGTTGCTATTACTGCAGTGGCCGGTGTACAAAGAGATAAATTGCACAATAACTCAACCACAAGTACTAAATCCATAAAAATTGGGGTACTGATTGCCGTTGCATCTGGTGTTTTATCCGCTTTTTTAAACGTTGGCTTTTCCAATGCAGCACCAGTTGCAGCTATAGCCGTAAACGATTACGGTGTAGGAACACAAAATGCAAGTTTGGCTTCTTGGGTGGTTGTTTTACTGGGAGCGTTCGTTATGAACGGAGGGTACGCCATATATCTTTTTATCAAAAATAAATCATGGGGCGCTTATACAGTCCCCAATAAAGGGAAAGCCTTAAAATGGGCTATTGCAGCCGGTATTTTCTGGTTTGCAGCCTTGGGTGTTTATGGTCAAGGAGCAGCGCTAATGGGAAATCTAGGCCCCGTTGTGGGATGGCCTATACTTTTAGGGCTCGCTTTGATTATTAGTAATATTTGGGGCTTTAGAGAAGGGGAATGGAAGAATGCGAACAAGCCTTTTAAAATTTTACTAACGGGACTTGCCGTTCTTATCATTGCCATTTGTATTTTAGGATACGCCAATTATTAAGCCAACCATTTTTTTAAAACTATAAGCAATTTTATTATGAAAATCCAAAAGATTGAGCCTTTTGTAATTACATACAAACTAGATACCCCCTTCTATTTTTCGCAATGGCAGTATGATACTAGAAAAATATGTATCGTAAAAATAACTTTGGATGATGGTACTTACGGATGGGGAGAAGGATACGGGCCTGCGGAGGTTATTAAATCCGGGATTGACTTTTTTACACCCTTTCTTCTAGGAAAAGGCGCATTGGAACATGAAGTCCTATGGCAAGAAATGTATAGGCGCTCTATGGACTATGCAAGAAGTGGTGCTTTCCAAGCTGCCATTAGTGCTATTGACGTTGCGTTATGGGATATAAAGGGAAAGTTGCTCAACCAACCTGTATCCGTTTTATTGGGAGGCATCAAAAACCCTATTATTGAGCCTTATGCTACCGGACTTTACTTTACACGTTGCGAAAACCTTGAAGAACTTTTAGTAGAAGAGGCTCTATTTTACAAAGCCCAAGGGTTTAAAGCTACCAAGATGAAGGTTGGACTAGGTATTCAACAAGACCTAAAATACATTGCGGCCATACGCAAGGCCATAGGGCCAAGTATGCGACTAATGATAGATTCCAACCACGCATATTCCTATAAAGAAGCCATTGAATTGGCCAGAAAGGCCGAAAAGTATGACATCTCTTGGTTTGAAGAACCGGTATCTCCGGAAGATTACGACGGTTACCGCAGATTAAGAGAAAACACAACTATACCTATTTCAGGGGGTGAATGTGAATATTTGAAATTTGGTTTTAAACGACTTTTTGAAAATGACTGCGTAGATATAGCCCAACCGGATATTTGCGCTACAGGTGGGTTAACCGAAGCCAAGCGAATAACAACGTTAGCACAAGCCTATAATAAAGATGTAGTTCCGCATACTTGGGGAACATGGATCGCTATAAGCGCCGCTATTCATTTAGTAGCCAACCTAGACAAGAATCCAGGTAGAATGTACAATGACCTTCCTACTATGGAATTGGATAGAACAGAAAATGCACTCCGCGACGAGGTTACCCTTCATAACGTAAAACTAGAAAACGGACATTTAGAAGTACCCAGAGCACCAGGTTTGGGCGTAGATGTTGACATGGACAAATTAGAATACTATTTAGATAAAGAAATACATAAAGATGGAGCAGTTAAAATTCGGTCATAAGAAATTATATATTGATGGTGCACTTGTTGAAGCCTCAAACAATAAAACTTTTGAGGTTATTTGCCCAGCGGACGAAAAGCCCACTGCCACAATTGCTTGGGCTAGTTTAGAAGATACCCAAAGAGCTTTAAAAGCTGCAGAATCAGGTTTTAAAACTTGGTCAAAACTCCCCATACAAGAGCGCCTAGATTGGATAGATAAGCTTAGAAATAAAATCATAGAGAATAACGACTTGCTACGCGAAAGCATTATGCATGAAATGGGCAAAACTTGGGAAGGCTCAGAAGAAGACCTTACCAGTATTACCAATTCGTTACAGTACTACTCTGAAGAAATATTAAAGCGCAATGACCTTCCTATTGAAGATAAAGAAGGTACGCACGAACATCATTTTGTATCACAACCTTTGGGGGTTGCGGTTGCCTTTCTTGCCTATAACTTCCCACTTTTGAATTTAGGTTTTAAACTAGGTCCTGCACTAGCTGCTGGTTCAAGTATAATTCTAAAGCCCTCGGAATTTTCTCCTTTATCAGCTTATATTATTGGAGAGCTATGCGCCGAAATTAATTTTCCAAAAGGTGTTATAAATGTTATTTGTGGTGATTTGCAGGATGTTGGTATTCCGCTTTGCGAAAGTAAAATACCTAGATTGATTACCATGATCGGTTCTACGGAAACTGCTCAGAAGCTTATCGCACAAAGTGCAAAAACTTCTATAAAAAGATACAGCATGGAATGTGGCGGAAACGCTCCTTTTATTGTGTGTGAAGATGCTGATCTAGAATTGGCCGTTAATATTGGAACCGCTCTTAAAGTTGGCAACTCCGGCCAAATCTGTGTAGCTCCCAACCGCTTTTTTGTTCATGAATCTCTTATAGAGGAGTTTACCGCTGGTATGGTTGCAAAGTTTAAAACTACTAAACTTGGTTTTGGGAGAGAAAACAAACCGGACATGGGTCCTTTAGCCAATAAACAGTCCGTTATAAACGTAAAGGGAATCGTAGAAACAGCCATTGCCCAAGGTGGTAAATTGGTATATGGCGGCAATGCGCTTGAGGGTCCCGGTTATTATTTTGAACCAACGGCAATCACATTTGATTCTAATGATGTAGAAATCCTTCAACATGAAGTTTTTGGTCCTGTAGCACTAATTGTTCCATTTAAAACAAAAGAAGAAGTTATTGTACTGGCCAATAATACAGATGCAGGTCTAGCTTCTTATGTGTTTTCCAAGGACAATGAAACCCTTCAATTCTTTGCCAACGCCCTAGAGTTTGGAGAAGTACAGCTTAACGGGGTAAAATATGACATATACTTACCGCATGGTGGTGTCAAAAACAGTGGTATTGGAGTGGATTGCTCTACTTTTGCGCTAGATGATTATCTTGCCAAAAAAAGAGTAACCAAAGCTTTACAACACTAATGAAATTACCCGAAAAGTTTATTAGCTGCGATTGGGGAACAACCAATTTTCGGCTGCGTTTAATTGAAACCACAACGCTCAAAATCCTGTCGGAACACACGACGGATATGGGCATAAAAAAATGTTTTAGTGAATTCAAGGATCAGTCCCATTTATCTCAAAATCAGTTCTTTGAAGCATACCTAAAAGAACAGATTAAAAATTTAGATGGCACAATCAGTAATGATTATGTCATAGTAGCTTCCGGAATGCTCTCGTCCTCTATTGGCATGCATGAATTGGAATACGCCAATATGCCCTTAGCTTTTAATGGTAAGGACTTGATTAGCAAATACATTCCTTTTGATGATATGCCCGACCTATTATTAGTTTCTGGAGCTAAAACCAACGCAGATGTTATGCGGGGCGAAGAAGTTCAGGCAATTGGACTGTCTGCAGAGCTCTCTAAGTATGACAAAGGTGTTCTGTTATTGCCGGGCACGCATTGCAAGCATATAGCTTTTGAAGCAAATGTTTTTAAAGATTTTACCACGTTTATGACAGGTGAACTTTTTGACACCATTAGCAAGCACACTATTTTATCTGCTTCTTTAAGCCCAGCCCCTTGGAATGAATCTTTTAAAGATATGTTCTTAAAAGGAGTGGAAAAAGGATTGGCAGATCAGCAAATGCAATCTTTGTTCTCGATTAGGGCAAATACCCTGATCAACCAAGTTTCTGGTGAGCAAAATTTTTATTTTTTATCCGGCCTAATGATCGGTGGCGAACTGGCCGGTTTAAAGAATAAAAAAGGAACAATTTTTCTAGCAGCAAGCGGTATCTACAATATATTATACAAACTGGCATTGGAATCGTTTTTACCAGCAGAACGGATTGTTTGCTTTGAAGAGCAAACATTAGAACAAGCGTTATTAACAGGACAACAACAAATATTACAGACGTATGCATAATAAAATATTTTCATGGGATAAATACAATCAAAACCCTATAGTAGGTATCCTTAGAGGTCTTAACACAGAGGAAGTACTTAAACTTATTCCCTCTTATATAAAAAGTGGTTTCTACACTATTGAAATTACCATGAACTCTCCTGAAGTTGCCCGGACCATTGCAACTTTGGCAAAAGAATATCCAGAACTTAATGTAGGTGCCGGTACGGTATGTACCATGCAAGATTTGACCAAAGCTTTGGAGGCCGGTTCTCAATTTATTGTAACTCCTATCATTGATGAAGAGGTAATAAAGCATTGTGTAGCCAATAAAATTCCAATTTTCCCAGGTGCATATACCCCAAGTGAAATTTACAAAGCATGGTCATTAGGTGCATCTGCGGTAAAAGTTTTTCCGGCAACGCAACTGGGCATTCAATACATTAAAGATGTTTTGGCCCCATTAAACGAGATAAAATTGTTGCCCACGGGAGGCGTTTCCGTAGATAACATTAAATCGTTTTTTCAAGCAGGAGCCGTTGGCGCCGGTATGGCAAGTTCTCTTTTTGACAAAAAAATGCTTCGCGAAGGAAATTACGAAGGTCTTGAAGAGCATTTCGCTAAGATGAAAAATGAAATCAAAGAATTTGTAAAAAAATAATTTTTAAGCAAGTGGTAACAAGCTACCCATGCACATATTCGACTAAATCAATTCTTCCAAAAATGAAAAACAATAAAAAAAGAATACAACAAACTATTCTACTTTTAGCAATTACCTGTTTACCTGTATTTAGCGCTTTTGCAATGAATACACAGGGTTCAGACCCCGTTGTTTTGGAAAATGAAAAGTTGAACGTTACGGTAGACTCAAAGACCGGCTGTTTTTCGGTTACCGAAAAGACTTCGGGCCACATTTGGAAATCGGACCCGTGGGAAAATGCTGCGGGTCTGTTAACCTTAACTGACTCTAAAGGAAAAAAACATACGATCAACATTTCCAAGAGCAAGAAAATTGAAGTTTCAAAAGCTTCCGATAATACCGTATCGCTTAAATTCATAGACCCTATTCTTGAAGATGGCTCCACGGCAACCGGGGTATCTATCGCCACAGAAATAAGGTTGGATGCAAAAACAGCCCAACTAGATGTAGAGGTTCTAGAGCATAATTCCGGTAATTTTAAACTATTGGACTTGCGTTACCCTGCACGGGCTTTTAGCTTAAAAACGGACGAGGATAAGGGCGCAGCTGTAATCCCACAAAAGCAGGGAGTTATCTGTCCCTCATATATTTTTCCCATGAACGGAGGGCGGTTTTGCAAATGGGACGATGCCACTTACAACAATAAATCACAAGGTTTTTTAGAGTTGTTCAACAACGGCACCGGACTTACCATGCCTTGGTGGGGTACGTATAATGAAAAATCTGCCGTAATGGGTATTGTAGATGAATCTGCCAGACCCCTCATGCAATACAATATCAATAATAACGGACAATACCTTTTTAAAGGAGAAATGTCTACATACCAACGTATTGTTTTTCTTGACCCTATCTGGAAATTGAACGAGGAAAAAGGTAAGATGCGCATGAGCTACCATTTTATTCCCGGTGGCGATTACGTAGATATGGCCAAAGAATATCAGAAGGAGGCCAAGGCCCGTGGGCACTTTGTTTCCTTAAAAGATAAATTAAAAAGAAATCCCAATGTAGATAAGCTACCGGGAGCAATATATTTTGGAATTTACGGAGGTTACCCACATTATGTAAACATGCCAGGTATGGCCTTTACTTTTGATGAGTTAAAAAATACAATCCAGACTATTCATGATGATTTAAAAGTAAATGAAGCTTTTGTACATGCTTGGGGAACCTTTTCCAACTTTGTTCCACACAACCACCCGATTAGTGAAGCTTTGGGCGGACCTAAAAAATTGAAGGCCGCAGTAGATTTAGCAAAATCTTATGGATACTTGTACTCATCATACCACGCCTACTCACCAATGCTGGAGAACGACCCTAACTTTACAACGGACCTTATGCAGCGTGATGCCGAAGGAAAATTGATGAATACCGGAAGTCGTTGGGCACGTGTAGACCCAAAATTTCAAAAAGGACTGGCGCAAGAAAATATTGAAAACGAAATCTCATATTTAGGCCTAGAGGCCGATATTACGGATATTACTTTTGCCGCTTATCGCGAAAACGGTAAGGAAGGCCGTATTGAGCTGGCCAAATACATTGACAGCTTTAATCTAGTAAACGGAACCGAGCATGGTCAAGAACAGTGGATTCCTTACTTTGATATGTTTGAAGGAATGACCTATTTAGAAGACCGCCCACTTTCGGTCATCTCCCACCCTGCTCCGCTTTTCAATTTGGTATATCATGAAGCTATAGCCAATTTTGGAAAAATTCAAGACCCGGACAATGAAGTTACCGCTAATGGCGATTTTAGAATCAAAGCCTTAAGAAGTATGCTATTTGGCCGAGGTACCACCATATTCTTTGCACCTTACGAATTTGAAGGCATGCGCCCAATGATAGAAATGGCCAGAGATTTGGTTAGCCCTGTTCATAAGGAAACGTTCTATTCGGAATTAAAAAGCCACGAATACCTAAGTGCTGATTATAAAGTACAGAGAAGTCGCTTTTCCAGTGGCACCGAAGTAGTTGCCAACTTAGGCCCGGTAGCCCAAAAGATAGAAGATGGTACTTCCATTCCTGGATACGGCTATAGAATAAAGATGAAAGATGGCAGTGTTAAGACCGGTCATTTTCAGGTGAGCCTGCATATGGACTAAAAAGTGTTTTTAAGAACGGAAATAAAATGGTAACAGATATGGAAAAAGGTATAATAACATTAAAACAGACCAAATTGAATACCGTTTTACTCCCGTTTTTGTTGGTTGCACTACTTTTTAGCAACACTTTTTTACGGGCTCAAGATCGTCCAAACGTTCTCATTATGCTTACCGATGACCAAGGCTATGGCGATATTAGCGCTCATGGTAACCCTTATTTAAAAACACCAAACATTGAGAAAATAGGTGAACAAGGTCTTGAAATGACCCATTTCTTCTCCTATCCAAATTGTTCCGCCACTAGAGCTGCAATTTTAACGGGCCGCTATCCTTACCGGACTGGAGTTACAGGAGTTACGCAAGTGGATCACTTTATGAATACTTCCGAGGAAACACTAGCCGAGATTTTAGTTGAAAATGGTTATCGCACGGGTATTTTCGGAAAATGGCATCTGGGAGACAATGCTCCCATGCGTCCTACTGACCAAGGATTTCAAGAAGCTTTGGTGCATAAAGGCGGCGGAATAGGGCAAGCTGCAGGGCCTGCCGGCAACACCTATTTTGACCCCATTCTTGAGCATAACAATCAGCCTAAAAAGTTTAAAGGGTATTGCGATGATATTTTTACCGATGCCGCTCTGGATTTTATGAGCGCGAAAAGTGATAAGCCATTTTTTACGTATCTAGCTACCAATCTCCCTCATTTTCCGCTAGAAGTACCGGATGAAAAAGCGGAACCTTATAGAAAATTGGGGCTTCATGAAGACAATGCCAAAACTTACGGCATGATAGATAATATTGACGCCAACGTAGGCAGGGTCCTAAAACGATTAAAACAGTTGGGCATTGAAGATAATACAATAGTTATTTTCCTCTCGGATAACGGGCCAAGGAACAGACGCACCAAAAACGACGTTTACCCAGGAAGATGGGTTTCAAATTTACGAGGAACCAAAACAAGTGTATACGAATGTGGCACACGTGTACCTTTCTTTGTTAGGTGGCCAAAAAACATCAAAAAGGCACAACAGAACAGCACAATGGGTGCGGTAATAGATGTATTGCCCACAATCCTGGACGTTTGTAATATTGACGCTCCACAAGGTATTAAATTAGACGGCACATCATTACTTCCGCTATGGAAAGGTGAGAAAACCAACTTTGGCGACAGGGAATTCATCACCCAAATGCATTACGGGCCAACCGTGTTCAAGTACATGCATTTTGCCGTTCGTACCCAAAAATATAAACTGGTAAGTCCACATGATGACCCACACCACATCCTGTATCAACCTAAGGATGAAGAATTAAAAGAAGTTCTGGCAAACCTAGAATTATACGATGTAGAAAATGACCCAAGTGAGCGTATCAATCTAGCCAATAACCATCCAGATATTGTAGAAAAACTTCTAGCCCGTTATGAAAATTGGTTTGACGAGGTTACTGAAGAAAGAGACTCCAAAGGCATTCAACGTATTTATCTTGGCAGCTCAATGCAGCGCTCAACCAACTTATCCCAGTTTGATTGGGGCGGCCCTAGGGTCATCTCAAAAAATGACCTAGGCCACTGGCGCGTAAAAACAGAAGCCGGCACATACAACGTAAGCTTAGACCTTCCAAAACTTGATAAAGATGGAATTGCACACTTAAAATACAAAGACGTGCATATAGAGCTTCCTGTGAGCAAGAACCAAGCAAAGGTCTCTTTCTCAAATGTTACACTTCCTGAGGGAACAGGAAACTTTCATGCCTTTATCAAAACCGAAAGACTTGCTAAAGGCCCATTGTTCGTAGATGTTGAGCGGGTTGACTAGCCCTTAAAGAGCTTCGCTGCTTCTTCATACACAATATTGCATCATACTCAAGTACCATATTTTAATCAGTTTATTAACAAATAAGGTTAAAATAGTGCTGCAAGCGGATAAAATCTACAAATCTACTTCTAGCCTATTACCTTTTATTTGTATGCTACGCTGCGCTACAGTTTTGTCCATATAGTTACGGATCACTATAAAAATAACGAGCAGCGTTCCATTTAAACCATCTGATTATGAAAAAAATAACCCTCTCCATTTGCGTCTTTTTGTCCCTGCTTTCTTGCAAGCAAAACGGGCCGGACAAAAACCTTGACACAGAAACCATAGCAACTAGAGACTATGCTGCCAACCTTGATACAGGAAAAGGTATTATAAATAATACCAACAGTCCACATGTTCAATTAAAAAGTATTGATATAGGTGACTGTAGATGGACCGAAGGTTTTTGGGCCGATAAATGGAAAGTTGCAGAAGAAACCATGATTCCGCACATGGGTGAAATCCTTAAAGGCGATATAGGTCACGGTTATAATAACTTTAAAATAGCAGCGGGACTCAAAGAAGGCGAACACAAAGGTTTCTGGTGGCATGATGGCGATTTTTATAAATGGATGGAAGCCAAAATGTACATCTACGGTGTAAATAAAGACGAAAAAATTGTTGAAGAATTAGATGAAATCATAGATGTCATTGCGCAAGCACAACAAGCAGATGGTTACCTCTCTACTCCAGCAATTATTAGAGATGACATAGACCCCTTCACTAACAGAAGGTATCACGAACTATACAATAGCGGGCATTTACTTACCAGTGCCTGTGTTCATTACCGCTTAACGGGTAAGACCAACTTTCTGGACATTGCGGTAAAGCATGCCGATTATCTGTACAAATTATTCTCTCCAAAACCAGACCACTTAAAACGCTTTGGCTTTAACCAGACACAGATTATGGGCTTGGTAGAATTGTACCGTACTACCACAGACAAACGCTACTTAGAGTTGGCCGAGCAATTCATAAATATGCGAGGTACTTATAAAATTGAAGATGATGAGACCACAAAAGGGTATCCTATTGGAGATATGGTTCAGGAACGTGTTCCTCTTCGTAAGGAAACCGAGGCCGTAGGTCATGCCGTACTAGCGCTTTATTTCTATGCCGGAGCTGCCGATGTATATGCCGAAACAGGCGAAAAAGCATTAATAGATGCATTGGAGCGCCTGTGGGACAATGTTACCAACAAAAAAATGTACATCACGGGAGCCATTGGCCAAACACATTATGGGCGTTCTTCCCGTCTAGATAAAATTGAAGAAGGTTTTATTGATGAGTATATGATGCCTAACATGACTGCCTATAACGAAACTTGTGCCAACATTTGTAACTCTATGTTCAATTACCGTATGCTTACCCTTACCGGTGATGCTAAGCACGGCGATATTATGGAACTTGTGTTGCATAATAGCGGACTATCAGGCATTAGTTTGGACGGAAAGAATTATTACTACTCCAATCCTCTTCGGAAAATTGAAGGTGCGCTAGACTATGAAAAAATGAACGTTGAGTTTCCCGAAAGACAACCTTATCTTAAATGTTTTTGTTGTCCTCCAAACTTAGTACGTACCATTGCAAAATCTCCGGGATGGGCCTATAGCAAATCCCAAAACGGAATTGCGGTTAACTTATACGGAGGAAACGAATTGAACACGACCCTATTGGACGGTTCAACAATAAAACTTACGCAAAAGACAGATTACCCTTGGGACGGTGCCGTAAAAATTACAGTTGATGAATGTAAAGCCGATGCTTTTGATGTCCTCCTTCGTATACCTAGCTGGGCAAAAGGAACCCAAATTAAGGTAAATGGAACAAAAGTAGCCGATGCCGCTCCGGGTACATTCGCCAAAATTGAAAGAAAATGGACTGCTGGTGACGAAATTACCATTGATATGCCCATGGAGACCAAGTTCATAGAAGGTCACCCTCGCATTGAAGAAGTTCGAAACCAAGTAGCTCTAAAAAGAGGCCCGGTTGTGTACTGTATAGAATCAGCAGATTTACCCGAAAAAACAGATATCACCAATGTTTATCTTTCGTCCGACAAAAAACTGAATCCTACTTCCAGACCGGATTTCTTGGGAGGTGTTACCACTTTGGAAGGTGAAATTTTAATTAGAAAAGACAAACCTGGTGAAATGTACCAAGAAGTAAGCTCTCCTAAATTTCAATCTTTTAAAACCAATTTTATACCTTACTATGCTTGGAGCAATAGAGGTCAAGGAGAGATGACGGTTTTCCTTCCTGTAATCTGGAATTAGCATCTATAATGGCTCATAACATCTTAACTTAAACTTTTCTTATGGGTTCTTATAAACGGAATGCTTTTACGTACGCAACTATAGTAGCTATGGGCGGTTTTGTCTTTGGGTTGGACGCCGCTTTAATATCCGGAACTATAAAATTTATTACACAGGAATTCTCGCTTACCGATCTAGAATTGGGATCGGTAGTGGGAGCCCCCGCAATGGGAGTGCTCCTGGCGCTCGTTTTTGTGGGTTATGCCTGTAACAAATATGGCCGGAGAACCACTTTAATGATTGCCGCTGCCCTCTACCTTGGTTCGGCAGTAGCTTCTGCATTGGCACCCACATACGCATCACTATTAGTAGCCCGTTTTATGGGCGGTTTGGCTTTTAGTTCTATTTCTTTGGCATCTATGTACATTGGTGAAATAGCCCCTCCAAAATGGCGTGGAAAATTGGTATCTATGACGCAAATAAATATTGTTGTAGGTCTTTCCGCTGCTTACTTTATCAATTACCTCATCTTGGGTTGGGCAAACTCGGAAGCTCCATGGGTACAAGAATGGGGATTGGATACAAATACATGGCGTTGGATGCTGGGCACAGAGGTTATTTTTGCCCTGTTATGGTTCATACTTTTGTTTTTTGTTCCTAAAAGTCCAGCTTGGTTATTGTACAAAGGACGTGAACCGGAAGCCATAAGAACACTACAAAAAGTAACCCCGGAAAATGAAATTCAAGCCAAAATAACACAGATGCACTCCAGTCTTGAGAGTAGTAACCAAGACCGCTCCGTAGGCACTCAGATTAAAGAAATTTTTGGCAAACCAATGCGGGTTACCATGATTATTGCAATGACCATTGCCATTGCCCAGCAAGCCACCGGAATAAATGCCATTCTTTTTTATGCCCCTACCGTATTTGAACAATTGGGAATAGGAACGGATGCAGCTTTTGCCCAAGCCATCTATATTGGACTTACCAGTATCGTATTTACAGTTTTAGGGCTGCTCTTGGTAGATAGAATAGGCCGTAGACCAATGATTATTTGGGGTATGCTTTGGATCGTATTAAGTCTTGGGGTTTGTTTCTACGGATTCAAAACCGCCAACTACACCATTACGGAAAGTGCTATTTCAGATATGTCTTCCATACCTAATGCAGATAGGTTAAACCAATTAATAGACATACCTTATGATAGTGACATAAGCTTTAAAGCGGCACTTATAGAAACATTGGGAGAAACGGATGCCAGAGACTACTCGGGCCTATTGTTGCAAAAAGCAGCAGATATAAATGCCCTTCTTATTTTATTGGGTATTCTAAGTTTTATAGGAGCCTTTCATTTTTCCGTAGGTCCGGTGATGTGGGTGTTATTTTCTGAAATTTTCCCTATTTCCTTAAGAGGTATAGCTATCCCATTTTTCACCTTGATCACCAGTTTTGTAAGTTATTTGGTGCAAAAATTTTTCCCATGGCAATTAGCTACCATGGGCATAAGCTCTACCCTATTATTCTATGCCATTGTAGTAAGCATTGGCTTGGTCATTCTTTATATCTATTTAAAGGAGACCAAAAACATGACTATAGAAGAAGTACAATTGGCACTGGCCACCAGACGAAAAAAATAAACAGAAATGAAACAAGCCACACCCTCAAATATAAATAGCCCGTATACCCAACTAAAAAGTCTGAATATTGGAGATTGCCAGTGGACAGATGGTTTTTGGGCCGATAAATTTAAGCTTTGTGCCAATGCCATGGTACCTTATATGGGCGATGTATTATGTGGAGATGTAGGCCATGCGCTCAACAATTTTAAAATAGCGGCCGGAGAAAAACAAGGGGAACACCAAGGCATGTTTTGGCATGATGGGGATTTCTACAAATTCATGGAGGCCAAGACCTATGTATACGCCCAAACCCAAAATAATGAACTTTTAAAGGAGTTGGATGAATACATAGAAATCATTTCCAAGGCACAAGAAACAGATGGGTACCTACAGACCCAAATTCAATTGAGAGAAGGCGTAGACCGCTACGAAAACCGCAAGTACCATGAAATGTACAATACCGGTCATTTGCTCATTAGCGCCTGCATTCACTACAGGGTTACCGGTCAACGTAATTTTTTGGATATCGCTATAAAACATGCAGATTTACTGTACACCATTTTTATGCCGGACACCAAACATTATGGTCGTTTTGGCTTCAACCAGACGCAGATAATGGGCTTGGTTGAACTGTATCGTACAGTAGGTGATAAAAAGTATTTGGCTCTTGCCGAAAAGTTTATTGATAACCGTGGGAAATATGAAGTAAAACATCACCCAACTACTGAGGGCTACCCTATTGGCGATATGGTACAGGAACGTACATCTTTACGGGAATCTAATGAAGCCGTAGGCCACGCTGTGCTTGCCCTATATTACTACGCAGGAGCTGCAGATGTTTATGCCGAGACAGGAGAACAAGCCCTTATTGACGCCTTAGATCGCCTTTGGGAAAACGTTACAACCAAAAAAATGTATGTAACAGGTGCCGTGGGCCAAGCTCATTATGGCGCTTCGGTAAATCGTGATATGATAGAAGAGGGTTTCATAGATGCATACATGATGCCCAATATGACCGCCTATAATGAAACCTGCGCCAATTTATGTAACGCCATGTTCAGTTACCGCATGCTAAATCTAAAAGGCGAAGCAAAATATGCAGATATTGTTGAGCTGGTCCTTTACAATAGTGCCCTATCCGGAATTAGCGTAACAGGAAAGGAATATTTTTATGCAAATCCCTTACGGATGCTAAACAACACCAGAGATTACCATGCGCATGAAAACGTAACGGAAACCCCTAACAGGGAACCCTATCTAAGCTGTTTCTGCTGCCCGCCAAATCTGGTGCGTACCATTGCCACGGTTTCGGAATGGGCCTATAGTCTTTCTGAAAACGGGGTAACCGTAAATCTTTATGGTGCCAATAATTTAGTATCGCAGCTACAGGATGGCTCTCCCATTAAAATTTCGCAAGAAACGGCATATCCTTGGCAAGGAACGGTAAAATTGAATATCGAAGAATGTAAAGCAGATGCTTTTACCATTGGTTTACGAATTCCAAAATGGGCCAAAAACACAACACTCACACTCAACGGAGAAAAACTAACAAACTCATTAACTCCCGGAAGCTTCGCCCAAATTGAACGCAATTGGAAAAACGGGGACGTACTTGTTCTTGATATGCCAATGGAAGTTGAATTTGTAGAAGGTCATCCAAGAATTGAAGAAGTACGCAACCAAATAGCCATAAAACGTGGTCCAATAGTATACTGCATTGAATCGCCAGATTTACCTGAGAATACAGACATTCTGGATATTTACTTTAACGGAAATAAAAAGCTGGAACCTACTTATCAACCCAATTTTTTAGGTGGAATTACCACTCTTGAAGGAGAAGTCTTAATCCGAAAAGATAAAGGCGAAGGTATCTATAGAACCGTTCAAAAGCCCGAATGGACACCTTACAAAACCCAACTTGTACCCTATTTTTCGTGGAGTAATCGCGGGCAGGCCGAAATGACCGTATTCATGCCTGTGGTATGGGAAGATTAATTAGACAATTCAAAAAAACACATAAAAACAGACTAGACCGGACCAAATAGATAAAATAATGCTAATGGCAGTTAACCCGTGTAAATAGAAACATTTGTTTTAGTGCTTTATTTGTGAGACTCAGGGTACTATCCCGAGCAACCATCTCAACTTAACTAGAACATTTATCTTTTTAAAACTCAACTCATGAAAAGAACAATTTCACTTGCCGCTGCCTTATTCATATCTATTAGCTGCTTGGCACAGGAACACGGGGTTATGAACAATTCTAAATCCCCGCACATGAACCTAAAGACCATTGACATTGATGATTGTCATTGGACCGACGGTTTTTGGGCCGATAAAGTAAAGTCTGCCCATGACGTAATGATTCCTAATTTAGGAAGACTCATGGACGACCCCGAAATCATCCACGCCTATACCAACTTTAAAGTAGCCGCCGGTCTTGAAGAAGGCGAATTTAGAGGATGGTCTTTTACAGATGGGGATTTTTACAAATATGTTGAGGCTTTGGCCTATGCCTATGCCATGACCAAAGACGAAAAGATAAACCAACAGATGGATGAGATTATCTCTGTGATAGGTAAAGCACAACGTCCTGATGGTTACATTCACACTAAAATTCAAATTGGTCACGGTATTGCCGGTTTTCTTCATGAATCCGCACATCCATTTAAAAGCGATGAAAAACCATATACCAATGGTCCTTCACACGAATTTTACAACTTTGGTCATTTAATGACCGCAGCTTGCGTACACTATAGAGTTACAGGAAAAAAGAACTTTCTAGACATCGCTATCAAGGCGAGCGATAATATTTACGACCACTTCAAAAACCCTTCTCCAGAACTTGCCCGTATTGACTGGAACCCACCTCACTATATGGGGTTAATAGAAATGTACCGTACCACTGGGGACAAAAAATATTTAGAGCTTACGGAGTCTTTCGTAAACATGCTGGGTACAGCACCAAAAAAACCTGGAGACCATCGTGGCATGGATCACAGCCAAAGGGGAACCGCCATTAGGGAAGAATCAAAAGCGGTGGGCCATTCCGGTCATGGCAATTATTTATATGCCGGTGTAGCCGATTTGTATGCGGAAACCGGTGATCAAGCCCTAAAGGACGCCCTAGAACGTATCTGGACCAATGTTACCACTCGAAAAATGTCTTTGCATGGTGGAACAGGACCCCACCATTTTGGGACTTCTAACCATGCATTGGTATCCGAAGCTTATGGAATGGACTATGAATTGCCCAACATTAAGGCCTATAATGAAACCTGCGCCAATATTGGAAACGCCATGTGGAACTGGCGTATGTTCCTAATGAACGGCGAAGGGCGTTTTGCCGATCTTATGGAGCTTATTTTTTACAACAGCGCCCTGTCCGGCATTTCTTTAGATGGTGAACATTTCTTTTATACCAACCCTTTGCGTTTTATTGAAGGACACCCTCAAAACACCAAAGATGGAGGTAAGCGTGGGGAATATATGTCGGTTTTTTGTTGCCCGCCCAATATCATACGTACAATTTCCAAAATGCATACATATGCCTATAGTACTTCAGAAAAAGGAGTTTGGGTCAACCTATACGGAAGTAACGTTCTTGATACCGATTTAGCAGATGGCAGTAACATCAAACTAACACAACAGAGCAATTATCCTTGGGACGGAAATATCAAAATCACTATTGATTCCAAAAAGAAAAAAGAATACGCTCTAATGCTACGTATCCCATCTTGGGCAAAAGGGGCCAGTATTACGGTAAATGGAGAAAAAATAGACCAATCTCTAAAAGCGGGTTCTTATGCCGAGGTTAACCGAAAATGGAAAAAGGGCGATATCGTAGAACTAGAATTGCCCATGACCCCTCTTTTAATTACTGCAGACCCAAATGTGGAGGAAACCAGAAACCAAGTAGCCGTAAAACGTGGGCCATTAGTTTATTGTTTGGAGAGTGCGGATTTAGAGAGTGGTACGAGTATAAATGATATTGTAGTGCCTACGAATATTACCCTACAGCCAAAATACAAGGCCAATCTTTTATCCGGTGTTACTATTTTGGAAGGAGAGGCCAACCTCCTACCAAAAGAGGATTGGGCCAACCAATTATATAAGCCGTTGGTAAAACCGGAACTTAAGAAAACCCCCATTAAGATGATACCCTATTTTGCCTGGGCGAATAGAGGGGTTAACGATATGTCCGTTTGGTTGCCTTTACAATATTAATTTTCTATAAAAAGAGAAAATATGAAAACCTCTATACTAATCGCTTGCAGCCTCATTATTTCCTGTTTTGGTTATGCCCAACAACAAGGAATAATAAATAATAGCCAGAGTAAACACGTAAAACTAAAAAGCATCAATATTGAAGATTGCCAATGGACTGATGGTTTCTGGGCCGAAAAATTTAAGGTAGCCGAAGAAACTATGGTTCCCTATATGGGAGAACTGTTAACGGGAGATAAAGGGCATGCTCTAAACAATTTTAAAATTGCGGCAGGCCTTAAGGAAGGAAAACACCAAGGCATGAAATGGCATGACGGTGATTTTTATAAATGGATGGAAGCTTCCATTTACATTTATGCCCAAAACAAGGACCCAAAAATACTTGAGGATTTAGATGAATACATTGCAATAATCGCCAAGGCCCAAGAAGAAGACGGATATATTCATACCAAGGTTCAAATTGAGGATGATATGTTCCGTTTTGGAAACAGACAGCATCATGAAATGTACAATTTTGGACATCTATATACCAGCGCATGTATTCACTACAGGGTTACGGGCAAGAAAAACTTTTTGGACCTAGCCATAAAAAATGCCAACTTCTTATATGATACATTTATATCGGAACCGGACCATTTAAAACGGTTTGGATTCAATCAAACTCAAATTATGGGCCTTGTTGAATTGTACCGTACCACCGGAGATAAACGATATCTAGAGTTAGCGGAACTATTCATAAACATGAGAGGAAAGCACAAGGTTGAGCCGGATGAAACTGCTAATTTTAAGTTCATTGGCGATATGGTACAGGAAAGAACACCCATAAGAAAAGCACAAACTGCTGAAGGGCATGCCGTATTGGCCCTATACTTTTATGCCGGCGCGGCAGATGTAGCCGCAGAAACCGGAGAGCAAGAGTTAATAGATGCTCTAGACCGTCTTTGGGGCAATGTGGTAAACAAAAAAATGTACGTAACCGGAGCATGTGGACAAACACATCATGGTTCTTCTTCGCATGTAGATATGATACACGAAGGCTTCATAAGCGAGTACATGATGCCCAACCTAAGTGCTTACAATGAAACATGTGCAAACGTTTGTAACTCTATGTTCAATTACCGAATGTTAGGATTGCATGGAGAGTCTAAATATGCAGACATTATGGAGTTGGTTCTTTTTAATAGCGCTCTATCCGGTATAAGTATTGAAGGAAAAGACTACTTCTACGCAAACCCATTGCGCGTTAGCCATAAAGGTCACGACCCAGGAAACGATACGGAGTTTGACGTTCGTCAGCCTTATATACCTTGTTTTTGCTGTCCTCCCAATCTAGTCCGTACCATAGCAAAAATATCAAACTGGGCCTATAGTTTATCTGAAAACGGGATTTCCGTTAACCTATACGGTGGAAATAAATTGGCAACTAAATTACTTGATGGCTCTAAAATCCAACTAAAACAAGAAACACAATACCCATGGAAAGGCAAAGTGGATATTACTGTAGAAAAGGCGAAGAAAGAAGCTTTTGACATTTTGCTACGTATTCCGGAATGGGCAAGCGGGTCTAAAATTTCAATAAATGGTGTAGGTATTGGTGAAGGTGTAGTTACTGGAACTTATACTACTATCAACAGAAAATGGAAAAAGGGAGATGTCATTACCCTAGATATGCCAATGGATGTAAAGCTGTTGGAAGGTAACCCTCTAATTGAAGAGGTTCGCAACCAAGTAGCCGTAAAAAGAGGCCCAGTTGTTTATTGTGTAGAAACACCGGATTTACCAGAAAACACAGATATTCTAGATGTTTATCTACCTGTTCAATCTAACCTAACAGCCACATTTAAACCCGATTTATTAGGTGGAGTTTCTACCATTACCGGAAACTTAAAGCTAAGAAAAGACACAAAAGAAGGCATGTATACAGAGGTTACCCAACCTACTTGGGAAACCAGTGAAGTACAACTTGTCCCCTATTTTTCTTGGGCGAACAGGGGTGCGAGTGAAATGAGCGTGTGGTTACCCGTAGTTTGGGAATAGTTTTACTGAATATGAAAAAAATGCTAGCCATATTAATACTCCTATCTTTTTGCTTTAGCTGTAAGCAGGAAACCGGTATGGCCAACAGACAAAAGCAACGCCCTAACGTTCTCTTTATAGCTATAGACGATCTTAGGCCGGAATTAGGGTCTTATGGTTCTGAAATAGCCCAAAGTCCTAATTTGGATAAGCTGGCAAGCCAAGGCTTACAATTCAATAGGGCGTATTGCCAACAGGCAATTTGTGGACCATCAAGAGCCAGCGTTCTTACGGGACTCCGGCCAGAGACCAGTGGCATTTTTCATAATTATTTAAAAATACGGGAACTACACCCGGATATTGTTACGTTACCTCAGCATTTTAAAAACAATGGCTACGAGTCTGCCTATTACGGAAAGATATTCCATCATGGCGATTTGGACGATTCTCTATCATGGAGTCGGGTACCGGATTCCCATCCAAAATCTGTGGTAAGTTTTGCCCTTCCTGAAAATCAGCAAATAAAAGAAGAAACCCGAAAAGAAATGTTTTCCAAGTACGGTAATGTAGCAAAATACGGTTTGGCCATGGGACCCGCTTATGAATCTGCCGATGTTCCAGACAACACTTATGCCGACGGCTATAATACAGACCTTGCCATTGCGGACATAAAAGAAATGGCCAAGAACAACGATCAACCTTTTTTTTTAGGTCTCGGGTTTCATAAGCCTCATTTAAACTGGGTAGCCCCAAAAAAGTATTGGGACCTTTATGATGAATCCAAAATTCCTATGGCATTGGATAGCGTCCCTCCACATGACGGGGCAACCATGGGGCTTCACCCCTCTTTTGAATTACGTGTACGTTCGGGCATACCAAAAACGGGTAAATTGCCGTCCGAACTTTCAAAAACCCTGAAACACGCTTACTTGGCCTGTATAAGTTACGTTGATGCCCAAATTGGCCGAGCCATACAAGCACTGGAAGATGCAGGTATACGGGATAATACGATAATTATTGTTTGGAGCGACCATGGCTACCATTTAGGTGATATGGGCATCTGGGGCAAAGCCACTAACTACGAAATTGCCACAAGGGTCCCTCTTATGATATGGACACCGGATATGCCCCTTAAAAATAGAGGTGCTCAAAGCGAAGCATTGGTAGAGTTAATAGATATGTACCCTACCCTTTGCGAACTGGCCGGAATTGAAAAACCAAGTCATGTGGAAGGAAAAAGTTTTGTACCTCTTCTTGACAACCCAAAACAAGATTGGAAAACCGCTGTATTCAGTCAGTTTCCTTCACCGGCGTTACGGGAATGGGGTTCATACCCATTAAGACCCGCTATGCGGGAAACCTACTTTGGAACACTACTTGAAGAGGTAGAACTAAAAATCAAAAAGCAACAAGGAGAAAAATGGGACCGAAAACTATTCGAGAACCAAATTATGGGGTATGCCATGCGAACGGACCAATATCGTTTTATTGTTTGGAAAGACCGTGAGAATTTAGACTCAGAGCCCATTTATCTAGAGCTTTATGACCATAGGACAGATCCGGAAGAAACTAAAAACATAGCAAATAGCAATCCCAATGTTACCGCTAACCTCTTAAAGCTTTTTAATTCACAACAATCTAAAAACAGAAGTAACTAACATTAAAATTAGCATTAACACAAAATCATTTCAAATGAAAACTCATCTCACACTTCACAAACTATTGTGGCTCATGGTTTGCTCCATTTTTGTAAACAGCGCCAATGCCCAAGAAACTCGCCCCAACATCCTTGTTGTTCTCTGTGACGACCTTGGTTATGCCGATGTTGGCTTTAACGGTTCTACGGATATTGTAACACCTGAAATGGACAAACTGGCCAAGGCAGGAGTAATTTTTTCATCGGCCTATGTGGCACACCCGTTTTGTGGTCCTAGCCGTTCCGCACTACTAACTGGTCGTTACCCACATCTTACCGGTACACCTTATAACCTGTTCCACAATAGTAGTGACAAAGACGAAGACAATATGGGGGTTCCGTTAGAGGAAACCTATATGTCCAAAGTACTTCAACAGGCAGGTTATTATACCAGTGCCATAGGTAAATGGCATTTAGGTTCCGCTCCAAAATTTCACCCTAACAAAAGAGGTTTTGATAATTTCTATGGCTTTTTAGGTGGAGGGCATGATTACTTTCCCAAAACATACATGAAAACCTATACAGAACAGGTAAAAGCCGGTAACAAGAATATTCGTGATTATGTTTTCCCCATGGAACACAACGGAAAACCAGCAAACGAAACCGAGTATATTACCGACGGTTTTTCTAGGGAAGCAAATAACAGTATCAAAACAGCAGCAAAGAAAAAACAGCCATTTTTCATTTATCTTGCCTACAACGCCCCACATGTTCCGTTACAGGCCAAGACCGAGGATATGGCAAAGTTTGCCCATATAGAGGATAAGGACAGACAAACCTACGCCGCAATGGTCTATGCAGTGGACAGAGGTATTGGTTCCATTGTCAAAACCCTAAAAGAAACGAATCAACTGGACAATACCCTTATTGTATTTTTAAGTGATAACGGAGGTAATTTTGATCATGGTGCCAACAACTACCCGCTTAAAGGAACAAAAGGAGATACTTGGGAAGGCGGATATCGTGTACCCATGTTTTTCCATTGGCCAAAAAAACTGGCAGAAAACCAAACATTTGACCATCCTGTTTCTGCTTTGGACTTCTACCCTACTTTTGCTCACTTGGCCAATGCAAAAATTCCACAGGATAAAAAATTAGACGGTAAAAACATTATAGACCATGTTATAAACAAAACGGAGCCGTATAAAGATGAGATGATTTACTCGTTACGCTATCGTGAAGGTTATAACGATGTAGGTGCGCGCCAAGGAGATTGGAAGATTACGAGAATGGGCAACGAACCATGGAGACTCCATAATATTACCGAGGACATAGGCGAAGAAAAGAACCTATCCGGTAGATATCCTGAACGCTTAAAGGAAATGATAGCCAGGACTAAAGCATGGACAGATACGTTTGTAAAACCATTGTGGGTGTATTCCAAAAAAGACCTAGAACTATGGGAAAGTGGCCGTATGCCTCAATACGATGAAACGTTTGAAGTAGATAAGCTAGTAGAATCTCCATACGAGAAATAAGACTTATCATTTAGAAAAACAAAAAGAGCCACATAATGCGGCTCTTTTTTTATATACTTATCAGTGGTTATTTTGCTACGTTCACGGAACGTGTTTCCCTGATTACAGTTACTTTCACTTGTCCTGGATACGTCATATCCGTTTGAATTTTCTGTGAAATCTCAAAAGACAACTGTGCTGCCTTTTCATCATTCACTTTTTCACTTTCAACAATAACCCTAAGTTCTCTACCCGCTTGAATGGCGTACGCTTTTTGAACACCTCCAAAACCAAAGGCAATCTCTTCTAGGTCCTTTAAACGCTGTATGTACGAATCCAATACTTGTCTACGTGCTCCTGGTCTTGCGCCGCTAATAGCATCACAAACCTGAACTATTGGCGATATAAGGGTCTTCATCTCAATTTCATCATGGTGAGCCCCAATAGCATTACAAACGTCCGGTTTTTCGCCATATTTCTCCGCCCATTGCATACCTAAAATAGCATGTGGGGTTTCTACTTCCGCCTCGGTATTAGGAACTTTACCTATATCATGTAAAAGTCCGGCACGTTTGGCCAATTTTGGATTTAGTCCTAGTTCGGCGGCCATCACGCCACATAACTTGGCAACCTCTCTAGAGTGCTGCAACAGGTTCTGTCCGTAAGAAGAACGGTACTTCATTCTACCAACTGCACGAACCAATTCCGGGTGCAACCCATGAATACCCAAATCTATTACGGTACGTTTACCTACCTCAACAATTTCTTGCTCTATCTGCTTCTCCGTTTTCTTAACGATTTCCTCAATACGTGCAGGGTGAATTCTACCATCCGTTACCAACTTGTGCAAAGACAACCTAGCTACCTCACGACGTACCGAATCAAAGCAAGAAAGAATAATTGCTTCCGGAGTATCATCAACAATTATTTCTACTCCTGTAGCAGATTCCAAAGCACGTATGTTTCTACCTTCCCTACCAATAATCCTACCTTTAACATCATCGGATTCCAAGTTAAAAACAGATACACAGTTCTCTACTGCCTCTTCCGTTCCTATACGTTGTATGGTGTTGATAACAATTTTCTTCGCCTCCTGTTGGGCCGTAAGTTTTGCCTCTTCTACAGTAGTTTGAATGTAGGCCATGGCATCTGTTTTTGCCGTTTCCTTTAAGGACTCCATCAACTGCCCTTTTGCATCATCTGCGGAAAGTCCGGAAATAACTTCCAATTGCTGTACTTGGTTCTTATGAAGCTTTTCCAGTTCGCTCTGCTTCTTTTCAAGGAATTCCTCTTTATGGGCTACCTCCTTTAATTTAGCATCTAGTTGACTGTTAAGCTTTTTGCTTTTCGCCAATTCATTACTTACCTGAGACTCCTTATCACGGGTACGCTTTTCGGCCTCACCAATTTTCTTATCCTTGTTAATGATTACTTTTTCATGCTCGGCCTTTAACTCTAAAAACTTTTCTTTAGCCTGAAAAATTTTGTCTTTCTTAATGTTTTCACCTTCCGTCTTAGCGGCACTAATTATGGTCTTTGCCTCGTTTTTGGCATTGGAAAGGGTTTTAGAGGCTTTACCCTTTTCCAAAAATTTTGCGATGGCAAATCCAATCGCAAGGCCGACAATTGCGGCTATTATAAGTGTTGCACTATCCATATAACTATAAATTTAGGTTTGAACGTGCTTGAGAGGCCAGAGCCGTACATAAGAAAGTTGTACCGCCGCAGTTACTCAAACAAATCCATAAAAAAAGCCCACATCAGAGAAGTTTTGTACAAACTCCAATAAACAGGTTTAGGGCTACAAGACTGATCAAGGATCCCTATACGAGTAGGGCCTGCTTTTACAATCTAAACTCACCCTTTTTAAACAAAATTAATGTTGAGTTTGTCAAAAGGTATTACCAATGTGGGCAGTAACTTATGTATTTTAAAGAACGTATTTATTTTAATCCAAGCTTTGAGGTCACCAGTTCATCTAGCGCTTTTAGACGCTCGGTTGCGTTAAGGGTTCCCTCGGACTGATCAATACCGCGTTGCTCTATTTTAGAGGCAAATTGTAAGGCACACATGGCCAAAACATCTTGCTTGTCCCGCACCGCGTAACTCTGTTCAAACTTTTTTGCCAACTGCTCAATGTTCTTCGCCGCCTTTCGCAAGCCTTCTTCTTGGCTTGGATCAATGGTCAAAGGATACACCCTATCTGCTATGGAAAGCTTAATTTTTAGCTTTTCTGACATGTTATTGTTTGAACATTATTCCGAAAGTTGCGCTATGCAATAGTCCAACTCCCTGATCAATGTATTTATTTTAAGCTTAGCTTCTGTTTTATTCGTATTACTGCCAAGCATTGAGTTTGCGAGCTTCAACGAGTTGTATTTCTCTTCCCACATAGAAACGGAATCCAACACCTTGTCTTTGTCTTCTTTTAGAGCGTTAAGCTCCTCTTGCAATTTATTGTTGGATTGGTGAAGCACCTCCAACTTATGCAAAAGCTTGCTTATTTTATTCTCTAAAGAGTCTACGACTTTGACTAATTCACTCATAAATCAAACGCAATGCATTTTACACAAAGTTAACATACCTGCCCCTACTTAGCAATACTTTTTTGAATTATTCTTCAAGTAATACTTTAACCCTTTAAATAACGTTGGTTACATAAGAGATATCATTTTTGATGCTCTATATTTTCAAGAATTGAAACCGTTTGGCTAATTTCGTATCTCTGTCCAAAGAATTATGAGAAAACTTTTTATAGGCCTTTTTGCATTTATCAGCGCTGTTGGCATCTCCCAAGAAAAATACCCACAAGATGCCTTTAGATCACCTGTTGATATCCCTTTGATTCTGGCGGGAACATTTGGTGAATTACGTTCCAACCATTTTCATTCGGGTATAGATATTAAAACCGAGCAACGTGAAGGTTTACCCATTTACGCCATTGCCGACGGAAGCGTAACCCGCATTAAAGTCTCTCATTGGGGTTATGGAAAAGTGCTCTACATAGCACATCCCAACGGTTATACATCCGTTTACGGACACCTTCAAAAATTTTCTCCCAAGATCCAAGAATTCATAAAGAAGCTGCAGTACAAGAAAAAATCATACGAAGTGGAGGATTTTCCCGGGTACTCCGAGATAAAGGTTGAAAAGGGAGAAGTTATCGCCTACGGCGGAAATACCGGAGGATCATCCGGTCCCCACCTTCATTTTGAAATTAGAAGCAGTATTTCCGAAAAGCCCACCAACCCTTTGCTTTATGGCTTTGATGTTCGGGATGCTACCAATCCAATTTTACAGAAGTTATATGGCTTCCCATTGTCCGATGATGCTCAAATCAATCAAAATAAAAACACAACACCCCTTAATTTTAAAAGGCAAAAAGACGGTACTTTCCTGGCAGACCCTATTTATGCCGTTGGCACCATAGGACTTGGATTTGTAGGTTACGACCGTCAAGACCTTGCGGCCAACCACAACGGTGTGTATTCCGTTCAGCAAGTAGTAAATGGAAAAGTCTACACAGATTACGACCTGGAGTCCTTCTCCTTTGGCGAAACCAGATACATAAATACTCTTATTGATTATTATCACTACAGTAAATACCGCCAACGTATTCAATTATTGTACAAGGCCCCCGGAAACAAACTTAGCATTTACAACACATTAGAAAATGATGGTAAAATTGATGTTCGTGAAGGACTAAGCTACAAAGTAGAGCTGTTGATAAAAGATTTTGAAGGCAACTTAACAAAGGCTATTATACCTGTTGAAGGAAAAAAAGAACCTGTAAAAGTTGATAAAAAAGAAGAGAAGACAGAAAATTATGTCATTGCTAAAAAGCCTAATAACTATGATTTAGGTGCGGCCAAAGTATATTTCCCGGCAAACACATTTTACGACAATTTCTACATTGATTTAAAGAAAGACGATGACACGGTTAAGATACACAACGCCAGTGTTCCTGCGCACCGTAACTTTACCATTACTTTTGATGTTTCTAAATATCCTGAAGCAGAGCGAAAGCAAATGTTCATTGCAAGACTTGACAGTAAATTGAGACCGTCTCACGCTTCTACCTATAAACGAGGGAATACTTTTACAACGCGCACTAGGAACTTGGGCACCTACACTTTGGCAAAAGATACCGTAGCCCCAAAAATTAGGCCCAAGAATTTTAAGGAAAAACAATGGCTGAACAATTACCACTATCTTAGTGTTCGTATTACCGATGACCTTAGTGGTATAGACACCTATTCCGCTACCATTAACGGAGAATGGATCCTAATGGAGTATGAGCCTAAAACGGCTACGCTTACCTATAATTTTGATGATGTTATCTTAGATAAGAAAGAATGCAAACTTGAAGTAACGGTAACGGACAATGTTGGTAATACTAACACCATGACCAGTACTTTTTACAGAAAATAAAACCTTTTTGAAGTGCTCTAAACTTGTTATTCTTTTTTTGATATTCGGTTTTACACTTTACACGAGTGCACAGACCGCTACACTTACCGGCCTTGTTATGAACAGTGCCAACGAGCCTTTAAAAGAAGTAAACATTACCTCTGGTACAATTGGCACCTCTTCCGATACAAATGGATTTTACACCCTTCAGGTTCCCGCAGATAGGGTTATAACCATTACCTTTTCTCATTTAGGCCATAAAAACGCCGTACTAAAAAACTTGGTTCTGAACACAAACGAAATTTTTGAGTTCAATCCGGTTTTAAGTACAGGTGCCATTCAAATTGCTGGAGTTACCGTTAGCCCTACGGGAAAAAAAACAGTGGAAGGCATTACTACCGTCAGCCCTGAAATCGTTAGGAATATACCCGGTGCCAATGCAGGTGTAGAGAATATTTTAAAATTGCTACCAGGTGTTTCCTCTAGCAACGAGCTAAGTACACAGTATAATGTTAGAGGCGGCAATTATGATGAAAACTTGGTATATGTGAACGAGATTGAAGTCTATCGTCCTTTTTTGGTTCGATCCGCACAACAAGAAGGAATGAGCTTTGTAAATAGTGATATGGTACAGAATGTGCGTTTTTCTTCGGGAGGGTTCCAGGCCAAATATGGAGATAAACTTTCCTCTGTTTTGGACATCACCTATAAAAAACCTTCGGAAACCGGTGTACAGTTAGACCTTAGTTTTTTAGGAGCAAGTGCATCTATAGAAACTGTTTCCAAAACCCAAAAGCTAAGCACTATAAGTGGTATTCGTTATAGAAACAATAGCTTATTAGTCAATAGCCAAGAAATCAACACCAATTTCAACCCAACCTTTGCAAATGCCCAAACCTATGCAAGCTACAAGTTCTCTAAAAAGTTTCATTTGGACTTTTTGGGAACTATTTCCATAAACGATTACCAGAACGAACCTCTAAACAGGCAAACTAATTTTGGGACTATAACCGAACCAAAAACTTTGATAGTCTATTATCAAGGTGAAGAAAACAATCGCTACAATACCGTCTTAGGAGCGCTAAAAGGTAATTATTACCTGAATGACAATACGGTCTTGAAGCTCATTGCATCCCTTTACCACACTACCGAAGAAGAATATTCAGAATGTAATTGCCCAATACACCCTTGGGAATATAGACAATGACCTTTCCGGAAACTCATTAGGTAATGCAACTAACTTACGCGGAATAGGTACCCAATTTAACCGCGCCAGAAATGAATTGGATGCCCTAATTTTCAATCTCTCCCACAAGGGAAGCCACATCAAAGAAAACCAAGTATTGGAATGGGGCGCAAAATATACACACGAAGACATTCGGGACCAATTACGCGAGTCGGAATTTATTGATTCCGTTGGTTTTTTTGTTCGGCCACCCTTAACTGAATTCAGCAATAATCAGCCCGAAGAACCTTTTGATTCACCTCTTGTTGCCTATGACGGAGTAAACGCAAGAAATTTTGTAAAGACCGATAGATTTTCAGGTTACATACAATTCAGCAACCGCATGAACGTGGGAGTACATGATTTTTATTACAATCTTGGGTTACGTGCCCATTATTGGTCCATTAATGACAAAAACAGCAAATCCGTATCGCAGGCGGTTATAAGCCCTCGCGGACAACTTTCCTTTAAACCCAACTGGAAAAGCGATATGGTTTTTCGTCTTTCCGGCGGCCTCTACCATCAACCTCCGTTTTATAGGGAACTAAGAGACCAAAACGGAACGGTAAACCCCAATATAAAGGCTCAAGAATCCATTCATTTTGTTCTTGGAAACGAATACTCATTTAACCTCTGGGAACGCCCATTTACCTTAATGAGCGAAGTCTACTATAAAAGATTGAACCATGTAAACACCTACACTTTAGAGGATGTACGTATACGCTACGTAGCCAATAACAATGCCAAAGCTTATGCACAGGGGCTTGATTTAAGGCTGAACGGAGCTTTTGTACCAGGAACGGAATCTTGGGTAAGTGTTGGATATCTAAAGACCGAAGAAAATAGCAACAACCGTGGGTACATTGCCAGACCTTCTGACCAAAGGTTAAAATTTGGTGTTCTTTTTCAAGATTACATACCTGAATTCCCCAATTTTAAAATGTACCTGAACCTAGTTTATAATACGGGAGTACCCGGCGGTTCCCCAAATTATGCCGACCCATATAATTACAATAACAGATTACCTGATTATAAACGGGCGGATTTAGGAATTTCGCATATTTTTGTTGGCGGAAACAGAACCTATCCCAAAAACCACTGGCTTCACAGATTTAAAGAGCTAAGTGCAGGATTTGAGATATTTAATCTGTTCAACAATCAAAATTCAATAACAAATACGTGGGTGAGGGATGTTGATAGCAAGCAACAATTTGCCGTTCCCAATTTCATGACAAGCCGTGTGTTTAACCTTAGGCTACGCATGCGCTTTTAGAAAACTAACTAATGAAGAAGATTTTTTTTGCCGCACTCTTACTAACATCCGTTTTAGCTAACGCACAAAAGAATATTTACGAAAGTGATAAATTTGATGCCCTGAGCGATTCGCACGAAGTGTTGGCAATTATTCCTTTTTTAGCTAATCTTGAACTTAAGGACGATATTTCAAAAGAAGAATTGAACGATCTTGAACAAAAAGAAGGCTATGCGGTGCAAAACGCCCTTGAAACCTATTTTTCAAAAAGGAAAAAGAAGAAGAAATTTTCGGTAGATTTTCAAGATGTAAAAAACACCAACGCCATATTGGCCCAGAATAAAATTGACTACAATAATATTGATGTCTACACAACCAAACAGTTGAGTGAAATTCTGGGAGTAGATGGTATTATAAGTGGAAACATGGATTTAAACGTCCTTCTGTCCAAAGGGATACCTACCGAGTTCAGCTTTATGGATTACTTTTCCGGCGATGCCAATTATGGGAGAATAGGTGTAAAAATAAGTGATGGCACCAGCGGAAAACTTCTTTGGAAATACGAAAAGAAAATCAATAAAAAGTCGGGAAAGAACACAACAGACCTTATTGACCGCATGATGAAACTGGCGGCACGTAAGTTTCCTTACGACCGCGAAAAACGAAAAGACAGGAAACAAAAGTAAAACTGAAAACTCCCCTTAAAGGGAGTTTTATTTTTCTACAAACTCCTTTAATGCCTGAATGGTGTATTCCAGCTCCTCTTTGGTGTTATACTTTGAAAAAGAAAACCGCACCGAAGGTTTTTTAAGATCTTCCTCCGATAAAATTTCCGTTAGAACATGGGATTCCAAATCGCTACCGGATTGGCATGCGCTTCCTTTGGAACAAGCTATTCCTTTTATATCCAAATGAAATAAGAGCATTAACGCTTTTTGCGAATCAATGGGTAAACAAACGTTCACCAATGTAAACGTGCTTTTATCCATAGTTCCAGAATGCCCGTTAAACTTGGCTCCGGGAATTTCCTTTTTCATCCTATCAATAAAATAAGACTTTAGTTCGCTAACATAAGCTGTCTCTTCTTCTAAATTATCATAGGCTTCCGTAAAGGCCATTTCCAATCCAACAATATTATGGAAAGATTCCGTTCCGGCTCTAAAACCACGTTCCTGAGACCCACCGGATATGAATGGTTTTAATCCTGAATTTCTTTTTATATAAGCGAAACCTATTCCCTTTGGACCATGAAATTTATGCGCTGCCGCAGTTAGAAAATCAGCAGGTACTTCTTTAACGTCCCAAGCATAATGCCCAATAGACTGTACCGTATCCGAGTGAAAAAGGGCCCCATGGGCATGACATAACGTACAGACCTTTGCAATATCGATCTTATTACCTATTTCGTTATTAACATGCATTAAACTCACCAATTTTTTGGAATCATCTTGTGTTAACAACTTTTCCAAATGAGAAAGTTCAGGGTTCCCGTAAGCGTCCAAATCAACATACGCCACATTTACACCCTTTTCATTTGCCAAATCCTCAACTGTATGGAGAACGGCATGATGTTCAATTTTAGAAGTAATGATAGTCTCCACCCCTAAATCGCGTACGGCACAACGCAAAATCATATTATCCGCTTCAGTACCACCGGAAGTAAAAATAATCTCTGCCGGATGGGCGTTCATATATTTAGCTATGGTTTTTCTAGCACTCTCTACAGCAGTTTTTGCAGAACGTCCAAAACTATGCGTAGATGATGGGTTACCGTAAAAATTAGCAAGTGCCTCCTGCATCTTTACAATAACATTATCACGTACTTGCGTAGTGGCCGCATTATCCAAATAAACCTTTTCCATTACCAAAAAATTCAATTAAGAGCCTCCAAAATTAGCGGAATTAAAGTTAATTTCTCCCTAATTCAGAATAAACTTGTCCTTTATTTCCTTTAAATTTGACACATGAAAAAAATGCTACTTTTAGGTCTATTGGCCATTTTATCTGCTTGCGACGATGGTGACCTACAAATTGAACGTGTGGATTTTGACTCCGTTGCTCTTTCCTCTTGCGGCGATGAAGACGACCCTCTGGACACTACTTTTTTCTTTAAGATTGATGGAGACGAAGCATTTTTGTTAGAATTGGAAAGCGGACTATTGCTTAACGAAAGCTCTACGGAAGGTACGCTAACCAGTACCATAGGAGGTTCTTCTAGTTTGGTTTACCGCCTTTTTTCCGATGACGTTTCGTCCGATTATTTTTGTTCTACCATTCCTGTATTGGAACCTACGGTAATTAGTGAAAATACGGCAACCGCAGGAAATATAGCTGTAAACACTAAAGTAACCGCCGTTTCTAAAGATGTAAAAACCTATTCGCACACTATTCTCATAAATGGCTTGGCCTTGACCAATGACCAAAATGAAAGTATTACGGATGCCTCTACATTAACCTATGGTACTTTTAAGACCTCCACACCTACCAGTTTTAAACTTGAGGTTCCTTTTTCCAACTATGAGTCTATAACTGATTTTTCAGAATGTGAAAGTGCTATTGTAGACGGTAGTCTTAGATTGTACAAAATCATAAATGATGAATTTGTTTCTCTTGATATTCCTTTACCGGCTTTAGCAAATGAAGTCACTATGGTAGACGAACCTAGGACCTCTACATTAGAAAATGGTGAATTTAACTATACGGTACTGGATACTATCGTAGCCGATGAAATGGTCTGTACTTCCTCTCCCCTTTCGGAAGAAATCATTAGTCATAATTTTGTTTCCTCGGGAGGAGCCATAAATGTTGAAACAGTAGCCGGGGAACCTGATGGTGCGGGAGCAATTACTTATACGCACACAATTTCCTTAGATGCCACCGTACTTGTATTAAAAGGGAATGGTGATGACGTTGCCGATGTAACACTTACCGCTCTTGACAACTTTGTTCTAGGAACCTATACTACCGTGGGGAACTAGCTATTTTGGTATATGTAGATTTCAGTGGCGCCAAGGCCGTATTTCTGATAATCTGCATCATAATATTTCACATTATCATAGCGTCTAAAAAGGTAATAAAGCTCTTCTTTGAGCACGCCCTCGCCAACCCCATGAATAAACACTACTTTTTGAATGCGCTTGCGCATAGCAAATTCCAGTTGACGTCTTGCCGTGTCTAATTGTAAGTTGAGCATTTCATGATTGCTCATACCCTTGCTAGACCTTGTTAATTGATGAATATGAAGGTCCACTTCCATTTTTGGCGCGTTGCGCTCCTTTGGCTTTAAACCTTGGGACTTTCTTTTCTTTGGAAGTTCCTTTTGCGCCTTTACTTGGTTGATTTCGAAATTGCTAACACGTATATCTCCAGTATCTACCTTAACTAGTTCATTGGCCTCGTAATCAAGCTCAAATCCGTCATTGGTCTCTATAGTTATACTTCCGCCGGAAACCTTTGTAACCTTGCCCGAGATAACATCATCTATGGTCTCTACCTTGTCCCCTATTTGAAAAACGGCCATAATTTATTTTGTATCCACAAAAATAATGGTAATTTTCCTGATAGAATTGCTAAACGGTAAAAATGCAGTTAGCCACGTTTCTTTTGGTTCTTGAAGACTTTATGCTACCATGCTTAAACAAAAAGCTTTTTGGTATTGATTGTCCAGGTTGTGGGCTTCAGCGTTCTATTGTTCTTTTTTTTAAAGGAGATTTTGGCGCTGCCTTTGATATGTATCCGGCAATTTTCACTCTTATACCACTTGTATTGTTTTCAATTGCAAGTCAATTTACCAAGTTTCGTTATGACACGTATATAAAAATGACCCTCGGAATACTGAGCGGTACTATTATATTAGTTAACTATATTCTAAAAATGACTCACCTAACCCACTAAAAAATGGAACAACACAAACTACCCAACGCCACGCTAATTCTTGTATTTGGAATCCTTTCAATAGTTACTTGCTGTTGTTATGGTATTCTTGGTCTTATATTTGGTATAGTAGCATTGGTCTTGGCCAAAAAAGCAACTGCCGTATATTTAGAAAACCCTGAAAACTACACAGATTACGGAAATGTAAAAACCGGAAAAATACTTGCTATTATAGGTATAGTGCTAAGTGTTCTTTATTTATTGATGACTATTGGTATGATTGCTTTCTTTGGATTTGATGAAATGCAAGACCCAGAAATGATGCGTGAAAAAATGGAAGAACTTTTAGGATAAAACTATGCAACAACCCTTACCGGGAGCGAGTAACGCCCTAACCTTTGGAATTCTTTCAATTGTATTGACCCTGCTTTGTTGTGGCCCCTTTGGTGCTATTTTCAGCTTCATTGGTTTATCGCACGCTAAAACTGCGCAACGCACTTTTGACCAAAGTAATGGTGAATATACAGGTATTGAAAATGTTAAAACGGGAAAAACGCTATCCTATGTAGGCTTGGCCCTAGCAGCCGTTTACTTGCTGATCAGCATCATTTATTTTGGAGCTATAGCCGCTATACTTATTTCCGCAGCTTCTGGAGGTGATTTTTAAAACTGAAATACTATTCTAAACAAAAAAGCCTGAAACTAAGTTTCAGGCTTTTTTTTATTGTTATCTCAAGATTATCTTTCAAACTGTTTCAATGTAGTTTTAATAATCTGAACACAATCTAGTAACTGCTCTTTGTTCATTACTAATGGTGGTGCAAAACGAATAATATTACCATGGGTAGGTTTTGCCAAAAGTCCGTTTTCCTTGAGGGCCATACAAATGTCCCAAGCGGTAGAACTCTCTTCCGTATCATTAATAAGTATAGCGTTCAGGAGACCTTTACCCCTAACCCCGTTAACTATGTTACACCCTTTAATGAACTCACTAAGTTCTGCTCTGAACAAAACACCCAATTCTTCGGCGTTTTTAGCCAACTCTTCATCTTTCACTACTTCCAAGGCAGCCATAGCTACGGCGGCAGCAATAGGATTACCTCCAAAAGTACTTCCGTGATTCCCCGGTTTAATAACGTTCATGATATTGTCATTGGCCAAAACTGCGGATACAGGGTATGCCCCGCCAGAAAGTGCCTTTCCTAAAATAAGGATGTCCGGTTTTACGTTTTCATGATCCACGGCCAACATCTTACCTGTTCTGGCAATACCGGTCTGTACCTCATCTGCAATAAACAGAACATTGTGCTTCTCACAAAGCGCCTTTGCTTCACGTAAATATCCTTCAGAAGGAACATAAACCCCGGCCTCACCTTGAATTGGTTCAACAAGGAAACCTGCAACATTGTTATTTTGCTCTAAAGCATCTGCCAATGCTTTAAGGTTATTGTATTCAATCTTAATGAAACCTGCCGTATACGGTCCAAAATTCTTACGGGCCACAGGGTCGTTAGAAAAAGAAATAATAGTAGTGGTCCTACCATGAAAATTGTTTTCGCAAACAATAATCTGTGCTTCGTTTTCATTCAGGCCTTTTTTCTCATATGCCCATTTACGACAAAGTTTTAAAGCGGTTTCAACTGCTTCGGCCCCAGTGTTCATAGGCAACAACTTGTCAAACTGAAATGTATCGGTCGCATATTTTTCATACTTACCCAACATATCATTATAAAATGCCCTTGAGGTAAGTGTTAAGGTCTGTGCCTGATCGGTCATGGCCTTAACAATTTTGGGGTGACAATGCCCCTGGTTTACTGCGGAGTAGGCCGAAAGAAAATCGTAATACTTTTTTCCTTCAACATCCCAAACATGTACACCTTCACCTCTGTTAAGTACAACAGGCAATGGGTGATAGTTGTGTGCTCCGTGCTTTTCTTCCAATGCAATAGCATTTTCAGATGTGATTTTTTCTAAAACTGACATGATAAAATTACTTTAAAATAAAACTTCAGTAATTCCTTCTATACCTTTATCCTTTCGAAGATTCGAAAATTCAGCGTGGGAGAGAAATCATCCTTGTAGAATTGCAAATCTATAAAATTTAGTTATCAGTTCTAAAAGAACCTGCCAAAAAGCGACCAAATGTTTATTTAACAAGACTTTAGGGAAGGCATAAATTTTATGGTTTCAGAATTAAAATAACCTTCATTATTGTTTTTCTGTACAGATCTACAAGTATAAAATCCATATTTAACTATTTTTAATAAGCCCTATCGTAAAGAGAGTTATAATAAATGCCATGGGATGCTTACTTTTGCCGCATGCGAAGAAAGAACAGGCGACAGGTATTCGAGAACATAGAGGTTGTAGATGCCGGTGCAAAAGGAAAAACAATTGGTAAAGCTCCCGATGGGAGGGTCATATTTTTGACCAATACCGTACCTGGTGATGTAGTTGATGTACAGACTACTAAAAAGAGAAAAGCTTATTTTGAAGGTGTTGCGACGTCTTTTCACAGCTATTCAGATAAGCGTACAGAACCACAATGCCAACACTTTGGCGTTTGTGGAGGTTGCAAGTGGCAAGATATGGGGTATGAGCACCAACTCTATTACAAGCAAAAGGAAGTTGAGAATAACCTGAAACGAATTGGACATCTTGAACTGCCGGAAACCACTCCTATTCTAGGTTCTGAGGATCAATATTTTTACCGTAACAAAATGGAGTTCTCTTTTTCGGATAGCCGCTGGCTAACCTTGGAAGAAATTCAATCTAACGAAGATATTGCGGATAAAAATGCCTTGGGTTTTCATATTCCGGGAATGTGGGACAAAATATTGGACATTAAAAAATGTCATCTTCAGCAAGATCCGTCCAATGCCATTAGGTTAGAAACCCGTGATTTTGCAATTAAAAACGGACTCACATTTTTTAATCCGCGAAATCAGCATGGCCAATTGCGCACCCTTATGATACGAACAGCATCTACGGGTGAACTTATGGTCATGATACAGTTTTATGAAAATGACAAGGCTAAACGAGAGCTGCTTTTAAATCACCTTAGAGAGACATTTCCTGAGATCACTTCGCTTTTATACGTAATTAATCAAAAGCAGAACGATACTATTTACGATCAAGAAATTGTTTGCTTCTCCGGTCGCGACCATATTTTTGAAGAAATGGAAGGGTTGAAATTTAAAATCAACGCAAAATCATTTTACCAGACCAATTCGGCACAAGCGTACGAATTGTACAAACTTACTCGTGAGTTTGCAGATTTACGAGGAAACGAACTCGTATACGACCTCTATACCGGTACCGGGACCATTGCTCAATTTGTTTCCAAAAAAGCAAAGAAAGTAGTAGGTATAGAATCCGTGCCGGAAGCTATTGCAGATGCCAAGGCCAATGCCCTTAGAAACGAAATTAGCAATGTAGACTTCTTTGTGGGCGATATGAAAAACGTCTTCAACCAAGAGTTCATAGACGCCAATGGTACTCCGGATGTTATTATTACGGACCCTCCAAGGGATGGTATGCACAAAGATGTGGTACAACAAATCTTGAACATTGCACCTGAAAAAGTGGTTTATGTGAGTTGTAACAGCGCCACACAGGCCCGAGATTTGGCCCTAATGAAAGATATGTACCAAGTTGTAAAAGTTCAACCGGTGGATATGTTCCCGCAAACCCATCATGTTGAAAATATTGTACTTTTGAAAAAGCTATAGCTTTATGAACAAACTCAAAATACTTTTTATAATCGCCTTGGGAATTCTCTCCTTCTCTGCCTGCGAAAAAGATGATATTTGTACGGATGCGGATACACCCCAATTGGTCATTCGCTTTTATGATGCGCTCAACCCAACAGAGTTTAAAGATGTTCAAAACCTAATTGTTTGGGGCATTTTAGATAACCAAGGTAAAGACACCATAGACAATATAGCACTAGATAGTATTGTTCTGCCCTTGCGCGTGGATGCCAGCAGCACTACGTTCGCCATGTCCAGACAGTTGAGTATTGATGATGTAAATGTGGATACATTAACCTTTAGCTATGACGTAAAAGAAATCTACGAGTCCAGAGCTTGTGGTTACATTGCCAATTTTGAGAACTTAGAGGTAACCGTACAACAAGACGATTCCGTTTGGGTCCAGACCATAGATGTTGATAATGCACTTATTGAAAACACAGCTTCAGCCCATGTTAAGATATTTCACTAGTCTCTTTTTTCTTTTGATTATTGCTACGGGATTTTCCCAAAGCGAACCTATAGACCTGAACAAAAAAGATACCACCGTTTATAAGCAACGTTATGGCCTTAGAGTTGGTGTTGATTTAAGCAGACTTGTGGTCTCCTTTTTTGAGGACAATTACACAGGGTTGGAACTAGTGGGAGATTATAGGCTTACCCAAAACCTATATTTGGCCGCCGAACTGGGCAACGAGAAAAAAACTATTGGCACACCCTTAGGTCCTGATGTTGACATAGAAAGTGGGGATTTATATACCTTTACAACGTCTGGCAGTTATATTAAAGCGGGTATAGATTATAATACGTACGGCAATTGGTACGGTGAACAAAACATGATATATATTGGTGGCCGTTTTGCGTTTAGCACGTTTAGCCAAGAACTGGACGCTTATAAGATTTTTGATACCAACCGCTATTGGCACCCTGAGGATTTTGCTGCAGCAACCGATGCCCTTGGTAAATACGAAGGCCGAAATAAATCCTGGTTGGAATTTGTTGCAGGGGTTAAGGCCGAAGTTTTAAGAAATCTCTATTTTGGTGCAAGTGCCCGCTTAGGCATTTTAATAACCAATAAACGCCCAGAAAACGAGCTTGACGATCTATTTATTCCTGGCTTTAACAAAGTTACCGATGGTAGTCGCTTTGGTGTAGGCTACAACTTTTCTCTCAGTTATCTCATTCCGCTTTACAAAAAGAAAAACGAGCCTAAAAAAGAAGAACCCCAACCCCAGCCCGAACCAAAACCTAACGGAAAAGACAGGCCTAAAAAGCAATAAGCAAATAGCTTTAAAATAGAGTTAGACAACTACTCTTTGTCTTTATTCATGTACTTAGCTTTTTTACTGCCTTCGTACATTACATACTTTACCAAGCGAGATTCCAAATGACTGTTGAATACCTTTATTTTTCGCGACGGTCTTAAGCCTACATACTTAAGTGCCTCCATATTGGAAGTAATAAACCAAGCATCCGTACCTGGGTACTTTTGCTTTAAGGTATCGCCAATGGATGCATAAAAATCCTCCATATCCAAATTCAATCGTTCTCCATAAGGCGGGTTAAAAACCATGTGTAGCTTGCCATCGGTAAACTTTTCGGTGTCAAAAAAGTTCTTTCGCTCAATGGATATATATTCGGAGAGGTTAGCATTCTCAACATTGTCAGTTGCCTTGCGAACCGCAGAAGGGGCTTTGTCATACCCTATTATTCTATGATGGAATTCACGAACCTTGTTAAGACTTACATCTACAATCTTATCAAACAAATCTTGGTCGAAATCATGCCATTTTTCAAAAGCAAATTCCTTTCTATTGATATTTACCGGAATGTTACAAGCAATCATGGCCGCTTCGGTAAGCATGGTGCCACTACCACACATGGGGTCAAGAAAATCGCACTGCCCGTCCCATCCGCTCATGAGCAAAAGGCCCGCTGCCAATACCTCATTGATCGGTGCTATATTGGTAGCCGTACGATAGCCCCTTTGGTGCAAGGACCTGCCTGAACTATCTAAGGACACATTACAATGGTCATTATGAATATGTATATTGATGCGTACATCCGGAAACTTTACATCTACACTAGGCCGGCTTCCATCCATATCCCTAAACTTATCTACAATGGCATCCTTAACTTTTTGGGACACATAAAGTGAATGTGTAAAATTATCCGAGTTTACCGTAGAATCTATAGCAAAGGTGGTATCTACCGAAAGATAATCCGTCCAATCCATGGCATATATCTTTTTATATAGATCATTTTCACTACGAACCGAAAAAGAATGAATAGGTTTAATGATCTTTATAGCTGTACGCAAACACAGATTGGCCTTGTACATAAAGCCGGTATCACCTTCAAAAGCAACATTTCTTACTCCTTCTACTACATTGCCGCCACCTAAGTTACGGATTTCCTTGGCCAAAATCTCTTCAAAACCAAAGAGGGTCTTGGCGACCATTTTAAAATTTTTACTCATGTCTTATTCTAAAGTTGCCGCAAAAATACAGTATTTTAGCCGGAGAAATACGAACCCGCCCATTGCTTTCTTAAATGCCGTTCGTCCTTTCAATACCGGAAGGATAAAATTGCTTTTCTGAAACATTAAAAAAATAGGGTTCATAGCTGTAATTACCGCTAGAATTCAAGACTAAGAGCCTCTATATAAACGATTTTTCCGTTAATGAATTACGCTTTACCAATTTTTGCCGTTCTGTTGAGCTTTGCTTTTGTTTATGTTGTGAAACCTGACAACAAGAGCCATTTTAAATTACTCCTGGCCTTTAGTGGTGCTTTTCTTTTGGCTCTTACTTTATTTGAACTTTTTCCTTCTGTGTACGAACATGGCAACGCAAAAAATGTAGGCTTGTTCGTAATGCTTGGAATTTTGCTTCAAATTATTCTGGAGTTCTTTTCTAAAGGAGCGGAACATGGACACGTTCACCTGGACAAAGAAAAGAAACTTTTCCCTTGGTTACTTTTTGGAAGTCTCTGTCTTCACTCTTTTCTGGAAGGCTTTCCCATACACCACCACAACACCATTATTTACGGTATCTTAATTCACAAGGTGCCCATAGCCATAATTTTAAGCATTTTTCTATTAAATTCTAAAATCCCGATTACCAAGGCATTTTTGTTCATTACCATTTTTTCTTTAATGACACCTTTAGGGAGTTATATTGCGAACCATACGGATTATGCAGACACTTACTTTGCATCAATTAATGCATTGGTCATAGGTGTGTTCCTTCATATTTCTACGGTTATACTCTTTGAAAGTTCCGAGGGCCATACCTTTAACCTCCGCAAGATAATCGCCATTATTTTTGGTATTGCAATCGCATATTTTTTATAGGATGTTCAGCAAAGCGGAATCAAAAAAATTACGGGAAGACTTCTGGATCGCTTTTGGAAAATCGTATCCTAGAAAGTGGATACTGTACAACACCAAAGTGAAAGGTCTGGTCTTTAAATTTCATTTTGATCTTAAAAAGGCGATGGTTTCCATTGATATAGAGACCGATGACCTTGAAAGACGCATTACCCTTTGGGAGAAATTCCAATCTCTACAATCTCTTCTACAGTCAGAAGAATACCTTCCGGAAGCGGTCTTTGATGAAGCCTTTTTTCTTTCCAACGGAAAAGAAATTTCAAGAATATACGTGACCCTAGAAAACGTTTCTATCCACAATAAAAATACTTGGCAAGAAACTATGATTTTCCTTAGTCAACAGATGGTCCAAGTAGAACTGTTCTTTGAAGATTTTAGGGAGGTTTTAGTGTAGCATCAAACCAATTTCATCTGATGCCGAATTCCTTTCTCAAGCCCTGTTAACTGTGCCATACCCAAAGCCCTACCAATTAATGAATACCCAGGATAGAAATCGCTCTGTCGTTTTTTATCATCAAGCAAAACATGGCCGTGATCAGGCCGTAAAGGAATGGCTACATCTGTTCTTCCGGACTGTTTTCGTCTTAGCTGTTCTTTTATAAAGGCTTCCATTACATCATCCATTGCCACGGAACCATTAAGGTGTTCGGCCTCATAAAACTCACCTGAAGCACTTAATTGTACATTCCTTAAGTGGATAAAATGAATACGGTCTCCAAAGTCCTCTATAATTTTCACCAAATCATTATTGGGAGAAGCTCCCAATGAACCGGAACAAAAGGTAAAACCGTTATGTTTTGAAGGGTAACAATCACGAATAAATGTCAAATCCTCGTAGGTTGAAGTGATTCTTGGAATACCAAAAACCGAGAAAGGCGGGTCATCTGGATGAATGGCCATATGAATACCCAGCTTTTCAGCCTCTGGCAATATAGCTTTAAGAAAATACGCCAAATTTTCTTGAAGTTCCCTCTTTGATATCCGGCTTACCATCGCTAATTTTTCCTTAAAAACGGACATCTCAATTGACTCCTTACTTCCCGGTATACCGGCAAGAATGGCCTTCTCCAATGTGTTCTTTTCTTGCGCGGACAAACTGCTAAAATAGGCTTCCGCCTTAGTTACCACTCGCTCTTCATATACCTCAGCGGCATGCTCCCTTTTCAGTATAAAGAGGTCAAAAGCAGCTATGGCGATAGGGTCATAAAGTAAACTGGATGTTCCATTAGGTAACTGGTAATCTAGATTGGTACGCGTCCAATCTATAAGGGGCATAAAATTATAACAAATTGTATAAATGTTATACTGGCCAAGATTCTTAAGTGTTTGGATATAATTGTTAATATACATATCCCTTTCAGGAAGTCCGTATTTAATGGCATTATGGATGTTTACGCTCTCTACTACGGACCATTCCATACCATGCTGTTCGATTTGATTCTTCACATTGGCAATGACCTCTACGGGCCACACCTCACCCGTAGGTATGCTGTGGCAAGCCGTAACAATACCTTGAGCCCCTAGCTGTGCAATATCGGCCAAGGTTACTCCAAAATTAGGCCCAAACCAACGGTAGGTCTTCTTTAAATACTCCATATTAGACTCCCGTAAAAGAATTAAAACCACCATCTACATCGTAAACGGTACCGGTTACGAACGAAGATGCTTCGCTTAAGAGGTAATGCACCATTCCATTGAGTTCGGAGGCATCGCCAAAACGGTTCATTGGAGTTTTTGCCAATATTTTTTTGCTGCGATCCGTATAGGAACCATCCTCGTTAATCAAAATTTTTCTGTTCTGATTCCCTATAAAAAATCCCGGAGCTATAGCATTTACGCGAATTTTATCACTGAATTTTGTCGCCAATTCTTCAGCCATCCATTTGGTAAATATATCAATACCCGCTTTGGCCATGGAATAGCCCAACACCCTGGTTATAGACTGTTTTGATGCCATAGATGAAATATTGATTATAGAACCACTGCCCTGCTCAGCCATTAATTGGCTCATTACAATTGTGGGGAGTACACTCCCAAAAAGGTTAAGGTTTACCACTTCTTTGGTATCTTTCAGAGAAATATCAAAAACGGTTTGATCAGGGCGAAGTGTTGCTCCCGGCAGATTACCCCCGGCCAAATTAATCAGACCATCAATTGCACCATGGGATTCCTTTATTTTCTCCTTTAGAGCAATCAATTCCTCTTCCTCCATTACATCTACTACGTAAGAAATAGCGCTATTACGGGAAATACGATTTAGTGCATTTCTTTTATTATCCAGTTTATCTGCCGATCTACCCAGAAGTATTACACCAGCACCATTCTTAACTAAGTACTCAGCAATGGAACCTCCTAAAACTCCGGTTCCTCCAGATAAGGCAATGGTTTTGTTCTTTAAATCAAAAAGGTCGTTCATATCTAGTTTTTCTTGGCCATTTCATAGGCTTTGGTAGTCGTGTAGTATTTACTGATCATATAGGGCACTTCCCATTCAGGCAGTTTCCCGGCCTTCAAATACTTCAAATAATTTTCGGTTACCTGGCCAAAATGAGCCTCATGTCCAATTTTAAAGGTGTCGGGAATATTAATTTTATAGCTCCCACCTTGCATTTTCCCCATTGTGGTACCTTTAAACTGCTTTGCTATATTATCAGAAATAGCTTTGTTCAACACCTCTTCAAATCCGTCTTTTTGATGTGGTACAATGTACAGGACAGGTTTATACCCCTCTTCTTTTCCTTGTTTGATAACAAGATTACTTTTGGTGCCTCGCATGATACTATAATGAGTATCGCCTGTGCCTTCAGGCGCTTCATAATTCCATATTACGGATACCTTGGCGTGCTTTCCATTTATTTTATAGACCATTTCTCCATTACAGAAAACATGTAGCTTATCGTCTTTAATATCCTTTTCCAAATAACCTGGATATCCCTCTAGACCGGTAACCTTCTGAAATTCGTCTGTTGTAAGTACAGTAGGCCAACGTTTGGCCTTTACCATTTCTATATTATTAGTATCTATTACTTGATTGGGAAAAGCCTCCCATTGCACCAAATCTACCAAGTGGGTGGTTACATCTACTATGCCTTCGCCTTCTTCGTTTACATCAAAAAACCAGGCCGGACGCACTAATGGTTGACCGGAAACATATTTAAAAAAGTGATGTACACTCTCTTTGCTAATTGCAGGTTCATCTGGCGTACCGTTCACTAATTCCCCAAAAACATCGGGCAACGTTGAAAAGGTTTTTTGCATTAAGGTTGTAGACTCAAAACGCTCGGTCATGATGTCATAAATCAATACCCCGTTCTTTTCCGCAATATCAAAAGCCAGTTGTAATTTTTTAAACCCCTCCGGATTTATAACCAAAGGCTTGTCTGCATAGACGTTCAATCCAGCCTTTACCGCCTCAAGAACATAATCTATTTTTTTACTGTTCTTACCCGCTACGATCATAACGTTACCGGGTTTATCGGTAATCATTTTTTCCAAATAATCATCGCCTAAATATTTTTCTACCTTCCAAGCCGTAGGGGCCTCTTTCCTAGAATTATACGAGTTTATTTTATTTAAAAAATCCTGTACTTCCGGACCTTTCGGGGCAAAAAGATAAATAGTGGAGTCTACTTGGGGATACATTTTTTTTTGAACCAATGCCGCATGAAAGTGCCCTGGATCCAGCGTCATCATTTTTACTTTATCAGGAGACTCCTCTTTGACCATTTTATCATCTGTTTTTTTCTCACCACAAGCAATGCAGAGCAGCAAAACTAAAAATGTAATCTTATTTTTCATGTATAGGTTGTTAGTCTTTGCCTTTTACCAAATATCGGCAAAAGGTTCTTCTATCTATATAATAAATGTTTAGGAAGTTGCTTAAAAAGCCCGCTCACATTGAGCGGGCTTTTCTTAATTTAATACTTTACCGTATCCGTTCCGTAAGGCTTTCTTTGCTCACGGCGTAACATGGCGTTGGCCTCATCATCGTTAATAAACACTTCTTTGTCATAGTCCCATTCCAGTTTTCTATCAAACTGCATGGCAATATCACTGATCAAACAAATAGCACAAGCCTTATGCCCTTTTTCAATAGGTGAAATAGGTGCTTTTCTAGTTTTGATACAATCTAACCAGTTCCCATGTTGATCATCAATTTTTTCTAGGTGAATTTCGTTTTCCCCAATAACCGATTCTAAAATTTTAGGGTCCGAAGCATTTAATGCTCTACTACTCTTTTCCTTATCCACAGGGTCCGTGGCCGAAGCTTGATAAGAACCACGGGAAACGAAAATCCATCCGTCTGTACCTTCATAACGAATTCCGTTGGTATACCCTCCACTGGTATATACAGTAATGCCATTGTCATACTCATGCTTAACGAAGAAATCGCCATGAACGTTCCACAATCCGGATTTTGGAAACTCGGCTAGGGCTTCTACAGAAACCGGTCCATTTAACTCTGTATTCATTCCCCATGCCGCTGAATCGTAATGGTGCTGACCCCAACCGGTAATCATTCCCGCTCCATAATTACGAGAACGCAACCAGCCCGGTCTACTATAATCAGCTTGGGGGTGTACGCCTATTTCAGTATACGGAACTTCTGGCGTAGAGCCCAACCACATATCAAAATTCAAGTTTGAAGGTACGGGCATTGCTGGAGCCTCAGGACCGGCAGGATCACCGGGCAAACCAATTTTTACCGTATGGATTTTACCAATACGTCCATTTCTCACCAATTCTGCTGCAACCCTGAATTGTGGCATGGCACGTTGTTGTGTTCCAACTTGCAAAATAGCACCCGTTTTCTGAATAACTTCGCGCAATTGCTGACCCTCCCTTACCGTTAAGGAAGTAGGTTTTTGAAGATAGATGTCCTTCCCTGCTAAAGCAGCTTCCATAGCAGGCTGTGAATGCCAATGATCGGGCGTACTAATTACTACGGCATCAATATCCTTGTTCAAAAGCATTTCGCGATAATCTTCGTACACTTTAGTTCGGTCATATTTAGCCTTACCCGTTTTCTTCTGGTAAAACCCGTCTACTAGAAGTTTGGCATCTGCAGCGCGTTTAGAATCAAGATCGCACACGGCCAAATAATTGGCCTGATCAAAACGTATAGTATCGTGAATATCATGACTTCTGGCGATACGACCGCAACCGATTTGACCTATGTTTATTTTATTACTAGGCGCATTTTTACCCAAAACATGGGCCGGTACAATACTTGGAAAACCCACCAAAGCGGCAGTACTTAAAGCAGTTCTGTTTATAAATTTTCTTCTCTCCATGTTGGTAATACGTATTTTATTTATTGATTAATTCTATTTGATTTTCACTTGCGAACGATTGCCAGTACGCTTCTGCTTCCTCAGCATTTAAAGTACCATCAAACACAACCATACGGTAATTTAATTCATAATTTTTGTTCGGTTCTATTTTCCATTCCTCATGACGAATAGGACAAAACTCAAAAAACATATCACCCCTACCTCCATTAGCATCTATAGGCCATATACGCATGGGCTCCGGATGGTTTCTGTTCTTTGGGTGACTTATGAACAAAATGCCGTTGGTCCCTTTTCCGTCCGACGCTTCCCCTGATACAATACACCATCTGGCGTTTGTACCGTCTGCCGTTAAACGATCATTGCCTTCCGAAGTCAAAACCGAACAATTATCAGCCTTCCAACGTTCGTTAAACCGAAGTCCCAATCCTCCACCGTAGCGGTACGCTTCAAACAAAATACCATTTTCCAAAGGCGAACTGAACTCACTTTTATAATCGAACATATAGCGGTCCGGTCTGTTCAAATCCCATAAACGCACCTTAAGATTTTCATTTAGGGCCACTTGGGGCTCCTCTTTGGTCTTCAGGTCTATATGTTCTTGGGCCGCGGTAAACGAAGTAAAAACATTACCTGACTCCTCTTTTTTAAATTCCTTAAAAAGAACCGTACCCATACCTTCGCCCAAGTTCCAAAAATCTACCCGCTCACCATCTACTTGCGTATGTGTCCATGGTCCCCAAAGACCATAATGATGATAGTGGTCATCTGGTTGAATACGCGTAAGCGTATCTCCTTTTGGAGTAATAATTGGGTGAATATATCCCGATTTTCTAAAAATAGAATCTGCACCTACCGGTGGATACGTGATCTCATACCGATATGAAATAACTGGTTTGTCCTGAAGCCTTAACTGCAAATTCCCGTTTTGTTTTTGATTAGAAACACCCGTGCCGGATTTTGATGCTGACATCCCGTTTTCCAAGCGAAAATTTAAAGTCTCATCTTCACCATTATCTACGACCGGAACAAACCAGATTCTACTCTCATTTTCGTCTAATTGAAACGGAACCTCAATATCTTCCTTTCCGGTTTCCTGAAAAAGGACCATAGCTTCGTTAAAATCAATTTGATTGGCATCAGCATTTTTTAAATCAAAATGTACAGGTTGGGCCAAAAAAACTCCGTCACCTTTTTTTACCGCAAAGCGGATTGAATTTTTAGTATTACATGACCAAGCGGCCGTAATAAGAATAAATAGAACAATTTTATGCATAAACAGTATTTAGATGACGGAATTTAAACAAAAACAAACTCAACTCTAATTATCATTATCTGATTCAGGAATACTAGTCAGAGGAGCAATGTTAAGCTCAGCTCCCGGATATCCTTCATTTTGATTGATTCGCCCTTGGGTATTGGCGTTTATTGCGGACGCTGGTATAGGCCATAAAACATGGTAAGGGCTCATGGTGAAAGACACGCCAAAAATAGTCTTAAGACCTGGAACGTTATAAAAATCCGTAACATCCATAATCCGATCATACCAAAAGTTATCTTGGGAAAAATTATCCAAATTATATGATTTTCCATTGTAGGCAGTTCTTCCTGTTTTTGCAAAAATGTATGCAATTCTTGTAAGTTCTGTTTTTCTACTTTCCTCATAGTACAGCTCTCTCGCACGCTCATCTAGAATCATATCTATATTAACGTCTGTTGCGGTTATAGGGTCAGCTTCTGCTCTTTGTCTCACCGCATTTATATCTGCCGCCGCTAAAGCATTATTATTGTTCCAAAAGTAAGCTTCGGCCCGTAGCAAATAGGTTTCTGCAATACGATAGACATACCAGTCTCCATGCCCGCCCGCTGGTCTTGTAGCGGTTGGATCTGGAACCAAAAATTTATATTGAGGGAATCCGTACCAATTTCTAATAGTATCAGAACAAAGTGGCGTGCCGTCCGGAAGGTAAAGCTCTAGGTTTTTACCATAAAAGGAATTTCCCGCTTCTTTTAAACTTGGCGCGTTATATACCAAATCTTCCATATCGTACCAGTTACCAAGCTTATGTCTTTGATCATCATTAGCATCTTTCCAAATTTCTTTAGTGCTATAATTGGTTCCTCTGTTTCTACCTATCCCTCTGCCTATATCTGTAACCAAATTAATTTCTGCTTCAGGAGAGTCTGACATTCCATTCTGACCATCTGGGGTATTGATAAAACGCCACCATAAAGGCACCGCTTGTCTCTGAATACTAGTACCTCCACCTGTAGCTCCTTGTTCACGAAACTCCAAACGGTCTATTGCCACTAAAATTCCTTCAGTGTTACCTGGTATACTTTTATTTTCAACGCGATGTAAATCCCAAGTTACATCTTTGGTATCATCGTTTGCATTAATACCAAACCTTTCTGTCATTAGAGCATATTGACCGCCATCTATAACTTGAGATGCCGAAGTTATGGCTGCATCAAAATCACCCAGAGCAAGATTTACTTTTGTTAATAGGTGTAAGACGGCTCCTCTTGTAACTTCTCCGCCAGGTGCCACTTCATTGACCATGGTAGCTGCCATATTCAAATCTTCTTGAATTTTTCTTAGAACAACATCTCTTTCAGTTGAAACAAAATCCAATTTTGGACCACTTATTTCTTCCAGTACCAAAGGTATATCACCAAATTGATGCGTTAATCGATAATAACGGTATGCTCTATGAAAAAGGGCTCTACCTAAAATATCCGCTCGCTGTTCGGCACTTTCAAACTCTGCATCATCCAACCTATCAATAACCGTATTTGCAAATTTGATTCCCTCGTAAAAACTCTCCCAATACCAGTTAATTTTATTAGTATTACTACTATTGTTATTGGCGTCTGGTAAAATCTGAGCATTTAAATCTTGAGCAGGGCCAGCCTTATCCGTTGTACCCTCAATAGAAACCTCAGAAAAAATATTCTCTGTAATCATTGGTGCACCATCTCCATAAAATTCACCACGGATTCCGGTAAGCGCTTGTGAAAGAATCGCATTTAATCCTTCAGGTGTATTCAAAGCATTTTCAGGTGTGAAAAATGATTTTGGTTCTTGATCCAAGAAATCCTTGCTACAGGAAATGGGAACAAATAGAGCGACCAGAAAGAATCGTATCAGGTTTTTCAAATAATATGTGTTTATATTTTTCATCTTACTGCTGGATTTTTATTGTTATAGACTTAAATCGATACCTACCGTAAAGAATCTTGGTGTTGGTTCTCGACCATTGGCACTGAAGAGACCATTAGAACCTCTTGATGCTCCATTTACGTTTGAACCTTCTGGATCATAAAAATCCCAATCCGGAGCCCAAACAGCCGCATTTCTAATATTTGCATAAATACGTGCACTAGACATTGATAATTTTGACAAAATTGTTTCCGGAAGTCTATAGGCCAGTGTTATATTGCTTAAGCGAACGAATGAACTACTTCTATAAACATTAAAACCCGGACCGTCATTTGAAAACAAACGGGCATAATCATCAAGTGGATTATCCGGTGTCCAATAAGGAGTTTGTGGTGAGTTTACCCTATCAACAAAACCGTTTCTATTTTTTGCCTCATTGAATACTCGTTTTTGACCGAGTCTAGCATACCACTCAAAAGAAAAGTCAAAATTTTTCAGAAAAGAAAAACGGTTGGACATACCCATATTAAACTGAGGTGAACGGTTGCCAACAAAAACCTTGTCATCATCTGTAAAAATGCCATCTCCATTAACATCCCTTAATTTAAAATCACCTGGTTCAAAACCAAGCTCCGCAGCTTGGGCCGCTTCATTGTTTTGCCAAACTCCCAAAACCTCGTAATCCCATATAACATCCGTTGCCTGACCAATAAATCTTTGGGTAGTTAAATCATCAAGTTCATTTCCGTTTTCATCCAAGTCTCCGTACAGGGCGTTGATTTTATTTCTATTCAATGAAAAATTGAAACTCGTATTCCAGCTGAAGTTCTCCCGGTTGTAGTTTTGGGTCGAAACTACAAATTCAAGACCCTTATTCTGAACTTCTCCTAAGTTTGTAAAAACTTCGTTAAAGCCTATTACACTTGGCAATTGCCTACGTACGATTAAGTCCGTAGTAACATTTCGGTAGGCATCAATAGACCCCTCTACAATACCTCCCGCAAAGCTAAAGTCAAGTCCTAAATTGACCGCCTTTGTTCTTTCCCATCTCAAATCAGGATTTGCTATGGTATTGTTATTAAATGTTGGAACTGGAACAACGGTGCCGCCATCTACATTGAGATAATTACCTCCGGACAACTCTGACAACTGCGCATATGCACCCAAGCCTCTTTCATTATTGAACGATCTAAAGCCTCCGGGATCAGGACTAGTACTAATTCCTCTAGCACTACCAAAACCTCTGTTCCCATTCTCACCATAGGATGCTCTCAGTTTTAAAAAGGTAACAAAATCGGATTTAAAAAAATTCTCTTCAGATACCGTCCAAGCTCCTCCAACAGAAGGAAAATAGGCTCTTTTATTGTTAAGACCAAATGCGGAATACCCATCTCGTCTCATAGTTAAACTCAAATTATACCTAGAATCATAGTTATAATTGAACCTGGTCATAATAGCATCTCCCGTAGTCTCTTCATCATCAGTAAACACAGTTTGATTTGTACCCGCTTGTAAATTGCTAAAGCCTAAGGCATCACTAGGTTCAAAGGTATTCGCGTTAGCTATGGTGGTATAGGTTTCAAACTTTTCTGCATAAAATAGGGCCGTTAGACCAAACGTATGCTTATTTATTATTTTGTCCCAGCGTATAATATTATCCAACTGATATTCCTTTTGTTTTCTATTCCACCTCTGTGCGCGTCCTACGACATTATTAGGGTTTAAAGAAGATGCATGAACAAAGTATTCTTCAATATCCAACCTATTCGTAAAGCCAAGTTCATAAGAAAAGCCCAAAGGCAACTGCACCTTAGCATACACCCTTGAATTGAAAGTGTGTTCCAAATCAACTAAATCATCATAAGTTGGTCGCAAAAAAGCTGATGAGGCACCCGCTCCTGGATCATCTTGAGGGCTTATCCTTAACAGAGTACCCTCATCATTAAATTCCGAACCCCAAGGGGAGGAACTAAAGACCTGGTTTTGATCAGCAGGAATAAACCCTTCATTTCGTTTCGCAAATTGGGTGTTCATTCCCACGGTTAGCCAAGTATTTACTTTGGCATCTAAATTTAAGCGCGATCGCAGTGCTTCAAATTTTTCCCCAACAACAATGCCTTCATTGGATGTCCGACCAATAGACCAGTAATAATTCAATCCTCCGTTGCGACCGGAAATACTTACATTTTGTTCATTTCTAAAGCCGGTTTGCATTATTTTATCATACCAATCAATACTTTTGCCAGCTAGATAATTCTGCACTTCAACATCTTGAAACCCTATCCTTGTCAACCATGCTGTTGTCGGGTCTCCTTGTGCACCGGTATAAGCCAGCCACTCATCTACTGAGACACCATCGGGCAGGTTATTTGGATTATCAAATATACCTGGGTTTTCAGAGGCTAGCTGACCTCTACTACTTTTAAAAACATCCACACGCCAATTAGCATAACCGTCTGGGCTATAAGGCCTAACCGGGTTCTGTTCACTTGCAAAACCAACACTGGAATTGATTGTAATAACAGGTTTGTCACTAGACCCTTTTTTAGTAGTTACCAAGATGACACCACCAGCTCCACGCGCACCATATACAGCCGCTGAACTAGCATCTTTTAACACATCTAATTTATCAATGTCTGCCGGGTTAATATCTGAAAGGTCACCTGTATAAAGTATACCATCTACAACAATTAATGGGCTAGTACCTGCCGTTAGACTATTATTACCCCTGATTTGAATCTGACTCGTTCCTTTTGGTGATGCAGAAAAACCTATATTAAGTCCCGCTACGTTACCGCGCAAAACATCAGTAACCGAATTTACGGATTGGTTGGATAGTTCAGCTGCATCAACTTGAGCAACCGACCCTGTTAAATCCTTTTTCTTGACCGCTCCGTAACCTACAACAATGACTTCATCCAATGAAGAAGCGCTGGGATCAAGCGAAACATTTACCTCAGTATTTCCGGCCACGGAAATTTCTTGAGCCGCATAACCTATATAGCTAATTACTATTACTGAGTTTTGATTAGCCACGGAAATGGAATAGTTTCCATCAAAATCTGTAGACACGCCATTAGTTGTTCCCTTCTCTACCACAGTAGCACCGGGAAGTGGAGCGTCATATTCATCTGTCACAGTTCCTGTAACAGTAAATTCATCTTGAGCATAAGCCGAAAACGAAAAAATCCATACGAGCCCCACGAGACATAACGATTGTCTTAAGAGCTTAAAATCACTTAATAATTGTTTCATAAAGAGTGAGTTAAAATTGGGTTTGATTATTTAGGTCTAATTGACAAAAAACAAAACTATAAAAATTTATGAATTACGCAACCGATTGCGTAAATTAATTACACGAAACTTGTTAATTACATTATAATTGCACACAAAAACTTTGAATTTACCCGAATTTAACCTCTTTAAAACAATTATTACGGAAATACCCTTGTATATTTCAATTTGTTGCGTAATATTGTTGCAGTAACATTGCACTAACCAAAAATGGCAAAAAAAGTAACGATATACGACCTGGCACAGAAACTAAATATCTCTCCGGCCACGGTCAGCAGAAGTTTAAACGACCATCCGGCCATTAGCCAGAAAACCAAGGACAAGGTATTAATGGTTGCAAAAGAAACCGGCTATAGGACCAATAAATTCGCAGCCAACCTTAGCAAACAAAAATCCAATACTATTGGGGTAATCGTACCAAAACTGAACTCCAATTTCATGTCTACGGTTTTATCCGGTATTGAGAAAATAGCCAATGATATTGGTTACAATCTAATTATTAGTCAATCTTTAGAGTCCGAAGAAAAGGAGAAGCTCAATGCAAAGACCCTTTTTGACAGTGGCGTAGATGCCTTGCTAGTATCCCTTGCTTACGAAACGGAAAATTTTGATCACTTTACTACTTATACAGATCGGAAAATTCCGCTCCTATTTTTTGACAGGGTATGTGATTTACCCAACTGCCCTACTATTTCCATAGACAACCATGCCGCAGGATTTGACGCAACACAACATTTAATTGAGCAGGGCTGTAAGAATATTGTTCATATAAGTGGTAACCTTAAACGTAACGTATATGTCAATAGGTTTGATGGCTACCAAAGAGCTCTTTACTCAAACAACATTCCGTTTAGAAAAGAAAACCTGTACGAAAGCGATTTAAACATAGAAAACGTAAAGGACATTATTTCTAGAATAAAAAATTCCGAACACAAGGTAGATGGTATTTTCGTTTCTAACGACACCTTTGCCGTGCACTGCATAAAGGAATTAAAAAAAGAGGGCTACAGCATTCCTGAAGAAATAAAGGTTATTGGGTTTAACAATGACCCTGTCTCAGAAGTAATATCACCCAACTTAAGTACCATAGAATATCCTGGATACAAAATGGGAATTCTTGCAGGAGAGAGCATTATAAGCCACTTAAGCGGCTCCATTAACATTCAATCCGCGGATCAAATACTTATCAAACACAAATTAATAAAACGAGAATCTACTAAAATTTAAAGACAACTACCACCCATGAAAAAGAGTATTACCGCACTATTTTTACTTGTTACGGGACTAATTTTTTCCCAACAAATTGAAGATTTTAAAATTACCGAAGAATGGCTGGCCAAGATAGAAAAACTGGCTCCGTCCGAACCTACAGTGAAAAACGTTTCCAAAAAGAAAATTTTAGTTTTTTCAAAAGCAACAGGATTTGATCACTGGACCATTCCCCATAATGCAGAAATGTTAAAAATACTTGGCACAAAATCCGGTGCATTCGAGGTTCATATAGCGTATGACATTGAAAGTTTTGACAAAAAGAACCTAAAAAAATATGACGCTGTCGTATTTAACAATTGTAATCCTTCTGGTCCTAAAAGGGATTTATTTTGGGATTTGTTACAAAAAAACTCCAACCTTCCCGATAATGAAATAGCAGTTTTAGCCGAGCAATATGAGACCAATTTGTTAGACTATGTGGCCAAAGGCGGTGGTCTTATGATATTGCACGGGGCTATTACCGTTCAGAACAATTCCAAAAAGTTTAGTGAAATGACAGGCGGAAGCTTTGACTACCATCCTAAACAGCAAGAAATGCACGTTAAGGAAGTAGACCCAAAACATCCTTTAGTGCGAGCATTTAACGGAAACGGACTTACACATGTAGATGAACCATATTTTTTTAATAACGCTTACTTTGATTACAACTTTAGACCACTGCTATATATTGAAATAGATAAATTGGAGGGAATGAGAAAAGAAGTTGATGAAAAAGTCAATTATGTTTCGTGGATAAAAAGACATGGAAAAGGCCGTGTTTTTTATAGCTCGCCATCTCACAATGCGCAAAGTTTAGACCATCCGGAGTTATTACAATTTTTCTTGGACGGACTGCAATATGTAGTGGGCGATTTAAAATGCGACGACTCCCCAATAGGAAAATAGATAAGGTTGGACTAATTTTGCTTAAAACGGCAAATTGAAAACAATTCATACCACCATTACAGTAGCGCTTTTTTGTTTATTAATCTCATGCAAAGAGACCGAAAAAAAACCTAAAAGTAAAGTTCCAGATGTTTCCGAAACATCCGTAACAATTGAAGACATAAGCCTGTTAGACAAATGTATCAACGCACACGGCGGCATCGATGCTTGGAGGTCATTTACCGGACTTTCGTACAACCTAACCGAAAAGGGCAAGACTGTTTACCAACTTACTAATATTAAGGACCGCAGAGCCTACCTAAAATCTAAGGATTACGAGGTAGGCTTTGATGGTAAAGTGGCATGGGCCAAACCCGATGCTTCTAAAGTACCGGGCAAATCTGCGGCGTTTTACTATAATTTAGACTTTTACTTTATTGGAGTGCCTTTCTTACTGAAAGACCCGGGCGTAATTGCTTCCGAAGAGGGAGAATCCGTTATTAACGGAAAAGCCTACGAAACTTTAAAAATCACTTTTGGCTCAGAAGTTGGGCTTACCCCGGAGGACGTATATTACCTCTTCTTAAACCCTGAGACTTTTCGGTTGGAGATACTTACCTATTCAGTTTCCTTCTTTGATAAACAGAACGCATCAATAAATTCGGCAAAAGTATATTCAGACTATATAGAGGTGCAAGGTTTAATGATGCCAACAAAAATGGAAAATTTTGCGTGGAAGGACGGAGAACTTGGAGAAAGCACAAACCATGTACGCCTTTTTAGCGACATTCGCTTTTTGGATAAAATAACTGACGAATCTGTTTTTGAAGCCCCACAGGGCTCCACAACAGAAGCTATCAACTAAGCAAAGTATTATTTTTTAGAATAGTCCAATAATTCTTGTTCCGTGTACTCCGCTCCGCTTTTAGGCTTTGTGTTGCGTAACTCTTCTATTGTTTCCAGTTTTAATCTACTTGGCACATCAGAAAATGCGTTGGTCACATAGGAGATAATATCGGCAATATCTTTATTTGAAATATCTTCATTACGAATAAGGCCTGGCATAGCTAGATTTAAATCATACCTTTTTCCCTTAACCGTAACAGGACCTTCAAGCCCATGCAGAATAATAAGACCAAGTCTTTCTGTGTTTGCTACATGCTCAGAGCCCATTAACGGTGGTGCAAGCCCTTCAATACCTTGCCCGTTTACTCCATGGCAAGATGCACAAATCTCATAGAACATTTTAGCTCCACTTGTTCTTGTGTCCTCTACCAAGGATTTTCTAGCGAAAATAGGGTTGACCTTATCTTCTTTTCGCTTTTCATCACTTGTAGCTAAGGCTTCAGCAAGCATTTTATTTGTAGGTGCTATTGCTTCTTTTAATATTTGTTCATCGCCTTTTACCCCACTCACCAAAGCCTCGGTAAAAATGGGTTTCTTTGAATATAAACTGCTCAATTCTTCCATAATTGGCAAAAACTGTTCTTTATCCAACGAAACCAAACTACCCATTATACTGCTGAGATAAAGATTTATCGTTACGTTATTTCTTGCTATAAGTTCTTTGACCAACTCCATATTCTTCTTCGCGCCAGCTTCTTTTAGAAAGGGCTCAATAAGTACAAGTGCATGTGCTCCAAGTTCCGGAGAACCTTTTAGGGCAACCTCTTTTAGAAGGTCATAAGATAGTGCGCTAAGACCTTCAAGGGTATAGAGCGCGTGTATTTGAGAAACTGAATTTTGTTCACCTAGAACAAGCCCCTCCAACTCTCCTACTACATTCTTATCCTGCCTGTAAACAAGTACTTGCTGGGCACGGTCCCTAACCCAACCGTTGCTGTCTTTCAACAATGCAACAAGTTGCATAGACTTCAAGTCATCAAAGTTTTGTAAAGTCTTCTTTGGTTGCCCCATTTTCTTAACTCTAAGTATACGTCCAAAGTTAATTAAGGTATCCAGTTTATTGACTGCAACTTTTTTCTTTAGATAAGGACTCAAATATGCATGATGGCCTATCATACCCCTATGCATATCCGTTATATACATGCTTCCATCAGGGCCATTGTTTAAGTTTACCGGTCTGAACCCTTCGTCCGTTGAAGTTAGAAACTCTTTGTTTTCGTAAGCCTGTTTCGCAATAGTTGAGTCTCCTGTAAAGGTTAAAATATTTCTCTTAATGAGATTACCTTCGGGGATACAGACAAAAACGTTCTCATCATACTCCGCCGAAAACTCACCCCCCCTATACACCAAAGGAGCACAGGCTGCAGTAGCCTTTACCAGTATACTATCCTGATTTAAAACTCCTTTTGCATAACCTCTGTTCACTGTAGTTGCGTGTTTAGGATAGACACGTTGGTCCTTCGTCAACATTCTATTCACTCCAAATTCCGGTGTAAAGTATTTATTTTTCACCAGTACATTGGGCAATACATGGTCCCCTAACAACTGTCTTGAATTATCGTTAAAATATAGTCTTCCAAAATTATCGTGACTTATTCCCCACTGCCCTCTAAAAGTGGTGGCTTCTTTTTTCCACACCCCATTTTCACGTCTGTATCGGAAATTGGATTTTGCATTATAAATCCAGTTATCCACATTCATCATTAAACCATTTGGTTGATGTTCCGGATTACCCTCTACGGCATAAATTGAATCTACCACTACCCTATTAACCGGCTTGTCATCATTTATCTCTGTAAAATAAAGAAAAGGAGGTTCTGAGTATAACAGTCCCCCATATACATGGGCCAGAGCCCTAGGCATTACCAGACTATCTAGGAAAGTTTTGGTATGATCTACAATTCCGTCATTATCCAAATCTTCCAATATATCAATACTTCCTATCGGTTTGGTCTCATCACTGCCCTGCATATCGTTCATATAACCCGGCATTTGTACCACCCAAATTCTACCTTGATTATCAAAATCAATAGCTACAGGAGCTTTTAAATAGGGTTCTGAAGCTACAACATCCAACTCAAAACCGGATTCCACCTCATAACCCTCTAAAGAGATACGTGGTTCATCATAAGAAGTTGTACAATTAGTCAAAAAAATAAGGAGGGTACCAAGAAAAATAGGGGATGTAAATAACTTCATTCTACACAAAATCTTTATGCTATACTAATATCGTTTAAAGATACACTAAACAGTGATCAAATACATGAGAAACCAGTGATAACCGGCATCGTTTAAAATAATAAAGAAAATCTTTTTATAAAGTGAGATGTATGTTAAAGGTCAAGATTACAGAAGGTTTTAAGTAATTCAACAAACAGAAATACATGAGCCTCTATTTGTAACAAAATAGTGCTCCACTTTAGAATGAAGCACTATTTCCTCATGTTTTTTCAAAAGAAATCTTTTACTGCCATTACATGAAAGTCCTGTAAAAACTTGAAATCGATTATTCAACGATTAGTTTAATACGCATTGAAGCCGAGTGTCCGGGAAAAGTACAAACAATCCAATATTCACCGGCAAATTGGGGAGTATCAAAATAGATAGTCTCTTCTGATTCTGGTTGAACGATACCGGTATGAACCAATACCAAATCGGAATCGGGTACATAATTTAAGTCCGCCCCATCAAGCCCCAAGTGCAGCGCCAAATCGCCTACTTCGTTTACCGAACTTTCTCCTCTATCCGTAATCACGAGATTGTGAAGCATATCATCATTATTATTAAACGTAATTTCTACCTTGGATTTTCTTTTGAGTTTTAACTCGGTTATATCATATTTAAGACCTGGCTTAGTACTGATTACGATTTTCTTGTCCGGTCCATTAACCCAAGTTAACGGCATCTCGTTTACTCTTTTAGGCTGCGCCAAACCACCTTTACCGGATTCAGTTTCAATTGGAACAGATTTTAAGGTACCACCAGGAACCTCATTTAGCGTATAGTAGCCCGTATCATGTAAAAGTTTTTCTCCCGTAGTTGCTTTTAGATCAGGAATTTTTAACTGGTGAATAAAACCCAATTTCATACCACTAACCGTTAAACGAGCGGAAAGGCCGTCTTCCGAAACTTTGACGCTTGTTACCTTGGCCTTTTGTTGGTCAACAATAGGACTACCATAAGTATTATGGTACAAATAATTAAAGGTTGTAATTTGGTAACTAGAAATATCCGTGGCCATTTTTTTATTTACAGGCTTCGTGAACTCCAAAAGAAAACCATCATCTTCGGCCTTCATGGTTTTAATCTCAAAAGGAATCTTTCCATTCCATTTCAATCTCTGTAAACCGAACATTTTTCTTCCTGTAGATGACCAACCTCTACTTGTCATCCCTACGAACATACTGTTATCGCTTCCCCATAACATTCTTAAAATCCCGGATGAGAATCCCTCTACAAAGGGGAAAACGGCACCTTGGTAAACTCCATTTATCTTCTCCATGTAAACCCTCATAATTTTGCTATGTCCCTGATCACCCACGAACATTTGTCCTTCAAATGGGCCAAACTTGCCCTCAGTGGTATCATAAATCATATCCGAAGTAGAAATACCCAATATAGTATGTGGCAGCCAAATAGCAGGCGCTCTTAATTCCGGAACTTTTTTTGAATACTCATATAGACTTAATCCAGATTGTTCCTCAATATCCTCTTTTTTAAGTTTTAATGGGGATTGAGGGTCACCTGTCCAAACCAACCCTTCAGGATTACCAGCAAAGGTTCCTTTCTCTAAGTGGGTTATTCTTCCTGAGCCTACCCAGTCTCCTTGGTTTTCCGAGTAAAAAACATCTCCAGCACCATTAATAACAAATCCTGATGGGGAACGCAAACCAGTTGCGATCGGAGTCATTTGTCCTTCCGGTGTTATTCTCAACATCCATCCTCGCCATTTTACCAAACTAGCTCCATGACCTATCCAAGATAAATTCAGCGTGACCAACATATCACCATTCTCCGTAAATTTTGGACCGTACGAATAATCGTGATAATTACCCGAAAGCGGCCAGGAATAAATGGTCTTGTACACGTCTGCAACGTCATTATTGTCCTTATCCGTTAGCTTGGTAAGCTCACCTCTTTGTGCGAGATAAAAACTTTTGTCTTTATAATTTAGACCTAAAGCTTCATGCATCCCGCTCGCAAATTTTGTATAGGAAGGCGATTTACTATACGGGTTATCTATAACCCAAACTTCCCCCCTTCTGGTTGAAACACCCAATTTATCATCGTCTGTAAGAGCTAAACCACCAACCTCCAAAATAACATCATCCGGAATGGGCACATCAACAATGTCATAGAATTGAGCTTCTTTTTTGGCCATGGCCGATTGAGCCACTCCAAATTGACAACTACCAAATAGTACTAAAAAAAATATTGTTTTATATAAAGTCTGCATGCTCTGTTTTTTACCAAATGATACTATACTCAACCTTTTGCTCTCCTGTTGGAATTTTCACCAATAGTTCATCAATCCCATTCGCTTCACTAATTGTAGGAACAAGACTGTCGTCTGAAAAATTCACAAAATAACTTTCGTCGTTAACGATATATGAACCATCCGGGAGCTTCTCTATAGCTTCTCCTGATGCAACTTTATGCCAAATTTCACCTTCACCGCTAGTTAATATAGTTCGGTTTAATTTTCGTTCATTTGTAGATGGAACCATTTTATCCATGATTACTTTGGATTCCATTTTCCTCAAAAAAGTAGGGATTCCACTTTTATCTATCTCGTAAC
>NZ_CP139000.1:0-2500 GCF_044597075.1 Zobellia russellii | reverse complement strand
TTCAGTACATATATCCCGAAAGATATACGTCCTGTCCCAATATGTCAATGAACTTGTGGCGAGTCGCCACGGACAATTAAAAATTACCCTTGTGGCCACTCATGCAATACTTGAAGACAAATCAATTATCTCCAGGCACCGCCTGGTGGAGAATATCGGAGTCGAACCGATGACCTCCTGCGTGCAAGGCAGGCGCTCTAGCCAGCTGAGCTAATCCCCCATATACTAGTAGTTAGCATATAGTAGTCAGTAGTCAGTACTTCCAACTACTACTCAACTTCTAGAATTTCCTATTCAATATTATTCTCAATGAACGTGCGCACCTAACAAAAGGTGCCCTTTGTAGTCCCAGGCAGACTCGAACTGCCGACCTCTACATTATCAGTGTAGCGCTCTAACCAGCTGAGCTATGGGACTGTCCCTACCACTCTTTGTACTCCGTACCAAAAGAGGTATCTTATATTATTAATGTGGAGACTCTATCCTATACTTACAGATCTTGTACGACTTGAATATTTAGAACGAGGCGTCGGGGCCCTTGACAATTCCGAAGGCCGAAGCTCTAGAAAGGAGGTGTTCCAGCCGCACCTTCCGGTACGGCTACCTTGTTACGACTTAGCCCTAGTTACCGATCTTGCCCTAGGCCGCTCCTTGCGGTGACGGACTTCAGGCACTCCCGGCTTCCATGGCTTGACGGGCGGTGTGTACAAGGCCCGGGAACGTATTCACCGGATCATGGCTGATATCCGATTACTAGCGATTCCAGCTTCACGGGGTCGAGTTGCAGACCCCGATCCGAACTGTGACCGGTTTTGTGGATCCGCTCTGCGTTACCGCATGGCTTCCCGCTGTACCGGCCATTGTAGCACGTGTGTGGCCCAGGACGTAAGGGCCGTGATGATTTGACGTCGTCCCCACCTTCCTCACGGTTTGCACCGGCAGTCCCGTTAGAGTCCCCGACATGACTCGCTGGCAACTAACGGTAGGGGTTGCGCTCGTTATAGGACTTAACCTGACACCTCACGGCACGAGCTGACGACAACCATGCAGCACCTTGCAAATTGCCCGAAGGAAAAGTCATCTCTGACCCTGTCAATATGCATTTAAGCCCTGGTAAGGTTCCTCGCGTATCATCGAATTAAACCACATGCTCCACCGCTTGTGCGGGCCCCCGTCAATTCCTTTGAGTTTCATTCTTGCGAACGTACTCCCCAGGTGGGATACTTATCACTTTCGCTTGGCCGCCCAGGTCTCAAGGACCCGGACAGCTAGTATCCATCGTTTACGGCGTGGACTACCAGGGTATCTAATCCTGTTCGCTCCCCACGCTTTCGTCCATCAGCGTCAGTCGATGGTTAGTCAGCTGCCTTCGCAATCGGTGTTCTATGTAATATCTATGCATTTCACCGCTACACTACATATTCCGCCAACTTCACCATAACTCAAGACCGACAGTATCAAAGGCAATTCTACCGTTGAGCGGCAGACTTTCACCCCTGACTTATCGGCCCGCCTACGGACCCTTTAAACCCAATAATTCCGGATAACGCTCGGACCCTCCGTATTACCGCGGCTGCTGGCACGGAGTTAGCCGGTCCTTATTCTTACGGTACCGTCAGTGGGCTACACGTAGCCCTTTTTCTTCCCGTATAAAAGCAGTTTACTACCCATAGGGCATTCTTCCTGCACGCGGCATGGCTGGATCAGGCTCCCGCCCATTGTCCAATATTCCTCACTGCTGCCTCCCGTAGGAGTCTGGTCCGTGTCTCAGTACCAGTGTGGGGGATCCCCCTCTCAGGGCCCCTACCCATCGCGGTCTTGGTGAGCCGTTACCTCGCCAACTAACTAATGGGACGCATACTCATCCCCTACCGTAACCTTTAACCATAAATACGATGCCGTAATATGGTACCATGTGGTATTAATCCAAATTTCTCTGGGCTATCCCACAGTAGGGGGCAGATTGTATACGCGTTGCGCACCCGTGCGCCGGTCGTCAACATCTAGCAAGCTAGACTTGTTACCCCTCGACTTGCATGTGTTAGGCCTGCCGCTAGCGTTCATCCTGAGCCAGGATCAAACTCTTCATCGTTGTTTCATTATATGTTATAAGTCTCTCAACCCCGAAAATTTCCCGGCCCCGACTCTCATCCTAAAATAAAAATCTTAAACTCTAATCTGTATGTTGTTTCGTAATTCATCGGAACAAAAAGGTTTCCCAATTCATCCCTTTACGCTGTCTCCACAATATGTCAAATGAACTTCTATATCCCTCCCGGTCTCCCGGGAAACGCCTTCCGAACATCTTACTGTCTGTCTAAGCGGCTGCAAATATACAACTGTTTTTCTAACCGGCAACTTTCTTTTAAAAAAAATCGAAATCTTTTTTTTCGCCGTCTCAAAACAATATATCACAAGGAACGTTTACTCTTTTTTAACCCCTACTTAACAAACATCTTCATACCTGTTTAGCGGGCTGCAAATGTAACACCCTTTTTTA